>JALDRC010000001.1 GCA_031316115.1 Nitrososphaeraceae archaeon
TATCTTCAAGAGAAAGAAGTGGATTTCTGCAGATAAAAGACCAATAGTTACAGTTACAGTCGGTTGTCGTAAAAAGACTATTGTATTTGGTTGTTTATCTATAGAAGGTGAACAACTATTTTTACAATATGATAAATTTAACAGCTGTATATTTGTTGATTATCTGTAATATGTACAGAATAAATTTGGTAAATGTATCATATTTAATGATAGAGCAACTACCACATTGTTCAAAGATAACAAAACAATTTCTTGCACAACATAAGGATTCTATCAGATTAGAATATCTTTCTGTTGGTTGTCCCGAGTATAATGCAGTAGAAGAATGTTGGAGACGCGGTAAGTATCATATACTTTCTATTTATCATAGAACATTTGATTCTTTAAAATACAATATTTGTTTTTACTACAGGAATACACGATTCAATCTGGATGTTGTAAAGTTATTGATGAGAAAAATGGATTAGCGAAATTATGTTAGTCAGTATAGTTAATCCCATACCTTAACAACACCTTTATAATTTCAATTGTTTTATTTTTAAAAACTACTATTAGACACATTTATATCATTTATCAAAGATTTTAATTTAGCTAGAAACATTATTCTTAAAGACTTAATAACAGGAAACTATAAAAGGATGATCTATATACCTTTATTATGAAATTATTTGGATTGGTTTTAATTACCACTGGAATTGTTGTTATCTCTTCTTTATCGATACCTATGCTTCCTGTATTTGGTGGTCAATCAAATGCAACAATTATATATTATGAGAATCCTTTTCTTGGTATCAATTTTCAACATCCTGATTCGTGGCAAAAAGTGAGTCCCTCATCATTTGAAGACAATAATTGTAACATATTTGGATGTATTGTTGTATTCAAACTAAATGATAATAATAAAAATATAGATTCATTCTTTTCAATAAGATCATATGATCATGATAGCATTAAAGGTGAATGTAAATGTTCGAATTTAATTGACTTCATGACCTGGAAGTATGAAAATTTAGTAGATGTCCCTGGTTTCTTATTCATAGATGACGAGGAATTAATTATTCCAGGAAATCAATCTGCTGGTATGATGGAATATCTTTCTCTATCAAATAATGAAGGATTTAACTATAATTATGATGGATCACTACAGTATTTTGATAAATTTTATGATATTAGATTTGAATCTCCTTCTAAAACATTTTTTAAGCAACATCTTCCAGAAATAAAAAATGTTATAGGATCTATTGAATTTTTGGAAATAAATCAAGAGCAAAATATTGACCAACCATCATTTTTGATGCAAGGTTTAAAATAGAATATTGATTTCAGTTATATCTTTATATCCATAAAAATAGATCTTATATTTTAACTTGTTAGTGATAAAATGCTATCTTTGTTATCTCACTCAACTGTACAAACAGAACCTATATTTTTAGATAGAGGGGAAAGACAACTAATTGCTTTTTGTTGAAATAAAAAAATAATACATAATTTGCTTCAATTGGCCTGATTCTTTCTATTTCTCCTTTTGTAATTATTTTTTAGGAAATTTTTCAAATCTACCATTGAGTCTATTTGGTAATAACAAGATCATTACAATTTTCTAGTCATGAAAACTAACAATATATATCAATATTTGTAGTACTTGAAAGAATAACTGTTCCAATCAAGTAACTTCATTGGTTATTTTAGAATATACTTAATTAATTTTGATTTTCCGTATTGTCCTTATTGACATAAATTAATACTATTATCTGGTTATTATTACCATAACTAATTTAGCTTCCTAATATATAGTCAGTTTTACTAAATGTGGTAATCAATATTATTACTGTTCTAAATAATACATACAAAGAAGAAAAAGTCATTAATGTAAAGGAAAGAATACTACTTGTAAGAACTGTCAAGATAGACAAATAATAACAATCATCGGTACCAGAAAAAGAATTAAACAGATCCAGATGTTGGGCTTACAAGTGGTAACATAGTTCTCACAAACAAGGACTGGATCGACTGAAAGATAAGGAAAGAAGTGGTAGACTACCAGATGTACCTAAAGATATACTGATATAAATATATCTTCAAGAGAAAGAAGTGGATTTCTCCAGATAAAAGACCAATAGTTACAGTTACAGTCGGTTGTCGTAAAAAGACTATTGTCTTTGGTTGTTTATCTATAGAATGTAAACAATATTCTTACAATATGATTAATTTAACAGTAGTACACTTATTGATTATCTGTAACATGTACAGAATAATTTTGGTAAATGTATCATATTTAATGATAGAGCAGCTACCCATTGTTCAAAGATAACAAAATAATTTCTTGCACAACATAAGGATTCTATCAGATTAGAATATCTTTCTGTTGGTTGTCCCGAGTATAATGCAGTAGAAGAATGTTGGAGACGCGGTAAGTATCATATACTTTCTATTTATCATAGAACATTTGATTCTTTAAAATACAATATTTGTTGTTACTACATGGACTTGAAACTAACAGATTGGAATTCCAATTTATTAGAATAACAGAAAACCTTAGATAATATAAAATAAAATATAAAATAGAAAAGATTGGTCTGGACCCATTAAAAATGAGAACACCTTGTAATGGAGACTTTTTTACTCCTAACAGTGTTAATAGAGGAGGTCAGACAGATGCAAGGTGTTAGTAAAAACAATAACCACAACAGCAATACTAATAGTAGAAGATGGACACCAGAAGACAAGACAAGGATTGTAATGGAATCACTATTACGTATCACAGTAGCAGAACTATGTAGAAAGTACATCTAAATCCAAATGTGTTCTATAACTGGAAACAGAAATTCATAGAAGGAGGTAGAGTGCATTGTCAGGTACCAGTAAAGATACAATAACCAAGGATCTGGAAACAGAAAATGAGCGTCTAAAGAGGATCATTGGTGAACAGACAATAGCAATAGATGCTTTTAAAAAAACGTTAGAAACAGGAAGGAGGAAAGGTTAGCAGTGGTAAGGACAATAATAAACAACAATAACACCACAACAAGAAGAATTAGCATTAGAAAGGCACTGAGATATTCTGGCTGTAGTAAAAATATGTACTACGGAAATAAAGGTAACAGATATGCTATTGCTACTGCTGCAGTAACTGCAGTAACTGCAGTAGTAATACCATCAACAACAAGGATAGAACAAGAGATACAAAAAATTTCCCTACAAAGACCAACTTATGGTACCAGAAGAATGGCTGCTATGCTGACAAGAATCCTTGGAATACCTGTTAACAGGAAGAGGGTACAAAGAATCTTCAGAAAGATGGGTTACATTACGCCATCTAAAAGGAAGAAGGAAATCCTTCGTTCAAAAGTACCCAATGTAAAAGCAAATAGACCAAATCAAGTATGGGAAGCAGATCTTACCTATGTGCATTGTGGTATTGATGGATGGGGCTACCTTTTCAATGTGTTTGATATATTTACAAGAGAATGGGTTGGCTACTGTTTTGATCTGTCTGCAGTCAAGGAAAATGCAATAATTGCGATAGAAAATGCTCTTGTAACACATAAAGGTATAGTACCTGAAAACCTGGTTATCAGAACAGACAACGGTTCACAATATACAAGCAAAGCATTTAGAAAATCTATATCTGTACTTGGATTGAAACTGGAACATATCTACTACAACACACCAGAACAAAATGGACACATTGAATCGTTTCACAAGACACTAAAGAAAGAATACATCTGGTCAAATGATTTCCAAAACTATCAGGAAGCAGAATCAGCAATCAAGGATGCGTTCACTGATTACAACCAGAACAGAATACATTCTTCATTGGGATATCTAACACCATATGAGTTTATTTCAAAATTGAAAGGGCAACATGAGAAAGAAAAGGAGAAGGTGATAAATATTGGTAATGAAAGAAAATATTAGTATCTATATGAAAATGGGAAAAGTGTTCCCAAAAACATGGGTCCAGTCCAAGATTTCTATGGTTATTCAACCGTTCTTGTCAAATCTCCAAGTATTGGCACTTTTTCTTGATCATTAAAATTGAGATTGAGGCATATATTTAATAGATTTTTGTCTATGTTAAGACCATCGTTACCAAACATTCCATTACCAGTACCATCTCTTATACCATGTTCGTCTCCTTGTAATCCTTGTGCTGTTGCTGCATCACCGGTCATCTCTCTAGGTATTTTGTTAATGTCTATTCCATTTATATTGGCATTGAAATTGACACATTTGATTTCCTGGATATTCACACCTGGTTCTGCGAAGGACTTTGGAATAGTAGTTATTAATATTGTACCCACTGCCATTATTGTTGCTAATAAGAACATTGAACAAATTTTTGTTTTAGTGTTCATTATTTTATTAACTTCAAATTTAGTATATCTGTGGTACTAACAAACCTTAGATATTGTTTGAATATAATGTAATAATATAATGTTTTTTAGGAATTTGAAAATATTAGATAATTAGATATGTTGTTTTATAAAATATGAATATAAGTTATGTGTACCTTCTTTTAACAAAAGGAATAACACTCGCGTAATCAATTTAATTTTTATGTATGTAAGGGATCATATTTCTATTATATATCATAATTCTAATAGATTAATTATTTATCAAGATACTTAAAAAAAATATAAGATAAGATTTCTATCTATATATTATGATGGCTCGACAATTATTCCCAAATCTTCCAAGCATTGTAGTATATTGTCTATCGTTGGACGAGGTAATGATTCACTACCTAATGCTGTGTTTAATAGTTGCCATTTCTCACCAGATGATATTTGTGTTGATGTCTCTAGAAAGTTACAAAGATCTTCAAGTGTATTGATTTGTGCATCTACTTCTAAGCTGTCAAGAATAGAGTCAACAGTCATCAAGAATCTATTGATAACTTGTTCATCTAAACTTGAAAAACAATCTTCACAATCTTGATTTACAACTAGTGGTTGTTCTATTATTGTATTCTTATTTATACAAATATTGACTATATTTTTGTCGATGCTGTTTGATCCTTTTTGACCATCACCTAGCCATTGACCATCTTCTGTCCATGCTCCATCAGCTTCGTCAGCTGTTCCGTCCATTATACCTCCTGGGGAAGAACTAGCTTTATCGACTCCATTAACAATAATATTGTTACATTTTACTTTTTGTATATTTACCTCTGAAGCTTTTTTCTTATCATAGTCTTTTCCATACGAGTCTTCATATCCTTTGTATTGTTGTTGTCCATAGTATGGTTGTGCAAATGATGCTGGAACAGTCATAGAAATGGTTCCTGCAACAAGGATTGCTGCTAACAAGAACATAGAACCAATATTGGTTTTATTACTATTCATTGTACCATTAAATTCAAATTTAGTATATCTCAAATGCTAACAAGCATTAGATAATGTTTGACTATAATGTAGTAGTATAATTTTGTTAGGAATTTCAGAATATTAGATATTTAATATTGATTGTTCGATAAAATTAGTAAATTATCCTGATAGGATAACTAATTCTTAGTATTATTTTTACACAAATAAAATGATAGTTTTAGTATTAAATCATTATGATTTAATTTTTAGTTACTTTTAACCCAAACCAAATCCTGCACCTATGATAACCAACAGTATGAAAAGTACTATAATTAATACAAAACCTGCTCCATAACCCCAAGAATCTTCTCACAAATATTCATTTAAATGACCTAAATCAACATCATATTCATCCAACAGGTTCAGAGCATTATTTACAAAACGTTCTTTATCTATCCCTTCAAATAATTTATCTTCGATCTCTTTAAGTTGTTCTCTATCCATGCCTTTCAAAATATTGCCACTAAGTACTCCTATAGACCCAGCAGACAATGGTGATTCTTTATCATATTGGGAATAGTCCTCTTGATAATAACTATTGTCTCTTTCTTCTTCTATGCTTGCCAAAACCTGACCTTTCAACACTCCTGAGGATGCAGTAAACAATATGCTGAAAGTTAAAATTATACCAAATGTTATAACAGACTTGATTTTTAATTGAAATATTAAATCAAATATATTCTAAAATGGTTGAGATGTTATCCACTATGATAAAGATCTTGTATAATTTAAGGTGAATAAATTATGATCAAATATTAGATATGTTAATTAGTATAAATATACTACTGACGTTATTTTATAGTATTATAAACCAACTATTTTCTTCTACATATATTTTTATCATTTAAATAGATAGATAGAAACTGAAGACTCTTATTCCTCAGTAAAGATAGAGAACTAGATCTAAATCTTTTATAGTTCTTTAAACTAATAAACATTATAATAACTTTATTAGCAAGATAAATAATATCAACAAAAGAAAAATTCCAAAAAATTAGTTAAAAAATTTAAACTGGATACAATAAATAAAGAATTTGTTAAAGAAAAAATAGTAATATCAGAAGATGTTAGGTTTTTTGTCCTGCTAGTAGTATATTTTATATTAGTAATATTAAGTATTGTCTTGGAGATAATATTATCTTAAGTATATTCAATAACATTTTTTAATACTTAATTAGATTATTATTATGATAATCAATATACTAGGAATAATTAGTTATATAAATTAGGATACTTTAGTTTTATAATAAAATTATCTAATTTTCAAATTAACATTGATTTTTAATTATCTAATACAAATATATTATATAGAAAATGTAGATAATGATCTCTCCTACCTCACAAATATATTGTTGAATTAAATATACTCATGCACAATTCAAAAATCCGAACAGGTACAATGCTAATGGTGGCTGCAATCCTTGTTGCAGGAACCATTTCTATGACTGTTCCGGCATCATTTGCACAACCATACTATGGACAACAACAATACAAAGGATATGAAGACTCGTATGGAAAAGACTATGATAAGAAAAAGCAATCATACGATGGACAACAACAATACAAAGGATATGAAGACTCGTATGGAAAAGACTATGATAAGAAAAAGCAATCATACTATGGACAACAACAATACAAAGGATATGAAGACTCGTATGGAAAAGACTATGATAAGAAAAAAGCTTCAGAGGTAAATATACAAAAAGTAAAATGTAACAATATTATTGTTAATGGAGTCGATAAAGCTAGTTCTTCCCCAGGAGGTATAATGGACGGAACAGCTGACGAAGCTGATGGAGCATGGACAGAAGATGGTCAATGGCTAGGTGATGGTCAAAAAGGATCAAACAGCATCGACAAAAATATAGTCAATATTTGTATAAATAAGAATAATATAGTAGAAGTAAATCAGGATGAAGATAACGTAAACGATCCATGTATTAATTGTATTAATGAAGTCTTAAACAATGGACAACAAAATGTTGCAAATATGAATTTGGAAAATTTCTGTGGGTCTAGTGCTGGGTGTTTACAAGTACATGACGAAGATGTAAGAAGTTTAGCAGACTTATGTAGAATAATTAATCAATATGCAGGTTCAAGTGAACCAGTAACATCAGATGAAGTAAGAAATCTACTAAATGAGGTACTTCCAGGAGGAGGAAATGATCAAGCAAAGGAAAGACGAATAAATCAAATCATCGACTGTCTTATATCAAATAATCTAATAGAAGAGGTTGTTGACGATGCTTCAGATGACTTAAACCAATCAGTAGCTCAACAAAATAGTACACAACAAATTAGTACACAACAAAATATTATACAACAAAATACAGAAGAATCTAACCCACAATTAGCACAGTTACAGGAACTCCAGAAACTACAAACACAAAAATTAAGTCAAAAGTTAGAATAAATTTCCTTTGAAATATAAGGAAACAATACATCCTTTTTTATTTTGTTAATGTTATCCAAATAAAAACAAATAACTTTTTCAATAAAATTATTTCGAAATTATATATGCGGTTAACAAGTAACAAATTTTAGTTCAAAAAGATGTCATGAAGTTTTTGAAAAAGATTTTATTTCAGATTGTAGTAATACTTTAAAAGTCCATTTAATGATTTACCTGACGAATGTATATTCGAAACAATTATATCATTTATTAGGTGAGAGGTGTTGTTAACATTCTCAGAAATTTGTTTATTCATATTTTTATAGACATTTAAATATTTTTCAAAAACAAAAGTGTCCTTCCAAAAAGATGAGTATTCGTCAAGCATTTTAAAATATGACTCTCTATAAATATTTATTAAATTTTTTTGATATTCTAGAAAATTTAGATATATAGTTTGAAGGTTCTTTATTGATTGTTTGCTATAGTGTTCTGTACCATCAAAATATCTTGGAGGTATTCGTTGGTTTGGTGAAGAATTAGGAGAAGTAGAACCAATGGAAATAGGATCGTCATGTATGCTAGTATCTTTTGAATGATATTTATATTTAGTAGAAATTTGCCTATCTTGATTTAAAGATTGTACAATATCTTTTTTTTGGGTTAGATTGGTTGTACGTTTCTTACCAGAAGAATGTTTTTTTGTTTTTATTTTATGAGTTCGTGAAGTCGTTGGCATAATGGGTTAATATGGTTTTAATCTATTTAAATAAGTGTACCTAAATTTATTGATCTATTCTGATCATCATTGACAATTACTAATTTCTTAATTATTCCTGGAGATGAGAGATTTTCTTGGGATGATTTTTTGTTTTATGGTTATTGGATGAATAGATTGGATTCTTTTGTTTTGTTGCCTTATTCACTTGAGTTTTTGAATTTTTTCGTACCAGACAATTTGCAAAATACATAAAAAATGTATTTTGAACGAGTTTTGAGAATTTTGCAAATAAAATTTAGTAAAACAATTAAAGATTTGTTAAAACTATATTTTTAATTCTTCATTGTATATCATAAATAAATAACTAATAGTCATCATTATTAGTTAGGCACTATCATTGTCCAAAAAAATAATTTATAGGTTGTCTTGATTATATAATGAGTATGAATTATGACGAGATAAGTCCATCTTCCAATGATGAAGGTTTATCAATGAAACACATTAAAATAATATTTATTATTGCCATAGTGGGAATTTTTCTCCTATTTGCACTATTTATCACTCCTATTCAAAATTTAATTAGAGAACCTGTGAGTGAAGAAGTAACAGTAATTAGTAAAAGTGATGGAAAATGTGTAGTAGATAGTAAAGATCATCCAAGAAGTATTGACAATTGTGAATATGAAATAGGTGATAAACTTGAGATAACCTATGATCAAGGTACAGCTCCTATTACCTCCCATAAAAAGAGATGATATAAATATCTAAATAATAAATCAAATTTTATGATGATTTAATTTTTCTTTTTCTAGTTTTAAATAAAGTATATTCTACTAGATAATCTTATAATTAAAGCAGGGATATAATTTAGGAAATGTTAGAAGATGAGTTAAATAAAAAATTACTGGATAAAATTATACAAAATGTTATTTCCTGCGTTCCAATTATAGAAAAAATGTGTAATGTTCAAGAGGAAGATATGAAAAAAAATCTAAGCCTTACCAGCAAAAGAGATTTTATTGTAGGTGCAGTTTGGTGTACCATACTAGAGAAATTTCTCGTTTCCTCGTATCTTTTTACCGGAAAAACTATATCTTATGACCAAGGATTAGAATTAAGTCAATACATTTTAGATAAAATATCTAAATCTTCTAGTATCAAATAAACGTAGTTTTTCTTGTAATTACTCCAATAGTGACAAAGATGTGGCTTTTAGTTCTGGAGTTAGGAGGATATTGTATTGAAAATATTTTGCGATCATCTTATTTCTTTTAATAATCTAAAACTAAATATATATAACAAATATTTGATTAATAACTTTAAATATTCAATCGATAGATGTTTTTGAATTGGCTAAACTAAATTAAATTGAAAAAAATCTAGTTTGATAACTGTTAACAATATAAAAAGTTGTGTCTAAAATATAATCATTAACAACTATATGAAATATTAGTATCATATTTTTTTCGAGCTGATTATTTAAAATTAAATGTATTCTTTGGCGCTAATTACAACCTAATTATCCTTAAAATAATAAAAAAGAATAAATCTATTTTTTGTTAAATACTCAAAGATATAATGTCTGAAAATCTCGAAAAGAGTGTAAGAATTAAACAATTTCAAGCTTCTGCATTTGGTCAGTTGATTGATCAGGTAAATGATTGGCTAAAGGATAATCAACAGAAAAATAATGAAACATTTGAATTTATAGATATGAAATATCAATGTGAACCACCACTTGATGCTAATGGAAATCTGGAATATACCGCTATAGCAATCTACAAAGATTCACTTGAAAATTTGTCAAAAGAAGAAAATGAAGAAATAAGAACAAGCGAGGAAAATCAATTTATAAAAGAAAAAAAGGAAATAGAATATAAACAATCATAAGATATCGGTTATCCTTTCAATTTAGGACAGTTTTATAAATTATATCAATTTCAAAAAGCATTATCCTAGTTGTTTACTACTTGGAATTGAAAAGAAAAGTGAGTGTAGCATTTTCGAAAGTTTTGCCACCTTGAGACTTTGAACTGGTGAATGAAAATGAAATTTTCAAATTTTTTAAAAAAATATTTTGAGAATAAAATGGAAAAATATCACATTTCATTTAAAAGTTATAGGAATAAACTAGAGTTGATTAATTGACAACTCGATTTCTTTTCTTGATCATCTATGTTGTAGTTAAAAAATAAAGAATTTTTAAAAAAAACTTGTAAAAGAGATCATACAACTAAAGATAGAACTAATTAGGTAATAGGAAAATTGATTTGTTTTAGATTTTATATATATCTACACTTGTTAGATGCTTTATGGCTTTGATATTATTGACTTATTTTACCAGACTAATCACCTGGCAACAGCATTGGATATGAACGATCAAATCATTAGATTTGAGAAATTGAATTTGAATTTTCTAGTATTTACAATCTATCGGAGATAATTGTATTGTCATTCCTTTAACATAATACTATAAAAACCACACATACAAATAAAGAAGATAAAATATCTAGATCGGCATAGACAAGAAATTTTATTAAATTGAAAATTTATAACGATTGTATTGTCTACCAATATTATTAACAATAAACATGATGATAATTTCTTAAAACAAATTACAGTATTAAAAGAGCGTATAAGAGACGACAAAACTCGTTTTGATCCGTTGTTTCAAGTGGGAACAGAAATAGAAGCGTGTTTACTTGATTCCAATGCTCAACCAGTTCATGCCAAGAGTTTGATTAACGAATTGTCCGAGTTTCCTTTTTTTAAAAAAACCGGATGTATGATTGATTACGAATATGGAACATGTCAATTTGAATTTAAAACACCTCCTCTTTCCTTTTCGGATTTATCAAATTTAGAATCACTTTATGAGGAATTTATCTTAGACAATTTGACTAAATCTGTAAAGAGAGTCTATCCAAATAAAGAAGTTATTCCAGTTTTTCTTGGGGCTAATCCCTCTCCTTCAGTGCTTGATGATAAAATAGTTAATGATTTTGCTAGATATCGCGAACTTTTTGATTGGCAAAATAAATTCCAAGATATAGAACTAGAAGGTAACTATTTTCGTCCTCCACACATACCTGCTGCAATTCAAGGATTCCATTTTCACTTACAAGGAAGAAATCCTAATCATGTTAGTAAGATGTTTAACCACATATTAAATTTAATTCCATCTGTCATAGTTCTCGGAGCAAGCAGTAAACTTTTTGCTGGAAAAATCTATTCTTATCATGAACCTAGGATATATCTATATGATCATTCCGAACAGCAAAATTCTGGATTTCCATCGATACCAAGATACCTAGACAGTTTAGAAGATTATATCAATTACATAATCTCAAAAAAAGGAATATTGGCGAAAGACTACTTTGACCTTGAAAAGGATAGACATGATGATGTTAGAATTAGATTAAATTCCAAATTTTATAGAGTTGAAACAAGAATTGCCTCGGTTCAAGCATCTCCAAAAGCCCTTATGGCAATGATAGAATTTTTTGTAGGTTATATATATTACGCCATAATGGCAGAGGAACAAGGTAACCAACTTCTTCGCCCACTTCAAGCCTTAAGAGAAGAACGAACCATGGCTGTTATTTCAGGATATGAAGCAAAATCTCATTATAATATAACAGATACGATAGAGTTACAACTTGATTATGCAAAAAAGGGATTGAATGAATTGAACTTAAAACCGGATTTTCTCGATATTTTAGATAGGCGGTTAAAAAACAAAGTTTCTCCAAGTGAATTTGTAGCTAATAAATGGTACGAAACATTTGATGGTTCAATAGAAAAAACAATCTATAAAATAATCACAGAGATCTGGGAAAGAACTAAAAATAATAATCCGATTTATTAAAGTCAAGAAAAAAGCAAAATCTAAAAAATTTAAGAGATAAACAATAATATTAAAATATATATAAAAAACTATATTTTGAGATGTGGTTAGTTGAATAGAAAATCGCATAATGACTTTAAAATCAATCAGGTGGATTTGATCACTGATTTACAAACTTTGATTCGTCAACCAAGTGTTTCTGCAAAAAATATTGGTATGACAGAATGTGCAATTAAATTACAAAACATAATGACAAAGGCAGGGATAGCAACTAAACTTATATATCCTGACCAGAATTCAAATGAATTTATTAATATAAAATCTGAATCAAAATTGGGTTATTCTCCTGATTTAAAAAATGATGCTATCCCGCCTATAGTATATGGTGAAATTCGTTCTAAGAAAAATCCAGATGGAAAGACAATTCTTTTTTACAACCATTATGATGTCCAGCCTGAGGACCCGGTAGATCTTTGGGAAAATAAGGATCCTTTTAGCGGAAAGATACATGGCAATTTTATTTATGGTCGTGGATCTTCTGATGACAAAGGTGAAATTATGACAAGAATTAAAGCTGTAGAGTATTTGCTGAAAAAATATGGAGACATTCCTTGTAATGTTAAATTTTTGATAGAAGGGGAAGAAGAAATAGGTAGTCCACATATAAAGGCTTTTTTAAATCAATATAAAGAATTACTACATTGTGATGGAGTAATATGGGAATTTGGTTATTTTGATGAAAAAGATAGACCTCTTATTATTTTGGGCGTAAAAGGGATATTGTATGTAGAAATAGTTACAAAAGGAGGGCCAAGCCGTGATGTACATTCGAGTCTTGCTTCTTTGATAGAAAACCCGGCTTGGATAATGGTTAACGTTTTAAAAAATATAAGGTCAGATAGTGGAAGAATATTAATCCCAGACTGGTACAGGGAAATGAGACCGTTTTCTAATTACGAAATAACTATTTTACAAGAACAACCATTTGATGAAGAATTCTTTAAAAAAGAGTATGGAATTGATAAATTTTTAAATAATCTAAATGGTTTTGAAGCAAAAAAGTATTACGAAGGGATGCCTACATGTAATATAAGTGGATTATATTCGGGTTTTTCTGGTAAAGGTTCAAAAACTGTTTTACCTAATAAAGCTGTTGCAAAAATAGATTTTCGTCTTGTTCCTGATATGGATCCTGATTTACAATTTAAACGACTTTGTGATCACTTGGAACAATGTGGATTTACTCAAGATATGTTAGAAATAAAGCTAGTGCACAAAACACCTCCTGCAAGAAATTCATCTATAAACAACCAATTTATTTCAGTAGTAGAGGAAACAGCAAAAAATATTTTTGATACTGCAATTAAATGTATTTCTTCTGCGGCTACTGGACCTATGTATTATTTTATGAATATTTTAGATGCTCCATGTGTATGTATTGGAAGTTCGTACAAATATGGAAAAGCACATGCCCCAAATGAATATGCAAGATTAGATCTGCTTTTGAAAACTACAGAATATATAAGTGCGATAATAGAAAATTTTGGAAAAATTAATAGAAAAAAACTAAATCAAAGCAAAATATAATCAATTAAACCGTGTGTATTAATCGTAAACGGTTAATTAATTAATTAATTAATTGAGACTGGGTCATAATTCAGTTAGCAAATATTGGAATGTAAGCAGTATTGTATTATCAATTTTTATGTTGCTAACATGTATTTGATTGCCATTGGATTATCTCTGTAGTTAGTTTTACAGTTATAGTATAAGTAACTGGTATAGCAGGACCGATAGCAGTACTATAGCACAAACTTTACCGTATCCTCTAACATGTACTGGATCTATCCTGAATGCAGATTTGATATGCTCAATCAAAGGTTCTATAGATGTACTTATCAATGAATAGATTGCCTGTCCAACACTTGATCCATAAGATTCTATCAATTTCTCGCTTATATACTTAAGTGGAATAACAAAAATAAAACCATAAATAGCGTTTTAATTTAATCCTAACTATTTCTCTTAACATTTTGCTTGCTTTATTAGCACTGAATATTAGTCAAAAATAAGCAATGATAATATTTATAGCTCATTTAACCATGCCAAGCTCCTCGTTTATCAATTTTTATGTCTACCGATCCATCATATTTTGGTTTTACTGCCAATTGGGCTGGTGTATAGATAAGATGTTCTTTAGTAAATGATGATAATTCAAAATCGTTAGTCATAAATAAGGCATAGAAAGGGCAAGCATCTACACATAATCCACAAAAAACACATTTCCCATAATCAATTTGTGGCATAATACTTTTTTTGTTTTGCTTCCATTTTTCATTGACTTTAACCATTGCTATAGCCTCTGCAATCCCTTCACAGGTAATTGCACATAATTGACATCCAGTACATTTTTCATGAAAAAGGATATGTCTACCACGAGCACCTGCTATCCCCACCCCCCTTTTAGGATCGAATTGATATCCATCTCCTACGAACTTTAATTTTTGTTCGGGAAATCGTAAGGTAAATCGCTTAAGTAGGAGATGTTTTGAGCCAGATTCTATTGCTTTTATAAAACCAGTGGCTGTGGTTGTTTTTTTAATGATTGATGAAGACATTATAAATATAAATTCCCCGTAATCTTCATTTTATTGATTTTTATTAAATTCAAATTTAAAATCACAATTTTATTCCTATTTATACAATACCCAAATTATTATTATACCTTTTCTATCTATGATGTGATTTCTTCTTTTATCCTAAGTATATAATTCTCAATATAGTATAATTATAAAACAACAAACATCTATGTATACTAGCTAACATAATTTCGCTAATCAATTGTTCTCATAAAATACCTTACTATAGCCAGAATAAATCTTGTATTCCTGTATGAACAACAAATATTGTATTTTAGAGCATCACATGTACTATGATAAGTAGAAAGTATATGATACTTACCTTGTCTCCAACATTCCTCTACTGGATTAAACTCAGGACAACCAACAGGAAAATATTCTAATCTAATAGTATCCTTGTGTTGTGCAAGATATTGTTTTGTTCTCTTTGAATGGGGAGTTGCTCTATCAACAAATATCATAATGTTCAAAAAAGTATTTTATAGAGTTGTTTTAGATAACCTACAAACATCTTGCTATTAAATTCATAGTATTGTTTGAATAACTGTCTGCATTCAAGAGATAAACATCCAAAGACAATAGTCTTTTTACAACGTCTAGTAGTAACTGTAACTATTGGTCTTTTTTCTGCAGAAATCGACTTCTTTCACATTAAGATATAATCTTACAAATATTTATTTATCTTGTATTATCAGATTCCAATACTTCCTTCTGTTTTTGAGAATATGGTTTGCTCTTTTTTGAATTGGTACCTTGGATTTGAATCCCCAATTCTGTAATAATCTGTATATATATATATCTAATTCATGGCTCTGTTAAGATAAGATAATATTCACCTCCTTTAACCAAAAATTATTGTTATTATTTGTTATTACATCGTTATACATAGAAGTAAAGAATTGTATCCAGTTATGAACATGAAATAGATTACATTCAATTTGCTTACAAGGATAGTAATCATCAAATGATTCAATTCTATCTTTAAAATACTGGTTTGCTCTTTCCATCAAACTTTTTCTATTGAAGAATGTAGATAGTGTTTTAATTCAATTACATGACACGCTTCCTCGTACTATACCGCCATCTGTATAGACAGTATGTTTTCCATATTTTGTAACTAATGATCTAATGAATTTTTCTGCAACAAGCATGTTTCTCTCTTCAGAAATATAGATTCCAAGCACCGAAGAGTTAATTGGTTCTATACATATCCATAACCAATAATGTTGGTTACCAATCTGAATAATTGTTTCATCTATAATAAAAGCAGTTACTCTTTTTCTTTTGTAGATCTGACAGGAACCAAACCTTTGTATCCAATTCCAAACAGAAACATGACTCCTTTTATCATCTCTAAATACTACTAATGCTTTAGATGTACTGCGTAGGCTCAAACCAAGAAAGTACAGATAAAGAGAATACATTACAATAAAAGAAGCTGTTCTATTTCTTTCAAATTTGATTTGATTCATACGATAAATATAAAGTTCTTAGCTATAGCTGTTTCTGCTTAAGTTAACAGAACCTAATTCATGATATCTTCTTCCTGTCTTTGTGTAGATAACATCCATAACCTGGCTGAAATCCCATCCTGTTTTGCTTTCTGCTAATTTCAGTCTTGTTTTTAGCATTACATCGTTTGGTACATCTGGAGGTCTTCCTGTTCTTTGTCGGTTGGTCTCGCAACTCATCTAATCCATTTTCATTGTATCTTTTGTGCCATTTGTAAGCCCATGCTCTAGATCTAGGTAATTCTTTTCCTACATCTTCTATCTGTTGTTTATCATGTGTTATACGTCTTATAGATTGTATTGTTTCTTTGATGTCTTCCTTAGATTCCTTGTTTGTATAAATTCTCTAGTTTACTAATACTATGCAATTATAGTGATGTGTATGAAACTGTTAGCTAAAAATCTATTTACCAACTTTAGTTAGTCAGGTTATTATACAAGTACAAAATCTAGATTTTGTTTTTAACAGTCCAATCTAATTTGTCTTTATAACTATAATCAAATGAGTCTAATAATTATAATAACAGGGCCTTTCCATTAATATATAAAAAAAATTTAAGTATTATGTTTGTAAAATAATAGTATGAGAGATGAGTTAAAAAAAAATAATAAAACAGGTTTTTATGATGATGATACATTATCTAAAATGAGAAATTATTATAATATAGAAGATCATACAGACCTCCTGAAATTTATAAAAAATAATGGGTTACATAACAATGACGATTTAGATACTGACCATAGGGATAAATAAATAAAAAAAGAATAGAAGTAGATAGTTAATTCTGTCTTTCTCTATGTCTGTTTTGAATAACACATATGGCAAAACCTGTATGAGCACAATCATCTGTCTTGCATAAAGTACAAACCGGAAAACCATTACTGATAATCACTTCAATGTCTGTATTTTGTAAATTGTCGTGAATAATTAATCTGTCATTGTCTTTATTATATTCTAATTGCTTTAATTCAAGTTGCACAGGTATATCTGTCTCATGATTACCTTCTTCCACTGAAAGCCAATGACTATAGCATTCTACTCCTTCCTCTAATACGTTATTGCGTATCTCCGGTTTGTTTTGATTTATCGGATCCTGTTGCCTATCTACTGACATTCGATATGGATTCCTCTCTTCCTTTTTATCAAAAAGAAATCATTTTGGTACAAGTATTGTAAATCAATATTCAAATAAGATATATTTTAAAATATCTCTTAAAATTTATAAACGAATGAACGAATTAATTAAATATAATATTTTTAGCGAAATATTTAAATTCTTAAAATCTATTCTATTAGGACCCATGTCGAAGCTAGTATATAAACATGCTATTGTTAATTATTAAATAAACGACAATCAATATAGATCTTGTCAACATAAATCTATCTTACTCCTTACTTAAAAAAAGGCATTAATACCTGATAAAATAGTGCTTATTAATAGAGTTTTTTACTCATACAAATCTATTTCAAAAAATTATTCGGTAAATAATCTCTGATATGACATGTGCATAAATGAGTTCTCTTCAAAAAATGAGTTAATCAAAAACTAAAATTTGTTAAAGGTTAAAAAAATTAAGTGGATATAGATATATTGATGTGATTTGTAAAGCTCTCCTTGTCTTCATGATATTTTTCCGAGATGAATTACTGCCAGAAATTTAATATTGTCATTCTAAAAATTTTCACAATCTGACTCCTTAGTATCCATATCACTAAAATCTACTATTTTATCATCTCCTCTCCCACATGTAAAATGATCCATACCAGGACCTCCTGTCAGTATATCGTTCCCTTCATCTCCGTAAAGATTGTCATCACCATTATCTCCATTAATTACATCATCACCATCACCGCCATAAATCTCATCTTTACCCTCACCGCCGTAAAATTCATCATTGCCAGAGAAGCCAAACATCTCGTCATCACCAGAGTCGCCATGGAGGACGTCATCACCAGAGTCGCCATGGAGGACGTCATCACCAGAATCGCCATGCAGTGTATCAATATCTCCTCCTCCATAAAGAATATCGGCTCCTTCACCTCCATGAAGTGCATCTTTACCTTCACCTCCATAAAGCTCATCATCACCATCACCTCCGTAAAGCTCATCATCGCCATTACCGCCAAATAGTCCATCCGTTCCTATCTCCCCATACAGCTGATCATTACCATCACCGCCAAAAATTCCATCGTTACCAGGTCCTCCATAAATTACATCATTGCCTAAACCACCTTCCAAATTGTCATTTCCTCGAAATCCACGTAAAGTATCTGCTAAATCAGAACCAACTAAGTAATCATCTCCATTTGTTCCGTTAATCATAGAGCCCCAGACATTAATTCCTACAAAACTAAAACTAAAAATAGTGATCAATATAAGGGAACACCCCAATAACAATGACCAGTAATCAATACCATTCCTATAACGTAGCATGTTTTATAATACTAAAATCAGGTTAATAAAAGAATTTTCCATCAGATAAAGAAAATACTAATTATCATCATTATATGGATTAACTTAGAATGGCGAAATGGGATGTTAAGGTCAATCTGTATTCCTAAAGTATTTATGAAAATCATAATATTAATACATTTGAATTGGAGAAAATGCTATGGATTGCTTATTAACAATATGAAAAACATATAGGATAATTTTGAAGATATGTAATTTTAAAAATAGAAGCATAAAGAGGATTTGTGAATAAATTACATTATCGACCGGATTTTCATGGATATTTTTATTTTAATGCAAACGTTTGCTTTATTTCTAACTCAAAATATTAGAATATATGAGAAAATTTTAACAACTCTTCAAAACTTGTATCTAAAATTCGTTAAAAGACTGGATTCTATTTAATTTCGATAATCCTCAATATAGTAGAGATGGGTATGATTTCTAAGTAAAAACAGATGCCTGTTATTAATAATCTCAAAAAAGTATTGATGTTAATTGTATTAATTAACTGGAAAACTTTGTTCTCTATTGAAGATCACTTTGAGTACTTTGGTTCTATTTGAGTCGGTTTGAATTTTGTTAGTCACACTTCGTATTTGATTTATCGATTTGATAAAAATTTATATCTAAATGACTTTCTATAAAAATTGATGAAAAAATATTGGGGATTAATTTCTGTCTCAATAATGTTGACAGTTCTTGTGACTACTCAATCTTCTTTTGGAGGAAAACTCGAATCATTTATTGGTAAGGGTGAATTTGTTACTGCAATATGCGGTACTGATGAGATAGGAGGAGACTCTTTCAATATAGAATTGGATATCAATGAAGTAGTTCAAATAAACTGCGGAAGCGAAAAGTCATCTCAGGCAGATGTTGGGACTAACATTACGATCACTGAAGGAGATTCAGTCAAAATAACATGTGTTCCACCCGGTATATCTGGTCAAGTAATTGTACCGATATCATTGAATAACACACAAAAAGTTTTGTGTACAACCACAGCAACTACAGATTAACAAAATTCATGGTATTACAAAAGATTCAACTAAATTTTTTATTTTTTATATAAAAAAAATAGTTAGTTTAACTTTAAATAATATTAGCAGAATTATTGCATTATGAAAAATTTATTTTTATTACCAAAAATTTGGGTCTTGCTAACAAATCTTTTGCTTGTAACGAGTATTTCCCTAATATCTTTTTACATCGGTGAGAGTTATGGTATAGAAGATAACAATTTTACAAATCAAGATATCAATGAATTAGAGATAATAGCCTCAAAAGTAAAAATGGCCATGCCTGGCACTAACATGACCTTTGGTGTTCCACTTGATAATGCAAAGATGCATCTCTTAGAAGCAGAAATGGATTTAAAAGAAGACAACATTGATGGAGCTCTAATACAATTAAATCTTACAAGCAAAGCAATAAAGATGCATGAAAAAGAATTAGCCGATATTGTAGAAATGGTTGAAATGATTGAGAAAATGAATTATACTAAACAGTAATAAAAATAATTTTAAAATTTATTATTATATTAATTACAGCATTTTTTCACAATGAATAGAGTTTAAGTATATCTCATAATCGAGAAAACCTTAAATCATTTATTCGATATTAAAATTCGTGGATACAGAGTCCAAAAACATCCTATATTTCTTTACGTTAGGAATTGTTGCTGGTCTTGCTTCTTTATCTGTATCTATTTTGCTCAGGGAATTTGTTGGAGCGTTATTTATTCCAGAGATTGCCTCGAACTTGTTGTTTTCTTTAACACCAGGAGAATTTGAATCTCAGGCAATAGAAACATTAGGACCTGTGGCAAAGTATTCTGCATTTATAGGATCTATCATAGTAACCACAATAGTATTCGGTTTAATAGGAGTATTATTGGGAAAAATGTTCTCCAAGTTTAAAATAAATAAATATCTAGTTAAATTTTTCGTGTCCTTGTCATCCGGATTTATAATTTTTGTATTGATTTCGATAACAATAGAAATTATAGCTCAGTCAAGAAGTGGAGCTCAAATAATCCCAATTCAAAGTATAATTTTATCCCTTATTCTTCCTCAGATAGTTTTTGCTCTAATTTTTTCATCCTTCACAGAGAAAATAAGAAAAGAAGAAAAAAAAGAATTCAACCTACCGGAAAAAATACCACCAACTGATATTCTTTATTCAAGAAAAGAATTCCTTCGATTAATTGGGGTGACTGCAATTTCTCTTCCAATACTATTCTTTGGATTAACTCGATTATTTTCTACTACAGAGGGAATAAATGACGAAATACAAACTGATACGCGTAACCTATTGCCAAGCTCTAGAACAATAAAACAGGAATTTAAAGACCCTAAATTAGAACCATTACTTGCTTCTGAAATAACTCCAACGTACCTTTTTTACAGGATTGATATAAATCCAATTGTACCTGAAGTAGATGTAAATTCTTGGAAGTTAAAGTTAAAGGGTATTGTTGATAATCCGATAGAATTAAACTACAATGAAATTAAATCTATGCCCTCTATTGAAGAATATGTAACTCTTGAATGTATAAGTAATAAAATAGGCGGAGAACTTATTAGTACTGCCCTTTGGAAAGGAGTACGTCTCAAAGATATTTTAGAAAAAGCAAAAACCGGTCCTAATGTCAAATATATAGTTTTTAGATGTATTGATGGCTATGATGTAGGAATTCCATTGGAAAGAGGTCTTTTGGATAGTACAATATTGGCTTATGAAATGAATAGAGCCCCCTTGAATAATAAGCATGGTTTTCCAGTAAGGGCAATAGTACCTGGCCTATATGGAATGATGAATCCAAAGTGGATTACCGAAATAGAGTTAGTTGATAAAGTTTATGAAGGATATTGGCAGAGAAATGGGTGGGACAATACTGCTGAAGACAATACTGGTTCTTCCATTGTAATTCCGGGAAATGCTCCAATCAGAAATAGATTTAGAGGTTTAAATGAAACTCAATCTTCTTCATCAGATGAAAGTATACCTATTGCAGGAATAGCTTTTGGTGGCGATAGAGGAATCTCTAAGGTAGAGGTGAGCTTAGATGGAGGTAACACATGGAAAACAGCTCAAATAAAAGATCCACTATCCAAATATACCTGGGTATTATGGACAGGAGGTTATATCCCTCCTGGTGTAGAAAATTATAAAATTGTTGTAAGAGCAACTGATAAATTTGGCAATACACAAACATCAGAAATGAATAAACCATTTCCAAACGGATCTACTGGATATCATTCTATAAGTATTTAGTTTCTAAACTTTTATTTTATATTATAATTAGACATTTTATAGAAATAATTATTAATACATTTTAAAGCTCTGTTAATTTAAGCAGAAACAGATATAGCTAAGAAGATTCTAAATATTGTATGAATAAAATTCAATTTGAAAGGAATAAAACCTCTTTTATTGTAATGTATTCTCTTTGTCTATACTTTCTTGGTTTATGTTTACGTAATACAGCTTGGGCATTGATTATATTTAAAGATGAGAAAAGAAGTAACGTGTCTGTTTGGAACTGGATTCAAAGAATTGATTCCTGTCAGATCTATAAAAGAAAAAGTGTAGCTGCTTTTATCATAGATGAAACAATTATTCAGATCGGTAACCAGCATTTCCGATTATGGGTTTGTATTGAACCTATCTGTTATTTAGCACGTGGAATATATATTTCTGAAGAGAGAAACATGCGTGTAGCAGAGAATTTTATTAGATCTCTTGTATCAAAATATGGAAAACATGCCATCCATACAGACGGTGGTAACTGGTATGATCAAGCATGCAATGTAATTGGATTAAAACACTATTTTCATTCTTCAATAGAGAAAAGTTTGATGGAAAGAGTAAACCAGTTTTTGAAAGATAGAATAGAAAGTTTTGATGATTATTATCATATCAAAGAAGAGTGTAATCTATTTCGTATATATTTTTGGAATCTGTTCTATGTTTTAGGGAATTAAACCTGTTACTAAAAATATAAAATTTACTTGAATTTAATGTATCTTTTTTCTAACAAAATAATGTGAAGTACCAACATTACTAAAAAAAATAGGAAAAAGATTGAATTATCTAATTATCGTCGTCGTCATTTGAATCGTCATTATTGTCTTTATTATCAGTAATTTCTTGATTTTGAATTTTTACTTGAGAGATTTGACTTTGGATTTTAACCACATCTTCTACAGCTTTTTCTATGTCATTGTTAGATAATGAATCCTTTATATTTTTGATATCTTGTAAAATCTTTGGCTGTTTTTCCATTGTGGACAATGAGTTTTCAATTTTACTTATTGAATCTAACGCACTGAGAGTATCGGCCTTAGCAAGAGCTTTTTGAATGTCATCGACATTACCTTCAATTTCGTCTAGGTCAAGGGCCATTAAAGCGAGTTCGCCTGCCATGTCTGCACTTTCGCCAGATTTGCTACTAGACATGTTAGAAGACTGATTGTCTGACATGTTAGAAGATGAGCTAGACACGTTAAAAGATGGGCTAGACATATTAGAAGATGAGCTTGAAAAGCTAGAAGGCTGGTTGTCTGACATGTTAGTAGTAGTTATTTGTTCTTGCTGTGTCTGGTTGATTTGTGAATATCCAGTTTGTAAAACCCCGGATATACTCATGCTCAAAACCAATATCCCAACTATACCAATTAATGAGTAATTTATTTTTCTCATCTATCTTGCTAATACACTATACTATATATTGATTATACTTTATTGAGGACACATATAAAATGTTAAATATTAAAATACTTAAATATTATGAAGACCATAATATCTAAATTTTAAGTAACATAAGAGAAAATAATAAATAGTAGACAAGACATATGAAGGTTTCAAACCATTAAAACTTAAAAATTCATCAATACATAGAAGCAGAATAGAAAAAAGATAAAACCCAAAGGTGTTGTTAAGTTAAGAGTATTTTACATCCAATTTTCAATACAATAATATTTCTAACTTTTGAAATATAGAGAAAACAAATAACTTCATCGAATTGTATACATGCTGTAGCTCCCATTTTATGCTACCATTCTTGATACATGGATAGTAATCGTCAAAACATTCTGTTCTATGCAAAGTACTGCATCACACTTTTAATCAGACTTTTCTCAAATGGAAGCATCTTTTAGGATAAACGTCCGTATTGTAATCGTATAATCCTTTGATCGCAATTGGCTATTAATAAGAAGACTAAAAAAAAATTTGAATATTTTTTATGTTATTGTCCGAATGGGAGTTTCAGTTTTGCAGCTGCTAATACATCTGATGGATTAGGATCTGGATCATTAACTGGTTCTGCAGTTACATAAAATATTGTATAAGTGTATGGATTTACCATCGTTTGGTTTGCTATCAGTTTATTCGTTTCATCAAATTTACCTAAACTAAGGGAATAACCTGATGCATCTCCTTTATCCTCTAACCAACCCTCGTATACCTCATCACCAGTAGGTGATTCATTCATCGATGCTTCAATTATAACGGTTCCATTTTGTACTGAGATATCAAATTTACCCTTTTCTTCTCCACCGTACAATGCTGACAAGGTTGGAGCAGTTAGATCATCTGATATAGTTTGTCCTAGAGATTGTTGCAGAGTTAGCAATGAGAAAGAAAAAGTTCCCAATACAACTAATATAAGTAAATGATTTGTTTTCAAATTCTTCATAATAACAATTGTCTTTATACTATATAACAGTATTCATAATAATAATTGTCCTTATAATGTAAAATAAGAATATTTTTTTAATAAAGTTTTTACAGTAAGTCTTTAATTTCAAATTATATTATATATGTTTTTTAAAATAATTTTAATTATTTTAGCTTTAATGAATTTGACAACTTGAACATATGCATATATCAAATTATAGGCTCTTGATATAACTAGGAAATGTTACAGCTAAGAATGCTCTAAATATCATATGAAAATTAAGTTGGAAAGAAATAAAATATCTACTTTTGTAGTAATGTATACTCTCCATCTCTATTTTCTGGAATAAACTAATTTTACGTAATACTGCAAAAGCAATAATAATATTTCCAACTGAGATAACAAGTTATGTATCTAAATAGAATTAAATTCAAAGATCGGGTTCATCCCAAATATAGCCCAAGTATAGATTAATTTTTACATTCATGATCGATATGAAGTTGTGATATAAATAACAAATAAACATTTTTGGTTGTCGGTTTGTATCCAACCAAGACATAAAACGTTTATCTAATCTGGATTTCAAAAGAAAGGAACAAGTTTGTTGCCGAAAATTTCATTAAGTTGGGAAAAATGGAAAAACATTTTTTCTACTGATGGTAATACATGGTACCTAAAAACATTCAATTTCTAAATAGATATATATATTAAATTTACTTTGAGAAGAACCTGATTGAAAGAA
This sequence comes from Nitrososphaeraceae archaeon, assembly GCA_031316115.1. Lineage (GTDB taxonomy): Archaea > Thermoproteota > Nitrososphaeria > Nitrososphaerales > Nitrososphaeraceae > TH1177. The sequence goes on from JALDRC010000001.1 coordinate 25,364, forward strand.
TGGTACGATACTTCAAAGACAGGACTGAATTTTTTGATGATTACTATATTTCTATCAACATTTGAAATAGAAATTGTGATCTACTAATTGTATACAATTAGATCAATTTCTTTATTTATTTATATCGCAATTGCCTCCAATGTACAATCTAATAAAAGACATTGTATTTATATTAAATTAACAACGCCTGATTCTTTTGCGACCAAATATTATCAAACTAATAATTCTGATACCAACACTTTCTTAAACTATATGGCGATTATAAACTTAAGATTACAATCAACTCAACACCAATTGAATTTGGACTTTACAAGAAAATACATGTAAGAAGTCTTCTTACTTTGATCAAAATATTAAACATTATAGTTGGAGAGTGGTTTTTTGAATTCACTAACGATATCTGCAATGCCGCAAATGTAGATACCTTTCAGCCTGTATAACCACAGTCGTTCTCTCCAACGCCACTGCATTGGATACTAGATTAAGATTCTCTATAGCCGATTTTGTAGACTTATGTTGGCATTAGATTGTCGGATACTCGTTCAATTTTGCTATAGAGAATAATGGATCAGTGGTAATTATAATATATCAATAGAGATACTTAAATGTTGATAAAAGGGTATTTTTTGCTATACAATTTAAACTTTATTATAAAAAATGCCGTTTACAATAAATGTAGATTGATTAATCTTCATAAATAAACATATTAAATTTTACAGGTTTAGTATAAGTAAATGTTTCGTAAATGATATTTTGAATTAAAATTATCTTTGAAACAATAAATATACAAAATGAATGATGAGTAGAAAACTTATTTGGTAAATAGAAGACATTTACAACAATAATTACATATTATGACCAGCTCAATATATTCCTCCTCAGATTATCTATACTGACTATTTTGTTTACAATAAAAAATCTTTATCCTATAAAAACAATAAAGAACGAAAACCCATTACAAAATCGAGTACCAGATTGTTGAAAATTAATACTCATTTTAATAACTGTTAATATTTTTACTACTTCTAGTATATTATTGAATGCGAAATTATATTTTACTATAACTAAATTTAAATTAATAATAAGATGTAAAGAGTAAACACATAAGACCAAAGTAAGGATTATAAAAAAATAGATATTTAGATTATATGGATCAAAATAATTAAAATACAGAATAAACGTAATGGATCTTTCTTCGAAATAGAATATATATTATATTTCAAACCAATCATAATATAAAATATCAAAAATAAACTCATTGCAGAGATTATTTGGAGATAAATAATGCATAGTGTATCTCAGACAACTACTATGTTCAGGTAAGATGGATATTAGATAGATATACTAATGTGATGGTTCAGAAATATGACGAGCTACCAGTATGATATAATTTCGATAGATCAATAAAGAGCATGAAAAAAGAACCAACAAAATCCTATAAAAACGTAAAAACAAGAATGAACTCTTTTTGGTACAAGTTAAAAAGGATCGTAGAACACATAATAATATTCTTTGAAGAACATATTACATCTCTATTCATAATACTACAGAAATTGATTTTAATAGATATTTCTTACAATATACAAGGATTACGAAAGATTTTTGTTCTGATTATACTTTATACATATAGTATTCAATTATAACAATTTAAATACGTTATATTCATATCATATATTAATGAGAAAAAATATGATAAATTTAGGCGGATTTAAGAAGACAGTATTTCTTTCGGTATTACCACTGATTTCTCTTGGTGTAGTATCTTATGGTTTAGAAATAGATGCCCAAACTGAATCTCCACCCGTTAAAAATTCAACTAACTCTAATTCACAAAATCAGGTAACCTTTTTAGAAATACGAGATTTGACAATAGAGAGAAGTCCTACTAATTTATTGGAAGTAAAAGGCAATGTATATAATAATAGTACATCTGAATTACACGATATCAAATTAACTATGAAATTTTTTGATAAGGAAGGATCTCCATTAGTAAAAAATGAATATTTCATTACTGCACCATCGTATGTAATGAAAACTGACGATCAACTATCTTTTGATAAGCTAGAGGTAGTAAATTTTCAGAAGTTAGGTGATTCAGAGATAATTGCAACTGGGAAACCAATAAGTTAAAAGGTTTCTAAAACTTTTTTTGTTAAAATATTATAGTTCTATATTTTTACTACTTAATTACATTGGTTAGATTTTTTGTGATTCTGTTACTAGATTTATATATATTTATTTATTCGAGAAAAAAGAAGAATTAGAATGATATTTTTGGTTGATATCTCCCAAACACGGATTGGAAAGCATTGCTTATTTCTCCTAATGTTACCTTGTTTTTTACAGCATTTATTATATGTGGCATCAAATTAGAGTCTTCTTTTTCTGCGTTACTTATTAATATAGATACTGCATGTTCTACTTTTATATTATCTCTTGAGTTTTTAAATTCTTTTAATCTTGCTATTTGTCTTTCTTCAATTGATTGATCTATAACGTTTAGTTTTGGTTCGATATCATGTTGATCTTTGTATTTGTTAACACCAACTATGACTCTCTTTTGCTCATCAATTTCCTTTTTTAAACTATAAGCATTTTTCCTTATTTCATCTTGGAAAAAACCCTTTTCAACGGCTTTCAGAGCTCCGCCCATTCTATCTATTTTTTTGAGATAATTCTCAACTTCGTCTTCTATCTTGTTTGTTAAATAATCCACATAATACGATCCCGCCAATGGATCTACAGTTTTAGTTACCCCTGTTTCTGTAGCTATTATTTGTTGAGTTCTCAAAGCTATTTTTACAGATTCCTCAGTAGGCAACGCTAATGCTTCATCCCTAGAATTGGTATGCAGTGATTGGCATCCTCCAAGGACTGCCGACATAGCTTCTGTTGCAACTCGTACTATGTTATTGTCCACCTGTTGAGCAGTTAATGATTCACCACTTGTTTGAACATGAAATCTTAATGTACATGATTTTGGATCTTTTGCATGAAACCTTTCTTTCATTATTCGAGCATAAATACGTCTTGCGGCCCTGAATTTTGCAATTTCTTCAAAAAATTCCATAGTACAGCAGAAAAAAAAGGATAATCTAGGTGCAAAGTCATCTATCTTCATACCGCGATCTATACATGTGTTTATATATTCTATGGCATCTGCGAATGTAAAAGCAAGTTCTTGAACTGCGTTTGAACCAGCTTCGCGCATATGATATCCTGAAATACTTATTGGATACCATTGAGTAACATATTTCGAACAATACTGAATCATATCTCCTATTAATCGCATAGAAGGTTTTGGCGGATAAATGTAGGTATTTCTGGCAATGTATTCTTTTAGAATATCATTTTGTGTGGTACCTCTCAAAGACGAAGGTGAAACACCTTGAGATTCTGCAACAGTAATATATAGAGCCAAAAGCGTAGAAGCAGTTGAATTGATTGTCATAGAAGTACTTACTTTATCCAATGGAATTCCATTAAAACATGTGAGCATATCATCTATGGAACTTATAGCAACTCCTGTTCTCCCTACTTCCCCTTCAGATTGTGGATTATCTGAATCTCTCCCTGTCTGTGTCGGGAGATCAAATGCAAGTGAAAGTCCAGTTTGACCATGTTCTAAAAGAAACTTGAATCTTTCATTTGTCTCTTCTGCACTCCCAAAACCACTATATTGTCTCATAGTCCAAAAACGAGAACGATACATGGTCTCATGAATTCCTCTTGTAAATGGATATTTTCCTGGCTTTTCATCCTTGATATTTCTTCTAGAAATATCAGTTCTAAAATATGAAACCTTAACTGGTATTTTAGAATCAGTTACAATTCCATCAAGTTTTTCTGGTTTTATTGTCGATTTAGATATACTTTTTACTTGTTTTGGATTTTTTAATTTTATCTTAGTTGAACGATTCGGTTTTTTGGTTTGCTTTTGTATCACTTTTTTCTGTTTTAAATTTGCAGTTTTTTGTCTTGGTTTTTTTTGACCCTTTGATCCTCCTTTACCAATCTTTCGAGCTGTCATTTTTTGTTTACCCTCTTATTTTTTTTTAGTTTATTGTTATTTTTGAAAATATCTGCGGATATATTTTCTGCTGCTTTAAATGGATCGATTTTTTTAGTTTGAACCATTTCTATAGCATTATTAAATGACTTGTTGTCATCCAACATTGATATTATTTTCTTTTGTATGATATTTAAAATCATATCTTTTAATTCCATTTCTAACATCAAACGTTCCCTGTATTGAAAAATCCTCATCCTATCTTTTAAAATTTCATCTATCTTTTGGGCAAATTCTTTGACTCCTTTACCAGTTTTAGCGGATACTTTAACCACTATTGGTTTCCTATCTGTTTCACCAATTAAATCCCTTAAAGTAAGATATAACGAATTTGCTCCGTCTAAATCCGCTTTATTGATAATATATACATCACCTATTTCGGTTAATCCTGCTTTGACGGCTTGAATTTTATCTCCTGTATTAGGTGTAAATAGAACCAATGTGAGATTAACAACTTTAGATACTTCGATTTCGAGTTGTCCTGCTCCCACACTTTCAACGATTATCAGTCTGTATCCAGCTGCATCCAAAATTCTTATTATATTTCTAAGTGATTTGGAGATCCCACCAACTGCACCTCTTGATGCGACACTGCGCATAAATACATCGGAATTTTCAATAATATTACTCTGCATTCTTACTCTATCTCCTAAAATTGCACCTCCGGTAATTGGACTAGTAGGATCTACTGCAATTATAGCAACCTTATAACCTAGTTTTTCAAATTCCGGTACCAACTTGCCTATTAATGTGCTTTTTCCTGCACCACCAGGACCTGTAAATCCAAGAGTTAATGCTTTTCCTGTTTTTTTAAAAATCTCTCGGATTATTTCTTGGTGATGATCTTCCTCATTATCAATTATAGAGATTGCTCTAGATAAAGAACGTCTATCTCCTTTGATAATACCCTCAACTATTTTCAGCAAATATGACGCATCTTAATCGATTTGATATTAATAGTTATATTTAGAATAATATCTAGATCTAAAAATTCTATGAATAAATTATCAATCATTATTTTAGTAAATGAAAAAAAATCAAATTGATTATAAACTTGAATCTATGACAATCGTTAATAATAATTAAAACTTGGGATATTAGGGATTCAAATCAGTAAAGTTCTTTAGATAACAGTACATTAAAATCACAATGACCACAACATCTTCCCTCGAAGGTCAAAATCAACAACAATTAAAGCGAATAAGAGTGCTTGTTGCAAAATTAGGCTTGGACGGTCATGATAGAGGAGCACTTGTTATTTGTAGAGCACTAAGAGATGCAGGAATGGAAGTTATCTACTCAGGTTTGTTCTGTACTCCCGAACAGGTAGCAAAAACTGCAATTGATGAAGATGTAGATGCGATAGCGATGAGTCTTTTAAATGGCGCTCACCTGACTCTTTTTCCTAAAGTAGGCAAGATATTACAAACTCAAGGAATTGACGATATTCTTCTAGTTGGCGGTGGAGTAATACCAGAAAGTGACAAGAAGAAATTGGAAGAACAAGGAATCACTGGAAACTTTGGTCCTGGCACCGCTTTAAATGATATTATTGAACATATCACAAATAACATAAAAAAGAAAAGAATATTGTAGATAAATAACATAAATAAAATTATTTATGTATATGACATAGTCATAAAATTTCATTTACTCTCAATTTTTAGTTTTATTAATTTAAAGATGATAGTATTTACATTCTGATTAATTCTCAGTCACTTTATACAATTGAGTTATCTTTATATTAAAACTATAAAAGTAGTAATAAATAAAACAAAAAAAAGAAAAGAATTTTGATTTTTTCTGCTTTTCTACCCTGCGGGCATTGCTGTTGACATAGATGTTGAATTAGCCCTTTGACTTTGACCGTACTGCTCCGTGGGTATTTCGATGAATGGAGTGATACCACTAGCTCCGGGTCCTCCTCCCGATGTAACGAGGGGTAATTTACCATCCCATCTTTGTGTCTTTAACCATTCAAGATAAGTTGGATTATCTCGGAGTTGTTTATCAATTATTTGTATGGCTTCGGCCTCTCCTTGCGCTTTTAGAATGTTTGCCTGTCGGAGACCAGTAGCTTGTGCAATAGCTGCACGTTGCTCACCTATGGCTTTTGCCTCAGTTTGATTCGCCTCAATTCTAATTCGAAGTAACTCATTCTGTGCCTGAAGTGCTCTCTGTTGTGCTTCAACCTTTGCTTCTACTGCTTTTGTAAATTGTTGTGAAAATCTAAATTCAGTAATAGATAATGATTCTACGTCAATGAAGTATATTCCTAACCTTTGTTTGATTTGCTCTTCAATCTGACCCTTTACTATTTCTCTTTTTGTAATTAATTCTTCAGCATTAAACCTAGCCGTTACCTGTTTGACTGATTCTTGAATGGCAGGCTGAATAACCCTGTTCGCATATTCATAGCCTAATTGCTGATAAAGCAATTGAGCAGCGTCTGGTCTAAGGTGGTAGTTTAATGCTACTTCAGTACTCACATCCTGTAAGTCTTTGGATGCAGACGTTGCACTAACCACTACCTTTTGAGTTCTCACTTCCATTTGAATGACATTATCTCTAAATGGTACTACAAAATGTAGCCCTTCATCCAATGACCCTGAAGTGTCCACCGCTCCAAAATGTAATAATATACCTCTATATCCTGCATCTACTATCTTAACACTTGATGTTAAGACAACTATTACCACTATAATAGCAATGATGGCAGGAATAATAACTTTCATCACGGATGTGTTAAAACTCATAGGAGAATATGATTCTAGCGGTTCACCCTCCGGCGTAACTTTGTCAGGGGAATATCTTCTTCCAAACCCCCCTCCCATTGGACTTCTCATTCCGTATCTTCGTCTATAAATCTGAAGACCAATCACAGCAATCATTATAATAGTAAATACTAAACCAATTATTGTGCTAATTTCTACCATTGTTCCTAACCATTCCTAAACAAATAATCCTTATATTATCATATTTTTTTGAACAATATAAATACTTATTTTAAGTTGGTTTATTTCCATTTGTATTTTTTTATATTTATATTTAAAAAAAATTTTTTAAAGAATTTTTGTAAAATCTCATACATCAGAAATAAGATCCAGTTTCTAGTATTTTTTAAATCATCTTGCTAAATAAAGAAAAACCTTCTTTGATTGAGATGAAACTAATACATTTTAGACCTTTCCTGAAAATTACAGAATTAATAAAATAATGAGGAGAGTGAAATCTAAAAAATACAAACAATAAGAAAACAGGGAGAAAATTTCCATCTTTCAATAATATTGAAATATTTTTTTGATGCCTTAATGACTGTTAGATCCTGACTTTGCAATAATTGCAATCGCAAGAATAGAATTTGCAAAATATACCAAAAAAGATTAATAATTTAGCCTATTCCCTAAAACTATTTAGCAATTGTATACAGATTTTAAAATTGTATATAATACTAATATCAAGAGTGTTAGCTGATAAACGGTTTGATATGAGGAATCGATATTCTCATATCAACCAACTGTAATTAGACTTTATGTAAATTTAAGATATAATCCATAACATCTAAAAGTACAGTAAGTCTTAACAAATTTCATAATACCAAGTTTAAATTTATAGTTATAAAATAATAAATTTCTGAACATTAGAAAATGGCAAAAAGTTGTGTTGATAAAGTAACCAAATATACTTTTAGTATTAAATTTCAGAACGAATTGAATATAATTACAATAATTTAAATTCAAACAAATGCTAACTAAACTATATAAAAATCCAATTTAGAAAATTAAATATTGGATTCTATAATTTTAAGAAATAAAAGTAACTAGATAAATATCTGATATGGATATAACAATCTTGTCAACATTAAAAAGACAATTAAGAGAAAGTTGACTATCAAAGAAACAAGAGACCAAAAAAAAATTGTTCTCAAAATAATGTTGTATGATATATTCAATTCATTTTAGTATTAATATGATATTCCCACATTATCTCAATGTTGTAATGTACTCGATTGCATATTAAGTTAAATCGAGGTCTGGCCACATCATTTTTCGCATGTCTTTTCCTACCTGTTCCACTTGATGATTTTCGATCTGATCCATAAATATATTGAATGCATTTTTTCCATCTTTTTGATATCTACTTACCCATTCGTCAGCGAATTCACCAGATTGAATATCCTGAAGAACTCGTTTCATCTTTTCCTTTACAGATTCATCTATAACTTGAGGACCTCGAGTCAAACCCCCGTAACGTGCTGTTTCACTAACTCTGTTGTACATACCGGTGATTCCATATTTTTGAATAAGGTCTACGATAAGTTTTAGTTCGTGTAAACATTCAAAATATGCAACTTCTGGTTGATAGCCAGCTTCCACTAAAGTTTCGAATGCTTTCATAACAAGAGAATGAGCTCCTCCACAAAGGTCAACTTGTTCGCCGAACCAATCAGTTTCGACTTCTTCCTTGAATGTTGTTTCCAAAACGCCAGGTCTTGTGCTCCCAATTCCTTTGGACAAAGCAAGGACTCTATCCAAAGCTGTTTTAGTATAATCTTGAAAAACAGCAATAAGTGATGGAGTTCCAAATCCCTCTTTGTATAGTTCTCTTACTCTTTGACCTGGACCTTTCGGAGCTACCATAATTACATCAACATTTTTAGGAGGTTCTATCCATTTCCAATGAATTGCAGCACCGTGTGAAAAGCAAACTGCCTTATTTTCAGTGACATGCTGGCTGATCTCTTTTTTATAGAGATAAGCTTGTTCCATATCAGGTACAAGAATGTGAATAATATCTGCTTTTTTTGCTGCCTCTTGAATTTCCATTACCGATTGACCATCATTCTTTGCTAATGTCCAAGATTTTCCTCCATTTCTCAAACCTACAACGACATCAAGTCCCGAATCCTTTAAATTATTAGCTTGTGCTCTTCCCTGAATGCCATAACCTATAACTGCAATGGTCTGATCTTCGAGTATATCAAGATTAACATCTGCATCATTCCATCTTTTAACCATGTTACATATTTAATTTGAGAGTTAAATAAATACCTGTTTTAAATTGAAGTGTAGAAATATGTTTTGTATGATTTAAGTTAGCCTATGTACAAATACTTAATCTAATTTTTATTTTTCATTTAGAAAACAAAGATACATGTTGAAATACTATTCCGGTAAGATACTATTGTGGACGAAAAATTAGTAGTTATCCACGATACCATAAGGCAAAGGGAAAAGAAAAAATGATTATAGAACATGAAATCGACGATGATGAAGATGTAGAAGTCCTTTGTAAAAATTGTCAGCATAGAATTTCACTCCATGATCCCGTATGTGGTTTTGTCTTGGAAGATGATAATGAACATGAAAATGCCGAGAAAAAACCAATTGAAATGACTAAACATCTTCAAGACGACTTAGATAGAAAAGGAGACAAAGAACAAAAATCAGAAAGAAAATGTTGCGAATGTGATAATCCAGAATTTTATAATGCTGTAATTTCAGGGAAGTATATCGGATGGACAGAGATTCATTGTAATAATTGTGGTAAATTATTGTGCTATATCGATAGCTCAAGTGAGAATGTTTATGATTTTGTAATATTATGTAAAAAATGCATAGTTAAAAAACATTAGATACATAATATTGTAAGCTCAAAAATTAATTTTTTGCTTTCTAGTTCCTGATTGGAAAAATGTGTACGTTTTTATAATCATGCAAATTTAATATTCTTATTTAAAATTAGGTATAAACAAAAAGAGGGTAAATGATGAAAAATGGTAAAAACATATCTTTCAAAAAAAAATGTATTAGCCCTCGTTATGATATTATCTTTTTCATTTCTTATTTTTACGATTCCTTTAATACTCGGAAAACAAGTCAACCCTGCGATGTTATTTTCTGCAGCGCTGATGATAATAATTTACATTGTATTATCTTTTGAGTTACTTCATAGAACATCATTAGCATTAGTTGGAGCATTATCTATAGTTGCTACAGGTATATATTTTGAAATTGTCCAACCAGCAGAAACACTAGATGTAATAATAGAGTTAGTAGATTTTAACACTATTGGGCTTCTTCTTGGAATGATGATAATTGTTGCCATTATAGGAGAAACGGGTGTCTTTAACTGGGTTGGAGTTAAAGCTACAAAATTAAGCAAGGGAAATTTGTGGAAGCTAATGATCATTCTGTGTGTTTTTACTGCTGTGACTTCTATGTTTGTAGATAATGTTACTATTATTCTACTTATGGTCCCAGTAACCATATCAATCTTTAGGGCTTTAGATATATCACCAGTGCCTTTTATTTTGGCACAAACATTATCGTCAAATATAGGAGGAGCTGCCACCTTGATTGGAGATCCTCCAAATATTATTATAGGTTCTGGAGCTAATATTGATTTTAATTCTTTTTTAATCCATATGGGTCCACCTGCTGCGATTACTTTTGTTGTAGGTCTCATTCTAATACGCCTGATTTTTAGAAAAGATCTCTCTGGAACAATCAACCTAGCAACAAAGTTCAAAACTGTAGATGAGGAAACTTTAATACGAGATAAACCATTATTACAAAAAAGCCTTGCAGTTCTTTTCGGTGTAATTGTGCTTTTTTCTGCTCATGGGCTTCTTCATATAGAGGTTTCGGTAATTGCTCTAGGAGGTGCAGCTGTTCTTTTAGCGATTAGTAGATCACATGTAGAAAAAATTCTTCAGGAAGTAGATTGGTCTACTCTGCTCTTTTTTGCAGGATTGTTTATAGTGGTAGGTATTGCAGAAAAATCCGGATTGATAGAGACTCTTGCTGTTGTTACATTAGAAATTACTGGAGGTGATCCATGGATAACAATACATTCTATCGTTTGGTTATCTGCAATTGCGAGTGCTTTCGTAGATAACATTCCCTTTACAACAACAATGGTTCCAATAATACATACTTTGAATGCAAATTTAAATATGGATCAGATATACAGTAACATGCAATATAGTCCTTTGTGGTGGGCTCTTGCGATAGGAGCTGATCTAGGTGGGAATGGAACTCTTATTGGATCTAGCGCGGGCGTAGTAGCTGCTGGAATATCCTTAAAATACGGAAACAAAATTAGCTTCCTTAAATGGTTCAAAATAGGATTTCCTTTTATGTTAATAACAGTGGCAGTAGGATCTCTTGTTTTAACTGCAATGATTCTTTTATAATTTATATTTATATTAATAATTATAATAGGAAACGATCTAAATCAAATATTTAAGATAGAAAAAAGGGTGCTGTTAAGTTAAGGGTATTTCACCTCCAATTTTGGAAAAAATAATATTTCTAACTTTTGAATTATATAGATAAACAAACAATTTCATCCAATTGTATACATGGTGAAGATCACATTTTATACCATTATTCTTGGTACACGGATAGTAATCATCAAAACCTTCTGTTCTGTCCTTAAAATACTGCATCACTCTTTCAATCAGACTTTTCTCAAAAGGTGAATGTAATCTATGTTTTAGGTGTAAAAAGTTACATGCTTGTGGATACCATGTACCTCCATCAGTGTAAATTGTATGTCTACCATATTTGGATACAAGAGAACTGATAAAATTCTCTGCTACAAACATGTTTCTCTCTTTGGATATATGGATTCCAAGCACAGATCTCTGAACTGGTTCAATACAAATCCATAACCAAAAATGCTGATCACCAATCTGAATAATTGTTTCATCTATAATAAAAGCAGTTACTCTTTTTCTCTTAAAAATCTGCAATGAACCAAAACGTTGAATCCACTCCCAAATTGCAACATAACTTCTTTTTTGATCCTTGAACAGTTCCAATGCTTTAGACGTATTTCGTAGACTGAGACCAAGAAAGTACAAATACAAAGAATACATTACTATACATGTGGATGTTCTGTTTCTTTCAAATAATCTAATGACCATCGATTAGAAATAGAACATTCACAGCTTCTTTCGTTAACTTAACAGCACCGAAAAAGGTAATTTACAATTATTTTTTTTTATTTCTGCATTTTATAAAAAGACATTTATTGAATAATATTTTTGAACATATTTTTGAGTGATTAAATTTTATTACACTAAACATTTATTCACTGATATAAAAATAAAAAAATAACTCACAATAATTAAACCAATAGATAATAAGTTTAAGGGGAATTTATACGATTAATATAAAAAATTAGGGTATATAAAATTATTAATAATTTATGCCAAATTGCAGACTAACAATGATTATTTTAATTAAAAGGCAGATTAACAATTATTGTAACTTTTAGAAAATTCCAAATGACGTTAATTATCCAGATTTTTTATTTTTATCTTATTATTTCCTACAAAAAGAAAAAATATTATCTAAATTGACATGTGATATCCCATTTTATAACTTATTTATCTAACAAAATTAATATTCCTAATCTTAAACTAACCTTTGAAAAGATAACAAAGAAAAATAAATCTTCACTTGACTTAGAATGGTTTACCAGGTTATTATCATCCATAAAATTAATCAAATATTAACATAAAATATACTGAATGATTTCATTGAATAACTATGTATATTTACATACAACTTACTTTTGTTGATGTAGATCTTTGTGCCATGGATCTTCTCTACATTGGAATGTTTGATAGATAATCAATGCTTGCTAATAGCATGTATATCATGTTACTTTTCATAAGTATCATTTATTTATAAAACATACTTCAGACCAGAATTTCGAGGGTCTTAAGTTTCAAAAAACTATTGATTATGGGATGATTTTGGATAATCTGGAAATGCTTGGATCTATATGTCACTTTTGCTGAAAACAAGTTTTTGATAACTACAAATCGATTATTTCAAATCCATACATTTCGATAAGAAATGAAAATTCATATAATTTGAGTCTCTTGATGTTATTATCTAAAGCCGAAATTGGAAAGAATTTTCTTATTTTATTATAGAATATTTTTTAAAAACTTAATTTTATCAATTAATAGTCCCTCTGTGGATTATGACATTTATTAAACTGTTGATAAAAATAGAAATTATCCAAAATGTTCAGATTAGAACTGTTACACTTCCACAGTTGAGGCATTGAATCTTTACCTGTTGTTGTACATTCCCTTTTTCTTCGTGTTTTAACACTTTAAATTTTCTATTCCCACATTTTTGACAAATTGGACATTTTCTTTTTTGATAGATCTTATTCAAATGTTGTTAACTACATCTCTAGCACTATTAATATAAATTAGCAAAAACAAAATAAATGATTTTATGTTTCATATTAAATCTTTGAACCTTTCATGAAATGGTTATATAATGTCATTAGTTAGTAAATATTTTAGATAATGAACTTTGGTCTAATGCTCGATCTTTTATTTATCACTTTAGATCATGTATGTTATTTATTTTTAAATATTTTTAGTCATAGAATATAATTTTGCTGATAAATGAAAAATCTTAATGCATGCAAAAGAAAAGACCTAACTCTAATCTAAATAATTGTGATACTTATTACAACAGAAATTTATCCAGTAAAAATAATTCAACAATGAGTAGATTTTTAATCACTCTTGAATGTTTTTAAGCTAGAAAGTAGCATAATGAGTATGTATTTCGATGATGAACTAAAATCTAAAAAAATGCTCTCAAAAAAAGAAGAAAAAATTAGTATATCATCTATCGAAGCAAGCTTTACTAATATAGTTTCTCCTGTTAAGCAGGATCAACAAATTGGTAATTATCCTCCAAAAAATATCGATGAGTTGGTGGATTATATACCAACCATAGAAACCATGAAAAGCATAAAATACAATTTCTTGGAAGAACACAGAAATATAGTAAATACCTATTGTTCTGTTTATTCTAGAATCTTAGATGATATTTTATATTCTAACTTAACTAATTTAAAAAATCTTCAGAAATGTTCAGAAATTTATCTTAATATAAACCGAAAAATAAGGAATACTCAACGTGAAAATGAAATAATAATTAATCACATCATGGGTAAAAATATGGATACATGTATAAAATCGCTTGAATTAACACGAAAATTTTACTTGGATGTAATAAATAGTTATTGTAATTATTTCAAACTATTAAAAAAATCCAATATATGAATAATATGCTCTATTCATTATTTTTTATTAATAGTCTAACCCGTAAGGATAATATCAAGAAATGATCTGATTTACCAAATGTATTAAACAAATATAGAATACATTTATTAAAAAACAGAATTTTGCATTTTGATACTATAATTTTAATTCAGATTGATATTCATATTAATCATGTTAATTTAAATTAATATTTGCGCCTTTCCTAAATCATGATTATTATTAAAAATGTACATTTATGCATTGATACAAATAATTGTATTCTGTTAGATATATGAAATAGATTGTAACCTTGTCTTCTATGCTATTGATAGTAATTATCAAAAAATTCAGTCCTGTCTTTAAAGTATCATATCATTATTTCAATCAGGTTCTTCTCAAAAGGAAAATTTAATCTATATACCGTATTCAGAAAATTGAATTCTGTTAGATACCACGTATACCCATCAGTGTAAACTGTATGTTTTCCATATTTGGATACCAGAGATATGATACAATTCTATCCTTCAGACGTGTTCCTTTCTTCAGATATATATTAAGGATAGATCTTTTAACAGGTCAAGACATATCCGCAATCAAATATGATAATCTCATTTTTGAATTATAGTTCCCTATAATATGAGTGCGGATATTCTTATTGAAATTCTGTAAAGAACTAAATCGTTGAATCCACTCACAAATTGCGAGATAATTTCTTTTTTGATCTTTAAACAGTTTCACTATTTTAGATGTATTTCATAAACTCAAAACAAGAAAATGTAAATAAATAGAATATAATAATATAAAATATGAGATTTTATTTCTTTCAAATTTTATTTTATTCGTAATATAAATAGAATGTTATTAGCATATTTTTCACTGCTTGCTTTTAGAGCCATTGAACTAATAATAATTTATATGATAATAAAATAAATATACTAAAAAATAATCTCATGTGTTTGTAATAAAATAATTTAAAAAATCCATTATAAATATAAAATGTTATGCTGTGGTTCCATAGGTCACGAAGAATATTTGATATGCTATAATTAATTACCGAAAACGCGGTAGTCTTCTAGCACAAAGTCAAAATTAGCATACTTAGTACCATTTTTTTCATTAAGATTAATTATTAATGGTTCTTTAACGAATTGATCCATATTTGGGTCTCCTTTAAAATATAATTGTGTTACTAAGGAGGGGTTTCCAGGATTTTCGGGAATCCAGGCCTTCACATGTATGTGAGATGGTCTAACTAAATTTCCATCAGAATAGCTACCCGGAAATATCGTTTTCAACGTATAATTTCCATTTACATCGGAAATCACCTTTCCTCTTAAATTAAAATTGACATTATCATATTCTCCCTGTGAATCTGCTTGCCAAAAATCTAAAATTGCC
This sequence comes from Nitrososphaeraceae archaeon, assembly GCA_031316115.1. Taxonomy (GTDB): domain Archaea; phylum Thermoproteota; class Nitrososphaeria; order Nitrososphaerales; family Nitrososphaeraceae; genus TH1177. The sequence continues at coordinate 40,921 of JALDRC010000001.1, forward strand.
CCTTTTATAGGTTCACAATTAAAATTCATTACTTTTCCAGAAACTACTAATTTATCGCCTTCTGTTCCTTTCGCCAAGTCTTGTTTAAAAGGCGAATTTTCTTTATAATAAGGTCCCTGCACTGTAGAAGGAGTTAATTCACAGGATTGTTCGATCTGTTTATTCTCGTTTAGCCTTATACTATCCTGAGAAAATACATTGGAGGGTAGTGTCAGTAAAGTAAATAAAATCAAAATTACAAGAAAAAAAGATTTCAACAAAGTTTGTGATAAAATTTTATTAAACATCTATTAATTATATTATGTCTTTATGTGTTTAAATGTTACTATTTATTGAAATATTGTAAGAAAATTAACTCAATGAAATTTTAAAGGTATCCCAATGATTGGAGTGTTTATGAAAAAACAAAAAAAAGGAATAAAAATTCAGTATTGGTCTAAGTTGGAGGATGAAATCTAATTTTAAATATTTCTACTTGAAAAGATAACATGCGTCCAAAATCTAAAGAAATTGATATCCCTAATTTGAGATAATATTTTGTGTTATCGATATTATATTGTATTTACAATTAAAGTTTTTTAGATTATTGATGGAAATTAGGGTTCTGTTAATATAATGAAGTGATTGAGATTTTAGTTGAAAAAATATATGAAATTGAGCACATAACAATATAAAAAAAATAGTAGATTTATTACTATATCATTATCTAAACAAAGCCTAAATTAGTTATTATCATCTATATCTAATAGGTTTTTAAGTCCAATGCAATAATTGTACTTTCCTCTTTGTCATAATAGTATAAAGGGAAAGATGACATAAACCGATGGTATTATTTTCACACAAGGTTAATAGTTAATTTACTTGTTGATAGTAATAACTTTCAAAGTGAACTGAAAATCATTGATATATGGTTTTTGATACTATCGAATTCTACTATGTAGTTCCAGATAAAGAAATGAAAGCATATTTGAGATCTAGGCGTATATAATATTAGAAGAACAAATGTTGGTAATATTTAGATCTATAATCTAATAATACTTTAATACTTTTTATATTTGTGCTTTCATGTTCGAGTCCGCAAAATAACTAAAGGATCATATTTATTTATTGATCAGGAGACATGTTTCTAAAGGGGAATATATTAGAATTTTAGATTACAAACTTTTTTTTGAAAGAACATTTTGTTACATCATTATAGGTCGAAATTATACTTAAAATAAAAAACTAACATTTTTTTGGCAACTGGTCTGTATTCAACCTATCCTAAAAACCGTATTTTATACACTTCTATCTGAAAAATAGGTTTATGGATCTAGGTTAAGATCTCTTATAATCATCTAAACATACAATATATATAAATAATGTTTGCAATGGCCATAGGCAGATAAGTTTTATCGCCAAAATATGTAAATTTGTATTCCATTTTCAAAATGGTTGTAATAGAAAATATAAAGAAATTATTTTAATGAGAGAAGAAGAAGGTTTTGATTACTACTATACACATATCGCTAAAAATAGTAACAATTGTGCCCTACAACATACAGACAATTGAATTTAAATACTTGCCTAATTTGGCAATATAAAAGTTATATGGTATTATTTGATATAGGATCTGAAATAATATCACTTTTACTGATAATATCAGTAGCATAAATCACCAATTTGATTGATTTATGGTTCAATCTTATTTTTTTATAGCATCAAAATTGAAGGTTTCTTGATAAATCATTTCGGTTTTATAAGAAAAAGGTAGTCTCTTCCCCCTATCTTCTAGAAATTTGCTTAGAATTTCCGCTACTATTCTCCAGGCTTTAGAAACATTTCTTTTAAATTATCAGAAATTCTCCGTCGCTCTCAATATGAAAATAATCTACTATTCATCTTTTACCTATCTCAAATAGTTCTATTTTATTTTGAGTTAATAAATTTAAGATCCTTGATAACATGAATCCGTTATATTTGAGAGTAGGAATGTCTAGACCAATCAATATCAGGTAATATCGAAATAAGAGAGGTACAATATAATATTTGTTCATATTTTTTTAATATAATAAGACCTAGGACTTAATGCCTCGCGGAAATAAGTTGATAGTGTTTTACTCATGTTAAATCAACTCTTTACAATGAAATATCTTTAAAGGTATATTATATCATGTCTATTGAGATCATGAGGAGGAGAATCATACTTAATACAACCATTTTAGAAGATAGATTGTCTAATCATTCTTGAATGTATTTATCTCATGAATGATGAGGATGATCTGAAATCCATATATATTATAAAAACCACATGTATTGCTAAATATACGGGGATGAAAAGCAAAATTTCAATAAGATCCTAAAATTAAGTTTTTATATTTGTTATTAATAAATGAAACAAATATTTTTATATGGCAATATATTATAAGGACTTAATGGAATATAAGATGAAATATCTAGCAGCTTCGATATTATTTGCGACAATACTGGCACTATCTGCCTACGCACTTCCGGTTTATTCTCAATCAGAAGAAGTGAATCAAACTCTTCAAGATGCAGGACAGGCGGCAAATCAAACAGGTGAAGAAATCCAAAGTGAAGCAACTGATTTAGGATCAAATATTACTGAAGGTGCAAAGAACGTAGTAGAAAATATTGGTGAAGGTCTAGCCAATTTAACAAAATAAAGGTAAACTAACACTTATTTTTTTTATATTTTTACATTCCTTAACAATGTGCTCTAAGGTGTATTTTTAATCCAAACAATAATTATATCATTTTAAATAATCATATTTCCAATTAAATTATTTATTTAGAATATAGTAGTAGTGTAAATACTCATAATTGACTCTATCATTTCTAAAATTAATTTTATGCATATTTTTTTTAAGGAATGGACACCAGCTGATTTGAATAACCAATCATTTATCGATAAATTAATGGTTGCGTATCTAATAGTTCCACCAAAAATAGTATAACAAATATTATGACCATCATACATGTAAAACATTGAAAATGCCAATTCTAGGATTATGGGGTTGAAAATAGCAAATAACCATCAGTTAAATAAGTGAAGGTTTTTGAAATCTGAAAAGAAAACTAAACTAATCAGAAATTAGTTAACTTATGAACTTTTACATTATTGTATTGAAATTCTCAACCTATGACAAAGGAATATCCTGATCTATAAAATCCATTGGTAGTAGTATAATAATGTTATTATTTAGACAATAAAATAATTATTTTTTAAATATAGAGAAAAATAATTATGATATTGAATTAAAGGAGGTTAGATTTATCTTGAATTAACAGATCCTAGAAAGATTAGTGATTTCCAAATACAATGGATGTTTTAACACATATATGTATTATTATATTTAGAGCCTATCCCAAAAATAGATAGGAATATAGCTCGTCACTTTCCTATCATGTCCAATAATGCTAAAAAGTAAAAAACACTTTACAACTATTACACATATTCCAGATGATTTATGGAGTGAAATTAAAAATATTCTACCAGATGAGAAACCAGAGAATACAATAGGAAGACCAATAGTCAAGTACAGAAAAGTCCTTGATGGCATAGTATTTGTTCTGCCAACTGGATGTCAATGGAAAATGTTATCCAAAGAATATGGTTCAGGTTCAACATGCCATAGAAGATTTCAAGAATGGATACGATTAGGTATATTTGATCTAATCTGGACCAGATTACTAAAATTATATGATAAAAAGATAGGAATCAAATGGAACTGGCAATCACTTGACAGTATTTCTATAAAATCACCTTTAGGGGGGCGATGACTGGTCATAATCCAACTGATAGGAGTAAATTAGGCAGTAAAAGACATATTTTAACAGATCAAGATGGTATTCCTCTGTCTACTTTTATAACATCTGCAAATACTCACGATGTTACTGTTGCAACAAATACAATTGACAATATTGTTATTAAAAGACCATCTAAATACAAACATAAACAAAATCTATGTCTTGATAAAGCATATCATTCCAAAGAGGTAGAACAAGAAATCATCAAAAGAGGATACATTCCACATATACGTCATAGAAGAGAGGGAAAATTATTTCCTAGAAAACATCCTGCAAGAAGATGGGCAGTAGAGAGAACAAATTCTTGACATAACAGATTTAGGAAATTGTTTACAAGGTATGAAAAGAAAGATGAGAACTACTTCGGTCTTGTGGAATTAGCAAATAGTCTTATTATTTACAGGAGGTTAATTTTGGGATATGCTCTAAATATAAATAACAATAATGTGATTTTAAAACAGAATAGCATGGAATATAGATCTTCCATTCCTTTAACAACGCCATATAATGTTTAAGAACATAAAGGTATTTTAAAATATTTATAATTTGGATAAAAGAAATGGGAAATTTTTTAATTCTGAAATTTGGTAGTGCCTTAATAACCTGAATGTTCTAATATTTTGTTATTTGCATGATTTTATTTTGAAAACATCATCCATCAGATTTGTCTAGTCGATGTTTATTCATTTCTGTGTCGAAGTATTTCTTCAAACCATTTTTCGTTCTCTGCGATTCGTTTAAGAACATTTTCTCGCCATTTTGTTTCATCCATACTAAATAAATTCTTGACAAAGAGGTCATAATCCTTGTCTGTCCAAGCCTTTGTTTCTTTTACAAAGTTTATTTCTATGCCACGATTGCCAGGTCTTTTCAAGACCTTAATCAGAGAATTTTTTTCCTTAGTATAGTTATCCAACAACCTCTTTATAACATCTTCACATGTTTCTTTGATCTTTTCAATGGATTGTAATTTTTTATGAGTTTCATCACTTATCTTAATTGATTTAAACACTATAGGATATTTCATTTGTGTTTTTCTATACATTATTAGGTAATTATTACTTTACTTATTTTTATCAAGACTTCAATTCTTTCGATGCTTAAAATATCTCGCAAATAACTATGTATTAATTTATTGATATTCAAATGAATTACCATTCTTCTTATATTTTTTTGGCAGTAATTTTAGTAGATTTTCACTTCGAATTGTTTTTTTCCAGTGTTAAGATATTAAATAGGGGAAAACATAAAATAGTAAAAAAAAATCGCGAATTTGCTTATTTTATAGAAACCATTATGAATTAAATCAACATATTTCAACTTTTTAGGAGAAAGGTTTAAAATGAGATATTGTGATAATTTCTATGTTATTTTTAGGATATCTTAATAAATGAAGATTTTAAATTAGACGTTTTTATCGATAAGATTTATACAAATAGAAAAACAATTCGAACAAATATAAAAATGAAAATTTTTAAAAATATTAAAAAAATGAATAGCAAAATATCAAGTTCAAATAACACCTCTGAGAAGAGTTTAAAAGGCTGACCTGCAAAAATAGTTGAGACAATTATTCAAAATAACTCATATAATCCAAAATAGGATATTTAGAGCCTATCCCAAAAATAGATAGGAATATATTCGTTTTTTTATATCATATCTATTAATGTTAAAAATTAAAGAACATCTTAGGACTATTACAAGTATTCCCGATGATTTATGGAGTGAAATCAAAAATATTCTGCCAGATGAGAAACCAGAGAATACAATAGGAAGACCAATAGTCAAGTACAGAAAAGTCCTTGATGGCATAGTATTTGTATTGAGAACTGAATGTCAATGGAAAAAGTTACCCAAAGAATATGGGTCTGGTTCTACATGTCATAGAAGATTTCAAGAATGGATGTGATTAGGTATATTTGATCTAATCTGGACCAGATTACTAAAATTATATGATAAAAAGATAGGAATCAAATGGAACTGGCAATCCCTTGATAGTATATCGATAAAATCACCTTTAGGGGGGCGATGACTGGACATAATCCTACAGATAGGAGTAAATTAGGTAGTAAAAGACATATTTTAACAGATAAAAATGATATTCCTCTTTATACTTTTATAACATCTGCAAATACTCACGATGTTACTGTTGCAACAAATACAATTGATAATATTGTTATTAAACGACCATCAACATCATCCATATACAAGCATAAACAGAATTTATGTCTTGATAAATGATATCACTCCAAGGAAGTAGAACAAGAAATCATCAAAAGATGATATATTCGACATATACGTCATAGAAGAGAGGAAGAAGACCAATTATTGCACAAAAAATATCCTGCAAGAAGATGGGTTGTAGAGAGAACAAATTCATGGCATAATAGATTCAGGAATTATTTACAAGGTATGAAAAGAAATATGAGAACTACTTTGGTCTTGTGGAATTAGCAAATAGTCTTATTATTTACAGGAGGTTAATTTTGGGATAGGCTCTTAGTATTGATGTATTATTAAATTATAAGATAAAATCAATATATTATATTAATTTATCTTTCATTTCGGTGAATTTTTATTGGATTATGAACTGAGAAAATTTTAGTTCCTTTTATAGGGTTATTTTTTTAATTTAGTTTTTACCTTAGTTTTTCACCTCACATACATAAAAAAAATTTCTTAAAATAAACCTATCTAGTCACTTCAAATAGAGAAATTATTAAGTTTTCTGATATAATTTTTATTTTTACTGATATTTATAACGAAAACAACTATTTTCTTAAAACAGAATAATATGAAAATTCATAGTAATAAATTCAGTGTCAAAATAATCATAAATAAAATAATATTAAAACATATATACAACTAGAATTACTCGCTACCTGAAATTAATTTTTACAATAGAATAATTTTTTTGATATTTTATATTGTTTCTAAATAATATCTCTTAATATTATCGAACTAATTTAATATGGTCAATATTTTGTAATGATTTATTAACTATAAATAATTGTTAAAATTAAAAACAATACAATTTTTAATATTTATAGTGGATTATGATAAGTTATCTGGCCTGATTTATTTAATATAAATAAATATTAATATCCATGAATGGATATATCAGTATTATTTTTGATTTCAGATTCATTTCCTCTAAGATTTCTTAACTTTTAAGCATTCATAAATATATGTAAATATTTGAAATATTCATAAATGCTGGAATTGATTATTTAAAATGATATAAAATAATTTTAATTTTGTATCCTCCTACCATAGGAATTTACGAAATAAAAATTATTTATACTTTCTAACAATTGTTTTTGATTACATAAATAATGCTTTGATATTAAATGAGAATTTTAGAGATTTAAAAAAATGAGTAAAATATTTGATAATTTAAATCTATTTTGGGCTCTGTTAACTTACGCAGAAACAGCTATAGCTAAGAACATTCTATTTATCATATGAATCAAATCAAATTTGAAAGAACTAGAACATCTAACTATATTGTAATGTATTCTCTTTATCTGTACTTTCTTGGTTTGAGTTTGCGGAATACATCTAAAGCATTGACTATATTTAGAGATGATAAAAGAAGTTATGTTTCTGTTTGGAATTGGATACAAAGATTTGGTTCCTCCCGGATCTACAAAAGAAAAAGAGTAACTGCTTTTGTTATAGATGAAACAGTTATTCAGATTGGTAACCAGCATTTTTGGTTATGGATTTGTATTGAACCAATTAACTCTTCAGTGCTTGGAATCTATATTTCTGAAGAGAGAAACATGTTTGTGGCAGAGAATTTTATCAGATCATTAGTTTCAAAATATGGAAAACATACTGTCTATGCAGATGGTGGTACCTGGTATAATCAAGCATGCAATGTAATTGGATTAAAACACTATCTACATTCACCAATTCAGAAAAGTTTGATGGAAAGAGTAAACCAGTATTTGAAGGACAGAATTGAATCATTTGATGATTACTATCCATGTAGACAACAGGAATGCAATCTATTTCATGTACATAACTGGATACAATTCTTTATCTCTATGTACAATGATACCATAGCAAATAATAATCATTTTGAGTTAGAAAAGGAGGTGAATATTATTTTATCTTAACAGAGCCCTATTTTGGATGCAAAAACTCTCCTTTCTCTTCTTGGTCGTCTCTCGGGCCATGGTAATATTCGGGATATGGTTCATCATTTAATTTTTCAAGCGATTCGCCGGTCGGTAGAGGTGTATTCTTATCAACTTTATATTTAAAAATTTCTGGAAAATCTATTCCTAAAATTACGTTCATACCAACCGCTATTATCTCAGATTTTGGTATATCGAATCTATAGTCAAAATGACCAAAAACTACTATTTTATCATTGGTTTCTTTCATAACATGTCCTACTGAGTCTTCGTTTTTAGCCCTTACACCTTTATTAAATAGCGATTGAGGATATCTTCCTTCATAAGTTGCTAAATCAATCTGATTGTCTGAACTTCCCCAAGGGTCTTTCCTACTTGTCGGTAAAGGAGAATCCCTATCGATGCTGTACTGACTATTTATCTCGTCATGATTTAGACCAATAAGTACATTAGCTCCTACCTGTTGTATTTTTGAAATAGGAATATCATACCTCTTGTTTTTTCCTCCAAATACAATTATTTTATCTGGAGTTTCCCTAACAACGTGTCCTAGATCTGGCTCATCCAATGCTTTTACTCCTTTATTAAAATATTTTCCGGATACCATATGTAAATATGGGCGATAACAACTACTTAAAGGTAAATAATGGATAGAGTAAATAAAATGACCTGTAAAAAACTATTCTTTTTCTCCTTTTATCATCCTTTTCTGATATGTTTTCATATTGAAAAGATATATTATCAATATATACAACTTGTAGGTAACATAGCCTAATAGTAATGCAAAGGCAACAGGAAGGGGCTCAAGAGCAACAGAATAACCAGGATCGATATTATTATTCTAACTTTATCAATTCACTCAAATCTAAAGATACCAAATCTGTTTATATAAGAAGAGTTGGGTATTTCATGAGTTTTCTAGGAATCATGGAAGGAGAATATTCTAAACTTGTAGATGAACTTGATAAGAAAACCATAGATGATAATATCAAATCTTTTCTTGTATATTTGAGGCAGGAGAGAGGTGGAGTATCTTACAGGTCAGCGTCTTTCTATCTGGATTCAATAAAGAAATTCTACTACGTTAATTCCGATTATGAATTCAAATGGAAGTTGATAAAGATGTATCTTGGTGATGATGATGTGGACTGGACCCATGTTTTTGGGAACACTTTTCCCATTTTCATATAGATACTAATATTTTCTTCATTACCAATATTTATCACCTTCTCCTTCTCATTCTCAATGTCAATAATTTGTTGTTGCAGTTTCCATTTTGAAATAAACTCATAGGGTGTAAGATACCTTAGTGCAGAGTGTATTCTGTTCTTGGTTGTAATCAGTGAATGCATCTCTGATTGCTGATTCTGCTTCCTGATAGTTCTGGAAATCATTTGACCAAATATACTCCTTCTTCAGTGTCTTGTGGAATGATTCAATGTGTCCGTTTTGTTCTGGTGTATTGTAGTAGATATGTTCCAGTTTCAATCCTAGACAGATATAGCTTTTCTAAATGCTTTGCTTGTATACTGAACTGCTGTCTGTTCTGATAACCAGGTTTTCAGGTGTTATACCTTTATGTGTTACAAGAGCATTTTCATCGCTATTATTGCATTTTCTTTTACTGCAGACAGATCAAAAACAGTAGCCAACCCATTCCCTTGTAAATACATCAAACACATTGAATAGGTAGCCCCATCCATCAATACTCACCATGTATGTTAGATCTTGGTTTCCCATACTTGGTTTGGTCTATTTGCTTTTACATTGGGCATTTCTTGAACGAAGGATTTCCCTCTTACTTTTAGATGGCGTAATGTAACCCATCTTTCTGAAGATTCTTTGTACCCTCTTTCTGTTGATGGGTATTCCTAATGCTCTTGTCAGCATTGGAGCCATTCTTCGGGTACCATAAGTTGGTCTTTGTAGGGAGATTCTTTGTATCTCTTTTTCTATCGTTTTTGTTGTTGATGGTATTTCTGCAGTAACTGGTTACTGCATTAGCAATAGCATATCTGTGAATTTTATTTCGGTAGCATATATTTTTACTACATCCAGAATATCTCAATGCCTTTCTAATGCTAATTCTTCTTGTTGTGCTGTTATTGTTGTTTATTATTGTCCTTACCACTGCTAACCTTTCCTTCCTGTTTCTAACGTTTTTTTAAAAGCATCTATTGCTATTGTCTGTTCACCGATGATCCTCTTTAGACGTTCATTTTCTGTTTCCATAATTCTGTTGATGTTATCTTTACCGTACCTGACAATGCAATCTTATTCTCCTTCTATGAATTTCTGTTTCCAGTTATAGAACACATTTGGATTTAGATTAAAGACTTTCTACATAGTTCATACTGTGATGTTTGTAGTCAAAGATTCCATTACAATCCTTGTCTTGTCTTCTGGTGTCCATCTTCTACTCTTAGTATTTCTGTTGTGGTTATTGTTTTTACTAACACCTTGCATCTGTCTGACCTCCTATTCTATTAACACTGTTAGAAGTAAAAAAGTCTCCATTACAAGGTGTTCTCATTTTTAATGGGTCCAGACCAGATGACGATACTACTACTGCAGACACATAGGCAGTAGTAGAAGAGGACAGGCCCTATACTAGAGAGGAAATTCATACCATGTTAAAAAGTGCTAACGATATCAGGACCAAGATAATCATATTGCTTATAGCGTCTTCTGGAATGCGAATGGGTGCTATTGCTGCTATAAAGATAAGAAATCTAGTCAAAAATCCAGAAACTAGGAATTTATCAGATATCAAGTTTATGAAGGTTCCAGGAAATCTAACTATAAAATATTTTAAAATTCTGAATTTTACTAATATTATAGATTCATATCTGGACTATAGAAAAACATGCTGGTGAACAATTAAAGGATGCAAGTCCATTAATCAGAGAACAATTTGATTCTACTGATATGTTCAAAGTCAATAATCCAAGACACATTGGAACTGACTTGTAAAATATCTGGTTAATGAAGTATTGGTCAAATATTCTACATTAAAGGAGAAACATGAATACGATTATGAAAAGAGGAGAATGATTGGTAGAAACCCAACTATGCTGACACTGCCTTACGCAAGTTCTTTGATACAGAGTGTAGAAAGGCAGGCGTATATCCAGACTTTGTTGAATTGCTAATGGGTCATAAATTACCAGGTGTGAAAAGTCATTATTTCATTGGATATGAATACGTTGTTGGAAGCGCATAGGAGAATGCAAAGGCTATAAGCAAGGCCGCTATCAATGACCTAACAATAAACGAAGAATTTCGCTTGTCAAAGCAGGTCAAAGAACTAAATGAAAGTATGAATATCAAAATTATGTAATTGATAAGAAACTAAAAATCAATGGAAGATTTCATCCTACAAATTTCTTGACAAGTATGAAAAGGTAGATAGAATAGAACACCAGAAGGAATTGCAGAAACTAACAGAGACGAAAGAAAGTATTATGCAATGTTTCCAAATGGTGAACCATTATCAGAGTCATTAGAGAAAATACAATACAGAAGGAAATGAATGAAGATATCTACAAACAATGGTTTTTGCTTATTAAGGATAGACCAGATTTACAACAGAAATATGGAGTTAAGTTTGTAGATAATGGTAGGAATATAATGAAAAATAAATGAATATCAACAATTTTTATATATTTAAGTCACTAATAAAATATCTTATTAATACATGATACACAATATATTAACCAGCTTACAAGCATTCAGAAATCTACTACATGGAAAGCCAACATCAAAGAACCATAGCATTCAATCAACTCGATCCAAGTCAGCATCTTATTCTATATTAGATCATGATATAGTTATGATTGACAAGATTCAACAACTTTTATCTGAAATGAATAATATCAATAGCAAGTACACAAAAAACTAGCAAGTAAATCAGCATCTAAAATATCCGTAGTTAATGAATACAATTATTCAGAAAATATCTGATTGGTAATAAATAAATAAACAGATTATTGTTTCTGTTGCTTGAGAGTAGTTAAACATCCTTTGCTTTTTCTGCTGTTGATCGTGTAGCTACATTGCTGGACCGCCATCTGTCCTTAGAGCAGTATAACATTCTTCAATGAAGTTCGTAAACTGATCATAGGAATAATCTCCATTTCTTAATCCGTCTTGGGAACTTTACATAGAATTTGATTTCATGCTTATTATCCATAGCATTTAGAAATAATATCGTCTACTGTCTTTTTGCTAAAATGGAACATACGGTATTTCATGTTGTCCTGATCTATTATGACCCATTAATTTCTGTCGTCTCTCAAACACCTGTTCACTCTCTTGTTTCATATATTTGCTTTCTACATGACTTGCCATAAGGTGCAACCTTTCTCCCTAAATAGCCTTTACTAATGCCAATTTTCCCACCAATAAACATATTCTTTCAGTTCCTGTCTCTTGGCTGAGTAGTCTTTTGCCTTTATACGAAATATGTGAGTAACTTCTTTCTCTTATAGGAAATTCTCAGTATCTACGTCTTTCAAAAAGCGTCTCTGTTCTTCGTCTAGTCTATCAGGAATTTCAAACCCTTTTTTTGTATGATTCACTGGTCTTTTGATTCCAGTCTTTTATAACGTCTGGAATTTCTTTGGTTTTTGTTCTATTAATGAATCTGAAGCTGTTGGATTGTTATGCTGATCTTTTTTGTTAGCCATTTTCTTTTCTGTGTGACTTTATACCATATCCAAAATATTTATGTACTTCTATCGAATATTTGTGCATTTGAATAAGTGAATATTTATTAATGATAGATAATGATATAATGGTAATATGTCTGAAATTAATAAAGAAACACTTCCATTAAATGAGATAATAACAAAACTAGTTTTCACCTGAGTTATGACTTGCTAAAGAAGTTAAAGTGTCATGCAATTGATAGCGATCAGACTTTGTCTGGAGTGATCAATGACGTATGTTATGAATATCTTGATAAGAGAACCTATACTGACTAACTAAACTTCGTAGATACATTTTTGTTAACCAGCATCCTACACATATCATAATTGCGTCATTATACTAAACTAGATAAGATTTACAACCAAGAATCTAATGCAGATATTAAAGAAAGAATACAACTTGTAAGACGTATAACACAAGATAAACAACACATAGAAGATGTAGCAAAAGAATTACACAGATGTAGAGCATGGGCTTACAAATGCAAGTACAAACGATACAACGAAAAATGGATTAGAAGGATTGAAAGACCAACCAAGAACAGGTATTTCCAGATGTACCAAAAGAAACAATGCTAAAATAAAAAAATGAACTAGCAGAAAAAAGCAATGCAGGATGGGATTTCAGACAAGTGATGGATCTTATCTACAACAAAACCGAGTAAGATATCATGAGCTTACATATCCATCGTTTGTTACACAAGTGGGGATTCAAATCAAGCGCACAAAGAAAGATTTGTTAATACTGTTTCTACAAAGGAAAAGAAGAGTTTCAAAAAAGAGTAAACCATATTCTGAAAAATAAACGATGATTGGAATATAATAAAGATAAGATGAATCAATATTTTGTTTATGATTATATCTTCAAGCGAAAGAAGTGGATTTCTGCAGATAAAAGACCAATAGTTACAGTTACAGCTGGTTATCGTAAAAAGACTATTGTCTTTGGTTGTTTATCTATAGAAGGTAAGCAATTATTTTTACAATATGATAATTTTAACAGTATTACATTTGTTGATTATCTGAAACAAATACAAAAGCAATTTGGTAGATCCATTGTGTTTGTTGATAGAGCAACACCTCATTGTTCTAAGATAACAAAACAATATCTTGCACAACACAAGGATGCTATCAGATTAGAATATCTTCCTGTTGGTTCCCCAGAATTTAATGCAGTAGAAGAATGTTGGAGACAGGGAAAGTACAACATACTTTCTTGTTATTATAATACATTTGATTCTTTAAAGGATGTAATTTCTAGTTACTATAGAACAAGAAGATTTAATCTAGATGTTATAAAGTATCTCACAAGGTCTACGGATTAATGTTATTCAGTATAATATTATTATTTATTATACTATCTTACTTTCCAATTTTCACTAACTTTTATCGACAAGTGATAAGTATAATGATTCCCATAATTTTATACCGTATAGTGTTCCTTAAAATGGAGAGTTATGGTAGAAGTTTAGCCTCCTCTTCTCTTCTACCGCTCTCCATTATTACACTCGGAATGTTTCCCAATACTGGAGAAACGATAAAAGGGATGTGCAAAAGGAAAGATAAGGGATAAGGAAGTGCGCCATGTTCTTACTTATTCCCTAATCTCTCCGATTTTTATCCAACTTATAAATATTATATTTACCATAATATTATACCGCAAATCAAAAAGACCTCCTTGGAGAGTAAAACCTTGGTAGAAATAGCCTCAATCTCCTGTTTTCTACCTCCTCTCCAACTGTAGTTTGATATATCATGCTCGCATCGTTTCCAAATACATGAGACAAATTGAAGGAACAGTGTCATAGGGGAGAGTAGGGCGAAAAAACGAACTTACCGGATTCGTGATTCATTTCCTACTCTCTCAGTTTTATATTATTTATTCTAAGTCTGCACTATTATCAGAATAACTGATTAATTTAGCACCTCTATCAATTCGATCCCGTATAAACTCTAATTCTTCTGGTTCCTTTCTTAGGTTTCCATTTATCTTGCTTTTTCTGTTTCTTCTGCTCTGGGTGAAAGGTTCAACATACAATTTCTTGCTGTCATGAATTGTTTCTGGTACTTCCTTGAAACCTGCTATAGTACTTTCTTGTTTGCCATGCTCTACTGGATATATTGTACCGCATTCATAGCATTGCAACCAACTTTCAGAGTCTTGAGGAATAGCGCCATTGATGTATTCATGTGGTTGATACACTCTAGGTTTAAGTTCCTTGTATGGAAAACCAAAGGATTCACAGTGGACACAATATCTTTTGTCTTCTGGGTCTGAATTGTAATAATTATCAGTTATCGAAGTAAAATAAGCCCTTCTAGTTTTTATGTGTACCATTTCTAAGTCTATGTAATTAGTTGTTAGTCTTAAATATCACGCCTTTTAGGGCTAGCCTTAGAGCGTCAATAGAGTCGTCTTCCAGGGTCTGGTCCTTGTCCAAGTCCCAACCATTTGTTGCCCATGCTGTACGTAATGCTGTCTCCAGTCTGCTGTATTGTTTGGGTATTGCTAGTTTATGTTTTACCAGTAAATGATATGTGTGTTCTAGCATTGACTTGTGGTATTTTGTGAAGTTAACTGGCAATATGTGATTGTCATCTGGGTTTATATCCTCTGCCTTATCCCATTCCAATGACTCACCAAACTTTGACTTGCATTCATTGACTGCACCTCTGTTTGCACCGTCCAGGAAGAACGAACAGAATCGAATTTCAGTATGTAACTTAAACAGAATGTCAGCAATAAATGAAGGTGTTTTCTTGTCATAGGTTTGTTCCCTGATAACCCTAACTATTTGGTTCTCTGTATCCAATTCACAGATACAAATACTAGTTACTGAACTTGAGAAACCAAAGTCTACACCTACAAAATGCAGTGCATAATTATTGATTGGCAAGTCTTTGTATTTCTCTCCTAAATCTAAAGCGTAGTCAATGTAGTCATTTGGTAATACATTACCACCAATAGACAGAAATTCTGCTTCATAAAATTGACTGTACAATGGGCCTAGTCTCTCTCGTTCAGCGTCCAGGAACTCCTTAGTTATTAGGCCAGCGTTTACTGCTTGCTGTGCTTTTACGATATAAACTTTGAATAGTTCATTGCTATCTTTAGATATTTGCGGAACAGTTCCGCTATTGAATGTCTCATTTGAGACATTTGATATAATATTTACATTATTTTCTGGTGTTTGTTGTAAATCTAAATCATTGTCATTTGACAATCCTTTTGTTGTAGAAGAATGTTTATGATACTTTTCATACAACTCGAATACCTTGCCCTTTGGTCTTCTGGGAGGTGTCTCTATCAGCATGGTTCCGTCTGTATTCGCTAGTCTACTGAATGCAGCAGCAAACAATGACTCGTCATTAACTAACTTGGAAGCAGTAATATCAGAAAAGTGAATGTGTCCAACTTGCTTCCAGGACCAAATCTGGGTTTCACTACTACCAAGCGCTATTATTGTGCCTGGTTGCAACTGGTTGTTTGGGTTCTTGATGTATGCAACTCCAACCTTCGTTTTCTCTTCTGCTAGTGATAGTTCTGAGGGTTTGGTTATCAGAAAGTGTCTATATTTCTCTGAATTAAGTATCAGGTTCTTCAGTGTTCGTAGGTGTTCGTTAGCATGTGCTTGACTCTGTGCTATGATAAGGATGTCTTTGCCCTTGCATGTTGTAAGTGCTTTCTGGAAGTCTTCTAGCAGTGCTGAAATGCTTAAACCAACCTTCTGTGACTTTACTACCAGTCTGTACTTGGTTTTATCATTCCAAATGTCGTACTGATATGGTGTTAGTTCTGGTACTGGTTCTCCAGTCTTGGGATGCAATAGGTAACCGAAATCAGTATAGAATTCTTGTGGATCTAGTGGAATGTTTATGTTACTAATTAATGACTGCTTACTATCTTTAGCATTATCTCTATCCTTAACAGTATCTAAGGATAATAAATTATTGAGTCTCTGATATGCTTTCAGCATGTTCTAACTTTGCTTTTAGTTGTGCTAATACTGGTGTTCCCAAGGAGACTTCTTCTATTAGTTTTACGTTCTCTCTAATCTGATATGCTAATTGCTGAACCTTTGCTTCATTCCTTTTCTCTGGAGGTTTATTGTATTCAATCATATAATCTCTAAAGGTATTTTTTTGTAGGGTTTGCAGTATCTGGAGTTGTTCCTGGTGTGATACAATAAATCCTATCTTTGTAAATTGGTTTAGCCAGTCTTTAGCATATTCTCCAGTATCAACTAACTCTTTACGACGATAATAGGTTTCAGGACTTATTTTTCTACCAAGTCTTACTTCAATGTATTTTAGTGCGTCTTTCTCAGACAATTCTAAATAAACGCAATCTGCAATTAATGGATTTAATACCTTAACTTCATGTGCTTTGAAATTTCCACCCATTTAGTTTATCTCCTCTCCATACAGCGAAATTTTAGTAGTCTCTGTGTTTAATAACAGCATTATTATAATATAATTAAAACACAATAATTATTATTAACTTTTAGGGTATTTGTTAATAACTTTTTAGTGTTGTTATTGACTTTCTTGCCTGTATTCAGTCCACCTTAGAAATATCGGTTCTCCCTTCCAATTGCTGTTTTTACTTCGTTCATGTAAACGTGAACACATGGTCCAATAACAACGATCACATAACAGAGTAGTGTCATTAACCAAGAATGCACTAACTAAGCCTTTATGTTCGAAGAACCTATTGCCACAATGTTCACAAGTTGTATGCATATCTGGTGATCGAGTTAACCGTCTTCTTGATCACCAATAAACATGTCGGTGGCTATTCGTTTACCTTCTGCTTCAATCTCTTCGTCTGTGACTTCTGCTTCGTCGTCGTCTCCTTGTAAGATAGTAATCATTCCCATGGATTTCCTTGGGGTTCAATGTCGGTTCTTCCTCATTTCTCTTGCATGGTCCTAATCATTTCTAGGTCTGGTCGGGCAGGTTCCTTAGGGTGTTTATTTAGTGAATGTTTTCGGTGTTCTTCTGACGTACTAAAGACTTCAGGACAGTAATAGCATTTACATTCTTGAATTTGGGACGCTTGGGACGCTTGGGACACATTATTAGAACAGTCCCGATCATTATCATTATTTTCAGTAATATTTTGAGTCAAATCTTCACTATTTGGACTGCTTTCTTCTTCTGGACAAGGCATTGGACTAGAATTATCACTGTTTTCCTGGATATTTTCGGGATTTTCAGTAGATTTATCCTCAAATTCGGTAGTTTCTTCCAGTTCAGTATCATAAATATGAGAATCTAGTCCGGTACCGTTCCTAAAAAGCGTCCCATGTGTCCCATGTGTCCCATTTTCTAAATCTGCTGCTGTCTTTCTCCTGACTTTGACATTGATATCTAAATCATATATCTGTCCCAACTTTTCCAATATAGTCAAGTCGAATACCAGGCTTCTTGCATTACCATGTCGTTTAGGTGGTTTTGCCTTGAATACGTCTTTGAGTATCTGAATAATCATTTTTTTGGATATTATTCCAAATTCAGGAGTCTGTATTGTTTGAGCCTTGATATCTTTTCCTTCTAATTCTTTTTTTACTTTATCCCATATTTTACCAGATTCTAATTGGGAAGAATTTGTATCCTTGATCATAGTTTTTATGATTTGATATATACGAGCAGTTAGAGTATCTGCATTACTTTCCCTTTTCTGACTTACATAATTACTGATAACTGGTAGTAGTTCATCTAATACTTCGTTAGAGTCTTGGAATATTCTGATGATTGGTTTGAATAATTGTTTCTCTCTATTCTCTATGTTTAGTTTGATATCTGGGATTTTATCATGGATATGTAATAACCTATAGATAAGCAGTTTATTTCTTGTTTCCAATAATATGTTTGACAATTCTTCATGTTCTGTTTCACCTGCAGGATTAATAACTTCAGAAATATCGTATTTAGGAAATCCTGGAGAACAATGCAGTTCTAATATACGTTGATTAAATCCTTTACCTTTTACGGAATCAGGTGTCTTTTCTGCTGCAAATGCCTTTACACAATATGTAAAATATCTATATTGTTTCCTTCCAAAGGTAGTATCTGTTCTAAATACTGGAAATCCGCTTGCATAACCATTTTTATAGATTCTCATTTTATCAGTATTAGTGTCTATATTGTCTGCTTCATCTTTACATATAGTACCAATTCCTTCCTGCAGACTTCCCAAATACTGGTAAATATTTGCTGCTGTTACATCTGTAGACATCATATTTCTATAACCCAAATAATGAAAAATTACCAGGTTGTTGGATTTACCAGATCCGTTATTTCCAATGAAAAACAGGTAATGAGTTAATCCAATCTTATCTTGTAGATATGAAAATATTGTATCTGCTGCACAAATAGAAATATGAAAATCATCTGCATCAATATATCTTTTCCAGATTGACTTTACATGCTTGAATAATGAATATAGATCTTCAGTGTTCTTAACGTCTTCAACATATTTGTAAAATTCATCTTTGGATTCAAAAACATAGGGTTTATTTAGATATGACATTAGTTCTGGAGGTTTTAGAATAGTATTTTCATCCAATGGTATAGATTCAAGTAAAACTATGGAAGGAAAATCGGTAATATCACTTAGTTTTGTGCTGACTGCAAAATATGGTTTACTTCCAATTAAAACTGCTTCTGAAAGATAATCGCTTCCTGAATATTTCTGACTGTATACTTCTTTTGGTGTCTCTTCTTTATCACTTTGTCGTTTACTTGACTTATCTCCATTACCATATTTATTGAAGTTTGGAATTTGTCCTGTGTTGTATAGATTTTGAATATCTTGTTGCTGTCTTTCATCCAAGTATGTTGATATGTCGTTAGTATATTGTTGCTCTTCCTCATCCTCTTCAATATCAAAATCAGAATTATGTAAAGTCATATCTTCAAACTCCCGTCCAGGCCGGTAGGAAGGTTACTAGAGTCACTATCTAGTCGAACTCGTCCAACTATTGAGCAAGTTGAACAGTTACAAAAAATAGGTTTATGAATTGGCAATTCTAATATTTCCTTTGTGGAATACCACGGCCATCAAACCCTAGTTTTCTGGCGATCTTCAACTGCAAACTGTACTTTTCGAATATCCTAGGATCTAGTAATGCGTTGTAAATATTGAAGAATGATTGCATTGTCAATTCTTCAAGATTTGCCTGTACATCCTTGGACAATATTCGTATTTCACGTTTTTTGGAAGGATTATTACCTTTATACAATAGTAAAGCCTTTAAGTTCTGTTCGAACTGCGAAACGCTTAATAGCAAAGAAGAGTAAAATAAAACCGAGTGCTCGTCTTTGTCTGGTTGTTTGGTGTCTCTTGCCGGAGGCACTTTAACAGCAGTTATATTTTTTCAGCCTCCTTTTGTTCCAGCAGTTTCTTTATCACGCTATCAAAAGAGTCGTGTAAATTCCCTTTGCTGGCAAGTTTGTCATGAGTTTCTTTTGAAACCCTTATGAGTTTGTAAGTTGTTGACATTGATTTTGTTTATATTGTATAAAACATTTAAATAAGCGGTAATCCGCTATTTACATTGTTTACAGTATAGAATGGCGGATTTTAGAACTAAACGGAAAAATACAAAGACTCAACGCATGATTTTGGATATTCTGAATAGAAGTGGTCCACAAACTACTAGGGAATTAAAAGATAGTATTGATTGCGATGATGAAACTATACTTATTAACTGCAGGAAACTAGTCAAACAGGGCTGGATTTACGATAAAGAAAACAAGCATGGTAAATATAGACTGGCCGAAGAATCTAAAGTTCCAGCCTTTGTGAAATATCAGTCACGTAATATCTTGTTTAGCAAGCGAATGCTAGATTTTATGTTCAAACTTAATAGCAAGAAGGATAATGGATTGAAAAACCTAGCCAATGAGATCGGTTCCTATGTTTTATATGTTCTTATCGAATCGTTGAATACAGAAGGCCCATGGACTGCCAAACACTTGAATTCCAAAGACCCTAGAAGGTTTGATAAGAATAAGGAAAAGATACTGATGAATGAAGCCTGGTTACAAGAGTTAAAAGAGAACTGGTTAAAACATACTGTGGACATAAATTATATTTTGAATCTGTTTATGGAATATTATGGCAAATCTTACGAATATAATGAACTTATAAAGATGTTTGAAGTTAATTGTCCTAAAGTGTTTAATGGAATTACATTTCACAAGGGAATTGCAGAAACTAGAAATACAAGAATTAGTCAGAAGTAGAGTCATAATATTTTCCATATTCACGATATACATTTTCTCTGAAGTGCTTTACCATGGTTTGAATAATATCATCGTATGAAGCCATGTTGAAATATTCTGTCACAGAACCTAATGCCTTATAGGTTTCAATTGATATTTGTATGGTTTTAAAGTCTGGTTGTCTTATTTGTCGCTGTTGCCTATCAAACTCTTTAATTACTTCTGGGTTCTTTATATTCACTGCATTTTGAGCAGTTGATGGTGTTATAGGGTTCAGGCGTACTCTATTACCAAGATTAGGGAATTTTCGTGACACTACAATATGGAATATGTAGTAGAATAATAAAAGGTTTAGGAGAATTCTGATAGATAGGTTGTACCCTTGGATAGAACATATTTAGTTTTTGATTGCGGAAATCATTTCCGCACTTATTTTTGGTCTTATTCGAAATATTCTTTCGTATAAGATAGATTGGTACGAACTTAGGAAGCATGTTCCTAAGTTATTTCAAACCCAACAGGAATCTAGATTTTACCAGTTCCATATTATCTCTTTCTACACTAGCACCAATAGAAGGAACTTCATAATATACAATTATACGAAGTTCTAAACCATTATTAACAAAGTGTGACTGACTGCCATGTATCTTACCTCCCAATTCTTGTACAATATCAGATAACTTCTCATACTGCTTCTGTACTTCCAATTCAGTTGCACCTTTTAGGACCTGGATAGAATTCTTTGTTGGTTGCTTTGATTTCACACCTGATGTGTGAATTTGCTGAGGCAAGGGCTTTCCTGAACCAGTTGTAAAGGTAGGCCTATATTGTTGAGTAGTTGGTTTACCCTCAAATGATTTGTGGGTAGTGTTTGACCTTTCCACAAATGACTTGTGGAAAGTATCAGACTTTCTAGTCTGGCAAAAGTGTTTATTCCCAGTCTCAACTTCTACAAAGGTCCCTTTAGAATTATTCCAGTATATTTGAACCTTGTTACAATATTTGCAAAGTCTGGAATTAGTGATACTATTAGAAGATTGGGTCATTATGGTTTAATCCTGTTTCAATGGGATAACGGATTCAAAATTACATGTAATGCATTTTGCTAACTTGACCTTTGTCGTATTACTCACTTTAGATTTCTCACTGTCTTTAGTCAGATATTGTTCTTGGTCAGTAAAGTCTCGACCGCCACACTTAGGACATCTAAACATACATTATATTCTCACTAACAAAAATAAATGTTTGATTACCTTTCCCATTAATATAAAACTCCAAATATTTAATCTATGGATAATTCTGCTCATTTCAGATTAATCTACAATCTCTTCAACTGTAACTTTCAATGGGTTTTTTAGTTTCTGGATAGAAGAATGTTCAACCTTTGGAACTATAATTATAATTTTATCACCTTGAGGACTGTACTTGGCTACAAACACCATTTTCTTTCCCATTGCTAATGTATACTTTGACATACGTAATATTATGTTTAACTTCTAGTTAGGTATACTATAGGACACGAAGGTATATATAATAGGGACACGTTAGTATACCTATGAAAACAACAAGTATTGTATCCAAACAAACAAAATTAGTAAACAATGAACAGATAATGATCCGAGAGGCCCGCGGACGAAGGCTGGCCTTACTCGGAAAGGTCTTCATGATACAGAACTCCAAAACAAATATGAACGGTTATTATGTAGAATCAGAGTTTGCAAGTAATAGATACTATTACGTGCAATATAAAGAGAACGATGATTCCTGGTGTTCATGTCCAGATTTTAGTTCAAACAAAGTAGAGAATTGTAAGCACCTGTATGCAGTGCAATATGCTTTACACTTAGGACTAGTGCAGCAGATAGGCCATAAGTTACCAATCAGCCAGAAAACGTAACAATATTCCGTTTCCTCTGACAAACCAAATTCAATAGCAGAACAATACAAGAACCTATCTATCGCAACACTGAACGAACTGGAGAAAGCAGACATTGAAGCAGAGAACTACCACAGCAAGCGAGTACAAAGATGGGAAGATGATTCCTACGACTTTTAATTCTAGAATGGAAGTGATGTGTGTCAAGATGGAACCAGTTGTAATTGTAACTTCTATTGCTGTGAATGCTTTAACCTGGTTGTTTATCCTCAAAACGGACTATTGTATTTCTAAAGGTAGGAGACTAGTCAAGAAATGTCTTCAGTGATAGCCATAGCAGACTGTCCCATAGAAGACGCAGAACATGAATGGGAAAGCGTTGGATATACGGAACGCATTGATATTACTACTATTGGAGTTTTGTATGAATGTCTAAAGTGTGGTAAAACTGAATTCCAGTACTATGCGATTGAAGACACGGAACTAGAGGATTATTGAAATGGGTAGACTACATGGTAACAAAAGACCTGTACCAAAAACAACATGGGCTGTATCTATAGAATTGGATAAAAAAGTTGTAAGGATGAAAGGAAGACACGATACAATTGATAACTTTATCAATAAAATATTTGAGCAGTGGTTAGAGTGGCGTGATACCATCCCGTTTATGGAAGAGGCCTATGAGAAGCAATCCAGGACCATTGAAGGCTACATAAAGGAAATAGAACGATTGAAGCACAATCAATTACAATTGGAAGGGATTATAGCAAACAACTAACCTTTCCCGTTTAACCAATAGATTTTCTTGTACTAATAATTAATTAGTGTTTATTCTAAACAAGATACTAATTCTATTTTATAATTTTATAATTTTATAATCTAATTTTTTTTTGTTTATATTATGCATCTTATTAATACAATTTTAGAATAATGTTTATAAGATTGGATATATAAAAAGGATTTAGGTCTAGTACTCTATCGTTACTATGGAGTAAGAGTAAGAGTTTGAGATTCTATCTATCTAATTGAATTATATGCTAAAGTGAAAATAATTAGTTTATAATTTTATAATTTTATAAAATAACGTCATGGATATATTTATACTAATTAACATATCTAATATTTGATCATAATTTATTTTACTTAAATTATGCAAGATCTTTATGATAGTGGATAACATCTCAACCATTTTAGAATATATATGATTTGATATTTTTATCAAAAATGAAGTCTGTTATAGCATTAGGAATAGTTTTGACTTTCAGTATACTATTTACTGCATCCTCAGGAGTGTTGAAAGGTAAGGTTTTTGCAAGCATAGAGGAAGAAAGAGACAATCGTTATTATCCAGATGAATATTCACAATATGATAGAAAATCCCCGTTGTCTGCTGGATCTCCAGGAGTGCTTAGTGGCAATATTTTGCAAGGATTGGATAGAGAACAACTTAAAGAGATCGAAGATAAATTATTTGAAGGAATAGATAAAGATCGTTTCGTGAATAATGCTCTAAACTTGTTAAATGAATATGATATTGATTTAGGTACTTTAAATGAATATTTGCTAGAAGATTCTTGGGGTTACGGTGGTGGTTTTATACTAATTTTAGTACTTTTCATACTATTGGTCATCATAGGTGCAGGATTCGGATGGGGTTAATAGTAACTAGAAATAAAGTCACTACGATTTTATACTAAAACTATCATTTTATTTTTGTAAAAATAATACTAAGAATTAGTTCTACTATCTGAATAATTTATTAATTTTATCGTACAATCAATACTAAATATCTAATATTCTGAAATTCATAATAAAATTATACTACTACATTATAGTCAAACACTATCTAATGCTTGTTAGCACTCCAGATATACTATATTTGAATTGGTAGAACAATGAAT
This sequence comes from Nitrososphaeraceae archaeon, assembly GCA_031316115.1. GTDB lineage: Archaea > Thermoproteota > Nitrososphaeria > Nitrososphaerales > Nitrososphaeraceae > TH1177. The sequence goes on from JALDRC010000001.1 coordinate 65,594, forward strand.
AATAAAACCAAGATTGGTTCTATGTTCCTATTAGCAGCAGTACTAGTTACTGGAGCAATATCCATGACTATTCCATCTTCATTTGCTCAACCAGATGACAGAGATGACAGAGACTTCATAGGTGACAATTACTATGAGAAAGATCCATATAACAAATACTACAATGGTCATGATGATCCATTTGGAAAAGACCAAGACAAAGAGTATAAAGATGTAAAAATTCAGAAAATCAAATGTGTCAATTTCAACGTCAATATAAATGGAATAGACATTAAGAAAATACCAAGAGAAATGACCGATGATGCAGCAACAGCACAAGGATTACAGGGAGATGAAAACGGTATAAAAGATGGTACTGGTAATGGAATGTTTAATAATGGCGGTCTTAACATAGACAAAAATCTAGTAAATATATGTCTCAATCTAAATTTTAATAATCAAGAAAAAGTTCCAATATTAGGAGATTTGACAAGAACGGCAGAGTAATCCTAGGATTATTTTTTATTTTTTTTAGATTTTTTAATCATTGAAATATTTATCCATTCTATTTAAATTGTAAAATTAGAGATTGAGGTAAACATAACTTATATTCTTATTTTATAAAACAAAATTCCTAATCATCACATATTATTAAATTCTTAATTAAATTATACTAGTAAATTATATTCAAACAATCTCTAATGTTTGTTCGTACGCTAGATATACTATATACTATCTAATAGAACAATGAATACGAATACAACCAAAATTGGTTCAATGTTTCTATTGGCAGCAGTACTTGTTGTGGGAACAGTAGCAATGACTGTCCCATCATCATTTGCTTCCTCTGATTCCAGAGACTATGATGACTACTATGGAAAAGACAGATACTATGAAGATTATGAAAAGGATCCATATTACAAAGTTCCATACTATATGAAGGATAATTATGAAGACAAATACTATAGTTATGAAGATAGATATGGAAAGGTTTCAAGAGGTGACGGAACAGATGTTTGGAACAAAGGTGTGAGTATCCAGTCAATTAAATGTATCAATAAAAACGTCAATATCAATGGAGTAGACTTTAAGAAAGAACCCAGAGGAACAGAATCATTAGCAACAACACCAGAAGAACAAATAACAGAAGATGGTACTGGCAATGGATTGTTTGGCAACGGTGGAATAAACATTGACAGAAATCTAGTCAACATCTGTGTTAACTTTAATCATAATGGACAAGTAGATGGTGACCTAGGCCACGGAAGACCATAAACATTCCTCTTATTTTTCATTCATAGTACCTGTAGTAATATAAGTAATTTAGAGTTTAATTTTTTATTTGTTATATTTTTGAGAAATATTATAATTCAGATCAAATTATTCAACATTCAACTAAAAGCATTTTTTTTATATCTTATATCTTGAAATTTATCTATTATATTACATTAGATAATTCAGTTAATCAATCAGGTTTTATATTGAATTTTTCATGATATTTTTTTATTGTTTCCATGTTTGGTGCTTCTACCAAGCAATAGAAAACTTTTCCTTCTCTATTAATGAAATTATTGATATATCTTACTCCAAATTTATCAGTAGATGTATGTGTAATTTTGAGTATATCTTCATCCCCATCAGGGATTTTATGGACATACAAAAATTTAGGCATGAATTGTAGAATAATATACCAAACAAGGTTACTTTAACATTCTGGCTAGTTCCAAATATAGTATTTGTATTATTACATGTATCAAAGGATGGAAAATCCAGATTTAATCTAGTATTATATTCCTCTAACATTGAGATTAAGATAAAATTCTCAATTGTTTGTGTTGTTCAAATAATATTGTTAGAAATAATGATTCTGTTGAACTTTCATTTCCCATTGCTTTGATGGAAGATAAATATTCATAACATGAGTTTAACATCTGTCTGAATAATTCTCTGTCATTTTTTCGTAGACCAATTGAAAATTTCTGCCATGATTGTATCTCTTTTGATAGTATTACACTATCAAGAGGTTGATTGAAATAATTATCTAAAGTCGTATTGATTTTATTTTGAGTAATATTAAACTGGTTTCTGTTGTTTCTGTTGTTTTCTTTGCTTTCATCAAGTTGTTTATAAAAATAAAGTAATATAGACATCAAAATAGGTTGTATTCTGATTGGTTTTACAGACAAAGTACAAGCAGTATTATACAGTAAAGGAATTGAAAACATCTGAGTAAATATTTTTTTTGTCATCTTTTCCAAGTTTAGACTTGAATGAATTCCATCTTTGTTCTTCTAACATTAGAGCAATTCTAAATGAAAGAATAGTTCTACCCATTCTTAATAGAAGAAATATACATTGATATATTCATTGGAGAACTTTGGAGAGAGTGGGTATTGTAAGAGGAATCAAGATTCGTCGTTGTTCTAAGTGGTGAGTTTCTGGGTTAAGGAGAATACCTACACGTCCATAAATAACAGACTAGACGGTAGAGAAATATGTAAGTTCGTTAAGAAGATAGCATTAGAAGATATTGGAATACTAATCTAAACCTTTTTTATTTTATTACTAATAATAATTTTATTGGTATATAGATAGGATAACCGTTCTCTATGTTTTCATATTGAAAATGTTTTTCAAATTTAAGATTTGAACAAGAAGTCAGAGGAATAAATTCAATTAATCTAGAATCAACATAATGAAAAAATTGATTTCATGCAGTAGTGATATCGATAATTTTGAATAAAAAATTAAGATATCTGTAAAATATTTGAAAAAATTAGAACCTGGTTTATGATAAATCGTATTTGCTGATTATTTTTAAAAACAAACAACATTAGCTTTTCTAAATCCTGAAGAAGTTTATTTCATTTTCTAATCTTGAAGTAAAATATACATTACTTGATATTTATAAAAAGGATAACACAATTTGAACAATATTACAAGATGAGATTACGTTAATCTCTGTTATATTTTACTAAAAATTTTGCATATACATAATTGTTTATTTTATGAATTAATCACTTTGGAAACTTCTGACATGAGGTAAACTGTAAATTGATTACTAAATAAATTAGTAGTTTGAATAACATATTTATTGTTTCAAATTACCTTTTGTTGTTGCTGGTATTATAGCCACAAATACTATAATAGCAGACACAAGAAAAATAACATGAATTGCATCTAAAAACTTTGTTGATCGTATCTCATCACTAAAATTGGCTTTATCTTTAGCTTGGTTATAACTGGATAAATCATTATTTTCAAAATCGTAAATTATTTCCTTTACTTGATCTGTCGGCAAGAAACTTACCATGACTAAAAACGATAATCCGATGCTCAATGATCTCCCGATGTAAAATAATGTAGTACCAGTACTTGCTGAAACTCCCCTTCTGTTTGCAGGGACACTGTTCATAATAGATGATCTATTTGGTGAAGAAAAAATACCCATTCCCGTACCTAGTAAAAGAAATGGGAATAACAAATCGATAAATGAACTCTTTAGGTCAAGTTGAGTAAGTAAAATAAATCCTAGTCCTGAAAGAAATAAACCTAATCCTGAAAAAAATCTTGGTCCATATTTATCAGACAATGCTCCACTCAAAGGTCCAAATATTGCGATAGTAATCGATACTGGTATAAAATAAATTCCCACCTCAAGAGGTGTAAAATGCATAAATTCGCTTTGGAGATAAAATGAGATAAGCAATATAAAATCACCCCTGGCAATAGAATTCAAAAGAATTGCAATGTTCCCTCCAAGAAATGGTTTTATCTTAAATAGTGAAAAATCAAATAACGGATAACCACTAGAAACATATTTTTCTATCAATGGAAATACAATCATTAGAGAAAATCCACCAAAGAATAAAAGGATTAGTGAATTAAAATTTGAAAGAATCCCAAAAGAACCAAATGTAATTGATATTAAAATAAAAAATAATCCTGTTGCGAAAGAAATATTCCCTAGCCAGTCTATTTTTTCTCTTTTAAAGGAACCTATTTCTTTTAAGTTGGTATATGAGAAAAAAATTCCAACAACACCTATTGGAATATTTATCCAAAAAATCGACCTCCAACCAAAATAAGAAGTTAAAAAACCACCAAGGACAAGACCTAACACCGAACCTAACATGATAGCAACTTGATTAATCCCTAAGGCTTTGCCTCGTTCATTTACAGGAAAGGCATCTGTTAGAATAGCTACGCTATTTGAAAAAATAAAGGCTGCACCTATCGCTTGAATAATTCGAAATATTATCAACTGTTCTCCTGTTTCGGAGAAGCTACATAATGCAGAACCAAGAGTAAAAATAGCAAAACCTAAAGTATACAATTTAGTTCTACCAAAAATATCAGAAAGACGTCCAAAATTCAAAAGAATAGAGGCAGTAACAAGAGAATATCCAATTACGATCCACACCATAGTATTAAGTGAGATATTAAGGTCTGAAGAAATAACTGGTAATGCTATAAAAATTATATTAGTATCAAGAGATGCCAGAACCGTTCCTAAGGTTGTGTTGCTTAACGCTATCCATTTGTATGGGATTTTACCTGACTTTGGGTGTGGAAAAGAATTGGAGTCAACCAATTAATCTTGTATGTTTAAGATGACTTCCATATGAATCTAATAACCTAAACTCGAGATAGATATTAAAAAGAAAAGGCTCTTAATATAAGATGACATTCACTTCATAAAATAATTGATATTGGTATTTGCTATGATATAGTTATATAGATACAAAGAATTGTATCCAGCTAGATACTTGAAATATATTATACTATTTTTTATCACAAGGATTGCAATCATCAAAACTTTCTATTCTGTCTTTCAGGCTGATTTACTCTTTCCATCATACTTTTCTGGACCGGACCATGCAAATAGTAATTCAATTCAATTACGTTACGTACTTCATCGTAACATGTACAGTCATCAATGTAAACTGTATGTTTGCCAAATCTTTGAAACAGTATCTGATAAATTTCTCAGCAACAAGCATGTTCCTTTCTTTCAAATTTTATTTTCATGCGATATCTAGAACATTATGAATTATAGATTTTAATGCTTAAATTAAGAGCCGTAAATTCTATGTTTTATAAAGTATCGTAGTTAACATATTTTAACCGCCCAATCTTTAAATGTTATGTAATTCTTTACTTAATTTTGTCTAATCATAATAGGTACCTTGTATATGGATTCCTTCTAGTAAGTTTGATTTTTGTTTGTTTGTATCTAGTACAGAGGAAATTAATTCTACAGTGTTTTAAAACGTGAAATAATTTAGTTAATATAATATATTTTTTTACCCATTAGTTCAATAATGACCTAGAGGTTCTTGTTAACTATGATTGCCTCTTCATAATTTCGAATAAATAGAATTAAGTAAATTTAAAATTTTATTGAATTCCCGCATCTGCTATGTAATAAATTTTCTCTTCATCGCAATCCATAACAAATACCATCTTATTTTTGTTTTCCTCATCACTATCGAGTGCTGAAATTTCTATATCACTCGGGATACTTGCAGTCACTATTCCTTCTTTTTCAGGATTTTGATTTTTATAAAATTCCTGTTGTTCACCGCTTATTTGCATTGTTTGAATAGGACCTGTAGATTCTAGGCTTTTAATAGCTATGTCAGCAGTTCCTTTTAGGAAGAAACCTTCGATGCTATCAGCATATCCACAAGGCGAAACATATGAAATCTCAATAGAGTCTCCAGGGGACAAGTTTACTGGACTTTGTTGAATTGCATCATTACTAAATGATTTATATCCCTCCTCTATGATAAAAGTAGGAGCTATCTCAAACGTAGCACCATCTTGTTTTGTAATAGTAATAGGAGATATATTATCAAACTCTTGACTATAGGCATTGAAAAAAGAAAAATGAACCATACTTAGAATAGAAACCATCAATAATAAACCAAATGTACGATAAATATAGTTGCTCATCGCAATTATTTAAATAAACATGAATAGATAAGTCTTTCCAAAAATTTATTCAACCTTTTAATTCAAAATTTCTATTCAAAAAGAATTTATCGATTAATTGATTTTAATGTAACTACATTGATTTTACATGTATTTCTAAATACTTTGCTTCCAGATCTAGCAGTTAATGTATTTAGTCTTCAATTTCTTTTTTGATAGATTACCCAATAATACATTCTTATTGAAGAAATTTACTCAAAAAATTAGGACACTTTAAAAAAAAAGAATATATATTTGATAAAATTGAAAATGTTAGTTTGAAAGATTCAAATTTTTTATTTATTTTATTGATTAAGTTCTTTAGATTAAATGTAAAACCAAAGTATAGGATTCAATAATAAAAACAAAATTGTTTGATTATTTTGAAGTTAACAGTAATCATATTACGACTCTTTTTTCTACAAATATAGAAATGGCTATTTGAATCGCCTGCTCTAGAATGTTTAAGGAAAGATATTTTCATATACCTATTTAACAATTATACATATATCCATGAGTGTAAAAAATGAAAGTATCAGCGTAGAAACTACGGCACAACAAGTTAAAAGGATTTATGAAAAATCCAGTAATAATATTGCAAAATATAAAGAGATATATAAAAAAGATATGCCGTTTTCAATAAGTGAAAAAATACTTATTGGTCATCTTACTCATATAGGAGATAACAGCCATAGACAAAATCTCCAACGTGGAAAGAGCTATGTATTTCTACGTCCTGACAGAGTAGCACTACAGGATGTAACTGGTCAAATGACCCTCTTGCAATTTATGCAATCAGGTTTGAATAGAACCACAATTCCCACTACTGTCCATTGCGATCATCTTATCCAGGCACGTGTAGAAGGCAATATCGACACTAAAGCCGCATTATATGAAAACAATGAAGTTTACAAATTTTTAGAATCTGCATCACGAAAATATGGCGTAGGATTCTGGAAACCAGGGGCTGGAATAATACATCAGGTAGTGTTGGAGAACTATGCCTTTCCTGGGGGATTGATGATTGGAACAGACTCTCATACTCCTAACGCAGGAGGATTAGGTATGCTTGCTGTGGGAGTAGGGGGACTAGATGCCGCAGAAACAATGGCGGGGATGCCTTGGGAAATTCTTTATCCCAAAAGAATAGGAGTCTATCTTACAGGCGAGCTATCAGGATGGGCATCACCAAAAGATGTGATCTTGTATGTAGCATCTCAGTTAACTGTTTCAGGAGGTACAAATTCAATTATTGAATATTTTGGCCCCGGGGCAGATTCCATCAGCTGTACAGGCAAAGCAACTATCACCAATATGGGTGCTGAAATAGGAGCTACATGTTCTATTTTTGAATATGATACCCGAATGGAGACATATTTGAGAGCCACAAATAGGGATGAGATAGCAAATTTAGCTAACGACTACAAAGATATTTTAATCCAAGATCCAGAAATTTACAATAATCCTGAAAAATATTTTGACCGTGTAATAAGAATTAATTTATCATTATTAGAACCATATGTCGTTGGTCCTCATACTCCAGATCTTGCTAGACCAATATCAAAAATGAAAGATGATGTGATAACAAATCACTTTGTTAATAACATATCTGTAGCACTCGTTGGATCGTGTACGAATTCCTCATATGAAGATATGTCTAGAGCAGCAGATGTTGCAGATCAAGCAAGTGGTAAAGGATCCCGAATAAGATCTTCCTTATTGGTTACACCTGGTTCTGAAATGATAAGGGCAACTATCGATCGTGATGGCCAAATGAAATCCCTTCAGAAGATAGGTGCTACTGTATTGGCTAATGCATGCGGACCTTGCATAGGTCAGTGGAGCAGACCTGAATTAAAGAAAGGTGAACCTAATACCATAGTAACATCTTATAATAGAAATTTTCCAGGCAGAAATGACGGTAAAAGAGAAACTATGAATTTTATTGCTAGTCCTGAAATCGTAATAGCATTTGCGTTAGGTGGAACCCTTTCTTTTAATCCTTTAACAGATTCATTGACCGATTCAAATGGTTTAAAATTTAAGTTACAACCTCCAAAAATAGCCCCAGAAGTCCCTTCTCGAGGATTTGTCAATGTCACAAATGTTTATGTTCCACCTGCCTCTGATTCCAAGGATGTAGAAGTACTTATAGATGAAAAAAGTGAAAGACTTCAAAAATTAGAACCATTTCCGCAATGGGATGGAAAAGATTTTGTTGATCTTCCTATTCTTGCAAAGGTAAAAGGGAAATGTACTACCGATCATATTTCACCTGCTGGGGCTTGGCTAATGTACAGAGGCCATATTGATCGTATTAGTGATAATTTGTTACTTGGTGCTGTAAACTTCTATCATGATGATCAAATTGGAATGGGAAAAGATATTTTAACAAATCAAATAGAAACATATCCACATATTGCTCGAGAATACAAGGCGGTAGGACTTAAATGGGTTATAATAGGTGATGAGAATTATGGTGAAGGAAGTAGTCGAGAACATGCAGCTATGACGCCGCGTTATCTTGGATGTGCTGCAGTTATTTCAAAGAGTTTTGCAAGAATTCATGAAACAAATCTAAAAAAGCAAGGGGTATTAGCTCTAACATTTGAAAATAGTGCAGATTACTACAAAATAGAGGAAGATGATAAAATCAGTATCTTGGAATTGGACAAATTAGAACCAGACAAATTAGTCAAATGTAAAATAACACATAAAAATGGAAATTTGAATAAAGAATTTATAAACTTAAAACATTCATATAATCGATATCAATTAGAATGGTTTTATGCTGGTTCAGCCCTAAATGTTCTAAAATCAAAAACCAGATAAATAGCTTGAAAACTTTACATATTTTTATAAATGCCAGATGTATGAATTTTAACATTTAAAGTAGCCTAAGTACATCATAGAAAATCAAATTTAGGACCTGATTATTATCAGATACGACCTATCAATTTGGATTTATAAAAATTTAGTTTCAGAATTTTAATTTAAAATTGAGACCCCAGAATTAATATTTCGATAAAATCAATTACTTTTTGAAATATCATACAGATTTTATTATCATACATTATATCTGAATTGATTATAACTTGTATCTAATATTATTACATGTAAGTTACATAGTTGATTAATATAAATAATCAAATAGTGTAAAAAATACTCTATTTAAAATAATAAATAAGGTTATCTGAATTTATTAAAACATCTCTTAAAAACTTTTTCTAAAAATACCGAAGTTTGTGATGGGGATGGTTTATTCAAAAATGGGACAACTGTTAAAATTTCAAGTCCTGTTAAATCCTTAACTACTTGAGGTAAAAAATCATTTATCTTTTTAAATTTTTTATCATTAATTTGAACAGTGTTATTTATTACGATGCCAAGTATTTTTAACTTGAAATTTTTACACAATATTGTAGTCATAATAACGTGATTCAAAGTTCCAATTTTATTAGACATAACGATTATGATAGGAAGGTTTAATCTCTCTGCCAGGTTTGCTACATATTGATCTCTAGTTAAAGGAACCATCAATCCCCCTATTCCTTCAACAATCATAAAATCGTATTTTTTTTCTAATTCTATGTATTTTTTTTTAATTTTATTTAAATCAATTTTGGAACTGTTCAATAATATTTTAGTTGCAAGATAAGGCGCTGAAGGTATTTTATAAAAAAAAGGATTTATAAAATCATCCGCCTCTTTATTTCCTGCCGCTGTTATTAATATTTTAGTATCTAAAGATTTGAATTTATCAGAATATTTTTTTGATCCTGTTGCAACTGGTTTCATCACTCCTACATTATATCCTTTTTCTTTTAATAAATGAGCGAATCCAGCTGCGATAGTTGTCTTTCCTATTTCAGTATCAGTACCTATTATAAAAGTACCTCGAGATCCCATATAGATAAAAAAAACGATAAAGCAATTAAATTTTTATATAATATTCTAATCATAATCTGAAAAAGATAATGAAATTTGAGGAATTTGGTATGAACAGATGACAAGAAAAATAAAGATATTTGTAAATATTTTCTATTATTAATGATCATTAAGTATAGTTCTGTTTTAAAAGCAATTTCTTTCATGGTCTCATTAGATTTTAGCTAGAAATCAGATTCGCCGACCATCTTTTTAATGAAAGAAATTAATATACTCCCATTAAACGCATTCAATATTTGTATCTCTTCAGCGATTTAACTTATTTTAGTTGAAAACAAAGAACCATTTTTCTTAATTGTATATAAATAGTACATCAATATCGCAAGTTATAAGAATGAGGTCAAAAATTAATTAATTAATTATATCTATCAATTTACTTAATGGGAAGGTAAATGGAAAAATTGCATCTTTAGACTGCATCTGAACCTCAGCTATATAATAGATTTTCTCTTCATTGCAATCCATAACAAAAACCATTTTATTGTTATTTCCTGTCTCGCTATCTTGGGCAGAAATTTCTATATCACTCGGGATACTTGCAGTCACTATTCCTTCTTTTTCAGGATTTTGATTTTTATAAAATTCCTGTTGTTCACCGCTTATTTGCATTGTTTGAATAGGACCGGTAGATTCTAGGCTTTTAATAGCTATGTCAGCAGTTCCTTTTAGGAAGAAACCTTCGATACTTTCAGCATATCCACAAGGAGAAATATAAGAAATCTCAATAGAGTCTCCAGGGGACAACATTACTGGACTTTGTTGAATTGCATCATTACTAAATGATTTATATCCCTCCTCTATGATAAAAGTAGGAGCTATCTCAAACGTAGCACCATCTTGTTTTGTAATATTAATAGGAGATATATTATCAAACTCTTGACTATAACAATTTACAAATGATAATGCCAAAACTGATAAAAGAGCAGAGAAAAATAACAAAAGAAACATATCATAAATTTTGTTATTTAACATAACATATTAAACATATGTATAAAAATAAGTTTTTTCAAAAATTTTTCCGAATCTTTTAATGTAAAATTTCTGTTAAAAAATGTTTACCTCCCATTAGTTTCTTCATCAGACTCTTCTTCAAGATCATCTGAATCCTCATCCTCTATATCCTCAAGTTGGTGAACTTCATCTTCAAGTTCTTCCCCTGATGGTTCATTCATGTACAAAGAATCCTTTTTCTTCCTTAAGAACTTTGCCTAATACTGAACAAGGATTACACTAACCTTTCTTTTTATTTCGTTGGGATAAGTTAATTCATTCAAAGAACGTGATTTTAATCTTTAATTTTAGATTAATAATAAATTATTTATGTCTTTTATTTAACTGAATCCGAAAATAAGAATTGTCTTCATGGATTTCCAACAGAAATAAAATGTTTTCTATTTTTTTGTACCTTGAAACCAGCTTATTTATGATCTCATAATATTTTATTTCAATTTCAAGATATTCACCTATATATGCTAGTAGTATTTCTTGTGATTGTGGTTGCGTAGAACCATAAAGTGTTGATAGTCTAAAATTGGGAGAAAACGATCCTTATTGAGTAAAATACTTTTTGATATAACAACTGCTCAAGCTATCAGAAAATATTTCATGACTTGAAATTCATGGTTCAATTCAATTGAATGTTTCCATTATTAGAAAATCAGTAAACAACATGATTGAATCTGATGACAATGATGTTTGGTATTGCAATGACGTGTTGCATTCGACGTTCTGTTCAGGGTTTACATACATATTTTACATATCAATTCGGGAATTTTCATTTATCAGTTTATATTGGTATTTCATCCGATGGAAATCCTGTTTCAAAGAGTAGCTCTGAGTTGCTCAATTTTGCTCTAGTAAAATTAATTCACAAATTATGATAATATTGTATTTTAATCAGAAGTTAAATACTACTACCGGGTGGTATCTCGAATTAAACAAGGACAATACGAAATGATTAGAATCATGGTTAGTCGAATGTATTTTTTTTATTAATAACCTGTAAACCAGGTGAATTTGTTATTATTGGAGATATTTAATTGGATCTAGATCAAATATCGTCGAAAAAGAATATTAAAATTAATACAAAAGATCATGAGATTAAAGGATGAACATGGACCAGTCATAAGGGATTATAGAAATTTCAAATTTCTAATTAAAGCGTATGGATTAATTCAGACAAGTTTTAATGAATTAACACTTGCTAATAACTTGAGAACAAATTGAAATTAGAGATAAATGATAAATAAGTTAAGAAGAATACCTCTATTGATAAAGGATTCTAAAATTATTTTAAACTTAATGTAAATAGTTTATAATTTATTAATACACATAAAATAGAATAGAAAATAAAAAACTAATCATATTTAAAATTTAAAAATGGTCACAATTTTTAAAATAATTAAAAACTAATAGGATGGAGGAGAAATGAAGTCAAATAACCAAGTAGTATGTGAGATACCACATAAGAAATATCAAGAACTTTGGGTACTAGTCAACCAAAAATATCAAGGGGTGGCAAATTATCTAAACGACTTTAAATCTAGAAAAAATCACAGTACTGGAGGTTTTATGATTAATCTAATTTATTAAGAGATACTGAGTTCATAAAGAAATAATGAGTCATAATATGATTCCAAAAATTCTGACAATAGAAAAAAGAATTTAAGCATGACTTTTTTTGCACAATATTATATAAAGAATGGAATTGATAAGATCGGAATTCAAACTGATCTTTAAAAATAGAATGAGTTGCCAATAAACATTTAATATTTAAATTATGACGAATTATTCAAGAAAATAAAAGAAAAATATGTTTTCTTTATCTTGAATAATATCAATGACTCAGTATTAATTGGATTGAATGCTCTGATTTAGACAACTAAAGAGAATTATTAAGATCTAGTTGTATTACCAAGTATTATTTGTTGATATCTTTTGTTGATTATCTGAACAATTTAAACAGTATTTTGAAAACATTTACAGTAAAGAAAATTCAATATAAAAAAACAGTCCTATAAACACTAGGCTATATGAGTGGTTTTCATACTTATATATAATAAAGGATATTATGTCATTGTGACAATTTATTTCTTGAAGGAAAAATACTTGATTTAAAGGGTTTAAATATGAACGAATCGAAAACTTTTATTTTTTGAATCTTTTAGGAATTTTTCTATATCTAAGAGTATATTATTAAATGGATATGTATTTACAATCGGTTCATTATTTTTGGAAGTATAATTTTCTTCGTTATCTTGAACATAAAAGTTAGGAACATATGTATTAGATTCAGTTAAATATTTTTCAAATTCTTCCTTCTCATACAGTATAAAATTTTTATAATGACAATCCATATCTGTAGGAGAAACGATCCATAAATTTTTTTTGTATGGTTGTAATATCGAAATACCATCTATCAAATCAAAAGACAAGGAATCATCATCGTTCAAAAATTTAATTATTATAGATTTTTCAGGATATTTTTTTAATATTTTAACTTCTGGAATGACGATATCAAGTTCTTGTTTTTCTAATAATATTTTTCTAGACGATGGAACTGTTGCGATGGTTAATAAAAAATGTAAGAGGGATTCACACAATTTAGACAAGTCTTGTTTAAAAGAATATTTCAATTCCTTTAAATTTCTCTCTAAATAGTTTGAATTAATGTATTCGCTTTTGATCCTAGGTATTGCCTTAGAAAGAATCTCATCGATTAATATTTTTGAGCTAACAATATCTTTTTGAAGTGAAATTGTAATTTTTGGTTTTCCGATTTCTTCCAAAATGTCATAAAGAATATCTTTGATCTCCATAGGTAAAATTATTGATAAGTTTATTAAATATCTTGATATAGAAAAAACATGGTAAATCTAGCTGCAATCCTATTAAGCATCGCTCTTATTTTACTAATTATATATGGATTAGATACGATGGTTGCTTCCCAAAAATCTCAAGAAAACCCTTCAGGGACAGGATTTTTACCCATGAATGAAGCAGTACGTGGTAGTATTTTTGGTGCTGGTGCTGTACTTTTGTCAATAGTAGGATTCGTAATAGGTCGAAACGAACAATCAAAGATCATTCCAATATTACTAATTGTCAATGGAGGTCTAATTATCCTAGGAATGGTGATCGTTATAGCAATGAATATTGTGACTTCTACTGAGGAAACTATGAGAACAGTTAGTATTACTATGTTGTTAGGTGCTATTTTGATAGCACTGGGTGTAATAAAGATTATCAAAGACAGGAAAATACTAGGGAAAAAAACTGATATGTCAAAGTAAATTGTTATAAATTACTTTTATCCACAATCAAAATACCCTATTAAATTTATTTTAACAAATGATAATTCCTATAAAACTTGACTTGTTAAAATTTATATTCTATTTTAAGAAAAATAACAATTGAAAAAATTCATAATACCTTTTATTTTTATTCTATGATTTCTTGACCAAAAACTATTAATGAAAAGATATAATGAAAAGAGTTATTCTAATCAAAAACAATTTCGTCAAGTGCTGTGGCATCTGCTAGAAGGTCCTGATGCCTTGAAGCAACAATATATCCATTTTTTATTTCGTTGGGAGATATCCACCTATTTGATGAAGAATAATGTCTTTCTTTCCTTATTCGTTTTTCAAGTTCAGCTATATCTAGTTCTATTTCTTCGATTTCCTGAGTATCTGTATGTTTTGAAAGCAGGATTATTTTGTCTACAAGAACCCTTCTGCCAAACCTAACGGAGTGATCTCGCGCATTATCATCAATAGCTACAAGTTTTATTTTCATTTGGAATTTATTTAAAGCATCTCTACTGGTCAGAACCCTCTCATCTACGAATCGGTCGTAACTCAATTTAATCCTAAATTAGCTTGATAGATATATTAAGTAATCTAGATTATCGTTCGAATTAGAATATTTTATCATATACTAACCAGTTTGAATTTATAAAATAGACTATTTTCCAAAATACCGCATTTTTGTAATTTTACACGTACTCGGGAATAATCAAAAAGTCCATTTGCTTTGAGATTTTGACAATTAAAGGTATTAATATAATTGTATGTTGTTTTATTAATAGAACCTAAGAGTTTTACACCAGTAAAATCAACTAATCCAATTATGTCGACTTCTCTTGTTATTGATTGGTTTGATTTGATTTGCTTTTTTCCTACAAAGGAATGAAAGATTTCTATTAATTTTCCGTCCTGCCGCTTTAAATCAATTAGGTCCAATCTGTTGAAACAATTTGTACAATAATCAGAGGGAGGCCAGATATTTTTTTTACAGGTTTGGCAATAAGGCATCATAAACTTTCCTTTTCTCATAAATTTCATAAAAGTTTCATAATTGCTAAGAGAGATATTGGAATTTCTTTTCCTAAGATTTTTTTTTTGTTTTCTGTCCATAAAGTAAACCAGTATTCTTCTATTTGTAATTATTTTCTATAAATTTAGGTTTTTATTTTTCTAAGATTATTATTGAAGCAGAAGTTCCTGCTGCGGCTAAATTGTGAACTAATCCTCTTTTAATGTCCGATTTAATTTGTCTGCCATGAACTTTATTATTATTTGTCTTTGTATTAACAGAATTGTTTTCATTGTACAATGCATTTGTAACGAATTTTAATTGATCGTTCCAGTAGATGTCATCATCAATTGTTCCACATAATTGTTTAAAAATTTCAACAGTTTGGGCTATTCCGGTAGCCCCTAAAGGATGACCACATCCTAAAATACCACCTCTTGGATTTATATACATATCCTGATCTTTGTTATCAATAAATCTTCCTCCTTTTCCTTCCCCAACAAAGCCCAAGTCCTCATACGCAATAATTTCTAAAATAGAAAATGCATCATGTATTTCAGCCAAATCGATATGACTAGGTTTTATTCTTGCCATTTCATACGCCTGTCTTGCAGCATTTTTTGCTGGGGAAGATTTGAAAATAGACTCAATTGAATTTCCTAAACTAGCTGAAAAAGTTTGTTGACCAATCCCTTTTATACATATTGGTATAATTTCTTGTTTTGAGTATTTTTCCTTGTTATCAGACAACAGATTAGAAGTAGTTGAAAATTTACTTGATTTTGTTTTATTCCTTGATAATTGGTCTTTATCTAGCTTAGAGGTATAAAAAGAAATTTTATCATTAGCAGTTAATAAAATAGACGAAGCTCCATCGCAAATCATTGAACATTCTAGCAAATGTAGTGGATCTATAAGTAATTTTGAATTCATCACTTGACTTAGAGTCAAATTCTTGCCACTGTTAATCGCAATATGGTTGTATTTTGCCTTTAAATAGTTCTTGACAGGAATACTGCAAATTTTTTCTTCATCTATTCGATACTTATTCTTGTACATTTTTTTAATGATAGCGGCCCAGTAAATTGGTAAATTAAATTGACCCCTAGAAATATCTCGTGTTAAAACGCGACCAGGAGAGTCACACAATTCTGCCCCAATAACAAGAGCACAATCACATAATCCGGAAGCTATGTAGGAATAAGCTGAAATTATCGCGTTTGTTCCTGAATTACAAAGATTATCTATTCTATGTGAAATCTTTGGTTTTATTCCTAAAATCTCAGAAATAATACTAGAAAGATATTGTTCAGTAGAACATGATGAGAAGATGACAGCATCTATAAGATCTCTTGGAAATCCAGTTTTTTTCAAAAGTGATATTGTTGGTTCTAATGCGAGTTGAATTATGTTTCTGTTAATATCTATATTACTATTTAGAATGTCGGAATTATTGGAATCAAAAGTGTGGATTGTATTGATTATTTTACGCGTTTTATTAGGCTCATTGGTTGAATTAACAGTAGAATCTGTATTATTTTTATTTCTTATATTAACTGTATTAGAAATATACCCTATTTTTCTAAATACAGAAGTTTCACCAGCAAAGATCGAAACTTTTCTCACTCTGAGAAAGTTGATAACAATTCCCTAATTGAACTTTCTGAATCATTTCCAACTGGATTAATCTGAATTATTGGTAAATCTATACCAGTATTGATAAAACTTTTTAACGCTTTTCTACAATCTTCCTGGGCGCCACAAATAGTCAAGGTGTCTAACATACGATCTGATACGAATTTATGAATATTCTCTATCCCTTTGGTTTTGTATTCATTTGTTATGGTCTCTACTTCATCCTGAAAACCATTTTTGAGTAGAAATCTCGCATAATATTTTCCTACAGCAACATAGAAAGCGAGTGTTTTTGCAGCTCTTTCCCTCGCTTTTTCAGGGTCTTGATCTGATACTGCAGTTATAAATGCACAACAAATCTCAAACTTTCTTTTTTGTGAGCAAAAATACGAGCCTTTTGCATTCAAATCATTTTTCTCATTTGTCAGATTGTCTGGATTATCATTAAGATAATCATCTTCAATTTTATTTCTAATATAATCTACAATTTCCTTTAATTCTTGTTTTGGTCTCAAATATAATAAAACGCCATCTGAAAATTCACAGGATAGATCCACCATTCCCTTGTTTACTGCGGCAGTAAAGATAGGAATATTTTCTCGTCTTGGTTTAAATAATATTTTGAAATCATTGATTTTGAAGTACTTTCCATCAAACTTTACTTTAGAACCTTTCATTATCATTCTGATGCATTGGATATATTCTCTCATTTTTTCAAATGGATTATCGAATTTTATTCCGTGCCAATTCTCTACCAAGGCAGGAGTACTAACTCCAAGTCCTAAAATTGATCTATTGTTGGACAAAATATCAAGTGTCGAAATCCCCATTGCAACCGTCGCGGGAGTTCTAGAATGAATGCTAATTATTCCAGTTCCTAGTTTAACTTTACTTGTTACCTGCGAAAGCGCTCCTAAGGATACAAAAGCTTCGCGACCCCACGACTCAGGAACCCATAAAGAATCCACATTTTTCTGAATTTCAGCGTTCTTAGCAAAACGCAAAATAGAATCGATAGATAATAGGGTACCAATATTATATCCCACTCGATCTATTTCCATAACATCTTCATAAAAATCTAGATTCGTTCGTTATCTAATTCTTTTCCCGCTTCATCAATATCTTTATGTGAATCTATAGATCTCCAAAAAGTATCTGGAAATTTAATACCTTTCAGTTTACCTTCTTTAGCCATTTTAGGTAAGGCGGTTGTTTCTATATTTCCATTATCTGGAAGATAATCAAAAATTTCTTTGGTGAAGTAATAAACTCCTGCATTTATCCATTTATCTGGTATTTCTGGTTTTTCTTCAAAACCAATTACATCGGATTTATCATTAATGTTTACTACTCCATATGGGCTCCTGAGAGGAACCAGCGCTATAGTAGATTTATTTTCCCTGCATAATCTATGAGGATCTAAATTTGTAAGGATATCCCCGTTAGTCATAAAAAATCCATTATCAGTGGTTCCGGTTAATAAACTAGAAGAATTTTTTAATGCACCTCCTGTCCCTAGAGGTACATCTTCTACAACATACCCGAGTCGAATACCGAATTTGTTTCCACTACCTAAATAATCTATTATCATCTCTTTAAGATAACCTACACAAATAATGATTTCATCGATGTTATGCTTTTTAAACCATCGAATTTGCCATTCTAAGATCGGTACATTTAGTACTTCAATCATAGGTTTAGGTCTGTCATTGGTAAGCGGTTTTAGTCTCTTTCCTAAACCTCCTGCTAGAATTACAGCCTTCATTACACTAGAATCTATCGTAGATTATAAAAGAGTAACTGATTAATTCTATTATATTTTTTTCTATAATAGAAAAAAAATATTGAATTAGTTAATAAATAAATTGTAAAATATGTATCATTTATCTAATAAATTAATATATAATGCTCTTGTTATCGAGATTATAAAAAATATTTCATTTACTAGACATATATATTCAATTTTAATGTAATAAAGTCCTCTCCATATTGATTCAATGTTCTGTAAAACCCTAAGGATAAAATACTCTCAATATTCACTTTTTCTAATATGTTCCATGTTCAATTGTCATAGATTTTTTAATATTTACTTTAAATTTCAAGTTAATAGAACCTGATTCAATATCCTAACTGAAATATTAGATTAAAAATCATTGTGTTATTTCTTATTAATAAAAGTTTTTTTGGATTTGATAATTGAATTCTGTTGTAAATTGTGATTACAACTAATATTTAGCAATTATTGAGACATTTAATTAGATATAATTAAAAATAAACCTCAATTATTTAGACACAAATAAATAATACATTATAAACAACAAACGCCGCTGATCAGACTCGAACTGATGACCCACTGGTTAACAGCCAGTTAAGCTCCAGAGCATATTATGCTCTCGATTTGCTCTACCATGCTGAGCTACAGCGGCATTTAACTATTTTTTTTTACATGAGAATAAAAATGTTTTCTTATATAATTTCATAAACATAGAGAATAATAAAATTAAATTCATTTATTAAAATCATTTAATGGGTAAGGAATTTAAACTATTAACTGTTTATATTGTAGAGGTTATATCATTAATCGATATCCTAATGCTCTAGCAATATTTTTTTTCTCAGATCATACTGTACTTTAAACATTAATCTTGAACGAGGCATAACATCTTGAATAAAAATATACATTGGTTATTAAAAAATTAGAGATATTATTTTAATGATGCTTCAAGTGTAGGCAATATCTGATCAAATTGAGTAGGAACCGAAATGGATGCAAATTCCAACAAAGGTGCATGCCATATTCCAAAACCCACCATAAATATCATGCCAAATAAGAGTACGCATAAGATTATCTTGGGTTCTTTTATCCTTGAAGTATCTTTACTTTCATCAAGATACATTTTTCTGATTATCCACATATAATATCCAAGAGAAAGAGCGCTGTTTAATAATCCAGCAATTGCCAGATAAGGTCCCCATGATATAACCGATCCGCTATCAATTGCTGATTCGAAAATTACCAATTTACTCCAAAATCCGTTAAGAGGGGGTACTCCTGCTAATGCTAATAGAGAAATGGTAAATGCGATGGCTGTTATCGGCATTCTCTTGCCAAGACCGACATATCTATCCAAACTATAACCTGCAATCCCAATTGCGAATGCAGCAATAGCAATAAATGCAACGGATTTCATAACTGCGTGATTTAAAATATGGAAAAGGGAGCCTTCCAACCCCATAGCTGCATAAGGCGCAACTGCCAACCCAATTAGAATATACCCTGCTTGTGCTATACTTGAATATGCCATTATCCTGGGGACGCTTTTTTGCAATAAAGCCGCAAGATTTCCTACTGTCATCGTGATAATTGCAAGAATAGCTAGTACAATACTCCAATCCGGGCTAAGAACAAACATTCCTATTACTACCACTCTTATAGCAGCAGCAAAACCTGCTTTTTTAGTTCCTGCAGCTAGTAACGCACCAATTGTCGTTGGAGCACCCTCATATGTATCTGGGAGCCACATATGAAATGGTACAAGGCCCATCTTGAATCCAAATCCAGCGACAAATAATCCAATAGCCAAATAAGAGATAGGTATAAAACCTCCAATTAATTGATTTGATTGGCTCTGTAAGTTATTATTGGCTAGTATCAATATAGATTCTCCAATATTTGTTGTCCCTGTAACACCATAGACTAGACCAATTGCTAGAACTAATATCGCAGAGGAAAGAGCGCCGAACATAAAGTATTTTATCGCAGCTTCGTTTGAGATCGGATCTCTCTTTGCATAGGCTGCAAGTGCATATGTAGGAATCGACATTAATTCCCATGCAATAAACAACATTACGAAATCAGTTGAATAGGCAATCAAAACCATTCCTATTGTTGAAAGTAGAATAAGAGAATAATATGATGCAGGGTTCACAATCCCTCGCATATAATTCCAGGAAGAAGCAGATACCATAATTGAAACTATTAATAGTGTAATAGCAAAAAATGAACCAAACATATCGTCAACTAAGACATCTGGGCCAAAACTCATGGAAGGTAATGGTTCTCCTCCTATTACCCTAAAAATTATTATAAGAATAGCAACTATAAGAGTCCCAAATGTTATTCCGCTAAATAACTTATTTTTCTTTTTACCTTTTTCTTTTTTAATAGCATCTAAGACTGGTATCGATAATCCTACCGTTCCTAGCAATATTATTATTAAGATTGGTGTTGATGATAAGTCAATCATTCTTTTAATTTAAAACCTCCATATTCACATACACTCCTATAAGAACAACAATAATAGAACCACTAGTATCCCTGCTACAAATGCAAAAAGATATGTCTGTGTTACTCCAGTTTGTGTAAATTTCACTAATTTCGATAAATAACTCATAGTAAATTGTATTGCTGGATTAAGTCCTTGGGCAATATAAGTTTCAAAGTATTTCCAAATAAGATTATAAGTATACAATGGAATTTTTACAAATCCCCAATAAATAAGAGCATTAAGATACCATCTATCGTATAGGAATTGCCATATTTTGCGTGTAAAGGTAAAACGAGAAATGATCTCGGGATCTTTTGTTCTTGTTATATAAAAGATTATCCCTAACCCTGACCCTATTCCAAATGCTGTTACTGAGGCGATTACAGCCATAATGTTTATTCCCCCTATCATTTCTTCATTTGTATTTGCGTTATTTTCATGGGGATTTTGTACAACAGATGATCCAGTATCGGATAGACCTATCCCAAAATATGTTTCAAGGTAATTTCCAAATATATTATGCAATTCATCTTCAAAAAGAAATCCTGCCAGTCCAATAATTACAGTAGCAACAGCTAAGGTAGCAAATGGTATCCACATTACAGGGCTAACCTCATGAACGTGTTCTTTTTCTTTGGTCAAACTGGATTTCTCAGTTTTTTCTGCATTCTCACTTGATTTATATTCATTATTAGGATCGTTTGAAGCTGTCCCACTAGAATCAGCAGGTAACTTTATCTCATTCTCTATTTGTTGTATATGTGTACTCTTTTTCCCAAAGAATACCATTCCTACCATTCTGAATGTGTAAAATGCAGTCATAATTGCAACTATTACTGCGATCCAAAACAAAGCAATGCCCGATGATGAATTAGACTCTAGCAAAGCAGCGAATATCGCATCTTTACTCCAAAATCCTGAAGTTATCAAAGGTGCTCCAGCAAGGGATAGAGCAGAGAGCGTCATAAAAATAAATGTCTTATTCATTTTCTTTCTTAATCCGCCCATATCATTCATAAATCTAGAAGCTACGACATGTATTATTCCTCCTGCTGCCATGAAAAGTGATGCTTTAAACATCGCATGACTCATCAGATGAAAGAATCCAGCGGTATATCCATCTACAAAATGTGTAGAAATTCCAGCTATTCCTAAAGCCATCATCATATAACCTATTTGAGAGCCTGTGGAATATGCTAGAACTTTCTTTATCTCTGGATTTACTATGGCTTGTGTAGCAAGTAAAAATGCAGTAATGGCGCCAACCCAAGCTACCACTTCAAAAAATTGTTCCACGTTGAAGACAGCTAAAGCGAAAAATAGAGGACCTATCCTGGCAACTAAAAACACACCAGCCTTTACCATAGTAGCCGCATGGATAAGAGCAGAAACGGATGTTGGACCAGTCATGGCTTCTAAGAGCCATTCATTAAGTGGGAATTGCGCAGATTTTCCTATAGCACCTCCAAATAATAAAACTGCAGCAGGTACTAGTAGATTGTGTTGCATCATGTTATTAGCCCATGTTTGATCTTCTAGCAACTCCTTGAAACCAAATGTTCCAGCGTGCATAAAAATCAAGAACATTCCTGAAAGCATCATAACATCCCCAGCTCTTGTCATAAGAAACGCCTTGATTCCAGCATGAGTTGGAGAAGCCCACATAGGAATGCCTAAAACATAATGACCTTCCCTTCCAACATAATCTTTCTTTCTATCTGAATACCAAAATCCTATTAATGCATACGAAGCCAAGCCAACACCTTCCCAACCAAAGAATACCATGAGAAGGTTGTCTGAAAGAACGATCAGTTGCATTGATCCTATAAAGAACAACATCCAGAACCAATAACGAATGATATCCCTGTCACCATGCATATATCCTACAGAATACACAATGATTAGGAAAGATATCCAACCCACTATATTGCACATAATTATAGAAAGCGGATCAGCTAGTATTCCTGCTTTTATATTCAAAGCAGATATCCAAGAAACTTGATTATGTATTTCGGCTCCAGAAGGAATTGTAATTAACAACGATGCAGCAAAAATAGCACTCACAAGAGCAAATCCTACAGCAGAATAATTTGTAATTCTTTGATTAGTTTTTTTAGCAATAGCAGGGATTAAAACCCCCCCTACAAAAGGTAGTATCCAAATTAACCATGCATTTATTGCCAGTCCTTCAAACCCTGTTGATTCAACCATTTTTATTTTTCACCTTATCTTTCACTCCCTTTTTATTCTCCATGAATGGGTTGTGATACTTATTCTCTTCAATATCTATACAATCTCGCTCCTGCATGATCAATCCCGTCGTCATGATTCATTATTTATGCTCACTTTTGTATTTTGGGTATCACTAATTATTTCTGTATTTTGATGTGGTATCGGTAAGGAAACAATTTCTGGAGAATCTGAGAAAATTGATTCTGTATAACCGATAACTGGATTAATTAATGGATCAGGATATACACCTATTAATAACGAAATAGCTGCTACAAATGAAATTGATATTATTATGTACTTATTAATATCAGTAAGGTTTTTATATTCAGCAAATATTGGACCTAAAAATACCTTCTTAAACATCCAAAGAAGATATGATGCTGTAAGAATTGTTGTTAGTATAGCTAATGAGAACAACACAACCCTGAAAGAATCCATATTTTCTGCTCCGGTTTGCAAAGCGCCGTTAAACAAGATCCATTCAGACATGAATCCCAGGGTTGGAGGTACGCCAATCATTGTAAGAGCTCCTATCATTGCGATAGTTGCTGTATAAGGCATTTTTCTGGCAATCCCTCCTAGGTTAGACATGCTTCTTGTACCTGTTTTGATAATAATAACACCAGCCATCATGAACAATATTGTCTCTCCTAATGCATGAGAAACCCACATCATTGTACTTCCGGTAATACCAAGCATACTAGAACTTCCAAAACCAAAAATAATATAACCCATATGGCTTATACTCGAATAGGCTAAAAGTTTCTTAATATCATCTTGCATAAGAGCCATCGCTCCCCCATAAATCATTGTTACAACTCCCCAGATATTCACATAGATACTATAATCAGAATATGATACAGATAGAAGATCTATCCATATTCTAAGTAGCGCATATACTCCAATTCCACTCATAGGTCCAGCGATCATTGCCGATATAGGAGTAGGAGACTCCGCATAAGTACCAGGAATCCACATATGAAGTCCAAATGCTCCCAATTTAACAGCGATACCAACGACTACTGCAAATACTATCAGAACCATCCAGTCCGAAGGGATCTTTGAGGAATTTTCTTTTATTGTATCAAAGTCAAAACCTCCTGCAAATAACCCCATGGCGAGTAAACCTAATAACAATAGAACTGCACCAACATGCGTCCAAAAAAAGAACATTAAGGAAACTTTTTTCCTGGTCTGATAACCAAATAGGGCTACCAACAAAAATGCAGGTACAAGTGATAGCTCAAAAAACACATAAAATTCAATAAGGTTTGTAGCTAAGACGGTTCCGACCATACCCATGGAAAATACTAGGAATAGAGCAAAAAAAAGGCCCATCTGGGTGTTAATGGATTGAGTTGGAGAAGGTTCCAAATCATATCTATATTGTGAAATTTGTTTTTGGCCCGATTGTGAGCCGACAGCATGATCATCTTCGTGAAAAGTTTTGTTATCCTTATCATCATGTTTATTCGTGTTATGAATTGAATTGTTATCTTCTAGATATTTGCTCAAGTTATTTTTAGGTCTCAAATTATCAAACTGTCCCGCAATTTTTTTTGTCATATAAGATCTTGAGAAAAATACCAGGACTGTACAAAGAATGTATATGGTTATTGCAAAAGGGGAACTAAAACCATCAAGTTTCAGTCCAAAATTACCAAATTGACTCCATTTGTAAGATTCTAGATAAACCTGGTTTTCAGAAGATAGGCTAAAAATTGGGATAATTATTAAGATAGTAGAAAGCAAAAGAACCCCAAAAGTAAACCATGTCGCGGATTTTACACCCCTTCTTTTTGCAATAAAATAAGCTGCAGGGGACAATAACAAAGGTATAAAAATTGCTGCCATTAGAATTCCGGATGATTCAGCAGCCAAAAATTAAACAAGCCTCCCTAGTTTGCTTAAATGTTGATATACTTTACACAAATTCAAAAATCTTAACCTCTCATGCTCCTGTATTCCTCAACATCTATCTCCTTATACAATCTATACGCTATTACCACAATAGCCAGACCGACTGCTACCTCTGCTGCTGCTATTGCAATAGCAAACAATGCAAATACCTGTCCTTGTATATCTCCTAAGTAACGGGAGAAAGCTATTAAATTAAGATTAGCGGCATTTGCTATTATTTCTATAGCAAAAATCATTCTAATTGCATTACGTTTAACAATTAATCCATATACTCCAATACCTACAAGAATTAGACTAACTGTCAAATAATTTATTAATTCGGTCATTTTGTTTTAGAACGCCCCAATTTCATTACTCGACTTGCATTTTGTGATGTCTTACCGAAAATACTCTTTTTTTTAAGATCAGATTTTTCCTTATCTTGAAATCCTTGATTTTCTCCGTATGAAGAAGTAGAATCCTGCTCTGGGTTTATTTTATCAGAATTACTATTTTCATCATTTGTATCATAATTATTTTCTTTATCATCCTCACGTCTTGCTAAAGATAAAGCTCCAATTATAGATCCTGCTAAAGTTAGGGCTAGTAGTATAAAAACAGGAGCATAATAAGTGAGCATTTCATTTCCTATCTTGTTAACGATTTTATCTATTACAGGATTAAATTCAACTTTTGTAAATTCAGAACTGAACAAAATTACACCAATACCGATCATCATTAACAATGAAAATATCACTCCTGCAACTTTTCTTCCATGATCATCAGTGGTTGAAAATAATTCCTCTGTTCTTACTAACATCACTATAAAGATAACCAACACAGCTACAGCACCTACATATACTGCAATTTGAAACATTGCTACAAAATGAGAATCTAAGAGGATAAAAAAACCAGCGATTCCCAGCATACTTATTGCAAGGGCTATAGCACCATAAATTATTTCTCTACTTTCAAGGGCAAACAGAGCAGATCCTACAGTTAATATAGATAAACCTATAAAAGCTGCATCAGCCATGCCAAGCTCCCCTTTTGTCAATCTTTATGTCAACTGATCCGTCATACTTTGGTTTTACTGCCAGCTGAGCTGGAGTATAAATAAGATGTTCCTTGGTAAAAGAGGATAATTCAAAATCATTGGTCATAAATAAAGCATAAAAGGGACATGCATCGACACATAATCCACAAAAAACACATTTTCCATAATCAATTTGAGGCATAATTCCTTTTTTATTTTGTTTCCATTTTTCGGATATTTTTACCATGCCTATTGCTTCTGCTATTCCTTCACACGTGATCGCACATAACTGACAACCAGTACATTTTTCATGGAAAAGTATATGTCTTCCTCGAGCTCCGGCTATTCCTACCCCTCTTTTTGGATCAAATTGATATCCATCACCTACAAACTTTAATTTTTGTTCAGGAAATCTCAATGTAAATCTCTTTAAAAGTAGATGTTTTGAACCTGATTCAATAGCTTTTATAAAACCTGTAGCAGTTGTCGTTTTTTTGATTATCGATGATGCCATGGATTATTGCAATCCTCCTGGGGTTATTATTCCACCATATATTAGCGTTAAGACTATAAAGATATTGATGAATGCAAGTACAATAAGTTTGTACCATCCAGTGTGAAGAAGTATATCAATTCTAATTCTAGGATTGATTCCTCTTGGAAGCAGTATTAGCATGATCATTCCAAAAGTTTTTAATGTAAACCAGAAAATTCCATTAACTACAGTAGCGTTGTATATTTTTTCTCCGGTATAATTCGGTATCAACTCTTGTGGAAAGATTTGTGGTCCCATCCATCCACCTAGAAATAGAACTACAAATAGGGCAGCCAGCACATATAGTTTAACATAGGTGCCTAATTGTATCAATCCATAAATCATTCCAGATGTTTCAGTGAGCCAACCAGCTACGATTTCACTTTCAGCCTCTGGTAGATCAAAAGGTACTCTTTCTAATTCAGCTAATGAAGAAATATAAAAAACAAATGCGCTTATTGGTGCAACCGCAAAAAACCAAAATAGATATTGAGATTCTACCATTTCACTCAGGTTGAGTGAACCTGAAAGGAGTACGATTGGAAGTGCAGAGAGAATAAATGGAATTTCAAACGCGATTAATTGATGGAGAGCACGCAAACCTCCTATGAATGGATATTTACTATTGCTTGCCCAGGAAAATAATAGTGCCAAAAGAGGGAAAAATCCCAAGATCGCAAATATGGCTAAAATCCCTACATCTAAGTCAGAGGCGACCCAACCTGGAGCTACAGGTATCAGAGCGGTAGCTGCTGCTGCTGTTGCAACAAATATTATAGGAGTCGCCCAAAATAGAGGTTTATCTGCTCCAGAAGGGATTATTACTTCCTTTGAAATTAATTTAAGTCCATCAGCAATTAACTGTAAAATTCCTTCAAATCTTCCGGCATAAAAAGGTCCAGTTCTCAATTGCATTTTTGCTAAAAATTTTCTTTCGATATAAATAGTAGCTGCAGCTATAAATGCGGCATAGGCGAATCCGGGAAAAATAGCAGCCCTGAACAAATCAGTATGTATTAGAAAGTCAATTATCGGTACCGTTCGAGTTGGATCTACCATCATTGAAAAGAACAGATAAGGTGTAAGAACTTCATCACCAGCGTACGGAAGAGGAACATAAAATAATATTACAAATATTAAAGGTAAAACAACCAGAGTAACAATAATTATTATCCAAAAAACAAGCCATACTATAGAAGCTACAAAATTTCCAAATCTAAATTCTTTAGGTGCAGTGGCCATCTTTCTATCGATCTGCCTCCACAGGCCAATAGTTTAAGGCCCAATATATAGATGGCATATCACCTAACTTTGACCCAATCAAAAGATGAGGCAAAGCTAGGATATTTCTAAAGGATCCTACAGAAATTTTAACTCTATATGGTTTGGGTGATCCATCACTCACTATATAATAACCAAGTGCACCTCTACCGGATTCAACTCTTTTATACGATTCACCTGGTTGACCTTTTGGATTTGACTGAAGTTTTAATCTGACCTCGCCCGAATCTGGCATCTTATCTAAGAGTTGTTTAATAATATTACATGATTCTCTCATGTCTAGGAATGGAACATATGCTCTTGCGAAGGAATCACAGGTTTTCATATATTGGACTTTAAAATCAATCTCATCATAGACATCATATGGTTCTACCTTTCTTATATCGTATGGAATACCTGATGCTCTAAGTACAGATCCGGTAACCCCTAGATTTATAGCATCTTCTTTTGTTAAGATACCAACATTTTCTGTTCTTTGTCTAAAGAGAGGATTATTATAAAATATATCTTCATATTCAACTAATCTTTTTTCAAAATATTTTACATATTGTAGACATTTTTCTTTGAAGCCGTTAGGTGCATCATTTCTTACTCCGCCTGGTATATTATAGGCATGTGTAACTCTAGCACCTGACAAGGCAGTCAAAAGATCAATGAACAGCTCTCTATCTCCTGCAGGCCACATAAACATAGTAGAATGACCTAAAAATATGCCATAAATTGCAAGCCAGTAAAGAGTATATACTTGACGATTGAGCTCAGAGGCTATAGCCCTGATAAATTGTCCTCTTCTAGGAACTTCTATTCCCAGCAACTCTTCAACAGCAAGACTATATGAATAAGTAATGTTAGTGGAATCATGAATTACAGGTCTTTCTAGGTGAGGGATATTCTGAATAAAATTCCTATATTCAGACATTTTTTCTTCCCCTCTATGGACATAACCGGGATCAGGATCACAATAAACGATATAATCACCATCAACTTTAATTGTAAATCTAAAATGACCGGACCCTGGATGCTGTGGACCTACACTTAAGGTCATCAGTCTGTCCTCTTCTGATTCTTTTACTACCTCTAAACCTAATCTGGTAGTTTCTTGAAATTTTGTTTCAAATTCTCTGTCATATTCTTTACTCATTTTAATCTCACCGTCCTTTGATCTGGAAATCCTTCCTCAATGGTGGGATATCAGCCCAGTCTTCAGGTAATAAGAATCTCTCGTTCCTAGGATGACCTTCGAAGTAAACGCCTAGCATTTCGAATGTTTCCCTTTCATGATATTCTACACTATTGAAAACACGTATTAATGAAGGCAATCGTGAATTATTACGACTTGTTTTAGTAGAAAGAGCGAAAATTATTGGTGATAAATCTTCTCTAGAATAGGAATTCAAATGATAAATTACCTCAATGGAATTATCGTCTGGATAATCAGTACCGCATACGGATTCTGCATGGTCAAAACCAATATTGGCCTTCAAGAATTCTGCAACCTCAACGATATCTTCTGGTTCAACGTAAATTTTAATTCTCTTAGATTTACTGTATTTTAATTTAACCTTGTTGGTAAATTTAGAAGAGATTTCAGAATATATAGAATTTTCTAGGTTTAGACTTCGATCGATAAAATTGTCGCTATTCTTAGGCTCTAAATCTTTAAGGTTTGTTTGATTATGATTATTTTTTTGGGAACTTTGATTAATCTTGGGATCATTTTCTGAATTTTTACTGATATTACTAGACATCATCTATTTTATTTTCGACCTTTTTATTTTCTCTTGTAATAACATACATCCTTGGATCAATGTTTCTGGTCTTGGCGGACATCCAGGTACATATACATCTACAGGTACTACTCCATCGATTCCAGGTAAAACATTATAGGAATCGATATACAAGCCTCCAGTTATAGAACATGCACCCATAGCAATTACATATTTAGGGTCACCCATCTGGTCATAAACCATTCTTAGTCTTGGAGCCATCTTTCTTGTCACTGTTCCTTGAACAACGATAAGATCACATTGTCGTAATGAACCAAAAGCTTCTATAATTCCAAATCGCTCACAATCATATCTTGGACTAGAGGTTGCACCAAATTCAACACTACAGCATGCTGTCTCAAGATGAACAGGCCAAAGAGACCATACTCTTCCCCAGTTGATTGCATAACCTAATGGTTGATCAAGAGCACGAACTAAAACATCGCTAACCTTACTGACTAGCAGATTAAAATTTGAAGGATTTACTAGTTCTTTTAACAACTAAATTCTACCACCTCTAGTAGCAAGTAGTAGTTCTATTTCATAATTAAAATTTACTTTAAAAAAAAATTTAATTACCATATGCCTTTTCTCCCTGAAAGATAAAGCGCATATCCCATGGCAGCAAACATAATTCCAAGAAATGCTATCATCGGTAAAGTTGCTTCCCTAGAAATCGATAAAAGGGATGATCCCCATGCATAAAGAAAAATTGCGATTACATCAAAAACAACAAACATAAGAATATATGCATAATATTGCATCATAAAATGGGAACGGCCCTCTCCTACTGGAACCTGACCACACTCCATCGGAAGAAACTTGACTGGATTATATCGTTTGCGTGGTGATAACAATCTAGATAATACCAAAGATGGTACTCCTGCTAAAACTCCTATTCCTAAGGCATAAAGTATAGGAGTAAACTGTGATCCCAACTCCCCAACCAAACTAGATTTGCTGGTTAAGATAAGGTATAAATATCTTTATTTTTTTACGATGAGACTAAATAATTGACGAACAATTAGTTTGGGGTGATTTATAGCTAATCGCATCATTTTTTTTGCATTAAATTCAGCAGTAATAAAATCAAGGAACTCATCTATCGACATCTCTTTTAGTATCTCTAATTCCTTATCCCATTCATCATCAGATAAATTCATCCATCTTGTTTGAACTTTTAGAGCTGCCTGAATTTTATTCCCAATAATTTTTTTCCATTCACTTTCATATTCTCTTATTAAATTCAGATCTTCAGAAATCAACGATTCAGATCCTATTTTACCAGCTAACCTTCCAAATTCAATTGCATGTCGTATTCCTTCCAAGACCAGTGGATTTGATTGACCTGCAGCATCTCCTACTACTATTAATCCATCAAAAACTGTCGATATCCTCGTACCTTGATTAGGTATGAAACCTGAATGATATTCAATTGGTTGTATAGATCCTAACTCTTGGATAGGTTTTAGTTTCTTACCTACCAATTGATTTAACAGTTCTAGAGGGTCCTCTGATGATTCTGGTTTTCCTATTCCTACTCCTATTCTAGCTCTATTTGCTGAAATTGGGAATATCCATGAATATCCAGCAGGTGAGTATTGACTGCCTACCATTAGAGTCCAAGTATCTAAATCTAATGTTTCACAGTAACATTCGTATTCTGCCCCAACACCATAGCGTGTCCATTTTGAATAATATCCTAGTTTTCTGCCAATAATGCTATTAAAGCCACTAGCATCAATTACTAACTTACATTGAAATTCATTTTTTCTCCCTTGATTAGATACTATTAAACTAGTAATTTTTTTATTATCTTTAGAAAATATCACATCTCTTACCGTTGCATTGATAAAGATATCTGCTCCTTTACTTGCTGCAATGGCTGCCAAGTATTGATACAAACCTCTCACATCAAGGACACAGGATTTAGCTTCAGCTCCATTTATTCTTATATCATTATTTGGAGAAACAAAACGATAATTCTTTATGGGATTATATAATTTAGCAGGTATTCCTAGTTTTTTCATCGCATCGATCCATGAAACGCCACTGGTTCTAATATTATGAGCAATTGACTTGTCTTTTTCAAAGAGAACGACTTTTAGTCCGTTTCTTGAAGCAGAATATGCTGCGGAAAGACCAGCTGGACCACCACCTACTATTGCAATATCATAACTATTCATCTCTTTTTATTTCTTAAGTACTTTGGATTTTTATAAACAATATGAAAATTTTTGGAATTAATAGGTAGTTATCTAGTAAAGTTTTTTAGATCTCTTGAAACAAGAAAAAAAATGTCAAAATCTCAAAATTCAGAAGAAAATAAATTGAAAGTGGGTGACAACGCTCCGGATTTTATAATACATCAAGCAAAAAAAAAATTGTCTGATTTTCAGGGAAAAAATGTTGTCATCTATTTTTATCCGCGTGATTTTACTCCCGGTTGTACAGTAGAAGCTGAAGAATTTTCTATAGATTATCCCAAATATCAAGAAAAAAAAATAGAGATAATAGGTGTTAGTCCAGATGACGAAAAATCGCATAACAAATTCAGAGATAAAATGAACATACCCTTTTTGTTAACATCAGATACGAATAACCAGATTTCGAAATTATATGGAGTTTATGTATTAAAAAAATTCATGGGTAAGGAATATCTCGGAGTAGAGAGGTCTACTTTTTTAGTAGATAAAAAAGGAATTATTCGCAAAATTTTCCGAAAGGTGAAACCAAAAGGACATAGTCTGGAAGTATTGGAATTTTTTTCCAAAATATAAACCAAGAAAATCCTAAATTTTATTTTCGAAATATATCTTTACATATATATACAATCTAAGGCATTCTCAATTTTCTTAATGTCTAATTCCAAGAATTCAAATAGAGGCAGATACTGTCCTTTTTTTTCTTGAACATTTTTTAAACTTTGGTTTGAACGATACGAAAGTACAGCATTGGAAACAACGCCCAGTAGAATTTCTGAAGTTTTATTCCATTTTTCGACTAGATTGTCCTGGGATAAAGTGATAATTTTTGAAAGCTTTGAAAATGCACCAATGATCAATATCCTCAATTTTTGAAACTCTAGTTTGTAAGGATTATTGTCTGCGATTTGAGGTAAATTAACGCATATAAAATATTGATAATAATCTAGATTCTTAAGGATACTGATTGATTTACCTATTGCCAGAATTTCTTTTTTTTTTCTTGATACTTGAAATTTTAGTTGGTTTATAATTCCATTAACTTCTTCTACGAGAAAATAATCTGTAGTTATTCCATCGTTAATAATAAATTTTTGACAGCCCTTCAAATCATACAGATACAAATATTTTTCTATAATTAGGGACGTTAAATCAGTTCCCAAGGCAAACTATACCTAGTTTTTTTCTGAATAAGATTCTATTAATTGTCTGATATGTTTCAATATTTGAATATGGTGTTCTTCATCTACTACTACACTTTTGATAAGTTCTTTAATTTCAATATCATCAGATAGATTGATACATTCTGATAAAATATTTTTTGACCTTAGTTCTTCTTCAATTGATTCGTCAATCCCTTCCTTGGTAAGATGAGCACTTCCAGAAGAACCTTCTATTTTTGCCATTGCTTGAGTAATGTATTGAATATGTTTTATTCCATCGTTTAATAATGTGTTAAAATAATTTCTTATCAGATTATTCTCAATATCTTTAAGCAGAGAACTATAATGAAGTATTTCATGTTTTTCTGCTTCATGTTGTTTTTTAAGCAAGTCATATAGTTTCTGTTGTTTCTCAAGATCGTCTCGACTAGTTTTCAATAACCGAGTTTACTTATTCAGAAATAAAAAAGTGCTGTTTTTTCTTTCTTAAAAGAACTAGAAAAATATTATAATTACATATCAAGTATTACTTTTGTGTCGCTCGGGGATATTTTTTGTAATTGCAACTGCCATAAGAGATATGGTGACAGATCTTTCTGTCGAAAATGCATAGAAAAGCATAAAGCTTCACCTTATTATAATATAATGAAAAAATTTAATTGATATTTAAATGCGGGAGATGGGATTTGAACCCACGAACCCCTAAGGGATAAGAGCCTCAGTCTTACGCCTTTGACCAGGCTGGGCGACCCCCGCATAGAAACAAATCTCAAAAAGAGCTAATTTGAATATTACCTTTGAGAAAATGATATTTAATTATAATAGTTTTTATATAATTTCTTTTTTCATTAAATTGTGTTAATTCCTGTAAGATGCTTTACATGTGGGACATTAATTGCAGATAAATATACCGATTATAAAGAGAGGGTTAAATCTGGTGAACAAGAGTCCCAGGTACTCGATTCACTTGGCATAAAAAGATATTGTTGTAGAAGAATGCTTATTTCAGGCGTTGAGACAATATATCAAGTAATCCCATACTACGAAGTTCTAAGAAGAAGATTAACAGAGATGCAATCAGATAGTTAAAAAGAACGAAAATGCCAATCGTCACTAGCATAAAAGGACGTATTATTTTCAATAGTAGAGGAGATGAAGGGATTGAGGTTGATGTTATTTCAGATGATAAATATTTAGGAAGAGCATGTTCTCCCTCAGGTGCTAGTGTCGGAAAACACGAAGTAATAAATTTTAAAGAAAATAGTGCGGAAAAATCGTTACAAGAATTCAATAAAAATCTATCAAGATTTATTGGAATTGAATCCGAAGATCCATATTCTATTCATGAAGTCTTAAAAAGTATAGATAATTCCGAAAATTATAGTAACCTGGGCGGTTCTGTTGCATATGCAATAAGCGTTGCATCATTAGATTCGGCATCAAAAGCATTAGAGGTTCCATTATTTCAATTACTTAATAATTCAGGAAATTATAAATTTCCTTTTCCACTCGGAAACGTGATTGGAGGAGGTTCACATGCAGGTCCTGGTACACCAGATATCCAGGAATTCTTAATATGCCCCATAGGAGCCAGGTCAATTGTAGATGCTATAAAAATAAATCTTGCTGTGCATCGCCAAGTTAGAAACATCTTAGAATCCATTGATAAGAAATTCACTTATGGACGAGGTGATGAAGGTGCTTGGGCTCCTAATATAGATAATGACAAGGCAATCGAAATCTTAGAAAAAGCTATTCTTGACCTAGGGTACACAGTAGGTAAAGAGGTAGCTATAGGAATAGATTTTGCGAGCTCTTCTTTTTGGAATGAATTAAAACAAAATTACGAATACAAAAGACAAGGATTGATTAGGACCAGTGAAGAACAGATTGAATTTGTAAATAACTTAATATCTAAATATAAGATTATTTATGCGGAAGATCCTGTTCATGAAGAAGATTTTGAAAGTATGAGTGTAATTACAGCCAAGAACCCCGCTTGTATTATAACAGGCGATGATATGTTAGTGACCAACCAGAATAGAGTAAGACAATCACAAGAATTTAGGGCGTGTAGTGGGGCAATATTAAAAATTAATCAGGCAGGCAGTGTTTTTGATGCAATAAATTTCGCTAATGAGTGTAATAGGAATAAAATAAAAATTATCACATCACATAGATCAGGTGAATCTGTTGATTCGCATATATCAGAAATAGCGATAGCCACAAATTCTAAGATGTTAAAAGCAGGAATAGTGGGGGGAGAAAGAATATCTAAATTAAACCAATTAATACGATTAAACGAGTATGATTTAATAAAAGGTATGGTAGAAGTTTTCTAATCTTCAAATGAATAACAATATAGAATTAGATAATAATGAAAGAAATAGCAGTGATTCTCCTGTGCAATCTGATGAGGGTAACATAGAATCCCAACTTCCTGCTGAGGAAACCACTCATTCTAGCGAAATACAAAAAGAAAACGAACCAGACAATTCAGTCACCAGCGAACAGGCAACTAATGAGGGTGATGATTCATTTTCTGAAGGTGAAAATTTAGAAAAAATGATTCTATCGACTGGAATAAGAGTAGGAACTCCAGTAAAGACTAAATCAATGTCTCCGTACATCATCAGAGCAAATCCAGAAGGACTTTATATTTTGGACATTAGTAAGACATTGCAAAGAATAGACATAGCAGCAAAATTCATCGGAAGAACTAACATAACAAAAGTAGCAGTAACATCTGCTAGAGAGTATGGAAAGAAACCCATCGAAAAATTCTGCGAAGCAACTGGCGCTATTCCAATATTAGGACGATTTATGCCTGGAACTTTTACTAATCCATCATTACCCAAATACATGGAACCAGACATTGTAATTGTTACTGATCCACAAGCTGATCATCAGGCTGTGATAGAGGCTACAAGAGCAGGTGTTCCTGTTATCGCAGTTTCCAACAGTGATAACGTTATTTCCAATGTAGATCTCGTTATTCCAGCAAACAATCGTGGTAGAAAAGCATTAGCAACTGTTTATTGGTTACTAGCTCGAGAAGTTATGAAGAAACAAGGTAAGATAAAATCAGACAAGGAAATGAAAACAAGTATAGACGATTTCGAAACAAAATTAGTAGAAGAAATGATTTGAAAAATATTAGGTCTCCTAATTTTGCCGGAATTTTTTATCCTTCTAAAAAACATGAACTGCTAGATTCACTAACTTTTTGTTTTGATTATAGTAATTTTGGTCCAAAAGATAAGATTGACAAATCTATCAAGAAAAGAATTTATGGGCTTGTCGTACCGCATGCCGCATATGTTTTTTCTGGTGCTATCGCAGCGCAAGCATATTATGAAATATTAGACATTCCTATAGATACATTCATTCTAATTGGACCAGACCATAATGGAATAGGAAGTGGAATATCGATTGTAGTAGATGGTCTATGGGAAACCCCTCTTGGAACAGTAGAGATAAACAAGTCTATCTCTGAAAAAATAATTGAAAATTCATCTAACATGAGTGTTGATGTTAATGCACACGCTCATGAGCATTCTTTAGAAGTTCAAATTCCATTTCTTCAATACCGTAGAAGAAATACTTTTAAAATAGTCCCTATTTTAATGAAAGATCAAAATACATATACCTCAATAGCCCTTGGACAATCTATCTTTGAAGCAACAGAAGATACTAACACTATGATTATTTCAACATCTGATCTGACCCACTATGAACCCTATGAGATTGCATATGACAAAGATCTTGAAGTAATAAAAAAAATAGAGAAAATAAGCATCGAATCGTTTTATGATTACATCAAAGTTGGAAACGTTTCTCTGTGTGGTCCTGGACCCATAGCTGTGCTTATGAAAATAGCTCAATCACAAGGTGCACAAAAAGGAATTTTATTAAAATACTCAACAAGTGGGGATATTGATTCTGACTTTAAAAATACAGTAGTAGGTTACGCTTCAATAGCATTAATATGATTTCATATAACGGACATATTTCATATGCTTCGGCTCCCGCGAAAATTATTTTATTTGGGGAACATTTTGTGGTATATGAAAAACCTGCAATACTTGCTTCCATAGATAAAAGAGTACACATTATTGTGATAAAAAATGATAATGAAAATAGCATAATAATTAATGATAGAATCTTTGGAAAGAAATATTATCCCATTTCTGTATTTGCAGATTTAGAAAGATTTTCAAATGATATTTATTTTCCTTTATTATACACAATAAAAAAAAATTCTGCATTCAAATCAAACGTCGGATTAGAATTTACAATAAATTCAGATATTCCATATGGCATGGGTTTAGGGTCGTCTGCAGCATTAAGCGTAGCTACTGTCGCTTGTTTATCAAATATTTTTAAAGCGATAAAAAAGGAAAAAATATTAGAATTGGCTATAGAGGCTGAAAAACTAGTCCACAAAAACTCTTCTGGAGCAGATTGCATAGTTACTACTTATGGTGGTCTCTTACTATATCAAAAAAAGAGTTTTCGAAAATTGGAATCAAAAAGAGAATTATCTTTGTTCCTAATACCTACAGGAATTAAACATTCAACAGGAGAGCTTGTCGATTTTGTAAAAAAATTTAAATCATCTAATTTAGATAATTTTCATAAATTAGCTAATGCTTCAGAAAATATCACTAAAAGGGCGATACGAGCTATAAAGGATGGTAATGAAATTATGTTAGGTGACCTAATGAACGAAAATCAAATTTTATTAGAAAAAATAGGAGTTTCTAATCTCATAATAGACAAGATTATCGGATTGTGTTATAAATATCAAGCTTTGGGATCTAAGATAACTGGCGCAGGGGGAGGAGGCTGTGTTTTGGCATTAATAAAAGCAGAGATTAAAAATAGCTTTATGCGTAATATGGAAAAAGAAGGGTTTCAGTGTATCCCCGTTGAGTTAGAAACTGATGGTTTGATTTATTAAAATTTAAAAGAAATGTATTTTAGTGTTTTTTAATTGGATGAAAAACTAACAATAATAAAATTAGGCGGGTCGGTTATTACTAACAAAAATAGACCGTTAACCCCTAACAAAGATGCGATAAGAAAACTAGCGAGAGTAATCTCGAAAATTCAAATTCCTTTAATAATAATCCACGGAGGAGGATCATTTGGTCATTATTGGTCAGTTAAATACGATATGCATACAAAACCGGAAAAATATAATTCGAAAGGAATTTCGATTGTTCATTCATCGATGTTAGAACTGAACAGAATAGTTACTGAAGAATTCTCCAAAGAGAACACCTTTCCATATAGTATACCACCATTTTCTTTCTTATCAGAAGGAAAACCTTTGAAGAGAAAAATCAAGGAACTTAAAACTATGACTGAGAATAAAATAATTCCCATTACTTATGGAGACGTAGTTCATGTCGGGGCAAATACATATTCTATTGTTTCTGGAGATGTTCTTGTTACTCTCTTGAGTAATATTTTAAAACCTTCCAAGGTGATTTTTACTATAAATGTTGATGGTTTATTTAATAATCTACATGATAAAAAAATAATAAGCGAAATAAACCTATCTCAGTTTGAGCAACAGAAAAAGAGTATTATAACTAACACAGTTTGTGGTGTAGGTGATGTTACCGGCGGAATGAAAAGAAAGATGCAAGAAGCATTAAAGATTGCTGATAAAGGAACTGATGTGATTTTTATAAACGGATTGCGCTCTGGAAACTTAAAGAATGTGTTGACTCAAAAAAGTTTAAAGATACGGTTTTTAAAGGTAAGAAATGAGTTATTGATACATGACTGATAATAAAGATGAGATCAAAGTAATCATGCAACGTAAAAAAGATGGTATAGAAATTCCTCTTTCTAATAATGTTCAATCAAGATTTTCATCCAATTATTTAGAATATGTTAAACTAATCCATAATGCCTTACCAGAGGTAAATTTCGATGATATCGATTTATCTACCACATTCTTGACATATAACTTTGGATCTCCAATTATCATTGATTCAATGACAGGAGGTACACCGAAGCTTTGAAAATTAATTCAAGATTGGCTAAAATAGCAGAAAAATATAGACTTGGGATGGGATTAGGAAGTCAACGAGCAGGTTTAAAAAGCCAGTCTTTGGCTGAGACTTACTCAATAGCAAGGAAAAACGCACCATCTGCTTTCTTAATAGCAAATATAGGAGGACCACAGCTTTCTGAAGGGCTTGATTTAAACTCAATATCTGACATAATTTCTATGATCGAAGCAAATGCATTAGTTATCCATCTTAATCCCTTACAAGAATTAATTCAACCCGAAGGTGAACCTAAATACAAAGGTGTCTATAACAAAATAGTAGAAATTAAAGATAAGATCGATATTCCAATTATAGTAAAAGAGGTTGGTTCCGGAATTTCAAAAGAAGTAGCTTTAAAGTTGGAAAAGGCAAACATAGATTCAATAAACATAGCTGGGTCAGGAGGGACAAGTTGGGCTGGAGTAGAACGTATAAGAGCTGGCCAATTAAAGAACTCTTTAAAAGAACATTTAGGAGATTTATTTTGGGATTGGGGTATTCCTACCGCTCAAAGTTTGATAGAAGTAAAGAGTTCTGTGCGTCTACCAGTTATTGCTTCTGGGGGAATAAGAAACGGATTAGAAATTGCCAAATGTTTAGTTTTGGGGGCAAGTATGTGTGCTTTGGCATATCCTTTTCTGAAAGCTGCCGCTGACTCTGAAGAAGCTTTACTCGAATTTGTGAACTTTCTTTTCACAGAATTAAAGAGTGTAATGTTCCTAACAGGCACTTCTTACATATCCCAACTCGCAAGCTTAAGGTATATATTAACAGGAGAATTAGCAGATAGGGTTAACAAAAATGGATGCTGAAACGAAAAAAGAGATGGAATCACAGGTTTTGACGGTTAATGATTTTATTGACGCTTCTCTGCTGGGAACACCCCAGGAACTGTATCGTGCATCTAGGCATTATATTCAAAGTGGTGGAAAACGTCTTCGACCTATAATGACGATAGTTTCATGCGAAATGTTTGGGGGTACAAAAGAGGATGCTCTACCGGCCGCATCAGCAGTAGAATTTATTCATAATTTTTCATTAGTCCATGACGACATAATGGATAATGACGATTTTAGACACGGTATTTCAACCGTCCACAAAATCTTTGGATTACCTTTGGCTATACTTTCTGGAGATATTCTTTTTTCTAAGGCTTTTCAAATTTTATCTCACAATACTAATGATTTATTAAAAAAAGATTCATTAGTTGATATGCTTAGAAGACTATCTACTGCATGTATCGAGATCTGTGAAGGACAAGCACAAGACATGTATCTAACTAAATTGGAGTCCTTCCCTATGGAAGATGAATATCTTAAAATGATTTCCAAAAAGACTGCAGCTCTCTTTGAAGTATCTTGTTCGCTTGGTGCACTTTCATCCAGGAATGTTTCAGATAAGGACGTACACAATTTAGCTCTATTTGGAAGAAATTCTGGAATAGCTTTTCAACTTATAGATGATTTGATAGGTATAAAAGGGGATTCTAAACAGACAGGTAAATCAGTGGGAAATGATGTAAGAGAAGGTAAGAAAACTTTTCCAATTCTTTTATCAATTAAAACTGTTGAACCAATTAAAAGAGAAAAGATTCTCAAAGTTTTCGGGAATAAATTTTGTAATAATTTGGATGTTGAGGAAGCAGTTAAAATAATTTCGTCTCTACAGATAGAAGAGACTGTTCGAACTGAGGCAATGAAATATGTACAAAAAGCAGTTGATTCTGTTTCTAATTATGAAGAATCCCATTCCAAAAAGATGTTGTTGGATATTTTATTTTTCATTGTAAACAGGAGTAAGTAAGTTGGAATTTGATGATGAGCTATACAACAAAATAAAATTCATCATTTTGAAAAATTCATTAGATTATGAAAAAGCGCGAATTGAAACCGTGCTATCAAAACTAATATCTTCAAATCCGAATTTAAGGACAGACATCAAAAGAATTATACCGTATTTAAATAAAGAAATCGATAAAATCAACTCCTTAAGGAAAGAGGACAAAATAGAATTATTAAAGAAAATGGATCAAAACTATGGGGTTTCTAAAGATAAGAAAAATATTAAAGATGGGTTTACTTTACCCCCTTTAATTAATGCCGAAAATGGACATGTAGTAACAAGATTCCCGCCAGAACCAAACGGTTATCCACATATTGGACATGCAAAGGCTGCAATCATAGATGAGGAATATGCAAGGCATTATAATGGGAAATTTATTCTTAGATTTGATGATACAAACCCCCTCAACGAGCAGAGTGAATATTATGATGTCATATTAGAAGATCTTAATTGGTTAAAAATAAAACCAGATATTATTAAGAATACTTCAGATGATATTACATTGCTTCATAAATATGGACAAGAATTAATCAAGAATAACAGTGGGTATATTTGTACATGTAAACCTGAAACTATTCACAAATTAAGATCGTCTGGAATTGAATGTGAATGTAGATTGAATTCCACCAATTCACTTGAAAAGATGGATAAATTTTTTAACGGTTATTTTCACAAGAATGAAGCTATAGTTAGATTCAAGGGAGATATGAAAAACGATAACACCGCAATTAGAGATCCTACTCTTTTTAGAATTATAGATACAGAACATCCTAGATTAGGTAGAAAAAATGTCATTTGGCCCACATATGATTTTGCTGCTCCAATTGAGGATAGTCTAGATGGGGTTACACATGCTTTACGAACAAAAGAATACGAATTGAGAAATCAGTTATATCGAGAAATTTTAACCGCCCTAAATTTACGGATCCCAGAAG
Source organism: Nitrososphaeraceae archaeon (assembly GCA_031316115.1). Classification (GTDB taxonomy): domain Archaea; phylum Thermoproteota; class Nitrososphaeria; order Nitrososphaerales; family Nitrososphaeraceae; genus TH1177. Next base: position 107,677 of record JALDRC010000001.1, read on the forward strand.
TTTTAGAGTTCTCTAGATTGGAATTTGAAGGAATGCCAGTATCTAAGAGGAAAATAAAACCTTTAATCGTAAACAAACAAATTCATTCATGGGATGATCCTAGATTACCTACCTTGAAAGCCTTTAAAAAAAGAGGCTTTACTCCTGAAGCTATTCGAAAATTTGTGTTATCATTAGGTTTAACATTATCAGAAACAAAACCATCTATTGAGGTTCTTGAATCATTTAATCGAAAAATAATTGATAGGGAAGCAATAAGACTTTTTTTTGTTAGGGATCCCTGGGAAATAACTTTAGAAAATTCGACAATTAAAGAAATTTTATTACAGAATCATCCATCTCTAGAAATGGGTAGAAGAATTATAGTAGTCAAAGACAGCGTTTATATTTCGTCTGTAGATGCCAAGAATTTAACTAAAGGATCTGAAATACGCTTAATTGAGTTTTCTAACATTATTATAAACGAGATTGATCGTGAGAAAAAAGAATTAAAGTGTAAAATTACTAATAATATAATCAACAAAGACATCCCGAAAATTCAATGGGTATCAACGGAGAATTCTGTTCCCTATAAAATAGTTAAACCTCATATGTTATTTATTAATGATGATTTTAATCCAAATAGTCTGGAAATAATCACCGGATATGCAGAATCTTTTGTGTCTACTTTGTTAACTGATACCATGGTTCAATTTATAAGAGAGGGATTTTGCAGAATAGAGAATAATAATACATCAATATTTGCGCATAAATAGGTGAAAAAAAATGAAGATAGCTAGAATAAATCACAAGGAATTTGGGGAAACCTATGGATTAATTTCACCTGATTCAAATAAGATAATCACCAAGATAGAAATACAGGAACAGACCGGAATACCTATTCCTCAGAACATAAAGGAGTTTCTATTTGGAGATTGGATTAAGGAAGTGAGAAAATACGAAAATAAACTTAGATTTTCCTTGAGCATTCAAAAGGTAGAATTCCTTGCACCTTTACCCAACCCTAATAAAATTATGTGTTTAGCATTTAATTATCATGATCACGCAAAAGACGCAGGGTTAACACCATCATTAGAACCTGTTATATTTCTCAAACCTAGAACTGCTTTAAATGGTCCGTTTAACGATATTCTTTGTCCTGGGAACGTTCAAAGATTAGACTATGAAGCTGAAATTGCTGTTGTGATTGGTAAAACTACTAAAAAAATAAAAGTAAATGATGCTATGGATTCCATATTTGGGTATATGATATTTCATGATGTATCAGCTAGAGATATACAATTTAAGGATAAGCAATTCACTAGAGGAAAAAGCATTGATACTTTTGCTCCATGCGGGCCATGGATTACAACCAAAGAGGAAATTGAAGATCCTCAGAATTTAAGAATAATCACCAAAGTTAATGATGAAATTAGACAAAATTCATCAAGCAGTAAAATGGTCATACCAATAGAGAAAATCATTACTAGTTTAAGTCAACTAATAACTCTTGAACCGGGGGATATTATTTCTACAGGTACTCCCGCTGGTGTTGCGATGTCTATGAATAATCCCAGGTATCTTAGCCATGACGACATAGTGGAAATAAATATAGAAAAGCTAGGCACCATAAAAAATAGAATTAGTTTTATCGATAAAGTCAATCTATAGCTTTTTACCATGTTCATATTTTTCTATTAAATGATTCAATTTGATAACTTTCATTTCTAGCTCCTTTGAGTAATATTCAAAGGATTTAGCTAATTTTCCTCGCACGTTAGATAATTGGATGGAGGTATTTAATACATCTAAACAAGATTCAATAGATCTATCCGTTGCAAAAGTATTCATTTTAATTTTAAAGAGTTCAACAAGTTTTTTTTGCTCAAGCTTTTGTTCGTTGATAGAATTAACTATATCATTATTTAACTCAGAATTAGAATCTTTATTTGACCAATTTACCATTCAAGTAATATTATTAGAAAACAATATTTTTGTTTTGGAAAACGACTTTTAATTTCTAGAAGAAGACATAAATACTACGAATGGATATTCACGATAGTATTTATGGTAGTTGAAAACAAAGCCACAGTATCATTTATTCGAATTTTAAAGGAAGATCTTTCTATTATGCGTATAAAACCAAATGATGGTCCAGTCCCAGATTTTAAGGCAGGTCAATTCGTGACCCTTGCTCATATGAATCCTACAGAGGGAAAAATGGTCAGAAGAGCATATTCTATAGCATCAAATCCTGAACAAAAAAAATTTTTTGAGTTGCTCATAAGGTGGGTTAGGAAACCACTTCCTGGAAGATTAACAACTCAATTATTTAATAAAAAAGAGGGGGAAGAAATTAGTTGGATAAAGCCAACGGGAATTTTTACAATAAACGACAAAATGGCTGATGGATCCCCTGATAATAGAAGACTTGTCTTGATAGGAGGAGGAACAGGATTAGCTCCATTTATTTCCTATACTCTCCATCTAAAAGCGATTAATAGCAAAAGAGAGATAGTTGTTTTACATGGGGCCAGTTATGTAGATGAATTAAGCTATAGAGAATTACTCACAGATCTTGAGGAAGAGAGTTTAGATAAGGGAAAAGATAACTGGAATTTTAGATATCGTGCCAGTATAAGTAGACCACAAGAATCATTCAATAGATCATGGGGAGGACAAAAAGGAAGAGTAGAATCATTTTTAAGACCAAAACCAGGCAGGGATATTTCACCTCTCGAAGAATTAGTAGGGGAAAAGATTACTACTGAAAACACTTCCTTTTATGTTTGTGGATGGCAAGGAACTGTTGACGGGGTTCTTGATTATCTTGTTCCAAAAGGGTTTGTAACAGATAGACAGAAAAGATCGGATGGAAATTACGACGTAAAATTCGAATCTTATGGCTAATTTTTTTCTATTTTAGGATATTTTAAAAATGAGATTTGAATATGAGGAATTTGCTTCCGTAAACGATCTTTTCCTGTATATAGCTTCTATCGCCCCATATATGAAACAACTATTACCCATTACAAGTTATAGAGGTTATTTGTTTTCATTATTACCAATATCACAGTTTTCTACTGATCATCTTATGATGGTCTATACCACTGATGAGATCAAAGGTTATTTGTTAGAATTTGATCTTTCATCAAAAACGCATAAAACTGTTCAATCAGTAGATAGGGCAGATAAAAATTACTTTGTGATATTAAAACCAAAATCTGCAACTCTTGCAGACAAGGCAATAGATAACTTAAAAATTTAAAATTCTTTAATTAGATTACTTAATTTTTTGAGTTGTATTTAATCCCAATTAAGAATAACTTAACAAAATAGATTTAGCTGTGATTGTACTATTTGGAATATAATGAAATTAGAATATATCAAATAAACTGAACACCTACATGTAATATATTAGTTGTATATTTAAATTTGGTCTCGACCCTCTAAATAACACCAAGATATTGAAACTGTCTAGAAATCGAAAATAGGGGTTTGTTGGAGTTTGGAACTGGATTGATCTAAACATTATAAGTTCATTGCATATTTACATGAGAAAAAAAGAAGCTTCCAAATAATTATAAAAGAAACCTCTTATGAATAGCATCTTTAAAGATCCAAGACTTTGAGATCGTTCAAAAGTACAGTCAAAAAAATAGATCCGGATTTATTCTTTTTGAAATCCTTTTATTCTTTTCAGTTATAAAATAAACTGAAAAATTCTCAGTTCCTTAACTGGGTTATGATCTATTTAATTTTATATTCCATCTGATTATGTATTAAAAATATCATGTTTCAATAAAAGGATAGAAAAATCTTAGTATCACAATTTTGGAGGAAGCTGTGCCGTAACTGAACGTTCTCTGGAATATTTAGCAATGATATCTTCTGGTAATTTTCCATCAAAAATATTTTTAGCTAATCCTCTAAGGTATCTCATTATCGCCCATGTCCCAAATTTAATTAAGCCTGCCATAAAAATTTTCATAGGAGGGGCATAAGACTTGTTCCTAATAATTATAGGTATAATATCATTTATTACTCGAAGATTATTCTGCCAGCACTTCCAAAAAAGTGTAAACTGAGCTTCATTCAGGTTCCCGAAATGCATAGAATTTTTCTCAGAAAAATCTTGGTATAATAACGGAGCAACCAATCCTCTCATATTCATTTGTTTAAAGTCTTCTATAAGATCAATTGTATATTGTGTTTCATCAGGTGTTTCATCCGGCCAACCTATTATTAGAGTTAATGCAGGAAACCAATGATTATTATTCAAGATCTTACATCCTTCTCTTACTACTGCTCCCCATTCTTCGGGTTGAAATGGTTTTGTTTTAACCCCTAAATGCTTTTTTACCATTCTTGGAGCAACTGTTTCCACACCTAAATTAGTCGCAAGCCATCTGCCACTATGCTCCATGTCGTTAATAGTAGAAAGATGTTTGATCAAGTCAGGCGAAGAAGAAACGGCAGAAAGAGTCATGTGAGTAGTACCTACAAAATTAGCACCAACAGATTTAAGTCCTTTCCATAAGTCCACAATAGCGTCCGCATTGGGAATAAAATCTTTATTGTCACATCCGTATAAGAGCATTTCATCAGACTGAAGCCAGATAGAATCAAATCCATAATTTAGATTAATTTTCGCTTCTTCTTGTAATCTCTCTAGTGGAATATCTTTTTTAGATCTTTTATTTACATCGCAGAAGTCACAACCTCTTCCGCAACCCCTCATGGCTTCTATAAGTGAATTAATTGTCGGTCCTTTAATTCGAGGAATATTATCTATATTACGAACAAATGTGTGTAATAATTCAGGTGCATCGCCACTTTCCAAATCATGAAATAAATCCAAAGCTAACTCGTCAGCTTCACCAATTACGACTGTATCTATTCCATGTATTTTCATTCGATCAGGTTTTGCCAATTCCCAAGCCCCGTTACCACCTACGACCACCTTAAAGTTGTATTTTTTTTTCAATTGAATGATTGATGCACACATTTTTTTGAATTTCATTGCTACATATGATAATTTTTCAGGAGACATTGTAGTAGTGACTGGGGCCATACCTAATGGATCCATTACGTTTATACCAACAACTTTAGTCCCTTCACCCACACATTTATTTAATAAATCAGGATGAGAAAGGAAAATATCTTGGCGATCATATTCTTGTAATAATGCGCTTTCAATACGTCGTAAACCGCATTGGGCAACTTTAACCTCTCCGGTGTTTCTATCTGTTTCAACAGAAGGACAAAAGAGTTTGTCGAAAACAAACTCGGGAACTAATTCATATGGTCCACATGCTATAAAACCATAAAGAAAATTCCCTCTGTAATTAGTCATTAAACTTCTATCAGCAGTTAACACTATTCGTTTGCCAGAAAAGGTCAATACTATAGCCTCGTAAAAAATGCATTTAGAATCATATATAAATTTATTATCATAAACTTACGAGTATTTGGTGTAGGGTTTTTTAGTAAAATCCTTTATCATGACCCATTAGCATGATTGATTTTAATTGCTTTCGATTCAAATAGTTGAGAGCATCTGAAAAGGTAGCCCATATGTAATCGTCATGTTCATTGGAAAGGGTAATATCACGAATATTTGTAGTTGCATAGTAGAAACTAACCTCCTTACGTGATTTCACACCTTCCCCTTTGAAAAAAGAATATCTTATTCTACCAACAAAGGACAAGATATTTAGCGAATTTATTCCTGTTTCTTCAAATACTTCTCTAAATAGTGTTTGAATCTCTGTTTCTCCATCTTCTTTATGACCTTGTGGAAAACCCCAGTATCCTCTACGATTTCGTAGTAAAAGAAATTCTGGTTCTTTTTTATTTACAGAGGTCTGATATTTTATGACCGCTCCTACAGATTTTTCTATATTCACACTACGTTAATTTTTTATCAAATAGAATTATAATATTGTTTCTTAAAAAGATTAATATCTATTTATTTTCATCTTTCAAATGGAAGGGCCGGTCGTCTAGTCTGGTAGGATACGGCATTGGCATTGCTGAGACCGTGGGTTCAAATCCCACCCGGTCCATTTAATTCAAATAAAAGGAATATCTCATTAAAATTGTTATAATTACTTGTATTTTGTAAATTGGGAAAGAGAGATAAAAAAAATTAAGATTAAAGGGAAAGATTTCGTTGTAAAGAAGAATAAACGCTTTAAGACAATAAGAGAGTTCATCTTGGTATTTATTTTCATGATGATATCCATAGTTTCGGCTCATCCATGCAGCCCACCCCAAATAGGAAATAAAATAATTGAAAATGAGAGTTATCAAAATAGAGAAAAATTAAATACAATAGGAATCAAAACCCCTAAACTTCTTTCTATTTCTAATTCCGAGATTGTTGAAGAATATTTACCCTACGGAAATCTATATGAATATTTTCTTACCAATACTGACGTGAAACTGGCTAGGAGAGCTGGGATTATAACAGGTATTTTACATAAGGAAGGTTTTACTTTCATTGATAATAAGAGTCAGAATTACTTAATTAAAGATAATGATCTCATAAGAATAGATATTGGTCTAATGCATAAGAATATCTCTCTTTTTGCAAGGAGTATGGATATAGGTTCTTTTTTGGCCAGTATTTTAGACCTAGAATCAACAAAATACCACCAAATTGAAGAGGAGTTTTTGAAAGGTTATATGAAAACAACCGGCACAATTACTCCTTATTTATCTGTAATTTTGAGAAATGTTTTGGCACTTGGTTTTGTGTCAAATTATCAAAAGATGGTTAAAAATATGGTTAAAAAGTCTTATAATTAAAGCGGTGGGAGTTCTTTTTTTTTATCAAATCCTCCAGATCCAAATTTACAATAAAAACACTGATCTGATTGCATATAAGGAATTCTTTGAATTACGATAGCTCCTAATTTTAATGCAAATTTTGTAATTAATCTATGCTTAAATGGCATTGAAGGGATTACTTCTTTGAAATATACATCATAATGGTCAGGACAAAATTTTAAAGTTATTTGAGCTCGTGGTTTATTTGAGCTCTTGGATTCATTTATGGTTTTAGTTAGTTGGATCTGTTCCCTAATGTATTCATGTTTGGGACAGGGACAATCCTTTCCTAACGGATGTTTATATGCAGGTACATTTTTCCAATCAAAATTTGGAAAATTCTTCTCAAAATCATCCATTCTTGAATATATAGGAAGTTATATCATATAAATTATCGGTTGTTGAAGCGACATCGGTTGTTAATTCATATAAAACAATGGTAAAAATATATATTTTTGATGATTTATAAAATCTCAAAGCGGCGTGAATAGAACGGAACAGAGCAATGCCAAAAACATTGATGATAATTTAAAGAAACCAAATAATGAACAGAATTTAGTTTCACTTGATTTAAATTTAAAGACCCTGGTAGATTTTAAAAATTCCTTAATAGAAGAACAGAAAAAAGGGGAGGATCAGATTCAAGAATTGAATGAAAAAATAGAAGAAACTAAAAAACAAATCGATGATGAAAGGCAAAAGCTAGAAGATTTAAGAATAAAACTAAAAGAAGTTAATGATGTAAAAGATGCTGAATTTCCAAAATTTATGGAACTTAAAGACATTGTATTAAAAGCTAGAAATCAAATGAGAGAATTGGATGAAAAATCTGGTGTAAAATCTAGTAAAGAAAGAACAAATATAAAACATCTTACAAAATCTTTGGAGCAATTAGAAAGAGATATCCAAACAAAGAAGTTATCGAAGGATGAGGAGAGAAGATTAGTTAACAAATCAAAAGAAATAGCAACAAAACTACATGCTATGAAAGTAATACATAAAAAGGAAGATCAATTTAGAACTATCTCCAGTCAATACGGAAATTTGAAGTCTAAGATTAACGAGATTTTTGATAAAAAATCAGAATTCGGAAACAAAATAGGCGATCTGAAAAAGATACTAGATAATCTGCTAATTAGCAGGGAGAATCTTTACGAAGACAGAAGAAAGATAATAAGAGAAGTACGTGAAAGTAATGCAAAACTCGAAATGGTTAATACTCAAATTAATGCGATTGAATTCAGAAAATCCAAAATGAGTGTAACAGGTACTAGAAGGAAATATCGAGATGCTCATGACAAACCGTATGTTAGTATGCAGTCTCCTAAGGAGAGATCTAGAAGGAATAAAGAAAATATGCAAATCTGGAATTCTATGAAAGAACAAGCTTTAAAGAAGATGTCAAGTGGTGAAAAACTTACTTTTGATGAAATGAAATTGATTTATAGCGATATTAGCTCTTCAGAGGTTTAAAATTAAAATTGTCTTAATTTTAGATATTTATATAGTATATTTATTATTTCTTTAATTGAGTAATGTATATTTTACCCCTTATGGGGTAGGATTGGGACATGCCAGTAGATTGGTGACTATTGCAAAATCAATACAAGACAAGGAAACTAAAGTAAAGTTTTCCAGTTTTGGAGAGGCGGCGGAATTTGTCACTCGATCAGGTTATAGATGTTCAAACGTTCCTCCAGTTGAATTTTCATGGAATATGCAAGGTAGCTTTTCTTTTAAAAATAGTCTTTCGAATATACCAATTTGGTTTAATAATTTTTTATTTCAAGTAGTTAAAGAAATTGAAAATATTATAAAATTTGCACCCAATGTTGTTGTATCAGACTCAAGACTATCCCCCATAGTTTCTGCTAAGTTACTAGGTATTCCTTCAATAGTAATATTAAATCAGATCAGGATTTTATTATCACCAAGGCTTCATTCTTTTCGAATAGCAAGATTATTTGAAGATATTAATGCAGAATTTATTGGTAATTTATGGTCTCTTTCTGATCAAATCCTTGTACCTGATTTACCTCCGCCTTATACTATTTCTGAAAATAACACATGGAATACTGCATCTGTACGAAAAAAATTGAAATACATAGGTTTCATTTCGCCGCATTATCAAGTATCCAATACTCAATTAGAAAAGGCATTAAGCTTGCTCCAATTTTCTAAATCTAAACCTATTGTCTTTTTCCATATAAGTGGTCCACTCTATACGAGAATCCCAGTTATTAAGAAAATATTACAAGGAAAAGAATTATTTGATAAGCATTTTCAATTCATTATTTCAGAAGGCAACCCCAATGGAAAAGTAGTTCCTCTACACATATCCAAAAATGGTTGGTATTATGAGTGGTGTCCAATAAGAGATGAGCTTTTTGCTTTAAGTAACATCTTGGTTATCAGGGGAGGACATACTGCAATATCTCAAGCGATCCAATTTGGGAAACCTATAATATCTATCCCCATTGAGAACCATGCAGAACAACTAAATAATTCCAACAAAATTTCAAAAATTGGAATTGGTACTACAATTGACAATAAAGAAATAACTCCGGAAAAAATTGTATGCGAGATAAACAAAATACTAGCGAATAGAACTTATTTTAATAAAATGGATGAAATAATGAAAGTAAGTAACAAATTAAATGGAATTGAGAATGTTGTCGATATAGTTAGGTCGTATATTAGATGAGGTCATTATAAAGGAAACATTTTTAATATTTCTTAGATTTATTCGATCGCTAAATTTTTCCTTTTTATTCCTTGATTTTGGATGTGGATAGAATCTATTTTTAATTTGAAAGATATTAGAAATCTCATTATTTCCTATAACAAACTCATCTTTATTAATATCTAAAAATAGCAATGGTAGCCATGGAATTTTTCTATTTTGAAAACATAAATTGATAATCTTCTCTACCGCGTATAGAGGATGTGTATAAAAACTAAAAGGAATTAACACATCAGGAATATCTATAAAAGGAATAATCGATTGAAAAAGATTTAGCTCATTAAGATGAGAAACATTGTTATCAAAACTAAAAGCAATTTTAAGTAACTTCACTGAAATACGTTTATTTTCCATGTTTAAAAATATATGACGAAGGTCTTTAAGATATTTTGTTAGACTATTTCTGTTAGAGTAGATAATCAGGATCTGAGGTATGAATCCATAAGTTGATATTTTTTCTATAGAATTGATCGAATAATCGTTATAATATACACAAAAAATTTTTTTTTTTATATAACGTGAAGGAAGTCCTCCTGCACCTTCTATAAATTTGTAAATAACATAACAATGTGATTTGGAAATAAAGCAATAAATATTAGTGACAGCAGTTCCATGAGTACGAAATGGAGTTAATTTCTTGTTAAACTTTTCTAGAATTAATCCAGTAGCCATAAATTCTATGTCTCTAGAGATTATATTTGGATTTTCTGAAAACACATTAATCTTAAACTGATTTTTAGAATAGATAGTTCTATCAGCTACATATTCGATCATATCCAGTATATCTCTGATTTGAACTGAAGTGGATACAGAGATTCCAATTCTTTTTATTCCAGAACAATTCCTCAGCCATTGTGAAACCTGTAGATAATCTCTAACCTCAAGAACTAAAAAATCATTTTCAGAAATTACTTTAAAGTTTTTGATCTTATTTTTTAGCAATATATTCTTAATCGAAATCTTTATAAAATCTATTAAGTATCTACTTACAGGAAAAATTAATAACTTGATATTTTCTTGCAATCTGTTTTGAGTTAAATAATCATATTTGTTGTATTGTACCTTCTATCGTTTCTTTATCTTGTGCATTTGGTGTCTTCTTTAAATACAAAATCAAATCTTGTTTAGCTTGAGCATTTTTATTTAGGTTTAATCTAACAAAAGCTCTATTTTTATAAATAGGGCCATATCTATCTGGATCGATCGCAATGGCATCAGAATAATATATTTCTGCTTTGCTATAATTTTTGTTTTTTAAGAAAAAATTGCCTAATCCCCTGAACGCAAGATAATAATACGGATTTATCGAAATTGCTTTCTCAAAGCAACTAACTGCTTTAGAATTATTTTTTTCACTATAACAACTACCAAGCATCGACCATGCACGGGCACAATCGTTATCATCATTAAGAACTTTATCTAACTTGTTAATTGCAGAATCTATTTTTCCTGTAAGAAAATCATTTTCAGCTTCAAAGCAAACCATGTTTGAATTTAAACATTTAAGATTATCATTTTTAATGATGTTCTTCATATCATTTGGTAACATAATAATAATTACATTATCCTCTTGTCTCCATTGCGATTCGAATTTTGATTCAGGAATAAAACCTTCAGTATTGGGTTGTGGGACATATGTTACGATTCTTTTTTCATCTGAGTTATAACCAGATACCAAGATAGCATGTTGAATTAAATTATATAAACCAGGAAAAATAACTATAGGAGGAATAGCTTGATCTACTCTTTTTTTTATATCAGATAATGAACCTTTATAAATAAAATATGTAAACCCTTTTTTTTCTGCTATTTTTAAGCCATCATACAGAGTTTTTGACGTTTCGAATTTGGATGATCCAATACTATCTATAGAGTCTTCTCCCCAATACTTTAATACTACAGATACCATTAGAGGAAATTGTTCATCTTCTTCTACCAATGGTAAGTTTAGATTATGTGAATAATTGTATTGCAACAAGAATTAAATAAAATTCTTCAAATAAAAATCATCCTATCTAGAAAGCTTTAAAAAATAACGTAGCAATATTTTTCCAATTTTTCCACTTTTTTCAGGATGAAATTGAAATCCAAAAATATTTTTATTAATATGTTTAAATATCTCTACTTTATTTGCTGGTGAGACAGCAAGTTTTTCCAGTTCGTTGGAAATTTTTGAGATAGCATATCCATGGCTTTGATATACAGCAAAAGAAAAGTTTTTAGGAATAGATAGACATTCTTTTAAGGTTGTTATTTTTTGGAATCCTTCAATGACTTGGTCCAACTTAATCAATGACCCACCAAAACTAAGATTTATGATCTCTGCACCATAACAAATTCCTAAAAGAGGAGTGTTAGTTCGATAGCAATACTTAATTATTTTAGAATTTATAAGGTTGGTTTCTTTTAAAACTTTTTTTCGACCAGATAGTATTATTGAATCGTATGTATTTAATGTATCTATGTTTACTTTTGAATAAATTTCTTTATTAACTTTTTGCTTGAAAGAAGTCAGAAAAAATATGCTATCTGAATAGGACGAGGAATTATCAACAATTAATGTGGTCATCAAGTATATACCAGAATTCTATATATTTAATTTGGTTATATTATCGTTGTTTAAGACTATTTATCTTGAAAATATTTTGTTTCTAATTTTTATGGTAAAACATCATAGTATTAAATTTGGATACAACTAAATTAAATTAGCTAGGTTTTTTAGAACCAAGTAAATTCCCACTGAGCTAGGAACAGTAGTAGAACATTTATCTAAAATGTACTTTTTCCTTTTAAATCGAAATTCTAATCTTGTCTTAACATCTACATCTACATTTCTATCATCTTCAAATAAACATGCATCTGAAAATGGATCGAATGAATCTAAGTTATTACATTTAACTTTTGATAACCCACTTTTACTGTTGATTGAACCTGGCATCCTGAATATCCTATGAATATCCATTGTTACATAAGGATCTATCTTTACCCCCATTTTTCCCGTTATGTTTTCAACTTCTTTTTTGAATAGTAAATATCCACCGACACGATTCACATATTTTTGGAGGCTATTATTAGTAATATTAAATAATTTCATGTTCTTTGATATTCTTTTTCTCCATCCATATGACAAACCACTGATAGGTATCTTAACTTTCAAGTTATTTTTATATTGTGTAACTCCTAAACTTGTAACAGAAAAATTTTTACCCATTAGATATTCTACAAGATCGGTTCTGCCTTTTGAGTCTAAATTAAAATAATCTTTTTCTAGAGCTGTGATATGAAATCCATTATTACCAGAGAAATAAACATAAATAGATTTATGATTTATTCCAAAATCAGTAACTAGAAATGAAATTAATTTTTTAGTTTCATTTTTAAGATTTCTAATACAAATTCCACAGGGTATAATAGTAGAATCTATTTTAGTACTTTTACATACACTACAAGAAGAAGGCAAGTTGTTACTTATATTATCGCAATATTTACATATATAATAAGTATGATCCTTTTGACAAGGTAGGTTCAGATCTTTCAAGTCAATATCAAAAATAAGATCAGATCCAATCAATCTTTTTTCGTTAATGGGAAAGGTAGGAAAATCATAATAAGAATTTGAAATATATATACCTGCAGGTACATTTTGAATAAGAAATGCATTTAACTGTCCCATATTGATAAAAGAAATATGTCTAGTCATTTTAGAATCAAAACTCATAAATCCAAATTCCCTTCTTGAGATATCTAATGGAGATTCAAGATGCTTGAATTTGTTAAAATAATATTCCTTAAAGCATTTTTGTAGGAAATTTATGTTTTTTGTCTCATTTTTAATCATTTCGTCTCTGTAATCTCTTTTTCCCAAACTGAATCGGATTGGTTATTCCTTTACATTCATGGGTATAAAAACATAGATTCTCATTAGCGAGTTTTGAACATGATGGAACAGAATACTGGATCAAACTACCTTTCTTACCTGCAAGATGTTCTACCTGATATCTAGTTATTTGTTCGTTATAATCGGGTGCATTTTTAAATATATTTATGATTTCATCTATACTTTTTCCATAGAACAACATGTATGTTGCCAATAGGAAGCGTGCTGAATGCGGGAGATTTTCATTTTTATTTAATTGATTTAACGCATGTTCTATACAAGGAGGAAATTTGAGATTTTTAGTTTGGACAGGGGTTGGAAAGATGACTTTATGTTTAATTGAATCAGCTTCTAATTTTATTTGATCAGGAATTTTTGTTATTTTCATATTCTTTATCTTATTATAAATCAAAAGAGACAATTCATTTCGTACTAATCTAACGGTTTCTTCTACATCAAGATACACGAAGCCTTTGTCCACTGAACGGTTAATTAATTTCCACTCTAATTCATGAAATAGAGTAGATCGAGAAAGGTAGTCTGAAATTTTCATCTTAAATATATTACGTTGGCTATCAAATTGAATTATTTGTAAATCAAGTAATTCATGAAAAATTTTTGAGATTAAAAGATCTCTTTTTTTAGAATTTGTCTGATAAATCAAATCATGGGTAAGAAACTTTTCTACTCTCATCGCTTCGAAGAGAGAATATTTCTTTGTAATAGATTCTATGTTTATATGTTTTATTATTATTAAAGAAATGAGAAAAGCAAATAATTCTAAATCATACTTTTCAAATTCAGTGCAGACTATTCCTTTCAATACTTCATATTCAACTCTCTTTCTTGCTTTTTCTATGATATGTCTGAACTCTGGCCTTTCAAATTCATCAAGATCAAAATAGGTTTCTTTAATGAAATTTCCTGCTTCATTTAAAAATGGATATTTTGCAAAGTCGTCCTTTCCCAATATTATTGACAATAATAAAGAATACTGAAAACCGAAATAAAAAACTACGCAAATATAAGCTCTGTTAATTTGGGATAATACTCACTTTTCTAACACAAAATGATTTTTATTTGTTATAGTATCATTGTACATAGAAATAAAGAATTGTATCCAGTTATGTATATGAAATAAATTACATTCTTCTTTGATGCATGGATAGTAATCATCAAAACTTAATGATATTTCAAAAACTGATTTACACTTTCCAAACTTTTATAAAATGGTAATTGCAAAAAATATTTTAAGCCAATATATTGTATGCTACAACATGCCATGTTCCACCATCTGGATAGACAGTATGTTTTCCATATTTTGATACAAGCGATCTGATGAATTTTTCAGCAACAGGAATATTTCTTCCTGCAGAGAAATAGATTCCAAGTACAGAACTGTTGATTGGCTCAATACAAAACCATAACCAATAACCCGGGTTACCAATATGAATTAAAGTTTCATCTATAACAAATGCAGGTACTCTTTTTCTCTTGTAATTTTGACATGAACCAAACCTCTGAATCCAGTTCCAAACAGAAACATGACTTCGCTTTTCATCTCTAAATCTAATCAATGCTTTGAACGTATTACGTATACTCAAACCAAGAAAGTACAAATAAAGAGAATACATAACAATATAATTAGGTGTCCTATCTCTTGCAAATTTTATTTTATTCATAGCAGATTTAGAACATTACGGGCCATACCTTTTACTGCTTAAATAAACATTTATGAAAATATCTATCTGTATCAGGTCATCCTTATGTTCCTGTTAACCGTAATTTTTTATTATAATTCATAATATTAAAGGATATTGAAAATCCCCTATGTTAGATATCTTACTTTCCATTCATTTCTATTTTTTCATTCTTTTTTATTTTCTTTTTTTATTTCGGGTTAAAGGCGAGAAACATCTATTCGCCTTCGTTATGAGGCAGTATTATAGCCGCTCAGATATAGATTCAGTCAGAACATCACTCCCATACGGAGTATGTTAATTTTGAACCTAGGATACATACAAAGGGGAATGGTACCCAATAAAGATTTTCATATAGTCAGAGCCGTAAAAACCATCTAGACTTTTCGAGTATTCTACTTCCATTGATAAGTTGTAGGAAGAGACCGGAATTTAGGAGGCTACTTACTGGCTATTTCCTGAATAAGGTTTCTAACTGTATTGATATTAAGGTCGAGCTGATCAGCAATCATATCATCCGAAATACCAGATTCATACAGATTTCTCAAGATTTCTTTCTTTTCGCTGTCTATTACATTAGAAGGTGGATATAGCGATAGATCTGATTCGACTGATTTAACATATTGTTCGACCTTCTCCATAATAGAGTCTGTGTTGATTTCCTTGTTTGCTGAAAGTACCAGTACATGATCTTTAACTGGAATGTTAAATATCTTTACTTTATCATAATCAAAAAAAACACATTTTAAAGTACCTAATTCTGGTGAAAACATTCTTCTCAAGTCAACAACATAAGCAGTTTGAGCCAAATTCAATTCAGGATTTCTTCCCTTAAGATAATCCTCAAGGCCTTCTCTCATACCTCCTCCATACAAATGTCCGGACTTTTCTACTAACCCTGCAAATCTAATATCAGGATCGAGTTCTAAAATATTTTTTGAAAACTGCTCTGCTTTCATATACAATAGTAAGTAATTGTTCATATTTAGTCTTTTTGTACTGGCTGCATTAGTTGTTTTTGTATTAATTAATTATGAATGTACCCGTTACAACATAAATATAAAGTAACATAGTCAAGAACACGTTTGTAGGAATGACGATAGATTTATAATTTCATTTTTTCATGAATTTTACTATCCTAACTGCTGAAATAGCCATATACACAGTAATGAAAAATGACTTGTCATTTACTATAAAAAAAAGTATTAATTAATATAATTCAAGTAAATTTGTGATAGTGAACCTAGAAAACTACATGTCCGTCGGAAATAACACCTATAGCGGTTCTGAAATAAGAGTATATTGGAAAATAATTCTGCTAACTTGTATTTAGTTTTTTTTTTGTTAGATACTTAGTTGATTTTAAAATATATTAGAGAAGTGAATGAATGAATAAGTTGTATTTAAGAGAATAGTTTAATTTATTTATAATGCTATTTCCAGTGTTTTGTGTTGTTTAAAAAAGCTTGACCATATTGTGTTCCTACATTTGATTCTATTTGAAAGGAAACTTATCTTTGTCAAGTAATTCACTTTAAAGAAATAATGCTTAAGTTATGGAGAACTAATTACAAGAGCATGTCTACCTTTCTCTCTTACCGCAAATCTATGTGGAGTATCTTTTTGTACAAAAATTATATCTCCTGACACTGCTGTTAAGTTAACGAAAGAGCTTTAGCTGTGAATGTTCTATTTCTAATCTATGGTCATTAGATTATTTGAAAGAAACAGAATATCCACATGTATAGTAATGTATTCTTTGTATTTGTACTTTCTTGGTCTTAGTCTATGAAATACGTCTAAAGCACTAGAACCGTTTAAGGATCAGAATAGAAGTTATGTTGCAATTTGGGAGTGGATTCAACGTTTTGGTTCATTACAGATTTTCAGGAGAAAAAGAGTAACTGCTTTTATTATAGATGAAACAATTATTCAGATTGGTAACCAACATTATTGGTTATGGATTTGTATTGAACCAATTCAGAGATCTGTGCTTGGAATCCATATATCAGAAGAGAGAAACATGTTTGTAGCAGAGAATTTTAACAGAACTCTTGTATCTAAATATGGTATACATACAGTATTCACAGATGGTGGTACATGGTATCCTCAAGCATGTAACTTTTTGCATTTGAAACATAGATTACATCCACCTTTTGAGAAAAGTCTGATTGAAAGAGTGATGCAGTATTTTAAGGACAGAACAGAAGGTTTTGATGATTACTATCCGTGTACCAAGAATAATGGTATAAAATGTGATCTACAGCATGTATACAATTGGATGAAATTATTTATTTATATCTATAATTCAAAAGTTAGAAATATTATTTTATTCAAAATTGGAGGTGAAATACTCTTAACTTAACAGCACCTAAAAAATTACACAAAATTAACTCTAAAATAGGAGGAGAAATACCAATTAAGAAATGTCTATTGCATCAACCTTTTATTGTTCTATATTTCTTTTTTACTGTATTTTATTGGTTTAATTTTTTATAATATATATATACATCATTAATTATCTTTAGGGAGCCAAAATTGTCTTATTTGTATTTGTCTAGATTTTGATTCAAACGTCATGTGATTCCTATAATTTTTAAAAAATAGAATTCGAAATAACTCTAAAATATTTATTATAAAATAAGATTATCTAAGAAATTTTGATTATTGTAAAAAGAGGAAACGAGTAGAAAATGCAACCAATTTGAAATTCGAGTAATTATTGATAGTTTACACCAATCATTGAATATCAATTATAAAGGAGGTATAAATATTACAACGAGGATGAAAGTATCTGATGGTAGATTATGATGAAATTATTAAGTTATCTCTTGAACGAGGCTTTTATTTTCCAAGCTCAGAGATTTATTCAGATGCCCCTGCAGGATTTTGGGAATATGGACCAAATGGAGTAGGAATAAAAAATAGATTTATGGAGTTGTGGAGAAAAGAGTTAGTTAGAAAAGATGGAATGATAGAAATTGACGGATCTCAGATTATGAGTAAGAATGTGTTTAAGGCTTCTGGACATTTAAATAATTTTTCAGATCCTGTGATAATGTGTAGTAAATGTAATCATACCCTCAGAGCAGACAAATATATTAATGAAA
This sequence comes from Nitrososphaeraceae archaeon, assembly GCA_031316115.1. GTDB lineage: Archaea > Thermoproteota > Nitrososphaeria > Nitrososphaerales > Nitrososphaeraceae > TH1177. Next base: position 125,920 of record JALDRC010000001.1, read on the forward strand.
AGATTGGATCAGATATCACTGAGGGAGTAACAAATGAAGAAATAGATATAATGATAAAAAGATATGACCTTTTATGTCCTAAATGTATGTCAAAATTTAACAGTTCAGAAAAATTTAATATGATGTTCAAAGTTGAAATTGGTCCTAACAAGGAAGAGGCTTATCTTAGACCAGAAACTTGTCAAACAATATTTGTCGATTTTTCACGACTCTTTAAAATATTTAGAGGTAAGCTCCCGTTTGCAATTGCTCAAGTAGGAAAGAGTTTTAGAAATGAAATTTCACCCAGACAAAGTTTGTTAAGACTTAGAGAATTTTATCAGGCGGAGATTGAAATTTTTTGCAATCCTAATCATCTAGATAAACTTTCGAAATTTGAGGAATTAAATGGTACCAATCTTATAATAGAAATAGATTCGCAAGTTTATGAATTATCAGCAGAAGAAGCAGTAAAAAAAAATATTGTTCCCAACAAATTGATCGCTTATTACCTTTGTCTTCTAACCCTATTTTATGAAAAAACAGGAATTAATATGAAAAAAACTAGATTTAGAAAATTAAAAGATAATGAAAAGGCGTTTTATGCTAGCATTGCATTAGATTTTGAGGTGCATACTAGTTTAGGTTGGTTAGAACTTGTTGCATGCAATTATCGTTCAGATTATGACTTGAAACAGCATTCTCTTTTAAGTAAAAAAAATATGGAAGTTATTGATCCAGAAAATCAAGAAAAAATCCTTCCACATGTATTTGAGTTGTCCTTAGGAATAGATCGAAGTATATATGCAATTTTAGAACACTCTTTCTTTTTTGACGATCAAAATAAAAGAAGAGTTCTAGGATTAAAGCCTTATCTTTCTCCGATTACTGTAGGTGTTCTTCCGTTGACAAAAAATCAAGAATTTGAATCAATTTCTAAAAAAATCTACAAAGAATTGATCAGAAATTTTGATGTTTATTACGATGCTTCAGGATCTATCGGAAGACGATATAGAAGATTGGAAGAAATAGGTGTACCTTATGCAATCACTATTGACCACACATCTCTGATCGATAATACAGTCACGATAAGAGACAGAGATACAATGAAGCAAGACAGGATTTTGATCGAAAAAATTAAGCCATTTCTTAATGAAAATCTAGATTTTTAATCTATACGAATATAGGAAAGTCGAATAATTTGGAAATAAAGGATCCTAATAAAATAACAGATAACGATTTTCTTCCCCTAGAAAAATGGATTGTGCTTTTACGATCTTATGGTGGTTTAAAAAAACATCCAAGGGTTTTTTTTAGGCAGTTTTTGGCAAAGGATTATTATGAAGCTTACGATATTCTAAGATCATATGTAGATAAATCTAATTTTGAAATAGTTTGGTTTAAAGAAAAAAGAGAATGTCCTGAATATTATTCAAGAACCTTTCCTTTCCTTGAATTCCATTGTACGTATTGTAATAGAGAATTTCACAATGATAATCAGCTAAACTGCGACATAGGTAAATGTCATGCTATATTTTGTTCAAGCATTTGTAGAAGGGAACACATAAGATTAAAACATACTGTCGAGAAAAAATATGTTTAAATTGAGTCATATAAATATGAATTCTGCTTTTACACCTTGACCAACTCTGCATCCAGTAGTTGTTCTAACAACTGCAATACCTCTTGTTCGATCTGGGATCGTGGGAGTCCTAATTTATCAGAAAAAAAATCAGCTAATTGATTGACAGTCTTGCTACTATCACATGATTCCCAAAATCTCACAATCGCTTCATTTACCATGAATCCCTTGTTTGCATTATTAGTTAAAATTAAAGAACCATCCTCAGATTTTGAAAAAACGCCTTGTTTAAGAGGTTTATCAGTATCATAATTAATTCTGAACCTAAGTTTAGGTTTACCAAAACCTAGATTGTCCCTAACAACGGGATTCATTTTTTCTATTGTCCATGGGGGATCCCAAACAATTTCTACATCTATCTTCCCGACACTTTCTAACTTGCCAAGATTTTGTTTTACATCATTAACCAATGTATTATGTAATGGACATCCTCTAGTTGTCATAGTCATCTTGACATTTATGTCATTGTTAGAATTTACTGCTACGTCGTATATTAATCCAAGGTCAACTATGTTTACGGGTATTTCAGGATCCATACATTTCTTCAACTGAGTGTAAATTTCGTCTCTAGTAATTATCTGAGATGTCATCTGAATAAATTTAAGGTAAACACGATAAAAATGTTATCAATGAGTGAGATTTTCAAAATAAATTTGAGAATACTTTTTTGATACTTTTACTATATGGTGGTTCTAGTATTCCTTTTTCTGTTATAATTCTTGTAATTAGACTAGGAGGAGTCACATCAAATGCAGGGTTCATTACCCTAACATCCTTGGGGGCGATCAATTTTTTTCCTATTTTTTTAACCTCGTTCTCTGAGCGTTCTTCTATGATGATATCTTTAAGTGTATTATTGAGATCAAACGTTGATAATGGAGCTGCAACATAGAAAGGAATTTTATGTCTTTTTGCCAAAACTGCTAGCTGATATGTTCCTATTTTATTAAACACATGTCCACTTTTTAATATTCTATCTGCTCCTACTATCACATGCTGTATTTTTCCTTTGGACATTGTATATCCAACAGCAGTATCAGGAATTAAACTCACATCAATCTGATCATGTTTTAACTCGAATACAGTAAGACGAGATCCCTGCATAACAGGTCTTGTTTCTGTAGCCACAACAGATATGTTTTTTCCAGATCCTTTTGCAGCTCTTACTACTCCTAACGCAGTTCCATAAGCCACTGTAGCTAGAGAACCTGCATTACAATGAGTCATTATGGTGTCACCATCGGAGATAAGAATTTCTCCTTCGAGGCCCATTGATTTGTTAATTAATATATCCTCTTCAGCCATTTTCATTGCCTCCCTAAAAATTGCTTGTTTAACTTTTACAACACTATCAAGGTTTCGAGTCTTTTCAATAATTCGATCTAATGCCCATTGTAAATTAATAGCAGTTGGCCTAGTTGATCTAATAAGTGAATATGCTTTCTTTAAGTCCTTTTGGAAAGAAGTTATGTTTTTTGCTTTGCTCTTCTTTGATGCAAGAACTAATCCAAATGCTGCGGTAACACCTATAGCTGGTGCTCCTCTAACTACCAGATTTCTTATCGCGAAAGCAACGTCCTGATAGGTTTTACATCTAAAATAGCTTAATTTTGCTGGAAGTTTCCTTTGATCAATCAATACCAGAGAATTTTTTTCCCATCTAACAGTAAATAGAATATTAGAACTATTTTCTAACATTTAACGAATAATTAATTTCTCTAATATTAATTATCAATCCATTTTTTTGTACCTGAACCAATAATGGAAAATTTATCAGCACCGGTTTTATCTCTTTTTAATATGCCTCTTCCATCATAAATAGGAATATCTGTTATGTTGTTTATTAAATCTTCATATTCTTTGTGATCTGTTAAAAGCATAACCAAATCAGTATTTTGGATAGATTTAACGAAATCAGTATAAAAAGTAGTATTAGGGTATTTAGTTATTTCAACATCAGTTTGTATTAGAGGGTCGTGAACTTTAATATGCCTAATTTTAAATTTGTTAAATTCTTTTATAATGTCATAGGTTGGAGATAATCTAGTGTCAATTACCCCTCCCCTAAATGCAAGTCCTAACAATGTCACCGTAATATTCTTGTACCCATTAGAGGGAATTAATTTTAATGCTTGTTTAACGCAATACTTTGGCATCATATTATTTATTTTTCTTCCTAATTTTGTTATTTTAGAATCTATTCCAAGATTTTTTGAAGCATGAATTATAAATTGGGGATATACTGGTATACATGCTCCTCCAACTCCAACCCCAGGTTTATGAATTTGACAAAATGGTTGAGAGTTTGCTGCTGACCTCACCTCCCAAAAATCAATTCCTAAATTTTCAGAAAATATAGCTAACTCATTTGCCAGTGCAATGTTAACATCCCTATAAACACCTTCGAATAATTTTTCCGTTTCTGCAGCTTTTATACTGCTCATAGTTATTAATCCTGTTTTGTAAATCTTTGAAAATAACCTAGAACCTACTTCCAAACTTTTTTTCCCATATCCTGATATAACTCCAGGATATCTTGATTCTATATCTTCAATAGCTCTACCTTCATATATCCTTTCGGGGTTATAGACTACATAGAAATCCTCTTCGATCTTAAGATCACTATTTTTTTCTAGTATCGGTACAACTAGTTTTTCTGTTGTCCCAGGAGGAACACTTGGATTAAGAGAAATTATATCATTCTTTTTCATTCCTCTGCCAATTTCTTTAGCAACTTTTTTTACATTGTTTAAGTCAGCTGTTCCATCTTGAGCTAAAACTGGTACACATATCATTTTTAGGAAGGAATCTGTTGAAGCTTTGCTGAGATCATCATAAACTAGAAATCTTTTCTCAGAAACTCCTTTAGTAAATGCTTCATTAACCCCTGGTTCAGGAATATGAGACTTACCATTCCTAGCTGATTCTATTACCGTAGATGATTTATCAATTCCAATGACAAAGAAACCTGCACGTAACCAAGCTGCCGCTAGGGGAGCACCAACATGCCCCAATCCATAAATCGCAATTTTGTATTCACCTGCAGTTAATTTTTTGGATATATCATGTAAAAAGGAATGATAATTAAATTTAGATAAATTTCTCGTTAGTTGTGTATTAGTTTGCCTTGAATTTTTTACGTGTTTCATAGTTGTTATTTTCTTGAGTATTATTTGTTTTTTTACTAAATAAGAATTAATAGTAAGATTATAAATGATCTGGATATCATAATTATTTTATGTCTTTATAATTATAATTGAATATTGCCCAGATTAAATATCAAAAAACACACTATATGCACTCTAGGATCCCATTGTGCTTTACAAGTCTTAAAGGGTGCAAAAGATGAGGGGTTTAAGACCCTGTTAATATGTAAAAAAACTAGGCAAAATCTATACCAGAGGTTTAGTTTTATAGATGAAATTATTTTGGTAAACGAATTTAATGAAATGTTTAATACCACAATAAAAAAAATCATCTCTAGAGAGAATTTATACATCATTCCACATGGAACCTTAATTTCTGATATCAAATTAAGTACTTTAGAAAAATTGCAAATACCTATTTTCGGTAATAAACACATACTCAAATGGGAATCCGATAGAAAACTCAAACAAAGATTAATGGAAGAAGCGAAACTATCTACTCCAAAAGAAATAAAAAATAAAAAACAAATTAAAAATCTTTCTATAGTAAAACTCCACGGGGCTGCTGGTGGAAAAGGATACTTTTTAGCATGGAATGAAAAAAGCTTCAATATTAGATGTAAAAAACTAATTGAAAAAAAAATTATAAAAAGTGAAGATGATTTATACATTCAAGAGTATTCTGTAGGCGTCCCAGTCTATTTTCATTTTTTTTATTCTCCCCTTAAAAATGATGTTGAGTTACTGGGAATTGATCGAAGATACGAATCAGATATCGACGGCTTAGGACGTATTCCGGCAACGATTCAGCAGAATATAAATTTAGATCCTACTTATAATGTGATAGGAAATTCTCCTTTGGTATTGAGAGAATCTCTTTTGTATGATGCATATTCTATGTCAGAAAGGTTTGTAGCCGCAACTAGTCGATTGGTAAAACCTGGAATTCCAGGTCCCTTTTGCCTAGAGGGTGTTTATGACAACAATGGAAATTTCACTGTTTTTGAGTTCTCCTCGAGAATAGTCGCTGGAACAAATCTTTTTATAGATGGATCGCCCTATTCTACTCTTCTCTTTAATATCCCAATGAGCATGGGAAGACGGATAGCTAGAGAATTAAAATTAGGAATAAAAAAAAATAGGCTTTCGGAGTTACTAACATGAACAATAAGTTTTAAAGGCAAACAAGCTTTAGTTTTAGCCACCTGTCATTTGTGTAAATCTATTAATTTGTTTAGTTTTTGATATATAATCCAAATTTACTAAGGCAACTAATGCTGATTTCCTTACCTCTTCGCTTGGATCAGACAATGATTCTTCTAGGGTTTTTCTAGCTTGCTCTGAACCCAAGACTCCCAATGCAATAGCAGCTTCATGGCGAACAAAAAAACTAGGATCTTCCTTTAGTGCCTTACATAATCCTTTGAGACCGCTGCGGAAACCTAGTTGCCCAAGAGAAAATGCGGCTTCGTGTCTTACCAACTCATCTGGATCTGTTTCGAGGACATTACTTATTGGTATAACGGATTCTTCTCCTGCAATATCTGCTAATATGCACACTGAGCGAGTTCGTATAACATGATCTGGGTGACCTAACAAATTTTTAAAAAAATCTTTGTTTTTATTGTTAAATTCTTCTTCCATTTTTTCAATTAAGAACATTATGCCTGAATGTTGGGTATTTCCCTGCATAAAATATTGAGTTTTATCCAATTATTAGTATGCTTGGCAGTAAAAATTTAATTCTTGTGTATTTATTAGGTTATTATACTCTTAAATATAGAATTATTTGTATGCGAGTTAGGTATTGGCATCTAAATATTCAGGAAACTATAGAAAGCAAATATCCTCTTGATAAAATAAATCATTGGGAAATAAAATGTTTATGTGGTGAATATCAACATTTTGGAGTTTTCTGGTTTAAATATGGGACCCCTTTAGATAAAGAACCTGTTTATGGTATTTGTCTTTATTACAATGAAATAGATCAGAAAACCGTTGAAGAACTTATTAGGTATCTTAATGAACGTTTTGGTGGGAAGACTCTCTCTAGACAAACACGAGTATTTCTAAATGGGTCTAAGATAATTTTTGATCCAACATCAATTGGAAGGTTAGCAAACGATCTTAGTTTAAAATTTAACTCACCTGTAGAGATAACAATAGAGCTGGAAAAAGTATCTGAAGAAGATATTAAAGAAAATAAATTTTGTTTCCCATCAAAAAAAGCACTTCCAATTGTTGGTAAGGATGAATAAAAAATATCTATTCTAAAATATTTGAATCTACTTTTCCTTTTTACTAACTATCCTAGTATTGTTTGTAATTTAGTGACTAAGTTAGCCATGCTTACCGGTTTACTTATAAAATCAAGAACACCGACAGATGGGATAACTTTGCTGAATTCTTCTCTATTTATCTCGAAAGCGGTTATAAAAACCACTTTCATTTCAGGGTTATTTTCTTTGATTCTACGATATAATTCAAATCCATTTATTTTGGGCATTCTTATATCCGTTAGGACAAGATCATAATAGTCGATAGGTTTGCTTTTTATTGAATTTAACGCATCCTCTGCATCTATGAATGTATCCACCTCAAAACGCTTTTTGGATTCCAGACCTCTTTTAATGATTGACAAAATGTCTTTTTCATCATCAACAACCATTATTCGTGGCGGAATGTTCCTACGATTGGCGACACTCACGATAATCATAACAACATTATCCCACTAAAAATGTTATCGATTGTATTTACGAATAATAAAATAATCTAAACTATTAATCAAATCTGTTATAATAAATTACGTTAAGTATTAAACAACACTATGAATCTTAATGAATATGCATTAGATCTACTCCAAAACGAAAAAATTAAAGAATTTAATGAATTTCGCCTAAAAAATTTAATATTCAAACCTAATCTTTCAGGTCAAAATTTTTCTAATAAAGTTTTATCAAATGCATTTTTAAATGGAGCAATTTGTACTAAAGCAAATTTCAGCAAGAGTAACCTTACAAAAACAAATTTGGTACAAGCAGAGTTAAATGAGTGTTGTTTCGATTTTGGTGATTTAACCCTAGGATTATTCATGTATGCTGAAATGAAAAATTGTAAGGTAACTAACTGTTCCCTTAACCGCACTAACTTTATGTGGGCAGATCTTAGTGGTTCTGACTTTAGTGGAAGTAAATTTGAACAAACAATATTTGTAGAAGCTAACCTAAACAATGCTAAATTGGATGATTTGAAAAAAGATAAAGCTTTTACAAAGTATGCCAAACTTGCTAACACCTCATGGAATATTCAACAACAATCCTAGATTTCATAATTTAATTTTTTTTGGCTTTACTAAAAAAGAATAATCGAATAAAGGAGTTTTTATCATAATACATGAGATAATGCAAAATTGTTTGATTTAACGACTGCGAGTGTGAACTTTTAGAGATTTAGCTGTGAATGTTCTATTCTAACGATGTATGTTGTTAAGATTTGTCAGAAACATAACATCCACTATTATTCTATTGGATTCATTGTATTTGTATTTGGTTTCAGTTTAAATTATATCTCTTAGGCCTTGGGAATATTTAGAGAAGAATAGAAGTGAGGTTGCAGTCGAGAAGTGGATTCAGAGATTCGATCATATAATATTTACACGAGAAAAATGATACCGGTATTGGAGCAATCAGGAAATCAGTCCTTGTAATATATCTATCTAAGGAGAGAAATATGTTCTAGCATAGGCATTCGTCAGGTCCTTTGTATTCAAATATGGCAAACATACAATATATACAGACTTACCTGTTTGGATTACTAATGCTTGTAATTTTTTTGTTCTAAAACATAGATTGCATTATCCTTTGATGAAGGCGTTTTTGAAAGATTAATGCAGTACCTTAAATATAGAACAGAATCATTTGACTATTACTTTACGTACATCAACAACCAAAATAGAAATTGTGATCTACAGTATGTATACAATTGTATAAAATTATTCATTCACAAAATAAAAGAATCAAAAACACAATTCTATTCAAAATTGGAGGTAATATAGTCTCAAGTTAACATGACCTACGGACATCAAGGATATCAAATAATTGATTAAATTTAATTGATGAAACCCGAGTATTTTCAAATCGAAGACTAGTCCTAGCAAAAATTAATTTTGAAATTTGTACTCTAAAAAGAAAAATTACAGAAAACTAAAATATTGTAGATCAAATAGAAATACTATTTATTCCAACAACGTAATGTTTTTTATAAGGTTTGCAAGGTTTTGAGATGGTGGAAATTAATACGTTAGATCTGAAATCATTGATAAGAAGCTATAAAGATTTTCCGAAAGAAGGGGTAGTTTTTAGAGATATAAATCCATTATTTAGGAATTCTCAAGCCATAACTGAAATTTCTAGGGAGTTTATAAAGGAAGATGAATCCCAAGATATAGACCTTATAGTCGGAATTGAATCAAGAGGATTTACAATCGCTTCATTATTAGCGGGTAATTTTAATAAAGGAATTGTACTAGTTAGAAAGGCAGGAAAACTTCCTGGAGAAACCTTAAAAAGAAATTATGAGATTGAATACGGAAATGCTACAATTGAAATTCAAAAAGACGCTGTAACTGCAAATCAGAAGGTACTAATTGCGGATGATTTGATAGCAACAGGAGGAACAGCATTAGCAACAGCTGAACTAATTCAGGAACTTGGTGGAGTGGTATTTGGATTCGCTTTTATCATTGATTTAATACATCTTGGAGGTTCTGATAAATTACGAAATAAAGGTTATAAAGTAAATTCATTGGTGAAATATGATGACTAAAAAAGAGGTGAAAGATATTTCAATTGGTATAATAGGAGGTACAGGCTTATATGATCCTAATATTTTTACCATAAAAGATGAAAGAAAAGTTTATACACCATATGGAGAAACTTCCGATAAAATTACAATATGTGAATTGAATGGAAGAAATATTGCTTTTATTTCGAGACATGGTAAAGGTCACAGAATACCACCACATAAAATAAACTTTCGAGCTAATATTTGGGCACTAAAAGAATTGGGAGTAAAAAAAATTTTAGCTCCTTCTGCTGTTGGGAGTTTAAAGGCAAAATATAGACCTAGCGATATAGTAATACCTGATCAATACATCGATTTTACTAAGAATAGAGAATATACTTTTTACGATGGTGGAATAGTTTGTCATATTTCTCAGGCTAACCCTTTTTGCCCGGATTTACAAAGTTTAGTTAGTACAGAACTTGAAAAATTAAGCTTCAAATATCACAACAAAGGGACTTATACCTGTATTGAAGGACCTCGCTTTTCAACCATAGCAGAATCAACCTATTATAGAAAAGTTTTAAATGCTGATATCATAGGGATGACACTGGTTCCAGAATGTATTTTGGCTAGAGAAATGGAAATTTGTTATCTTTCAATTTCTACTATAACAGATTATGATGTTTGGTCAAAAGTTCATGTCAATTCTAGAGAGATAATAGAAACATTAAAAACAAATGTAACCAAAATTAAGAAGCTCTTAGGAAATATTATTCCAAAAATTTCTGATAAGCAGAATAAATGTGAGTGTGGTTCTGCTCTACGAGATGCTTTGATTTAATATTTAGAGCCTATCCCAAAATTAACCTCCTGTAAATAATAAGACTATTTGCTAATTCTACAAGACCAAAGTAGTTCTCATCTTTCTTTTCATATCTTGTAAACAATTTCCTGTATCTGTTATGCCAAGAATTTGTTCTTTCTACAACCCATCTTCTAGCAGGATGTTTTCTATGCAATAATTTCTCTTCTCTTCTATGCAATAATTTCTCTTCTCTTCTATGACGTATATGTGGAAGGTATCCTCTGTCGATGATTTCTTGTTCTACCTCTTTGGAATGATATGCTTTATCAAGACATAGATTTTGTTTATGTTTGTATTTGGATGGTCGTTTAATAACAATATTATCAATGGTATTTGTTGCAACAATAACATCGTGAGTATTTGCAGATGTTATAAAAGTACAAAGAGGAATACCATCTTGATCTGTTAAAATATGTCTTTTACTGCCTAATTTACTCCTATCAGTTGGATTATGACCAGTCATCGCCCCTCTAAAGGTGATTTTATAGAGATGCTATCAATGGATTGCCAGTTCCATTTGATTCCTATCTTTTTATCATATAATTTTAGTAATCTGGTCCAAATTAGATCGAATATACCTAATCGCATCCATTCTTGAAATCTTCTATGGCATGTTGAACCTGAACCATATTCTTTGGGTAACATTTTCCATTGACATCCAGTTCTCAATACAAATACTATGCCATCAAGTACTTTTCTGTATGGAACAATTGGTCTTCCTATTGTATTCTCTGGTTTCTCATCTGGTAGAATATTTTTAATTTCACTCCATAAATCATCTGGAATATGTGTAATAGTTCTAACATATTTTTTACTCTTAAACATTAGTGGATATGATAGGAAACTGACGAGCTATATTCCTATCTATTTTTGGGATGGGCTCTTAGTTCTTTTCCTCATGAAAATATTGATTGTCAAATTCAATTTAGACATAATATTGTTTGAACCTAGCTGACTATGGTTATATTCTCATTTGAAAAATATATTTACTTTTTCTAAAACTAAATAAAATATTTTTTAAATTTTATATAAGTAAAAAATCATATATCTAATTAAAAAGGTCAAGAAGAAATTTCCCTCCCTACAATAGAAATCAAAATTCACCCTTGAGTATTAAAATAAATATTTGACAACATTACTCTGGTTTAAGCATTTTTTCTGGAAGGTTTACATCACCTTCAATTAACTTTCTTTGTACGGCTAGCTGAAGATTCTCCGGATCGATGTTCATTTTTTTGATTTTTGCAATGGCTACATTTGATAATTTTATACTAACATTATGTCCTCCGATTCTTCCAAAAGCAATAGAAGTAAATTTTATGCTTTCATCATTTATTACAAAATATCCTTGAATTTTGCTTGCGACGCTTCCTCCAGAAGATTTAGTTATAAATACTTCCAATTCTAAATCTTCTTTTTTTCTAAAGTAACTCATGGAATTCTTAACTCTTTAGAAATTTCTACCGTTTTATTAATATATTTTTCAACTAAAAAACTCCACCAGATATTGTCAGAAATTTTATAATCATGTACTATTGTTTCGACTATACTTTCATCATCAGTATCATAAAAAGATACTTTGCCTTCTTTAATAATTTTAATTAGTTTCCATCTATCTTTTCCCGCTCTATTTTTATTTATGGCAATACACCATTTTTCATTTGTATTTTTTTTTGGCATTCCTATATAATCGACAATATCTAAAATCCCTAATCTTTTTTCTTCACAAAATAGTTCCTTCGTGATAACACTTCTCCAAACATCAACAGCCCCTATTGTTCTACCATTTTCATTTATGTTAATAACACCAAAGTAAACAATCTTATCTTTATCCATTGAATTTTGTATAGTCATATGATGAACAGATAATAATAGAATTCGTTATTTAGTTCTTACAGTATCATAATGTCTCTCTAAAATCAATCCTAAATTATCTATAATCTGATTTCTTTTTAGTTCTATTTTTTTTTCATAGCAGAGTCTCTTGTATCTATTGATGACTACAAATCTTGGATGGAATGATTCATAGAGCTTATCCGAGTACTCTAACAAAATACCTTTGTTAATTAATGATAAGATTATCTTTTTACTATAATCGAGAGGATAACTAAAATTAGATGATATCTCTTTTAGAGTTTTTTTTCCTTCAAATATTATCAACAGAAAAATCGCGGTTTCCTGGTCTGTTAATTCAAGATTTACTTTTATCGATTGAAGGAGTTTTTCCTTATTGTCCGTCATTAATTTTACAAATTATTAGCAAAATATTAATTTTAATCTAAGGTTCGAATTATTTTCAAAAAAAGATATTTTGATTTATAAAGTCGAATGCTTGACGTAAAATAGTTCTTGAGTTTTCATATGTAATAATTTCTAACGCTGAAGAATAACTTTCCCATTTATAACCAATATGTTCTTTTGATAAAATAACATCCCATTTAGATGTCTTTGCTAAGAAATATATTACTTCTTTTGAAACTAAAGACTTTTTTCTTTTATAATTATAGAAAACCTCTTTTCTAAAATCATCATATATATCGATATCGACAATTCCAGTCTCTTCTCTTATTTCTCTTACGATGGTTTCTTGGTCTGTCTCATCTTTTTCCTTATTTCCTTTAGGGAAATCCCAATGTCCTGAATTATAATGCAATAATAAAAAATAAGGTGTTTTATACTTGAAACTAAATAAAACTGCCCCTATGGATAATTCATGAATAATTGATTTATTCAATTGAGTTGATGAACCTTACCGCCACTAACTAGAATTTGAGGAAATATCCAACGAGTTAATATCTTCACTATTTGGGGGCATATAGTCATGTGTATCAATCCATTCATCCAAACTCATAAAATAAGAACAAAACCACTTTTTATTATGCGAATCATAAGAACCGTGTTCATACATTTATGGTATAATTTTCTCATGTTTTATTTTAACTTTCATTTTCCGAATCTTCTCACACGATTTTGATATGTTCTTATTGCTTTCATAAAATCAATCTTTTTGAATTCAGGCCAAAAAATATCCATGAAAATTAATTCACTGTAGGCCGCCTGCCACAATAGAAATCCGCTTAATCTTTTTTCGCCTGAAGTTCTTAATATTAAATCAGGACAAGGTTGTGGCAAATGGGAAGTATAGAGAAATGATTCGATAATTTTTTCATTGATATCATCTACTTTTAATCTACCTGATAATACCATAAAACTTATTTTTTTGATAGCATCAAGAAGTTCTTTCTGTCCACTGTAAGCAACAGCAATGTTTAAGAACATAGAGTTATAAGAAATCGTCTCTTCTTCTAGGACTTTTAAAATTTTTTGGAGATCACGTGGTAATACATCTAAATTTCCTATAGCTTTAATCCTCATTTGTTTTTCATGAATTCTTGAATCATCTCTAAGCTTACATAGCTTACCATGTAATAATGTGTAAATATTAGTAAGCTCATTGTCTTCTCTTTCTAGATTTTCGTTTGACAGAACATAGACAGTAGTTATTTTGATATCTAGTTCATAAATCCAATTTAACAAATCTTCTGCCTTTTCCGCACCTACAAAATGTCCTTTATCTATTCTAAAAAGGCGGTATTTTGCCCATCTCCTATTACCATCAAGGATTATCGCAATATGGTTAGGTAAAGGATCTTTAGATATCTCAGACTCTAACCATCTTTCAAAAATTTTGTGAAATCCAGTTAACTTAAAGATTAATCCAAAAATTTCCTTATAAGAAGAGATTAGTTTCATTTATGGTATGTCGTGCATTATCAACATAATTATTAGTTATTTATTTTATATCTTTTATTAAGATTTTAGAGATTCTCCACCTTTTCGATTTTTATAATATTGATAAAGGAATGTTGCTACTATTAATGTGATCGCTAAACCTATCAACAGTGAAGAAATTAAATTAAATGGACTAGTTCCTTCAGTTAGGACAGATGTGAATTGCAGCATTGGGTAATATAACAGAATGAGAATAACAATACGTAAAATATCAGACATAGTTTTTATGCTGCCTTTAAACCAGTTACTGATCAAGGTTCCTGCCAGAATAGTGCCAATTCCAATCCACATTAGAAGAATGGTGCCTTTCATAAAACTTCCAACAACCTCTTTATTCGTAATAATATCAAATATTTTGGAATGTTCGTTGACTATTTCTTGAGGAATTTGTGATAATCCATTAAATACAGAGACCACAATAATTAGAATTCCAGCCACTATTGAAAATATTCTTATAAAACTGGTAGGATTTGGTTTCCCTAACGAACTTATAGATCTATCAATGTCAAATGCTCTAATTATAAATGCACAACCTAGAATTATTAACACAAATGCGATAGCTTCACGAGTTAAACCAAATATTGTGGCTATTGCACTAGATACTAAAAGAGCACCAGGTACCCCCAAGAAAAATCTTGAATATCTAGGATCGTATACTAACATTTTGATATATCTAGCAAATACGGCATAAGAATATTCCACACTCCTACTATGTCTGATTACTACACGGTGAATTGAGATGATAGGTATTAGTGACTGAATTACTGGAATAATTGTTTCATCATCTTCGCCATCAGATACAATTACAGAAGCGTCAGCTTTAAATGCTTCGACTATATACTGAATTTCAGAACTCAGCTTTTCATCTCCCTCTATTCCCCTATTGTATTTTCCCGCAACCAAAGCCACTTCAGCATCATAACCTCTTTTGAGCAAGTCTTCATAATTCTTAACTGCCGCGAATATAGTGTTTGCATCTGAATCTTCAGGATCCTCAATTGCTAATCTAGTTCCAGCATTTATACATGGATCTCTACCGATAACCGGGGTTTCTATCCCACCTTTTGAACCAATATCATCATCTCTATCTATACATAAAACTAGAATTCTTTCATATTTTTTAGTTTCCTTAGCTAACAAATTTCCTCTTGTTAAACGATTGTAATTATTATCTTTGGACAAAAGAGGACCCTATGATAAATTCTTATTTCACATTAATTAATTTAACTAAGATCCAGCAGTATTGTTTTTAAAATGATTTCTATTCTAATAGACTGAAAAGGAGGTTATTAATGATTAAATTTACTCCGTTATATGAGGGCTATGGCTTCTTTAGTAATCATAACATGATGGCTTGAGAGGTTACTTGATAATGGATATAGACTTGTAATCTCCTTACGTTCATCCTAATAAAAATCCACTGTTCTAATAATCTAATCCCTGTGAGTTCAAAATAAGGAAGAGATAACTAAAATTTTCACCGCTACTATTTTACCTTATGAATATTCTTTTTACTCTAAAGCCAATTGATCTAACAGTTCATTTGTAAAGAAATTTGCTAGAATTAGTTAGCAATTCCGCTAAATCTTTTAATTCGATATAAAACATCTTTTTCATTCTCACATTTCTGAGAGGTAAATTATCAATAAATTAAATGTAAAAAATCAAACATAAAAAGAATCGTGGTGGAAATTTCTTTGAGATCTAGACAACTTGTTGTTTCGAAATTCATTGACTTGATATTTTCAGTATAGTTGTTCTTATTTCTTATTTGCGACATAGATCAGTACATTCAATATTATTTATTTTAATTCATCATAGTAACTAATTCTACGTGAATTTTTAGCTTCAAATGTTTTAGTATATATGTTTATTTATGTTTTCAATTAAAAAAGTAATTTGCGAATAAATTATCTTAAAGACTAGTAACGAAATAGTCAGGAATATTTTCAGAAAATAGTATAATAATTTTTGTTACTAAATCCTAGGTTTAGGATTATCATCAATTGAGCACATAATGTTATCTCATCTAGTGGTAGATTAAAACAGGAAAAACCATTATACATCCAATAATCACAATATTAATCCAGCCTATTGAATTTTCAATTTTCTTGAGTATTTTAAAAAATTATTTAGACAAAATCCAACAATATATTGACTTAATCTTATTTAGCAAATATTACCTATAATTTAGGTATAAATTAGTTGGTTTAATGGATGAAGATCAATTAGCTCACTTAAGATGTAACTAAATCAGAAATAAATATACTTTAGGAAGTCATTTTTAAAATTTGGATCGATTAATTTTCTGCTCATTTATTTTCTTTAACCTTTAGAAAGGTATCCACTTTTAGTCTAACTGATAAGTGAATTTGAATAAACTTCTGAAGAATAATAATGGTTTTCAATACTTTGAATTTAAAAAAATTCTTCAAAGTCACATTTGGATTATTATTGTTGAATAGGCAGACTAGATAAGATTAGCTTTAATGATATTTATCGATATCAATTATATAAGAAATTTTTATACAAATCACTGATTTAAAGCCCATGTTATTATGTTCAATTAGATAAATATTAATAAAAATTCTTGAATCACTACATATACTGAAGGTCATTATCATCTTTCCAAAGATTAATTCTTTGATGAAACCAAGGATAAAAACTAGTATTTTTATCTTTGAATTGTTTTTTAATAATTTTTGCAATTGTTTTTGAAACTTCTCCTGGCTCGCCATAGATTTCTTTTTTATTTTTCAGAGATACCCCAAATCCTTCAAATTTATCATAAAGATTATTTACCATAGAAGGTATCCATTCGGGATTTATTGGAGGTATTAGTAAATTACTTCGAGCATCAAAAATAGTTTCAGGCCGATCAGTATTTAATCTTATTGTCAAAGAGAGAACATTCTTAAAATACAATAATTCTTCTTGCATAGAACCAGAATCGGTCATCTCTGCCCAACAGTGACCACTATCTAAAAATTCTATGACCTGACCATATTCTTTCCATAAAGGAGTGGTAAGGAATTTTTGTGGATATTCTTTTGACAGTAATTTAATTTTGTCCTCTAACCCATAGAATTTTAATGCCGATTTAGTAGCATTGAGCATTACTAAAACAACTTTATGTTCGGAATATTTTATGATATTCACCAACCCATGAATAATTGATTTAAATCTATGCTCGGTCAAGTTTTCCCTCCTATGAATATCCATCCTAATCCATCGTTCTTTTTCAAGTTGGGGATAAATATCAAAAATACTTTTGGATACCTTTTGTTTACGTTTTAAGTGAATTGCATCAACTACTGAATTCCCTACGACATGAACAAATTCTTCAGGATAGCCTTCTCTTATCAGATTTTCTTTATTAAGTTGAGTTGGTGCAAAAAAATATTGTGTACCAGCTGAACATATCCAAGTATCTATCTGTTCAGGAAAAGGTTCTTCCCTAGCTACAAACCATTTTCCGGTTAACTGTTCATTTATAAATTTTTCTATATTGTCCAGTGTGGGTTCTTGGTTAACTTTGATTTTTTTCATTATTTCTGGACTCATAGATCTTAATCCTGCTTCATTTTGTGCGACCTTCTGGCCCATACCAAAAACCCATGCAAGTGGTGCGATTCCAGCAACTAGTGTATCACCATGTACTACAGGAAGTAATTTTGACGTGGAGCTAAACTTGTCTTTACAGTATCTTCCAAATGATCCGAATTTTATAATCAATTCACTAGCCTTCTCCATCAAATCTCCTCGAATCTGCAAATCACACCCTACAGACTCTTCTAGTTTAAATTCTTTTATCCCAAAACCCAATACATCATCAAAATGTTGGCCTGTATCGATTACGAAGACAGGAAGTTTTTCTTCTTTCGCTTCTACTACTAATGGAGCTTGTTTATAAAAATCAGGTTTAGTACCGATTACTACGGATAGAATTGGACTATTTTCTTTTTTTGCATTAGTGAATATTTCACTAAGTAGATTTTTATTTATTTTTATAGGTAAATTTTGTTTAGACGTTTCTAGATGTTCAATATTGCTGTTCAATGAAATTTCCCTGGCCGAACTCCTTTCTTTGAATTTAGGTAAATTCTAAGTCCAATAATAACTATTCCGATGCTTACTATTACAAAAATATAAGGTATATATAAAATAATTTCTTGAAAAAATTCAGTGGGTATTTCAGATGAAATGCTAAGTGAAAAACTCATTCCTATTATAATGATAATTCCAGTTATGGAAACCACACTACCCGCAAGTCTGTTACCGTGACTTTTTGAAAGCCCATAGGTAATAGCGGCTAGGATTACCGAAGGAGCTCCAGAAATTGAGATAGTTTTAATTAACACACCAGAGATGTCTACATATCGATCTGGACCTAACTTATCCGGTCCTACTAAAAAAGCATAAAATGATGAAAGTAATAACACAAACATTACCCCAAGACCCAATGACGCGAATGAAACCCACACTTCTAAATCAAAATTTAATCTCAAATCTAACTACTCTACTCCTACTAATTTAGCGAGTTCTTTTCTAGCTGAGGAACCGAGTTCTAAAGCTGATTTTTCAGGTAAAACATTATTAACAAAAACTCCAAACCCCTTTTCTAAACCTGTCAATGGATATAATTGGGGAAAAATCTCTATATGCCAATGAAACTGTCTGCTATTTTTTTTTTCAGGAGAGAGTTGAAAAATTAAATTAAAAGACGGATTATCCAACATATGAGCCATCCCTCCGAGTGTGGCTCTGAGAATCATTGCTAAATCGGAAATCTCCTTTTGAGAGATCTTTGTTAATGTAGTTGAATGTTTTTTTGGATAAATGCTAAATTGATAAGCGTAAAGGGAAGCCCAAGGACAGAAAGCTATAAAATTATCAGTCGTCAAGACCTGTCTTGGTCCATCTGATTCAGTAGAAATTGCTACACAGGAAGGACATGTTCCGTTTTCGTTTACGAACTTGTGAGATAATAGAGCAGTAGATTCTATCATCGGGGGAACTTCAGAAAAAGTAACTATGTTGACGTGTGCATGAGTTATTTCAGTCCCCGACCCTATACCGCTGTTGATAAAGGCTGAAACATATGTTACTCTTTTTTGGGTATATAAATGTCTTATGCGATCTTGCAAAACTAAGAGTACGTTTGCCCATTGTTCCACCGAAATTTTTGAAAAATCGTCTTGATGATTAGGTGTAGCAACTAATATTTGATGATATCCATAAGCAGGTTCACTATATAATGGCTGTTCAGTATAAAGGGAGGAGTTATTTGGGACTAGACATGGTTGTTTACTATTAAATACTCTCACTTCCCAATTTTTAATTAGATTTCCTTCAGAATCGGATAATCGTTGAAGCATTCCCTCTTTAATGACTAAGGAAACAAGAGAAGGTTCAGTTAGGTGTTCATTTCCAGGACAATACGGACATTGATCAGATATATTATTTTGTTTAGTTTTAATATTATCAGGAAAAACTACAAATTTTTCCATAACATAATCCTTTCTTAATTCACCCAATGTAAACTTCCTTTTACAACGTCGTAATAACCTTTAATTAAAGGTTCTGGATGAGATTAGAATCTACTTCTAGGAAACATTTATGGATAAATTTTGATATCCATACCCTTAACTATATTTATAACCCGTTTGAGGGAATTTAGAGTACAGATAACATACCTCAGACAAGCATTTAAAATTGACAAGGAGCAGAATAATTGTTCAATTCCAAAAATCAAATTAAAAGCGATATCAAGTTTAGAAAGGTTGAGTAATTGATAGATATTAGATTATGAATTCATCCAATTGACGATATTAAATTTAATAGTAAGAATCAATATGCGGATTTTATTGAATAGTTTTATTATTTTTTATCAAAAAATAAATTTGTTTAACACACAAAAAGTATTATATTTTAATATAATTAGTTCTACGCATTAGGGAGTATTGAAATCTTCTCTTAAGATCGAGTCCATGTAATAGATTTTCATGGAATACTAATGGTATTAAACTGTCATAACTTTTAGAATAAAATAATCAAATCTAGAAATTTTTTTATTTTTTATAATCTAACTAATACAAAAAAGAAGGTTTGCCAATAGAATGAGTATTTTAATTTGGATGTAATCTCCTAGAATATTTTTCCATTTATTCTGAGAAAAAGTATTCGATTTCCTGTCCCTATTTTATTTGAAGTAACGATAAAAAATCCAAGGTTAAACTTGAAGAAAAGTTTAAAAATTAGTTTGGGAGTTGATAGATTTGAAAAGATAAAATGACTATGCCAAAAGGTTTTGGAGGAAGCTCTAGTACTACTGGAAAAAGAAGTTTTAATGATTGGTGGAATAATGTTCCAGCAGACTTAAAAACGAAAGCTCGAAAAGGAGATGAGAATAATAAACCATTGTTAAATCAGGTCAACTATGTTTTATTGCATCTGCACCTTGCAGGAAAACATGATGCAAAACCCTCACATGAAGAATTAAAGGATTGGTTACACAGCGGACAGGTAGACGTACTGAGAAAATAATCCACTAGTTTTTTTTTCTTTTTCCGATTTCAATTTTAAACAAAGTTGCATTTAAAAATACTCATTTAAATGCATCTTGTAATATTGCTTTGCGCTTTGTCATATCAAAGAGAAGGTCAGTATGTTGGAGAGCCTCAGATCGAGTTTTTTGAGATACCATAGACTGAATCAATAAATGGTTTTCTGGAATAACCATTCCAGTTTGGTCATCAGAATAGACAAGTTTTAATGTATCGTCTTGTATGCGTAATAAGTTTTCATGTATGTGAACCATGTTTGTATCACCATGGATAAAACCTAAATCCATTGCTTTTTTTCGTACTTCTGCAGTACCTTGGGAAGATTTTAGGATAGCAACTCCGAATTCCTTCTGAAATATCTCGAGAATTTTATCCTTGGATGTAACACGATTCTTGAATCGTATCAACATCTGGTGTACATGCATCATTCTAGAAGGGACCTTGAATGCTTCAACATATAGGTTAACTTTCGGTAAAAAATCCTTTACATCATCTTGGTGGTGAGGATGAGCATCCCACTCAATCGAGTCTTTGACCTCCTTTGAATCTTCGAGATCGGCCCACCTCCTAATAAGAGTGACATCAAAACGGGAGATAGAATCCCCAAAATTCTCGATCAATGGTTCTATTATTCTTCCCATACCAGATACATTACAACTTCCCTGTATTACATAGTGCTTTAATTTTGCTTTGTCGTAGTTGACCCTTGAATTGTGTATCATATCAGCAACTGAAAATTTACCTTCTCTTTTTTCTCCACCCTGAAATATGGCCTTTTTATCCATAGGCAGGTATATTTTTTGTTTATTTTCATAACCTAATCCTTCTTTAGCCGCATCTATAATTAAATCTGATTGACGTACACCATCTTCTATATATCCTGCGTATTGTATTTTTTTATCCTCGAATGATTTTTTCAAATTTTTAGGAATATATATATTATACCCTTTTGATATTGCTTCTTTAGCTCTAACATCTGTATTATACTTTGCAATCCCTATCAAATCAATTTCTTTATCAAGATCAAGATATGTAGCTAACCTTCTACCTATATTGCCAAAACCATTAATGAATATCTTAACCAATTTTACCACTAAAATTATAGTTGTATGAAATTTCGGGTTTATATATCCTTATTTTATATTTACTATTTATCATTTTTGATAACTGAGTTTCTTGAAAATTATGTAAAATTTAAATATATTTGGATTGAATAACAGTCAAATAACATTAATGAAATTATTGATTATTGATAACTATGATTCGTTTGTATATAATATTGCACAGATAGTGGGAAATAAAAATACGAGTGTATATGTTTATCGTAATGACAGAATAACGATTAAAGAGATAGAAAAATTGGATCCAGATGCAATAATAATTTCTCCAGGACCAGGAAATCCACAAGATAAAAAATATTTTGGAATTTGTGATTCTATAATAAGAAATTTGGGTAAACAAACACCTATTTTGGGAATCTGCTTGGGTCATCAAGGCATATCGTCTGCTTTTGGAGGAAAGGTAATAAAGGGATCTAGGACTAGACATGGGAAAACAAGTCTAATTTCATTTTTGCCCGATCCTATTTTTGAAGGGATAAAAAATCCATTTAGAGCCACTAGGTATCATTCCTTAATAGCTGAGAAGAAATCGTTTCCACACTGTTTAAAAATCATTGCCCATTCTAT
Organism: Nitrososphaeraceae archaeon; assembly: GCA_031316115.1. Classification (GTDB taxonomy): domain Archaea; phylum Thermoproteota; class Nitrososphaeria; order Nitrososphaerales; family Nitrososphaeraceae; genus TH1177. Next base: position 148,383 of record JALDRC010000001.1, read on the forward strand.
GGATGATAATGAAATTATGGCATTAACGCATAAAAAATATCCAATAAAAGGGGTACAATTTCATCCAGAATCCATTTTGACAAATGAAGGGATAAAAATTTTAAATAATTTTTTAAAATTTATTAAGAAATGAGAAATATTTATGACCAGGATTTAGAGAATTATCTTGCCAAGATACAACTAAAAAAGGATTTATCTTACAATGAATCTTTAACTTTATTTGGTAAGATTATCAAAGACGATGCAAATGAGTCGCAGGTTCGTTCAATTCTAATAGGATTAGCAGAAAAAGGTGAATCAATTGAGGAAATTCATTCACTTGTTGACTTTTTAAAAAGGCAAGCGATAAGAATAACTCCAAAGGTCAAGGGAAAATTAATAGATACTTGTGGCACTGGAGGTAGTAGATTAAAAACTTTTAATGTAAGTACTGCGGCAGCAATAATTGCTTCTGCTTCAGGATCTAATATAGCAAAACACGGTAACAGGGCATCATCTGGAATATGTGGTAGCGCAGATTTCCTAGAGGCGATAGGAATCGATCCTTTGAAAATATCAGAATTTGCTTCTAGTTCTATTGAAAATCTAGGTATAGGATTTTTGTTTGCCCCATTTTTTCATCCGGCATTGAAGTATATATCTAAAATCAGAAAATCGTTAGGGATTCGCACAATTTTCAACATAGTAGGTCCTCTCTGTAACCCATGTACGAATCTAACCGGACAGGTCCTAGGAGTAAATGATATTTCCCTATACAAAAAATTATCAGAGGTCGTTGTATTGCAGAGTGATAAAGAATTTATGGTCGTACATTCAGGAGATGGTTTTGATGAGTTGACTAATACCGGCCTCAATTATGTTTCTATGATCGAGAATGGACGAATAAATAAATTTAAGATCAATCCTATTGATTTTGGTATTCCAATTACAAATGTTGAAAACTTATTGATAAAAGATAGAGACCAATCTATCAGTGTAACTTTACGAGCAATTTATGGAGTTGCAAGTAAAGAGGTAGAAGATATCTTAGTAATGAATTCAGCAGCTTCATTAGTTATATCGCACTGTTCAAAGAATTTCAAAGAAGGTTTAGAAATTTCTAGAGAAACAATAAAAACAGAAAATGGAAGAAAAAAACTCAAGAATATAGTAGAAAGATATGGAGATATCAAAAAGTTACTTGAGTTAGAAAAGAAATTCAATTTAATTTAGAAAACATAATTTCTACATAATTTATGTAGTTTTATAAAAAATATCATTTTTACTCATGCAAATGCTTATATGAGTTATCGAAAATATTTCAATGTTGAGTTTTCAGCTACAAACAACAGAGGATAAATCCAACGTTCTATTAGGAAGGAGAGAATTGAGAATTAGTATACCTAATGCGGCCGGCAAAATAAGCAAGTTAGAATTAATTTCATCGCTTGAAAAGAATTTAGGTATAAATAGAGAAAAAATTTATCCCATTTCCCTAAAGAGCGAAAAAGGGAAAAATCATATAACTGCAATGATATATATTTATGATAATAATGATGATGCCAAGAAACACTTACCCAAGTACAGATTATTAAGAAGAATCTCGAAAGAAGAAAGAAAGAAAATAATTGCTGATGAAAAAGCTGCAAAGCTGAAAGCAAAACAAGCAAGCAAGGCAGATTCAAAATAAAAGGTGTAAGAGATGGTAAATAAAAAAAAGGAATCTCAGATTTCTAAATTTTACAAAATAGATGGAGATATAGCTAAAAGAGCGAAAAAGTACTGTCCAAGATGTGGAAATGGAGTTTTTATGGCAGAACACAAAGATAGAAACACTTGTGGAAAGTGTGGTTTTACAGAATTTACCCATAAAAAGCAATGACCCGAGAGTAATACTAAATATTACTTAAAAATCATCAATTCGATCTTTTTTCAAATATATCCCAAGTATATCAAATTTTATACAAGCACAATTATTATCCATATGTGAAACAAGACTATTGCTTGCAAACATTTGTTTTTCTATGAATTGCTTGATAAATAAACCACCATCTGCTAGGAATGTGACAACAAAATGATATTCGTCTAATTTTTTAGCACAAATTTTATAAATTTTTTTTTGTACTATCTTTGATTTATATCTATATGTAACCACAGTATTGTTCAATTGTCGAAGTAACGATAATTTCTGACTAGTAATTGGACTCAAAGTTTGAACGTAGGCTCGTATTTTAGAAATGTAATTAACATTAAATTTTTTTATTGATTCTCGCTTTTCTTCAATTCTAAAAATTATTCCATCTTCCTTAAAAACTTGATTTGTATTTATTCTTCGTTTTTGTGGTGCAATAATTTCAGCGATAAAAAATCTTCCTTTACCTAAAACCAAACTATTTGGATCTTCAGCCCCAATCCAGGTAAATTTGATATCCTTAGAATCTGTTACTTCAAGTAATTTTTTTTTGACTATTGTTTCAATAGAGATTTTATGGTTTGAATATTCATCAATATGTTCTTTAGATTCTGATTTGTCAGAGTTAAGATATTTTATATTTTGAGTCATAAATTTTTTTTTTGTATATCTCATTATCAAATAATAAGAACGTGGTTTTAAATCTATCAAAATTTCAAAATTATCTAATATCGATAAATTAATCATTAAATCGGGTTTGATGGGTTGAAGTAACTTTTTTAGTTTTTTTTTAGATATGTCCCTTATTTGTTTGTTAAAAGCAGATTTTATATTCTCTCTTCCTCTGATTTTAAAAATAGATCTGAAATGATCTTCATTATCGAAAAGAGACGCGGGTATAGAAGAACCAAGAAAATAAGAACGAAATTCATATTTGTTTCTAATAGTAGTAATATATATAATATCTTTTACAATTTTATTAATGAGAGTGAATAACCCTCTACATATAAAACATTGATTTATATCATACAAATCTTCATTGTAAGAGTTTGTGATCGAATAATAAATTTTAAATTTTGTTGATGGATCATTTCGCTTTGCACAAAACTTACAGATATTGTAAGTAGGTTGTAAACTAGTGATATTACTTCGATTTCTATTATATTTACTAACCAAAACCAAAACGTCTTAACATTCCATGCATTTGTCTTCCTTTGGACTGTTTGATCATGCTTTTAGAGTTGTTATATTGTTTTATCATTTCCTTAATATCATGTTCTGTTATACCTGAACCTCTTGAAATTCGTTTTCGTCTTGAATCATTTATTAAATTTGGTTCTCGTTTCTCCTGCTTCGTCATGGATTGGATAACATATCTCCATTTTTCGATCTTAGTTTGCAGTACATCAAGCTGTTCATCTTTGACCATACCTGACAATCCGGGAAGATTTTCTATTACGTTTCGAAAACCCATTTTACTAACATTTTCCATTTGTGAGTAAAAATCTTCAATTGTCATTTTTCCCCCTAACAATCGCTTAGCTTGTTTTTCATCCGCTTCAAGTTCGAGATTTTTCGCCATGTCTAATAATGCCTTTATGTCTCCCATCCCCAATATTCGTCCAACAAATCTTGTTGGAGAAAATAGCTCGAGATCATCTATTCTTTCTCCAGTTCCGATAAAAAGGATTTTTGCTCCGGTTGCAGCTGAGGCAGCCAAAGCTCCTCCCCCTTTTGCAGTACCGTCTAGTTTCGTGATCAATATTCCTCCAACCGGAGCTACATCATGGAATGCTTGGGCTTGATTGAAAGCCTGTTGTCCTATTGTTCCATCTATTACTAAGATTACCAAGTCAGGGTTAATTATATTGTACATATCTTTCATTTCTTGTAATAATCCAGACTCCTCCTTGTGTCTTCCAGCTGTATCTATAATAATGACATCGTAATTCAGATTATTGAAATATTCCAATCCATTTTTAACTATTGTTAAAGGGTTGTTATTTCCTTCTTCCCCATAAACCTCAACTTTGATTTTGCTACTATTCATCTTTAACTGTGTTAATGCACCAGGTCTCCATGTATCGGCACCGATTATAGCGCTCTTGTAACCATGTTTGTTCAACCATCTAGCTATTTTTACGGTACAGGTAGTTTTTCCACTACCCTGTATTCCTAGCATTAGAATAATGTTTCTTTTATTTGGATTCAAATGTAGGTTTTCTTCTTTTTCTGAAAATGATTTTTCTATTTTTGTAAACCGATCTCCCCGATATCCCAAAAGAGAAGCTATTTCATTATATAATATAGTAACAATATGATCTTTTCTTGATAATCCTTTAGGTGGCTGTTCATTTAGAGATCTATCTTTTAAATTTTTAGTAATTGAAAGGACAAGTTTCACATTTACATCAGATTGCAACAGAGATCGTTGGATATCCTTACAAATAGAATCAATAAGTTCTTCGTTTATATCCGATGCTCCTACAATCTTTTTGAGCGTGTTTCGAAGTCCATCCCGTAGATTATTTAACATGTTACTTATCTTTTAATATAATATCTGATATTTTTACTATTCCTCTTTGTCCATCCCATTCGGTTACCGAATCAGTAATCTCGATACTTTTAGTATATATTGGACAATCAATTACAAGGGTTTCTGCTTCTCCTCCTTCAAACGCCAAATTAAATCCATTTTTTTTACTAAGCTGGGCTAATTTTTCGAGACTAGGATGATCTATTATAGTCCCTAACCAACTTTGATCAAGTCCCATTGCAGAAACTCCTATTATGATAATATCAAATTCATCATTCAGTAATTGTTGCATATATTTATACTGGTCAATATTCCATAAAGGAGAAAATAAGGTTAAATTATTTTGGACACAGATTTCATTGAAAATTTTCTTTTGGAAATTGGAACTTATTCCACCATGTACTATTCCCTCGATTCCGTATTTATCTTTAGCTAACTTGACCGTACTATCAAGAACTTTTATTTCATGGTCTAAATTGTTGTAATGAACATCTTTAGAAATAAGAGGAATGTTCATAATCTTTGATTGTAATTTAGTAATCCAAGTATTTGGAAAATGAAGCAACATGCTATCTTCATACTTTGGATTTATAGTTAACAAACATTCAACGGAAAACCCTCTCTGTAGGCTAAGATAGATAGAATAAGTACTATCCTTACCTCCAGAAAAAAAACTTGCTAATCTCAATTTCCTTTAATAGATTTATTCGAAAATTAATATAAAATAATATTTCTATAAAAGTAAATAAATTCTATACTAGAAAATTTACTGTCTATTCAGAAATATCTGGAAATAACTGTATTAATTTTGCATGTTTATTTAAGAAATCTTTGCCTAAAGATGTTGTTTTATATAGGTTAGTAAAGTTAGAGTATTCCATTAACCGTGTCTTAACTGCAAGAGGCAAATATTTTGTAATTTGAGAATGTGAGACACATGCATTGTTCATGATGGTTGTTTGATATTCCCAATTGTTAATTGCACACCGTACTATAGATGCTATAACTTCAATATCACTCCTATTTTTCAAAGTTAGTAACATCTCCATCTGTATCATTCATCATATTAGTTCTAAGAATATCATAAAATCCACGATAAAAAAGCATCTGACAATAAATAGCTACCTAGTTGTCGGAAAATCAATACAAGAATCTATATGTTGATTGAGATATACACCTCAGTTACTCATAATCTTCGTCATATACAACCTTGATTGAATCAGACGGCTCTTCCTTTACTTCATCGGTGCTAATTAAAAATGTCTGGTGAAAAAATAAAAACATTTGTATAAATTAAGTAAATCTGTAATAGTATAAAGACAATATCATTTCTATTGATCCAATAAACTTAATTTTTATTATCCCTAGTAAATTATTAGAATATGATTTCTGCAAGAATAGTGAAAACTAATTCTCCTCTGAAAGTCGAGAATTTAGAACAACCTAAACCTATTCATTCACAGGTACTGGTACGAGTTAAGGCGGCAGGCATATGCCATAGTGATTTACACTTATGGGAGGGAGGATACTTAGGCGCTGGAGGCAAATTTATGAAAGTAGAGGACAGAGGCGTTAGATTTCCATTAACGCCCGGTCATGAAATAGCTGGGACGGTAGAAGAGACAGGAGAAGCGGTAGAGTATTTTCAAAAAGGCGACAAAGTATTAGTTTATCCATGGATAGGAGATCAAATATGTTTGTCATGTAAATCAGGCGATGAACATTTATGTGATTCACCAAAGACCTTAGGAATTTATCAAGATGGAGGATATTCAGATTTTATTTTAGTTCCGCATTATAAATATTTATTAAAATTAGATCAAAACGATTTTGACTCTGCTGCATCACTTGCCTGTTCAGGTCTTACTTCTTATACTGCTATAAAGAAGGCTTCGGCTTCTCCAGGAGATAATTTAGTTATTATCGGGGCAGGGGGACTGGGATTGATGGCAGTTCAGGTAGCAAAAAAAATAACAAATTCTAACATAATTGTAGTTGACGTAGATAACAAGAAATTAGATGAAGCTATCAAGTTGGGAGCGGATGAGGTTATCAATTCCAAAGAAGTGGACCCTGTCAAGAACATTAAAGACTTGTCAGGAGGAACTGGTTGTGAAATAGTTGTGGATTTTGTGAATAATAATATTACATCGAAATTTGCTATTGATAGTCTTAGAAAGAGAGGAAAATATATTATGGTAGGGCTTTTTGGTGGATCTTTAGAATTGAATTTACCATTAGTTCCTCTACGTGCATTTAATATAACTGGAGCTTATACTGGAAGATTTACAGATTTAATTGAACTTGTAGAGCTATATAAAAAAGGAAAGATAAATTCAGTAGTCTCTAAAAAATACAAAATAGATGATGCCAATCAAGCGTTAGAAGATTTAAAGAATCGTAAAATTATTGGACGTGCTGTATTTAACCCTTAATACAGTTTTAGCTTTTTTTTATAGGAATATGTATCCCGCGAGCAGGATATGCCCCAAATAACAGTAGTTATTTTTGTTTGAGCCTGCGACAATTCGGTTTCTATCGCATGTTAGCCTGATAGGCTGATTATTACGTTTAGCCAATTTAGCCAACTTCTACAGCCGAAAGCTCTACCAGGCTGAGCTACCGCGGGATATCTCCAGTGAATCATCAATTATATATAATTTATTCTAAGTAAACCATCTAGAATAAAGCCTGAAAACTTTTTTTGAAATAAGTATAAGTATTAAATAATTATAGAACACATACAAAGATCGCGTGATAAAAGACAAGATAGCAACATTCTAAAATATAACGCATATTTTATTCAAAACCTTATTTAATTTAGCATAATCTGAAATATACTTTAATTACATTTTAACTAATGTAGAGAATGAATGTTTATTAAAAAATATTCTGATAGTGAATTATCTTTAATAAAATAATAAGATATAAATTCGGATCTCTTAAAAAAAAACAGATGTCAAAAACGTTACAACTACCAATTTGTTCGTCTTGTAATCGATCTATTATGCCTAATGATGAATGTGTAAAATTTTACTGTCCGAGTTGTGGATATGTCTTACTGTGGAGATGTCAAAGTTGTAGAGAATTTGCTCGTTCTTATAAATGTGTTAATTGTAGTTTTGAGGGTCCGTAATCATCATGACTAGACTTGTAGCAAGAATAAAGATACTCCCTAAAGAAGCTGATACGGATCTTGAAAAAGTGGTGGAAAGTTTAAAAGACCAGATTCCAAATGATTTTGATCTAAAAAGATATTCAAAGGAACCTATTGCTTTTGGGCTTTATTCGCTTATTTGCGATTTCACATTAAATGATTCTGAGGGACAAATGGATCTATTAGAAGAATATATCAAAAAAACAGAAGGGGTAAGTGAAATACAAGTGATCAGAGTAAGCAGAGAGTCAGTTAGTATTAAATAAAATATTAAGATCTCCGGTCAGTAAATTTATTGACATAAGTAAAGTTCAACTATCATAAATTTTCAGATATTTTTTTACAGAACACTTTCACTCAATAAAGACTCACCATATAAAATGAATAAATGGTATATTTTATAATAAATTTACGCCAAGTCTAGTAATTAATATATAAAAATGATTGGTGGGTTTGATTGTGAAAAAAACGATAATTGATAGTTTTGTTAGTTCTATTCTCTAGTCACAAGTGTTCACGAAAAAAATATTATATTTTTCAAGATATCATTAAAATTTACAAAAAAATCAATCTTGTTATTATATACTATTGGTCGAAAGAAAAGTAATAACAACAATTTATTGTTAAATAATTACAAGAATTATACTATCTATATTTTCTTAAAATATCATAATTTTTAGTAATTCTTTAATAAGATAAATTAGTTTATTGTTGAAATTTTTTCATTAAATATATATTAATATTCAAAAATTGAGAGAACCAGAGAATATCTTAATATTATATTGTTAATTTTCTTACATTCAAGTTGAAATATCCCTTAAGGAATACCGTTTACGAAAAAATACAACAATCGAACAACATCACTGATACAGAATTAATATCTACGTTAGCAAAAGATGGCATAGAAATAAACTTACTAGAGCTTAATAAAATATTATTGGACTTGGAAATATATGGACTATTGAAAGTAACTTGGATTTCTAAAGATAAAAAAAGAATAGAAATTTTACCCTAAAAGCCTTTTTCAAATTCTGAAGTAAAAAAATGCATCCAAGGCAATTGCTATAAATATTACTACGAGATACGGAGCAGTTACTTTATAAGCTTTCCAAGCGAAATCAGGTGTAGGATTACCAATTAGCTTATAATGATATATGAGCATTAATGATCCCGATATCAATGCTATTATTGTATAGACTAAACCCAATCCAAATAGATACAATGCCAAAGAATAAGGTAACAAAATAGCTGTATTAATGAATATGTACTTTGCTGTCTTTGTATTTCCTATAAGAACTGGAAGCATTGGAATATGTGCACTTGCATATTCTTCCCTTTTCTTAATAGCAAGACACCAAAAATGTGCAGGAGTCCACATGAAAACTAGCCATCCAACTAAAAATCCAAGGAGGTCGATAGATCCTGTGGTCGTAGCCCAACCTGCCATGGAAGCAGCACTTCCGGCAAAACCTCCTATAACTATGTTAGATGAATTTCTTCTTTTTAACCAAACAGTATAAATTATTACATAAAAAAATATTCCTATAGCTATCATCAATGTAGCTACAGGATTCAAAGTAAACCATGCAACAGCAACAGAAATTATACATAAACCTAATCCAAAAACCAGTACATTTCTTGGCGATAATTTGCCAGATGGAATGGGTCTAGTAGATGTTCTATTCATGAATTTATCGATATCTCTATCATAATAGTGATTGATGGCGCTCGAACCCATTGAAGCAAGAGCACCACTAATAAGTAAGAATAATAATTTCCAACCAGAGATATCCCAAGCTATATCAGGTGTACTATCAAATCTTGTTGCACCAAGACAAGATGCTACAGCAGTTATTACTAAAACTACTACTATTCGAGGTTTTGAAACTTCAATATACGATCCTACATCCACTGCTTGCGCACGGATGATGATAATGATTATGTAGGATTTAATTTATTCGATGAATTTCCATACTTTTAAGAGAATTTCAATGACTGAAAATTTTTTGAGTAAATATATTCAAAAAGATTAAAATTATAGCAAAATTCAAACAAAAGTACGGGATGGTAGACTGGGATCTCTTAACACCTGGAATTGGACTTACATCTCTGGGGATTGTTGGAGTGCTTATCTCGCTATCAGGAATAGCTAAAACCTTTGTCGATGGTATGCATGCCGTATCATTGTTAACATTCTTAATAGGAATGATTTTTCTCTCTACTGGGATTTTTAAAGATGGTTTTCCCTCCTCAAAAAAAGCAAAATCAGCAACTTTTTTAACACTAGGTATACTAGTTGTAATTGGATTAATAGCTGCTTCACTCTCAAGTGTACAAACTCCTGGGATATTTGTATATCTAATCATCATGTTGATAGTGTCCGTCCCTGCAGCTGCTGTTGTAATAGGTATTTACAAGAATAGCAGACGAGTAAAGCTATATCTAAGTTCATTCGTAGTATCGGTTATCATAGGAATTATTGCATTTTCTTCTTTAGCAGCGACGAATCCAGAAGCTACTTCTAATGAAGATACTAAAGAAGCTACAGTTGAAACACCAGCTCCAACTATAGATATATCGAAAACGGCTCAAGTCAATATTTTAGCTGGTTCCTCAGCTCAAGGAAATCCGGATTATGATCCAGATGAACTCATTGTAAAGGATGAAATCGGAATTACATGGACAAATTTGGATAATGTCCCACATACAGTTACGAGCTTTGCTGATGATGGAAAATCTTTTGATTCATCACTTATCAATCCAAGTGAAACATATACTTTGTCATTAGCCGACTTAACTGAAAAGCAATACGAATATTTCTGTACTATTCATCCATACATGAAAGCTAGTTTTAAAATTGAATAAAACATAGAAACAAAAATAATAAACTAAACAATACCAAACAAAAAAAATTAGGGCTAAATAATATTTAAACCTAGATTTAAAGATTTTACGAGCTGAGAATTTTCTTTAAAATAAAAAAATTAATCTGTTTATTAAATATCATATCAAATATGAATTTGATTTTCCTTTCAATAAAACAAGATCACTTGAAAGAATTAGAAGCAATATCTAAAGAATCGTTGCCGAATGAATCGTGTGCTATTTTACTTGGAGAAATTAACCATAAAAATCAACATACTGTAAAAAAAATTATCAAAATGGAAAGTAGTGTACAAACTTCGGATTATTTTGAAATCAACCCCATAAATTTGTTAGATGTATATATGAAATCCAAAGATATGAATTTAGATGTAATTGGAATATTTCATTCACATCCCTCAATGGCTTTTCCTTCCAAAACGGATCTTTTGTATATGGAAATAAATCCTGTTATTTGGTTAATTTATTCTACTACCGAATTGATATTTAGAGCATTTTTACTTGATGAAGAAAGAAAAATAAATAAAGTTACGATAAATGAGGTCAAGGAGTGAGTCTAATTGGATCTCTGGGATAAAGTACAACATCCCTTATATTGATAGAATTAGTGAGTACCATTAATAGTCTATCTAATCCCAATCCACATCCTGAATGAGGTGGCATGCCCCATTCAAAAGTTTTCAAATGTTCAGAAAAACTTTGGGGATTTAACCCTTGTTCTTGTAATCTTTTTCTAATCTTATTGGGATTGTGTTGTCTGGTACCTCCAGAAATTAATTCAAGATAGCCCACCTGTAAATCAAAAGAGTTTGATAGAAATTCATCATCTTCTTTTTCATGAATGTAAAAAGGTTTTAATTTTAAAGGCCATTCAGTTATAAAATAGAAACCTGGATGTGATTGGCCCAGCTTCCTTAAAGAGCTATCAGAAAGATCATCGCCGTACTCAATTTTTTCTCCATTACTATTAAGTTCTTGAATACACTCTTTATAAGTTAATTCTGGAATTTTTGACTGTAATACGGATTTTATTGTCTCATTTTTATCGATATTAACTAAATTGGAATTTGTCAGTTCTTTTATTATATTTTTTATTGTTTCTTCCATTATATCCATAATTTCATGGTAATCAACAAATGCAGCTTCTATATCCACACTTTGAAACTCGGTTAGGTGTCTAACTGTGTTAGAGTTCTCAGCACGAAAGTAAGGAGCTATTTCAAAAACTCTGTCTAAAGCAAGAATTAGTTGTTCTTTGTATAATTGCGGACTTTGCGCTAAGAACGCTATTTTCTTAAAATAATCAAAAGAAAACAAATTTGACCCTCCTTCACTTGCACTTCCTATTATCTTTGGTGTATTAACTTCGATAAAGTGATTATCCGATAAAGTCCTCCGGATAACTTCCAGTGCCTTTGATCGTATAAGGAAGACCTTAGAAACCTGTGGATTCCGCAAGTCCAAAGCTCTTGAATCTATTCTTTTATCTATTGATGATTCCACTCTGCCTGTTGGATCTATCGGAAGTGGGTGTTGTGCTGGGAAAATAGAGATTATATTTTCTAGTTTTATTTCTACTCTTTTTCCTTTTGCTTTGCTACTTTGTACCAACCCAGAGATCAAGATAGAACTTTGTCGTGGTATTTCTCGTGCTTGGGAAAAGTCATCCTGATTTATTACTACTTGCATTGGTCCGGTAATGTCTCTAATTATCATGAAGATAATTTTTCCTATATCTCTGATGTCTTCTACCCATCCACCCACTGTAACATGTTTTCCAATAGTTTTTTCATCTAGTTGATTAGAATAATGACTCCTTTTCGAATTTATTGTCAATATTCATTTTAGTTTTTTAGGTATTATTTCACTTTTTCCATATTTGAGGTATTATTATTAGGATTCATCTCGTTTAAATTATTTTTTTCCATATTTTAATACCAAAATTAAAAATAAGCAATTTCTATAATCCTGGGCTTGGAACTAAGGACAGCAATTATCATTTACAATCGTAATAATTAAAAGGAATCAATAAAAAAAAGTACTTCATGATCTGATATTCCTCAAGAATCATATTTCAAAGTGACCTCTAGGTGGAGGTCATTAGCAATTGCATAAAATACTTTCATTATAGATTATGTGTATTTAATATTTTGATTCATTCTAATTTGTCCATATCAATAATAGTTCTTTGATTTCAATGAATTATTAAATGGCGAGTTCCAATATATTGATCATACAAGACAAAGAAGAATTCTCAAATTTATTATTCTTTAATTTATAATAAACAATGGTTATCCCAATCAATCGGCAAAACGAAAGATTATTTATATATATTATCAAAAGAAAGATCTGTTTATATTTTCTAGATAAAATAACTCCTCATATGCAAAACAACTAAAGCTCATTTACAATTTCTGTATGTAATTTTTTTTGATAATAAACTAGATATTTTGGAAGAAATAAGATCTATGAATTTATACAAGACAACATAGTTATTGAATTGTCTAGATTGAGAGAAGGTAGTTCTCTAGATGTAATATGTTCTTTTTTATGTGTTCAATATTCTCATAAATACGAGATTTTCGAGTATTTTAATTGTATTAAAAATGTATTATTCATTCATTTTTTGATATAGTCGATCAACAGCTCTATATCTTTCAGTTTGTGAGCAATTTTTTTCAACTTTTCTTCTGAAGGTTTATTTTTACTTTTATTTTCAGATATCACAATTTTTGTAAGTTTATTGCCATCAGGCAACCAAATCAAATTTAAAGAGTATATTTTAGTTGGATATAACAAATTTTCGATGAATCTTTTTTCGGTTGCACCATTCTCAATAAACCAAACATGATTGTTAAATTCTTTTTGTATTTTTTTCATCAAATTTTCATCAGATCGAATAATACTAATATCGGAACTTGGAAGAACCATTACAAGGTCCTGATCGATCTTATATGCACCATTAAGTGTGAATTTATCAATTGTGTTATTTTCTTCTGCTAACTTCGTTAATTTCATAGATGCTTCAATGTCTCCAGGAGTTAAATGCCCAGATTTCAATTTGGACTCACATTTTGTGCATAATATTCCAGTTTTAGCATCAAAAGAACAAATAGGGGTTTTCAATTATCAAGATAATTTTGATTATCTCTAATATATATTTAGAATTTTTTTAAAAAATTTAAATACCTCCGAATATGGAAAATTATAACTGTCTTCCAAACGATTAATAGTTAATAATTTAAGTATATCATATTATCTACGAAATAATACAATTAAAGCAGTAGATAATGTATCTTTTAGCATAGATTTTGGAGAATCGTTTGGTATAGCAGGGGAGTCGGGTTCAGGAAAAAGCACTCTAACATCTGCCATACTCAGAAACCTAACTCATCCAGGTAAAATAGATTCAGGTACAATAAAATTAAATGATGAAGATTTAACACAGTTAACGGATTTAGAATTTAATTCTAGGATAAGATGGAAAAAAATATCCATGATATTTCAGGGTGCAATGAATGCCCTGGATCCTGTATATAAAATAAGATACCAAATAAAAGAAATATTTTCAACACATAAAATCAAGGAAGATTTTGACAAGGTTCTTCAGATTTTCACCGATTTTGGATTAGATAAATCAGTTTTAGACAAATATCCTCATGAATTGAGTGGGGGGATGAAACAAAGAGTGGTAATTGTCATGGCCTTATTACTCGAACCTGAGATAATCATTGCTGACGAACCAACTACAGCCTTAGATGTATTGGTACAGGCTCAGATTATCAATCTATTGAAGAAATTGAAGACTGAAAAAAGCAAAAGTATTGTACTTATTTCACATGATATAGCTTTAATTGCTGATTTAGTAGATAAGATAGGGATTATGTATGCAGGAGAAATTGTTGAAATAAATTCAACAAAGGAAATCATCTCTAATCCAAAACATCCTTATACAAGATCACTAATATCTTCACTGCCAGATCTTGAAAATAATATCATTGATATAAAACCTGTGGGATATAAATTAGATAAAAATATGGAGGCGTTAGATAGTAATTCATGCAAATATTTTTTAAAATGTGAATATGCTATGGATATATGTAAAATTAAGCCTCTAGATTTTACAACTGGTAAAAATAGTTTTGTAAAATGCTGGCTATTTAAAGATAAATAACATAATAGTTCAGAAATCAAAATATTATTGAAAATCATGTAACTGTTTTTCCTTATATCGAGATATTTTTTTTACTACTTCCTGGTAATGTTTCTGCAGTATGTGGGAATTTGCACAGTCATCATGCATAAGCCCTATCTCACAAAATTCACATGATGTAACAAAGGAGAAATCCGTAAATTTTGCTTTGCAATGACTACAGTACTCTGAATTTATTTCATAATCGGTCAGAGGTTTAATCCATGCTTCTCTCCATAAAAGTTGCATAAATCTACTGATAAGATTCAGTTATATATTATTTCTATATAAATTCAAATGTTGATTGGAAACCGCCAATATAAACAACCTAGTATTACAGTAGATGCTATTATTCCTAAACTATCCTCAATATTATTAATTAAAAGAAAGAAAGAGCCCTATAAAGATACACTTGCTCTTCCAGGAGGGTTTATCGAATATAATGAAACAGCGGAACAGGCAATAATAAGGGAAGTTTTTGAAGAGACATCACTGAAAATTCAGGTAGTAGATATTCTTGGGGTTTATTCAGATCCACAAAGGGATCCCAGAGGACACGTAATGACAATTGTATTTATTTCAAAAATACATGGAGGTAAGGAACTACAAGGGGATGATGCAAAGGAGATTGATTGGGTAAAGTTGAAAGATGTTGATAAGATTAAACTTGCTTTTGATCATAGTTTAATTGTCAAAGATTACAAAAATTGGAAAAAAATACATAGAACATATTGGACAGCCAAAGACCGACAATCAGCCTAAAGGGCCAAAACAGCTTTAAATTATTAAATCTAGACATATTGTATTTATTTTCCGAATAGAATTTATTATACCTCTTTTTGTCAATCAATTTATATTCCAAACTGGTTATTATAATGTTATATTATGCAAGCTACTCAAATAGAAGTAAACCAAATTAGAAAGGATTTCCCTATCCTGCTTCGTAGAATCAATGGCAAACCTTTAGTCTATTTTGATAATGCTGCCACCACTCAGAAACCTTCTTCAGTGATAACCTCTATCTCTGAGTATTATACTACCTATAATGCTAATATTCACAGAGCTGTATATCAAATTGCTGAAGAAGCTACCAATGCTTTTGAAACTACAAGAGATAAAGTTTCATCATTTATTAATGCGCACTCGAGAGAAGAAATTATTTTCACAAGAAATACTACTGAATCAATAAATTTGGTTGCATATTCTTGGGGTAGGAAAAATGTTGGAAGAGGAGATACAATCATTTTGTCTGAATTAGAACATCATAGTAACATTGTACCATGGCAAATTTTGTGTCAGGAACGAGGAGCACAAATAAAATATTTAACTATAGATCAGGATGGAAATTTAGACTTATCTGAACTTGAATCATGTACGTCAAATAATAATGTAAAATTAATTTCTTTAAGTCATATGTCAAACGCTATAGGTAATATAATCCCAATAAAATATATAGTAAAAATTGCTCACTCCTTCGGAATCCCAATTTTTGTTGATGGTGCCCAATCAGTCCCACATCTAAAGACAGATGTGACTGACATAGATTGTGATTTTTTGGCTTTTTCTGGACATAAAATGCTTGGACCTACTGGAGTAGGTGTTCTATATGCCAAAAAAAAGATTCTTGAAGAAATGAACCCCTTTATTGGAGGAGGAGATATGATCAAGGAAGTTCATAAATATGAAACTAGCTACAACGATTTACCCCATAAATTTGAAGGCGGTACGCCCAACATTGCTGATGTTATAGGATTTGGCAAGGCATTAGATTACTTGAACAAGATTGGTATAGAAAATATTCGTAGACACGAAATTGAATTAACAAAATATGCATTAGAAGAAATGTCTAATTTAAAGAACATTCAGTTGTATGGAAGTCCTGATCCTTATCAAAGAGGAGGAATAATTTCCTTTAACCTCGGAGATATTCATCCGCATGATTTGGCCACTATCTTGAATGAAGAAGCCATTGCAATTAGGTCTGGACATCATTGTGCTCAGGTGTTAATGGAAAAATTAGAAGTTCCTGCTACTTCTAGAGCAAGTTTTTATATTTATAACACAATTGAAGAAATCAATATATTTATTAATGCCTTACACAAAGCTATGAGGTTGTTTCGACTTTGAGTGACGATATTTATCGTGAAATTATTTTAGATCATTATAGAAATCCCAGAAATAAAGGAAAAATGACTGATGCAGATGTGGTTATTCATGACAGTAATCCATTATGTGGAGATCAAATCGATATTTATCTCAAGGTGAAGGACGGTGATATTGATGATATCAAATTTGACGGAAGAGGTTGTGCAATAAGTCAAGCAAGTGCATCGATGTTAACAGAAATGATATTAAAAAAGCCTTTGACATTAGCAAAAGACATTTCAAAAGAAGATATTTTAGAAAATATAGGTTTGACCAATTTAGGACCTGCGAGGATAAAATGCGCACTTTTATCATTAAAAGTACTAAAGATGGGAATGGTCAAATATTACGAAGATAAAGAACCAGTTACAGCCGAAAAATTAGAAAAAGATTCTAATTTATATTAACAAAAATACAATGGATTAACGATGCTTATCTAGTCGTGGACATCACAGATTTTTACAAGAATTTAATAGTCTATAAAACTGTTGAGATTTCAGACAAACAGAAAATAGTTAAAGTAGCAAAGGATATGGTAGAAGATTATATTGCATTTAGAGGTCCAGAAAAATTTAGTTATAGAATCTTACTTCCTAGAAAAGAAAAAGACATTAATTTTGCAAAAAATCTGGGACTGGGTATTCAATTAGAGTTTTTGTCCCAACTTAAGAGGAGGAAGATCAAGGTGAAATTGAGAGAGATAAAATATATTCATGATTCCAGTCATTTTGGATGGCTTCTATTAGACTCTGATTTCTCGATTACAAATTTTGACAATAAATAATATAAAGGAATTTTGTATAAAAGATAGCAGAATTTTAATTAAACCTATTTAAATCTGATAACTCGTTTGGTTTCAATAGTTTGCATAATATCATTGCGATTATCATTCCATATAAAATACCCCCTACTACATCAAAGAAATAATTTTGAAGTAAATATAATCTAGAAAATCCTATCGACAATGGATATATCCACAATATTTTTCCAACTATGTTGTCATTTCTTCTAAGAGTAAACCAAAATCCAATTATAACTACGAAAGCTGTAGTACGGGCAGTGTGATTAGAAGGAAAGGAAAAGTCTCTTGAAATAGGCATCATGCTATCCTTTTCTACAGTAAATTTCTCTGGAACATTATATTTAGGGATATACTGTTCTATTGGAGATAAGCGACCTACTAATGGTTTGATGTACATGATAGAAACAGAAAGAATAACGATAGAGATAAGTAGTAACAAGCCCATCTTTCTAGTACGTTTAATTATAGTTAATGCTGCTCCGACTATAACCATTATAAATAGATCACCCAACGAAGAAAGTACGATTATTACAATATCAAATGTGTATATACCGCTGATATCATAAAATACTTTAGTAACTACTTGATCTAGATTATTCGTTATCCCATAATGAACAGAAACAACCAATCCCAGAAATAGAATAATTAGAAAGACGAATTTCTTGGTTCTAAGACTTACTGTTGCCTGCATCCTACTCCCTCATCGAAATTTAAATAGAAAGAAACCATAATCCACTACAATCACAAAGTTTTTAAAAAGTATATAACACATATCCTTTAAACCTTTACATTGTATCATAATTTCGATTTTTTTAGTATTCTGAATATTTAATAACTAATCCTCTTTTCTTAGAGAAATCTACATACATTTTATGATATTAAAACTAAAAAAAATGCCGGAGGCGGGATTCGAGCCCGCGACCTTTCGATTATGAGTCGAACGCTCTAACCAGGCTGAGCCACTCCGGCAAGCTCAGCAGCGTCCTAGAAACCTTATTTTTTTGTAATATATATTCTATTCAGATAAATGATACAAAATTTTTGGAATCGTTTACAATAGTTCATACTTGATATCTCTTCTCAAGCATGGATAACTACATTAGAAAAGATAAAAAGCCTAAAAGAATATATTTTAAAAAATTTCTTTTAAATTACATAATAGAATTAACGCAAATCTATAAAATTAACCCTATAAAAAAATGGATGACCAAGATATATCATTTAGTTTATAAGAATTGGGGTTATTGTAAAGAAGTATTTTATATAAAACTTTTAAGGATTGTCAGTGTGGTTTTTAAGGATATATATTTATTTAATCAAGATATTATGTGACTATTAGATTTATGTATAAATAAGAGAAAATTGGATTTATACAAAATCAGAGGTAATATAAAAATAGCTTAGTTTATATGTAATTTCTTTTGAGATACTGATCCCTTATATAGACATTTCAGGTTGAAAGTTAATATATTCAATACGGATGATAATGAGACTGTTACTGAACCGATGGCCTAACAACTATAACACTTTCTCATAAAACAGTCAAATAGATTTTGCATCCATTAACTCGAAAGAAAAAATATAAAAAAATCAAAAATCAAAATGATGAAAAGATAACATATATAGTTGGTATTATTTCCGATAATACTAAATCATATAAATTAGAACAGAATATTATCTCTAATAAGAAAAAAATTACATCACACAGATAGGAATTTTCATAAATTTTAAAATAATCGAAATATCCTATTGAAAATGATACAAAATCTCAAATAAAAAAAGAGCAAAATTCAATACTATAACATATTAAGTACTTTATAATTTACAGAACTTTATTTTCAGTATTATTTTTGTTAATAGCATTATAATCGATATCAAATATCACATTCTGATGAGTGAATTCTCTAAATATTTGTCTTTTTTTGATATTATGTTGTTGTTCAGTTTTTAACAATGCTGAAAGGATCCTAACAGCTTCTACGATATATTTACCCTTATTTAGCATTACACATTCTGCTCTTTGTCCTCTTGCGGCATCTATAATTTCAGCCCTAGTGGGCAATCCACTTTTAGATAAGGTTTCAAGAATCTGCGTGGCTAAAATAACTGGAATATGTGCTGCCTCACATAAACATAAAATATCCTCCTGAATTAAAGATAAATTTTCAAAACCCATCTCTACGGCAAGATCACCTCTTGCAATTAATATACCAAATTTAGGTAAAAATAATCCTGTTAAGAGAATTCTTCCCAAATTATGTACAGCAGTACGAGTTTCTATCTTTGCAATTACTCCAAAATCAGGATGACCTAAGTTTATTAATTTATGATATAAATTTTGTATATCATCTTGCGAATGTGCAAATGATATACCAACTGCTGTGGCATTTTTTACTATGAATTTTAAATCTTCAAGGTCTTGTGATGTTATGGCTTGAAGATCCAAATTTGAATCGGGAAAATTTAAACCTTTATCTGTTTTTATACGTGCTATAGTTTCAGAAGGATATATTATTTCTAATTCTAAAAAATTTTTGTGTTTGAACATCACCTTTGCACCTAACTTCCCGTCATCTATCAATACCCTATGCCCCACCTCTATTTTTTCTAAGACTTCAGGCATAGTACAACTAATTTGGTTATAACTACCAAAATTTGGTAATTTTTCGATTTCGTTTTTAAATAATATTATTTTGTCTCCTTTTTTAGTCTCAATAACCAACGGATGGGATTCGATCTTTCCAGCTATCATTATGTGTTCCATGTTTCTGGGGAATGGGCATTGGTTAAAATTCTCATAATATTTTTTTCTGTATAAAATTATATCAGAATCTAAATATATTGATTTTTCTATACCAACTCTAATTCTACTTTTACTTATCTTTTCCAGAACAGTAATAGTCCGATACCTATTTCTGGAATCATAAAAAAATAAGATTTCGCCAATCTCCAAATCTGCAAGTTCTTGCATTCCGTCAGCTATAGAGATTACAAAACTTTCCGGGACTCCAGTTAATTTTGTTTTTTTGGTATATCGCGCCTCCGAATCTAAGAATCCTTCTATTAATTTAATTGGTTTTCTATATGTATCCTTTGGAACTTTAATCTTCAAAGGCTCTGTTCCTATTCCCGTAGATTTTATTCTTATTTTTGGTCCAGCTAAATCCATAACAATCCTACATTTTCTACCAATATCTAGGGATTGTTCCTTCAATCGTTGTTCTGCATTTCTAATAGCATCGATTATCATTTTCCATTTTTGTTGAGTACCATAGGCACAATTTATCCTAGCAATATCCATCCCATTCTTTAACAATTCTTCCAATAATTCAGGTTGATAAGCCATATCACTATCAACCGTTACCATTATACGTGTGATCCTTTGTCCTCTAGCACGACCAAGTAGTAATTGCGTCCGTTCTGAAATTATATCCTTGGCCTCTTTTTGATTTATTTTTTCAAGAGATGTTTTATGAATTGGTGAATAGCCATAATGTTTTAGAATCTGTTCGAGACTGGTTAGTACATTATCTTCCAACCGCCCTAGAGATGAAACACCATCTTGAGCCAATCTTAGTTGAATCTGTTCTATATTACGTCTCCTTAACGCTAAATAACATAATAAATTATCACAACATTTGTTATGTGTTTGAATATACAAATTTTGAACTTGAAAATATTTTTTTATTATTTGAGCCTCTAAAATTATATTCTTGTATAATAAAAATAGATCCCTTCCCAATTTTTTTTGTTCATCAGTTAGGCAAATCGATTGAATATCATTATTCATATGATCAAGATCCTTTGGTTTGGAATTATTATACACACTTTTTAATAGCAATTCTTCTAAATAAATAATACTGCTATTATAAGCTCTGTTAATTTAAGACGATATTCAGACCATTTAATTTAAAATTTTAGTTATTATTTACTACTGTATCATAAGGTATCTTTAGAAACAAATAATTGTATCCAATTATATACATGAAATATATTACACTCTCCTTGGATACAAGGATAATAATCATCAAAACTTTCTATTCTATCTTTCAAAAACTGGTTTACTATTTCCATCAAACTTTTCTCTATTGTAGAATGTAGTTAGTGTTTTTCTCCAATTACGTTGCATGCTTCATCATATCAGGTACCACCATCCATATAGACAGTATTTTTGCAATATTTAGATACAAGAGATCTAGTAAATTCTCAAACAACCAGCATGTTTCTCTCTTCTCATATATAGATTCCAAGCGCAGAACTTTGGACAGTTTAAATACAAAATCACAACCAGAAATGTTTCCTTCCAATTTGGATTACAGTTTCATCTACTACGTATGCGGAGACTCTTTTTGTCTTGTAAATCTGACAGGATCTCAACCTTTGGATCCAGTTCCAAACAGAAACATAACTCATTTTATCATCTCTAAATATTACTAGTGCTTTAGATATATTAAGCAGTCTCAAACCAAGAAATTATAGATAAAGAGAATATATTGCAAAATAGTTTGATGTTCTATTTCTTTTAAATAATATTTTATTCACATAATCAATAGAATGTTCTAGATACACTTTTTGCTGCTTAAATTAACAGAGCATTTAATATCATTTACGGAATTGGAATTATGTATATTTAATGCAAATGTGTATAGAATAAGATCTAGATCTATGTGTCTAACTTAAAATTTGTTTTGTATTCATTTTTACATGTAGATTTTCCAGGTAATATGAGAACATCTAAAAGTAAACCACGGGTAATTTTCAATGTTGCAATCAAAAAAGAAAAATGTATGTTTTTATTAATATCTCAATAGGTGTTATTGATATAATATGAATAAAATACTAGTTATTGGTGGTGTTGCTGCTGGTACAACTGCAGCTTCTCAAGCAAAAAAAACCGATCCATCTGCAGATGTAAAAATAATTCAGCTGGAAAATGTGGTATCTTATGGTGCTTGTGGAATGCCATATGTTTTTGAGGGAATAGTAGAAAAATTTGAAAACTTGATAGTTAGATCTATAAAAGAATTTGATGAGAAGTATGGTATCAAAATAATTCAAAATACAGAGGCAATAAAAATAAATCCTTATAAAAAAATTGTTGATGCAAAAAATATTCTAACAGGTAAAGAATCATCTTTTATTTACGACAAGCTAATCATAGCTACTGGGGCAAGAGCTGTAAAACCACCGATAAAAGGAATAGATGGAAAGAATATTTTTTTGTTACGTACTTTTTCAGATGGATTAAAATTAAAACAAGATATTGAAAATAAAAAATCGTGTGTACTGATAGGAGCTGGACTTGTTGGTTTGGAAATGGCTGAGGCTTTTAAAAAAAAAGGATTAGCTGTAACAATAGTTGAAATGACTGACCGAATACTTCCTAAAATGATAAATGAGAAATTTGCAAAGATTATAAATCAACATCTTGTAGAAAATGGAATTGTTCTCAAGCTTGGAGAAAAGGTACAGGAAATTGCTGATTTTAAAGGGAAAAAAATAGTACTAACAAACAATGGAAAGATCTCGGGGGATTTTGTGCTCGTTGGAGTAGGAGTGAGACCAAATTCAGAAATTGCTCAAGCCGCTGGAATCAAGCTAGGTGTTTCAGGGGCTATCAGAGTGGACCAACATTTGAGAACAAATTTCAAGGATATCTTTGCTGCAGGTGATTGTGCTGTTGCTATAAACTACATAACTGGAAAAGAATATTATCTCCCATTGGGAACTACTGCAAACAAACAGGGTAGAATAGCAGGACAAAATTCTGCAGGTAAAAATTACATGTTTAGAGGCATAGCTGGCAGCGCAATTACTAAAGCCTTTGAACTTTATATTGGTAAAACAGGGCTTAGCGTAGAGGAGGCAATTCGGGAAGGATTTGATCCTGTTGAAAAAGAAATAGAGGGAGTTACCCGTGCGAGTTACCATCCTGAGAAAAAACCGATCTGGATTAATTTAATTGTAGATAAAAGATCTAGGAGAGTTCTTGGTGTACAAGTTGTAGGTTCTGAATTTGTAAAAGCAAAGATTGATGAGATTGCACTAGCACTTTTACTTGAGGCTAAAATAGAAGATATTGTAGATTTTGATTGGTGTTATGTTCCTCCGACATCCCCTGTGTGGGATCCATTGGGAATTGCAGCTTTGCAAACATCCAAAACCTTGTATAGATAACTAGTTATCAGATTCATGTGAATGGAAGATAGATCAGTTTTGATTTACAGATCCAAATATTCAGGAAAATTAAATCAATTTAATAAATCAATAGTTTAAATGAACATTAGAGACTGTATTTGTAGTTTCTACAGCCACTAATAAGGCAACATCGTATAATCCTGACTTTAGTTATACTGGAGCCTATCATGTAAAATCAAATTTTAAATCTGTTTCAACATACCCAACAAGTGTTATGGTATCAGTAAACTATAAATCGTTAGAAAGTCCACGAAAGTCTCAATTTAATTAATAATCCTTGAAATCTCAAATCTTTTTTTTCTTTTTGAAAATATTAAAAAATAATTTGTATTGATGATTATCAAACTCATGTAACTGTTCTAAATGATTATGTAAGTAATATACTGCTTTATTTAGAGTGTTCCTTACAAAAAAAAGGTAAAGTTGAAAATGAAAGTTATGATATGGAAATATATATCTACTTTCTTAGATACTTTATTGATCGGATTACAAGTTTAAATATTTTAAAAACCATTTTACAGCATGAACAGAAACCTGTTCTAAAGTTCCTGTTTCTTCGAAAAGATGGGTTGCTTTTGGAACAATTATAATTTTTTTTTCCTTAACTTGTATCAATTTTTCAAATGCTATTTGATTAAGTTCTATTACCTGATCATCTCTTTCGCCAACAATTAAAAGTGTAGGAACTCGTACGTTAAAAAGATCATCATAAGCCAGGTCTGGACGACCTCCCCGTGAAACAATTGCTTTTACTCTGTCATTAGACTGTCCTGCTGCCACAAGTGCTGCTGCTGCACCTGTACTTGCACCAAAATATCCTATAGGTAAATTTTTAGTATTTGGATTTTCTCTTATCCATTCTGTAACATCAACTAATCTTTTAGCAAGTAACGGAATGTTAAATCGAATATGAGCAGTCCATCTTTCTTCTTCTTCTTCTTTTTGAGTAAGAAGATCGAATAAAAGTGTTGCAATATTACTTTCCTGAAGGACTTGAGCGACAGATTTATTCCTTGGACTAAATCGACTACTTCCACTACCGTGAACAAAAATAACAACTCCTTTTGCATCAGATGGAATAAAGAGGTTTCCAGCAAGACTTTTCGAATTAGAATTTATTGAAATCTCCCGATTGTAAAAATTCCTAGTCATCTCTAATACAGATATACTATAGATCCTAAGAAAAAAAAGATTTAGGTAAATTAGGAGGAGTTGGCTTCTTTAAATCTGTACAAGACATTCAGTTAATTATATCATGGAATTTCCGTGAAAAAATAATAAATTTAACAAATAATATTAGATTATTACCTCAAAGTAACTTGAAAATTATTATTTCTGGAATTGTCCAAGGAGTTGGATTTAGACCTTTTGTCCATAAAATTGCCAGTGAATGCAATCTTTCAGGATATATTCAAAACCAGTCCGATGGGATTGTTGAGATATATATCCAAGGGAATAGAAGAGATATCAATTTATTCCTGAAAAAGATCAAAGAAGAAAAACCTATTCTTGCAAAATATGAAAACATCGAAATTCAAGAATATCCTGAGAATCAGAATTACCAAAACTTCACTATTAGATCAAGTTCTGAAAATATAAAAAATTACGGGTCATCAATTCATCCAGATGTTTCAATTTGTAGTAAATGCATAGAGGAATTTTTCCACGGAAAAAGAAGGCGAAATTATTATTTTGTTTCTTGCACTGATTGTGGTCCAAAATATACAATTTTTAAAAAATTTCCATATGATAGAGCTAATACTACTATGAACGATTTTTCAATGTGTCCTTTATGCCATGTTGAATATAATAATCCATTCGATAGATTGTTTCATTATGAATTAATTTCATGTAAAGACTGTGGCCCAAGATTTTCAATTCTAGATAGTAATGGTTCGACTGTTGAATGCAAAGATCCTATACTTTATTCAGCTAAATTATTGAAGGAAGGTAACATAATAGCAGCTAAGGGGATAGGGGGATTTCATTTAATAACCTCAGCGACTGACTCTGATCCAATAACAAGGATTCGCATAAAGAAAAATAGAAAGAAAAAACCATTTGCAATTATGAGTAAAGATCTAAAATCTGTAAGATCTTTTGCTATTTTAAATGAGAAAGAAAAAGAAGTGATAACTTCATTGCAACGACCTATTGTTATTCTGGAGAAAAGCGATAGTTACTATCTTTCTCCTTTGATATCACCTACTTTAAATTCTATTGGTGTAATGCTTCCATATAATGCGTTTCAGATTTTACTATTAAATCATATTCCTTATCATACGTTAGTAATGACAAGTGGGAATTACAAAGATAATCCAATTATAAGTGACAATAAAACAGCATTAAAGAATTTAACTGATTGTGCAGATTATTTTCTTACTCATAATAGAGAAATCTTCACACAATGTGATGACTCCATTGTTAAAATAATAGAAAACAATCCTATTTTGTTAAGAGGATCTAGAGGTTTTTCCCCTTTAAAAATTATTTTACCTGAGGAAGTACCAAACTGTATTCTGGCACTTGGGTGCGAAAAAAATCTTACTTTTTCAATAGCTTATAAATCGAATTGTTTCCTTTCACAACATATAGGGAATATTAACAACTCGGAATCTTATCGCTATTATAAGAGTATGATCGATAAGATGATCAAATTTTATAACCAAAATCCATTGTATTTTGCATGTGATATGCATCCAACAATGGTGACTACAAAATTAGCATTTAAACTTTCTAACGATGTATCACGAGTATTTCAAATTCAGCATCATCATGCACATCTTGCATCACTTATGGCAGAATACGGTTTACAAGATATTATTGGTATAATATGTGATGGAAGTGGATATGGGCTAGATGGAAGCATTTGGGGTGGAGAAATATTTCAATGCGAAAATATAAGAAAAATAAAAAGAATTGGCCACCTACGTGAACAACCCTTGATAGGAGGGGACCTTGCAACTATTTATCCTCTAAGAATGGTTGTGGGAATGTTAATGGGTAATGTAGACGGTGTTGAAAATTTCCTTTATTCGAACTTAAATCATTTTTCCAATGGGAGAAAAAGAGATAGAATCGATTATTTCCATAAATAAATCACGTTTATATCACAAGACTACCAGCACAGGAAGGGTACTTGATGCAATTTCGTCATTATTGGGAATATGTTATCAAAGAACTTTTGAAGGCGAACCAGCTATATCTTTAGAATCTAACTCAATAAATGGTAAGGACATTTTAATTTCACCAAAGATATCGGATAATGTGTTAGATACAACTTATTTGTTGAAATTTATATTCGAAAATAAAAACAAGTTTTCGTTAAAAGATCTAGCATATTCTGCACATGTCTATATTGCAAAAGGATTGGCAAATATTGCAATAGAAAATGCTTTATCATCTGGTATAAAAGTAATAGGATTTTCCGGCGGAGTTGCTTCCAACAAAGTAATTACCAAAGTTATCAAAGAAGAGGTGGAAAAAAGGGGGATAAAATTCTTACAACATAAAAATATTCCACCGGGAGATGGTGGAATATCTGTGGGACAGGCTTATTATACAATGTCTGAGCTATTAAAAAAATAAATTTTCATCTACAATCTTTTTAGGTTAGATATTCCACTGAAATATAAGAATGTGTTTAGCATATCCAGGAAAGATTATCGAGCTTGACGGAGATTTTGCAAAGATTGATTTTGGAGCAAGCACCATTAAAAATGATATTAATATTTCCCATGTTAAAGGAAAGAAAGGTGATTATGTTTTAGTTCATGCAGGATACGCAATAGAGATCTTAGATCTAGATGAAGCGGAAAACATGATAAATTATTGGAAGGATATTACTGCATGGAAATGTAAGCGATGCGAAATAGCACAAGAATGTCCTACAGGGAATATTGTAAATGAAATCAATTCAAAAGCGTAGCATTGGGTGATGAAAAAACAGAATGATTCTTAAAGAATATAAAGATCCATATTTAGCAAAAAAATTAAGTGAAAAAATCCGAATACTGGCCGAAGAAATAGAAGAAGATTTATTATTTATGCATGTATGCGGATCTCATGAATGGACGATATCACATCACGGTATTCGCTCTTTATTGCCAAAAAATATAGAAATAAGACCTGGTCCTGGTTGTCCTGTTTGTATAACACCATCTGAAGATATAGATAATGCCATCAAACTTGCTCTGGAAGGGATTACTGTTTTAGTATATGGAGATATGTCAAGATCTAAAGGAACATTTGGTAATAGTTTACTGGAAAGTAGATCTGACGGAGCAGAAGTTCAAGTCATTTATAGTATTCATGATGCGATAAAACTTGCAAAGACTAGTCCAGAAAAAGAATTTATTTTTTTTGGGGTGGGTTTTGATACTACATCACCTCCTACTGCTTATGAAATATTAAAAGGATTCCCTCCAAATCTTTCTATTATTCTATCATATCGATATATGCCTCCTATTGTAGGTGCTGTACTACAATCCTCTATCTTAGGTATTGATGGTGTGATAAATCCTGGGCATTCTTCTACCATCACAGGAATGAAACCATATTATCCCTATTTTTTGGAAACAAAGAAACCTCAAGTCTTTGCAGGTTTTGAACCTATTGATATTCTGATTAGTATTGTTATGTTACTCAATCAGATCAAAAATAATGATTATAAACTTGAAAACGAGTATACTCGATCTGTTACGTGGGACGGAAATTTGAAAGCTTTAAAAAAACTGGATCAAGTATTTGATCTGGATAAAAGTTATGTCAGGGGTGTAGCCCATATAGAGGAGTCAGGTTTTACTCTTAAAGATAAATATCGTCATCTTGATGCTTATTTAAAGTATGGAATAAGAAAGAAAAACTCTAACGATCATTTTGTTTATGGTGCCAGATGTGGGGAAGTAATTATTGGTTTGTGTGAACCCACAGAATGTCCACTTTATATGAAGGAATGTACTCCTCATTCGCCAAAAGGACCTACAATGGTTTCCTTTGAAGGAACATGTAGAATATGGAGTGAACACGCTATTATAAAGTCAATCAAAAAAATACAAAAGGTCTAAATTATAGGATATTTATGTTATTGAACCGCCGACTTACTTTCCATTTGGATTAATCCATATGGCTTTTTTTATCGGAAATAGTTTTTGCAGATTATGTCAAATGAATGAGGAAGATCTTAAGAATGAACTCATATTCTGTAGTAATGGACTGAGAACTAAAGGTCTATTACCTCCAATTAAATCCATTCACAGTACAAGATTACCTAATTCTAAAAGAATATGGACACCAATTCCCTTAAGGGATGACTTAATCAAAGAAATGAAAACAAATTATGATGTAAATTATTTTGATCTAGATAATCTGGAATCTAATAATATCAATAAATCAATTAATGAACAATGTTCCATTCATGAATTAAGATTACATTCCGAGTTGTATAAACTAAGGCCAGATGTTAATGCTATCTGTCATACAAATAGTCCATTTACGATTTCTTCATTTAAAAATGGAACTTTGGAAAATGTACATGGGGAAGCCAAGTTAATACTAGGAGACATACCTGTTGTTAGATTAAATGAAGATCTATTTAATTACCATAAATCAGAAAAGTTTTGGGAGGAAATGATTAAACTTGTTTCTAGATCTTGTATAGGTGAGCCACTAAGGCCTATCCGAATAATAATTTTAATTCAACACGGAGTAATTTCTCTAGGAGCATGTCTACATGAAGCTAGGGCTTTTGTAGAGATCCTAGAAGAATGGGCAAGATTTAATGTATATGCCAAGATCATAGCTAGAGGTGATCAAATCCGTACTCTTACTTTAGAACAATTAAGAAGTTTAGGAGGACGTTATGCACGTTCGATCAAATTTAGTGGTCGATGTTCGTTGTGATTTAGAAAACTAATTTCTCGAGTTAATCATAATTTTAAAATAATCTGCAGATCAAGTCTTATACTTTTTAAGAATAACTCTATATTTGTGTAATCTTTTACCTTTTATAACATGAAAATTTATGATGTAATGTCCGTTGATATTATTTGTGCAAAAAAAGATGCCACAATCATAGAAGTGGCAACAAGAATTGTTTTAGGTGGAATCAATGGAGTTCCTATAATAAACGATGATGGTGTGCCAATTGGAATTATAACTACAATAGACATATTACGTGCAATTAAGGATGGAAAAGATCTGAACAATACCACAATAGGAGATATAATGAAGAATAATCCTTTAGTGACAAAACAAAATGACGGAATTGAAGAAACGATTGATATTATGGATAAAAATGGAATTTCAATGATTCCAGTTGTTGAGGATGATGGACGAATAATTGGCATTTGCTCAAGATCTGACATATTAAAAGAAATTCTAAATGAAAGATTTGTAATGATAGGGAGAAAAAAAACTACTACAACAACATTAGGAGTTGGATAAAAATCAAAGATCTGTATAAATTAGATTTAGAAATTTTCAGAATCCTGTTGAAGATAAATTATTATATCAATTAGGACATTGATATTCCTGATTAAAATAATAAAGCAATGTGATATTATATTAAGATAGATATATCTATTATTTCGTCACATGTCTTAGCCTCCTACTATACACTTGTACGATTGTCATTTAGTTCAATGAAATGTCTACTTTTTAGTAATTATAGTATTGTATGAATAGCTAATGTCTGTTAAACCTTGGTTTTTCCATATCATATTTGTGATGTAATATTCTTTCACAATGTGTTAGTATTTACTATACGACCATTAACATGTTGTATGTTATACCCCTTGCCAGAATGCAAAATAGAGAATTAACATTCAGATTTATAACATACAACGCTAATACGATGCTAAATTTATTATTAGATACTTTCTACAAATCCTATTTTATTTTAGATATTTAATATTGTAAAAAAAAAGAATAAAAATCATATTTTATGCTAAATCTAACTTGCATATGGAAAAAATGATTTCTAGAATATAATTAAAAATAATTTTTTTAAAAAAAAATAAAATAATCTAATTGTAATTCATAAAGATATCCGTATTCTCTTTTTTTCTCATCTATAGAATAATTTGTACCTAAACATAAACACCTTTCAGCCATTCTATTTATTATCAAATCAATGTCGCCATCATTTAATGGAATAGAATTAACTCTAAAGTTGCGAATCTTGGTAGGTATAAGCTCTATTGTGCAATTTTCTAGTATCATATTACTCTGATTGTTAGAACTATTACTTGATTTAAGGTTCTTTTCTGGATGAAAATTCAATAGGAAAATAAAAGACAGATCATTCCTATAATTAGGATCTGTTGCATAATCATCTATAAAATCACCACAATCGTATAGTATTATTTTTTGATTATTTCCTTTTTTATAGATCTCTATACCTTGGGGGTGTGATTACTATGTCCCCAATATATATCTGCACCAAAATCGATTATTTTATGCGCAAAATTCACGTATGTATTAGAGGGCATCTCTCTAAAATGAGGTCCTACATGAGAAGCAACAATAACTAAATCCGATTGCTTTTTAGCTTCTAAGATAGAATTTTCAAGCCTATCAGAGTATATGTTTTGTTGTAATGTTAATGGAATATAATTTACTCCCGGAGAATTAGGATATGCTTCCCATTCTGGCTGATTATCAGTTAATGAAATTAATCCTATTCTTATAGAATCTTTGATATTTTCATACTTTTTTACATTAAGTTTTTTGTGTTTGTCTTGATTTATTTTTATTTTTTTTTCAATGAAAGCCGGTTTAGTAGCATTTTTGAGATCTTTCCCTGCACCAGAATGAGAAATATTATACTTGTCCAATAAATCAATTGTATCTACCAATCCCTCAACATCATAATCTAATATATGATTATTGGCTAAAGCAACATAGTCAATACTAGCAGATTTCAAAACCTTAATAGCATTCGGATGGGCTCGAAAATGAAATACCTTGAATGTTTTTTTCCATTCTTTACCCTTTGAAGATATTGCGCATTCTAAGTTTAGAAGAGAAAAATCTGCTTTTTGGATGATTTCTATTGTATTTCCCCAAACATATTTAAAGTTCTCTTTAGGAAGAACATTATTTACAAGTCTACCAAGCATAACATCACCTACAAAAAGAATTTGCATATAGTATAAATCAAATACTAAATAAAAAATATTGTTTACTGTTTAACACAGAAAATTGTTTATAACTATCGTTGAAATGACGTAATAAAAATGATAGATAATCTATTAAGATTTCTCTTATGCCTACTTTAGATTCATTGACTATTAGAGCAGGATGCGTTACTCATCTCTGTAAATGAAATGGTAGCCTATGTTAGGAAGTAAATCAATTAGATAATAAATAAGAAAATTCAGAGATACCCTTTAACTTGGCTTTCTGATTTTGGATTTGAGAAATGATGTTAATGCATTATGGGAAAATAGTTAGAAATGAACTATTACAGATCAAGTGCTACTTCATCACATGGGAGGATTACAACTACTACGAAAGAGGAAAGGTTTATCATATAGAGATTTCTTTTCTAAATTCGCAAGATACATTTTAGGTATGTTAAAAGAGCTTGTGACTCGTAATTTGAGATAGTTCACTACAATTATGATTAGCCATATTATCCTTTTGAATAATTTTTTATATAAATAATTTTTTAAAGACTCAGTATAAATGAATTATAGAGTATTCAAAGATAGAGAAGAGGCAGCAGAAGAACTGGCTGAAAAAATAAAGAGTTATTTAATAAGCATTGGTATAAGAGAAGGTACAGAAGAACATAAAGCAATTGTCGTTTTAGCGATTCCACGTGGAGGAGTTATTACAGGAGATGTTATTGCATCAAGAGTGAAATGTGATATGGATATAATTGTATCGAGAAAGATTGGTGCTGAAAATAATTCAGAACTTGCTATTGGTGCACTATTACCAGATGGAACCTATTTTATTAATGAACGCATTGCGAATATGCTAAACACTCCTAAAGTATACATAGATAACGAGGTTAAAATTCGGAAAAAAGTAATCGAATGAAGACTAATAGAATTTAGAGGTAACAAAAATTATAACTTGGATAGAAAAATCGTAATTTTGGTGGATGATGGTATTGCAACAGGATCTACAATTATAGCTGCAGCAAAATGGATAAAAGAAAGACATAATTGTAAAAGATTAATTATTGCAGTTCCAGTCGCACCTGCTGCAAAAGACACTATTGATAAACTCGATGAACTTGCAGATCACGTTATAGTTCTAGATATTAAAGAATTCTATGCTGTTGGACAATTTTATCAAAACTTTAATCAAGTTGAAAATGAGGTAGTTAAAGAAATTATAAAAAAATATAAAAAACAGTAATTTTACTGGATTTGCCATTATTATTACAATATCGGAGTTTAAGTTTGATATACTAGATACATTTTTTATTATAGTTTTGAATCCGTATTATCAATAATGAAGAGGAAGACAGTTCAGCAGGTGGAGAGCAGGAAGAAACAACAGGGGGAGCAAGAGCAAGAACAGCAGCGAGAGCAGAAAATTGATTACATAACTCAATCAACTACGCCATTCATAAAGAAGGCCATAATGGAATTAGCAGACATGCATAAACCCAGAAAATGTAGATATCATTTACGATTATATAGTTGCTGAACAGTCAGAATCCAATATCAAAATATCTATCTTCCTTCCTTTGTTCCTGAATTATTATTATAATTCTGCACTATTATCTGAATAACTGATTAGTTTAGCACCTATAGCAATTCGTTCTTTGATATCTGTGTCTAATTCTTCTGGTTCCAATCTATTCCTTCTATTATTGTTCTTGTTTCTACTATATCTGGGTTTTACAAATGGTTCAACATACAATTTTTTGCTATCATGAATACTTTCTGGTACTTCCTTGAAGCCGGTTATAGTATTTTCTTGCTTATCATGTTCTACTGGATAGATTGTACCACAAGAATAACATTGTACCCAACTCTCTGAGTCTGCTGAAATCTGTCTATTGATATATTCATGTTATTGGTAAACTCTAGGTTTTAGTTGTTTGTATGGAAATCCATAACTTTCACAGTGGACACAATATCTTTTATCCTCACCGGATTCTGAACTATAAGAATTTTCAGTTAATGACTTGAAATCTTGATAAATGCAACTCCTTTGTCTTCTCTTCTGGTAATAGTAGTTCAGAGGGTTTTGTAATCAGAAAGTGTCTGTATTTCTCAATGTTTAATATCAAGTTTTTGAGGGTTCGAAGGTGTTCGTTTGCGTGTGCCTGTGACTGAGCAATTATTAAAATGTCTACCTTTGCATGTCGTTCATGCTTTCTGGAAGTCTTCAAGTAGCGCTGAGGTTGAAAGGCCTACTTTCTGACTCTTGACTACCAGCCTGTACTTGGTTTTGCTGTCATTCCATATCTGATATTGATATGGTGTTAGTTCTTGTACTGGTTCACGAGTCTTGGGATGCAATAAATAACCAAAGTCTGTATAGAATGCTTGTGGATTTGATGGAATCATTAGGTTACTAATTATTGATTGCTTACTATGAATACTATTACTAGATCGATTCTTGATAGAATCAGAATCTAACGATAGTAGGTTACTTGCTTGCTGGAATACTTTGAGCATTTTCCTTTAGTGCTTGGTTATTGGTATTGTTGGATTCTAATCTGTCTATCCTGTCTATCCTGTCTATCTTTGCTTTGATTTGCGCTACTATTGAAGTTCCTAATGATAGTTCTTGGAACAGTTTGGAATTCTCTCGAATCTCGTACCTTAAACGATTAACTTCGTTCTTATTGGGTTTCTCTGGTGTTTTATTATATTCTATAATATAGTCTCTAATTGTGTCCTTCTACACCATTTCAATAATATTAATTATTTCTTGGTGTTTAATTACAAATCCAACCTTGTTAAAATATGAAAGCCATTGTTGTGCATAATCTCCACTATCAACTTGCTTTTTCCTGAGATAGTATGCGTCTGTAGATATTTTTCTCCCTAGCCTGGCTTTAATGTACGCTAGCGCTTCCTTCTCTGAGAAGCCATAGTTAACGCAATCAGCAACTAATGGCATCAAAATCTTATTCTCTTTTGCTGTAAAACTATCCAACTACTCTTTATGCTCTCCTTGTATAATGAAATCTGCTTTGTTGCGAAAATATGATTTTAGTTGCTTTTGATTAAAAATATGAATTGGTATTTATATAGACTTTCAATTTTATTAATTAGTTCCTATCAAAATTTTATATGATATTATCGATTTTCATAATTGCGCAACAAAGCAATGAAATCAAATAAATATATCATATTATTAGCATAAAAAGATTATTAACTTTTGGGGTAAATTTTAATAACTTTACGTATCTTGATTAATATGGTCTTTTACCAATCTTTCTTCGGAATACTCGTCTTCCAACCCATTCCAATTTCCTTTTTACTGCATGTTCCTCAAATATTCTCCAGTAACAAACGTCACATAACAGAACTGTCTCCTTAATCAAATATGCACTTTCCATCTTTAGTTGAAATCTAAACCCACAGTTATCACAACTGGCTTTAAGGTAATCAATAGTGTAATTATATTCGTTATCAAAAATTCTAGGATATTCGCTAGCTTTTTCTTCCTCTGTTTCTTCCTCTTTTTCAGCCAATTCAGACAATTACTCCTTTGTTACAACGATAACTATTCATTCCCAAGGATTGTCTTTTGGCTCTATATTATATCCGAATTCCATACGAATTTTATTAATCATCTCTTTACTTGGTTGGTAGATTTCCCTTGAATGCTCCTTAGAAGAATGAATCAAATAATCCTCTTTATTATCGAACTCTAATGAACAATAATAACATCTAATTAATTGGAATTCTCCGTTATGGAAATTATTTAAATTGTTACTATTATTTTTGCTCGTATCAAGTATAATACTGAAAGAACATGTTAATTAACTATTCTATATTTTTGTATATCTTAATTAGTTTATTCTGTTTGTAAAAGAAAAAAGATAATTTGAGGATCTAGATTCAAAAATTCTTTGGTTTCCGAGTATTGTATACAATTTATCATAAACTAATATCGGATCTTATCTTGCGCAGAGAAATTGGAGGGATATGCTTCTTTTGGGATGATTGGGTTAGTATCATTAATCGATTTGCTGTTAGTACTCTCCTTCTATTTCTATAATTAATATAGTAGTAGTAAAATAGTAATAATATCAACCCATACCCAGAACGGCCTACTGTGAAACCGTTCTATGAGTCCGGGCAGGGCTGAATGTTGGTAATGGCTTACTACTTTACCTATCGTAGTACTTGGTTTGATATTAGATCTGGATTGTGCTAGTATAATTTTTGATGAATCTTTTATAGTCATATCTTTCTAATCAACTATTTTGTCAATTTAATAGAACTTTGTGAACGCATCTTTTTCCATCTGAGTAGTTAGGTAGGAGTCATTCGTTTGCTACTAGGTTTTTACCCTATCCTTGTGCTTGTGCTTGTGTATCTGCATACAGTCTTGTGGATTGCAAGATAATTAATAGTGGTTCGGTGTGAGATGTAATTGAATGTGAAGTAGATTAGAAAAAGGTGATATCGATTTAGTCTAACTATTCTAGAAAGCTACTTAAAAAGATATGACGTAATAATATCTTTAAGAAATTTGAAATAAAGTGTAGATCCGCAAGACTGATGGCACTTAACTTATAAAGACAATATTTTATTATAATTTAAATTCGAGCAAATCTTAAGAATAATGTTTGTCTTGTGAGTTGTGTTCTTCATATAATTTGAGATTCTTTAAACTAGAATTAGTAAAATCAGTAAAATCGTTCTACTTAAATGGATTGGTATCAGTAGGTGGAGGAAATCATAGTTTTAGATCCGAACTCAGAAATCAAATTTGGATTACTCCGTCTGGCTATCCTAGATCCCATTTGAAAGATGATGATCTAATTCTGATTAATCTAGAAGGAAACATAATACAAGGTAATCTGAGACCTACGATTGAGGTTCCGTTTCATACTGAAATCTATAAGAATAGAGAGGAAATTAATGCCATCTGTCACGTACATAATCCCTATACGATTGGATTTTATCTTAGCAGTAAATTAAAAAATACACAGTATGAGGGAATTTATACTTTGGAATCACCTCCCGTAAAACTTCCAATAGATTTACAAGATACAGTAGTATTAGATTATCAACAACTGGGATCGAAAATATTAGGAAAACTTGTAGGAAAAGCAACGACAATTGATATTAACTTGTCTATTTCAGAATCGGTTTCTCATCCTCGCATCATTATCCTGCTCAACCATGGAATTATAGGTTTAGGCCGATGTATTCATGAAGCCAAATTTCTTGTAGAATTATATGAAGAATGGGCTAAATGCATAATGATAAAAAAAGTATTACAATATTAGACAATACCTGAGATTTTGGAAGAGTTATAACGAGAATTTCTGTAAACATATTAAAGATATTTTTCCCTCTCTTGTCATTTCATTTCATAAATCATCTGGAATACTTGTAATTGTTCTAACGTACTTTTTACTCGAACATTATTGGATATGATAAGAAACTAACGATCTATAGTCCTATCTATTTTTGGAATATGCTCTAAATTAAGTAGTATCATTTGTTTTATTATGATTGAATTCAAGTATACATATATTTTTTTTAACTATAAAAATAATTTCTTCAAGATACTTCTCACATTTGTTTTGATAAAATTGATTAATTAAATTAATAATTTTCTCCCAATCATAGTATAATCTTTTGCCTTTTATCCATATTATTCTATTTTTCCATCCAATAGATGGCTCTTCATGAAAATGTAGGTTAAAAAGAGCAGAATTTGCATCGATAATTTCCTCAAATGCTTTTAATAAACTATTTATTGCAATATAATTATT
Source organism: Nitrososphaeraceae archaeon (assembly GCA_031316115.1). Classification (GTDB taxonomy): domain Archaea; phylum Thermoproteota; class Nitrososphaeria; order Nitrososphaerales; family Nitrososphaeraceae; genus TH1177. Next base: position 186,120 of record JALDRC010000001.1, read on the forward strand.
TTTGTCTAATTCATCTTCTGCAATTTCAACCATAACTTTTGCAAATTTAATATGCCAAAAATATGATGACAATTTACTTTTTATTTACTTATCAGCTAAATCATTCAGGTTATCATAATCTTTAGGAGTCATTCTAGGAATATCGTCATATTTAGATTCCGAGTAGAACATAGGCACATTACAATGTAATGGAATATTCTGTTGAAAATCACATTCTTCACAACAAAGACATTCGATTTTTTCAAATGCTCCTTTAATCTGCCATTTCATATCCTTTTCGTGGTGTTGAGGTATATTGTCGTCAACATATTTGCAAATTCGACAGATGAATTTTTTTTTTATATTCAAATTAGAAACCCCTCGAAACATTAGATTTGACCTTCCATCAAGTTTTGAGAGATGTATTCATCAACATATTCGAGGAATTGGATCTCCTGAAGGCATGGGAATTATTCGATTACCTCCTATTATTGTTTCTAAAACTGGGATATCAATTTCATTAATTGCTTCTCCAATTATCATGGCATCTTCTCCTTCTTTAGTCTGTTTTATCGTTTGTAATATTTCCTCCGCTTTTTCTGGAATAGCTGAAATACAGACCTTTCCTTCATTTCCAACTTCTAGATAATCAATTCCCAAAAATCCCAATGCTGTTCGTACACTTTCCTTTACAGGAATTTTTTCTTCATAAATTTTTAATCCAATTCCTGACTTTGATGTCCATTCATTTAGAAGATTAGCCAGTCCTCCTCGTGTAGGATCTTTAATGTTTGTTATTCCCCCAATTGCTAGTGCCTTTTCAATTACGCTATTTAAGGGAGAAACATCTGATTTTATATTACTATCAAATCCATAATTATTTCTTGCAGATAAAATTGCTGTTCCATGGTCACCTAAGGTTCCAGATATTATAATTTTATCTCCTTTCTCAATATTAAAATCGGATAACCAAAGCTTGTTATAATTAGGCCTATATTTTTGTATTATTTCTAGATTATGTTCTAATAGCTTGCTCTTTTTGCCTATTCCTGTAGTAGTAATAACTAATTTATCGATTGATTTTTTTTCCATGACTTTTGTATCTCCTGTAACAACATGAACTTTAGCTTCAGTACAGGTTTCGTGAATACTCATCATTATTCTTTCTAGATCATCTATAGGAAAACCTTCTTCGATAATGAGACTACATGCGAGAGCAAATGGATCCCCACCCATTACTGAGATATCATTTACTGTTCCCGAAATAGATAATCTACCGATGTCACCTCCAGGAAAGAAAAGTGGATTAATTGTATAGGAGTCGGTAGAAAAAACTATTCCGTCAATTATTGCTGCATCGTCCAACGCACTTAGCGGAATTTCACAGCTTTTATCCTTAAGATTTTTTATAATAGTGTTCTGAATCATTTGTTGCATTATTGCTCCACCTCCCCCATGCATCATTGTAATATTTTTATACATGAATAATGTAAATTATGATTTGATATTATATCAAGTTCACGAAAAAAAAGGAAATATTACTAAAATCATTAACATTACCATTACAAGTTTCTCCAAATCTTTAGTTTTGGAAATTCATAAATAATATAAATAAAACGAGATTAAATTACTATAATGAAATTAAATGTAGGTTGGTTTTCATTTACATGTTGTGAAGATAGTACAATTGTTTTTATAGAACTTATGAACGAAAGGTTTTTTGAGTGGAGGAAATTAATCAATTTTAAGTATTTTAGAACTTTCAAGTCAAATAACTCTATAGATGATTTAGATATAGCTTTTGTAGAAGGCGCTATATCCAGTAGGAAAGAGGAGGAAACATTGAGAAAGATACGAGAAAATTCTAAAAAACTTGTTGCTATTGGTAGCTGCGCATGTACTGGTAGTCCAGCTAATCAGAGAAATTTCTTTGATGAAAAAACTAAAAATGAAATACAATTTATTTTGGATAGATTTAACCATAAAGAGTTTGTTTTACCGCTATCGGATCTAGTTAAAGTTGATGATTATATTTCTGGATGTCCCATGGATGAGAAAATATTTCTCGCAAAACTAGATCAATATTTTAAGGAATTTGAATTAATTAATGCATGATAATTTAGATATAAATATTGAACAACTAAGTAAAACAGAAGGACATGCAGATTTAGAAGTCAAGATTAGGAAAGGAAAAGTAGAGGATGTTAAATTAAAAATAAGCGAAAATAAGAGATTTTATACACAGGCGGTTAGAAAAAGACATTATTCTAGTATCCCTCAATTTGTGTCCCGAATTTGCGGAACGTGTAGTATTGCACATCTAACTTGTTGCATAAAAGCAGTAGAAAAATGTTTGGATATTGAACCATCAGAACAAATCCAAATTCAGAGAAAACTTTCAGTATATGGAATGATGATACGAGATCATGCCTTGCATTTGTATTTTTTTTGTTTACCTGACATCTTTAGTAAAGATTCTATTTTCGATTTTGACTCATCTAAAGATAATTTAATAAAACAAGCATTTGCAGTGAAGAGTGCAGGAAATAATCTTTCAAAATTGATAGCTGGAAGAGCAGTACATCCAACATTACAAAAGATAGGTTATTTTTCAAAGATCCCTTCAAAAGAACAAATAAGAGAGATGATTGACCAATTAAAAAAGACGAGAGAACATGTATTTGAATTGATCGAATTATTTTATAACAGTAATTTTGAGTTTAGTAGAGAAACTAATTTTATTGCCCTTGACAGCAAAGATTATAGTTTTTTAGATGGTAGTATAGTCACTTCCACCGGATTAAAAGTGAAAGAAGAAGATTTTTGGAATTATTTAGAACGTATTATAATTCCATATTCTCAAGCTACCGGTTTCAAATTCAGTACTAAAGAATACATGGTTGGTGCGTTAGCAAGAATGAACCTCAATAAAGATAAGTTATATATAGACTCTAAGAAAGAATTGAATCAATTCTTAAAAGTATTTCCTTCCAATAACATATATTATAATAATTTAGCTCAAGCAATAGAAATATTACATTGTCTTGATCATTCTATCCAACTTTTAGAAACAAATGAGTTCAAATCTCAATCCCCTCCTAAATTGACTCTTAAAGGAGAGAGAAGAGGAATAGGAGTTATAGAGGCACCACGAGGGACATTATATCATCATTTAGAAATAAATAGAGCTTCAAAGGTTACATATGCAAATTTTGTGATTCCAACTGCACAAAATCAAATAAAAATGGAAAACGATATAAGGTTACTCCTGCCTAAAATATTAAATAAACAGAAACATGAAATATATCACGAATTGGAAAAGGTAATTCGAGCGTATGATCCGTGTATGAGTTGTGCAAGTCATTTTCTTAAACTAAAGTGGATCTAATTTTTTCCTTTAATTGATTCAGGATTTCGGATTTTGGAATACCTTTGATAGGAATTCCAAAAATGACAATATCATCAATCATATTGACTTTTTTCATTAACTTTAACATATATCCCAAGTCCATATCATGCATTGTATAGAGATGTTTTGAAATTTCTATTCGATCAATATCTCGAATAATAGTTACTTGATCGATATTTTCTACAGAATCAAGAATATAAATTATAGAACCTTCATTTTCAATGTCTTCGGTAGAATCGAATTCCATAAAATCGATATCTGGAAATTCCTTTTTTAGATTAGGAATTAACTTTAAAGGAACACTATCGTTGTTTATCAATCGGTTCCCAAAAACAAGAACCCTGTATTTTGGCATAATTAGATTTAGGAACCATTTATTATTATTTTTTTAAGGATTAAGGACTAATGTTAACTTCAAACTAATTCACCTTTTATTTTGAAGAGATTTATTTTTTATATTATCTAAATAAACAAACAGTATGTTCCAATAGTATAGATGGACTATTCAATTATTACTAGTCTTTTTAATACATTAATAATAATAATTATAACATTCTATTCTATCCTTCAATTATTGCATTATTATTTGATCAATCTCTACTCTATATGAGAATGTGATCGACGTGTTCGATTCAGAAAAATACATGACTGTGGATACCTACGTGCCATCAATGGTGTATATGTGGTTTGTCTACTATATTTGGATACTAGAGTGATCATATAAAATTCTCTGAAAACATGTTTCTTTCTTCAGATATATGAAGTTTAATCACAAATCTCTAAACTGGGTCAATACAATTCCCCCAAACAAAATTAGATTTCCTATCCAAGATAAGGTTTCATCTATTACACATGTTGTTATGCTTCTCTTAAAAAATCTGTAATCAACCAACCTTGAATCCACTTAACTACAGTTCCCATGCCTAGGATATATTTCATAGAGAAAATAAAGTACAAATACAAAAAAGAATGCAATATTATAAATTACAATACACAGAGATATTCTATCTCTGGAAAAACATCAAATCTGTATAGATTAGAAATAGAACAGTCACACCTAAAGGTCTTTAACTACGCACTATATAATTCGTTAATGTTTAGAATATCTAGCAAAATTAATTAAAAGATTTTTTCCATGCAAGTAGATAAAAATTTGATATATGGTCGTGATGAGTTTTTCAAAAGATTTTTGTTAGAGATCATCATATTTACTTAATGCAACAATTTTTGAAATATCAGATCTTGTAAATCTTTGAATTTTTCTAAATTAGGATGTCTTTAATTTAAATAAATCAATTCAGGACCAACAATCATAGATTCTTGTATTTTTTTATATTATTACTCTATTTTTTTTCAATATTTATTCAAATTTTAAAAAAAACGTCTAATAAGAAATATTTTCATGTTCATTTTTACCATTAAGAATTTAATTTATAATAAATAGATAATTTGTTTTAATCAAAAAAAAATGCAGAGTATTCTACAACCATAACTTTATTCACATGTTAAAAAAATATAAAAAAACCAGATTGCTACGTTTTTGACCTGGATAACCTTTAAAATAATGATTTTTTTTTATTTAATTAACAAAATTTTTTAAATTGATAGCAAACAAAAAACAAAAAAATCGCAGGTTCTATATAAATATAACAGAAAAATGATACAAACAAACTAATTGTTATACAATCTGATTGATACAAACAAACTAATTGTTATACAATATGGGTAGATAAAGAAACCAAATGTTATACAATATGGGTAGAGACAAACAAAATCAGTTTAAATAAATATTTAGATAAAATCACTATTAATCTCCATTGTAATAATTTTATCTCAGAAAAGTCAATGTTATAAGGACAAAAGCCCCTTATCTTTTTTTGATATCTATAAAACTCTTGGGATATTCATATAAGTAGCTAAAAACCCAGCTGAATTTTTTATTTATGCGATGAATAAAATTAAATTTGAACTAAATAGAACATCAACCTATATTATGATGGATTCTCTTTATCTATCATTTATTGGTTTAACTTTAATTAATCCATCTAATCATTGATCTGATCAGTCCTGTTCATCTGCAGTTATTCCACCAACAAGCGTATCTCCTGTACCCTCACCAGCGCTATCTAATCCATTTATTATGATGTTGTTACAATTTACTTTCTGAAGATTACCCTTTGAAGACTGTTGGTCTTTTACATATTAATCTTCATAAGATTGTGCAAATGTTGTAGTTGGAATCATTGTTGAAATACTCACAGCAACTAATACTTTAACTAAAAATAAAAGCAAAATAACCATATTTGTATATTAATTTCTGATGAGAATCAGGGATAAATTCCGATTATTTTAGGAGGATAATTATTTATAATATTCAATAGAAGGTATCCGATAAATATAATTGAAAATCCTGAAAACATATAAGGAATAATTTTTCTTAAAGTGAATCCATTATGTTTTTTAGGTTTGCAAAATTTGAATACAAGTTTTTCAATAATTTTACTAGGCCATTCTATTAATTGATGAGCTCTTAATTTAGAAGATGTGGTAAACTTCAAGTACTCGAAAAAATGTATATCTATTTTTTCCTTTTGCATAATATTTATTGATATATATATTTAATTACTTACTTTTAAATTTTGATAGTTTAGAACACGTATGCCAGTAAGTTTTTATAAACCGAGTTAGTTGAATCAAAAATTCATACTGGCTCATAATTTATAAGAAATATTTATTGTTCTGCTAACAATAACATATAATCAATCCTTATATTCCAAACATGTATTTGATTGTCAAAGGATTGTATCTGTCAATGTTGCCGTTGCAGTATGAGCAATTGATATAGTCAAAACCATAGCAGTAATATGGTACAACTATGTAGGATACCCTCTGATAGGTAATTATGGATTTATACTGAAGGATCTGGTATGTTGTATCAAAGATTAAATTGACATCCTCTTGAATAATAACAAGTATGTTCAACATTAAATTGAAGAAATCTTAGTTTTTTCATTGATTATTTTTCTTAACCAATAAGGAATTTCTATATTTCCATGAATAGGATCTGGTATATGTGTTACACTAACCATTATCTACTGATAATTCAATCTAGTTTTGTATAATATATGGAGTTAAAAATGGAAAAGTATGAAAGATGATAAGAGGATAACTCTAATGAAAGCAGCTAGAGATGCATTGTCTAATTCATACAGTCCTTATTCAAATTTTAAAGTTGGTGCAGCTATTCTTACAAATAATGAGAATATATTTAGTGTCTGTAATATGGAATATATATCATATGGACTTTCAATGTGTGCTTAAAGAGTAGCGTTGTTTAAGGCTGTTTCTGAAGGTTTTAGACAAATAAAATCTATCGCAATAACACCAACTCTTGATAAACAGGTTTTTCCTTATGGAGCATGTAGCCAAGTATTAGCAGAATTTAACCAGAATATGAAAATATATATTGATAAATCCAATAAAGTATATGATCTTTCTGACTTAATTCCTAATGTGTTTAATAATAAATTATATTGATTTGGTACAATTATGGATGCTGTTAAGTTAAGAGTATTTCACCTTCATTTTTTAATACAATAATATTTCTAACTTTCAAATTATAGAGATAAATAAATAATTTCATCCAATTGCATACATGCTGTAGATCACATTTTATGCTACCATTCTTGGTATATGGCTAGTAATCATCAAAACATTCTGTTCTATCCTTAAAGTACTGCATCACTCTTTTAATCAAACTTTTATCCAAATGAGAATGTAATCTATGTTTTAGATGTAAAAAGTTACATGCTTGAGGATACCATGTAACACCATAGGTGTAAACTGTATGTCTAACATATTTGGATACAAGAGATCTGATAAAATTCTCTGCTACAAACATGTTTCTCTGTTCTGATATATTGATTCCAAGCACAGATCTCTGAAATGGTTTAATACATATCCATAACCAAAATGCTGATTACCAATCTGAATAATTGTTTCATCTATAATAAAAGAAGTTACTCTTTTTCTCCTGAAAATCTGTAATGAACCAAAATGTTGAATCCACTCCCAAATTGCAACATAACTTCTATTCTTATCCTTAAACAATATTGGGTATTTGGACGTATTCCTTAAACTGAAACCTAGAAAATACAAATATAGAGAATATATTATGACAATAGTGGATATTCTATTTCTGACAGAGATACAAACATCCTATTATTGTTAGAGTAAAACCTTCATATCTAAGGATCTTTCCTTAAATGCACACAATAGAAGTATAATATTCTTTGTGATTGAATTATGTTATGAAGACACGAAAAATCATAAAACCCTCAATAATTAAAATCAACATCTTAAAATAATACAATTGTTATTTTGGATAATAATTATGAATGTAACAGATTCTAAAACTGTTCTGTTAATAAGTACTATTGGGGTAGCAATTTTTGCAGCAAATACTTTGTTTTTTGTTTTGCCATTTCAAAACGCTTTTGCCCATCATATACTAAAAGAAATTAAAGTAGCTGAAAGACCCATGTTAATTTCCCTGGATGATCCATTATTGTTTGTATCAAATTTAGGCAAACCAGTGATATCTGTTATTAGTACGGTTTCTGATCAAGTAATTGGATCTATTAATACTACAAATGGTATAATTGACGTTGAAGGTATTGTAGATAAAAATAAAGTGTATGTTACTACCTTTCAAACTGGGGAAATCGAAATATATGATCTAACAACAAAGGAACTGATAAAAAAAATCCCCTTACCAGGTTCTATCATACATTTTCCGCAGAGGTTAGCAGATACTGCGTTGGTAACCTCAACAGTAATTACCGGGGGATCATCTATGGACTATAACCCCAATAATGAAATGTTATATGTAGCAAACTACAATACAAATGAAATCATAGTTATAGATACAAAAAATAATGATTCAATAGTAAAAACCATAGCTGTTTCTCCACATCCAATAGATGTAAAAATAGATCCTATTACTAATCAAGTCTTAGTAACAAGTTTTGCCTCCAAAAAATTGACATTTATTTCTGGAGATACAAATGAAATAACTGAAACAATAGATACAGGTATATCTCCCTGGGGTATTGGTATAGATAAAGGAGAGCATCGTGCATATATTGCTCATCATAATAGTCCTTATATTGCAGTAGTAGATCTTTTAAATAAAAAAGTAATTAAGCAAATACCAATTGGATTTGAATCACAATCAATAGTAGTCGATGCCAATGAACATAAAGTATATGTATCATTTCATGATATTGACAAAATCTTAAAAATTAATGGACAAAATAATGAAATCGAGACGGAAATACAACTAGAAGGCAGAATACCAAACGACATAGCTGTTGATCCCAATTCCCACAAGTTATATGCATCGATAAAATCTTCTAATGATCTTTTTGTTATGGGTCCAGAATCGTATGCTGTTAGTGTCCCTGTGGTTACAAGAGAACCTCCAATCTTGTTTGTAGATAATATGATAGTACATGGCCAGGATGTCAAAATAATTAATCCTGTAATTATGGATACTCTTACTCCAGGTGCTGAAGAAAGTTATAATTTAACATCTGCTGCTATTTTAGACACTGAAAATAAAACCATATACATGTATGTAACATCTCCTGATGGAGGAAATTTACAAATAAAAATACCAAAAACACTAGTAGATTCTATTACTGATATTCCAGCAGAAGGGAATGTAACAAATACCAAAATTACGCTCTTAGTAGATGGGATTAAAACCAAATTCGAAGAACTACCGACATCGACTAAAATAGATAGTGTTGATAATGGCGAACAACGACAATACACAACAAAAGAGATTTCAGTATTCATTCCGAAAGGGGATAAAAAGATAGAGATTACCGGAAGGAGTATTTCCTAAAAGGATATCTCTTAATTTTTTATATAATTCTAAAAATCTATAATTTTTGATAATAGTTTTTTATGATCAAAATAATCAGTATGTCAAAAATTTAGACATTATGAATTTTAATATATAAACCTGAATGTTATAATAAAATTCTTCGGAAATCTCTTAAATTGCGATTATAGCTTAAAAAGAGGGAAGCTATGTAATATACCTGCTATTTTGAAGCAGGTATAAATTTTATACCATCCAATTAGACTTAAACATTTAATTACAATCATAAATCTCCTACTTCTATCTTTTCTTGTATCTAAGAAACTAGTCTGTACTACATTTAGTCATTATGAAACTTCAAATTCGTTAGGTTTTTTTAAATCATAGTAACCTTTAAGAGTTATCCAATGACCAAAATCGTAAAATCATTAAATGGTATTGAACAAAAGAAACATAATATATGTCAATATAAAACATAAATTCCAAAGGAGTAGAACAAGAAATAATCTATAAAGGAAACAATTCTACATTTACTTCTTAAATGATAAGGAAAATTAGTGCATAAAAATATCCTACAAGAATATGGTGTTAAAGAGAACAAAGTTATGGCATAACAGTTTTAGAAAGTTATTTACAAGATATGAAAAGAAAGATGATAACTGTTGAGTTTGTCTAAGTCTTATTGTTTACACTAGGCAAATTTTGAGGTAGGCTTAGATTACTAGACATTAAGATATCATTTTTTTATAGTATAACAACTAGAGTAACTAACATTTTTATCATTTTAATTTTAGAACAAAACTATTTTTTCTTGTATATTGTTGTGATTTGTTATTAATGTTACTATAAATATATTAAATAACTTTAATAAACTATTTACAATTTGAAATCAAATATACTTAGAGAAAAGTACAAAAAAGAAATACAATGATATCAGAATTCATGTTATAGACAAAGAACAAAGTTTGAAAACTTTATATTTAAAGTCTTTACAGAGATTGTTATGAAATTTTTGCTCTCTAAATTTATCCTTTTACATTTTCTTTTTATCATTGTGGTATCCTATAGTAATCAATGTTTCACATTTGTTACAGTGTTTTCACAAGAAGATAATAAGAAAGGGTTTGGAATACAAGAAAGGGAACGAGCTAGAATTCACACTGAAAATAATTCTGAGATTGTTAAGAATGACTTTACCGGTTTCATTCTCATTGGCACAATTATCGCCATTATTGGAGTAAGCTCGTATGCTTTATACAAAATTTATATAATTAGGAGAAAATCAAACAAATCTAAAGTAAAAAAATAATCTTATGGTTTCCAGTTGAAAAAAAGTGCTATCGACTTTTAATAATAACACCATATTGCTTTTAGTGATTTTATTTTTGTTATCCATTCAATTCTCCTATTCTGAGAATCACAACAATAGAAGTCTAATGCATAACAATGCCGATTTATTTGGCTGGATTTCAATCAGCTGTGGATTAATAGCTAATATTCCATTTATTCTATATTTACGTGTTAAAAAAATATCAGTCAAAAAGTTAGGTGGAGGAGATAGTTTAACCCGAAATCTTGCCCTTGAACATAGTCCCATCCTTAATTTTCATATTGCTTTGAATCTAGTAGGATTTTTTGCAGGATTATTTCATGGAATATTGTTGATACGTGGAATAGATTTTATTTCTATATCATTATCAATTGTTATAACAACAATTACCGTTAGTGGTATTTTACTAAGATTTGCAAAATTTAGAGTTCTGAACCAATTTAATCGAATGATGCACTCCCATGTCATCTTATCAGTTTTACTTGTAATTCTGATAATTCTGCATATATTAATTTCCTAAAAGATTGGTTTTTAATGTTTTAAAAGAATATTTGTTAAATTTTAGATTTATAATTGATATCTGATAAAATTTATATAATTTGAATATTAGCTTCCGAATTGAGGAAAAATGTTTGTTAAATTTTTTATGAATCAGATAATTAATAGAGGGCCTTATATTATCTTCTTAATAAATTTGAAACGCATAATATTCTATCTTAATTCAAAGGGAATTAACTATAGCTAACAGTATTCTAAAAATGCTATCCGAATAAAATTACAAATAAATATAACGTTCTACTTTAATATATTCTCTGAATCTATCATTTTCTTATTTTAATTAGAATCATTCAAATCTTAAAATTATTCGAACTGTCCATTTGAGAATAAAAAATAAGGAATACAGGCAAATCCCCTATTAGATGGTCTTAATAATATCAAATTTCCATGGTATTATAACCTGATTTTTTGTAAACCTCGATACAGGAATTATTTTGTTCATCAATTATATGGTAGAGCATACAAATAAAATTTGATATAACTCATTTTCCACAAACTGAGATTTTAAATTACTTCATAAAATTCCCTACAAAAACAACCTACAAATATATATTTTAGATTTTAAAAGAAAGGAAATTTATATTTAGAAATGTCGATGCTTAGTCCATTAAGGTATTGCAAAAAATAAATATTCAAAAAAATATGTCAATTTAATAACGAAGCTGATTTTTGTAATTCGTTCTTTTTAGGTCTATTCTTTTTACCAAATTTACATTATTTTGTTGGTTTGTTTATCTTACAATTAACACAGGACAATGAGAATAAGTCATGACTTTAGATGCTACACTTCCTAATAACAATCTCTTAATTCCTGTCCTCCCCTTGGTACCTATTACAATTAGATCTACATTATTTTTTTCAGAAAACTCAATAATACTAGAAACGATAGAATGAGATTCTATTATCTCAGTTTTTATCTGAATTTCTCTTTCCTTGGAATATTTTTTAGAAATATTCTTAATTGAATCAAACCATTCATGTACCTCATCTTTTCTCTCTTCGATTAATTTTTTGGTTTGTTCAGGTACCTCTGTTCCAAAATAATGTATCCCTTCGCCTATTTCTCCCGGATGTAAAACGTGTAGAATATCTAATTCAGCATTGTACTTAGCAGATAATATTATTCCATATTCAGCAGCATTCATGGAAAAGTCTGAACCATCTATTGGGACGAGTATTTTTGAAAATTTCGTTTCCATAATTTTCTTTCCATAATTTCTATAATATAAGGTAAATCCCAATCAAAGATAAATATTCAACTATTTTTATACATCTATGATGCATATTTGTGTTTATTCCATGCTTGTTCTGAAGCATTCATCCATTAACCTTAACAACGGCCTAAATCTTTTAAGTTAATTATAAATCTAGTTTCAAGTATTTAACAAAATTTTTATCTGGCAAATTCACAAAGCTGAATTCTTTTTCGATTTCCTTTTCTATGGTTTGAATGTCTGCCTGTGATATTCCAGTATCCTTGGTAGTAGAAAGAAATGGTAATATCAGCCCATATCCAGAAAGGTATCTAGATAGGCCTTTCTGGTATGTCTTGAATATGGGCTGAATGAACTAAGGGTATGTCATGTTTGGCAGATGCAATACCTTTGATCTTGAGAGAATATGGATTGCATATCATTCTCAAGTCTTGTAAGGTCATAATATTTCCTCCATGTTTTATTTAACCATGTTAGAACTTGGTTAACTCATGATTCTTTTACTTGTTGTAGATGTACATTTCTATTGTTATTAGTAGATGAAACTTGCTTTAGTTTTTCCTTCATATCTTCTACGACCTCCATAGTCACTTTAGTTATTCAAGAATCATTAAAAAATCCATTTTATGGTTGTAAATATCTTTTATCAATGCTTAAGAAGCCAATCTCTCTTGACAATTCCTGTCTTTTTCGTCTCGGAGGCTATCAACCAATTGTTTCTATGATTTTGTCCAACCTTTTGATTTATCTAGAATATTGGTAATGTAGTAGTTCATGTGTGATTCTAGAATCTTTTTTGTCTAGTCTTTCAAATTATAGAAATCTTTTGATAAAGTAGGTTCACTTATCTGTAGCATTTTCGAAACATCTGCTTGATTCAAATCGTTAACTTATGATTCTTGTTTCTCATTGCTTCTCCATTTTAGGCTTTCTTTATGTTTGTAGGTGGTTTACCATATCAGATATTTATTCAATGATAGTTGACCTTGAAGACAATAGCGATAATGAAAAATAAATTATTATTGGTTCTCTTTTCTTTCTTCTTTATCCCACAATCATATTAGATGAGTTCCAATTCCATCCCACGGTGTTGTGAATACACACTTTTTTACGATATTTTGCATTTTATTAATAGTGATTTGTACTCATTCCCATGGATTTCCTAATGGAGAAATATCATAATCCCATTTCTTCTGTATAATCTGGATCATTCCAATATTTGGTTGCAACAGTTCTTCAGGGTGCTTATCTTTAGCATGCCTCAAATAATCTTGTTCTGTATCAAATTGTTTAGGACAATAGTAACACTTGATTGATTGATTATTTTCATTATTATTATTTTTATTCATTTCAAATACAATATAATTATTACAAAACAACTACTTAATCATGTCATTACTTTTATTCATTTATCTCTGTAAGACTCCCTTTTCTTTTGGTGCTTGTGTCTTTACTCTTCTGTAACCATAATGTAGACACACAAGTGAAGTTACCTTCTACATCATTGTTTCAGTATACCTTTGCTATTTCAATTTGTTGTCTTTGTTTTGCTTCATCTTCATGTTATTCTTGAAATTCAGCTTTACAAAAAGAGAATGCTAATTTTGTTCAATGCTTTGGAGCATCAGGTCATTCTGAGATCAGGTCAAGAACATAGAAAGTGAAATGTCCTAAAGGGCAGCAGATTTAATCTTAGATATGCTACAAATTGGAGAAGGAATTGAAGCAATTCAAGAGATTATTTCAAATAATAATGTAAGGAAAAAGATGTTTGAATAATCGTAATAGAAATTATCAATCAGCATAACAAAATAGATACAATGTTGGACATAAAGAAAAATTAAATACAAAAAGAAACTTGAAATATTTTTAGAAAATTTTCCTATATTTATTTCTAATATCTAAAAAAATTTAAATGTATTATCCCACCACATGTGTTACACTCCTATTATATACTTGTACTGGTGTCATGTAGTTCAATGACATATGTACTCTTTTGTTATTATAGTATTTAATAAATTGTTCATGTCTTTTGAATCTAGGTCTTTCTAAATCATATGTACGATGCCATCTCTCTATCTTTCCTAGTGTAGTAGGTTTTCCTATACCACCCATAATATGTTGTATATCATTTTCCTTGCAGAAAGAATCAAAATCTGATTGCAATGTAGAATGTGAATTATAGAATTGTGAACCATGGTCTGTTAGTATCTGTAATGGTTTTCCATATTTTCTGATTGTGCGTTTTAAGAGGTAAATAATTTTGTCTGATGTACCTTCTATACATTTGATAGATGATAATACATATCTACTGTGATCATCGAAAATAGATATCAACCATTTTCCTTCGTTTTCTATAACTTTCAGGTCAATTTGCCATAATTCATTTGGAAATTTACGCTCAAATCGTATGTATTTTCTTTTATTTCTGGGTTTAGTGATAGGATTGTTGTTTAATCCATTTTTGCATAAAATTCTGTATACTGTCATATGACCGACCTTTAGGTTGTATTGATTTGTAAGAGTTCCCTGTATTTTGTGTGGACAGTAATTGTATTTCTTTCTTAAATGTACTATTTTCTGTTCTATCTTTTTATCTATCTTATGGATTGTATGTGGTCTTTTAGATCTATCTTTTAGTCCATCCAATCCCTCTTTTTTGTACCTGTTCCAGTATCTATAGAAACTCATTCTGGATATGCGTATATGTTTACAGATGTCAGTTACTTTCCATCCTTCGAGTTTACGTCTTATACACCATCTTCTTATCTTTTCTAAATCTCTTTTATACTGCATCTGGTGTAACAACACTCCTTACTCTCGCCAAGTAAAAGAGTGTAACAGATGTTATGGGATAATACATCTAAAAAAATTTAAATGATTAGTTCATATGATATTGTAATGAGATTTCTTGTAACTACTGAAGTTTTTGAAACTATTCATAATCAAGATGATTTAAAACGACATCAAGACTTAATTAGCTCACAAATTAAAACAATAATGAATTCAGGAAAACTAGTTAGCGGAGGACAATTTTCTGATAAGCGTGGTCATTTTTTTGTAATAGATGTAGAAAACGAAGTGGAGTTATTAGAATTATTAGGCAGAAATTTCTTAGATTCTTGTAAAGTTGAAAGCCATCCTATTGTATCTTTTGAAGATCTTTTTGCATTCTTCCAAAGACATCCTCCATAAAATTTATGTAACCTTTCTATCTTGTATTTTTTGAAAATATTAGATTATTCTTCTTGAGATACTTCTGTTATCAAATCAAGTTTTATTTTGAATTTTCATAATATCTTTTTATTGCTTCCATCTCTGATGCTTCTAACAAACAATAAAAAATATTTGATTCTCTATTAAAGAAGATGTTGATATGTCTGACCCCAAATTCATCAGTAAATGTATTCATAATTAGGTTGTTTCCTCATCTATCTCGTGCATTTTATGATCCAAAAATACAGGTATCAGAAACTAAATCACACACCAAACAAAATTACTTTAACATTTAGGATAGTTCTAGGTATGGTATTCATAGTAGGTTTAGTATTACTCTGGGGTGAATACGAATGTAATTTAGTAGTAGATTCCAAACATTGACAAAAAATGTTTTCAAATACCTCATTAGTCTAGTGAGTTAATAATGGAAAAATAATAACATATACAAGAAATACATAACCACAATGATAACGTTGCGTTATGTAGCTTTTGGAAATTAATTTGAGTAGTACTTGCCCAGGTTATTCGATGCTTATGGTATTTTTTCTAATTCTGAAGTTTAGATAATAATTCATTTTTAAATCTTCATGTATTTCTTTCAGGTGCCTTGACGTTGAAATTATTTTCCCAATATTCGTATGCCGTGCGATGGGTGTTCAAATCATTGTAGTAAAGAATAGTTCTTGGATAATTTGTAATATTATTATTTTCCACCAGAAATCTGGAATAGATATCACATATTATAGAGATTTATCTGATGGGTCAGAGTCATCAAATGACACTTAAATTTTAAAATATTTTAACAATCTCAATTTTTTATCTTACTTGCTAATGAACCAGCATCACAGGACAGTGTGCAATTTCAGAAACACTTCTAGATACACTTCCAAGCAATGTAATAGATTTTGAACCTTTTTTACTTGTACTTCCAATTATAATCATATCAACATCCTCATGTTTTGCTACTCGTACTATGTCAGTAGCAGGAGAGCCTACACTGATTTCTATTTTTGCTGGAATTTTCTTTTGTTTTATACCTTCGACCCTATCTTTTAACATGTTTTCGGCTCCTGTTCTAAGAACATGAATTAGTTCTTCTTTTGCCTGTCTTAAGGATCTTCCTTTGATAAACGAAAGTAATGCACTAGGAGGTGAAAACCTGTCATCTACAACATATAAAAGAAGCAGCTCGGATTGAAATAACTCTGCAAATTTCACTGCTTCTTGCAACGCTTTATCTGCGATCTCAGATCCATCATGTGGAACTAAAATTTTAGAAAATTCTTTCTTCACAAAAAGAATTACTAGAGAGGCAATATTTTATGCTTTGTGAATTTTTATTTATACAATTTGTAACCAAATACTCGGCTATTTTGTTAAATTCAACCACTCTTTCATCCTCATAATCATAATGGAATTAATTTTTATAAATGCAGTAAATCTAAAAGAATTGATTAATCTCAATCCAATTGAATTTTGAAGGATGTATTTTTTATACTTCGCCTATTCTGGGTAGTAAATATGAAAAGAGTTAGTTAGTGTTGTTCCAACTGATACTTGTTATTGATTGACTGTTTTGTAACAATTCTTTTTTTCTTAATATTAAATATATCAAAATGAATAAATTTGAAACTTTTATAAATTCTACGTTATCAAGTCTTAATAGTCATAAGGCTTTTAATAATATTTTTTTAATTCAATAATTGCATTGTATTAATTGTACACGCAGTTTAAGTTCTAATCGCCAAGGATATATGCAATCAATAATATTTTCAGAGAATTATTCTAGGATATTTCTATCTTTTCCTTTCCGCGTCCTTATCTTTTTATAAATCTCAATTATTATATATGAGGTGATAGAAATTATTATAATTCTAAGCCATGAATCAATATTCATTGGAACACTTTCAAAAGTTAGATTCATTATGGGATTATATGTGTAGAAGATTTGTAACAAAACCATTATAATAATTCCTACTATAACCCATTTATTTGAAAAAATCCCCAGTTGAAAGATCGTTTTATAAAGTGACCTACTATTAAGAAGATAAGTTATTTCAATCATTACAAGAGTGTTAACTGAAACAGTTCTTGCCAATTCAAGATTGTTTGATATACTCAATTCCCATGTAAATAAAAAATATACAGACATAGCCATAATAGTCATAGTAATCAAAATTCTTTCCATCATCTCCTTGTTAAGAAGAGAATATTTTGGAGACCTTGGAGGGCGTTTCATTATATCTTTTTCCTTGGGCTCAAATATCAACATCAATCCTAATGCTAATGAAGTAGTCATATTTATCCACAATATTTGTATTGGAACTATAGGTAAAGCTAATCCTGTAAAAAACGCCGCTAATATGATTAGTGATTCTCCAAAATTAGTAGGAAGTGTCCAAGCAAGAAATTTTATTAAATTATCAAAAATCCCTCTTCCTTCTTCAACAGCGGTTTTAATAGAAGCAAAATTATCGTCAGTTAATACCATATCTGATGACTCCTTAGCTACATCAGTTCCCGTTACTCCCATGGCGATACCGATATCTGCTTGTTTTAACGCAGGAGCATCGTTTACCCCGTCTCCAGTCATAGCAACTACATGACCTTTTGTTTGTAATGCTTTAACCAATGATAATTTTTGATTTGGAGAGACACGGGCGAAAACATTTGTTTTTTCAGCGATGTTAACTAATTCAACCTCTGAATATTTTTCTAAATCATTACCTGTGACTGCTTTAATAGATTTATGTATTACAGGGTTATTCGAATTTAAATCCAGATTTTTATCATCTGATATATCATCCATGAATCCTATTTTTTGATAGGTATTGTACTTGTATGTTTTTTGAGCTGAACTCACTAAGCCTAATTGCTTTGCTATAGCTATTGCAGTATGCAAATTATCACCTGTAATCATTTTTACATCGATTCCTGCTGTATGACAGGATTTTATTGATTCAATTACTTCTTGCCTTGGTGGATCGAGCATAGCAACAAAACCTAGGAAATTCAAATCTGTTCTGATATCTGTATGGGTTATTTCAAGGCTCTCACTTTCAGTGATTTCCTTCTTTGCAAAAGCAATGATTCTTAGTCCTTTTTTTGCCATTGATTCTGATTGTTTTTTTATAGTTTCAGAAATCTCTGGAGTTAATTCCTCTGTTGTAGTAAAAATATTTCCATTTAAAACATCTACAAAATCATAAGAAAAAGTTTTGCAAAGATTGAGGATCTTTCCAAGCGATCCTTTGACAAAAATTATCTTTTTTGCATGAGATTTATCTTTACTATCCTCGTAAGATTCAATATGATTATAGTTCAGAGTTGCCATATATCGTTGGTGTGATTCAAAAGGAATTGCATCTATACGTGGAAATTCTTGATATAATATGTGTTCATTGTATCCTGCTTTCCTTGCCAAAACTACTAATGAACCTTCAGTAGGATCTCCTTTTATTTTCCATTGTCCTGTTTCTTCTTTTGTCAATTGAGAATCGTTACACACACATCCTGCAATTAGACATTCGGAAAGAGTATTTTTAACCGGTATGTCTTTTTGCTTTTTTATATAATATGGGAGTAGATTTGGAAAATAATTTTCATCAAATGGATATGCCTTATCGGTACAAATGATCTCCCCTTCTGGTAAATATCCTAGTCCAGTAACTTTATATTTATTCCCACCTGCTACCATCTCTGTCACAGTCATCTGGTTTTCAGTAAGGGTACCTGTTTTATCAGAACATATCACAGTAGTACTTCCAAGAGTTTCTACCGCAGGCAATTTACGAATTATAGTATTATTTTTTGCCATTCGATTGACTCCTATTGAAAGTGTAATTGTTAATGCTGCTGGTAAGCCTTCTGGAATGGCTGCGACGGCCAGAGCAACCGAGAACATAAACATATCAATAAAAGGATGATTCTGAACAGTGCCGGCAATAAAGGTTAACCCAACAAATGCTGCAATTACAACTAATAATAACTTGCTCAAACTAGATAACTTACGTGCTAACGGAGTAGTAACATCTTCTGCTGAAGTTAAGCTCTGCGAAATTTTTCCTGTTTCAGTTTTGTCTCCTATGTTTACAACTATTCCCATACCATAACCATATGTTACCAATGTACCAGCAAATGCCATGTTATGTCTATCTGCAACAATCGTATCTAGTTTGAGAACTTTTGAAGTTTTTTCAATTGGAATGGATTCTCCAGTTAATGATGATTCATCAATCTTTAATTCTCTTGTTTTTATTAGTCTAATATCGGCTGGAACTTTATCACCAGATTTTAAAATGATAATATCTCCCACAACTAGATCTTGTGAATGGATAGTTAGTTTATGTCCATTTGCTCTAATAACTGTGGCTTCTGTAATAATTATTTTAGATAAAGCATCTATAGCTTTACTTGCTTTGAACTCTTGAATAAATCCTACAATTGTATTTACTATTACAACACCAAATATTACAGATGAATCTACCCATTCTTGGAGTAATGCTGTAATGAATCCAGCAATAACTAAAATATATACAAATGGTTGTCTAAATTGAGATAAAAAAAGCTCTAATTTGGTTACTTCTTTTTTCTTAGAAATTATATTAGGACCATCTGTTTGTTGCCTTCGGAGTATTTCTTCGCGAGATAAACCATTGTCAATATTAGTTTTAAAAAGATGACATAGTTCTGTACTAGAAAGTGTATGCCAATCCTTAAACTCCAAAGTTAGTATAGTACAATAAATGAATTTAATATACTATTCACAAAATATTGAGAAAATTACAGTATTAAAACTAAAACAAGGTTCGATTAATCAAAATTTTACTATCATAAATTATACTTAGATATATTGCTAATAAAATTTTCAATATCTGTAATGAACCCTGTTTTAGACGATAAGCTATTGATATTACAAAATTATCATAATTAAGTTTCCATCTGATAGATATTTTACCAAGGATAAATAATTCAAATCTTTTTAATCACACAGCAATATAAAATGAAGTAATTCAAAAAAAGACAAATAAAAATATGTAATTTATTAAAATTAGAAGATAAATATCAAAGTTTATTATATTGACCATCGATTTAAATACCTTTTATAAATAAAATTAAGTATGTCATTCAAAAATATACTTGTCCCATTTGATTTTGACCCTTCCTCAGAACTTGCAGTAGAATATGCTAGAAAAATTGGAAAACGTGTTACTGACGTACAAATCATGATCTTTCATGTGATCAAAGATATAACTACACCAGGAACTATAACTTCATTTGATCAACCTGTGTATTCATATAGAACCGGAGAAATACTTTCTCCCTCAGCTTACGTTAAAGAAATGTATTATGAATTGAAATCGAAGGCTATAACAAAACTAGAAGTAGCAAAAAAAGAATTTGATAAAGAAGGAATATCTTGTCAAATCATAATAGAACAGGGGGATCCAAAACAAAAAATATTACAATACTTACAAGGTATAAAAATTGATTTAATTATTATGGGAACTTCTAGAAGAAAAGGTGTATCAAAAATCTATGCATTAGGAAGTGTTGCGAGATTTATTTCTGAAAATGTAACTTGCCCAGTAATTTTAATTCATTAAACAGTGATATAAGAATAAAAACAAATGACTTACATATAGTATTCATAGTAATCAAAAAAAATCGTTTTAATTATTAGTGAAAATA
This sequence comes from Nitrososphaeraceae archaeon, assembly GCA_031316115.1. Classification (GTDB taxonomy): domain Archaea; phylum Thermoproteota; class Nitrososphaeria; order Nitrososphaerales; family Nitrososphaeraceae; genus TH1177. The sequence goes on from JALDRC010000001.1 coordinate 207,410, forward strand.
GATTTGAGAAATCATAAAATATTTAAGAATTATTCTAAACTGTTTTAGGAGTATGAGGTAATAGTTTGAAAGTTAATTGAAAAAAATATGTTTTTAATTAAATTCTCGCCTTGTAAATTTACCGCTAATAATATGTTTAAACTAAAACCTGTCTATTATTTTAATCTATAAATCCAAGATTTTTTTACTTGCAATGAATACTAACTCTTTAAATATTTAAAAATATTATTTTCATAAATTGTATTCTACAAAATTTCAAAATTCTAATTCTGATAATGATATTATTTCGATATTTCCAGATATACTGAACAGATCAAATCTATCTGTGAGTACAAATGCTAGTTTATTTCAAATAGCTACATTTTTTGCAATAGGTCCTAATATATATGCTAATGGAATAGTAGTAACTGATAGGTTTTCAAATCATACAAAATCGACAAAAGAAAACAATTCAACAGAAGACAATACAAATGATGAGAGTGTTGTAGGAATAGTTGGAGGTAAAGATGTTATCTTAAATATTATCAACCCTCAGTTATTTGAACCTAAGTCATATTATCCTGCATGTTTATATGAAAAAAAAGGAATCAATATAATGCGAAAAATAGTCAACGATGAAATAGTAGGGATTAATACTACATTAAATGAAATTTTAGAAATATTTAGAAGAACAAAGTTTGCTTTTATACCAATAATAGAATCAATCAAAGTCGACAACAGAGATGGTAATGCTTTGTTCCATAAGCTTAAAGGAGTCTTAACTGTTAGGGATTTTTTAAGATTATTTATAGACACAAAAATCAATATGAACGTCAAAAGTATTAAAAAATATGAAATAAACAATATAGAAACAATAAAAAATAGTCATGTTAGTAGAATATCCTCAGATCTGATCTCAGTAAGAGAAGATGAATTTTTAAAAGATGCTATTTCTCTTATGATAAACAAAGGAGTTAGAAATTTAGGTATAATTGATAATAATTCAAAATTCTCGGGTATAATTAATGATAGAGACATTGTTGAGTTTCTTCTTAATCCTGCATTAAGAGTTATTGCAGGATGTAACCAAGATTCTATAAATACTGGTGAATCAAATAGTAACAATGATAGTAAAATACTTGATGAGGTTAAAATTAAAAATAATGTTGAAATTTCCTCAGTGAGAGAAATAGATGAGAATATGTTGATAAAGAAGGCAGCGGAACTCTTATTGGACTCTACAAATCCTTATCTGGTACTTAAAGGAGGAGGTAGAATAGTTACTCCTTGGGATATCGTTATGAAAGATATTATTTGAAAGGTAAGAAATAAAAAAATACTATGATATAAAAAATACTCTAGTATTATGGAATATTTTAAGTATATTTGCATTATGTTTAGTACTTTTTTAAAGATTTCTTGAATTTTTGGAAACTAGGTATTATTTTTACTCCTTTTAGGAAAATATTTTTTCTACTATATAATTTTATATTTAAGTACAAAAGAAATAGAGAAGTTTTCTATTTCTATAAATTTAAGAATTAAGAAATTCTCATTTTGAAATATGCAAAAACATAACTTTTTTTGAATAGTTAAAAAACTGGAAAGAACGTCTAAATGATTTCTAAAACGATTGATCGCTACTTTATTTAAAATAAAATATTAATTTTTTTCTGAATTGACAACAAATCCAGCACCTTTTAATAGAGTACCAATATCGTGATCATTTCCAAAATAGATTCCTTCTTCTGCAAAGGTAGTTTCTATAACCTTTCCACCACCCGGAGGAATTGTGACTTCATAAACTTGGTTCATTGTATTATTATCTTGAGTAAACCCTCTGTTGCTGTTATCTATCATACCCCCAGCAAAATTAAATGTAATTCCATTTCTTGGGCCAGCATTGATGATATACCATCTGGTTAATTCTCCTGTCTTTACATTAAATATATCGGCTTGATCATTTAGAGGTATTTTTACTATTGTACCCATTACAGGAAAATATTTAAAAGCCAAACCGTTTGTTAAAATAAGATCCGGTTGATTTTGCATAAATTTATCCATATCAAAGGACCCTACAGTTCCATTATTTTCTTTAAATAAACCCGGAGCACTATCATTATAGATCTCATTGAATGAAATAAAAAACTCTATAGCAGGAATTTCATTTTTCGGATGAATTACTAGACTGCCAAACATCCCACTAGAAATGTGTTCCCAAATACCATTCAGATTGTCACCATCACAATGGTATACAAAAACCCCAGGATTCTCAGCTGTTATTTGCCAATTTTTGCTTTCTCCTGGTTTTATAGCTCCAGATATCGCCTCAATAGGTTTTCCAATTCCATGAAAATCTATACTATGTACTATATCATCTGCATTCTTTAGGGTAAAATTCAAAATATCATCTTGAGTTAGTTCAATGGTAGGACCTGGGATTGTACCATTATATGTTAGTGCCTGATAAAAAATACCTCCGGGATATAACATATTAGAAGGAGCTATTTGCAAAACTTTCTCAGAAGTAACTAAAATAATGTTTTTTGATATCTCTACATTTGAAATTGCAAATGAATCTTGATATCCATTGAAAATCAAAACCACCGATAATAAAAAAAAAGAAACAACCGTCACTACCCCATGTTCTTTCATAAAAAATTATTGGTCAATGTGGTAGAAATATGTTTTTGTTCAGGGGTTGTGTTTCCATTAATTGCAGATTTTAAATTCTGTTGTAAATCACTTACATGGAATAGGCGGAGACATTGTTGCAGTAAACATCTTTTTACCTTCATCTGGAATTCCATCTGCATTTGAATCATCAAAAAATTGTACTGAATAATTGCTTTCTTCTAACTCAGACAAGTGTGTAAATTCATTGAACCCACCTGTACTATTTGTGTCAAAGTAACCAAATATAAATCCGGATTCAACCTTAGGAGAAACTACAATCCACGATACTGTGCTATTAGGTTCAAATCCGTTAACATTTAACCTTGCATTTATATCAAGTGTACCACATTCATAATTAATTTTTACTTTAGGTTCTTCGGACTGAGCCATAATATTAAATATAGTTAAAGAAAATATAAGAGACAAGATTACAGGAATAAGTAGAACTTTTAGCATCCTTACTTTCACCATCACACCTTGTTCAATTCATAGCATATAATGAATTCACTAACAAAGAAGTTCATTATCTTCATTTATCATATTTAAATTTGAAGCTCATGTATATTAGGATATTGCTAACAAGCCGTGGTTATTATGTATAAAAAAATCTAAATTCCATCAATTATAATGGTTAAATTTATGGAATAGGACAATATGATCTAAATATCTAAACATAAAGATATTTTAGAAAGTCTTTTTTCCATGTTCATGTATAATTTAATAATATTTTGAAGTAAAAAATATATTGAAATCAGTCGGGACAAAATAAAGCATTTAGGTATCGTACAATTTTTATAGAGAAATCATATATTTCAAATTAACAATATTAATCAAAAAGATTACAGATTTTAATATGCTATACTTTTAATTTTATAAAATTTTTGATTTCAACTTCAATTATTATCTGAATAAAATAAATGATTTTAGATAAAATAGCTTTTTTCGGTTTTGAAATATGAATCTTTTTATCTTTTTCTGAATACATCTTTTTCATGGATTTTGAATTGCAAAGAAGAAGGAAAGAACATTTATCTGGAGGGGGTAAAGAAAAATTTGAAGGTCGTAAAAAAAAGGGAAAGTTAAATGCATTTGAAAGAATAAATTTGATATTTGATTCAGGAAAATTTACTGAAATTGACTCATTTGTAACTCACGAATGTGTAGACTTTAATATGGATAAAAAAAAAATTTTAGGAGATGGAGTAGTTACTGGTTATGGAAACATAGATGATAGACTAATGTATATTTTTTCTCATGATTTTACAGCATTTGGTGGATCTTTAGGCTTAGCATTTTCAAGAAAAATCTGCAAGATCATGGACCTTGCTTTAAAACAAGGGGCACCTATTATCGGAGTGAATGATTCTGGAGGGGCAAGAATTCAAGAAGGAGTAGAAAGTTTAGCAGGTTATGCAAATATTTTTCATAGAAATGTTAAAGCATCTGGAGTTGTGCCTCAAATATCATTAATTATGGGACCTTGTGCAGGAGGTGCGGTTTATTCTCCTGCATTAACAGATTTCATTATTATGACTAAAGGAGCCTTCATGTTTGTGACTGGACCTGAGGTAGTTAAAGAAGTTACTAATGAAAATGTCACCTTTGAGCAATTAGGCGGGTCAGTTATTCATAACGAAAAAAGTGGAGTAGCCCACTTTTTAGCAGAGGATGAACAGGATTGTTTTAAGATTTTGAGAATGCTTTTATCCTTTCTGCCTTCAAATAACTTGGAAAATCCTCCCAAAATAGAATCTAATGATGATCCTTACAGAAAAGTTTCCGAACTTGATTCGATTTTGCCTTCCAGTTCAAATATCCCTTATGATATGGAAGACATTATAAGAAAAATAGTCGATAACGCTTTCTTCCTAGAAATCCAAAAACATTGGGCTAGAAATATTATCATAGGATTTGCCAGATTAGATGGTAATCCTATAGGAATTGTTGCTAATAATCCAGATACTCTGGCCGGAGTATTAGATATTGATGCATGTGATAAAGCTACAAGATTTGTAAGGTTTTGTGACTGTTTTAATATTCCTATAGTTTCCTTAGTAGATGTACCTGGTTTTCTTCCAGGCACTGATCAAGAATGGAAAGGAATAATTCGTCATGGTTCTAAATTATTATTTGCCTTTTCAGAAGCTACAGTTCCCAGATTTACGGTAATTACAAGAAAAGCCTATGGAGGAGCATACTGCGTGATGAACAGTAAACATATAGGATCTGATTATAATTTTGCTTGGCCAAATGCGGAAATAGCAGTAATGGGAGCTGAGGGAGCATGCAATATAATATGGAAAAAAGAACTAAGAGATTCTAGTAATCCAGATATAAAAAGATCGGAATTAGTAGAAAAATATAAAATTAAATTTAGTAATCCATACATTGCTGCATCAAAAGGATATATAGATGAAGTAATTGAACCCAACGAGACACGATTTAGATTGATCTCAGGATTTAATTCAATTTATCGTAAAAGAGAAGACCGTCCAAAGAGAAAACATGGAAATATACCAGTTTAAAAATTATCAGGAAAAATAAAGTATTTGATTGGAATGTTACTTTAAGAATCATAAATACATTAATTTTTTAATCAATAGAAATTTTCCTATGAATACGTATATTTTATAACCAAAGTTATAGAAAAAATTTGGATAATAAATATTTTAAAGGGTTTGATAATAAGCCTTCTATAATTGAGGATTCTTATAGCCAACAGAGGAGAAATTGCCATTAGAATTGCAAAAACATGTAAAAAACTTGGTTTGATACCCTGTGGTATTTTTTCGGATGGAGATAAAGAATCTTTACATAGAAAATATTGTGATGAGGTTATAAATATCGGTGGTTATATGGCAAATGAAAGTTATCTATGTATTGATAAGATAATCGATGCTGCTAAAAAGCTTGGCTGTGAAATGATTCATCCAGGCTATGGATTTCTCTCAGAGAATGAACATCTTGTTAAAAGATGTAATAAAGAAGGAATAGTTTTCATAGGACCTTCATACGTTGCTATGAAACTATCAGGTGACAAGGTTAAAACAAGAGAAATAGCATCAAAAGTTGCTCGAACTGTAGAAGGAGAGGAAGTAGAGAATGAAGAAAATGCTCTAAAGGTAGCAGAAAGAATTGAATATCCGGTAATTCTCAAAGCGGCAGAAGGAGGCGGAGGAAGAGGTTTGAGGATAGCAAGATCTAGTGATGAATTGATTAATCTATACCAGATATCTAAAAATGAAGCTCAAATTAGCTTTGGCTCAAATAGAATTTACATTGAAAAATATCTTGAAAATCCAAGACATATTGAAGTTCAGATACTATCAGACAAAGAAAATATCATTCATCTTGGGGAAAGAGAATGTTCTATTCAGAGACGATACCAAAAACTAATAGAAGAAACACCAGCACCTAACTTACCGGATGAAATAAGACAGGATATTACTTTTACAGCAACAAAAATAATCAAGGAAATTGGTTATGAAAATGCAGGTACTGTTGAATTTCTGTTTAAAGATCAAAAATTTTATTTTATGGAGCTTAATGCTAGGATTCAAGTAGAACATCCCATAACAGAAGAGGTTACTGGGATCGATATAGTAGAACAGCAAATCAAAATCGCTAATGGAGAAGGACTAAACATTGATCAAACAGACATACATATCAAAGGAAATGCAATAGAATGTAGGATAAACGCTGAAAATCCGCTGAGTTTTTCACCCTATCCAGGTAAAGTTGAAAAATTCATTCTTCCTCAACAAGAAGGCATAAGGATTGATACAGCAGTAATGGGAGGATATTCTATCCCATTATTCTATGATTCACTCATTGCAAAATTGATATGTTTTGGCCCTAACAGAAATACGGCAATTAGCCGTATGAAAAATGCACTTCAATCTTTTAGAATTATTGGAATTCCATCGACAATTCCATTTCATTTATCTGCAATGAATGACAAGAGATTTCTAGAAGGAGCATATAATACCTCATTCATAGACCAAATGAAATATTTCTCTCCTAAAGAGGGAGAAATTGCTGCCGCAATTTTTGCAATGATCCCTAGAAAGATTACGTTTTTAAAAAATTTATATCAGACAGATCCATGGTTTCAAAAAACTAATGATTTAGATCATCTAAGTAATTATCAAGATAATTGGAGATGGTATAGTTGAAAATAAAAGTAAATGACAATGAATATAATGTAGAAATTGAAAATGAAAAAATTGTCGTTAACAATCATGAAATAAATTTAAAAATAGACCAAGACAAAATAAATTTAGATAATAAAATATTTTATTTAGACTTTGTAGAAGAAGGTGAACCTTCGTTAATGATCATTAATGGATCAGCCTATGTCATATCAAAAAAATTTTCTTTTCAGGAATTAAATAAGGAGATACGATCTCCTATCAACGGTAAGGTCACAGATTTATTAGTACATGTGGATGAGGCTGTAAAAAAGGATCAAACAATACTAGTTATTGAAGCGATGAAAATGGAAAATCAAATAAAGTCACATTTGAATGGAGTTATTAAAAAGATTTCTGTAGTAAAGAATCAATTAGTCAAAAAGGGAGATGTTATTATAACATTTCATTAGAACTAATCCTTAAATTGTTGATATGATAGTAATACAAATAAATGATATTACTACGATTAAAATAAATATATTTATAGATACTATATTATGGAATGTTAAAGGCCATTACAGATTCAATAACGAATAGTAATTCATTTCTTTAACATTATATTTATTATTTAGGGCAGCTCATATTCTATTCTAAGCAAGATACCACCATAGATATTTACGGTATGTCTACCATACTTTGATACAAGAGATCGGATAAACTTCTACATAACTAAATATCAGATTTAAGTCACAATAATTAGAATATTTATCTTTGTGTATTTTGTATGTCTGTGCAATGCAGTTAATACATAAAGGATAAATAATCAAAATCAGAAAACTTATACATGAGCAAACCTCAATCTTATCCAAAAAAAAAAGTGAAAGAGGATCATTTCCTTCCAACTGGAATGGATGACATTTTTGACAATTTTAGAAGAGATATTGAAAATGCTTTTTCGCCTTGGCGTAGATCTGTTTGGGATTTAAGTTTTCCAAGATTTTCTGTAGAAGATGAAGATTTAGAAATTAGATTACCTCTTTGTGACCTTGTAGACAAAGGGAACAAATATGAGATATCGTTAGAAGTACCTGGAATAGACAAAGAGAAAATCAAAATAAACGCCAAGAAGAATTCTCTTATGGTATCTGGAGAACAAACGGAAAAGAAAGAAGAGAAAAAAGAAAATTATATTCACAATGAAAGATCATACAAGTCATTCGAAAGAGAAATACCTCTTCCTGAGGAAGTAATAGCCTCAAAGGCAGAGGCAGAGATGAAAAATGGTGTGTTACATGTAACTATTCCCAAAAAAGAACCAAAGAAACTAGAAGACACAGAAGTAACAACTGTAAATATAAAATAATTTTTTATTGCACAACAAGAGAAGAATGCAATATTTTGAATAATAAAGTAGTTACAATGCATTATTTAGACTATTTCGAATAAAATCTATATTTTTATAATGTTTGCTTACAATTATGTCTGTGAAAAAATTTTTTAAAAAAAGAATAAACTATGGTGAACAAGAAGAGATCTTTAACAGGATTTTGAATCTCACCAAGAGTAAATTAACAAATAAAGAAATAAAAGAAAAATTATCCATCTCTAATCAACAATTTAGAAGATATACTGCTGAGTTAGTAGATAAAGGTTTGTTGAAAAATTATGGATCAAATGGGAAATATTTACTTACGGCAAAAGGCAATATCCAACTTAAGGAAAGTCTAGAGAATACTGGAGAGAAAAAGTTTTTGCTAGATGCATATGATCTCAGTAGAGAAATAATTTCTTTGAAACCAGACGATACTCTGTTGGATGTAAGAAATTTTATGCTTAGGTATAATATAAGTAGAATTATTATATCAAAAAATCAAAAACCTGTTGGTATTATCACAGAAAAAGACATATCCAATTATTTGTATGAAACTTATACAGAAAAGAAACTTTCAGAAGTCTTGGTAAGGGAGATAATGAAAAAAAACTTGCTTACTGTAAGTGTAAATTCAGAAATAAAGTATTGTACTTCTTTAATGTTAAAAAATAATTTAAGCTCAATTATACTCATCGACGATCTAGGAAGACAACAAGGAATAGTCACAAAATCTGATCTAGTAGAACTATTTGCCTACCATTATGGCAATCAATATAATCTAAAAGATTGGATGACTTCAAAAGTGCATACTGTAGACCCACTAGAAAATATACACATGATACTATTATTAATGAATATTCACAACATATCAAGAATAGTTGTAGTACAAAATGGTTCACCGATTGGAATAATAACCGCTCGTGATTTATTACCTATTAGTTTTTTATTTCAACGTAAAATTAACTATTCAGTATCTCAAAATACACGACAACAGAGACAACCATACATTCCTACAAGATTAAATTCGATAATATTGGCAGAAAATGTAATGAATGAACCTATAACCGTTCTAGCTGAATCAGATCTTGCTCTAGCAGCTAAAATAATGATAAGAAATGAGATAAGCGGGCTACCTGTTGTCAATCAAAAAAATAAATTGGTTGGAATTATAACTAAAACAGATATTGTAAAAGCATTGGATAAAATACTCCGTGAAAAATAAACTACTTTTTTTAATTTTAAATAATTATTTGTAACTTAAAACTTGTATTATTATGTTTATAAGAAGGTATTACTATAGAAGATAGACTTTGAACAGTTCTACGTTTGATTGTAGGGATGATCTGTGTTTAGCTACAGATTTTTATGAATTGACTATGGCATTAGGTTATTTTAACTCTGGAATCAAAGACACTGTTGGAATATTTGAAATGTTTGTAAGGAAGCTTCCAAATAATAGAAATTATTTGGTTATTTCAGGGTTAGAACAAGTAATATCATATCTGACGAATCTAAAATTTAATCCTAATCAAATTAATTTTCTAAAGTCAATTGAACAATTCGAAAATAATCAAGATTTCCTAAATTATTTGAAAAGTTTTAGATTTACTGGAAACTTTTGGGCAGTACCTGAAGGGACTATTCTATTTCCAAATGAACCAATTTTAAGAATTGAGGCTCCTATTATCGAGTCACAAATTGTTGAAACTTATATTTTATCTATGGTTAATTTTCAGTCACTTATTTCGTCAAAGGCATCTAGAATAGTCGATTCTGCAAAAGGCAAACCAGTTATTGAATTTGGATTTAGACGTGCACATGGGCCGTCAGCAGCGTTATTTGCTAGTAGAGCTAGTTTTATTGCTGGATGTAAAAGTACATCAAATACTCTTGCTTCTTATCGTTACAGAATTCCGATGAGTGGGACTATGGCTCACTCATTTATAATGAGTTTTGATCAAGAAGTAGAGGCTTTTAAAAATTTTGTTTCCTTTTTTCCTGATGGTTTTTTATTGGTAGATACATATGATTCTGAAAAAGCAGTAAAAAAAATTATCGGAGAGAAAATAAAATGTAAAGGTATAAGGATCGATAGTGGAGATTTATTTTATTTATGTAAAAGAATAAGAAAGATTTTAGATTCTAACGATTATAAAGAGACAAAGATTATAGTGAGTGGTGATCTCAATGAATACATAATAAAAAAATTACTCGATAAAAAAATTCCAATAGATTATTTTGGAGTAGGTACAGAATTGGTAACATCAAGAGATGATCCCGCTCTAAACGGTGTTTATAAATTAGTTGCTATAAAAAAACCCAGTAAGGGCAATAGATATGAGATGCAGTATAAGATGAAAAAATCGTTAAATAAAATATCGGTTCCAGGACCTAAACAGATCTATCGCATAATAAAAAATAACCAGATCTATAAAGATATTGTGGCCTTGGATCACGAGAAGGTAAAATTTGGGAAACCTCTTTTGATTCAATTTATTAAGGATGGTGTACTAACAAAGAAAAATCTACCTAGACTAGAGGAGATAAATAAACATTATGAGTACCAGATGAATATCTTGCCTAAAAAGTTTAAAGATATTAATAAAACAATAAATATATTTCCAGTATGCATTAGCACCGAATTAAAAAAAATTATCAAGGCACTGGAATGAAGATTTCTGTATACCATTTGATTCTAGATATTGATTTAGAATAAATAATTTAATACCGACTTTTCCAATCAATAATGATTTTCTAGGATAGCAATAAAATAGCTTTTATCTGAAATGTAAATTAATTTTTAATTAAAAAAATATTGATCAAACCATATTTTTAATGGTAAATGGTATAAATACCTTATAATGTATTAATTTATCAAATTTGACTAGACGTTGTGCTATATTAGTTGCAGATATGTTAAACGATTTTGTTTATGGAAAGTTAGGCTCACCTAGTGTAAAAAAGTTAATACCTAAACTCAAATCATTAATTGACTCTGCAAGAGAATGTAGAATCCCTGTTATATTTTGTAATGATTCTCATAGCACCTCAGATAGAGAACTAAAAATATGGGGACCTCATGCGATGAAAGGTACTGAAGGCGCTGAAGTAATAAAAGAACTCACACCACAATATGGGGACCATGTTATTTTAAAAAATACATATAGTGCATTTCATAAAACTAAACTAAGAAAAGTTCTTGATAGTCTTTACAATGGAAAGGGAGTAGAAGAGATTATTCTGACTGGGATCTACACAGATATCTGTATTAAACATACAGTTTATGATGCATTTCTCGATGGTTATGATATTATTGTCCCAGAAAATGGAGTTTGTTCTTTTACACTTCAAAAACACAGAGATGCTCTTGATTATATGAAAAATAATTATTCTATTAAAATCGAGAAAATAGACGATATTATTGATGAGTTGAATAAATCAAAAAAGAAATAACTCAGTCAAAAAATATTTGTTATTTCTTTTGTAATTATTATTTTGGTACTTAATATCATCTTTGGATACCAATTCTTTTTTATATTACAATATTATTTCTTTATTTATAAGAGGAAATGTTATCATATTTCATATAATATTTCTTCGATAGAAGGTTCTAAATTCTGTTTTTCCTTATTATTTAATAGAAATACTACAAACTTGTCCTTATCATAATTTAATGGTAATATAGCCAAAATGGATGTAGAGGATTCTAATGTAACACATAACACTTCGCTAGGGTAAGAAATATCATTCAGATCGCAATTTTGGATAAATGTAAAAATCTCATACCAGCAGGGATATTTTAATAGTCTAGGGTAAGGAGATAAGTCTGTAAAGGAATGCTTACTTGCTCCTGTAAGTAACTTGGCATTAGGATTAATTATACCTACAAAAATTATTTTACTATTTTTATTTAGGATCTTCGAACAAATTCTTTTCATAACATGTCTTTCATCCATCGCCAATTATCAAATTTATTCCAATAGATTAAAAAATATTGTGTACGCTGCATTGCTCTGAGGGTATGAAAATAGAAGATAACCAAGATATTTCAGATGTTCTTTGAGCTATGAATTACTTGATTTATCATCAAAAAAATCCAAAAATTAACTCAAAATCTTTGTGAATATACTTTTATTTAAATACTATTTGCAGTTGTTGGGTTATTTAGAAGAGCAAAGAAAAGGTGTTGTGAAGTTCAACAATCCAGTCTATAAATCTTTGGTATTTTTTTACAGATAATATCAAAGGATGAATTTGAAACTAGTAAAAGACATTATTCTGAGAGGTTAATTATCTTAGAAGGCAGTAGTAACATAGATAATATTTGGTTAAAAAAAATAAGCATAGAACAATAATAAAAATTATAGTTTTAATAATTCGTTTGAAAAGTTTTCACTCATTTGGTGTTTTTAATTTTGTCTATAAATATAATTTACTATTATCTCGAAAGTAATAGTCAAACAATTGAATTGAAAAAATAGTTACAAATTATGGAAAATGATTTTACGTTTTTCCTGAAAATATATTTTATTTACCAAGTTCAAAAACACTGATAAATTAATTTAATATAAAAGAGGATAACAGGGAGTAAAAATTGTCTTTTTATAACATCAGTGGGCTCTGTTAAGATAAGATAATATTCACCTCCTTTAACCAAAAATTATTGTTATTATTTGTTATTACATCGTTATACATAGAAGTAAAGAATTGTATCCAGTTATGAACATGAAATAGATTACATTCAATTTGCTTACAAGGATAGTAATCATCAAATGATTCAATTCTATCTTTAAAATACTGGTTTGCTCTTTCCATCAAACTTTTTTCTATTGAAGAATGTAGATAGTGTTTTAATTCAATTACATGACACGCTTCCTCGTACCATGTACCGCCATCTGTATAGACAGTATGTTTTCCATATTTTGTAACTAATGATCTAATGAATTTTTCTGCAACAAGCATGTTTCTCTCTTCAGAAATATAGATTCTGAAAGCACCGAAGAGTTAATTGGTTCTATACATATCCATAACCAAAAATGTTGACTACCAATCTGAATAATTGTTTCATCTATAATAAAAGCAGTTACCCTTTTTCTTTTGTAGATCTGACAGGAACCAAACCTTTGTATCCAATTCCAAACAGAAACATGACTCCTTTTATCATCTCTAAATACTACCAATGCTTTAGATGTAAACTGCGTAGACTCACCAAGAAATGCAGATAAAGAAATACATTACAATAAAAGAAGCTGTTCTATTTCTTTCAAATTTGATTTGATTCATACGATAAATATAAAGTTCTTAGCTATAGCTGTTTCTGCTTAAGTTAACAGAACCCATCAGTGCATCTTAAAAATAAAGTTATGTTTTAATGAATTTTAGAACGGTATATAATCATGTGACCATATTTCATTTACTTTACTGACAAAAGATTCATCATAAAGTGGATATTCATTAGTTACGAGAATTGGTGACTGGTTTATTGCTTGTGATATGAATTTAATAATGTCAGTAAAAGATATTATACCTACGATTCTGTTTTCAACATCCACAACTGGTAGTCTTTTGACCTTCTTCATAGCCATAAATTCAATAGCATCTCTTATAGAATTAGTAGAGTTGATAGTTATTAACGGTTTAGTAGCGATTTCACCTGCTGCACTATGTTGCAAAATCTCACCTTTACCTAAAAATTTTACTACATCTCTTTCAGTAATTATTCCTGCTCTGTACAATAAGTTTTCATGTTGTCTACTAAAATATATATAACTATTTTCTTTATACAAATCTTTTTCTACGATAATAATACTTCCTATTTTTTTTTCATACATTGTTTTACAAATAATTTTTATATTTTGATCATCAGATTGAATTTCTACATCCTTTGACATGATTGAAGTAACTGGAGTTTGATCTAGACTCATACTAGATTTATTATCTTTAGCTTAATAAGGCTTTTATGATTACTTTGCATTAATGTGCAGTCACCTTTTAAATAAAAAATTATTAACTTTATCTAGTTAGGAAATTATTAATGATGTAAGCTCTTGATAATGCGCATTATTGGGTAGCCGAGTATTAAAACTCCATATTTTTAATTGCTTTATCAATGAATTATCAATACATTTTTAACTCTTGTTTCGATAATTCCCACTAAATGCGAGATTCTTACTACTTTGATCCCTTACAGAAGCCAAAAAAACGAAAGACTAGGTGTATCACATTTAGAATTGATGAGGGGGTAGTAGAGGAATTAACGAAGGAATCTGAACAAAAAGAGGTTTCATTAAATGTTTTAGTCAATCAAATATTGAAAAGATATTCTGAATGGGATAGATATGAAAATAAGATTGGAGTTATTCCTGTACCGAAAGTCATGTTAACTAAATTAATAAACAAGTCACTAGCAATAGCAAAGGATTCGGGCTTAACTAATATAGAAGAAATGAAGAAGGCCCTTATTGCTGAGGCTGTAGAAATAGCTTATTTATCGTTGAAAGAATCTGTGTTATTTATGAGAAGCGATTTTAATCTTTTTAGTGTCCTATATATCTTAGAGGAATACATGAAGGTATGTGGTCTCAATTCTGAACACAAATTCGATGAAGGAAGAAGACATATATTTACACTTCAACATGATATGGGCGAGAACTGGTCAATATTTTCAAAAGAATTATTAGAAAAAATCTTTGTAGAATTAGCACAGGTGAAAACTCATATCACATACACCAACAACACAGTAATAGCAGAAGTTTTGCTATAAACAAATCGAAAAACTGATTGCAATGCAAACATCCAAGTTAAATAATCTTAAAATAAAATAATATGCATGTCGATGAGACAGAGAGAGAAAGAAACTATAGATAGATTTTTTTCCTTATTAGATAACAGGGATGTTTATGGTCTCATTGATTTATTTGATGATAATTGTATTGTGAAAGAACCATTTAGCAAAATGAATGGTTTAAAAAAAAAAATTTGAAAAGCTTTTTTGAGGTTTTTTTCAATACAAATAAAGATATCAAAAGAGATGTGTTTTTTTCCGAAATGAATAATTTTAATAAAACCAACAAAATTGAAACTGATGTTACCTTTTACAAGGGAGGTATTATACATGCAAAATTTATTTTTACAATAAAAAATAATTATCATTTAGACAATGAAATGTATAAAATTGAGGGTTTAAAGATAGAATTCCTTTAATTTGAAGATTTAAAATAACTTTATAATTATTTCAAAATTGAATACAGTTCTTAAATATGAAAGTAAAAAATATAATCTGTATTGAAAATAAACCTCTGGCGACAAGAGGCGATATCTAGGTCACATCAGGATTGTTACTTTTGCGAGATTCTTATGTACTTTAAAAAATATTAAAATTTGTTTTATAATAACTCAATTAGGTTTAATGGTAATAATGATGTCTGATCATTTGTGATAAAGTCACTCTCGATAAAAGATTTTATTTGCTTGAAAAAATCAGATTTACGTGACTTTGGTATCATAAATGAGTAATATCTACCATAATTGTCTAACTTGCTTTAAATATTGATACTTAACCTTGATTTTTCATTCATTATTAAAAAAAACTAGCTTGTTTACGTTTATCTATTTAGGTCCAATAAAAAAGATATAGATTAGTGCCGGAAATCGATTGTTACAGAGCAAAATGTGATTAAATAATCTTGTCACGATAAATATTTATAAGATGAGTTAGTCAAAATCTCTATGGTATGTGTCTTTTGCAACTTATGTTTTATTTTATCCCCTAATGATGAATTTTTATTTATTAGAAAAAGAAAGTCTTGGATGAAAAATAATTAATGGATTCATCAGATAACCAGAATTATATTATTATAGAAATAGTAAAAACTTTATAACTTGCTAATTTTTTTATCAAAGTAATTCAAATGTTTTTAGGAAAGATTAATAAAAAAAATAGTAGTTAGAAAATATTATTATATGATAATACTAGTATATATACATCCAAAAAATTTAATAAGTCAAAATAAAACTTAACTAAGAAGAAAATCAAATGTACTCCATTTAATAACTAATAATAATAGCCTAGGGAACTCAAAAGAAAATTAATTTTTAAAATTTATTTATTTGATGTTTTTGAATTGTATAGATATTTTTCAAGATCTTCCTTGTTGTCTATTGGAATAGAACAGGTAAAATCTTTGCAAACATAAACAATTTCTTTTGATTGATTTACTTCTTTTGATGGTATTTCTTTATTTTTGAGTATGGGACAAATATTTTCGGAAATTAATTGTTTATAGTTTTCTGAATCCTTATCTACAACTATCGAGATTTTATTAGGAATAAATTCTTCTGATATCCATGAAGTCAGAGAATCATTTGTTGTTTTATCTTTTAATCTATTATTTTTTATTATTATTACTTCTATTGGTTTCTGAACGAATAGATAAACCGAAATCAATATTTGTCCAAATCCAAAGGGATTTTCTATAGCTGCTGTAAGACAAGATTTTATAATTGAAACAGCCTTATCATAATATTCATTTTTTTGTGTAATAAAGTGAAGTCTTAGTAGAGCATAAGCAGCCATTGAATTTCCACTTGGCACGGCTAGATCATAAAAATTCTTTGTTCTCAATATTAACTCTTCGTGATCATCAGAAGTTGAATAAAAATTACCATCGTCGTTATCCCAAAAATGGGAAATCATCGCGTTAGTATATCCAATAGCCTTTTCAAGATAGGGAAATGCCGAATCAGCTTCAAAACAGTCTAAAAGGGAATTAATATAGTAAGCATAATCATCTAAATAGGCGTTTAATTTTGATTTTCCGTCCTTATATGTATGATTTAATCGAAATTCTCCTAAAGAGAATTTTTCTTCAATAAAAGTTATGGTTTTTTTTGCGATATTAAGGTATTCCAAATTTCCTGTTATATTGTAAGCTGAAACAAATGAAGAAATCATCAATGAATTCCAGGAAATAAGAATTTTTTCATCTTTACCTGGAGGTTCCCTCCTTATTCGATAATCTAGTAACAAATTTAGAGAATCATCTATTAATTGTCTAGTTTCTGTAAGGGAGAGTTGATATTTCTTTGCAAGTAGATCCAAAGATTTTGTTATATTTAAAATATTTTTACCTTCAAAGTTTCCTCCTTGAGATATACCGAAATAATCACAAAATATTTCCGATATTTTTTCATGTTTTAAGATTTTCTCTATTTCATCCCTTTTCCAAACATAATATTTTCCTTCTTCCCCTTCAGAATCAGCATCTTGTGAAGAAAAGAAACCAGATGGTTTTCCGTTATCTGTAAATGTCATTTCCCTAGTAATATAGTTACAAGTTTTCACCACAATCTCCCGGTATTTTTCTTTTTTAGTTATCTGGTATAACTCGGCAAATAATTGTACTAACAAAGCGTTATCATATAACATTTTTTCGAAATGAGGTACAAGCCATTTCTGGTCTGTTGAATAGCGTGCGAAACCTCCCCCGACGTGATCGTGG
The DNA here is from genome assembly GCA_031316115.1 of Nitrososphaeraceae archaeon. Lineage (GTDB taxonomy): Archaea > Thermoproteota > Nitrososphaeria > Nitrososphaerales > Nitrososphaeraceae > TH1177. The sequence goes on from JALDRC010000001.1 coordinate 225,070, forward strand.
ATACCCCCTGAGGCAATCTTGTTAGCAGTAAACTCTACGAAATGTAGAAATTGGCTATTTTGCGAAAAATGATAATATCTTAAAAGAAACAACAAATTTGTGGTATTAGGGAATTTAGGAGCTTGACCAAATCCGCCATGAATAGGATCGGCTATTTGAAGTAAATTGATTGCAGATTCATCTAGAATGGATTTTTCTATTTCTTTTAAACTGCCCTTGACGAGGTTACCAGACGACTCTATGAGTGAATTCATGAATTCTTTTGTCGCTCTTTCGATATCGTTTTTCTTTTGTTTATACGTGGTTGATAAGGTTTCAAGAATGGTAGCGAATCCTGGTATACCATACCTAGAATATTTTGGAAAATAAGTTCCAACATAGAATGGCTTTTGATCAGGAGTAAGAAAAACCGACAATGGCCAACCGCCATTACCTGTCGCTAATTGACACACTTTCTGATAAATCTCATCTATATCTGGTCGTTCTTCTCGATCAACCTTAATATTTACAAAGTTTGTATTCAAAATTTGAGCTATCTCTTCATCCTCAAAGGATTCATGAGCCATAACATGGCACCAATGACATGCACTGTAACCTACACTAAGAAAAATTGGTTTATCTTCACTTTTAGACTTGTTTAGTGATTCTTCATTCCAAGGATACCATTGAACTGGATTATACGCATGTTGAAGTAGGTAAGGACTAGATTCAAGGATTAGTTTATTTGGTTGATTCCCTTTTTTTTCAGCGTTTGAATGTCTTTCCAATAAGATTTTACTATGTTTACCGTACTTTTAACTGTATTGAGATAGAGATTATACAGCAATAGAAATAGTTAATTTAAGTATATTATGTACAATGAAAAAATCGAAAACAAGTTTTTAATTGCTAGTTAGCTGATTTATTATGTTTTGCGAATTCTCTTAAAGAAGGTGGGATTTCGCTCTCTGCTCCGGTTATTTCCTCCGCTGGTGGCATATTGTATTTCTCTCTCAGCGTAGCTTGTTGTTCTTTTAAAATATCATTAGAAAAAGTAGGTCCAATATAGCCAAATGTTGCCCACAAAATATAAACTATAATAAGAGAACCAGCCATGACAGAAAGGGGAATACCATAATCTTTTATTTTTTTTCGTTTGTCTTCAGAGTCTGGTAATTTTTTTTCGTTTTGGCCCACTTTGATACACAATTGAAAAGATCATATTAACATTTATTTTTATCTACTAGAGAATATTAATAAATATAGAAAAGTCTATTCTAAAGTATACAGAGCAAAGTAATATTATTACTTATATTTTATATCATTAATAGTGAAAAAACATTCAAAATTAAAAAAGACAAAAACCAAAAAAATTGATGAATTATTTCTGAAAAATCTTGATTGCTTGAGGAGGACAGACATTTTCACATGCTAAACAGAAAATACAATCCTTCTCTCTAGCCATAATAGGTTTCTTATCTGAACCGGGATGTCCGGGTGTTTCTAACCATTCATATACATTAACAGGACATGCTTCTATACAAGCACCATCACCTATACAAATGTCAAAATCTACACACACGCTATCTCCCCATATACCCAATTGTCCTGGAGGATCTACCGGACCCCAAACAGATATTCCTTTGAACTTGCCGGTTTTTTGACGACTAGATTTGAATGATGTATCTATTGGTCCTTCTACTTTGGAATAATCTGTACCTGAACCGGTTAGGGATATAGAAGTATCAGCAGTCGATGCAGGAACAGAGGTTGGGGGAGATGTAGTCTTGGCAGGTCTAATATCAGATGTAGCTATTTCTTGAGATAAGGATGCAGATGCTGCGGGTGGCGGTGGTGGGTTTAAACTTCTAATCTTTGGATTAGTTGCCAACGGAGTCAAATCATTTAATTTTTCTATAGATTTTTCTAAAGATAACTTTTCAATTTTCTGATAATGAGAAACTAATTTATCACCTATAGAAGTATTTCTTAAAATAGTATCAATAACCATTTTGGCTTTTTCATTAGCTTTCTGACGATAATTCTTTACCCAATAAAAGTCCCCGAACTTCTCGATTGGTTGTATCTGATAAATCAGATCGATAACTTCTCCAGTTACTACTTCTACAACAATATCAATATTAGTAGAAAGTTCTTTTCCTGTCAGAGGATCAATGTCGCTCTCTTTCCAATCATATTTTGCGTATATTCTATCAGCATATCTATCTACCTTAAAGCCATTCTTTTTTATTTCATTTGCTATATTGGTTATTGTGGATTCATCAGTTAAATTAACTGGCAATCTAAATATACCTAATCTATAACTATGCAGAGGATATACTCCTCGTTTAGTTACCTCCGATAACATTACCCATACTCTATCTTTTAATAAGACAGACATTTTATAAAATATCTAAACTACAAAAACCTAAAAGGGTTTCGATTGAGATGTATTAGTATTATCCAATTTGGTAATCTTATATTGATTCATTTTCTGATGATCCTTAATAAAGTATAATCGAAAATCTTTAAATTATTTTTGATATTCAATTTTGGCTACCTTTCTGAGAAATTTATCACTTAAAACATAGTTATATTAAATAATCTATGTCTATCAGCTGTTTATCTAAAACTAGTTTTTATTTTGTTTTAAAGATTGCTGGCTTGTTAGTTAATCAAATTACCTTCGTATTACTAGACTATACAAATAACTGTCAATAGCCATCTCAGTTAAAAAATATCGATATAAATGCATGGATATTTTTTGATTCAGAACTGATAAATAGAGAAATTTGTATTGTAGCATTAATAAAATTTGAGATGGCAAGACTTTTTTTGATTCTCATAATTAGTATTATTTAGACCCAATCAGATGAATTTTAACAAATGGTGTTGGTGAATTTTTTGTTCGAGGCATTTTCAAACCTCTGTATTTTAAATTTTCAACAATATATTATTAATGTAATATTATTTTAGTAAAATAATATTCCAAGTTATTACAAGAATCATGTATAACTCTTAGACATTATAGTAATAAGTAGAGTGATGTTTTTATTGATTAATGTTCACAGATATATTTACCATTTAAATTCGACATCATTATTTTCAATCTAAAAATTCATTACAGTTTACAGTAGTATAAACTTTAGTTATTTTGTACATCGTACTTTCTCACATGGTAATAATAATTATATTTCTCTTGTTTAGGTTCTAAGATTCCAATTGTTACCATAATAAATATGATATTTTTATTTTGTATCTATTATAACAATAATCAGAAGATGAATTAAGAAATCCAAATAATCCTGTTATTCCTCAAGTTATCATAAATCAAATAAATACTTTCCTTAAATATAATAAAACACTTAAATTATCAAAAAATAAGGTTTTTTTAGAGGGCCGATAGTTTAGCCCGGTAGAATACCTGCCTTGCATGCCTAAAAGCAGAGGAGACGTAGGGGGTCGTGGGTTCGAATCCCACTCGGTCCACTTGAATTAATTAACATTTGCGTACTCTTAAATTACATCATATTTTCTTTTTCTTCTAATAGTTTTTGAATAATCTTTTCAGCTATTATATTTGAAGCCAGTTCTTGAGCCTCTTTCGTTTGAGCTCCAATATGTGGCGAACATATAATGTTTGGTAATTGTATCAATCTATTATTAGTTGTAGGTTCTTTTTGAAACACGTCCAATGCCGCACCTGCTATTCTATGATTTAACAATGCATCATATAATGCATCCTCATCAACAACATCTCCTCGAGAAGTATTGATAAAATACGCTGATGATTTCATTTTGGCAAAAAATTTATCATTAAACATATTCTTTGTTTCAGGTAAAGATGGAACATGACATGAAATAAAATCAGAGCTTTCAACAAGTGTCTGTAAATCAGTTATTATCATTCCCACTTCTTTTACAAATTCTCGATCTATTGGAACAGGATCATAACCAATCAGATTCATACGAAGAGATCTAGCTAGTCTTCCGAGATTTCTTCCAATGCTTCCCACCCCTATTATACCAAGATATTTTCCTCTTAATTCCGTTCCATTCAACTCATTTTTTATCCAATTTCCTTTTTTTGTTTCTGCATCTGCTAATAATATTTTTCTTGATAGATTTATCATAAAACCTATAACCAACTCAGATACAGAGTTCATTGCAGCCTCAGGGGAATTCAATACAGAAATTTGTCTTTTATTAGCTTCTTCTGTATCAATGTTATCTAAACCCACGCCTACTCTTGCGATAATCTTTACATTTTTAGCCGCTTCAATGACTTGTTTAGTTATTTTTGTTCTACTTCTTACAATTATTATCTCATATTTACCAACTTCTTTAAGAAGATCTTCGGTAGTAATTTTTGGATTGTTTGTAATTTTTAATCCTTTTTTTGATAGAATTGAAATTCCAATATCGTCAATCGGATCACAAATTAGTACATTATTAACTAGGCTCACATCAAAAATCTTATTTAATTCAAATATAATTATTACTTAACTTTCTCCAAGAAATGATACTGATTAATATCCATTTGTTCTTGATATAATTTCACCTGTGATGTGATCAACATAATATGTGCTATTAACAGGAATTAATTTAACTTCCCAGCCATAATGATTACCTGTTGTAAAGGTACCAGAAGTTTTTCCAATAGATGGTCCAATTTTTTTTGTAATATTATCTGCCGAATATAATTCTCCAGTTCCTTTTATAAAAACGAACCTGATTTTTGCATCTTGGATTTGATCTTGTGTAAGATTATTCTCATTTTGTACTATAGATATAGCTATATTTTGGGGGATAGCTTGAAAATTTAAAGATGGTTTACTCAAAGAATCTGACAATGCTAAGTAAACAATGAATGCAAAAGCTATTCCAATTCCGATAGAAATTATTAATTTAACTAACATAACAAAAAGATAAACTTGATGTCAATTTAATCCTAGTTGATTATTAATAAGATTAATAATAAGATTGTATCATCTGTTGAATATTGATAACTATTGAGGAAAAGATGCAAGCTCTAGGTATTACATTACCGCTGGTTCCTAGACCGGCAGGTTCTTATGTACCAGTTGTTCAAATCAATGACCTTGTATACGTATCTGGACAAATTCCTATTGACACTAATGCTGAACCACCTTTTGTAAAATACAAAGGAAAAATTGGGCAAGATACAACATTAGAAAAAGGTCAACAGGCTGCTTTGCTTTGTACTCTTAATGTACTTTCGCTAATAAAAAATCATCTAAGGAGCTTGGATAGAATCAAACAAGTGGTTAAAGTTGCAGGATATATTAACTCTATTCCAACTTTTTCAGATCATCCTAAAGTTATAAATCCTGCCTCAGAATTAATAATGAATATTTTTGGGGATAAAGGTAAACATACTAGATTAGCGATAGGCGTGGGAAGCTTGCCTTTAGAGAGTGTTGTGGAGATAGAATACATTTTTCAAGTGTTTTAGGCATGCAGATTTTTCCAAAAGTTTTTCCAAACATGGCATTAGTCATACATTTCAAATTTGTAATATTAGCAGAAAAGAAATTCTTATATAACCTTCTCAAAGATTTTTAATAATATAATAGATGTACAAATACCTAGCTAAAACTTGGATTAATATGTGGAAAACCAATAGTGATGAGCTAAAAGCTAGAGCTATTGGTTGGAGAAGAGAACTTGCAATTCATAGAATTAACAAACCTACTAGAATAGATAGAGCTAGAAGACTTGGTTACAAAGCCAAGCAAGGGATTGTAGTTATACGAGCAAGAGTAGGAAGAGGAGGTATGAGAAAACAAAGGCCAACCGCTGGTAGAAGACCAAAACACAGTGGTGTTGTACGAATCAAACAAGCTACAAATATGAGATTAGTCGCAGAAAGAAGGGTTAATGAGAAATTTCCAAATTTAGAGATCTTAGGTTCATATTTTTTGTATAAAGATGGAAAACATTCATGGTATGAGGTGATCATGGCTGATCCCAATCATCCATCTGTTTCTCATGACAAAGAGATGCGAAGTAAATTAAATACTTTTCATTGATTAATTTATTAAATAACTTTAGTTATGGTTTCCTAAAATAAACAAAAATTAATAAACTTTAGGAATCAGCAGAATGTCTTAGTTTTTCTGTTATCGAATTGATGATTTCATTTAGTTCTTGAGAAGGTATGCTTCTTTCAATAGTAAGATAATAAATTAGTTGGTTTTTGATAAAACTAATAATATTTACTTTCTCGCTTTGGAACAGAATGAATTCGGTTTGTCCTATAGAATTTTGATAATTCTTTCTAAGATTAAAAATCATCGAATGAATAAAAAACTCATTTCTTGCCTCTGTATGGCTTAATAAAGGCACTAATCCTGATTTCATCTTTCCAACAAGGGTTCTTCCGAATTCATTTAGGATTCCTGCGTAACGAATTTTGTCATTTAAAGTCAGTAATTTATTACATTCTTCCTTTAATTCTTCTTTTCTTTCTAAATCTCTGTTATTCTTATTCATTATTTATAATCAAAATTGAAAATATTATTATAAATATGTTTTATCGGTGGAAAAACCTCATACTTATGTAATTTGTCTCAGTAATTGCCCTTTATAAGAGCGATTTTTTTTAAGAGATTGATTGCATCTAGTTCTTTGATACTTGTTCTGTTTTTAGAGATGAATTCTTGAAAATTCTTGAGGTATTCTTCTTTATGAGGATATTTATTAATTGATTTATTTATGATAATATCGTAGTTTCTGAAAGGAAAATAGATATTCTTTGCGATTTTCGTCATAATGAATTTAGTATCTTTGTCTATGATCCCTTTTTTGAGAGCATGAAATAAGTTATATCGAATGTCTATCATAGCTTCGGATAGAAGATTATATTCGTTATCAAATGTTACTGCTACTTCATCATCTGCATTAATTATGTTTTTTTTATATAATTCAAACACTTGTCCATAACCTTTCATTCCGAATTTCTCCAATTCTACAGCACGTAAAGCACCTAGACTAGATGCACCGTATACTTGAAAATTAGGTTTTTGTATTACCTGAAATACCTCTATAGGGGTCGGAGGATAATCTTGTAAAAATACCCCATCGATCAGTATGATAATTCTTTTTTCAGAGTACATAGTGAGATTTATAAAATCACCTTTTTTGGCTGGAGGTACAAAATCAGCTTCGATTAACTTCCTTGCTTTTTCCAGTGAAAGACTTGGACCCAAGAATATAATAGGAAGATTCATTTAAAAAATCTCCTAGCTCGCCATCCCATCATTGATTTTGTAAATTTAAATGTTTCTAAGCCGGGTATTATTGCTCTAACTACTGGAATTCCCAATTTTTCATTGGTCAGATCAACAATAATGGCTTTATCAATACCTGCATTTTTTAATTTTGATAAAATTAAATTGATATCGTCAAGTATATCATCATTATTCCAGCTCGTAATTTCTTTAAAGTCAATCATTTCTGTGGATGGAATAAATTGCCAGGAAAATTTATCATCAGAATTGTCTTGTCCATAACGAATTTTCCTCAAATCATCCCGTGCCCCCTGTATATTTGCAGCACGAGTTTGAGACACTTCTGTAATAGCTCTTAATAATGCTAATCTTTTATCAGGATGTGTACCATGACCTTCTGCTAAATATCCATAATCATGAGATATCCATTCTACACATGATACATTAAAAGTTGGAATAGCTATATCGGAAGTAACATCTTTTACAATCAATTTAATATTATATTTTTTGAAGCGTTTAATCAACTTCATAATAGGCGCGAAATCAATATTGGATAAATCAACATCTGGGAAGATGTGATTATAGTCCTTAAAATTATCTTTGGAGATTGGACTAACGTTGTATCCTTGAAATCTAAGGTTACTAGACAGGTTATACAAGATATGAAATGGGATGGCACTGCATCTTAATTGAGCCAAACTAACCGCATCTCTTTCAATAATCTCACAAAAAGAATGACAAACCGCTTCCTCCAATACATTACCGGAAGCCAATCCATTTGTATGGTGGAAACTAAATGGATTTATTGCTGGATATGTAGCGGTATATCTGAATAATGCTAATGAAGATGGAATTAGGATTTCTTCATTGTTGATTAGATCAAATCCTTCGACATAATCCATTATCATTTCATTCTGATAATCATAGGATAATGGTTCTACTACTTCTTCTGGGTGTAAAACATTATATTTTTGTCGCAATTCTTGATATGTACCTCTAATCATTTTTTTCTGGCAAGATTTCGGAAGGGAGGAATACCTTTCAATAGTCTCCATCAATGCGCTTGTTTTGGCATGAGTTTTTGTATGTCCTTTGCCACTATAAACCCAAATGTAATCATCAGTTCCAGGTAATACACTAGAATAATTTGGAATATACAATTTATCCATATATGTGATATCGGAAATTCTAGTAAGACCAATTTGTTTGACCAATCTAGAGACATGACTTAGAGTTGTTTCAGCTGGAATTATTCGAGATGTTCCATTAGAATTCCATTTCTTCCGACTTTGAAGATACAATTTGAAAAAAATAGGATTTAATGTTCATATCAAGCTTGCGAAAGTTGCATTAAGATTATATACTACCTGTAACATATTTAAAATAGTTTGAGTTCCCGTCAGAAGGAAGCAGAAATAATTAGTGAGATTCTGCTAAAAGCTGCTAGTGAACCAGAGTTTAGAAATATACTTATAAAAGATTCTTCATCAATCCTAGAAAAATATGATATATCAAATGAGGCAAAGTATATAATTAAAAAAAGTATTAATGATTTAACACAATAACTATTTGATTTAAATACTCCTATAGTTTAACAGCATAAATAAAAAACTCCGAATATAATCAAATAATAACGATAAAATGAAATGTACCCCGCCTCTGACTCACAACTATTCATAGATAGCCATATACATTTAGTATATTCCTCCTAGCGCTTTTTAACGGGGTTGACCATGTTATAACTCTATGAATATGAATCGCTGTGCGATTCAGTCCCAAAGGTTATATCCATGGTAATCAGTATCTCTCGTTTGTTATATAAAATAATTTTGAAATCCAGTAAATAGATATACCACAGGAATAACTTTCTCTTTCGGTATCATGTATGATATTTAATAAAAGCTTAAGATATACTTCTCTATTATAACAAAGTGATTTAGTTAATATTAATCTAATATTTACGGTCTAAAAATTATTAATTAGAACTATTTTCCTATTTAACATACCATTTAATCTATAATCCTCTTATTTTGAGCACTGTCTTACTCTTTACTTTTATTTTCATCTAGGGAGTAAATAACAAGCCCAAACAAAAGAACAAATTAATATCCGAACGATATTATTTTATGTCCTTTATGATTTCACTCAAATCTATCTCTAATATTGAAATTGGGACTCGTATATTATAATCACTTATTATTTTAGGAGAAACTTCTCCAATTATCCCTATATTATGATCTTGGAAAAATACGTTAGCCGATCGTCCATTTATAAAAAGAATATGTTTTAATGGTTTAGTCTGTATTTCTTTGTCAAATGTTATTTTGAATATAGATCTAAGTAGAGATCTGATTTGAGTAAAATCAGTATTGTTAGATGATATTGATAGAGCTAAATTCCATTTTTCAGTCATATTTTCATCAATTCTGAAGATCTTACCTATCTCAAATATTTTTTGAGGATATTCTTCATGAATATTGTGAGAAAGGTTCTTCATAAGAGAAGGAATGAGACTTGCTCTTAAAAATTCATGTTCACTACTTTTACTTTCATGAACTTTAAGTAAATGATTATTTTTTTCATTATATGTTTCTTCTATTTCTATACCTTTTTGATCCACAAGACTAAAATTTAATACTTCCTGAAATCCAAAACCAATGATGGTTTTCCTTAACTCCCTAAAAAATTCACTTACAGGATCCTCTATGCCAGCTGAAATTTTAAAAGATGGAAGATTAGGTTCTAAGTTATATATGCCATATCCTAGGGAGACCTCTTCCACAACATCTATAGGGTTTCTAATATCAGTCCTATATTGCGGTATAATACATTTTAGTTCTTTATTTTTAAGCTTTATTGCATCTATCCTGACTTTTTTCAATGAACTTATAATTTCATGAGTTGAAAGATTTAACCCTAAAATGCTATTGATATAATCCTCTTTGACACGTACAAATTTATTAGTAAGTTTTTTTAGAGGAAAGAATGTCTTCGTTCTATATTCGGATACAGGGCCGGATATTATTTTAAATTTCTCATCGTAAAAATAGCAAAATAAAATGGATATTATATTCCTAGCTATTTCCAAATCCGTAGCAGTAACTTCGACTAAAAGATTTTGAGTTTCGAGTGTAACCTTAGTCCTTTCGCTATTAATTATCGGTGGAAATGAAACAATATCGTTATTTTGATCTACAAGGATAGGATATTTTTTAAAATCCTTTATTAAATGACTATATTTTTTTCCTTTAGGCAATATATCTAGGATCTGATTTAAGCTATATCTGTTAGATTCATCTAATGGGATAAATTCTCTTTCCTTATCAGAAGTAGAATACCTCAGAGGAAATTTCATTTTATTTAAATCATGAATTCCTATAGAAGCTTTTCTTCTTCCTCTACCTATTCCGTTGTGAAGATCCTCTTGCATCGAAATAATTTGTTCCATTAAATCTTGGTTTATTTCTTTATTCTTTGCTACAAAAAATAGAATATATGGTCTTATTTTTTTTACAGATTTATCTACCTCAATTTTATAATGCGAACTAATTGAATAATCAAATTTTGGTATACCTAATTCTCTATTCAAAAATCCCTTCAATGATCTGAATATACCTAGGTCAGTTGAATAATCTGGTCGGTTTGGATTATATTCGATTCTCACAATATCATCCTCGATCCCTTCTATATCCAGTCCTAAAAATGGAATGTTATCTAAAATCTTCGAAAGTGAGTAATTAGGGAACGATGATTTAATTTTGGTTTTTTTTAGATTTACAACTGGAATTTTTGAACACCTCTCAGCCAACCTAGATTATTGTTATACAAATCTCTGACATCAGATAAATTGTATTTAAGCATAGCTATTCTCTCTATACCACCTCCCCATGCCAGAACTGGATTTTTAATTCCCAAAGGTTCGATAACTTCAGGTCTAAAGATACCCATACCGAAAAGTTCTATCCATTTATCCAATCTTTCGTTATATATCATGGATTGTAATGAAGGTTCAGTGTATGGAAAGAATGTGGGCCAGAATTTTACTTTCGTGATGCCGATTTTTTTGTAAAATTCCAATTGTATACCCATCAAGTCCCTAAGTGATATATTATGACCTGTAACAACACCTTCAATTTGATGGAATTCAACCAGGTGCTTATACGAGACCTTTTCATTTCTAAAAACTCTTCCGATAGTGAAAAGTTTTGATTCAACTGGATTTTTTTTTGCTAGATACTGCAAGGTAACAGGAGTAGTATGTGTTCTTAATACTGCTCTTCTCGCTTCGCTAGTTTTCCATTCATAATTCCAACCTTTTTTATGTGCCTCAGAAACATTTCTAACAATTCTTCTATTTTCTAGTCCATCATTTTTTTCAAATCTTAGATAAAATGTATCTTGCATTTCTCTTGCAGCATGATCCTGGGGAGTAAATAGTGCATCAAAATTCCAGAAAGAAGATTGTATATAATTTCCCTCAATTTCTACAAATCCAAGACTAACAAATGCTTCTCGAATTTCTTCTATAAGATCAATTAGAGGATTAGTCCTTCCCGGAAATAATAATGGAGTATTTGATTCGACATCCAGAGGTCTAAAAACAATGTTTTTCCATTTTCCTGAAACAAGCATATCTGAAGTCAATGAATGATCATAATTTCCATCTGTGGAATCTAGACTGCTTTTTTCAGATTCCAGAATGGATTGAACTCTCTCTCCTTCTTCGGTTAACCTAATAAATTCTTCAGATTTCTTTAACATTACAAATTGTGGTCGTTTTTTTAAAATCTCAAGGGTTGTCAATTCATCAGAGGATAAATCATGCTCACTCAAAATATTATTTTCATAAATTTTTTGTAATAATGCTTCTTCAGAACTAAATTTAGGATCTTTTAAAATTTCTATAACATTGGCTCCGGTTTTTTCATCTTTTTTGATTTGGATCCATTTGTTTGTTTTCGCTTTAAATACGGCTATATTTATTTCAGATTGAGTTACTTTCCCTGTCTTTAAGATTTCTGAAATCGTTGAATATCCATCTTTGATAGTTTCTAATAATCGTCTTTCAGGAAGACCATCATTGATTGATTTGATCCCGAAAGTTCCTAGTGAAATTATATTATGTTGGCTTTCATATGAACTAATTAAATTTTTGAATTTTAACCACTCCAAACCCCTTCTGATTTGATCAATATTTAGATCTGTAGATATTTTCAGTGAATTTATCGAAGATCCACTCTTATTTTTTATTGATTTAATTATTTTCTTTTCGATTGGATGTAGTGTCTTTATATTGCTATCGTCCAATTTTTTCAACAGTTCAGAATGAAAATTATTTTTAAACGTTTAAACGTTTGTAATTTGTCTAAATAAAAATGTGGTAAATCGCTTTATAAGAGACGAGAAAGATAATTCTATTAAACATCAATATCAGAATTATTCCGATAATAAAACAGACCACTCTAGTGAAAATATTATAATTACTCCATGGGAAGTACATGGAGATTTTGAAGATGAAAATTATTCAAAATTGATAGAAAAATTTGGTACTCAACATATATCGCTAGATTTAATCAATAAAATTAAAAAAATTACAGGTGAGGTTCATCCTCTGATTAAATTTCGGTATTTTTTTTCACATCGCGATCTTGATTGGATATTAAATAAATACGAGAATGGTGAACAATTTTATCTGTATACTGGGAGGGGCCCATCGGGATTAGTCCATATGGGCCATCTTTTGCCTTGGATATTTACAAAATATTTGCAAGAAAAATTTAATTCAAAATTAATTTTTCAAATTACTGATGATGAAAAATTTCTGTATAACATGAATTTCGACAGAAACAGAATCAAAAATTATGTTCTAGAAAATATTTTGGATGTTATAGCAATAGGTTTCAATCCGGAGTTAACTAAAATAATTGTTGATACGGAGCATATCAAATCTTTATATCCCATTGCAATTGAAATTGCAAAAAAAATTACTTTCTCTACGGCAAAATCTGTATTCGGATTTAATAACATGACAAATATAGGAATGATTGGATTTCCTCCAATTCAGGCAGCACCTTGTTTTCTTCCAACGGTATTGGAAAATAAACCAACCCCAGTTCTAATTCCTGCAGCAATAGACCAAGATCCTTACTGGAGAATTACAAGAGACGTAGCAGAAAAACTCGGATATTACAAACCTGCCCAAATACATAGTAAATTTTTGCCTGGATTATCAAACTTGACAAAAATGTCATCATCAAAGCCTGAAACTGCTATATTTACGACTGATGAGCCAGAGGTGGTAAGAAAAAAAGTAATGTCTTCTTTTACTGGTGGTCAACCAACAGTAGAACTTCAAAAAAAATTAGGGGCAAATCCTGATATTTGTCCAGTATTTTGGTATTTAAAGTATTTTTTTGATACCGAAAAAAAATCCATAGAAAGATTCTATAGATGCAGGAGTGGTAATTTATTATGTGGAGAATGTAAAAATGAATTAGCCAATGAATCAGTGATATTTATAAAAGATTTTAAAAAAAGAAGGGAAAAAGCCCGTGATAAGATCGCTGAATTCATGTTTGAAAGTAGGTAACTAATGTGAGAGTAAGCGAAACAGTTTCCTGTTTAGATAAATATGAGAAGGAAAAATTATCTAGGCTATTTTCAGTACAAAAGAATGGTAAAATAGCTGTTATAGACATTATCAATATTATAGAAAACGAATTAATAATATTGTTGTATGATAAATCATGCCACAGTGTAACAATGGAAGATAAATATTCGGCGTTAAAACTCTTTAATTTATTTAAGGGAATTAAAGATGGAACTAGGGAATTTGTTGAACTTCAGGATTCGCCTTTAAATAAAGTGCTTTTAATAACAAATTCCATAAGAACAGTTAAATAATTAACGATACTGCTATGGATTAAAAAATAATTGGTAATTTTTTTGGTTTTTCTTTGAGATCTTGTTTGGTTTTTCTTTGAGATCTTGTTTGGTTTTTCTTTGAGATCTTGTTTGGTTTTTCTTTGAGATCTTGTTTGGTTTTTCTTTGAGATCTTGTTTGGTTTTTCTTTGAGATCTCTATTCATAACTACCTGATGATATCTTTTAACAAGATAATATCGCTCTAGTGATTGTAATAACAATTGTTGAACCTTTCTAAAATATAGACTAGTTGAATATGGCATCATTTCTATATTTTTTTCAATTACAAATAATACATATGGTATGACCCTTGCTGAAATATAGATGTGAAATTTCATAGACAATATCTTATCCTGTACAAAGTCAAGATCTTTAGTCGAAATTTCAGGAATAACTTTTTGAGATATATTTTTGATCCTCTTATACCATAAATCTAAAGTTGCAGGATCTAATCCAAACTTTAAATCTTCAATAGTTTGTTCAAATTTTATAGAGGCAAAATTGAGAGAACTGTATAGTGACAATATCATGAATAAAAATTACATTGATTTAATTTAATTGATAAAAAAAAATTGTCCTCTTAATCGTATAAAATATTTCCATATTCATCAATTTCACCCTTACGAATCCTTGTTGAAGATAGTGGTTTTCCGTCGCTTGAGTTCACCATTCTTATTACTGAAATTTTTAAAGGCTTGAAATTTTTTATGCACCTTATTTTATTTACTTCAGAGATTTTTTCAAATGTGTCTTCACTTACCACGATAGCTTCGATATCATTGGAAGTTAAAATTGGTCCAAATTCATCATCTAACCTAACTATCTCATAATTTCTATTTGCAAAATTTATTGAAATCGCTTTATTTAGGTTTTCCAAACGTCTACTATAATCATGTTTAATGTCGATATTTACCTTATACTTTTTTACAAACTGGTCACTTGTCAGACCTATGATTACTTTTTGTCCAATTCTAAAGGATTCTGATAGTAAATTTAAATGCCCTTGATGAATACAATCAAAAGTTCCACCAGTAGCAACTAAACTAAACCTGTGCAAAATTGTTATTGTAACTCTTTTGTTATTTTTGGAATATTTATCCTGTTTGCTTTTGATAGATCTTGATTGCTTGAGGAGGACAGACATTTTCACATGCTAAACAGAAAATACAATCCTTCTCTCTAGCCATAATAGGTTTCTTATCTGAACCTGGGTGTCCGGGTGTTTCTAACCATTCATATACATTAACAGGGCATGCTTCTATACAAGCACCATCACCTATACAAATGTCAAAATCTACACACACGCTATCTCCCCATATACCTAGTTGTCCTGGAGCATCTACCGGACCCCAAACAGATATTCCTTTGAACTTGCCAGTTTTTTGACGACTAGATTTGAATGATGTATCTATCGGTCCTTCTACTTTTGAATAATCTGTACCTGATCCGGTTAGAGATATGGATGTTTCTCCAAGTTGTTGAGATTCCATTGCTATTCCGGATCTCGGAGATTCAGTTACTGTACTCACCGTGTTAGTTTGAACCATTGTACTTGGAATATCTTTTATTGATTGTGCTGAGATTAATTTTTCCCTCTTCATAACGCATAGCTGTTCATGTACTTCCTTCATACTGCCCAATGTGACTGGATTTGTATGTATAAGAAGGGAACCACAATCAGCACAAACATATTGTTGGGACACATCTTAATATTCTAATTAGTCATTTATCAATATTTGGTTAGAGTTTATCAAAAATATATTTGTAGAAATCCTTTTGCATGAAATGATCTATCGCTGCTATTATTGTCAAAGTTAATATTTATATGAAATCCTATGAATAATGCCATAACATGAAATTGATATAAATCTTGAGTTAGAGTTTGATAGTTTGAATTGACTTTATAGTTTGCATGTTGCATTAAAACCTAGAATTATTGACTAGTTCATGTTTTATCATTAGAATAAAATACTTGCAATTTAAAGAAATATTGCTACAAGTGTTTGGGTTGGGATATTCTTATTGGGGAGAGGTTATCACAGTCTTACGGGAAATTATACCGGTTTATGATAAGGTCAATAAAGTTATTTCTTTAGGTAAAGACGAATCATATCGACTATTTGGTATAAGTGACAATATACATGCTGGTGATCTCATATTGGATGCAGGTTCAGGTTATGGAAATATGTCAATGACGGCTCTACAATGTACAAATAATCAGGTGGGAATAGTTATGTTCGATCCAATTTTAGAAATGCTAAAAAATCCGAAAAATAGGAATTCAGAGCAAATCTATCTAAAAACATCTGGAATCTTTGAATTTTTACCTTTTAGAAACGAGACGTTTGATGTTGTAATGTGTGGCTACTCATTAAGAGATGCTATTGAACTCCAAAATGCCATTGCAGAAGTACATAGAATATTAAAAACAGGAGGTAGATTCGTCGTAGTAGATCTGGGAAAACCTGATTTACTGTTCACAAGAATTGGTGTAAATTTTTATCTAAAATATATTTTAAGATTATTAGCTTTTTTGACTGCAGGAGAAAGTGGATTGAGATTTAAGACATTATATGGAACTTACAAAAAATGGCCAAAAAATAAAATCTTATTCTCCCTGCTCTCGGCTAAGTTTTCAAATGTTGAGTTTAAAAAGAAGATGCTCGGAGCATCTGTAATTATATCTGCAACAAAGTAAAACACTTATGTAATACTTGAATTTTTTATTATCAGTTATAAAATTTTTATGATAAATATATTTTATTTCTAGAAAACATTTAGTTTATTTGGTCGTGAATTCGAAATAGGTGATCTCAATCATATAATTGTCTTATCAACCCATAATATTTTTTGGTTACAACAATTTTACAAATAATCCAAAAATGTATTATTTTGTTTTATAATTTTTATTGGTAATAGAGGAGATGATAACCAACTATCTAAAATGATATGAGGTATTATCAAATGAGAATTAGATTAATAGTTCAGTATTAAATATTTGGGTTTCAATAAATAATATATCATCAGGAAAACTGATTAGGTATTATTATTGAATCGATGTCAAGATTTAATAGTTTTAGAAATTAGATCTTGTAATCATGATGGTAGTGGTTATTTCATGCTTTGAAAATTTGCCTAGTTACCAATATTATTCCAATTATTGGAAACAATGAAATAAAAATATACGGAAAGATTGCCAAATAAACGGAGGGTTCAAATATTTCCATATAAATCCAGAGTTTTTCGGTTATTTAAATCTAGAATATGCTTCGTTAAGATACAGATCCAATTTATTCTTCCATGCCGGAAATTTATCTGGACCATTAGGATAATTAAAATAATGTTCTACAAGTTGTTTATTCAATTGCGATGTAAATTTCAAATCTTCTGCCAATGTCTTATTTAATGCACCTCTGATTAACATCCCGATTTTATCTAGCTTACCGAATTCAGGGTGTTCTCCCCCGGTTATTTTTTCGATATCGAATTTTGATAAAAAGTATTTCATTCCATAATCTATTTGATCATTTGTAAGAGTTTGGAGTAATCTGCGAAAAACTTCTAATCCAGCAGTTTTATACCCATAATCATTTATAAAGTCCTTGTTATATTTCCAGAGAGTTTTTTCAGAAAAATCTGATGCTTCAATTGCTTCTACCGCGTCTTTCCCGGCTATTGTTGCGGCTATAATGGCTGGACCTATTCCTCCTGCATCCAATGGTTTTGGCATCCAAGCCGAATCACCGACTAGCATATATCCATTGGCTACTAAGCAATCATTTTGCCTCCTTACTGATACTTGCCATGTTCCCCATGTGTTGCCCTCGTCTTCCTGACCATCAGGCAATACAGGTTCCGAGATAATTGGGTTTATCTTGACATATTCATCAATTAAATTTTTTAAATTTTTACTAGTCCCAAATTTTTTGTTGTAGAGATTAAATGCCTTTTGTTGAACTCCTAAACCGATATTGACTTTGTTTTCTCCTTTAGGAAAAACCCAAGCATAACCCCCTGGGGCTAATAACTGATCTAGATGTATAATACAGTAATCTGGATCAAAATATGTCTTATCTTGATTGACTGGTTTAAAATTATAGATGTATCTTCCAGTAGATTCTAAATCATCCCTATTGATTTTCTTCTGAATTGAGGAATTTATAGGCAGGTTATTTCGTAGGACAGATGTCACACCTGTACAATCTATAGTCAATTTAGCTGTTTTCTTGAAAACTTCTCTAGTTTTTAGATTTTCTCCCTCTACCCCTATTATATAATTATTATCTGCAATAAGTGATCTCAAGGCTATATTGTCCATCACCTTGATTCCCATTTTTAATACATCATTTAACTGACGTTGAGGTAAAACTCTCCTATTCAGTATATAACCATCACCGTCAAAAGATATTCCTGTTTCATGATTTGGAGAATATGCTATCACTCCCTTTACTGGATGTTCTATTTCAGGAGAGCCCCATGATACACCAATTCGATTTGTCATATAATCCACACTATTTTTACCAACAGCATCTCCGCAAATCCATCCATTCACAGTTTTTTTTCCTAAATCAGAATAAGAATTCCTATCGATAACAACTATATTCAATGATTGATTAGAATAAAAGGCAGCAGAGGTAGCAACAATTAGACCTGATAATCCCCCACCTGCAATTATGATATCATAATCATATTTATTGTGCGACATAAACAAGATTTTTGAGAATTTACAATATTTATAGTTAATTTAATTCTCATTTATTACAAATTAATTATATCTTTAGTAATTCTTGGCAGAAATTATGAAAAGATCTTATTTTTAAGTAATTGTTAATATACTGATGGATTTATTTTTTTTTGATCTGAAATTCTATAATGTGGGTATAAAAACAAAGTATTTCATACAATAGGATAATTTGATATTCTTCTGATTAACCTTATAACGATCCAAAATCAATGTTATGTAAATTTAGTGAAATGAGTGTAAAAAATATAAGAAATTCAATTGTAAAATATTGGTTTCATAAAGTTTAATCCACTTTGTGATATGTGAAATTCATATTTTAGGTAGAAAAATCTCATAATAATATTAAACCTCTGTTTTTTGCAAATTTCTGATTATTAATTCAGATTTGATATCTGGTTTAAATTTCATAATACAGTTCAGTATTTTTTTTACATTTAAAAAATTAAGGGATAATGACCAATTTGGATACAGGGAATAATTTAGATATACCCTATAGTAAAAGGAAACCTTTCTTTGTTTTTGTACCGATTGTAAGACAATTTACTAATAACAGACATCCACAAATCTTTGATTTTAGTGAATATCAATTTGGATTTAATTGCAGTTATTTAAGTCAAAAGATACTTGTAACGTTTTTCTACTTCTTTATTATCACCTTTTAATACGGAAGTGATTTCTTCTTCTAACAATTTTTTTGCATATATCTTAAAATTATTGCCTTGTTCGGTATTTGGGTAAAACGAAAGAGTGTATTCAAAATGCCTCATAAATTCTGCTACTTTTTCTCTAAATTCCTGGATTGACGGATAACCACTGTTTAGTATTTTATACCACGATGCAGCACATGCTGTTGAATATAATTTTGCCAGGTCTTCTATAAGTCGTTCGATCTCGAAAAAGTCTTGCATAGATTTTTTTAGATTAAAATCATATATATATGAAATCAATTTAACTGAAGAGATTTTTACCTTGCTTGTGGCTTTATAGTAATAATTATTTTTGAGCTACATAGTATCTCTTTGCATCTATTTCTGATAGTAACCTCAGTAACCCCAGCCAATCCAGACACATCGATCTGAAGAAGATTCATTCCCAATAGAACAGCTGCTAAATAAATATATGCAGCGGCTATTCCATTTGGGGATTTGCCATCTGCCATCAAGTTATTTGACGTTTTGTGAGCTAATTCTATTGCTAATCTTTCTATTCTAGTTTCGAGTTTGGCTAAATTAATTAGCTTTGCAATATAGTTATCTATTGATAATCTTGAAAAAACGAAGATGTTTTCTGGTCTATAATGGGTAATCTCAGAATTATCGATATTGTCAGATTTTAAGTTTGATTTTGTATGATCTAAACGGGTATCAATCATGGTAGAATATTCGCGTGTATCATTTAGTTCTGATTTTATGTGATCATCTTTTGTAAGTTTATGACTATATATACCTAATTCCATAGACATTAGCCTATAATATTTGGAAGCTAGTTTTAGGCTAGATTTATCATTTGAAGGCATACCCGTAGCACATACTATTTCTTCAAGAGAACGTACAATGGAACATCTTTTGCATGCTAGATAGATTGTTGCAGACGCTATACAAGATACCGATTTACCTTTTGCTTCATTGTTTTTTTCATATGTACGATAAATCATTGCAGCCGTTTCGATTAAAATTTTTGGGAGTGAAAGATTTGAACATGTTTCGCTTATTTTTGACAAAACATTTGATAACCTCCGTTCTTTAGAAGAGGAAACCCTTATTCTAGAATGCCATTTCCTAATACTAGTCATTTGTTCCGCTACGGCATAATTAATTGACTTGCCAACGTAATCCTTTGATGCCGGGCCAATTTCTGTTCGTAATCCATAATCATGTTGCGAAAAGCTCATTGCGCCACTCGCACGAGTGTTACGATTTTTTTCTTCAAAATCTTTAGAAATAGATTCTGGTCCATAATCATTAACTTCATCTAACACGACATATCCACATCTTTCACATAAAAATTCCCCTTTACTAAAATCATGAATTAGATGTGAATTACACTCAGGACATTTATTACAATATTCTAAATACTCCATTTCCTATTTATCCCTTGATTTTCTCTTTATTTTCTTTGAATTAGAATGATACTGAATTTTTGAATTTGACTTGTATATTTTGTTTCCACTTATAGGATTAAATTTATCATCTTTCAATATTATTGATGCATATGGAGATTTTACTGGTCCTATTAGTTCATTTAACCAACCTATGTTCTTACCAGATGAATTAAAAAGCAAAGTGTTGTGATTTATGCTTACATTTTCATCAATTTTTATAATTAACCTCCCGCTTTTAGCTTTATGGAGTACTATACCAACTTCTGACAATGCCAAGTGGTTTGTATTACTCATTTTCATATCCTTCGGTCAAAAAATATTTATAAAATTGATAAAAAAGAAAACTTTTCAATTTTTTTTCATTTTCCTTCTTGAAGAGATTTTAGATGCCAACATTTGCATTATCTCATTCTTTTTCTTGTTTATTTTAGGTATCATAACATATCCCGATCTTACAAAAGATCTCCTTGGATATCTTGCATGATCGTTCGATTTATCGCTTGTAATATTTAACCCACTGTCTGATACTGCTTGTAAAAGTTCAGAAATAGTCGGATCAAATATGGCATGTTCCTTTTGGATTCTCCTTCCCTTCCTTCGAGAAAGATTTTTGTTAAAGTAATCTAGCCAAATTATAAAATGATCATAATCTTTCACTAAGGTTGATAAATATCATAACCTATTTTAATATTCATATAATAGTTAAGTTTCAATCTCCAAATCTAGAAAAAAACTTAAATCTCAAGTAGCCTCCTTAATTATTACTCCGTTTATGGTTCCAACCTGTCCTGGTCTAGAAACTATCTTTACATGGCCTAATTCTGTTTCTACTATTGCGCCTTTACTTAATACTCCTCTTCTTTCATAATCCTTATTAGCTGGATTTTTTAGAGTTTTGAGGATTTTGGTCTTTATTGTTTTTTTATTTTCATTGTCACTCACATTTACAAATTCTGAGCTTTTTACAGCCATCTTATAGTTTCTACCCCTAACACGTCTAGTTATGATATTTTCCGAACCTAAAACAGGTTCATTAGGATATCTATCTATTTCATGCTTTCTTCGTGATCTATAAGGATTTAATCTTGCTCCAGTATATTTTCTACCACCTAAACTCTCGATAGATTTACGCATTAAATTCGATTAAAGTGATCTATATTTAATATTTAGGATTTAGGAGTCAAGTTATTTTTTATTATATTTATATCTGAAATACCAAAATAATCCTGGAATTTTCTAGTGGTTTTATAGACTTTTAATCTGCCTACATTTTCATGTTCAACGAAACCGAGCTGTTCTAGATATTTGACGTGTGTATAAGCTTGAGTTCCTCTTATATACACTAATCTTTTTGAGGTTATTGGTTGTTCATATAAGATGTACGATAGTGTTTTTAACATTGCAGATGAAAGAAGAGGTTGTTTTGCAAATTTCTTAATTATCGGTAAATAACTTGGTTTTAATTGAAAAACATATTTACCGTCATTTAATTCTTGAATCTCTAGAGCATGAAAAACTGAATTGACTTTTTTTATCATGTCTGATAATATTTTTTTAACCTTTTCATTTGAATTGATATTAGTTGCTTTATTAAGTTCTTCCAAAGACATTGGTCTTCCTGATGAATAAAGTGCAGCTTCAATTCTAGCAATTATTTCTTTTTCCGGAAGAACGTTGTTCAAAACTAGGATTTATTGAACAGAGATTTATATTAAGATTAGTCAGTTTAATATTTTTCTTATTTCGATATCATCTGATTCATCTGGTTGTATTAATTCGATCTTATTTTTCATTGCCAAATGCAATATACACATAAAAAATCTCACCACTTCTATAGATTCCATCCTTCTTACAAAATCACTAAAAATAATAATTTCGTTAATTTCTAAGGCATCTAAAAGGTAATTTTCATGCTCTTCTAGAATTTTTTCAAATTTAACAAAATATTGATCAAAATCAAAATTTTCAATTGGTTCTAACTTTACCTGATTGCGAGCCTTAGTAATAGGATTGGATAAATCAGTAATCATGTTTTGAAGAACCTGGAGCAAATCTTCAAGTGAAACAGGAGAAGTTGATGTAAGTCTGAATGGAAAGCTTATAGGGTTTATATTAGGAATTTCTTTGTCTTCGATGTTTTCTGGAATTTTTCGCTCTAAAGAAATCTTTTCTAGTTTAAAAATACTTTCCACTTTTAGCCTATAAATCAATGAAGATGACCAAATAGCTATACCACATACTCGTAAATCCTTTTTCCCACTGGAATTAATTATATCTAAAAGGAGCTGAAGTAGACTTGAGATATCTATATCCCATACATTTTGCTTTCCTAAAAGAGAGGTATTAAATAATATGTTTAGTGGAGGTTCTGAAAGAGATTGATTTGTATTTTCAGGATTCAATAGCCAATTATCCCCTGAGAAAATTAAAAGGATGTTGTTTATTTATAGGATGATAATTAAGATTTCATCCAATCAATCGGAATGTCTTGATATAAACCGTTGGGTAAGATCCTACGGATAGATATAGGCAAAGCTTTGGATTCTAGTTCCATTAAAGCAAGTGAAATAGAGCTTCTACTAATGTTATCATTTAGGTTTATCATTAGAGGTGCTCCAAAAGATAATTGTAATGCCCTTGCGCCAGTGATTCTTGCCTTTTCAAATCTAGTTAATCTTTTAGGACCAATGAGAATTTCTTTATCTTTAGGAATAACTTCACTTAACTCAAATTCTCTCTCGTCATATTCAACAAACTTTTCTGATCTTGTACTAATTGCATCTTCTGTGGCAGCAAGATCTAAATTGTTTTCTTCACCTTTTTTCGAAGCTAAGTCATTATCTGTGGAAGTAACCTTTTTAATTTTTTTTGTTTTGGCCTTAGTTTTTGTGGTTTTTGTTTTTAGATTTGATACCGCAATTTTGTTTTCATTTATATCTGTATTTTCCTCTGGTTCAACTTTATCATTATCCATATTATTTTTTTTCTCATCATTCAATATCTTGTTAACCAAGAACAGTGCAAAAGCTTATTAGAATATAATTAAACGTTGCGAATTTAAGCAATCGCTATAAAGGCCTTCTAAATATAGATACGCATTGATAGAAGGTGCTAGGAATAATAAATTTTCAGTATCCAGGATTCCTATAGAGATCGCCATAGAAAAAAAAGGAATAATTAAAGCTCAACTTATCCGTCATTTGGCCCCTTTAACAATTTCAGAAATATTAAAAAATCTACCACTAAAAGGGAATGCTTACTCTCATCTTAATAGATTTTATTATTTACCTACTAATTTAGAATTAGGGGCCGAAAAACAAAAAAATGTCTTTAATAGTGGAGATATATCATACTTACCTTCAAACGGTGCTATTTGTTTTTTTGTTGCTGAAACAGAAACCTCTCTAATGAATTATATCGGAAAAATTATATCTAATATGGATATCCTTAGAAAATTAGAATCGACGGATATCCTGACTGTACGTGAAGATAGTGTTTTAGCTACTGACTAGAGAATAGATTCGATGACCACTATAACCACCTATTCTAGTAACTTTTCCCTTGCTTTCTAAATTTTTAATATAGTTGTTCGCTACAGAAATCTTTACACCTAATGTCTTTGAAATTGCTTGAATAGTTATTGATTTCATGCCTTGTAATTTACTCGTATCATTAAGGTCATCTATAAAAACAGAAGATTTTTGTCTTTGAGCCTTAGATATAGGTTTAGCTTCCTCTTTCTTAGGTTTAGCAGAGGCTTCCTTATTTTGCTTTGGATTAGATTTGGTAGTTGGTTTTTTTTTTACTCCACCCATATTTAGATCCCAGATAACCCATTTTATAAATTATATAGAAATAATAATCTATAATCTCAATTAGAACTAAGAATACTTTAAAAGATATTTTTTATTAGATTGATTATTGGATTTTTCTTTTGTAGCAGAAACATTCCAAAATATGGAACAAACTAGTAGCAGAATTTCATTAACTAACCATCTTGTCTCATTACTCAAAAAGACCCCTACAAATATAATAAAAAAGATAATCTATTTAATACAGGGAAAATTATATCCAGCCTATGAAGGAATAGAATTAGGTCTAGCAGAAAAATTAACCATTCGATCTATTGCAGATTCTATTGGGATATCTATAAATGAAGTTGACAAGGTGTATTCAAAACTAGGAGATTTAGGAGATACTGTAGCTGAAATATCAACTAGAAGGTATCAACAGACTCTTTTTACTGAAAAGATAACTGTAGATAGAGTTTACAATACATTTGAAAAAATTGCAAAAACATCAGGCTCAGGTTCTCAAACTACAAAATTAAGACTAGTTACGAGTTTACTAAATGATGCAACACCTATAGAAAGTAAGTATATTATTAAATTTTTGCTTGGAAATCTCAGACTCGGAATTGCAGATTATACCATGATGGATGCTTTATCAATAACCTTTACGGGTGACAAATTGAAGAGAGATGTGATTGAAGATCGGTATAATATTTGTAGTGACCTAGGTACAATTGCTGAATTATTAGCCCAAAGAGGAATAGAAGGGCTAGATGAGATTAAAATTACACCGTTAAAACCAATTAGACCGATGCTGGCTACAAGAATTTCTGGACCAGAAGAAATTTTAGAGAGAACCAATAACCTAGTTGCAGCGGAGTTTAAACTAGATGGAGAAAGAGTACAAATTCACAAAGACCGTTCAAAAGTAGAGTTATATTCAAGAAGCTTAGAAAAAATAACAGAAAATTATCCAGACATAGTAGAAGCTGTAAATAGTATTAAAATAGATAAATTTATACTAGAAGCCGAAATTGTTCCAGTTAACCTTCATAATAAAATACTCCCTTTTCAGGAATTGATGCATAGAAAAAGAAAACATAATATAGAAGAAAATTTGAAAAAATATCCAATTAAAGTATATTTGTTTGATATTTTATTTCTCTCTGGTAGAGATCTGACATCCTTTGAATATATAAAAAGACGAAGAATGCTAGAAAAGGTTGTTGCAGAAAATAACATAAAAATAATAAATCTGATTCAACAAAGGACTTTGTCTAAAAGTAGCCAAATTAAACGATTCTTTTCTCTTGCAATAAGAAGCGGATGTGAAGGGTTGATGTTTAAACAGATGAAAAGCAGATACAGAGCTGGTTCTAGAGAATACTTGTGGATGAAATTAAAAAAAGAATACGACAAGTCTTTAGGAGATTCTTTTGATCTTACTATAATAGGAGCATTACTAGGAAAAGGGAGAAGAACGGGATATTATGGAGCATTACTTCTTGCGACATATGATAAAGAAACCAATACTTTTCATAGTACATGTAAAGTAGGTACAGGATTTACGGATAAAAATTTGGAATTTCTTTATACAGAGTTAAAAAAATACATAATAAATAAAACTGATCCGAGAGTAGTAACAAAAATGAAAATGGATATTTGGTTTAAACCCGTTATTGTACTTGAGATTATTGCTTCTGAGATCACCTTAAGTCCTATTCATACAGCCGCTAACAATTTAATTAAAGAAAACTTCGGATTAGCACTTAGATTTCCCAAATTCTCGAGGATTAGATTCGATAAAAATGCGGAAGATTCTACCAGTTCAAGTGAATTACTCGATCTTTATAAGATATATCTTAAGAAGAGAGTCCCAGGATAAACTCAAAGACAAGTAATAACATAATTAGTTTAAAATATGTATATGTATATTTACTTTTCAGTAAAAAAGAAATGATTGTCTGTTTTAATTTACCTTACATTTATAATTAATCACGATAGAAAGTAATTTCTGTTAAATATAATAATAATTATCACAAGTTTAGTAATATTTTTGAAACGATGTTTAATATTTAAAAAAACTCGATAAACAAATTATGTAAGGTACACGTAATCCAAATTTCAGATCCAACATTTTTCTTATTTTATATAGATTAGATTTGAGGTAATTTTATATTCCAAAATTATATAATTTTTAACAACAAATTTTCTTCTTCATTCTCTAAATATAGTCATTAATATAGTTCTCAATCAAATATTTGTAAAAAATTTTTTTGAATCACTATTTGAGTATTAATGCTATTTTCAATTATTAACAAGATGAAAATATACATAAAATAAATTAATTGTGGGTACTTTATTTTTTATTGTTTTACTAAATTTAATACTTTATGAATATTTTTTTTACCAAATTGCCTCCTCTGTCAAAAAACAATAAGGACATTGGATGTTTGTATAACTATTTCTTTATAATTGAACTAATATCAATATTTAGAAGTCATTTATAAAAAGTTAAAAACCCTCGACATACATCGAAAAATGAGTGATATTTTTATTGAATTCAAGACTTTTTTAAATTTGGTTATCCTAATATATCAATATTCTTAAAATAATAAACAGAAAAAGAAAACCAAAAAATAATCATATTAAAAAATACTTTCGGAATGATTTATGATATTTATTCCTTTACTTTAAAAAGCAAAGTGAATATTTCAAATTAGAAAAGTTATTTCTATCACATCTATTGAGCTTGTCTACTGTCCTTTGTAGGTTTTAATGGTGGCGGTAACTTTTCCAACTTATGAGTTGGATTAGCAAGATAATGTCTAGAAGCACCCTCTCCAGAAAGAACAATATTACAGACTAAACATTTGTACTTTATTGCCATATCTCAATCCAGTAGTATGTAATTAAACTACCCTAAAAAGTCTATTGTTCAAAATTAATCTAAGAATTGAGTTTATAGGATAAGATTTATTTTCATCTTAGTTTGATAATTTCTCGATTATCTGGAACCATAGAACGAATTCCAAGCTTATTATATATACTACTGGCAACATTTTCTGATTTTGTTCGCTCTCCATGATTAACTAAGACTCTTTTAGGCTTTGCTCTTGATATGAAATTCAAAATTTGATTATAATCACTGTGTCCACTAAACCCATCTATTTTTTGAGTTTGAGATTTTAGAGGGATTACTTTTACTTTCCCTAATTTATCCATCATAGAAACTTCATTTGTAGTTCCATCTAGAACACGTCTTCCCAGAGTACCTTTAATTTGATAGGATACAAATATAATTTTGTTAATCTGGCTTGTGGCTATTTCTTTGAAATATTCTACCGAAGGGCCTCCTTCCAGCATTCCAGAGGTAGCCATTATTATTGCAGGATTTCTATCCCTTAAAACCTCATCTCGTTTCCCATAACCATTAACTACAGTAAAGTATTCAGATTGAAACGGATTAATTCCTTGTGAAACAGATCGCCGGACATCTTGACCAAGATAATGAGCATAAGACATATGAATGGCACTTGCTTCGGATATCATGCCCTCTATATAAATTGGAGATTCAACTAATCTCCCTTCTCGCATTTCCTTATCAATAACTAACATTATCTCTTGAGCACGTCCAACAGCAGGTACCGGAATTAAAACCTTCCCTCCCGTAGTTAATGTTTTATTGACGCTTTCGGTAAAATTACTATATACAGTAGATTGATCAGGCATAACATCTGAGCTGCCACCATAAGTACTTTCAGTAATAAGTGTTTCAACTCTAGGATAATTAGCTATTGCACTATCTAACAATTGTGTTTTTGCAAATTTATAATCGCCAGAATACAAAATATTATGAGATCCAGAGATATTCATATGAACGGTAGCACTACCCATTATATGTCCAGCGTTATTCATTGTAATGGTTATATCTGGAGATATGTCTGTTGGTTTTCCATAAGATAACGGTATGGTATGTTTAATTACTTCATTAATATCTCTAGTTTCATATGAACAATAAGACCCATTATTTTGTGCCACTTTAACAGAATCCATTTGCAAAAGAGACATTAGGGGTAAGGTTGGCTCAGTGCAATATACAGGACCATTATAACCATACTTAAATAGAGTTGGTAAGAATCCCTGGTGATCAATGTGAGCATGACTGATGATGATAGCATCAAGATCCTCTAGGCTAAAGTTAAACCAGTCGATCCTTGGATAAGCATCAATAGTGTTATTTTCGCCAGGATTTATACCGCAATCTAACATTACCTTACTTTCTGATGTTACCACTATAAAACAAGATCTTCCGACTTGTTTAACTCCACCTAAACAAAAAATCAATACTTCTTTAGAATTATTAAATGATTTTGATGACTTTTCTACGAACGTATCTTTTATTATATCTTTTTCATAATCAAATTTACGATTTTGAACATTTGTAATATCAGCATCGTATTTAATTTGTGTAGTGTTTATTTGATTATTTTTATCTTCTTTTCTAAAGAGAGGTTCTCGATATATCCTTTTTCCCATAAATCTAAGAAAATTTAGCCTTTCTTTAGAAGAGGCCTTTAAGATCGAATGTATGTTTGTGATACTCTGAGAAGATATATGAGATGATCTTCGTAAATGAACTATCCAACCTGTAGATTGAGCTATTTTAATTAATGTATCTGCGTCTATTGATTCTGGCTTATTTACCTCTAAGATAACTTCTGAAGTAGCGTCATCGCAAAATATTGCTGATACGGTAATACCTTTTGAGAGTATTTTTGAAATTAATATTCTTGTCTGTTCCTCATCTGCACGAATCGAAGGATCAGTTCTTATTATAAAACGTTTTTTTAATGTTTTAGATAATGAAGAAAGATAGTAAGTAAGTTCTGTAAGGGCAAATTTAGGATTTTTAGTATACAATGCAATGTTTGGGCCTTCAAATCTACCAGATGTAATTTGTGACTCAATTGGAATTGATTTAATGATCTTTTGTACTATATTTTCTTCATCTCTTAGTGTTGTAATAGATTCCAAATCAGAAATTTTCTTTTGGGTGTTATTTTGTATTTTAGATCCTTCTATCGCAAGTTTATTTTCTTGGTAGGCGGATAGAGTAATATTTTCTGCATTATCTCTTCTATCATTATTTGATAACTCTATATTATTATTAATTCCACTATTGTTTTGTTTTCTTTTCAAAGCATATCGTCCATTTCTTTATAATTCAATTATATATCCATATTATAGAGAATATATAAAATTTCACGGATATTAACTGATATAATAATATATTATTTACTAGTTCCTTTAATATATTTTTAGGTATTTAAAAGAAATTTAAAATAGGTTATATGGTAAGTATCCGTTCTTGAGAAGCCTCTACCAAGGTATCCATGGCAGAACGAAAACAGTTATGACTATACCTATCATGATAATCGTTAAAATTGTAGACGGAGTAATTTTAGAATTCTTTGTTTTTATTTTTTTGCTGAGTAGACTACCATACCATTGACCTCCGTCTAACATAGCAATAGGTAAAGCATTAAAAATTCCTACATTAAAATTGATAAACCAATTCCAGAATAAGAAATTCGCTATAATTGGATAGTTGCTTCCAAAAATGCTTGATGTATAGTAAGGGGCCATCAGATCCGAAAAAGGTACCAAACTCTGTTGAAGGGTAGGGGGCATTAATATTGCTAAAGGTGATGCACTAAAGGCTTTTTTGTAAACATCAAGCAACAGTTCTGGATCAGGATTTAAATTTGTCAATGAAACTCCCATCACAACATTGTCTTTAGGAGAAATACTGGGAAGTTTTACTGTACTAATTCTTTCTTGTTTATCCTTTGAAGTCCATGCTATTTCTATGGAAGATCCTAAGTTATCTTGGAGAATTTGACGAAACTTTGAAACATCATTCATTGGTTGTCCGTTTATCGATCTTATTATCGAATCCTTTTCTAATCCTATTGATTCTGCCAAAGAATTTTGGTTTACTCCTAGTATTTTTAACCCTACATCTGTGGGTTGGGAATTAGAAATAGGAGAAAGTGTAGAGATTACTAGAAACAACAAAGCCAGTGAAATACCTGCTAAAATCATATTATTTAATGGACCTGCTGTAAGGATCGCACTCTTTTGTTTAAATGTCGTTTTATCAAGTTCATCTTGTTGAATGTTAACGAAAGCACCTATCGGTATTCCAAGAAACAATACTAGCCCAGTAGATTCTACCTTTGTATCATAAACACGTGCCACTATCCCATGTCCTGCCTCGTGTATTACTATTGTGATTATCAAGGCTACTAGAGCATAATGCCATGGTAAAATAGGATTTAATCCTGGAATCAGAATGTTACTCTGTGGTCCAAGATCTCTAGCCCCAGCCCTCGCAGAGTCATTAGAAAAGAGAACAAAAATAGAGGTGAAGATGAGGAAAATTGCTAATGCAGTGATAAGGGGCATCAAATACGTATTAAAATCAGCATAATATTTCCCAACCTTTGTTTTCGCTATTTTATCAAAAAATCGTAATCCAAAAGGAGTATGAATAAGTATTAAAGGTAATTTTAATTCAGTCTTTATACCAGTATTCGTTTGCAAATAACATACTTTGAACTAAATCATATTTAAATCAATCATATTTTATCAAGGTATTGGCATATTTAATAATTGATTTCATAGAATTCAGAATAGAATTCAATTGACAATTAATCTTCTCAATAGGAAATTTTTTGAAAGAGAAACCATAGTGGTTGCCAAGGAAATGATAGGAAAAAAATTAGTTCGGCTATTTAGAACTGATTCTACGATAATCAAATTGGCAGGGATTATAGTCGAAACTGAAGCATATGGATATTTAGATGATAAAGCCAGTCATGCTTTCAAAGGGATGAATTCTCGGAATAGATATATGTTCGGAGACGTTGGCTACTCTTACGTATATTTTACCTATGGAAATCATTATTGCTTTAATGTATCTGCACATACTAAAACCAAAGATGCAGGTGCGGTATTAATTCGAGCTATTGAACCGATCCTTGGCATAAACATGATGATAAAAAATAGGAAAAAAATAGATATTTTAAATTTGACTTCAGGTCCTGGAAAAATGACGAAGGCATTAGCTATAGATAAAAAAGATAATGGAATAGATATTACAGATTCCAATAGTACCATCTATTTAGAAGATACAATTGTGTCCAATGTGGTATTATCAACAAAAAGGATCGGAATAGAGATGGATAAGGACAAGTATTGGAGGTTTATTTACGCAGAAAAAGATAGAGGAAAGATTGTAATTAATAGATATGTATCAAGAAAAAAAGAGAATACGAAATTTCTGGAGTGAAATTTATAGCTTTATTCTTAAAGAGGATTTTGATGTGAAGATATTACATATCTTCTTCCTCTCCAGTTTACTGTACCATTGTTAAAAGCCTTAATTATACCTTTAATAAATCCGAAAACAATAATAAAACCACCTATTGGTGCTCCAAGAGAATGTAGCCAATTTATACCAAGAGTGTTTTTAGTTTGTATAGTACTCGTCAAAATTATTAGCGTTATTATAAGTAAACAAATTTCACTAACCATAAACAGTAACTTATCGAATTTTAGAAGAGAGAGGCATAGAAAGCAAGTAATTAATAGAAAAGGAGACAATATTAAGAAAAATAATGCAATTGTCAACATCAATGTCTTGATACTATTTCCTTTTGATAATGGTATAACTAGTCTATCTATAGCATCTATTAACTCATGCCTATTTCTTGCCCAATGCGCATTTACAACACTTTCCCCTCTAATCATTTTCATGCTGTATTTCCCTTCTTTTACTTTTTTACCTAGTGCTCCATCTTCAATTATTTCATTTTTTACAGCTCTATGCGTTCCTACATCTTCGTAAGTCTTTTTTGTTATAATATAATAACTTCCAAAAAAGTATCCTAATTTTGAATTGGGATTGTTAACCTTCAATGGAGAATATTGGGTATATAGAAAAGTGGTCAAAATTGGTAATGTAAATTTGGTAAAAATGTCATTGCTTAGTAATTTTGGTACTATGGTTAATGCTTGTAAATCATTAGAATTTAGAAATGAAACAGACATTTCCAAGGAAGAAATTGAATGATATGAATCGGCATCTGTGAAAAGTAAAAGATCTCCTGAAGATTTCAGATATCCATTATAACACGCCCAATTTTTTCCAATCCAGCCATAGGGTCTTGTTTTGACATCTAATGTAATTATGTTAGAATTGTTTTTTTCGTAATCTTTCAGAATATTTAAGGTGTTATCAGAAGAAGAATCGTTAACTAATATAATTTCAAAATTAGGATAGGATTGTTTTAATAGACTCTCTATGCATTTTTTTATGTATTTAGCTTCATTTCTTGCAGGTACTATTATGCTGACTTTTTGAAAAGATCGAATTTGATTTTTATAGTTAGTGTAATTTGTTAACTTAGGAGATCTGATCAATGACTGTATTGTAGAAATCAACAAATACGACCAAGTAAGCAATACTCCTATCATTATTGATATCAAAAAATAAGTTCCAATGAGAAAATCAATATTCATGTTATGTTTATTTATTAGACAGGATGAACTAATAATTATACTATTGTATAGAAAGGGTTGGAAAAGAGATTCGCAAGTGGTACAATAGAGCTAAAATTAATTATGAGTAACATCTGAATTTATGAATAAATCTGCTAGAATACCTATTGGAAAAGATGCTCTAAAAAAATAATTTGTAATATCAAGGTAATACTAGAATCAACAACAAGACATGACGATATAGATTTTGGACCCATTGTTAGAAAAATATCAAAAATAAAAAATATTAAACTTTAGGCAGATAAAGATATGAGTGAATATTACCATGTACTTGAGAGAAATGAAGAAATTATGCATTATATCAATCTAGATATGAAAATGTACCTATATGGAAACCCCAAGGACATACAGAAGAGCTATGAAATGTAGATGTAACAAAATTAGATGCATTCAAAAAACTAAGATGACATCATTGTTTCAGTCATAAAGAGTTGATCTGGAGAATATAGAACATCTAAATTAATACGATTGTAAAATAGAGTATTGAAATTCATATGCATAGTAAACAATGTTCATAAGATGCTAAATTTAGTTATTCTTAGAAATATTCTACAAATCCAAATAACAGACAAGCTTAATATACGGTTGAGATAGTCGCTAAGACAAATACCAATGCTGATAATATTTGACGTTGAAGGCGTTTTGCTAAATGCAGAGTATCTTCCGGTTTTGGCGCAAGTATTTGGCCCACAGAAAGAAAAGGAGATTTGGGATATTACTAAACAAGGTATAAGAGGAGATATTAATTGGGAGGAAGGCCTTATAAAAAGAGTACATGCATTACGGGGAATAAAATATGAAGATGCAAAGAAAATTGGGGAAAACTTAGAAATTATGCCAGGTGCAAAGGAGCTTTGTTTATCATTAAAAAAAGCAGGGTGGAAAATGATAGCTGTTTCCGGTGGTTTTACAATTATCACTGATAGATTAAAACAAGAGCTGGGATTAGATATAATATTTTCTAATGAACTGATTTTCAAAGATGGATTATTGGACGACATAGATCTTAAAGTTACATCTGATAAATCTTTACATGTTCGACCCATTCTAGAAAAATGGAATGTTAAAAAAGAAGAAATTGTCGTAGTGGTCGATGGGGCTAATGATTTGAAATTATTCGATTTAGCCACTTACACTGTGGGATTTTGTCCAGTTGATGTAGTGAAGAAAATGGCTGATGAAGTGATAGAAATAAGGAATTTATTATTATTAAAAGATCTATTGGAAAAACGGTTTGGTAAATCTATTTTACATAGGAGCGAAAACTATCTCAAGGATTGCCAATTAAGAAGTTAGAGATCATTCCTGTTCCTGTTTCAACTGAAATAACAATTGATGACGATATTGTTAATTTATTACTGAGATCAGTCAATAAAATTGGTTCGAAATTAATAGACAAAGATATTTTGGTGATCGCGCAAAAAATAATATCTAAACAGGAAGGAAGATTCGTCAACTTGCGAGATATTATACCTTCACAAAATGCATTAGAAATTAATAAGTATGTCAATAAAGATCCTCGATTAATAGAAGTTATTTTAAGAGAATCAAAACAAATTGTTCGAATTTTTAACAATACCATAATAGCAGAAACAAAGCAAGGATTTATTTGTGCCAACGCCGGCGTAGACAGAAGTAATGTAAGTAAAGATGGTAACATAGTTTTACTACTCCCTAAGAATCCAGATAAGTCTGCTGAGAAAATTAGACAAGAAATTGAGGAAAAAATAGGAAAAAAAATAGCAGTAATAGTATCAGATACCTTTGGAAGACCATTCAGAAATGGGCAAACGAACGTGGCAATTGGTATTTCTGGAATTAAACCAATTAAAAGCTACGTTGGTAAAATAGATATGTATGGACATCCACTTCGAGTTACAGAGATTGCGATAGCTGATGAGCTGGCTGGAGCTTCAGAATTAGTCATGGGAAAATCGGATTATACTCCTTTTTCCATCATCAGAGGGTTTAGTTTTTCTATATCAAAAAAATCAAATGGGGAAGAATTGAAAAGGAAAAAAAAGTTTGATATGTTTAGAGGAGAGTTCAAGTTGTTTTTATAATTTAATATGACAAAGAAAAAATCTATTTTCCAATTGTTTAAATAAACAGAATTCTTATTGATTTCTTTCAATAATGAGTATATCTAAGTTTAAATTCCTCCAGATTACAATTACTATATATGAATAATGATAATGAATTTAAAAAAATTATTGATGTTAGAGGTCTTTATTGTCCGGAACCAGTATTCAGAACAAAAATAGAAATGGAAAAAATGATAAGAGGAGACAAATTAAAAGTTGTTGCTGATGATCCACAATCAGAGGAAGACATCTCTAGATGGGTAAACAGGAATGGGCATGAGTTAGTTTCTATCGATAAGAAAGAGCAAAATCTTGTATTTATAATTAGGAAGGCAAAATAGGAAAAATGGTTGGATTTACGTTAAAAACAGAAATCGAACAAAAGATCGGTAATACTCCTTTACTAGAATTACCTAACTTTTCGACAAATACGGTAAAACTTTTCGCTAAACTAGAGTGGCATAACCCATTTGGTTCAGTTAAAGATAGAGCAGCGTACTGGATGATAAAAGATGCAGAAAAGAGAGGATTGATCCATAAAAATAAAAGCATAATAATAGAACCTACCTCTGGAAATACTGGAATAGCCTTAACTGGAATAGCCTCAAAGATGGGTTATAAAGTAGAGATAGTTATCCCGGAAAAAGTTAGCGAAGAAACAAAGAAAATTTTAAAAGCTCTTGGTGCTGCTATTCACGAAACTTCAGACGATCTTTGTCCCAGAGTCGGAGCAGGAACTGATCAAAGTATTGCATTGGCAAAAGCCATTGCTACACCTAGACCTGATATTTATTACATGCCAAATCAATATGAGAACGATGCAAACTTTTTAGCTCATTATGAAAGTACCGGACCTGAAATTTGGAAGCAAACGAACGGTTCGGTAACACATTTCCTCACAGGATGTGGTACTGGAGGAACAATTACTGGAACAGGATCCTTTTTAAAAGAGAAAAATCCTCGTATCCAAATCATTGCAGTGCAAGCCCAAAAAAATCATTTACTACAAGGGTTAAGAAATTTTGAAGAATCTTCCATGCCAGATCTTTTTAAAAGGAGAGAGCAAGTTATAGACGAATGGTTTACTGCTACTAACGAAGAATCATTCAATATGGTAAAAGAACTTTCAGATAAAGAAAATATTATGGTTGGTCCATCCTCTGGTTCTGTTATGGCTGCAATGATGAGACAAAGGAACAAGATTGACAGAGGAACAATAGTCGGTATTTTTGCTGATGATGGAAGAAAATTCAAAAGTTTGTATTTACAGCAGAATGTATTTGCTGAAGAGCAATATGAAAAGAATATGCTCAAGGCAATGCATCTTTCAGATCTAAGCTATTAATGGAATTGAAATAACAAATCAAATGACAAATTAAGGAAAAAGAATAATTATTTCAATTTATCGCTAAGCCATTTTTCAACATCTAGGGCTGCCATGCATCCGTATCCCGCAGCCGTAACTGCCTGTCGATATCGATAATCATGTACATCCCCAGCAGCAAATACTCCTTCTACACTTGTCTTTGTGTTTTCTTTTAAGACAATATAGCCGTGTGCATCCATTTCTATCTGACCATTAAAGATTTTAGTATTAGGTTCATGGCCTATCGCAACGAATAAACCGCCTGTATTTATTCCTATTTCTTCAGATGTTTTTAAATCTTTAATGGTTATTTTCGATATTTTTTTGTCTCCTTCAATTTTTTTGATAACAGCATTCCAAATAAATTGGATCTTTGGGTTTTCGAATGCTTTTTCTTGAAGTATTTTACTGGCGCGAAGAGTATCTCTACGATGAATGATTTTTACAGATCTTCCAAATTTTGTAAGAAAAGTCGCTTCTTCTAAAGCTGTGTCCCCACCTCCGGCTACTACAATATCCTCTCCTTTAAAAAATGGTCCGTCACATGTTGCACAATATGATACTCCTCTTCCTCCATACTTTTCTTCTCCCGTTATTCCAAGTTTTCTAGGAGAAGCACCAGTACAAATAAGAATTGATTTTGAAATATACTTTACAGCATGTGTTTTGACTATAAATGGTTGAACACTGAAGTCAACTTCTCTCACCTCATCGTCTACAATATTAGCTCCGAACCGTTCTGCCTGCTGTCTCATATTCATCATTAATTCTGGTCCAAAGATCCCGTTTGGAAATCCCGGATAATTTTCTACTTCACTTGTAGTCATTAGCTGTCCTCCGGGAAGAGAGCCTGTAATAATTAATGTATTAAGTTTAGCCCTAGATGTATAAGTTCCAGCTGTAAATCCAGCAGGACCAGATCCTATAATAATTACATCGAAAATCTCAAGATTGTCATCCGAAGTATCATCATTTCGAATGGTTTTATTCTTGAAATTATTATCTTTACGGCTTTGCATTAATAATAGAGAAAAATAAACTCATTAATAATTTATTAGCGTAGTATAGATGTAATTTAAAATGCATGATTGATCCCAATATTGGAAAACGACCAATGAAACTGACCAATCTATATTAATCTACTAGTATTATTTTTTATAATTTTGAGATGTTTTTTACAAATATTTGTATTCAGGTTCAATCTTATTAGTTCTTCTTGCCAATGAGAGTTAAAAAGTCTACAATTGGAATCATTACAAAATGGATCACCTTCTATCATATAACATATAGACTGCATTGATAGTCCCTCAATTATTGAATTTATCCTATTATCATTGTATTCTATAAATTTTCCTCTATATTCGTTTTCGACCTCAGCTAATAGTTCAGGATCTCTAGAATGATATAAAACCTTGAGATAATATTCTTTGGGCCTTGCAGGCCCATAGATCAAACCAGATGTAGACAATATAGTAGGATTTCCAAAAATAACTGACCTAGCATGATACTTCCAATCAATATCATCAAAGGAACCAAGAAGTTTATCGGTTATTATTATATGCAACTCGGAAAGATTTACTTCAAAATCAAGTTGACAGAGGATTTCTTGATAGAGTTTTTGCAAAAGTATACCATCATACAGCAATAAATTTTCCTTTAAGATGAAATCTTGAAACCTCGTCAGATAATATTCTTGATTACATATAGGCTTTATACCAAACATAAAATGGTCTTCTGGAAAATCTTTGAAAGGTAGGATTTGATTTGAATCTAATTCACGCTTGATGTTCTGGACGATGCATTTGCTTTGAAAATATGCTAAATTTAAGTTTAGATGAAAAAGGCGGGATAATCTATTATCATTTTTATTATTATTAAATGATAAATTTCGAAAATTTTTTTGTAAATAGTATTCTATTTCTTCAAGTTTAATTTCTGTCCATCTTGAGAAATTATAAAAAAATACGTCTGTTAGCATTTATCCGTTATCGAGAGATATAGAGGTATAAAAATAGAAGTAAATGGGAATCAAAGATACCCATCTAATTAGGAATTTCAGGTGATTCTTTCAATTTACTTGCTACAACTTCAGCGGCTTTTTTTCCTGAAAGTAACATTGATCCAAACGTAGGTCCCATTCGTGGTAGCCCATAAGTTTCTGTGACGGACATACCAGTTGCGATTAATCCTGGAAAAACTTCTCCAGTATAGTTTACCACTGCATCTTCACTTATATCAACCGACATCGGATCCATTCCTCTCCATTTCACATACCCTCGTTCCATTAACCTTTTAACAGCGACAGAATCATGACCAGAAGCATCAATTACGATCTTACTTTCAAAGGCGATAGGGTCTACGCAAGTTATATTTCTTGGTAAAGCAGACACAGGCATCCAATTAACTACTACTCCTCCTACTCGTTTATTTTTTATCACTAGATCATCAAATTTTGTAAGCTGCAAAAACCTAACTCCAGCATCGCAGGCAGATGCAATTAGCTTCGAACATGCATTCGGTCCCCATGTTGCATAAAGGCCTTTACGTATAGTTCTGTATGGAACGCCTAATTCATCCCATATTTTTTCAGCAGGAGATCTGACTGTAACAGGATTCATCATATATCCACCAACCCAATAACCGCCTCCAAGATAATTATTTTGTTCAATAATCAATGTTCTTATACCTAGTTTGCCTAGCTCCCTTCCAGCTGATAAGCCAGCTGGTCCAGCTCCTATGATTATCACTTCTGAATCTGCATATTCATTCATAGTTTCAATGAACATACCAGCAATTGATCTAGTGATCTCTTTTTCGCTTACATCGGAAAAAATTTTTGGCATATATATACAAGTTTAGTTTGATTATATATTATTAATGAATTTATTTATGGTAATTGTAGATTTAAAGATATTTTTTATTATGTATTTTACAAACTTTGATTTTGGCTCAATCATTGATTTATATTATCATTTAGGCCTTTTCCTGGGATAGTATATCCTCGAATCTTTCCGTCAATTTCATTTATCATTTTGATAAAATCACTTTTGTGAGAATTAAGATATTCCTGTCCTTTGTCCTTTAGTCTATTTAGATACAGTCTAAGGTCTCTGTGTTCGTTAAAAAATTTTTCAATCATTAGGCTTCCATGAACTGTTGGATTAATTAATTGATCAAAATATTCCATAGTCAAAGCCACATCCCCCTTCTCAACCGAATCTCTGGATTTATCTAATAATTCGGAAATATCCCGAAGTTGTTGAATTGGTGGAGTAATTTCTCTAGATTTTCCCATGAATCCAGATCTTTTGACTGTTCCTACCTTGGAAGCTATTTCTTTTGAGACCTCATAATACTCCTCTTTACTAAAAATATTTTTCTTTTCTTTCCTGTTAACTAATCCTTTCATTGTCAGTTTAAGCAGTGCGTCTTCTACCTCTACCTTATCCATTCCTGTTATCCATACTATTTTACCAGAGTAGTCATAACCTAGGCGGATAGCTTCTAATACAACTACCTCTACAATACGTCTAAAACCTTCTTCAGCTTTTGCATTTTCAAAATCTCTATCTCGTACCGCTCTTTTAGCATAAGAAATGTCTATTTCTATGGACCTTTTAAGAGCTTCTATCCCGTCATCGATTCTTCCATCTAATACCATGTAACATGCGAGATTGTACCATGACATTCCATCATTGTGATCGATATCTATTCCTTTTTCACAGCATTCAATAGCCCTCTGAAGATTACCCAAACGATAATAGGATAATCCTTTTAGGTTCCATGCTTCAGAGTTGTTAACATCAAGATCAAGAGCTCGATCATAACAAGATACGGCCACCGTAAACTCATTCAAATGAAAATGTGAATATCCTTTTTTTATCCATGCATTTACAAAGTTTGGATCTATCCGTAAGGCTAATTCAAAACATCTAATTGCATCTACAAGTTTTTCATTAGCCATATAATTAATTCCTTTATTATAAATGTCATATTTCTGAATATCAATAATGTCATTCTTTGAATTATTTTTAGAATTTGATGAATCTTTTTTTTCGGAATTTTTGTTATCTTCGAAATTTTCTATATTATTTTCTAAATCATTAGATTTATCTATATTATTAACATGTTTATCGTCATTTTTATCTATTTCTTTTGTAATTTTGGAAGGCTCTGCAGATGAGTTAATTTTTTTCAATATTCTCCTTCCTAAAAATATATCCATATATACACTAATTCCTCATTACGAAGATAAATAGATTATGATTAAATACATTGTGTCTAAATTGATAGTTCATAAATCCTTATGAAAAGTAAGATTGAAAAATGCTCAGAACCGAAAGAAATTATTATTTGGTAATCGAATGATATAGTAGGTGTCTGATTATTACAAAATTTTAGGGTTAAGTATAAACGCTACTCAAAAAGATATTAAAAAAGCTTTTAGAGATTTAGCTCTAAAATATCATCCAGATAAAAATATGAACTCCCAAGAATCTAGGGAGAAATTTATGGAAATTGTTGAAGCTTATGAAGTTCTTTCTGATGAACAATCGAAGAATAGATATGACCTATCATTTAATAAAAAAATAGGAATAGATAAACCAAATTTTTCACAATCAAATTTTAGGTGGACACCTTCAGCTGATTTTGATAGATTTTATAGTTATGAGAATCTCAAAAGACAATACAGGCACGAAGGATTTAGGGGAGGAATGTGGGATATTACCGAAAAGTCCAATTCGGATTTATGGAAAGCAACTATGATTCTATTTGGTGCTTTAGGATTATTGTCTCTATTTATAATCATGAAAATTTAGATTATTGAAAAAATAACAATTGAACAGATATTTTGTGTGTAATTCAAATTAGGACGAAAATATTAATGAACCCCTACAGGTAAAAAAAATTGAAAATAATCAAAAATAAAACGATATGGTTGTCATTAAATTTCAAATACAATTTTAAATGTTAGGCTGTTACAATGAAAAGAAAATCTGTTTTAACAATAGCTGGAAGTGATCCTACTTCTGGTGCTGGAATACAAGCTGACTTGAGAACATTTTCTATGTTAGGAGTATATGGATGTAGCGCTATCACCACAATTACTGTACAAAATACTACGAAGATCTCAAAGGTTTTTCCTTTACCCTCAGAGCTAGTTGCTCAACAAATAGAATCAGTACTAGATGACATAAAGATTAGTTCAATCAAAATAGGAGTTATTTATGACAAAAAGATAATCTATTCGATAAATCAAATCCTCAAGGATAAAGATATTCCAATCATAGTAGATCCTGTTTTCTTTTCATCTACAGGATTTGCATTATTAAAGTCAAATAGTTTTAATCATTATATTGAGAAAATACTTCCTTTAGCTACGATAGTTACTCCGAATTTGAAAGAGGCGGAAATTCTATCTAAAAAAA
Source organism: Nitrososphaeraceae archaeon (assembly GCA_031316115.1). Taxonomy (GTDB): domain Archaea; phylum Thermoproteota; class Nitrososphaeria; order Nitrososphaerales; family Nitrososphaeraceae; genus TH1177. The sequence continues at coordinate 267,369 of JALDRC010000001.1, forward strand.
GGATCTATAATAAGAACAGTGTAATTGAATCTTTAAATGCAATCAGAACCTTGGGAGCAAAAAATGTAATTTTAAAGGGTTTGAAATTAAAAAAGAAACAAACTTCAGATGTTTTAATGGAGGAAACTAGTACAATTTCCGAATTTACAAATCCTTGGCTACAAATTCGTGAAAATCATGGATCAGGTTGTAATTTTTCTGCTGCAATCACATCTTTCATATCTAAAGAATATAGAGTAAAAATGGCCTGTCAAATGGCCAATGAAGTCTTACATAAATCGTTGCAGAATCCCATTAATATTGGTAAAGGATTACCTGTGATTGACCCTAATTATAGTAATTATCTTCACTTCTTTAGATATCAAGTATTATCGGAATTAACCAAGGCAATTGAAAAATTCCAAGAAATTGAAAATGTCTGGGTATTGATTCCTGAAACCCAAACTAATTTTGTCTATGCTATTCCAGAAGCATCATCGATCAAAGACATAGCAGGAGTTAATGGGAGGATAATAAAAATTGGGAAAAAAGTCAGACCAGCCTCATATATTGAATTCGGTGTTTCAAAGCATGTCGCTTCCGGACTTTTATCCTATATGGAAATAGAACCTTCCATTAGATCTGCTATAAATATAAAATATGATGAAAAAATATTGGAAATATGTAAAAAGTTTCTTATTTTGTCTGAATATAATAGACATTTTGAACCAAAGAATATCAAAGAGAAGGAAGGTAATTCCATTAAATGGGGAATTAAAGAAGCTCTGTTGAAAAATAGAAATGCAAATTTGATATATCATAAAGGAGATATTGGAAAAGAGCCAATGATCACATTATTTGCGGATAATCCTGAGAGAATCATAAATCATGTTAAAAAAATAATTAACCTGATGGCAAGGTATTAGTACTATTTAATTACTGTTATCTAATGAATTAATGATTTATAAGTTAATTTTGGATAGAAATGTGGATCAAAGAAGATGCAAGCTGTAATACTAGCTGGTGGTCTAGGTACTAGATTACAACCTTATACGTTTTTCATTCCTAAACCTATGTTACCTTTGGGAAATAAACCATTATTAGAGCATCTTATAGAATGGATAGCTAATATTGGAATCATTGACGAAGTAATTATTTGTGTTAGTTATTTACACAGATCTATCGAGGATTATTTTGAAGACGGGGCTAGATTTGGAATCAAAATATCCTATGTAAGATCTGAGAAACCACTTGCAACAGCTGGACAGTTAAAAACAGCTGAATCAGTGCTTCAGGATCGTTTTGTATGTCTTTATGGAGATTCAGTTTATGATTTCAATCTGGAAAAGATGATAAATAACCATGTGAGATCAAATGCATTTCTTTCCATGGCACTAATGCATTACAAAACACGATTAAAATACGGATTTATTGAAATTAGAAAAAGCAATAAAAATGTAACTGAGTGGAGAGAAAAACCAGAGGTAGGTGGTTTAATAAATATAGGATGTTACATTATGGAAAAGGATTTTTTAAAACTAATACCAAGACATAGTACTATAGGTATGGATAAGATTGTAGAAAAAGCAATAAAAATGAAAAGACTAGTAAAAGCATTTACCATCGAATCTGGATTCATAGATATAGGAGATAAAAGATCATATTTAGAAGCATACAAGGAATATACTAAAAAATTAGGAAAAATATGATATTTTTAAAGACTTAAACCGTTTTATTTGTTAATTCCCTATAATTTTTGTAACCCATAATTCTAAAAAAGAATTAATAGATCAAGTACATGATCATAAGAAGATTTAATTGGATTGATTGATATTCATGAACAGTGACACCTCTATCAAGGACTCACAAAGAAAAACCCACTTCTGCGTAAGAAAAATGTATTATCAAGGATCTTTAATGATAAACATATGTGACGAGGAACTTTTAGGAAAAAGAATATCTAATGGATCCATAAATATGGATATTAGACAAGAGTTTTTTATTGAAGTGATGGATGAAACACAGATACGAGATCTTTTACATAAGTCATCAATAACCAATCTAATTGGAAATAGAGTAATACAAAAGACTTTAGATTGGAAACTAGCTAAGAAAGAAAGTATAAAAACAATTTCAAATATTCCTTTTTTAATGATTTATAAATTTACTAAGGACTATTAATTTAACTGCTTTTCAAGTCAATATTTAAAAGAATCTCAATTTCAAAAATACATTGGAGACCAAATTATTGAACTATCAAAGGAGTATTAGGATTCCAAAAGATCGAGTAGGAGTGATTATTGGTAAAAATGGAAATATAAAACAAGAAATCGAAAAAAAATTTAAAATTGATATTTCCATAGATAGTGATTATGGTGATGTGACATTAAGTTCACAAGTAAATAATTATGATATTTTGGACTTAAATAAAGCCGCAGAAATTGTTCACGCTATTTCGAAGGGTTTTTCACCAGAACGTGCTTTTGACTTGATTAGTGATGACAATATTTTGGAGATCATTGATATCAGAAGTTTTGCTGGAAAATCAGATAATAAATTGATAAGAATAAAGAGTAGATTAATAGGAGAACGAGGTAAATCGCGCAGAACACTCGAAGAGTTAACAGGTACTTATATTTCGATTTATGGACACAATGTAAGTATTATAGGATTGCCTGAACAAATAAGTCTAGCTTCTAAAGCAATAACTATGCTTTGTATAGGGAAATCACATAAATTCGTCTATGAATTTCTTCAAAAGATAAAACGGAAATCAAAGTTGGAACGAATGAAATTATGGGAATAGACAATAGAATATAATGTAATATATTTACTAACAATAAATGGTCTTTTGCATAATTTAGAAACCTGATATTTTGCATACTTTCATAACCAAGTTAATCGTTAGAGCACGATAGATCATCCATAAAAGAATGATTATATCAAGCAGAAGCCTGACGTTTCCTGGCATCATATTTTACATGGTAATTCCATGTTGTCATCCACTGTTATTATGATCTTATTAAAGGTAATAGTCATACCCATGATAGAAAAAGGTTCAAATATTAAGTTTCGGGTTCTTAAATATTGAGCAACCATGATATCTCACATTGACCATGAAAGATTTTGTATTTTACATTCTGCCGAGATAGAATTTGTCAATAAGTGTGATATACGACAACAAAAGAATTAGGGATATCCAACCCTTCAAAGAAATATCTTTGTAATGATTAACTATTTAATTAATTAAAATCAATTTATAAAAAATAAAATCATTCTCTGTTTTTATAACCCCATCTTTGAAACATAGTATGAGGTATATCAAACTGATCCAATACTTTTCCTACTAGATGGGAAACTAGATCATCTATCGTAGATGGTTTTGAATAAAAACCTGGCATAGAAGGTAGTACGATTACATCCATCTTGGATAGTTTTAACATATTTTCCAGATGAATAGTAGATAGAGGAGTTTCTCTTGGGACAATAACTAAGCGTCTATGCTCTTTTATGCAAACGCTTGCAGATCTTGAAATAAGATTATCATCTTGACCATGAGCTATACTTGATAGAGTTTTCATGCTACACGGTATGATCACCATACCATCTGTTTTAAAAGAACCACTAGATATCGATGCAGCCATATTCTTGTTATCATAATGAAATGTGGCCAGAGACTTTACTATGTTTGGATCGGTGTTAGTTTCAATTTTGATTGTATTTGAACCCCATTCACTAATAATAAGATGTGTTTCTAAATCTAATTGACTAAGATAATTTAATAATTTAATTCCATAAATTACTCCTGAACTTCCAGTTATTGCAACAACAAGTTTTTTCACATAAACTGATGTAAGAGTCGATGATAAGTATTTATCTTTATTAGTGGAAAAAAATTAGATTTACTTACTAATAGTGCTTTAAATTAAAAAAGGGATTAAGATGGTATCTCAGATACCCTTCTCTAGCACATAAATTTTTTATCTAATAAAATCTATTTCCTTCGAAATGAAATGAGTTATAATATCGAATTGAATTTTTCAACTAATCTTTATAATCCTTAATAACAAAACTAAGTTCATAAGATGTTAACTATTTTTGGAACAATTGCTTTAGATACAACTAGAACTCACCTAAAGACTGTCACTAGAGTCTTAGGAGGAGCTGCAACCTATGCATCCTTATCCGCTTGTAAATACTTCCCTACTAACCTTGTGGGTGTGATTGGTTCAGACTTTCCTTTACAATATATGGAAATATTAAAAAGAAATGTTGATACAAGTGGATTGATTTTTAAAGAAAATGGAAAAACATTTCACTATGATTCTTCGTTCGATGAAACCTTGACAATAAGAAGATCAAATAAAACAGAACTGAATGTAATACAAAAATTTGAACCGATAATTCCTGACGAATATATAGATTCAAAATTTATTTTTCTGGCGAACAACGATCCAACACAAAATATCAACATTTTAAAGTTATTTAGTGATCCTAAATTGGTCATATGTGATACTATAGAATACTGGATTCATAACAAATATGATGAATTAAACAGCCTGATGAAAAATGTTAATGGGATCATAATTGATTCACAAGAAGCTAGATTAATTACTCATGAACACAATCTAATAAAGTGTGCTAGGATAATAAGAGAAATTGTTAAAGATTTTGTCATAATAAAAAAAGGTGAACATGGTTCCATGTTATTCTACCAAGATATGATTTTTTTATTGCCTGCTTTTCCAATTGAAAATGTTATAGATCCTACTGGTGCAGGAGATTGTTTTGCAGGTGGATTCCTAGGATATTTGGCAAAAAGTGGCAGAGTTAATGAAAGAATATTAAAAGAAGCCTGTATCTACGGTAATGTTATGGGGTCGTTTGCAATTCAGGACTATGGTCCAAGTAAATTAATCGATTTATCACCAGAAGAAATAGAAAACAGGGTAAAAATATACAAAGGTTTTATAGAAAATCGATAAATTGGTAAATCGAATAGATTTATGGATTGCTAAAAATAAACTGTTAATATTGAAGCGATCTATGATATTATTTTGCTAGTGACACTCATCTTTGTGAATTTTATGATAATTACTATAATTAAAAAGAACCTATTGATATGATTCAATATAATTTAGATTTAACTCGAATAATTAGTTGTTTATTTGGAATGTAAATTACAAAATCGAAGAAAAATACTACACCTATTCATTGTAAATATAATATATTTTACTTGTCTAATTTATTTCGAAATGTGTCTTTATTGTAAAATGGTTACAAATTTAAAGTATATTGGTATATATACGATTAATATTTATCGTTTCAGGTATATTTAAAAACACAATATTATTCATAGTAATGACTCGACCAATTCCGAAACTTATGTGGTATTACAATTATCGTCAAAATAACTGTAAAATAATTTACCTAGCCAAAAAAGAACCACAATAATGTTATCACAAGAAAATTCTTTTGAGAAAAAAGTCTCGAGGTAAAGCAATACATAAGGTAATGGGAAGTTTTAGTATAGTATTAGTTGCAACAACGGTTTTGTTATAGAGCTTAATATGTAGATTCTAAAGTAATTATATAGTAAATTAGGTCGATTGTAATATAGGAGTAGTCATATATTTTTATTGAGATACAAGATTGAGAAACGAAATCTAGCATACTAAAAATTTTTTCATAAAATTAAATTAGATGTGTTTCAAAATAACGGTTTTATGGGTTTTCCATATTATTTGAATTTTGGTTTATAAATTCTAAATGTTAAGTTAGATGGAAAGAGATGAGATTTTTTTATATTGAAATCCTTTACAGTCTCTTATTTTATCTAAGAGATTTCTCGTGGTTTTGACAGGGGAAGAAGAATTTATTATATATCGACCAATGATTAAATAATCTGCTCCTGAGTTAATAACGGAAGTAATATCGCCACCTTGAGTTATTAATCCTGGTGAGTAAATTGGAATTTTGCTACCTAGACTCGATATTTCCTTGATAATTTCTGTTCGAGTGCCTCCTATAATAAATCCATCGGCACTACAGGATTTTCCGTAATTATAAAGGATTCGATATAATGGTATAATTTCTTTCTCATTGGACTTGTGGTTGGAAGAATTTGAATCACTAACAATTTTTAAACCATAACCGTCCATCGCACCAGGATGACTCATATATAAAAGAGTTAGTACACCAAAATCTTTTGCATGTGCATATTCTATAAGTGATTTTGTTTCTGAAATACCAATAAACGGATTAACTATTACTGCATCAAAATTTAAATCACCTAATTTATTAATTGTGATATTATTTGTATTTCCTATATCATTTAGTTTTATATCTGCAATTACAGAGATATTCTTTTCTTTAGCAAAATTATTTAAACTTAGAATTTCTTTTCTTGATAATGATAAGAGTAAATGAAAGTTAATTTTTATTCCACAGATATAATCTCCTATTTCAGCTATCAGATCATATGATTTTTGAAATAAAATATCATTAAAATAATCCAAATCTAACGCAAGGATCAATGGAGATTTTTTTTTTATAGCCGAATCATGTATTTTGTACTTATAATAAGGATACTTAATCATCAGTAATCACAAGTGGATGCTCGTTCATAAGTCTTATAACTTTAAGATAAATATATCCATGCTCCTCGATATTGTTAGTAAATACTGGTCTTTCTAATTTCTGGCTGGAGTATTTTAGAAATCTCCCTGGTTCATAATCTATATCGAGATAATAATAATATGTTAAATTATCATTATCCAAAAAATTTAATGAAGTACCTAAAGAATATCTTTGACTTTTCTTGTCTTTAAATACAAAAATCGGCAATGGTGGTTCATCGTATATGGTTTTATAAGCAGCTACCTTCACAAGACTCGATAGATCGCGTAATTTTATCTTTGTATAGCTGAGCTTTTTACTTTTTCTAGAGCTCTTTTCCATGATTGAAGGGAGTTTTTCTATGTTAATGATTGGTGAATATACATAAAGTGTGTTAGATGCAGTCTCTACTGGCATAACAGTTTCAAATGATGTAGTACACCTGTAGGCAAGATACTGATAGGAAGAAGATTGAGTTACAGGAGATTCTCCTTGTTGTTCTGGAGATCTCACATAATAAATAAGAGGAATTCCGTTTACGAATTCTGTTTGAACTGAAAATATGTTGGCACCTTTGAAATTAGTAGAAAAAGAGGGTAATGGAGAACGTTCCAATGCACAAACTAACCTCCCAAAATTGTTTAAATCGATTAATTCAATATAAAATGGTGATTTTAATTCCAAGCAAATATCCTCAAAGGATAAGGTAATTAATATTTATGGTAAAATTAAGGATTATAGTTAGTAAATCAAATTTGAACTATGATAAACCTTGCTATTGGATCTAAGCTACTGAAAATCTATTAAATTTTTCCAGATCAAATTCTTCCAGTTCATGGATACTGATAATTAAGCTATTGTTTGCATGATACCCTGTTTTCAGAGAATAGAGATAATAGCGATTTACAGAAATCAAGTCTATTTGATACTATTTAATGAATCCAAGTTCCTAACTTGATCAATGAAAGTCTAAATCAGTCTAAAATGTTAACGATTCAAGAATTGGAAAATATTCTGTTTAAATTATTTGATATGTTTTAAGAATGAGAGCATAAATCCAATGAGTTCATAATAAAATAGGATTTATATTTTGAAAGTATATAATATTAAAAACCTGAGTAGCGAAGAAACCAACGATAAGATATGTTTTACTGTTAAAAAAGCAATCGAGTATTTAAATAAGTATTTGGAAATGTTGGATACTAATAAAATTCAAAAGTATGGAAATACAGAAGTACAATCCATAGAAAGAAATCTTTTCGAAAATGATTTTAATCTTTGGAAAGCATATAGTTGGATAGAGTACTCTATTCTTAGACTGCAACTAAAAAACGATTTAAATGAAAATAGTTCTTTAATTTCTGATAAAAAAAAAAAGAATACCAAGAATACTGATATAAAAATGGTAATTACAATCGTGAATGAAAGATTAAAAGGGATGGATTATGATGATAAGGACATTATGATAAGCAGTTTGAGAGAAATTAGAGATGCACTTCGAGTAATATTGAAAATGACTGTTTTCAAACGAGAAAGTAACGTCTTTAGGTAACTATTATAAAAAAATTTTAATATCATTTTCTGCGATCAATTATTGCATTCATTTCTGCTCCAGTACCTATAAGAACTACATCCAGTCCTAGTTCTGATTCGATATCCTCTACAAATTGAAGTGCGTTCGTGGAAAGTTTATTAAATTCTGTCACTCCTGAGATTTCCGGATACAATACATCGAGTTTAGTTAGGGCAATAGTGGTTGCACCATTAAGCCTAATCGCTTTTTTTGCCATTTTCATGTTAAAAGGAGACGATCTACGTTCTCTTCCTGTAACACTTCCATATTCTAACCATCCTTTTTTTTCAGATTCTTTTCTTTCCAACTCATTTTCTAATGGACCCCCTCCGACCCTAGTTACAAATGATTTGAATACAACTATAACATCATCGACATTCTTTGGACCAATTCCGACATCGGCACATATCGATGATGCTGTTACATCCTTTGAAGTTACATACGGATAACTACCGTGGAATAAAGATAGAAAGGTTCCTTGTGTACCTTCAAGTAGGACATACTCTTTCTTCTCAAGATACGAATAAATCATAAGTCCTACGTCAGTAATGTATTCTTTCAGTTCCGTTCGATCCTTGGCAAGATTTAAAATCCTTAGAGCCCTATCGGAATTTGCCGGACCTGTGCCTGTACCTGTTGTTCCTATATTATTTTTTAAATAACCTTCTGAACTATCCCTTAAAATATGTTCATTAGATATGATCCCGCAATTCGAATCAATGAAAGTTCTTTTTTGTGCATTAAATCTCTCAATTTCTTGTAATAATATTTCAGGATTTACCAAAACGCCTGCACCAATCGCCAATTTTGTATTTTTATTCAGTACACCACTTGGTAGCATTCTAACCTTGAATGTTTTATCTCCCATTACGAATGTATGCCCTGCGTTTGGACCTACTCCTCCTCTTGCTGCGATGCTAGGATTATCTTTATTTACTAAATAAGATATAATTTTCCCTTTTCCTTCATCTCCAAAAAAACCTCCAATGATTACCCTGCAACCCACAAATTAGTTAAAAATATTTCTATATTTAATTTATCAGTAATTCTAGTAAATACGTAACATTTAAAAAAAATTGCAAAATATTTAAAAGTAAATGTCTGCAACTCCTAGGACTACTGAAAATGTAATTCAAATATTGGCAACATTGCAAGAATTTTTAAGGAAACCTATAATCAAGAATAAACTTATAGACTTTTATCGCTTAGAGAAGGCAGATCAAATAGAAATTATCGGATTAATCCTTACTTCTATTCCAAGTATAGATAGGAATATTTTAGAAGAATTAATGATAACTTGGTTTGGAGTTCTATCACAATTTGACAATATAAAGATTAGCTACATATTGAGTATCTATTTAGAAGAGATTTTTAAAAAGCCAGAATTAATTCCAACTCTGGTTCCCTCAATATTAAAAACTGCAGGGAGTTTAGACGAAAGCAACAAAGAGGTATTACGTGTTTGTTTCATAGAGATATTATTTAATTCACCTGTCAAAGATAAAATTATTAAAACATTTGATAAACAGACTATGGATTTTCTAAATATAACAATTAACATTTAGCTCATTTCCAAATAAATAACAAAAATAAAAAAATTAGACCATATCTAAATTTTCTTTAATGCCATTTTGAACCTATGTATTGAAGATAAGATAATTTAATTGCCTAGTGTATCAATATAATTCAATTCAATTTATCAAGTCTGTTGAATTTTAAGGAAAACCATTGAAAATGATTTATTTTTTACAATTTATCCAGTCACAGAGAAATTACAGAATTTAGAGATTGGTGATAGAAGAATCAAATAAACGTATTATTTTGTGAACTTGAAAATATTCCTCTCTGGGAATATTACTATTAATCAATCTTCTTAATATTCATTTGAACAGTGAAATTAAATCGTAATTGTCGTAAATTAATTTAACCACATGTGATGGTATTCATGAGATGGTAAACCTAATTAAAATCTCATGCTTAATAAAAAAAAATCAACATTTACTAATGCATCTGTATGAACATAGTAATATATGTATGATTATTCAAATCAAAGAATATTACAATAATTGTCAAAGCCAAGACGATATTCCTCTGAATACACGATGCTAACTATTTTAGAATATCTCTATATAAATTCTAGATATAGTCCTGTTAGCAAATATCATATAATGACAAAGGTTAGGGATATAAAAAAACAACGTCCAGATAGAATCACTTTTTTATTGGATAAGTTGGAACAAAATCATTATATATATTCTTTTCAAACATCAAATGCAAAATTTTATACAATAACGGATAATGGCATTGACGAATATGTTAAATGGGTGAAAAATTTTCTAATGTTCGTTAGAAAGAATAACAACATGATAGAATAGTAAATCGAAATAAACAAAAATTAAATTGTAATACTAGATTTTTCAACAAGTACGATTTTATTAATAATTTTGTCCTTTGAATTAGATACGATATCATATACCCTTTCAGAGATTTCTTCGGCTATCAGTATTGTAATTCCAATCTTATTTTTGTGAGAGTATCGTTTTACTTGTTTGACAAATGCGTCGAGGATGAATTCATCTACTTTTTTGTCGTAAATATTTATAATTATACCACCATAGTCTGATAATGCTTTAGATAGTTCCTTATCTTCTATTGCATTCTCTTTGTCTATTAAAATATTAAAAATATCACCATTTCTTTCAACATCAAAAAATTCAGCTGACCTTTGTTTTTGTTCCAAATAAGGTTGTAGTTTGGTGTTTATAGGTTCTAGAATAGTGGAAAGTGCAGTTAGAACTTCTTTTTTATCTTTATTTGAGATCATAATTCGAAGCTCTGTAGCTAATGAATTTCTTTCAAAAAGATTGATCCATTTATCTAAAAGGTTTCGATATTTGCCAATTGGTTGTAAAATCATTATAACGATAAAAAGTATGATAATAGAAACAAAAATTATTAACAAATCCAGGAGTTCGTCTTCCAATATAGATTTTAATCCAAAATCAGCGGATAAATCAATTGAGACTAGGAAAATCAACCCTGCAAGTATTCCGATGATTATCCTAAAGTTAATTGTAATAGTTTTTAATAGTATCGAGGCTTCATGCCCATATCTAGTAGACAAAGTAGGAGATGTAGCATCGAAATTATCATTAATATCATTAATTTTTTTTTTCATCCTTCTCTGTCTTACTTTTTAAATATTAACAGCAGATATATAAACAACACTTCAAGATTTAATTTAGATAATTTAGATGGTATTATTCATATATAATTTCATTATTAATTATTAGAATAATAGCAATAAATTGATAAATTAATTTAGGTGAGTTGAAAATTATGAGGAATATGAATTTGAAGAATTTGAGGATCAAGTTTTATAAGATAATTTAAAGATTTACTAATCCAAGGATTTGTTAAATCTAATTAATGTTGCTGGTGTTGTATTCGTTGAATAGTTAAGAATTTTTCTTCAGAATTCCAAAAAAGGATTTTATAATGTTCATAAACAGAATAATCATTTTAAAAATTAATAATGCAAAACTCACAAATCAAGAAAATTTACTTGTACATTCTATGCTATACTAATGTTCCTTCAGTATTAAATTTATAGATATATTACTTTTTTAATATGATTTTTTTTGATTTCATTGTTAATAATCCTTGAACTTCTTTTTTGATAAAAATCATTGTTGTGATTGATCTAATATTTTATCCTAATATGCAGTCATTTATAATGATCTATAGAATATTCTGAAATCGTTTGAATGGTAGTCTAAGAGAAATGACAAATAATCAAGATATATTATACAAATTTTTTAACGGTTCTGATTATATGAAAATATTTAGGTATCTTTCCTTGTTTGTTTGTCTACAGGCTAGGTTCCACATTAACATACATCATAAAGGAGTTAGGCGCTGACTGTATCGATATCAGAGGTGATAATATACCATCTCATTAAGAAGGTTATTAGATGTTGCCTTCATTATATCAATTAAAAATTAAAACAAAAAAAGAAAGAAAAAATAAAACTTAATGGAAGAGAACATATTTAATATATGCTTTTTAAAGAATCTTTAATATTCTTAATTTTAATAGAAAATAACTATTAGCAGGAAAAAGGATTTTCTGGTACAAATAGAGATTTTAATAGATGCAGCTTTAAGTAAAAGATAAAGATATGTTTATTTTATTTATCATGACAAATAACAAAATAACATCCAACTATATTGTGATGTATTCTGTTTATCTATACTTTATTGGTAGGTTTAAAAAGTATATTCTAATCACAAGTTCCATCTAATGATATAAGTTGTGTTTTTATATGGAACTGGATTGAGAGTTAGATCTTTCAGATTTAGATAAGGAAGAGAGTATTTGCATTTGTAATGGATAAAATGTCATGCAGGGAGGAAAATAGCATTGATGGTTATGATTTTGTATATAACCATTTTACAGTTCTGCGCGGGGATCGATATCACAGGTAGAAACAGGATTTTTGGAGAATTTATCAGATCTCATCTCAAGGTCTGAAATACATTCAATCTATACAAAGAATGGTATATATGATATGGGGAAATATCTAGTTTAGGGGATTTAAAGACCATCATTATTCAATACTAGAAAGTTTGATAATTCAAAGTAATCATTATTTGAAACACCGAATAGAAAGTTTTGCTAGTTAGAATCCCTGGATTAAAGAATTTCATAATCTATTGTACTAAAGTTGATATGATTCTTTGTTTGTATGTATAACAATACAATATCGAATAATAACAAGCATTGGTGAATAATCATCAGTATAATCTGAAATTAAGAGTCTTCTATAACTTATTGGAGTTATCCATATAATTTTCCTAATACTAAATCAAATATTCAATAATAGAAGTTAATAGAGCGAATCTCAATTCAGACTAAAATTGAGTTATAAAATAAACCAGAAAAGTCTAGATTTATTGTTCTTCTGGATTTTTTTGTATTTGCTCTCCTTGTTCCAAGCCGAAGAATATCCTTTCATGTTTTTTTAATGCTTTTCTATGTTCAGGTAATGACATATCTAACCGCATTTCATTTATTACCATCACTGCATAAGTTGTCCACTCCTTCCAACATGAGTTGCAAGAGGAATATTTTTTCTGGGTAGGATCTTCTACCAAAGAATCATCAAACATATTTTTACACTTTGAACATTTTTGATCCATAAAATATTGGAATTATAATTGACTATATTTGATTCTTATGCAAACATGATTAAGAGCGTAATTACTTGCTAGTTTTGGGTCCGTAAGAATGGAATTTTTTGATATGATCTCTCATCTGTTCCATGCCAAAAAATCCCAAATTACATTTTTGGCAATGATACATTTTTCCACTCCCGTGAATGACCTGTTCGTGTTGCATTGCAAATTCAATTCTTCTAAACCTTCTTTTGCAAATACCACATTCATACCTTCTAAAAATCTTTTCGATAAATTTGAACATAGGCAAATCAAAAAATATCATTTTATTATATAAAAGAATGTAGTTAAAAGGTTTTCAATATTATTGATTTGTTCTCAGTTATGTTAAAATTCACATCTAAAATAACTATAATCTACTATGATATCATAATCTTCCCACTATTAAAGAAAGGGATCACTTGAATTCAAATACCTTTTCCACATTATTGCCATTTAATTCAGCCTATCATTACCTTCACTTAAATCAGGATTTGAACCCCCATAAACAAAGTTATTTAATTTATTACCATGGAATTGAATATCGCCATCTGATCTGATTATTTTGTCATATAGAGAATGAACCAAAAAATTCATTATTTTCGAAACATCATTTTAAAATATCTATTCCTTTCTTAACCGAAATAATATTAGGTCAGTATTACTCAATAATATTTTTTGGGACCAATTCAGCGATCTGGGAATTCTAAATTAGATATTCCAGCTAAAACTTTACCTCTTTGATAATCGCAACACATAATACCAATCTATTATAGGAAGCTCTTTCATAAAAGTTAGATGAATAATTATTTACTAAAAATGAAATTTGAATCACAAGAATTCATTTTTTATATAGTATTTACAAAGTTTATCTGGTATAGTGAATATTTTTCGAAAATTATCTTAGATATTATATTATATGATACTCTTCTAAATAATTTTATTAGTAATAATCATATGTTTAAATCACAAGAAATAGATTAATAAAAAAGTCAATGAGAAAACTAGTATTAGTTACAAACAATTTTTTTAAGTCCAATAAAACTCTTCCAAAGAGAACAATTCAAGATAATTAAAGTGTATAATGAATGTAGACAAATTTAAGACAATTTTGACTAATTGTTTAGTAAAATAAACAGCCATAATTGATATACATTTTACAAAAAAAATATAGAATAACTTATAGGCAAACTACTCCAGGATTGTCCTATTATTACTCATTACTCTTACTACTAACAGTTCAAAATATTTTTCTAAACCCAGATTCCAATTAGAATTATTTGAATATTAAATGTGGAGTCTGTTGGGATTAATCATGTTGATTCTCTTAGGCTATAGAGAATAAAAAACCATCAATTTCATTGGAAGTGGATGGAAGAGGTTTTATTTAATATGATGAAATGATAAAAATAATCTTGTTTTCCCATTTGTATCATACATCGTATATGTAAGTTAGGATGTCGATGTGATTTTCAACACAAATAATTACTATAATCTTATTGGAGACAGTAGTAATGATAAAATTTTCCTGGAGAATGCTGACTTCAATCTGTCTGGTTCTTCTGGTAATCATTGTCTCATTTGAGGTAATGAAAATGACAATTTAATCGGATCTTATGGAGATGAATATCTATCAGGAATGGATAAAAATGATAAAATTTATATCGATTACTAGATAGACACTTTAAGGATAAAAAGTAGTAGATTTTTATAGTTGCAGATATTCTTTCGGAATTATCGATTTAGATTCATATTAAAGAGGTCCTCATATTGATAATTCTGACTGTGATCTTAGTTACTCCTTTAACTTACCTGATTAGTAAGTTAAGAGAATAATCTAATCACAAAAAATAAGAAAAAATAGATGGTTATTCTTTTATTTCTGAGAGAATCTTTTCAATTGCTTGACTATAACTAGTCATTTTAAACTTTTTTGCATAGTCTTCTACTACTTTTAATTGATAGGGACTAAAGCATATAGGCATAGTTTTTTGATTTATCATGATAGTAAATAGTACTGCTTGGTTTTTATGTGTTTCCTAACATTATAGATTTTTATCAACATGATTGCTAGCCTTTTACTCTAACTATTTTTATTCTATCGAGTACCTTCCAATACTCGATCTCGCCACCTTGAACAATTTTATCTCTTATTTCTTCTTCTACTGAAGATGTTTCGAATACCTCAAAAGTCTCAAGATCCATTATTTGTAGGGCTGAACCAGTTATAGATACGACCTGTCCGTTTCTTTTGTCTATGAGGGGTACTTCAACATTCGCAGAAACCGGAGACACCATACCATGTTTGGAACCATCAAAAACTCCTATTGCAGAAACACGTGCTTTAGCAGAACCATGTTTTCCAGGTTTACTATGATCGTAAGAAACAATTCTACAAGGTTCATTATCAATTATAATATACGATCCAACCTTTAAACTGCCAAGCTCCATTGGCTTACTCATAATTATTCAAAGAGGAAATATATTGATATTTAATATTTCTGTTTTTATGATTTAAATTCTGATGTTTCCAATAAAAAATCATTTTGTACTTTCTGCAACATACCATTTAGGATGGGATATTTTTTTAGAATACTTTATCTTGTGATATGGTAGAAATGAATAACAATAAAGTAACGCTATTCCTCCTATTGGATCATTCAAAAAGCAACTAATAGATGTTGTCAAATTCATCTTTTTAGAAAGCTTTTTTGTTTTAACTAGTGAAATCTGTCTATGTCCTGAATCCGCTCTAATGACTTGTGATAAAAAATCATAGAGATTAGAGGGAGCTTTGAAGAAAACCACTGCTTCATCTATATATTTTATCTCTTTATTTAGTTTAAGAACCTCGTCTTGTATAAATAGGTCAATTGCAATGATATTTTCAGGAATATGTATTTTTTTTGCCAAATCACTTTTGATTGCAAAAGCCCTCCCCATTACTGTATACTGAGTTATGGCCTGTTTTCTTATTTTTCTCAACCAATTGGAAATAAATTTAGCAGCTCTTTCGTAAATATTACTATAATTAACTGGCTGTGAATTAGAGGCAGATAGACCATTATCGATTTTCGCAAAATTTTTTACCAAGTTGTACGTGCAATTTTCATCGAGAGAAATATCTGCATCATATAAAACTATGATATCTCCAGTAGATTGTTTAAATATCATATTCCATCCACGAGCAGCTCCCTTTCTAACTTGGTTATGAAAAAGATGTATTTTAAGATCAGGATTCTCTTCTGTAAAAGATCTAATGAGATTAGGAGTATCATCAGAGGAGTCATCGCATATTATTATTTCTCTCAAATGAAATGAATTTGGAATTTTTTGAGATTTTATAGAATTGAGAATATTAAGGATATTTTTTTGTTCATTAAATGAAATTATTCCAATAGTAATTTCATTCGTCATGTGAACCCAATAATAACACAACATCAGCCAATATTAATTTTATATAACGAAGACTAATCTGATCAGTACTTATCGTCTTTATTATTCTTAAAATTTTAATAAACAATTATTTAGATGGTAAACATCTTAGAATTTTATAACTTAGAATATAATTTCTAGTGATAGGGAATTTTTTTGTTATTCTCACTTTATAATATTAATAAAATTCATAGCATTCAAAAAAGAGTATAGTTTATTGTCTTAAATTGACTGATGTTAATTCCCTGATAGTATTTAGCCATCGATTCATAGTAGATTAACGATGGTTTTCAAAAGGAATTGACTGGTTTCAAGATTTAAGGAAGTTTAAAGTAAAATAACATGAATATAATAATGCCTTGAGATTGAGATATTACATCAATTAAACCTCAAAAGCATTAAAATATTTGTATTAATTATAAACAATACTTAATTGTTACAACAAACTTTTAATTTTTTAACTGTATTTGGTATTCTAATTAGAAAATAATCAGAATTATCCATTCTATACTTTTGAAATACTCGAGATTGAAATTCAACAGTTAGGTTAAATTAATTTAATTAAAAAATGGTTTTTTGATATATTTTCGTTTCTAAAACATTATTTGTAACCTTTCATAAGAACCTATTAAGGAATTAATATCTTAACAAAGAAAAATTTAGGATCTTCCCTTTATTAAAACATGAACTTATTTTCATATAAGATCATGAATATATTGATCTTTGAAATGCAAAATTTTAATAATTCATCAAAATTAAAATTTAATATTTAGAGAGGTGTATTATTATAGAAAAATTTAAATTTTATAAATTTTTTATTGTTAATGATATAAAATTCCTACGCGTTCTCAAAGATATACTGGGTATAATGCAGAGATAGTATTAGCAAATGGTAAAGCTTTTCCAGGTATTGGATTTGGTTATCCATCTATTCGATCTGGCGAGGTAGTTTTTAACACAGGCATGGTTGGTTATACTGAGAGTTTAACAGATCCTTCATACAGTGGCCAAATTTTATGTTTGACCTATCCTCTCATAGGGAATTATGGAGTTCCAGATATAAACATTTTAGATGAATTTGGTCTACCCAAATTTTTCGAGTCTGATAGAATACAATGCAGTGGTTTGATTATTCATAAGCTTTCTGATATTGCTAGTCATTGGAGTTGTGTAAAAACTCTTGATGAGTGGTTATATGAAGAAAAGATTCCTGGCATTTATGGTATAGATACACGAGAATTAACGAAAATTATACGTCAAGATGGCGTGATGATGGGGATTATTTCATCTTCGAAAAACAAACTTGAAAAGTTAGATGCATCAGCGGTTTTACAGAAAGACAGATATGACAATAAAAATTTTATGCAAACAGTATCATCAAAAAATGTACAAGTCTATGGTAATTCCAACGATAAGGTTATAGTACTTATAGATACTGGAACCAAATTTAGTATTATTAGAAATTTGTTAATGAGAGGTTATAAAGTAGTCCAGCTTCCTTGGAATGCTTCATTTAATCAAGTTATGTCAATCAAACCTAAAGGTGTAGTAATTAGTAATGGCCCCGGAGATCCTAAAATGTGTCAAGAAACAATTAAGACCGCAACACAATTAATAGAAAAATCTATTCCTACTCTAGGAATTTGTCTTGGAAATCAAATTCTCGCATTATCTGCTGGAGCAGATACATTTAAGTTAAAGTATGGTCACAGAGGACAAAATAAAACATGTATGAACATTGAAAATAATCAGTCCTATATTACCAGTCAAAACCATGGATATGGTATTGACCCTAAAACACTTGAAATGACAGGATTTGAACCATGGTTTTTTAATCCAGATGATAAGACCATAGAAGGAATAATACATAAAGATAAGCCAGCCCTAGCAGTACAATTCCATCCAGAAGCGTCACCTGGTCCTTATGATTGTACTTTTGTTTTTGATAAATTTACAGAAATTATTGATTTAAATAAGAGATGAAAATTATCTAAGTAAATTTGTTTAGTATCTATATAAAAATTAAAGTGAGGTGAAAAAAATACCAAAAAATAGCAATATAAAAAAAGTTATAGTATTAGGTAGTGGGGCAATAAAAATCGGAGAAGCAGGCGAATGTTATCTTAATAGATGACCGCTAATTTGATTACTCTGGTTCACAATGTCTCAAAGCTTTGAGGGAGGAAGGAATTCAAACAATATTAATTAATCCTAATATCGCTACTATTCAGACTGATTCTAGATTCTCCGATAAGGTCTATTTACTGCCTATTACTCCTCAATACGTTTCTAAAATATTAGAAATTGAAAGACCAGATTCTATTATGTTATCATTTGGAGGTCAAACTGCCTTAAACTGTGGTACATCTTTATTTAGAAATGGAACTCTTAACAAATACGGTATAACAATTCTAGGAACACCTATAGGAGGAATAGAAAGGACAGAAGATCGACAACTTTTCAAAGAGGCCATGCAAAAAAGTTCAATACCTGTTTTACCTAGTTCTCCAGCATATACAGTAAAAGAAGCCATAGATATTGCAAAAAAAATGGGTTATCCAATAATCATCAGAGTTGCATATACACTAGGAGGCAAGGGAGGAGGAGTAGCACATAACGAATATGAACTACAAGAGATTGTACATCGAGGCTTATCCATCAGTATGACTCGCCAAGTTTTAATAGAAAAATACGTAGGTCATTGGAAACAAATAGAATATGAGGTAATGAGAGACTATAAGGGTAATTCAATAATTGTCTGCAATATGGAAAATATCTTGGCAATGCGAGTACATACCGGTGATAATATAGTCGTAGCCCCTTCACAGACACTTAATAATTATGAATATCACATGTTACGATCTGCAGCAATAAGAGGGACGAAAGAAGTAGGCATAATTGGAGAATGCAATATACAGTTTGGACTTAATCCTAAAAGTGAAGAATACTGTGCGATTGAAATAAATGCGAGATTGTCTAGATCTTCTGCTCTTGCTAGTAAGGCGACTGGATATCCCCTAGCATACATGGCTGCAAAATTAGGTATAGGTTATTCCTTAGATGAGTTAGTGAACAAAGTCACTAAGAAAACTACCGCTTTTTTTGAACCTTCACTAGATTATATAGTTTTAAAAATGCCACGATGGGATTTCAATAAATTTGAGAATGTAAATCGTAGGCTAGGAACTGCTATGAAATCAGTTGGAGAGGTAATGGCAATTGGAAGAAATTTTGAGGAAGTCATTCAGAAAGCAATAAGAATGTGTGAGACTGGGAAACTGGGCTTAGTTGAAAATTCTGGATTTACAAACCCCCAAGAAGAAGAATTGGAAAAAATAGAATATTCACTTTTGTATCCTGATGATACAATTTTATTTCAACTGGTTAGGGCGATATATAATGGTATTACTATTGAAAGGATAAATGAATTATCTAGTATAGATCCTTGGTTTCTTACAAAAATTAAGAATATAGTCGAAATGGAAAAAAAACTGAGGAGTATAGGACTAGATTTTGATGAGAACATTATAAGAGAATCCAAAAAATTAGGATTTTCGGATAGACAGTTGAGTTCATATCTAAATTTAAATGAAATAATCATACGTAAATTCAGAAAAAAATTTGGAATAGAACCTGTCATCAAGCAAATTGATACATTGGCAGCAGAATGGCCTGCTCAGACCAATTATCTTTATCTGACCTATGGAGGCGATACTGACGATCTAACAATCCCCAAGAGAAATAATAATGCAATAGTTCTTGGAGCAGGCCCTTATAGGATCGGTAGTAGTGTAGAATTTGATTGGGGAACTGTCAACATGGTTATCGGGTTAAAGGAAAATGGAGCCAATGAAGTATCCATAATCAACTGTAATCCAGAAACAGTATCCACTGACTTCGATGTTTCGGATAGATTGTACTTTGAAGAAATAAGTTTTGAAAGAGTTATGGATATTTCCGAAAAGGAAAATTATCCCGGGGTAATTACATGTGTTGGAGGACAAACTGCTAATAATTTGACATTGAAACTAGCCCAGAATGGTATAAAAATAATTGGGACTCAAAGTAATGATGTAGATAGAGCTGAAGATAGAGAAAAGTTCGGGAAATTACTTGATTCGTTAAGAATTCCACAACCTCCATGGAAAAAATTTAATAATCTTCATGAAGCATTTGCCTTTTGTAGAACAGTTGGATATCCAGTTTTAGTTAGACCATCATATGTTTTGAGCGGAGCTGCTATGAAGGTGGTATGGGATGATCACCAACTAGAAAAATTTATAGAAAATGCAACCATTGTGAGTCCAGACCATCCTATAGTTATTACAAAATTTTTTCAAGAAGCTGCAGAAGTCGAAGTAGACGGTGTAGGCACAAAAGAAAATGTAATCATAGGTTCTATAATAGAGCATATCGATAATGCTGGAATACATTCTGGTGATGCTATGATGTGTATCCCTCCTTGGAGATTAAGTAGAGATATCATGGATACGATAACAAATTATACTAATAAAATAGTTAGATCTCTTAATGTAATAGGACCATTTAATATTCAATTCCTTGTGAAAGATGACAATGTATTAGTTATTGAGGCAAACATCAGGGCATCTAGATCTTTACCGTTCGTTTCGAAATACATTGGAGTAAATCTAATAAATCTTGCTGCAAAAGCAATGCTTGGAAAGAGTTTACCTAAAATCAAGGACCAATGGCTGAAAACGAGTGGTTTTGGCATAAAAGTTCCTCAATTTTCTTTTATGCAACTAGAAGGTGCAGATATAGTGTTAGGAGTTGAAATGCAATCCACAGGAGAAGTTGCATGTTTTGGGACAAGTTTTTACGATGCCTTAAGCAAATCTTTCACAGCAGCAGGATATTCATTGCCTTTATGTGGAACTGCCTTAATTACCATAGGGGGACAAAAAAACAAAGAAAAGTTACTTCCTCTCATTTCATTGATATCTTCAATGGATTTTAAGATTTTGGCTACTGAACATACTGCTGATTTTTTAGAAAATAATGGATTTATTAAAGTCCAGAAAGTATATAAGATAAGTGAACCTGAACGAAAACCAAATATTATTGATTTATTATATGACCGTAAAATAGATTTTATAATAAATATTCCTGCTACTGTCACCATGGAAAAATACCTGGACATGTTAACTGATGAATACCAAATAAGAAGAAAGGCGGTGGAAATGGGAATTCCAGTAATGACAACTATTGAAACAGCCATTTCATTTGTGAAGACGCTAGAATGGCAAAAAAATAATTCCACTACCATTATTCCATTAAACAACTATCTGACTGATAATGAAATCAATAGGATGAATCAATAAAAATTAGAACTTTTTAATTTTTTCAAGTCTCCTATAATAAAACCGTCTAATGTAAATACAATACTATCCAATATTACATCTTCCTTATTTAGTAAATTAATTATCGGTGATATCGATGTTTCAAAAGAC
This sequence comes from Nitrososphaeraceae archaeon, assembly GCA_031316115.1. Lineage (GTDB taxonomy): Archaea > Thermoproteota > Nitrososphaeria > Nitrososphaerales > Nitrososphaeraceae > TH1177. The sequence goes on from JALDRC010000001.1 coordinate 289,662, forward strand.
CGGTATTTAGCTGAAGAAGAATAGAAATATTTGTTGAATGTTGGAACAACAATAATTTCTAAGACACCTTTTTTTTTGAGCCCGTACAAAGATTCTTTCTTTACCTTAATATATATCCATAGCCTTTTTCCATGAACTGTACTTTTTGGATCAAAAAAAACGGGATGTATATGACCCATTATTATTTTATTTATATTCGCATTCACTTTATTGGGAAGTGAATGTCCATGTAATAGCAATGTGTCATCGATAACAAGTCCACCTACATTACAAGTTATTACCGAATCTGGAATGAGTTTGCTTAAATTGGAGTCGTGGTTACCAGGTATTAATATTACATCAGTATTTCCTGACAATTTTTCAAAAAAAGTAGGAATAGTCCGCCATTCGATTGGTGAAATTTGAGAAATTGAACTTTTAATATCTCCTAAAATTACTATTCCATCGATTTTGTGAGATTCATTAATTTTATTAATGTCTTCTAGAATATTTTTTAAAATATTATCTGAATTTATGCTTATTCCTTTTTTTATTAATTCGTATTCAAATCCCAAATGCAGATCTGACAAAACTAGATATGATTTCTTTTTATTTTCTATCCTATATTCAGTTTCTAAAATAAGAGCTCCGTAGGGATATATAGGATATGCCTTAGTCACATCCTATATTATTAGAATCGATCTTTAATATTCTATGGATTGATTTTAGTAAAAAAGATTGTGAAGTTCCTATTTTTTAACCAGATAAATTAAGAATTTATGATTATTACAAAATCATGTTTATCTAAATGACAGCATTGATAAAGAAAAAATTATTATTTAAATTAGTTATTTAACATTCCTAATATCTGAACAAATCTGTTAAATGTCAAGAAACGAAAATAAATTATAATATTACCGGAGAGGTTAACTTAACTAAAGAGCTAAATCTATGTTTGTTACTTTCTAATAATATATGTTGTTTAGATCGACCATAAATAAAACATCCGATATTATTGTAATGTATTCACTGTATTTGTATATTGTTGGTCTTATTCTACCAAGTATATCCAAAATACTGGAACTATTCAAGGATCAATATAGTAATCATCTTACAATTTCGGAGTGGATACAAAGATTTGGATCATGTGAAATTTACAGGAGACAAATAATATCCGCATTAATCATAAATTAAACTGTTATACAGACTTGTAATCGGCAGTTCTGGTTATGAATATGTAATGAACCAATACATAGATCTGTGCTTGGGATCCATACATATAAAGAAAGAAACATGTTTGGAGCGGAGAATTTTATCTGTTATCTTGTATCAAAATATGGAAAACATCCAGTGTATACAGATGGTGGTACATGGTTTAATGAAGCATGTAACGTAGTGGGATTAAATCATTATCTAAATTCTTCAATAGACAAATATATGGTAAAAAGAATAAGTTGATATGTGAAAGTTATAATAGCAAGTTTTATGATATTTATCTTTGTGGTCTAAATGATAGTGACGTATTCCATGTTGATAATTGGATACAATTCTTTGTATCTATTAATAATGACATCATAGAAATAATTATAATAATTTTGAATTAGATAATGATATCAATATTATCTTAATTTAACACAACCTAATTTTTATATGGTATATTAGAAATTGTTTGCCATAGTTGTTCTTATATTATATCCCTAAAATCCAACGGTGCTAACTTTACTATTTAACCTCAAATTTTGAACAGGATTCTGTTTCGCATTCTTGTATTGTATAGATAAATGAATAGTTTAAACCAATTGTATACGTGTTGTAGATAACAATTATTCTTGATCTTGTAATTGACATAGGGATAATAATCATCAAAATATTATTTTCATCCTTAAAATCCCGTATAACTCGTTCAATCAGACTTTTCTCTAAAAGTGTATGCAATCTATGTTTGATATGCAAAATCTAACAATAATACTCTGAAAGACGTTATATAACGATGCTTTTAGCGTCATCTCTTTTATCATGTTTTCAAATCAAATAACAGTAACATATTTTCCAAACATTCTCTGGATACATGAAAAGACGGACTCCAAAATCCTTCTATGTGGAGATATAGCACAATCCTTCAAATAATTAAAATTATTTTTCTGTATCTTCACAGTCTTATTTCTAAGGTATTGATTATCCTTTCTAGATTTAGAATTTGTTCTTAACTTGATTTCTGATGGGATTATACCACTTAATGGTAGAAATTGAAAATTATTGTTATTATCATAGGCTATATCATTCACCACAGAATCTACTATTTTATTTTGCTTTCCTCTTGTATCAATAAGAGAATCGACAAAAATTAATTATATTCGCTGCAGATCCTTTTCTAATATTACAGTATACATCTATCTCATCCCTGCACTTTCTTTGCAATCAGGTATTTTGTGCAATTAAATGTACCGTTCTAATTTTTGTGCCATGTAATATTATATCTACAATAATTATTTAAAATCCTTAACGACGTCAAAAAATTCGTCAAGTTGTCATCAAAACGGTCAAGTCAGTCAAGAAATTAGTCAAGTTGCTATGTTTTTACAGAAAGTGTATATTTACTATACCAATTTATATAATTTTAATGTTATAATAATTCTGTTTAAGAGACTAAAGATATGATTAGACTTTGGTTTAGAAGATTCTTTACAAAAGAATAATTTAGATTTTTGTTGATGTGAAAGATCAGTTAGAAATTGTATTTAGGTAAAATGGATAGTAGTATATGCCACTTGAATGATGACATTGCTAATCTGTTTTTTTAGTTTAACTTTCTTTACTGGATGCTCATTGATTCTTGATCTGTTATGATATCTCTTTTGGTTTGTCCGGGGCCTATCGTTTTTAGTACTAACTGTTAAGTTTTCTATACTTTCATCCCTGTATCTTTCTGACCAATCCAAAGTGGATATATTGTTTCTGTGAAGATCTTTAATATTTATGCAAAATCTTTTTATCATATATTACACCTAAAACCTGTAAACATCTTTATTTTAGGATGGTATTCAAATTCTGTAGAGTTTTTCAAAATCTTTCTTTTGATACTTCTATATTAATAAATGTGATGTATTATGTCAAAAAGACCATAATAACTGATAGATATTCTGAGTAGTTATATGTTATGCTATGGTGAAATATTAGGAAAATATTCAAGTAAAATCGTTTCCTTTTACATAAAGAATTAAGAGTTTAAAATTAATTAAATGCAAACTTTTGATTTTTTTTGATTAAGGAGAATAAAAGCTCAAGATTGTAAGATCGATTATCAAATAATAACATTTTCCATTATTTCTAAAATTGTTAATATATTCTTTATTAATTGATGTACCTACCTACATAGGTTACAATTTCATTTACCTACATAGGTTACAATTTCTAGCTCTGCTAGGAAGTGTATAGAAAATAGAAATACAAACAAGATATAATTTACTTCATGAAAAAGAATGGACTGGAGATACTGTAATTGATATCTGTATTAGATATCAGATATCCAGAAAGATATACTACAAGTGGAAGAACAGGTATCTAAAGTATGGAATATATGGACTTAAGGATAAAAGTAGAAAACCACATAATATGCAACCTGGAAAAGTAACAAAAGAGATAGAACAGGAAATAATAAATTTACGTATAACAAAACGATTTGGATGCAATCGTATCAAATTCAGATTAAAGCGTTTAAAGGAAATATCACTCAGTACTAGAACCATATACAACATACTGAAAAAGCATGGTTTGAATATCCTAACATGAAAAATCAGAAACAGAAAATACAAAAGATTTGCAATGAAAAAAGCAAACCAGATGGTACAGATGGATATTTTAGGTCCTTTTTATCTAGAAAATTGTGCTCAAAAGAACTATGTTATCAGTTGTGAAGATGATTGTTCAAGAAAAACAGCAAGTGAATGGACTGAGAGAAAAAGAAGTATAGATGTAATAGACGTACTTGAAGACTACATAATAGAAAATGGTAAACCTGAAAAGGTAATGCAGGATAATGGTAAACAGTTTACATCCAAAATATTCAGACGTTTTCTACAACGTAACAATATAAAAGATAGATCCATACCTGCCAGATATCCACAATTACAGGGTAAAATTGAAGCATATAACAAGATTGTAAAGAATGAGTTTATAGCAGTAGAAAATATTCCTAATGTAGAAGATGGAAAGAGAATATATGCCATGTTTGTAAAAGGATACAATGAAGAAAGAGAACATGGTGGTATAGGTGGTCATACACCATCTGAAATGTTTCTTATGAAAGGAAGATTAAATAACCATAATGGTAACAAGAAAGTCAAGCAGATAAAAAGTGTTACCCATGGTGGTAAGTGAATCTGTTACCTATGTATGCAAGTACAACAATTAATATTCGCTTATACTTATCTTATTAATGTGTCTAATATTTTTATCTGTTTATAGTGATATTAAATACTACTACCACTATATTATAAAAATGGTTGATTAAACTATGAAATTTTTTTTTATTAATCAATCTAAAAAATCGACATGATGTTAAAAATATTTTTACAATACTATAAAACATTAGCTTATTATCTTGATAATAATATTGTAGTAAATGAATACAAAAACTCAATTTTCAAGTAATAGGTAACACAAAATTCAAAAAATGATTCTGTGGGATTTGAATGTTTTTATAAAGATTGACCAGAATATTTTTTTATTGATAATCTAGGATATTAGCAATTATCAATCCAAAAGAGAAAAGTAGAATAAAATATTCAAATCATTATCCAAAGTAATCTGAATCAATGTTTATATAATTTTTCTGGTAACGAACTAAATAGAGGTTATTTAATTGAAAAAAATTCACCAACCAATAAAAAAAATAGCTTCAGTTGTTTTACCAATAATATTAATAGTATTGATTGCTTCTTTAATAATTATATATTTTTTAAATCAACAAATAATAAATATTTATCAATATGATAAATCAATAGGTATAATAGGTTATAATCAAATCTTTGCAACCTCTACAAATCCTACTGGTATAGCAACTGATAACAAAGGAAATATTTATGTTCTCGACGATGAAAATGACAAGGTAAAAAAGTTTACGAATAATGGTACATTTGTTAAAGAATGGGATATTCAAAGAACAAAAATGGCAGATTTAGTTCTCACAGGTATAGCAACTGATAACAAAGGAAATATTTATGTTATTGATCTTGGAGGTGGTCAAGTAAAAAAGTTTACTAATAATGGTACATTTGTTAAAGAATGGAACATCAATTAGGATGTTTATTTTATCAACCTATGATTTTCTCCTAAATTAGGGCTAAAAGTAGTAGATTTTACAGCTTGATATTATTTTTTTTTCAAAAAGAAATTTTATCTTCTCGATATTTTTTGACAAAACTATTAATATTATCAGTTCTGTTAATTTAAGCAAGAAAAGATATAGCTAAGAATTTATTATTTATTATATAAATAGAATCAAAATTATATTCTTTTCTACCTAAGAGGCGAATTGAAAGAGAAATGAAGTATTTTTAAGATTTTATAGAATGTTTTGATGAGTATTATCCTTGTATCAATTATAAGATCAGTAATAATTGTGATCCACAAATTGTCAACAATTCGAATAATCTATTTTGTTTATTTGTATAATCTAAAAGTCAATAACTTTTTGTACAAATTTGGTTATGAAATAGTCCTAACCTAACCGGAATTAAAAAACAATATTATACATATTTCTTTCAGAATATAAAAGTGCTAATATACTAGAAGAGATAATAAGGATCATTAGAAAATTGAAATTAACAAAAGTAATATTGGTTACCTATCCTGAGGATTTTATTTTAAACGAAGGAAAGCAACTTGTACTTTCTATTCCAAATTATGAAATTGTTAAAATTTTTACACAGAAATATCTTAATCATGCAAAATATGGAATAGGGTCAGGCAAAGCAGAAGAAATAACGCAATTTGTACAACAAACCACAGGAATAGAAGAAATAATTGTGGATAATCACTTGACATCCAAACAGATATACAATCTTGAGAAATTGATAGGAGTTACTGTCAAAGATCGTGAAAGACTAATTTTAGATATTTTTTTTACACGAGCCACCACAGTTGAAGCAAAATTACAGATTCAATTAGCAGAGATTGAATACGAGATGCCTCGTATAAGGGAAAAGGCAAAACTACTGAGTAATAGTAAAGAAAGAGCGGGAAAAGGCGGAATGGGAGAATACATAGTAGATGTACACTTTCGAGACTTGAAAAGACAAATGTCATTTATTAGAGAAAAGTTAAATGATGCAAAACTTAAACGCAAAATCTATCAATATCAGAGACAGAAAATAAAAATGTATATTGTTTCTCTAGTGGGTTATACAAGTTCAGGAAAAACTACATTATTTAATCTACTTACAGATGAATCCAAAGAGATATCCCCAAATTTGTTTACTACACTTTCAACGACCACGAGATCACTTAAAGATTCTCCTCATAGTAAAAATATTACTAAAAAAGGAGGTGAAGGAATATTAATTGTAGATACAGTAGGTTTTATTAGTAGACTTCCCCCGTATATGATTGATGCATTTAAATCTACTTTAGAAGAGTCTATTGTTGCTGATCTAATATTGCTTTTACTAGATTCATCAGAAGAGATTGAAGATATGAGAATAAAATATTTAAATTGTTTACAGATTTTGGAAGAATTAAATGTGGACAAGTCTAAGTTAGTTATAGTATTCACAAAAGTAGATAAAATTGATAAAAGAATAATTTCTGAAATCGTGAGAAAATTAGAAATAAGTAAGAATAATAATAGTAATAATAATATAATATGGATATCATCTAAAACAGGTTATGGCATCCATAAGCTTAAAACATTATTCATGAAAAAGCAACTCTTACAAACTACACATGAAAATAAAAATGTTAATTTATAGTACTATACAGAACTAAATTCTGAGGTCGAATAACAGAATTAGTCGATATTATTAAAAGGATGAGAAAAAAACTAGTGATATAAATGGTTACCCAATAATCTATTACCTTAATAAACAAATAAAATGAAATAATAACAATATAATGTGCAGTAAGGAAGTAAAAATTACGAGCAAGGAGATCAGCAAATCAGGCCGAAATAGCAAGTTACAAATACTACCAACTCAATCATTATCTTTATAAGATAATATATGGTGTGCAAGGGAATCTGTTCACGCCATCAAGCAATAAGACCTAGTACTGGTATGAGGTATTTGATAGGACAAAAACGTTGTCAGGTTTGCCAAATTTTTATATATTGGCAAGGTTTTTTTTGCCCATGTTGTGGATATAGATTAAGAACTAGACCTAGAAATAGGAAATACAAGATCACTTTGAGTAATATAGCAAGCAAATATAAAAGCGGAACTGTCAAAATTCAAAAATAACCGAAATGAAAGATAATTAATAAATATTGTTTTGTTCTCATTAACAAGTCATATTAACCCAATCTATAGATTGATAATTTTACATATGCCATAATCTGGCCTTCTGTAAACATCGAATCTAGACTATTATATTCTTATTATTGTTTAAATATCTCCATGAATAATTTCTAAAGTAATAAATGCTTGAATAATCAGATATTGTTGCCTCAAAGGAAGTCTCAGGTTAGCTTATGGAAGGCGTGTTAAATACATAACTGGATACAATTTATTGTTTCTCTGTATAATGATATAATAGTAAATAATAATCGTGATTTTGTTCTGAAGGAGATGAATTTATCTAGAATTAAGAAACATTTTTTGCTCAAAATTGTAATATTAATGAAGTTAGCAATGATCGTTTGTACTCAAACTAAATTAGAGGTTGCTATATATATGTGGAGATGTAATATAAATTATGATAACATATAATAGTTTTCCAATGAGAGATTGGCATGTTAAACATATGGAAAAAACAATAGTCAAATATATTTCTGGACTATCCACAAATCCATCGTTATGGGAAAAGAGGCAATATAAAAGATTTAATAATATTTATCGAACTCGAGGAAATATAAAAAATGACATCAAACATGGAGTAACAAATGAAGAAGTCCAGTTATTTTTACAGAAACTTCGTGATGATTCTACTTTTCTTGATTTAAGAAACAAAGACGGTGTTCTTGAAAGACTGGATGAGGTAGAAAAATATTTCTATAAATTACGCTATCATATAGATAGTTGAAAAAATCGAACCTTCTTCTATTTTATAAGAAAGAGTAACATAGTTTAACCAGCATAGTTTAACTAATTCTAATAATTAAATCATATAAGTGTAGGCGTGTGTTCAATTATTGAGTAACGACCAGCATAACACAATCAATGGTCGTTACAAAACGGCAAAAGCTGTTATGGTACATTTCTGGAGCATGTATCACAATATTTTTCTATGAGAGTAACGCCATCTCCAACGCTGAATAATGCTTCTTGTGTAGCAATCTCACCACAAGATATACAGAATTTAGTCTTTCCGTTATTATTAATAATAGATCTTAACCTTGAAAATACTTTTTCCATGTTATTGTCTTTCTCTCCTTGAAGTTGAATCTGATTTCAATAGCAACATGGATTTAATACCTATCATATCACTTATGAATGTATTATTGTTATTCATATTATATAACAATTCTTATAGTATAAGAACTTGTCTAATACTTTATAAACAATAGATAGTTTTCAGTGAACTATAAATCATGACTCATCATAGTTTTGGATTAAATTTTGTATCAAGTTAAATTTACATACCCAATATTTTGTTTATATTAATAATTATCATCAAATAATTCTTATTTCATTTTGTCTAAAAAATAAGTAATAATTGTTCAAGTTAAAATTTAAGCTTTAAAAATAAATCTATTTCTCTTTATTTCACTATATTAGAATTTATTATCATTACAATTGAATTAATGGTTCTGTTAACTTAAGCAGAAACAGCTATAGCTGAGAACATTCTATTTATAATATGAATCAAATCAAATTTGAGAAAGAACTAGAACATCTAACTATATTGTAATGTATTCTCTTTACCTGTACTTTCTTGGTTTGAGTTTACGAAATGCATCTAAAGCATTGATTATATTTAGAGATGAAATGCAAAGTCATGTTTCTGTTTGGAACTGGATTCAGAGTTTTGGGTTCATGCCAAATTTACAAGAGAAAAAGAGTACCTGCTTTTATTATAGTTGAAACAATTGTTCAGATAGGACAGAAACATTTCTGGTTATGGGTTTGTATTGAACCTTTGTACAGTTCTGTGTTTGGAATCTATCTCTCTGAAGAGAGAAATATGCTTGTTGCTGAAAAATTCATCAGATCTCTTGTATCAAAATATGGAAAACATACCATCTATACAGATGGTGGAACATGGTATGATTAAGCATGCAATGTAATTGGATTAAAACACTATCTATATTCTTCAATAGAGAAAAGTTTGATGGAAAGAGTAAACCAGTACCTGAAAGATCCTATAGAAAGTTTTGATGATTACTATCCATGTAGTCAAGAGGAATGCAATCTATTTCATGTACATACCTGGATACAATTTTTATTTCTATGTACAACGATACTATAGCAAACAATAATCATTTTGAGTTAGAAAAGGAGGTGAGTATTATCTTAAATTAACAGAGCCTTTAGAATTAATAATACTCTCGAATAACTCAGAATACCTAAATAATTTCGTATAATAGTGTGTTATATTAATTATCATGTATTTTCTAATCAAATTTTATTTTCGTATGTGATATAGAGTAGAAGTTATCAACTAACATGTTTATCCCCCTAATATCCTCACAGTGTTTCCCAAAAATTAATTGATTAAATTATTACAGGAAGGAAACTAATATTATGGTAAAGGAAAGATTCTCTTTGTAATAAGAGCAAAATTTGGTAATGTCATTTCTGCTTATTCTTCTGATGACATATATAGAAATAGACCATGGCGTTTATACTGGCTAGATAGGTTCTCCAAAAATGAGTAGAGGGATTCAAAAATAAACCAAAAAGTGGTAGACATCAAGATATACAGACACAACATTACATAAGATACAAAATGAATTAGCTTCCAGCAAATTGGGTTGGACTACAAAACAGGGTGAAGATTTGATTCTAAACAAAAGTGGAATCGAATATCACCATATCCAAATTTAAAGACAAGCATAGAGGGGGATTCAAACAGAAGGTAATAAGAAAGGTCTATGTAAACACACCATCTAAGGAGTAAAAAGAGCATTTTAAAAAGAATCAAAAATCCTGAATACCTTCCAATAGAGAGTTAACAGTAGTATCACTTGATGAATCATTCTTCTTCAATAATTCCCTTAACAGGAAAAGTAGTGATAGAAAAAGAAGATGTACCAGTTGTAAGAATCATAATATCCATTCAGGATCAGTCTTATTTGGCACTACCAGTATAGATATGAAACAGTATTCAGATAATATCACTGGTTTAATGAAAATACATTTTTAGATTACCTGAAGAAAATAGAAAAGAAATTCCCAAAATGCCACCTCCTCCTGGATAACGCAAAATAGCTTTATAGATTAAAAAAACGAATATTTTGATAAATATAAAAAATTTGATTCCGAAATGTATACCGATAGCATCTTCTGAATTTATGGTTCTAGAAGAGACATAGCATTTTACTAAAGATGATCTGCATGTCTCATAATATTATTCTTTCTTTACCAATTTCAGAAATAAAATAAATAGATAGTTTATAACTAAAAGATTCAATCTAAATACAAGAAATTATTACTTTCGAGAATTGATAATTAGAAAACATAAGCTAGTTGGTATAATTAAAAATATATTACCATGGATTAATAAATAAATCTATATATTGTATAGAAATAAATATTACTATACAAAGGGCATTAATACATGAGTTATATACCATACTAATGTTTATATATATGTCTTCCAAAGAAGTAAAAATAAATGAAAATAGAGATATAACTGATCAGAAATCTAATAAAAAATATACAACTAAATCTAACAAAGATTATAATAATTTCAATGAAACAATAACTAACACCTTAAATCAACAACAAGATGCAATAAACAAGATACTTGATAATACATTACATAATATAAAAAAAAGTACATACCAAGCTAGCAAACAAATCCCACAATATACCCAACGTATAGCTGAATTTCAAGAACAAAATATTCAAATGCTCAAAGAGATTGCTTCTGACTTTATAGAAGCAGAAAAACAAATAGTAGCCTCTTTTCAAATAAATGGAGATAGAAATAATAATGTAAACTTTACTGATGATTTATGGGATTTGTATAATCCACAAAGAATTGCTGAAAATCACATAGTATCTGTAAGTAATTTCACAATCTATTTGTCAAATACCAACAATCTAATAAATGATGCTCTGGTATCTAATTTGGGAGTATACAATAGAGCGCTTAAACAAACACAGGATGATGTAAATGCTTTCGCAAAAGCAAATACAAATACAAATCATATAAAATCAGCAACTGTTTATAATAAAGATGCAAATACTTTTATTCCTTGACAATACATCTTTATATGATACAAAAAACTATCGTATATGTACTATGGAACATTTTTGCAAGTAAAAAGATTTGAAATGATATTAAATGAAATCTTTTATTTCATAAAATAGTTCCAAAATTATTATTATAGTAGATGATGAGTATGTTGATCTTTTTAGTTCTAGAATATTTTAAGAATCAGATTATATTATTACTTTATTTATTTATTCCTTATTACCACTGATTTATATTATAATCCTTCCAGATTTTAGTGTGCGATTACTAATACCAAATATCGGGATCAAATATTTGAATTGCTTCAAAATATATAAACAAATAGAAGATATAGGTCATGCAATAAGAATTGTTTTGTAACTTTAGATATTTTAGATGACTTTTTCTGTATAGTTCTAGGAATATCTGCAGGTCAAATTATGATAAAACCTGTAGATAAACGGATATTTTTAAATACTGTGAAAAAGGTTTTATCAAGACTGTTTTACCATCGAATTTAATACAATAGTATTTCTGATTCGTGGATTATACAAATAAATGAATTGATTGATCGGTGCTGTTAAGTTAACGAAAGAGCTAAAGCTATGAATGTTCTATTTCTAATCTATGGTCATTAGATTATTTGAAAGAAACAGAACATCCACATGTATAGTAATGTATTCTTTGTATTTGTACTTTCTTGGTCTCAGTCTATGAAATACGGCTAAAGCACTGGAACTATTTAAGGATCAGAATAGAAGTTATGTTGCAATTTGGGAGTGGATTCAACGTTTTGGTTCACTACAGATTTTTAAGAGAAAAAAAGTATCTGCTTTTATCATAGATGAAACTATAATTCAGATTGGTAACCAACATTATTGGTTATGGATTTGTATTGAACCAGTTCAAAGATCTGTTCTTGGAATCAATATATCAGAACAGAGAAACATGTTTGTAGCAGAGAATTTTATCAGATCTCTTGTATCTAAATATGGTAGACATACAGTTTACACTGATGGTGGTACATGGTATCCTCAAGCATGTAACTTTTTACATCTAAAACATAGATTACATTCTCCTTTGGAGAAGAGTTTGATTGAAAGAGTTCTGCAGTATTTTAAAGATAGAACAGAATGTTTTGATGATTGCTATCCATGTATCAAAAAGAATAGTAGTAGAAAATGTGATCTTCAACATGTATACAATTGGATGAAATTATTTGTTTATCTCTATAATTCAAAAGTTAGAAATATTATTTTATTCAAAATTGGAGGTGAAATACTCTTAACTTAACAGGACCGAAGTAACATATAGATTAAAGCAAGTATATATGTATCTGATGAATAAAGAAATAAATAAAAAAAAATATGTAGATCGTGAGGGAAGAAATGAAATATTAGCAATTCATGAAGGTGATTTTGTACGATTTTTTAGAATAGAAGGAGGTAAGATGTTGGACGAGGATGTTCTTATTTTCGGAGATTTCATAATCATGACGAGGGAAGAAGGTTGGAAGGAAATAGTATAATTAATACGCTCACATTAATTAAGATATTATACTTTTATAATATTGATATTCAAAGGCTCTTTTAACTTAAGGAAATTTTAAGATAAAAATAAAAAATCTATCAAAAATGAGCATAGAACATATTAGGAAAAGTAGATATTGAGAGAATTTTTACCTTTAAGTTAACATCTATTAAAATCTCGATCTGTATCAGGTCATCATTATGTTCCTATTAACAGTAATTTTCTATTATAATTAATAATATTAAGGGTTATCGAGAATAGCCTATGCTAGATATGTTATTTTCCTTTCATTTTTATTTTTTCATTCTTTTTTTCTTTTTTTATTTCGGCTTAGAGGCGGCAAACATCTATTCGCCTTCTTTATGAGGTAGCATTATAGCCGCTCGGATATAGGTTCAGTCAGAGCCTGACTCTCTCACGTAGTATGTTAATTTTGAACCTAGCCTGCATACAAAAGGGAACGGTACCCAATAGAATTTTTCATCTAGTCAGAACCGATAAAACGTCTATCAAAAAGAGAGACAATAAGAATAAGTGCTGGAAGACATTTCAAACATCAGATAAGTGATAAGTTTGTCATGCTTTTAGTATACTACAAATTGTACATCACCAATGCGTTATCAGGAGTTCTGTTTGGTCGTGATCAGAGCAATGTACAAAGAGATTCAAGATATTTGGAACTAATCGTACAGCCTAAATAATAGATCATATAATTATAACAAATATTGATTTCCAGGGATTACAGTTGGAGTTAGCTCTGTGGAGTCCAAAATAAAAAAAATTGGTAAAAATGCTTTTATAATCTTTGTATGTATTCATGAATATTATAGATTTGCAAAACTATTCTTCCTAATGGGAATATGACATATCAAACTTAAATATTCGTTCTGTATATATAAAACATGTTTCGTAACATATTTGGTAAATTATTTGGTAAAAAAGAAAAGAAAATAGATAACAAAATAGAAGATAAAAAGCTAAAAGAAAACGCTTAATTATATCTATTTTTGAATTTTGTTTGGTTATCATCCCCGTGTAAACTCTGGTACAATTAATTGACCTTGTACGCTTTCCTTTGCATACCTAACCAGATCAATACACTTCTTTCACCATGATAAGTTGCAACATTCCAATAACTTGATCGTCTTAAGCGAGTATGTTATTAAGTAACGCATTTATTATTTTCATTTCTCTCCGCCACAGAAACAAATTTTATTTTCACTATTAACTAGGTCAACCTGTAAAGATAAGTCATACTACAAAAAGTAGCATTTATTTCTGTATTTACTCTATATATAATGTAATATTCAAATTTTTTCATATTGTTAATATCTTCTTCTATTCTTTTATGTGGGATTTTTTCAACAATTTCTTATTTATCAATTAATATTCTTTAAGGTAATACCCCATCTTTTGGAATAGAAATTAGATAGTTATTGATATAACATCACGTTTGACTCAAGCCTGAGGTTAGTCCTGTTAAACTAATCGGAAGTGTGATAAAAAGATAGGAATAAAATGGAATTGGCAATCACTTGATAGTATCTCTATAAAATCACCTTTAGGGGGCGATGACAGGTCATAATCCTACAGTTAGGAGTAAATTAGGTAGCAAAAGACATATTCTGACAGATAAAGATGGTATTCCTCTTTCTACTTTTATAACATCTGCAAATACTCATGATGTTACTGTTGCAACAAAGACAATGGATAATATCGTTCTCCAACGACCATCAACATCATCTACATCCAAATATAACCAGAATCTATGTCTTGATAAAGCATATCAATCCAAAGAAGTAGAACAAGAAATCATCAAAAGAGGATACACTCCTCATATACGTCGCAGAAGAGAGAAAGACAACAAATTATTTTATAAAAAGCATACTGCAAGAAGATGGGTAGTAGAGAGAACAAATTCATGGCATAACAGATTTAGGAAATTGTTTACAAGATATGAAAAGAAAGATGAGAACTACTTGCTCTTGTAGAATTAGCAAATAGTGTTATTATTTATAGGGGGTTAATTTTGGGATAGACTCTAAATATATTGATTTCAAGTAGATATCTATAACCAGAGATGCTAATAATAAATCGGAATTATAGTTTCATCCATGGTGTATGCAGTTAATCTTTTTCTTAATTTTGTATGATTCAACTGCAAACATTGGTATCCATTTCCAAACAGCAATAAACACATTTTATCATCTCCAAATATAATCAATGCTTTAGATGTATTTCGTAAACTTAAACCAAGAAAGTACAGATAAAGAGAATAAAGTACAATAAAAGAAGAGTTTTTATGCCAATTAAATTTAATTTTATTCATATCATATTTAGAACATTCTTAGCTATATCTTTTCCTACTTATTTTAAGAGCCACAGATTGCGATTAAAAATGAAGTTTTATATAAAATTTGGTTTCCAGTATTTATTATTCCATTTTATAAATTCTGGATTTTGCATGTCATCATCATATTTTATCTCATAAATTTCATTATTTTCAAGTATTGAATTAATGAGTAAATCGCAGTTAACATAAGATATGGTGTTAGAAGCCGAAATCCACATATTACTTTCTGACATCTTCTTTTTTATCATCTATTTGATATTCCCCAAATTGGATAAGATATTTATCTTTCCAAAACCAACTTCCATACTGTTAAATCGAAAATTAGTACTTTCTTCAATATTTCGCCTAATCTCATTCACATATGACTGTTCGATCTGTAATAATGTCACTCCCCAATCTTTATGCCAATTAAGAAAATCTATACATAAATCCCTTGTGTTGTGGTTTTCCCAATCTTTTTTTATGTTATATTTTTCCATGACCATGATTCTAGTACTTGTTAGCCTTGGATTATTTTTAGCTGATCTTCTCCTTAATCTTGCATGATAATTTAATAAAGATGTATTTGAATGATACCTTAGAAATCTACTAGGGACCATTGTATTGATAGAATCATAGGTTTTAGCATGTTGGAAAAGTGAATGATACATATTTTTCATTGAACCATTAAGTAAAATTATATTATAACCTTGATCTATTTTCTTCTTTAGGAGAATCCCTTCATATTCAAAAAACGTATCAAATGGACTAGACAATTCAGAATCTATATTTATTCTATCAATAATACCTCGTTTATCTACTGGAAAATTACAGTTCCCAAAAATTTGAAAATCGTTATTTGGTGAATTATTACAAAAATTAGCTACATGTATTGACTTTTGATGCTTAACAAAATATTCACCTAAATCCTGGAATAATCGTCGACTTAGTTTAGCTGGTAATAGACGTTCTAAATCATTCTTGTGTTTGTTAAAACTTTTGTATATATTCTCACTCAACAATATATGACCTTCATCACAAGCTCTCACATAATCTTCTCGCTATTGCTGGTCCGTCACCCCAAACGGGAATTCCTACTAGTGATCTGGCAGTATCGAGTTCAATTGCATATCCTCGTGCTATTCCAATTTTTAATCTTAAATTAGATTGATCTCTTGATTGAGGAAATTCCTTATGTATTTTTAATGCAAGATGTAAGGGTAATATAGTATCTTCCTTAAACCATATTATAACTCCGTCGCCTGTAAATGCAGTCTGAATTATCTTTTCATGAGAAGATAAAATATCTTTAATTACTATTAATAAGTCTTTAATATTTTGATTCTGTGATTCTGGATCTTTTGAAGAACCAACTATATCAATACAAAAAAATCATATTCCATAAAAAATAATATTAAGTTCCAAATATCTAACCTTTTCTAATGTTAGTATAATTCAAGCAGTATATACTATAATTAACCTGTGAAACGATCTTCATTTCTTACGTGTAGATATTTAAAAATCAATATTATTTATCATTTCAACATAATCAATCTTACAATTTAAGTTAAATTTCAATTTTTTGAATTAGAATGTTTATAAATCATTTCCTAATTTTTTATAACTATTATTAATAAATTATTGTAATTAGTAGCATAAAACTTAATACATACTTTTCTAAGATTTAAGATAGTTGGTATGTAAAGGTAAATATATGTAATACTAATAAAGATTAATAATAGAAAGTAGAAAGTGAAAATCCATTTCAGAAAACAATCAATTTATAATGAAGCATGTATAAATATTTCAAATGTATTTGAGTTGTACATTATGTAAGAAGGAGTTTAATAATTTGGTTGAAGGAGTAAAATATTCCAGTTCGGCTATAGGTGTTATATCATTTTGTTCAGATAAATGTTGTAGGATATATCTTAACGAAAAATTGAAATAGATGATTTTCTTTTTAATAATAGTCTAATAATTTCCCAATAAACAAAAATAACCTACCAAAATTGAAAATAACGATATATAGATTTGATTGAAATTACCAAAGTAATTTAAAGTTATTGTATTATCAAAACGGGTTTTTTAATATGTCTAACTATTTTGTGGACATCACTAAATAAAGATTTAAACCATGAATCCATATGTAAAGATAACATAATGACCAAATCATAGTTATTGTTATTAATTTCATCTGCTATTCCATCAACTACATTACCGGTTAGAAATTTATAAGAAACATTATTTTTACATCCTGCTACTTTGCATTTCTTGATTTTATCCTCCATAGCCTCTATTACATCCCCTTTTATCTTTCGATGAAAGTCTTGATCATCAATTTGTGATATCTCATGAGACCCCTCGAATGAAATATTTCCTAATTTTTCAACATCTGGTAATATACGAAGAATAAATAATTCTGCGCCAGTAGAATTAGATAAATAAACAGCATAATTAAGTGCCTTATTTGATATATCTTTTCCATCATCAGTAACGAGTATTTTTTTAAACGCAGGGAGTTTATCTTTTGAGATACGGAATTCGTCTATTTCTTTAGGGGTATCTTTATCTTTACTCATAATATATGTATATAATGTTTTGATATAAATATATAACTTCAAATTTATATCTAGATATTTTATAATAAAAATTAGAGGCTGGATTTAATATCAAATCAAACCCAGTAGTTTTTAGTTATTCTTAATATTTACTTCTAAATTACATCAATTAACCTGTTTTAAATAACTTGTATTTGTTCTTAGTAAAGTCTTTAAATTATCACGAGTATGTTCAAGTGCTGTATCATATAATCTCATATTAGATTCCAAAGTATTATTTATAACATTGATGGAATTTAATAGATAGGTTGTGAAATTATTTACCATTACTGTGTTATTTTCAAAGATTCTTTGTGGATTATACCAATCCCATACTTCAGAGAGGTTTACATTATGTCTATCTGCTTTTGATTGAAAAGAATCTATTACTTCTTTTTCTGCTTCGATAAAGTCAGATGCAATATCTTTTACAGTTTGAATAGTATGTTCTTGATATTCAGAAAAACGTTGTGCATATCTTGGAATTTCTCGTGTAGCTTCATCGGTACTTTTTTTAATAGTTTGTAAGGTGTTGTCAAGAGTTTTGTATATTGCATCTTTTTGTTGATTTAATGTTTTATTGTAGTCAAAATTTATACTTTCAGTGAAATTATTGTTGTCTTTATTGAATTTAGTTGTATTTTTTTCACTAAATTTTGGTTCATTTACTGATATATTTTCTGTTTTTTTTATTTCTTCTTTTGCTGACATAAAGATATGTAACTTATCAACACATATAAACTAACATAATTGTATCTAATGTGTATGTATATTCTGTAGATTAACTATTTTTATTTTATATAAATTACTAACAAACAGTAAAGTTTATTCTAATTAAGTATGATATTAACGTCATTTTTTATTCCTATTTTTATTTTTATTTTTATTATAGATCATTCTTTTTTAATAATGAAAAAATTTTGATACGTTTACATATTAAATTTATCAATAAATAGGATAGTAAAGAAGCGGCTAAAGATGATATTATAACTGCCTCAAACGGCCTAAATCCTGCTAGCAATAGCTCAAACAATATTATCCATCGTGACACATTATTAACTACATCAAATATTGACCAAGCAAATAGCATCTTTTTTATTATCTGTTTTAAGATAGTAAAGTTAATCTGGCTAGTAAATTTATCAGTATAGTTATCTTTATGGCTCTGACGATATGAAAATCTTATAGTTTGTTTATTGTTGTATGTTGGCTAGGTTCAAAATTAACATACTCCGTAAGAGAGTGAGGCTGTGACTGAACCATATCTTATGAAGTGGCTATCATACTACAATAGAGAGTGCATGGATGTTTGCCACCTGTTAGCCAACAAAACAAGAAAAAAAGAAGGTGAATAAAAAAGGAAATTGAATCATCTTGGAATAGATGTTGGAAAGAGAAAATGCAGGGCAGCACTAAAAGACGATAAAGGAAAGATACTAGATGAATTCTTCTTTGGTAACAATTCTGATGGAATATCCAATCTAATTAATAGGATATATTATCATGACACAAAAGAATGCAATGCGGTACTGGAATCTACAGGCAACATGTGGATGAGAATACACTACACACTAGAAGATAATGGAATAGATACTATACTAGCAAATACATACAAGACAAAGATAATAGCACAAGCAAAGATAAAATCAGATAAACTTGATGCACGTATTCTATCTGATCTACTGAGAACTGGATTGATATACGAGTCATATGTACCTGTAAAGGAATTTAGAGACAAAAGGAGTCTTGTTAGACATAGGATAGTATTATCTCGAACCAAGACAAAACTGGCAAACAAGATACACTCGATTTTAGACAAATATGAATACAGAACAGAACTGACTGATATATTTGGAAAATCCGGAATTGAATGGTTGAAATCACTGTCTGTCTCACCAATAGACAGGATAATTCTGGATACGACGCTGACATCAATAGAATCTATCGATAACCAAATACAAATAGTATCAAAAGAGATTGCAAGATATGCATGGCAGGACAACAAGGATGTAAAAATACTTCTCAGTATGACAGGAATTGACATATTTTCTGCAATGTTGATATCAACAGAGATAGTTGATATTCACAGATTCTCTACACCATGGAAACTAGTCAGTTATGCAGGACTTGCACCTTCAACGCGAGAATCATCAGGAAAAATAAAAACAGGACAAATAACAAAACAAGGATCTCCCTTGTTGAGATGGATATTGGTACAGTGTGCATTATCTGCAATAAGACATGACCATCATATGAGAACATTCTATGAAAGAATCAAACAGAGAAAGGGACACGGTAAAGCCATAGTAGCAACAGCAAAAGAGATGCTTGTCATAATATGGTACATGCTAACAAGACAACAATTGTATCGATTCAAGAACAGGACCAGATATGAGCAGAAACTACAACGACTGAAGAAGAGTGGATCTAAATAAAGATAATTAGATAATCAGACAATAAATAACAATACGATGACTTGGAGAACACGGAAGCCACATATAGCGAATGCTATTGTCTAAAATGCTTAATAGATAGAAAGACATAACAAAACATGGCTAAACAGGATACAAAAGATAACCAGCATACATGTAGATTTTCATGGATGTTAATTTAAGATAATGTTTACCTCCTTTAATAAAAAATCATTATTATTATTCACTATAGTATAATTATACATAGAAACAAAGAATTGTATCCAGCTATATACATGAAATAGATCACACTCTTCTTTGATACAAGGATAGTAATCATCAAAACTTTCTATTCTGTCTTTCAAAAACTGGTTTACTCTTTCCATCAAACTTTTCTCTATTGAAGAATGCAAATAGTGTTTTAATCCAATTACATTGCATGCTTAATCATACCATGTTCCACCATCTGTATAAATGGTATGTTTTCCATATTTTGATACAAGAGATCTGATGAATTTTTCAGCAACAAGCATATTTCTCTCTTCAGAGAGATAGATTCCAAACACAGAACTGTACAAAGGTTCAATACAAACCCATAACCAGAAATGTTTCTGTCCTATCTGAATGATGGTTTCATCTATTATGAAATCAGTTACTATTTTTCTTTTGTAAATCTGACAGGATCCAAATCTTTGAATCCAATTTCAAACAGACACATGATTTCTTTTATCATCTCTGAATATTACTAATGCCTTAGATGTACTACGTAAACTCAATCCAAGAAAATACATATACAAAGAATACATTACAATAAAAGTAGAGGTTTTATTCCTTTCAAATTTAATTTTATTCATATCATATTTAGAATTTTCTTAGCTATATCTTTTACTGCTTATCTGAACAGAGGCCTTTCATCTATTATATATGAATGTAGTAACTCTTCTTCTCTTGAAGATCTTTACTGAAACAAATCGTTGAATCCACTCTTAAACTGAAACATGACTCCTATTCTGAATCTTAAAAGGTTCCAATGCTTTGGATTTATTACTTAAGTCAAGTGCCTATAAAGATAATATGTTACCATTAATGAAGTTCTATTTTTTTCAAATTTGATTTTATACATATCACAACTACAAGCTTCTTAGCTATATCTTTTGCTGCTTGAATTAAGAGTCAGAATAACACCAAAATTTGAAATCATATTTTATCTAACTCAGATTAAATCTAATTTTTTAAGTTCATTGTTGACTAAAGTATAAATAGTAAAATTAAAAGTCAAATTAGGAATTTAAATTGTTCTAAATGAATAATAACGTTCTTTTAATACCTCAATTCTCTTTTTTAAGGTCATTGCTGGAAGATCTAAATTAAAAAGTTCCCAAGAATGTGACGGTGAATTTAGATCACCGCTTGACAACTTTTGTAGACATGAAATTGCATTTCGAAGATCTCCTGTTACGTAATTTAATGCAATTAAATCTGCCTCATATTCATTATTTTTTAACTCTTCTGCGTTATATGGAAGATTCCCAGGACTTAGTATCTCTAGAAATCCTTTAAATATTTCTACGAGTATTGGCGTGTTATAGTCTAAATTTTTTAACAGACGTTCTATAATATTCCACATTAAAGTATTTAAACTATGATTTTTGTAGATATGTGCTATTTCATGAGCAAGAATAAATTGAATCTCTTTTTCTGTAAAGTGTCGTTCAGATAAATAATCGAAATTAATTAGAATAATTCCTTTGGCATTAATAGGCCAAATAGTAGAATTAATACCAAATGCACCAGCAATAAGCGAAGTTTTAGTATTTATCACTATAACGTTGTGATCGTTAATAAGTAAACGATTAGCGAGTATCCAATTGACAGAATCTTGACAATTTTTAATATTCAACGTTATATTTATTATAAATTCTCCTATAAAAAGAAGAGTTAAATTAAAAAATAAACAAATAGACTTTATTCACTTTATTGATCGCTACATATTATTATATACTAAATATACCTGTTCTTTGGAGAATTAATTAAGAATTATGTAGATTTTATTAAATTAGAAATTGTGATTTGTATATTGGTATTAATAAATACTGCCATTTTCATTGATACATTAAGATTTTACAATTCTGACAAATAACTTTGGGTATGATGAATAATATAAATTCATGTTTCGATATCAGATTATAGAAATCTAAAAAATAGTTATGCTATCAATACATCGCACTTTTATTCTTAAGTCGATTGTGTCTATAATTATCGTAACTCAAATTACAAACCTAAAAGATTAAGATAAACGACATAGTAACAACATAAGAAAATGAACTAAATTCATAGATCCGCAAAATCAACAGAAAGATAGTCTAATTTCCACTATTTCTAATACTACAAATGAAAATTCAAATAAAAATAGGCTATGTTAATGTAAGATAATATTCACCTCCTTTAATAAAAAATCATTATTATTATTCACTATCGTCTCATTCTACATAGAAACAAAGAATTGTATCCAGCTATATACATGAAATAGATCACACTCTTCTTTGATACAAGGATAGTAATCATCAAAACTTTCTATCATGTCTTTCAAAAACTGATTTACTTTTTCCATCAAACTTTTTTCTATTGAAGAATGTAGACAGTATTTTTATCCAATTATGTTACACGCTTCGGCATGACACGTACCACCATCTGTATAGACAGTATGTTTTCCATGTTTTGATACAAGAGATCTGATGAATTTTTCAGCTACAAGCATGTTTCCATCTTCGGAGATATAGATTCAAGCATAGAAGAGTGAATTGATTCAATACAGAACCATAACCAGAAATGCTGATTACCGATTTGAATAATTGTTTCATCTATAAGAAAAGAAATTACTCTTTTTCTCTTGTAAATTTGAAAGAATCCGAATATCTTTATTAAAATCTCAACAGCAACATAACTTCTCTTTTAATCTCTAAATATAACTAATGCTTTAGCTGTGTTACGTATACTCAAACCAAGAAAGTATAGATAAAGAAAATACATAACAATAACAGTTCATGGTTTATTCCATTCAAATCTAATTTTTTCACATCATATTTAGAACACTCTTAGCTATATCTTTTGGTGCTTATCTTAACAGATTCGTTTTTTATTGCTACTATAAATATATTGGATTAGAATATTACAAAAAATACATATTCATAATCGCATTCATTTAATGAACCTCATTTATATATTCACTTGCTATGACAAAATACCTTCACAAATATGTTTATTTATTTGTGCGTATCATTAAAATCATGGTTGATTTAATTTATGGAAGAGGATTAACTGACATAATACGTGAGATGCCATTTTATATGCATATATTCAAGAACATCATAAGCATAAAGTTATTTCATTCTAAACCTGCCATGTATGGATCTGTAGATGTTAATAATGTTTGTAATTTACATTGCTCTCATTGTTATTGGTGGCTCAATAGGAAGGAAGAAGAAGATTTAACCATCGAAGAGTGGAGAAATATAATTAATGACAAATTTAAAAAACAGAATATATTTGTAGTCACTTTAGTTGGTGGAGAACCTCTCCTAAGACCAGATCTAATAAAACTGTTTTGTGATGAGATGCCAAAAAGAGTATGTGTTGTTACTAATGGGACGATTCCTTTAAAGAGATTTGAAAATCTTTATTTTTACTGGATTTCTTTGGATGGAACTGAAAAGGTTCATGATAGTATAAGAGGAAAAGGATCATATGCTATGACACGTAAAAATATATTTGAATACACTGAAAAACAACCAAAACGGACTGGAAAACCAGCATGGAAAGATATATGGATTACTATGACTATTAATTCTGTTAATTATTCTTCTGTTATTGACCTAGCCAATGAATGGAAAGGGAAAGTAAATAAAATAGGATTTCAATTTCATACTCCATTCGTTAAGGATGATCCATTATGGTTGCCTTTTGGTGACACAAGAAATAAAGTTGTAGACGATATAACTTCAATGAAAAGAGCATATCCAGATTATATAGTAAATACCGAAAAACAAATATCTCTCATGAAAGGTAATTGGGGAGGTATTGATACAACACCAGTACAATGTCCTTCATGGGCAATTCTTTCGCTGGATCATATGGGAAGAGTAAAACAACCATGTTGTATTGGAAGTGCCAACAATAAAGGATTAAAACCGATATGTGAAAAATGTGGTCTTGGATGTTATGCCGTCCTTGTTTCGCAAGGAATTAAAGGAAACTAATAAAAACTGAAAAAATGTTATTTATATCAAGTTCCTTCTATATGAGATTTTTTTTAAATAAAAACTTGAAATGAAATTCAAAAGAATTTAGACTCTGTTAATATAAAACATGATTACCTGCTCTTCAAAATAATTATTATTTGCTATTACTTTACCATCATAGATAGATACAAAGAATTGTATCCGGTAATGTATATGAGATAGATTATAATCTACTCTGTTAACTTAAGGAAATTCGTAAAAGGAAATATTGAAAAATCTATTAAAAATGCGCATAGAACACATTAGGAAAAGTAGATATTGAGAGAATTTTTACCTTTGGGTTAACAGAGCCCACAAAAGAATGGGTTCTGTTAATTTAAGATAATATCCACCTCCTTGTCTAACTCAAAATGATTATTGTTTGCTATAGTATCGTTGTACATAGAAATAAAGAACTGTATCCAGTTATGTACATGAAATAAATTACATTCCTCTTGCCTACATGGATAGTAATCATCAAAACTTTCTATACGATCTTTCAGGTACTGGTTTACTCTTTCCATCATACTTTTCTCTATTGAAGAATGCAAATAGTGTTTTAATCCCATTACGTTGCATGCTCGAACATACCAGGTACCACCATCTGTATAGATGGTATGTTTTCCATATTTTGATATAAGAGATCTGATGAATTTTTCAGCAACAAGCATATTTCTCTCTTCCGAGAGATAGATTCCAAACACAGAACTGTGAACTGGTTCTATGCAAAACCAGAACCGGAAATGTTTATGTCCTATCTGAATGATGGTTTAGTCTATTATGAAATCAGTTACTATTTTTCTTTTGTAAATCTGACAGGAACCATACCTTTGTATCCAGTTCCAACCAGAAACATAACTTCTTTTATCATCTCAATATTACTAATGCCTTAGATGTACTACGTAAACTCAGTCCAAGAAAATACAGATACAAATAATACATTACAATAAAAGTAGGGTTTTATTCCTTTCAAATTTAATTTTATTCATATCATATTTAGAACATTCTCAGCTATAACTCTTACTCCTTATATGAACAGAGCCGAAATTAGATAGTTATTGATATAACTTCACTCATGATTCATGCGTGAGGTTAGTCCTGTTAAACTCATTGGAAGTGTGACAAAAAGTAGAGGTTATTTTTGTCATGCAAGATGGAAGGGAAGAAGAAGATGTATAAAATGTAACTATAGAATGTTGTATTATTTTGAAAAGGATAAACGTTATGGATGTAAAAGATGTAGATATAAATTTAATGATTTCACCGGTACATATATTGGAGAATTCAATTATTCACCAGATATAATATCTCATCTTGTTTATCTCTTTACATTAGGTGTACCAGCATTCAGAATCAGATTTTATGCACCTATCAGTCTAAAGACAATAGAAAGAACATTTAAAATATTTAGACAGGCAATTTATGATTCTTTATTAGATGAGATAAGGAAATTAAAATTATCTATCACAATAGAAATTGATGAAGCATTATTTGGAGGTCACAAGAGAGGCGGTAAACGTGGATGGGGTTCAATTGAGCACAAAAATCTTGTATTTGGTTTATACAAAAGAAATGGAATAGTAATTACTTTCCCAGTATATGATAGAAAACATGAAACACTAATTCCGTTAATAAAACAATATACCAAGAAAGGTAGTTTGTGTTATTCTGATGATCATACTGCATTCGCAATGTTGAATATGATTGGAAAACATAAAGTAGTTGCACATGGAAGAGAAGAATATGTAAGAGAGGATAGCCATATTAATGGATTAGAAGGATTTTGGAGTTATGCGAAAACTTGGTTATATCATTATAGGGGAGTACCAAAACAATATTTTCACCTATATCTAAAAGAAATAGAATTTAGATTCAACAACAGAAATAAAAATATCTTTCATATGTTGGCAAATATTCTCGTTAAAACTGTTCCAAAACCTTAGGTATTACCT
Organism: Nitrososphaeraceae archaeon; assembly: GCA_031316115.1. Taxonomy (GTDB): domain Archaea; phylum Thermoproteota; class Nitrososphaeria; order Nitrososphaerales; family Nitrososphaeraceae; genus TH1177. The sequence continues at coordinate 316,296 of JALDRC010000001.1, forward strand.
AATGTAATATAGGCTTTAAATTTAATCATATATTTATATTTCAAAGTTATCCGTGTAGCAACAAGAAATAATTATAATATAAAAATAATTATTTTTAAACAATAAATAATTTATTTGATGATAACATAGCCAGATCTAATCAAACTTTTCAATTAAAAACGCTTACATTCGTTCTGATATATTAATTAAATTCATTATTAGCGTGTAAGTATCGATTAGGTGTGATCTCGCCTTCCTAAAATCGTGAAAATACAATTGACATATACAAATTAGAATCGGTAGTATTAGTGGATGTCTCTTTTCGTTATTGTTATATCCCCAGGCTACTTTTCTATGTCGTTATTTTTCGTGTAGTCTCTTTGATAACTATCTGATCAACAAATCAAATGATAAATAAATGAATAAATGTTCGAATAAATGAATCAACAGAGAGCAATTAAATCACAGATTAGATAAAATTTATAATAAAGAATATTGAATAAAATTTAGGAATTATATCCATTTCTCCGACCAGAGTGTTATAGATTATTACTACGATACTAGATTTCTTTTTTTCTTTTCTTGTTGTTGTCTACTCGAACGTAGAAGAGATAGCTTTATTCCCAGATACGCAGAATACAATGAATTTTTCATTTGTAATATGTGATCATAATAATGATGATTTTGGTTCAGATGAGATGAATATTATCTTATCTTAAGAGCCCGATCTGCTATATATCTTATTTATTTGCCGATAAAAAATAACGATAGTAATAAGAATAATAATATATATACATTGAAATATTAATAACTGTGATTTTATTATGGCAAAGCTTAGAGTATACAAAAGGAGTTCTAAATTTATAGATCAGGTAGACTTGGTGGGAGAAATCAGTAGTCTAGGTCTAATTGAAGGTTTGAAAAAATACTATGATCCACCGCTTGAAAGAGAGGCTAAAAGTATAGTTGCCGGTCCTAGTTTTCTACAATTCCTAAATAAATTATTTCAAATTCAAATATCATCTGGAGATATTATAAATTTAGAAAGTTCAAGTCACAGTAAATTTTACATGCTATCTACATCTGGAACATGGGATGAAATAATAAAACTGCAATAATAAATTATGTATAATATAATGATTTGAATTTAAAAATAGTTTATTTATCTAAGGCAATCAATTATTTTAAACCTTGGAATATAAATGAAGCAGCAATTGTATATTCAACATCTTTAGATATTATTATGTTAAGGTAAGATAGGTTACAATTTCATTTACTGACGTGAGTAACGTTTTCTAGTTCTGCTAGAAGTGTATAAAAAATAGAATTACAAACAAAATATAATTTAATGAGAAAGAATGGACTGGAGATACTGTAATTGATATCTGTACTAGATACAAGATATCCAGAAAGATATACTACAAGTGGAAAAAAAGGTTTTTAAAGTATGGAAGGGAAGGTCTACATGATAAAAGTAGAAAACCCCATAATATCCAACCAGGAAAAGTAACAAAAGAAATAGAACAGGAAATACTAAATTTACGTATCAACAAAAGATTTGGATGCAATCGTATTAAATTCAGGTTAAAAAGACAAGGAGATTTCACTCAATACTAGAACCATATACAACATAGTGAAAAGACATGGATTGAACAACATCCTTTGGTGTAAAATCCAAAATAAAAAATGGAAAAGATTTGCAATGAAAACACCGAACCAAATGGTACAGATGAACATTTTAGGACATTCTTACATAGAGAGTTGTGCTCAAATGAGCTATTTTATCAGTTGTGAAGATGACTGTTCAAGGAAAACAGCAAGTGAATAAGTTGAAAGAAAAAGAAGCATAGATGTATTGCATGTACTGGAAGGTTACATTGTGGAGAATGGTAAGCCTGAAATGGTAATTCACGATAACAGTAAACAGTTTACATCCAAAATATTAAGAGGTTTCCTGAAAAAGAACAATATAAAAGATAGATCCATACCTGCTAGATATCCACAATTACAGGGAAAAATTGAAGCATATAACAAGATAGTAAAGAATGAGTTTCTGGTAGCAGAAAATATTCATAATGTAGAAGATGGAAAGAGAATATATGCCATGTTTGTCAAAGCATACAATGAAGAAAGAGAACCTAGTAGTATAGATGGTCATACACCATCTGAAATGTTTTTTATGAAAAAAAGATTAAATAATTCAAGAAAAAGATCATCAATCAGATAAAAAGTATTACCCATGTTGGTAAGTGAATCTGTTACCTAATCTAGGTAATTACAACAGTTAGTTAGTAAAACATATCTAGATTCTAATTTTCTAGATGGATTTCCGTAAATCTTATTATAGAACTGTTCTGATAAAATCCGCATTTTTATTTTGAACTATTTTATAGATTTATAATATTGTCTATTGCATAGGAATTATTATATATGATGCTGAGTGATATAATATATAGTAATTAGAAATAGATGAGATTCAAGTGCTGAAATTATACTATTCTTTTTATCTATAATAAACCTATTGGAGAGAACAAAAAATGAAAACGAGTAAATTGAAGATATTAATGGTTTCGACAGAATATCCACCTATGCAAGGAGGAGTTGGAAGATATACATTTAATTTAGTACAAGCCTTAAGAAGTTTTAACATAGAAGTATATGTATGTTCTGGAAATGAAGGGGATGGGGATTACAAGGGATTATATCCATACAATACAGACAACTCTGATATTTTATTAAAAGTTTCAGAGAAAATAGACCCCGATATTGTACATATTCAAATGGAATATGGGTTATATGGACTTAGCCTTAAATCATTATTACCAGGAAAGATTACAACATCATTAGATAATTTTTATTCAAAATATGACAAACCTATTATAACAACTTTCCATTCTTCTTATGATTTTAAACAATGGTTAAATTTAGCCTCAAATTCACAAAACAAGTTAAATATTAAAAAAATACCTGAATATTGGAAAAGAATAATAAACTATCGATCTTTTCATGAGCTTAATAATAGAATTTTTCGAAAAAGTAGTGCTAGTATAGTTTGTTCTAAATACTTGTCAAAGTTTATCCCAGGATGTAAGGTCATTTATCATGGTGCGAATTCTTATTTTTCACAACCTGTTTCTAAAGAGGTGGCGCGAGTAAAATTATCATTACCATTAAATTCAAAAATTGCATTAGCCCAAGGTTTTTTTAACCCTACAAAGGGATGGGATATCATAAGTCGTATGGAAATTCCTGACGATTGGGTAATAGTTTTAAATCATTCAAACTTTCATTATAGTAAACATAATTTTAATATAGACATCGTTAATAGTAAAACGAGAAATAAAATAATTAATCTAGACAAACACTTTCTCTCAGAGTACGAATTGTCTTTGTTATTTTATGCATCAGATATTGTAATTCTTCCCTATAAAGTATGTTCTGGTTCCGGAGTAATGTTTGATGCAATAGGACATGGAAGACCGTTTATTGCTTCAAACTTGAATTTCTTTAAAGAATTTAATGACATGAACTTGGGTATTACTGTAGAAAGGAAAGCAGATAAATTTGTAAATGCTATTGGATATGTAGATAAAAATTATTTATATTATTTATCTAATATAGAGAAATTTAAAGGAAATTTAGATTGGAATATAATCGCAGAACAACATCTAAAGATATACAATAACACTACTATTAGATCATCGTATATACCTAATCCAGTAAATGATGACCCGATACTAATTCGGTCATAATTTGTTACTTTGTATTATAAATTTTTTCATACTGAGAATAACTATTATTGATTTTATATCTCATATATCATGACAATATCATGAATCTATTTTTTAACTTTTAGAGACATAACTTATAAAAGTTAATTTTTCTATAAGATGATACTTATGTCATTCAAGAGTAGCGGGTTAAAATATATCGCCAACTCATAAACTTAAAAACATATGATAAGTAAGTATAAATAATGAATAAACTTGAAGGAAAAGTCGCGGTTATTACTGGTGGAAGTAGTGGCATAGGCCTTGCAACGGCAAAGAGGTTCGTAGCCGATGGCGCATATGTTTTCATAACAGGTAGACATCAAATTGAACTTGATAAAGCAGTCAATGACATTGGTAAAAACGTCACTAGCGTCCGAGGCGATGTCTCAAATATTGAAGATCTTGATAGATTGTATTCTATAGTAAAAAAACAACAAGGAGATCTAGACGTTCTATTCGCCAATGCTGGCATTGGCGAATTTGCAAAATTGGAAGAACTTTCCGAAGAACACTTTGACAAAACCTTTGGGGTTAACGTAAAAGGACTTTTGTTCTCTGTCCAAAAATCTATTCCTTTGTTTAAAAACGGTGGTTCGATCATTTTAAATTCTTCGATCGCTGCATCTAAAGGAGTTGAAGGATTTAGTGTTTACAGTGCAACAAAAGCAGCAGTAGGTTCATTTGCCCGGACATGGGCAGTAGATCTTAGACACCGGAATATCCGTGTTAACGCAATCAGTCCTGGTCTGATTGATACTCAAGCCCTTAGTAACTTGATGCAAAATGAGAAACAAAGTGACCTACTCAAAAATGACCTAGTGAGAACTGTGCCTATGAGAAGGATGGGTACTCCTGATGAAGTCGCGAAAGTCGTCTTGTTCCTAGCGTCGAATGACAGTAGTTATATCACGGGTATAGACCTAGCCATTGATGGAGGTGAGGCACAGATTTAAATTCTATTGGTATAAGTCTATTCACTCGGTTAAATTATCAAATATTATAAAGCAATCATCATTAATACCTCTATTAGAGATAATAGTCACTAATTATCAATACTATGACAAATACTTTTATTATCAACAAAACTACAAAATATATCCAAATTTTTACTGTTTAACACTAGTTAAATGATTACTAAATCCACATTCCAACAATCTATCTCCAGACAAAAAGACGATTCTTATTAAGATTAATAAGAATGCATGGTAGTCTGGACTCATTGAAAATGAAAATACCTGGTAATGTAGACTTTTTTTCTCCTAATAGTGTTAAACGAATAAGAGATCAGACAGATGCAAGGTGTTGGTGAAAGCAAATACAACAACCACAACAACAACAGTAGTGGTAGAAGATGGACACCACAGGACAAAAAAAAAGGATTGTAATAAAATCACGGACTACAAACATTACAGTAGCAGAACTATGTAGAAAGTACAATCTAAATCCAAATATGTCATATAACTGGAAACAATTTATTGAAGGTGATAAGATTACGTTGTCAGATTCCCGTAAAGATATAATAAACAAGGATCTGGAAACAGAAAATGAATGTTTCAAGAGGATCATTGGAGAACAGACAATAGCAATAGATGCTTTTAAAAAAACGTTAGAAATATGGAGGAAAGGTTAGCAGTGTTAATGACAATAGTAAACAACAATAACACCACCACGAGAATTAGCATTAGAAAGACGTTTAAATATTCTGGCTAGAGTAAAAATCTGCGCTACAGAAAGAAAGATCATATATATGATATTGCTACTGCAGCAACTGCAATAGTAACACCCTCAACAACAATTATAGTACAAGAGATACAAAAAATTTCCCTGCAAAGACCAACTTATGGCATCATAAGAATAGCTGTAATGCTTACAAGAATTCTTGGAATACCTGTTAACAGGAAAAGTTCAAAGAATCTTCAGAAATATGGGTTACGTTATACCATCATGACTATAGAAACAAATACTTTGCTCAAAAGCGCCTAATGTAAAAGCAGGTAGATCAAACCAAGTATGGGAAGCAGATCTGACCTACATACATTGCGGTATTGATGGATTGGGTTACCTCTTCAATGTATTTGATGTATTTACAAGAGAATGGGTTGGTTACTTTTTTTATCTGTGTGCAGTCAAGGAAAATACAATAATATCTTTTCCCAAAAATAGGAGTCCACCCCCAATGGATAAGTGATGTACTTACACACATAGGTTACAATTTCATTTACTGACATGGGTAACACTCTCTAGCTCTGCTAGGAAGTTTATAGGAAATAGATTTACAAACAAAATATAATTTACTTCATGAAAAAGAATGGCCTGGAGATACTGTAATTGATATCTGTATTAGATATCAGATATCTAGAAAGATATACTACAAGTGGAAAAACAGGTACCTAAAGTATGGAATAGAAGGTTTACATGATAAAAGTACAAAACCTCATAATATCCAACCTGGAAAAGTAACAAAAGAGATAGAACAGGAAATACTAAATTTACGTACAACAAAAAGATTTGGATGCAATCGTATAAAATTCAGATTAAAAAGACTAAAGGAGGTATCACTAAGTACCAGAACCATATACAATATACTGAAAAGACATGGTTTGAATATCTTTTCATGTAAAATCAGACACAGAAAATACAAAAGATTTGCAATGAAAAAACCTAATCAAATGGTACAGATGGACATTTTAGGACCATTTTACATAGAGAATTGTGCTCAAAAGAACTATGTTATCAGTTGTGAAGATGATTGTTCAAGAAAGATAGCAAGTGAATGGACTGAGAGAAAAAGGAGTGTAGATGTAATAGATGTACTGGAAGACTACATAGTAGATAATGGTAAACCAGAAAAGGTAATGCATGATAATGGTAAACAGTTTACATCCAAGATATTCAGACGTTTTCTACGACGTAACAATATAAAAGATAAATCCATACCTGCTAGATATCCACAATTACAGGGAAAAATTGAAGCATATAACAAGATTGTAAAGAATGAGTTTCTAGCAGTAGAAAATATTCCTAATGTAGAAGATGGAAAAATAATGTATTCCATGTTTGTCAAAGCATACAATGAAGAAAGAGAACATGGTGGTATAGGTGGTCATACACCATCTGAAATGTTTCTTATAAAAGGAAGATTAAATAGTTATAATGGTAACAAGAAAATCAAGCAGATAAAAAGTGTTACCCATGTTGGTAAGTGAATCTGTTACCTATGTATACAAGTACAACAGATAAGTAACTCCTCAGTAACTTGATGCAAAATGAGAAAAGTGACCGAATCAAAAATGACCTAGTGATAACTGTGTCTATGAGAAGGATGGGTACTCCTGATGAAGTCGCGAAAGTCGTCTTGTCCCAAGCATCGAATGACAGTATTTATATCACTGGGATAGACCGATTTGTAATACCAAAATGATTCAGATAGCATTAGTATATCTCTATTGGATCCTAAGGTAATACGAGCTTACAATCCTGTGGAAAAGTCAAATATCACCATAATAAAAAATTCATATTATTTTCCATTAGCGTTAGATGCTGATATCTCTCATATCGAGTAAGTTAGATTTATTGGATTATCTACAAGATATGAGGAATTGTTATACATAATACTGATTACAAGATAAAAGTAACTGGTTCCACTTTATAGAAGGGGGGCAAATCTCTTCTTATGTTAATAATTGATTAAAATTTAAATAAAAGTTAACAAAACTTTCAATTAGCTATATTTATCTAGTATAATTAACTACTGTAAGTAACAAAAATATAAAATTAAGAACTTCTAAGTTATCATTATAATTAGAATCCCATCCTTGCTTGCAGATTGCTGATAAATATATCTTATTGATATAAGTAATTTGATAAAATTATGGTTAGTTACAAGACGATTAGTTAGTTTTACATTCTAAATTAAATTAAGTTACTAAATAGCTAAATACAAGTCATACACCTTTCCATTAGACTCCTATTTTTGTACATCTATCGATATTACTCCAGACGAACCCGTTATGTATTAGGATTAATATATAAGTATACTGACTAACTAAACTTCGTAGATACATTTTTAGCTAACCGGCATCTACACATATCATAATTGCATCATTATACTAAACTAGACAAGTTATACAACCAAGAATCTAATGCAGATATTAAGGAAAGAATACAACTAGTAAGACGCATTAAACAAGATAAACAACACATAGAAGATGTAGCAAATGAATTACACAGATGTAGAGCATGGGCTTACAAATGATACAAAAGATACAACGAAAATGGATTAGAAGGATTGCAAGACCAACCAAGAACAGGTAGGCCTCCAGATGTACCAAAAGATGTAATGATAAAAATAATACAAGAATTGGCAGAAAGCAATACAGGATGGGATTTTAGACAAGTGATGGATCTTATCTACAACAAAACTGGAGTAAGATATCATGAAGTACATATATACAAATTATTACACAAGTGGGGATTCAAATCCAAGGTACCAAAGAAAAGATTTGTGAATGCTGCTTCTACAAAGGAAAAGAAGAGATTCAAAAAAGAGTAAAACGTATTCTATCCAATTTAAAACAAGGTTGGACTGTAATTGTACAAGATGAATCAATATTTGTTTATGATCATATCTTCAAGCGAAAGAAATGGATTTCTGCAGATAAAAGACCTATAGTTACAGTAACTGGTTGTCGGAAAAAGACTATTGTATTTGGTTGTTTATCTATAAAAGGTAAACAATTATTTTTACAATATGATAAATTTAACAGTAGTATATTTATTGATTATCTGAAACAAATACAAAAACAATTTGGTAAATGCATAGTATTTGTATATAGAGCAACACCACATTGTTCCAAGATAACTGGAAAATATCTGGCTGAAAATAAAGATACTATAAGAGTAGAATATTTCCCTGTTGGCTCTCAAGAATTTAATGCAGTAGAGGAATGTTGGAGACAGGGAAAGTACAACATACTTTCTTGTTACTATTCGACATTTGATTCTTTAAAGGATGCAATTTCTAGTTACTGTAGAACAAGAAGCTTTAATTTAGATGTTATAAAGTATCTCACAAGGTCTACGTATTAATGTTATTCAGTATATCTGCAGTGTAATAGACATACAAAAAATGAACTACAATAAAAAATGACTGTAAATTTATCGAACAGTTACCAATATTAAGATATTTTCGAAATTCAGAAAATAAGCAATTAATAAAGTTCTATATGTTTATGATAAAAATTAGTACATCTACAAGACATCAAAACAACAACTTAAAGAGAAGAATAATATACTGGTAGCAATAGAGTCAAATTAATTAATATCTTCTATAGCAATGTTTATAAATAATAATAGAATATTATACAATAGCTATCTTATCTGTTCATCTCATATTATACTAATATAAGTAAATTACTTACCTAAGAATATGAAAAACAGAAGTAGAACAGAAATAATAACAACGATGCTGGAGTCAGCAAATGGGAGAGCAACCAAAACAAAAATTATGTATAGCGCTTTTCTTAGTTATAACCAATTAAAGGGCTATCTTTCCATCCTGATAGAAAACAGTCTAATAGAATATATTGAAAGAACGAAAACCTATAGAATTACAGAAAAAGGAATAAACTTTCTTAAAATGAATAATGAAATTGGAGAATTATTACATATAACTACAATAAAAAACGAATAGATAATTTAATTTTTTATTATACTAAAACATCCATACAAAAGGATTGTGTCTGAGGTTTATATAAATTTACATATATTTATTAGACCTATCTACTTTTTAGTTGAAAAAACACGAACAATAGAATCCGGAGGATTAGGATTTGAAAAGCATTATATTGCTTCTTAATAATATAAAGTTAATGTCTACATATAAGGAAAATATGGAAATTAAACGAAAATATAACAACGAGGTATTTATCGGAAAAAAACCACTTATGACTTATGTCACAGCAACACTGGTTCAACTGGCTAACGAAGAAACAGTTGTTATAAAAGCAAGAGGAAAAAGTATACCCATGGCAGTAGATGTTGCACAAATTATCGTAAAGAGAATGAATGCATTAGGTTATAGGGTAGCATCGGTCAAACTTGATTCTGAAACTGTAAAATCTCAAGATGAAAGAACTCGCAACGTCTCAACAATCGAAGTAGCTGTTTCTAGAAATAGCTCTTAAATTGCCATATTTTTAACTATAATAGATATTTTGAAGCTAAAATGTCCTGTTAACTCAAGACTATTTCACCTCCAATATCAAATAGAAATTGCTGTCTAATTTTTGCTTTATACAAATAATCGAATATATTGATCCAATTGTATGCATGTTGTAGATCACATTTTATATTAATCTTGGTACATGGAAAGCCATTACCAAAACATTCATTTAAAATAATAAACCATATGTCTAATTAAAGACATAAAGGGTAGAATGTATATATAACTAGTAGTTGGAGGAAAAAAATAAGTTTAATAATATCAGAATTAGCGATAGGCTTGTAGATAATCTCTACTATAAATATAGAGAAACTATCTCCATGAATAAGAATTTACTTATTTCTGGGATGTTTGGATTTTTAGCTAGTACTGTTATTGCTGAACTTTATTCTGCATATTCTCCAAATAATATATTAACTTCTACAATAACAGTATTATTTGGATTTATAATATACAAGATATCTTTTATACTTCTTTTTCATATTGACAATAAAGCTAACTATACTGATAAATTTACTAGCCAGATTAACTTTACTATCTTAAAACAGATAATAAAAAAGATGCTATTTGCTTGGTCAATATTTGATGTAGTTAATAATGTGTCACGATGGATAATATTGTTTGAGCTATTGCTAGCAGGATTTAGGCCGTTTGAGGCAGTTATAATATCATCTTTAGCTGCTTCTTTACTATCCTATTTATTGATAAATTTAATATGTAAACGTATCAAAATTTTTTCATTATTAAAAAAGAATGATTCATAATAAAAATAAAAATAAAAATAGGAATAAAAAATGACGTTAATATCATACTTAATTAGAATAAACTTTACTGTTTGTTAGTAATTTATATAAAATAAAAATAGTTAATCTACAGAATATACATACACATTAGATACAATTATGTTAGTTTATATATGTTGATAAGTTATATATCTTTATGTCAGCAAAAGAAGAAATAAAAAACAGAAAATATATCAGTAAATGAACCAAAATTTAGTGAAAAAAATACAACTAAATTCAATAAAGACAACAATAATTTCACTGAAAGTATAAATTTTGACTACAATAAAACATTAAATCAACAAAAAGATGCAATATACAAAACTCTTGACAACACCTTACAAACTATTAAAAAAAGCACTGATGAGCTTACACGAGAAATTCCAAGATATGCACAATTGTTTTTCTGAATATCAAGAACATACTATTCAAACTGTAAAAGATATTGCATCTGACTTTATCGAAGCAGAAAAAGAAGTAATAGATTCTTTTCAATCAAAAGCAGATAGACATAATGTAAACCTCTCTGAAGTATGGGATTGGTATAATCCACAAAGAATCTTTGAAAATAACACAATAATGGTAAATACATTTCACAACCTATCTATTAAATTCCATCAATGTTATAAATAATACTTTGGAATCTAATATGAGATTATATGATACAGCACTTGAACATACTCGTGATAATTTAAAGACTTTACTAAGAACAAATACAAGTTATTTAAAACAGGTTAATTGATGTAATTTAGAAGTAAATATTAAGAATAACTAAAAACTACTGGGTTTGATTTGATATTAAATCCAGTAATTACTGTTAAGAAAATTTTAGGCGGTGTTAACTTAAAGAGATTTAGCTGTCAATGTTCTAGTTCTCATCAATGGTAATTAGAATATTAAGAAACAGAACATCCACTTTTGTTGTAAGGTATTCTTTATATTGATATTTTCTTGGTCCCAGCCTAAGAAATACATCCACAGCACTGGAACTGTTCAAGGATCAAAAAAGAAGTTATGTTACTTTTTGAAAGTGCATTCAAAGGTTTGGATCCTATCAGGTTTATAAACGAAGGATTTACGAATTCAGATAGGAGATCATCATTTCTAGTTATCGATCTATATAGAATCAGTACATAAATCTGTGCTTGGAATCTACATAGCGTAATAAAGTAGCATGTTTGTAGCATTTTGTATCCAAATATGGAAAACATGCTGTATACACAGACGGTGTTCCATGGTATTCACAATCATGTAACTTTTTACATATAAAATAGATTGCATACCCATTTAGAGAAAAGTCTAATTGAAAGAGTAATACAGTATTTTAGAAATAGAACAGATTGTTTTGATGATTATTATCCTTGTATCGTAATAACATGATTGTGAATACCATGGAACACCGTCTGTGTATACAGCATGTTTTCCATATTTGGATACAAAATGCTACAAACATGCTACTTTATTACGCTATGTAGATTCCAAGCACAGATTTATGTACTGATTCTATATAGATCGATAACTAGAAATGATGATCTCCTATCTGAATTCGTAAATCCTTCGTTTATAAACCTGATAGGATCCAAACCTTTGAATGCACTTTCAAAAAGTAACATAACTTCTTTTTTGATCCTTGAACAGTTCCAGTGCTGTGGATGTATTTCTTAGGCTGGGACCAAGAAAATATCAATATAAAGAATACCTTACAACAAAAGTGGATGTTCTGTTTCTTAATATTCTAATTACCATTGATGAGAACTAGAACATTGACAGCTAAATCTCTTTCTTTAACAGCACCCAAAGAGGCTCTAAAATTATTATTTATAGGTGATGATGGTGAAGTCACTCATTACAATGTTCTTTGTTGTATCAAAAGTTAAAATAAATTAGGAACTAAAGTTAAAACGGATACTAAAAGAATAACAGATTCATCTTGAAAATTGTAAAATCAAAGTAAAATATTCGTAAAGAACAGTATATATCAACATCCGAACAAAAATATTTTCATTTTATTCAGATTCATTCGTTTAAATAATGAAATGAAATTTTTTTGTAACTCTTTTTATTTTGTATAATCTTTCCAACATAGCTTTAAAATGTTACTCACGAGAGTAAATGAATGAAATTGTAACCTATGCAGTTAAGTAAAAGAGTTAGAGCATGACTTTCTGTATGATTTCCGTTTATGATACTTGTTTATATATCGTTTACAAATTGTAGCCATGTATTATAGTTCTATATTGAGTAGTATTATAGCCACTTGGAGATCCGTCCAGAACAGGTATTACACTCATACAATGTTAAGTTTGAACCTATCGATTATGCAAAATAGATTTTATCATATAAAGGTTTTCACATACAGTGCGGATCATATTTCTAGGTAATCCACCTATTTTGGAACAGAAATTAGATAGTAATTGCTATAACATCAGGCTTGATTCATTCGTGAGTTTAATCCTGTTAAACTCATTGGAAGTGTGACAATAAGTATATTTTTGTCATAAGAGATTGAAAGGAAGAAGATGTATAAAATGTAACTAAAGAATGTTGTAGTATTTTGAGAAGGATCAGCGTTATGAATGTAAACAATGGAGATACATATTTAATGATTTCACTGGTACGTATGGCTATTTTCATCATTCACAGACATAGTATCTCATTTTGTTAGCTATTTACATTGGGGATGCCTACATATAGAATCAGATTTTATGGACCTGACAGTCTAAAAACAATAGCAATACCATTCAGAATATTTAGACAATCAATTTATGATTCTTTATTTGATGAAATTAGAAATCTAAAATATCTGTTAGAATTGAAATAGATGAAGCATTATTTTGTGGCCAGAAGAGAGGCAGCAAACGTGGATGTGGTTCAATATAGCACAAAAATCTTGTATTTAACATATTCAAAAGAAATGGAATTGTTATTACTTTTCCAATATCAGATATAAAGCATGAAACATTAATTTTACTAATAGAACAATATACAAAAAAGGTAATTTCTATTATTCGAATAACCGTACTGTTTATATGATGTTGAATATTAGTGGAAAATATGAAATAGTTGCAGAAGTAAGAGAAGAATTTGGTAGTGAAGGATTTGTAATTGAAGATAGTCATATTAATTGATTTGAAGGATTCTGGAGTTATGAAGAAATGGTTATATCTTTATAGAGGAGTACCAAAGAAATAGTTTCGTCTATATTTAAAAGAGATAGAGTTTAGATTTAACAGTAGAGAAAATGATATTTTCTATGAATTCTCAATTGTTATTAAAATCTGCTACAACTATGCAGGTATTAAAATTCTTTATGAAGTCGTATAAATGTATTGTGAATGTTAATATCCTAATGCTTATTTTAGGAATTATTTTGCAAGAAAAAAAGAGAATAAGAACTTTTGTCTAATAGTCAGGTAGAATAAAAAAAGAATAAAATTAAAACAATTTTATATCATGAAAATATGAAATGAGACAATGGATTTTCTAGAATCCTATAGAAAAGCTGGAAGAATCGCAGGCAAAGTAAGAGAAAATGCTAGAAAAAAGAATCACATCGGTTCTACTGTGTATGAAGTTTGTCAAAAAATAGAAGAAGAGATAAAAATGATGGGAGGAAGACCTGCATTCCCTGTAAATGTGAGTTTGAATGAAATCGCAGCACATTATACTGCTGAACCTAACGATCCCATTCAAGTAAAGGATGGGGATGTACTGAAAATAGATATTGGAGTACATATAGATGGATATATAGCTGACACAGCTGTAACTGTCTGTTATGATCCCAAATTTGAACCTTTAGTAATAGCTTCGGAGGCATCATTGGAGGAAGCATTGAAAATTTCAAAATCTGGTAGCAAATCTTCCGATATTGGGAAGATAATTGAAATGAATATAAAAAAAAGAGGGTTTGTACCTATAAAAAATTTAAGTGGTCATTCATTAGAACAATATACAATACACGCTGGTAGGTCTATTCCAAATATAGATTCCTTTGGCTCCTTTCGATTAGAGAATAATCACGCTTATGCCATAGAACCTTTTCTAACGTTGAAAAATGGCTTAGGCATAGTACACGAAGGAAAAATTGCTAATATCTTTGCAATCGTATCCCGAAAACCTACTAAAGATAAAGAATCTGATGAAGCATTAAATCAAATTTGGGCAAAATTCAAATCACTTCCTTTTGCCTTGCGATGGTTACTTGATTTGTATGAAGAAAAAAATGCGCGAGATGTATTGGAAAAATTAAGAAAAAGAAAAAATGTTCATGCGTATCCAGTCTTAATAGAAGGTAATGGCATGATGGTGGCTCAATCAGAACATACCATTATTCCTAAAGAAAACCACGTTGAAGTCATTACTGCCTAATTGATTTGTTTAATTTTAAAACTATATGGATTTAAAAGCAGCTAAGCTAAAATTAAAATTATGCTTGCTAACCAAATAATAGATATTGTTTGAAATATGGGGTCGTTGTCTAGCTTGGTATGATGCCAGCCTTGGGCGCTGGAGTTCGCCGGTTCGAATCCGGCCGACCCCAATCATACTACCAAATAAAAATTTCCATCAACGATACAATCTCATTTCCAAAAGAAACAAGACAAGAACTATTCTATAGATTGATCAGGATCTGAATATTACGATCTGGTGTTTTTAAGTATCTAAAAAGTAGTTATTTATATTAAATAAATTTGATACTGAGACTAATCATATGTATACCTAATTTTATTTCTATTTGGTCACAGGAAAAAGGCAATTTAAATGATTAACTTTTGAGGTCTTCATTATTAACAAATGAAATTTTTGAATATCTTTCTTTTAGAAATTTTAATTACCAATTATATTAGCTAAAAAAAATAGGGATATCATCTCTTGAGATAAACAACAAAAGATATAGAATAACATCTATTGATTATATGAATAAAATCAAATTTGAAAGAAATATAAGATCTAACTAGATTGTATTGTATTCAATTTATCTATATTTTCTTGGTTTAAGTTTACGAAATACATCTAAAGTGCTCTGTTAAGTTAAGACAATTTCATCTCTACTATTGAATAGTAATTCCTTTCTCACTTTGGCATTAAATTAAAAAATAAATTGATTGATCACATTGTATGCATGTTGTAGATCGCAATTGTTATTACGATACAAGGATAATAATCATCAAAACAATCTGTTCTATTTCTAAAATACTGTATTACTCTTTCAATTAGACTTTTCTCTAAATGGGTATGCAATCTATTTTATATGTAAAAAGTTACATGATTGTGAATACCATGGAACACCGTCTGTGTATACAGCATGTTTTCCATATTTTGATCCACGAGATATTATCAATTTCTCAGCAACAATCATGCTTCTCTCTTCAAAAATATGCATTCCAAGCACAAAACTGTGGAATGGTTCTACGCAAAACCATAACCAAAAAAAACTTGTTAATTATCTGAATAATAATTTCATCTATAATAAAAGAATTTATTCTTTTTCTTCTATAGCTCTGATAGGACCAGATAATATATCACAATAAATTTTTATGTTCTTCTTCATTGCAACTTTATTTACATATCATAAATAGAAGGTTATAAGGTATAGTATTTGTTGCTTAAATTAACAGGAGAGATTTATCATTTGTATTGATGAGTGTTCAGGAAATATAAGTGTCTAATCTGAAAAAAAAGACTAACTATATATGTAGTGGAGATATTGATGGAATCCATTGTAGATAATAATCCACATGAAAAGGTGATGTATGATAACGGTAAACGGTGTAAATGCAAGATATTCAAATGCTTTTTGGAATAGAATAAAATAAAAGGTAAATCAATATATGTCAGATACCCACAACTACAGGGAAAAATTGAACAATACAACAAGATAGAAAAAAAATAATTTTTAGCAATAGAAAATAATCCCAACATATAAAATTGGAAAGAGAATGTATTCCATATTTGTAAAGGTGTATAATGAAGAGAGAGAACATGGTTGTATTCTGGGTTGCACACCACTTGAAATTTTTCTTTCTAAAAGAAGGTCAAATAATTTGAGTAGTAAGAAAAATATAATCAAGCAGATAAAAAGTGTGTTGACCATGTTAGCAAGTGAATCTTTTATCTATCGAGAGAAGTGCTATAGTTAATCAAGCATTAATATTCTTTAGATAATATTGAGTTTCTTCATTAGTTGATGATTTTATATTTTTTATGATGATAAAAATAAAAAAAAGATACTTCTGTAAGAATTTAGAAATTGTCGCTAAACTGTTTGGTGCTTTCGTTAACTTGCTGCTGAGGTGTCTTGGAAGATCTCTTATAGATATCTTTATGTTCTCTTCTATCATACTCTTTTTCATGCTCTTCCCTTACGTGATGAAGTCGATCTTTTTCATGAATAAACTCTTTCCCGCAGTGCTCACATTTTAAAATAGGATGATGATGAACATGACGAGTATGATTAATTAATTCTTCATATGTATGGAATTTTTCATTGTCGAATTCACATTTAAATTTATCATGGTGAAATAAATTCATTAAAAATTATATAATCTACGGATTATTAAAACTCTTTGAAAAAGAAGGTAATCTCAAAAGTCAAAAAGCATATTAGAATTGAAAAAACATTCCAGGTAATGAAATATTGGATAATATCTTTAGAACTTTCCAATAAAAGTTATCCTCCTGAAGCCATATCTTGGTCCCAGGTATTTTGCTGATAATTATCTATTAATTCATTTATCAATTCATCTAATTCAATATTTTTTTGTCGTCTAGCCATTAAATCCTCATTAAGTGCATTTAACCTTCTTAAAGTAAGATCTTCGATATGAATTTCTCTCATAGTTAATCAAATAAACATTACGTAAAAATATGTTTATATTAGAAGTATAAAGATTTAATAAAGCATCTCAGCATATTTCTGGAGGTATTAACTACTCCATGTACATAATTAAATTCATAAAATTACCACAAACATATGAGATGTTGATTTTTGATGATCTTCTCAGGTTACTTGCTGAGCATCGGTCTGAGGATTTATCTGAAATGAATTTTTATATCCAAACAACACAAAAAAAATTTGAATTTAAAGATGTATTATTAATAATTCATGACAAAATCAATAATTCAGTTGATCTGAAAAGGATCGAAGGTGATGTTTTTTTAGCCAATTACTGAATTACTGAATCAAATGAATAAATTTTCCAAAGAATTAATAATACAAAATATCTTACACACTAATGTAGAAATGGCTAGTATATCTAAGAAAGGACGAATTTTTCTGGGGAAAAGAATTGGTCCTAAAACGGCTAGACGTGCAAGAAAACCATTAAACGAAGATTGGACAACTGGAAGGATCCTTAATAGATACTTCGTAGATAAAAGGAAAAATCATAGACATAAAAAACTAAGAAGTAACGGAAATTTCTGATATTAAATTAATCAAATAATAATATTAGTAGATTGATTTAGGATATAAATTCAAAATTAGAGAGAGATACTGGAGAAAATTCATAAATCTGACATGAATATCCTTGATTACTTCCCATTTGAGTCCATCCGAGAAAAACAAAAGGATGTAATAAAACAAATAGAGGAATCAATAGAGAGCGGAATAAAATATATTTTTCTAGAAGCCCCGACTGGATTTGGTAAAAGTCCTATTGCTATTGCTTTAGCAAGATATTTAGGAAGTTCTCATATTTGCACTTCTACAAAAGATCTTCAAAACCAATACTCAAGTGATTTTCCTTTTATTAAGGAAGTTAAAGGAAAACAAAATTTTAAATGTTTGATAAAATATGATGATGGAATTGAGGAGTCATGTGAATATGGACCATGCCAAAAGGAGGATAATTTTGACTGTATCTACAAAACAAGGTTGTTAGATTATGTAATTAATAGCAAAGGAAAAACATCTGAAGAAGTGGTAATTGACAAATTTCAAAAATTAAAATATTCTAGAAAACTCAAGGGGCAATTAAGATTTAAAAATATAGATTGGGAACCGTGTTATTATTTTGATCAAAAATGGATTGGAAATAAATCTTCTCATACTATTTATAATTACAAATATTTTTTGTCAGAATTATATTTTTCTAATAATATAACAAAAAGGGAATTGCTGGTTTTTGATGAAGTACATAATATTGAATCTGAAATTTCAGATTTTAAAAGTTTTACTATAAATGGGCAACTGATAGCAAAATTATTTCCAAAGCTCAAAATTCCAAACAAAAAAGAAGAAGACATAGATACTTGGATAAATTTCTGTGAGGATTACAGAGATCATCTTTTTGTTTTTATAGATCAATGTCAGACAAATATTGAAAAAAATGACACTATTGAACCTATTATGGAAAAGAATTTAATAGATTCAATCAATAAAGAAAAAAATTTGTCGATAATATTAAATGAAATGAAAACCAATCGAAGAAATTGGATAGTAACTAATATTGAAAAATCATCCCAGGATGGTATCAAAAAACTAACACTTACTCCATTAGATATTTCAAAATATTTCAAAGAAATTTTAGATAGTAGTTCTTATGGGTTATTCATGAGCGCAACCATTCTAAACAAACAATATCTGTCTAAACTTTCAGGTCTGTTGGAAGATAAAATAAATTTTATTAGAATTAAAGACTCAGATTTCCCCAAAAAAAATAGACCCATTCATTTGATGAATGTATCTTGGCTGAATAACAAAACAATGGTATCAAGTCTTCCAACTATTGCAAAAACAGTTGATAATATTATGTCAATACATAAATATGAAAAAGGGATTATTCATACAACCTCATATTTTCAATTAAATTATATCAAAAATAATTTGAGTGTAGAAAATAGAGTGAGACTGTTAGAAACACATCCTCTTGTGGATCGAATACAAATATTAAAAAGACACGTTCAAACCAATAAACCAAGTGTTCTGATTTCCCCTTCACTCTATCAAGGACTTGATTTAAAAGATGACCTATCGAGATTTCAAATCCTTATTAAAGTACCCTATCCGGATTTAGGTAATAAAAAAATCGCTGCAATGAAGCAAAAGGACATGAGTTGGTATCTTTGGAATACAGTCATTAGAATTGTGCAGGCTTATGGTAGAAGCATAAGAAGTAATAATGATCACGCAACTACCTATATTTTGGATAGCAATATTAATTATCTTTTGAATATTGCAAAAGATATGTTTCCAAAATGGTTTGTCGAGGCCATAGTTAAAAATAATACAAGGGATAATGATTAAGAAATTCTGTCATCATTTGATCCTTTCATGGGAATATATCATATAACTTAGAGAGAGCAACAATACCTACAAATATTAAATTTTGTTTTCTTAATATTAATCTTGGGTAATATTTATGCTTGTCAATTGTTTTATTTTTTGGTAATTTAATCAAATGTCTTCAGACCCGATTCTAATATTGACATAATCAGTTTTTCACAATTATATCTAATTATTATTTTATTTAGTATCAGTGTATTTTGAATAATAATATTATGAATAATTTTAATAATATTTCGATATATTAAGATCTAAAACATTTTTTAAAAGTAACTTTGATAAATCAATCATCTTTTCCATTCTTTAAAAATATTTTTTTTATTAAATAAATATGAAAATATTATCAAGGTGCACATCTATAATTATGTTACCAGGTCTTGCCATATCTTCAGAAGTTTTTTTATTCTAGTGATACTAATATATTCTATTCTTAAACAACACGATTTGGATTATTTGTTCTGATTAACTAAATATAATTTACGAATTTGTAAAGTAGTGTGTAGAATATAGCAATTAATTTCGAGTAGTTGTTGTATTAGTAGAATAAGTGTTTGAAATTGTTATTTATATACAAAATATTGCAGAATACTCCTATTTCACTTACTGTCAAAAAATAAGTTTTTGTGTTCAATTCAATCGTACAGCATACCTGTTCCATCTCTTTCTTATATATGGATAGATATTTTATATATTAATATATCCTAACGACTGGTATATTTTCTTTTCCTGTACAATATAAAAATACAAACGATAACCTCATTTCCTATCTGTTTATAAAAAATTCTATTGAATTAATTCCATTCACAAACAAGCAAAAAATTGAGAATAAGTATCATGTTAGCTTTGTATCAATCGTTTTGGGATTACATGATATTTTATCAATAATTTGATTTAGATTCGAAATTTAAAAAACGGAATATAATGGATAAAATTTGTGCTTCTTTTCTAGATAATAACGACTATAATAATTCATAATAATAATGATTTCATTCTAACGACATCTTGTCCGAAAGGTATTTTCAATTTGAAGTTTAATTATTAGAAAAAATATGAAATATTTTTATAGTTTCAAATCAAATTTTGAAATATACTAGTCATCATATCCCCGATTTTTTAAAACTTTCCCTTGGTAATGGAATTAATAAACATAATATCTTACATAGTACAATTTAATTTCAATTAAAGCTGTATAACTTGAAATAAATATTATCATTGAAACATAATCGGATTTTTCTTATACCATTACACTAATTACCTCTAAAATCCTAAAGTAAGAATAAACAACCAGAGTTGAATTATGCTAAGGTTTAACAAAAAAAAAAGGAAAATCAATCTTCAAAAAAAAGTAAAATATTATTATCATGTTTGTTCAACTCAGAATGCCTATTTGAAGAAAAAGATTAATCTTTATTGTTAAAACTTGATCAGCTGTTATATCTATAATTATTCAGATACGCTTTTCTATTAGAAATGAGTATTTTTGAAATATTGGAAGGGCCAATCATCATTACTGATAATGGAATCAAACTACAACCTGAAAATATGGTAAAAGAAGAATTATATCATTGTATTTATCAAAACAGAATTTTTCTTTTTTATAAAGATAATGATGAAATTATACATTGTTATGAGTTAGGAGACCCAAATATCATTATGAAGATCAGAGATAATCCTGATAAGATCAGCGAAATATTAAATAATCTAGCTCAATACCCTGAAAATAATAAAACCAGTTGAAAAAACATTATATTCTACTTCAATTGACATTATAGGAATGACTACTAATAATGAAAATATGGGAACTGGGAAGAAAAGTAATGAGATCTTTATTGGTAAAAAGCCATTAATGACCTATGTCACCGCTACTCTAGTCCAATTAGCCAATGAACCGATAGTAATTATTAAAGCAAGAGGAAAAAGTATTCCCAGAGCTGTGGATGTTGCGCAAATAATCGTAAAAAGAATGGATACATTGGGGTACAAGATTGATGCAGTAAAATTAGGTTCCGAATCTGTAAAATCAGAAGATGGAAGAATCAGGAATGTTTCAACAATAGAAGTAGCTGTATCCAGAGTTAGCTCCTAAGTTTTTTGTGGTAAATCTTTTTTATTGCTTTACGGGTGAATTTTTGTTATAGAAATTACCCTAATAGGGGTTTATAATCTTTAATTGTGACTTTTGTGATCTCACACAATTTTGTATCATCAGATGCAATAATACCATGACATTCATTTCCAATATTAATACACAGAATTGAATCAGGATTATGTGATAAAACATTACCTACTGAAAATGTATCAAAGGAAAAAATATCTGGTTTTATTTTTTTACAAATATCAGTTATTCTATAATTATAATAGGGCATGATATCAAATTCACCAGCGCTAATTTTAAGTTTTGAAAATGGTAATTCAGGATCTGAATGAATTTTATAAGTTGTTGAAAAAGATGGTTGGTTACCCTGAATAAACATATTAGTAATTGAATCAAATGTACTACAATAATTTTCTATACACAAGTAATGATTTGAACAGGACAATTCTAATGAAGCCTGATCAAATTTGCATATGTATGAATAAATGTGAATAAATACTGTACCATAATTTTCTTTAGATTCTTTTTTTATATTATTATTCTCATAAAATTGATCTAAAATTTTATCTTTTGTCATTTCAGTGATATATCCTATAGAATCAATTTTTTTTTCAATGATTGAAACATCTACAGCGTCACCAAATAAGGAGTCTGGAAAATATAAGAATATTAAAAATAAAGGTATGAAAATTGATTTAATAAAGAATCCCATACATTGATTGAATTTATGAATAAAATATAAAGCACTATTGAAAATATCAATACTAAAAATCTTTATTACTATTGTTATGGTAGATTAATAGTTGCTTTTAATCAGAAAAATAATTAAATAAGAATACAATTAACATGTACCTGTTCTAGATCGAAAGATGTAAGATTTAAGAAAGATTATTAAATATTTTGATTATATTGAGGATATCCTAGTGAAATTAAAAAAAATACTAAACACAAAATTTCCATTTACAAAATATTAGTATTAGATATTTAGTTAGAGTATTCCGAGAATCCGTACAATATAAAGTAAGTAATAAATTAGATTTATCAATACTAAAAATTAGCCAGAAATCAGGTAATAAAATCAAACCTTATATTTTATTAAACTTACAATAAATCAACAAGTTAAATGTGAAAACTTTTGATCCTATAAAAATATGAAAGTGTTGACAAATAAAAAAAAACTGTGTTAAATTTTACTATACTAACTTGCTATACTGACTAACATAAATTCATACTATTATCTAATTATTTTTACCATAACTAATTTAGCTTCCTAACATATAGTCAGTTTTAACTAAAGTGTTAGTCAATACTACTACTGTTATAAATAATGCTTACAAGAAAGAAAAAGATAGCAATGTAAAGGAAAGAATACTGCTTGTAAGACGTGTCAAGATAGACAAACAAGAAGCAGCATCAGTAGCAGAAAATGAATTAAACAGATCAAGATGGTGGGCTTACAAATGGTTACATAGATTTGATAAACAAGGACTGGATGGACTGAAAGATAAGGAAAGAAGTGGTAGACCTCCAGATGTACCCAAAGATGTAATGATAGAAATAAGACAGGAATTAGCAGATAGCAACACAGGATGGGATTTTAGACAGGTAATGAATCTTATCTACAAAAAGACAGGAGTAAGATATCATGAAGTACATATCTATCGTTTGTTACACAACTGGGGATTCAAATCCAAGGTATCAAAGAAAAAGTTTGTAAATACTGCTTCACCTAAGGAAAAGAAGAGATTCAAAAAAGAGTAAAACGTATTCTATCCAATTTAAAACAAGGTTGGACTGTAATTGTACAAGATGAATCAATATTTGTTTATGATCATATCTTCAAGCGAAAGAAATGGATTTCTGCGGAAAAAAGACCAATAGTTACAGTTACTGGTTGTCGTAAAAAGACTATTGTATTTGGTTGTCTATCAATAGAAGGTAAGCGGTTATTTTTACAATATGATAATTTTGACAGTGATACTTTCGTTGATTATCTAAAATATGTACAGAATAAATTTGGTAAATGTATCATATTTGTTGATAGAGCAACACCACATTGTTCTAAGATATCAAAACAATATCTTTCACAACACAAGGATTCTATCAGATTAGAATATCTTCCAGTTGGTTGTCCAGAGTTTAATGCAGTAGAGGAATGTTGGAGACAAGGTTAGTATCATATACTTTCTACTTATCATAGAACATTTGACGCTCTTAAATACAATATTTGTTGTTACTACAGGAATACAAGATTCAATCTGGATATTGTAAAGTATTTGATGAGAACAATTGATTAGCGAAATTATGTTAGTCAGTATATAATAAATCCAATCACTTTGGTAATTCAAGGTTATTATTTTTTTAAATAAATTGTAGGATTGAGTTTGTTATAATTAAAACAATAATAAATATCAATGTTACATATATTAACCCAAAAATTTCAGAATACTTCAAAGGAAAAGGAAAATATTGTTCTTCCGTGGTTAATATGAATTTTAAAACATTGATATATAATTGTAAAAAATTATCTATTGATAAATAATTATGCTAAAGCTACAGATTAGATGACTCATACCATCAAAATAGTAAAAATTCTTCTTAAAAGGAATTAACATTTACTGTTTTAGAGATATTTATTTAAGACATACGTGTTGGTAAAATATCTAGATTAAATATCAAGTATTTGTCTATTTCAATAGTTAATTACTTTACCTTAAACATATTATAAATGATATAATACGCTGGAATTCAACAGAGGTGCTTGAAAATTATATTAAAGATCTGAATTTAGGTAATGTCATTCCATAATAGCATATTCAAGATAAAGCTTCAGTTATTTGGATATGTTTAGCTGAATACGATAATATTATAGTGGCAAGGATATGAGTATCCCGCACCATCAAGATATTAACTGTGTGCTACAACTAAAAAAGAAATCTCCAACTTTATGGCTTTATGTATTTTTATTTTATAACAAAAAAAAGATTTCAACTTCATGTAAAATATGAAATATTTGTAAAATATCTTATGAAAAAATATAATGTAAATACTGAGTAGATTGCTATTCCTGAAATTATAAAGATCAGATATTTTATTCCTAAAAAAATAATAAACAAATGTGCCGATTTTAAACGAATAAAAGATTTAACGATATATTTAAAAAGATTTCAAAAGGTAGATAAGGAGATCCTAAGGAAATTTATGAGTAATCCTTATGATTTTAAAATAATGGATTCTTTGAAAGAATACCAAAATGTATAAAAGAACAGAAATATGATCAATCAAAAGGATGACGGAAATCCTTTCTTTCCAATATGAATAAAAAAGAAATGAAACAGGAATTCTATCTTGTTGTACTTATATTTATAGAACATATAATGGAATCATGATTTTTATCAATTCAGTTTTTCCTGATGATTATTTTTTGAATAGAATCATATGTGGAAGTTTCAATGTATTAAACTTTAAACGATGGATTACAAACTCAAATTTATAAAAAAAAC
Organism: Nitrososphaeraceae archaeon; assembly: GCA_031316115.1. GTDB lineage: Archaea > Thermoproteota > Nitrososphaeria > Nitrososphaerales > Nitrososphaeraceae > TH1177. Next base: position 341,937 of record JALDRC010000001.1, read on the forward strand.
ATAATCAAGTAGGATACTTTTATTTACAGCTCAACATCAGATATCTGATTAATTATTTGGAAGATAATTTTTTAAATTATTTGAATATGCATTATGCATTAACATCGCCTATAGTATTTAGATCCAACTTCCATGATAAATACCGGATGATCATGGTTAAAGAGATAAAAACATAGAAGTACTTGACAGAGATACAGTGTAAAGCATTTTTAATAAAAGAGATGGAATCTACAAGAAATTGTATAAACATCATAGAAAAATTTACTTTGGAGAACAAAAATTACTCAAAAAACATACAAGACATTGTTAAGTTTAGTTTACTATTTGAAATGGATGGATCTCTAGGAATATATTGTTTCGGTACTCTTCCAAAGTATATAAGTAAGGGTATTACTTAAGAATATAGAAAAATCTATAGAATTATCCAAATTATATGGGATTGATAACTTAATTTTACAAATTATTAAATGACAATTATATTAATTTTTATACTAAATTGAATTTCAAAATTGTTGAGGAGATTATTTACAAGAATTTAAATGATAGATAATAAACAACAAAAAATATGGGGAAAACAAAAAATATAATAGCTAATTAGTTTTTCTTTAAATATCTACAGATGGTTTTCATCAAGAAACTTGAAATTTATGGTTTTAAGTCATTTGGATTTAAGAATACTATTCTAAATTTTAATGATGGTCTAATAGCTGTAACTGGACCCAATGGTTCAGGAAAAAGTAATGTTTTAGATGCAATTATGTTTTCCTTAGGTGAAAATAGTCCAAAAGCATTAAGAGTAGACAAGTTTCAATCTCTTTTTCATGATACTTATGGTAGGGCGAATAAATTAGTCAGAGTAAGCATTACATTTGATAATAAAGACAGAGGAATTCCGGTAAACGCTGATCATGTCACATTAACAAGAGAAATTGAAGGTAATGCAGGAGATTCTCAGTATTATTTAAATGGTAAAAGAGTAAATAAATCTACTCTTACAGAATTGCTTCAGGTTGTAGTTGCTATTCCTGCCAAAATAAACATAGTACAGCAGGGAATGATTACCAGAATTTCAGAATTGAATTCAGAAGAAAGAAGAAAAATCATTGAAGACATAGTTGGTTTGTCGTATTTTGATGATAAAAAAGAAGAATCGATTAAACAACTTGAAGAATCTGACAGAAGACTTGCAATTGCATTAGCGCGAATGGGAGAGATACGGAAGAGAATAGATGAGTTAGAAATAGAAAGAAACGAACAATTGCGCTTTGAACATATTGAAGCAAGTTTAAAAAAATACAAGGCAACAAAGATATCTCATGAAATTCAGCAAATTGAAAACGGATTAGCAAGCAATTTTTCAGAATTACGTTTAAAAAAAAATATATCGAAAGGATTACATGATGAACTTGAAACAACCAGAACAAAAATCGAAAAATTAGATGGAGAAAAATTGGAATTTATTAAAAAAATAGATTCAATAAATAAACAAAAAGCTGAAATCAATAATGAAACATCAAGACTTGTATATGAGGTTGAAAAATTAAAGGCGATTCACAAAGAAACAGTTTATAGAATAGCAGAAATTCAAAGTAAGTTAGAAGCAATAGCCTTTGCAACCAAAGATTTAGAACAAAAAGTTCACGAACTGAATAAAGCTATCCATCTTATAAAAGAAAAAATTCAAGGAATTAATAATAAGAAATATTTTTATATTGAACAATTAAAGACCATTAACACTAATATTCTGAATGAAAATGAAAGACTTTTCAAAGTAAACAGAATAAAGGAAAAATTTGAAAATAGAAATTCCAAAATCCTAAATTTAAGTCGAAAAATAGAAATAGATCTCTTTACCAACGAAGAGAAATTAAAAATAAATATCCAAAAAGACAATGAGATAAAGCACAAAATAAACTCATTACAATTTAATATAGATACTTCTTCTAATCAAACTAAAAATGTCCAAAACATTCTGAGTAAACAGACAAAAGAACTTCTCAATATAACAAATCTTAAGTCAAATTTGCAAATAAATTTAAAACAATACTACAAAGAAATAGAAAATTCGTCATCTACATTAGAAGAATCTGACAAGGAATCCCTAAAGATAGAAGAAAAAAATTTTATTTTAACTAATTCAATGCCAGAAGATTTGACCATTTCAGAGATATTAAAAAACAGTGAGTTAGAAATCATCGGTGTTGTTCATGATTTGATAAAGTGGGATAAAGATTATCATCGATGCGTAGTAAGCATAGCAAAAGATTGGATGAAGGCAATAGTCGTAAAAAATGTAGAAAATATGATTAAAGTTGCAGAATTTGCAAAATACAAGAAACTTCCTAGGGTAAGGATTATCCCATTGGATCTTATTCACTATTCACAGATAGGCTTACCTAAAGAAGAGAATATTGGAATTATAGGCAATCTATCAAATTTTGTTAGTTCAGAATTTGATTCACTAGTAAAATTTTTGTTTGGAAATATAATTGTGGTTAGAACCGTTAAAGATGCTTATATGTTATCGCTAAAAGGATATAAAACAGTATCCATGGATGGAGAATTATTTGAGCCTGAATCAAAATCTCTCCTTATAGATTACAATTCAACAATAGTCAATGTAGTTAAAGAAATAAATCTTGAAAATGATATAAAACAGCTAAGAGATCTTATTCTTAAGTTAAAATCTTATTTGGATAATAAGGTTATATATTATAATAATATTACAAAATTTGATAATGAGCTAGAAAATATCAAAAATAAACTTGAAAACTCCATAAATTACAATCAAAAAATGATTAAAATTTACGAAAATCAAATAATCAGTTCGCAAGTAGAATTAAATCGACAGAAGGAGATCTTAGATTTTAGTAAGGTTAATAATAAATCAATATTAGAAACTATAGAATATAACAAAAAAAGATTCTTGCGTCTATCAGAAACTAGAAAGGTGATTCAGGATATGTTATTGAAGTTTAGTAATAAATCTAAAGAGAGGCAATTGAGCGATCTAAACATTAATAGGACCAAAATGCAGAGTCTAATTGATTCTGATAATCAAGAAATCCAAGATAATACTATATTATTAACAACTCAACAGAATGAGAGAAATTTAGTTTTGGAACGTAAGTTATTATTAAATGAAGAAAAAATAAATTTAGAAAGAGAACTAATAGATAAAGAGTCATCTGTAATCTCGGATCAAAGAAGAAGAGAGGAAGATGAAACGATATTAAATAAATTAAGAAATCAAGAACAAGAGATAATAAATTCTTATGGAAATTCGTATTCAATTTTACAAACATATGAATCACATATTAAGGAACTATTAGACAATGAGAGAAAAAAGTCAAAAGAATACAATTCTTTGGAAAGGGAAATTGTATTATTGGAAAAAGAATGTTCCAATCTGGAAGAACATCAGAATAAGTTAAATAATGATTTAATTTGGTTAGGATATAAAAAATCAATTGATGAAATTTCTAATATTGAGGAGATAATCACAGAACTATCTCAAGAATATGATTTACTCAAGTCAAAAATAAACCTTCGAGCTAATGAAAATTATATTCAGGTAATAGAAGGTTACCGAGGAATGTCTGAACGAAAAAATGATCTTGAAAAGGAACGTAATTCTATAGTCTTATTTATTGATAGAATAAACCAAGAGAAGGAAAACATGTTTATGGATGCTTTTCTAAAAGTGAATCAAGATATCAATTCTACTTTTTCTTCAGTTGTTGGAGGCAACTCTTGGTTGGAACTCGAAAACCAAGAAGATATTTTTTCAGCTGGTGTTAGATTGATTGTCCAATTTCCAGGAAAACCAAGACGAGAATCTACATCATTATCAGGAGGAGAAAAAACTATGGCAGCTACAATATTCCTTCTTGCATTACAAGCCATTAAACCATCTCCATTTTATCTAATGGACGAAATTGATGCTCACTTAGATGCAGAAAATACAGACAGATTATCACGAATATTGGAAGAAAGAGCACAAAAAAATCAAATAATAATGGTAACTTTAAAAGATTCGACGATCTCCAGAGTGGATCAGATATTTGGAGTTTATCCTAAAAACGGAGTTTCGCAAATTTTAAAGTATAAATATCCTAAAAGAGCTGAATCCAATAAAATTCCTGTTTAAAAAAAATTTGGAAATTTAATAAAACACCAACTCTTTAATTATATAATAATAAATTGAATAAATAACCATAAATTAGGACTTATAATTAAAACAACGTACTTTATGATTTTTATCATCTATTGTTAGGTTAGGTGCTTCGTGCTCACATTTATCAATTGCATAAATACATTTATGTAGGAATTTGCATCCTTGGTAAGTGGTTGATTGATCAAATTCGTTTTTGACCGCTATTTTGCTATATTCAGATTGCCGTAATTTAGGGATAGCAGCAATTAAAGCTTTGGTATAAGGATGGAGAGGATTTGTTATCACATCTTGAAGATTTCCATATTCAATAATTTGACCTTTATATAGAACAATAATATTATCTCCTACATATCTAGAAGTTGAAAGATCGTGAGTTATATATAAAAAAGATATATTATCAATTTCTTTTAATTTTTTCATCAAAGATAATATTTGCAATCTAACCGATACGTCTAACATAGAAACAGGTTCGTCAGCAATTATCAACTTTGGCTTTAACACTAGAGATCTAGCGAAACTAACTCGTTGTCTTTGTCCTCCTGAAAGCATATGAGGATATTTATTAGAGATTTCGTCTAATGGTTCCAAATTAACCTTCGATAATGCTGAATATATCGCTTGTTTTATTTCGTTTTTTTTTAATCCTTTATTATGCACTTGTAATGGTTCCTTGATAATATCAAATACTTTCATACGAGGATCCAAAGATGAGTAGGGATCTTGGAATATCATTTGCATTTTTGAACGAATTCTAAATAAATCCTTGCCCTTCAGATTAGTGATATCTCTATTATCAAATATTATTTTTCCAGAATCTGCATTAAGAGCTTTTATTATAATTCTAGCTAGTGTAGTTTTACCTGAACCTGATTCACCCGCAACTACAAGTATCTCACCATGATGAAGATCAAAACTAATATTATCGATAACTTTAATTGTGTTTTTTTTCCTTGATCTAAAAAAATCCAAAGGTTGTTGATTCATAAAAAAAGCTTTATTTAAATTTATTACGGTTAAAAGAGTATTGTTCAATTTTATTATACTAATGTTTATTTTAGATATAAGGAATCAAGAAGAATTAAAGAAAAATTATTGTTTTTTGTTATCTTTTATGCTAAAAATGCGATCAAAATAATCAGACTGCTCCCTAGTCAACTCTTCTGCTTCCGTTTCTGGAATATTAGCTAGTTTTCTAGCCAATTTCTTTTTATATTCTAATTGCATTTGCCTAGCAATTTGAATTCTTTGTGCTTGAGGAGAACCAGCTCCATGCATAGATTCAGTTAGATAGCCTACAGCATTTCTTCCCAAAGTCATGTTTTCTATTAAACGTAATACTCTAACCCTATTTTCTGTTGGAACTCCTTTCCTACCTTGTAAATATTTTTTTAGTAGTGGTCCTGTATTAGGGTTTTTGAAGTCTTTCTCTGAAGGCATTGTGACTACTAACCCTCCTGCTATGTCTTGAGCTAATCTACCTATCTCATAAGGAAAACGCGTAACATTATGTTTACATACATTTGCAAGCATATCATCATTTTGAAAATTACCAGATTTAGTTTTATATGACTGATAAGAAGATGCAATTCCTGCTGCAAAAATTGTTTCGTTGAGATGGGTCATTTCTACCAATTTATCTTTAATATGGGAAACATTAGATACTCCATTGTAATCGGCTATTGAAGCAGAGGCTCCAATTAACACATCTCCTAAACCGGTTTTACAGACATAACTTCTTCTGTGATAACAAGTGAATCTTTCTACAAGCATAGAAGCAAATTCATACTCACCATCCATAAAAATAAGTTCGTTTGGTATAAACACATTATCAAAAATTATCATAGCTTCTTGACCTGAATATTTTGCATTTCCTGCATCTAGATCTCCTCCTTCCATACTTCTCGTATCGCATGATTGTCGGCCATAAATGTAGGTAATTCCAGTTGCATCAGCAGGGACGGCCCCTACAATAGCATAATCTTTATCCTCCTTCCTCAGTCTCATAGTAGGCATTACCAAAATCCAATGAGAGTTAATACATCCTGTTTGATGTGCTTTTGCACCTGTAATATAAACCCCTTTTTCATCTCTGTTTACAATATGAACAAATAAATCTGGATCTTCCTGCTGTGATGGAGAAAGACTTCTGTCTCCTTTTACATCAGTCATCGCTCCCCCAATTACAAGATTTTCTTGTTGAATTTGTTTGATAAAATCCTTTAATCTTTTGTGATATTGTGTATTATTTTTTTCGTCTATTTCAAATGTAGTTGAATAAAGAGAATTTAAGGCATCCATACCTACACATCTTTGAAAACATGTCCCGGTTAATTGTCCAAGTTTACGCTGCATTCTATTCTGATTAACAACATCATGTGTGTTTTCAGCTATGTGTAAAAATCTATTTACGCGAATACCAGTTAGAGAAGATTCAGCAGATGCTAATTCAGAATCTTCATTTGCTAAATCATATGTTTTAGCAACTGCGTTAATTGAAGGGCGAATCATAGGATGGTCAACTGGCTCTTTTACAAGTTCTCCAAAAAGGTAGATTTTTAAATTTCTATTTCTTAAACTCTCTATATATTCAGCCCCATTATTAATAGGCATTGATTTTAATTAGGTCTGGATGTTATTTATATATTATTAAAACTAATTGGTTGTGAGCACAAAATATGGTAGCAATATTTAGAAAATAGGAAATAACAAATTTAAGGAATATATTGATTTCATATTATAATTGGTTAATTTAAATGAAATTGCAACTTTCAAAAAGAGATGAATTCAGAAAATTAGCAAAAAATCAAGGATATAGAAGTAGATCGGCATTTAAATTAAAACAGATTAATGCATCCTATGGAATATTCAAAAAAGGCAACATAGTAGTCGATATAGGCTGCTCACCTGGAGGTTGGCTTCAAATAGCTCGAAATGAAGTAGGTCATAATGGCAAAGTTATTGGGATAGATTTAAAAAAAATCGAGCCAATAGAGGGTGTTATTTTCTTGAATGGAAATATCGAGGATAAAGTTATAAAAGAAAATTTAAATCAATTGACTAATTCTAGAGTAGATGTCATTCTTTCAGACATATCTCCAAATTTAAGCGGTCAATGGGAGTTTGACCATGCAAGGCAAATTCTTTTAACAAAAAGCGTAATAGACTTGACTAAAAAAATAGCAAAAAGAAACAGTAAGGGAATTTTTAAGGTATTTGATGGCGATATGTTAAATGACCTAATTATCGAATTGAGAGATATCTTTGAGAAGGTAATAATTTCAAAACCATTGGCGAGTAGACCAGCAAGTAGTGAACTATATCTTGTTTGTTTAAATTTTATTGGTAAATCATAGTTTAGTATAATTATAAATACAATTCCTAGTAATAATCTTATTTTATTTTACGGTCACAGATATTCAGTAGGATAGACAAATAGCATACAAATAAATCTTAAAATAGAGATATTAAAGAGAAAACATATTGTTAACTACAGATCATGATACACATAAACAAAGTAGAAAAAACCGAAAGATATCCAAATTAGAAAGAGATGCTTTTTATAAAATATTGTTTTCTAGAAGAGATGTTAGATCTCAATTTTCCAATAAAAAACCAATACCGTTATCTAAACTTTTTAAGATATTAGAGGCAGCTCATCATGCACCCTCTGTAGGTTTTTCACAACCATGGAATTTTCTTCTCATAAAAGATCTAAATACAAGGGAAAAGATCAAAGAATCCTTTGCGTTAGAATATAACAAATCAATCAATATGTTAGTAACAGATAAAGAAAGACAAAAAAAATATAAATCGCTAAAATTGGAAGGCATTCTTGAATCCAACGTAAATATTTGTATAACTTATGACCCAACAAGATTTGGGCCTTTCATAATAGGCAAAACTAGTATCTCTGAAACTGGAATATATAGTGTGTGTTGTGCAATTCAAAATTTATGGTTAGCAGCAAGAGCTGAAGACATTGGAGTTGGATGGGTAAGCATATTATCTAATAAAAATTTAAAAAATATATTGTCTATTCCAAGACATATAAAACCCATAGCATACCTATGTCTTGGATATGTTTCAGAATTTTCTAATGTTCCAGATCTGGAAAAATCAAAGTGGTTACCTAGACTTGATGTAAAGGATCTTATATACTTTGAAAAATGGGGAAAATCATTGCAGTTCTAATTTTAGATAACACTATATATTATATGATATGAATATCTTACATATAAAAGATTGTAGTCATTTTTGTGTTTAATAAAAGGTTATTTAATGAAATAGTATTACGCAGAACCACGTTCAGATTAACAATAAGTTTTTCAATGTAGATTATATATAAATATATACTAAAAGCATTGTAATGATAGATAGGTTTTTGTAAAGAGTATAACAAATTTGAAACATCAATCTTATTATATTATAAGATTTAAGGATCTAAAATTATAGCATATATCTTTAGATTATTATGGATAATTCTATTGATAAAACTGGTATTATCCTATAACATCTGTTACACTATTTTACGTGGTGATAAGAGTAAGGAGTGTTGTTGTTACACCAGATGCAGTATAAAAGAGATTTAGAAAAGGTAAGACGATGGTGTATAAGAAGTAAATTAGATGGATGGAAAATAACTGACATCTGTAAATATGTATACATATCCATAATGAGTTTCTACAGATACTGGAAGAGGTACAAAAAAGAAGGATTGGATGGACTCAAAGATAGATCTAAAAGACCACATACAATCCATAGAACAGATAAAAAAGTAGAACAGAAAATAGTTCAGTTATGAAAGAAATACAATTATTGTCCATACAAAATACAGGGAACTCTTGCAAACCAACATCAAGGTTGGACATATGACAGTATACAAAATTTTATGCAAGAGTGGATTATACGACAATCTTATCACTAAACCCAAAAAAGAAGCGGAAATATATATGATTTGAGAGTAAATTTCCAAATGAATTACGGCAAATTGACCTAAAAGTTATAGAAAATGAAGGAAAATGGTTGATATCTATTTTCGATGATCACAGCAGATGTGTGTATTATCATCTATCAGATGTATAGAAGGCACTTCAGACAAAATTATTTACCTCTTAAAACTTACGATCAAAAAGTATGGAAAACCATTACAGATACTTACAGACCATAGTTCACAATTCTATAATTCACATTCTACATTGTAATCAGATTTTGATTCTTTTCAATGAACAGGACATACATCATATCATGGGTAGAATAGGAAAACCTACTACGCTTGGAAAGTTAGAGAGATGGCATCGCACATATGAGATTGAAAGACCAAGATTCAAAAGACATAAACAATTCATTAAATACTATAATAACAAAAGAGTACATATGTCATTGAACGACATGATACCAGTATAAGTGCATAATAGGAGTGTAACACATGTGGTGGGATCATACACTATAGATAAAATTATATTTTTTTATATGCAATTATTTGAATGTCTGGCCTGTAAATGAGACCGTTATTTCTAACAGAATAGTAGAATTTCCAAGAACTTGCTAATCGATTTTCCACTTTATTCTCTTTTTATTACTGAATCTATTTTGAATCGATTTGATAATAACTTTTTTACATTTTATTTAAATATCGAATTCAAAAATATCTCGGTCGATGTTTATTTTCGCTTAAATTTTGGATTAAATTTTGAAGATTCATTATGTATTCTAAACAATTTTTAATCATAATAAATCATAAATCTTTAAAGATCATCAATCTCGAAAAAATAGATAACTTATGACCAAATATTAAAAAATTCTCGCAAGCTGAGAGCGATTGTAATTAGAAAGTTCCTAAATAAAAATTAAAAGATCATATATAATTTAATAAAAAACCTAAATATGGGAGTAAAATCATAAGCGGAGAAATAACGTTCATAACAGAAGATCATAATGCAGAAAAAAAATAAATTCAGGGTTAAGGCGGTCCAATCTTATTTAAAATCTAGTTTCATCAAATTCTTCACATTAAAAACAAAGTTGAATTAATCTTACAAAAAAAGAACTTATACACTTATTATTTTCAAAGTATCTATTTAGACTCAATATTAGTTGTTAGTTTGCTATATAAGTAAATATTTATTACGTATTAAATTTAACAAGTCGATTTTGGTGAATTAAAAAGTAATACATCCCCATTATTTTGTTTTGGTCTATTTTAAATACATATAGACTTTGTTAGATCTAGCCTCAATTTTTCGCGATCTTATCAAATTCGGATAGGGGCTAATTAACGTTTATCTGTAGCATAGAAATAATAATATTCCTCAATGAGGTATTAAAATGAATGGAAATTAGTAAAAAATATGTTATAGTACTTCTTGTTGTAGGTATAATTATTATTTCGATTTTCTTGTCTTCTAATGTGATATTCAAGAAAAAGAAAGAGTTTGACTTGGAGATAGATGCATTAAAGGAAGAACAATCATTATTTACACACACAAGAGTTGTAATAGCCAATACTGGACTCAAACCGCTTACTAATATAACTGCAAATTACGGGAATATAAGTGAGGAAATAATACCTATCCTGGAACCTGGTCAGAGATATCCGTTAAGTCCGCCAGCTGGGAGCAATCTTGATAGGATTATCATTACAACAGAAGAAGGATTAAACTTTACTAAGGAATATAGATCCCCCATAAAAGTCCCAGGTATGATGGGATCCTAAATATACAAAAGATCATTTAAATCTCTTGATCTTTACTTTCTAGATAGGTTTTCCATCCCATTTTTTCTAATTTTAGACATTTATTTTGAATTTCATTATTCAATTTATCTTTATATTTTTCAATTTGTTCTGCTAATTTGGGGGAATCGATACTTAATATTTGACATGCAAGTATAGCTGCGTTTCTAGCACCATTTATGGCGACTGTTGCGACTGGAATTCCAGAAGGCATTTGAACGATCGACAATAGAGAATCTAAACCCGATAAACTAGAACTTTTAATTGGTACCCCTATAACAGGAATAGAAGAAAACGATGCAACCATCCCAGGTAGGTGTGCGGATCCCCCAGCTCCAGCAATGATTACCTTTATTCCTTTTTTCTTAGCCTCAATAGAATATTTCATCATCCTTTCAGGTGTTCTATGAGCAGAAACAATTGTTAATTCATAAGTAATTTCAAAATATTCTAACATTTCCGCTGCATATTTCATTACTTCTAGATCTGAATCGCTTCCCATAATTACTGCAACTTCAGCTTTTACCATTTTCTATTAGAATCAATCTGGTGTTATATCTATTGAATTTTTTGATTTATTTGCTCTTTGTAGAGCCTCGTCTATAGAACTTCCAGTTGCAATGATATGACCTAATTTCCTTTTAGGCATTGTAATCCTTTTTCCATATATATGAAGTTTCACACCAGGAATTGAAAAGAAATTCTTCAATCCTCGTATCATGTAATTTCCACAGAGACCTGGTGGCCCCAGAATATTTTTCATCACTACTGGACGTATTAATTCCGGTCTAGCTAAAGGTAAATTTAATATGGAGTGAATATGTTGCTCAAACTGAGAAACAGAACAAGCTTCAATAGTATAATGGCCTGAATTATGTGGTCTTGGCGCAATCTCATTAATAAGAACCTCATTTTTCTTAGTTACAAACATCTCTATGCCAAATATCCCCACGTCATTCATATGATTGGCTATCTTTTCTGCAAGCTTTTTGGCATCTAATTTAACTTTATTGGAAATTCGGGCAGGAACAATTGTTGTATCCAAGATGTTATCATAATGGATATTTTCAGCAACAGGAAAAGACATTGTTTCACCAGATTTGTTTCTGGCTACAAGAACTGAAATTTCATTTGTGAAATGAACAAATTTTTCAGCGAATTTTTCTTTGTTAAGAAAATAGGAATATCCTTGATCAATTTGTTTTTCGGAAGAAATTAAAAAATTCCCACGTCCATCATAAGAATCTTCGGATGCTTTTAGTACTACTGGAAAACCAAACTTTTTGATAAATGAAATTAAATCTTGTTTTGATTCTATTTTACGAAAATTAGTAACTGGTATTTTGTTTTCCTGCAAAAAAGTTTTTTGTCGAAGTTTATTTTGAATGATTTTCAGGGTTTTAGGAGATGGGTAGATGGGATATTTTTTTAATTCCAGATTCCTTAATGCAGTCGAATTTGCTAGCTCGATTTCATATGTTATTATATCAGATTCATTAGCAAGTTCGTAAATCTTTTCCTCATCTTTAAAATCTCCTATAATCAGTCTATCACAAATGGTTGAAGCTGGACAATCATTACTTGGGTCCAGAATTATAATTTTTAAAGACATTCTCTTGGCTTCTTGAGCAATCATCTTTCCTAATTGTCCTCCTCCTATAATTCCGATTGTAATAGGATTACTTACTGACAAATAGTCTAAAATATCATTCATGAAGACAATAAATTGGATGTATTTAATGGTGTTAAAAATGTATCAATAGGAAATTTCTTTTTAATTTCTCTACATTTGTAGGTTCAAACTATTCAAATAAATGACCATCGGTATAATGGAGGACAAGAACCAAAATGGTCAACGATATAAAACAATTAATAGGAAAAAATAACATTAGAAAATTTCTCTAATATAATATCAGAAAAATTTTCATAATGTTTAATTAGAAGATGGTTCTATAATAATGTGTGATAAAAGTTACCCATCAGAATCGATACATCCAATCTTATAGAGGAGAATTAGCTTCTCGCAAGAAGTGTTCAGGTTGCGATGGAAATGGCTGGATTTATGAATTTTATAATGATCCAGTATCATGGAGTGAATGCCCACACTGCTCTAAAGAAAATTAAAACAATTTTTTTACTTATTCACGAGTGATTAATATAAATACTTAACAATGATAGATGAATATTTGAGTTTATGACTAGGAAAGATGAAGCGATAAAAAGGTGGTTTCCACTTGCTGCAATTTCTGCTGGTATCACGTTTGTAATAACTTTCATTCTCAATTTACCAGTCGAGAAGGTAATAGCAGCTACTACTTTGGTCTCGGTAATGGTATTTAGCGGATTTTTTTTTAGATCATTTGGAAAAGATAAGGACGATTATGAATAGAAAAAATAAAGCTAAAAGTATAAACCTATAGAATAAGTTTTATCAGTTTATTTGAAAAAATTGAGTACTATACTATTTTAATTTGAATAGGTAGTCTATTAAGCAGATGGTTAGAGTTTCGAATCATATTTATTCATTTTTATTTTTCATTGCTATAAGTATTTTAACAATAATAATAGCTCAGACTATTCATTTATTTTTACAAAATGAGATAGGAATGTTGAAATTTGTTATTTCATTAATAATTGAACTAACCTTTGGAGTAGCAATAATCAAGGTTTATGACGATGTAGGATGTAAATGGGAAAACATACATGTTTTGCCAATTTCAAAAAAAAGAAAGGAAGAATATTCTAAGGTACAGAATAATTATTATTATAATGCTATTACGGATTTAAAAAAATTCTGTCCCAATTGTGGAATTAGTATTGGAAAAAGTCGAAGCACATCTTATCTTGATAATGAAATTCTACCTAGGTTTTGTAGAAATTGCGGAATACTGCTCAAGGAAACAGGTCCTACAGGAGATAATCAAAAATAATATTTTCAAATCAAAATAAATAAATCGAGTTAATTTTCATAAATGCTTGGTATTATTTATGAAAATACAAGATCGCTATTATACATTTGCTATTATTATGGTTTTACTAGTTATCATTTGTCTTGATTTGATTAGTGAAAAAGACAATGATAGCATAATGGCTTTTTCGGAATTACCCAACAAAAGCCATTTGGACATATTGGCTAAAGAGTTGAATGATGACCGATACTTAAAAGGGATAGCAGAGATAAATGGTTTTGTATTGAATTTTGATATCGCATTGACTGATAAACAGAAACATGATGGATTATCGATCAAGTCATCTATGCAGGAAAATGAAGGAATGTTATTTATTTTTGATGAACCTACTCGTCAAAGTTTTTGGATGAAAGGTATGAAGTTTCCAATAGATATTATTTGGTTGGATGAAAATTTATCAATAGTTCACATCGAAAAGAGTTTAAATCCATGTGAAACTTGGCATCCCTGTCCATCCTATAAACCAACGGCTGAAGCATTATACGTATTAGAAACTATATCTGGATTTTCAGAAGAACATGACCTTAAAATTGGGAAAAGAATCAATATTGAAATATCATAAGAAACTTAGATATTTTCTAGACAATTTATCTGATTTTACAATTATAATTAAAAACTTCACATGTATTAAGGTAGGATTATTTATGATTGCAGAAAAATAGGAGTATATAAAGGATAAGTGAATAAAGTCTAAAAGTTTTAAATAATATTATTTTAAACAATCATGAAATGAAAAAAATTTATCATCATAAAAGATATACCGGAAGAGAACAATCGTCTAATATTCAACAAGGATAAAAAATGTAATTTTTATTTTTTAGATTACTCAGTTAAAATAAAGCACATATCAGGTGAATAGGATTTTCTCATCAATTCAAGAAAGATGTTTAAAACAACTCAAAATTTGTAGCTCTGATATTACTGCTAAAAAAGTTTTGAAAAAATAATGTTAAAATTATCTATTATATGATATCTTTTACGATAAGCTAAAAATCACCTCCTTATATTCAAAAATATTATTGTGAGTTACTATTGTATTATTGTACATAAATACAAATCATTATTTCTAGTTATGTACACAAAATAAAATACAATTATCTTTTTGTCTACAAGGATAGTAATCATCAAAAATTTATATCCTAACTTTTAAATATCAATGAACTCTTAGCATTATACTTTTTTGTAACAATTAATGGAGTGTTTTAATCCAATTACATTCAGCCCTTCATTAATATCTCTTAACTCCATCATTATAACTAGTATGTTTCCTGTATTTTACATCTAATGATCTATTGAATTTTTCAGAAACAAGCCTATTCTTTTTTCTGAGATATAGATTCCAATCACAGAATCATTAAATAGTTCAATACAGAACCACAATCATAATGCTGGTTTTCCAATTGAACAATTCTTTCATATATAGTAAAAGCAGTTACTCTTTTTCTCTAAATTTGAAAGGCTCAGAATATCTTTATTAAAATCTAAACAGCAACATAAACTCTATTTTACTCTCTAAATACAATCGGCTGTTTAGATGTATTAAATAAACTTAATCCAAATACAGATAAAGAGAACATATTACTAAAAAAAAGAGGATGTATTACTTTCAAACATAATGTTCTTCATGTAATAAATAATATGTTCTCATTTATAGACCTTTCTTAAAAGTAACGAGTAGATATTTTGATATTATTTCCTCATATGAAATTTTGTGATTTAATAATTTGAAACATCCTAGAGGTCAATCATGATTAAAATATATAATTAAATTGTCAAATTAATTTATATATGATGATTGGTTATGATTTACAGACCTTCATAATATAACTATTTCATGAAATTATATATATTCAAAATTTCGAATATTTGAATTAGAAATATTTTATCCGTGAAATTCTATTGATCATTGCGCATAATAATATTTTTCAGGATTAGAACTAATATTGATTTGTGAATATTTGTCACCGAAGTCTCCTTTATTAATAACGAATCTATCCAATATATCTAGATTTTTGTTATCAAAAAACGTCCCTATTAGAGTATTACCATTATCTTTGATGTCAAAATTAAGGAAACCATGCTCTCGTTTTTGAATTACAGTATAAGGCAAATAGGAATCTATTTTATGAAGATCATCTCCACCTGTTCCAGCTGTTATGAATATAATTCCATCATTATTTTTGTATGAATTACTATCACGATTAACAACTAGAGGATAAGAAGAATCATCTTTGTTATATGTTAATGGTAATGATCTTTGATAGTACTGTGTATGTCCTGAGAGAACGATATCTACACCATTATTTTCAAATAATTTTTGGAGAGCCTTCCTCAAATCTTTGCTTGAATTTTCATCAAAATCTGATGCTGTGTAGAATGGTTTGTGAAGATATACAAATTTCCACAAAATATTTGGATCTTGTGAAGTTCTTTCTAAGTCAGCCCTAATAAAATCATATTGAGCACTACCCTTTTCAAAGGGGTGTTCGCTAGAAATCGCCAAGAAATGAATATTCCTAAAATTAAAAGAATAATATGGTTTTTCTAATCCATAATGAGATATTAGTTGTTGGTATGAGCTTGAATAGTCTAAATCATGATTCCCTATTGCTATTCTCATTATAGCATTTATCGGTTCAGATAAATCGAACCAACAATCTGCTGAAGTATTTTCAAAGATGTAATCTCCTAATCCTATGACTAGCTCCGGATCAAAATTGAGGATGTTCTTGACGGTTTTCGAAGATTCCTTGTTACATTTATAGTCACCAGCGGCAATGAAATTAAGGTTTTCAGCATTTTCTCCATTTAAAATATCTTCACTTTCTATAATAAACCCATCATTTCCATTATCATTTAACTCATTTGAGAAGGATTGATCACTATAATCATTTGGTTCATAATAGTCTTCTGGAAATATCGCAAAAAATCCATCATCTTCTTCACCTGATGAAGCATAAAAATGAAATGATGATGATGATAGAATAGATAAAGATAACATAGAAACAAAGATATTTTTATAATCATACACCAATTTATATAAAAACCCGATGAAGACTCTTTTTAAGGTTTTAGTAGATTGTTCAGATATTTTGATATAATATTATTTTCCCTAAAATTAATATAAAACAAATTTCAAAAGAAAAATCTTTAGATCAAATTTTCATAGGAAATGGTAATAGATATTACAATGAAAATAGTAATCAAATATAAATTGTAAAACATGCTATTTTTAGAACGAAGAAATTTGATATTAACTGTAATAAACGCAGGATCGGATAAGAGATTATATTTCATATTGAATCTGTTTTCAATTATGAAATAATTCTCAATTGCAGAAATTTAAAAGCTATTGGACAATAAAGGTATATTATTATTTAGATATAGTTTGGCAGGATATCTATTGATTTTACTAAATTTGTTAAAAACTCTGGTTTATAAATATGGAATTACTTTAGATAAAATGTTTGATAACAATTAATTCGTTTAAGATAATATCCTTTTTATTTTTACTGCCATTTACATTTCATATATTTTTAGCAAATAGCTTTAGTGAAGATGAAAGTAATAGTGAAAAATATATTTATCTATATCAATTTGGAGAAAAAGGATCGGGCAAAGGTCAGTTTAACGCACCTCACAGTATTGATGTTGATAAGTTTGGCAACGTGTACGTTACAGATACTGGAAATAATCGGGTTCAAAAGTTCACATCTGATGGAAAATTTATCCTAGAATGGGGTGATATGGGATCAGAAAATGGTCAATTTCTTAAATTACATGATTTGGCTGTAAATCCATCTGGTGAATATATTTATACATTAGAATTAAAAAATCATCGGGTTCAAAAGTTCACATCTGATGGAAAATTTATCCTAGAATGGACATTCGAAGGTACAGGTGGTAAAGGATCTGAAAGGACACCTCATCAAGTGTCTATAGATTCAAAAGGTTACGTTTACCTAACTGATAAAAATGGACATCAAATCCTGAAATTTGATGAGAATGGAAAATTTATCAAATCCCTAGGAAAAAAAGGGTCGGGTGATGGGGAGTTTATACGACCGCATGGAATTGTCTTTGATTCAAAAGACAATATGTATATAACAGACATGAGGAATTCTCGGATACAAGTTTTAGATAAGGATTTCAATCTCACAACCCAATGGGGATCCTACGGAAATAACTCTGGACAATTTTCACTTACGTTCCCTGGGATTGATTATTTTGAAAAACAAAATTTGGTTTTTGTAATTGACAAATTATCCGCACGAGTACAGGTATTTGATAATCAAGGAAAGTTTATAACTGAATTTGGTTCTAAGGGTACAGATAATGGTCAATTTAAACGACCGGAAGATATTGCACTAGATGCCTCGGGACGGATTTATGTGTCTGATACAGGAAACTCAAGAGTACAAGTATTTGGAAACAAGTGATAAAGGATCAAATTCAATTGATCAGATTGTAATTATACAAATATTTTAGAAAGTCACAATAATAGGGAGAATATACATATCCTATTTTACTAAAAAAATTTTTATAAAATTAAGATTGAGTATTAGGATATGAGTAGGTAAGTACTAACTAATCAGTCATATTTAATTGTAAAACTTAAATATTTTCAACTGTTAAAAATGTAATCTAAATAAATTGATTTTTTTTTGGAACGGTTTTCATAAAATGATAAAAAATGTTGTGAATAATGTGATTATGATAAGATCTAGAATAAAGTCAACTCTCCTACTAGCAATCTTATATGGTGAAAACTTTAATTTTCGATAAATTAATATTTAGACCGAAAAAATATTTATGAATTGAACAATTGTTACAACATTAATTATTTTCGATGTTTCATAGTTTCAAGGGAGAGAAATAAAGGGTAAATTTTACCTTTTAACAGTTTTTCGTTTGTCATAGAATTAATCTAAGTGAATGGTCTCAAAAAATCTTTAGAAAATTAGATTTTAAGGGTAGGGAATTGGTAATATAGATAATATATTATTAGGTTGTACGTTTTTGATAGATGGTTTCCCTATAGAATTTGTTGAAGCTTCTGCTGATTTGAGTTCTTTCTGTGTATTCGGAACTTGATTATCATTATTCTGTGTTTCTTGACTTAAAGGTCGCTCTGCTTTAAGTTCACTTAAACTATCTTGAGAATTAAATGAGTTTGGTCCTAATACCTTGATAGGATTTGCGCCTGTATTATCCATAACTTTTCCAAAAGTATTGAAAGCCCCTATAGGATCTCTTTGTTCATCAGTCAACTGTCCAGCCCAGGAGAGATCGAGTAGTTGCACCCAGCCAGGATATACATTGGGAATTGCATAGGTTCCTTGTCCACCCATCCCTTTTAATTTGACATTGGAATAAGCCATATTGTCATCATTTTCGAATTGTGCATTTCCAGAGTTATCATAAGTTCCGGTCAACAACACAGTTCCCGAAATTATAGCATCCTTTGGATTACCATCGTTATTGGGATCGCCGTCAACAACAATAAGTCTATTCGAAAACTTGCTGGTAACGTATGCATAATATCCTCCATCTTTCTTTGCACCAAAGTTTACGCCATGACAACCTGGATCACATGGTAAACTTTTTACTACTTCATTAGTATCTGTATCAATAATTGCGATAGTTCCAGTAAGTGTATTCGCTGTAACTACGTATTGACCATTTGGACTTACGGAGGTTTGAATAGGAAATGCATGACCTGAAGCAGCAAGATCAATTGTTTTTACTACTCTTCCCAGTTCCATGTCGATTACATTAATAGTATTTGACAGAAGATTTGAGACATATGCTCTCTTACCATCCGGCATCATTCCAGTAGATATCGGCATATTTCCGGCATCTACTCTTGATTTGATTTCTCCGTTACCCGAATGTTGTGTGAAATCAAAAATAGTTGTGTCATCAGTAAATTGATTTGGTGTTATCATCTTGTTCCCATCTGGAGTAATCCAAAGTCCGTGTGGAGATGTAGGATTTTGTCCAGCATCTTGAGTAGGGATTATTCGTATCATTTTAAATTTATTTTCATTTTTATCAAATTTAACCTCTGCCACTCCTTGTTCGCCACTTAGACTTACATATAATAAATCGTTATCTGGATTAGTCATAACATGTGCAGGGGCATCACCAATTTTCAAATCATCTAACAGATTTCCAGTATCTCGATCAAAGGCAGTTAATCTATTGTCGAACCATTGAGTTTGATATATTATTTGTTGACTAGAATCACTCCATATATTATGTGGGTTATTCATATTAATCTGAGGTAATGCTACTTTTCGTTCGACTTGCCAATTTTCTGTGTTGATCATGGTTACAGTACCTGGTTTTGTTTTGGAGTGTGTTTCTTCAAACTGTGTATCTACCCATACCTCACCTATTCCTGGATTTCCGGGATGTGTAATTTCCTCAAGTTGTTTATTTGAGCTACCTCCTATTGATTTTAGAAGTGCTTGATCAAGGTAACCGTTACCAAGATCAGTTTTTATAGGAATATGTGGAAAAGTGAGCTTCCATTCAGGATTATCCTGACTATAATCTAGCCAATTTAAAGGATTATTTGCAATAAAGAAGATTTTCAATAGTGCAAGAGTCAGTGGATGACTTGAAGGTATTTTTTCTCCTGTACTTAATTCTAATTCATCACCTAAGTCGAGAACATTTTCTGTTTCTGGATCGTCTGCTATCACCCCACCAAACATGTACGGATGTACTTTACAAGTAAATACATACAATCCTGGTGTTTCTAGTTTTACTATCCCACCTCCTGAATAGGCAGTTATTTGATCAAAGGGCATGTGTGGGGTCATGTCTGTTTGGGATTGAGGTAAATTTGAAATTTTATTTTCTTTAGTTGTCTCTGGTTTTTTGTTATCTACTAATTTTTCCATAGGCATATTTTCTGCTTCTGATGGCCACAAAAGGGTTGTAATTGTATGAACGGTGTTTGTATCGTCCATTATAAAATGAGCAGTTCCTCCTTTTTCTACCACTCCCAAAGATTCAGTAGCACCTTTCACCAGCTCTCCACCCACATTCTTGAAGAATTTTCCTGGTTCATCGGTAATTGAGAATGTTATGAAATTTCCTTGTTTGGTTGGTCCACTGTCTAATGGTGACGCTCCAGGGACACTTTCTGTGTGGCTATCAACTGGTCCTACCTTAAATGTTCCCATCATTCCTGCTTCCATATGAGCAAATACATGACAATGATAACTCCAATTACCTACTCCTGCTCGATCACCTGCTTGAATTATAAAGGATGTACCTTGGTTGGTAGAAATTAACTTTGTATCTATTATATTGGCTGTTCCCGGATCTACCCACTCATGAGCATGTAAGTGGAATGTGTGCTGATTAGCAGCACCTAAAACATGAAAACGAACTAACTGATTTAAATCTGCTCCCAAAGTAGGGTTAGTCCATAGGGGTTTCTGAATATGTTTTGAATTTATCTCTTGACCCCAAAAAGTTGAACCAACCATAAATAAAACATACTGTTTTTCAAGATCTTTTGGATCTACCTCTATAACCTTACCATCTACTTTTGAGGGGATTTTGTTAGATGAGTCAACTACGATAGCACCAAATAATCCCAAAGTGCTAGAATTTTCTCCGAAATATTCAAAAGACCCTGTTTTTTTTGGTTGGATATTTTGTGTTTTTATGTTTCCATTTTCATCAATTGAGGTAAGAATTAGTAAATCATCTGTCTGTATCTCTAGTGTTGGACCTGGTATTGTTGGGAAATTTGGATATCTATAAGTTAAATCTTGTTCTGAATCATCATCTAAAACTATATGTTTCTTCATTAAGTACCCATATTGACCGTTTTGTAATTTCTTTGCTTCTATTGTAACTTTATGTATACTTCCCTCAACTGCATTTATAGCCTTATTTTCTGCGTCTATTTTTTCAGGATCTATTTTCTTCTGATATGTTTGCTCTGTTTCCGATTTTTTCACAGTATAATCTTTCACTTCTAAATTTTTATTGGATAATTTTGATTTAGTCTGCTCTCCCAAATTATCTGGATTTACTTCGTTATAACCCTCAGCATACTTAATAATGGGATGCATTCCACTACCATTCGTTTCCTCAATAGTTTTATCTATTAAATCGGATTTATCCACAATTGTTTCCATACCGGTTGTTACCGTAGAAGACAACAAAATAATTGTAAAGATTCCGATGATGGTATTATTTTTTAATTGATTCAATTTCAGTTGAACACCTCCAATGGAGATTGACCTTGGATACTTTGTCCATTAGAATCGACCACAAAAGATCCTTTCAATCCTGATAATTCGTGCGAGGTTATTGTATCTCTATATTCGGCAATGCCATTTTTTGCTTTAATAGTAAATACATGATTTTCGAGTGGACCGAATTTTTTCTGCTTTATTATCTGAGTAGTACCTGGATCAAGCCAGTCGTATCCGGTCAATTCAAAGATATGAAAATCTGTACCCATTCCATATAAGTGAAAACGGATTAGGTCACCATCTCTAGCACCTATGGTAGGATTTTCCCATAAAGCCTTATGTTCGGCAAAATTCCTGTAATCAATTTCGTCACACCAAAATGCGTCATCTGTAACATAGCATAAAATGTCCTTGCTGATATCTGCAATGTTCACTATTGTTGGTTTCCCGTCAACTAGAGCTACAGTTTTTCCTGTATGACTATCTATTACCAGATTACCAAATAAGCCTAATGTTTCTGCCCCATTCATATTCATTCCTGTGGGATTTAATCCCAGTGTATGATCATGGTACGGCCATGTTCCAGCAGTTGCCGGACCAGCTGAATAATGATATGTTATAGATTGTCCTGGAAATACACCTTCGTTTCGCAATCCATTAACAACTTTTAAAGTTCCGTCACTCGCTAGTGGATAGTCTATTCCGTGAACATGTATCCCAACCATTCCTGGAACGCCAGTCTCTTCTGGATTAGTTAACGTAAGTTCTACAGAATCACCCTCTTCAATCATCAATGTAGGTCCAGGAATTGTTGGTCCGTTGGAATATCTATCGGTGATATCATTCAAGAGTAGATTTGTTTCGGGATCGTAAATCTTGTGACTATCAAGTTGATAGGCATATAGATCACCACCTGGTTTTTCAATGGCGTGGACTGATAAATCGATTTTATGGAGTACTGGATAAGGATATTCTGTATTTCCATTAAATTCTTCTTGTGAAAAAGCTGTTGTAATGGCAGAAGTGAAATTCCCCAATCCTAATAAAAGAGACAAAATAGTAGATAATAAAATAGAAATCGACAGGTAATACTTCATCATAGGAAAACCTCAAAAAA
Organism: Nitrososphaeraceae archaeon; assembly: GCA_031316115.1. Taxonomy (GTDB): domain Archaea; phylum Thermoproteota; class Nitrososphaeria; order Nitrososphaerales; family Nitrososphaeraceae; genus TH1177. The sequence continues at coordinate 365,155 of JALDRC010000001.1, forward strand.
TGCATATATAATGATGGATTAATAGTTCGATAGAGAAATAACCTAAAATTTCAATAATAAAATTTATACTCTGATTACAATCTAAAATTTAGATTGAAAAAATTTGTAAATCTATTCATTAGGATTAATCCAAAGTTTGAATTTAGAAAACTTTCAAAATTAGAATAACCATTTAATATAAATTGCTTCTATCACAAACATGTAATTATAAAGCCAGTGAAATTCTTAATAATATCTTTATAAAAGTATAGATTCTAAAATGACATTACCTTCGTCTTATTGGATAAAAAAATTACAACTCATTAAACATCCAGAAGGAGGCTATTATAGAGAAACCTACAAATCTTCAATAATGACAGATAAATTAGAAAAAAGATCGATTGGAACAAGTATATATTACTTATTGCATTTTGATGATTTTTCCGCTTTTCACAAAATAGATTCTGACGAAATTTGGCATTTTTATTATGGAAGCAGTCTAACTTTATTTATTATTGACAGCACAGATGGACAATTATCTAGTATTGTATTGGGAAATAATATAGAGAAGAAAGAAAACTTAGAGGTAATAATAAATAGGAACTTTTGGTTTGCTGCGCAAGTTAATGAGAAATATTCTTATTCTCTTATAGGTTGTACAGCAATTCCAGGTTTTGAATTTAAATATTTCGAATTAGGTAAAAGAGATAAATTAATAGATTTATATCCCCAAAATCAAGAAATAATAGAACAGTTTACCAGAACTTAATTTGTTATTGTTTGACTCATAACTATTTAATTAAAATATTGTTTTTGAACAATTTTTAAATCTATTTAAAAAGAATTAAATGATTTCGTAATCTAAAAAATATATAAATATTTGTTTATTGTAAAACTTAGCAAATCCATAATATTAATTATTATTTTAGTATTAAAAACATTCTAGGGAGAGGAAGATAGGGATTCAAAGTTTGAAAAATTAATATTTCTTTCTTTATTTTTATTGGCTTCAGATTTCGGACCTAGCTGTTTTACTAGAGGAAATTCATCTAACTGAAAAGGAATATTCTCGTAGTCTGAAGAACTTAATGAGAAGTTCTGATCTACGTTTGATTCAAAGTCGTTTAAAAATGCAAATTTTGTATTGTTGTTATTTTTTCCGTCAAACTGCTCTATTTGGAATGAGTTTCCTTCTTTAGAGCCCAAGTCCTGGGTTGATATCAAATCTGGCGATACGAAGAAGGGTGTGGAAAATGTACTATTATGTGATCCTGATTTAGTTATAATAATTTTTAAATTATATTCACCTATTGGAAATAAATTTGAAATTTTTAATGGGAAATTGTATGTCCCATTGGTATCTGTTATTCCACTAAAAGTTGACATATAGTTTGGTTTTGCCGTATTAGAGATTTCACCATATATTATTGCTGCAGTTACTGGAACAGAATTATTAAGCACTAAAAGTTCGGAAGAATAGTTATTATTTTGTATAATCGGTTCAGGGAAAGTTACAAGGACATTAAGATCAGAAAAGGAGGTAGAATTAATTTGAGTGTTCTGATTGGATTTTTTCCCTATTAATTCTAACTCTGCTAATGTATTAATAGATTTATTATTATTTTCGGACAAGTGAACTTTAGTATGGTTATCTTCTATCATATGGATTTCAGAATCATTTTTCTGATGGGTTACTCCACTATTGGTATTCGGTGAAAATCTATCCCCAGTTTCAATTGTGGAATTCTTTGAATTTGGAAAGGAGTTCGTTATTTCTGTGTCCTTGGCACTATGAGTTTTAGGACTTCGTAATTCAACAGATTGATTTTCCAAATTACTAGTTGAATTTTCTAAATTTGTTTGTACTTTTTTATTTTTAAAATTTGTTAAAAAACCTGGGATAATCTTTTGTGATGGTTCATCTCCAAAAATACTAGTTGAATTCTCTAAATTTGTTTGTACTTTTTTATTTTTAAAATTTGTTAGAAATCCAGGAGTAAGGATTTGAGAAGGCTCTTCAATTGGTGTGGCATTGTTATTTTGCTGATTTAAACTACTGATACCCGACTGACGAACTCCTATTAAGTTTACCGAATACCATTTTGTACCTGCGGGACCAGGAATATCAGTACATGTTATTTTTGATGTTAAATCATTATTACCTTCAGCTATTGTGTAGTAATTTGAATCATATGTAAAAAACCATTCTGAAAAATCATCTATTCCTCCTGGGCCGGCCGGTCTGACTTGTTGGAAAGGTTTTTTGTCATTCCAATCAACGTATACAATACAATTCCTCTCTGGATCATCGTTAGAAATTCCAGATATGGTTAATTGACCTATAGAAACTCTTTGGCCTTCTGAATGGGAAGTGATTTTGACTGATGGAGATTGATTTAATAAATGGTTATCAGGAATTGGCTGAGATGAAATGTAATTTATTTCGTTAATTGATAGAAGAAATAAAATTAAGGATGTTATTGGAATCAAAATTAAATAAAAATTCATACTTTCTCTTTTACGTATCACTATATTTAAATTGATGAATTTTCTTTTAGAACTTTTTACTATTTGTTGGATAATATAATTGAATGTATTATTAATTAATCGTAAAAAATTTTGTTAAAGTTATAAGAAAAAGAAATTATTTAAAAAAATTATATAAAACATTATAAAGATAGTATAATGTTTTATGGTTTAAATTTATTTTCCAATCTTAAACATCTTTGTACCACAAACTCCACATATTCCTTGAGTAGCTGGCCTACCATTTTTCATAGTTACCTTCTTTTCGTCTTGCATTTCTCTCTTTGATTTACATTTAACGCAATATCCTTCCATGCTCTATTGTGTAAATAGACCACAATAAAAATTTTGACATAAGATTGGCAATATTTATTACTAAAAGTGAGGCAGTCAATCGTAAAGGCAACCTATACACCGGTTTTAATGACTAGTAGAATTATTATCATTAATACGCATGAATCTCTTTTTTATGCTGGCGAAGTTTCTTAAAAGTTGAAAATCTATTCCCACATTTATCGCATCTCCAATGATTTGCTCTAGCTTCTTCATATCTAGTATATTTTTCAGAGTTTACTTCGAACATACCGGTTTTAAGATCATAATTGATGGGTTTATAATTTAGACGGAATTTTAATTTAGAGGGAGGAGTTGTCAAATTAACTTATCGTATAAGATAATATTAAAAAGAATGTAAGCTAGTTTTCTCTGACTCTAGCTAAAAAAAAATTAAATCTTCTATAGGATATTATTATATCATTTGATATAAATTCATCTAATAATAAATCATGATAATAAAAAAATAGACAGTTCTTAATGGTAATTTATATTAAAAAAAGTATTTTTAACCCGATAAATAAGGTATCAATATTGCCTTTAGAAAACATAATTGAAAAAGGGTCCAATATTTCCTCTTCTATCTCACCTTTTATGACATCTAAGATTAGAGATATTTTAAAGAAAGAGAATAGAGAAGATAGTATTGACGTTTTTTCAAAGGAAAATGTGAAAATTTTTGATATATTGGTAGGAGCAAAGAAAGAAATTTGCATAGCATGTATTAGTTTAGACCAAATTTTTTCTTTTAATTATATTGAGGTTTTTAAAAGTATTTTAAAAAATAATGTAAAAATCAAAATTCTCATTTGTGATCCGAAATCTGAATTAATAGAACATCTAAAATATTTAACAGTATATCCACATATAGAAGAAACTCTTACTTCATGCTTATCCAGACTATGTAATATGAAAATAATTTCACTCACCACTAATGAATTGAGGAATTTTGAAATAAGGGCTTACAAAACAATATTAACTCATAATGTTATTATAATAGATCAAGGGATAGAAGTTAATGGGATTATTTTAATAGAACATTTCTTGTTCGGAATCAAATCACCTAATAGAAAAGTAATACAGCTACATAAGAGAAAAAATCCCATATTGTTTGATAATTATTATAAATCATTTTTAAGATTGTGGGACACTAGTCCGGAATACTCCTGTGAGTGGGAAGAATTGTAAAAATTCTTAACATATTTTAAAAAGGTTAGTTTAACGAGATTCTAGACAATTTTGGTCAATGACTTGAACATGGTTTATTAAATCAAAAGATTTGGTCGCTTTTAATACATATCAAATCTCAATATCTTCTAAATCAATAAACCTATAAAGCAAAAAACCAAAGTGATAATTATGATAAATACTAATCCATTACAGCTGGATGATAATAAAAATTTTGTAAATTCTAACCATCTAATAGATAATGGATCTCTTTTTGGAGATATAGTAGGGTATACGGATATCAAGCAGATATTTAAAATGTCATTAGAATCTGACAAACCCGTTCACATATTGCTGGTTGGTCCTCCGGCATCAGCTAAAACCCTATTTATGTTAGAATGTATTAAGCTTGAAAGATCATTTTTTACATTAGGCAGCCATAGTACTAAAGCAGGTATGATTGATTATTTGTTTGAAAATAGACCACGCTATTTGTTAATTGACGAGATTGAATACATGCCATACAGGGACCAATCTGTTCTATTGAGTTTAATGGAAACAGGTATTTTGACCGAAACAAAGTCGCAAAAAACGAAAAAAACATTATTAAAAACATGGGTTTTTGCTACCTGTAATAACAAAGATAAATTATTAACCCCAATTTTATCTAGGTTCATGATTTTTCATTTGAAGCCATACAAACGAAGTAAATTCATTGAGATTTCCAACTGTATACTAGTAAGGAATGGAACTTCTTTCGAAATGGCCAATATAATTTCGGAACTTGTTTGGGATAAACTTAGATCAAAAGATATAAGAGATACTGTAAAGATAGCAAAATTGGCTAAAACAAAAGATGATGTTATTATGATAGCGAATGCTCTTTCCCAATACCGATAAGAATATTTCGCAACACCAAGATCGGTTTATATGTTTTCATTGCTATCACTATCTAGTCTTTTTTTTCGTAATATAAGGGCTATAATCACAAGAATAAACAGGATAATAATGAACGTGAGAAAAAGCGTTTCATTAATAACACTATTTTCCGGTAAAATGGCAAAAATAACAAGAAAAACTATATCCATACATTATAACTAACGATACTATTTATTTATATTTTATAAAATCATCGTTCTATTATTATCATTGGGTAAAATAAATAAATTTTAGTTAATCTGAGGAATTTCAAGGTTAATATATTTAGAAAACTGAAAAAAGTATTAAATTATAAAACCAAGTCAATATGAAAAAAATACATGCAATGAAAAATGGTTTTACATAAAAAAAAGAATTCAGATGCTAACAAAGGAAAGCATGCTCATTCTACAGAATATAGAAGATTAATTTGGGAGAAAATTGTGTGGCCTTTAATTATTGAAAAAGATAGACCTTATTTCTCGAAAGATGAATACCAATTAAAAAGAAAAGATTTTTCGAAGGATAATACTATACCTGCTTCCAAATTATCGGGAGGATTAATTTCTTTAGTTGTGAAAGGGATATTAATAAAAGAAGACAACACTTATTCCCTTCATTATCGACTCATTCCGTATTTACGGAAAAAAGCCCATTTATCTTATGGCCAAGCTCTTAAGGAGACATACACAAAATAGAAAAGATCAATCGACGGTATTCTTTTAAGGAACCTCATAAGGTGGGGAAGGGATTTGAACCCTTATAAATTCGCTATCTGGGAATATTCTGCAGGCGAACGCATAGCCGCTCTGCCACCCCACCATAGAAGTAGGCATAAAATTGAGGAATATAAATTTGAGGCATCATCTAATTGGAAAAAAAACGAAAACTAGATGGATTACAAAATAATCTTTATTCAGATTTGTGAAATTTTATAGATGTTTTAAAAGCAAGTGAAATATCCTCGTTCTTGACTGTTTTCCTACCTGCATGATGAGACAGAATAATTGCAGATTTTGCAACTTCCATTGCAACTTCTTCTAATATTATCCGTAATTGATTCGCCGCATCCTCGCTCACTCTATCCGCGCCTGCCTTTTTAATAATCCTGGTCATAACTGCTAGCCCGAATTCTAAATCATTTGTCATAAAAAAAAATTTGCAGAGTAATTTAAAAATCTAATTGAAAAAACAATCATATACTGTATTAATGTTTTAAATGAAACTTGAAATAATATTATCGTCCAATATAGTTATTCTTCTAATATTCAATAGAAATTGCTCTAAATAATTAATCCTTCATAGAACGTGGTCATCTCCTGATGAATATTGCATTTGTTAAATTAGAATGAACTAGAGAAAATAGTGATAGGGGAAGTTAAGGAATTAACAAATATAAACACCAAGAAATTTAGTAGACAGTTTCTTCTAAATCATTATATTTATGTAAAATTTCTAACGTTTTTCAATATTAATTTTCTTATTTTCGGAGATTTAAGTGAGAGCGTAAAATAGATATCAAGTATTTCATCCTCATCTGGACTTCTCCCGTATTTTTTAGCGAATTTTTCAATAAAATTCCCAATGATTATTCCCAACATCAAACCATATAAGAAGTCAGTCTGCGATCCCTGTGAAGGAAGCAATTGCTTCGTAAAAATAATCAAATTATCTATATCACACAGATTGAATTTCATCAAAGATTCTAAGGTTTTTTTATCTGCTAAATCAAGCCCCAATACCATAACAATAAGAGAAAGTTTTATTTTAATTATAACGTCTATATTGGTAAATATATAAAAATATTCTACTTGAATAATTGGTAAAAACCGATAAAAATAATCAATTAGAAAGGTACATGTTATACTTAGATAATCAACGCTTTGCTACTAATGATGTGAACAAAATTCTTACCCTAGCACGGGATAGAACTAGTAATAAGGAGATTATTATTAGGGATGTGAGAGTTTCCAAAAAATTTATTGAATTAGATATTAGTGTTTCTAAAAAGGAACTTAAAGATATTATTGATTTATTGATCGAAATTGGAAAATTGAAGGAAATTATAAACATCATGGATAGAAAATTAAAAAAAGAGGAAGCTATAGGGAAGGGGATCGATTTTTTTAATAATGAAAGATACTGGTTGGCTCATGAAGTATTAGAAGGGGTTTGGAAAAGAACATCAGATTGGGAAAAGGAATTACTCAATGGATTGATCCTAATAGCAGCTGCATTTGTACATCACCAAAAAAATGATGATGAAAGATGTCTCTCAATTCTTGAGAGAGCTATGAAAAAATTGACAAATATTGATGGCAAATATCATGAAATTAATATTGATTTAATTAAGATCAATATAATGAAGATATTGAAAGAAAAGAAAATTTTTAGGTTTACCATTTAACCTAAATATCTGCTTTTTATTTACATTATTTATGGCGTTTTTTCTCGAGATATCTTGTTCGCATTTCTTTTACATATTTATCTTTTAGAAGATACAATTTTTTTTGTTTTCTTTCTGAGCATTCAGATAAAACGTAGGAACAAAGCAGTGGAAAATATACAGAAGAATCGCCATAAACAATTACGTTACCTCTATGAGAAGATTTTATTTTGCCCCAACTCTTTCCTTCTTGAATGGTTGCCCCAGAAAGTCCTCCGGTATCTGGTCTTGCATCGGTTAATTGAATTACAAAATCATGTCCTCCTTCCTGAATTTTCAATATTTGGTATAATGTTGGACCAGTTTGTTGAAAAAAATTCTTAGGTACTCCACCGCCTAATTCTAGTCCTCCAGATATCTTGCTTTTCCATAAAATTGCAGCAGATTCAGCAATATCGGAAATAAGGTTGAAACCTGGCAATTTTGATTCAAAAAGCAAAGGAATCATATTCATTCCTATTGATGAATCAGCAATTGCAGGAATATACACCGGAATTTTATTTCGATAAGCAGAAACTATAAATGACTCATCTGGAAATCGTGAGTTCTCTGCAGCAATCTTACCTAAACAATAAGAAATATCCGCTGAAGAATTAAACGTCCTCTTATTATGATTGATTGTAGAAATCCCTTCCTGTATTATTTCATCTTGTTTCTGCAAGGTTTCTATTTCTTTTATATATACATCATAAATCCTTACAATATTTTTAGAGTATAATATATCATCGTCCACATCAAAAAAACCTTGTCTGACTGGCAGGTTGTAGGCAAAGTGTAAATCATGATAGACATTTGCACCTGTAGTAATAATCCAATCGACAAAACCATTTTCGATAAGGCTAGAAATGCAACCTCCCAAACCAATTGGAGCCATTGCACCAGAGATAGTTAAACAGGTTGTTGCATTACAATCGATCATTTTTTTAAACAATTCCGCTGCTTCAGCTAATCTTCTGGCATTAAAACCTGTTGATCCATAAAATGCTATAATATCTGCCACAGACATATTAGGTGTTAATTTTTTTGGATGTATTTCTGGTCCTTGAAAAGAATGTTTTTTGTACACAATATATCATAAAATAAACTACAATTTATAAAATTTGATAAATTAATTTATTGGAAAGAGTATATATTTTATAGGAATGCTATCAACTATTCCTAAATGATAGATAAAATTGATAAAAACATTACAAACCAAGAGGTGTTGGATTATGATATAACAAAATGTGACATTAGGGAAATTATTAAACAGATGTCTTTATCTGGTGGCTTTGAAGCAACAAATCTTGTAAATGGAATAAACATCGTAAGAAAAATAATAAACGATAACCAATGTACACGATTTTTATCCTTTGTGGGGGCAATTGTTTCGACAGGAGCAAGAGGAATTTTAAGAGAAATGGTTAAAAGAAAGATGTTTGATTGCTTGATAACAACGTGTGGTGCTTTAGATCACGACATTGCAAGAACATTTGGAAAATATTACAGTGGAGACTTTCATGTAGACGATCGCTTTTTAAAAAAAAAGAATATTCATAGATTAGGAAACATATTTATCCCTGCAAAAAATTATGGTGAATTAATAGAAAATAAAATTCAAGGTATTCTTTTTGAATATTATCAGCTTCATAATGAATTTTCTGGATATGAGATTATTGATTATATCGGAAGTAAATTAGATCCAAGTTCTATTTTATATTGGGCCCACAAAAACAAGATTCCTGTGATAGTTCCTGGTTTAGTCGATGGAGCAGTTGGAAGCCAAATTTGGCTCTTTTATCAAAAACATAAGGATCTAATCCTTAATTTATTGAAAGACCAATCCATAATTTCAGATTTAGTATTTGATGCTAAAAAGACAGGAGCATTGATGCTTGGTGGAGGAATCTCTAAACACCATACATTGTGGTGGAATCAATATAGAGACGGTCTTGACTATGCAGTATATATTACTACAGCAAATGAGTGGGATGGGAGTTTGAGTGGTGCGGAAATTAGGGAAGCAATATCTTGGAACAAGGTGAATAACATGGCAAAACAAGTAACAATACATGGTGAAATTACAACTTTACTTCCATTCATCTACTCGGCATTATAACTTGCTTAACGTGCTTTTGAATCAAAGATAATTGTAAATCAAAGGACAGATAGATAATGAGTTAGACGCTTTAATTAATTTGATAGAAAGGTATTATCTAAATTGGAAAAAGAGTTGTTAACTGCTGTTTTCTTGGAATGTAGAGAATAAATAATCCTTATCTATAACTGGTCTACGTCATCCCATCTTTAAGTTGTAATATGCCATATTATTTCTTTAGGTATAAAAATTAGGTAGATTGTTTCTTTTCAATTATATGGTTGTAATATAGATAGATCAATTTTTTACGTTTTCAATTTTTCCTTTATATCTTCAAGATCCAAATGTTGTTGCATACTTAAATTATTTAAGAATAAATCTAAATCATTCTTTCAAAATTAACCACACTTTACCGCTAATCATCATATTAAATTAACTCCAATAGTAATAGATTTAAATTTCTACTATTTTTTGTCTATTTAAATATCACTCCTTTCTTTTTTTTGGGTTATCTATAGATTAACTTAAAAAGGAGGTTAAAAATAGTTACTAACTACGATGCTTCAAGGAAATAGAGTATTATTTAGTACTAGGACTTTTAATTTTCAAGTAAAACATTTGCTTGTGATTGCTGTTTTGATTATAGCATTTTCTACTGCATTTATAATTAGAACATATCCTATCAAGTATGGATTCGTTCTAAATGAATTTGATCCTTATTTCGATTATCGTGCAACCAAATATATAATAGATAATGGGTTTTTCGAATACTTACATTGGCACGATGACATGTCTTGGTATCCAGAAGGCAGGGATGTACCTAAATCATCTCAAGTTGGTCTTCATATCACGGCAGCTGTGCTTTATAAGCTATTTGGTTTTGGAGCTCCCCTACAAGATTTTACAATAATGTTTCCAGTGGTGATAGGATCTCTTACTACTATCATTATTTTTGCTCTAGTAAGAACTATAAGCAGTACAACTGCCGGAATGTTTGCAAGTCTTATATTTGCTTTTATGCCTGCAATAATACAAAGAGGTAACCTTGGATGGTTTAAATCTGAACCTTTGGGGTTATTTTTTGGAACTCTCTCCATCTATCTTTTCCTGTCAGCAATAAAAGACAATAATCTACGACGTACAGTTTTAAAGGTCATAGGGGCAGGAATAATCTTAGGTTTAGCAAACGCTTCATGGGGTGGAGTTCAATACTTTTGCATTCCATTGGGGATCTTTTTCTTTGTATTACCGTTTATTAGGAAAGATTCCAAGACGATAATTTATGCAGTACTAGTTTTTACATTAGTGACCTTAATAACTGCAGGTGCTTTTCCAAGACCCGGAATATCATTTGTTATTGGACTACCAGGGATAGCGTTAATGATTGGAGCGTTGTTTTGTGTTATAGGCAATATAGTTCGGATCAAAAGCAAGCAAAGAAAAGTTAATCGTAATTTATTTATCAGTTTTACAATATTTATTCTAGTCTCCGGTACCATAATAGCTGCTGGAGCATATCAACCATCATCTTTTAGATATTTGAATGCGATAAACCCGTTCTTATCTTCTCAAAACCCTCTTGTAGAATCAGTTGCAGAACACTCAACGCCTACGATAGTAGATTATTTTACTGATTATTCTATTTTGTTGATATTCGCTGGATTCGGAGCGTTTATTGCGTTTACGAAAAGAACTGATATGTCATTATTTGCTTTAATAATTGGATTAACTGGATTGTATGTAAGTGCTACCTTCGCTAGATTAATGGTATTCTCTTCCATTTCAATATCAATTCTAGCCTCTATAGGATTTTATGAAATAACCAGAAGTATACTCCAAAATAAAATTCAAAGTCATGGACAATTAAGTGAAAAAGAATTTCAAAAGAAGATCAAACGAGGGAAAATTTTACCGGGGGTTAAATCTCTCGTAAAAATATCCTACATTGTAGGAATTATATTTTTGATATCGATACCTTTGATAGATAATCAAGGTATAATTTATCCAAAGAATTTCAATTGGATTAGCTCTGCAGATATTCCTCCTTCAATAGCAAATGGAGCAACAGGATTCAGAGTACAGGTTGACGACTGGTTTGATGCTCTTGATTGGATAGAAAAAAACACTCCCGATGATTCAGTTATAGCTTCATGGTGGGATTATGGATATTGGATTACAACTCTAGGAAATAGAACCACATTGGCAGATAATGCTACTATAAATCAAACCAGAATTCAAACAATAGCAAAGATGTTGATGAGTGAACCCGAAACTGGGATCAAGATCAGTCAAGACTTGAAAACAGATTATATATTGATCTATATAGTAGCTGACAGGCATCAAGGTCCAGATGGCAACGCCTTCTATACACTTGGAAGCGGAGGAGATGAAAGCAAAAAACAATGGTTCATGAGAATTGGAGGATTTAATGAGAAAGATTATGTTGAGGATGATGGATTTACCCCTAATCCTAATTTCTGGAACAATACATTGTTAGGAAAGTTAATACCTTATTCACCAATTTCATATGCATCAGTCAATAATGGAATGTTGGCAAATTTACAGCCAGAATATTCTTCTGGAACTATTGCTATTAATGCTAAAGACATCAAATTTCCAAATAACGGAACGAAAGAACAACCACTTAAATTAGTTTATTCATCACCTAGTTTTGAAAACAACCAAGATGACATTGTTTTTGGTGTGTTATTATACGAAGTTAATAAAAATTATAAACCAAAACCTTTTACAATGGAACAAAAAAATAATATCGACTTAAATCAAAACAAAGAATCAAATACTGTGGAAGAAAATCCTGAGGAGATGATAAAAACAAATATGACACCCTCAAAAGAATTGGCTACTCTTGAAACTACAAAAGGAAATATAACTCTTGAATTCTTTCCCTATGCAGCACCTAAACATGTTGAAAGCTTCTTAAATTTAGCAAAAAGTGGTTTCTATGATGGTACAATTTTTCATAGAATCGTCAAAGATTTTGTAATACAAGGGGGAGATCCAAATACAAAACTAGGTGAGTATCAAAGAGAAAAGTGGGGTACTGGAGGTCCTAATTTTACATTAAATGCCGAATTTAACGATATACCACATAAAAAAGGAATACTATCAATGGCAAGAACTTCAGATCCCGATAGTGCAGGTTCTCAATTTTTCATTGTCACAAGGGATTCACAGTTTCTAGACAATCAATATACAGTTTTTGGACGAGTAATTGATGGTTTAGACATAGTTGACAATATAGCCTCAGAAAGCACAAATCAAAATGACCAACCAACAAATCCAGAGGATGCAAGGATCACAAAAGTAATAATTAAAGACAGATAGATAAATTCTAACCTAATTTGTTTGTATTATGTTACAAGATTATTAATAGGATTTAATAGGTATAAAACATTGATGAATGAATTAGAAAAATTGTTATTACTTCCCAACAGAAAAATAATTGTCGCACTTAATGAAATCAATCTAAGAGAAACCTTTGAAAATAAAGTTTTTTTATTTATGATTGAAGAATCAAGAGGTGCAGCTGGGGGAAGAGGAGGAGGTTCTGGTCATAGAAAAATCGCAAGAATAACAGGAGTGACCTGTGAATTTGATGGTACAAAAAAAATATTTGATTCAATAGATCAAGAGATAATTAATAAATTTGAGATTCCATATAGTGCTGTAGCTATGGATATTAAATTATCAGAGGGGAATGACTACGTAGTTCAGGGAATTATTGATCCCGCCCTGATCGAAAGTTATGAGAACGTAATCAAAAATTGTAGTAACACGAAAGGCTTAAACAATGGAATAGGGAATGAATAATAAAAATATAATCGGATCAGTAATAGTAGGTAGAGGATCCGACTTTATTGTTTTTGAAAAGAAAAATAAGAGGTATCTAATAGAAGTTAATTTTGAGAGTTTAAAAGAGTTGAAAAATTCAGCTACACCATATGGATCCAGTATTTAAATCAACAATTGTAGCAAATAGAAAAACCTAAAAGATAAATTGAGTGATGAAATAAAGGTTTTATCTATTGAAATCTAGCACTACCTTAGAATTAAAATATCATGAAAAAAGAAAGAAAAATTACAACTTTTCAAATAATAATATAGATAATAAAAAGGTCAAGATAAAATATAATAAAAAAGCTGAATCGGAATTTTTTGTTGATAATTCTGCTTTAGCAGGATTCACAGGAGAACGTATTCTATACATGGCCATTAGAGAATTGATTGAAAATTCTTTAGATTCGTGTGAAGCAAATCACATTTTACCTGAGATCCGTATAGAATTGAAACATATAGACCAAGAAAATGATTTATGGTCTATTTCATGTACTGATAATGGAGTAGGAATACCTTCAGAAAAGGTTCCAGTCGCTGTATGTTCCTTCTTAACTTCGGGAAAATACGTAGAAAAGCAACAGAGAGGATTGTTTGGAGTTGGTCTAAAAATGATTGCAGCATTTTCTACTAAAGATACAGATACACCTATCAAGATATGGTCAAAAGATTTAGAAGAAATGGTAGAATATTATCATGAGCTTAGAACCGATATATCAACAAATAAACCAATTATTTTGGAGAAGAATGTTGTACCTGATTCAGATTCCATAATAAAGCACAATCATGGTTTTAAGATTTCTGCAACTTTGAGAGCACGATTGTCTCCAATTACTAAAAACAAAATAAATGATTATGTTACTCAATCTAGTATTGTAAATCCATATGCGGACATAACGTTTGAGAATGATGATGGGAAAATAACCTTTGAGAGAAGAACAGAAAAAATGCCTGAACCAGCTAAGGAAGTCCTTCCTCATCCGGCAGAGATGGATTTACAAACATTAAAAAAAGCAATATTAAATTTTAGAAATCAGAAGACAACAATACAGGGTGTGTTATCGAATTCATTTCAAAAACTTTCCAATGAGAAGGCAAAGGAGATTATTAATAGGACAGATATAAAGAATAAACCAGCGGATCAATATGTAGAACAAGAACTAATCAAAATAGTAAATATATGTAAGCATACAAAATTCCAATCTCCCAATACAGACCATTTGAGTCCAATTGGAGAACAAATATTAACCGCTGGTATGATGTCCGAATATACAATTGTAAATAATAAAGAACAAAATATAAGTAAAAACGAAGGTAATGGCAAAAATATCAATCTAAAAATTCTTAAACCTGCTATGACCTCGTATTCCTCTCGTTCCACAGTAATTAATAATAGACCAACTATTATCGAATGTGGAATAGCATATGGTGGAGATATAAGTTCATTTAAATTGTATAGATTTGCAAATAAGATACCACTTTTGTATGACGAAGGCTCTGATGTTGCTAGAGAGGTAGTATCCGAAGTAAATATAAATAAAATGGGAATCACCAAAAAAGATGCGAAAGAGCAATTTGCACAAGGACAGAATAATCTGAAATCTGACAGAGTTGCAGAAATCTTGCCAATTCACATATTTTTCCATATTTGTTCAACAAAAATCCCTTATAAAAGTGCAGGAAAAGAAAGTATTGCATCAGAAGGTGATATGAAGAGATATATGAAATACTGTCTTTCAGATCTATATAGAAAGGTTAGTGCACAGATACGAAAGGATTTAAAAATAAAAGAAGCTGAAAATCGACTAAGACTTTATAAATTTTATATTCCTTTAATAAGCGAAGCAATATCTGATACCCTCGATATAAACATAGAAAAACTAAATCAAGCGTTCAATTATGTAGCTGAGAAACATGTTAAAAAAGAAAGAATGCATGAAGAACAGAGTCTGGATACCGAAGAAAATTCGAATAATAGTGGGAAAAAAATACTTAAAGAAAGAAAGAAACAAAATTTAATTTTGGAATCTAATAGACATAAAAAAATTCACAAAGAAGAAAAGAAAGAAAAAAAGAGTAAAGTTAGTAAGACATTAAGAAAAAATTTTGAAAAACCTACACTATTTGATTTTGAAATAAGGTGAACGATATGCCACCAAGAAATAAAAAACACAAAGACATAATAAAAAAAATTCGACTTGTTATGAAGACGATTTCTGATGAGGTTTTAATCCAAAAAAAAATCCCGGAATTAGAAATCGCAAAAATAGGTTATGATAATACTATTTGGTCCGAAAAAAAGAAAATGCTAACGATTGGTGAAAAAAAAGTAGTAGTAAGTCCCAATAGTACTAAGAAGATACCTACTTTTGCCCAATATCTTGTCATGGCCAATGCTGTAAGAAAGCTATTAGATGAAGAGATGGAGAGTACTATTAGAGGAATGTATTATGCAACTTTAAGTTCAGTTGGCGATGATAGAAATAAAGAAAAATTTTGGAAGGGACAGGAAGATTCCGATGATGCAATCAAGGCAATAGAGTTAATTACCGGTACGCCAAGGGAAGAATTTTCCGTAACATCAAAACCCAAAGGAATGATATCCGGTCCTATTACTTTAAGTGTAGGTGGAGATACTATCGATTGTAATTTAGGAAGTAGAGCTACATCCCAATTAATACCAACTAATACTTTAGACGTTGAAATAACTGATGTGAAAGCTAACTTCGTGATGGTGGTTGAAAAAGATACTGTCCTTAATAATATCAGAAAATCTGGATTTATCCAAAAATACAAAGCAATTCTGATGACAGGTTCTGGTGAACCAGATAGGGCTACTAGGATAATGGTTAAAAAGTTAAGTGAGGATTGGAAATTACCTGTGGTAGTTTTTGCAGATGCTGATCCATGGGGTTTAGGAATAGCATTGAGATATAAAATAGGAAGTGAATCTTTAAGTTATGATAGTGATCGTCTGGTTACACCACGAGTAAAAGTTCTTGGTATGATGTTTTCAGATATCTACGAATACAATATACCTGAAGTAGCGAGATTAGCTGCTTCTCAAGAGGATATTAATCGAGCAAATGACATGAAAAAGAAACCATGGTTACAAGAATCACAGTGGCAAAAAGAGCTAGATCTCTTTTTGAAGAAAAAAGAAAAATGCGAACTAGATGCATTCTTTAAGCATGGGTTTAAATATTTAGCTGAAGTATATTTACCCAGGAAACTTCAAGACGCTGGAGTAATATAGCAATAATCCCTCATCCAATGCTTAAAATCATCGTTAATATACTACAATTTTATCCATTTCATAAACCGGTGTAACTAGATTATATTATAGTCTATTATTAATATTCCAACAATTAGAATAAAAAAATAAAGTAATAATATTCAAATTTTTTATACAAATTATTTTAAAATTAATGTATTATTATTTTAAAATGTATTCATATCTTTGTATTGAAAATATTATTTCAAGATTGATTAGACTTCTTTGATTTATGTTAAAGACAATAAATAAATTAATCCTCATACTAAGTTTTTAAAATAAAATCTTATAAACCATTTTATCAAGAAGGCTTTAACTTTTATAAAATTTTTTGCATTAGATGAAGATTTTTATGATACCATGTAAATTTATCTATTATTGTTAGAAGCTAAATGTCACAAATGCGATAACAAGGCCTTAGTAGATGATGAAATGCAAATGGTGAGTTGTCCGAATTGCAATTCAGAGATTCCCTATGAAAAATACTTGGAGATAATGAAGGACAGGGCAATAAACATGGGCTTTGATTTTAGCGTTGATTTGAATAAAAATCCATTTTAAAATAATTATAATCAGAACTTATTTTATTATTCCTGCTCCGATTAAACGCCATCTCTCTCCTATTTTTCTGCTAAGTGCAATACGACTATTCTGTAAAAGGCATATCGGTTTTTTAAGATTGATTTCTATTTTGTTACTTTTAGAATTCATTACCATTGCCATAGTAGCCGATGTTCCGATATTAACTCTAAGTGCCTCTCCTTTTTTTATTGGTTCGACTTTAACCAATTCTTGTGTTCCTACTGCAGTATCAAAGAGATTCGTTTCAACAGATACAGAACTGACATTTTCTGGGAGTGTTCCTGGTTTTCCAACAACTGAGCCTATTAGAGAATCACTCTTAACTAGAGAAGGATCTAAAGTGGTGCCTATAGATACTAAGCCACCTGGTTTGACATTTTCCACCAAACCTGCTCCGGTACCAAGACCAGAAATTTTTGAGTGAATTGGTTCATATTTGCCTTTGTTATTTAATATTCCTGGTCTTATTTCTATTTCATCACCTAAGTTGAATTCTCCTTGTATTAATGCTCCTCCTATTGCTCCACCACGTAGTTTTGCTATATGGATTCCAGGTTTGTTTATATCAAAAGATCGTAAAACATGCATTACTGGATATGTGTTCTTGTTTCTCTCAGGTGTTTTAATATTATTTTCAAGGGATTCAATTAAAACATCAATATTGAGGTTATGCTGTGCAGAAATAGGTATAATAGGTGCATTTTCTGCGACAGAATTTTTAACGAAATTTTTGATCTCATCATAATTTCCTAAAGCAATTTCTTTCTCAGTTAAATCAACCTTATTTTGGACAATTACGATTTGTTTTATCCCCAGAACCTGTAGAGCAAGCATATGTTCTCTTGTTTGAGGTTTAGGAACAGTCTCGTTTGCAGCAATTACTAAAATAGCTCCATCCATCAGACCTGCTCCAGACAACATATTAGCCATTAAACTCTCGTGTCCTGGTGAGTCTACAAAACTAGCTACTCTAAGTAGATGACTAGATTGTCCACAGTTGTTGCATATAGGTGTAGTAGAATAACATTCAGGGGTTGAACAATTAGAACATTTATAGAATGCTGCATCAGCATACCCTACTTTTATAGTAATTCCTCTTCGAAGCTCTTCACTATGAGCACTAGTCCAGATTCCAGTTATAGCCTCTATGAGAGTAGTTTTTCCGTGATCTACATGTCCTGAAGTACCTATATTGATATTAGGTTGATAACCATACTCTTTAATGTACCAATCAGGAAGCGTTTCTTTCCAGTGCAACATCGTCTTTTATTTTATCGGGGATATTAAGGTAATTGAAATTATATTTGCAATTATTTTTAATTAAAATTTATTCTTGAGATGATTTCAATGATTCATTGTTTCCAGTTGTAGAGACTGGTTCTTCTAAATTAACACCGTCTAGAATGCAGTTTAATTGATAAATATCCTCAGTAATCATATTGCCTCTTACAAGCTTTCTTACTCTTTTACCTTCAGTAGAATCATTCATTCCTACTCCTTTAGTCATTAAAACGTATTTTTTTACCCCTCCATGAACATCCGAGCGCATTGGTGTGCCTGATTTATCGCTTCCTCCGGTAACTCTTAATTTTCCACCTGCTAAACCGACAATATTAGAATCATAAGAGTTTCCAATTTTCCCTCCCAAGAAAGGTTGAGCATCTTTATCTTTAAGTTCATATGAGATACTCTTACCTTTTTTATCGGAGACAACTAATTTAAAATTTACCAATATTTATCGAACTAATCTAATCATTAATTAATCTTTGCACAAAACTTTTCTCCGCGATTGATAAGGTATCTTTAAAGAATTTTGAATTATTTATTTTAACTTGTAATGTCATCATTAAAACATCACCAAATTGTTTCTTTTCTATGAGCTAAGAAGAATACTATGTCAAAGTATAATATAATACGCTTCACTAATCTTTTATATATATTTCAAATAATATTTCTGGTACCTTTTCCCTGTTTGAGATAGATCTATCCTTACATTTATGAAAATTTCGATCTTATTTGAATTACAACTAATAGGATTTATTAAAAAATTTCGAAAAGCTTTTAGGATACATAATGTAACTTGACTTCTCAGTTAGATCGTTTCGCTATGTTATAATGAACAATGGTATAAAATAGAGCTTAATTCACAATAGCTGTTAATGAAGGGTGCATTTGAAAGAAAATTTGACCATTTTCAATTGGTTATAATCTTAGACTATAAATATCTTGCATAATGCAAAAAATCTAAGAAAAAATACATGGAGAAAAAATAAAAAAACTAAATTTAATGTATTATTTGATTTTTTATTCGTTTATATTGTTTCTAAATTAAGAATTAATGTCTATACAATCTCTTGATATGTATAGGTTGTTTCTTCTTTACCATAACGCAATCTAAAAATATAGAGATTACAAATGTGAATAATAACCAAGTAATAAATGACTTTGGTAAGCAAATTAAATAAACCATTTTATACTCTATTATCAATCTTCAAAATTAACCTGGACTTAAATGTTTATTAATATAATTCCATTCCATACAAAGTTAAGCAAAATAATATTCATAAACATCTTACAAAAAACTATGAAAACGTTTAAATCATTTCTCAATACCCTTAAAATGTGGACCAATCGGAATTAAAAGAAATAATACATTGTCCTGTTTGCGAAAATGTAATGATTCATTTACAATCTTGTCATTTGCGATGCAATAGTTGTGGAGCAGAGTTAACTTGCTCTGATAAAGGATCTATATGGTAAAAGAAAAAAACTATTGTATCGTATTGATTTTATGAATTTCCAACAATAGTTAAATTTTGTATATTTGTTTTGTTTTGAAGAAAAGTCATTGCTTAAATTTTTTGATCTTAAATCAGTTTTAGTTAAATAAGCATTGATTCCTAGCATATTAATCTAGAATAAATTAAGTTGATGGAGGTAACCGCATATTCAATAGACAAATTTTATGAGTTGAACAATAGCGGCTTGTCATCCATTTTAAGAGTCCTATTACAAATATAGGTGATAACTATTGAATTACATTTTTTGGTTTTATAATAATATAATATAGAGTATAAGATAAAGTTTTATCACTCGAAAAATCTGATTTTTAGGCACAATAAACATACTGTATTCTATTATAACTGCGAACAACAAACTTTCATTATTTATTCTAAATTGACGAATATCTAATAAAAAATTTATTATACCAATACTATTGGAAGAATATTGTCAACTTCGAAAGGTGACTGGTCTATGAACGCATTTTTAATTTGCCATATTTACGTTTCTATCAAATCTGTTTTTAGAAACAAGATATAAGTCAATAGAATATATTCTATTCATAAAATATTACTATTTTTATGCTATCCTCGGATGTATTTTTATATCCTTATAGGAGATACATATATTGAAATCCATAAGTGTGCTTATCATACAATTCATGAAAATCAAATCGATTGTTTGTAGAGAAGTTTACTGGTCTCTTTATTATTGGGAGGGGCAGACATGAGATACATATGCCACATATATGAATATTCTCAGGCATAGATATTAAGAATGAACAAGTCTGCTTGCAAAAGAACAATAATCAAACCTTTATTGGAAATTAAATGTATTTTGGATCCAAACAAAAATCATCACTTTATATCTATGGCTAAATACCCATTTCAATAACTGATATCAATACCAAGACTTCAATTTTTTCTTTTATTATTTGCGTAAAACATAATCTCGCTCCTTTACAAAAGTCTTGTTGAAAGCAACAGATAGATAATTTTATAATTTAAAAACTACTCCCTTTTATACTAATTCTGATTTTAATATCTGCAGATAATATAGAATCTTAAAGTGCACCGTAAAAAAATTAGTCTGCAAAGTATTATGTATATCTGAAAGCCTTTCATTACCGTTTTGTCATAATTCAGATCTATGGAATGCCTAGTATTTATGAAATAGCTTTAGAAAGCTAAACCAAACAATACACCTACTATAAAACATTTAAAAATAATAATCTGAGAGGCAACATATCTTCTATCTGGTCTTTCTATTATATTATTATGTGCCCAGCTTATCAACCCTCTCAAATACAAAATATTGAGAAGTACATCTGATCCTTCCTGCTGTAATAGTTTGTTAATTTGTATCTTGTTATCCCACAGTATAGTAAACCCATTAATTAGATTTATTCATTATAAAAATACAATTATTAGGATTCATTTTGAATTATTTACTAATATCATATAGCAATGAAGAAAAGTAATTATTGATACTATTATGTGGGATTGTATGATGTGATCATTTGAATTTTTGCCAATTTGATGTAATTGTATATTATTATATCAATAAAAATTGGTTTTTAGGTGGTCGTACTAAACATAAAATAGCTAAATTTCTCTTATTGTATATTTAATTATAGTTATTATTGTATATTTCTGGACTATTGAAGATGTCTAAAATATTAAGTTATTGGTAATAAAATATCATGTTAAAATACTTGATTTCTAGTCATAATAATATAAATTTAGTAATTTAACTAATTGTTCTAGAAGATATGTAAAACTTTTAATAATTTAATTTTCCTTTTAAAAAATGACACAGTTATACAAGATTGTTTGTATGGACAGATCTTGTAATTTAATGAGTTCAAGTTATTTCTTACAATAATATATTAAATCAAACTCAAATATAAAATAACAAATATTTTCGATTTCTTGGTTTTTAAAACTATGTCATTTAAAATAATAAAAAATTTGAAATTATATAGATACCATTGCAATTGATTACAAAAGAAGTCTTAACAATCACCAGCACGAGATAGTTGAATGTTTATTTGGTTTTTTTAGAATTTGTCCAATTTTTTGGCTTAACTATATATATGCTTTATAATAATTCCGAGATTGACTTTATATTCCTTGTTTTATAGAAATAAAATTCGATAAAATAACACGGAAATAATATCAATTTAGAGTATGTAATCATAATTTTTTTCTCAAATTTATTTCTATTAAGTTTAAAATACAATAATATATAAAAAATAATGAGTAGATTATATAATATTTTACTTTGTAAATAATTATTTTATTTTTTTCTTTTGGTAAAGATATCTTAAAAACACTAACAGAAACAAAAGATTAAATATTTAACTTTTGTATTGTCACATCGGTAGAGAAATGATAGCAAAAAAAAATGTAAAACCAAAGAAAGAGACGACCAAAGAACCTAAAGAAACAAAACCAAAGGAAACAAAACCAACA
This sequence comes from Nitrososphaeraceae archaeon, assembly GCA_031316115.1. Taxonomy (GTDB): domain Archaea; phylum Thermoproteota; class Nitrososphaeria; order Nitrososphaerales; family Nitrososphaeraceae; genus TH1177. The sequence continues at coordinate 387,567 of JALDRC010000001.1, forward strand.
AAATCAGTACCAATTACAGTAGAATTAGATATTCTAAAGATACTTATTAACGAGAGACCTCTAATTCCGCTCCTAAGAGTATTGAAAACGAATAAAGAATTACATACCAGAGAATTATTGATAACAATGGGAAGTTGGGGATATGGACAATCCTTGATGAAACGAGCTACCAATCTAGGTTTGATAGATAGAAAAATTAAGAAAGAAAAGTCAAGAGGAAGAGGAAAACCTAGGATATATAACGCTTTAACAAACAAGGGCAGAGAAGTGGTTAAACTAGCAGATAGAATAGGCTACGAAAAATAACCTTAATATTTTTTTAAATTCACATTTTTTTTAAAATGGCTTCGATACTATGGATGTATTATGTGATACAAGTTTTTTATTAATAATAGTCACAAATCCTATAAAAATGATGGATTCGGTTGAGAAAGATTTTGGAAAAATTAATTTTATTGTTCCTGATGTAGTAATAGACGAATTATGCCGTCTGCAACAGAAATCTACTATGAAAAAAGCTAAATTAGCGAAATTAGCAATGGAGATCTCAAAGAAATTTCCAAAGGTTACCACATCTAAATTTAAACACATAGATGATAACATTCTCGAATATGCTTATATACATAAATGTGCTGTAGCGACACTTGATAAAAAACTTATTAAAGATTTAAGCGCCAAAAACATTATTGTCATATCTCTGAGAAATAACAAGATGGTTATAGTAAATAATTATCGAAATAGACAAACTTAAATTTGAAATTTAATAATAAAAAATGTGGAAATTAATAATGTTAAATTAGAATGGCTTGGGCATGATGGATATAAAATAATAACTTCTGACAATTTAAAAATTTATATCGACCCATATAAATTAGATAAGAAGCATAACAAAAAGGATGCTGGGATAATCTTAATTTCACATAATCATTTTGATCATTTAAGCCCAGAAGATTTGCGGATGGTAAGAAATGAAAATTCGTTGGTTATAGCCGCCAAAGAATGTGTTGACAAGCTGAAACAAGAGGGATTCAAAAACATAAAGGAAGTAGAACCAGGCGAAATATTCAAAGAGGATGGTATTTCAATAGAAGTTGTTCCTGCTTATAACGTGGACAAAAATTTTCATCCCAAAGTGAATAAAAATGTCGGATTTAATATAACTGTAAACGACATTTCAATATATCACTGCGGCGATACCGACGTTATTCCTGAAATGAAGAATATAAAAACAGATATAGCCCTGGTTCCTGTCTCTGGAGTTTACGTGATGAATGCAGAAGAAGCTGCACTTGCAGTAAATGACATTATTAAACCTTCAAAGTTTGCAATTCCAATGCACTATGGAAGTATTGTTGGGAGCGAGGAAGATGCGATTAAATTTAAAAAGGCAGTTAGGACTTGTGATGTTCTAATTTTGAATAAAGAATAAATTATACACTTGCTATTTTTATATTCGGTTAAAATATAAAGTTCTATATATCTTACTCAGATAGACTGGAAATTTTAAAATTCTTTTAATTATTGTCATTAATAAAATACATCAATACACCTATTAATAACAAGTCTATAAATAGGTTAAATTGATGAACTTCGCCTAACAGTTTAGATACAACTATAGATTGAAAGAAAATCAGTTGAGGGATTTATAGTACGGGATTGATACAAATTTAAATATTAATAAAAGGATTGCAATGGTTACCCTATATTTACCTGTACAAAATATTGATTTCAATAAAAGATGTAAAACGAAAATTTATGTACCTCATTTTATTTTCATAGAACATGGCTAGAACTCTATCAGAACAAAAATTAACCATTGGCGATAAGGCGCCTTTATTTAAATTACAAGGAATAGATGGAAAAGATTACTCGTTAAGCGAGTTTAATAGTAAATTGACTCTAATAATCTTTATTTGTAATCATTGTCCTTTTGTAAAGGCAAGAATTAACGATATAATCAATCTTCGATCCTCATTCCCATCTAATGAACTTCAAATAATAGCTATTAATAGTAACGATCCTTCCTATCAAGATGAAGGTTTTGAAAATATGAAATATTTTGCGAATGAATATAATTTGAATTTCCCTTATCTTTTCGATGAGACACAGGACGTAGCTAAAGCATATGGTGCGGTATGTACACCGGATCCATTTCTACTAGATTCCAATAAAACCTTGGTATTTCATGGAAAGATAAATGATGCAGTGGAACCGGAATCGAAACCACGTGTCCATGTGATGAAAGAAAACATAATGAAATTATTAAACGGAGAAAAATTAGAAAAGCCATTTGATCCCTCAATAGGATGTTCAATCAAGTGGAAAAATTAATTTTTCTTTATAAAGATGAAAAACTAGCATTCAACAATTGAAAGCAACTGATTCTGAATTCCAATTAAATTCAAAATTTACTCCTAAGGGAGATCAGGCTAATGCGGTAAAAGATTTACTTAACGGACTCGAAAAAAAAGAAAAATCGATTCAAACTCTTTTGGGAGTTACTGGTAGTGGAAAAACTTTCACGGTCGCTAATATAATAGCATCGTATAACAAGAATACACTCGTTATTTCTCCAAACAAGACTCTAGCAACGCAATTGTATACTGAATTTAAAGAATTTTTCCCCTCGAATAATATTGGATATTTCGTTAGTTTTTATGATTATTACCAACCTGAAAGCTACATGCCTCAGACAGATACATACATCGAAAAGGATACTAATGTAAATGAAACAATAGAAAAAATGAGATTAGAAGCAACTACAATGTTAATGTCTGGAGAACCTACTATTATTGTTTCTACTGTATCATGTATTTATTCACTAGGATCTCCATCTGAATGGGAAAATAGTTCTATTTCCTTATACAAGGATTTTGAAATAACAAGAAGTGAGATCATCCACAGACTTGTTGAGTCAAGATATGAACGAAATGATGTTAATTTATCTCAAGGAAATTTCAGAGTAAGAGGTGAATTTGTTGACATTTTTCCTGCATATTCTAATAATTTAATAAGAATTGAATTAGATGGAAATACGATTAGTAATATAACGATATATGAACCTGTAACAATGAATAAAATAAAAAATATCGATAAAATTAAAGTCTTTCCTGCCAAACATTTTGTCATAGATGAGGAGAAGAGAAGTATTGCAATAAAGTCTATAAGAAAAGAACTCAAAGAATGGATTACGAATTTAAAGAATGACTTGGAAAAAGAAAGATTAATTTCTAGAACTAATTATGATTTAGAGATGTTAAAAGAGCTTGGGTACTGCTCTGGAATAGAAAATTATTCGCGCCATTTTGACAGAAGAAGTCCAGGCCAACCTCCTTATTGTTTGTTAGATTTCTTTGAAAAGGATTTTTTAATTGTCATAGATGAATCACATGTTACAATACCACAACTTAGGGGTATGTTTAATGGTGATCATACGAGAAAAAAAAGTCTTGTTGAGTATGGCTTTAGATTACCTAGTGCATTCGATAACAGACCACTTAAATTTGCTGAATTTGAAAAGTATTTAAATAAAGTTATTTATGTTTCCGCAACACCAGGATATTACGAACTTAGTTCTAGCTCACAAGTTGTAGAACAACTGATTAGACCAACTGGTTTGGTAGATCCTAAAATAGAAATAAGGAGATCTACCGATCAAATTAATGATTTTATTTCTGAGGTAAAATTAGCCGTAAAAAAGGATCAACGGATTCTAGTTACTACATTAACAAAAAGAATGGCGGAAGACCTAGCAGAATATCTTGCAAAAAAAAATATTAAAGTTAGGTATCTGCATTCTGAAATCGAAGGATTAGAAAGGACTGAGTTGATTCGTCAATTGCGATTAGGAGAGTTTGATGTTCTTGTAGGTATTAACCTTCTAAGAGAGGGTTTGGATATTCCAGAAGTTTCCCTTGTGGCAATTTTTGATGCCGATAAAGAAGGATTCTTACGAAATGAGGTGAGTTTAATTCAGACTTTCGGAAGAGCTGCGAGAAATATAGAAGGAAGAGTAATAATGTATTGTGAAAAAGTCACACAATCAATGAAGTTTGCTGTTGAAGAAACAGATAGAAGAAGAGCTAAACAGATCGAATATAATATAAAACTTGGAATTAGACCAAGATCTATAATTAAGCCTATACCAGACACAAGACACAATAAAACAGATAAAGAAATCCTAAAGTCAATGAGTAAGAAAGATTTACGGAAACTGTCAATTGAAACAGAAAGCATTATGAAAAAATGGGCGGATCAATTGGATTTTGAGAAGGCCATAGAATATAGAGATAAGTTAAAAATTATCAATCAACAACTGGGAATTACAGAGATAAGTTAAATATGGTCGATAAACTTGTATTAAAGGGTGCCAGACAACACAATCTTAAAAATATCAATCTAGAAATACCTAAGAAAAAAATCGTAGTGTTTACTGGACTTTCAGGATCTGGTAAGTCTACTCTTGCTTTTGATACGATATATGCAGAAGGTCAGAGAAGGTACGTCGAATCTTTATCTGCGTATGCAAGACAATTTCTTGAATTGATGGATAAACCAGATATTGATTCAATAGAAGGATTATCCCCTGCGATATCAATCCAACAAAAAACAACTAATAAAAACCCCCGATCCACTGTTGGAACTGTAACAGAGATTTATGATTATCTCCGGTTGTTATTTGCAAAAATAGGTATTCCTTATTGTCCTAAATGTCAAAGAAAAATAACAAGTCAAACAATAAATTCCATCACCGATTCGATTTTAAGACTAGGGCATTCTAAAAAATCCATTCTAATTCTAGCTCCCATAGTAATAGGAAAAAAAGGCACTTTTGAAAAACTTTTTGATGAATTTAGAAAAAACGGATACTCCAGAGTTAGAATTGATGGTAATATTGAAGATATGGAAAGTGAACAAAAATTAGATAACACAAATTCCAACACCTCATTTATGGGTATCAATAATCATAAGACGGTAAACAAATCTATTTCCTCAAATTCTAATATAGAATTAGACAAACAAAAAAAACACAATATAGAGGTTTTAATTGACAGATTAAAACCAAGCATAGAGGAGCGTAGCAGATTATACGAAGCAGTTCAAACTGCCGTAACATTGGGAAATGGTTTAATAATTTGCACTGTGGAGAATAAAGATTATTTGTTTTCTCAGCATAATTCTTGTCCATACTGTAATATAAGCATTGGAAACTTAGAGCCTAGATCTTTTTCTTTCAATTCACCATATGGAGCGTGCCGAAATTGTAATGGAATCGGAGTAAAGATAGAATTTGATCCGGATTTAATAATTCCTGACAAAACTAAAAATATTTTAGAAGGTGCTATTAAACCATGGAACGGAAAGTTCGCTTCTTTCAGATCTTCGATGTTAAAAGATGTAGGAAAAAAATTTGGATTTAGTTTATTTACACCTATTAATACGATGAAAGATGAACAATTAAAGGTAATTTTGTATGGAACAGATGATAATATACATTTCAAATATGAATCAAGATATTCCCAAAGTAAATGGGAATATCAATCAAATTTTGAAGGAGTGATTCCAAACCTAGAAAGATTATATAATACCTCAGAATCAGATTCAAAAAGAGAATTTTTAAAGAAATTTATGAAAGAGAGAATTTGCGAAAAATGTAATGGGAAACGATTACGAGATCAAGTTCTGTCAGTAAGGATTAATGATATGTCGATTATGGAAATATGTGACTTATCAATAGACGATTGCTTTAAGTTTTTCGCAGAATTAAATTTAAGTTCAATGGAAAAAGATATTGCTAAAAATATATTGAAGGAAACTCTTTCGAGATTAGAATTCTTGAAAAATGTTGGACTCAATTATTTAACATTAAATAGATCTACTAGCTCCTTATCTGGTGGCGAATCCCAAAGAATCAGACTTGCCACACAAATTGGTTCGAATCTAACAGGAGTACTATATGTTTTAGATGAACCTACAATAGGTTTGCATCAACGTGATAATAACAGATTGATAAATACATTAAAGAAATTGAGAGATATAGATAATACTTTGATAATTGTTGAACATGATGAAGAAATTATCAGAAATTCTGACTGGATCGTAGATATAGGACCAGGTGCTGGAATCCATGGTGGAAATGTAGTTGCGCAAGGAACAATTTTAGATATTATAGAGAACGATAAATCAATAACTGGAAAATTTTTGAAAGGGGATGAATATGTTGTCAAAATTTCTAGAAAAAAGGAAAAAATGAATAAATGGTTATGTTTATACGGAGCAAATGCGAATAATTTAAAAGATGTAAATGTAGAATTTCCGATAGGATTTCTGACAGTCGTAAGCGGGGTTTCAGGATCAGGAAAATCTACTCTAATTAATGATATATTGTATAAAGCAATAAAAAAGATTTTCGGAAGTGATGAATCACCTGGAAAACACAGCAAGATTATAGGAACAGAACATATAGACAAGATAATCGGAATAGATCAATCACCAATAGGAAGAACTCCGCGCTCTAATGCGGCAACCTACGTAGAATTGTTCACTCATATAAGACAATTATTTGCAAGAACAGTTAGGGCGAAGGAAATGGGGTTTAACCCTGGAAGATTTTCGTTTAATGTACGAGGTGGAAGATGTGAAGCATGCGAAGGGTGTGGTGTTAAAAAAATAGAAATGCAATTTTTACCTGATGTATACGTCAAATGTGATGAATGCATTGGAAAAAGATATAATCCAGAAACACTCTTAATAAAATATAAAGAGAAAGACGTGGCTGAAGTTCTAAATTTTACAGTGGAAGAGGCAATGGATTTCTTTAGAAATATACCTATAATTTACAAAAAATTAAAAACTTTGCATGATGTAGGATTGGGTTATATAAAACTAGGTCAACCTGCAACAACATTTTCAGGAGGAGAGGCGCAAAGAATAAAGCTTGCTTCAGAACTCTCACGAAAAGATACCGGAAATACTCTATACATATTAGATGAACCGACAACTGGCCTTCACTTTTCTGATGTTAAAAAATTATTATCTGTCTTAAAAAGATTAACAGAATTAGGTAATACCGTAATAGTAATTGAACATAATTTAGATGTAATAGCAAGTGCTGACTGGATAATCGATTTGGGGCCTGAAGGTGGGAACGGAGGAGGAAAACTTGTTGCATGTGGTATTCCGGATGATCTTATAAAATATAAAGATTCAAGTTACACAATAAAATTTTTAAAAAGAAAGCTTGATAAAATTTCAAATCTCAATAAAGAAATAGTTCTAAATTAGTATGAATAAGTTTTCCTTCTATAACCAATTAAAGAAAACCTGTGATACCTCCCCATCAGCTCCTGGTATTTATATAATGAAAGACGTTAATGATCGAGTTATTTATATAGGAAAAGCAAAGAATTTAAAAAAAAGGATAATTTCTTATTCCCATTATATAAAAAATGAACTTGTTTGGAAATTAAACAAAAATGACTGTGAGATTATGGAAAATAAAGACCATAATGGCAGATGGAAGACTATTGCTCTATTAAAAAAGATCTCGGAAATAGAATTTATAATCACAGATAATGAGATGGAAGCACTATTACTAGAATCTAATTTGATAAAAAAATACAGACCAGTTTTTAATATTGATTTAAAAGATCAAGAAAGATATACTTATCTAAAAATTACCTACGAAGAGTTTCCTAGATTACTGGTTTCACGAAAAAATAGAAAAGGTGAATTTACAGGACCTCCCGGAGAAATAATAGGTCCATTTGTCTATGGAAGTTCACGATTGATTTCTATCGGTACGCTTAGAAAAATTTTTAAAGTAAGGATATGTAATCGATTACCCAAGAAACCTTGTCTAGAGTTTTTTATAAAAAATTGTGATGCTCCGTGTATAAAGAATACAACAAAAGAGGAGTATGGAAATAATATTGGTTCATTAAAAGATCTTCTTAAAAATACAGAGGATCTTAGAGGATTTTTGGTGATAATGAATAAAGAAATGACAGAGGCCTCAAATAAACAAAATTATGAACTAGCAAAGGATATCAGAGATACTATTAAAATTATTGAAAAGTTACGGATTCAACAAAAAATTGATACTAGATCGAATAAAAATGAGGAATATGTCGGATATAAAGTTGACCTCACATCTCAGAAAGGTCATGTTTTGATATTTAAAAGAATAAATGGAGTCATATGCGATAGAAAAAAATTTGAATTTGATTTACTTGGAGATAATTCTTTTTCAGCTTTTTTACTTCAATACTATTCCTCGGTTTTAATACCCAATATCATTTATGTAAATGTGATTCCCGAATCAAAAACAAACTTAGAGATAATCTTTCAGAAGTTATCAGACCATCCAGTAAAGATTAAAAAAATTTCTAATTTGAGTTCGGATGACAAAAACAGTAACCTAATGGATTTAATTTTGAAAAATTTAGCATTATATATTGAAAGGAAATATAATTTAACTCTTATTAGTTTAAAGGAAGTTATTAATTTAAAAGAACTACCTTATATTATTGACTGTTTTGATGTTTCTAACTTAGGGGATTCGTTTGCGGTTGGCTCATGTGTAAGGTTCATTAATGGTGTCCCTTTTAAAAAAGGGTATAGAAGATTTAGAATTAAAACAATAAAAAACAAACAAGATGATTATGCAATGATTAATGAAATAGTTAGGAGAAGATATACTCCTAAAAAAAAGTATAATAAAAAATCTAATAGTAAGTTAGAAACTTATTTATCAAATGTACCATTTGGTTCAATGGATAAATTTATTGAATCTGATCCTAATTTGATTTTAATAGATGGGGGTAAAGGTCAGCTAAATGCCGCTTTGAAAGCACTTTCAGGGGTAGGTTTAGAAATTCCTATGATTTCATTAGCAAAGGAAAATGAAGAAATTTTTTTACCAAATCTAGACAGGTCTCTTAAATTACCAAGAAGAAATCCTGCACTTCAACTACTTCAAAGCATAAGAGATGAGTCACATAGATTTGGAGTAACATACAATCGAACATTAAGGAAAATTCGCTATTCGAAAACGATTCTTTCTAAAGAAAATATTACGCAATAATAAAATTATTATGAATGCTTAGAACTAAGATGCTCCCCAGTATAACGATTGCAGGAACTACGAGTGGTGTAGGTAAGACTTCTATGACATTAGGGATTTTATATAAACTCAAAAAAATGGGATATAAAGTTCAATCTTTTAAAATAGGTCCTGATTTTATTGATCCTTCATATCATTCTATTGTAACCAAGAATCCAACATATAATCTTGATTCATGGTTGATGGGAATTGAAGGTGTGAGAGATACGTTTGAAAGAAATACAAAATCTGTAGATTTAGCTGTAATTGAAGGAGTTATGGGATTATACGATGGAGCTGAGGGAAAAACAGATTTCGCTAGCACTGCACAAATTGCAAAGATCTTAAAGTCAAATGTTATATTAGTTATTGATGCGAGTAAAGCAGCCAGATCCATAACAGCAATGGCCTATGGATATATTCTTTTTGACAGAAAAATAAAAATTTCAGGGATTATTATAAATAAACTAGCAAGTATTAAACATTATAATTTTATAAAAGATTCTTTTGCTGATAAGATAAATGTCCCCATTATAGGTGCGATCTATACTAATAATAACTTTCACTTTAAAGAAAGGCATATTGGTTTACTTCCTTCTGCTGAACTTAGTATTAATAAGAGGAGAGAGGTCTTGAATATAGCAAAAACCATTGCAGATTCAATAAATATTGACTTTATTAATTATATGAAAATTAATAAATTAAGAAAAATAAATCATGAATTTTCACCAATCAAGAGAAAAAAAACTAGTGTCAGAATTGCAGTTGCATTAGATAATTCTTTCAATTTTTATTACAGAGAGAATTTGGAGAGATTGCAAGAAGAAGGAGCAAAACTTATTTTTTTTAGTCCAGTTAACGATAAAAAAATTCCAGAAGACATAAGTGGAATTTTAATAGGCGGAGGATTTCCAGAAATATTAGGAAAAAAGTTATCTGAAAATTATTCTATGTTGAAGGACATAAAGAAAGCTGGTGAAAGTTATCAAATACCTATATATGCAGAATGTGGTGGACTAATGTATTTAACAAAATCTATCAAGGAATTAAAATATCCAATAAAATCAAATGAACCTCAGCACGTTTCAAAAGGTAAAACTTATACCAAGGATAAAAAAGATGTTATTTATCAAGAAAAAAAAAGTCACCGTATGGTGGGATTACTAGATGCGAGCACTGAAATGACCAATAGACTCGTATTAAATTATACCGATGCCATCATAACAAAAAATTCAATATTTGCTAAAAAAGGAAGGGTTAAAGGACACGAATTCCATTTTTCAAAAATTTTAAATTTACCGAAAGATTATTCATTTGCCTACAGATTAGCGAAAGGAATAGGAATCGATGGAGCAAAAGATGGAATTTTAACGTACAATATCCTTGCTTCCTATATGCATCTGCATTTTTCAAATACTAAATATCCACAAGAAATAATCAAAGCCTGTAAAAATTATTTGAAAAAATGAAAGAAAAAAGCAATATAAAAGAGATCATGTTTGGATTTATTAAAAATATAATTCTTGGTTATTTAGAATGGTTTTTATTAAATCAGAATACTTTTATACTAAAAGGATTGAAATTTCTCAGCTTTTCAAAATCTGCTTTATTTTTAAAAGAAATTGTAGAACCTAGACTTAAAGAAGGAGAAATACTGGTAAGAGTTGACGCATGTGGAATTTGCGGTTCTGATATAGGAAATATTTTCGGAACTTCCTGTAAACCAACTTCAAAATTAGGACATGAGATAATAGGAACTATCGAAAAAATTACAACTAATTTTGATAAAGATATCTTCCAATGTGGTACCAGAGTTTTCGTCCATCACCATGCTTCCTGTAAGAAATGCTATTATTGTATTCATGGAAATGAAACATTATGTGAAAATTTCGTAGATTCTATATACCCTTGTGGGATATCTGAGAAAATAGTTATCCCCAAATGGATCATTGAGACTAATTCCATATTCAAGTTACCTGATACTTTAAGTCCAGAGGAAGGAATCATGATAGAACCCCTTGCCTGTTGCTTAAGAGGATGGAATAAGGTAAAAATAAAGAAAGGAGATACAGTAGTAATATTTGGTATTGGTCCAATAGGAATGATAAATGCATTATTAGGGAAGATGTATGGAGCGGGTAAAATTTATTGTATCGATATAAATGAATATAGACTTGGTTATTGCAAGACTTTAAAAATTGGAATTCCTCTGAATTCAAGAAAAAATGACATTATAAACAAATTTGGTTTGAGTAACAACGAATATGTAGATTTAATAATTATAGCAACAGCAGATCTTAGTGTATTAAAAGATGCCGTAAAAATAATAAGACCAGGTGGCATTATCTTAATCTTTGGAGAACCTCAAATGGGAAATAAAATAAATTTATGTATTAGTGAAATATATTCCAAAGAGATCAGTTTTATTACTACATATGCGGCTTCAAATAAAGAAATAAATAAGGCTATAGAATTAGTCAATAAAAAAATCATAGACGTTAAAAAATTAGTTTCACATAAGTTTACATTAGAAGAATCAAATAAGGCTATTGAAAGGGTATATCTAAAAAAGGATACATTGAAAGTCATGATAAATAATTCAAAAAATGAATGATTCATTTTTAGCCAATAAAGTTCAAACCATTTAAATGATTTGATGCCCAATATAATATGTATCTTAATATAACTCACTAAATTTCGTTAAAAAGTCGACCTAGGTGTTTCCTAGATTTTAAATCGAAATGAGAGATATTGAAATGAATCAAGATGATAGGTTCTTTACCTTTACTCGTCCAAAATTCTAGGTATTATTTAATTTTTTTTTTTTGGATGCTGCCAGTAGACTGAATATTACCAAATCAAACCTATATTTAATTTTTCATTAAATTATTAAATAATAATATATTTTCCTTCCATCTATTGTATATTTGTGTTGTTAAAATTCGTTCTTTATTGAGAGGTGGAAAAGAATTATTACCCTTAACCAGATTGTATTCGTTGCATTTCTCTATAGTGTTGTTAGTTGACGTAGAAATCGTATTTTTGATTGATTAGTAACTTATTTTCTGATATTTTAGTTATTAATACTGATCTTATTTACGTTTAACAAAAAATAATTAAAATTAATGAGTTTATAAAATATATGACTCGAAAATGTTAGATTTTTCTTTCGATATAATTTTTGAGGGAATTATTCATTGATTCAAAACTTGATAAAATATCATTTTCCATTTTTTTTGGTGTAAATTTTACACCAATCCCAGAAAAGATCTCTCTATTTATAAAATTAACCTCATTATCTGAAATTTTATCTATGGTTAATATCCTTTCACCACTGAATATTCCAGAGAAGAAAAACTTTCCGTACCATCTAATTTCCCTAGGAGATTCGACTTTTGTTATTTCAGGATAATAAATTCTAGATTTTCCTCCGACGGTTGTTAAATGGATCTCCAACTTTGCTCCAAGTTTTAACTCACCTGTTATTTTTGTTATAATAGGATTCCAATCTGGATATCTAGAAAAATCAGAAATTACAGACCAGACGGTTTCAGGAGAAGAATTGATTTTTACTTCAGCTTTCAGTTCCTTCAAATACATAGTGTTATGGTTAGGTGGGTATTAAATTTGTTTAAAATAAAGTATATCTTATACTAATAAAGATTAGTTGGTTTAAATTTTATTCCCTTAAAGGGCTCTGTTAAGATAAAATAATATTCACCTCCTTTTCTAACTCAAAATGATTATTATTTGCTATGGTATCATTGTACATAGAGATAAAGAATTGTATCCAGTTATGTACATGAAATAGATTGCATTCCTGTTGTCTACATGGATAGTAATCATCAAATGATTCAATTCTGTCCTTCAAAAACTGGTTTACTCTTTCCATCAAACTTTTCTCTATTGAAGAATGCAAATAGTGTTTTAATCCAATTACATTGCATGCTTGATTATACCAGGTACCACCATCTGCATAGACAGTATGTTTTCCATATTTTGAAACTAATGATCTGATAAAATTCTCTGCCACAAACATGTTTCTCTCTTCAGAAATATAGATTCCAAGCACTGAAGAGTTAATTGGTTCAATACAAATCCATAACCAAAAATGCTGGTTACCAATCTGAATAACTGTTTCATCTATAACAAAAGCAGTTACTCTTTTTCTTTTGTAGATCCGGGAGGAACCAAATCTTTGTATCCAATTCCAAACAGAAACATGACTTTGCTTTTTATCTCTAAATATTACTAATGCTTTAGACGTATTACGTAAACTCAATCCAAGAAAGCACAGATAAAGAGAATACATTACAATATAGTTAGATGTTCTACTTCTTTCAAATTTGATTTTATTCATATGAGAAATAGAATGTTGTTAGCTATAGCTTTTACTGTTTAAGTTAACAGAGCCCCATAAAGTATGTTTAATTAGTGAAATTTTTACATTCTAGTAAAAAGATTTGTACCTCATTTTATTGTCAATATCAAAGCTAAAAATTTTAATCCTATAAAGACCTTTTCAATTGGGTTTGTAAATAGAGAGGATATAATTTTTATTAATTCTATTTATTTTTACTCTCAGGATTCATTTTTATTCTATTGGTAATTTTTTAAAATTTGAAGATTTTGTTGTGTTTTAAGAAAAATTATAAAAACTAAATTATGTATAGGAAAATATCATTCCTAAAACTTGATGAATTATTAACTATAACGTTTAATATTTGACTTTAATTAGAAATTTAACTTTTTGGTTGTACTCAAAAAATAGAAAAGATTTAATCATATAAATAATGGATTAGAAATCAATACATATTACTATTGATTTATTTTTTTGTTAATTTTTTCCCTTCTATTTCAATTTGCAAATTACCTGCATCAAAAATTAAGACTAAAGGATAAGAAGAGAAAAAAACAGCATGAATGGATGTCAAGAGTAATTATAGTATTTCCAAAATAAGATATTTATTATATTTCACATATATAGTCAACCAACATAACTTATGCCATAAAATAATTCTTTTACTTTCTACGTTTATAGTATTAGATAATAAAAGTGCATTTATTCGCTTACTTTATATTTGCCGATTTACAGTTAATCGTTATTGGTAGGTTTTGTACAATCTATGTTTTCTAGTAGATTGTAAATAACTCATGCTTAATTTATATTAAAATATATTAACTCTTCTAGAACTCTTTTGTGATTATATTTCTATATAATCATTAATAATAATTGGAAAACCATTCCTAATAAGCTTTTAAATATAGGAATTAAATCAGAGTTAATTATTGTAATGTTTTCTGAAAATTATTTTACCAAGATTTATGTATTTAAATTACTTAATATTATCCTTATAATATAAAAAATTTCCTTAACACTGAAATTTTATTAATAGTTAATTAAATCTCATCTATACAAACTTACAAATTACTTAATTTGAAGATATAAAAGTAACAAAGCATTAATTATAGAAGAGGCTACAGAACTTCCACCTTTTCTTCCTAAATTTGTAATAGAAGGAATATTAGTTTTTAACAATTCTGTTTTGCTTTCTAGAGCAGATACAAAACCAACAGGTACACCTATAACAACGGATGGTTTTGTTAAATTTTCCTTTATCATTCTTATCGTTTCATATAAGGCTGTGGGGGCATTACCTATTACAACTACTCCTCCATCCATTTCTTCCCTACAAGATAGCATTGCCATTTCTGCTCTTGTTTTATTATACTTTTTTGCTTCTTCCATTATAGTCTGATCAGTAATCTTACAAACAGATTCTAGATTCAATTTTTTTAAATTGATTTTAGAAATACCTGCTCTGACCATTTCTACATCTGTTATTATATGTGAACCATTTTGAATTGCCTTAAAAGCAGATATAATTGGGGAATGGTTAAATATTATTTTTTCTTTTGTTGCAAAGTCAAAATCGGCTGTAGCATGAATAACTCTTCTGACTATAGGCCATTCATATTGAAGTTCGTAGGTATGATCTTGGATAGACTCCTCAATTATTTTAAAACTTGTTTTCTCGATATCAAAAGATCTAATCGACATTGATCTATTTTCTGGAGATTCATTTGAGGCTGCCGATTTTATCGTGACCATGTTTTATTTCTCCGATTCTCAGATTCTTTCGCACGTTCTAAAACAAGATTTATCATTTTTTCATCTACCCCTATATGTGTAGAAATATGAATATCAGCAAAATCATATTTCGTCAATGCGTTACTGATCTCTTTAATGACGTCGTTTTTTATATGTATTCCTCGATGTAAAAAATATGGCATTACTAAGATAATTTTAGGACTTGATTTAATAAGATCAAGTAGACCCTGTTCTATATTAGGAAAATCTAATTCAAGAAAACAATGTCCAACATTTCTAAAATTTCTTTTGACTTCATTTACGGTATAGATGAATGCATCCCTTGCTCTTCTATCTGAACTCCCATGTCCTATTATCAAAACATCACACTCAGAATTTTTATACAAAATATTTTTATCTTTTTTCATCTTTTCAATCCTCTCCAAAATAATGACAGGCAAAAATTGAGAATAACTCAGGGGTTTTGTGATAACTAGGTTTAGATTAAGTTTATTTGCCAATATTGCCGTTTGTTTTACCGATTCCTTAAGTTTTAGACCTGGATAAAGGAAATATGGAACAACAGTGATAAAATCTACGTTTTCACGTATGCAATTCAATATTCCTTCTTCTATAAATGGCGGAACCACCTCTAGAAAACAATAATTCGAATAATGATAGCCGCCTTTTTCCTTTGCAATTTGAGCTATTTCGTCTAATTCATCGCGGACTTCTTTTTCCCGGCTTCCTCTATCTATAATTAATAGACCCTTCTTCAATACTATAATCATCCTGTCCTTGCTATTGCTATGGTCAGATTAGGAGGAAATTTTTGTTTTTGCACTATAAGAGATCCATTTGAATACAGTAGTGACGATGCCTCTGAGATACTTGCAACTTGTTCATATTTTTTTACTATATCAGAAGGATTAGGAACTGCGATGCCTTCTAACTCTTCTTTTGTATATAACCTGAGTGGTAATTTATGTTCTTTCGAAAATTCAAGTAATCCCTTAACATCTATGTTCTTTTTAATAGAGGTAAGAGCTTTAATACACGAAAAACTTAACATATTTTTTTCAAGGACAGATGTCAATCCATCAAATATTTCTTTTTTTGTGGTATTCCAGTGTACGCCTATTCCCACTACTAGGGTTTTTGGTCGATAGATAACAGATTTTGATAAAATATTCTTGTTAGTAACTAATTTATCTGTGATAATTAAACAACCTCTAAATTTATCATTTAATGTTTCTTCAAGTTTTTCAACTAACGTTACATTTTTAGGTAGCTTGTTCAGATTCCACCAATTTCGCTCTCCTGAGTCCTGAAAAATCGCTATATTTTCTTCATTTACCATAAGTGCACTGGTCTTAGTAACATTTATAAAATTCTCTATTTCCCATCCAAATTCTTGTCCAAGGAGATCCACAGAGATGGTTTTATTTACATCTGCGGCCGTAGTTATTACTGGAGTTGAACTAAGAATTGATGCCATAAATCTTGTCAAAGCATTTGCTCCCCCGAGATGTCCTGAAAGAGTGCTAATCACAAATGTTGCCTGATCATCTATAACAATTACCGCAGGATCGGTTTTCTTATCTTTCAACAAATTAGATATCAACCTTACAACCGCGCCAAGAGAAAAAATACAAACTAAGGCATCATTTACTTTGAATTGTTCATTGATTATTTCAGATACTGGTTCTTTAAACCATATAATATTTGGATTAAAATCAGACTTCAGCTTTTCTGGAACGAACACTAGGGCTTCTGGAATTTTATTTTTGATTAACTTAGAAATTTGAATACCGTTTTTGGTAATTGCTATAATTGCGATTTTTCCAGTATGTTTCAACATTAAAAAATCTATTACCTATTAGATAAAAATAATCCTTTCTTTTTATCACTAGATTACAAAAAACCATAATAAGGCTATCTCTATGATTGTGTACTTTGTACAGATTATTGAATAAAATAAATTTAGAAATAAATAGAGTTATAAGTAATTACATATGGTCTATCTATCTAATTGACATAATTCGTAATTATACGACCAGAATAAATAGCAGCTATTGATTTAGATTCAATGGTTTAAATTTATAGGAATATTATGATTCTATGTAGTGATATTTTTTATTAATCTTGGTCAATAATTCTATCTTAATATTTTCTAAAAGTATAGTCATAACTTTGGTATTATATAATTATCGATACCTATGCTATCATTTAAGAACTAAATTATAATCCAGTTTAAAAATGACTCAGTATTATAATAATATTTTTAAAAATTATTTAATATTTTTGAGAGGAAAAGAAGGATATATACCACAAATAGCGCCATTAAAGTCAAACATGAGTACAAAAATGTCTAATTTATTTTCAGCATAATTATTCATTTGTATATATGTATATTTACATATTAAATCAAAAAAGTCAGGGATGTTATTCTTTATTATAATTTCCGAAACATGTCTAGCAGTGTTCGCTTCTTTGATGTCTTTTATTATCGTGTTAGAGGTAGTACATTGTGATGCTAAGTTTGCCATAAATTCCATGCTAACGTGAGAACCTCGGACATGTGTCTGTTTTACTCCCATTGCCATTTTTGTCAACTTTCCTATAAAACCCGCGATTATAACCTTTCTTAGCTTTCTATTCATACATTGTTTGATTGTATAACCAGAAAAATCTCCCATTTGTATGAATGAATAATCCGGATTGTTGTTAAAGATCTGTTTCGCATATTCTTCACTTCTCCCTCCAGTAGTTAGGATCACCATATCTGATCCTAGAGTCATTGCTATATCTAAACTCTGTTTGATCGAGGCTGCAAAAGAGGCAGTTGAGTAAGGATAAACAATTCCTGACGTACCAAGAATAGATATTCCTCCTATAATCCCTAAGCGTGGATTATCTGTTTTTTTTGCAATCACTTCTCCATTAGGAACTGAAATAGTAGCTGTGATACCTTTATCTTGTAATATTTTAAATCCTACTTCCTTAATCACTTTTTCAATCATCATCCTTGGGATCGGATTAATTGCAGCACTTCCCATATCCAGTCCCAATCCTGGTCTTGTAACACGACCTACACCTTTTCCTCCCTCAATTGAGATGTAACCTCTTTTATCATTAATAGAAATAGTCGAACATATTTCTGCACCATTGGTAACATCAGGATCGTCTCCTCCGTCTTTTATTACAGCACATGTTACAGAATTATTATTTTCATGAATTACGGTCCATGCGATATCCAATTTTACAACTTTACCTTTAGGAAGTGTTAACTCGACTTGTGATGTATTTACTTTCGGATCGGTTATTGCAATAAGTGCTGCTTTAGTTGCTGCCGCAGCTGAAGTACCGGTTGTATAACCGGTTCTCAACAATCCTTTTTTTCGCTTTGCGATTATCTCGTCTGATAATCCTTGTTCTGATTCTAATTCAGCTAGTGACATATCGTCATCTAGAATTTTTTCATTGATCTTGAAGGGTTTAGAAATCATGGGTCAACTTCACTATATGTTTAGGATCCGTGAACCAAAACTTTATTCATCACTTGTAGAAAGATAGAAATAAAACAATAAAATCCTGAAATAAGTTTAGAAAAGATATTCTTAATTTTCATGTTTAACGATTTCAAAACATTACTATTTAATATATAACTACTTTTAAGATTTTCCTTGAATTGAAGGAAAATTTTTGTTATAGTTTGAAAATATACGATCTAATATTTTCTATTTGTTATAATTTTTGATATTCTAAAAGTTAGTTTGCAAAAATAAGGATCTAGAGAGAACTAGCAGATATTAAAATGGTTTAAAGAACCATATCTAGGCAAATAAAAAATAACATGATCTGATAGAGTTATCAGAAATTATAAAATCAATTAAAAAGTAAGGTGATTTAAGATAGTTATTTGAAAGGTATGTAAAAAATGTTATTTCTTGTTATTCTAGATATATAGTATTTTTACTTTTGAAATTTGTTAGAAATTATGAAATTTATGAAATTCAAGTACAATACATTAAATAAGAATAAAAGATTATTTATACTCTAATTAGTATCAATATAATATGTAGACAATATATAATATATAGAGGTCCCAAGAAATTTACACACTTGAACATTGATTTAAGTGGTTAAAAAGATATACAAGAAGACGTAATAAAATCATGACTAAGACACATATCAAAGATTGAAATATTTCTAGATCTATCAGAAGAGGCAGTATACTTGATACAATAATTGCACCTTATTAAACAATAACACCCAACATTAGAAAAAAGAACAAGATCCGATTATCTGAATGACGTTAAATAAGTAATATTATATTCATATATACCAAATAGCTTATGTTTTCTAATTGTCAATTTTAGCAAGCAGATAGTTTCTCATATCAAGATTGAATCTTTTTGTTCTAAAATATTGAGATAATTTATTTTTAAAATCTGTAAATGATGAATAGTTCTGGCGAACAAGCAGATCGCTCTTGGGTATATGCCATATCTCTTCTAGTACCATAAACTCTGGAGATGCTGTTGGTTGATATATAGGAATCAAATCTTTTTTGTGTTTATCAAAATATTGCAGTACCTTTTTTGATCTGTAGTGTTGTTTTGCCTTAACCAGGTACAGGTAACATTTTGGAAACTTTTTGTGAATATGTTTTAGATAATCTAAAAATGTGTTTTCATCAAACCAGGTATACTGTCTAAACATCTGTTTTCCATCAAGACTTGTAGCACCAAAAAGCACTGATTGCTGATGAGATCCTGTAATTCTTACAACTGGTCTTTCATTCTTTACTATCCATACTTTTCTCACAAGAGAATCAAAAAAGAAGAATGATTCATCAAGTGATACTACGGTAAACTCTTTCTTTTGTGTGAGATTGTCCAGTATCTTTCTGGCTGTTTTTTAAAACGTTCTTTTTCCTCTTTAGATGCTGTATTTACATGTACTTTTCTTGGTACTTTCTGTTTGAATCCCCACTTGTGCATGAGTCTGTATATATGAGTGAAATGATATTTTATTCCACTTTGTCTTACAATCAGATCTGTTACCTGTGTTGTAGTCCAACACTGCTTGCTGGATGCTAATTTATTTTTTATTTCATTTACTGTCTCTTCGGACGTATCTGGATGTCTACCACATTTTGGCTTATTTTTTAATCCTGGTATTCCGCCTGTTGAGAATCTATCCCACCAATATGATCCCCCAGGCCTACTTCTATGTAATTCATCACAAGCATAGGCAGGAATGATATTATCATATTTTACTTTTATTACAAAAAGTAATCTTTCCTTCACCTTTGGATTAGTTTCATTCTTGTATAATCTAATCAATTCTTTTTTGGAATATACTGTTAGGATATTACTGAATAAACTTGATGGTAGATAGCTTTTACTTCATATCAGATAGGATTATAATAAATCATGATTAGAAATTATATGCTAATTGGTATAGATAGGATATTATAAATTAATATTCGAAAAAGGATGTACCCAAAAAGACATACATAAACACTGAATGTTCAAATGAAAAAAGAAAGTTTTTAAAAAAACCAAAATGATATATGGAAATATTGGAAATAAAAGCTCAAGGAAGTATCTATCTAATAAATTTGCTTGTATGATGGTACTATCCTGCATGCATATATAAATAGGAAATGAACAGGAAAGACCAATTATTAGAATCACAGGACCTCCTCAATAATAATTCATTTAGTATCATCAGTCCTAACATAAAAACAGTTATTCAGATAATATTACTGGAGTGGTCAAAATAATTTTTTATATTACTGTAGTCCAATATTCTAACTCATATAAAACAGTATATAGAATTAGAAGAATATAATATGCACAATACTTGAGAACATAGGAAATACATTTTACTCGATTGGGAAGAGATACATTAAGAATATGTGTACTAACTTTATAGATATCTTCAAAAACAATTACAGATAAATGACAAATCAATCACATAGATTCTATGTTTCTTGTCTTATTACCTCCTCTTAACATAACAAATACTTACATTGAAGATAATTTGAAGAAATAAAAAAGAGAGTATCTTAGATTGTATATTATAGTTGGTAAAAAAATCAAAACCGATAATATCACTTAGTGTAACCATAGGTTCTATTCATTGTGGTAGCAAGAGATTTGTAAAAATTATAAAATAGATTACAAAAAAAAGTAAATGTAGATAAAACTTGTTACAGTACACTAATTTTAATCTACAAGACAAAATTTGAAATCAAATCTTTAATATCTCAGAAAGAGTACTAAGGTTACAATAAGAAAATATAAAGGCAAGAAATGAAGTAATGCAAATGGTTTCCATTATCAGAGCTGAAAAGTAGATCAACAAAAAAACATGGCAAATATATGTATTTTAATGATAGTTGTCTTATTATCATTAAAACTAGTACTAACAGTACATTTACTATCAACGAAATTCAACATCCAAAAAGCAGAACCTATTCTAAAGATGATATTGTATGATGGGACAATTTGATATAGAATAATAATTTTTTTGAATAAATGGAATTATTGTTGAATTAAGCTAACACTACCTCTTTGCACGTCATAGATTTCTAATGAATTTAACTATTTTGATAAAAAATTATGGATTAGAATTAACCTATTAATTAAGGAGACCTATTTTATCTGTTTTTTCCCATGAAAAAGTATCTTCATTTCTTCCGAAATGACCATATGCTGCGGTTTTTTTGTAAATAGGTCTTTTTAATGACAAGATTTCTATTATTTTCGAAGGCCTCATATCAAAAACGTTTCTCACTTTTTCTTCTATTTCTTCATGATTTATTTTTCCTGTGTTAAAGGTATCAACCATAACTGAGACTGGTTCTGACATTCCTATTGCATATGCTATTTGGACTTCACACTTCTTAGCCAAGTTCGCTGCGACAATATTTTTTGCGATGTATCTAGCCATATAACAAGCAGATCTGTCAACTTTTGAAGGATCCTTTCCGGAAAATGCACCTCCCCCGTGTCTTCCCATTCCACCATAGGTATCAATAATAATCTTTCTTCCTGTTAATCCGGTATCAGCAGCTGGCCCGCCTAGAACGAATCTTCCGGTAGGATTAATAAAAAACTTTGTCCGTTCGTCAATCCATTCTGCACATGTAGGTTTTATTACTCTATTAATCAATTCCTCGCGTAATTGGTTCAAAGTTATATCTGGAGAATGTTGAGTTGATAGAACAACTGTGTCAATTCTAGTTGGTATAGAGTTTTCATAAACTACAGACACCTGAGATTTTCCATCTGGTCTAATCCAATCAAGTTCTTTTGACTTTCGGACCTGGCTCAACTTCAAACAAAGCTTGTGAGCCATAATTATGGGTAATGGCATTAGCTCAGGTGTTTCGTTTGTTGCATAACCAAATACAAGACCCTGATCTCCAGCACCTTGCTCCTTTTGTTCTGTTGGAGTTACTCCAATAGATATATCATCACTTTGAGAATGAATAGATGTTAACACTGCACAATTATTGCAATCAAAGCCCAAATCTCCATTATCATAACCAATTTCTCGAATGGTATCTCTAGTGGTTTTTTGTATATCTACTAGCCCTTTGGATGTAACTTCTCCTGCTACAAAAATGGTTCCTATCGTTGTTAAGGATTCTACAGCTACTCTTGAATCAGGATCTTTAAGTAAATAGGCATCCAGTATTGAATCTGAAACCTGATCACATATCTTATCTGGATGTCCTTCTGTTACACTTTCTGAACTAAATAGATAACGTGATGTCATTTTTTTTATGATATGAACCAGAATTGATTATAGATCTTTAATAAGCTTGATAAAGAGAACATTATTTCCTCTAATTACTACCTTACCGTAATTCGCCAGCAATTCAGCTGATTGATATTCTTCCGCATCCAGTAGTATAAGGTTCATATAAGAATCTACATTACTCATTATTCCTTTGTACTCAATTTCATTTTTTAGCCTCACGGCTACACGTTGATTTAATGACTTCTGTAACGCGGTAAGAGGTCTTTTTGGTTGTTGAGAGCTTGGATTTGCCGACAATATCAATATATCACTTTGCAATTCAAGTTCAGACAGAGCAGAATAAAAAGGTTCCTTTAAAGTAAAATAATAATATTATCCATTTTAGGTAGGTTATAATATAATTGAGATATTCAACCGGATCAAAAAGAATTGATCATCTATTAGGGAGAGCGATAAATAATGGAATAGTTACAGATCTATTTGGAGAAAATGCATCTGGGAAATCTCAATTGTGTTTTAGTATATCTGCAAATTTATTAAAGAACACAAGCGAGAAAATAATGTTTATCGATACAGTAGGTACATTCAGGCCAGAACGCATCGAAGAAATAATAAATGAAAAAAATTCTAGATTTTTAGATAGGATAACCTACATAAGAGTATTTTCAATTTTTGCTCAGTTTAATGCAATTGAGAAGATTAGCAAAATAAAGCCCAAATTGGTGATAGTTGATACTGCTACTTCAATAATTGCGACCGAAAGCCATGGAGCTGCTCGACATTTAATTTTAATGAAATTTTTACACAAGTTAGCGCATTATGCTTTAAAATATAATTGTGCAGTTATTATTACAAATTCTATAAGGGATAGAATACTCTATTATGAAACTGATTTACCAAGAATCAAATTAGAAGAACAACAAGTACTAAAAACACAGTTTCAAAGAGAGTTTATGGACAAATCTGTTTCTATCTCTACTCATGTCAAATTGAAGTTTGAGATTATTAATGCTGAAAAAAATATATATAAAATCTCATTCATACAACCATTAATTAAAAGGGATATTTTCTTTACAATAGTTAAAAATGGAATTACAGGTTTAAATTAACTATCAAGAATATAAGGATATCAATTTGGTTTTAAAAAAGTTATTGCAGCTTTATCTCTTTGTATAGTTCCCAGAATTTATCACCAACATAATGCAAGTTATCTATTATGTAACCACGTGAAAGGGTTTTGGCCTTTTCACTATCTTCTAGAGCTAATCCAACCGCAATGGGTTTAAGATGCTCTTTATCCTTGATAATCACGATATCATTCTTCAGAAATAAACTGAAGTATATTATCCCAGGACGCATTATCTTTGCTCCATTACAAATAAATTTTATTGCTCCCATATCTACTAAAACATAAGGAAAAGAATTGATCAATGCGGTATTGCCGACAAATGGTAAAATAGTTTTATCGATTTTAATAGCTATAAAATTTTCATGTATTAAAAATTTTTTGTTTTTTTCTACCTCAAATGATTTGAGGTTTTTGATTCTGGGAATTTCATTTGGTGGCCAACGTTTTAAATCATCAATTAATAGTGCAGTTTCAGTTTTTGATAAAACGTGTACTTTCAAAAGTATTAATGATATACATATTTGGATATTTTAAGATTTAAATCCAATATTATTATTTGTTATAACAAACCTAAGTATAGTCAATTATTATCCCTTTTTTCAATTGGAATGAACTCACATCCCATTGGTCCGCAATATTTTCCTACATAAACTGCTTTTGGTCTATATAAAGCAGGCTTTGGTGCAGCTTCAGCAAACTTTTCTTCAATTACATGAGATGCCCAACCAGCTATACGCGATAAAGCAAAAATGGGTGTATTCAAATCCATAGGAAAACCCATACTGTAATATAAGGATGCACTGTATAGATCCACATTTGGATATATTGTTTGGTTTTTATATTTCGACATGTAGAATTTAGTGTAATTTTCAATTTTCTTTGTTATTTCATACCATTTGCTATTTTTACCCCTAGACATAGATTTAGATAATCTTTCTAGAATTTCTGCCCTAGGATCGGTGGTATGATAGACGGCATGACCCATCCCCATGATTCTTTTTCCTTGCTTAATCGTCTCATTTATCCATTCGTCGACATTTTCAGGATCATTAATATCTAGCAACATTTTCATAACCTGAATATTCGCACCACCGTGTAATTCGCCTGATAATGCTCCTAAGGCTCCACAGATGCAAGCGTACATATGGGCCCGAGTAGATGCAATTTCTCGTGCTGCAAATGTAGATGCATTAAAGCTGTGTTCTGCATGTAAAATTAAACAAATATCGAATACCTTAATTTCTTCAGTCTGAGGTTTACGGCCAAAAAGCATGTATAAAAAATTTGCAGAATGGGAAAGATCTGTTGTAGGTTCAATATACGCCATTCCATTTCTTATCCTATTCCATGCTGCAATTATTGAAGGAATTTTGGCAATGAGGATAGATGCTCTTTGAATATTATCTGTCTTTCCATCAGAATGCAAATCATCATCATAGTTTGAGAGATAAGATACAGAAGATTGAAGGATATCCATTGGAAAAGCTGTCTTTGGTCTATTATGAAGATCGAGAAGTAATGATTCTGGAATATTCCTTGAGTATCTTAATTTATCAGAAAATTCTGTTAATTGGATTTGATTTGGTAAATCTCCGAATATGAGTAGGTATGCTGTTTCTTCAAATGTGGATCTGTTTACTAGATCTAGAATATCATAACCACGATAGATTAATTTACCATGTTCCCCATCTATGGAACTTATCTTGGTATCTGCTACCTCTATATTTCGTAGCCCTATATTTCTGGCGTCCAATATCTAATACGTGGTAGAAGAATTTATCATATTAAAATATGTTTACAAAACAAAAGTTCGTAGTCATCATTTAAATTTTATGAGATTCTTCTCTACTTCCCTTATCCCCAATGCTTAAAATGTCAATACCATCTCCACTTGAAGCATCTCTTTGAGCTGAGGAGCGAATTGCTTTGATTGCCAGTTTTAAAGCTTCTTCTTCGTTTAAATTTGACGAATATTGAGCATCCAATATCCCTAGTGCCATTTCAGCTCCACTTCCTACAGCGGCATATTCATCAGGTAACAAAGATCCCAATGGGTCTAGTGTATAGATATGTGACTTTGTATCAAATCCTCCTACTATCACTTGAGTAAGTAGAGGAAAATATCTTCGTTCAAACATTATTACTGACATCAATTTTGCAATGGAGTTAGGTGGAACATCCCTCCTTATCTCTAATTTTCGAATTGTGGCTAAAGCAGAAACCTGTCGTGCAAGAACATTCATATCAGCCACCATCCCTGCACATGCTGCACCTACTTTATCAGTGATAACAAATGTTTTTTTTGTATTTTTATTAACAATAAAATTTCCGAATGACACACGTTTTTCAGATGCTAACAATACGCCGTTCTCATAGGAAATTCCGACAGCTGTAGCGCCTGGAAAGAATTGATAAGCCATAATTTTTATAAGAAATAATAGCCAGATTTAGTCCTTTCTATTAACAATTTGAAATTGATAGAATTATTTTTTTCGCTTGGCCATGTTATGTATTTTTATTGCTTCAGCGATTAATTTATTTTGCAATTCCAGTGCATCTTTTCCTTCCGGATGTTTTTCTTCTGCAATTGCTTCTGCTACTATTCGTATTATGTGTCTTAAAAGAAATTCATCCCCTCGTTCAGCTTCTGCTCTATAAGCTGAATTAGCTTTATTTATAAAAACTATCTCTTCATTTGTAAAGCCATCTCGTGAATCAGATTCGTCTTCATAAGGAATTACTTTATAACCTATTTTTCTGAGTGCAAATGTTCTACTAATGGTTTTTATTTTTTTTACCTTTGTAACATTTTCATTAGGTTTAAGTTTATTTGGTAGGTTTTGTATTGATAGATTAGAATAATCCTGAAATAAAAGATCATCATATGGTTGATGTTCCAATATACTACCCTTGGTAGACTTTGCATGTGTATCATGAATGGAATTTTCCTTTTCTAAGTTTAAAGAATCAAGTTTGTGTTCGCTTTTAGGTGAACGACTAAAGGAAGTTTTAGAAGTAGATTCACCTTCATTTTGAAGTAAATTTGAAGTAACTGTCTCAAAACCTTCTATTTCTACAGATTCAAGATTTTCAACTACAGCTTGTCCAAGTACTTTGTCAATTTCTTTATAAATACGAGATTCTTCTTTTGTAATAAGAACATCTTCATAATCGGCGAGCTTTGGAAGTATCTCATCTAAAATGAATTGTTTGATGATTTTATTAAATTTCAAATAAGAGTCATCTTCAATTATTGCAGATTTATCAGCAAATCTAGACGTTAAGTTATCACACCTTATCAAACCAGTAATTCTATTCAACTTTGATTCTAATCCAAAACTACTTCTAACAACAATATGGTTTCCGACCATTATGCCTATACCTTTTTCTTCTTCCATCAAAGGTCTCCTAGCAACAATGATCTCCCCTAAAATTTTTCCTTCTTCCAGATTAACAGGTATTTTATACCCTTGTATTTCCTGTGGTCTGATAAGTTCTGCATTTTCAAAGTCCCACTCGCGAAAGTGTTCGGATTGTTTTATAAAAACCTGGAACATGGGTTGTCTTAAAATTGGTAGCTTTCGAATTTCTTTGATTAATTTTAGTGGATCGATAGACATTTTTGCTTCATAGAGATTTAATTCTGTTCCATTCCTAGATAGTTGTTTTTCTGTAATTTCAGAGAGAACAGAGTTTCCTGTAAATAGATTGTTAAGTGATGTTTCGTCTATGATGATTGTCTTGGTATAGTTTCCTTTCTTGGTCTTGAGTTTCATTTTTTCAAAAGAGGTTAAAAATGAGAGTCTACCTGTTCCGTATCTCCCCGTTCGGATTCTTTTCAACCTAGGAGAGATAGTTTCCAATTTCTTATGTGGAGAACCTAGTAATAGGAATTTTTGCATACCGTCCTCGTTCATTCCTGCATTATCTTCTACACAAATCGATCCGTTATTAAAAATACTAATTAGTACCTTGGTTGCGTCTTCATCAAATGAATTTTCAATTAACTCTTTTATAATTTCATTTGGAGATACCCAAGTTTTCGTAGCAAATTCTTTGAAAAATGATGGATGTACTCTTAGTTCAACTGTCATTATTAAATAATAGAAGTATTTTCTTTCCTTTATTTATTGTGTTCGGAACTTGTTTTTTCTCCTGGATAAAAAATTAATAATTATCTATTAGACACTATATCCTTTTGATTGTGCTAATTGCATCAATATAGACGCACTTCTCTCAGCCTTCATTAGTACTATTTCTACAGTATCTGGGGTAATGTAACCAGATTCGGAAACCAAACTCATTGATTTTTGGTGTGCTAAAGACAATATTGGGATGATGGTTTCATTATTAATGTATGCTGATTGAATGGCAAGATTTAATGCAGAGTTAAAAGATTGTTGTATATTTTCAGTATATTCTTTAATATCTATTTTAAGATCCGATTCTTGAAATTCCAATCCTTCTGAAATTGCATAATTTACTGTTATTCCAGCTTCTATTGGTTTGATATTCAGCTTGCTTAATAATGATGCGAGTTTTTGTGAAATTACTTGCCCGTGCTTAACAACGACAGTATCTTTTGTAACTGAAATACTTCCCTGATCGATCTTTGTCTGAACACTAGCTTCCTTGAACTCTGAGAGTACTGGGCCTGGAGGTATGCCAGTATTTCCTGCTGGAATTATAATATCACTTGAAGCGATATCTCCACCCTTTGCCGGCAAAAATACCTTGTTCTGATCAAATAGTAGATTTAATTTAAATGGGTTAGTATTAGTAAACATTAAAGCACATTGTCCTTCCAGCTGCTTAGTTAATCCTTGGATTCCTTTGATATCATTAACCTTTTCAAATGCTCTTTGAGCTACTTTGTTTTTAATAATTTTAATAAGTATTTGTTCATGAAAAGTTTTTCGTAAAGGCATTAGCTGGCTAGCTCTTACATTTTTCATCCTAGACAATGCTATAACTTGATAGTTAGTTGGAAGTTCCTGCAATGTTTTATATAACAGTGCCTTTTTCGCTGGATATTTGTTGTTGGTTCTTCTAGACATAAATTTCACATCTTTTTCTTGGATATTGAGGTCAGCATCTCAGCAGGCCTACTCATCGTAAATTTAATCAACATGTTACGGATATTTTTATCACCTTGAGGTAGTTTTTTTTCAATAGCTGATAACACAATATTTGCATTTTCAATCAAATGTTTATCTTCCATTTTTTCATCTCCTATCTTTGTAGATATATTAAGCTGGTTTCTAACTCTAACCCTTACAGAACTTCTAAATTTATTTAAAATATTATCGATAGGAGCTCCATATGGCATAGGTGTTGGCATTTTACCTTTTGGTCCTAGGTACTGTCCAAGAGATTTACCTACTGTAGACATTAACGCAGTATCAGACAAAAAGAAATCATAAGTTTTTGCTACTTTTTTTGCTTCTTTTTTGTTTGTCCCTAATCTATCTAGTTCATCTGGTTCCATTACTTTATCAGCTAAAGCCTTTTTCGCTCTCGATCCCATCTCCCCTGATGCGACTACACAAACTGTTGAGGTTTTGCTTGGAGAGTTTGGTAACTGAACTACTTCATTAAAACTAAATCCTTTTTTTACATCTATATCCTTTAATATAATAGTTAGATCTACGGATTGATCAAAGTTGTGTTTTTCATATCCTTGTCGAGCTTTTTTTACCAGCTCTTTAAGTTCAGTTTCTCCTACCATTTTAAAGATACAGAGATTGAATAAATAGTTACTTAAAATCCTTTAGGAGATAACTCGATACAAGTAATTCCTATACCTAATTGTTTTTTGATTTATCAAAATTTACAAGATAGTAAGATAATTAGATTAGAAAATTTATATATTACCAATGGAAATTCTCAAATTAAGAAATGGTTCAAAAAATGACTGCTCTATGGTTGATAATATTAACCATGGTCACATGTGCCTCTGTACCAGTTTTAATGATAATTTTAACCTCGCCACATCCATCAGAATTTGTATTAAGCACTTTGTACACAGAATCACATTTCAGTTCATTAGATTTTTTTGATAATCTTAAAATTGTAATCGGATAATGAATCTGAATTAGCTGACGTTAATAGTTGCTAATACAATTCAAAATTTTTTATGAATACCTGGTATAGAATCACTGTTTTTCTAGTGTTTTGCAAATGAGTGAAGTAAATTTACCGACAATGCTAGTGTGGCTCGGAGAGTTGACGCTTTCTAGTTGGATATTGTCTTATGGAGCTGAACATCTATCTGAAAAATTTGGTACGAAATTTGTTGGAAGAATATTATTGAGTATTGCCACTACATTGCCCGAAATTGCCATAGTAATCTATGCTGCTGCAAAAGGGTCATTTGGTATAGCTATTGGTTCAGGCTTGGGAAGTAATTTAATGATGATGACATTAGGTTTAGCTATAATGATTATCATAGCCACAACAAGACTTTCTAAAGCACCAATGAAAAAAATTGATGTTAGTGCTTTTAAATACGATAAAATTTTTTTAATTTGTACAGCTTTTATTAGCCTGATTTTGTTTTTAGATGGATATAACTATATTGATGGAATAATTTTTAGTTCTCTTTTTATTATCTATGTATTTGTTGCGCTTTATGAGATGTTAAAGGAGAAAAAGGAAACCACTCAGATAGAAAATATCACAAATCACCGAATTGAACATACATCAACTTCCCCAAATCAAAACAAAATGATTAAAGCAGTTATAGCATTTTTAATTGGTGCTCTAGGTATACTGATTGGAGCTGAACCTTTTATCCACTCACTTGAGGGTTTTTCAGCAGAGATTGGAATTTCAGCAGTAGTATTAGCAGTTATTATAAGTCCTATTGCAGGTGAAATGCCTGAAAAAATATCAATGATGATTTTAGCGAGAAAAGGAGCAGCAGGTGCTTCAATTGCAATAGCAAATGTTTTAGGATCTAAGATTCTCAATAACACCATATTATTAGCCGTTGCAGTTTTTGCTGCGATGGTGTATTTTGGGTTTTACAAAGTAATAGAATTGAGTGAAATATTATATTTTCAGATACTATTAGTAACTGCTGTAACTTTTATTGCTGTAATCCCGATGTTCAAGCAGAAAATTGGACTAGGATTTGGTATATTCTTATTGGCGTTATATGTATTCAGTATCATGACTCAATTTACACTCCCTCATGGAGCTTTTCAATAGAAAAACCAACAGAATATTCATTCTTTAATTTTTTTCAGAATTATAGAAATTTTTATTACATTTGTTATATTCAATAATCTTATTAAATTAGGATGGATCATGTATTAAAATCTCTGGCACACCTGATGTCTTTTTAATGTTTAAACTAAAGAGTGTAATAATTCTTTAAAAATTTAAGAATTTGTAAAAATAAATTAGGTTTTTAAAACCTATCCAAACAAAGAAGAGAGACCCTCCAGTGCTTCTTCTTCCTTTTTCTCATCTTTAGGTTCTTCTTTCTTTTCAGGTGTTTCTTTAGTAGCTTCAGAAGAAGGTTGTGCAGCAGGAGCAACAGCCATTGGGGCAGATTTTAAGGCTTCATCGATATTGACTTCGCCTAAAGCCGCAACTAAGGCTTTTACTCGTACCTCATCAGGTGTTGTACCAGCTGCTTTTATAACACTAGTAATATTATCTTCAGTTATATCCTGTTTTAATTTATGTAATAATAACGCCGCATATACATATTCCATTGGTTATCAGATTCCGTGTATTGATAAACCATAATATAAAACTTTCATATTTACAGTATTTTAGTACTTCTTGCTACAGCGTAAAGATGGTCTTTGAGATCTTGATCGTATAGAGAATTCATTTTTTCCATCAAAATTGATCTAGAATGATCTCGCTCTGCTTCTGATGTAGAATATAAAACATCTGCAACCATATCTGGCAAATTTTCTCTTACCCAACCATCTAGGATAAAATATCGTTTTTCATTTATCCAAGTAACTTTTTCCTTATCTTGATTAATTTCCCCCGAATAATTTCCTGTTTCAATTCTATCGATTAAAATAAATATACAATTATTAGGATCTGGATTCTGTAAAACCTCATTTGATCTTTTTCCAAGAAGTCCTTTTGATTTACGATCTAATAATCCTCTAGGCCTTATGAAAAAACCTATAACATTTAATATGTTCTTGCTAACTGACTGAACCCTTCCAATTATTATCATAATTTTGTCAGCGTCTTGTCTTACTGAAAATATGTAATCACCTGGTTTTATCTTTCCAATACCAAACATAGGATGAAACTGAAGAATTTAATTATATAATATTTACTATAAAAAATCACCAAATAATTCTAATAATTTTACTTTATCTGTCACACATGTAAAAAAATAATTAAATAAATAAAAATATTATAATAATTTATGAAAAATATAATTACATTTATTAATCTAGATAAGTAAGGTATTGCGGATATATATTGCAGCGTTTTGATGAGCTTGATATGAAAATTTTAACTGAACTTAGTAAAGATGCTAGTATTTCAGTGCCGCAATTGAGTAAAAAATTGAGCATCAATTCCTCAGTACTTTATAGCAGAATAAAGCGTCTGTCTAAAAGAAATTTAATAAAAAAATTCACTATAGTAGTAAACGAGAATTTACTAGGGCTTAATATTAAAGCAACAGTTGGGATAAATAGAGATCCAAAAAGAAAAGAAATGATTCATCAAGAGTTACTTCAAATTCCCGAGATACGTTATTTGTCAGAAGTAACTGGTAGATTTGATATGATTGTAAACCTCAATGCTAGCACATTGGAAGAATTACATAATATTGTTATTGAAAGAATTGGTAAGATTGAAGGCATACAAAATACTGAAACTTTTGTTGAAATGCAAAGAACTGAAAAAGATCCCGATTATTCAAAATAATTCGATTTAAAATCTAAATCTAATCCCATTAAATAATACTCACGTTAGTTAAATTCAAATAAAGCTGATTTCTTTTGAAAGATATTGTTATCTATCACACATATTTTTTCTTATTTGGAACGTAAAATTTTGGACATGTATCAGACTTTATTGTTAGCAAAAAAAACCTCTAAGGATGATTATCTTACTCATTTGAGGTTTATACTTTTAGGACTAGGTGTAGTAGGCACACTTGGTTTTATCATAAAAATACTAGGTGAATTTCTTACCTCTGGTCCCTCATAATATGTAATAAGTCCTTATAAAATTTTGAGCATAGTAGATCTATGCATTTATACAATTATTAGAAACTAACGGGCCCGGAGGGCTTCGATCCCTCGACTTCCGGCTTGCTTCTCATTACAATTAGAAGGCAGGCGCTCTATCCATGCTGAGCTACGAGCCCCTTTAGAATATCTAAAACTAGCAAATTTAAAGATTATTACTTAAATAAATTATAACCTAATTACGATAGATCAATATTTTTACGGTGCTATTAAGTTAACAGCATTGTAATCTTCCATCTAGTGATTCTTGTAAAATAATAATTAATTTGACAATTTAGTTTTATAACAATAGCTTTAGCTAACCATATTGTAGTTTTTGTGTGGAATATCCACCTCAGAGAAATAAGCGCCCAAGAGATAAATGACCTTCACTGGTTGCTCGATAACGATCCAGAATCAGGATATCGTGCCAGAATGATTTTACTCAAATGAAGGATACACTGTACAGGAGATAAGAAGGATGACAAATCATCATGATAACAACATTAGAAAATGGTTACACAGATTCAATGAAAAAGGTATTGATGGTATTATATCTAGAAAACATGTACGAAATGCTCACAAGATTACAGAGGATATAGAAAGAAAGATTGTAGAGATAGCATCTAATGATCCAAGAAAGTATAAGCCAAAGTTCTCTGCATGGTCATTATGTGTACTTGCAGGATATATAATGGAAGAAAAGAAGATTATAGACAGCATTAGCCATACTGAGATAAAGAATGTATTGGTCAAACATGGCATAGAATGGAGGAATTCAAAGATGATACTGGGAAAGAGTAGAGATCCTGAATACGAATTAAAAAAAATAGTATTAAAGAATTAAGATACAATACACCTCATGATTCCGTATTGTTTTACCAAGATGAGAAGGGACCGATAGCAGCAAAGACATATGGTGGTACTTCATGGTGTTCTACACAAGTAAAGATAGAGAAGGAACAGAAAATAAAAGGAATTCTCAATACATTTGGTGTTTATGATAATACAAACGATCAAATGTATACACACTGTTACAGAAACAAAACCAGTGAATAGTTTATAGATTATATAAAATAAGTTGATTCCAAATATGATTCCAATATAAAAACAATATTTGTTGTAATGGATAATGCATCCATACACAGGTCAAAAAAGACAAGGAATGCAATAGCAAGAAACAATCCAAGAATAGATCTTGTATTTCAACCCACTAGATCACCAGAACTGAATCTTATAGAGGTTATAGAGATGGGGTTACAGAGAAAAGCAATCAATAATTCTAGATTTAGAAATGAATCGGATATTGGAAAAGCGGTATCTGATTGGACATGTCAGTACAATAACTCTCATAGCAATATAACTAGAGATAGTTTACAAAATGAACTCATGTGTTTGTTTACATAACTGTTAACTTAACAGCACCATTTTTACAATAAATTAATAGACGTATTAGTAGTGCACTAATCTATGTTAGAAAAAGACCAAATAAAACTAGAGATACAAGAAGAATCTGTATATCCCAACAAAGAAATTCATGGTAAAATAATAATAAATTATGATGGAAGATATGATACTATTGTAATAAATTCTCAAATAGAAGATTCGAGTGACATTGTGAAGTATATTGAGATGAACGGAAAAAAAATAAATTACAATTACCCAAGGATCTCGCTTTTTAAATCGGATTTACCAAATCCAAAAACAGTTGAGTTTTCAGCAATAACAACCCATATCCCGAAAAACATATCCAAAGTCAAGTTTAGAACATCTATTATACAAGAACACAAAGAAATTGCAAATGATGTGGTTTTTCTAGAAATTAGAAAAAAGGAAGTAAATGACGATATGGCAGAGTTATGAAAAGTTTTTCACTACTGTAACTACACCTGTCATCCATGGATGGGGTTCACAATGATAAGGAAATTCACCATCTTCAGTAAAAACAAATTCAAATGTACTTCCTGGTGAAATAAGCCCTATAGTATCCATCGAATCGAATTTACCAGATAACTTATCTACATAATCATCGTCTGTAGTAACGGTATGAGCTGTTGTATCTTTATTAGTCCATACTACTTTGTTATTGATTTCTAAGGTTGCCCTTGCATCTTTGGGGTCGAAAAATTTAGGATTGGTAGGAAGTGCCGCACCTTCAGCTATGACTACATTTGTGGTTTCTGGAGGGTTTGCTATTTCTTCTGAAACTTGTGGTTTTGCATTAAGTTCATTAAGAAAAACAAATTGATAAAAAGACATACTAATAGCTATTGCAATGATAAAAAAAATAATCGATAATCCTCCCATATTACCTGTTGTTAATCTTTCCATTAGCGAAAATACCTATTAATTATATGATATTAAGTATAATTTATATTTTAAATTTTGTATTACTCAAGTGTTTGATTGACAACCCAGATATATTTACCATTTGTCATTTTGGCCAGACTTTGCCATTTAAAAAAAAGGAATTTGTACTTAATTGTTGTTATTTCAAGATATGATAACTTAAATCTCCTTTTATGGTCATGTTAAGTTAACATAAGATCTTTAGCTGTGAATGTCGTATTTCTAATCTGTGGTAATTAGATTATTTCAAAGAAATAGAACATCTACATGTTTAGTAATGTATTCTTTGAATTTGTACTTGGTTTAAGTTTACGAAATACATCTAAAGGATTGGAATTGTTTAAGGATCAAAAAAGAAGTTATTTTTGCGGTTTGGGAATTGATTCAAAGATTTGGATCATTACAGATTTTGAAGAGAAGAAGAGTATCCTCATTCATAATAGATGAAACTATAATTCAGATTGGTAA
Organism: Nitrososphaeraceae archaeon; assembly: GCA_031316115.1. GTDB lineage: Archaea > Thermoproteota > Nitrososphaeria > Nitrososphaerales > Nitrososphaeraceae > TH1177. The sequence continues at coordinate 423,710 of JALDRC010000001.1, forward strand.
ATAACATTTCTGGTTATGGAATGTATTTAACTAATTCATAGATCTGTCCTTTGTATCTACATATCCAAAGATAAAAACATGTTTGTAGAAGAGAATTTTATCAGATCTCTTGTAGCCAAATAGGGTATATATACAGTTTACACAGATGGTGGTACTTGATATCCAAAGTATGTAACTTTATACATCTCAAACATAGATCTCACACACACCTTTAGAGAAAAGTCCTATTGAAAGAGTGATTAAGTACTTTAAGGATAAAACAGAATGTTTTGATGATTACTATCCATGCGCCAAGAATGGTAATATAAAATGTGATCTTCAACATGTATACAATTGGATGAAATTATTTGTTTATCTCTATAATTCAAAGTTAGAAATATTATTGTATTGAAAAGTAGAGTTGGAATACTCTTAACTTAACAGCACCATTTTTTGTAATCTATTTTATAATTTTTACAAATCTCTTGCTACCACAATGAATAGAACCTATGGTTACACTAAGTGATATTATCGGTTTTGATTTTTTTACCAACTATAATATACAATCTAAGATACTCTCTTTTTTATTTCTTCAAATTATCTTCAATGTAAGTACTTTGTTATGTTAGGTAATAAGACAAGAAACATAGAATCTATGTGATTGATTTGTCATTTATCTGTAATTGTTTTTGAAGATATCTATAAAGTTAGTACACATATTCTTAATGTATCTCTTCCCAATCGAGTAAAATGTATTTCCTATGTTCTCAAGTATTGTGCATATCATCTAAAATTCATTGGAATGTGACTGCGAGCTATTTTTTCCTCCCTTTTGCATATCAGTTTCTTGTAATGACTCAGAATAATAAAAGTACATAATAATGCCCAATATTAACAAACCTCTATTTAATAATCATTTGTCGATCTTCTTCTACTAGTGAATCCATTGTATTTATAATAGAGGGAAGTACTAGATTAACTAGTTTCCACAGACTGTAGAGTCTTAACAAATGTAGCATTTTTGTTAAATCCAATGTTGTATTTCAACGAATGAAATAGTTCAGAAAAATAATAAACAAATATTTAGTTAATATATAGATCATTTCACATTAAATTATAAATTATATTTGTATATATACAAGGATTTTAACATAAAAACAAGTTATATTGAAACATATTTATTATTTATAATATTAGGACTAAGAACAAAAAATAAAAGATAGAATCCAGGAGAAAAAAATGAATATAACAATGAGATCTAAAGTTTTTTATTTTAAGTGCTTTAAAAATATAACAACATATCAATGAGAAATTTATTTCATGTTATTTTAAACTTATCACTCTTTATTCCACATCTTTTCAATTGAGTTTTTATTTTGCTTCCCACCCTTGAATACTTTACTAAGCAAACCTTTACTTTTTACGTTGTTGCCATTATTTGAAGATAGTTCTTTGGTATTGGATAATGTTTTATCTGTAATAGCCTTCTGTTTCATAGCTAGTTTTGCTCTAGCCTGAATATAGGGAGGTGGTGGATTATTGGCGACAGACCTTCCATGTCGATAGATATGAAACATACCTGCAAATACAAGCATTATTATGCCTATATAAAACAAAGAAATATTTTTCATACCATTAAGTATTGCATAATATGCAGCAATATTTAGGTATATTTGGAATCCTATTAACGCAATAAAGACATAATAAATCCAGTTTTGTGGCAGATTTATAGAACTCTCTTGTTTTTTGGGTTGTTTTTTAGCATTTGCCTCGGCATTCTTAGCTAATTTTATCATTAGATAGGTAAACCCAAATGATAAAGGAACCAGGGCTATCATTACTGTGTAAAGAAAGATAGGATCGATGACCAACCTTTCCAAAAGTGACTTTGTTCTGTCTGGATCTATATAAAATCCCCAATATGTTGTTACAACTATTTGTGCGATACTTGTAATCCCTATCGCTGTAATAATTGGTCTATCCTTCCAGGAAAATTTCTTGTATCTATCGATAAATGGTATAATAAGTAAAGTGAATATAAATAACCCTGGCCAAGCAACACCGGTTACAAATTTATCATACGCAGACCTTAAAAATGCATATAATCCTGTGAGATACCATTCAGGAACAGTGATCCCTGGAGGTACATTAGGATCGAACTTGAGTCCCATTTCAACCGGAAAAACCCCTCCGGTAATCATTACCGCACCAGATATAGCCATCACCATAGGAACATCGAAAACTAAAAAGCGAGGAAAATGAAGGGCCATGAGTCCTATCAAAACTATAGGTAAAAAGAAAACATGGAAAGCATAAAAACGCAAGATAAAATCATGAAAACCTGCCCCAAAGAAAGCATCACGCATATCAGGGCCAAGTATTGGTATCGAGTTCGTTAGAGAGGCTGCTATAGAAATTGCAAGTTCAGCTCTCTCACTGAATATAATATCATAACCTGTAAAAGCTTCCAAGATAGTTAATACACCTATTAGAATACCTGTAACCCAGAGTATCTCGTTTCTTATTTTATATCTACCACTAAAATACTGATAATACATGTGAAGAATTGCCATCATTACCATAGCATTTGATGCGTGATAATGGATATTTCTCATATGGAAGCCATATGGTATTGTATCATTAATATTTTCGACACTATCCCATGCTCTATCAAGTATTGGTTCATACCACAACATTAGAAGCGCACCTGTAATTCCCAATATTATAAAGAGAATAAAAGTAAGCATCCCCAAGAATCCTAAGGGACTTACAAATCTTGTGGGAAAAGTAAATTTCATTCCCATAAAGATTGTTCGATCTAATCCGCTATAGATCCACTTGAAGAGTCTAACTAGACTATTTTCTTTATGTAATGAAACGTCCATATCCTACGACTCCATTCCCATTTACACTCCAATTTGGAGGAAGAATCCAAACGTTCCCGTCTTTATCTACCTCCAGATCCAATCTTGGCAGAACATTAGAAGGTGGTGATTGCAAAGAAGCAGGACCAGCAAATGCTTGTCCCGTAAGAGGATCGTATAGACTACCATGACAAGGACATTCTCCTCTCTTTCTTCCTTCTCCTGGCCAATATTTCCATAGACACCATAAATGCAAACACACCATACTGTATACTCTAAATGCTGATGCATCATTTTTTTCTCCTCCTAACTCTGATGGGAGTCTAATGAATTGCCAAGTTCTGAAAGCTTCTTCATTTAAGGCTGGATCTTCCGATTTTGGATAAATAATAGCCTCCGCATGATTTACTTTAAAGGTTTTTACATTCGCTTGAGATCCGTCAGGAAGTTCAACCTTAGCTTTCTCATTAGTGGAGCCAGCAGGGTTTGGTAAAAACTTGCCCCAGTCAACAAAGGGTGTAAATGTCAAAACAGTTCCCGCGGCAGCCAATAACTTCAGAAAATCTCTTCTAGAGATTCTATCGTCACCCCTAGAAACGGGTTGTTCAGACATTAATATTATTCACAAAAAATATTTTATAAACCTTTGTTAAATCATAACAATTTATTCTTTCCAGATACACGATTAAAATTATAATTTAGATAATCTAATTCTTGCTATTCCATTTACAAATGATAGATCGATAACCCTATTTCCATTAACATTGGTTGGAAGTTCATAGATTTTGTATATTGATGTGTCGAATTGGGAATATATTTTGAGGTTCCTAGAACTTTTATCAAAAATGGCAGAGATTGGATATTGTACAATAGGTCCTTTAAGGTCTATCAATATTTCGTAATAGTCACTTGTCTCAAAAATTTCAGGCTTATCTATATTGGAAAAAGATTTTATTCCTTGATTGAAAGCATCCGAGGATCGAGTTACAGAAACTGGTCTCTTATTAAAAGAAGGCATAATGTTCTTTATGAGGAAAATTGTAGCTAATCCACTTAGAAAACCACCGATATGAGCAAAATACGCTACCCCTCCCAAAGGATTTAAAAAATTAAAGATGATTTGCAAGATAAACCAAAAAGGAATATACGCCCAGGCGGGGACTCTTACTGTGGTTATTATAAAAGCAGCAATTATTGTATAAATTTTTGCTCGTGGGAACATTATCAAATATGCACCTAGGACACCGGAAATTGCTCCGGAAGCCCCTACAGCAGGAATGTCACCGGAGCCAATAGAAGATGCATAGACACTATGTATTAAACCTGCAAGAATTCCCCATATTATATATAAAATTAAGTATTTTATTCGGCCTAACTTGTCTTCAACATTATCACCAAAAATAAATAAGAAAACCATGTTCCCAATTAGATGAGCTACCCCTCCATGAAGAAACATCGCAGTAATTAGAGAAAGAAAATTACCCTCTAAAACAGAATTGGGAACAGCACCATAATTCAAGAAGATCTGAGCTATTTTATCTGGATTGGAAAAAAAATCTGTTACAATGACCTCCCATAAAAAAATTATTATGTTAACAGATATCAGGAAATAATTTACGTATGGTCTACCATGTATACGTTGGTTATCGTCATGAATTGGAAACATCTATTGAATCAATAGTTCGGATTATACTTGAAATGGATTGGAAGTCGGCATAAAATCTTCCCCTTTTCCATGAGCTTTTTTGTTGTGTCTTAGCATACGTTCCTTATCATTAAAGGTCATGTTACATGTTTTACATTTTATTTGATTATTAGTTTTTTCATGCTTATTATTTTTTTTTAAGAAATTTGATAACTTCATATTTTTTAAATAAAAAATACTACTTTTAAATTATTCCAATTAATATGAGTATGAAAAACTTTAGTCTATTCCATTACGATCATAGTCAACGTTGATTTTACTCCTGTTAACTTCCTCAATTTCCAAGTAATTATCTCCTTAACTTTATCCATGGTATCTGATTCAACTTTGGCAATTATATCATATACCCCATATACTTGAAATACCTCTCTAACCCCTTCGAGATTCTTTAAATCTCTTACGATGGCATCCTCGCTTCCCAATTCGGTATTTAAAAGTACAAAAGCACTAGGCATGTTAAATTATAATAAAATGATATATAAAAACATGATGACAGATTGATCAAGTCTCAAATAGTTTTTTTTCATCGAATGGTCCTGCTGATTCCCATTGAAAATTGAAAAAATCCTCGCACCATTCATGAAAATCAGTATCTTGACTATAGAACATAATGTTAAGATCTGGTTGTCCTTTTAGATTTGGAAATAGTAAACATGATTCCTTTTCATTAAAAATTGTCATTATTCTTATCTGCGGAAGCATCTTTCTTTCAACTAGTCCTCTTGAGATCATATTACTCCAGCCTATCCTTTCAAGTATTTCTGTTCGCCCTCTCGGAATAATGGTATCTTTAGCTAAAATATAGGAAAATTTTACACCAGTCTGGATCTTCAAACTAAGCATTTCTATTAAATCCAAAGGAACTTGGGACATAATTTCTTTAATGTAAACTTCAGAATTTGAATATAATTTCTTCCATCTCTGTAAATTAGCCATCACACCAATAATAATTTCACTTTTTTTTAGCGATCCTATTCTTTGAATAAATTTTAATGGGAGCTCCTCAATTGAATGTTCTAGGAAATATTGTTTATTTGTAGATAGGAACTCATAGCCTGGTAACAGGTAAACAATAGATTTTCCATAAGAAGTTAAACCTAGGTCTCCTTCACCGTCCTTAAATACCAAACCAGAATCAACGAGTCTAGTAATGTTCCTGTGAGCTTCTTGCATTGTTGCATTTAATTCTGTTGCAAGTTGTGATAGTCGATATTTATTATAGGATAACTTTACAATCATTTGTAGTCTCAAGTCACCAGCTAATTCAAAAAATAAAGACTCTGTGTTTTCAGGGAAATTTCCACTCATATCGAAAGTAATAGATAATAATCAATTGCAAAGATTTAAACTTGAATAATATTATCTCAATTTTAAGATCATTTTACAACCATTAAGGATTTATTCTTGACATAGTTCTTGGGAATGGAACAGTATCCTTGATATCTGTCATAAAAAGTATCCATCTAAGCAAACGCTCGATACCTAAACCAAATCCACCGTGCGGAACAGAACCATATCTTCTTAAATCTAAATACCACTCATAATCAGAAGAAACTAATCCTTCCAACATCATTCTTTTGGTAAGTTGTTGTAAATTGCTCTCTCTTAATCCTCCACTAGTTATTTCACCAAATCCATATGGAGCCAAAAGATCAGCGGCTAGCCCTTCTTCTTCATTATTTGGATCAACTTTGACGTAAAAAGGCTTAATTTTTAATGGATAATTTGTGACAAATATAGGAACATGTGAATTTTCAGTAAGTAATTTTTCAGCATCTATCCCTAGATCATCTCCATATTCTATTGGTCTAGGGGATCCTTTGTATACAACTTTGAAATCTTTGTTTCGTAAGAGATCGATAGCTTCCCTGTATGTCATCCTGCTAAATGGAGTAATATTTTCCAGTTTAGAAGTATCAATTCGCAGAAATTCGAATTCATTTTTCCTCTCTTTGATTACATTACTTACGGTACTAGATATCAAGTCTTCCTGAACTTTCAACAGATCTGCTAGTGTTACCCAAGGTGATTCTGCTTCTAAATGTAAAAATTCCGAAAGATGTCTCACTGTCCTAGATTTTTCTGCTCTGAAAGAAGGACTAAGTGACCAGACTGGCCCTAAAGAAAAAATCATTGCTTCCAAATATAACTGTGCACTTTGGGAAAGAAAAGCAAAATCGTTAAAGTAATTTAATTTAAAAAGAGTAGAACCACCTTCTACTGAGCTCCTTACGAGAATTGGGGGAGTTATCTCAAACCAATCATTATATACAAACCAATCACGGAGGTATCTAAGTAATGAAGAACGAATTTTTGATATCATAGTCATCCTCCTGGTCCTTATTGCGAGATGCCTATATTCTAAAAGCAAGTCGATACTGGTATATTCCCCTAGAGGATAATCTATTTGAGATAGATTATAAATATCAAGATCTGAACCTCTAACTTCGTATCCTCCTTCAGGAGCTCGTTTATCCTTATGAACTACTCCTTTTACTCCTATCGAAGATTCAATGGTTAAATTATCTGTTTTAAATGATGGATAAACGATCTGAATAACATCTCCTCTTTCATCTCGTAAGAGCAAAAAAGAATTTTCTTTTTGTTTTCTTATCCTATGAATCCAACCCCTAATGGATACTTCTTTCCCAATAAAATCACTGTTTTTAATATCGGATATTCTAAAATACATTCAATATACAATTATGCTGTGTATATAATTTTTTTTTGTTTTGTATGTCTAAAGTCATATCGTCTGAAAATCATTAATACTAACTGCCTCAAACAACCATTAGCCTGTCTTGGAATACGGAAACAAAAGTATTGAAGTTGGAGTTAAAATGTGATGAGAAAATATCGGTAGAACTTCATAAATACTATTCTGGCAGAGAATCTGTAATAATATTGCCATTTTCGTTTTTTACAAATAGATACCGATTATCTTTAAAAATGAATGTTAATTCATTACTTTGTATTTCAATATCCAACAATTCTTGGCCTTTTATACCGTCAAATTTAGCCATATGTTAAATAATTATAATTAAATTTATAAATTTTGATATCCTGATGTGGTATTGTTCAATATAACGATTATTATGAACTCGGTAAATCATATAATTTTAATTAATTTGAAATACTTATTTCGGCAGGATTTGAATGACCTTTTAGTTTAGTTGGCTCAGTAAAATTATGACTACCCCATGATACTGTTACATCTGCATAGATTTTTTGTAATCCTTTATTTAAATCCGTTTTTTTCAATTCAATTACCTTATTTATATCAAAAAGCAAAGTTTTAGATTCTTCTTCTGAAAGTGGATAAAATGGAGTATCATCTTTAATTACTGATATCCAAATTCTGTGAGATATTTTGGGATTTCTAGTCCAGAAAAAAATTGCTTTTCTCCAGAACTTTGTAGAATAAATTATTTGCCTGTCTGATTTTAAACTCACCTCAATATTTACTCTAAATGTATTATCAAATTTGTTGTAGGCTTTTTCCCATGTTGTTTGATTAAAAGAGGATCGAATATCACCAGTTATCTGTAAAGTTAAATTTAATAATACTAGATCATCTCGTGAAACATTTTCTTGTGTTGTAGTTAGGATGATATTTTGCAATTTGTTTTTTTCGTTCTTCATTTAAACTACCATTCGGTATGATTTATATCCTAAATAAGTACTCTACTTTTTAATGCACGCAGAGATTTCCAAGTTAACTAATGAAGAAGTTGAATTAAAGTTCAATGATGAAGATATCTCAATACTTTATATTCTTCAACATTACCTTCTTAAAGAAAAAAATGTTGATTTCGCAGGTGTTATAGTTAAACATCCTTTAATAAAGGATTTTTTAGTTAAGATTACTTCAAAAGAACCACCATTGATTATCTTAGAAAAATCCATTAATGCAGCCAAAGAGTTTGGTGTTTCGTTTTCTGATTCAATTGAATCAATTTGTAAGAGGGAAAATAAATGAAATTTTGTCCTAATTGCGAAACTCGAATGAGATTAAAATTCGATGATAATCTAATTCTCTGTCCAAAATGTGGATTTAGTGTCAATGGTGGTAATACAATTAATATGAACTCATCAATATCTGCATCTGCAACAACAGTTCAGAAACAGAATGCATTACGAGTAATGGACGGGGAAAACAATGTTGAAATTTTACCAACAATAAATATAGACTGTCCAAAATGTAGCAACAATTCAGCAGTTTGGTGGATGCTTCAGACCAGATCTGCAGATGAAGCAACTACTCAATTTTACAGATGTACAAAATGTAATCATACTTGGAGAAATTATTCTTAATGTTGAAATATGATCAGGAAGTTTGATTCGTTGTTATAGAATTAATTAATACTGTTTATTTGCTTATAGTAAGATTTAAAATCGTCCAAACATAGCCTCATCATTGAATCAGATTGATTTTTGTAAAGACTGCTACACCTGAGGAATGGAAGGCTATCGCATCAGCTATCTCTACAATAGTAGACGAGGCAACATTTGAAGCGTCAGTGGAAGGAATATCTTTTAGAGGTATGGATCCTTCACATGTGGCACTTATAGATATTTTTTGGCCCAACTCTGCTTTTCAGCAATATGAATGTGATTCATTAATCAAATTTGGAGTCAGAATAGATGAATTTGCAAAACTTATAAAAAGATCAGAAAAAAAAGATTCCATCGAGATTACTATCAATCAAGATAGCATGTTGTCAATAAAAATAGAAAATGGATATAAAAAAGAATATAAAATGCGGTTGATAGAGAGCTCTTCGAGTTCTACGCCACTCCCGAAACTAAGCTTCAATTCAAAAATTGTTTTATCCTATTCGACCTTCGATAAAATTTTATCAGACATACAGGTATTATCAGATTATATCACAATAGATACTAAATCTGATAATGTTCATTTTCTTGGAAGAGGAGATTCCGGCGATGCAGATATCGCTCTAGATTCCAAAAGTGAAGGACTAGAAGAATTGATATGTAAAGAAGACAGTTTAGCCACATATAGTATAGATTATCTCCTTAAAATAACTAAAGCTATTAGCACAGTGGGAGGTTCTGTTATCGCGGAATATTCCAGCAAAATGCCATTAAGATTGGAATTCACTGTTGCAGGAGTAGGCAGGATTCATTTCTATTTGGCCCCACGAATCCAAGATTGAAGTTGCATAAAGTTTAGAAAGAAAGAAGTATTAATCTATGAAAGAAGGGGTAATTATGATATAATGCGGGTTGTAATGAAATTTGGTGGTTCATTACTTAATAATGAAATAAAGGTAAGTAACGTAACAAATATTATAAAATCTTATTTTACATCCGGTAATGAACTAATAGTAATTATTTCTGCTTTAAATGGAGTTACAGATAAAATTCTAAATCTCTGTAATGATATAAAAAAAATCAATAAGAAAATAATAAATGAATTTATTCTAGATTTAGAGCTCATACATGTTAATGTTATTGAAAAAATAATAAAGTTAGAAAATAAGAAAGAGATTTTACAAATTATTTACAATTTATTGAATGAGTTTAAAGAAATCCTTGTGGGAATATCTCTGCTAGGAGAAATGACTCCGAAGTCAAGAGATTATCTCGTCTCATTTGGAGAAAGACTCTCTACTCCTATAATCTCTTTTATTTTAAAAGATACAGGGTTAAAATCAGTCTTTTTTAACGGAAAAGAAGTTGGAATATTGACCGATTCAAATTATGGGGATGCAAAACCACTAATGGATACAACAAAATTTAGGGTTCGCCATAAGTTAGAACCGCTATTAAAAGAAAAGTACATCCCTGTCATAACCGGGTTTATAGCTTCGGATCAAAATGGAAATATTACTACAATAGGCAGAGGCGGTTCAGATTATTCAGCCACAATTATTGCTGCTAGTATAGATGCTAATGAGGTTTGGCTATGGAGCGATGTTGATGGTTTAATGACTGCTGACCCGAAAATTGTACAAGATGCGATAACCATTCCGGAACTATCATTTTCTGAGGCATTAGAATTATCTATGTTTGGGCCGAAATACATGCATCCTAGAGCTCTTGAACCAGTTATGGACTCTAATATAATAGTAAGAATAAGAAATGCTAAGAATTTGAAAAATAATGGAACCGCCATTATTCAAAATCCTTTAAATTCCAAGATTGTAAAATCCATTACTGCTATAAAAAATATAGCATTAATTGATGTAAGTGGAGGAGGATTGATTGGATATCCTGGTACTGCCGCAAAAATTTTTGAATCTCTTGCAAGAAATCAAGTAAATATAATAATGATTTCTCAAACACCTTCTGAGTCCAGTATCTCACTTATAGTAAAAAAGATTGATTTGGATAAGGCAATTACCACTCTAGAACTAAATTTTCTTGGAAAATTGATTAAAAGGATAGATGTCAATGATAAAGTAGCGATTATTGCTGTAGTAGGATCTGGGATGAGAGGAATAAAGGGGGTTGCAGGAAGAACATTTAGTGCTGTGGCAAAAAAAGATATTAATGTGATAATGATTGCTCAAGGGTCTTCCGAATTGAATTTGGCTTTTGTTATTGATGAAAAGAATTGCGAAGAGGCAGTAAAGGTGTTGCATAAAGAGTTTATAACAAAATAATTTATTAAAATAAAGAGATAAATTTTATAGATTTCAATATAGTTACAAGAAATTTGACAAACGGTAAATTATATGTTGTGGGCGTAGGACCTGGAAGTCACGAGCATATGACCTTTCGTGCAAAAGAAGCGATTGAAGAAAGTCAGGTAATTGTAGGATATGAAACTTATGTATCTTTAATTGACGACTTGATTTTGGGAAAGGAAGTATATCGTTATCCAATGACCCAAGAAGTAGACAGAGCTAATCAAGCAATAAAATTTGCAGAAAATGGAAAGATCGTTTCACTCGTTTCATCTGGAGATCCCGGGATATATGGAATGATAGGACTTATTTATGAAATTTTAGTCGAAAAAGGATGGAAGAAAAATAATGGTATTTATGTTGAATGCGTCCCAGGAGTCTCCTCGTTAAATTCTTGTGGTGCGTTAGTAGGATCGCCCTTGATGACCGATTTCGCGGTGGTAAGTATGAGTGATTTGTTGGTTCCATGGGAAATGATCGTTAAAAGAGTAGAAGCTGCTGCTATGGGTGATTATGTTACCGTTATTTACAATCCAGCAAGTAAGAAGAGAATCCATCAGTTAAAAGACACCAGAGATATTTTTCTTAAATATAGGGATTCACAAACGCCTGTGGCGATCATTAAGGGTGCGTACAGAGAAAGTCAAAAAATTGTAGTCACCGATCTGCAAAATATGTTAAATTACGGTGATATGATTGGAATGATTACTACAATCATAATTGGAAACTCATCCACTTTTAAATATAATGAAATGATGATAAATCCAAGAGGATATAAATCTAAATACAGATTGACAGGATAACCTTAGTATTTATAGTCCAATTTTTTATATCTATTTCTAAAACACATTTCCTTTCTAACTAATATATTTGTGCGTTATTATTCAAAGCTTGGTTCATTACTCTCAAGATATTTTCTGACAGGTTGGATTACTTTATCTAAATATAATGCAGTAGATTTTTTTAGATCTTGTGGATGAATCCTTCTATTCTTATAATCATGCTCTAGAGTAATAAACTTGTCATATGAAACAGTTCCCCCGTATTTTTCAGGGCGTTCTATCTGAAAATCGTCTACATATTTAAAAAGAATATATTTTACTATCTCTAGAACCGGATTATTTTCCGAAATCCCTATCGGACAAAATGCTTTGTTTATCTTTTGATGTATAATTTCTGTAGAATCTGTGATAAAAATACTACCCATTGGTTTACTTTTACTCATCTTACTCGAAATTTTAAGATCTTCAGCGCTATCTTCAGTCATACCCAATCTCATTGGTTCCAATAATCCTGGTAAAAGGTGATGGTGGAGACTTATTGGTACTTTCCATTTTAATTTTGGAAAGATTTCCCTAACCAACATATGGATCTTTCTTTGATCTGTGCCAGAATGAACAAGATCAAGATCGAGAGCATGTATGTCCATCGATTGCATTGCTGGATAGAGAAATTGCGAAAGATCGAGATTTTCTCTTGTAGTTCGTCCCATAATAGTTAATGTTCTAATGGTTCTTTGTATGCTCATATGTTTGCAATAATTTACAAAATTTTTCCAATATTCGTCATTGTTCTGATATAAATCACTCCCAAGAACTATATTTACTCCTGGACAAAAAAATTTGAATGCTTGCTTGTAATAATTAGAAATTTTTTGAATTTTTTCCCAATTACTATTTAATTTATTGTTGAGAAAAGTATGCCAATCTGCTAAGAATACAGTTGTATTAAATTTAGCCTTGATTAGATCATTGATTTTTAGACCAGTAACGATAAGACTTCCAAGATGAAGTTTCCCAGAGATTTCAAGTCCTATATAATGCTTAGGCGAGGAAACTGTTTGTAACAGATGTCTAAGCTCTTCGATTGTTACGATTTCTTCTGTAGGCTCCTTAACAACTAATGAAAGTCTTTCTTCTATATCCATGTGAAGTTTGTTAAAGTATTGGTAATTAATCCTTGCTTAATTTTAATTATTGAATATACCTGCTTCAAAGTTTATTCTACAATTTAAATTTTGATAACATAAATTTATTTTATTAGGATAATAGATTTATAAAGATATTATTAAAATTCCTCCAGATACAAACTTCGATATTTGTAATAGTTAACTAACTAAATATGATTCTCAAATTCTAATCTAGATTAATTTCAGACCAAAATTAGAGCAATCATGTAATTAATATTATTGTTTGCTAAAATATTCTTTATCAAATCCAAAAAAATCAAACAGGAACGTTAAACCTAAACAAGAAAGGTATTTTCTAACAATAAAAAAATAGGTAAAAATAAGATTATAAACCCAACAAAATATCGTTGTAATATAATAATGAATTTATTGGAATTTCAAGGAAAGGAGCTTCTTAGTTCATATGGAATAAAAATACCAAGATCTTACTTGGCCTACAAAGTAGAAGATGCAATTGCTGGTGCAAAAAAAATAGGTTACCCAATTGTTTTAAAATCTCAATTACAGGTTGGAGGCAGGGGAAAGGCAGGAGCAATTTTAAAATGCAAGACAGAAGAAGAATTAATACAAAAATTCCAAGAGCTGTTAACAAAAGAGGTCAATGGTGAACTCCCAAAATGTCTCCTGGTAGAAGAAATGGCAGATATCAAAAAAGAATTTTATCTATCATTTTTTCTCAACAGAGGTAAAAGATGTTATTCAGTAATAGCCTCGGCTGAGGGAGGAGTTGAGATAGAAAATGTTGAAAATAAAGTAATTATTGATATACAGAATGAAGGAATCACTCCTGAATTAGTTTCTGAGATTACCGACAAGATCGAATTAAAAGGTAATGAAAGAAAAGAATTTTCTGAATTTATTATTAAGTTATCCAAATTAATTTTAGAAAAAGAAGCTGAATTAGCTGAAATAAATCCTCTCGCTCTTGTAGGAAACGGTGCATTTGTAGCCCTGGATGCAAAGATAATTCTTGATGATAATGCATTATTCAGACATGAAGATTTGAAAAAGTATGAGCAACTTTCACCACTTGAAACTCAGGCTAAAGAAAATGGGTTTTCATTTGTTGAATTAAATGGAGATATTGCAATAATAGGAAATGGAGCCGGCTTGGTAATGTCGACATTAGATATGGTTACTGATGCCGGAGGAAAAGCTGGAGCATTTCTTGATTTTGGTGGAAGAGCAACAACAGAGTCTATTTATCAAGCTTTAAAAGTTATTAGTAAAGTAAGAAAAATTAAAGCAATACTAGTTAATTTGTATGGTGGGATAGTAAGAACAGATCTAGTTGCCCAAGCAATTCTAAATGCATATAATGATAACACTATTCAAGTTCCAGTATTTGCTAGAATCACTGGGACAAACTCAGATAGAGCCAGAGAAATGCTCAAAGAGAGTAAAGCGAAGTTATATAATACGGTAGAACAAGCAATCAACTCAGCTGTAAATTATTAGGAAAAGGTGTCGTTAAAAATGAACAATAAATTTGATTTATTTGATATTTTAATTGGAAATAAGAAAGATATAGACTTTAATCACAAACCGGTAATAATCCAGGGTATAACTGGAAGTTTTGGCTCTACTCATACTAAATTAATGAAAGAATATGGGACGAACATTGTAGCAGGTGTGACTCCGGGCAAGGGAGGAATGTCTTTTGAAGGAATTCCTGTTTATAACACAGTTTCAGATGCAGTAAAAGAAACAAAAGCAAAAATATCTGGGATTTTTGTTCCTGCTCCTTTTTTTCTCAATGCAGCAAAAGAAGCAATAGATAGTGGGATAAAATTGTTGGTTGCAATTCCAGAGCATGTACCAGTCCTAGATTCTTTAAAAGTATTAGAATATGCGAAAAAAAATAATGCTCGTATGATAGGTCCCAATACACCTGGAGTAATAATTCCAGAAACCATTAAGGTTGGCATAATGCCTGCGAAACCTTTTTCAAGTGGTTCCACTGTCGTTTTTTCAAGAAGTGGTACATTAATGTACGAAGTTTCTCACGTGTTAACACAGGCAGGATATGGTCAAAGATTATGTCTTGGAATTGGAGGTGATCCAATAAATGGCACTAATTTGTTAGAGGTTTTTGATCTTATCCGAGAAAGAGAAGATATAGATTCTGTGGTAGTTGTTGGAGAGATCGGAGGAGATGCTGAGGAAAAACTTTCTGAATATATAATATCATCACAATTTGACAAACCAGTTGTAGCATATGTAGCCGGCAGAGCCGCACCTAAAGAAAAAAAAATGGGACATGCTGGTGCTATAGTTTATGGTAATTATGGCTCTGCTGAATCAAAAATTTTAAATTATTCAAAAGCTGATGTTCCTGTAGCAAAAAGACCGATAGAAGTTCCAGATCTTTTAAAAATAAAATTGAAAAAGTAATAAACAAGGTAAAAAATGAATTTAATAGAAACTTAATTTTATTTATCTATAAAGTATATCAGATTTGATTACCGAAAAAAGGTTTTGTGAAAAATGTATGCAAAAAACTATACAACAAATAATAGAAAAGGAGGATACCATTTACACATACAAAAGAAAACGAATATACAAGTGTCAACAATGTGGCAACCCTGTTTTCAAAAGAGGTTTAAGACCTTCTTCTGAGTCTGTCTATTAATATTTGTCTATAATTTTAGGTTAATAATTTGTATAGAACTGTTTTAGAAAATCTAATCAGCGCTAAAAATATTTATTTTGACACAGTAAGTCCAAAAAGTATAATTTCTGAAATCATTCCATCGTTTTACTCTGAAAAATTTCCAATCTATACTCCAACTTTAGAAAAATTACATCATTTTGCAAATACTAATTCAATCTACTTTAAAAAATACCTAATAGAAATTGATAAAACTAAATTTATCTCCTATGAAGGAGATGTAAATAATTTTTATCTAAATGCAAAAAAATACGATACCAGTTATCAGCCATTTTATCCAACATGGATTTTATCTTCATTCTTATTATGTGAATGGTTGCGTTCAAATCAGAATAAATGTGATGAGATAATAGATATAGGCGCAGGAGATGGGAGAATACCTTATTGTGGCTCTTTGTTGGGCATAAGATCGATAGGATTAGAAATAGATAATAGTCTTACAAACTTACAGAAATATATTTCAAAACAGACAGGTGTCAATTTTGAAATAATAAATGCAGACGCATCTAATTACGACTTTGCTCAACTAGAATTAAAGGATCCGTGTTTCGTTGTATCTGCTCTTCCAGAAATGGGAGAGATGTTTATAGAAAACATAATAAAAAAAGTTAGAGAAAATCGAATAGATTCTTTTTTAATTGTTTTGCTAGGTAGTTTAGTAAAACGAAAATTTTCTAATAATAGTAACTATTTTGGGTGGGGAAAAATAATTGAAAGGAATAATCTAAGGATAATTCATTCTATGAACCTTCCTACACATTGGACAAATAATAATTCATTTGAAACAAAATATTTAATTTTAAGGCAACGTTGAACATCTAATTTTATGAAATATACAATTTGATATCCATAAGTAGAGACTTTTGTAATACAAAATATTGACACAACATATACTAAACACAAAATCGATGATTTTTTATGAAGATATTTAAGTAGTACAAATAAACGATAGAAATTATTTTTAAATTATTTATGATTCTCGAGATAAGAAATTTCAAAACAGATTATCAAAAAATATACAATTTAGACCCATTTCCAAGGGTGGAAATTTCTTAGCAAACATTGTTTTTTGATAACAGCTTTTGCCTTTCTTGAGGATTCTTTTTCATCCCCAGAATTTTTTAAATAATAAATAAACAATTTTTCGTAGAGGTTTTTTGCTTTTTCTTCATTAAATTCCTTATAATTACCTCGCTTATCTTCTGATATCTCGTGTATAGGGGAAATTTTCGAATTGTCTTTTTCTAACCCTTTTAAAATAAAATATTCTTTCCTACATTCTTCACAATTTTCATCGAAATAAATTTGGTGATTAGGACAAGAAAGCATAATTTAATAATTACAATAAAATATAAAAATCTTGATTATACTTTTATATATTAATATTTTTGTTCAGCTCTGTTAAGATAAGATAATATTCACCTCTTTTAATAAAAAATCATCATTTTTATTTGTTATATTATCCTTATAGATAGAAACAAAGAATTGTATCCAGTTATACACATGAAATTGACGACATTCATTTATTACACAGGAATAACAATCATTAAAACTCTATTCTATCTTTCAAAAACTGATTTACTCTTTCCATTATACTTTTCTGGAATGTTTGGTGTAGACAGTTTTCAATCTAATTATGTTACATCAATAATCATACCATGTACCACAATATATATAGACCGTAAATTTTCCATATTTTTGAACTAGAGAAATGAAGAATTTTTCAGCAATAATCATGTTTCATTCCTCTTAGATATAAATTGCAATCACGGAACTTAGTTCAATACATAACCATTACCAAAAATGTTGGTTATCAATCTGGATTACAGTTTCATCTATTATGAATGCGGATATTCTTTTTCTCTTGATAATCTGTAATGAACCAAATCTTTGTTTCAAATTCCAAACAGGAACATAATTTCTCTTTTCCTCTGTAAATCCGATCAATGATTTAGATATATTACCAAAGCTCAAATCAAGAAAGATAAATATAGAGAATAAATAACCATAGAGTCAGATGTTCTATTTCTTTCAAATTTGATTTTATTCCTGTCATAAATAGAATGTTATTCTATACCTGTTCCTTCTTAAATTAAGAGTCTAAAAGAGCCTAGCAGTTTACAATGTATAAAATCATAATGGGAATGTAGCATAATTTTGACTTGGTTTGGATTTAGACTTTTCAACCTAAATAAATTGTTTAATTTGATTCGATTTTTTTTGAATCAAGAATAAATAAAAGATTTTTAAAAATCTACTTCTCAATTTAATCTACATCTTAGAATAAGGCTATCTTATTACAATCTATATATTTCTCAAATTAGATTTACCACACAAATAGGTTTTCATCTTTATCTAGAAGATAATAAATAGGGATGAAGGTATTTCATTAAAAATAGGTTTTTTGATAATTCTTACCCTTCTAACTTATTTTTTTCTAATAAACGATTTTGTTTTGACGATATTAACAATTTAAGTTATGCATATCTTAGATATAATCTTAAACAATAAGAATTTGTATTCTAAAAAAATCAATATAATATCACACTATAGAGTATATTAAAAAAATATCTCATTTCAATAAAATTGAGAATATGAAATCTTTATAAAATTTGTGTGTCAGTAACTAATGATTAATGAATAGGTTTTTTCATTCTTCCGAAATTATCATTTCAGAAAACCATTATAAATACCAAAATTTAATAAAGAAAATTGTATTGTTAAATTATGTCAGAACCTAATCAACTTTTAGTTAGACGTATAGAACAAGGAACGGTAATCGATCATATTGATCCTAGTAAAGCATTCAACGTTCTAAAGACTCTAAATATTAATGGAAAGGAAGGAAATATTGTAACTGTAGCATTGAATGTACCTAGCAGTAAGAGAGAAAAAAAAGATATAATAAAAATAGAGAATAAATTTTTAAAGAGAAAAGATACAGACAGGATTGCGCTTATTTCACCTAATGCTACCATTAATATCATAAAGAATTACAAAGTAGCAGAAAAGCGCAAGATTGAAGTTCCTGATTCCATAACAGATATATTCAAATGTCCAAATGTCAACTGTATAAGCAATAATGAAAAAAATATTTTATCTACAATTGTTGTATTAGATAAGGTGAATATTGTATTAAAATGTAAATATTGTTCCAGGATAATAGATATCAATGACTTGGAAGAGATCTAAGAAATTAGTATCTTATAAAAAATAAATAATAACTATAAATTTTTAATTATGTATTAATATCTTATGTTACTCTCATTAGTTATTTAATTAATTTACCATACTTACGTTTATGTCTATGAAAGTAATCATATTTATAAACAATGGCCAAATTCAAAATCAAGTCATAATTGAGTTATTTTATTTGAATTAACGAGTATAAAATAACCTATATGAAATGTTATTAAATCTTATTATCAATAATCTTTTAAAATTTGAGGTATAAAAAAATAAGACAATAATCCTGATTTTACAAAAATATACTGTTGAAGATATGAAAATTAAAATGGTATTATTTTATGACGCACCAACCCTACATTCTTCACAAATAAAGGTTCCATCACCATATTCTAATAAATCAGACCATTCCCCACACTCATCACAATAACCAGAAATATTCCCTCGTGTTCTTCCAACTTCTCCTCTCAACAGAGCTGATTTTTCCGAAACTACGTCTATTAATTCTGGAGTTACAGCAATTACATCGGAAGCAGAAATGATTCCTACTACCTTCTCTTTGTAGACTACACCAAGTCTTTTGATGTTATGTTTTCTAAAAAGTCTTGCTGCTTCTGTTATTGTGGCTTCTCCTTCAATAGTGTGTAATTTTTTCATTATTTCTGAAGCGTTTATTGAACTAGGTGGAATATCTTTGGATAAACCATCCGAAACTACATCCCAATCTGTTACAATACCTACTGGCTTGTCTCCTTCCAATATAACAATGCTCCCAATTCTCTCCTGTTTCATCTTTTCAGAGATTTGTTTAAGATTTGAATTAGGGGAAGCTGAAATTATCGGGCTATTCATTATATCTCGTACCAGGACCTTTGTATTCATATTAGCGTCCCGATGCTTACTTTTTAAACGTTCATCCACGTGTTTTATTTGGGTTTCTTGGTTTAATTACTTTACTGCCGAATATGTTGAGAATATCTCTTCATATTGCCCTCCTTTTTCTATGGAAATTATTTTGATTTTGCCAGGGGGAAATAGTCTTATTATGTCATCTAAAGGCATACTCTTTAAAAATATAATCAACTCTTCAACAATAGCATGATTTTTAATATTTTCTAAAAATCGAATAAAATCGGTTTTTATCTTCTTTGCTGCGTTCATAGGATCAAGACCTCCAGGCAATAAAATCCCGTAAATCATAGATTTTCTTTCAATTGAAACTTGAGGACCGCAAATGAAATTGAATGAGTTTTGATCTTTAGATAGACCGATAGCTAACTTCAATCCCATTCCTTTAATAAAATTTCTTTTTCCCTCTATTACAAATGATCCTTTTGGTAGGAATTGACCTGTTGGAGCACCTTTTTTAACTTGTTCCGGGAAAATCCAATAGGAATCTGCGGCAGATAAACCTTCGCGCCAAGCTCTACTGAATGAAACCGTTGCTATTGCCGTGTCAATAAGATTTTGATTTTCATTATGAATATTTAAATTTGCTCTTAAATTTTTAATTAAAAAAAAAGGCGATCCATGAATTTCTGCATGAAATACAATATCTTGTTCGGTCATATGTTTTCTAATTATTGCGGAATTAGAAGAAGCATCCCTTCCTCCAATGGCTAAATATCCTTCAGGAGTAAAAAACCAACGATATCTTTCAAACCATTCTTTTGTTTTATGTTTTTTAGTTTTAATGTTTTTCTCCATTTTTACTGTTTGTCTCTTTAGCTCGTCTATTTTTTCCAATATTTTTGATCTCAAATAATCGATTTTTTCACTTCCTCGCTCTAGTTCTTTTGCTCTAATAAATAGATTAGAGGAAAGCTTAGGTAAGTTTTCTTCGAGAGGAATTTTCTCATCTGTTATATTCAAATATTTTTTTCCTTTTTCAAGTATAATCTCAGTAGAGTGTTTTTTTAATAAACTATTAAATTCAGAGGGACTAGTTGGTGAAACGTACATTAATTCTGATGCTAATTTCCTTATGGCATTAGATTTCGATAGAACATGTTGTTTTGCTTTGTCCTGTTCTGCAAGATCATGCGTAAATACAGAAATTTTTTGTTGTATTTCTTCAGTATAGACCTTTTTACCAGCATTTACTATTTCGTTTGAGAGAACTTTGTCTACTCCTTCCATGAAAGATTTTGAAGGAACAGTAATGAAATCACCAATATTAAATAATTTTTTATGTAGGACTTCCACGGGATTATTATTACTATCAAAAAGTATGACTGGTTCATGCATATCTTCATTCATAATTTCATTAATTAACTCTCGAATTGTATTATAGAGGGTAAAAAGTTCTCTTTCAGATAACTCCCCTATTTTTTTTGATGGTACTTCAGCACGTATTAGTATCTCCTCTACAAATTTCCTTGGAATTGAAAATATCTGCCCTAAAAATCGCGCTACATTGAGATTCCTGTTTTCATTAGTTATATTGGATTGAATATCTGAGATAGATATCTTGAATATATCAGATCCTCTGCTAGGAGGAAGTACATATTTCATGCCAATTCTCAATGTCCTGTGTCGAACTTCGATTGGATAAAGAAGAAAAATAATGTTCATACTTTCATCGCATAAAATAATATTGCCATTTCCAAAAAATTCACATATCAAAAATCTGGTTCTGTTATCATAATGTGTAAATTTCATCATTATAATTCTCTCTGAACCCAATTGTTCAATGGATATTATTTTAGATCGTTCCAGTTCTTTTTTAATATTTCTCGCTAAAACATTTTCCTCTATTTGTTTAAAGCTAGTTTTTGAGAGCCATATACCTTTAGTTGAAATTATTAAGAGTATTTCAGGATACGTGGAATGATGGAATTTTATAATTATGGTATCCTTGGTAACTCCGGTTATTTGGCTCACATAATATCCATTGATTATTATATGATTGATATGATTTACTAAGTAACGTAATTCTAGACTAGATAACTGCATTATAAGTTAGATGAGAATAGCTAAATATTAACTAAAAAATAAAAAAATGCCTTCTTGTAACCGGAAGGAATTAAACTTGGTTACATTTAATGAAAATAAATCCATTGGAGTTAATAGATAAGATTTACTACATGAGAGCAATTTTTGGAATTATTGCAGGTATAACATTAGGGTCGGTAATTTCACCAGGAACATCACAGGAAGCAATTTTGGGATTGGTAATAGTTATAGGTATTTTCTTTTATATGATTTCATATTTTGCGGCAAGGAAAATAGCATTAGATGACACAAAAATTGAAAAGAAAAAATTCATTACGAATGGTATATTTCCTTATATGTTTCTCCTATTGTTATTCATGATAATGATCTATACTGGTTTGCATCAATCATTGGCACTATGAAGGTAAATATGTTATGGAATTATAAAACAACTGGAATACCAGATGAATTATTTTTAAGAGCAGAACTGGTACCAATAACCAAAGAGGAAATTCGAGCAATAGTATTAAGTAAGCTTAGATTAAAAGAAACTGATTCAATAATTGATATAGGATGTGGAAGCGGCAGTATAACTGTTGAATTATGTTTACAGTGTACTAAGGGGAATGTTTATGCAGTAGACATGGATAAAAAAGCATTAGATTTAACAAAAAAAAATCTAGATCGATTTAGAGTAAATGCAATATTGAGATATGGAAAGTTTCAAGATATAATCGATTCATTTCCTACTGTGAATGGAATAGTTATTGGAGGAACAAATGGAGAGATTGAATATATAATAGAAAGATCTATAAACAAACTTGAAAAGGAAGGTAGATTAGTAATAACTACAATACAGATAGACACTATGTATAGAGGAATTAAATCCGTAAAAGAGTCTAATCTTCTCAAAGATCTAGACTTTACTCAAATTTCTGTTTTGAAAGGAAAAAATACTCCTACTGGTACAATGATGTTGGCCCGCAATCCAGTATTAATAATTTCTGCCACGAAGAAGTAAGTTAAGGTATCTTCCATGATTTAAATAACTCGTATTTGAATAAATTTCGATGAAACTTTTCTGTATTGGTTGTGGTCCTGGAGATCCAGATCTATTAACTTTAAAAGCTTTAAATCTTATTAAAGATGCTGAAGTAATTTTTGTTCCGACATCTAGGCCTAATAAAGAAAGCATTGTTCTGTCCATAGTTCAAAAATTCATTATGAGCAAGACTCAAATCAAAAATTTAATTTTTCCGATGGTAAAAAATAGAGATTCATTGCAAGATCAATGGAAATATAATGCAGAAGAAATTGCAAAGGTAGTTCGTGAGGGAAAAAGAACCATCTATTTAACAGTTGGTGATCCATCCCTGTATAGTACCTGGATATATATACATCGGGAAATTAGAAAAAATCATTCGGATATAGAAATTGAAATAATCCCAGGCATTACTTCAATTTTTGCATTTGCAGCCGAAGCAAGATTAAGTCTAGTTGAAGGAGATGAAACTCTTTCGATTGTTCCTGCGTGTTATGACTTAAATAAAGTAAAAAAAACAGTAATGAGTTCAGACACAATAGTTTTCCTTAAAGATGGAAGATATTTTGATAATGTAATAGAAATGCTATCTGATGTAGGATTTACTGATGACTCTCAAATTGCAATCGCCACAGATGTATCTACAAATAAGAACACATTAGAAATGAAAACCCTTGGAACGATAAAAGGTAAAAAACAACAAAATCAAAAATATTTTTCAATAATGGTAGTCAAAAGAAATGATAGAAAGTAATACAGTTTATTTTGTGGGTTCTGGTCCTGGGGATCCCGAGTTGATCACTCTAAAGGCGAAGAGAATATTAGAGAAAGCGGATATAGTAATTTATTCTGGATCATTGTTAAATCCTGAGATTTTAAGTTATACAAAAAAAGATGTAAGGTTATTCGACGCAGCGTTACTGAATAGAGAAGAAATTTTTAAAATTTTAAGAGACAACACCAAGAATGGTAAATTGGCTATAAGATTTCATGATGGCGATCCTGGATTATTTAGTACAATCAGAGAACAAATTGATAAGTTAGAGAAGGAAGGTATAAAATGTAGAGTAATTCCTGGCATTACTGCAATACTTGGAGCGGCATCATCTATTAACCTGGAATTAACATTACCTGGTATAACTCAAACTGTGATCATAACAAGGGCTGAATTTAGAACAGCAGTACCAGAGAGAGAAAAAATAGCTGAATTAGCAAAACATGGCGCTACAATGGTTTTTTATTTAAGCGTTCATTTAATAGACAGAATTGTAGCTGAATTATTGAAAGGAGGAACATATACTACAAAAACTCCTGTTGTAATTATTTATAAAGCTACTTGGAAAGAAGAAAGAATAATCAAGGGAACTTTAGAAGATATAATACAAAAAACGTTAAAAGAAAAAATCATAAAAACTGCTATAATAATAGTAGGAGAGGTTATTGAACCTTCAAGTTATAAGTTTTCGAAGGTATATGATTCTCAATTTACTCATGGATACAGAAAGGGAATGACACGAAAATATTGATCATTACACCTTAAATTATATCCTCGCGTAATTACCATGTCTTTTTATATATTCAATATGAATCTTGTATTGGGGATCATATTTTTTTACAATTTCCCAAAAATTAGCAGAATGATTAAATTCCTTGATATGAGCTAATTCGTGAATTAAGATATAATCTATTATTTCAATAGGAAAGGCACTCAGGTAAAGACTAAAATTAAGATTGTTATTACTCGAACAGCTTCCCCAAACAGTAGAATTATCTTTAACTCTTACTCTATTGAAATCAACTTTCATTTGTTTATTAAGTTCTGGAAGCCTCTCATTGATTATTTTATTTGTTTGTTCCCTATACCAATTTTTAATAATAGTTTTATAGTTTCTCTTGTTATTTACATGAAACGTTATCTTCTTTAAAGATTCAGAAAAAATTACCGTTTCATTATATGATTTAATAATATTGAGATAAAACTTTTTGCCTATGAATAGTATATATTTCTCTTCGTATCTTTTTGCATATTCAAAATTATTTTTTTTGTATCGATGATAATTTTTGGATATCCATATTCTATTTTCGTCCAAAAATTTTGTTAAACAATAGTCAGGTATTTTCTTCGGTACCGTAATAAAAAAACCATGGATATTAGCAGTTAGAGATATTTTGGATGCTCGATTTGATATTCTTTTTTTTAAAAATATATGTTCTTTTCCTGAAATTAAAAAAGGAATCAGCATTACAATATTTGAATGGTTATCTATACTGTACTAGTCCACTTTTCATTCCAGGTTTCATCTCTCTCTGATTCTTTACCTTTCTTACTGCATCCTCAAAGTGATGCATTGTTACTTTAGCTTCCATAGCATGTTTTGATGCTTCTTCTGGTGTCGGATATTTTGCAATATATTCATGCAGTACAAGAGATATAGCGGTATTTACAACAGCTGCAACATCTGCTCCACTAAAGCTATCAGTAATTTCTGCTATACGTTTTAGGTCCAGATCATTGCTAACAGGTTTTCCTTGGATATTAAGATCCAATATTCTCTCTCTTGTCTTGACATCTGGATTTGGAACATAAACTATCTTATCAAATCTTCCTGGTCTCAGTAGGGCAGGATCAATCATATCTGCACGATTAGTAGCAGCAAGAACGACAACACCAGACAAGGCTTGAATACCATCCATTTCGGTTAGTAATTGAGAAACCATTCTCTCTGTGCTTGCATGACCAGCTCCTTCTAGTCCTCTGATTGGAGCTATAGAAT
The DNA here is from genome assembly GCA_031316115.1 of Nitrososphaeraceae archaeon. GTDB lineage: Archaea > Thermoproteota > Nitrososphaeria > Nitrososphaerales > Nitrososphaeraceae > TH1177. The sequence continues at coordinate 449,487 of JALDRC010000001.1, forward strand.
CTACTTCATCAAAGAATATAACACAAGGTGAAGCCTGTCTTGCACGTCTAAAGATTTCACGTATACCTTTTTCAGATTCTCCTACCCATTTTGACAAAAGTTCTGGGCCTTTAACACTTATGAAGTTGGCTTCCGATTCTGTTGCAACTGCTTTAGCTAACATGGTCTTGCCTGTTCCAGATGGACCATGTAATAGCACACCTTTTGGTATTGTATGTCCAAGTTTGTTATACATATCTGGAAAACGCATGGGCCATTCTACTGCTTCCTGTAGTTCATGTTTAACTTCTTCTAGACCACCTATTTCTGACCAATGTACGTCTGGGGGTTCCAGATAAACTTCTCTCATAGCTGATGGCAATACATCTTTTATAGCATGTTCAAAATCACTCATGGTTATGATTAGTTTGTTCAATACGTCTGGTGCTAGTTTTTCGTCTTCCAAATTAAGTTGTGGGAGAAGACGTCTAAGGCATTTCATTGCTGCTTCTTTGCATAGATATTCTAGATCAGCTCCAACAAATCCATGAGTTATTCCTGCAATCTTGTCTTGATCTACATCTGTATCAAGTGGCATGTTACGAGTATGGATTTGTAAAATCTCAAGTCTACCTCGTTTGTCTGGAACCTTTATCTCGATCTCTCTATCAAACCTTCCTGGACGTCTTAGTGCTTGGTCTAGTGCATTTGGTCTGTTTGTTGCCGCTATTACGATAACTTTACCTCTTGCTTCAAGACCGTCCATTAAGGATAACAATTGTGATACAACTCTTCTTTCTACCTCTCCTGTTACTTCCTCTCTTTTTGGAGCAATAGAATCTATCTCGTCAACAAACATTATAGAAGGAGCTTTTTCTTTTGCTTCTTTGAATATCTCTCTAAGACGAGCTTCAGATTCACCGTAGAATTTGCTCATGATTTCTGGACCAGAGATACTGATGAAATGAGAGTTACTTTCATTGGCAACTGCCTTTGCCAAAAGTGTCTTGCCTGTTCCAGGTGGTCCATGTAATAGTACACCTTTTGGAGCTTCTATTCCAAGTTTCTCAAATATTTCGGGATGTCTTAATGGAAGTTCAATCATTTCTCGTACTTTTTGTATCTCTTCTCTTAACCCACCAATATCTTCATATGTAACTTGAGGGACTCCACGGAGGGTTTCGCCTTTTTCTGCGATATGAAATATAGTTTTTTGAGTTACAAGTACAGCGTCTGCATTGGCAGGGGATACACCAATAACTTGGAATGTTAGACGTCCTCCAAAATATGGAACCATGACATTATCTCCCTTAATAATTGGAACACTTTCTAATGCGTCAGCAAGATAGCGTTCATCTATTGGGGGAATAGCTTCAAGAGGAGCTACAATTGCTTTTTCAGCTGGAACTGCTTTTATCTTTCTTACTATAACATTATCACCTATAGCAATTCCAGAATTATTTCTTACAAGACCATCAATTCTTATAATGCCTTTTCCTTCGTCTGAAGGATAAAGTGGTAAACACTTTGCAGTGGTTCTACGTTTGCCCCTGATTTCTATGACATCACCAGTAGAAACAGCTAAAGAATCCATAGTATCATAATCAATTCGAGCAATGCCACGACCTACATCACGTGTGTAAGCCTCTAGTACTTTAAGAGAAGCACTATGATCAGGTAGTCCACCGCTACCACCGCCACCGGAAGGTCCTCCTGCAATACTACTTCCGCCTCCGCCTTTATTGTTGGCGCTTCCTCCTGTTCCTCCTACACCTCCGGAACTGCTAACACCACTGTCTGGCAAATTACTATTCACGTCAAATAATTTGAAATGACTACATATACATTTTTTCTTTTAGTAATATTTCTAGAAAAAAATAACTATAAGATAAAGTAACTAGATGATAGTTATTAATATTACAATTATAGTGAAAATTTTATTATAGGGTAAATTACAGAAGTGGTATTGGAGATATTAAATTATACACTGTATATTATTCTATTAACGTTTTGGTTTTCAACAATTCCTGTAGCATTTTTAACATTAATTAGGTTTATAAGAAACAGAAATATCCTCATAGAAAAAGATCTTCGGAGAATATACAATGATCCTATTATTATTTTTCAAATTACAACTCGATCAGCAACAAAAACAAAAGTAGTAGAAAGAGGAATTCGATCTATCATATCAGCATCGAGAGAAGTCAATTACAAGAATTATAAAATTTCTATAGTCACAGAAGATGAAAATGATCGAACAAATTTTAATCAATTAAAAAATTCTGAAATAATTGTTGTAAAAAGAAGTTATAAAACCAATGCAATTAAGAAAGCAAGAGCTCTTCAATATGCAGTAGATTATAGAAGAAACAAAGGAGAAAATACTAAAAAAATTTGGATATTTCATATGGATGATGAAAGCTATGTTACCAATCAAACTTTATTGTCTTTATTAAAATACATTAGAGAAGGAAGAGGGGTAGCATCAGAAGGACCAATAGTATATCCGTTGAAATTTGATAATGCAAATCCGGTTACTGCTCTGGCAGAATCTGTAAGACCATTTGGTTGCTATGATTGTGTCTCGCAGATGACAAACCCTCCTCCACTCCATTTACATGGAAGTAATCTACTCGTAAGATCAGATGTAGAAGATATGATAGGATGGAATTTTGGTGAAACACTAGCAGAGGATCAGGTTTTTGGATATAAGATTTATGAAAAATTCGGAGTAAATGGGTTAGGCTGGCACGGAGGTATTCTTTTAGAACAGCCACCTTTAAATATTAAAGACCACTTCATGCAGAGAAGAAGATGGATTTTAGGATCATTACAAAATATCAATAGATTCCCTTTCTGGCATAAATTTAAGCTGGGTTTTAAATTAGCTAGCTATTTTATGGGATTTATTTCAGGCATGCTATCAACTATATTATATGTTAGTACTTTTGTGCCAATGGTAATCACATCAGTTCAAGTATTAATTGAAAAAAGTGAATACAATCCATTAACATGGGGTCAATATCTTATTTCTTCTTTTTTCCCCTTTGTTTTTCCGCAAACTACCAATTACTTAAACTCAATCGCAGCCAATCACATTTATAATCCGGTAGATTTAGGATCATTCGCCTTATTATTGCTATTTCCTTACATTATGTGGTTATTATCATATCAAATAGGATTAACATTAAATTTAAGATATAATAATTATAGGATAGTTAAAAGAATTAGTTTACATAGTTATGCGTTAGTGTTATCTATTTTATTAGGTTTGCTCGAAACTTTTCCTGCGTTTGTTGCAATACTAGAATATCAAGTAAGAAAAAGAGTTAAAACTATAGAAGGATTACCTAATTATGATTTTTATGTTGTAAACAAATGATAATAGTTGATGTCCAAAGATAACTTTCTGTTAAAGTAGATGATAGCAATTAATAAAAAATTAGTTAGTTCAAAGAAACACATCATAGCAATTTTTTATTTAAGTGTAACTATTATGTTAATTATAACGGGATATGGTGTTTTCAATAGTGCAGAAAATTACAAAGATAAGAAAAAAATTATTATTGGAGATGTGTTGCTAGATACAGAATTTCCTAGTGGTTCTGTGAATTTAGTTACTTATTTAATGATTTTTTCGCTGATTTCATGGTTTGCGGCTATAAAGATTTTTGAAGATAATATTCAGAATCTACCTTCGTATATTCAAACTATCCTACAGATTTTCAGTCTTGTTGCTATTATTATTTCTGGTTATGAATTATTTTATAATTTTACGGTATGGAATTCTGTGATAATTGATAATTTAATTAATGGTAATTTTGAACCTGACCAAGATTTGATAAATTATCCTAAACCAGATACACCATGGAATCTGGCATTCGCTACACAAATGTTCCTAGCTGCATTAATAATTTCTTGTCATTGTTTCTATGTAATTACAAAATCAAAAAATATAAATGATAACACCCACATGAAGATAAAAACATAAAAAAAATCTTAAATTCATGTTAATCCATGACTACATTTATAAAATTTATGAAATATATAATAACAAATAATGAACGTTAGAGGTATTAAGCTATCATACATAAGATTTCCAAATAGCAAGAAATCTACTATCTTATTTGGAATGTTTTTGATATCATTATTTTTTGGTAATATTTATTCGTGGAATTCAGCTATAGCACAGACTGAAAATTCAATTCTAAAAGATGACAAAATTATCGTAAAAGAATTAGGGAAAGAAGTTCCAGAATTGAAGGGCATATCCGAAGGAAAGGAAATTGATTTTGATCCCTATATTTCGGTTCAGAATAAAACTATTTCCCAAATAGGAATACCCAAACTATTTGAGACTCAGACTCAAGGACAAACTCAAATTACAATGAAACATGGAGACAAAATATCATTAGAGTATGGAAAACAACCCCTACAGACTAGAGCTTATCTAATTGATTATGACACAGATGATGTAAATGAAATATATCCAATTAAACAGATAGACTATTCTACGATAATGATTTCGGATGATGTTCCGTACGGGTTGAAGAATTTAGAAATAAGATGTATCTATGAAAACGATGAGGAGATTACTTATACTACTTCAGTAAATATTGAACCACAAGAGGTTATTGAGGAAAAGAGTGACGAAGACTAATAATTCTTTTATGATTTTTTATAAATTTGGCCAGGTAACTTTATTTTTACTCTAATCAAGAACTTCTATTTGCCCATTTTATGATCGTCGCTGTACTCAATATTGAACCTATTATACCGACTATCAATGCTCCTAACATTGATTGATCAAGAAAATGAGGTGCCATAGTTTCAAACCATCTAGCAATAGTTGGAAATGCGAGATAACCACCAAATCCGATCCCAAAACCAAATAACCAAAACAAAAAGATCGCGAATTTTCTAGGCACATAAATCACCTTCATTTAGAAATAAATTGATTTTTATATAAAATATATTATTATTTTCCATTTAAAATTAATAATTTAACAGATAATAAGATAGCTTGTTAAAATTGATATAATTGAATGTTTAACAAATTTATACCAGAAGAAAATCTACATGATAATTTAATTCTATATGAATTCGAGCTAATTCTTAATATCAAAAAGTAATAATATTTATAATAATATATATAATTGATATAGCATGGAGAAGATAAATGGAGAAACGATAACCGGCATAGCACTTGTACTTTTAGCGTTACTTTTCATTTATGCAGGATCAGTTAATGAAGTTTGGGCAATCATTCTTCCTGGGGATTATCTTATTTTGGGACTAGGAGTTGCATTCATAGCCTTAGGAGTAGTGACACTGATAAGAAATAAAGATTTGCCTCAAGAGACAACTCACCATTAATTTGTGAAATCTAGGGTTCAGATACATAGTTCCAAAAGTTTAATTAACAATACTATTTTTACTTTTTTTATATTTTGATCATTTTGTATCTTTCTGTAATTCTCGCTTCATCATCATTTTCCATAATAAATGATTTATTAGATTCGATTTCAAAAATTATCTATGATTTTGGTTATCTTGGAATTTTTATTGCAGCACTGGTTGAAACTTTATTTCCTATCATTCCGAGTGAGTTAATTTTTCCTCTAGCTGGGTATGTAGCACACACCCAAGACCTTGGTATATTGAATGCAATTATGTTTGCATTAATCGGTGCAGGTGGTTCTACAGTTGGTGCATTGATTATTTATTTGATATCTTTGAAATTAGGACGAAAAGTAATCCTGAGATTAGGAAAATATTTGTTGATAAACGAGAAAAAATTGGAAAAGTCAGAGGAATGGTTCAGTAAACATGGTAATATTGCAATTTTTTTAGGAAGACTTGCCCCCGGGGTTAGAGAATTAATATCAATTCCAGCTGGACTAGCAAAGATGAACATTCTTTATTTTACAATATTTACCTTTATCGGATCGGCTATTTGGAGCATATGTCTTACTTTAGTAGGTTATTATTTGGGTGAAGCTTGGGATAAATTTTTTAGAGAATCTTCGTCGATTTTCAATATTACTGCCATAATAATTATTTCTGTCATTGCAATCATTATTCTCTTGAAGTATTTACAAAGAAATAAACATGATAAAAAACAGACAGATATAGCTTGATTATTGTTGAATGGTATTTTTCACGATATGTTCGTTATTGGATTAACTACCTTTTTAGATCTTAATTCTCTATATTCTCGATAAGCTGAATCTATTTCCATTGCAGATTGCAATATTTTACTTTTAATTTTTTGTGATGAAGCAATGAACATTTTAGTATCCTTTGGCAAACAATGTCCATCTATCCCATCCCTAGGCTCCAATATGTCTACATTCCATTTAGTATTTAATGCATCTCTTAATTCTGAAAAAGGGATATTATTTGCTTGGCAGTATAAATATAGTTCCTCTGCAAAAGCAATTTGTAGATACCTATGAGAATTTTCTATGATTTTTGTTAATTCTGCTAATTCTATTGAAGATACTGGATGCATTTTTATTCCTAAACTATTCATGCTATTTTTTGATTTGGTTTCATCAATTGTGTATTGGACTGATTCGAGATTACTTTTGTTTGATTCATCTACAAATGTAAGAGAATTTAAATTTGGAGACTTTTCTACATAGGAGAAATTGTTTTCCCCGCAATAAAAATTCAATCCGATCTTTAAACAGCAGGAATTTACCCCTCCTATAACTCGTAATTGATTTACACCGTGTTTTTCTTCATCCAAAGAGTACCATCTATGTGGTGCATGTACCAAATGAATTCTATGTTCCAATAGATCAAATATCTTCCTGCAAGTTCCAGCTGGGATAGTACTCTCAATAGATATTAATGCTCCATCACTAGCTTCGTAGGAGATTTTCTTTACTATTGATAAGAGATCATCGACTTGAGGAAGATGAATATTATCTCTATCATGAGTTGAAATACAGACTATATATATATCGAAATTTTTAAAGCTATTTGATAATTTGATTCCATGAATTTGATTAGCTACTATCATAGCCCCTTCACGGATATCATAACCATAAACATCAAATCCTTTACTTTTCACATATTTTGCTACTGGTAGACCCAATTGTCCTAATCCGATGATTAAAACTGATTTAGGTTTTAAAGGATAAATGTTAGACATGATAAAAATTTCAACTTTTTTATTATATATATTGGCGAAAAAAGACATTATCGATTTACATAATTAATTTTACACAATTTTTGAAAAGTAAAATTTATCGAGAATTTTTTTCAAGTGGATTGTATCCGAAATTTTTTATATTTTTTATTATAAAAAATAGTTCTAGTACTTTAAAAAATGTATTTATTTTCTAAAGAGTATAAATGAAATATGACTTGTTTTCTAACTAATAAATATTGACATTATTAATCACCACAGCCAGATTGAATAAATTAATAAAAAAAAAAGATAACATAAGGATTATCGATACTAGACCTTTTCCTGATTATCTTTGTGAACATATCCCTAAATCTATAAACATAGATCTAATGCAATTTCATTGGAGTGATACTTCCAAATCAGGAATAAAAGAATTTACTAATCAAAGTTGTAAATTATTTTCCAATTTTGGGATTAATAATAACACCTTTCTGATTTTTTATGATAAAATTTCTGGACCTTCCGCGGCAAGGGGTGTTTGGCTTTCATTATATCTTTCTCATGATAAGGTTGCTATGCTAGATGGAGGATTTGATAAATGGAAACTGGAAAATCGAACAATTAGCAAAGAAACCCACAAAATGTGTCATATACCATACAATTGCAAGCCTAATACTCTTGTTTTAACAACTGCCAATGAATTAAATAGTAAAATTAAAAATGATAAAAATATTCAGATTATCGATTCACGTACCAGTAAAGAATTTTCTGGAGAACATGTTAGGGCTTGCAGAGGAGGACATATTCCCTATTCCACAAACATAGATTGGGTTACAAACCTGAAAAATGGTAGATTTAAAACTGTTAGGGAATTAGAAAAAATTTATAGAAATTTTTCTCAACAAACTGAAATATTTACATATTGTCAAGGTGGGTATAGAGCGGCTAACAGTTTTGTTATATTGAGAGAGATTGGATTTAAAAAAGCTAAAATGTATCTTGGCTCATGGAATGAATGGGGAAATAATGATAGTTTGCCAATTGACATCTAATGGAAAATTACAATAATTAAATCTGTTTTCTTGAACAGAGGTAAAAGAACTATTGTTCCCTACAACAACTATATAGAAATTATTTATTTATAGAAAATTGATTATAAAATTTGAGCAGCCACGACTACAATAGATACTACTAGAAACATCACAAAGACCAACATACTTGAGGGAGAGCTTCATGAATCTCAAAAAATAAAAAAAATGAAAATAAATAATTTGAATGTAGGATTTAACAAAAAAGAAGTTTTAAAAAAAATTAACTTAGACATTACAGCAAAAAAAGTAACTGCATTCATTGGACCTTCCGGGTGTGGTAAAACAACTCTAATAAGATGTCTTAATAGAATGCATGAGATGACTCAAGGGGCTTATGTAAAAGGTGATATATTTTTAGATAATACCAATATTTATGATCAAAAGGTTAATCCCATAACTGTCAAGAGGAGAATAGGAATGGTTTTTCAAAAACCAAATCCATTCCCAACAATGAGTATTTTTGATAATGTTGCCTCTGGATTGAAACTTAATGGTGTAAAAGATAAGGCTCTAATCCAACGAATAGTAAAAGAAAGTCTTGAGGGTGCAGCATTATGGGAAGAAGTAAAAAATGAATTAAACCAACCTGGAATAAGCTTATCGGGAGGTCAACAGCAGAGACTTTGTATTGCTAGATCCTTGGCAATGCATCCCGAAGTACTATTAATGGATGAACCTACGTCTGCATTAGATCCCATTGCATCCGCCAAGATTGAGGATTTGATCCATGAATTAAAAAAGTATTTAACAATAGTTATAGTCACGCATAACATGCAACAAGCAGCTAGAGTTTCTGACTATACTGCATTTATGTATTTAGGTGAATTGATCGAGTTCGGAAAAACAAAGGAAATTTTTGAGAATCCGAAAAAGGAACTTACAGAAAGATACCTGTCTGGAAAATTTGGCTAGATAGATAGACAAATATTTATAAAAAATGACGAAGTTACTAGATTTAGGTATCATTAGGATTCATGATTTATTAAAAAATATGATGAGTCTAGCTGAAATAACTTATGTAGATGCTATAGAAGCTTATAAAAAGGACGATATAATACCTAAAAGTAGCTATAAAAATTCGGAAAAATTAAGAATGTTACAGGAAGAGATTACGGAATTGGCTACTGAGTTAATTGCAAGATATCAGCCTGTTGCTACTGATTTGAGGTTTATAAAATCATCACTTGAAATATCATACAATATTTCAAGATTTGGACGATATTCGTTTGATATTGTGGATTTATTACAAGAAAGCGGACCTTTAATTGATTGTGACAAGAGTTCGGTTTTGGAGATGTCTAAAACCGTTATGAATATTATTTCAATTTGTTTCAACTCCATCCTAACACAAGATACTAAAAAATTGGAAGAATTGTATGAGTTAGAAAATAAAGTAGACATACAATACAAGAAATTTTTGAGAGATATCATCCAAAACCAAAAAAGCCTGAAGAATAATTTTGAGAGACGAGACAGTATTAATTGTAGTCTTACTAGCTTGTTGATTTTACGATATTTAGAAAGAATATCAGATCATGCTTGTAGTATAGCAGATTCAGTTAACTATATAAAAACAGGAAAATCTAGCCCTAGGCTTTAAACATTTAAAGCCAGTTATTTTGAGTAATTGGAATTAATATTAAATATTTAGAATAGTTTATTAATTTTCATGAGTTATGCGAATTGCGAAATAGTAGTAAGAGAAATACATGAACGAGATCTGGGAATAGATTTTTGTACGACACTTTCAAATTTAGCAGACGTTGGTGAATTGATACTTGATAAAAACCTTATCTTAGAACTTTACTTTGCTATAAAAAAAAAATCTAACTCCAAAATTTTTGTGGCGATTTTGGAGAATAAAATAGTAGGTTCAATTACCACAATCATTGAACAAAAGTTTATCCATAACGGTGGAAAAGTCTGTCATATAGAAGATGTCGTGACAAGAAAAGGATATGAAAAAATGGGAATAGGTTCCTTGTTAGTTAAAAAAGCAATAGAATTTGCCATTTTAGAAAATTGTTACAAGGTTATTTTGAGTTGTTCAGAACAAAATTTCTCATTTTATCAGAAAAATGGTTTTTACAAACATGAAATTACAATGAGGTTAGACATAGATAAAATTTAATTGGGAAACAACAACATCCTATTCTAACTTGAAATAGTTCACGATATTATTTTTATACAATATCCTTGAATAACGACATATTGATTTAAGTGAAAAATTCCAGATTGAAAGATCAACTCATATTTGAGATAATCCAATTTCATTTTTTACAATTTGGTTGGAATAATTTGAATTTTTTATGCATATTGGATCCATGTTTTACGCATTATCTGTATTTGACAAAATGCTATTTTCACTAAAAATTTCATCAAATTATGATCGAGATATTCCTTTTAAATATTGTCTTTTTCATAGCATAGAGTACTAAATATGAATTAAATATTAAAAATCATAAATCAATTTAGAACTAAACTAGGCGATATGTAAGTATATTAGAAGGATAGGAATTTCTAATTAAAAAAAATAAATTTTAGATACCATTTAAAATAGATACATATTTCTGGCTTTATACAGGAAGTTAAAATTTTTGTTATGACTGTCTTCAAGGTAAATTGAATTTATAATTTATATGATCTTCATAGGTTTGATTATAATTTGTGTTCTACGATTAATCCAAATTTAAGACAAATGTGAGAAAATTCTTGATAAAATTTTACAAATTTTATATTATTAAACCCTTAATCAGATAGAAATTATTATTAATGCCTTTTTTCTTCGATTATTAAATATGCCGTTTGAACCGCTTCTAGTTTTTGATTCGGGAATTGGTTCAATATCTATAATAAAAGAATTGAGGAAGGAAATACCAAACGAAAACATATTGTATTTTGCAGATAAGGCAAATTTTCCTTATGGAAATAAAACGCATAAAGAATTAGTAATGATTATTGAAAATACAATAAATTACTTGAAAAGATATAATCCAAAGTTAATAATAATCGCTTCAAATACTCCTTCAATTCAAGTTTTAGATGAAATAAAGGAAAAGGTCCATATCCCAATATTAGGCGTTATACCGCCGCTGAAAGAAGCTATAAGAATAACAAAAAAAAATCATATAGGAATAATGGCCACAGAATCGGTGATCAATAGTGAAGAGTTAAGTAGACAAATACAAAAAGATATCCCTCAAAATATTTTTGTGAATAGATATAATGCATCGCCTTTGATATCTCTTATTGAAAATGGTGACTTCATAAAAAAGAGAGACAAAGTGAAAAATTATATTCATTGTTTATTAAATGATTTAGGCGACATAGACGTAATAATCTTATCAAGTACTCATCTTCCTTTTATAAAAGATCAATTATCCGAAGCATATCCATTTGTTAAATTTATTGATCCTGCCAAAATAGTAGCAAAAAATGTAAAACATCTATTACAAGAAAAAAAAATTATCAAAAAACAAAAACAGGGACGAATGAGAATTCTAGTTTCCCATGGATTAGATGAATTTCAAGAATTGTTAGGACTGGTGGGGATAAAAGAAAAGGCAGAAGAGGTTTTTTGGTCAGTTTAATAACCAATAAAGAAAATATATATCATATTCATAACGTCATTCAGTTCAGACAACCCTAATTTGTTAACACCTATGACTAGAAAGATAAGAATAGGAATTGATGTTGGAGGAACATTTACTAAAGCGGTTGCGCTAGATTTAATCAATGCTAAACTAATTGGCAAGGCAACTGTTCCTACTACCCATGATTCAGATCAAGGTGTAGCTAAAGGCATAATCATGGCTCTCAAAGATTTAATTTACAATTTCAATATAGATAGGTCTGAAATAGAATTAATCTCTCATAGCACTACTCAAGCAGTAAATGCACTACTTGAGGGGGATACTGTTAAAGTAGGAATAATTGGAATGGGAGTGGGTTTAGAGAAATCTAATGTCATAAAAAGAACTAACTTAAAAAATGTAAAATTATCCTTAAACAAGTATCTATACACATGTCATAGATTTTTGGATACATCAAAATATTTAGAAAAGGACGAAGTTCTTAACGTAATTTCTGCTCTAAAAAACGAAGGGGCAGAGGTTTTGGTGGTCAGTGAAGCCTATGGCGTAGATGATCCCAGTAACGAGCAATATGTTATGTCAAATTCTGATATTCCTACTACAGCTGGTCATGAATTAACTGGTATTTATGGTTTAGAAATTAGAACTTTAACAGCAGCTATCAACGCTGGAATAATGCCAAAGTCAATAAATACTGCCAAATATGTGGAATCTGTTGTCAGGAGTGAGAGGATTACTTGTCCTATTATGATAATGAAAGGTGATGGAGGTGTTACAGATATTGAGACATTCAAGAAAAAACCAATCCTCACTATTTTATCGGGTCCAGCTGCCAGTGTCGCTGGAGCATTATTACATTCACACGTCTTACAAGGGATATTCATAGAGGTTGGAGGAACTTCTACTAACATCTCGATAATCAAAAATGGCAAACCAGAAATCCGATATGTCACTATAATGGAACATCCTACATGTATTCGCTCCCTGGATGTCAGGGTTGCAGGAGTAGCTGGAGGTTCGCTTATCAGATTCTCTGATAAAAAACTGATTGATGTAGGTCCAAGATCTGCTCATATTGCCGGATTAGAATATTCTTGTTTTGTAAGAGCAGATGAACTTGAAGATGCTACTGTAATTAATTTCAAACCAACCAATGGAGATCCTGATGACTATATATGTATCCAAACTACATCTCAAAAATTAATAGCAATAACTAATACATGTGCAGCAAATGCATTAGGATTGATTAATGAGAACGATTATGCCTATGGAAATAAAGAAGCAGCCATAAAGGCTCTATCACTTTTAGCAAAAAAAATGAGGATCCAAGATTACAAGGAAGCTGCTAAAATTATTTTAAATCATTCCGTAAAGAAGATCATACACATAATTGAACCGATGATCAAACAATATGAATTAAACTCAGAACAAATCAGCTTGATTGGTGGAGGAGGAGGTGCATCTGTTTTAGTTCCATATATGGCAAAGCAACTTGCAGTACCTTTTGAGTTAGTTGAGAATGCAGAGGTAGTTTCTTCTATCGGAGTAGCTGCGGCAATGATATATGAGGAGATAGAAAAAACAATAAATGAACCAAATCCTGATGAGGTTTCGTTCTTAATTGAAGAAGCTAAATCTAAAGCACTAAAGAAAGGAGCGCTTCCTGAGTCTATATCCATTCAGACAGAATACGTTACTGAACGTTCAATTTTGAGGGCTATAGCCTCTGGAAATGTCGAATTAGATATAGGGAAAAAAAATAGAAAGGAATTGAGCCTCGAAGAAGCAAGGAATATCGCGATAGATGCATTAGGTAATAAGGATGTTAAACAAATTTTAAAGATGGAAAATTATTTTGGGTTTACATGTGAGATCGTAAAGAAACATTTTTTCATCAAAGAGAAGAAAACTCCAGTAATTGTAATTGACAAGTTTGGTAAGATAAGACTCATGCTAGAAAATGCATATGTAATTTTTGGACAAACAGCCCTAAATAACATAGAATCATTGATTTATGAAATAAAAAACGAGACGAAAAAAGATCTAGCTCCGCAAGTTCATTTTTTAGATGATATAAAAATAATTGATTTTTCAAGCTTAAATTCTGTAGAGCATCTTATTAATGCAATCAAAAACGAGTTAGATAAATCAGATATGGAAAATGTAACGATTATAATACGAAAAAATTAAAAAGAGAACTTGTATTTAAAACAATTTTAGTTTTTAATTTAATAAAGCGCTACTTTGTTAATCGCATAAATCAGATCTAATTAAATATTATTACCATATTAAATTATTTATCCTTTTTAAAATTAATACATTTATTTGGGGCTTTTGTTAGTTTAAGACTAACTCACATATATTATTGAAACCTACAGAGATTTATTTAAGCTTATTTGTACAAATAAAAAATTGATGTATTTAATTGCAACTATTGTATAGAAACAATTGTTTAGTCAACTAAACATTGGTAGTTATCCCCAAAACATTTAATCAGAATTACCCTTGAAATATTGCATCATTCTTTCATTTAAGCTTTTTGTCAAAGTAATCTATAACTCACATGTAAAAGGTACATACTTGTTGAGAATTTCACTACGTAATACCATATGTATAAACTGTCTGTCTACCATCCATTTCAACGAATGGACGATAAAGTTCCATTTTACAGACATCTTTCTTCATACATCAATTCCATTGAGATTTCTTAACAGTTTATCTACAACCCCTAACCTAAAATAGAGAACCACAATCCTTAACAGTTTCATTTATAGATAAACAGGTTCTTCTATACTTATTATAAATCGACAATAAAACAAAAAATTAGTTGAATCTAATTCCAAACAGCACAATAACTTTTATGTTTATACTTAAGTTCAAATGCTGTATAAATAGTAATAAACATATATTAGGAAAATAAAAATACATAGAATGGAATACTATACTTTTATGATTATACGGATATTGTGAAAATCTTATTTAATTTAATAACCATACAATGGATACTAATATAAAATATTATACCAAAATCTCTTTCTCAGGGCGCTATTATTCAATATATATTAGGTTTTTACTATAAGCTTGAGCAAATAATAATAAAATTTTCTGAGATTTATTTATTATCAAGGTCTATTTCGTATGTCTAATTGATTAAAATACATATATTTTTTAAATAACGGTTTTGGTAACATATATAATTGATTTGGAGTATTTGTATGATCAGAATATATGCAGGTTATGATTTAGTTATACTTTATATTCCTACTATTTAACTTTTAGATTTTGTGGAAAATCTTACTAGTTTCTTTCTGGGAGTATCCTAGTAATTCAATTGATTTTATTATAACTCAGATTTGAATCAATTATATAATTCAACATAAAGGAATTATAAAACTTTATAATTTCGTCTTTAACAAAAGATAGCTCACAAAGTTTTTATGATTGAATAGATTTTAATGTCATTATTTGTTGAAAAATAGAGTAATAATTACAGGGCCAGCATCTGAAGAGTTAGGAACAAATCTTTCAAGAAAATATGGAATGCAATTAATGAAACCAGAAATTAAAATATTTTCTGATGGAGAAAGTAAAATAACAATGGAATCAGTTAAAAATAAAAATTGTACAATAATTCAATCTCTTTGTCCACCTATAGATAGACATATAATCCAACTCTTAATGATGATTCACAAGTGTAAACTAGACAGAGCTTCAAAAATAACTGTTATAATCCCTTATATGGCATATGCTAGACAAGACAAGGAATTTGTCAAAGGAGAAGTAATCACTATAGCGCTTTTAGCAAAATTAATCAAATATTTCAATATCTTTAAATTAATAACTGTTGATATCCATAGTAAAGAATCATTGTCCTATTTTGGCAGTAATATAATAAATGTTTCAGCAATCCCGCTATTAGCAAGATATGTTTTAGATAATATCGATACAGATAACGTGATTGTTGTTTCTCCAGATTATGGAGGATTTTCGAGAGCACAAAAATTTGCAAAAATCTTAAAAAAGGATGTAATATATCTTAATAAAAATCGGAACAGACAAACAGGTGATATCAAAATCGAAACAAAACATGGAGGAGATTTGAAGGGAAAAAAAATTATAATAGTAGATGATATGATTAGCACAGGTAATAGTATAATAAAATCTTGTGAATTATTAAAAAAAAATGGAGTCGCTAATATTTTTGTGGTTTGTACTCATGCATTATTACTGAATGAAGCTTTAATTAAAATAAAACAATCTGGAGCTTATGAGATAATTTCTACAAATTCTGTACCTAATGTCTGTTCCAAAGTGGACCTATCGGATATTTTATATTCATCAATAGAAGACAAATGATAGTCTTTGCACACATAAGTTCTAGATGAAATAAAATAAATGACTGAAATGAAACTCATATTCCTAGGCACTGCGGGAGCTGTTCCCACAGAAAATAGAGGATTATCTTCGCTTGCAATAGTTAGGGGAAATGAATTATTAATTTTTGACACCGGAGAAGGGATGCAAATGAGATTCATCAAGTCAAAGATCGGAATGAATAAAAAAATGAAAATTTTCATAACTCACATGCATGGTGATCATTGCATAGGATTACTTGGTTTACTTCAGACTCTTTCTATAATGGGAAGGCAAAAACCTATTGATATTTATGGAGAACCGAATCTGAGGAAATTTATAATGCAAAATATCAAGATTATCAATTTTAAATTAAATTATCGGATAATTATTCATACTGTGACTAAGGAAGGAATTATAGTTAAGGAAAAAGAGTATAAAATAACTTGTTGTTTAGCAGAGCATTCGAAATTAAATTATTCCTTTTGTCTAGAAGAATTTAACAGACCTGGTATTTTTTATGTTCAAAAAGTCAAGAATTTGGGAGTCCCAGAAGGAAAAAAATACAGTTATTTGCAGCATGGAAAAGATATTATGTTTAAAGGTAAAAAACTAATTTCAACAGAATTCACTGGTCCACCTAGACCAGGGAGAAAAATAGGGATATCAGGAGATACGAGACCCACAAGTAAATTAGAAAAGTTTTTTCAAAATTGTGATATCCTAGTTTTTGAAGCCACTTTCTCAGATAAAGAAACTGAAAAGGCTAAAAAAAGCTATCATTCGACTGCTTCTGAGGCCGCCATTTTAGCAAAAAAATCAAATAGTAAAAAACTAATTTTAACACATTTTAGTGCAAGGTATAAGAAGATAGAAAAGATGGCTTCAGAAGCTAAACAGTTTTTTAAAAATGTATTTATTGCCAATGATTTAGATATTATTTCAATTCCTTACTCCAATTAATGATTTAAATTTACAGTTTGTATACAGGGAATTCTAACTAATTGGAATGTTTTTTGTTATACTTTCTTTTGTTGCATTAAGAACGTATTCTGCTACAATCTTAGAAGCATTAGTATTCTTTAACGTCTCAATCAATAAAGGAATTCTATCTTTTGCCATCTGTTCTAACGCAGATGTATCCAATACGCTATTATTCACTTGATTAATAACAAAGTCGATTACAGTGTCTGTTGCATTAGAATTTTTCGTAATATTTATTACAAGTGGAATTTTTTCTAATACCTGTTGACTATTGATTGTGGTGTTTTCTACAACTTCTTGTAATGTTGTACTAGTTTGATTAGCATTATCTAATTTTTCTGCATATGATTGATTAAATGAGATCAAGTTTAAGAGTAAATATCCAACTACAAGAAATGTAGTTATTCGATGTTGTCTTTCCATTTTCATTAGAGTATTACGGAAAGAGAAATTTATTAATTTTACTAATTTAGTCTTTTATTCCCTGGTAACATAATTTTATCTCAATTGTTAATTAATGTTTTACAAAATATCAGGATTATAATCTGTTATTTTTATTTCAACTAGATGATTAAAAAGGAATAATCACGTCTTAGTTACTTCATCTACAATTAGATGGTGTTGTTTTTCAATATTAAAGGTTGAATTAAGATCTTAATTGTTTTTTCGAAATAGTTGGTTGAGGGAAAAGCTCATGAACCAAATTCATTCTAGATCTAAACTATAACTAGTGAGAATCACGAATAATGGAGAACAGAAAATATCGAGATTATCACATCCAAAAAATCCGTTTGAAAGTATATAAATCTCTAAAATGAATAAAATATCTTATTTCTAATTATTTTATGAATAGAAGAGGTGTATGTAAATCATATTCTCCAAAGAGATCCAACCATAATCTACATTTTTTAGATCTTTAAAGATAATATAATTATATTTACAGTATATCTTAGGATTTACATGTCAATCATGTGGGTTGCATAGAATAATTCAATAGTAGAATTGGAAATGTTAAAAGATGATCCTTACCAACCCGATCGACATTTAGTTATTATAATATCAGGTTATGAATTTCTCACATACCTCTATTCTGTGGGCGATTCAAACATGCTAATTTGAACACTGTAGTTGGTATTATGCGGCTTGATTAATTTGCTTTTTTCAAATATTATTGGAGGTAATAGAGCTTTTTTATTTGCTAAAAATGTATAAGTGCATATTTTTATACTTAAATATACCCGGAGTGACTTAAACTGCTAACTATCTAGAAATTAAGTTCAAATCAAATTCGTGTAAATTGAATATTATACAAGATAATAATAAAAATTTTTTTCAGTGTTAGATATGTGGACCCTTTTTTATTGGAAAACATGCTCAAATTCTATGGAAAATATGTATAATTAATCCATGCATAAATAAATTTTTATCACATTTAATCCAATTTAGGATTAGGGAGATCAAGAGTATAAAGATATTGCGATTAATATCTCAATACTTTTTTCGATTACCTTATATTGAATACCCGATATATATCAGGAAGGGCTTTTGAATTGTCATCCATCAAGAAAATAAAATGATTTCTGATGATTTCTATTTTAGTTCGTAGCTTTCACATATCACAATGAAGGTAAATCCAATAACGAGGTTAACAAATTAATTGAAAATTTATCTGGATTTTCTATTGAGTTCGACTAATTTTCCTTCAAAAAAGTCTTTTGGCATAACTAAATTTTTCTGAGCAAACGAAGAATTATAAATTAATTATATTAGATTATTAAAAATTTCCTAATAATTCTTAATTGTTTATGTTCTTGTTTGTGGGGATGTAAGATCAGGATGTTCCTTACGCAGATGAATTTTGAGATCTTTCTTATTATAACATATTCTATTACAAATTTGACAAGTGATCCTTTCATATTCTTCGTCAGATCTTTTCTTGCCCATTCCCATTTGTTCAAATACTTTTGAAAAATAGTCTTTCAGACCAAACATGTATCTTATATGATTAATTCACTTTATAAAGTTATTCATAAATAACAAGTTTTCCTACTGTAGTATACTAACTTATTTTTCTTCATAAAATACCTACAATGTTTAAAAAATAACAGAGGATAATAATTAATAATAAAGATGGTTTTGATATAATTATTGAAGATCAATGAATTTATAGATAATATTCCTCCTGAAATAATCTCAGGTGAGAATATAAGTATTTCAAGTAATGTTTTTAGAAAAATTTTTAGTTTCTCTCAACTTTCCCCTAATGATATTTTTTATTATTTAAATTTTGGAAATAACTATAATGCTTTGCATATTGCAAAAAAAGAATTCAACGCAAAGGAAGTATACGGAATTCATGGTAGAAAGGAATTTTTAGGAAATCATGAAGAAGGAATACAAAATCCTGCTATTAACATTATAAATAAAAAAATTAATGAAGTAGATTTATCCAAAGCTACTGTGATTTTGTATTGGTTGACCGATATCAATCAGTCAAGTGATTTGGTACTTAAATTTGAAAAGGAATTAAAGAGAGATGCAAGAGTAGTAACATTGTTTTCTCCTCTTGGAATGGTCCTTCCTTCAAGAGTCGATTTTCCATTTATCTTAAGTAAATATCCTTTTTATTACGCTACTAATATAAGAGAACAAATTCAAGCGATATATGGCAAATCATGTGTGGATTTCACTACCTCATGGATGTTAGCAGAAAAATACGTCAAAGAGATGGAGATAGACAATACCTACTCTAGATTTACTATTATTTTATTGAGTATGATATTGTGGATTAATTCATGGAATCTAAAAGTAACTTGTGAGGAATCTATTCCTCCTCCTGTTGAAAGCTATGAGGGAATTCTTCGTATGTTTTTTAATATTGATCTCAAAGATATGTTTGTTAGAAGAGATACCGAAAAAACCTAAAAAAAATAACTTTGTATTATTTCAATATGACTCTGATTGTAGTGTGAATGTTTTTTTATTTTAAATAGTTCCTCTAGATTTTCTTGTCTTGTTAGGTCTGCAGTATTGAAAAATACAGTTGGTGTTTATTAATAATTATGTAATAATCTTAGATAAGGATTACTAATTAGAAAACTAATGATTTTGGATTCAAAGGATACTTCAATATAATCATGATTAATTCATTATGAAAATATAGATTCAAAATCTCAATCTAAAAGGCCTTTGATATTCTATCAAGGTTAGCCTATAATAAATATATTATTAGGAATTAGTGCATTGTATAACTGATAGGTTCTTTCAGAATTATATAACTTCAATACTCCGAATTGGTGGAGTCTTTGAAATTTGTTTAGATGTATGGATAATTCCAATCCTAGAAAGGAAATCAATTAAATAATGCTAGCATTTATTGGTTAAGTTGTCGTCATGGCCAAAGATTCCGAGCGAAGGTATTCAAAAAGTTTAGCTATGATTAAAAGGATGGGATTCCAGCCTAAAAAAATTTATTTCAATCTTTCAGTTTCCGAATTAGTTGAAACTTCCTTGATAAGAAAGGAAGCGAAAATATCTTCGACGGGAGCTTTATCAGTTTTTACAGGAAAATTTACTGGTAGATCCCCAGATGACAGATACATAGTAGATGACAATTCAACGAACGAAAAAGTCAATTGGGGAAAAGTTAATCATCCAATTTCGCAAGAAAATTTTAATAAAATTTATGATAGAATGAAAAAATTTGTGAGGGGAAAAGAAGTCTTTCTATTCAATGGCTTTGTGGGAGCAGATAAAGATACACGTTTTCCTATAAGTGTTATAACAGATAAAGCATGGCAATCGCTTTTTGCTAATCAAATTTTTATAAAACCAAAAAATGATGAATTGAAAAATTTTTTGCCTAAAATTATTCTCTTTTCTATAAACGATTTTAAGGCGATTCCAAAAAAAGAAAAAACCCATTCAGAAACTTTCATTATTATTAATTTAAAAAAGAAAATAATATTGATTGGTTCTACTTCTTATGCAGGAGAAATAAAAAAATCAATATTCTCTATTATGAATTACTTCTTACCGGAAAGAGGAATCTTTCCAATGCATTGTTCAGCAAATATAGGCAAGGATGGCGATACAGCACTGTTTTTTGGACTTTCAGGTACCGGAAAAACAACATTGTCTGCTGATCCTCAGAGATTTTTAATTGGGGATGACGAACATGGATGGTCGGAAAAAGGAATATTTAATTTTGAAGGTGGTTGTTATGCGAAATGTATAAATCTTAGGAAGGAGACAGAGCCGCAAATTTGGAATGCGATAAGATTTGGTTCTGTTATGGAGAATGTAATTGTTTCAAATGACAACAGGATTCCCGACTATAAAGATAACTCAATAACAGAGAACACACGTGTAGTCTACCCTTTAGAATTCATACCTGGAGCGAGAATGCCAAGCATTGGGAGTCATCCTAAGGCTATAATTTTCCTTACTGCTGATGCATTTGGAGTCATGCCACCTATTGCAAAATTAACTAGAGAAGGAGCTATGTATCATTTTATGTCCGGGTATACAAGCAAGTTAGCTGGAACAGAAAGAGGGATTACACAACCTAAGGAAACATTTTCGCAATGTTTTGGTGCTCCTTTCATGCCTCTTCATGCCATGGAATATGCTACTATGTTAGGTCAGAAGATGACTCAACACAAGTCTAGAGTTTACTTAATTAACACTGGGTGGCACGGTGGTCCTTATGGAATAGGACAACGTATCGATTTAAAATATACTAGAGCAATGGTAACAGCAACCTTAAATGGAGAAATTGAAAAATCCTCTTTTAAATTCCATCCAATTTTTAATTTGGAGATTCCACTTTCCTGTCCTGGAGTACCCAATGAATTACTTGACCCCAGTCAAACTTGGAAGAATAAAAAAGATTACAATCTAGCGGCTAGGAAGCTAGCTAGATTGTTCACACAGAATTTTAAAAAATTCGGTAATGTTTCAGATGACATACTAAATGCAGGACCAAAACCTGATTTATTGAAGTAGCCCGGAGCAGATTCGAACTGCTGTCTCCAGGTTTCTTCTCTTTGATCCAGAGCCTGAAATCCTTAGCCCTACCATGGAGTTTGGCCACTAGATTCGGCATCAATGTTTTAACAATGATTCGACCGGGCTCCTCGAGCTACATTCTTAGTATTATTTTCTGATATTTATTTTATATGATGTTACGTTATGATCTGAATTTTAAATTATTGCATAAGAAAAAATATAAATACATTTGAAAACTCATTTCTGATTGAATTTAAGTCCATATATAATATCAACCATCAACCAATATAATTCATGTTACTTTTTTTTGAAAACGCAAGGAGAATGGTTTTAGAACTAGCATTAATACTTTTAGTAATTATGGTAACATATATCAGTATATATCAAGATCTAAATAAATAAAAATAATTTCTTGAAACCTAAAAATTTCAAAATACATTTAAGGGTAGTTGGGTTATTTTATGTTGCTATCCGTACTTAAAAAAGATACCCTTTTCGCCTCGTGGATGTTTCCAACTAGTTTCCTTAGAACAAGTACCACATTCAATACATCCTTCATGTTGAATAACAACATTTTGGTCTTCTATACTATAACACTTTGTTGGACACAGAACTGTCATTTTTTTCATGAATTCAATTTGCGGTTTAGTCACTATTATATGTGAATTATTGTCTTCATAATATTTTAATTTTGAAATTCGTTCACTTAATTCAGGGATATCGAATTTAGTCGATGTATTTATTTTTCTTCCTAACTTTTCTGCTAACAAAATAGGTATATCAATATAAATTTTAGGTGATTCTACGAAAGAGAGGAATTTATAGAAACCGACTTTGTTAATAGTAGAAACTGCAAAATTCCGAAGAAAATCATTAGACATACATCTGATAAGAAAATTATTTTTAGCACCTAAATCTTCCAATGGTATTTTTTTTACCGCTTTTAAAAGTACTTTAAGATAATCTTTATCAATTTTCTTCATGTCTCGTGTATACGGACTTTCATGGATAGATTGACTATAGATTTCTCCAATATTTGGATCCGTTAAATTATTTTTAATATATTTAATGATTGTTTTTGCAGCTCTTACGGCATCGTCCATTCCTACGTTTAACCCTTCAATCCTAGGACCTAAGAATATTCCTCGACCTGCAGCATCCCCTACAAATAAAACATTTTTATAATATGGTTTATTCATCATACATCTTTTTCCATCAGGAACAACCTTTGCACTATATTCTAATTCTACATAATTGGTAACGAACTTTGTGTTGAATTCTTCGACTAATCTTCTTCTAGTTGTATTTATCTTGTCTTTTATTTCTTCTATTGATTTGAACTTTCCGTTTGCAATAGTTTTTTCTCTATTTTTTGGGGAGTAATAAATTTCCCTTAATTCATTCCATGTACGTATCAGTTTACTTATCGTAAACGATTTTTTTGTTTGTTCCTCTTTAGACAAATTTTTTTCTATATTTTTTATCGGTACCTCATCTTGGATTAGATCTTTTACCAAAGGATTATTGATTAAACTATTGACAAGTTGATCAGGTTCAACTGGATTTTCCAACAAAGAACTGAGATGATATACTCCACCTATTGATATAGAATCTCTATTTGTATATAAGAACCCACCTCCCACTTGGTTGAGAGATATATCGCCACTAAAAAGATGAGCAGCGCCTTCATCTGGACCAATTTCAAATCTTTTTTCGATTATCTCTTCCGGTAATTTTATTACGACTTTAACTCCTTGATAGAGTTGATCTGGTGAAAATTTTTCTCTTGCTCTTAATAGAGATGCGATTTCTGAATTAACTCCATCAGCTGCAATTATGGCACGACTTCTAAACTCTTCAAGTTCGTCAGTTTCAACAATCAGAGAATTGTCATATGTTGAAGAATTTTGTTTTCCGCCATCTAATTCTATTGGAGTGTTTTCGTTATTCCATTTAATATTCTTCACATGTACACCCGTTACTATTCCACCGCCTTGTTTCTGGGCTTCTTCTTGCGCTTCCTTTGCAAACCAAGTGTTTAACTTATTCAAAAGAACAGAACAACCAAAATTGGACTGAAAGTCATGAATAGAGGTGAGATCAATTGAACAAACTTTATCTTTTGAAGTTGCATTAAGAATATACTTTGTAATCCGACGTTCATATGGTTCCTCTTCTAGAAATTTTTGACCATAAATATCTTCTACATTATGAACCTGTCCGTATTCTTTATTTTTAGAGTATAATATACCACCAGATACATTTTTTGAGCCAATCTCCTTGCCTGATTCAATTAATATAGCCTGTTTCCCTAAGGCTGAAATGTGTTTTAACGCTGCAAGTCCAGCGGATCCTCCGCCTATTATAATAACGTCAAAATCTTCCATCTATTCACTCATATCCTAGCAAACTATAACTATTTAGTTTTAATCACTTTCGTTTTGCCTGCACTTCCAAAGGAGAAATTATTCTTTTGATTTCTTCTATTAGAACAGGTAATACATCTTCCATTTTCCCTTTGATAAATATATCACACTCATTTATAATGGGAGCGTTTTCATCAGTATTTATTGCTATAACGAATTCAGCTTCTTTCATTCCTTCGATATGTTGTATTGCACCACTTATTCCTATAGCGATATAAATTTTGGGTGTTATTTTCCTTCCAGAAGTACCTATTACTCTGCCAGGTATCATATATTTTGAATTTATTTTTTCATCGAGCTTGAATATTTTTTTTGATAATGGCAAGGATATACCTATTTCTGCTCCTGTTAACTTTGACAGGGTTTCAATTAGTTTGATATTATCTTCTGGAAATTCTTTTATTCCCTTTCCGAAACTGATTACTATCTTAAAGGAATCAAAATCGATTTTATCTTTGTCTATACTCCTATTCAAAACTTTTATTTTAAGATCTTTTTTATCAAATTTAGGAGTAAATTCAATAAGTTGTCCTTTTCTTTTGGGATCAGGTTCTAATGGAGCGAAAGCTCCAGGAATTATACTACATGCTTGTGGATGAAAATCTCTTCTGATTTCAGGATTTTTATTATCAAGACATAATATTGTAGTCCATAGAAAACCGGAAAAATCTGGTCTATACATTTCTAATACCTTACCGTATTTAAGTGCATTACCTTTTGTTTTATGCTGATGTTTAATTTCAAGATCGCTGATTTCGAGTTTATTAACATCAGAAGCTAAACCAGAATCGAGTTCTGCTAATACAGTAGCAGACAAATGTCTACCTATACTATCTGCAGCAAAAAACATGTACCTCGGTTTTTTATAGTGATTTACAAAATCTGGGGATATTTTTGATATTATGTCTTTATCCATTGCAATGCTTGAAATAACTTTGGTAGATGTTTGATTTACCATATATCTTAAATTGGGGTCGTCTGCATATACTACAACATCAGCTCCATAATTTATTAATTCATTACAAAGATCCTTAATGTTTTGACCTAATACAACAGCAATCACCTTCTCATTGCTATTATATTGCTTGTTAAAAAAATCCATTAATCGGCGGGCCTCTCCCAACATTTCATAATTAACGGGTAATACAACACCGTCTACGACTTCTATAATTACCAACATATGATGATATGAGTTGCTATTATTACCATCTTCTAAATCTGATAATTTTTTATTTTCAATCAAATTAAATCACCTTCTTTTTATTAACTGCGTCCATATTGTCCATTTAAAATCAATATTTTTTCCGCGATATTTTTTATTTGATTTCTATCTCTACCATCAATTATTTCAGCCTTCCTATTCATTTTTCCTTTAGGTATTCTTTCGACTTTATAAACTATAGTAGGAGAACCAGATAAACCTACCTCTTTTGGATCTAATTCTAAAGAATTATGGTCAAACATCTTTAGATAAGATTTGAAATTAGCTACCTTTTTTTCAGCGTTCTTTTCAAATATTGTAGCTTTCAGTCTAGATGACAGGGTAGTAAAAGATGGTTTGTAAGATGGATCAAGAGCAATAAAAACAGGTAATGGTGATTCGATTTCTTCTATAATATTGTCCATACCGTTTAATACCACAAGACGTTTAAGGGTTACAACTCTATCTTTTAAATTCAAATGATAATCTATCACATTTCCAAAAAAAGGATACCCAAGTTTCCATGCAGTTTGTGGACCTGTCTGGCCAGTCTCACCATCTGAGGCTCTATGTCCTGAAAATATTATATCAATCCCATTATTATTTTCATTCTCATTTTCTTTCATTTTTTGTATCCCTTTTTTGAGGACTTCAGCAGTTGCTAAGGTATCTGCACTGGCAAATATTCTATCTGTATATAGATGAAGGGAATCAGCATCACATATTGATTGTGCTTCACTTAGAGCTATTTCTGACATTGGAGGTCCCATAGTGGCAACAGAAATATTAGCTCCATAGTTTACCTTTGCATAAAAAGCAGCTAGACATGCTACGGAACTATGAGCACCTAATTTGCTTTTTGTCTCCGCTCTATTTAATGTTCCATCTGCATTATAGCTAATATTACCTTCAGAGAAATCTGGCTCTAGCTTTACAATTACCGCAACATTTAATGACACGAAATATAATTCTGATTTGAATACTTAAATGCGTTTGTCATAATTGATATTGATTGTAAAGAATATTTTTATTTTACCGAAATTTTGGGAGAATTTTTTAACTTTGTTACCGTAAAATCATATATATTTATCTTACGAAGTTAACATGGTTTAAATTAAATAAAAAACAGAAAAGTCAATTAATAAATAAAACAGTCTATTGAAAGTTAAAATAGAAATAGCTATTTGAAATTGATAAAATATATGGATATTTTAATGTTTATGATGAAGAAAATTTTAATTCAATGTCTTTATGAGGACAGATTTGTACTATTTCCATTGCTAGTTTATAACTCCCTTCATTTAGATTTTCGTCTGGTGGAAATTCAAAAATCGTTTTAGCATTGGGAAGGTATACATGTTTGATATTAAGATCCCCTTCTCCTTCCTCACCTTTCTTAAAGACATACTTTTCTCCTCTTTTTGTTATTGGGTTCCAGCTTCTCAGTAATACACCTTGATTCTCGATATTTTGATTTGTTTTTTTATCGTAGATTTTGGTATTTATGAATAGATGGAAAAATATATCACTTGAATTATATAAATATTTTAAAGTATATTTTTCATAGTTTGTAACATCTTCTTTGTTATGTTTTGAATCTACTTCATTATCCAACTTATTAACAAACATTTTTTCCTAATATTAATCTCCTATGTTATATTATTACAAGCATTTTATTTAGATTTTACTGTTAGTCAAAAAACGAAATATATTCTTGACGAAATCGAATTCGTATGGTTTTTAATCCTTGAGTCGAATATTTTAATCAGAAATCTGATGCTATGTTAAATATTTCCTTTGGATTTATGAAGATCGAATTTAAAGATTATCAAGAAAGACATCAACCAATTCAATGGAAATACCTTATTATTGACAATATTCTCGAATTATCTGGGCAAATATTTAACGCCACAATTTAGTATTTTAAAAATATCATCAGTTGTTTCTAAATCAAAAATAATGACAAAAAATTCAAACTTTTATTTAATCATCAATACTGGACACTTAGAGTAACTCAATACTCCTATACTCACACTTCCCAATAATAGTTTTTTTAAACCTGATTTTCCCCGTGTGCCAATTACTATAAGGTCAATTTTTTCTCTTATTGAAAAATCAAGAATTGCGGAAACTACAGAGGAACTTACGATTACTTGAGACTTAAATTTGATAACAGTGGTAGGATTTGAGAGGTTTGCTCTTTGCTTAACACTTTCAAACCAAAGTTCAGCTTGTTTTTTTTCTTTTTCAAGCAATGCATTAAGGGAATCCCCACCTATTATCCTTTTAGATGAATAAGTAAAGGCTGTTTCTGAAACTACGACATAAAGTCCTATAACTAAACTACCTAACTGTACAGATAAAGAAATAGCGTACTCAGCTGCTTTAAAGGATTTCTCTGAACCATCAATCGGTACTAGTATTTTAGAAATTGATTTTTTCATAGACCATTTGTTGATTTAAAATATAAAAAACATACCTAAATTCTTTAACTGAGAAATGTTACTTGCAAGATAAAATTACCTCTTTCATTTTATCTATTAATCCGTCTTGTCCATATGACAAGAAGACAAAAACCAGAATTGTACGTATTTTTTATTGATGAGATAATAGAGGATTTTGACGAATAATGATCGTTATAAAAAATATAACTTTTACTTTAAGCAAATAAGGATCTAGCTGATAATGTTCTAAATTTTCTAAATAATAATAAAATTAGAAAGAACTATAAGCTTTAACTAATGTAATGTATTCTTTTTATCTATACTTTATATCTCAATATATCAAAATCCTTGATAATATTTCAATATGAGAAAACATATTACGTGTGTGCGATATACTAGATACAAATCTTGATCTCTTTAGAATAGAAAATGAAAATCTTTATTTATTATAGATGAAACTGTTCTACATAATAGTAATAAATATCTGATTATGGTTTTGTATGAAACCAAGAAATATTTTTGTAATAGGAGTAAACATTTCAGATGAGAAAAACACGAGTATTCCTAAAAAATCCATTAGATCTTGTAGACAAAGCAAGAAACCTTACAATGTACACTCACAGAGATAAGGCATGATGACGTATGTTATATGATTGGATTATAACACTGTCGACATTAGTCATTTAAGAAATTTTTGGTAGAGTAAACCAGTATTTGAAGGATAGGACAATAGATTTGATTATTAATATTCCTATCTCAATAGAAATAGTGTTCTTTTTTATATATATCCGAATACAAAGGATTGTATCCAGATATACTTATACTGTGAAATAATTCATGTATGTTAAAATCTGTGAATACTTTTGTTAATAGATTATAAGAAACCGAGCAACTATCTAAAACATGCAGAATCTTTTTTTAGAACTCTTCTCTCCGATGTTCTGTTCAAGAACAGAGTATTTAACTTCAATCTCGAGTTATTTGATATTATAATGATTTGCTTTGTTGCGTAATCCATTTAGATAATCAATTTATTATGTTATAACTAACGATTATCTAACAGTTATGCTCTGAAACAAGTTATACAACGATGCTTTTAACATAATCTCTTTGATCATGTTCTCAAATCTGATAGCAGTAACATATTCTCCAAACATTCTCTTGATATATGAAAAGACAGTTTCTGCAATCCATCTCTGTCCATAGCTGACGCTAATCCTTCCATTGTTGTAAATTATTTTTCTGCATCTTTACAGAATTGTTTCTGAGATGATGATTTGTTTTCCTACATCTTGAATTCTTTCTAACCTTTATTGCTGGCTTGATTCCTTTAAATGATAATATCTGGAAAATTTTGTTATTATCATAAGCACCATCTGAAATTACAGTATCTATTTCCTTATTCTGTTTTATTGTAACATCTTCAACTATTTTAGATAATACTTTACCATCATGTATACTTCTTCACTTGTGACATCTACGGATAAAATTCTCTTTTTTCTTATGTCAACTGCTATATGTATTTTGAGATAACCTCTTTTTACATTCCATTTATGTCTGATCCATCCACCTCTTCTGTTTGTAACTTTAACACCAGTTGCATCAATTGCAATTACAAAATTATCATCATGTGTATTGGATTTATCATCACAAATTTTGATAGTTAATTTGTTAATCCTTCTACAAATCCTACTATAATCTGGAATAGATGGTAATGTGTTTGAAGCATGTTCTTTTACTACTCCTTCAGTCTGTCTGTATGGTAGGTGAAAG
The DNA here is from genome assembly GCA_031316115.1 of Nitrososphaeraceae archaeon. GTDB lineage: Archaea > Thermoproteota > Nitrososphaeria > Nitrososphaerales > Nitrososphaeraceae > TH1177. The sequence continues at coordinate 479,482 of JALDRC010000001.1, forward strand.
TATGCTCTCATATATCCAAGCAATCTGATAAATGAATCTGGATAAACAAATTTTCTACCTTTCTTGTTCTTATTCATCTTCTCCAGTTCATATTCCCAATTATCTATAACATCAAAATCTAGCAATATCTCACCTCTTCTTACCAGAGATTCATTGTATTTCTTCCAGTTCACATAATATGACTACAATTGGTTAGCTAAATGTGTTAGCAATGATGAATTAGGCAACAAAGCATAATGATTCAATCTATATACAATGTATATCTGAGACAATAAAATGTAGTGAACATCTTTTATTATCGGGCCCAGAGGGATTTGAACCCTCGACCTGACGCTTAGGAGGCGTCTGCGCTGTCCATTCTTCGCCTACTAAAGTCTGCGCTATGAGCCCATTTTTTATGAGTCAACATGTCTTAATTTGAATTTATTGTTGGTAATAACTAATTTCAAATATTAAATTTTACCAAAGAGAACAAATTATAAAAATAACAAAATAATACCAAGCACTGTTAGGTTTAAGTTTAAATGTTTTAACCCTTTACCAATTTAAATATCTATCAAATTTTAGAATGTATGTTGAATAATATACATTAAAACCTTTGAAAGGAATGAATATATTAATATTTATCATAGTATTAGTATAAACATCAATGAAAATTTGACAAATTCAAATTTAAATACGGGGAGATATCTATATGGAGATTATACTGTATTTGAGGAAAATAAGAATTTTATATATCTATTAAAAGACCATATATCTTTAGTAAATAATATATTAATTAACCATAACAAAATCAATGAATTAGAAGAACTAGATGAGGAAATATACAAATTTCACAAAAATATTCAAAATCAATTTGCAGATTTTACAAAATCAATAGAATCGACGATTTTTGATTTTTATTCATTGCATCATCTGAAGGTTTTACATGTATTGAATGAAAAATCTAATCAGAGTAAAAATTTTTTTGACACAAAACAATCATTCCTTAATTCATTACAAAATATCGAAAAAGATTATACCGGAAATATGAAGAAATATCAAGTGGATATAAATATCAAAATTAAAGATCATCTAGAACATTTAGTTGAATTATTTCAGATTTGGTTAGTAAAAGCTTCAGAAAATTTTCCTTCTTCCTTAATAGAAAAATCAGAAAATATAATCGAAATTAATTTTGCAGCCACAGAAGATAAAAATTCTATCATAAATATCACAAATTCTATTAACCTCAGTAACGATGTGATGAGCGAGTCTATATCTAAGACGATAACATATTGTTTTTTAAAACAAGGTTCTTTGGAAGATCTTTTCCCACAAAGAAAGCTGGCAGATTTTAACTTTAAGAATTTTACTTTCCCTATCGGATATAAGGTATCTATTTCAGATAAATTGAAAAAATCTTTTAAATTATCATCGAAAATTCAACCAAATAATCACAGCACAGATAAAGAACCTAATACTATTTCTTTGGATAATTATTATTTATCACATATCAGATTCGAAAAAAATAAAAGTCTAGTCATAGGAATTACTAATGAATATAGTGATATTAAAAGTGGTAGAATTCTTCAAATACATCTAAATTTATCAGATAACAATATAGACAAATATTTAATCGAGACATTTGATAAACAAAAATTAAAAGAGAATGAAAAAAATGATTTGTTGCAAATTTATTATTTAGCAGACAATAAAAAAATAAGTATTAATGCTATCTTGATGGATTTTTTTGATTTTGTTGATTTTAAAAAACTATTTAGGTTTTGTCTATTCATACTTAATACTTTAGAAAAAGTAATAGACCCGCTAAATTTATCGAGTGATTTTAAATTAGAATACTTCAAATTTAATGATAAAAAAATAATTGATATTATTAGAGACAAAGACCAAAAAAAAGATAAGATTTATTATGATAAAAGCCTAATATTACTTATTCTTAAAATAGTATCTGGTCATATTGCTCCAATAGTAACCAAAATAAGAGATAAAAGTCCAGTCAAAGGGGAATTAATTCTTAGATATGAGTTAGAAGGTCAGCCAAGAAATGAATTTGTATTGAAGGAGAATGATCTAATCGCTCAATTAAATAACTTTGAAGAAGGTGAAAAATTTATGGAAATATTACATTTTAAGTCTAATGAAGATATTTGATAAATCAACACCATTTTAATCATATTTGTAATAATTCATTTAAAGATTAATTTTAAAAAAGATGATGGAGAATTTATTATGTACGTTTATATTATTTTTTCACTTGCGATTTTAACAGTATTGTTTCATTAATCCTTAAATTAGACATATAAACTATAAATAAATTCAATTATATATTTGCCGTAGATAACAATATATCTTCTGGTTTAAGCTTCGAATAACAACGCTAAAAAGAATTGATACAATATTTACAATAATTGAATTACCATTTAAATTAAATACTTCTCTAATAGCGAATGTAACCTGTGTTTCAAATGTAAAAAGTTGTATGCGGAAGATCTTTTGTACCTACAACATTGTAACCGATATTTTTACAATATTAGGAAAAGAGAGATATGATAAAATTCACTATCACTGGCACAATCCTGTCTACTATTAACCGTACATATTTTCTAAAAAAACAGATTTATTAATAAACCAATTACACACATATTCACGCCTATGAATTCTGATTGATGATCTGAGTTATAGTTAGCATCATCAATAAATGTCGATACTCTAAGAAATAGACCGTCTGCCAACTAGTCTATTAAGCCCATTCCAAGTTTGTTAAATGTTTTTTTTTCTTATGTCTTAAGATTACTTATTATTTGGATGAAATTTGTAAATCCACAGTCAAGGTAGTACAAAGATTAAAATAAATTAGTTTAGACATTGATATCCCGTTTCAAAAATTAGGCCATAAGTAGAGAGTAGAAATAGAACTTCCTGTAAAACTCTCGTCAAATTGACAGCAGCTTCAAGAGGTGGAATAAATATATAGTTTACTCCGAATTTAGAATTAATGTTTCTAAATCAATTTCAGATCTGTTATTCAGTATCTACTCCTTGATGTTTGTATACCATAAAAATCCTAACAAGGGTAATTTGGATATCTCTTAATTTGGAGCAAAGGGCAAGTTTAATTAAACCTTATATGGTAATTAATTACTATTTCATTGAAGTGTATTAAATTCTATTGATTTTTTCTCATATAGTTCCAAGGTATTTTAGTGATGAAAAATTCATTAATAATTATTGTTTGTAGTGATTAAATTTTTAGATTCAGTTGGTAGCTATTTAGAAGAGTTGTCGCAAATCCATATAGTATTGAGGAAATAATATTTAAAATTCAATAGATACATTTAAAGAAAATCCTACTTTAAACTTTGTGTGAAAGTATATCACTTATGAAAACGATGTCCTGAAAGGATTGTCTTACAAGATATAGCATTTTCTGAGATAAAGAAAATATATGGGTTATTCCACAGAAAGGAATTCAATAACTTCCAAAATATTTTCACTAGTTAGAGATATCTTGATAGGTCCGAGTGGCGACTCCAGAAACTTCTCCACCAATATAATCAATCCTTTCGTCGCGGCTTGTTTATTAATATAAAACCAAGTACTATTCTGATTTAAATTAGAGAGTAGAAGTCTATTAAATACAGATATAACGGATCGGTTTCTAATCTGATCATATGTATTAATTAATACCTCCTTTTTATTGGTAGTTCCTAAAAGAAAATTGTTGGCTTGATCCAAGTCTATTTTCATTCCCATTACTAAGTTAATAGCTTCGATTACTTTTGAGACTGATTCTGATGGGAATATTGGAGTGAAAACCTGAATTTCAATATCCACATTAGTTAGAAATTTAGCCATTTTCGGTTCTCACCGTGTAGTTTTGATATAATACAGACCATTGTTTGGCGATTTTTCGTGCTTGATTTAATAATTGATGTAATGTAATCTCGTTGTTAGAAATAATCTCGTCTGCAAAAGCTATAGCTTCGCTGACTCCAACTGACAACTCTCTCTTATCTCTGATCAAACAATCCTCGATCGTAGAAGGTGCATCACTTCTTCCTCTATCTTTTAAATGTTTAAACCGTGTAATTAACGACCCGTGGATGGATAAAATTTTTACAAATCCTATCTTTTTTAATTCCTCTATCTCATTAATACTTCTTATTCCATCTATAACAAATTTAGAATAGGTGTCATCTTCATATTCACTTTTGATTTTATGAACAATAAGAACAGCAATAGCTCCAGGACCTAATTCTTTTCTTAACTTTAGCATCAAGTAACCTAGATTTTCATCCGAAGGTTTCAAATTTTGTTTATATGCCTCTATTCTTATACAATCACCCATGTTTAAAGTGATAAAACCATCTTGTTCTAATGCATTAGCAACAGTGCTTTTTCCAGCTCCAGGCATACCTGTCAGACAAATGATGAATTTTTTTTTTATAATACAATCACAATCTTATTCAAAATAAAAAGAGGTTATCAACCTTATGATATAATTACGATATTTGGAATTTTGAAAATTCGCATCACTATTAAACATACTAAATCCCTAATTATTCTAGTTTATATACCCATTTATCGTAGATTTGTTCAATCAAAATTTCAATTTTGTACCAATCTAATATAATCCACTGGTGAGTTAATCCTCCAATAATTTATTACTACCAAACAGATTACATAGAAATAGTTTAGAAACAAAATACAGAAGATGACAAATATTACTATTAAAGCATTATCATCTAAAAACGAATCTTTTATTGACCTTGTCTGAAATACGTTCAATACACACTCTAAGTTTGTTTTTTTAGGAGATTAATCATTTAGATCTTTTACCTTAATTAATACTAGACGATTTCCCGAGTAAATGATATGATATATTATATCCATTTATTCGACAAAAACAAATGGAGATTTGAAAATGGTGTAAAACCTGCTCTGTTAATTTAAGATAATACTCACCTCTTTTTCTAACTCAAAATGATTATCGTTTGCTATAGTATCATTGTACATAGAAATAAAGAATTGTATCTAGTTATTAACATGAAATAAATTACATTCCTCTTGTCTACATGGATAGTAATCATCAAAACTTTCTATACGATCTTTCAGGTACTGATTTACTCTTTCTATCAAACTTTTCTCTATTGAAGAATGCAGATAGTGTTTTAATCCAATTACGTCACAGGCTTGATCATACCAGGTACCACCATCTGTATAGATGGTATGTTTTCCATATTTTGATACAAGAGATCTGATAAAATTCTCTGCTACAAGCATGTTTCTATCTTCAGAGATATAGATTCCAAGCACAGAACCGTGAACTGGTTCTATACATATCCATAACCAAAAATGATGATCTCCTATTTGGATCACAGTCTCATCTATGATAAAAGCAGTTACTCTTTTTCTTTTGTAGATCTGACAAGAACCAAATCTTTGTATCCAATTCCAAACAGCAACATGACTTCTCTTTTCTTCTCTAAATATTACTAATGCTTTAGATGTATTACTTAAACTCAAACCAAGAAAGTACAGATAAAGAGAATACATCACTATACATGTGGATGTTCTGTTTCTTTCAAATTTGATTTGATTCATATGATAGATAGAATGTTCCTAGCTATAGCTGTTTCTGATTAAATTAACAGAGCCGAAAAACCTGAATTTATCTACACGTTAATTTTATAAAAAAAATTCTGAGCCTTGGAAATCATATATTCATTCTTATAAATCTGGTTTAAATTTAAAAAAATGTGTATTGATTGTTCTGGCTTTAAAAGTTAATAATATCAAAAATAACAGAAAAATACAAATAATCAGACTTTTGTTTCTCTATTATGCCAATAACAGATACAATAAAAAAGCAAATTGCTCAGCAGAGGAGATTGTTTTATAGAATTTGTTTTAAGTGTGGTGGTCGAAATCCAATTTCAGCGGTTAGATGCAGAAAATGTCACAGTCAAAATTTGAGATTAAAAAATCGCAATACGGCGTCTAAAAAATAATAATTTTTTTGATAATAAATTCAAAAATGCTCTAATAAATCCTTTACCAGAAATTAGCCTTGATTTTTTCTATTGCCTTCTCATGTTCAGGTCCTTGTTTAATTGCATACTTTTCCATAGATGTTAAAGGAATACCGCCTAGAGTACGAGCTAATCCTGAGAAAAACATATTTTTTATTGGATTATCTCTACCTACCCTTGACATGAATTTTTGAATACCATGTTTAAAATTATGTTGCCAAGTTTTATACATGACGCCTAGTTTACCTGGATCCATAGTATTTCCAATATCAAAAAAACTAGATTTTTCTAATAAACCTATAGGAACGAATGTTAGGGGTGTAACTGTAAATTTAGAATCAGGTTGCTCTTGTTCCAATTCATGAATTAGCCTTATGGTTTCCCAACTATCATCCATTGTTTCGTCATTATCAAGTCCCATAATAAGGGTAAAAGCTGGAACCCAATAATGTTCATTCAAGGTTTTTACTCCCTCTTTAACGACCCAATGCCACTCAGATGGTTTGAATGGAGCTAATTTTCTATCTGCATATTTTCCTATTAACCTTGTACTGCCAGTTTCAAAGCCACATTGGATTCCTATAAAGTTTTCTGGACCTGATCTTATTATTTTAGAAACATTTGGAATCAATCTCTCGTCTGCTATCGCTCCGGCTAATGTACCGTGGGTTGGATTTGTATGTTCAATTCCCGTATCCATAATTCCTTTGAAAAGTTCCTCTATAGCTTCTCTATTTGGCTGCATATTCTTTGTTGTTCTTGGATTAAGTCCATAAACAAAAATATCATCGCTATGTATCCATGCATTTTTAAGACCTCCATATTTCATGTTAATTTCTATTTCCTGTTGAACTTTTTCAACTGGATAATATCTTAGCGGACGTAAAGTTACATCGCAAAATTTGCAACCTCTGCCACAACCCCTCATCACTTCTATCATTCCATGCATACTTGGATGGACGATATTAGGAATTTCATCTACGGATGGTTCATCAGAATAATGAATAAAGCGTCCGTGATATTTCCTATCTTCTCTTGTGAATTCTTTAATTTCAACCTTAAACTCACTTTTTTTAAATGGGTTAGCAGTTTCTAGATCGCCATTTATCAGTGAATCAAAAAATCTTGCACCTGCTCCATCTATTTCAGGGCCTATACCACCAAGGTCTCCTTCTACAATTCCATAAATACCGTACTCTTCTATCTTTGCCGGATCATAATTGTACTGCCAAGTTCCAGAAGCACCCACAACCACCTTTGCATTGCTCCCATTTTTTCTTTTAGCTGAATTAATCTTCATATGTAATTCCCTATTATAGAATTCATCATATGACATTGTTTTTCTTCCATATGTAAATGTCATTGTAACAGGACCCATACCTAACGGATCCATTTCATAGGTGCCTATAACTTCGGTTTCTGGACCTATGAACTTATCAATGTAATCAGGATGTGCTACAACCACATCTTCAGCTTTGTATCCATCTCGTAAAAGAGAAGCTTCAACTTTACGTAATCCATATGGAGCATAATTTGCTAATCCATTATTCTCGCTTATAGGATTACAAATAAAATCAAATAACACTCTAGGAGTAACTTGATTTCTAAGAATATAATACCAAAACGACTCCCTAGTCCTATTGTTGTCAATAGCTGGTGCGCATCCAAAAAATGATGCCAAAGAAATCCCTCGATAAGGAGACATTAACGTACGATCTGCTGATAAAACAACTTTTGGATATCTCATTCTAATTCTTGGTCCTAGTTATACACTGTAAAATTTGGGTAGATTTTAACTTTTCCCAACGTTCCCTTTGGTTAATGGATTTTATAATATCATTTTGAAAAAAATAACTAATAAATAATAAGAGGTTTAAAGTTCACGAAGATGATTGAAGATTTACTCAGATGTAATATCTGTAAGCTATCGGTAAATGAAAGAGAGTTGGGAAAGCACATTTGTTCTGAAGATCATCTTAATAAAAAGATTGGTTTGATGAATAATGCAAAGATTCAAGAGAATGATAAAGAAGATCATCTAAATGTAATGTCAGTCATCGATAAATGGAAGGAATATCAAGATTAAAGATAAAATAACTTTTATGATGAAAGAAACAAACCCATAGCAACTATTACAAGCGAGATCGAAAAAATATTTCTTAATAGATCTTCTTTGAAGTGATGCAAGTATTTGGAACCTATTTGTGCTCCTAAAAAAGATCCTGAAGCCAACGCTAGCCCTAGAATATATTCTGGGTTCTCTAGAATAATATGAGTTAGAAGACCTGTACTCGAAGTTAATAATAAAGCGAATTGGGAAGTTGGACTAGCATTGATCATTTTCAGTTGAAAAATTATTAACAAGATAGGTACAAAAATTATTCCGCCTCCTATTCCAAAAAAACTTGAGATTATTCCTGCAGTAAAGGTTCCTAGTATAAACAGTGGATAAAATAGATTTTTTGGAAATTCGAAATTTAATCTGGTTATTATTCTATTTTTAAATATTATGTATATTGCTACTAGTATTAATAATACAGCAAATAGTATTTTGAACGAATCTAATGAGCTATCTTTCGATAAGAAACTTCCTAAGATAGCTCCTGGAATAGCAGGAATACCTAATTTTAACCCTAGTGTGTAATCTATGTATTTTTTTTTTATAAAGATTAAAGTAGACGATAAACTAGTTGCCGTTACTGCTAAGAGACTTGAGCTAGCTATCACATAAGGAGGGAAGCCAATAAATGCCAGTGCGGGGCTCATTATTATCCCTCCTCCTACTCCTATTAAGGCTCCCAAAAGACCGCCTCCAAATCCAACTAGAAATAATATCATTATGAGATCTAGCACTTCTTATACACACTATTCCATATTTTGATGATATACATTATCATGATCAGGAATTGACCCTAATGAAATAAATTAAAACTAATATCTTATTTAACATTGTTGAAAAAACAAAAACATCTAGTCGAATAAATACGACTATTCTTGGATACCGTATTCTGTTATTTAGATTATAAAATTATAAGTATATTACAATAACTCTCATATTTAGAAATGCGGATTATAGTAATTGGTTTCGGAGTCATTGGTCAAAATTTTACAAAGCTTCTGTTATCTAAATCAGTAGATTTATACAATCAATATGGAATGAAACCCAGAATTGTTGCATGTGTAGACAGCAAAGGATCAGTAATCAATCAATCTGGTATTGACCTTAAGAAATTGCTAGACATCAAAAAAAATAGACAGACTGTTGGAGAATATAATCTTCATCAGACCCAACAGGATGTTTTACAAATTATTGAATCGGTTGATGCAGAAGTTGTTTTAGAGTTAACACCAACAAATCTAGAAAATGGAGAGCCAGGTTTATCTCATATAATTACAGCAATGAAAAGCGGAAAAAATGTGATTACAGTTAATAAAGGTCCACTTTCAGTCGCATTTCCTTCATTGATAGAATTAGCCAAATTTAATGGAATATTTTTTAGGTTCAGTGGAACTGTGGGTGGGGGAACACCTATTCTGGAATTTGCAAAGAGATGTCTTAAAGGAGATAGAATTGTTTCCTTTAGAGGAATATTAAATGGAACAACTAATTACATTCTATCAAAAATGGAAGAAAGATTATCTTTCACTGAAGCCTTAAAGGATGCGCAGATTAGAGGTTATGCGGAAACCGCACCTGCATTGGATATTGAAGGTCTTGACGCTGCTGCAAAGTTAGTAATTATGTCGAACTGGTTGATGGATATGAAGGTAACCTTAGAGGATGTAGAAAGGATTGGGATTTCAAAGGTTACCACAAATGATGTGATTGACTCTGAAAAAAGAGGAAATTCTATAAAGTTAATAGCTAGCTGTGAAAATAAAAACCTAATTGTAAAACCTCTAGAAGTTTCTAAATTGGATCCTATATGTGTAAACGGAACTTTAAACGCAGTTACTTTTTCCTTGGAATACTCAGGTGAACAAACTATAATCGGGAGAGGTGCAGGTGGAATTGAGACCGCAAGTGCTGTATTAAGAGATATGATAGAAATAAGGGAAAATATTGTTACCGTTTAATATACTATTTAGAACTATTAATCATGAATACCGCTAAAAATGAGAGGAATTTGATTATGGACTATTATATATAGATTCTAAAATGATTTGATGATTTTTTATAACCTGTACTAGAATTAGAAATTAAGATATTCCAATTTGTAATTAAGACTACTATTCATAACTGGGATAATTTTGAATAGGGATTAATAGAAAAGAAAAAAGAAAAAAAGAATCAGGAATCACACCATTTCACATGGTTAATAGAAATAGGATCAAAGAATATTGCCAGGGTAAAAAATAAAAAAATTTAAGTTTCTTTAATGCTATAGAATCTTGATTTTCGCAAAAAATTCAATAACGAGAAAGATATTAAAATATCAATAAAATTGAGAGTGGATTCTAACACCAATTTAAAAAGCAATATCCGATCAGCAGCTATGGAGTTAACATTAAGTGTTGAATTACTTCTCATCCGAGTTTTTAAAAATAAGGTTTTTTCTCAAAATATACATAAAAAAAATAGAATTCTTATCTGAACTAAACCTGACATACTGGATAAAGAGAAATCAATGGATCATGTATATATTATGATTTGAGTTTTGATTAATAATCTCTATGTCTAAAAGAATGAAAGTAAAAAAAATATTAGGAGAATTGATTGAAAATCGTGTGATTATTTGGAATCTAAATGATTCCAAAAATCTTTTTGGTAGTGGATATTATGGAAAACCTTTGGGAATTTCAAAGCCCAAAGGTATTAATTTTGAGGCTCCTTTGATCTTAGATTTGATAGAGAGTTATTACCTGATCCAAAGAGGAAAACTTAAGGTGATGTCTAAAAACAATTTAGTACCTGGCAAGTATTTAAAGGAAATTTGCAGAAAACAATATGATAAATTTGATATAAAGTATATTGTTTTTCAGAATTTAAGGGATATGGGTTATGTCGTATCTCCTGGAATAAAATTTGGTTGTGATTTTGCAGTATATGAACAAGGGCCTGGGATAGATCACGCTCCTTTTCTTGTCCAGGTATCCAACAAAGAAGAAATAATCTCCGCTACAAATATTGTGTTAAGTGGAAGATTAGCTACTACAGTCAAAAAACAATTTGTTATTGCAGTACCTCAAGTTAGAGAGAGAAAAGTTGAATTTATAGGATTTGATTGGTGGAAAGCTTAACTTTTAGTATCAATTTGTGAAATATATTACAAGAGTTGTTTTCTTAATTTCGACAGTACAACTAAAAAATATACAAGGACGGTATTTTTCTAATATAATATTAAAAAATCATAAAATGAGTATTTTAACATATATTATATGTTTTTTAATATTAATAACAGATTAAAATGGCGATATAAAATCAAGCAATACACAAGTATTTCCAGAGATTCTTGATTTTAGAGATAATTGTGGGAAATGTACTCGACAGTCTACTCATCTTCGGAAATATCGCATCATATCAATAATTCAAGCATAATACATAAAATAAAATTGAATGGATAATAGGAAAATGAAAATTAAAAGATGAGAATCACAAAGATAAAATAAGTAAAATTTGTCATTATAATCGATATATGAACAGGATAAAACGATTATCTAATGAGTTGTTGTCCAAATATCCTAATCAATTCACAATTAATTTTGATGAGAATAAAAAAATGATTTCGGATATTGCGACAGTTCGATCAAAGATTTTGAGGAATAAGGTTGCAGGATATATCACCTCTAAATTAAGAAAAGAATCAGATAAAGAAAAGAATCAACAAACAGACAATCAAACTGATGATGAATTAAATTAACTTGATAACATTTCGCTTACTGGGTGGATTGAGATTTACTGTTGGAGAAAATATCTTATTAGTTGACAAATCTAAAATGACTATAAATGAAATTTTTGAATTTTTAAAAATGAACTCTAAAAACAAAAATACAATAGATCCCCAAAATGTTTTGATATCCATCAATGGGACAGATTCAAGTGTATTAGGGGGGAAGGATGCCGTAATAAAGGATGGTGACCATGTCACTTTAGTAACAATTGTGCATGGTGGTTGAGAAATACTGTTTTAGAGCAAAATGATTTATGAAAAAATCAAAGGAAAATATATTTATTTTCATACTTTTTATGCTAAGAACCATATAAATTATAATTTTGAAATCGAACAGATAAGGAAAGATTTTTTAAATTCGAAAGTGCAGATAATAAATGCTGATTCTTTCTTTAATTTAGAACACATAATAGAAGTTTTAAAAATATCTTTATCTGCAGAGGAACGTTTTACCATGGTTGCAAAAAAAATTGAAGTAGATTTTCTAATGCGCATTATAGGAACTAATAACATTCAAAATGCATTGAAAAAAGGCGGTATAAAAAATAATCAATATAATACCCTTATAGCAATTAATAACAATCTATGCCATAATATTAAAATGAAAGAAAAAATAACTTTATTGTTTGGACCATCTAATGATGACATATTTTTCAACAAAGAAGAAAAGGAGAAAAAACTAGAATTTTTCAAAAAAGAATTAGGTCTTGAATTTATTAATGAAGAATCAATATTAAAATTTTTAATTGAAAAATCTGTGTTAATTTACAGATGAATAGTTATTTATTAGAAGAGATAAATTTAAATGAGCATATTTTTATATTTACCTAATGAGTTGACAAATATTATCAAGGATTATAGCAAATAAATTAAAACAGATTGAATGTTCAAACAAATTATTTTATTGCTTGTAGATATTATCAAAATAATAAGTCTCTATTTAAATCCTATGTTTTAGAACATGTATAATTGATCATAAATTTAATACTTACTCCTAGAGATCTTATAAGAAGGTTTTGAGAAATATGAAAAAGATTTCAATTTGATATCGAACATCTAGATAATTATGCATAGTCCTTAACATAATTTAAAGGAAAAATTTCTGTATTTAGAATGTAGATGTTTTGAAATATTTGTTGAAACAAATGTTCTTTCTTTAAAGGATGTTAATCATATAATTGTTTCCGGTATAAGAAATATCCTTGGTGTTAATAACTTTAAATAAGAATAGTGACTTATAACTGGAATCATGGCTTTATGAGAAAAGAAATTTAAATACAGTTACAAATGAGTTTACTACCAGATCTTTTTCTATTCTTATCTAAAAAGTTCAAGAGGATACATAAAAGATATAATCCAACTTGAAATAAAATATTATCTCATCAGGTATTTGACACCTACTTTATGTCCCTACGCTAGTATCATGTTTTTCAATACCACAAATACTCTTTTGCGGTATTACAATAAATATGTTATTTTAATTTAGAATATGAATTTTAAAATAAAATGTGAGTCAGAGCATATCAATATTTGTATTAGTTTTCCATAAATTCATTGCTGTTCGTACATTGTAATATACCAATAAAAGTTTTTGATGTACAGTCGTCAGTTGAAATATGATAATATAAACCTATTATGGTTAATAAAAAGGTCTTATCAAGCAAATTTCTTTAATTTCGTATCTATCAAGGAATTTAAAGGCAATTTATGATATTTTGTTTGAAATTGAAATGCCAAATAATCTTTTCAATATATCCAGTATTTCTGGTTTTAATGATACCGAGAATTTTTGTTCAACTTTTTTAACATAAAATTTTTGAAATACTATCATTTATCTTTCCAATCCATTTTATAGTGATTATTATGGGAAATTAAATCTTACATCGAGCATAAGGATATTTATCTCCTAGCGGGATCATTTTGTTCTACCTTTTTATCGGTTCTTTGGATTGTACATGATTGTGTATAATCCTCTTTCACTACATCCAACCTATCTTTTTTGAAACACTTTGATTAAAGGTATAAATGCAGTCTTGATACTAGCATGTATCTCTTTTCAAGTTCTATTACTTTCTATCTATTAATTTCCTTTTAATTATTCCTTATTTCCATTTCTAGGACCTTATTATAGTGCAGTCGGTTAAACAAAACTTTTCTTAATTCTAAGTTTGTTACTGTTATTATTGTATAATATAGTTACTCTATTAGATAAATAAAACGAAATACTTTATAACCGTTCAAAGAAATAATGTTTAACACTGAAAAACAGATTCAGTGAGGATTTTCCAAGATATTCATAAATTTATACATTTTACTGTAGGACACACCTAAATCTTTAGAACTCTGTGCTGAGCTTTTTAAATTGGTTAAATTCTTTAAAAATTTAGATTTATGCTGGTTGTTAATTAACTTCTTGTATTCGTTTAAGCTTTTGTTAAATTTCAAAAGTTCCTTTTGAAAAAAATGATTATCAAAAAGAAGAGAACTGATTAAGTGGAGGTCATCATTCAAAATGCTTTCGGATATAATAGATTGGATTCTAAAAGTAGTTCCTCCGAAGGTCAATAAATCATTATAATTTTCATCTTTTATAGCATCGATAAACAGGATATTGATAAAATATGTTAGACCTAGAACTATACTCATCATGCGGTCATGTAGATCTACATCTTTAACCTCGAAGATCTGAAATCCTGGAAATATTTTTTTGACAATTCTTATTTCCTTTTGACGATTCTTAACTGGGATAAATATTATTTTCGATTTTGTTAAAATGGAAGCTCCTGGACCAAACATAGGATGTATACAAATAGGAACGATTTTGTTGTGAATATTCATCAATTCATTGAAGGATTTATTTTTAATTGATGATATTTCAAGTAATATAGATTTTGGCTTCATTAGATTTGAGCATTTTTCAATCATTTTTGCTGTAACTCTCAAAGGTACACAAAGAATCACTACATCAGACGATTTAACACAATCTTCAATTGTATATGCTACGATTGAATTATGTATACCTTTTAATGATTCAGGATTAATATCAAAGATCTTGAGTGTTATATCTTTTTTATGAGAAAAAAAATTGATAAACCAAGATCCCATTTTGCCTCCTGCACCAATTATTGAAACCTCTTTCATTTGCTATTATCATTATTCAATATAGTTTTCTATTATATCTAACCCTCTATTAAGGACGTCTTCTGGTTGACATGCTGATAGTCTTATAAATTGCTTATAATTTGAACCGAATCCACTTCCTGGTGCTACGGCTACATTATTTTCCAATAATTTTTCCACTAAAACAACGTCGGAGGTCTCAAGGCCTGAATTAATCTGAGTAAAAACATACATTGCACCATCAGGATATAGGAATTTCATTTTCATTTTTTGAATTCTATTACATATCAGATCAATACGTGATTTAATTAAGTCTACATTGTCTTTGATATCATTCCCTAGTGCAGCCATTGCGCAATATTGCATTGGTTCTGCGACAGATGTCATAGAGGTTGCCTGAATTCCTTTCATCTTTCCGATAATTTCTTTATTTGCAATTCCATATCCTACTCTAAATCCAGTCATACCAAATGTTTTTGAGAAAGAAGAGATCATGATTTTTTTATCATATTCATTTTGTAATACACTATTAAAATCTACAAAAGAGTAATCCGAATAAACTTCATCACTTAACAGGAATAATTTATGATCCTTTGCTAAAGATATTATCTTGTCAAGTATACTTTGAGGAAGGATTTTACCCGTTGGATTGTTTGGATAATTTAGTACTATCATTTTAGTATTATCGTTAACTAGTTTTTCCAGTTTTGAAATATTAGGATTCCATTTTTCGTTTAATGAGGTTCTTAAAGTTCTTGTTTTTACATCGATTAAATCTGCACATTCTTTATATGCTGGCCATGTAGGCTCGATATTAATCAATTCATCACCAGGTTTAAGTAAAGATGTTATAGCACAAAATACTGCAAATCTACCGCCTGGCGTCACAAGTACTTGATCTGACTTTATCCCACACCCAACGGTATCCGCTATTTTAGCGCGAAGCTGAGGAATTCCTAAGAGATCCGTATAATGATAGTTTTTATTCCTATAGATTTTTGAAAGTTCTTTTTTCACAGATAAAGGAGGCGGGAAATCTGGTTCGCCCACTTCCAAATGAAGGATTTTTTTTCCTTTTTTTTCCATCTCTTTTGCTTTCATGAAAATTGCCACATGCGGTGAGATTTTCTGGGAATCGACTTGATCATTTTGTAGTCGGACTGATTCCAACAAAAGTAAATTCAATAATCGACCTGACAATTCTAAATCCATGCCAAGATTTTCAGCAAGTTTAATGACAGAATCTTTGATATCCTTCTCCACTTTTTCGTCTTCTACATCAATGGACAGATTTTGTTTTACTGTTCCAATTTTCTTCGCTATTTCCATTCTGGTATGGACTAATTGGATTATTTTACCAGTTACCTCCTTCATTTCTGTTCGCAATTTTGATAGTTCTTCCGTATTGTTCATTTAATCACCTTTTAATACATTAGGAATAAATCCACATTTGATAGCATGATCTGCCAAGATAAATGAAACTAAATTCTCTACAACCGGAGGAGCTCTTGGAACTACGCACGGGTCATGTCTTCCAGGAACCTTAAGATCAACGATTGTATTTGTGTTTAAATCTAGTGTTCTTTGTACTTTTGCTATTGAAGCAGCTGGTTTAAATCCTATTCTGATAACCAAAGGCATGCCGTCAGACAATCCTCCTAAGATACCTCCTGAATTATTAGTTATTGTAACGATTTGTCCATCTTTATTAATGAAAAGATCATTGTTTTCTGACCCCGATAATCTACTACCAGTAAATCCAGAACCAAATTCGACCGCTTTAACAGCAGGAATACTAAAAAGTGCTTTGCTCAGGTCAGATTCAAGGGATGAAAAAACAGGTTCTCCTAGCCCCACAGGAAGACCAATACTAACGCATTCAATTATCCCTCCTAGTGAATCTCCTGATCTTCTAGATGAAAGAATTGCTTCCTTCATTTTTTCTGCAATCCCCAAATCCGGACATCTTACATCATTTGAATATCGATATTTCTTGGCAATTTCAAATGATATATCATTGGATTTTATTCCACCTATTTCTATAGTATAAGCAACAGTTTCTATTCCTAATGTATGCTTTAACAATTTTTTTCCGACCGACCCTGCCATAACATAACTAGCTGTAAGTCTGCCAGAAAATCTTCCACTCCCCCTGAAATCTGAATATCCTCCGTATTTCAACAAAGCTGGATAGTCAGAATGACCTGGTCGTGGTATATTTTTTATTTTCTCATAAGGTGTAGAATCAGAATCTTTGTTCCAAATTATCATACAAATAGGTGCACCGGTAGTAAATCCATTAAAAGTACCTGAAAAAATTTCTAGCTTGTCTTCTTCTTTTCTTTGGGTAGTAATAATAGATTGGCCTGGTTTTCTTAGATCTAGATCTGGTTGTATGTCAGATTCGGATAATGGAAGTCCAGCTGGGCATCCGTCTAGTAGAGAGCCAACGCATTTTCCATGGCTTTCACCAAAACTCGTGACAACAAAACGTTCACCTAGGCTATTTCCCACCATAATACCACTACTAATTGTTTACTATATATAATGACTTTTAAATCTGAAACTTCAGTCTTTCTTAGAAATTAATTTATTTAGATTTCATTTGAGGAGGTTAATATTCGCACCTAACCTTTTCAAATCATTTAAGAAAACGGGGTATGATACATCCACAGACTCTGCACCGGTCACTATAGATTTTTCTGTAAGAAGGGAAGCTATTGCAAACGCCATGAATAACCTGTGATCATTGTGTGAATCAAGTGTTGCGTTTCTGATTCGTCTTATTGGATAGATAACCATTTTGTCCTTCCATGTAGAAATAGATACTCCCAATTTCCTCAATTCAGAAGATAGAACAGATACCCTATCCGTTTCCTTTAGTCTTGCATGGGAGATACCATATATTTTTATTGGAGAGGTAGTTTTTAGTGATAAAATTGCAATTGCCGGCAAGAGATCTGGAGTATTACTTAAATTACACTCTATTCCCTTTAATTGGTTAGAACCAGTAACTGTTACTTCTCCCTTTTCTTTATATACTCTTATATTTCCACCCATATTTTTAACTATATCTAGTATTTGTTTATCTCCTTGAGGATAATCAAAATTTAATCCTTTTATATTGATTTTTCCTCCACATAATACGCCTGCTGAAATCATAAGAGCTGCAGCTGAAAAATCACCTGGAATAGTAAATGTAGTTCCTTTATACCTTCCCAAGGGAACAATATATTGCGAATAGTCTGGGTTATGATTTATTTGAACACCAAAATTTTTCATTGTTTCCATTGTGGCTTGAATATATGGGGTGGAAACTTGTTTTCCTTTAACATTCAAGGTTACTTCAGAACGTGCATAAATACATGAGACAATAAGAGAAGAAATAAATTGACTTGAAATATTGCCGTCAATATTGACATTTCCCCCAGTTATCCCTCCTCCTTTTATCACTATTGGAGGGGTTCCTTTATCATTAGTGGAAAAACATTCTACTCCCAGCTG
This sequence comes from Nitrososphaeraceae archaeon, assembly GCA_031316115.1. Lineage (GTDB taxonomy): Archaea > Thermoproteota > Nitrososphaeria > Nitrososphaerales > Nitrososphaeraceae > TH1177. The sequence continues at coordinate 498,032 of JALDRC010000001.1, forward strand.
ATTCAAGGCAGAAATCAGTGGCTTCATTGGTCTTTTACGGAGGCTTTCATCTCCAGTTAAGACCGTATATCCCTTTTTAACCAAGGCAGACATGGAAGATATAATTCTAAGTGTGGTACCAGAATTTTCTAAATTAATAACATTATCTGGTACATCAAATGATTCTTTTCCATTAATTAATAAAGACTTATTTTTAACTGATTCTTCAACTCTTGCACCTAGCATTTTGCATGCAATGATAGTAGACAATGTGTCTCGACTTATCAGAGGATTTTTTATAACTGAGATATCTGAAGATAAAGATGCAATAGCAATAGCTCTATGAGTATAACTTTTGCTAGGAGGGCATACAATATTTCCTTCTAGCGTAGAATTTAATATTTGTAAACTAACCAATGATTTTTTCAACCTTCGCTTTCTTATTATTTATTTCACAGACGAATACTTCACCATAACGTTCCAAATTTAATTTGATTGCTTCAGCATCTTTTTCTTTGGCTATTATTGCTGTAGCAGGTCCATTGCCAGAAATAGAGGCGGACAAGGCTCCCTTTTCAATAGAAGATAAAATGGGTTCATAATTATAGGACATAATTCCAGATATTAATATTCCATTCAATTTCATAGCGATAAGATAATCATGGTATGCTAATTCGAATGCTTTATTAAAAAGATCTGGGAAATGAATTAATTTCATTACGTTTTTACGTTCTGTGTTCTTGGGAACAAGTATAATTATACGAATGTCTTCCATTACAGGTTCTCTCTTTATGAGTATGTTGGAATAATTATTTGTCAAAACAATTCCTCCAAAGTAACAGGCTGTTGTATCATCAAAAGCTCCAGTAATTGTGATTTTGGCAAGCTTTGAAGATTCAACAGCTGTGTTTAATATATCAAAATCATTTAATTGGTCCTTCATGAGAGAGTGACAAGCCAGTGATACCGCTGAGGAGACTGCACTTGAGCTTTTAAGGCCAACACCTATTGGTATATTCGAATTGATTGATAAATAAATATCATTTTCTTGTCTTATTTTTTTGGGTATCACGCTATCGACTATATAATTAAACAATGTATTTTTTTTTGGTTTGCAAATCAATTTTCCTCCGCCTTTTGTTATATTCAATGTAGCAGTAGTTTCAAGAGAAATTCCTAATGCTGCACCTTTTCCAGCTGCTATAGCGTTTACAATGGAAACCGCCCCATGAACGGTAGCCTTATAATAGGTTGTAATCATTTAGGTTCACCAAAGACACCTAATAACGATTGTTTCATTGTTTTTATTGGTGCTTTCCTACCTGTCCAAATCTCGAATGCTTTTGCTCCTTGTTCAACGAGCATTTCATATCCATATATAATTCTAGCATTAACCTGCTTTGCATTTAATATCAGATTTGTATATATTGGTCTATAAACTATTTCATAAACAATCGAATCTTTTTTAATATATTTTGCTGATATGGGACTAACTTCATTCTTGAGCCCTATAGAAGTAGCATTAACTATAAGATCATAATTCAAGGTAATGTTAGACAAATAAGATATTTTTTGGAACTTACAATTTAATCCCAGTTTTGAACCATGTTTGACTAAATCAAGGCCCTTATCTTGTGACCTATTAAGAATTGTCACCTCTGAGATTCCTTTCTCATACGACAAACTCGTGACAATAGCATAGGCCGCACCACCTGCACCTAAAATTAATATGTTCATATTCGTAAAGTTAATTTTGCGTTTATGGAGCGGTTGCATAAAACCATACACATCAGTATTATATCCCATGAATTTTCCTCTTAGATTTTGTACTGTATTAACTGCTCCCGATCGTATCGCAGACTCATCTAATCGATCCAAATATTTCATAATCGCAATTTTATGAGGAATGGTTACATTAAATCCAGAGATATCGATGTTTCTTAAAGTTTCAATTCCGCTTTTTAATTCATTTTTAGGAATGCGATATGATATATACGTACTATCGATCTTTAGAAATTTAAAGGCAGAATTATGCATCATGGGAGATAAAGAATGATCAATTGGATCTCCGATAACACAATATAATTTAAAAGTTGATTTCATTTCGTGAGTAATGTCTTTCAATCCTTTCATATATCTCTCTCATTTGAATTACTGAAAGTTGTCCTGGCGCGGTGGGTGTTTTTAAAGAGGCGTAAGAAAATGGAGCATTTCCAACTAAGGTACACAATACTCTTGATATCATACCAGCATCGCCCATAGCAAAGGAAATTAAGTTAACATTAGGATATTTGTCATATAGATACATTAATCGAATTGCATCAGATGAATTTTTTGCCATGGTTACTATTTTAATCATATTGGTAAAGGAAATCATTTCTTCGATTTTCCTTTCGAGTTCAATATCGGAAGGTGTATTTTCGAACTCATGCCACGACAACAATATTTTTTTTTTGTCCTTATTAATGTGATCTAAAAGGGAAGAATCGCTTTTGATTGTTGAAAGTTCTATATCTACATAGAGTGGATTAGAATCAAATAAAAATTTTAATAAAGCAATTCTTTCTTTTTCACTTCCTGAAAAGTAACCTCGATCTTTTTTTGACCTTAGAGTAAAAATTGATTTTGATTTGATTTTTTCTAGAATATCCATCGAATTCAAAATCTCTGACTGTGTCAAGTAATCAAAACGTATTTCAAACAAATCCGATATTTGTAAAGAATTTTTTATTAGAAATTCTAATTCTTGTAGACTAGTTGCTGGTAAAGAAACACAAATTTTTGGCATTAAGAAATAATAAGAAATTTTATGTTATTTAGAGATTTAGAAATATTTAATTCAAGTTTTTATAATAATATTGTAACTTCTTAAGAATAATGAGAATCAAAAAGTTTAATTATAGTGATAATGTTTCTTAACAACTGTTTTAAAGATTTTTATATGTTGTGATGTGATGGAATCTTTTTCCAATTAGCTATTAGTGCTTTGGATCTTATATGTATTGGTTCACTCAAACGGGAACGAGCTAATTTGACATAGTCATTTATTATATCGACCCCAATAAAATGACGTTCCAAGTGAAAAGCTACTTTTGTGGTTTGACCGCTTCCATTAAATGGATCTAGAACAGTATCTCCATCATATGAATATAGCTTCATTAGTCGATATGGAATCTCTTCAGGAAAGGGACATGGATGATCGATATAACCTGGAGGAATTGGAGCTATATGCCATATAGAATTAGCTATTTCTTTTGTCCATTCTTCATGAGTTGCTGGTAATGGTTCTTTCCTTTCTGTTCTACCACTTTTTACGTTTCCTTTACGCAAAACTAAGATAAACTCATGCATAATATTTGCTCGAAAATATTTTGGGTATGGATTTATTACGAATGAACCATAGCGGTTAGTTCCGCCAGTAACTTTATGCCAGATTATTTCTTCATGAAGGTTCCACTTTCCGAATGGTTCTACTAATTGAGCCAAAACCATATGTGGAAGTGGTAAAAGTGTGCCATTTACAACTTCGTTGGCTATAACGATACAGCAATATCCTCCTTCCTTTGTAACCCTAAAAACCTTGTCATTAAAAATTTCAATCATCTCAGTAAGATATTCTTTTGTTTCAATGTTGCTTTTTCCTCTGTAATATGATCCGGTTTTTGAGATATGTCCATTATAATCAATAGCATTTCTATAAGGCGGAGAAGTAATTGTTAATTGTACTGAATTAGATGGTAGTTTTGATATAATCTCTTTACAATCTCCTGATAAAATTTTATCACCATACGATGGCACATCCATGATAAAAAATGTGATCTGTATCCATATCCAGAATACTTTAAAATAATCAACTAGAAGATGAATTATATTTATCTTATAATTTTGTAATGTTTGAACCTAAACTAAATCTTAATGGAAAAGGAAATTCTAGAATCATCTATTTTTCTAGGATATATTCATTTACCTCTATACCAAAGTGTCTTCCACTTGCATTTTTACAAAATCCTAGAATCTGATCACCTTGCTTGGCTGAAGTTACGGGAAGTAAATTTCCATTTTCTGTAATAAATTGAATGGTTTCAGCATTTTGTACTATAACAGTTCCTTCCATTCCATCGCAGATTGCCTTGATTAACTTCAATGGTCTAGTCTCAATTTTAGATCGTCCTACTGACACAATCCTTGAATTTCCTTTCATATCCACAACAATAATTTCTGTTCCGGATTCTAATTCAGAAAGATATTTAGTTTTGCCATCAGGAAGAATTGTATAGCAATATACGGCTCCAGCATTAACTCTAAATGGTCTTGGTGAAGTAAAAGAAGATCCTGCTGATTCGTTATGTAAAATAAACATAAAATTAGACTTACTACCTATTAACATTCCTTCGCCATATTCCAACATTGAAACTGTATCCACACAAACTCTTTCCCCTACTCCTGCATCCTTCACTTCAATAATTTTACATGGCTTAATATGAAATGTCCTTTTCGTGAGATAGTTTTGTGATTTTCTTATTTCTTCTATATCACTTGTGGATAATATTACTCCATCAACTCCCAATTCTAAAACAGTGAACATAGTTTTCACCTCATCGGAATTTTTTGCTGTTGTGAATATCTTTGTCTGGGTATTATGCAAATTGGCGATAATATTTTCTAATGGTATTATCTTCCAGTCAGCGGTATCTATTATAACGAAATCAACTCCTAATGTTTCTATAGTGTGAAGATCGTCTATATCCTTGTTAGATGTGACCCTTTTAAGGTATGCGATATGGCGTCCAGATTTTTTATGCTTTATTAAATCATCGTGTGTATGACATATAATTATATCTGCATGATCAGAATCATAAATTGTTTTGAAATTTTTAACATCTGCAGATAATGGATTCACATACAACAAATTAATTCCTTCTAATTTGTTGATGAAATGCTTTAATGCAGAATCTTGCACTAATGGTTTAATTATGAGCTCTTTTCTATTTTCTTTTCCCAAGTAAATTTATTACCTCGTTAGGTTTTTTGGCATTAATAATTATTTCATATAATGCTTTTACAATAGACGGTGGATTACGATGTTGAAAAATATTCCTACCAAAAGTTACACCTTTAGCCCCTGCTTTCATGGCATTCCAACACATTTCAAGTATATCCTTGTCAGTTTTAGCTTTAGGCCCACCAGCTATTACAACTGGTACAGGACAAGATTTAATAACAGATTTAAAGGAGTCTATATCGCCTGTGTATACAGATTTGACTATATCTGCACCAGCCTCTGCACCTATTCTAGTAACATGAGATACAATATTCGGATCGTAGGGATTTTTCACATTTTCACCTCTTGGATACATCATAGCTAGTAAAGGAATATTCCAATTTTGACATTGATCTGAAATCATTCCTAATATTTCCAGCATCTCAGGTTCTTCTTTTGCACCTATATTGATATGGACAGATACTGCATCAGTACCTAGTCTAATAGAATCTTCAACATTCCCCATTAGGACCTTTTTATTTGGATGAGGGCCCAAAGAAGTACTTGCTGATAGATGAGTGATCAAACCGATGTTTACAGGTCGTGGTAGGGATTTAAGGATGCCTTTATTAACAATCACAGAAGTCAAACCCGAATTCTCGCATAGATAAATCATATCATGAGTATTTTCCAAACCTGGGATAGGACCGTCAGTCATTCCGTGGTCCATTGGAATACATACCATTTTTCCATTCTTTGTAATTCTATTTAAACGAATGTCTCTTCCAGAGACCATAGGAATGAAAGATCCCGATGACCTACTTAAAGTGATCTCCTTATTGCTTATCAAATTTAGATGTTAAATCAAATGATTGTATTTGGGAAATAAATCTTAATTTAATTTTTTAATAAACATATTTTTGGCATATTTCTCTTATGTTCGGTTTTTGAAATTAAATGTAATACTGATCTTAGATCTTCCTTATCAAATCCAATTCCTTTCGGGATTGATTCTGGAAGTTGTTTTGATAGTAAAATATTTTCATTGAGAAATCTCAGAATGTTATCGATTTTTGTATATTCCATACCTATCTCACCTTCAGCCGTTTGACCTGGCAATAACGAAGGACTACTTTTTTTATATAATATAGAAATAGGTATTTTTAGATATTTTCCCAATTCTCTTACTTCGCTTTTATAAAGGTCACCTAATGGTAAAATATCAGCTGAACCATCACCATATTTTGTAAAATAACCTATTTTTAATTCACTTTTATCAGAAGTTCCAATGACAATTAAATTATTCAAATTAGCATAATAATAGATAATATTCATTCTAATTCTGGCGATTAGATTTGCTTTGGATAATTGATTATCTGGTAATACTTTATTATAAGTCTGTTTGATGTCGGTTATATCTAATAGAATGTAATTTATATTGAGTTTTTTTGATATATATACAGCATCATCAATATCCATTTGAGAAGTAACAGTAGAATCAGGCATGATTAAACCGAGGATATCTTTAGTGTCTATTCCTCTAGTTGCTAAATATACGGCTACAGTGGAATCTATACCTCCACTCAAACCTAAAACTACGCCTTTAGAATTAGATCTTTTAACTTCATTTGCTATAAATTTAGAAATTTTGTTAACAACTATTTCAAAATCCAAAATGATAGAATAAAAATAAAAATAATGATTATTAAATACATCGACAACCATAGTATAATGATTAATAGCTTTTATCAACTTGAATAAATATAGTATCATGTTAGCAACAATCATTCTAAAAAAAATCAGAATAAAAAATATATGAGATAATGATATCTTATTTTTATATATATTTATTTCTTATATCAAAAAATATTCCTACAGAACTTTTCAAATAAGTAATGAGTGTATATATCTAGCATTTTAGTCTGATATTTGGTTATCAAATTACAAAGATACTTGAACGAGATTTATGAGATTTTAAATTGCGATATATATTTAGAAATCAATATTTACATGTAACCTCTTGTACTAAACTAATTATTATTCAATTCGTACATTCTTTATTATTAGATCTCAAATAACTTGTAAAATATATCTTCAAATATTTTTTAAAATTAAATAATAATTTATGTATTTTTTTTCTCTATTTGAAATGGAAAAATTTTAAAGATGTTTTCATACAATTAAAATTTAGATGTAAACAATAAAATGTTATTATTACTAAAAATTGGAAATGTTTAATTCATGTTTAACGGTTAAACAGTCTCATCAGATAACAAGACAAGAGTCTATAATAAATAAACTAATCAATTGATAGTGAATGTACTTTTTATGACAATATTTTTTTATAATAACAATTTCAGAGAAATGTAGGAAAATGCTCATGTCATTTCAACAAATGATTTAGGCTATTCTAATTAAATAACCGTTAGTTATAAATAAAAAAATTTATTTGTATTAACATTTAAATCTTTTAGCCGTGGAATCCAAAACAATAGATTCATATAGCAAAGCTGGAGTCAATTTACAAAAAATCCGATCACTTCAAACAGATATCGGTAATAGTATCAAAAAATCATATTCATTTCAAAGGATCGGGGAAGTAATTAGTGGGTTTGGTCATTATTCTGGCCTAATTAAATTAGAAAGTAACGTAATAGCTTTGCATAGTGACGGAGTTGGAACCAAAGTACTAATATGTCAGAAATTAAATCGCTTTGATACTATCGGTATAGATTGTATTGCAATGAATGTAAATGATATTATTTGTACAGGTTCAGAACCGTTTGGTTTTGTTGATTATATTGCCCTAAAATCTCCAAATCAAAAAATGGTAAAAAATTTAATGAAAGGGTTGGTCGAAGGAGCTAAGACTGCAAGAGTTGCCATTATTGGTGGAGAGACTGCAGTAGTTTCTGATTTGATATCAGGGGATTCTGAATATGCTTTTGATATTTCCGGTACCGCTATAGGATTTGCAAAATATGACCAATTGATTCTTGGGAATAATATACAAATTGAAGACAGAATTATAGGTATTGAGAGTAATGGCCTTCATTCAAACGGTTTCACATTAGCAAGAAAGGTTTTATCGAAATATCCAATGTCTCATACACCTAGTTTTTTGACGAAATCAATAGGGGAAGAACTACTTTTACCTACTAGAATTTATGTTAGACCAGTTCTAGAGATCATACAAAATAGCAATATAGTATTACATGGACTTGCACACATAACAGGAGGTTCTTTTTCAAAACTAAAAAGATTAAATAAAAAAATTAGATTTAACCTTTCAAATCTTCCAAGTCCTAAGGGTATTTTTAAACAAATTCAGAAAGATGGAAAGATTGATACAATTGAAATGTACAACACATTTAATATGGGGATCGGGTTTTGTTTGGTTGTTCCCAAGAAATATGTAGATAAGACAATAGATATATTTGATAAATATAATATGCCTGCATTTGAAATTGGAAAAATTGATTCAAAATATAGAGGGAGTGTTGTTGGAACTGTTGATGGTAAGAAATATGTTTTTTCTTAAACTTCATTACATTTCTTTGTAATAGCTGTTTTATAGTTAGTTATAATTAAATAATAATTAATAGGTTGATATGTATCAGCCTTGGTTCAGATAACCAAGGAAAGATAATTCCAAGCATATTCTATTAATACTATTAAAATAAAATTAAATTAAATTCCAAAAACATTCTTGATTGTAGTCAATCCTCTATACCTATCCTTAATAGGTTTATACATAATTTCATTAATTATCATTGGAAATTAGAAGAGTTATCTTCTTGGGGAGAACTGAATTTAAGAATTGGGATTTTTTAGGATTACTAATAAAGACAACTTCTTTCATCATTAATGAAATTTTAATTATTTGAATCTATAACCAGTTATGTCAGTTATGATTTTTCATGGATTCATAAATATGTATAGGATTAGACATTTCAGGAAATAGATACATCTTTCGTTAAAAAAAATACCTCAGATCAGATGTGTTCGAATACTTAATACATACTGTATGAACAGATTGAGGTAAATAAATAAACAGTAAAGAATGGAATGTAATTAGATTAAAACACTTTCTACATACTTGAATAGAGAAAACTTTTATGGAAATAGTGAACCAGTGTTTGAAAGAATACAAGGTTTGTATAATCACCATCTATGTATTGAAGACTAGATTAGTTATTCATATTTGAAGAGACTCTTTTGTTTCAATATCCAATCACAATACATGAAAAAAAAGTGATGATTTTAAGATATAGCAAGTGATGATTATCTAAAATTAATATACCAGTATATCTTATTATTTAAATATATTTTTTAATTATCTGACAAGTTCTATGCAATCCTAGGTCCTCAATGTAATTTCCTAATTTTGGTCCACGGTCAGAGTTGATTAAGATTTGATAGAGCAACTTAAAGAAAGAACGCGGCTGAACTTTATGTTTTCTAGAAATTTCAAAAATACGTGTCTGTATTTGATCGGCTAGTTGAACACTATCAGTTTCCATCAAAATCTTAAACTCTGATAACAGGTCTAGTAGAGCATTTCTTTCAATGTCATTAAGAGAAATAGGAATAATATCTTCTGAAATCAATTCATCACACCATCGTGATGCAAGAGTTATTTTATTTATCAGATCATTTGTCTTTTCTTCTACCAAACCATATTTTTTGAGTCTTTGAAAGATTTTATCGGATCTATCTTCTCCATCAAACAAAGATGCTTGTTGTAATAAAATTCGATATGGTATGTGTTTAGTACCTTTGACTGGAGGATTGAGTTTATTTATATATTCATAAATCCCTTTAAATTTGAGTAATTTAGAAATATTATTTTCCTTAATCTTGTTAAAATAACAGTCTTCGTAATAATCATATTCATCCATAAGAGCTGGAATATCAGTTAATCCAATATGTCTAGTTCCTGAAATTCTCTTGTATAACAATAATTGAAGAGATTCTGGACTTCCATATGTTAGCCACATCTGAGGGGTTAGAACATTTCCGGTTGATTTACTTATTTTCTTACCAACTTTATCTAAGAACATTTCATATTTAACATGCAAGGGATGAGGAAAATCTAATAATGAGGAGCAAACCCAATCATTAACTCGAACCGAATCCATTATATCTTTACCATAAGCTTCAAATCTTATGTCTAACGCCTTCCATCTGCAAGCAAATTCAACCTTCCAAGCGAGTTTACCTTTACCTTTGTCTATACTTGTTTCTCCTGAATATCCACATCCTTGTACTTCTCTATTTCCTATTTTAGTACCTGAGCATTTGTATATAATTTTTTTTTCTTTAGACAAATATTTTTCACTATGTGCAACATATAATTTTTTACAACAGTCACAAATTGGAAAGTATGGTAATATATCAATATATTTATCTTGTCCAACTAAACTAGAAATTTTTTGTCCTAATATTTCCTTATTTCTAAGAATACAATCTATTTCATTATTAAGTATGCCACTTTTATAAATATCAGAAGCGCTTTTAAAAATATACTTTACTCCTGCTTTATCTAGACTATCGGATAACAGCCCGCTCATATGATTGGCATAGGATGTGTGACATTCACCAAAAGGATCAGGAACTGTCGAAACTGGTTGAGCGATATATTCTTCAAGCCAGGATGGAAATCCAGAAGGTATTTTTCTTAATCCATCCATGTCATCAGAGTATGTAATGAGCTCGGATTTAAAGCCGAGATTTTGTAGGGCCAAACTAACCCCATATGCACGTACTGCATCACCCATGCTTCCTATGTGTGGTATCCCTGAGGCTCCTAGTCCACTTTCTACTTTTAATAAATCTAAGTTTCGTCCTAATTTCTGTTCACGAGCTATTATATTATCTGCAACTTTATCTAACCATGTTCCCTTACCTATGATTTTTTCTTTCATTTACATCATCTCTATAGAAAAATATACTGCATCTACATACATCAAATAATTCTTTCGAAAGATTATCACTATAAAATTTTAGCTAAAGTTCACAACATTTGGTATAAATTTGTTAGCAATATTTTAGTTATTTCTTATCTTGTCTATTTAATTGGATAGTGTTATTTTTCTCAATTTTGTTAACCCAAGTTCTTAAACCATTTTAATTAATAAAAGTTGAAAGATTAAAAATAAAGGGTAATTACCTCAAAATAAATTCTTTAATTCCATGTGTCTATATATTTATTACTTATAAAAAAACAAGTCGTTTTACCTTTCATATTTAACCTAGATAAACCAAAAATTTGTAAGTGTTTACAACCATCGTTAATATAATTGGCTACAAATTAGCATTTCTTTTATTAAATCTAAATTCAACTTCAGATACAGATGAAAATACTCTTTTGATATCCCTCTGAAATTATACAATTTTATTTTATATACCTATCATAAGACAAATATTTGTCTAATTCTAGATAGAAACACAATGGCTTTGTTGATCTTTCAAAGATTATAATGTTATATCTATATTCAGTAAACTCAAAAAAAACCAAATATACCTAAAACATAATACTTCAACTGAATGTTCACCTTCATTCAAATAATATAATACCCAAAGATTTGGAATACAACATTCACACTCAAAGGTGTTTAATTAATGTAATCCCACCGTAAAAAATGAATCCTGATTCTTATAACAAACATGAGTTGGTGAACCTAATAGTTAAATCAAATACCAGATAAAATAATATAACTTCCTTTTTAAATCCTTCTACATTCCAACCTGAGATTTATTAAATTGCAAATGAAGCACAAAACCTAAAAATACCCTATAATAATTCAGAATTAGATTTCTTAAATTTTATCAATCTATGTAGTTAGAAGAGAAAATAACAGCTGGATGCTTTCCATCCATTAACGATTTTATTTAATGTGTTTACTTATAAAATCTTCGTTACATAAGGGCCATTTTGTACATATCCAATTTTTTTATAATATTCTCGAGTGCCTATAGCACTTATTACTGAAATTTTTTTTATATTGAATTCTTCCTTTGCTATCCTCTCAGCTTCTTTCATTAATTTCAATCCTAGCCCCTTATGTTGATAATAGGCGTTGTTAATATTTCCTACATCGATTAACTTTCCGTAGACGTGTAACTCCCTTATTACAGCTATCTCATCAGATGATGGATCTTTTAATTCTTTTCTTATGAATTGCGAATTAGTAATAATTCTTAATCTTATAAAACCAAATATTATTTTATTATCGTCCGTTTCGAGAGATAAAAATATCTCTTTTTCCCCTGAAGCTAGATAATCTATTCTTTTTAATGTTACCTCATCAATGGAGCTTAAAATATTTTGTTTCAACCTTGGTTCTCTGCATCTAATACATTTACACGATATATTGTTATCCTTTAATTTTTTAAGAATAAGTTGACGAATATTTCCCTGTTTGTTTCCTTCCACAATATCTGTAGTCTCTATTTCTCTCTGAATTCGCATTATACGTACCCATGTAGGTATGTTTTTTTTAACTTCGAACAGAATATTAACAAAATCATCTACAGAATAAGCACTATATTTCCCTTTTTTGTATAATTCGTACAGACCGGTATTTTTAATAACAAGAGTAGGATAGATTTTTAACATATCAGGTCTAAAATCAGAATTCTCGAACAGAATTCTAAAACTTTCCAAATCCTTACTAATTGAGGATCCTGGTAAACCTGGCATCATATGAGCCACAATTTTGTATCCAGCATCTCTGGATATTTTAAACGATTCTTTAACATCTAATAAGGTATGACCTCTGTTCACTGATCTGTAAATGTGATCGTCTAAAGCCTGAACTCCTATTTCAACTTTAGTAACACCTATCTCTAACAACAGATCTATCTGTTTTTTTTTACAATAATCTGGCTTAGTTTCCACTGTAAATCCTACACAACGGTTGTTAGCAGTTTGGTTTGTACTTATTGCTTCTTGTAGTGTAACAGACCTTGAACCATTTAAAGCATCAAAACATGACTTTGCAAAATTTCTCTGATAGGATTCGGGCATAAAAGGAAATGTTCCCCCAACAACAACTAATTCAATTTTACTAGTATTATGTCCTCTTCTGTGTAATTGTTCTAATTTTGACTTTACCTGCAAATATGGGTCGAAATTTACAAATTGTGCGATACGAGTAACAGGTTCTGTTCCTATGTAACTCATGGGAGTATTATATTCTACTCCTCCTGGACAGTAGATACATTTTCCGTGTGGACATTCATATGGAAGAGGCATAATGGGAATTACTGCTATTCCTGAAGCTGTTTTAGAAGGTTTTACAAGTAAAATCTCCTTATATGGATGTGATTTAGGTAGATAGTATAGGATATCTTCATTTTTTGGAACGGTAGAGAGATCAAACTTTGAAGAATTTGATCTGATAATTTTATATATGTCATTTAGAGAAAGGTTTGATCTAAGTTGTAACTCACTTGCAATGTGTTCACATGCTTTAAAATAGTTCTGGTTTCTCATATTAGTTTGCATGTATATAAAATCTAAGCCATAATGACCTCATTTAAAAGAATTGATCAATTTAAGGTCTATTAAGACTAATTTCAAACTAGTCTGAAGTTTTAATATTAACTTTTAAATTTTTAATCAATTTAAACTGTGTTAAATTTATTATACAAAAGATAAATAACTTCAAAAGAATAAAAAAACAAAGATGGGAAATACCAAAATGAAAATATAATAAATAAATCCCTATGAGATCTTTTTCGATCAGCTTTCTACCATTACAAGAAAGGTAAAAAAATATATAGTCTTTTAAATAATAATTGAAAAAAGTGGATAATAGGTATTTGTAAAATTAATACTTATAAGAAATATTATCAAATGGTGTTTTATGAAGGTTACTTTATTTTCCCATGAATCTGATTTAGACGGGCTAATATCAGCATCTATAGGATTGATCCGATTTCCTCAGGCAAAAGTTATTTTTTTGGGATATAGTAAAGAAAGTTTTTTAACTTTAGTTGAGAAAATTTCCATAGCGAATAAGATTAATGAAAAACATACTTTTATAATTTCAGATTTGGGACTTTCTGATAGTTTCGTTGATCTACTAAAAAATGTTTTCATTGATTCTAGTAAAAACAAAAATGATTTAATATGGGTGGATCATCACCCATGGTCAGAAAATTCGATAAATGAAGTCAATGAATATATTGAGTTGGTTCTTGATCAAACTGGAAAAAAGTGTGCTTCGGAATTAATGTATGAAAGATTTTTAGTTGGAAATGAAAGAGCAAAGATTTTAGCAAGTTTGGCTCATGCTATGGATTTTTTTACTAAAGACCAGTATCTTACTCCAATATCAGAATTAATAAAATATTATTTAAGTTTCCAAGATTCAGGTTCAAGGCTATTTAATCTTTCAATAAGATTATCTAAAGGTATCCTATGGGATGTAGATATGGAAAACGATTATAGAAAATATTCCATATTGAGCAACAATGATAAAAAAGAAGTGCTTTCGTCTATGAGAAAAAGAAATATTAATTGTTTAGATGTAGTTTTTGTAAAATCTTCAAAATATCTACAAACAAGCCTATTCTCTGAGGAGGTATTTAAAATAACAAACGCGGATTTAGCTATTTTTTATGATGAGAATGGAAAAATAAGTATAAGAAGAAATAATGAGAAAATTGCATGTAATGAAATAGCTGAATGTATGTTGTTTGGTGGCGGTCACAAATATGCAGCAGGTGGTTACCTTAAAGTAACCACACTAGAAGATGTTATCAAAGAGATAGAAAGGATTGTATCTAATTTATACCCTAACTACGGTAAAATTACAAAATAAAATTATAATATAGAGATTTACAATGCTCATTTTAGATTGTAAAAAAGAAAAAGATTTAGTTAAGGCGATTTCTATCATCAAGGAGGGAGGAATACTAATCTTTCCCACGGATACTATTTATGGAATTGGATGTGATCCATATAATGAACAAGCTGTTAAGAACATATTTAAAGTAAAAAAAAGAGAACAAGGAAAACCTCTTCCTATCTTAACTCATAATATCGAATTAGCCAAGAAATTAATCAATTTGGGAGAAAAAGGAAACAAGTTAGCTGAATCCTTTTGGCCAGGTCCGTTAACAATCGTAGGCGAACTGATAGATTATAATTTACCAAAAATTGTGACTAGTGGTAAAAAGTCTTTAGCTGTAAGAATTCCTAATAATACATGTATTCTCAAAATTTTAAAGGATTGTGATTTTATAGTAGGAACTAGCGCGAATATTTCAAATGAAAATGCATGTATTTCTGCGCAACAAGTACTAGCTTCAGATTTAAAGGAATACGATGCTCTATTAATTAGCCAAGATAAAATATTAAATAATAACTTAACAGCCTCAACAATAATAGATGTAACCCAAAATTCTATTTTTACCATAAGAGAAGGTCGCATCAAGAACAAAGATATTTACCAAATTCTAAATAGATAAACATAAATGGATTTTAACATAATGATAACAACCCACAGATACAAGGAAGAAGACGCTATCCAAGAGGCTATATCATTATTCAATAGATTAGGAGATAAAAAATGCGAATTTGTTATTTCTCAGGTTTCAGGAATAATTTTAGGATATACCTCTCTAAACCAGTTTGAGATTTTGCCTGTCTTTAAGAACATCTTAATGGATGAACCTTGGGAATTTAGATATATTTTAAGAGTAATACCGATTGAATATTGTATACAAACTGATTTAATAATGATCAGAAATCAAGTTGAAAAGATAGTTGAGAAAAAAATATCGCCGATTGAATCTTATAGAGTCACTGTAGAGAAAAGACATACTAATTTAAGACGAGACGAAATTATAAGTACAGTTACCAAAAATTTAGACCAGAAGGTAAATTTAGATAGGCCTGAATGGATTATTATGATACAAATAATTGGTAAATTTACTGGGATTTCTGTGTTAAGACAAGACCAAATTTTTAATTCAATATTAGAAAAGAGAAATATTGGATTAAGATCACAATAACCACGATTTTTATTTCCAATCTCATATTCTAGACAATTGATGAAGATAAGATCTTAATTTTAGATGCGGGTTAAAGAGAGATTTATATAGTTTTTTGAATGAATTATAACGATTGTTTTTTTGAAATCTGATTGCTAAAATTGTATTTAGTTGACTATCAATCGTCTAAATACATATTTATTGTATTATTTTATAATATGTTATATCAATTTATGACTAGGACAAATCATTTTTTTGGAAAGGATATTGTATCAATAAAAGATTTTTCAAAAGATGATCTGGAATTTATTTTTGAAACAACTGACAAGATTAGAAAATTAAAACCAGATGAAAAAAGTGAATTTGGCAAAGGTAGAACTTTAGGGTACATTTTTTATGAGCCAAGTACAAGAACAAGAATGAGCTTTGAAGCTGCTATGGCTTCTCTTGGTGGTAGTTCAATTGGTATTTTTGATTCAAAGTTCTCTTCGATTGAGAAGGGAGAGAGTTTAGCAGATACAATTAGAATTATGGATCTATATTCTGATATAATTGTTTTAAGGCATCCCAATGATGGTTCAAGTAGATATGCTGCAGAATTGTCTAATAATCCCATAATAAACGCTGGAAGTGGAAGTGAAGAACATCCAACTCAAGCAATGTTAGACCTATATACAATATTGAAAGAGAAGGGTAGAATTAATAATTTGACTATTGGGATAGTAGGAGATTTAAAGTATGGAAGAACAATTTACTCACTTTTATATGGTTTGAAAAATTATCAAGTAGACATCTATCTAATTTCACCTCCTACGTTGAGTGTTCGAAGTGAATCAATTTATGAAATTCGTAACAAAATAAACATAAAACAAGAGAATTATTTAGATGAGGTCATCAAAAAGTTAGATGTATTATATGTCACGAGAATTCAGAAGGAACGGTTTCCAGATACCCAAGAGTATGAAAAAGTAAAGGGAACGTATAAAATTGACGATAAAATCTTAGAGAATACAAAGACTGATTTATCAATCATGCATCCATTGCCCAGATTGGATGAAATATCACATTTAGTAGATAATTCTCCAAAGGCTATCTATTTCAAACAAGCCGCATATGGCAAAGAATTAAGAGCTGCGTTGTTAACTGTAATTTTAAATGAGTGTCCTTTTTAGGAGATTTGTATTAATTCTTGTATAAAAAAAATTAGTAGATCTCTTAAAAATTTAGGGATTCGAAGTTACATATTAACCAGAAACACAACTACTAAATCCACATTCTATACAGATATTGCAGCCTTCTGTAATTATAAGTTTGGATTTACAAGATGGGCATATTTCACATTCTTCGATTTGTATAGTTTTTTGTAATAATTCGTTACTCTTGTGAAAATTTGAAGTGATCAAATCGTCTTGTTCTTCGGAATTCAATACTTTGAATAATTTACCAATATGCTGAACTATATAAGGTTCATTTATATTAGAAATAATATATTCAGTAACATAATCACTAGGTTTTACAATAAAGGATTTTTCTAATGTATTGTTTCCTGTAATATGTAAAACTTGTTCATGTCTTGATCCATCCCTATAAACCGTAAC
The DNA here is from genome assembly GCA_031316115.1 of Nitrososphaeraceae archaeon. GTDB lineage: Archaea > Thermoproteota > Nitrososphaeria > Nitrososphaerales > Nitrososphaeraceae > TH1177. Next base: position 515,597 of record JALDRC010000001.1, read on the forward strand.
GCCTTTTAAACCTAATTCATGAGAGAGTAAATATGCAGATTTTACATCTTCGACTGTAACATCTCCTGGCATATTTATCGTTTTTGCAATCGCATTACTAATCCATTTCTGCCATATAGATTGAGCCATAATGTGATCTGTCCAATGTATATCTATTGCCGTTGTAAAAATTGATTGTATAAACTGTGGAATTTCTCTGATGCCACGAACAGAACCATAGTTATTTGCTATTTTCGTTAGAATTTCATCATTATAGAGACCATTTTCCTTTAATACATTTTCAAAGATTTTATTTGTATAAAAAAATCTACCGACAGTAACACGTTTTTCAAAAACTAATGCGAAAACTGGTTCAACACCATTAGAACAGTCGGCTATCATAGAAAGGGTTCCTGTTGGAGCAATAGTGGTAGTCCAAGAATTTCGAATCCCGAATTTTTGTATTTTTCCGATTAAAGAATCCCAGTCATAGAAATGATTTTCCTTCGGTACTTCATAATAGCCAGCAACTGGGATTTTTCCATGGATATATTCAGTTTCTTGAAATAAGGAAAACGGACCTCTAGATTTTGCAATAGCAACACTTTCCTCCATGCTATAATAACTCAATGTCTCCGAAAGTTTATTCATAAATTCATAGCCTTCTTTAGAGGCATATGGAATTTTTAACAAAAATAGTAGATCTGCAATTCCCATTATTCCTAATCCTATTCGCCTTGTGAGCTTTGTATTATATTCGATCTCTTTTACTGGATACTTGTTTAGATCTATTACATTATCAAGAAATCTTGATGCTAATCGTATAGTTTGTTCGTATCTATGCCAATCGAATTCAAACATCCCATCTGCTTTTCTTTTAACAAAATTTGCTAGATTTATTGAACCAAGATTACATGATTCGTATGGATATAATGATTGTTCTCCACAGGGATTTGTAGCTCTTAATGGTCCATTCTTAGCTTTTATGCACGGATTATACTTATTTACATTATCCAAGAATATCACACCTGGTTCGGCACTTTTCCATGCGCTATGAGATATGAGATCCATTAATTGATGGGAATCAATATGTTTTATAGGTTCTTGAGTCCTTGGATTTTTAAGGGTATATTTTGTACTATTTTTATTTATCAACGAGTTCCAAAAATCATCCCATAACCCTACACTTACGTTAAAGTTTTCGAATACTCCTGGTTTTGTTTTTGCAGTTATGAATTTTTCAATATCAGGATGCCATGCTTCTAATATACCCATATTAGCTCCTCTTCTTTTACCTCCCTGTTTTACTACATCAGTAATCGTATCAATAATTCTCATAAATGATGCTGGACCGGATGCTACACCCGAGGTAGATGCCACTATATCACCCTCAGGTCTCAAATCAGAATAATTGATTCCTACTCCACCTCCTGATTTGAAAATCATGGCTGCATCTGATGATGTTTTCATGATCATCTCCATATCATCAGGCATATCCAAAACAAAACATGCCGAAAGTTGTCCCAGTCTTGCTCCAGAATTCATTAAAGTTGGTGTATTGGGAAGAAAATCTTTTGAAACCATCAGTTCAAAATATTCTCTAATTTTTTCCTCGTATGAAACAAATTTACCTTGCACAATTAATTTCAATAGTTCCTTGAATGGTACTTTCATTTGTCCTTTTATTGCTAGTTCTATGTACAACCTTACCAGAGATTCAAAGTGATATTTGTTGAGATAGTAATCGCCAATTTTTAATTTTAGATCGAATTCATTGATTTTATCGTAGTATTTTTCAGCCTCTTGAACATTTTGATTGTATCCACCTGCCAAAGTGAAGAGAAAAGGATCATGAAGAATATCTGATATTGAAACAAGTATTGCCACTCGCTCGAACATTTCTTTTGGACCTTCAATAATATCATTATTGTCATCACGTAAAAGATAACGAGAAGATAAAACACGTAGTGAATTTATATCAAAAGACTTGTCAACTTCATCTAAATCTTTTTTATTAAGGATTTTTATTTTATCCTCTCTAATTTTTCGCCTTTCATGTCTGTATAATATATAGGATTTAGCAGTATCTGCCAAACCATCTTCTATAAGAATTGACTCTACTATATCTTGTACATCTTCAACACTTGGTATCAATAACTTATCAAAAGAATTTCGAGTAATTTTTTCCAAGACTTTTTGGGTTAAAGTCTCTGCTAATTGAAAATCTGGTTTTCCAGTTGCAATTAATGCCTTGTAAATAGCATGTGAAATTTTTGATTCATCAAAGTTAACAACTCTGCCATCTCTCTTTTTTATTTGAAAAATAGATTTATTTCTAGATTTATCTATTTCTGTTACTCCCATACAACAACTCGCCTTTCAATTTTTAAAAATCTTTGTTATTTATAAAAATTTTGATTTAAAGTATTTTGATAAAAATACTAGTTTTTTTATTCAGAGAATGCTTATAAGTATCTCTTACAGCGGATTTTGATGTTTTAAACTGAGTTTATATTATATGATAGCTTTTTCTCATAAACTATGTATATAAGATAGAGATTTTTTGAGAACCGCAACTCTGACAAATTTTCATTTCCGCCTTCTCTGATCTCGCTCCACAAGTGGTGCATAGGGATAACGTACTACGTAAATGAACAAAAGGGAAGTTGAGAGAAAATTCAATGACCTTTGTAACATCGTTCTCGGAAGTGATATCATTGATATCTAGATCAATAGATAGATTGCCTTGTAAAATATCTGCTACGGTAGAATAATGATCTAGTAATAGGTCCATAGAGAAATTATTAGAGATAATATCAGTTCCTTTAATTTGAAAACCTTCTGAATAATTTTCACCTTCGATATTAGCATGGTTATCAGATATAGTAACTGATTTACCATATTTTTCATCGTCTAAGTTTTTGAATCTAGTTGAACTTTCATCTTTTAATATGGTTACGCCGATTCTAGAATCTGGTATTCCTTTAGTTTGTTCTTTTATTATATCGCTAGCAGTTTGGATAACTTTACATAGGATATTGTTTCCCTCCTTTCCAACGTTATAACCTAAAATATTATAAATGGACTCGTTAATACCCACTAAATTTATTAAAGTAAACATCTGACCAGTTTCAAGATTAGAAGTATTTTTTGAAATGAGCGGAATGTTTCCTTTCTGTATACTGTTGGAAATAATATTTTTACGCTGAATAATGATAGATAATAATGGTTTAAGTAGTAATGCTAGTTTTGCTCTAAAATATGTTTCATCATTATTTGATTGATAAGCTATACGTGGAAGATTTATTGAAAGAGACTGAAGTGTAATCATGGGAGAATCATTTGTAGAAAAAGATTTAGCAAGACCATATCTACCTCTTATTTTATTTTGAGAAAACGAGATTATTCCACCCAGTCTAGAAATTTTTGAAGCTTGATCAATATATTGATAGATTTTGTTTTTGTTGTTGTATGTAATCGATAAACCAATATTAGGAATTGGAGTATTTTCTACATACCTTTTGTAACCTGATAGGATACCATCTATTATATGAGAATCAATCTCTTCAATAATGATAGGGAACGTAATAAATGGGGAAGATGTTCCAAAAGTAGAAATTGAAGAAGATAGAAATAGTAATTTGTAAACTCTATTTTCCAGGCTGTTATCTGATGTTAGATTTTTTTCAAGGTATTTAGGTAAACCTTCTAGAACTATTTCCCTAGATACTTCTCGGCTCAAAAGAGAAAGAAGCAAAATTATGGATGCATCGGAGGTTTGTTCATATAACACATTTAATCGAGACGTACCTAGGTATTTTCCCTTAATCTCAGTAATATTTTTTATGAGAGAATTTATATTTGCAAAAATAGTGTCAGGTAATAAATTCCAAAACCCACTATTCCCTATATTGATTTCACCCATCAAGTGCATATCAACGATATCTTTTGGAAGGATATTGTTAAGAAGATACTCTGTGAAAATAGAAGAAGATGTTTTCATAAATAGATCAGGAATTTCTATATGAGAGAAATTCATTTCTTCCATTATGTTAATTAAATCTATCGGAGGTAATCCTAAACGTGCAAGTTTATTCCTGTATTCATCATATCCATGTTCCACTAATACAGAATTTGTAGTTTCTCTAATCAGAGACGAGGTTAGATATGATGTTTGAATCTTGTATATCTTATTTTCTACTTCTTCAGTTATTTTATTCGCGAGCTCTAGAGGCATATTTGCTTCTCGGACTAACGACTGAATTATTTTATTTGAATCAAATTCTTCTATAGATGGTTTTGTTGTTCTAACATATAATTTCCCACTTTCTATTATCGATCGTTCTTCTATCTGACGCGCAAGACTTAAAACTAATTTTCCTAGATTAGTTATAGTATACCGTCTTTCGGCTTTGTTAAGAGATACTAATGATTGTCGAAGTAATTTTCTTAAATGATAGGCGAATTTCCCAGATTCCTTTTTCGACTTGAAGCCGGCTAAGGATTTTAATTCAGAGTAAGTTAATGGACCTTTAGAATTCAAGATTCTCAGAATATCGATACGATTAGGACTGGCCATTACAGAAAATATCATCCTGACACGTCGCGAAGCAGATTCTAAAATTCCACCACGTTTTGAACTAGTCCTATTGGAAGTTTGATATTGTACTCGCTCCATTGCACCCGTTATAATGAACAGGTAATTAAAACTACTTTGTAAAGTTTTTTTTACAAAGAATATAATCGATATCTATTGATAGTTAAAGAAAGATATTTTTCTGATTAAATAATGTGTTTCATTTAAATCAAAATAGGTTTTCTTTCAGAAATTTCATAATTTGAAAGCTCTTTTTTGCTATCGTCAATAATAGGTACTGCAGGAAGCCTAACCCTAGTTTGATCCTCAATCAATGTCTGCACATCATTAAGAATCGTTAATGCATCGGAATCTATCTGAAAACTTATTGGTTTACTGCTCGTTTTGATATTTGTATCGATCAATACATCACTAGTGAGGGAACTCATTTCGGCACATATCCTCTTTGTTTCTGGAACAGTATTAGAAATTTCTGTTTTTACTTCTTTAATTATATCAATCATTGGATTTAATATATACAACAGATGAGCAAATTCTGATATAGTAGAAAATCTAATCGCGATAATTTCTAAGGCAAGAGATAACTTTCGTATTGTATCTTTTATCTTTCTTATATGAACTAATTCTTGTGCAATTACCTTTGCTTTATCTTTACCTCCATTTTTTAGGTTTAATGCTACTTTTATCGTTAATTCTTTATCATGTGTAGAAAATTTATTATCAAGTATCCTCAGTTTAGCTAGCTGAGATTGAACTATCTTGCTTCCGTTGCTAAGTCTGGTTTCGAGTTCTGGATACTTTTCCACAACACCTTTTTGATTTTTATCATGTTAAGCATAATGTTAACCAATATAGACAATTCAATAGAATAAAGATTTACAAATTAACTAAATCACAAACTATTCACAAAGAAATCTAAAGTTTGTGAAGTAAAAGGCCATGTCTTTCATCAAATCCTATCACTTGTACCTTTGAACCTATAGGCAACTCCGATGGGAATTTAATGCCTGGAAGAAATCCAGAAACTCTAAGCGGAACTTCGTCCAAGGTAAAAACCACCCAAGCATAACTTTCAACGTCATCAAATCCTTCTGGAGGGACCGTATGGATTGTAAACGTATTCACCTTGCCAATCCCCATATATTCTACCAGATTGAATTTGTCTCCTTGACATTTAGGGCAGTATATTGTAGTTTCTAACATTATAGATTTACAGTTTTTGCATTCTCTGGCAAGAATATTCGATTTTCTTGCCGCGGAGATAAATTTTTCCCTTAATCCAAGATGTAGAAATTCGCTCAATTTGTTTACTCAACTTTTTTAAAGAGATGAACTGCAGCGCTGGCACCAGTTGCACCAAAATTATGAGTCAAAGCTATTTTCGCATCGTTAATGGTTCTTTCTCCTGCCTTTCCAGTTAGTTGATCATATACTTCAGCTACCTGTCCTATTCCTGTCGCACCTATAGGATGACCCTTGGACTTTAGCCCACCTGATGGATTAATTGGAATTCTCCCTTTTCTGGAAGTAGCACCTTCTCGGATCTCTTTCGCTGCTTTGCCTTTTGGGAAAAAACCTAGATCTTCTACATCTATGATTTCCGCAATAGTAAAACAGTCATGAACTTCTGCAAAATCTACATCCTCAGGAGTAATACCTGCCATTTTGTACGCCTGCTTTGCTGCTATAACCGTACTTGGGATAGTAGAAATATCCTCTCTTCCTTGTACGGAAGCAGGGGAGCCTCCACGTCCTGAGCCTATAACCTCAATGTATGGTCTGTTACTTTTTTTTGCAAATTCTTCATTACAAAGTATAACTGCAGAAGCACCATCTGAAAATGGACAACAATCCAACAGTTTCAGTGGTGAAGCTACAACAGGGGAATTTATTACGTCTTGGATTGTAATCCTTTTTCGCATGTGAGCTTTGGGATTTAATAATCCATTATCATGATTTTTGACTGCCACATATGCTAAATCTTCTTCATCTGCTTTATATTTAGTCATATAATATCGAGCAATAGATGCAAATAAACCAGGAAAGGATGCACCATTTCCTCCTTCATAGAAGAAATCAGAGCAATAAGAAAATAGCGTAGTACTTTGTGCAGTACCAGTATGAGTCACTTTCTCGACACCTACTGCAAGTACGCAATCATAGAATCCTGCGGCTACATTAGCATATGCTTCTCTAAACATCACAGAACCTGAACCACATGCGGATTCAATAGTTAAGCCTGGTACATGAGATATACCAAGATTACTCATAATTACAGGTGCCATATGCACTTGTTTATCAGCTATACCAAATACATTCGAAATATACCCTGCGCCTATATCTTTTGGAGATATACCAGCTGATTTTATTGCTTCGACCGATGCAGTCAATGCGATTTCTATTATATCCTCTTTTAACTTACCGTAATTTGTACTGCCTGCACCTAAAACACAGACCTTATTCACTTTAATAAATTATTTTTTGTATTATAAAAATGTTCGACAGCAATGAGCTTGAGGAGTAATATTCGTTACTGATTTTAATGATGAATAATAGAATTAAAGATACTTTTGAGATTCATCTTTAGGTTTTTATATCTGAATCTAAATTGAATATCATGACAAAGGAAAATAATAAAACCCATGCATATTCTGAAAAGCGTCATAATAGTAAAAAATTCGCCAAAATAGAAAGACGTATTAGAAAAAAACCAAGATAATTATATCGTTGGTAATTATTTACTCAAGCTTTATAACTAATTTTTAACAAATATAATGGTGATGGGGACGGATCTAAATAAAAAGAAAAAGGCAACTAAAAAAGGTATTTTACTGACTATTATTATTGTAGCTGCAGTTGTCTTAAGTAGCTTCTTAATATATTTCATACCGTAAAAACTGGGGATTTTTCAATTAAATTGACTATAATACTAGTACGAGATCAATTTAAAAAATCAGATTTTATTCTTATAATAATTGAGAATTTCGGCCATTGTCCGCAACCCATGCAAAAATGAAAAAATAGTTGTTTCCTGATTGATTTTTCAAGAACATATTTACTACAATCTATTTTCTTAATTACTTATCGATTTCCTTGAACTCTCTGAACATGCCAAATATGTTCAGTATATATGTGGCCTTTTAGGGAAACTGGCTAATGATAGCAATAAAATAACTTTGTTCCATCGCATACCATAATCGGCAATCAAATCATTCTTAACATAATCATATATGAAAAATGCTATTTAATGATTTTATAGAACGTTTTTTAAATTCTAAACTGATTTGTATCCTGGAAATAAGTTCAATAGATCTAATCTTGGCTCTAAGGTTTTGTTGTATAACTCTTACCGTTGTTCTTCTATTACCTATAACTATTGCTGAAAATTAGATTTTATCGTATTAAAAGAGTCTATTAAGAATAGGGATAAAGTAGAAACATCATACAACAGTCTTATATTCGATACTCAATTTTAAAAGATTTATTTTATATGTTCTAAAAATATTTTCTTAGCTTGACAGAGCCTGCTATAATAACATAAGGACGTCTAAAATTAATTACGTGATAGTAATTTGAACTTTTAGAAGAATGTTGGGGTTTGATATCCGATTAACAAGATTAATTTACCACTCAAAAATAAATGGTTATTTTTTTATTTCATTAATATACCACTTGTTAGGATTCCAAATGTCACAGCCCAGATGCCGGCACATAATCCCATTCCAGCCCAGCATTCTGTAAACCCACTCCATCTCTTAATATTTCTATCATCATTGTTAGAACCAGTGCAACTTCCTGTGTTCTCGTTATTAGTGTAAAATAGAGAGCCAATTTTAATTATATTTCACAATCATAGTCTTTAAGTTTGGTGAATCTGAAAACCATTTAGATTTTATCATAATTGGTTTGACCATCACATAAAAAATAAAAGTAACATAGAGATTGTATTTACCTTATCATATTTTCTATTTTTTATTATTTGTATTTGTATCGATTATGTTTGTTTGTGACCTTGTTAATTATTTATCTTAATCTCCCCGGAGTAGTATGCAAGCATAACATATTTTGTAATTATAGAGGCTTAATCTTCAAGATAGAATAACGACCTCGATATGAATATAATTCTTTACATTTTTGCTTCATCACTTGCTATTGTGGTCACAGAATAATCAGTAACTCTAATTTTAAACATGGTAATCAACTAAAATTCTCCGTCATAGAAATCATCTAATCAGATGAATTCTAGTTGCACGTGTCATATTGGTTATACTTTAGGGGAAACATGTTTTATATTATATTCTGGTAACGTTTTTACCCAAGTTCTCTTGTTACTTATTTATCACTTGCTATTTTAGTTCAATTCTAAACTTTAACAAATGTTCAAATTGCCAAAGACAATACTTTAAAATTCATTTCAGGAATTGATATCACTATTTTGATAATCTATACATTAACACCTGTAAAATTCAAACACTGAAATGCCCTTGTCCCCTGGACTAAAAAAACTAATGTCACAAGAGAAGCAAACAGTGATGGGAATGTTTTTAATATCTCTATTCTTACAACTAGCATTTCTAATTCCAACGATAAGGATGATAACAAAGATGAGGATCAGATAATCTACTTGCAAAGGGTGTAAAATATTAGCAATATAATAATTTCTGAAATAATCTATAAAATGATAGAGAATCAGGGAACAAGAAAAAATAGAATATCAAGAGAATTTAATTTAGTCACATATACAGAATGGACATTTGAAGATTGAATGACCAATATTATTTTAGCGAATTAAATAATAATACAAAACACAATCTACTGCCTATTGAATTAGAATATTATGATCTAGATCATTTACTCTTGAGTAGGTCTATTTGCCTGTGAAGCTTCGCCCTGCTGTTTTAAATACTAATAACATGGTTACGTTGTTTTGGACAAATGGTATAGTTTTCATATGTGAGAAATGTCACCAATTGTGACTTGAAGAACATATTGTAAATGTTGGAAAACGCAAAATTAAGCCATAGAAGCGTTAGAATTACGGGTAGGAAAAAATAATACTAACTGACCATTTCATGGGAATATTTCCATTGCCAAATTCCAAAGAATTATTGATTTTGTATATACTATACTAAAATGATCTTTGCTCAAATTGAGAGAAAATTGGAAATGTAGACTAGCACGTTAACAAAAAAATAAAAGAACAAATAATTACAACATAATTAAGATGGGTCAAGATTATAGGATTAGTATGGTAGAGTTGTTTTCAAAGGGATATGAATAGTATACTGTAGATAAGTTTTGGAACGGTTTAAAAGTATTTATTATTTATGGGATAGAAAATACATATAAAAAATATATAGACTAGAAAATATCTTGAATTAGAAAATAGCAAATAAGCCATTTTTCACTCTAATGACATTCAAGACACACAAACTCTAGGAGAAATGATGGAGAATATTCTTGGTTAAATATTTTTATCTACTAAAGTTAGATGTATTGACTAGTTCGAGTATTATATGATTCATAACGTATCATACACAAGTCTGAACAAAAAGTAGAAGATTTATTCACTACCAATTAGGAATGAGATGATTTAACAATCAAGTTCCAACATTTTGACAATCTACCTAAAAAAGGATAACGATGGTTTAAGATTCAGCAAGCATAATAAATAAACTCAAATAAACTGACAAAAAACAGCAACACCATATACAACAATGGTCTTTACTCAGCCCATCCCCGAACATCGTAAGAACGGTTGTGCCATATTCCGTTCTGGGCATGGGCGGATTATTTAAAATAACTTTATCCATAGAGTAACATTACTTGTTGATATAATCATAACTGCGTCCTACCTAGAAATTATAAAACTGGTGAAGAATATACCGTTTGGTTGACCACGTAAATATAATAGGAAGTATTAAAGTAAAAAGTTATGATAATCTTAGGATCGATAGCTTTGGATATCAGTTCTTTATTTGATATATGGTTCAGTTGGCCAACATAACAATGACTTTTTCACCAATACTTAATAAAGATCTAAAATCGAGTTATCCACTTAAACTGCTTAAGATAATGGAACTACTCTTAAACCTGGGGCTATTTTATGTTGTTTTAATGAAAATTTATTAGAATTCAATAAATCGAGAGTTGAAAAATATCCTTCCAATCATATAGACTCATTTTGCTCTTATGATAATTCCAAATTCAGATTTTATGCTTAATCAGATTTTTATAGGAAAACCCAAAAACTTGAGGTTATAGATGTACTGAGAAGATAATTAATAAAAATTATTCACTAAATGATTTTTATATTAGCTTAATGAATTAGAAATAATAAATGAATACATAGCACAGGATCAAGAATCGTGTCTCTCCAAGAAAATAAAAATAGATTAAGTTTCACTTAAAATATAAATAAAAATACAGGTATCAAAATAAAGATATTATATCGAAAGAGTATAACATAAAACATCTCAAATATCTTGAATTTATTTTCATTAAAAGATATTGATAAATCGATTGAAGTATGTAAATTGTATTCCGACCTAAAAGGTAAGTCATAGAGGTTGGATCTCATAGCTCTTAACTTTAGTTTATCATCATTTAGTAATCTATATGTTGTAGATCTTAATAAAAAGAAAGTAATTGGAAAGATCAAAATGATAAAATAAAAAAAGTCTAGTTCCTGAAAGAATAAAGTTACAAATTGAAATCAACCCTGGATCATGGTTTGTAAATGTTTCCATTCATTGAGTGATAAAGGAATTTAGGAGAAAGAATTGAGTAGTTCTGGATATGGGGAAAGAAAACAATTACTCAGAGCACAATCTTCTCATTCCGCTCAAATTTTGCAAAAAACATAAAAGCATTTAAGAACATCTAAACTCTTGTCAAAGAAGAAATCAGCAATTGATCCTTAATATATCATACTTATTCTCTCTGAAAATATTCTGGTTGAAAGATTTTTGGCTGAACAAAGAAACTAGTTCATAAAAATCACATACACAGATTATTTCAATTCTCATAAAAAATCAAATTCAAACCTCGTATATATAATATATTAGAATTTAGCTATTTGAATAATTGTCTAAGCTATAATAAAAATAATTAGTTTTTCTTGTAGATCTGATAGAAACTCTATTTGAATTCAATTCCAAAAAGAAACATATCTTCTTTTATTCTCATATCTAAAGATAATTAGTGTTATAGATATACTTCGTAAACTGAAACTAGTAAAGTAGAGATAAACAGAATATATTGGATAAAAAAAAGAGATTTTATCTCTTTCTTTTTTTATTTTTTTATATAAAATAGAAGGTTATTAGGTATATCTTTTGTTGTTTGAATTAAGTATCTTTATATAAGCAAATAACAATTTTTTTATTTATATCTATTAAAATTTATATTTGTCCCTTTGTTAAGAACATCGAATTTATAGATGAATGGTGAAAGAAAGTAAAAATGTTTTGGATACTAATAAATAAAAAATAAGCATTTTGCTATTTTATTATAAAAAGTTATATATTTTGTATCTAAATGACTTTTATTATTTGTACTTACAAATAAATCATCAAGTTCAATATTATTTATTAATATATACCTTCCCCATGATATAGAAATTCATATGAATAATTAGACCGAGCTCATATATCGTAAATCCCACGTTTGGTATTTTGACATGATGCACAACGTACTGTGCTTGAAAAGAGGAGAGAGAATTGAATAAAGAACATAAATTATTGACAGCAATATTATTTTCTTTTATAATAGCATTGTCAGGTATTCCATTCACATCAATTGCTCGAGCATCTTTAGATGCCTATTCCGACTATAATGAAGATTATTATGGTGGTATCATAAAGAAATATGAACTACCAAAAGGGTTTAATCAACCAACTGAAGACCATCCTTGGCCTGATGAGATTATTCCAGACAAATTCCCTTTACGAGATGACTGCCTAAATGGGAAAAATATTCCTTATAAATATTTAACAAAATTTAGAATTCATGCAATTGAAGTTGATATTGCTTACAATAGAAACGGTTTTCATGATCCCGATGGCAGAATGTATGTATTAGAAGAAGACAAAGACAAAGTCTTAGAAAAAGTAGCGAATTCGAATGCTACTAACGGAGAGACAGTTACTGAAGTTCAGCCTCTTGCCATTCGTACCAATATTGGAAAGTGTGTAGAAATTGAATTTACAAATGATTTAAGAGAAGAGTATGCTTCTATACATCCATCTGGGATAGGTTTGGATCCTATCAAATCTGATGGTAGCTTTGTAGGATTCAACAAGGATTCTACTGCTAAACCAGGTGAGACTATAAAGTATAGATGGTTCCCAGATGTTGTAGGCGCCAACTTTTTTTCAGATGCTGCAAGACAGATAGTGGAAGTTGATACCTCTGTCTTGGGAGACTGGGCTGCTAATGCTATAAAATCATTACGTCAACATGGTTTATTTGGTGTCCTTATTGTAGAACAAGAAGATGCTTATTGGACAGATCCTTTTACCGGTAAGTATCTTAGAAGTGGTGTCAAGGCTGATATTCATTATAATGATGGTATAAAACAAGACACAAGAGAATTTGTTGCATTTTATCATGATGAGGCAGGAGTGGTTGATGCATTTGGAAATCCTACAATAAGTCCTAATGGTGAGATTGAAGCAATGTATACTATGAATTATAGAGGAGATACTATTGACTCCCGAACTAATCCCAAGTTTCCAAATCATTGCAATCCTGGAGTCGCTCCCGAAGTTTGTACTGATCCTGACTTCTTTTACAATTCTTGGCCATTTGGAGATCCTGGTAATGGGGATCTAGTATTTCCAGCATATTCTGGAGATCCTGTCAGATTGATTACGGTAGGTGCTCAAACAGAGGAAAACCATGTTCATCATCTTCATGAACATAGATGGAAGGCAGATCCATCATTTGGAGGCGGCTCACCTACGATAGATGTTCAAACAGTTGGTGTGGGTAACGAATTTCTCCAACCAGTAAATTTGGCTTTTGGAGATCATACTATTAATCCTGACACCACTTTTGCACAGGCTCTTATAGCGGGTGCTGCAGGATATCAGACCGGTGCAAAGGATGATGAACACTTTACAGGTGATGTTATTTTCCACTGCCACCTATTTCCTCATTATGGTAATGGTATGTGGTCACTTATGCGTGTTCTAGATAGAATAACAAGTCCTTTTGCAGAGATTGTTGAAGGTGGAGCATCTAATGGTGGAAATGCTCTACAACCTGTAGAAGGTGCGCCAATTTTGTTACCTCTACCTGACTCTACCGATGTAACACCTGTAGCAGATGATTTCCTACCAGGATTTCCGTACTTTATTGAATCCAACGAAGACGGAAGTCCCAAGAGACCTCCAGATGAACAAAATCCATGGGGAAGAGATTACACTGATCTGGAATGGAGATCAACAAACTATTACCAGAGAGCAATAGAACATGGAGATCCCCATCCAGATCCTAAAGTGTTGTCCAAACCAGGAGCACCGTACGATGATAATTGTATCCCTGGAGCACCAGAACGTCATTATGACATAGCAGCAATTACAGCTAACGTTAAATACAATGAATTCGGTCATCATGATCCAGACGGCAGGATATTTGTGCTAGTAGATGAAATAGACAAAACCCGAGAAGCTATTCTGAATGGTGACCCAGTTGAACCTCTGATTATACGCGCAGCACTTGGGGAATGTGTTACTACTACGTTTATAAACATGTTGGACCCTGAACCTGGATTTAACCAATCCACAACACTATCAAATCATATACACTTTGTAGGTTTTGATGTGCTAGGATCTGATGGTGTAGATGTTGGTTATGATTATTTCCAGGCAAGTAGAGCTCCAGATACTGCAAATGAGCAATTTCCAGATAGGATAAGCTACAGATACATGGCTGATGAAGAGGGGACGATATTCTTCCATGATCATATCACAGGCATAGAAAAAGGGATGCATGGTACAGGAGCCATGTTAGTGGTAGAGCCAAAGAACTCGGTATGGCTTGATTCAGAAACAGGAGAAGAGTTAGAATGTCCAGAGAATTGTCCTACATCTTCTGAGATAATGGTCGTTCCAAATAAATACGGGAACTTTGAACCACATCGTGAATTTGTAATTCTCTATCAGGACTTCAATGAATTGTATGACGAAAACGGTGATCCTATAATGATGATGTCTCCAGACCTTGACCATATCAATGCAGACAATCCACCATCTGATCCCAATGCTGCAGATAGGAAAAATGTTGGAGCTCCTCCTCCGGGCAGTTTCCATGATCATGGTGTAATGTCTATCAATTACAGAAATGAGCCCCTATGGGAGAGGATTCAAGATGGAAAACCTAATGGCGATGAACCTGCATTCATATTCAGTTCCGATGTACACGGAGACCCATCTACGCATATCTTCAAGGCATACGCTAACGATCCAATAAGGATAAGACTTCTTCAAACAGGGCATGAAGAGATGCACAATTTTGTGTTAAATGGATTGCATCCCACAGGTTTTGACGGTTTTGTACCACCGTTTCTTGGTCAACAGGCACAAACAATTGGAGTAGCAGAACAGTTCACATTTGATTTAACAACACCAATCTCGCTTACTGAGAGAAATGATTACATGTATAGTTCATTTGCAACAAATGATATCTTTGCAGGTATGTGGGGCTTGATAAGGGTATGGTGTAATGAGAATAGCTTGTACAATGATCAAGATTTCCAAAATGTAAACTTAGCTCCATTACCAGGAATAAAACCAGTAAAATGCATTGACGTTGCCAACAACAACATGAATATTGGCGAAAATGTTGCACAGTCTTCTACTGATCAAGATACATTTGATATATTATCAATGTTAGATACCTCACCAAATGTAAGTACCGGAGATTCCAATGCAAATACAATTGCCAATGAAATGGAAGAACCTACAATATCTGCACAACAAGTACTCCCAGATGAAGATACATCTATACCTCCTGATACCGGATTAGATGATATTCCGTTAGAATCTATAGATCCAGATACAGAAAGAGCGGTATTGCTTTCTATGGATGATCTTGCAAACTTGAGACAGATGCAAGCTAGTCAAGCGGACTTTACACCACCATCCAGCGCAGGCTCTACAGCATTTACAGAAAAAATAAAACCTGCGACAGGATTAACTCCAATAAGTTTGCAAGACGTTAGAAACGCGGGCTTATTGCCGCCAGTTCCAAATTCTTGTTCACAAGATGCAGAAGAAAAGATATTCGATGTCGTTGCAATAAAGAAGGATATCATAACAAACAAATATCAGGATACAATACCTGAGGGAATCCTATTTGTTCTAAAACAAGACCTTGCTAAGATACAGTCTGGAGAAAAACCACTTGAACCTTTGGTAATAAGAGCAAATGTTGGTGATTGTGTAGTTGTCAACCTAGAAAACAAGCTCCCTAAAACAGAAATACAACCTCATGAGCATCCTCTGCAACCTGGGGAATGTAATGAGCATGTTATCTTTGCATGTCTTGATCCAAATGAATGGCACACATCAAATAGAGTTTCACTTCATGCTGATAACGTATTTTATGATGTAGGAAGGTTTGATGGTACCAATATTGGATTCAATCCTATTGACCAAACAGTAGGACCAGATGAGACTATAACATACAAGTGGCAGGCAGTACACACTGGAATTAATGTACTAACAGACATGGGAGACCTCAGAGGACACAGACACCATGGAGCATATGGTATGCTGATAATAGAACCAGAAGGTGCAAAATACTATGATATAAACACCTATCAGCCAATACAATCAGGAGCAGCTGCGGATATAGTAGTACCATATGGAGAAAACTTTAGAGAATTTGGAGTGGCAGAGGGAGACTCTCATTATATAGTAACTACTGAAGATCCTGAACTATGTATATTACCAGTAGGTGAAGAGGACCCACCTAACACACCATGTAATCAATCTCCTATAAATGACCCAGAAGATCAGGGATTTCCTGTAGTAAATTACCGATCTGCTCCGTTCATACACAGACTTATTGAAGCACAAGAACAACTACCGTTTGGCTTTCCACCAGGACCACTCGAATTTTCAAAGATAGTATCTCAATTACAGAGTTCTTTGGTCCACGGAGATCCAGATACTCCAATTCTCAAATCTCCAGTAGGAAAACCAACAGTTATACGACTAGCTGATGTAGGTGACAGTCCAAGAGGAAAGGTCTATCACCTTGCCGGACATTTAATGGAAAGACCAGCTCCAATAACAATTGCTGAATCGGATATTCCACCTCACACAGTCTTCAAACCATATCTGGAAAGAGGTACAACTGATCAGCTTTCTGCATCCAGGTCATACTCGTTAGAGCTGGTTGGAGGTGCAGGAGGACTTCAGGATAAAATCGGTGATTATCTATACCAAGATCAGAAACTTGCTCGTTATGTGGAAGGAGGTTTATGGGGAATTTTACGTGTATTCCCAGAGGACTTTGAACCAATATACGAGCTAAATCATCTGATAAACAATATAGAATATTCAAAACTATCGCCAGATGTCAAAGAAAAGATAATAACAAATCTACAAAACATCCTATCACTATTAGAGGACACCGATAAAGATAACAATAAAATAATCTGTGAAGAAATAATACCGGATCTACTAAGATTCCTTGATGAATTAGGAGGAAATTACAAGAGTGGAGGCGATAACTACAACATGAATTATGGCTATCCTGGATACAAGACAGAAAAACAATATGATGACCAAAAAGCAGGATACATAACACAATATGCTACATATGCAGAAGATGATGATTACTCAAATGACAAAGATTACAATAAAGAGAAAAATTATGAGGAACATAATAGTAACTACAATTCAGATGACCATGATCCAAAACAACAATACGACAACAATGAAAAGCATTATGGATACGGCGGAGACATTAGCATCTACAAGATACAAGAAATCATAAGAACATTGGCATATGTTATATGCCCATAAATCTATTTTTTTGTTTTTATTTTTATTTTTTAAAAAAATCATTGATAAGAGTATCTCTAATCTCATAAATTTGTCTAATTAATATAAATATATTAGAACAGAAAGAGCTTTACCCGTTCGAATTTGATTTATTTTCCTGTTTTTTAAATCATATTTTTATCCGTTCTATTTCTTAGATAAATAAATAAATTTATCCTTAACTTACTTTCATTACTTTTTCTATCTATTTGGGAAGGATCCCATAATTAGTATGACGAGGTTTTTAGATCTATATCCAAATCTACTAAACTATTCCTTAACAAGACCTGGATCAAATTGTTCTCTAATAGGAGATGACAGGGTTTGAGGGAATACAGATGTTTCCCATTTATTCATCGATGAGACTTACTACTTGGAACATGCTGAGCAGAACGAATTAGAATATGTTAAATCCTATGATCAGAAAAGTAGTGGAAATATTATTCTTGCCAGTATAGCAAATAGGGCTGCTTATTTCTTTGCTCGAATAGAGAAAAATGAAATATTCAAAATTTCTTTTATAAAATATTTTTTGCTTATTCTCACGTAATTGGAAAAATATTGATATCGATTTTATGTAAAAAAAGTGATGAAACACTATCAGAACGTGAAGATAACCTCAAATACTTGAAAATTGGTAATGTATTTTCTCTAGTAATTATTGATAAAGCACTTGAATTAGGTATATAGTACGAAGATTTGTCAATTAAGTTATTTCCTCTGTACTTTTTGGGGTATACTATTGTTTTTATCATCCGTTAACGCCATTTATATTACATAACTATTATCCACAACTAAAATTATTCAGAATTATCAATGGAGAGGATAATGATAAGAAACTCATAGATTATCTTTGATGCACTGTTCGATTATACAAAATCCCAAACATCAGTTGGCTGGGAAATTGAGCAAATCTTGGAGCAGTCAATGAGTGTAAAGTTGAATTTAGATGGAATCTGGATTTCGACAAAGCGCAGGTTATCAATATCTAAGACGATTAAAGAATTGGAGTTAACTTCGGTAAAGAACATAAATATACGCTACAATACATGTACCACCTCCTGAGTAAGGAAAAATTGGCCATTGATCCCTAATGTACATAACTTAATCGATCATGGAATCCGGTCTAGCTGAAGAATTCAATCTTGAGAAGGTAGTAACTGTCTACAATGACCATCTTGACAGCCTGATAAGTGTATGCAAGGGAGTAAGATTTGTAGAATGGTGATATTTCAAACTAACTAATAATAATCATAATAATTATAATTTTTAAGATGATATCCCAAAAGACGAGAATATATTACTCCAATAATTAGAAATAATCATTATTCTAGTTGAGCAATAAGAAGAAAAAAGATATTTTTTCTCCTGCGAATCTCTTGGATTTTCCCATTAAATACTAAAGAAATGCATTTTTCAATAACTTGAATACATAAATGTATAGATTCCTTCAGACACTGTGAGTTGGTTACAATGTTATGAATTTGGAACAATATATCTTGTAGAACATGGAAAATAATAATCCGAAATTAGTTGATTCAGAGTACTATCAAAATTTATCATCATAGTAAACCTATGAAGTTATAACACTTTAACTAACTCAGGAATAGAAAGAATAATAGAATAAATATGACTCTAAAAAATGGGAGAGAATAATTAGACTAAATTTCACGGATCGAGTTGACAGTGGATCTTAATTAGTTATCATAATAACAGTAACGATTTACGGTAACATGGCAAAACCGGGCAGAGTAGGAAATGAATCGTCGGCAGACTTGTCACACCTACTCCACCCGATACGAAGGCTATCTGGTTTGAGGTTTGCGAGTAAAACTAATAATCCCATTGTAGATATACATTTTTCACAATCATCCTATTTATATCTAATTCCATTCTTGGAATTAGTATTTTATTTATTTCGCCATTGATTCAGAATAACAGCAAAAACGGAGAGTTAGTAGAAGATTTGGAGATTTCAATTTCCCCGTATCACTCTCTGTGCTATGATGTCTTTACTGTATAGATTATAGGAATCATAATATTTACCAATTGAGAATATAAGTTATTAAAAAAAAGAAAGCAACATAGTAGAATGAGGATTAATATGATTACTATTACTGTATTATCCTTTTATGAGATTTGACTGATTTTTATCTTCATATGCTGTGTTGCACAACTCCTTAACGCTAACACATTTAGCTAACCTATCATAGTCATATTATGTGAGAAATTGGAAGAATTACAATGAATCTCTGGTAAAGAGAGGAGAGATATTACTTGATTTTGATGTTATTGATAAATGGGATTACGAATTAGAAGAGATTAACAAAGGTAAAGAAGGTAGAAAGTTTGTATATCCAGATTCCTTTATCAAATTACTTGGGTACATGAGAGCATATTTTCATTTACCATACAGACAGACTGAAGGTGTGGTTAGGGAACATGCTTCAGATACATTACCATCAATCCCTCATTATAGTAACATTAGTAGAAGAATAAACAGATTGGATATCAAAATAAACGATAATGACAAATCTAGTTTACATGATGATACTTTTGTAATTGCAATTGATGCTACAGGTGTTAAAGTTACAAATAGAGGGGAATGGATTAGACATAAGTGGAATGTCAAGAGAGGTTATCTCAAGATACATGTAGCAGTTGACATAAAAAGAAAGAGAATACTGTCATTAGAAGTAACCAGTGAAGAAGTACATGATGGAAAAGTACTGCCTGAACTGATAGAAGATATAACAATAAAGCAGAATAAGGAAATAGATACAACTATCGTAGATGGTGCCTATGACAATAACAATAATTTTCAGATACTGTCATTTAGAGGAATTAAACCTGCAATCAAGGTAAGAAAGAATTCAAGATGTAGAAAGACCAATCATTATCTTAGAAACAAGACTGTAAAGATACAGAGAACTGATCTTGCTAAATGGAAAGATAGCGTAAGCTATGGACAGAGATGGATTGTAGAATCAGTATTCTCATGTATCAAGAGAATGTTTGGAGAATATGTTACTGCTATCAGATTTGAGAATATGATAAAAAGAATAGATTATGTTGAAAGCATCATTGTATAACTTGTTTCAGAGTATAACTGTAAGATAATTGTTAGTTATAACGGCTCTGTTAACCTACAGAAACAGCTATGTTAAGAACATTCTATTTATCATATGAATCAAATCAAATTTGAAAGAAATCTAGAACATCTAACTATATATTGTAATGTATTCTGTTTATCTAGGTACTTTCTTGGTTTGAGCTTCAGAATACATCTAAAGCATTGACTATATTTAGAATGATAAAAGAAGTTATCATTTCTGTTTGGAATTGGATACAAAGATTTGGTTCCTACACAGATCTCATACAAAAGAAAAAGAGTAACTGCTTGCTATAGATGAAACAGTTATTCAGATTGGTAACCAGCATTTTTGGTTATGGATTTGTATTGAACCAATTAACTCTTCAGTGCTTGGAATCATATTTCTGAAGAGAGAAACATGTTGTGGCAGAGAATTTTATCAGATCTCTTGTATCCAGATATGGAAAACATGTACTGTCTATACAGATGGTGGTGATCGGTAATAACTGCTACGTAATGCAATTGGATTGAAACACTATCTACATTCACCAATTCAAAAAAGTTTGATGGAAAGAGTAAACCAGTATTTGAAGGATAAATCGAATCATTTTGATGATTACTATCCATGTAGACAACAGGAATGCAATCTATTTCATGTACATAACTGGATACAATTCTTTATCTCTATGTACAATGATACCATAGCAAATAATAATCATTTTGAGTTAGAAAAGGAGGTGAATATTATTTTATCTTAACAGAGCCGTTATAACATAATAAATTGATTAGCGAAATGAATTACGCAACAAAGCATCTTCATATACAACAACTATGGTATTGATCCGTTTATTTTATAATTAAATAAAAATGATTCGCCTTATTTTTATTTACGCCAATCTATAAGTTTTGTTTCTACAGTCAAGATAAGCATAATATGCATCATTTACTGCTTTAGTTATGTCTTAGCATTATCCATAGTATGGTGTTTTAATTTCTTTAACAATTCATAACTGATATTGTCTTCAAACTGAAAAAGGATATTTTATAAACAGAGGTAATTTAAAATGATGCGACGAATACAATAATTATGTAAAGAAATTAGATAGATTGGATTATCCGAAAGGAAATAACTATTATTATCCGAGTTTGGAAAGGTATCTTTCTCCTTCTCATTACATGTTGTGTGATATATGTTCTTCATAAGGCGCAACAAGAGTTAATGAATAGAAGCAAAGACGTACTAAAAAGATCACATTTAGAAACATAAAATTAATAAATAAATTATTTTAATGATTCAAGTCTTGTTTTAGTTTCTTCATATTGTTTAGCCACCCTAGGTTTCTTATTTTCTAATTCTTTTAGGTATTTTTTTGCTGTATTAACGGTTCTACCTGATATTTCTTTGATTCTTTTATCGTTGGTTCTATCATAGGTTTCCTGTGATTCATCTATAACAGTTTTTATGGTATCTATATTTTCCAAAAATGATTTATACAAATTTTCATTTAACTCGAGTTTTTTATCATAAGTGGAATCTTTATCTTGTATCATACAATGGATATCTGTACCATCTTTTGTTAAGTGTGTTTCGTTCTCTTGTTTAGCTGTTATCAGCCTAGATTTTTATTTTGTTTTAACAACTCATTTTTTAGCTGTTCTTATAATTTCTCTTCCTATATTTTTCCTTAATCCATTCACGTTCCTGTGCTAGTGATCCTTTCTGATTCAAAGACTGGCTATTTCTTTAGGTTTTCTATGTCCTTCTTTCATTTGATTGATTTATTGCTCTAGGTTATCCGATGATAGTTCTTGAGTAGGTTTATCCAGACTTCCTATCAAGGTATTCCTTCCCATTGTAATCATCTACTAACTGATCATGATATTTTTTATAATCCTCTTCTGATCTAAAGTATTTTCTGTTTATAGTTTGTCTTTCAAGAAATTTATCATATACCTCAGACATTTTATCAGTTAAAAGTTGATCTGTTCCTTCATTTGTGCAAAATTGTTATCTTTTTGTTGTTGTCTTTCTAGAGTCTCATTATAGGAATTATAAGACAGAACCATTTTGTAATTCATAACTTTGAATCTGTAGGCATATTCGCTTCGCAATGCTGACAGTATATTGATTGTAGAATACTAGATTTTGTATATTTATTATTTTTGTGGATAATACCTTTTGCCTCAAAAAGTGAATTTGGATATTCATTTCCAAAAAAATGGATATATACTTATTGCATTTTGGATTTCATTGTCCAACCAGCATAATTTCGTAATACATCTTTCTTTAGAACCTGACTTTTTTTTCAGTAAGAGATGAATGTGTCTAAAAATGTGAAGATTCCAAGGTTTGGTTAGCATATTTTTTCTAAATGATTTTTCTTGCTAGGTAACTACAATAGGTTTATTATCTTCATCTTTTTGTTGTCTGATTTTTTGGTCTTTTTTATTAATAAATTTGGAAAAAATACTCTTTTGTAATAATCCTGACAATGATCAAGTCCATCATAGGGTTAATTTTGAACCAAACGCATTTTTTGATAATAATACAAAATGCCAAGAATCTGGATTTTGTCCTTATGGATTAGCATTTTGAATCCAGTCTTTTACATAAGGTAGACTTCCAATAATAGGTAAATTCCTAGAACTTGTTTTACCCCCTTTTATCTCGATTGTGCATATTGTTTTCCATATCCAGTTACTCAATATGATATCTTTTTTTTAGGTTCAACAATTCACGAGTTCTTGCTGAAGTATCCATAACCATAGCATGATAACACCTATCACTTTTTGATGGACAGTATTTCAAAAATATAGAAGGTTCTCTAATATCACAGATATCTGAAGGATCATATCTTGCTATTTCCTTTCTATTTATTCTCTTGATCCCTTTAATGCAATTCCGAACGAATCTTTCTTTCAGATCTGGTTCATTAGGATTAAAGAACTATTTGAAGAATGAATAAAAAATTAATTGTCAGAGATTATAGGATCCTATCCATTTCTGCGTGGGATCTCCTGATATAGGTTTTCGCAAGATATTAAGATATGAAATAATACCATCTTTTTTCATTTTTTGATATGATTTAGTAGAATGAAAATGGTTTGATAACTAGTTTAGAACTTTTATCTTGCCATCTTTAGATTCTTTGATATTTTATAACATTTGATCATTTATGATATAATCACAAATTATTCTGTCATTTTCAGGGTTTTCTAAAGCAAGTTTATTTAATGGAGTTTTGATATAAGGTCTGTGTAACACCCTCAAAGAGTCTGTTCTTTGCGCTCAGGTTAAGTTATCGCTTTGATTTTGTTTTCCAGTTTATCATATTACAATTATTCTTAAAACTCCAATCAATATTATTAATCTAACGTATGAATCCCCGATATTGACGCCGGGAGAGGGATTTGAACCCTCGGGACCATACGGTCACAGGCTTTCCAGGCTTGCGCCCTCCCAGGCTAGGCGACCCCGGCACTTGAATAGTTTCTTAGATTAAATCTGAGTAATAATTATCGAAAATATATTCTATTTGATGATTGTAGTAGTTAGTTCATAATTAGTTTGTGAATTAGAAAATGATGTTTGTAATATTAAGACAAGAGACAAAATAAAAATAGGGCTAATATCGAAATAAAGGGATAATGACTGGCTCTGAAATATCTGAAAGTTGTAAAAAAAACAACCACATAGATTGTAAAGAATGTATGTGTAATTGTCATATACCAGGAACAATGGAGAACTTGGCAAAAAAAATTGCAAAGTTAGATAAAACTATTCCAGGAATTGGGGAAGACATTTAAATTTTTATTTTTGATTTTATAAACTACTTTCATAAAATTATCTTAGGGATAGTCATGCTACAAAATACATATCATTTCCATCCTTTTGGATAAGTATTAGCTTTCATTATTATCCTCTTCATTATGAATGCGATTCCGGTTTTACTCAAAACTATTTGTTGTGTAGACATAATGGCTTCTGCAAGACCTACTAATTCTCCTTTCAGAGTATACACCCCTACTATGGTACCATTTTGAATTGTGTTTGAAATTTGGGATATTCCAGGTATCGCAAGTTGTGCACCATGGCAAAGAGCATCAACAGCAGTATCTCTAATAATTACAGATGGAATATCAGATAGACAGTCTTCAATTGGCTTTATCATTGTCCTTATCTTTCCTTCCTCATTTTTTTCTTTATAAAGTGAAAAAGCAGAATGCAAATCATGAAGTTTAACCAATCCGTCTTTTTCATAAAAATTATTTACTCTTGTGCGTCTTAACTCTATCATTGTTGCACCGTTACCTAATACTTCCCCAATATCATAAATCAACTTCCTGATGTATGTGCCTGATTGACATAAAATTCTCAATAAGAAAAGCTTATCAGAAAATTCTAGCAATTCTATTTCATGAATTTTCCTTATTCTTGTCATCCTTTTAACAGATGAACGTTGTGGTGGCTTTTGATATATTTCATCACAAAATTCATCGAGTATAAGCTCCATTTTTGAAGTGGGTACCGTCGAATGTATTCTTGCAACTGAATAATATTCCTTAGGTCCCATCAATAATACTGATAATGCCTTTGTGCCTTCTCCCAAACCCATTGGCAACAATCCAGTTGCACCTGGATCCAATGTACCGCTATGTCCAGTTTTTTTTATAGATAACATCTTTTTAACCCATGATGCTACCTCATGACTTGTAGGTCCTGAAGGTTTATCAAGTAAAATAATTCCATATTCAAGTAACTCATCGATAGGCCTTTCAGATACTATATGTCCATATTTATGGTCAGTAAAATCATCCCGTAATGTAATTAGACCTTTAAATTGTCTAAAGTTTGCTAAATTTTTAGAAGGCATTTTTATTGATTTTTAATTTCCCTGATAATTGATTTTTTAACATAAACAACAGAATCTCAATCAATATATATTCTAAGATTAAATCCGCAAATTTTTAACAATATGTTTAGATATAGATATTAGAGATTCGAGATCTAAGAGGTCGGTATCCAATACAAAATCAAAGACAGTCAAGTCTTTTCCAAATTCATAACCGTATAGGTTGTGATAGATCCTGATATTATTTTCATCTCGCTGAGATATTATTTCCTTAGCCTGTGTCATGTCTAGATTATCCCTTTTGGCCATCCTTTTAACTCTATTGCTCCTAGAACCCTTTAACCATATTTTTATAGATTCAGGGACTAGCCATGGAAGGGTATAACTTGTAACAATAACATTTCCCTGTCTTATGATTTCTACAAGTTTTCTATCCACTTCGATATCAAAATATGAATTGGACTCTCTTTCTTCCATAAAATTTTTGGCTTCTTCTGTATCCCACCAATCATTTCTATGAACGGAATATCCCTTTTCGGATGCAAGAATTTTTAATACATCCCCGCCGTTGTATTGTTTATATCCAAAGTCATTTGCGAGTGCACTAGCTATTGTAGTTTTACCCACGGCAGGCCAACCAGATATTACAATACTAGTAAGGATCTTGTTTTTATAAGGTATATTTTTATTCATTTCAAGTCATACTGGGGAGAGATGTTTTCGTAATTTTAGCTATAATACCAGTAGTTGAGAGAGATGTAATTAAAAACCATCCCCATAAAAAAACCTCGCCCGGTACGTTACAAGCCCCTTTTCTTTCCCCATTCTCATCAACTGTAGAATCTATCTTTACATTCTCTTCATTACACATAACAAAAGGGATATGTAAAGGAGAAAGAGCTACTGTTGAACCAAAAAAGGCAGGAAAAACGAGAATCCATAACATGAAAGATGGGATCATATATAATAACATTGGACGCATTTGTTGTTGTTGCATTTCCATACCCAATTTTGTCATATAGGCTTGTTTCTTCTTTAATTCATTGATTCTTTCTTTATCTTGTTTTTTAATAGCATCTCTATATTCTCTACTAAAGTTTTTTTGTTCTTGCATAACTTTCGTTAATCTATCAATATCCGTGGTTTTTTTACGAAGAAATGCAAATGCAAAATTTAAACATATTGCTATCAATGTAGCGGCCAGCATGGAAGACACCAAATCAGGAAAAACAGGATGTTTGGTATAACTTACTCCTCCTATTTGTAATAAAAGATCGCTAAAATCCATATAAATTACCTCAGGAGTTACTCATTATTATGTCAACCAAATTTTTAATACACTCTTTTAAATGATTTTCATCGTTAGGTATAATTTTAAATGGAGCACCGGATATCACTGAACAACTTGATATAAGCATTTTTGACAACTCGATTTCATTCTGAATTGAATCTATTGATATTATATCTCTATCTCTCGTAGAGTCATTTTGTCTTCGGTGATAAATTTCTTCTGGCTTTGCAACAATTAAAATCAAATTGGATGGTTCAAGTTGATTAATTAATTCCATTGGTAAACCAGGATAATATCCTTCGAAGGTATTGATAAAAAGATGTGTATCTATAATTACAATATCTGAAATGATTTGTACTATTTTTGTAGCTGCTTTCCGTTGAAGGTTTTTTTGATCCTGTATTTGCAACCTTCTTATATCATCTCTATTTTTGATGTTTAAAAGCAATGCTTCCTCTAGCATAATTTTACCAAATTCAGCTAATGCTGTTTGAACACCGAGTTGTTCAAGTGATTTTTTTACTTCTGACAGTACTGTGGTTTTTCCAACTCCTGGTATTCCAACAACAATAATTCGTTTACTCTTTTCGTCCAATTAAAGCCGCCAATTTTGGCATGTTGGTATCAACTTTTTCTCTTATCAATAGGTTATAATAGTTTACTAGTATATCTACCATCAATAACAAACCTATACCTCCTCCAAATAATCCTAGTACATCTGATATAGAGGCTAGCGCACCTATGGATGCTCCTCCAATAATGGTAACCGATGGAATATATTTATCCAAAACATTTTGTACAGAGCTCTGTGATCTCCTAAATCCAGGAATTTGTACATCTGCATCAAGAAGATTTTTAGCAGCAGTTTTGGAAGATAATCCACCTAGTTCTACCCATAGTTTACCAAAAACCGTAACAATTGATGTAATAAAGATGATATTAACTACTGCTCTGACAGGATCTTGGGCAGCAACATCCAACCCTCTTGGAGTAGTTATGTAATATAATATGCCACCAGTTGGGGTTTGTTGTTGAGAAGGATCGAATTGCGCTATCCAGTTAAACCACGGATTATCATTTTGTGGATTATAATTTGCCCAGAGCATCTGTCCCATAAATATCGCATTAGCTATCAATGCAGTAGATAAAATAACCGGTATATTGGACACATATAAAAGTTTTATAGGATATACAGCAGTAAAGCCACGATATTTTGTAGAAACAATAGGAATATCAATATGTATTCCCTGTGTATAAACAAGAGCTGCTAATACCCCTCCCGTAAGAATCAATGTAAACACACTAGGAAGTTGACCACTTCTAAAAAATACGTCAGAGAGATCCCCTTTTGCAGCAGAGTCAATAATAAAGGGAAATATCCCAACAGGACCATCAGGCCCTGCAATTGGGCTAAATACACTCCACAAAATTGTTTGTGCAACACCGGCCATGATGAATAGACTTATGCCTGAACCTAGACCCCAGCCTTTCTGAATTAACTCATCTAAATACATCACGATAACACTAGTAAAAATTAACTGCGCAATCAGGATGTAAGTAAATTCAGGAGAGGCAACTAGAGGACCATAAACGCTAGCACCGTACAAACCACCTTCTGCACATATAACAACTATAGTAACAATTTTGGTTGCAGAGGTAAATAATGCTCTGTCATCAGTATTTTTGAAATTCAATTTAAGAATATCTGATCCTTTGAGAAGCTGCATCAATAGACCAGCTGTGACAATAGGCCCGATTCCAAGTTCTAGGATAGTACCCTGTTGTGCAGCAAAAATAACACGGGCAAAGGCTAAAAAGTCAAATTGTGGTTCATCAGTAACACCGTAAAGTGGAATCTGACCCATCACGAGATAAGCAAAAACTGCTATTCCACACCATACAAATTTTTCTGTTAGTGTAATTTTCTTTTTAGGTTTTTCTACCTGTGGAATATATTTAGATATAGTTTTAATTGTTTTTCGAATAAAACCTTCATTCTGGATTGTACTCATTATTATTCACCATTCTCAATTACGTTACCCCCGATTGCTTGAATTTTTGTCAAAGCGTTTTTTGAAACAGATTGTATTTTTATACTTAATTTTGTCTTTAGATTACCAGAACCTAATAATTTGTGATATCCAAGAGAACTTAAATCTAGAATATTCTTTTCCTTTAAATTCTCTTTATTTTGCTCATATATTGATTCTATATCTCTAAGATTTATCCATTTTTTTACGATATTTTTATGATGAGAAGTATTTTGACTATGACCAAAATGATCTGGTTCTTCAATAACAGTCCTGATCCAAAAGTGTTTATGCTTGCCTGCTTGACCAACTCCGCCTCTAGAACCAGATTGTCGATGTTGTCCTATTTGACCCCATCCACAATATCTACTACCTCTTTGTCTTCTGCTTTTCCTTAATCTAGTAGCCATTGTCTATATACCTCAAGTAATTTGAATTATTAAAAACGTTTAGCATAATCATTCTCATTCTTTGATAAATAAAATTTGTAGTATTTATATCATTCTCCTAATAAGTTCGGTGAGATCATTGTTTTCTCCTAATACTCCTTTTTGGGAAAATTGAGTTTTAGTTTTTCTATTAAAACCACCCTTTGGTGGACTCAGTGAGAACCATGGTTTAATACTTTCAATATCAGATAAATTCAAATTATTTGTAAATATGGCATTTGCTAGTTCAGTTATTGAACCATAATCTTTTGGAAGGTTATCATTAGTAAGTGTTTTCCAACCCTTGATTTTTCCCCTTTTTTCTAACAACTCGTTTATTATTGATACATCAACTGACTTCCATGCTACATGTTCTTTTACTTTTCTTAACATTCCTAGTGTCTGAGACTCTTCTTTAACAATCGTAGCGTTGAATTTTCTTTTCAGATTAAGATTTTCCAATGTTTTTTCAGCCCAATGAGACACATTGACTAGTCCTCTAACTCTCAATACTAAATAAACCGTATCATATCACCCTGCAGTATATGTACTTCTTAGAGCATTAAATATAGCCTTTGTTGTAGATGCCATTGTATTAGTTGAACCAAAAGATTTAGTCCATGCATCCTTCAGACCTGCTAACTTGAGAAGTGATCTTATATTTTCACCTGCTACCAAACCCAGACCCCTTGGACCTGGAAGTATTTCAATCGTAACACTACCGCCTTTTCCAGATACCTTAAATGGTATCGAATGAAGTTGATTACATCTGCATTCCCAACTACCACATCCTAGTTTAATGGGAATCACATTCAGGTATGCTGAATTGATTGCCTTATCTATTGCGTTTCGCATTTGGGCTGCCTTTCCATTCCCAATTCCAAACCATCCTGCTTCATTGCCAACAGCCACCAAAGCAGCAAATCTTGTCATTTCCCCTGCATCTGTTTGTTTTTGTACTATTCCTACGTGAACGACTTGAGATTTAATATCTGGGATCAAACGCTTTACTATTTCAGACTCTTGGATCCTCATGCCATTCTCAAATACTTCATCCATAGAGGTTATTTTACCCCCAGCCACCATTATTCCCAAGCTAGTTCTTGGTTTCCATTCGACTGTTTTCTCGTCACGAGTATATCGTTGACTCATTGGTTTTCTGCCTCCTCCTTTGTTTCAATAGTTTTTTCCTTTTGTTTACGCTTTAAATTATTTTTAATTTTTTTACTCTCCTCAACTTTTCTATTAATATTGAGATCCGAATTTAATATATTATTTTTAATTTCTTCAAAATGCGCCTTGTACTCTTCAGGGGTTAGTCCTCTTTTTATCATGCTTGAAAACCTGGTTGTATAGAGGTCTTTATCTTCTTTTAGTAATAAGGCATATTCAGAGATATGTTCGCCTCTGATCCTATTTTCTGATGGAAAGGAGTCTACAGAAACAGGTATCTTTAGACCGCCATCAATAATTCCTTTGAGACAAGAAGCAGTTCTCTGAGTATATTGATCTTTACCTGTATATAGTACAGCTTCTCCAAAGCCATCATGGGATGCTTTTTTTCCCAATAACAAACCAGTAAGATAAGAGGCAGGAATAGAGTTTAATGATCCTTTCCATCCAAGATTCTCTAAATTTGAAGAATGGGCATAAGCTATAACCCTATCTCCAGAAAGATGAGGTTCAATTAATTGAGTAAGAACATTTTGGTTACTGAATTTGATTGTAACAAAATTCTTCTTACTTAATAACAGTGATGAGCGTTTCCTATAATTGGTTTTTTTATCTCGAATTCTCTTTAAGGTATGAATATAAGTCAATACATTTCAATCTCCAATTTGGTGAATATTTATTGCAGAAAAAGTAAATCACTTATAAACGTTTTATTAAAGAAATATTTGCTATCGGGAACACATTCTATTAGATATCAATGAAGCATAGGCTCCTGCTCCTATTCCATTATCGATATTGACAACAGTAAGCCCTAACGAACAACTTTGAAGCATGGAAGAAAGTGCTGCTACTCCGTCAGATCCAAAACCATATCCTATCGAAGTGGGTACTCCTATGACAGGTACGTCTACACAAGAAGAAACTATTGATGGCAACGCACCCTCCATCCCTGCTACTACGATAATGGCATGGACATTTTGATTTATCATTTCTTTAAGTGATGAAAAAATCCTATGAATGCCTGCTACACCTACATCATATGATATAATTGCATGACACCCCATAGCTTTAGATACTAATCTAGCTTCTTCTGCTATTCCTATATCCGATGTACCTGCAGATATGATACCGATTCTAGAATTTTCATTTACTTTTATCGATTTATTTTTAGATAGCAGTATTGTAGAACTATTTTTCCCAATTTCAAAATAATATTTATTTTTCTTACAATATACTTGTAACTTTTTTGCGTAGTCCTTTGAAATTCTACTAATAACCACAATATCATTCCTGTGTAATACTTTTGTAACGATTGTAACGATATCAGAATACTCTTTTTTTTCAGCATATATTATTTCAGGAATTCCTCTTCTAATTTCGCGATTTATATCTAGTTTAGCAATGTTTTTCTCAATATTTTCAACATACGAGAAAGAAATTAATTTTTTGAAATCATTTAAAGAGAGCGATCCTTCATTATATTTTTGTAGTATCTCTTCAAGTCTCATTTATTTATTATTTGTTAGCCCTAATGATCTTAACGCCTCTTTCACACTATTTACACCAAGATCAAATACAGACCTTTCAAAATTATTGAGCTCAATCTCTATTATATCTTCTATACCATTAGATCCTAATACTGCTGGAACTCCAATACACAAATCTGAGACTCCATACTCGCCCTCTAAATAGGCAGATACTGGGATAACCATCTTTTTATTTTTTATTATACTTTCAATCATAGTAGCAACGGCATTTCCTGGAGCATTTATAGTTGCGCCTTTTAAGGATATAACCTCAGCAGCTACTTTTTTAGTTTTTTCGTAAATTTCTAAAGATTGTTCTTCAGACAAGAAATGCTTTAAAGGTATCCCTCCTATGGAAGAAAATCTTGTTAATGGTAACATATTTTCGCCATGTTCACTTATTACCATAGCTTGTATAGAATCCCTGGATAAACCGGTATAAGTATGAATAAAACTCTTGAATCGTGATAAATCCAACATACCTCCCATCCCTAAAACTCTTTTTTTCATAAATTTTGTTGTTTTTAAAGCTAGATAGGTCATAGGATCTAATGGATTAGTTACGACTATCAATATACTATTTTTTGCATAGGTAGATATCTTGGTAGAAACATCTTTAACTATGCTGGCGTTTTTGTTTAGGAGATCCATACGAGTCATTCCGGGTTTTCTCCCTATTCCAGCTACAAGTACAACAAAATCCGAATTTCCCATTTCTTCATAATTGTTTGATCCTTTAATTGTTACATCAATGCCTAGTTCAGACAATTGATGGTTCATATCCATTGATTCCCCTTGTGGTAATCCCTCAACTACATCTAAGAGTACTATATCATCTAATTCTCTTAGAGCACAATTTATTGCAATGGAAGCACCTACTTTCCCTGACCCAATTATAGAAATTGTCATTTGATTGGATCTTTGCGAAGACAAATTATAATCTTACTAAATTTTTTAAGTTCAATAATGAAAAATTACATTACAGCGGTTTCATAGTATTCTAATTAGTATAAGTATATAAAAAAATAATTATCACATTTTAGTTTATTATTAAAAGGAGATAATACTTGTCTAAAATAACTGTAATAGACCCTCAAATATCAGGAATTTCAGGAGACATGTTACTGTCAGCTTTAGTTGATGCAGGAGCTGAAAGCAAGAAAATTATTGATTCTATTTACAATTGCGAAAATTATATTCCTGGAACTAAATTAATGGATGTTAGATTTGAAAAAATAAGTGTTAATGGATTCAAGGCTACTAAGTTTTTTGTTCAATATAAAGATAAGATGTCAGAACGAAGAGGTCTAGACATGTATAACATCCTAGCCAGTTGTTGTGAAAAACTCAATTTAAATCAACGAACAAAGATTTTTTCCTTAAATTCACTAAAGACATTATTAAATGCAGAATCCAGAATACATGGTGAACCACTTGAAAAGATTCACTTGCATGAAATCTCTAATTTAGACACGTTTATTGATTTAATTGGATGTTCAATTGCACTTGAAGATTTAAAAATTTTTGATTCAAAAGTAGTGACAACTCATATTTCAGTAGGTAATGGATTGACTTCTTTCTCCCATGGTACTATCTCAAATCCTACTAATGCTGTTTTAGAAATATTCAAAGGGAAAACATTTGTCCTAGCTGGGAATAATCTTGGAGAAATTACTACCCCTACAGGCGCAGCGATTTTAGTAAATCTAGCCTCTGAATGCGTAGATTACTATCCTAAAATGATCCCTGAAAGAATTGGTTTGGGAACTGGCAATAAAAAATTTGATAACTATCCTAATATTCTCAGAGTAGTATTAGGAAATGATCCTCAAGCATCATTGCCAAATTATGAAGATATTATATTATTAGAAACTAACGTAGACGATTTATCTGGTGAAATTCTAGGTAATTTAATAGAAGTACTCATGAAGGAAGGAGCAAAGGATGTCACTATACTTCCAGGTATAACAAAGAAGAATAGACCTACAAACGTGGTAAGGATAATTACTGATAAATCCAAGATGAATGAAATGATAGAGAAACTTTACCTAGAATCTGGTACAGCTGGTATCAGGATTCAGGAGGTAAAAAGAGTAGTATTAAATAGAGATATTATCACAATTTCCATCTCTTTGCGAAATAACAGATTTGACATCAGAGTCAAACTGAGTAAAGATTCAAATGGTAAAATAATAAATGTTAAACCAGAATTTG
Source organism: Nitrososphaeraceae archaeon (assembly GCA_031316115.1). GTDB lineage: Archaea > Thermoproteota > Nitrososphaeria > Nitrososphaerales > Nitrososphaeraceae > TH1177. The sequence continues at coordinate 549,840 of JALDRC010000001.1, forward strand.
AAGATCTGAAAAAAATTTCTGAAACTACTGGTTTGCCTTTAAGAGATGTAATGGATCAAGCCATATATCAGGTATTATTAAAATTCAATTGAGTGAATGTAATTGATGAACCATGAATCCAGTTTCTTGGAAATGAAAGCTTGGTTTGATAAAAATACTGAAGGTAATGTTCTGGTTGCTTTGTCTGGTGGGGTAGACAGCGCAGTTGTTGCTCTGGCGGCAAAACATGCTTTACAAGATAAAGCTGTAGCTATGACAGCTAATTACCAAACCTTAGCAGAATCAGAAATGATTACAGCAATAAATGTTGCAAAAGAAATAGGCATCAGACACAAAGTAATTCAGTATAATGAATTAGATGAACCTAACTTTAGAAAAAATGACCGTTTAAGATGCTATTATTGTAGAAAATCATTATCACAATACTTAATTTCATATGCTAAGGAATTGGGTATTTCATGTATTGTAGATGGCACTAATGCAGACGACGTATTTGACTTTCGTCCTGGAATCAAAGCATTACATGAGTCTGGAATTAAAAGTCCTTTATTAGAAAAGAAAATAGGAAAAAGTGTGATAAGACAAATAGCTAAACATTACAAATTATCTAATTACAATAAACCTTCAAATTCGTGTCTAGCTTCAAGAATTCCTCATGGAATAACTATTACCCAACAAAAATTAAAAAAAATAGAATACGCTGAAAAAATTATAAAAGATTTATTTAAAGTTGAACAAGTGCGCGTAAGAGACCATAATGATATAGCTCGTATTGAAATAGACATCAAAGAGTTTCCAAAAATGTTTGATTTAAAAAAGTTGAACAGCGCAGACTGTTTATTAAAAAAAGTAGGATTTAGATATGTGTCCCTTGATTTGGGTGGATATAAAAGTGGAAAATTGGTTGTGTTATAATAATTCTTGATAAAAAAGATTAGCAATAGAAACATAATATACTTGGATAACGCAGCTTCTACTCCTTTAAATAAAGATGTAATAAATGAAATGCTTCCATTCATAAAAAATGATTATGGAAACCCTTCGTCAGTTCACGAAAAAGGAAGAAAGGTAAAAGTGGCTATTCAAAATTCTAGAAAAAGAGTCGCAAGATTAATAGGTGCAAATTCTAGTGAAATATTTTTTACTTCAGGTGGAACTGAATCGAATAATCTTGCACTTAAAGGATTTTGTGAATATCTTAGAGAAACAGATGAACAGAGGAACCAAATCATCATTAGTACAATTGAACATGATACAATTTTGGAAACATCTATATTCTTAAAAAAATATGGATTTGATATAAAATTTTTAGATGTAGATTCTCATGGTATTGTCGAACCAAGTCGTTTTAAAAACCTGCTAAATGAAAAAACTGGTTTAGTCAGCATAATGCTGGCAAATAATGAGGTAGGTACTATTCAACCGATATCTGAATTAGCTAAGATTACCCATGATTTTGACAAAAATATTTTTTTCCATACTGATGCAGTACAGGGAGCAGGTAAAATTCCTATAGATGTGAGAGAATTGGATGTGGATTCTTTATCAATTTCATCCCATAAAATATATGGACCTAAAGGAGTAGGGGCGCTTTATATTAAGAAATCTAGAAAAATACACCCTTTGATTCATGGAGGAGGACAGGAATCATCTATCAGGTCTGGAACTGAAAATGTTTATGGAATTGTTGGATTCGGAAAAGCAGCAGAGATTAGTTTAAAGAACTTAAAAAAAAATTTTGATTATTTGAAATCCTCCAGAGATTACTTGATAAAAAAAATTCTATCGAATATTTCTGGAACTAGTTTGAATGGATCCTATGAGTCAAGATTACCAAATAATGTTAACATTACATTTCTTGGAGTTAATGGTGAAGAATTAATAGTCGAGTTAGATGAACATGGGATAGAAGCGTCGACTGGTTCAGCATGTTCAACAAATAAACAAAAATCATCACATGTTCTGAAGGCGATGGGATTAGATTATGAAGAAATTTCAGGATCAATAAGATTTTCACTAGGAATCCAGAATACGAAAGAAGAATTAGATAAAACTGTGGAAATATTATCTGTTGTAATAGCTGATTTGAGAGATCGATCTCCATTCAAAATAAAATATCAATAGAAAAAATTTTATTATTATTGTGTATATTTCAGATGTAATGAGTCAAAAGAGTTTAAAGGAAGGAGAACAAGCTCCAGATTTTGAAATTCCAGATATAAATATGAACAATATGAAATTAAGTGATATAAAAGGAAAGAAGATAGTACTTGCATTTTTTCCAGCCGCGGAATCTCCTGTGTGTACAAATGAAATGTGTAATTTTAGGGATTCTCTGAATGATATAACTAATAAAAATACACAACTCATAGGAATTTCAGTTGATGGCCCATTTGCGAATAAAATGTTTACCGAAAATCATCACTTAAATTTTCCAATCTTGAGTGATTATAAGAGACAGGTCATAAGCGATTATGGTATAGTTATGAAAGATTTGGCTGCATTGAAAGATTATAATGCTGCAAAGAGATCTATTTTTATTTTGGATGAAAATAAAAAGATAATATATAAATGGATATCGGATAATCCATTAGTCGAACCAAATTATGATGAGATAAAAAATAACATATAATAATTAATTTGATTCTATTAGCAAAAAAAACATTGCTATGAATTAAAAATATAATTTTTTTCGTTTAAAATTTTAAGTCATTAATAAAACTATTCTATTACTGCCACCACATCATTTCTAGCTATTATTGAACCTTCCTTTGCTTTTATCTCCTTCAAAGTTCCATCTTTATGTGCTTTAATGGCTACCTGCATTTTCATAGATTCCAATATCATAATAGGATCTCCTTTCTTAACTCCCGATCCTTGCGAAACTGAAATTTTTACTACACGACCAGGAATTTGACTAGAAACATTATTTTCCTGATTTATTAAACTTTTGGATCTTGATTTTTCAATAATTTCTGTTAATTTAGAATGTTTTTTTACTTCTAAAGTAATTCCATCAACATCCAAGGAGTATTTTGTTCCCTCAGAATGTAAAATTTTTACTTGATAAAATGAATTACCTAAAATGAATTCAAAATTAGATCCGCTAGACTTCAAGAGTTTAAGATCATATTCTTTATTATTTATTTTAAACAAAATATCGCCAAAACCCTTATTTAGTATCAACTCTGCTTTAATAATTCCAGGTACTCCTTCTAGCTCAAATTCCATTATGCATTACCTCCAACAGAGCTAGTCTTGATCTTTTTATCATTACCCAATTTTTTAACATACTCTGATTGCAATAATATAGCTGAAACCGCCGCAATCGATTTTAGTTGTTGTTCTTTTTTTTCGCGTTCTCTCATTTTTTGCAGGATTCCAAATTTTTCGATGTAATCTGTAGAAATATTACCTTTAATGAAATTCTCTTCTTCAATAATAGTTTTATGTATTGGAATTGTAGTTTTAATTCCTTCTATATAAAATTCAGATAATGCATTTTTCAAACGCAGCCGTGATTCTTCAAAACTACTTCCATATGTTATTAATTTTGCAATCAATGAGTCATAATAGCCGGACACATTACAACCGGGATACAAATAAGTATCTACTCGTACACCCGGACCATATGGAATATAACATGATGGAACATAACCCACTGATGGTGTAAAATCATAAAAAGGATCTTCTGAATTGATACGACATTCAATTGCACATCCACGTAATTCTAGATCTTCTTGTTTGAATTCTATATCCTCATCTTGTGCAATCTGAATCTGTAATTTGACCAAATCTTTTCCAGTTACTAATTCTGTGACAGGATGTTCAACTTGCAATCTTGCATTTATTTCAATAAAATAGAAATTTCCAGAAGAATCAGATAAGAACTCTGCCGTTCCTGCGTTTAAATAATCTAATGCAGCAGCTGCACGAACTGCAATTTCTCCAATCCTGGAACGTGTTTCTTTATCCACAACAGGAGAGGGAGACATTTCTATTAATTTTTGATGTCTTCTCTGTATCGAACATTCTCTTTCAAATAAATGTCTACCATTTCCACTTGAATCTCTGATTAATTGATATTCTATATGTCTTATATGTTCTAGATATTTTTCTATAAATAAAGCTGACTTGCCAAAAGCTGCCTTTGATTCATTTGATGCCAGTTCAAATTCTTGTCTGAGCTCTTTTTCGTTTGTTACTAATCTTATTCCTCTACCTCCTCCACCAAATGCAGATTTTAACATAACTGGATAAATCGCTTCTTTTGCAATTTTGGCAGCTTCATCTACATCGTCTACCACTCCCTCGCTTCCAGGGACTGTAGGTACATCAGCTTTTGTCATTAGTTCTTTACATTTCATTTTATCGCCAGCCAATTCCATAGATTTTGCGGTCGGTCCTATGAAAATTATCCCGTGCTTTTTACATTGATCGGAAAAAGTTTCATTCTCAGATAGAAAACCATAGCCGGGATGTATGGCATCAGCACCTGCAGAGTTAGCAATTTCGATAATTTTATCTATGCATAAGTAACTTTCTGCCGCTGGAGGTGGACCCAACCGATAAGATTCATCTGCCTTCTTGACATGAATCGAACGGTTATCTTCATCGGAATATACTGCAATAGATCTTATGCCTAATTGTTTACAAGCTCTTATTACTCGAAGTGCTATTTCACCTCGATTAGCTACCAAAATAGATGTTATTTTGCCCAATTCAAAAACTCCTATAAATTGATATTTCCGTGTTTCTTCCACGGTCCAGTTTCTTTTTTGCCAGACATAGAATGCAAAGCCTGAATAATCATTGGTCTTGTCTCCATAGGATCAATAACCAGATCTATGATACCCTTTTCTGCTGCAATATATGGATTTGCAAATTTTTTTCGATATTCATCGGCTAATTTCTTTTTTGTTGCTTTTGGATCTTTGGCAGTTTTTAACTCACGTCTATTAATAATGGTGATTGCTGCCTCTGGTCCTAGAACTGCTATTTCTGCTGTTGGCCAAGCGAAATTAACATCTGCTTTTAAATTTTTGCTACCCATGGCAATATATGCACCACCATAGGCTTTACCAATAATACAAGTTATTTTCGGAACAGATGCCTCACAATATGCATATAATAATTTACTTCCATGTCTAATTATTCCATTATGTTCTTGGTTGGTCCCAGGCAAATAACCTGGTGTATCAACCAGAGTAACAATAGGAATATTAAATGAGTCACAAAATCTAATAAATCTAGATGCTTTATTAGAAGAATCGATATCCAAAGCACCTGCTAAAACCATGGGTTGATTTGCTATAATGCCAATTGTTTTCTCACCCATATGTGCAAAACCGACAATCAAATTAGGAGCAAAACCTTCATGAATCTCAAAGAAGTCACGATCATCCACAATATTGAGTATTATTTCCTTAATATCGTAAGGTTGGTAAGGATTTTCTGGAAGAATCTTTATTAAGTTTGGATCTACTCTGTTTGGATCGTCGTTTGATTCAAGTGATGGAGGATAATCAATATTATTTTGTGGAAGATAAGATAATAATTTTTTAATTTTTTCCATACAATCATATTCATTACTTGCCACAAAATGTGCAACTCCAGATTTAGTAGAATGAGCTATTGCTCCACCAAGTTCTTCAAATGAAACGTCTTCACTTAAGACTTCCTTTACCACTTCAGGACCAGTAACAAACATTTGTCCAACATTCTCGACCATGATTATAAAATCGGTTATAGCTGGAGAATACACAGCTCCACCTGCACAAGGACCTATACTTGCTGTGATTTGTGGTATGATCCCAGATGCAGTTGTGTTCCTATAAAAGATATCACCATAACCATCAAGACTCATAACGCCTTCTTGAATTCTTGCACCTCCAGAATCTAAAATTCCTACTAACGGAGCACCAACTTTTATTGCTTTATCCATGATTTTTACGATTTTTTTGGATGCCATTTCCCCAAGCGAACCGCCCAAAATTGTAAAGTCATATGCATAAAGAAAGATTTTTCGTCCATTTACCCTACCAAATCCGGTAATAACACCATCTCCATAAAACTTCTTAGTTTCTGTATCATCGTGTCGATGCGTAACATACTTATCAAGTTCAACAAATGTTCCTTCATCTAATAAAAGATCTATTCTTTCCCTAGCAGTTAATTTGCCTTTTGAATGCTGTACCTCAATTCTTTCTTGGCCCCCTCCTGCTTCGGCAAGTTTTTTCATATCATAGAACTTCTCAAACTTCTCTCCGTGCATTAATTGATTACTTATGTAACCTTACACTTATATATTACTGATAGAAAAATTTTGATAGATATTAATTTAAAAAAATACTATTTAATATTTGGAATTACGGTATATCGATTTTATTTTGTTTATTAATCAATAAAAGATCTTCCACCTTGGGCTCTTCTAAATACATTCATACCAAGATTATAATTAGTAAATAAAGATTCTAAAGCTTCTATTTCATTAATCAAGGAACGAACCTCATAATCTTTATTATCTCTAGTTTTCATTAATTTGTTTAATAATTCCTTTTTTTGAAAAATTAATTTTCCCACATTATGTTCATATTCGCTTGACATTAATCCATTATTGATACTCATAATGATTTTAATCTTACTATTTTTTTTATTTTTTCTAAGATAATTTGTTGATAGCTATTGTAGCAATTAGGATCTTGAATACAGGAATTGCATATGATATATGGATCCTGTTGTAAGTTATCTGAATTATCATATCCCATCTCTTTTAAAAGAAACCGTGATGATTTGCATAAGATACACTCATTCTTTATTGATGGATCAGGTTTTGTAGAAGTGCCGAATTTTTTTAAATATTCGTAATAACAATCAAGATGTTTAATTGATTTGGAACTCTTAGACCAAAAGGCACGGTCTCCGGGTTGAATGAATTTACCACAATCGGAACATTTTCCTCTAAATTTTACAACTAATTCAATCCATGCTGAATCTATCATTTTCTTAATGAACGCTCAAGCTCTTTTTGAATTATCTCGCTATATTTTATGTCCAAATTAGAGTTATATATAAGATTGGAGATATCAGTATTGTTTACAGACACAATTTTTATAAAGTAATCAAAATACATGATACCAAATGTACTAGTTGATACACGAAATAATTTGGAAAGGGCTTGTATCAGATTTTTAATTGACTTTCCTCTTGAAAAAATCTTTCCCATTAATGGCCAACTGATTCCATATTGATTGTATTTGATGTTATAATTCTTAGAAGAGTCAAACAATTGTTGTGTTATTAAACTTTCCATATATCTTAATAGATGCCAAGACCTTTTTTCATGTATCTTTGTAATAAAAATATCCAAATAAGATAACTTTTCTAGAATTATTGACAGATTTTTAATATCTAGATTTGATGAAACAAAACTTGTAAATAATGCATTAATTATGTCTTTTCTTCTCTCTTCTGGAGATAAACCATACCGAGGATCAGGAAAACTACTATCTGTAATTGAGAGTACTCTTTTGAAATCAGTCTTATCGTGTGAAGATAACAGATATTGGATTCCTTCTGAAATATCAAGTCTGGTTCCTGTATTGTTTGATTGATTAGCGTAACCGGAACATCTAGCTTGCAATAAATTTATCATTATTCTGATATCACCTAGACTTAGATTAACAATAGATAATTTTTCGTTTAAAGAGAGTTGTTTATCCTGTTGATTCAAAATATAATTTATAAACATAAGCAATAAGTGGGGTGGAATTGGTTGAAATCTAAGCACTTTGCAAGCCTTAGATAAATTCTTAATCCTATGATTCAGAGAATTAGCCGCTAATATAATAGGGATATGTGAAGACAATTTAATAATCTCTAGCAAAAAGTCTAATCCACCTGTATCATCTCTTCCTGAAATACCATCTACTTCATCTACAAATAATAGACATTTTTTTCCCAGTAGACTACTATTGTCTAATATAGGATTGATTATTCTCTCCAATTGTGATGAATTTCGTGAATCACTAGCATTAAGTTCTATTAGATCAAAATCAAACATCCTGGAGATAATATTTACAATAGTTGTTTTACCTACGCCAGGAGGACCTAAAAGCAAGATTGGTTTAGTTCCTGGAAGCCATTTAACAATCCATTTTAGAATAGATAACCTAGTCTCCTCATTTCCTATCATTTGTTCAAATATAGTAGGTCTGTATAATTCCGTCCAATACATCTAAAGTAATTTCCTTTATTTTTTATACTGATTTTCTTGTTAATGGATTTATCGTTCTCTCGAAATATTTGAATAAATCTCTCTTGATTATATCATTGTACCAATATTGGTTATAATGATTGACGGTAAGAAAGAGAAATTCTAAAAATGGCTTTAATTCAAATTCTGGGGGAAGAAATTCTAGGGATAATTTTGCTTCACTTAGATAAATTTCACTTTTTTTTAGGGTTAATTCAAAACCTTTCTTGACATTGTTTGCAATTAACGAATAGTATAATGGCCATGAAGGTATTTTGATAGCTCCTTCGTTAATAGAGTCTTGCATTTCATTACCGCATCCTACAGACTCGCTTGCTTTAGACATCCCCAGATAATATATTTCATTGAGGGGATTTTGATTTAGTGCCATATTCCTGCCTGCTGTACCCATTATTGATCTATATTTTTTATAACATCCAATCATATGCTCATCATTTATCGATTCAGGTTTTATTTTCAATTTATTATCTATGAATTGTCCTATGCGTGCATCTCTGAATCCGTCTTCAAATGCCTTAATAACTAGATCACCACCTTGGGAAATCTTTTCCCTAGCAATCTCTAAAATATAAGGATTCATAAGTCTATAATCATCGAGATATTCCAGATCTTCATCTTTATCCATGATTCTATCCATTGGTTCACTTAAATCAATAGCGATGATATGTCCATCAATGATAGAAGTTCTCAACTCATTAGATAAATCCTCTTTAAAATATGAAATAGAACCGTCAAATAAAGCGTTAAATACTGGAAAAGTCATTTTTACGAAATTTGAGTTTAAAATTCGTTGTACGCGATCTGCTAGTACCTCTGGTCTCGATAATCTAGTTTTTACAGTTTCAATGGTAGAAGAATCTAATTCCATCTCTTTAGAGTTTACTTCATCTGAAAACTTTGCCACTGTATTGCTTGGATTTGTATCAGAGATTATTTTACGATGTAAAGATAGAAGAAAACGTTTAGTAAAATCTTCAAATTCCGTTTCATATTTTAATTTGTATTTGTTATATTGTTTATATCCCCTTTCCCTAAGCAAGGCCTGTTTTAGGATATCTTTGCCTGCTTTGGTACTCATAAGAGCACTTTTTGAAAAGACGAAATCATCTTTGCTACTCATTTATAATGAGGTGAGTAGTAATGACCAGTATTTATTAATCTTCACATGTCACTCGACTGTGAAAGAATAATAGATTTTGAATAGACGGAAATAATTTCATGGATTAGTCAAGATAGTAGTTAGTCAAGATAGTACCATCAAAAGTAAATTTGGATTTGTACAGACATTAGAAAATAGTCATTATTTCTTAATGAATATAAATAAATATTAAATAAAATAATTCGTAAATAAGAAATTCAATTTTAAAAGAATTTTTGACTATGAGTAGTTAAAAACCAATATGATAACAAAACTAATAATTGAATATTGATAAGTTAATAAATCGACATGCAACAGTGTGTTATAAAAATAATAACACTTTTGTTTAATTTTTACCTTGAAGACATTGCTATTCTTTCCTGTTCATTCTTTTTCTTTATTGCATGACTGCTCATATCATTGTTGGAAGCTAGGAGAATTTCTTTTGCTAATGCTTCCTCAATCATCTGTGGGTTTGAATATGTGGATTCTCGAACTCCTTCTGCTATGAACCTTAGTGCTAAATCCAACCTTCTAAGTGGAGAAACATCTACTGAGACATGATAAACTACACCTCCATATACTATTCTAGTGGTATCTTCATTTGGAGAAGCGTTTTCTATGGCTCGAATAAGTAGTTCCACAGGATTTTTTCCTGTTTCTAAAGATATTATTTCAAAAGCAGTTTTAACTACATTGAGCGCTTTTGCTTTTTTCCCTCCCATTCTTCCTGTATTTTTAGCATATTTTTTACCAAAGCGCATAAGTTTATTAGCCAATCTTTCTATAACGTTAACTTCTGCTTTTTTTAGTCGTTGATGTTCGTGCCTACCGAATGATACAGGAATAACCATACTAGGGTTTAAAGAGATAACCCTTTGTAATCCAAGATCGGATATTTCTATGTTGGATGTATCCCATTTACGAAATAACAATATCTTTGAACTTTCTTTTCCACTCATATTTATCTCCTCGGTTTTTCCTTTCTCCCATAGACTAGCTCAATTAAAGAGACTCCATTAACCTTAAACACCTGCCATCTTACACCGGGGATATCACCCATTGCACCCCCCATGGAACCACCTATACCTTCTACTTCAACTTCATCGTGCTCATCCACAAAATTTAGGGCTCCGTCTCTTGGAAGAAAAGCTGTTATTGATTTACCATTTTTTATTAACTGAATACGCACACATTTCCTGACTGCTGAATTGGGCTGTTTAGATTCGATCCCCACTTTTTCAAGTACTATTCCTCTTGCTTGAGGGGCACCCTCCATTGGATTGGTTTTTTTATCTAACAATAAAACACGTCTCTTATAATATTTATTAGCCCATCTGGATCGTTTTCTTTTTACTTTTAAAACACGTCCAGCAAATAAACCTAAAGGAGATTTAGCCATCTATACTATCACTCCATTATTATTAATATTATTATTATTATTTGTTGTTTGTTCAGGACTTAGGATCAAAACATTAGATATCTGAAAATATCGTCTTGCAAGTAATCTAGCTTTTTCTGCATTTCTCCCTTCCTTTCCAACTACTACGCCTTTCTTTTTTGAATCGACAACAACAATAGCCTGTTTTGTTCCATCCATTCTTGTATTAATTTTGATTTCATTGATCATATTTGAATTCAGAATATTTTTGAGAAACTCATCAATTCTATCGGAATATTCAACAAGCTCAATTCTTTTTGGTATTACATTTTGTAATTGTTTTATTGTGGAACCGCCTTTACCTATTGCCAAACCCATTTGTCCTTTATTAACAACAAAAATTACACGATCCATTTTTTCATCCATTATACAATCTCTGGCAGTTGCACTGGTAATGCTTTGAAAGAGGGATATCAAACGAAGTTCGTCTGAAGTTAATTTGATTTTTTCAGTCAATTTTATATTTTCCCTCTACACGCTATTTTTTTTAATAAATTCCTTATCAAATGATTAACATGCTGTGTAAATAAGTATAATTTAAATTTTAATGAATAATATTGCTTTATTGTATTAAACGTTAGCATATGTAGTTGTAATTATTATTAAATAATTTATCATCGTATTTTAGTTTGTTTGTATACTAAATGATAAATAAAAATGACAGAAATTGAATAATAATTTTAGTAAAAGCAAAAATAGATTTGATATTTTATTTTAGAAATAATGATTCAAGAGATCAAAAGAGTCAAGTTATTTTGTTTTGAATAATTCCTGTATATCCTCGTCTTGTATATTTCGTAGGGAAATAGATGAGATTCTATATGGTTTGTTAAAAAGTCTACCTAACTTGACTGAGTTATCTTTGAAATAATATATTGGTACATTGTGTTCTTTAGCTTTTTCTTCTATTATTAATTTGTCTTTAGAATCTATAGTACTAGATAGTATTAATAATTTAGAACCCTTTATGTTGGACTTTACCTCTTTTATTCCTATTTTATATTTGCTATGTGACTCTGAATCTTTAATTATCTTCTCTAATGTCTTCATTTTCATTCACCTTCATATACAGATCGACCATCCCGGTACCTACAGGAACAGTCGCACCCACAATTACATTTTCTGTTACTCCTTTTAATGCTTCCGTTTGGCCTTCCATAGATGCCTTTGCAATAGTTGGTACTGTGATTTCGAATGCTGCTCTAGCCAGCACGGAGGTCTTAGTCCCAGCTATTCCATGTCTGCCTATCTGTTGAAGAAAACCCTTTGAAGTCATAAGATCAGCAACAAGCATTATATGCCTAATATCTACTTCTAAGCCTTGTTCTTCTAAAGTATTTGTTATTTCCTTTACTAAAGCGGTTCTTGCAGCTTCAATTCCTAATGTTTGCCAAACTTCATATACATTGTTAGTAGTGATTCTTGAAATATCTAGACCTTCTACATAGATAATTTTTGCTAGATTTGAACCGGCAGTTTGTATAACCCATTCATCATTTTGTTTCACAATAGTAACCCTTTCTATATCAGGTACCCCTTTTATTCTTGTATTCAATAATTTGTTCTTTAATAAAAGAAGAGTCTGAGCATCTAATTCCTCATTCATTTTCATATATATGGCAAGATCCTTTTCATCTAAAGTGGTTTCATATTTCTTTTTTGAACCTTTTAGAATTTCAAATATGTCATTAATGTTACATCCTCTTTCGGTAAGTTTTGAAGTCGAAAAATGAAACTTGATTATACCACCATAATCTATGTCTGTTTTCTCAACAACATCTGTAACTTTAGTATGAATAATTTCTTTGGCAACAGCTAAAGCTTTTTCCCTCGAAAAACGGTTTTCTTCATCTAAATAAATATCCATAGTAGGAGTTATTGGTTTTTTTCTCGCGTCTACTAATTCAATCAATCTTGGTAAGCCAAGGGTAACATTTCTTTCTTTGACTCCTGCATAATGAAAAGTACGGAGTGTCATTTGAGTACCAGGTTCCCCTATTGATTGAGCAGTTACTACCCCTATTGCTTCGCCTGGTTCTACTAGGGCTCTTTCTACTAAATCAATAATCTTTTTAATGACTTTTTCTATACCTTGTTTACTCAAACGATTTTCTAACAATACTTCTTCAATGTTGGATCTTAATTTTAAATTGAAATGAGAAACATATTGATTTAGTATATTTCTAATTTCATTTTCATCTGCTTTAGGTCCCTCATCTACAACAGATTCACTTTCAATAATTCTTGAAATGTTAACTGCGTCACCGTGATCACTTTTTGCTGGATCTATTCCATCGTCTCCATAAAGATATTGAATTACATTGCCATGTGGATCTCTGACAGTGCTATCATATTCTATTTTTAAATGTTCAAGTGCATTTATCAACCTTCTTTGCATGTAACCTGATTGTTGGGTCCTTACAGCAGTATCAACTAAACCTTCTCTTCCTCCCATAGCATGGAAGAAGAACTCTAGAGGAGTAAGTCCATCACGATAATTAGACTTTACAAATCCTTTTGCATCAGGATTGGTATCGTTGATATTGAAATGAGGTAATGATCTATTACGGTATCCCTTGTGGATTCTTTTTCCTCGTATGGATTGTTGACCTAAAACTGCCGTCATCTGCCCGATATTGAGTGTAGAACCACGTGCACCAGTTGATGCCATTATTACACCTGCATTATCATTTGGAAAAGACCTATCAGCTAATCTACCTGCACGATCCCTGGCGCGAGAGAGTTCGTTTACAAGGTATAATTCCAATGCCTCTTCAGGAGCAAGGCCCCTGGTAAGAGGTAAAGTACCTTCTTTGTATTGGGCAATTAATTCATCTATTTTGTCATATGCTTTTTTGATTACTCTTGTTATTTCTTGTATAGTATCTTCGTTTAACCATAGATCAGAATATCCGTAAGTGAAGCCCCTATGGCTGATAAAGGTTTTTAACATAATCAGTACAGAATTTAAAAATCTGTGAGCTACTTGATTTCCGTAGTCTTTGGCTATTCTGTGTAAAACACTATCGGGTTCCTCTGCGCCTATTGATGCTTTATCGATCACACCACTTAATAGTTCACCGTTTTTAATAATTACATCTTTACCCTCACCTTTTATAGACTTGTTCCACTTGGATGTAATTATGAAATTAAAATCCCTTGGAAGAAACAGCGAAAAGAGTTGCTTGCCTGTATAAAGCTTCTTCCCATCTAGTTCTCCCTTAGGTTCAGGGATGGAACCAGAATATCCGCCTAGAAGGGCTAAATTGTAAAATTCTTCTTTTGAAAGAAAAGTCTCGTCCCTAGTCAATATATACGCCCCTGTAATGAAATCTCTTATTCCCCCTATTATTGGACCTCCGTATCGGGGGGAAATGAGTTGATCTTGTACACTCATCAACAAAGTAGCTTCTGATCTGGCTTCTTCACTCTGAGGAACATGAAGATTCATTTCGTCTCCATCAAAGTCAGCGTTATATGGAGGACAAACAGCTGGATGTAACCTAAAAGTTCTATATGGAAGAACCTTAACATAATGTGCCATAATAGACATTCTATGTAAAGATGGTTGTCTGTTAAAGATGACTATGTCACCTTCTGCCAAATGTCTCTCTATTATGTATCCTGGTACTATAGAATCCGCAACTACCTGTCTATCATTTACATAATCTAATCGTATTTTTACACCATCTGGTCTTATAATATAATTAGCGCCCGGATAAGTATTTGGTCCATTGAATACTAGTTTTTTTAATTTTTCAATGTTCCAATAGGAAACAGTTTCTGGTATTGTGAGTTTCTTGGCAACTTCAAAAGGAATTCCTACCTCTGAAATTGAAATGTTTGGATCAGGAGATATTACAGTTCGGCTTGAAAAATCTACACGCTTTCCGGATAAAGATCCTCGGAATCGACCTTCTTTTCCTTTTAATCGTTGCGTTAAGGTTTTCAATGGTCTGCCCGATCTATGATGTGCTTGAGGGATTCCTGAAACTTCATTATCAAAATATGTAGTAACATGGTATTGTAACAGATCGACCAAATCCTGAACGATTAAAGGAGGAGTACCTGCTTCTTTGCTCTCTTTCAATCTTTGATTAACCCTTATTATATCTACTAGTTTGTGAGTCAGATCATCTTCAGAACGAATACCGGTTTCGAGTATAATTGATGGCCTCACTGTAACAGGTGGAACAGGAAGCACTTGTAAAACAAACCATTCAGGTCTAGCTGTAGTTGGATCATATCCAAGTAATTTAAGATCATCATCTTTAATGTTAGATAGGCGTTCCCTGATAGTAATAGGTAATAATCTATTTTCTCCAACATCTGTTTTTTCTACAAAAATAGTAGGCTTGGTAAAGATAAGATCATATTGCTCTTTTTGACAATGAGGACAAATTTTTATTTTTTTAGATTTTTCGATAATTTCGTCTTTTATATTTTCTAATGTGATTACTGCGTAAGATGCTTTTCCTATTCTGATATTCCTATAATATTCTAAATCTTCAGTATCAAGTTTAATTCTATTACAGGACCTGCATGTAGTGAGTAGTAATTTATGGACATCATCTACAAACGCAATATGCAATACAGGTTCTGCCAACTCAATATGACCAAAATGTCCTGGACATCTTGCTGAAGTATTGCCACATGTAATACATTTTTGACCCGGTTCCAGTGTTCCTAGCCTGCTGTCCATCAGGCCTCCTTGAACAGGCATCCCATCTTCGTCATATGTCTCAGGTGCAGTGATTTCTGCAACACTAAATTTTCTGACTTCTACAGGAGACCATATGCTGAATTTTATGCTACCCAGGCTCTTAAGAGGTTCTTCCATGTTTATCTCTCCTCCTATAATTTATCTCTAGGAATAAGTCGTGGTGCAATATTAAGACTCATCATTTCCTGAAGCAGTAATTTAAATGCATATGCTATTACGACACTTGAAATTTTTGCTTTATCGCCACAGACCCTGCAAACATGTCTCCTTTGCTTAATATCGTAATATGCCAAGAGTCCACAACGTTCGCATACATCAACTTCTGCTTTATCGGATTCTTCTAATAATCTATCTTTTAACATCATGGAAGCTCCATATGCTATCAAACAATCTCGCTCCATTTCGCCAAACCGCAATCCTCCTCCTCTGGCTCGTCCTTCAGTAGGCTGTTTAGTCAGCATCTGAACTTGTCCCCGAGCCCTACTATGGATTTTATCGGCTACCATATGATGAAGTTTTTGATAGTATACTACGCCAATATATACATCTACTGGAAACTTAATACCTGTTCGCCCATCATACATTTCTTCCTTTCCGCTATGTTTGAAGCCATAACTTTCCATTACGTCTTTGATATCGTTCAATTTTTCTCCTAAGAAAGCAGATCCATCTACAACTTTTCCGCGTAAAGAAGCAGCCTTCCCTGCTAACGATTCCATAAACTGTCCTACAGTCATTCTGGAAGGAAAAGCATGTGGATTTATCATGATATCGGGTACTATCCCATCTTCAGTATATGGGAGATCTTCTTGATTTACTAACATCCCTAGAATTCCTTTTTGGCCATGTCTTGAAGCAAATTTATCACCTATTTCTGGAATTCTCATATCTCTTACTCTAATTTTATACATTTTTCCACCCTCAACAGATTGAGTCATAATTACTGTATCTACAACACCATTTTCTGATGGTCGTACTCCTACTGATGTATCCCTTCGATAAGGTCCTTTTACTTCAAATTCTTTATATTCTTCAATAAACCTCGGAGGAGATGTTCTACCTATAAGTATATCACCACCGGATACTACAGATTCATGCATGATTGCACCATCCTGTTCTAAAAGCCTATATGCTTTTTCCCCTCTAAATCCACGGATATTTTCGTCAGGTGAAGGTAATTCAAAAGTATCTTTCATACCTCCTGGATATTGTTTTGCTTCGGCTTCATATACTCGATAGAAGAATGTTCTACATAATCCTCTCTCTACAGATGATTTGTTAAAAACTACTGCGTCTTCTATATTGTATCCTTCAAATGGCAAAACTGCAACTATACAATTTTGACCGGTTGGACGTTCATCTAATCCGAGTAGATTAATTGCTTTAGTACCAACAATTGGAACTTGCGGATATAGCATAAAGTGTTGTCGAACATAAGTACTCGCATTCATAAGAGGAGTTGAAAAACCTAGACTTTGTTTAGCCATAGCACTTTCGTAGGTATTTCTAGGAGATTGATTATGTTCTGGATACGGTATAACTGAAGCTCCTATTCCTAAAATAGATGGAGGATAAATTTCCACGTGAGTAGTATTAGGATTAATGGTTGAATGATCTATAGCTATCAGACAATTTTCTTCTTCGTTTGCATCCACTAGTTCTATAATTCCTATATAAATTAAATCAATCCAAGATAGAAATTTTTTATTTATTTTTTCTACAACTTCAGATGTCATAAGAGATTTGGAATCTTTGACAATTGCGAGTGGTCTTAATACTCTGCCTGAATTGCAGGAAATATATAGTCTTTTGGTAGCATTGGAATTTAATGATGAATAAAAATAAATTCCTGTATGTGGATGTATTTTTCCACTCCTTCTAAGATTCCTAAGAGTAAGTGCAAGATGGGCACCGTCTTCTATATATCCTATTAATTTACCATCTACAAAAATTCTACAACCATTGTGTCTTAGATTTTCATCTGCATCATCTATGTGTTGAACCCTTAATTCATATAATTTTTCTATTATTTCAGATGAAGATATGCTTACTGAAATTATTGCAGAAAGAGCTAGATTCTTGACCAATCCACAATTAGATCCTTCAGGGGTTTCTGCTGGACATATTCTACCAAAATGAGTAGTATGCAGATCTCTAGCCTCAAAGTTAGGTTGGCTCCTACTTAAAGGAGATTGTATTCTACGGAGATGGCTAATAGTGGACATGTAATTTGTTCTATCTAATAACTGAGTTACTCCTACTCTTCCTCGCCCCCAATTACCAGTTGCTATTGCATTATTCAACTTATCAGATATTATACCAGGTCGAATAGCAGCAGCGACTGCATTTATACCTCTTTTCTGTCCAGATCGTTCAAGTTGATATTTCATATCTCTGATCAAGTTTCTAAATGCAGTTCTAAAAAGATCTGCCAACATCTGACCTGCGAATTTTATAACTTTATTTCCATAGTGATCTTTATCATCATTATCTATCCATCCAGCCTTTAATTCTACAAGTTTAGAAGCAGCTTCTCCTAAAAATAGAGCTTTTTCTCCACGATTTTCAGGATTTTTTCCTAAATGAGGAAGCAATCCCCAATCTAATAAGGTTTCAGCTCTTTTAATTTGAAATTCTTCTAACATTCCAGGAGCAATTCTCTTACTGATATAGACTATAGCATCTCTACTTGAAGAGATCTCGCCTACCTTTTCAAAGGACGGTTCTAATTCATCCTGAATGTATTCATTAAATGATACTGCGTTTGCTATATCTCTATCAGATTCAAGACCCAATGCACGTATCAGGGTTACCAGAGGTATATCGACAGGAGATCCCGGGATCTTTGCAACTATAGATCCGTCAGGTTTCATAATAAGTTCTAGCTTTGCTCTATATCCCACTATAGATGAGTATACCTTTGCTTTGTGGGTCAAGGTACCAGCAGTTTCTTCCGCATCTACAATAATTTTATTATAAGATAAGTCTTCAAGACCTACTATTACCCTTTCAGAACCATTGATAACAAAGTATCCTCCTGGATCCCTAGGATCTTCACCCAATTCTATTAATTTCGATTCAGGTAAATTATGAAGAATACATACATTAGATTTGACCATGACTGGCATATCACCTATGTGTATAAATCTGGATTCGATTATTCTGCCTTCTTCAACAATGCTACATTCAAGCATAATAGGAGAAGCATATGTCAAATTTCTAAGCCTTGCCTCGACAGGAGCGACATGAGTAACGGAGCCATCGAGCTCCATTATTCGAGGACGTTGTAATTTTATTTTACCTAGTTTAAGCTTATAAGGGAATTCTGCGGTTTCAATTTCAACTTCATTTACTTCATCAATAATACTTTGAAGTCCTGCCTCCATAAATTCATTATAAGAATTAAGATGTTGTCTTGCAATTCCTTCTCGTTTTAATATATCGTTGATAATTGGCCACATATCAACGGATAATTTACTTTGAGTTTCCATCTTTCTACCCCTGTACTACATATCTGTAATATACACTTTCACCCGCGGTAGGACTTTTTCTAGTAATTTTGATTATATCACCAGGTCGTACATCTAGATCTTCCAATCCCTTATCATTTGACATGATATAAGGCAGTTGATTGGTTTTAACATTAAATTTTTTTAAAATTTTTTCTGCTTCCTCTTTGGGTAGAATTTCATGTTTTGGTTGAAAAATATGATTAGTAACTTTGATTACCTTTTTTTCTACTGACAAACTACAAATCCCCCTTTTATCCCGTCAATAAATAATTTAAATCTAAAATAGTTTTGTTGCACGATTAAATACAAGAAGATTTGACAAAAGGAGATATATGTAGTTTCTCACATCTTGGATATTTGTTAACTCAATACACTTCAATTGTTGATATGTATCATGGATTTGTTAATTATTTGATTACAGGCCTTCGGAGGGATTTGAACCCTCCTCAAGCGGTATCTGTCTGCATCACGGTAGACTAGACCACAGCCGCCTATACTTACCAGGCTATACTACGAAGGCCACCCAGCCATTGATATAAGTAAGTATTAATTTATCTTTAGCGGTTTTTATGTTGTAATATTTATCTTGTTTTAACTTAAAGTCCTCAAGTACTTATTAGCCCACGTTTAATAACTGAGATATTTAATTTTGCTAATTCTTTACATAGAGAGTTCATTCCAATAGAGTCACCAGCCAAATGACCTAGAACTACCAAATTCCAGTTTTTATTATCTTTACGCAACTTGATCAGTTCATTGTAGTCAATATGCAAATAAATCACAGTACTTATTCCTTTTTCGAAATATGTTTTAGCGATGTCATATCCGCCGTTTGATCCTGCAGCTATGACCAACATCCAATCTCCCAATCTGTTGGTAGATTTCCCATTATACACCGAAATTCTAGTTTGTGAATATCTAAATTCTGGGATTTGTTCTATCGCTTTTATCAAATCAGATACCTTTTCTAATTTCGCATCTTTCAATGTTTTAAGAATAACTTGACGCATACATTCATCCAATGGCTGGTGTATGTTCAACAATGGCATTTTTAGAAGTTTGGCAGTACTCACTACATCATCATAAATGTAAGAATTGGTCTTTACTTGCACTTTTTCCATTAAACTTTTCACCAAATTATTAGCATATTTTTCCTCAATTCCCTTACTGACCATGTATTCGACATGTCTTTGGAATACTTTATGAAAGTTAAGAAGTGATCTCCCTATAGGATGATGAGTTAAAATACAATCACATTCAAGAGACTTTGCTAGAGTTATATCCGAAGGATTTACATCAATAGAAACAAATACTTTTTTAATATTGGTTCCACTTACATGAATTGCGCTATCTGCTGGAATATTTGTCCAACCTGATAACCTCAATGCTATTTTCATAATTTCTTGAGTAGATACCCCTTTCAATAAAAATACTAAATCAACTAGAGAATTTTAAGATTTGTTAATTGTTTTGTTGTTTATTCTGTTTTATTGTTATATAATTAATAGTCAGGGTTTATGTGAATTAAAATAATAATCAATGAAGAATCTAAGATGAGTTTAACCTCGTGGTGTTTGGATTTATATTATCTTGATTAAACTGATCCAGGAGATGGAGGATTATCGTTTAAATATCCTGGTATCCATCTGTTAGCAAATCTAGATTGATTTTGTAAAACGACAATTCTAGAAATCTCGCTCTGATCCATGATCTTGTAGTCATTTAGAGATTCATTTAGTTTTGTAGCATATTGTATTACATCACTCATTTCGAGCATATTATTTTGTTCTAGTCTTTTTGTAGACATACCTATGTGCATATATGATTTTATTTCTATAAAATGTGGATTTCCTATCTTTATAAGTTTGATGAAATCAGAAATATCATCCAATGAGTCGTTATATCCTCGAATAAGTGTTATTCGTAAAACAGTTCTTGTCTCCATTTCTGAAAAAATCTTAAGTGTAGTCAACCACCTGTTCCATGCGTCAACATATCTTGGTCTATTTATTCTATAAAACATTTTTTTATTTGTGGCATTAGTAGACAAGTAAATTTGTGTTGGAAGCGCATCTTCTTTGATGAGTCTCATAACCATATCAGGTTCTTGGCCATTAGTAACAAGGAAAATGGATTTAGTATTTTTTAAAGTATGTAAATATTTAATTAAGCTTGGAAGTTTTGGATACATGGTTGGTTCTCCAGAAAGAGAAATTGCATAATGATATGGGAACAGGGATTCATCTAATTTCTTTTTGTCTGATTTTGAACTTCCGTAGAATCCTACTATTAATCGCTCTCGTGCTTTTAATAATTGATTAATAATAACATCAGGTTCGTCTACCAAATGCTCTGGCATTTTTAAAGTATCGTAAAATTCTGTGGGTCTCCAGCAATAGACACACCTATTCTCACAATTCATTGCAGTTGGAGTCATTTCCATACATTGATGAGTGGAAATTCCATAAAATTTGTGTTTATAACAATTTCCTTCATTATTAAATGATTTCTTGGTCCAGTGACATAATTCTACAGCTGAATGATTATAAACACCGTATTTGGCTTTTCTAAGTTTTACTTGTAAACTTGGAGAAATATTAATAAGATTATCATCATTGCTATGAGATATATATTCGTCCGAACAACTCATTCTACCTCTATAAATAATGAAACTAATTTAAAGTTTAAAAAAACTTGAATAATTAGTTTAATTTTGAAAACAATGAAATACCATTAATTTAATAATTAACAAATCGTATACCTTGCTTAGCACTTGAAAAAGACGATTGCGTTCGATTTAGATTCTGTATTAGCAGATGTAATGGTAACATGGATAGAAGAATTTAATAAAAAATATGATTCGAAAATTACTAAAACCCACATTACTGTCTGGGATATTCATAAAATTTTACCAATAACTGAAATTGAATCCTATTCGCTTTTTAGATATGTATGGAAATACAAATGGCAAAAAATTCCACCTACTACTGAAAATATTCCAGATATTATAAGGAATCTTAAGGTTGAAAATAGAATATCTATAATTACTAGGAGGGAAAAAGAGACAATTCCATATGTATATGAATGGTTAAAAACCAATGAAATCGAATATGATGACATATTATTTATTTTTGACAATTTTAAAAAAAGTATGTATCCATTTCATATTTTAATAGATGATAACCCCAGTAATTTAATAGATATTAAATCTCCGAAAATAGCAATATTATTTAATCAGCCATGGAACAAGAATTTTAATTGGCCAAGAAGAATAGACTCGTTGATAGATCTAAATAAAAATGATATTGCATTGAATGATATATAGAATTAAATTTCTAATTCAATAATGGCGCGGTTTATCAAAGAAGAAAATCCCTCAAATTTTTTAATTAATTCTATCATCAACTCAAATGAATATTTTTCCCTATACCCTTCGTCAAATTTCATCAACACGTTACCCTTATTTGTTTGAATATGTAGTATAACAAGATAATAATTACCAAATTTCTTGTCACAACGTTCTACATACTGCTCTAATCTAACTTCTTTTAAGTAGTAAGTGTCGTTGTATTTTGTATTAGAGATCAGTATTTCCGATTTGATTGGAATTTTTTTTTTTATTCTTTCGATATCAAAATCTATAGAAATTTTTTTATTTTTCATAATCCAAAAATCGTATCCATTCAGGGAACCATAGTTTGTTTTCAGAAATTCCAATACCCTTTGCAAGTATTGAAGGAGAATTATAAAAAATTTTTTCACTCCCGATCTCTGGAGCAACATAGAAATTTAGCCTCTCTAAATTGGATATTTTCCCTATGTATTTATTCGCAAGAAGATCTCTATTTTGGGTATATAATCCCACTTGCCTTCCATCAATAGTGGGAACATAACATACTATAACATATACTCTTTTTACTCCATTTTTCTTAAGATAATAGACCGTTTCTCTAACAGTACTTCCTGTTTGAATTGTACCTTGAATAGTAGCTATTTTTTTATTTTTGGTTAAATTTTCTATTATGAATTTTAGTGATTTTCCTGTTGTTAATAATTTATTCTTACTTTCTTGTTCAGAAAAATCAATCATATGATCAGAATCATCATATCTATCTTTAATGATACCTTCAGAAATTTCAAAATCAGATAAATCTTTTTGTAGTTTTAAACCCATTCCCAAAGCCATAGGTCTTGTATAATCTGGCTCTGCATAAATACTATTTAGATCCATTTCAACAGGAACATAATCAGCTTGTACCCTTCCGATGTTCTTTCTTATTGAATATATACTCTTGTCCCCAAACATCGATGTAACATGTGATTCCCTAATAAATTCAAATGGATCTAATAAGATTTTTCGACCCTCCAAAGAGACAAGAGAGTTGATATAGCTTTTCCTATCCAATTTAATCAATTGCCCTGGTTGAATATTTAGGAATTTTAAATTAGGATAAGATATCCTAAGAGAGTTTTCTGAGGATATCATTACTATTTTATCATTGGATGCCATAAAAAGTGGTTTAAATGCTGTGCTATTTCTGAAAACTATTAATTCATCTCTATTTTTAATTACTAAATTTCCTCTAAGATGTCTATCTAAAAATTCAGCAGCAAGTTCGCTATTTTTTCTATCATTAATTAATTTCATAAAGATATAATAGATTTGGTATAAAGGATCAAGTGATTTTGCTGATTCTATGTATGGATGAGTATGTAATTTTTCAGTGTCAACCAAAAATCCATCAAGAGAAATATTAATTAAATTCATACTTGGAAAATGAGGAGATCTTTTGGAAAGATATCCCAGGCCACAGAATCCAGTTAAATTCTGTTTTTTAATAGTAGTAGCTAGAACATCATCTGGAGGAATAGCACCTTTATTTTCTATTACCTTATTTCCAATCATCATTTTCCAGTATGCTTTCCCTCTATGTTGTAACATCCTCATACCCGTTATCAGATATGAAAGTACTTTTTCTGGATTTTTGTTTTCACCAAAATCATATATTGCCACTATTCCTGCCAAATACTCTTACTAGGTAAGGATGAAAAGATATAAAAATTATTTAATTATACATCGGTTTGTTTTTTAAATATTCCAAAAATTTTCACCCTATCCTATATCTTCTTAATACTTTGATACTCGTTCTCTTTAGCAAAATAAAAAAGTGGTTTGATACTTAGCTATATAGCATAATATGCTTATAGGAATAATCGGTAAAGCTAATGTAGGTAAGTCGACCTTTTTTAATGCAGCAACTGATCAGGCTGTTCCTTCGGCAAATTATCCTTTTACTACTGTTCAACCAAATATTGGTATAAGTTATGTACGAAAAAAATGTGTGTGTAGAGAACTGGGAGTTCAAGATAACCCGATACATTCAATGTGTATTGATGGAAATAGATTTATTCCAATTAAATTGATAGATGTTGCAGGACTAGTTCCAGGTGCACACCTTGGCAAGGGATTAGGTAACAAATTTCTTGATGATGCAAGACAGGCTGATGCGCTAATTCATATAGTGGATATTTCCGGCAGTACTGATCCAGAAGGCCATATAGTTTCCCAGTCAACAGGGGATCCGCTATTTGATATAAAATTTGTAGAGGATGAATTTGATCGATGGTTGCTATCAATTGTAAATAGGGATTGGAGTAAAATCTCAAAGGACATATCAAACCAAAAAATAAGAATAGAGCAAATTTTAGCTAAAAGATTGAGCGGATTAGCTATTCCTTTTGATATTGTTTCAAAATCTCTAATTGAATTAAATATAAAAAATAAAAAGCCAGAAGAATGGACTCAGGAAGAAATCTTTAATTTCGTTAAATTAATTAGAAAAAAATCTAAACCTTTGATTATAGTTGCGAACAAAATAGATCTTCAATCATCTAAAAAAAATTTAAAAGAAATTCAAAATTCAACTAGTCATATAATCATTCCCTGTGCATCTGAGGCAGAACTTGTGTTAAGAAAAGGTATGAAAACTGATTTATGGTACTATTTACCAGGTGATAATGACTTTACACTCAGAAAACATAACTTTACTGAACAACAACAAAAAGCTATACTATTGATCAAGAATATATTAAATGATTATGGATCCACAGGAGTACAAAATGCAATCAATACCATATGCTTTGAGTTAATGAAATTGATAGTAGTATATCCTGTAGAAGATGAGATCAAACTATCAGATAAAAATGGAAACATATTACCTAATTCCTTACTTCTCCCGATAGGATCTACTGCCAGAGACCTTGCCGAGCAGATACATGCAGATTTAGCAAAAGGATTTATGTTTGCGATAGATGTTAGAACAAAACAAAGAATTGGAGCAGATTATATCTTAAAGGATAATGACATAATCAAAATAATCTCCACAACTGCTAGGGGTTAATTTATGAATGAAGTAACCAAAATTTCTGAAACAATGTTTGGATTAGGAATAGAGAGTACAGCACACACTTTCAGTTGTTCTATCATGGAATACGACATTGTGAAAAGAAATGGAAAAATAATTTCAGAAGAAAGAAGCATATACAAGGCACCTTCAGGCTCTGGTATTCATCCAAGAGAGGCATCAAGACATCACATGGATAAATCTCCGGAGATTTTGAAACAGTGTCTAAAATCAGCGAATTTATTGCCTACAAAATTAGATATTATTTCATATTCAGCTGGTCCTGGATTGGGTCCATGTCTAAGAGTAGGAGCAGTGATAGCAAGAGCACTTTCATCCTTTTATTGTAAACCATTGATTCCTGTCAATCATGCACTTGGCCATGTTGAATTAGGAATGATGTTAACTGGATGCAACGACCCTCTAGTTTTACTGGTGTCTGGAGGGCACACAATGATTCTAGCTTTTGCAAATAAACGATGGAGAGTATTTGGAGAAACTCTAGATCTTACAATAGGTCAATTATTAGATCAATTCGGTAGATATATATCTCTTTCTTCACCATGCGGTAACAAAATTGAGGAATTTGCAACAAATTCATCACATGATTACATTCCGTTACCATATATTGTTAAAGGTAATGACGTTTCTTTTTCTGGTCTTTTGACAGCAGCCAAATCAAATATTAAAAAAGGATGCGACATACAAAATCTATGCTTTTCAATACAAGAGACTTCCTTTGCCATGTTGACTGAGGTTGTTGAAAGAGCATTATCATTTACCCAAAAAAAAGAAGTTCTGATTGTTGGAGGGGTGTCAGCCAATACACGTCTACAAGACATGTTAACACAAGCAGCTGAGAGACAAGATGCAAAACTTTATTCTTGTCCATTAAATTATTCTGGCGATAACGGCTCTCAAATAGCCTGGACTGCCCTATGTGATTATCAATCTAATCACAGGAATATTGAAATTGAAAATTCATTTATAAATCAATCATGGAGATTGGATTCAGTAGATGTGAATTGGAGATTTTAAGTTTATAAAAAATAATTTCTAATGAGAATATTTTAATTGGAAATGCATTATCAATCATGATCGATATTGGATCTAACTCTGTCGATCTCTTTTACCCATTTTGAATTACTAAAAACCCCGAATTTATATACCTTATTTTGACTAGTAGTTATTACAAGTTTTTTTATTAGGAAACCTTCAGCTTTACAGTTAGAAATATGATCTAAGTTTATGTCTAACAGTAATTCTCCAGGTTTTTTTGATAGAGTAGCAAGCGTGCCTTCTGTTTTTTCAAAAATAATTCTTTGATTAGTAAGGGTAAGTATACCATTTTTAAATTTGTCTTCTGCACAATCTTCTTGTAATACTAATTTCTCTCCTTTGCGAGGTTCTACTGAGCTCACATTTTTATAATATTTTCATGGGTATATTACTATTGCAGGTAAAACTTATTAAAAAAGGTGCAGAAGCAGACATCTATTTAATTCCCTGGCATGGGAAAGATGCGATTTCGAAGATAAGAAAAGTAAAAAGTTATCGTAACAGATATCTAGATGATAACATCAGAAAGAAGAGAACCATTCATGAAGCTAATATGTTAAGTAATGTCAAAAAATTTGGTATAACTACACCTTTTTTGTATTTTATGGATCCTGTGCAAGCAGAAATAATAATGGAATACATTCAAGGAACTAATGTGAAAGATGTATTGTCAGATAGTATAGCATTCAAGATAGGAAGATATGTGGCTATATTACATGACAATAATGTTATACATGGCGATTTGACCACTTCAAATTTTATAATAAAAGATAATTCCTTATTTCTTATAGATTTTGGATTGTCTTTCTTTTCTGAAAGGATAGAAGATAAGGCAGTGGATCTTAGGTTATTCAAAGAAGTCTTAAGCAGCGCACATATAGATTTATTTAAAGAAGCATATGAGAGTTTTATAACAGGATATTCAAGTAGCACAAAAAATAATATCAATAAAATTTTGAGAGTAGTGGGAGAAATAGAGAAAAGAGGTAGATATTCCTAAATTGCAAATACAAAATTACTAATTAATTATAATATTAGTTATCATAGTTTCATATTATATTTGTAGAAATATTTTTATTATATAAATTTTTCATAAAATGTAAATGTGTTCATTATTTTTTGTTAGTAGTAATTATAATAAATTTTTGGAAATAAAATCGATTATGAAGAATAGACTGTCATCAACTAAATTAAAATTTTATAGAGTTGCACTTCCAGAAATACAGTCCAATAATATCGAATTAATTTCTATTGAAAAGTCAAAATCAGCATATAGTATTTCTAAGGCTCCAGTTTTAATAGAAGATGACGGACTATTTATCAAATCATTAAATGGTTTTCCTGGACCATATTCTTCTTTTATATATGATACTATTGGAAACAATGGAGTTTTAAAATTAATGAAAGGTATAAAAGACCGAAAAGCCTGGTTTAAATCTATATTTGTCTATAATGATGGCACAATGATAAAACTTTTCTATGGAGAAATTAACGGGAAGATTTCTAGTAGAATGTCCGATGGTGGTTGGGGATTCGATCCTATTTTTATTCCAGAGAAATCAAGGATGTCAATGGGAAAATTACATAAAAAAGCAGAAAAAAACAAATACTCTCACAGAGGTATAGCCTTAGAAAAATTCATAGATTGGTATAATAACATACGATAATGTATTGATTCGTTACTGTTATACGGTTATTGTAAAACTTATTTAGAATCATAAATTGAATTATTTTGCGGTCACGCTAATTTTCACAAACACAAAGCTTTGATAAAATCATCTTAGTATTTGTATAATTTATTTTTTTTAGACAAATGAAATAAACATTATGAAAAGAACTTTATATTTAAAATTTGAGTAAGATAATCTTCTATTTAATAGTATCATACCTGTTATATTAATTAGAAACTCTATAAATAAAAGATGAAAAATCGGAGCAGATATGAAGTTATCGCAGCTATATTATCATCTTGTTTAAGAATGGAAACACGTACCAAAATAATGTACAAAGCTATGCTAAGTAATGATCAATGTAAGCTTTATATCCAATTTCTATTAAAATGTGGTTTAATCCGAGAAGTAATAAATAGTGAAAAAAGATATTATACAGTCACGGAAAGTGGAAATAAATTTCTAGCAAATTTTGAAAAATTAAAACAGATGCTTCCTAGCATATTGGAAGGAGATATGGAAGATCAATTTCATTTAACTGTTTGAACAACAAATGATGAGGAT
>JALDRC010000010.1 GCA_031316115.1 Nitrososphaeraceae archaeon
TTCCCATCAATTCTTGATATATGATGTAATTTTATAATACATTTCATGCTAAATAAATTTTTTTGTAAATCTTTCGGCGCCGAAAAATGTATAATTTCATAAATCAAAAGTTTTACTAAATAAGATCTTATCATGATTGATGAAAGAGAATCTTTTACTATTTTTTTCCTTTTAACACATATACCACATGTAAATCCTGATATCCTTGATATAATTTTTCCATCTTTCTCTGGAATAAATTTGGTTTCAGGATGTGACAAATTATTTTGACGTCGTCACATGAGAAAAATATTTTGGAACTAGAGAGGAAATAACTTTTTAAATATTAAATACAATTGTTGCAAATGCTAAACATTCATTATCTCTACTCAACGTTTAAAATAATAAACTACTTTTGGTCTTTTCATTTATCTTAAAATTTCTTTGGTAATGAGAATATAATAGATTAGTATAACAAGTCCGTATTTATCAATCGTATATTTTCTTTTTCAAATAAAAAATCTTTTTCATAGGTATTATCATACTATAATAGGACAAATTATAAAATGCTGCCAAAGCAGCTACTTCATTTCCAAAGAATTTAGATGCAAATACCACTATTAGTATATTATTTACATAACTCATAATTACAAAGGCTGCAATTCTAAATGACTTGTCTTTTTTATCAAAAAGAAATGCAGAAACATAACCTATTAGTCCATATATAATATATAATGCAAATGCTGCAATACTCATTGTTATTACAAATGAGTACTGAGAAAAAAAGTAATTAGAATATTTTGCAAATATTCCAAAATTTATAAATGATATCAAAATCAATGAAAGAATAAAAGATTTTTCTTCTATTTTCTTTGCTAATTTTGGAGCTTTTCTTTTTGTAAACCAACCTGCAAATAAAGGCAAAAAAAGTGCTTCTGCTAACAATATCATCATATTCGCAATAGGTATTTCAAATTTAGACACATCAACTAAAAGAAATACAAGTGAAGGCAAAATAAATGGCACAGCAATAGATGTTAAAATTATCATTCCAACAACAAATGGCAACCTATTATTGCTTTTTTCAAATACATTGATTACAAATGGTGCACCAAGCCCTGTAGATATTCCTGAAAGTAAAAGTACAGAAAGTGCCAAAGAAGGATAAATTATATTTGTAACTGCATATAATATGATAGGAATTGCGATAAGCTTAATAATTGTAAATATTATAACCAACAGAGGCTTTTTAATTATAAATGCTAATTGTTGCGGATCCATTCTTATAAGATTTAGAAATAATAAAAATCCTAACCATATCAAAAGAAATGGTTCAAAAATAATTCCAAAAGAGGGTAAAAATATTCCTATTGCCATAGAAAATGCAATTACAATAAGAAGAATAGAGTCATCCTTACCTCCTGATTGAGATGATGAAGATTGTGATTTTTGATTATTTGGCAATTCTATCTAAATTACAAATTATTCATATAATCATATGAATATTATTTTTATTCTTCTCTCTGGGGTAAATTTGGGTTCAGCATGTGACAGCTGCTCTCACATGAAGAAACAATTTCAGGGGTAGAGAGACTATTTTTTATTATTTTAAAAATTCTTTATAATTGAATTACATTATTATCATTATTTTTTTCTCTGTCTTTGGGGTAAATTCGTTTTCAAATTCTGACGATCAGTGTCACTTGATGAAAATATTTTAGAGTAAGAGGGAGAGAAGAAATATTTTTTATAGTTCTGTTAGCATACAATAACAACCAGTCATGGAAAGTAGGGTAATAATTATTTCATTTTGATGATTATACTGGTGTCAAGTCTAGTTTTCTCTTTCTTTTTTGCTACAAAAACAGAAGCACAATTTAGTGATTGTGATTCTTCATATCCAGATGTATGTATACCTTCCCCACCTCCAGATCTAAATTGTGGAGATATTCAAGATAAAGGATTCACAGTTTTGCCACCAGATCCTCATGGATTCGATCGTGATGGAGATGGTGTAGGATGTGACTCATAACCATATTATATTGTCCAAATACAATATTTTTAATTGGATAAGAAAAAATATCTCGTAATATTTTCAATAATTATAGTAACTATTTTGGCTGTTGTTGTTCTATCTGTATCGAATCTATATACTGTCCCAGAAGAACAAGACAATAATATAGAATTAGAAGGTATAGTAAATCATGTAGTTGATGGGGATACTCTAGATATTAATAAAGTTAGAGTACGATTAGCGTTAGTTGATACTCCGGAACGTGAACAGTATGGATATGAAGAAGCAAAGGAGTTTGTCAAGAATTTATGTCTAAATAAGAAAGGCAAAGTTGATATTGATGATGGTCAGCGTAGAGGAGATAGTTATGGAAGAGAAATAGGTGTCGTGTATTGTGATGGCATAAATATCAATAAAGCATTGGTGGAAAACAACTTGGCAAAAATCTATATTCGATATTGTGACGTTTCTGAATTTGCCAATGAGGAGTGGGCTATAAAGTATTGCAGTTAGGATAAATGTTTTTATAAATAAGGAATAATTGATGATTACTTACTGTCCCGTTACACAAAAAGAAAAAGGAAAAGAATGTAATTTATTTCATGTAACAACTGCATGCAATTCTTTATTTCTATGTATAATAATACAATAGCAAATAAGTACTATGACTGATTGAAATGTAAGACTATGAATTGACATAATCTAAATACAGTTATTACTTTCATGAATAAAATATTCTACTCTTCAACTATTATCAATTTATTATCGATTTCAAATGCTAAACTTTGTTGTTTAAGTTTTTTTCTCATTCGATTAGCAGATCTTATCAACTTTGTTTCGTCTAAATAGTTGGAATGTATCTCTACTCTAGTATACTTGATAGGTTCAAATTCGCCTTTGAAATAGCCGTCAAATTCATAAAGAGACATATTACCATATTCATTTTTCATTTTTTTCATTATTTCTAAATATCCCTGTGTTCTTGGTAGATAGAATTTTATAGAATAATCAAAAGTTTTTATTTTAAATTTCTGTTTTATTTCCTTTTTTATTTTTGACCTTGAACTTGACAAATGATTATAATTAAAAGTACATAGAGGTTATTATAAATTATGTTATAATTCTATGAATGTCATTTTTTAGGGAAAACTATTGAAGCTGTGGCTAAAGATCTTAAACCACTAAACCGTTCTATCTGAGTAATAAACCTATATTTATATCTGCCAATGATGGCAGAGTTTATTTTGTTAAAACTAATTGTATAAAAGTTGTAACAATATTAGACAAAAATAGTTAATGTAGTTAAAAAATATAGATTATAAATATATATATCTATATTTATTTTTGGATAGGTTAAAGTTGGTTAATACCTAGTGTTGTTAGTATTTGAAGTCTGAAGCGTCTCTATTAAATGCTTTTATGCAATTGGTATTTGTTTTAATACAAGTCTTTAGATTATCTCTTGTCTGTTGAAGTGCAGTATTATATACTTTCATATTTGATTCTATTGTGTTATTTATTAGATTGCTATAATTTAACTGATAATTTGTAAAGTTATTTACCAATGTTGCATAGTTTTGTGCAATTTTTTGTGGATTATAAAAATCCCATATACCATTTTTATCTACTTGTGACTGAAAATAGCCTACTACTTCTTTTTCTGATTCAATAAAGTCAGAGGCAATATCTTGTATAGTTCGAATTGTTTGTTCTTGATATTCGGAAACGCGCTCTGCGTACTTTGGAATTTCTCTCATAGCTTCGTCTGTGCTTTTTTTAACATTATGTAATGTGTTATCTAATGTCTTGTTTATTACATCTTGTTGTTGATTAATGGTATTATTATAGTCTCTGTTTGATACTCTCCTATCAAAGTTGGAACTTCTGTTAATATTTTCATCCGTACTAAATTTGTCTGTATTTATTTCATTTATTTTTTCTTCTTTTGACGACATATATTAGTTATATGTCAACAAAGTATATAAGCTAAGGTAAGGTTTGGTGTGTATAATCACCTTGTGTATCTTTAACCCATTTATTGTATATTGTCCATTTAAGTAAAATTAAAAACTAAATTTATACGTATATCCAAATCTAAATGCAGAATTTAGAATTGCAATTAATAAAACTTTTACAATTAGTCATATATCCGTTGAAACTCAATCAGATAGTTATCATATTTGATTCAAATTATTTGATACGGGGTCATAATTATTATTCTATTTGCATAATTAATAAAAATCATTAAATTTTTTTCTAGTTCCAAGTTGTTATCTTTGTTGCATACATGTTTAGTCATTTTGAGTATATTTTATCAAATAGATGTTTTAAAAAAAAAGTTGAACCCCATAATCAGATCGCGAATTTATTCTCTGAACTATCTAAATAATTCAATTTAAGACGATGTTTATCTCCTGTTATAAATAAAAAATTGATATTATTTTTTATAATGGTATATTTATAAATATAAACAAAAGCCTGTAACCATTGATGTAAAATAAATATATTTTATCTTTTTCCTTTTAATTTACAGACATAACAGTAACTAAAACATTAGTTCTGTCTTCGTTAGTTCATTTGTTCAATCAGGTTTTTCGAAGTGATAATGTAACCATATTTTTTATATTCTAACAAGTAGATGTTTACGGATACAGCTTAAATCAGAATAAATAAAATATCATTAAATTTAACTAGAACCCAATTATTAGGTCAAATTTGTTTCATATTCCAAACCACATTTTAATAGACAAGTTCAAAATCTATTTGGAGGGGTATAAATGTGATAGGGTTAAAAGTATTCTTGTACAACTTTTTTCAGGTTACACAAGTTAGCTCATAATTTATTATAGCAGAATATCAGATTATATAAATGAATTGTCCAAATCATAAAAACGAATTATAGGGATTAGTATGACTATTTTAATTCTTCTGCTAAAAAATATTAACTTGATATTTTTTTTTATTTTATCAGTTTTTGCTTCATTTGGTCAAATTCCTTTTCAGTGATTATTCCATCTTCTCTCATCTTTGCAAGTTTTAACAACTCATCTGTAACTGATACAGATTTGTTGGATGTATTATTTTTAGGTATTTCTAAATTAGTATCGTATTTTTGTTTTTTTGAAGGTATTGATTTAGTATTAGTATGCATTCCTGAACGAATTATTTCTATTAAATCTTCTGCCTTATCCTTTGGAATAGCTTCGATAATTCCTTCCTGATCATTTTCACCTTTTACTATACTATCTGCTATCCCTAGCTTGGTTGAACTCATTAATCCTGGTGCTTCAAACTTTATTGTAGATGATAATAAACCCTTTTCAAGTTTTAGACTTGTAATTACATCGTAAGGAATATCCACAACATTTGATTTTATTCCTAGCATGTACGGATCTCGTATTATTATTCTTCTATCTGTTGCATAAATGGTATTTGGTGTAAAATATGATCCTCCTGGTTTTAATTTTGATTGTCTTGCAACAAGCAGTACCTTCTCATCTGGATTTAACATTTCACTTATTTTATCAACTTCGTCTAAATCATCTTGATCTAAAATTTTTTTATCAATGTTTTGAGAATTTCTATCCTTCTCCTCTTTCTCCATATCCTCATCTCCAAAAATCATATTAAAATATCTTGTTTATTTCTATTATTTGTTAAATTGGTAAAAAACTATAACAAGAACCATTTTATATAATGTAATACAAGAATTATCTATATAGATAATGAGGTTAAATTAGATCAAAAGCATTTGTCCTTACAGTTGTATATTCAGATAAAATATATTCTTTTTGCTATATGGTAATATCATGAAATCCATATGCCATGCATGCCAAAAATAGATAAAGATGTTAAAGAATTATCAGAATACAATGTAGAAAGGTAGAATAACAAATAATTATTTGTTATACATATTATTCTTTACCAAGAAGTGTTTGCTTCATCATTTTCATAACAGCTGCATCACCTTTTTCTCTTTTAACAGAGTATATTTGTTCTGCATCTTTTCCTGAAAGGTAACGTAGTCTACCAGATTCGTCAATAGCTGCAGAAAAAATTGTCTCAGCTATCATTTCTGGAGTACTAGCGTTTTCAGAAGACATGAAAGACTTTATGTTTTCTTGCATATTTTTTATCTCTGAATCATAATCTGTCATAGTATCATTTTTAGCCAACTCCATTGCACTACCAAAATTAGTCTTAACTGCTCCTGGCTCAATTATCTTTACACGTATTCCAAATTGTTCCAGTTCAAAAGCAATTGATTCAGAGAATCCTTCTAATGCAAATTTTGTACTATGATACAAACTAAGATATGGTAGAGTTACCAAACCACCAACAGAAGTCAGATTAATAAATAAACCATTTTTATTTTTCTTAAAATGTGGTAAAATTTCTCTTGTTATGTTCATAACTCCAAACAAATTTGTTTGAAATTCACGTTGAATTTGGTCTTTTGATAATGCTTCAAAAGGACCCATTAATCCATATCCTGCATTATTAAGTACTACGTCTACAACTCCAAAT
The DNA here is from genome assembly GCA_031316115.1 of Nitrososphaeraceae archaeon. Classification (GTDB taxonomy): domain Archaea; phylum Thermoproteota; class Nitrososphaeria; order Nitrososphaerales; family Nitrososphaeraceae; genus TH1177. The sequence continues at coordinate 6,521 of JALDRC010000010.1, forward strand.
TCATTAACAACATCAATTACTGCCTGTTTTATTGAATCCTCATTTATAACATCTAATTGAAAAATTTTGATATTTGGAATGTTCTCTAAATCTTTACCTTTTTTTATTGTCCTCATTGTAGCTGCTACATTCCAACCCTTGTTTGCAAAATATTTGGCAGTTGCTTTTCCAATTCCAGAACTTGTTCCTGTAATTAATATTGTTTTGCTCATATTGATTTTTAGTCAATCCGTCTTATGAAGATTTTTGTATTTATTTTCAAAAAATCATGTACTAATTCTAAAAATTATAATTGGTTTGTACTATTCTAAGAATCTAAAGTATAGATTCTAAACCAAGATGAAGGAGATGGAAAAATCATACAAAAACTATTACGGCTATTCCAAAAATTTAAAAGTCTGATCTGCGAGAAAAAAGTCTCATACACATGAATGACTTTTAACTTTATCGATACAATATAATCATAAAATTTTGTTCATTCATAAATAAGTTTCTAATTGGAATAATAATAATTACTCCCACAAATATAATTAATAATTCTTTAAACATATCCATATAATCATTAGATTTACGCTATTACGCTATTTCAATCACATTTTATCAAGCCAGTAAGATTTAAACTTCTTTTTATATAAAAAAATTATTATGGTAAAAAGAAAAACTGCCTCAGATACGAGCATAATCGATAAATTTAGGTTGGGTAAAAAGTTAGGAAAAAGCAATAATTCTCTCAGGATTGTTAACCCCTGAGTCAATGGTAGAACATAAACAAAATGGTCAAAAGGAGATGGGAAAAATTCTACAGGAAAGAAGACACCAGAAGACAATCCAAATATAGTAGTTGTTATAAATCCTATGCTTTTCATATCTTTTATATGTGTATGAGAAATAAGAATAATAATTGCTATTTCAAAATGAACAATTATTATCAACAAGAAAACTAGAAAAGCAATAAAAATTTGATTAAGAAAAACAGAAAAATCATAGAGTAAAACTGCAGTTAATAATATGCAAGCTCCGATAATCATTGCAATAGAAAATGTAGCTACTAAACTTGACCATATTAATACGCTTTCTCCTCTTGGCGAGGTTATTATACTTTTAATTGCAGGAGCATCTTCCTTTATTGAACTTGGAAATTTACCTAAAATAAAACTTACTATCCTCCACAAAAAAATTCCCAATACAAGAAATTCGATATATCTTATTTGATGATTGTATAAAGTTATTGTAATATGTTCCTCTCTCAAATATAAAAAAATAATTAACCATAACACTGGTTGTAATATTGTTGTAAAAGTGCTTAGTGAAAATGAAAGGTTGTTTAGTATTTTTTTCCTAGTTAATAATAAGAAAGCATTAATGGGCATTAATTACTTCTCCAATTAATTTGTCAAGATTTGGTTCTTTACTAATGATTTTTTTAATCTTTAGTCCTCTATTTCCTAATGTGTTAATAATAGATGAAATGTCACCATCTTCTTTTAAATAAACATGAACTGATTTTTGACTTAAATATGTATTTTCAATACCGGGTAAAGTTTGTAATATTTCATCTGCCAACAGTCTATTAGATGTTTTTAGAATAAATGCGTTTTTGAATTCCTTTGTATTTTTTATTAGATTTTCGACAGATTGATACTTGATGATTTTTCCATCTTTCATAATAATTATATCATCAATTAAATTAGAATATAGAGATGCATGATGAGAAACAATTATGATTGATTTTCCTTCTTCTTTATGTTTACAAAGTATCTTTACCAAGGTTTTTTTTGATTTATTATCCAAGAAAGATGAAGGCTCATCCAATAAAAGAATTTTGAAATCACTTATTAATGCCCTACAAAGATCAACCTTCCTTTTAGTTCCTAAAGATAGGTTACTGATAAATTTATTCTTGTCATGTATAATTTCAAAATCTCGTAATATGTCATTTGATTTTGTATCTGCTTCCTTGGCACTCTTGCCTCTTAGAAATAAAAAAAAACGCAAGTTATTTACAACTGACATATTGGAAAAAAGAGAAGGCTCATTCCAGACACAGCCTATATAAGATTTAATTTTTTTAAAATTGGAATTTAAATCATACCCTAAGAATATAGTATTTCCCTCAGAGGGAGAAATAATACCTGATAGAATATTAATTAAAGTTGATTTACCTGCACCTGATGGCCCAGCTATTAGTGTTACTTTTCCTTCTAAAAACTTGTAATTTATATTCTTGACAACCCAACGGTCATGATATTTTTTTCCTATATTATTACATTCTATTACTGGATATATGAATTAGATTCATAAAACTTGTCTATAAAGTCATTCAGTTTTAGTTGATATAATTGATCAGGTTCTGTGGTTTTTGAGGTTCCTTTTGGGATGTGCCTTGCGGCTGTTTGTTGGATGTGCCTTGCGGCTGTTTGTTGGATGTGCCTTGCGGCTGTTTGTTGGATGTGCCTTGCGGCTGTTTGTTGGATGTGCCTTGCGGCTGTTTGTTGGATGTGCCTTGCGGCTGTTTGTTGATGCCTTGCGGCTGTTTGTTGATGTGCCTTGCGGCTGTTTGTTGGATGTGCCTTGCGGCTGTTTGTTGGATGTGCCTTGCGGCTGTTTGTTGGATGTGCCTTGCGGCTGTTTGTTGGATGTGCCTTGCGGCTGTTTGTTGGATGTGCCTTGCGGCTGTTTGTTGGATGTGCCTTGCGGCCGTTTGTTGGATGTGCCTTGCGGCTGTTTGTTGGATGTGCCTTGCGGCTGTTTTTCGGTTGTTGGATGTGCCTTGCGGCTGTTTGTTGATGTGCCTTGCGGCTGTTTGTTGGATGTGCCTGCGGCCAGCCGTTGGATGTGCCTTGGTGGCTGTTTGTTGGATGTGCCTTGCGGCTGTTTGTTGATGTGCCTCTGCGGCTGTTTGTTGGATGTGCCTTGCGGCTGTTTGTTGAGGCTCTTGCGTCGTTTGCTGGATGTGCCTTGCGGCTGTTTGTTGGATGTGCCTTGCGGCTGTTTGTTGGATGTGCCTTTGCGCCGTTTGTTGGATGTGCCTTGCGGCTGTTTGTTGGATGTGCCTTGCGGCTGTTTGTTGGATGTGCCTTGCGGCTGTTTGTTGGATGTGCCTTGCGGCTGTTTGTTGGATGTGCCTTGCGGCTGTTTGTTGGATGTGCCTTGCGGCTGTTAACATAAAATCACAGTACCTGATATATTATATCGCAATATCATACGTTTGCATATGATAACTAATATATTAAAAAAGAAGTATATGAATATTTATTAATTTATTTTAGCTTAACTAAAATTTAGTAAAATAATTGATGGTAGGTCATAATTATTATTCCATTTTCATAAGAAATAAAGTTTGATTATTGGTGTATAATGTTTTGGTGAAACTCTTCTACAAACCAATGAACTGAGGACAAAATCGAGCAATATCTGTTTTAATTACTAACTTGTATCTGATTGGATTGATTAGGTGGCCACATAATAATAAACTACGACCTGGAAGGCCATATGTCTATTCTCCTAATGTTATTTTGAGATGCTTTATAGCACGTATATGGTTCCGATTAGACTCCAATATGGCATTATATTAATATCTTGCAATGGATCTATCATACAACAAAAAGATAATGAAAGGATTGTTTTATCCAGAATACTAAGCAGAAAAACATTTGATAGAGATCTTGTAACAATAGCTGGATATATAAAAACAGAATTACAGCAATGAGCTAACTTTTTAGTGATAAAATATACTACTTTGCATATGTTAGCTAACACCTGCTAACAAATATTTTCTCATATCAAGATTGAATCTTTTTGTTCGAGAATATGAGATATCTTATTTCTAAAATCTGTAAAGGATGAGAGTAGTATTGTAAAAGTCGATCCTCAAAGTCTATCAGAGTTAAGGTTAATGGTTGAAGGAACGTATTAGTGATATTACGGATTTTGGTTTCACCTTTGCTAATAGTACTGCGAGAATCAGGATCAGCTGTTCTAGTATTCCTGCTAGGTGGAGGAATGATGTGATATAATAAACTCCTAGAAATCTAGTGGTGTACAAAGTTCGTGTCCACCCACCGACCTATTAGGAAAGAGCAGCAAGTCGTTATTGCTCTTCCAGTGTCTACTGTTGATATTCTAGTGCCAAACTGTCACTCTTGTATGCATTATTCTTTGACTTAAAATGCCCATTGATTAGAAGATATCCTACTCTTACCGGGATGAACAGAAATGACTATATGTAATCATTCCCTACATTGATAATGTTATGATAGTACAAATAATAACCGTGTTAGCAGTGATGATTGGAAGTGTAGCAGCTGCTTTAGGAGGAGCATCATTTTTTGTATCTTCAACATATGCACAAAGTCAGACTCAGACTGAATCAATAGAAGAACCAGTAGAAAGAGATACCGTTGTTGAACAGAGAACAGCAATGTCCAAAGCAGCCATAACAACTCATCCTGGTCAAGTAAAACATCAGATACTACCAGTTCTTCCGATTCGAGAAGATGGAAAGATCTGGTCAGGAACAATAACATTCACCGCAAGCAAACCTGTCGAATTGGAAATTCTACAGAAATATAACCCTTATCAGCAAGCAAATGAGACACATGGAGAACCATTTCATAACATCGCGGTACTGCTTAATAATACGGATGTAGCATTTACAATCTTAAAAGATGCAGTTGATACCCATCTACTAATCAACGGAACAACCATTAGCTCAGGGACATTTGACTTTGTAGGTAGCGCTTTAGATCTGCACCAGAGTGAAGGTGAGCCATTCTCTGCGACATATACTATTGATGCTGTGGCTAAGGATCTTGAACCACTAAACCGCTCTACCACTGAGTAAGAAACCTCTATCTATCTTTGCCAACCAAGGATTCTAGAGGAAGGAGGTTTATTGTGTCGTAAAGGTATATCCCTCCTAATCGCATAACTTTTTTGGAACAAGTTTCTGTTGGAGATAGACTTAAACTAGTAGGCTAGACTGCATGTGCTCAAAGTACTCTTGCTAAAAATAATGGTCTTAAAATCACGTCGAATTTGGTTCCCATCTCTCTGATTTTTTTCACAAGTGTCTGATCAGGTAGTGATTGTGACCATTAACACTCGAATTGTAAACAATGTCCTCTTTTCTGAGTCCTAACCATATTTGTCCCTTTATTAATGCCTACCCCGATAATATGCACATAAGATCAGTAGGAGTATAAGAAGTAAGTATTCCCCCCACCCTCTTGATAAATTAATACAAATCTAAATGGTATACACTATGTGTCTATTTCAGATTCATCTTTATTTAAATATAGTTTCTACCAATTTAGGTTATATGTTGAAACTTGTGTTTACACATATATAGATTTGTAGATCTCAACATTGGATTAAAAAACTATCTACATTCACTATTCCAGAAAAGTTTGTGGAAAAAGAGTAATTCAGTATTTGAATGAGAATAGAAAGTTTTGATGACTATTATCCTTTTATTAAAGAAAAAGGTAATCTATTTCATTTACATAACTGGATACAATTCTTTGTAGCTATGTAAAATGATACAATAGTAAATAATAATTATAATTTTGAATCAAAGGAGATGAATATTATCTTATTTTAACAGAGCCTTGCTGAAGTAGTAAGATCATAAATCTCTACTCTTTTTTATCTTATTTTTTAATAATTTCATTTTTCAAATAATAATTTAATTATCAATACTTTAGAAATTAAAACTATTCTAGTAAAACTATACTCTTTAGTTTAGTTAGAGTAATAAAATTAACATTATAGTAAATAGTACAAAAAATTGACTTTTATTCTTATTCCTTGATAAATATCTCTACAATATGATAAGATTATGTCTAAGGTCTTCTTGTAACCTTTAATTATTTCTTCCAAGCTCCCTTAAAAATGGTAAGCATCTCCTTAGAAACAATGTTGTTATTTATCAAATCGTCTTTGTTCATCCTTTTGAATCTGCTTCCGCAAGTTAAGATAGAGAATAATTATACATGGTATAATTAGTATTATGAATGTAAAAAAATAAAGAAATAATGGAAAGAAAATTGATACAACTATTCCATAGATAATTAAAAGCAAACAAAGAATTATTATCATAGTTACAAAAATCGTTAGTTCCTTTATAGCACCAGCTAATATTTTAAATATAAGAAGAAAAGTTGAAATTCCAAGTAATATAGAGACTGTAGTTTGATGAGCACTTAGAGATCCAGCAATTATTGATCGATCTTCTCCCTTTATTCTATCCCATATATTAGAAAACATGTCACTAGATTTATTATTATTTATTAAGTATAATTCAGATTGATTTCTTTCTGAATAGGAAAAAATAAAGAAATTATTTAAGAGATGAAAAGTTATAAGAAATAAAATTATTAATTTCATTTTAAATTATTATAACTCTGAAAGAGTTAAAAGATTGTCGATAGTAATAGTTTTATTGCTACTTTTGATTCATGAATGGTATTTATGACATTTTCAGATGGAGATTCGAGTCCCTTACCTGTATTTTTAATTATTCTAATAGAATAGATCTCTTGCATAATTAGAAAGCTTAAAGATATATTCCTCATTTACTACAACATGATAATTTCTAGTAGATTTGTTAAATTATGATAGATTATCTAAAAAACTATTATTGTGGAGATCCTTCACAGGATTGGAATTATCTGAATTTGATTATATCTGCAAGCAAGTAGAATCAAAATATCTCCAATACTAGATAAAACATCTATCAAAGAAGAGGAGAACTTGTAGTAGAAGAGATAGATGAGATTTTAAACATCCAATAAGAGATATGTTTCTCATCCCACTTCCATACTACAACCTATACTTAGAGTCATCAGCAGGATTTCTATTTGATCTTGACCAAGGCAATGTAGATAGAGATATACAATATATGGAACATATAATAACAAGTCACATTCAAATTCAGAAAAGTTTGATGGAAAGAATCTACCAAAATTTGAAGGACATAATAGAAAGTTTTAGTATGATTACTATCCCTGTAGATAAAAAGAAAACTGTAAACTATTCCAATTACATATCTGGATACAATTCTTTTTCTTTGCTTCTCTTTTTACAGTCACAAAAATAGATAATAATGATTTTTGATTAAAGATCCTCAACATTATTTAAAGTAACATGTTCATTAAGATATTAGTTTTTAAATATCTTATATAGAATTCCATCATCAAATGACAAAACATACATATTTCCATCTGGACCTGTTTCAAGGTCTGTTATTCCTTTAAATCCAGTTCCAAATATGATTGATGATGCTTCATGATCATTATCAATTACTCTGTCGTGTAATTGATATGGATATTGATTTATATCTATGTCTTCTCTCTGTTTATCTACAGTAATCAAATATAAATTCCCATTATTATAATCGCCTACAAATAAATTATTATAATATTTAGATCCTAACTTTGAAGAATTCCAGAATTCTCTATCCGTTAAACCTATAGAAGATTTCCAGCTAAGAACAGGATCCCGATAATGGGAGTCAGGTATGATTACAAGATCTTGTTGGTTTTTACCTGTCCTTCCGATTGGCCCCATAACTTGATTCCATCCACTATTAAATCCAGGTTTAACAATGTTAATTTCATCATAAGATTCTGGACCATTCTCAGATTCCCAGAGATATCCTGATTCAGGATCTATTGCAATGCCAAAACTGTTTCGTATTCCATATGCAAAATACTTTGAAAAATTTTTATCCTTAAAAAATGGATTGTCGTTAACCGCCATGCCATCAACAGATCCAATTCTAAGTATTATTCCTGTGTCGTCTATTCTATCATTGGATTTATTGTTTTGTAAAAGTCCAGTATCATTCAGATCAGCGTGATTAAGATCTCCTATGACTGTATATAGAATAAAAGATCCATCTTTTGTATTGTTGTTTATTAGCAGTTTAGCTCCATCGTGATTAGGTCCAGGTAAGGCAGGAAGATCCAGAAGCAACTTAGGATTTTGCAAAGTGTTCCCATCCCAAGAATATTTAAAAACCCTGTTTCTAATAGGATCTACACTTGAATCTGTGAAATAAAAGAATAAATCATTATCATTTGATTCAACTGCCAATAAACCCCTTCCACTTTTCTGCGCAACATCAAAATGAAAGATACTTCGTACTTTGTAGGTTTCAGATGAGATTAACTTTACATCCCCATTTTTTTCAATAACTACAATGTCATTATCTAGGAAAGTGATTCCAGTAGGCTTTGATAAATTTCTCATTATAATTTCTATATTAAATGACGAATCGTTAAGATATGGTTCTGCAAAAACATAATAAAGAAAATTGATTAGCAAGATAGATATAAATCCCATTACAACATGGAAAATCATAATTGGTTAATCCATATAATCATATTTAATTTAACTATTTAAAATAAATTCTCATAACTGTTTTTAATTCGAGAAATAATAAGGATGATATTCCTTCCAATTTTATATCCATATTATATACATCATTTCTGATATATCAAAACTATATTTTTTATCCATTTGAGCCAGTAACAAAAACATATATTCTATATCATCTAAATTGATTTGCCCTAACTGACTTTTGATAACATATTGAACTAATCTATACAAACTTCCATAATTTCGCTAATCAATTGTTCTTATCAGATACTTTATTTACGATATCCAGATTGAATCTTGTAGTACTGTAGTAACAATGTTATTGTATCTTAGAGATTCAAATGTTAGATAATAACAACAGAGTAGATCCTTTGAATAAATAGAAATCTTAAATCTATAGCCCTGTTTTATGTCATGAACATCAATCAATAAATTTGCTAAATTATGATAGATTATCTAAAAAGCCATTATTGTTTAGGGAATTTACAGGATTAAAACTAGCAGAATTTGATTCCAATTGTTAGCAAGCTAAATCACAATATCTTATATGAAATAAAATATCTATCTGGTAAAAAGAGAACAAAAAATTATTTATAGTAAAGAAAAATCAATTTGTATGAATGCCTATGGATGTGATTGCGAAAAGTTACATGCTGTAGATTGTAATGACATCGGTATTAGTGTTATCCCCATTGGATGAACTAGAGGAAATAAAAAAGCATTAGCCACAGTACTGCCAGCTACATATTGGAATAAAGTTTGTAAACTAGAAAAATTTGATTATTATGATATTTCTGCAGCCCACAAAATAATGAAAAGAGATATAGGGATGGCATATTTTGCAATGAGAAAGATTCACTACAATGTAATGAGATTTAGAGATACAATGTCTGTTGATGAAGCTGAAGTTTTAGCTTGATGATTTAAATCAATAAATGCAAGACATTATGTATTACACGATCCAGAGAAGATTCCTCAGAAATATATTTATGCATGGTCTAATTTTGGAATTGATAGTAATAAATAAATTAATAGTTACTAACGATTGATAATGAATTAATTAATGTGAAGTGATATTTAATCATAAAATAACAATATTTATTAAAAAACAGATTCATAAAATATAGATTTTGATTTACTAATTTATTTATTGTAAGAACATAAGCAATTTAAAATGCAAGATAAACAAAATATAAATCCTAAAGAATGATTTATCTTTTATTTTCATAGATTTTCTGAAACCAAATCAAATATCTTTTCGGTAAGCTCTTCTATCATGTCTTCCCTTTGCATGAAATCTTTGTTATTTGTATCCCTTAAAATATCGTATATTATCAGACTAATTCTTGTTTGAGAGGTTCTCTTTGTTCTCCATCCTATAATCTTTGTCTCTGGTTTTACATCTTCATATATCCTTTTGGTAATCTTTCTGCTAAAAGATTCATCTCTGTTTGTTATCTCTAGCAGAATTTCATAAACAGCTTGTTCAAATGTAGTTTTAAATCCTAATCTTGTCCTTTCTTTTCCAACATCTAGAAGTTCTTTATATATTCCTTTATAACTATTAAAATCTTTTGCATTCTCTCTTCTCTTTCTCTCTTCTTCTTCAATCAGTTTTTCCAATCGTTCCCTTATCTTGTCATAGTATACTGGATTTTCATTCTTTTTTTCCTGAATTATCTGTCTTATCTTGTTTTTAACAAGTGCGGTTCTTGCTTTATCATTTTTAAATCTTAGAATATCTACAAGAAAAGTTTCGTTGGTTACCTTTCTATAATCTATCAGGTTTTGCATACGTAAGGTGTCAATATAATCGTCTATCAACTGCTGAACTTTCTGTCCTTCAAGTCTGAAACTCATTCCATAACTTCCATAGAAATTTCTTAAAAGATTTCTCTTCTTGGACAGATATTTAAAATCATCAATGTATGGTCCTGCTTCTTTTCTTGGTAATACCGCATCCAAGGATTTGGAAAACATCTTAAAGGCATATTCAAAATCCTCTCTAACATGTGCAGGTTCAAACTTTTCAATGATAAGGTCATTGTTATCTCTATCAGGAATATCAGAAAAAAACGAGATTACATCTGTATGTCTTGCTTTTAGCTCTTGTACCTCTTTTTCAATTGGAAGAAGAGCACCTTTTATATCCTGTTCATCAAAGATAGCAAGAGCCTGTTGTAATTCTTTTGTTATACCACAATAATCAACTATCAAGCCATATGTCTTGGCTGGATTATATGGTCGGTTAACCCTTGCGATAGCCTGAAGAAGACCGTGTTCTCTTAAAGGATGGTCAAGATACATAACCTGTACTATGGGAACATCATATCCTACAAGTAGCATATCTACTACCACAAGTATTTGAATCTCATTTTCTGGAGTTTTGAAAAATTCAGATTCAAACTCTCTCTGTTCTTGTGTTAGAAAATATTCATCCCATGATGTTCCATCTCTGCCTTTTTCTCCCAAATGAGATGTCATTATGATTTTGGACCTTGGGGCTCCTAACTTGTCAAGTTCTCTTTTATATGTGACTGCTGCTTCTCTTGATGGAGCAACAAGTAAAGCCTTAAATCCATTTGGTTGAATATGTGTTGTAAAATGTTCAATAACATCTGCTGCAATTTTTCTAATCCTTTCTTTAGATTCTACAATTAGTTGTTTTGTTGCATATTCTTGTTTTAATCTCTCTCTTTCTTTCTCTGAGAGGTCTGAGAATACTCTTTGAAAGATTTTCGCTATATCCTCTTCCTTTTCTTTAATTATTTCTTGTACTCTTCCTACTATTTCTTTACCTTGTACATAAAGGTCTGGTATCCTTTCCTCATAAAAGATTGGAAGAGTTGCTCCATCTGCCTTTGATTCTTCAAACGTATATCTATCCAAAAGTGGACCAAAGACTTTGTATGTACTTTTATCTCTTTTGTCTATTGGAGTACCAGTAAACGCAAAAAATACTGCATTGGGCATCGCTGACCTCATCGTTTCAGCCTGTAACTTGTACTGACTACGATGTCCTTCATCTACCAAAACAATAACTTTCTGGTCTGTATGGATAAGTCTTCCATATTTTGTTCCAAATTTTTGTATTGTAGTGATTATTGTTTTTCCTTTTGGATTCTGCAACAAGCGTTCAAATTCACTTGATGTTTTTGCTTTTATTGGTGTTGGGAATCCGCATGCCCAGAATGTTTCATGAATCTGTTTGTCAAGCTGTGTTCTATCTGTTACTATTACTATGTGAGGGTTTCCGAATTTGTATATGAGTTGGGTTGCAAGCCATAACATTGAAAGGGATTTTCCTGAACCCTGGGTATGCCATACTACCCCGCCTTTGTCAGCAACAGAATTCTCATCTATATTAGCAAGTCTATCAACTGCTTTTGTTACTACTCTATATTGCTGATGTTTTGCAATCTTTTTTACCCTCTTGTTGTTTACTGTTTCATATATCACATAATTTTTTAATAAATCTAAAAGATGTTTTTTTGACAGCATTCCAGCAATTAAAATTTCCTGTTCTCTTGCCTTTTTTCTGTTACACATCTTTTCAATGTCTGATAAAGAAAGTGGTTCTGCCTCAGACCATCTTCCATAATGATTCAGACTTGTGCCAACTGCACCATGTCTTGCAAGATATCCAGAAGTAGCAATAAGAATATGATTGTAAAACATTAGTTTTTCGAATCCGTATCCTCTCTCTTGATATTTGTACAGGTTTTTCTCTACTGCTTCCTGTACAGAGTTACGAATAGAAGGAGCTTTACATTCTATAATTACAAGAGGAATTCCATTTACAAACAAGACAATGTCTAGATATTTTGGTTCTCTTAAACCTTCAAGCTGAAACTGATTTGTTACCAAATAATCATTATTTTCAGGATTATCAAAATCAAATAAACAAATAGTTTTGAATACGTTGCCTTCTGCAAAGTTTTGTATAACAGTTATTGGTTCCAGTCCTGTGGACCTTGATAAACCAACAAGTTTAGCATGAATCTTTTCATTTGTATCCATCATATCAAGATTTGATGGAAAAGAATCTTCTTTTATCTGGCCTATTGCCTCATAGACTCCATCTTCATCAAGTTCAGGATTTAGTTTTCTTATTGCTTTTTCAAGTCTATCATAAAGTAATACTTCTCTGTAGTCTCTTCTCTCTCTGTTAAGCTCTGACTGATTTTTGTATTCGTATCCCATTACAACAAGCTGATTTAATGCTGGTAGTTCTGATTCTTGATATTCTTCACTACCTTCTCTACCAGTATAAAAGACCTGACTACTAATCCTACTCAATTTCAGACTTTAACCCTTATTTTTCCAGTTAGAAGTTGTTGCATTAAACCTTTTTTGAGATTTTCATGATTTGATTTGTTATGTCGGTGTTTTTGTATTAGTTCATCTACATTTGAAAGTATTGATGCTATTTTTTGTTATTCTCTTAAGGATGGAACAGGAATTTGTAAATTTCTAAAATCTTTTTTTTGTGATATTATTATCGATGAAAAATTTTTAGCAATTAAAAACAATTATTCAGATGTTAATAGACTTTACAACCAATTAAGAAAAAATTATGAATCAGACTTAGCATTTAACTAAACAGCGAATTTTTTCATTCGAGAAATGGAAGTAACAAGTTTTTAAAATCTACATCAAATAAAGGAAAATTTATTTTTTTTCATATTTTCTAGATTTTCCATTTGTGAGAACAATTGTCTTATAATAACACTATTTACTAAAACAAACTTGGATGTTGTTCAATATGCTGTATAGAAAATCCGATATGTGAATATTGATTTATACATTCATAATATCCCTGAGATTCTTGGTCATCTCCATTTATTCCAACAAATTCTGCATAGGTAGGAAATTCATCTTCCGTATAGTAATAAAGCATACCATTCTGGTCAAGTGCTATATATGCATCACAGTTTGAAACTTGTAACTGTCTTTCATCAACACCATAAAGTTCTACAACAGGTGACATCAATCCCTTCTTATTGTCGGTATGGTACAATCCTAAAACATGTCCAATCTCATGCAATATTGCATTGTATGCCGTGTATTGACCATGTCCGTTCTTTTTTAAAAGTTCAGGTGTAAATGCTTGAGACCAAGCAGTAATGTCAACATATTGAATAACTCTGTCATTTCCATACTCTGTATATGCTATAATGGTATTTGCAAGAACCTCAGCTTCGTCTTTAGAATAATCAAAATCAGATCTATCATTTATCTCCTTTTCCATATCTGTTAATTTCTGCTGACTCTCTAGTGTACTAAATAATATGTCTGCTGAAGATACATCATCTATCTTCACGAAAGATATAATATTTTTCATCTTTACTTGCCAGTTATAAAGTGCAGCATCAACTATTGCATTAAAGTATTTGTTATCTGAATCAACTACGTACGTCAGTATCCCATCATCCAGATTCTCATTCCAGAAACAACATACTTCTATCTTTTCTGCAGCATTTGCAGGTTCGATATCAATACTAGTTAAAGAAAATAAAATACTTGAAATAACAATTATTCCAAGAATAACAAAAAAAGGATATGTTAAATCATTCTGGGGATTATCAAATAATAAATATTTACGAGCCTGAGTTTGTCTTACTATAATAACTTCCATGAAATTATCGATGGTTTTCAACTATGTATCCTTATAGAGTATAAGAGCTATATTTCTATTGTTTTTTATTTCTTTTTTTAATATTCAATATTGATAACAAAAATGATATAAGAGCATGAATTAAATCTGTGGAAAAAGTATTGAGTTCCATAGTTATTTTAACATAAATCTTATTACTATAAATTCTCTTTGAATAGTAGAAAACGAATCTTTCAATTATATTCATAACAATACCTATCCTCATTAGTATAATGGAATATTTGGAAACCAATTCCTTATGTATGCTGAAAAAGATAAAAAAGATAAAGAACTATCAGAACATGACGTAGAAAGTTTATGTGGAGCTTCAGAGGCCTATGAGGCACATAAAGAACAATGCGATAGACTTTAAGATATGTTAGATAAAGGAATTATCAAAGATGATCCAGATTTTGAATATGATTAATTATATATTTCACATGTGTTTATGTACTAGCGGCAATCCAAGGTCTGGATATTATAGAACTGAAAGAAAACAAAATATCAAGAAGGATTTGAAAATGAAAATTTAAATACTTTTTTAATATGTTATCTTCAATAATAGCAAACAATCTATAAAGGCTGTTTGCAATCTTTTTCTAAATATCTAAGTTCTAAGAAATTCATATGATGTTGATGTACAAATTAAGATAAATCATAAAAGTGTCGGAGAAAAGCAAAGTTCTCTAACGAATTTTTAAATGTATCAACCATTAAAATCTGAAATTCAAGTGCAAGTTCAACTTGTATTAAAACGCTATTTTTGCTGACAGAATTCTTATCCAAGAAGTTGTAGTTGTTGTTGAATTGTTTTGCTTGGCCAATTCTTACTTAAATACGACAACATCGAGAAAAAATATAATATTTTATTTAGATAAATAACATCCAACCAATAAAATTATATTAATTATTTATAGAACAAAAAATGATGAGGCCATATCGCAAATTATCATTATCATCATCCAAAAGAATTGTTCTGGCTTTATCATTTCTTTTTATATTCACTTTTACTATAACACTAGCTGAGGCTCAAACTAGTAATTCGACAGATTTAGAAACATTGTTGGAAACAGCTAATGGTTTGTTTAACCAAAAAAAATATGATGAATCAATCCCTTACTATGACAACATTCTAATGATAAACGCATCAAATATTGATGCTCTCAATCACAAAGGTCTTGCTCTATGGGAGTCACACAAATATATTGAATCACTTCCGTATTTTGACCAAATCCTTGCAATAAATCCATCAAATGTAAAGGCTTTAAATAACAAAGGACTTGCTTTGTTGGGGTTGCAAAAAAATGATGAGGCAATACAGTATTTCGACAAAGTTTTATCTATAAATTCATCAGATGTTTATGCTCTAAATAATAAGGGGGGTGCTTTATTGATATTTCAAAAAAATGATGAGGCAATACAGTATTTCGACAAAGTTTTATCTATAAATTCATCAGATGTTTATGCTCTAAATAACAAAGCAGAAGCCTTAGCTGAAATGGGAAAGAATCTCGAAGCACTTTCAGTAATAGAAAAAGCAGCTATAGATAATCCAAAGGATGAAGCCTTGCAAAGTACTATGGCTTTTGTGCTTGCTAATATGGGAAAAGACGATGAAGCCAGAAAATATTATGAAAAAGCCCTAAAAATAAATCCTAATTTAATTGAAATATTATATGAAGATGAAGTAGAGCAATTCAACAGAGTTATGGGTAATCAAACAACATCTCACTAACAAAAACAACAACAAAAACAAAAACAACAACAATAAATGTAAATTTAATTCGGCTTTTTTATTGTTATATGTTATCTAGTTTCTCAGATACAAAAAAAGATTTTATGGTATATGAACCTGGTATTTTTTTATGCTTGTATTTTTTATTCTCTGTCTTTACATTACTATAAAGATAAATATTCTATTTCTAAAACTTTAACAAAGATTTATTAAAATAGAAGATCTAAAGCTAAATCTATCTGGTCAATCTAACAGCAATTAGGGTTCCATTTTGTAGCTGCTTCAGCAACTCCTATTCCTAAAATTCCTGTATCAGCTATGTAGAATGTACCCAATACGCCTAATGTAATTGCAGCACTGATACCGAATGCTACTAATGTAGGATGTGGAACCTTCACATTACTTTGAATGTGGGCTTTCATAGCTCTTACTATCTTAAGCAATTTATTTCTAAATTAACAGCGCCTTTCAAATATATAGGCATTTCTAGTTAATTTTTCTATTATTTAAAACCATAAAATTGTTTTAGATATTTGATACTTTTTATTTTATAACAATTTATGACCCACAAAATCAGATTTCAAATGAGTTATACAATTTCATAAAATACGGAGGATAAAAAATTTTGATTCAGAAAAAATATAGTGACTAGATTTACTTTGGATACAAAATAGACTCTGAAAAAGAATCAAATTTTGACCAGTTACGTAAGAGAAAACCTAACAAATAAAACTAAATATTAAAAAATATTGAAAAGAAAATAATAATATTTTGAAACAAAAAAAATGATCATTAATTTAACAATATTTTTATTGCAGTGCTCTCAGCCTAAACATGCCAATACCAGATTATGAAATCCTAATGTTGCCGTTAATAAAACTTACTTTGTTCAAAAGAACATTCATCGAAAGAAGCAGGAGATTAGTTATCAAGTTAATTTAAGCTTACAGAGGAAGAAAAAAATAAACTATTCCTACGAAGAAGATATCAGTTTTCTATGATATAACCCAGCGGCTATTTACCTATCTCAAACATACGGTATTATGGACAGGAACGAATGGAATTTTTAAAATACCAGGAAGAGGAAGATATGTATTTAAAAAAATATAGTACTGTTGAATTGTTATTGTTTAAATCAATTGTTGGGAATAAGTTTGTAAAACCCTAACAGTAATGCTTAAAACTAATTTTCTGTTTTAATTTTTATGGCAACTGAAAAGACTTTAAATCAAAATCAACTCAGAAGATTATCCGACCTACTAGACATCGCAATCGGTAATAAAGAACACCAACATCCACGTGACACAAGAAGAGCAGCAGTTCTTTTTTATAGTATAAATAAACTTGGGTATCAATTTGTTGATACTAATGTGTATAATATAATAGACAATAATTCTCGTTTTTCATATTCGGATATAATGAAAAAAAACACTTGGTTGTATAGCTAACGCCTGTAACGACCTTGTCGAAGGTTTATACAATTCAGAAAATAGTATGTTTAATATTACAACGGAAGAACAGTTACAACAATAATAAAATTTATTTTTGAATCATAAATTCCCCTTTTTGATGTTTGAAATGAATGAGTAAAGCTAAATATATCCTAGTCATAGCATAATAAAATGACAGATTCAATCGTCTGTCGAATCGAGTGTTCAAATCCCGTCCGATCCATCGCTTGCAATGTGAAAGATTTCGATAACAAAAACGTTCAATAGTAATCGAGATTAACATGTGTTTTGTATTTGTTAATTAAAATAGATAAAATGTCACCGTATTTGTTAACATGTAATTTCGGGTAATCATGCAATTGCAATAAAATTGTTAACATATTTACAATTTGGTCAACCAAACAATTTTCTATGTAAAATGGTTCAAGATATCCACCTGACCCATTTGGTTTAGTTTTTTCATTGGAAATATTATCCATTTTCTTTAATTCCTTATCTTTCATTCCAGGATTTTCAGACCATATCTTTTCAGAACCCTGTACATAATTGTTGTTCTTATTGAGATCTTAAGAGAATTTAACCTGAATTTTAAATTATTACATCCAAATTTTTTTGTTATGCTTAAATATAGTATTTCCTTTACTATCTCTTTATTTGTTACTCTTTCAGATTATATATCATGTGGTTTTCTACTTTTTTCATGTAAATCTGATATTCCATGTTTTATGTACCTGTTCTTGGCCTTAAAGTATATCTTTCTGATTTACGAATTAAATTGTATTTTGCTTGCCATTCTATTTGATAAACATTTCCTAGAATGGTACAAGAAAATTTCACCTATGTCAGTAAATGAAATTGTAAATTGTTGAAAGTACAACAATTAAGCATAACAAATAAATTTCAAGAATAGTTTATAATAAAAAAGGATTTTATTGGAGAAAAGAATTGTCCGTTGAATCTAACTAAAAAATCTTTATTTTTTATAGTTTTCTTGATAATATTTGTAGAAAACTCAATTATAATTTTGGCAGATATCGAAGAAAAAGAACACCATTCTCATCAAATAATAGTAATAAATTCATTGATAGCAGTGATAATCGCAATTCTGGTATTATTCCAAGAAAGTGAAGACAAGAATTTTCATCTAAAGACAAGAATATCAGTTGTCTTGGGACTGTCTTGTTGGTTTTTGGCTAATTTAACATGGGCGATATATGATATTGTACTTGATGTAGTGCCTCCAGAACCATCTATTGGAGATGCGCTATGGTTATCAGCTTATGTATTTTTAGGTTTTCATCTTTTTGTGTCTTTTAAAAAATTTCGACATAGATTCAATAAAAAATTAATTGGTGTTGGTGTAATAATAGGTTCAGTATATTTGACCATTATGACATATTTTACTTTGAGTATTTCTAGTTTTGAAAATTATCGTGGGATTTCTATGTTTATTGTTCTTTTGTTATATCCTCTTTTTGCTTCTTTATTATTGATATTTTCTATAATTCTACAGGTTGGATTGAGAAAAGATACCCATCATGCTGTTCCTTGGATGTTCGATTCATTAGCAACTATTGCTATCGTCGTAGCAGATAGTTGGTTCGTTATAGTCATGGTAACCAATATAGTTAACGAGATATGGGTAGCATCGCTTTTCATTAGTGCACACTATCTCATCATGGTTGCTGGATTCCTCTGGTATTCCAGGTATTTAACTCACAAAACCGAGACAAGTATATTATATAAATGTTATAACAACATAAAGAAAAAACGAATTATGGGTATAATTGGGATTTTGATTGTTCTATCGATCTCCTTTTACACTCTTTCAAATCCTCTGATTTCTATAAATCCTCAATCACCACATCATAAACATGATAAAGAAATTGGATCTGTCTACGCCCCTGAAGATTTCAAGGAAATAAAATTAGGAGCATTACTGCCGATAAGTGGTACATTATCATCTGTTGGTGAATCGGATTTAGTTACCCTAAATATTGTTACCAAAGATATTAACGAATATCTATCAGATATCAATTCACCTTATAGAATAAAAATACTAGTAGAAGATACAGAAACAAATCCATATGTAGCATTAACAAAACTCAAACATCTGAGGGAAAAAGGAGTCGATATTGTAATAGGGCCAGGCAGTAGTTCAGAAATAATGCGTATAAAGGATTACGCAGACCAAAATGGGGTAATGGTAATAAGCCCGGCGAGTACCGCACCATCCTTAGCTGTAGTTGGCGATAATATTTTTCGCTTAATTCCAGACGATACAAATCAGGCAAAAGCCATATCAAAAAAAATGTGGGATGATGGAATAAGGGTCATAGTTCCTTTGGTTAGATCAGATGTTTATGGAAATGACATTCTAAATTTTACACGAATAAATTTTGAAGAATTAGGTGGAACAGTAGTAGATGGAATAAAATACAATCCACCCATAGGTCAATTTGCTGCAAGTTTAAATAGAATTAACTATGTATATTGGGGTCAGGAGCTAATTACCTTAAATTCAAAAGTTAAAGAACTAACTTTAGAATACCCATTGAATCAAATTGGAGTATATCTTGTAGCATTTAATGAAGTGGTTCCAATACTTAGTCAGGCCAATTCCCATCCACTATTAGAAAAAGTACTCTGGTATGGAAATGAGGCAACTGCAAAGTATAAAAAAATAATTTCTAACCATAAATCATCGATATTTGCTGTAAATTCT
The DNA here is from genome assembly GCA_031316115.1 of Nitrososphaeraceae archaeon. Classification (GTDB taxonomy): domain Archaea; phylum Thermoproteota; class Nitrososphaeria; order Nitrososphaerales; family Nitrososphaeraceae; genus TH1177. The sequence continues at coordinate 26,470 of JALDRC010000010.1, forward strand.
AAATATGTTGCCCCTTTATATGGATTTAATGAAACAAATAGTAAAAAATTGGAATCATTTTTAGAATCCTATGATGAATATCATACAAAAACACCTATAGCATTTGATGGTCCATATATGTACGATGCAGTATGGTTGGCAACCCTTACAAAAATACAGACAAACAATACCAACCAAATACAAGTTTTAAAAAATGCTTTTTTTAATATATCTGATTCCTTTACTGGAATTACTGGACCAACTATTCTTAACGAATTTGGTGATCGTTTATACAGTAGTCATGATTTCTGGACTGTGAGTGAAAATAACAAAAATGAAACTACAATTGCTGATAGATTAGAATGGATTAAGGTCAGTTAATAAATAAATCATAACAAAGAGACAAAAAAAAGAAAAAAATAAAAAACCATAGGCATTATTAGTTTGGGTAGATATATGCCAAATTATATGTTTAGTAGAAGATACACAAGCTATTCCCACATTTTCTTTATCCTATATAGTAAGCGAAATATTACAGGGTAATCCATTTGTATTAGAGATTAGCCTGTTTACTAGTTCTTCTAATTGTTGAGACGGTGCTAAACTCAATTCTTCGAAAAGTTCTTCAATTTTGATTAAATATATCAAATAGATTATGTTTTCTATTTGTCAATTTTAGCAAGCAGGTAGTTTCTCATATCCAGATGAAATCTTTTTGTTCTAAAGTATGAGGATATTTTATTTTTTAAATTTATAAATGATGGATAATATTGAACAACAAACAGATCGTTTTTAATTATATGCCATATATCTTCCAGTACCATAAATTCTGGAGATACAGTAGGAAGATAAACTGTAATTAAATCTTGTTCGTGTTTATCAAAATATTCCAGTACATTTTTTGATTTATAATATTGTTTTGCTTTATCCAGAAAGAGATAGCATATTGGAAATTTCCTATGGATTTGTTTTAGATAATCTAAAAATATACTTGCATTAAACCGAGCATATTTTCTGAATTGTTGTTTTCTTTCCAAACTTTTCGCACCAAATAATACAGATTTCTGATTGGATCCAGTAATTCTGACAATTGAACTTTCATCTTCTCATATCCGTGCTTTTCTTACAAGTGAACTACAGAAGGAGAATGAATGACCAGCATATACTGATGTAAATTCATCTTTTAAATTGTCCAGTATCATTCTGACTTTTTTAAAATATGCTTTCTCTTCCTAGGGTGTAATATTGACATGTACTTTTTGTGATACTTTCTGTTTGAATCCCTACTTGTGCATGAGTCTATATATATGAGTGAAATGATATTTTATTCTACTTTTTCTTACAATCAAATCTTATACCTCTTTTGTGATGCTTCCTTTTTTGTTCGATGCTAACTCGTTTTGTATTTGGTATCTTATCGGTTATAGCATTTCTAGTGGTCTGCCATTCCTTGATCTGTCGTTTAACCCTTCTATTCCCTCTTCTCTGTATTTCTTTAACCATTCAGATGCTCATGTTCTGCTTCTATGTAGATCTCTTGCCACCTGTGCAGGAATCTGTATCTATTATAACCATTTAAAACAAGTAACATTCTTTCTTTTACATTAGTATCATGTTCATGTCTGTATAGTTTTTCAAATCTTGTTTTTGTTATTTTTGTTGTATTAATCTATAAGTTAAATCATATTAATAATAGTGGTAGTTTATAGCTATTTTGATCTGAAATTTTCTTCACATAATATTATATTGTCAGTATATTTATGCTAATTAGTATAGATGAGACTATAATTCAGATTGGTGGTCAACAATTCTGGTTATCGATCTGTATAAAACCAGTACATAAATCTGTGCTTGGAATCTATATCATAGTAAATCTTAATTTACGATCTGTTATCTTTATATTTATTAAATATTAATTATATATGAGTAATAACAGATAATGTTAGATGTTGAAAAATTAGCCATCTTACACCCAGAAATGGACCATACATTTGTCCTAAAACCGTCTAATGCTGAAGATATTATAACAAAAGATTATCAGTCAAAATTTCAAGTTCAAGATCCAAAAATAAATGAATGTATTTTTGGAACTGTTCTGGGAAAAAATGGTATTAGATACGTATTGGTTTGATGATAAATAATGAGAAGTGAACAAGAAATTCGAAAAAAAATTGAGGAATTAGAAAAACTAAGGTTCCAACATTCCAAGTACTGTCATATACCTTTGGATAAATGTGAAGAGGCAAAAGAGTATGACCTACTTATAGACATACTGGAATGGGTCTTGAAAAGTTAAAAATATTTAAGAAAATTGTTAGTTTAAGTTTCGATATAACAATAGTTCATAAAACAAAACAACAACAATTTGTTTCTTATTGAATTTGTTGAGGTGTTTGACATAGTACAAAGATCTTACGCAGATAGGAAATGAAAAAGGTATTATTTCTTTAATATCAATTATATTGAAATGTCTAGATGATTTTAATTTACCAGAATGAAATTAACCTTTTATTCTAAAATTATAGTTCATCAAAAATAAGTAATTAAAACTTGATAGATTCGAAGGCGTAGTACATTTATAAATATTATTTTTATACATAATAGTTTCTTTAATATAAATTACCAATTTTAATCAGTGAAGAATAATGATTGTTAAACAAATCTTATAGAGAACTATTATCATATTTTTTGTTCCTTATTGTTTCCTATTTTTCTTTTCTCAATATCTGTAATATCTCTTTTTTCCATTTGTTTTTTTCTTTTTCTTGTTGTGACAAATCATTCCATAAATTATACGCCTTATTATATCTTGTAGACCAGTCTTGACAACCCATGTCTTGTCTTATATCCGGCACACTGGATGATTTCTGTGTCAAGTTATCAGTATTTGAAATCTTTTGTCCCTCATGATTTTCCTCTCTTATCTGTAATTTCTTTGCGTTAGATATTTCTGATAGATATTGTTTATTTCCTTTGTTAACTAAATAGTCGTGTATTACTGGATTGTCTATATCATGCCAAATTACTAATCCCTGAACAATAGCAGGAGTAGCAGTAGTTGTAGTAGTAGCAGTAATAGTAGTAGATGAATTGGATGCTATAGATAATGTAGCTTGTATAAGACGATCTGTAGGAGGATTATATCCTTTTTTAGAATAGTTGTAAGTAATAGTTGGATATACTACATATTTTATAGGCTTTTCAAAAATTTCACTAAATAAAGTCAATTCTTTTTCTAGAATAGATATATCATAATAACATCCACTTGCTACAACCAATCCCTCTATATAATCATCATATTTTGCAGAGATTTTCTCTGTTCCAATTCCTTCAAAATATGTTGTCGGATAAAATTTAATATCTTTATCTTTGTTATCAAGTGCTTTTCTTAAATTAGAATGTTCCATAAAATCAATATTATTTACAAATTTTGTATCGTTTCTTGTACTTATCCAATTAAAATCATCTATTGTAAATCCTTGAAATGAATTTGGATATTTTCTCTCCAATGAATTAAAATATTTTATCCATCCTTTCCAGTCATAATTTGTATCAGAATTACCTTCAGAAGGTGGACGAAGAATAATTATTATTTTTAGAGTAGTTTGTTCGGCAGATTTTAGTAATCGCTCTGTTAAGTTTGCAGATTCACGGTCTTGAAAATTATTCATAGGAAAATAGTATTCATGAAAACCTTGATTAAGAAGAACATGTATTGCATTTTTTTGCTCTTCTTCGTTCAACTGCTCAAGAATAAGACTATTATTTAAAGGAGCCCAGGCCCCGATACTGATGTAATCTTCAAGAGCATCACCGTAATGGCTATTGTTATTTATTAAAATAGTCGGATTATTATTATAATTATTTGTAATATTTTCTGCATTTATGATTTGTACCCAATCATAGTCAACATCCATATTAAAGGATAAGAATAATAACTGTACATTGGTTATGATAAAATTCAATAGGGAGAATTCAGCTATGCTGTCTTGATAATAAAACTGAAAATATAGAAAAAATGTTATAATTATTAAAGATATAATTAATAATAGAAAATTCATAAAAAACAAGTATGGCTTTTAGTTGTCTTCTTGAATATATATATTTTAATTGTTAAATTATTATGTTAAAATAATAATTAATTTTTAAAGTAAATTTCTAATACTCGTCCTAAATTTTTCATTTATTATAATATATGGATATCACAGAACTAATCGTATGTCCAACTGGACATTAAAATCGCGTCAAGTGTATTATTTTTAATTGTCACAGAATGATTACTAACATCCCACTTTAATCCGAGAGGATTTTCGTTGTTGAAAATTAGATAGAAATTCTTTGGTGAAATTATCTACACTCTATTGACCTGTGAAGATGTAGTTAATTAGATTTATCCCATTTTTTTTAAAAGTCATGCAGTTTTTTTCCATTTACATTTTGTATTTCCCATAACAATAGATAGAGCCTAGTTCTGCTACTGACTTGAATTAACTCCTTATTTCAGTATTGGATTAATTTTAATGTAATTTTTAAATTAGTTTAGTTATTTTTTGTAAATATAATTATTTTTACCAGATCTTTAGTGACCTTAACACTATCATAAAAAAGGTTATTGGTATAATAATCATAATAATAAAAATGAAGGGTAAAATAGATAAAGTATTAAACTCGATAGGTATAGCAAATGGAAATGGAAAAATGTAGATAAAGCCATTTCCATCGTTATTTTGATTGGTTATCTTATTTTCTGAAATAATATCATCATTAGTGGTAATATTATTGAGATTAAAAACAGATGGATATGATGTTAATACTAAAAATATCCCTAGAAATAATATTGATGAGGCAATTACTATATTAATAATGTTAATTATGTTACGATTATTTTTCTGTAAATTGAATTGGTTTTCTCGTTGCTGTTCTTTCCATTGTTGTTGTCGCTGTTTTTTTTCCTTTTCTTCTCGCTTTCTAAATTGGCATTGAGAACAAAAAAGTTCATCCTCTTTCATGCAAACAGTACAAAACTCCCTATTACATTCTAGACAAATGTATCGAGCATCATTAATCTTACAATTTTTGCATTTTTTCATTTCTATATACTAATATAATTTAAAAAAATAAAAAAGAACAAAATAAAAAATATTGCTACTAGAGAAATTAAAGATATTGTAGATAATAAATTAATATTTTTATTGTCATTATTAAATATAATTGGAAAAGGACCGAGAAAAAGAATTCCCTTAAAAGTCAGAGTGTTTTGTTTATGAGGTTTAATTAAAAAAAAATAAAGCAAAATACTACCAATTGCGATTAGAATAACTCCACTTGTGAATACAAATACATCAAACATACTCATAATAATAGTTATGAATTGTATAATATGATAAACAGCATTTAAATTTATTTTTTCACCTTGTAGTATTAGTTACAATAATAAATATTGAAAAATTAAAAATTTACTCTATTCTGATGAGACGAAGATCTATTTTCTATATTGTCATAATCACTTGAATAGTAACAATAGGTTTTATTTAACTATTTAATTCATTAATAAAGAAAAAAATAGAGTGTTGTTTCTAACTAACTATGTGATATATTATTCTATGAATCCAAAAAACATTGGATCTAAAACCAGTATACACATATCACACTCAGTAACATTTGATATCTAATTTCTATAAAAACAAGTAAGGTCTTATACTCAATGATGATGTCATCATCTTTTTAATTTTACATCATTTTTTTTAATTATATTATCCAGTGTAGTTGTTGAGTAATATCTCTTGGTAAATTCTAATGCTTTTGTCTCTGTCTGATAACGATATTCCTAACATGTCTTTGAATTCTAATGCGTTGATAACTGCTTTGGCACCATAGTGATTATTAAAGTAAATCCGCAATTTACTAGTAGTAGTATTGTTGTTTGAGTTAATTTTCGTTCCTAATTTTATACTATGTATTTCTTTTACCTTTTCAATCCAAGGTTGCAACTCCTCTCTAGAATTGAGGTAATTGTATCTATGTTTTGAATTTCTTCCATGAAATCTTATAAATGAATGGTTTTGTGAAGTCACAATGACCTCAGATAGAAATTGGAGATTATCGGAGGCGGGTGAATCTGTCATTATTGCTGCGATATCATAATGTTTCAACATCTCCCATGGACCTTCTGTATTCCATGATATATGTCTAAACTCTAAAGCATATTGATAACCCAAAGGGAGGTTATCAAGAAATTTCTCAGTATTTTTAAATTCATCCACACTAAAACTGGGAGGCAACTGTATCAGAATAGCACCAAGTTTATTTGCTAGCTTGAGAGTTGAAATCTTTTCAAGAAATTCTTCAAGTGACGTTATTGCTCCTTTTTCTATATCTAATCTTTTTAAATGTGTTATTGTTTCAGGAACTTTTATAGAGAATTCAAAATTATCCGGAGTCGTCCTAACCATTCCTTCAAATGTTTTTTTGCCCATGTATTTGTAAAATTTTTCATAAAATGTAGAATCCATTTCTACAGTACTAAAGAATTTAGAATAATAGGAAACTAGAATAATAGGAAACACGTTTTGTTTGATTGTTAGGGTAAAAGACTTTGGTCCATCCACCTTTCTCTGGGGTATCAGGATAACTCCACCCAGAACAACCAATCATGATTTGGTTCATAATCATATTATTATAAATATTAGATTCTATTTATCTGAAGAGAATAATACTATATATTCATTATTTGAGTTTGCAAGATTGTGTTATAAAGTTATTAGAGAGCTTGGATTTGTTTTCTCCTTTTTCTACTAACATAACTCCCTTATCTGCCTGTTTATTTGGATTACTTATAACTATAAACAATGTTACGATTTTGATAAGGGTCATCATAGAAAGTTACTTACTATGTGATTACTTGGATGTTCTATTTTTTTATCATAATTTTTTTCATATGCTAAAAGTATCATTGTGGACTCTACTTCTATTTTTCTTTAAACTTTTGTTCAAATGGTCTAGTTTTTCTTCATTAATATTTGCTATATTTTATAAATGAATTTTCGTATCTTACAGCATCATACTTTTATTATTAGAAAAAGCCATTCCATTTTTATATATCTAAAGAGACGTTAATCTGAATCAACTAATAACTTCTCAAAAATAAAGTTTAATGTATTTAAATGTTGAAAATGAAATTAATATAATGAACACACAACAAGATAGTAATTTTGTAGTTGGTATTGCTACTAGTATAATTATCTTTTCAAGTATTATTATTTTTTCATCGATTTCGACTGATTTGCCAACAATAAAAATAACCAAAATAATAGATAGCGAAGAAAAGGGAAATTATCAAAATAATATTTTTAATTATAATGATATGGAAGCTTTTGCTCAAATAGAGGATAGAACGCCACCATCACCGCCTGTTGTTAAGCATTCAAAGATTTTAGATTTTCAGGGTGCAAATTATGCAGATGTTACAAACAGTACTGACCTTAATCTTGATAGTTTCACGATTTCACTATGGTTTAACTCAGAAATGAATGTTACCGGAAGAGATATTGCTTTTTTACTAAATAAAGGTGGATTTGGAACAGAAACATTAGGATATAATCTTAATTATGGTATGTGGTTAGATAATAAAGAAAAAATTAACGGTGGATTTGAGTCTAAAACCGGAGAGGATTATTTTGTAACCTCTCAAGGATCTTACGGTGATGGACATTGGCATAACGCCATTTTAACATTTAGTGAAAGGCTACATCTGTTAAGGCTATATGTTGATGGTTTGGAGATTGCAACTAATGCTACACTAGTAGGAATTACACCTGATAACACAGGAAAACAAACTGTAAGGTTTGGAGCAAATTCTTTGGTTGAGAAGGGACAAGTAAATGGCAATTATACTGGAAAATTAGATGACATACAAGTATGGGATTTTGCTTTTACTAAACCACAAGTAACTAATTTGTTTAACACAGAATCAAAGATGACTCGATAATCACAAAGTAATGAATTTAAACTATACCGTTATCGTTGAAGATATCGTTAAAGTTACATATACAATTTTTTAATATGCATCATAAAAAATATGTACCGCTTAAAAATAAGGAAGATTTTTTAAAATTTTAATGGATAAAAAGTATGGAAAAATTGAAAAAAGCTCATTAATATATGAAAAATTAGTTTTACAATTAGAATATGCCAGGTGATCATCAAGAAATAAAAAAAAGGCATAGATGGTTTAATAGAAGCAACAGAGATTTATCATGAGTTGAATTTTTCTTTCTAAGAAAAGATATTTTATCAACATAAAGTAAATTTAAGAATCCTGAATATCTAGCTTATTTTACTTGAACAGATGTTTTCTTTTCATTTTATTGCTGTAGTTGACAAATGCTTCTTCCGACTTTTAAACATAATAGGCATCTTCTGTAGAAAACGAATGTAGAGTAAAGGAGTGCAAGTGCCAAAATGATTTTAATATTTTAAAAAACTATATAGATTTTTGTCTAATGTCATAGCTGTTATCACAATTGTGTCTTTATATAATGTATCATTTTATAAATTGGAGAACATTAGGGGATTGTTTATCGAAAATTCCTATTAATACATCTGAATCCAATATTATTGGCAAAATCTTCGTTCACTTTTTTTTGAGGCAATATCTGAAATAATAGTTTCTTTTTTACCCAATTTCAAAATCAACAGACATCTGATTTTTTTCTGAAACGTCAATCCGACTATTAGAATTTTGATTCATTAGGGTTTCAAACAAATCACTGAAACTTTCTTTTTTTTGGTTTTTTAGTTTTTTATATACAACCTACTATTATTCCATAGTGAGTTGGTAAAAGATGACATACAATAGATCCATTATAACAATTAATTCAGAACCAATAGTCGATATTTAGATTTCCTTATAAAAGTTTTTAAAAGATTCCATAATATTTTCCTTCTTATTATCTTGTTGTCTTCTTTCTAGCACATTTTGCCATTCTATCGTATAAGAAGAAGTAACATCATCTACAGAGTTATATGAAAAAGCTAAAATGTACTTGTATCTTTTTGACCAATTTTTCTCATAGTAATGAGGATGGTTTAAAGAGACAGGATAGGCTAATGTAGAATCAACATGTATCCATTTCCCATCAATCAATGCTTCATTCCAACAATGATCCAGATAATCTTGTACAATTCTTGTTTCAACGTATAAGGAATTTAAAATTGCACCAAATAGTATTGACCATTCACTGCATCTACCTATTCTGCTATTGGCTATTTTTTTTATTTCGGCATATCTTGGAAATATTATTTTTGAGTTACAATTCAGACATTCATAAATTTCATTCATTCTTATCCTCCAAGAAATACCTTTTATTATGCTAAAATGCAAAGGTTTATTGCAATTTTGGCATTTTATGTTTTTGCTGACGTTGTTACTACTACTGCTATCCATCCATTTCATATAATCTTGTTTAAACCAATCAAGAAGTGATTTTAAAATTTGGACGTTATTACTATTTAGTTTGCTTATTGTTATTAGCTCTTTAATTTTTGATGGAATAATACTGTTAACATAAGACAGTATTTCTTTATCTTTGTATTGTCTTGCTACATTTTTATATAATATAAAAGAATCTTTTGTATAAGGATGTCTAAATGTATTTCTGCTAAATTTATTGGTTTTAAACATAATTACAATATCTATACCTCCATTCTGATAAAATATTTACTGTTAATGTATTCCTCGAAATATGAAATTATTGACAATCATGGTGTAGATAAAAAATAGTCTCTGGTAATTTTAGATAATATCGACCTCTTTAATCCAAAAACTATATTATTATTAGCAATTGTATCATTATATATTTACAGAGAATTGTATCTAGTTATTTAGTTCGAATAGATTAAAAACATAAAAATATAAAATTTAAGTATATATAAAGTTGTATTTTGATTGATAATAACACCGAAAATATTAACTTTTGGTTTTCTCAAAAAATTAAAAAGTATAAAATAATTGAAAAATCTTTAAAATTTAGTCACCAAGAGGCAATAGTTGATTGGGATCACTGCTTAGTTTCTATTGTGGGAAAAAAGTCTGGGAAAACCAGGATTGTGTTAAGGAGTAGCTCAGAACATATTAGCAGGTATATTGGTAGAACAAAAACAAAAGAAATTGAATTAAGATATATGATAGGTATCGATATTTCTTCTATTTCTGAACCTTTAATTGAAGATTATGAAGTGAATAAAGATCAAGTTAGAAAACATTTACCAAATGAAACTAGAAAACATATAAAACGAGTAGTTTTTAAACTAGATGATAAATATTGGTTATGGGAAGAACATTTATCAACATTTATCAGATATCCCTTTAGAAGATACAAATATCTATAAATTATATTTATATACAAACCATTATCTTCAAAAAAAAGATCATATAGATTCTGATATAAATGATCTCTTTAGAGTAACTATAGATCTAAAAAAAATTAATAACGAGATGGAGGATGAAATTCTTCCAATTATATTTCAACCTGCAATTGATGAATTGAAAAACTTTTTACGTGAAATTCATTGCTATCTTGTAGAACCAAACATAATAGAAGTCACACTTATCTTTAACAATGAAGAATTAAGAAAGTTTTCACTTTTAAATAAATTATATGAAAAGATTAGATTAATAGTTTATGGAAGAATTATGGATATAGAAACATTCAGGATTTATTTTGACCCTAATGATAAGGTTAAAAACAATAAAAATTTTACATTTCAGAACATATATAGTAATATCAATAATAACCAATATGGGATTGAATACGATACTATTCATGGAGACTCACCACCAGATGTTCCTCTAAGGAAAGTCAAATACTATTTCCTAGATTATAATCATCCGATAGTCTTCATAAATACCTCTAATCATGCTATGGCAGAAAATGATAATAATCATGAAATTTGGAGATGGGAATATATTCCGTTTGTAAATGATTCCCCTGTTGTATTTGGCACAAAATCAAGAAAGGAAATTGATAGTATTTATAAACCATTAAAACAAAGAATTTTAGAATTCTTGGGATCTGTTAATCTAAGATGACATTCCCCTCTATTAATTCAAAATTATAATTATTATGTAATATTGTAGAAATACATATATAAAAACAAATTAGTGTATCTAGCCATATGGATAAAATAGATTATATTCCGATAGTTTAAACGCCTAATCATCCTTAGAAATTTCTATTCTGTCTTTTAATCATCCCCCTTATTAATAAGAATGATGCTCCTGGTAATTAGTATTTGATGAAATTATAAACTGGTCGATAATATTCTTATCAGAAGGAGAGTTGGTAGCAGTATTAGCTGCAGAAGCAGTATTGATAAAATAATATCCATTTTCATTATCATCATATTGAGAGGAATAATCTTCGTTTGCATAAAAAGTTCCTACCAGGGCATCACTAGAATGAACATCTATATTCAGAAACCCAAATTGTTTATCATAGTAATTAGCAACAAATGGTACATCACCTTTAACATCATAAAGAGACCTTCCTCCAGTACCTATTATCAGATAAACAACTCCTCCATTATCGCTATTATAGTCATTATTGTCATTAACATATGTTATAATAGGAGTTTCAGAACTGTCATCTCCGCCATTATTATTATATTTTAATGGAAATGTCCTTTGATAATTGTGATTATCACTACTAAATACTAAATCAACTCCGTATTTATCAAACAGAGGATGATATATATCTCGAATATCAGAATCACCTGGATGTTTGGATGGTGCAGTATAAATCGGAATAGATTCTACAACAAAAGTCCAATCAATTTTCGGATTTGAAGCAGCACTTTTTAAATCTTGTTCAATGAACTTATATTGAGCTGAACCTAGTTTATAATCAATATATGGATCTATCATAGTAACATGTACATTATTTTTATCAAAAGAATAATATGTTTTTTCTAGATTGAATGGTTTTAAATATTGATTAATTACTCCATATTTTCCACCATTGGTATCACTATATTCATGATCTCCCATGGCGATCTTCATCTTTGATTGTATTGGTTGTATTATTTCAAACCAACAATCTGCAGAATTTTTATAACTTAGATCACCTGCTGCGATAACCAATTCAGGATCCTTATTTTGAATATTTTCAACTGTTTTTTTTGTGTCATCTCCACAGCCCCAATCTCCTGCAACTGCGATATTGAAGACTACATCATTGTTGTGGTAGCTATTTCCATAATCATTATTATTATTAGTTGTACTTACCTCGCTATCAGAATCTGAACCAAATTCTGAATCAAATAGATCAGATAATGTAAAAGAATCATTTTGTATATCTTTATCTGCATATAAGAATTCGGTAGAGAAAATACTGGATAAGGGTAACATCGTTGTAAAACATATCGTTAAAGTCAACAATTTTTTTTTAGTGTTTATCATTAAACATCGCTGAATCGAATATAGTATTTAGATCATAAAAGCAACATGATCATAGATTATTTGGTCAAAAGTTTATATTTTAGAGTCAAATAACATTATATAGTAAATATAGATTTTAAATATAAAGAAAATAAATGGCTATATTAGAAATTTATTATTGATTCTTCTACCATATTAAGGCATCATAGTATTGTTTTAGAAAAATACTTATATTTTAGATCTGGATTTTATCTTCTAAACTATTATTGTTAAATATTGACGATAATTTTTTTGATATAATTAGTATTTATTTTTGGTATCTTAATATTTTTTGTCAAATCTAAGTTTGTAGGAAATGATGTATTACGATCACTGTATATTATAGAGAAAAAGGTTTATTGGAATTTTATACAGAATGTATGTCAATAAGTATAAACTATATTTTTGTTATACTTTTCGACTAAAATTCATTTTTTTCCCAAAGAAAAAAATAATTACTTTTTTAATCAAATTTACAAAAAAGGAGAGTATAAATCATTATTACATATGTGAAATATTCTTGATTTAATACCCAGTATTTGAAAATTTTCCTACAATAAACTGTATGTTTTATAATTGAAGAAATTTTCATTTCTGTCTATATAATGAATCGATTATTGTGAACTACTTCCTCTTCTCAAGAATAGAATCTATTTTTTCATCTAAAGATAGAATATTTTGTAAAATATTTTCATGTTTTTTCTCCAATTCTTCTATATGTTTTAAAACTTTATCCTGGTCAATAGTGGTTTTCTTTTGCCTGTTGTAAATCCACCAAGATATTACCACACCAATTAATACACCTACAATCAAGCCAACCCATGTACTTGCAGCATTTGACATGTCATCAAATTGCTTTGAGCATTCATATACAGCCGAATTCCATTCAGGTAGACATCCCCAAATTCCTAGAATTGCAAACATATAAGTTGAAAGTAAGAGTTGTTATGATTTATTTTTTATCTCTAAAAATATTATTCTCCCTATGAAAGAATGAGTTGTTCTTGTCCAATATATCATATAGATTAACCATCGAATCTGTAACCTGCGAAAAATTTCTCTTTCACTTTCATGTATTTATGAATTTAAAAATTTTTATCCTTTTGAAATTTTTATCGATAATATTAAAATATAGAAATTGTTAAAATGTTTTTATCTCCTTTGATCAATATTTTTTTAATAATTCAAACATACTTTACTAAATAATCCTTTATTGTTTATTTTGAATATGTCTTAAAATAATTTCAAAATTCAAAGAATAGGTTTTGATAGCTTTGTTTAATCTACGATATTTATTTATTGAATTTGCGATATTGTGCTATTATATTATTACAATTCATGCATTTGTATTCACCTTTTTCTAATAATATAACTCCTTCCCCAACATTTTCATTTAGATTTTCATATTCAATTCTAGGAGAACCAGAATATTCTTTAGCACACTTTTTACAGTAATATCTCAAAAATTTCTCACTATCTAGTCTTCCGATATGTCCCAAGAACAAATGTGGTACTCCTAAATTGAATTGTAGTTCTTCCTCTTCGGATAGATTAACAAAAGCATAACCACCTGAACCTAATACCTTCTTTTCTTCTAGAACTTCATCCTTGTTCAAATAGAGTATCTATATAATTATCAATTCTAGAATTAAACTTTTTATGCAAATCCAATTTTATATTATATCATTTCTAGGTGAAATAATAGATTATGACTTCAAAGATGGTCAGAGGTAAAGATATATTTCTAGAATTAAAACATAGATAATTAATAATAATATTTAGGAGGGATGTTAGCTCACCGAAAGAGCTTTCGCTATGAATGTTCTATTCTGACAACATAGGTTGTTTAACTCTCCGAAATAGAACATCCGCTATTGTTGTAACGTATTCTTCGTATTTGTAAATTAAATAGTAATGTCAGATTTTTAGTTATCATTATTTTGATACATCTTTATTCTAATAAATTAATGACTATAATATTGGAGTTTTTACCTTATATCAACTAAGAGGAGATTGTTTTGTCCCTATAATAACAGACGATAAGATTAAACAACCTAAAATAAAAAATTTAAAAAATCATTAGATAAAGAAACAACTTTTTTCTTATCTTTAATACAAAAATCAAAGAAGATATTGAAAAAATGTTAGATTTAATAATTAGTATATAATAACTTTATAAATAAGTGTATTAAATTGAATAGTTCAATTCTCCATAATGTTTGGAATAACCTTTCTTTCCTCAATTACATTGGAAAACATAATTTGTTCAAATTCTGTCTCAATATATTTATTTAAAAATTAGACAGAAATAGAAAATGAAGCAAAAGGATCCATCCCACACACCTAAAAAGTTCAATAAACATCATCACCGTGAAGAATTCTTCCTTTACAAAGACATAAACGAAAAAGATGCTTTATGTCCTAGTTGCAACCATCCGTTATGTAGACACAAGAAAAAAAGTCCTCATCACTGCACTACGAAATTATGTAATTGTAAACTTTCAAGACTTGAGTCAAAGACAGATTATTTCAAGTTGTTTATGAAAGAAAGAAGGGATCAAAAAAATAATGAATCTGTTTTTAATTATATAGATACTTAATTATTATAGAATATTGAAAAAAACATAAAGATACTATTTGTTTTTTAAAACCACATACTTTTTATCAAATATCATTTATATACAAGCTAATTGAAAACCATTTACTACGTATTTATAGGATTTTTTATTGTTGTAGTAGTAAGCTTATTTTTTATTTTAAAAGAGATAGATAAAAAACCATATGCGTTAGAAATTGATGCTATTAAAGATAAAACTGATGTTGCAGGTACTTTTTACAGGGTCAAAGTGACAAATACAGGAACCAATCCTCTCACAGGATTAACGGTAAACTTGGGGAAAGGAGATATTCAAAACATGGATTTATTGGAAGCCGGACAATCATTTTTCTTTTATCCTAAACCAGATACTAATATTACCAAAGTGAAAGTTACAACTCATGAAGGAATAGAAGAAGAAAAGGATTACAGATCTCCGTTGAAAGGATTAGGATTACCAGGTAGTGGTAGATAATCATCTATTGTATAAATTTTTTATGTCACCATAATATAACATTAATCAATTAAACTTTCAGTATATTATAAGAACATTATAGGATAAATCATGTCTATAAAGGGGTTTGAAAATCTGTCAGAGTTCAAATAAGTATTAAGCAGATCCAATGGAGTAATATTTACTAATATCAAGAATATAGCAACATAATCATAAAAATGATAGAACTTTACATTTAGAAATCTCCAATAACCAGTTCAATTTTTTATAAATATACAGATCCAAACTTGCTGCTCTTTACAAAAGAATGACAAAAAAGATTTCCTTATAATAACGACAATAATTTTAATTACATGAATGATATCGATTACTTTTTTGTATTTGGAATAACTTTGAATAGAATAGAATAGCAAATTTAGAATAAAAACTTCCAGAACTAGTTTTAGTTTTTTATTTTTATCAGTATAAAATTTTGTTTGAATTAATCAGAATATCCAATTCAATTGATAGAATTATTAACATCTGACTTTAAGTCCCTTTTCATAGAGAAAATGCACTCATAGACTGTATATTCTCGACATTAATTAGAAAAAAGGTAAATAATAATCTAAATATTTAAGATTACGATACTCCTCAAAGATTGCCTATGTACACCATAATATAGTTCAAATTTAGATTAATTTTTCTGCTTTTGAATGTAAATTATTAAAAATAATCTTTATTTTTTATTTGAATTTCTACTTTTCTACAATCATGGAAAAATCATTTACTTTTATTGTTGTAATTATCAACAACAAACTCACTTCATTCCCCGTCCTAAATTCGCATTATTCTTTCTTTTATTTTATATACTATACATGGTTAATATGTTTCTTATTACTAGTTTGAATACGAGTAAACATATCTGAATTAGTCTGAACGTGTTGATAACCAAAAGACATATAAGAAAAAATACCAAATATATTAAATAGTGATTGAATAAGAAAATGAGAAAGGGTCAAAAATTAATCAAAACAGTTTTTCACAAGTACTATTCTGGCACTGGTGAAAATGCATCACAAGCATTCAATCCATTCAATCTTAAGACGTTAGATGAACAACTTCTAAGATTAGTAATAGGCAATATTCATGATATGCCAGATGAAGAATTTGATAAAATAATATCAGCTAATAACTAATTCCAATAATTTTATTTTTGTATTATAATATTTGTATGGTATTTCTGCGGGTCGAGTCAATAATATACTTAAAAATTACTTACCTATAATGATACATGTTCTTGATCTATATTCCTATAAAGTTAATGATAGGTCAGAAGATTAATTTCACTATTTACATTTGGTAATGAGCCGAGTTGCCCAAGTAATATAATAACACTTTGCTTTTACTTTTATATCTACTATCATTTTATAAGTTGTAATAACATTTTAATCTAACATTTAAAATTGATTTGTTTTCAGAAATATGAAGAATAAATAATTGAGTCAATCCAGAATAGAAAAAATATTTGTCGTTTTTATAGATTGTTTAAGAATTTAGTTATTTTAATTATGTGAAAACAATTTAAATTCCTCCAACCATCTTTTCAGCCATATTGTCTTTTCTATTCGCTGACCATTATCTGCAAGTCAATTATATATTATAACTAGATGTGCGTTTTATTTAAGAAAAATTTACATCCATGAAAGTATTGAATTCTGATTACATTTTATGTAATCTCCATATATTTTTATATTAAGAGGTAAGACAAATTTAATATACATAAATATGATCGCTTAAATCTTGTCCTATTTTAAATAACATGTTTTTTGTTTAAGGAGGTAATATTCTTACTATTTTAACAAGTAGTGAAATTGCTAAGATCATGTCAAAATGATATAGTTAATAGAGATTTATCAAAACTATTTTGTTATAATTCCTAAATTTCTTTAACAACATAAAAAACTTCACTTTTTAAATATTCTTGTTGTAGGAAATGAAGTTTCACTTAACTATAAAGATAATATTGTGTATAATTTATAGGAATGAAAATATATACTTTTTATATACAAGATAAAGGGGAAGAGGAGAATAGATAAATTAAATTTTTAACGAATCAATAAAACTTTGAAAATATGATTAGATTCAATCGAATAATCTAAGTAACAAACTATACGCATTATTTAACAAAATCCAAGGTTTAACAGATTTAATCATCCAGGCTATCAAACGCGAAAATCCCAAATCATATGTATGTGTTGTTATCTTTTTACTTGATTTAAAAACATTATATATTTTTATTACACTTATTTGATCACTATGGATTTAATCAATATGGTTATAACCTCATTATTTTTAGCTGCAGGACTAGGAGGAGTAGAATTTATCTATATCCTGACCATATATTATACAGGTGCATTAATTGTTTCTACTATTTTACTGATAATCACCATCAAAAAGAATAGATTTGAAGGTGAATATCAGTTATATTCTAGGATTCTAGATGCTAGAACTAAACTACAAAATACTGAAATATTTACTAATATGGCCAAGGAAAGTCCGCTCTTTGCTGAGAGATTTAAGTTAGTTGATCCTAATGAATACTATACTATAATATCTTTAATCGATACAATTGAATTTATTTATCGAATTAACAAAAAGAAAATGATTGATAAAGAATTATGGCAGAGATGGGAACAGCATGCGAGAGGTATGATGACTATTCCAAAATTCAAAAAAATATGGAATATAACAAAAAAGTTTCACACTCGTGATTTTGTTAACTTTATGGATGCATTAGAATCTTGAAGATATTTATTCATCATTAATTTGTATCTAATAATAATAGATAAATATCTATTCAAGTTAGCAAAGGAAATATCTTCTAACCCAGAACTTTTGAAGCTTAGATCACCTTGTTAGTTTTAAAGTTTTTATTTAGATTCAGCTGAAGTAATTTTTATAAACCTTTGAAAAGCGTATTCTTGACTATTCCCGTTATTGGTAATATATAAAATAGGATTATCTTGTGAAAAATTATCAAGTTCTCTTATTTCCAACTCAGTTTCGAATTTTTTCAATAATGATAAAATAACTTGATAATCTATATTTGTCAAACTTTGAATTTTGGCACCTTCTCCAACGGTAGTACCTTCGGGAGAATAAATCGAACCACCAACCATTCCAGGACCAAAAGACTTTCCTGGTGCTCCCAAATTTAACAATACTCCTCCTGACATGTAAAGACCTGAATTATATCCTGCTCCAAATGTTATCAAGCTCCCTCCTCTAGCTTGTCCCATGGCTCTTTCCATGCATCCCTTTCTGACTAGAATATCAACACCATTACTACCATATGTTGCTTGATTATTTTGTCCTGCAAGTTCTGTGGCAAACCCATCAACAACAATCTTACCAGAATAACCCTTATCAGCCAATCCATTTTCAGAATGACCTTTTACTGTCCATGTTCCATGAAAATTACAACCCGCTGCAAAGAAATTTCCAACATTTCCATCTACAATTAGATCTAGTTTTATGGGTTCTCTGAAACTTAATATTCCAATCCTGTAAAGTGCCTTAGGGTTTTTTATAGTAATTTTATTTTCCCCTTCAATTATTTTCCTTTTTAGAATAGAATTTACTGCTCTTTCGAAGATTAGCGGCGAGGATGTGATATCCTTAAACTTTTCTAAGGATGCCTTCTTTACACCTTGAGGTAGATCTACTCTATATTCTTTATATAACATAAAATTCAGCCGTTGAAATTGTACATCTGGATTTGATGTTTTAGACCCTATAGAGTTTGCAATGGATCTTATTTGATCAATATCTAGAATATACAATTTGTTTTATATCGAATATCTAGAAATGTTACTGATATATCTTTTATTCTATTACAAAAAGTTGACAACAATTTTAATAATTAAAAATTATCTCGACAGAGTTTTCTTTATCATTATCAGAATGAATAAAGAATTTAAAAGAAATAGAACTTGATTTTAAAAGAGATGTAATGGAAAAAGACCCTGGATATAGATTTTCATCCAAATAAAGTGAAATAATATTTATTAGATTTTCAAATATAGAAGCATATCAAGAGTCATTTTGTATTACAAGTTTTGTTTTGTATTTGAGATCACTTGCATTAAAGATATTCAAACATTATTTAATTACAAATCGAACTCATTTTGATCTGGTTGTAAAATATTTTTGGTTTTCCGGGTTCAGGAGTTTCTATGTAATGTGTTGCTCCTACCGAATCTAAAGCAGATAAATCAGTAGCGATCGCCCAGAAAGCAGGATAGTCTTTATTTCCTGGATTATATCCAAAAATCCCTTTTCTTGCTCCATTTTTGTCTCTAACTAAGGCTAGAGAATCGGATGTAGCAACTATATATGTAAAAGGACCATCTGCTTTATTGATAAATTCATAATTTGCTTTTTCTATATCTCCGTGCCTCAAAATTTGGTCTGAAATAAATACTGCGATGACCTCAGAATCACATTTAGAAAAAAACCTATATCCTTTTAGTTCAAGTGAAGATCTTAACCGCGAATAATTTGTGATTTCTCCATTATGGACCACGGCCATATCTGGGTAAGCTGTTGTGCTAAATGGATGTGCATTGTAAGGATTAACTCTACTGCTTGTGGCTATCCTCAAATGACCTATCCCATGTGTACCTAGAACCGACTTTATTTTATATTTTAATTCAAGATCTCTGACAAGTCCTACATCTTTTAAAAGGTTCATCTCTTTTGCAAAACTCGCTAGAATAATATCAGGGTCTTTGTTTAATTGATTCATACTACTGGCTAGTCTTTCTCTTGATACTTTTTCTGTAAAAGAACAATATACCCCATTGATTTTTCTATAATAATCTATTTTGTAAAACTCTTTGTTTGTTTCTTTATTGAAGATGGCTACGCCTGTACTATCCTGGGCTCTTATCTGCTGACTCTCCATCATTTTGTATAGAAGAGAACCGATAGGAAAGTGTTCTTTGCAATTTTCCAACATGACAGCACATATTCCACACATTTTTTATTCTCCTCCTATTGATTTAAGCACGTCTCTAACTTCTGAATAAGTCATATTCAATTCTTTATTACTGAGGAATTCATCAATTAGTTCGCCTATTGTATCTAGATAAGTTTTGTCTATTCCTTCAAGTGGAATATTTCCTTGCAAGCTTGCATCTATACTAGAAGTACGCAAATCGGATGGAGATATATTATGAAAATCGCTATACCCTAATGCTGCAGGTATTCCCCTAAGTTCTTCTTTTGTTCCTATCATATGCCTGTAAACACTTTCTGCAATAGATATTACATCGTAAGGCTTTTCAGAGTAAATGTAAGAATTTGCTATCAATATACTTGTCGAATATCCTATAATATCTGCACCTAGTGCTGCTACTTTGGCAATCTTACCTGTACTGTTTACGTCTCCTGCAATTACTAAAATTGCATTATCACTACTCTCATCCTTACTTTTATAATAACTATTTAGTGCATTTCTTGCATCACAAATTACTTTTATTGCATGTTTGCCATTGTATCTTGAACTTTTCGTGATCTTTTCAGTATCAACTAGAATCCCATCTGTTT
Organism: Nitrososphaeraceae archaeon; assembly: GCA_031316115.1. Taxonomy (GTDB): domain Archaea; phylum Thermoproteota; class Nitrososphaeria; order Nitrososphaerales; family Nitrososphaeraceae; genus TH1177. Next base: position 47,566 of record JALDRC010000010.1, read on the forward strand.
TCAAATCCAAGATGGAATTAAAACTTGATGGAAAAACATTACTAACATCCACTAATATAGGACCGTCAAATTGTTCTCTTAAATCTCTAATTATGTCAACCGAAGAGTCGTCTTTATATTCAAACACTAGCCCATCTGCGCAGAATTCGTTGCACTCACCTAAAAGATCACCAGGATGATTTTCTGAAATAGACGATATTTTTTTAAATAAAGGATATTTTCTTTTATCCTTTTTTGTATTTATTTCTCCCTCCAAAATTATTCCTACTACCTGTCCTTGTTCAGCTAGTCTGTTTAAGGCAAGATGTAAAGAATCTAGGGAATAAGAATCCATATCAATACTTCCATAGATTATCAAAGGTATATTCAAAACAATCTTTCTAGACTTGCCAATTCCAATGGAAATGTCCAGGTTTATGGTTTCCCTATAAGGATCATAAGCAGGTCTTGAGAGTTGAGCCCCTATCAAAGTCACATAATCCCATAGATTTATGGCTCTAAGATTGATGTCACGAGTCTTTCTAATGTTATCATCCATAGAAGCAGAACGTGGTATACCTGTCTTTGCAAGCTCCAATACGGCTCTTCTAATCATGAATTTGTCTGAATCATTCAAAATTGTTTAACCTCGGCTTGAAATACTTGCGAATCATTTCTATCTTCCAAACCTCTCAATTATTTATTCTCCAGCCTTTCATTTATTCTTCGGTTTCTACTATCAATGGCTTTCTTTACCTTTTCCTTTACCAGGTCTTTAAAAGTAACACCGTCTTCTAACATCAAACCACAAAGCATACTAGATAACTCGTCGGTTGCAACAAGGTCGTCTTTTCTAAGATCATTAATGCTTTTTCTCCCTAGCGAACCAGCAATATTTTTTAGCTCAGATAATGTTCCTTTAACATAGTTAACTATTCCTGTCACGCTTTGTTCTATGTCCAATTTTTCATATGATCCAGTTAATCCTGCTGGACATACATTTGTATAACAATCTTGCACAAGAGTACACCCCATTGAAAGAAGAAAACCTGTACCTATACCAACGCCATTAGCACCTAATGCAATACATTTAGCTATTCTCTCAGAATCCCATACACTCCCATGAACTATTAACTTGAACTCATCCTTTGCAGTTATTGAATAATAATCTTCAATTGCTTTTCTTGATGGAATAAGAGATGGTACTGTATTTATTCCAATGATATCTCGGAGTTCCCAAGGAGCAGCTCCAGTTCCTCCTACAAAACCATCAATCGAAGCTGCATCAGCATAGGATTTGAGTATTATTTCAATATCATCATATACGTGCGAACATCCTACTTTTACTATTATAGGTGATTTCCAATCCGTAATTTCTCTCAACTCCAGAATCTTTGCTACCAAGTCTTCCGGACCCAAAATATCCAGATGTCTAGAAGGTGAATGTGCTGCTTTATAGGACGGAATTCCTCTATTCTCTGCAACTAGATCTGTTACCTTTGGCCCAGGTAGTAAGCCACCATGACCTATCTTTGCTCCTTGACCGATCTTTATTTCTATAGCATCAGCATTCAAAAGATAACTTGGATCTTTCCAGAATCTTCCAGATGCATACTGAGTAACCAATGGATATAAACGAGAAAAAAGCAGATCCCTATCTATTGACTCTAGATTGTGTTCTTTTAGTAGTCGATCAGCATAATCAAGAATACTTTCATGTCTTTTTTTGGATACATTCGAACAAGATTCTTCAGAACCGTACAGTTCCCAGGGTAATGCACCACCTTCTCCGGTATTCATTATCATGTTTATTCCTTCTTTAGCCAGCTTGTTTAATGCAAGATGAAGTGCTATCTTGGCAGGAAGTTTCAAAGATCCATAGCTCATACCAGAAACAAAAAATGGAACGTTTGTAGATATAACATTGCTAGAATATCTTCCTCCCAATATGAAAGTAGTATCTATATCATTGTAGGAAACATCATTTTCTTTTGGTTTTATTTCTGAACCTATTATCTTAATTGAAGGAAAATAATCATTTGGAGAGCGGGCACCTAGACCGGAATATGGAACTTCTGAATCATTTACTTTTCTTACGTCGACAATCAATTTATTTAGATCAAAATAGCTGCGCGATGTCTCTGCAGCTTTCAAAATGTGTCTTTTTAGATCTAGTACATCTTTTGAATACGGCATTATAATTATTTCACTTTAAAATGGAACGCATAGAGATGGCATCAGACGTTACCGTACATATAGAATTCTCTTGGAGATGGAATCGATGCTACTTTTATATGTTCATCTTTTTTAATCTCGCAATACATCTCTAGAAATTCACTTGTAAACGCAGGTTTTAGGAATTCCATATCGCTCTCTAGCGATTCTATGGCATCTTGCAAAGATGTGGGTAATTTTTTAATTCCATATTCCATTTTTTTATGTTCTGATAGTTTGTAGATATCTTCATCTACTGGATCTGGAACTGTAATTTTCTTGTCTATACCGTCCAAACCTGCAAGTAACAATGCTGCCTCAACAAGATAGATATTGGAACTTGGATCTGGTGTTCTATATTCTATCCTCTTTCTTTTTTCCATTTTTCGAAAGTGCGCAGGAATTCTTATGCTTACAGATCTGTTCATTTTACTCCATGCTACATTTATGGGAGCCTCATAGCCTGGTACTAATCTCCTATAAGAGTTCGTTGTAGGATTAGTAAATGCACATAATCCCTCTGCATGCTCAATCAACCCTCCGATATAATATAATGCTGTTTGACTTAACTCTGCATATTCATCTGCAGGATCATAGAACAAGTTAACATCTTCATTTTTCTTCTTCCCCCACAGACTCTGACTAACATGCATCCCTGAACCATTATCTTGGGCAACAGGTTTTGGCATAAAATTCGCAACCATTCCACGTTTTGCAGCCGATTCCTTTACTGTTTTCTTATAAGTAACTACTTTATCGGCCATTGGAACAAGACTATCAAATGACATTTGAATTTCACATTGTCCTGCTGTAGCTACCTCGTGATGATGAGCTTCAACCTTGATTCCAAAATATTGGCGTAATACATCGGATACTTCATCTCTAAAGTCGGTTAAACTATCTGCAGGAGGTGCAGGAAAATATCCGCTTTTGAAAGGAATTGTGTATCCTCCGTTAGAATTCCCATTTCCCCATGGAGCCTCTGTAGATTCAATGGAATACCCTGTTCCGCCTGAACAATTAACCGCCGACATAGCATTTGGCAATAATGTTATCTTGTTGAATACAAAAAATTCCAATTCCGGCCCCCAATAACTGTTCTCAAATCCTTTATTCTTTGCGAATTCGGCTGCCTTCTGTGCAATAAATCTTGGATCCCTACTGTACCGAGCTCCGTTAAAACCTTCATAGATATCAACAAACATACGTGCAGTTGTTGAACCATACATGTTACTAATACTATGATGATTTTTATCGAAATAATTTGGTAGAATAGCAAATGTATCTGGATCAGGTTTTAGTACCATATCAGATTCCTGAATTTCTCTGAACCCTCTTATAGAACTTCCATCTAATCTGGGTATACCATTTTTAAATGAATCTTCTGTAATCTCTTCTCCTTGGACACTTATTTGTTGTAAAAATCCAAATGGATCACAAAAATTCAACCTAACCCATTTTATATTCATTTGTTCTATTTCATTAACAACATCTAAGTATTTTTTTTTTTGATCCTGATCCGTTCGCGCTATTTGCATATACTAGTGTCAACATGCCCACATATAAAGTATTTCATAGTTTTGTTTAACATATAAGAGATCTAATGCGGTTTTGTTTAACATACATTAAGTTCACTTCAATAATAGTTAAGTAATACTTTTCAAGCATATTTGTAACCTTCATAAATAACATTATTATGAAAAAGTATATTTGTATCGTATAGAAACTTTAGGTATTGTTCAAGTAATATGTTTGTAAAAAAGATCTTTTTTATAATAAATTATTCTTGAAAATAATTTTAATATAATTTATATGAAATCATCATCTGTTGAAGTTACCTTGTAAGACGAAAATATGTAAGGGTTTGTATCTGTAAAGTATAAAAATGTTTAGCACCAACCATAAAGATGATGCTCCATACCAGTTCTTTGGATGATTTAGACATAAAAATACTAAAAAAGCTAATTTCTGATGCTAGATTATCATATCGTGCTATTGCTGAACAGATTGGAGTTTCGCCTCCCACCATACTTGCGAGGGTAGAAAAGCTTGAAAATAACGCCACTATAAAATCATATTCAGCAATACTTGATCATGAAAAATTAGGTTATGATTTAACAGCAATAATTGAAGTTACAGCTGTCAAAAATAAAGTTGTAGAAGTTGAAAAGATAATATCTAAATACCAAAATGTGTGTGCGATCTATGACATTACCGGTTTGACGGACATGGTAATTGTTGCAAAGTTTAAAAATAGAAAGGAACTAAGTAATTTTGTAAAAAAAGATTTATCAATGCCTTATGTAGAAAGGACTAATACGCATATTGTATTTATAACAGTGAAGGAGGATTTTCGTATTTTATAATTACATCCATTAAATTTTGATTTATTTTTTTATTTCAATATAGAATTATGACACAATTTTGGTTTTATAATTCTAAGTATAGTATACTAAATTTTAACATTAAATTATTTATATTAGACTAAGTTGGTCTATATATTTTCATTACTTTGAGTTTCCTATTTTTTTAATTTAATGAATATAATTAATAAAAGTCACCTTCAAAGATTAATCTAACAAAAAATCTGATATTTACTCTAGTTAATATGGATAAAAATCAGGTATTGATTTAATTCTATGCATTAAATAAGGTAATACCTAAGGTGTTGGAACAGTTTTAACGAGAATATTTATTAACATATTAAAGATATTTCTATTTCTATTGTTGAATCTAAATTCTATTTCTTTTAGATACAGATGACAATATTGTTTTGGTACTCCTCTAGAATGATATAACCAAGTATTAGCATAACTCCAGAATCCTTCAATTCCGTTAATATGACTATCCTCTCTTACGTATTCTTCTCTTCCATGTGCAACACCTTTGTGTTTTCCAATCATATTTAACATTGCCTATGCAGTATGATCATCTGAATAATACAAACTACCTTTCTTAGTATATTGTTTTATTAAAGGAATGAATGTTTCATGCTTTCTATCTGATACCGGAAATGTAATAACAATTCCATTCCTCTTGTAGATACCAAAAACCAGATTTTTGTGCTCAATTGAACCCCATCCACACTTTCCTCCTCTTCTGCGATCACCAAATAATGCTTCATCAATTTCTATGTACCAGATAATTGTAATTTCCTTATCTCATCTAATAAAGAATCATAAATCGCCTGTCTAAATATTTTAAATGTTCTTTCTATTGTCTTAAGACCTATAGGTACATAAAATCTGATTCTGTATTCTGGTACACCTAATGTAAAGAGATAAACAAGGTGAGATACTATATCTGGTGGATAATTGAATTCTCCAATATACGTACCAGTAAAATCATTAAATTTATATCTACATCTTTTACATCCATAACGTTTATCCTTTTCAAAATAATACAGCATCCTATAGTTACATTTTATACATCTTCTTCTTCCCTTCCATCTTGCATGACAAAAATAACCCCTACTTTTTGTCACACTTCCAATGAGTTTAACATTACTTATCTCACGCATGAATCAAGCATGATGTTATATCAATAACTATCTAATTTCTGTTCCAAAAGATGGGGTATTTCATTAAATAAAACAAATCTCCTTTGGTTGTATTATAAGAAAAATTAAAAATTTTACTATTATCATGAAAATATTTAGTAAATCCCTTATAATTTTAAGATGTTAAATTCTGATAAGGATTCTTTCTGATAATCTTGCAATCTACATCTATCCTTTAAACATTTTTCTCATTTCAAAATAAGAAAAAAAGAGGCTGATTTTCCCTGTATCAGATAGTTCACAATCAATTAATCTATAGACAAGAAAATCTATACGATAAAAAAGTCAATATAGCCTATATATCTTTCATGTATGCTGAAGATATTCATTAGTTTCTGAAATATAACATTGGCATTGTAAGATTACTTCTTTGTTACTATTAATAATAAAATAAATATAATTAAAATATTCTTATTATTTTTATTGTTGGCTTTTTTATGTATTTTAACATGATATCGTAGAGATTTATTAATCCTAGTTTGGTTACGAATATATTTTTTCTAATAAAGTTTCAATGATATTAGTCAAATTAACTTAAACTTTACAGCAATATAAATTCCACTACTTTAGTTAAATACAATAAAAAAAAGAAAAATTCTATTTCCTTCTCGCTACTATAGTATGCGTTTTATCAACATACCATCTTATGGAATCTTTGTACTCTGACCACCAATCAAAAAAGGAATCACTGGTTTCTGCTTGAAATAATAAAAATCCATTGTATTCTGTTCCCCATGCATGACTATATTCTCCTATGAGCTCAATACCCTGAGGCAATGTATTCTTTAATTCGTTCCATTCCTTCCTTGATTTTTCCTTCTCATCATGTGTAAGTGCTCGGAATTTATAAAATACCAAAAAAGTTGTACGATGTTGAGTTATGTGAGTCATATTTTATTATAATAATATTAAACGAAATTAAAAAATATTTAAATTTATTAGCGTTGGGTAGTATCAATTTGATAGATGTATATTTTTTCTAGCTTTTTATTAAAACTTATTGAGTCTATATAATTACAATACAAGATAAACCAGAATGAGTTCATAATTTTTATCAATAAACAAATACCTTACTAAATAGTTGATGGATCTCTTTGTTCATTTTAATGGAGTAAAAATCTACCAGATCTAAATTAAAGTATATTTTGTTCTGAACTTTCATCTAGAAAATTAAGACTTTATTTTATATAATGAAAGAAAAATTACATAGATGTTGCTATAAATACTAATATTCTTCACATGCTCTAAACTGTATATGACTACAGAGAGAAATGAAATCACAGTAGCAGTAGATGCTTTTCAAGATGAAGCTAGAAAATCATTTGAGATAAATAGTGGAATTCAAAAAAACATACTTTATTCCTATCAATCACTATATGGTCAATTTCTAGAAAGTATACCTAAGATATATTGGAATAATTCAAGGATTCAAGAAAGATTTATTGAAACATATAATACAATCAGCAAAAACATTTTCGATAACCTGGTTAATAAAACAAATATCATAAATGAAACGATATTTGGAGATATACAAAGATTCAGCAAAAATATGGAATCTGCTAATCGATACTACAATGATACGGCTAAAAATTATTTCAATTATCAAAATTATTTCAGCTATATGAAAGAATTAGAGAGGACCTCTAGTAATAAATAACTATTTTATTTTTTAATATCTTTAAACTACTAGATCATTCTACTTATTTTTAGTTCATTAATGTATTTATTGAAGTTGAAATTATTTAATAAACCTACGATGTAAGATTTTAGAGTGATAATATGTAACCTATTTTGTAAGATTTGATTTGTAAAAATTAAGATTTCGGTGAATTTTTGAAACTCAATTGGAGATCAAAAATTTGTTTGAATTTGGAAGGTTTTTAATCAGACTATTCTTCAATGTAGTTGATGAATAATATATCTTGATTAACTAGCATTTTTTTCAAGATTTCATTCTATCCTTCCTTTAGATTCTAAAGAGTGGATAAATGATTTTACCCGCATAATCATTATTAAAACGAACCTGAGTGTTAATGTTGGTTATTCTATCTTCTTATTCTGTCACCTTTTCAACCCGTGGCTTTAACCCCTTCAGATTACAGATAATTGTACCTATCTTGTGGATGGATTTTTCCCCATATAAGGTTATAAACGAATGATTGTCTAAAGCAACCATAACCTTTGATAGAAATTCAAGATTGTAAATTATTGATTAATCTATCATTAAAGCTGCCAATTAATAATGTTTTAGCATTGTCCAGATATCTTCTCTATTCCCTCATACATGTCTAGAATCTGGTTCAAGTGATATCCTCAAGGCATCAGAGCGAAAAAATTTTCAATATTAAGACCGATTACAGTTAAACTTGAAGGTAACTTTATAAGAAATTGATAATTTTTTTCTTGTTTTAGAGGAGAAATCTTGTAAAAAATTCCATAGATGATAAGATTTCCCTTTTTCACATCAACCTTTTAATGTGGGTGATTTTTTCAAAAACTTTTATAAAAAACTCAATTCTCAGAGATTAATTAATCTCTAAAAATGTTTTTGTGATATATTTTTAAAATATTAGGTTAAATAAATCATGAAAAATTATACAGAAAATCATAGAGGATTATAGAATGTTTCTATTTTATTTCTTATCTTAACATATCCCTTTTAGGATATATTCATATTCATTAACTGGTTATTTGTTTGATGAATACTAAATCAAATTTCCAGCTAGTAGTTCATTGCATCATTTTTATTTTTTTAATTTATATAGGACGAAAAAACAAAATTTTTAATTACTAATTATGCCAATTATAAACTTATGCCAATAGTAACTATATCAATGTATAGTGGTAGGAATCAGAAAGAAAAAGATAGACTTGCAGAGTCAATAACTGATAACATAGTTAAAATATTCCAAGTAGAAAGAGAAGAAGTAGTGATTGTTTTTCAAGAAGCTCCACACGGCAATTGGTATGCCGCAGGTATTAGACTTTAATATTACCATCTAATAATATCCACAAAATAGATTAAACAAGAATAAACTGAAAAATTTAGAGAACAGTGATTGACTGTAATAGTTTCAACTATATTCGTCTTAAGTTTTAGGAAAACAATTTTATTTGTAATCGACTAAAAATTCTATATTCAGATCGATGAGTAGTGGTTGCACAGTACTGTTAAATTTGGTATTTTTACACAGGTTTTAATCGAGATTTTTTACGAATTGTTGTATGTGTAGATAAAACAATTACGTATCCATTTTGAATGCCTTTTATATATTACGATGCATATTTGTTTGAACAAAATAGATATTAATAATCAAGACATGCTTCCTATCCATACAATATTTCCTTATTTTTGAAATATATTATCTCTGAAAATTTAATCTTGAGTTTGGGTTGATAGATAAATGTGTCGTATGTTTAAAAGTCCTAGCTCTAATTAAATATGTTATATTTATCATACAAGAGGCTGTGTTAATTTAGGATAATATCCATCTCCTTTAATAAAAAATCATGACTATTATTCACTATAGTATCATTATACATAGAAACAAAGAATTGTATCCAGTTATACACATGAAATAGATTACATTCTTCTTTGATACAAGGATAATAATCATCAAAACTTTCTATCCTGTCTTTCAAAAACTGGTTTACTCTTTCCATCAAACTTTTTTCTATTGAAGAATGCAGATAGTGTTTTAATCCAATTATGTTACATGCTTCATCATACCAGGTACCTACATCTGTATAGACGGTATGTTTACCGTATCTGGATACAAGAGATCTGATGAATTTTTCAGCTACCAGCATGTTTCTCTCTTGAGAGATAGATTCCAAGCACATAACTGTCAACAGGTTCAATACAAACCCATAACCAATAATGTTGGTTACCAATCTGAATAATTGTTTCATCTATAATAAAAGCAGTTATTCTTTTTCTTTTGTAGATCTGACAAGATCCAAATCTTTGTATTTGATTCCAAACAGAAACATGACTTCTCTTTTCATCTCTAAATATTACTAATGCTTTAGATGTACTACGTAAACTTAAACCAAGTACAGATAAAGAGAATACATTACAATATAGTTATATGTTCTATTTCTTTCAAATTTGATTTGATTCATATTATAAATAGAATACTTCTTAGCTATAGCTGTTTCTGCTTAAGTTAATAGAGCCATACAAGAATAGCTATCAATATTAAGTTTTCTCTTCTTTGAGGTTAGATTCCAAAGGTAGATGGATAATTTGGACCAATTTAGATCCACAGCAAAATGTAATGACTGCTAATTTTGAGTATAGTTTCAACTATTATGAATGGTAATACTCTTTATCTTTGGTAAATATTGAATGAATGAGAACGTTAGTTGAATCAACTTTTGTAAATCTACATATTTTTTTTATTTTGAAATAACACATAATGTTTTAAATTTCTGGTAGACAAGATCTTTAAGAGTCAAGAAATATGATGATACATTACAATTAAGTATTTGTAAATATTAAAATTACTTTGATTCAAGTATTAATGAAATCATTTCATTAAACAATTCTTGATTATTTAATTATATCTATCTTTATAATTTACTATTGGATATACATAAATTTTATGGTATTCATAAAAAATCTTCTAATTGGTTACTAATTAAAAAATAAATGGATAATAACTTATGAGATTAGTCTTGATATAGGTTATTACTATTATTAAAGTACTAAATATCTAATGAACGAGAATGTTTATGTGTATGTGGACGTTCACCAGGATATTTTCGTCTAATATGCGCAGAAGGTCTCTTATATAACATCTCTAAAAACCAGGCTTCGTGTTCAATTTCTTCTCTAAGAATATCTTTTGCAACATCGTATGTTGCTGGATCTTTTCCGATTGTCATATTGCAAACTTTATTCCAATTAACTATAGCTCCTTGTTCTGCTTTTAGACATTTTTCTAAAATTTCTTTAAGATTTGTTGGATCTGGTGATGGAAGTTGTAAAAATTCTGTACCAGAAATACGGATAAATTCTTCAGCGTCATTAGGTAAACGTCCACCCAATTCATATATTCTTGATAGACAAGATTCAAAATGACTTAGATCTTCCAATCGTGCGTCTTCAATTATTCCTTTAATTGATTCACCTTCCGTTCCTGTACAATGCATACGAAGATTAGTAAAATAATAATACGCAGCAAATTCGACCGATGCGTTATATACTAACGCTTTAACTAGTTCTTCAACATTGATCCCATTCTGCTCCAGAACTTTTACTCCCACTACATTTATTTGTTCTATTGATTTTTCTGCTCTATCGGTATTTTCTTTACTCATTAAATTCATTATATTATTAAACTTTATTTATAAATTTATTTCTTAAAAATAGGAATCTAATTTTAAACTTTTCAAGTAAATCATGATAAAGAGTATAAATCTTCATAAAACAATTATATTTTAAAATAATAAACAATGAATATATGTACCTAATTGTATTTGTATCAAGGTAAATCTACAGTATGGATCGCATCTTCGCAATTTAAACACATAAATCGGTCACAATCATCGCACCATTGTATTTCATCCGAACCACCACATGAATCACATGAAGGACCTTTTCCTCTTGTAACTGTTTTCAATATCGAAAAAATAGAACTAGATTTGATTTTAGGTAATAAATACATGACCAAGTTTGTTGTTGTGATAATACCTAATATATCATCATTTTGGTCTACAATTGCAATCTTTCTGACTCCATTTTTTAACATAATTTTAACTACATTTTCAATCGTGGTAGTTTGATACGCTTGAATAAGTGGATGAGAAGCCAAAGACTCCACTGGAGTATCAGGATCATATCTTCTGACAAGATCTCGTTCAGTGACTATCCCATACGGTTTGTTATTTTTAGTGATAATAATACTACCAACCCTTTTCTCTGTCATCAAGGTTGCTGCTTGGGATGCTGTTTTTGATATATCTAAAGAAACAACATTAGGAGACATTATATCCTCAACTTTTGTATTGTTCTCTTCTTCAAATGATCCCATGATATAATACCCTTATAATTTGGTAAATCTATGTTATATACATTAACTTGAACTATAACAGATTATCAATTTTTTACATATCAACAATGTAGGATAATCGAATATAATTAAAGTATGAAAATAAGAAAGAACTGCCACAGATAATTCGTTACATCCTTTTTTATATTCTTTTTAGGCATCAATATATGCTTTTAATCATGTGTTTCACCTAAAGGTGAAGAAAGTTTAGAGTATAAACCTAAGAATTTCAATCCTAATGAGCATCATCATAGGTATCTAACAAAAGTCGTTTGTATGTAGGAATAAATTTTGATTATAATTTTTAATAAAACACAAACATCTTTAAAAACAGATACCATATTGTCTCTAAACTCTAAATAAAAACAATAAAAAGATTTAATATCTCATAGAGAAGAAAATATAAGTAAACAAGACCATAGAAAACAAAAACGAAATATAATCGATAGCAAATTTTTCTCTAAATAACATAAATGCATAAATTGTAATATATTTTCTTTCAAAATTACTTTTTTAAGGATATTAAAGATAATCCAACAGAATTTGTAATGTGACCTATAGAGAAATTATAAATCATTTTTGCTATTTAGTCTGATCCAATTAATCATAGTACCTGAGATTTAGATGGAAATTCGATTTTATTTAGTTTTTGCGACATTAATGATTTTTTCAGCAGTATTTCCAGTTGGATCTTCTAAAATTACCTCTGCGATATTTTTTAATGGTTCCAGAATACTCGCGCCACTGGCCTTGGTCGGTTCTATAAAATCATTTAGTGCTTGAGTAACTTTACTTTTATCTATATTGTTTGCATTGGAAATCGAAGTGGATATAATGTCTACAAGTTGAAATTGATTCAAATTTTCCAAATTTTTAATATTATCTGAAATATTATCATTACTTGAAGATGGTCGTAAAGTTGGACTAGTATTATTTTGGGTACCGTTTGGAATGCTCTCTATTCCCGTTTTGTTGTTCGGACTAGAACTTGCCAATTGTTTAGGCTCAACTAATTCCAAATACTTGTTTAATATTGCCTCATTTTTACGTTCTTCTTCAGTTAGTGGTTTTTTTTCTACTGGTTTGCTTTCTTCTTCCTTTATTTTCATTTTTTCACATGTTTCTGAATCAAAAAGTTTATTACAAATCTCTATTTCTATTGACTCTTTTTTATCTTCTTTTTTTTCTTTGGCTGCTAAAGCTTCATTAAAATAGAAATTAGCCCAAGATAATTCAGATTTTGGTGTTTGCACGAAATTATTTTCAAACACTGATAATGGGATAACCAGTATCAAACCAATACCAGCTATTGAAAATAGATTACTAACAGTATTTTTGTTCATTATTACATTGAATAATATCTCCTAGTTATTTTTATTCATTATGTTTAAGATTTTATTGAAAAACTTTACTTTTTAAAGAATATAGATAGAAATATTTAATTTTTTAATTTCTATTCCCGTAATTAACTAGAAATTTTTATTTTGTAAATTAAAATAGGTCAACTTTTGAAAGACAATAGAAGATTATTAAATGAAGAATGGAATTCCTATTTACAAGTTTCGAAAAATCCTTTTATTGACATAATTATAATCCATCAGGTTGTAAAATCATTATTTTCTTTTCATGTAATAATATTATTCTATTTTTTTTATTTTATTTTATGATGGAGTAGGTATAGTAAATTTTCTTAAAACATAATAAAATAAAAATAAAAACAAATTTAATATAAAAAAATAAAAAATAAAAATGAAGTCTTTTCTTATTTTTGTACGTTATTCACAATAATTCCTATGTTATTGTACTAATTATATCAATTATCATCGTCATCCTTGTTGTCATCCTTGTTGTTATCCTTGTTGTTATCCTTGTTGTTATCCTTGTTGTTATCCTTGTTGTTATCCTTGTCATCCTTGTTGTCATCCTTGTTGTTATCCTTGTCATCCTTGTTGTCATCCTTGTTGTTATCCTTGTTGTCATCCTTGTTGTCATTGTCATCTTTTTCGATATCAGCAGATTGAGAAGGATTAACGATATCATCTGCCCTTTCAGCTTGACCAAGCTGGTCAGCAACAACGGTATAAGCTGCTACAAATTCATCCCCATCCAAATTATGCAAAGCCAATCCATTACCGGCAAAGGGGATAGATGCTGAAAATGAGTTTCCTTCTTCTGGATATTGAGGTTGTATAAGTGATGATATAACTGAACCTTGGTTACCAGGTAATGGAATAATACTCATTGTTCCAAATTGAGGAGATATTTTAGGAATTGTTGTTGAAGTCTCACCTGAGGTCATATTTCTATACAGTATTTGTACTTCAACTGGTTTAGACGCAATAAAAGATAGTGTTCCTTCGTAAATGGTATTGTCTCCTTTTAGACGTAATATAGTTATACTTTGGTGCGCTTCATGACCAGGAAGTGGGTCAGGAGATGATGTGACTACACCCTGTTGTACAATTTTTTTAGTATCTGTTCCTTGTTCTTGAGTGGTGATTTGATTACTTTCTTCTGAAATTTGCGCGCTAGCTAGACCAAGTACTCCGCCATCTGTCAAGTATGTGAACAACATTATGAAAGATGCCAGAGATACTAAAGAAACAAAGATCAGATTACTTATATCGATCTGATTTTTCATTTATAGAAAAAGTATTTAAGGTATGATATAACCTTTTTTACTTTAAAGGGATATCACAATTACCAAGCTTCTAAATAACTAAATGTTGTACTTGCATACATAGGTAACAGATTCACTTACCAACATGGGTAACACTTTTTATCTGCTTGATTTTCTTGTTACCATTATAACTATTTAATCTTCCTTTTATAAGAAACATTTCAGATGGTGTATGACCACCTATACCACCATGTTCTCTTTCTTCATTGTATGCTTTGACAAACATGGAATACATTATTTTTCCATCTTCTACATTAGGAATATTTTCTACTGCTAGAAACTCATTCTTTACAATCTTGTTATATGCTTCAATTTTTCCCTGTAATTGTGGATATCTAGCAGGTATGGATTTATCTTTTATATTGTTACGTCGTAGAAAACGTCTGAATATCTTGGATGTAAACTGTTTACCATTATCATGCATTACCTTTTCTGGTTTACCATTATCTACTATGTAGTCTTCCAGTACATCTATTACATCTACACTCCTTTTTCTCTCAGTCCATTCACTTGCTATCTTTCTTGAACAATCATCTTCACAACTGATAACATAGTTCTTTTGAGCACAATTCTCTATGTAAAATGGTCCTAAAATGTCCATCTGTACCATTTGATTAGGTTTTTTCATTGCAAATCTTTTGTATTTTCTGTGTCTGATTTTACATGAAAAGATATTCAAACCATGTCTTTTCAGTATATTGTATATGGTTCTGGTACTTAGTGATACCTCCTTTAGTCTTTTTAATCTGAATTTTATACGATTGCATCCAAATCTTTTTGTTGTACGTAAATTTAGTATTTCCTGTTCTATCTCTTTTGTTACTTTTCCAGGTTGGATATTATGAGGTTTTGTACTTTTATCATGTAAACCTTCTATTCCATACTTTAGGTACCTGTTTTTCCACTTGTAGTATATCTTTCTAGATATCTGATATCTAATACAGATATCAATTACAGTATCTCCAGGCCATTCTTTTTCATGAAGTAAATTATATTTTGTTTGTAAATCTATTTCCTATAAACTTCCTAGCAGAGCTAGAGAGTGTTACCCATGTCAGTAAATGAAATTGTAACCTATGTGTGTAAGTACATCAACTAAGTAATAGTATTCCATTCTAAAGTTCTTCTCCATTTATTGCTATTATGTACTTGGAAATTTGATTCATCCATTCTTTATAGTCTTTTTCCGTTATATGACCGTTAAAAAAGTCTTTAATGATTTCATTTCTAATCTGTCTCAAACGGTACAGAGATTCTTCTGGATTATTCTGTGATTCTTTATATGCATCATCTATGACCATTTTCCTTTTGGTTAGATAAGTCTTCTTTCTCTGTCTATATTTCTTTAATACCCATTTTAATCCTGGTATAGCTGCTAGAAATATTATTGGAATAAGTAAGACATTCAAATATTCTGAAATCGTACTTCCTTCTTTAAAGTTGGCCGTAAGAGCTGTCCCATATTTTGTCATAGTAAAATTTAGTTTAGGACTCTCTTCGTCAACAAACAAATCACGAAACCAAAATATAAATGAATTTAAAAACTCCACTACCTGTGCTTGATCCTTTTCAATTGAATTATTTGAAATATTTCCAGACCAATAAGAAAAGTCATAACTTACTCCCGGATATGCTACACAGTTCAATTGAGATCCGAAAGGAAATCGAATAAAAGAAGAATGGTCTATGGAAATAGTGTCATTAGAGGTATCAGAGGAACATACTATTCTGCCTGAGTTTGGAGGATGAATGTTGGTTTGCAATCCTACATCCAACTTTTTTGAAGTGGAATTAACAACAGATATTGAATTTGATGCAGTATTAGTAACATATAGAGTTTTTGTTAGTACATCAAAATCCATAAAACTAGCTATATTGGGAAATTGATTTGACTTTGATTGTCCACTCTCCTTGATAAATCTGTCTAGATACTCGTTTGTTTGGAGATTAATTAAAATTTCTTTTTCTATGATATCTGTTGTGCCATTTATGACAGAGATCTTACTTGATTTCACATTGGATACATATATTATATTTTTTTCTTTATCTATGTATATACCTGTAGGATTAACCGGATCGCATTTATCTATATTTTCTGTTGATTGATAATTGACTTGAGTTAAATATTCGTCATCAAAATATCCCGAACAAATTGTTTTAATTACTTTATATCTGTCATCTTTTGTAATATTTATTATACTTACAGTGTTATTTTGAATATTTGTTACATATATCTTATTAGTTACATCATTTACTCCAATCCCAACAGGTATCCCACCTATTGAAATATTAGCAATTATTTTATCCGAAGTAAACGAACTATCTTTTTGTTTAGTATTGTTCATAAGTATAACATTGATCAAACCATCCCTTAAATTAGTAACAAAAATGTAGTTATTATTATCAGAACTTTGGTAGGAACCTAAAGAATAAGGACTTTGTCCCACAGGAATAATTTGTTTGATATTATTACTTATGGTTGAAAATTTAGAAACAGTATTATTATCTATATTAGTAACATATAAAAGATCTTGATTAGGTATTACTTTTACATCCACAGGGGTTTTAACGTTCCTTTGAATTTTATGGATTAATTTACCAGTAGTTCCATCTATAATTGCTAAGGAATCATCTCCAAGTATGGCTGTATAGATTCTATTTGTTATAATATCATTATCGATCCCATAAGGAGAACTATCAAGCTGTACTGTCCTAAGTAGTCTTCCGTTATCTGAATTTATAATCGATAAAGTATTTGAAAATTGGTTAGTTACATAAATATGCTTTAATAAAGGATTTATAGCTATTCCAATTGGATAACTATTTACATGTATCCCTGCTTCTGTCGGTACCAATCCTTTTTTTTCAGAACTGTTGCCATCAGTAGCATAGACCTCTTGGATATGGGATCTTGTAATGAAAGTCCACAAGTCGCTGCTTTTCTCATAAAGTAATTCAAATTGAAAAAAGAATGGAACGAAAACTAACACAAAACACAGGATAAAAAATATGGCAGATAAAAATAGGAATATCACAACTATTCCTATTGCGAATAAATATTAAAAATATTTTGTTAAAATATGAATAATATTTAAATTCAAAATAGTGGGAGAAATAAACATTGAAAAATATTAGCAGGATAAAAGACATTCATCGAATGCATTTGATCCTAGTGTTTTTATCTTAAAATCTTCATTTTCTGAGAATACCATTATGTTTTCATTAATGGGTATTTCTGCCCATGAGTTGTTAACTCCAAAGAGACTATCAATCTCGTTATTT
The DNA here is from genome assembly GCA_031316115.1 of Nitrososphaeraceae archaeon. Lineage (GTDB taxonomy): Archaea > Thermoproteota > Nitrososphaeria > Nitrososphaerales > Nitrososphaeraceae > TH1177. The sequence continues at coordinate 65,336 of JALDRC010000010.1, forward strand.
TCAACAATATTTGAGAGTGCATAGAACGATACCAACATCATAACAGCAACACTAGCCAAACTAACTGACTTCAAGATTTGGAAGTTTTTTGACTTCATTTAACATTATATAATGAGAAATTTTATATAAATATTTTTATATTTATTCATCATGTAATAGAAATTTTACTCATATTTTTATAAATTCCTATTAAAATCAATATTTTTTGTAATTCTATTTTTAAATAAGAGATCAAATATCATATTAAAGTAGAAAAAAGTATTAACAGTTGATATTATTTGTTGCTACAAGCTAAGGGTACTTTTCCTCTGGAAGTAGTTCAAAATGATAAAATTATCAATTTGTATAGACAGATAGGTGTACATTTAATCATTGTGATTAATATTAATAGTTTATAAAATCAAATTTATATTGAGTACAGTAGTATTAGTATCAATAAAACAACTTTAATTATCCTAGGAATTCTAATATTATTATTGTGAGAAGAGTAGGATTATCTAATCTGCGAATTCAAGTAATTTCATTATTTACTGTAGAAATAATATTTCCATTTCATTTACTTTCATTTATCTTCATAAAAACTGATCTGAATGATCATTAAAAGTACTTTTTGAGTGAATTGTAATGAGAAACGCTGTAACTAGAATACGTTTAACAAATACACAAATGAATCAACAAGCAGAAAGATTATTTCAAAAAATACTTTGGGTTGTAATTTTTATTAGATAACCTTATTGTTTTTATTTTGAACAGAAATAAATAAAAGTAATATATTTTCAAAATTGATAAATAACAAAAAAGTAGTTTGTAGCATTATTATCCTACAGTCTCATTATTCTTCTAATGTGCAAGAGAAACTGGTCTGCATATAATGAATCTCTCATAGAACGTGGTCATATCTTGATGGATATTGGGTTTATTAAATCACAAAGAAGAGAACTAACCAATATGAACAAAAAGAAAGTTGGCAGACCATTTCTATATCCTGATAGTTATGTAGAATTTCTAGCATTTATCAAAATTGCATTTTCTATTTCATACAGAACAGTACAGGGAATTGTACGGGGATTAGCAGAATATATCAGAATGGATGAAATACATTTTACTCAATTAAGAAGACGGATCAAGAAAATGTGTACTAATGTTAGAGATATTTACAACAACAGCATAGGTAAATCAATAACCCTGGTAGTTGATGCTTCTGGTCTTACCACATCTAACAAAGGTCACTACATTGAAGACAAGTGGAAGAAAGAACGGAGAGAGTATCTGAAATTACATATTGCAGTTGATGTAAAATCAAAACAGATAATCTTATTCAGAGTAACTAAAGGTACTATTCATGACAGCAAGAAATTTGTACCAATGATAAAAGAGATATCTAAAAACAATAACATTACCAAAGTATATGCAGATAAAGCATATGACAGTAAAACTAATTTTAATCTGCTAGACAAAATGCATATTGAACCTGTTATATCTATTAGAAATAATGCGAGTGGTAGAACTAGAAAATGCAAATCTAGAAATGAATTGGTACATCTGATTCAAAATATTGGTTATGAAAAGTACAAACAATTAAAAAACACAGGACAACGATGGATTGCTAAAGTAGTTTTTTCATCATTAAAACGTGTATTGAGAGAACATTTACTTTCAAGGAAATTTACTATGCAAAAAGTAGAGACTACCCTAAAAATAATGTTGTATAACAGATACATCTCACTTTAGTCGTAATAATTTGTAAAAAAACTAACATATTGTGGAATTAAGCTACACACTAACAAAAAAGTAATTAAGAATCTATCCTTGCCTATTTTATCAGTAGTGATAGCATCATAACTTAGGCTCGTGTCATTGGCTTCAGAAAAGCAAATAGATTCGACCATATGTTATATGTATGTAGATCAAGCAAAACAACACCTGGACAAAGCCAAGAAATCCCTTGATGCTGGCGATACAGAAGGCGCCAAAACTCATATAGACAAAGCAAAAGAATCATTGGAAGATTCTTCGAAATAACTAAAAATAATTTTCTATTTTTTATTCAAGATAGTAACAAAATAAAATAGTCCTTCAGAAAATTAAACATATTGGTTAGATTTTGGTAGTTCACTCTTTCTGGTGCTTTTAACTAATAATTTCAAAAAAATATTATATTTTTTTAGCCAATTTCTAATAGGATGAGAGATATCTTTATGTGTTTACCAAATGAAGATGTTATTTAACTTTGATTTAGAATATATGGAGTACAATTGTTCATCTATTTTTTTCCAAGATCATTTCCTTTAACTTGAAAATTATAAATAAAAAAAATTCTTTAAATAAAATTTCTAAATTTAGTAAATTACAAAATGTTAACTTTTATATTTATTTAAAAACAAATAACAGTTTCTAAAATAAAATGGGGTTTTTTTTATCCTAACCGAAATCTTTTATATATTTGTCTGGTAGTTGCGCGAATTGTTACTTCAGACACTCCTGCTGCTTGAGATATCTGTGATTGAGTGACCTTTTTCGTCTTTGGATTGGTACAAAAAGTTAGAGCCACATATAGAATGGCTCCTGCCAATCCCATTGGATCTCTACCTGCGCTGAAACCTGTAGCCTCAAGTTTTTTCATTAGTTTAAGAGCAATCCTAATGTTCTTTTCTTCAATATTCGCATTACGTCCTACTTTTTCTATAATTTTATAGATATTTAGTTGTGGGATTTTTATATCTAGATGTAATATAATCTGTCTGTATGCTCTTGCAGTTTCACTGTATTTCCCGTTATTTGCCTTGATTATCTCACGTATACTTCTAGGAATACCGAATTCTCTACATGTCAAATACAAAGAAGCCCCCAACACTGCATTTATTTTCCTTCCCCTAACTAAGCCATCTTGTTGAACTCGTCTATAAATATATGCAGTTTTTTCTGCAACTACATCTGAAAGACTTAGTTTATCTTTTAAAGCATCCAACTGTCTAAATGCATTAGTCAGGTTTCTGGACGATTTTTGTATCTGTAGTCTTTTGTCCCACTTTCTAAGTCTATTAAATTTTGCCTGTATTTTGTAATCAAGTATATTTCCATGTGAATCTAGTTTGGAGATTCCTATAGTAGTTGATAGACCCTTGTCATGAATGGCTAAAGACGATGGCGTTCCTTGATATGTATTTACATGTTCATCGTTTCTGACGAGCAAATTCTTTTGTGTTTCTATGTATTGTGATGCAACTATACCGCACTTTGCACAGATAATCTCACCTGCTTCATTATCAGTGATCATCGTAGTTTCGGTAGGATCACATTTTTGACATTGAATTGTTTTTTGCATATTTTTATTTTATAGTTATTATAAATATACACAAACAAATATATAAATATTATACCTATTATTGTAAAATTTTTATTGATTGCACCGAAAACGGCTAACAAAAGAAGTAAATTTGCAATTTTTCGTCAATCTCTTAAATATGATTTTGAATATCAATAGAAATTTCCGAATAATTTTTTAACCCTCACATAAAAGAATCTTCTTAAAAATAAGAATAAAGAGAAAATTTAAAATAAAAATAAAGATTATTCTTTTTCAAATCCCTCTCTGTGTATCCAATAGTATGATACCCTATCAGCTCCAATCCAATAAGTCTCGTCACCAGCATCAATTACTATCTCTTCTGTACTATCTTCAAACTTTACGTTATGTATATGAAGTTCGATCTTATCACCAGTATCTAATTTTATCATGACTTCTCCATTCTTTTCTAAGCTGTTTTTTAATGCTTGATAATTTGCCATATTCTCAAATGGTTTTGATAATTTATTAATCTTTACTCAAATTGAAACAAAATGTTTTAAATACAACTAAGGATTGGTAAAGAAATGATTCAAGCTTCAAATAAAATTGATTCACTAGATAAGGATTTATTATCGATTCAAATTTAATAATTCTGCAAAATTAATCATGAGCTTTTAGTTTATATTTTTCTGGATTTTATCTAATTTCATAAAAATAATTTTCCAACTAGACCATTTCTTTAATATGCTTTATTTTACGCTAAAATTAAAACAGCAAACCAATGCACTATGAAAACAAAATCATAGTAAGTTTTAGAACTTTCAAACTGGGATTAAAAAAGAAAAATGTATTGTTTAAAAGAATTGCGATTTATTTGCAAATTAAGTCTCTATATCCTTATAAATCTCAAATCTCTCGTATTTTATTGCTTCTTTTATAACTGTAAAAGAAACCTGTTCAGACATTTTGCTAAGCATGCCAACATCGTCCTTGTATTCATCAAAAGAAGAATGATCTTTATGCCCAAGATAGACTTCTTTAATATTGTAACCGGAAATTGCAGCTTCTATTAAAAACCAAACGTCTATTCCCCAACCATCAGGAGGGTTGCAGTCTAGCATTTTTTTCCATACCTGGACATTAGCACATACTTCGCCGCTTAAAGGTTGCTCAAAGTGAGCCATTTCTGGGAAAAAAATTCTTAGCATTGGCTTCGCAATGAGTTTTGTAACAGCTGCGTCCCGTGGATGTCTTTGGTAAAATCCTCTTGTCATATCAAACCCCCCTTCTAATACGGGTTTTGCCAAATCATCTATCCATGCAGGGGTAATATTTTTTATTTCAGAATCCAAAAAAAGTATTGCCTTATAGTTAGTTTGGTTGTTACTACTATTAGTAGACTTTGTTAGAATTTCAAGTAAGCCTGTCTTCATTGCTATTCCTTTACCTGGAAATTTTTGCAAATTTTGGTTTATGATTTTTATTCCACCTATATTGCTAGCAATTTTTACTGTATCATCTGTAGAAAAACCATCAACAATCAAAATATCTGGAGTAAATTTACTTTTTTTTATGTTTATCAACATATTCTCAATTGTACTGCTTGAGTTTTTTGTGCATAAGATTACAGCCAAATCAGAAGTGATAGATTTATCCGAAACCAATTCAGAATTTTCAATATTATCAATTTTTGCTGAAGATTCCATTTTTTTATTAAGAGATATCTACTAATATAGTTCTTGATTTAAGACCAAAGTTTGGGTTATGCTCAATATACTAAACTTTAGAGTATTCTACGAGAGTGGTTTCTCAAATCCATTTTATGCTTAATTTAATAATATACAACCTTGTTATTCTTTCGATAATGATCTTAATTTAAATATCTTTTAAAATTTGACAAATAACAGGATATCTGAATAAATTATTTTGAGATTAATTATATACACTGGAAAAGGCGGGACAGGAAAAACTGTAACAGCATGTGCTACCGCGATCAAATTAGCAGAAAGTAACCATAAAACCTTATTGATTTCATCCGATCCGGCCCATACTTTAAGTGATGCTCTTACTTACGAAATAGGTTATGAAACTAGAGATATTATGCATAATCTAAAGGCAATAGAAATTGATCCGATATTTGAATTAACAACTAAATATATTGATCTCTTGTCCTACACTACTAATTATCTATTTGGTAAGGGGATTGATTCACATATCGCATATGAAATAGCCATGATGCCAGGCATGACTCAACTTTTTTCTCTTCTAAAGATTGATGAGGAGGTTAGAAAAAAAGATTTTGACGCAATTATCTTGGACATGCCACCTTCAGGAGAAGCACTGAAGTTTCTTTATTTTCCTAAAATAGTTGGTTCATTAGGAAAAAATTATTTGAACTTGAGTAACTTTTTTGGCGGTATTGCAAAGGTATTCCAACCGTTTGCTGGTTATTATAAATCTCTGGATTCTTTCATCTCTCATGGAGATATACTGAGACGTCTAGAGAATTTATTTAACATAATAACCGACCAGTCAATTACCAGTTTACGTTTGGTAACTAATGTAGATACTTTTAGTGTGAAAAATGCTAAACGTGCATTAATGTCAGCGAATCTTTTTGGAATAAATGTTGATCTAGTTATTATCAATAAAATAAATATAAATAATCATGAGGCCAAAAAAGATGTTGAACGTATCGAGACAAACTTCTTTCCATTGCCTTGTAAGAGAGCGAAGTTAAATTCTAGAGAAGTTAGAGGTATTGATATGTTGAAAAAGCATGGGGAAGAAATTTTTTCAATTCAAGATCCTTCAACTATCTTCTTTAAAGAAAATATTTATTCCATAGAGGAAAATAATAATTCTATATCTATCAAATTCAAAATTCCATTCGTTAAAGATGCAGATATACAAACTACAAAAATAAATGATGAAGTACTAATTCAGATTAAACATTCTATAGGATATATTGCTAATTCAGTTTCTTTGCCTTTAGCGGCTATCAATATGAAATTAGTTTCTACCAGACTTCTAAATAATATCTTAGAAATAGTTTTAAAACGGTAATGATGGCTCTTTTAATTTAAGATAATATTCATCTATTTATATAACTTAAAATCATTATGATTTACTAATATCGTATAATTATACGAATTAACAAAGAATTGTATCCAGTTATCTATATTGAATGAAATACATTCATCTTTTTAAATTAATAGATAGGAGACAGAAAACATTGTATTGCATCTTTCAAATACTGATTTACTCTATCTATCAAACTTTACACTATTAAAGAATGGATATAGTGTTTTAATCCGATTATATTACACGCTTGATAATAAATGGAATTCCATCGTATACACCGTATGTTTTTAGAATTTTAGCACAAGCGATCAAATAAATTATCTTTCAGCAACAATCAAGTTTTTATCTTCGAAGATATAGATTCCAAAAAGACCTGTGAACGGCTTCAATGCTAAGCTACCTCGAAAATGGTTACTACCAATCTGAAGAGTTTCGTCAATTATAAATGCATAAAATCTGTGTTTGTTATCAACATACAAAGAATCAAATAGTTGAATCCATTCCCTAAACTAAAATCATATTAAAATAGATATGATTTTAAGATAAATAAAGGATAATTAAAAATTAGTGAATAGAATAAATTTTGAAATTAACTAAATTATAACCTGACAAATAGTATTTCACTTGTCATTTGTAATGTTTGTCCCGTTTTCCGGAAGTATATTTCCAAAAGCTGATATTTTTTGATCTTGTCCTATATATTTAACATAAGGATTGTTTTTCAGCTCTTCCAAGATCGTTTCATCAGGAACTTTAATGGCAAAGCCTTTCATCACATTATTATATACCTGTAGGAGTTCAGTTCCAGTATCTTTTACTTCAGAATTGTAAAATTCTAGTGGATCTAATGAATTGGTTTCTTCTTGGTCAGATCCTTCAAGATATACTATGTATTGATTTGGAATTTTATTGTCTTGAGAAGATTTTTTGTCAGCTAAATCTTGATCGTTCGAAGATGAATTAGAGAAAGATGATATATTTTTCGAGTCAGCTTTAGTATATATATTTTCCAATAATGGAAATGTTAAGAATATTCCAATAATAATAATTCCTAATAATAAACTCATTTTAAAATTATAGCTAAGATTCATTTTCTATTATTTATATACGACAACAATTTTATTAATACTTTTAAAAATTTTTATTTATATATAATTTAGAGTAGAATGAAGTCTCACATTTTTCTATATTTTTTTTCTTTTATACATAAAAACATCAGATAGTCATCAAATTATGGTTCTGTCATTCAAGAGGTCAGTAATCAGCATAAAATATCATTTATTTATTTTCACAATTTAAAATACCATATATTATAACTAATTCCCAAGTGGAGTCTTAGCTATGTAGATAATTATCTAAGATGGTTTTTTATAGATATTGATAATTTCCTCTGATTTTGTGGATATTTGAAAGATAATTTAGGTATGAAACAGAAATTGTATTAAGCTATAAATTAAAATAGATTAAATATCATAAAAAATAAATCTACATTTAATGGTAAATAGTTTTCTTTGCATTTGATTTAAATAATTTTTACAATTCTAAAGTTTTTATAAAAATTGTTTTGTTGTGAAAGTAACAATTTGATATTTATGTTTATAGATGATGATATTTCATTTTAAATGAGAGGTATCTCTTAACCTTTACCTTAATAAGAATTATTGAAAAAGTAGTCTGACTTGGATTTTAATCTTCTAGAATATTTGGTTTTTCTTTAATAATATTTATTAACTTTTTTAATTTTTGAATACTCCGTTCATGTAAGTGATGTTCAAGCTTCTCAATATCATTGTTAGCAGTATCTTCATTAACTCCTATTAATTTAAAAAGTTCAGATAATAAGTTATGTTTATTTCGGATACTTAAAGCAATTTTTTTTCCATTTTCGGTCAATTTAATTCCCCTGTATTTTTCATAGTTTAACAACCCCATTTCATCCAATCGCTGGGTCATTTTAGTTACACTAGGCGAACTAACATTCAGATATTTTGAAATATCGACTGTAGTAGCATATCCTTTACTTTGAACTAATTCATATATTACTTCAAGATAATCTTCCATTCTGGAGGTTTGATTATTCTCATCCTTTTTTTTCAATCCTATGTTAGCATTGCGTATAGACTCTAATCTATGATTTTCTCCAACAAAGACATCAAGTCTTTTCTCAGTATAATTATTTATCAAATTCTTGATACTCACTTTTTTTATTTGTATTAGTAAGAGATGGATAATTAAATCATAACAACAAACCAGTTACATACATTATAGACATCCCTACTATAAACCCAAGTGTAATGCTTTTGTCTGTAAATATGTTTTTGTTACCAGAATAACCTGATAACCATGTAAATATACTATATGCAACTTGAAATATAGCTCCAGCACCTATAGAAAGGAAAATTACTGTAGCTATAGGAGAATAAATGAATCCACCTATCCATGCACCAATTATTGTAGGTCCTCCCGCAATCAAACCAAAAATCATCAATTTTCTAATTCTTAATTTTCCTCCTTTTGATAAAGGAGCCACTATTGCTAAACCTTCAGTAGTATTATGAATGGTAAAACCTATTATCAAGAAGGTGCTTAAAGCAACTTCTCCTAACAATATTGCAGAACCTATGGCTAATCCTTCGCCTAAATTATGCAAGCCTATCCCTACAGAAATCATTAGAGATAAAGCTAATGGTTTGAGTAACATATCTTTTGTAGGTATTACAGAAGAGATGGTATTATCAGAGGTTGACAAGTAGGAAGAAGATGATTGATCTCTCTCCTGGGTTGATTTGTGTATAAACTCTTCTTCATTTGTATTTTCTTTCATAGAATCAAAGTTCTTCTTTTTCTTGTTATCTTTTATGTTAGTTTCAGATCTATTAATTAATTTATTTGCAATATATGAGAGTAAGATAAATGAGATTATCGTTATCAATATTATTAGCATTTGTCCTCCTAGAACTTCTGCTAGATTTGTTGTCGATATGTCATTAGCTTCTAGTAACGCTTCTATTCCTAAAAAAACTAGTAATCCGACAGTTATGCTTAAAAAGAATTTATATGTACCTATTTTTAATCTTCGTATAAACGGAAACCAGAGCATTCCTATCATAACTGGAATGATGCCGACATAAATTCCGATAATAGCAAACAAAGAGACCTTCTCAATATTAGGTTTTGGAGCAGGTGCCGCAGCTTCAGCTATCTTGCTGAATCTGGTACCGTCATCTACAGTTATTCCTATTTCATATGGTTCTGCAGGATTCCATGAAAATGGTATAATGACTTTCGCAGTAGAGAGTCTTGATAAAATACTACTAGGTTCAATGGCAGCGGCATGTATTCGATCATTTACGTCAGCCTGTGATATTGTGACTTCTTCAGGTCCCGTATTTCGTATATATGCTACAATAATGTCATCTTCAAATTCAATTTTTTCAAATGTTATCTCTGGTAATGGGATGCCACTAGAAATCAAATTATGTCCTGTAGGACTTAAAAGAAAAATTATCATGCCAGTTAAAGCTAAAAAGGGGATTAATCCGAAGATAATTTTTTTTCCAAATGAAAAAGTGTTTACCCTTTTCTTGTCTTTGTTTATCTTTTTATATTCTTCCATTAGTTTTCAACTCCAATATTCATATTAACTTGATTTAGATTTTGATTTTGAATTTTTTCATTTGTAGATAATGAATTATTTATGTTTTGATCTATTATGTTAGTGTTTGTAAATTGATCCGTATCTCCTTCTGTAACCAGAAATACACCCATCCAGCCTTTTTCTGCAAATTCTGTTTTGTGTGCATGAAACATGTACTTTCCAGGGAACTTGTAAGTGAATTCTAATATTCCTCTTTCTGCTTGGCTCATTGTTACCATGTCTGTATATTCATCGGGATTAGGCAGAGTTCCTGATCTGTACAAATAATACATATTAGCATGAAGATGAAAATTATTTATTGGATCGAATTCGAGCATATTTACCAGATAGATTCTGATTAACTGATCTTGCTTGATTTGAATTGGATGATGCATATAATAATATGGAATACTGTTCACGGCGTAAAAATTATTTTCTGTATCAAAATCAGTATCAAAACCATTCATAACCATTATCATCTCATCTGCGGGTTCTCTTGGGTTTTTAGGATCTACTATATATACTCCGTATAAGCCGTGGCTAATATGTTCTTCCAATGGTTGAATATGACAATGGTAGGGAAATACACCATATGGTTCTGCTATAAATTCATAAGTATATGTTCCTCCAGGTCCTATTCCTTCGAAAACCCCATCCATTTTGGCCTGATGTATGCCATGGAAATGGATTGTATGAAACTTGGAACCATTGTTGATAAATTTGATTTTTACAATATCACCCTCAGTTGCTCTGATAGTCGGACCAGGAGATGTTCCATTAAATGTCCATAGATTATAGTATATTCCTGGAGATATTTCCTTCATTTGATGATCTGATGCAATTATTGTAAATTCCCTAGTTATAGTACCATTGGAATTTACTGACACTCTTCCATAATTAAATTCTCTTAAATATTTCTCAGGATCGATTGGTGCATTTTCTAACGATATAACTTGTAACATTGGATCTAATACATCACCCGTGGTATCCTTAGCTTTATATCCTGGCAAATAACCACCAAATGTCTTTTTAATATCTTCAGACTGAGCAAATGCATAGTTTAAAAAAATTGGTTTAAAGGATTTATCCGATATTAAAACCAAGCAATAAAACGATGGAATAATTAGAATAACAATTAATACATATCTTAGCATAATATATTTTAATTTGGCTAGTAAATAAATGTTAACCTTATCTAAGATTAATATATGATATTATAATAGTTATATTAGTGCATTACCATGTAAAAATAGGAAAGAATCCCATAAAAAATAACAAAAAGGAGTTATTATTATTCCAATTTATTGTCAATGTATCTAAAATCTTCCGAACTAAAAAAATTCCACAAGTAGAGGTCTAGAAACTATCTAGATTTTGTCGATATGATTTAATTGACAATTTATAATTGCTACAAATGACCTATTTTGAATGAATTTAATATTGCTTAAAAGTTATCAATAAAGTTAGAAATATAGATGTTGGTCCTTTCGACTTTTTGTTTAATAATAATATTTGTTGACTTTATAGTATAATATATGTTAATTTTTGTAGTATTTTCCAATTTAGCTCAATTGCTTTATCATATCAATTTTAGTAGTATAAATAATAATAATGTTAAATTACTTTGAGGAATACATTATAGAAAATATTTATATTCGAAAAAGATTGATAGCTCAATTTGCAACCATATTCATTCTTTAATTTTTTACTGAAAAAACTAATATAATTAGATATCTACCCCTTATAAGGAGGTTAGGATAGTTACATTGACCTTCTTATTTTTTTACTATAGCCACGAATACGTTATTAGCTTCACGATCTTGTATTTTGATTTCTCTGTAAGTTTTGACTTTTTCTTCGTTTTCCGATTTAATATGGTTCATTTGTTTAACTTATTATTAATATAATATTAAGTTATTAAATCTTTTCACAAATAAACTATGTAGATCATTATAGACATTTGATATTCATAATTTATTCAGTATGAAGGTTAAAATTTTCGAGTATATTAAGATATTATTTATGATTTTAAATTTATATAAAAATCTAGTCCTTACAGAATGATACTATTAGATAGTACCTTAGAAAATTATTGACAAAAATATCAAATTATTTTTAATTCAATGAGATGCGAACTTTTCTGACACGAGTGATTATGGATAATTTATAAGATTTAGATATATCCATTTACATGATTTGAATCTTGATTTAAATTACAAACCAGAGTAAAAGCAATGCATATCTATTAAAAATCAATTATAGTCAAAAGTCAATTAAGCATTATTTATAATTTTGAATTTGTTTGTAAAAGTTCTCCAATTTCATGGTGCATCTTGATAAAGTTTAATCCCTTTTCTGTAGTTTTATAGGTTTGGGTTACCTCTATATAACTTAGAAGGTCATTCTCTATTAGAACAGATAGATATTCTTTTAGTTGTGCATAACTGAGAAATGCTTTGTACATAATTTTTGTCTTTGTTGTTCCTCCATTAGCTGCATCTAGTATCATCCCTACTATTTCTGTTCTACTTCTGTATTTCATATTTTAAGTTAGGTTATTTTAGTTATTTAAATTTTCTATTGAAAATCTAGTAAAATACTAACTTATAATTATACCATTAAAATAGAAAAAGAATATAAATATAGTAATTTTATTATTATTATTTATCTAATATTTCACTATTTTTTAGATATTTTTATTATAAACTTTTATAAAACAATATCATATTTGATTAAAGTAGAACTTAAGTATTATTTAGAGTAGAATAATAATGATATAATAATATAGCCATTTATAAAAAATAATACCCAAAATAGCTTTGATATCTAGATTTGTGTTTATTTCATTTATTTAAAGATAAAAGTAAAATGTGTTCAGTCCGTGTTTTATCTAGTAAATTATAGATAGGCTAAGAGGAAATAATCTTACATTATTAATAATGGATATCTTAATTATGTCTAGAAGAATTATAGATTCTTTATATCTGCTGTTGAAAATTTCAATTAGTCTATATAATCTAATAACGTCTTTTGTCTTGCTTGAATATCTTTAAATTCTTGGTCACGTATTAGATTTGAAACTTTTAGTCCAACTTTTCTTACAGGCAGAGTTCTATTATTAGAATTATTTAGATCAGGAGAATTTAAGACTTCATCTTCCAGAATAAATCGATCCAACAAAAAATCCATAACAAATTCAATACTTTTCCTACTTTTTTGATAATTTGTATAAGATGTTTCTCGTGTCTCGATACGAAAATCTGTCCGCATTAATTTTATTGCTATTGTTCTAAACTGATATTTGTTCATTGTAATTCTTTTATGTAACTCATCGACTAATTCATTCAAACATTTTTTAATTTCTTCTCTATTGTGTGTAAAAGTATTTAATGTTGTTTCGTTACTAAGTGAAATGTGATCTTCTCTTGGAATGACCTGTTCACTATCTTCTCCCCTTGATACTCGCCACATCCATGTTCCTATCTTTTTTCCAAAATTTTCAATTAAAATCTGGACATCTGTTTGTGCTAATTGACCTATAGTCTTTATTTTCATTTTTTCTTTCAATATTTTTTGAGTTTTTGTTCCTATTCCTGAAACCCTTTCCACCTCCAAAGGATCAAGAAATTCTGGAATCTCTTCGTTGGATATAATGGTTAAACCATCTGGTTTCTGAAAATCTGAAGCAATTTTGGCGATAGATTTTGAAGTGGATACCCCTATTGAAGTTAGTAATCCTCCAGATTTAGTTTTAATAGTTTTTTTAATTTGTTGAGCATATTCTTCTATTGAAATACTTGAGTTAATTTTATTCGTGCAATCCATATAGGCTTCATCTATGCTAGCCTGTTCAAAGATATCTGCAAAATCTGCTATTATTTTCATTATTCTTTCTGAAATTTGAGTATAATATGATTTATCTACTTTTAGCAATATTAGATCTGGGCATAATTCAACTGCTTTGTATAATGGCATACCAGATCGAACTCCAAATTTCTTTGCTTCATATGAACATGTAGCCACAACACCTTTTGTTATTGTTCCAGACGTTTGATTTGTCATTATTACAGCATGACGCTTTCCTTTTAAAGATTTGTTTCTTATTTCTTCACATGAAGAGTAAAATGAATTTATATCCACATGAAAAATTACCTTTCCTGTCCAAGTTTTAACATTATGTTTGATAAACATAGACTAGATAAACGATCTTTGAATTAAATACAAGAAGACAATATTTGATTTACCTTGTATTGTTGGTATAGCTTCATTTTCAAGGAATCTCCAATAAATATCATCAACAGTAAAACAAAAAATATACATTGAAACAATCAGATTTTTTACCAAAATCAATTTATGTCTTTTTTGAATTTATAGATTTTACAATAAGTATATTAATCATATTATCTTTTAAAATAATATCAACATCTAATCTTGAATAAAATTCTATAAATCCAACATATTTTGTTACGTGTTTGTTAGAGGAAATTGTGTTTTTTATATTAGATAGATATAGTGTAATTTTTTTAATTGACAAAAATTTTTTATCTTGGTTATATAGGTCAAAAAAATTATTTTTTACTTTTTGAGGTATAATAGTTGAGCATTCTATTTTTTTAGGCATATTTTTCTTGCTATGATTTATGGCTAAGTAAGATATAATCTTATTTAATTTACCACTCCATAAAGTTAGTTAATATAGATTAAAAATGATGGTTAGTTTCTAATAGAAGAATATAAAAATTCAATTTATTTTAACAATAAATTACTCTAAAAGAAGGAATAAAACTGTTAAATATATATGAATCGAATTTGATAGTTATAAGATATTTGTATCTTTTAATCAGAACACTATATGTTTAATTTTATTTTGCAAAATGACAGATAATAGTAACAGAACAGTCAAATGACTGATAGAGAAATACAGATTCTATAATTGTATTAGTGTATTTATTAAAACTTTAAGAAAATACAGCAACTGACAATTGGAAATGAAGTTCTTATTAGATATCCTGATTTGATTTACGATTTTGCTATTCTGATGAAAATACTTTCGATCTACCTGAAAAAATCCGTTCAGGTATGATATAAACCATAACAATTGGATAAAGAACTTTATCTATATAATTTATAACTCAAATAATCTATGGATTAGAACTTGACAATTTTGATAGGAGATTTTTTAAAATGTATCTTCCTTTTATGAACTAATAATTCAAAAATAACTTATCGATAAAAGATGCAATCCGATGTTTTGGCATTTTCTTTCTGGACATCTTTTTTTATCAAATATGTACTTTAAAAATGATCAAGATCTAAAGTCTTTCAGATCGACAAAATAGAAAATACTCTAGTTTATTATATATGATATATCGTATCAAATCAATCATGAATACTTTTGGTTATGGAAGTCAAATGGTTTTTAAATTTAATTTTATAGGTATGCAACAATATAGTGTAATTGGAGAATTCAATACAATTTCTATCCAAATCTTTTTTTATTCGAGTAATGCTAGATCTTCAAGGTTATTATTAAATAAGAAATATGTTTAAATGTCTAAATTAATTTATGATATAATCCATCTGATATATAATTTATTAAAAATGGAAAATTTGCAGTAGAATCAAACCTATATATCATACAAATTTTTATTATTTTCTCATAATTGAAATAAAATTACTTTTTTAAATATACTTTCTAAACCTAATAATGGAAATTTGTTCTTATTAATTATAGTCTTAAAAATTGTAGTTTAGTAAAGTTTTTGATCAAGTTTAAACACTAATCATAGATTGGAGTATATTCTAATTCACGATAGAATTTAAGAATATCCAATTTGCTTCATTAACGATAAGTAATCTTCCGCTACATCATATGCTAGCATCTGGAGTTTCATTACTTCTAGCGGAGAGTTATTAATAGACATTTTTTTCATGAATTGAATATATTTTTTTTCATCTTCGGATTTGAATGTATTTTCGGAGAATCTCTTTAGACATTCATGAATACCCAGACAGAATAGCAAGACATTCCCCTCCCACTTAGATACAAAAGTAGAATAACCTAGATCATCAGCAATCTGTTTTAACTCAAAGCATCTGTTCTCCAATAATAATGTGTAGGCATTCTCATTTAGAGTTTTATTGGTTAGACTTGCCTTGTTTGTACCCATAATTATTATAGTACATCATCTTTAAAATCTTTTTCGGCGTCGAAAAAGATTACATGTTTATTAAAAGGATCAGGTGTTTTAGATTATATAAACGTTAAAATATTACCAGACAATATATTAGCTAGGCTTTAGGCTTTTCTATACAAATAAGGTTGAGAACGTCCTATAATTACACTAAAATTAGTTTTAGTATCAGGAAAATTTTCCGAAATGTTGCTATTAATGTTATTATGCAAATATCAAATAAATAAAAGGTTAACCAAATCTTATTTTATTGAATTTCAGATGTTTCAAAATTAATCCTACGTAAATACAATATGTATAATCCAAATTGATAGAAAATATGGATATTATATCTGGATTAATAAAAGTAATATCAATTAATTTTAAGTGTTAATAGTAGATTCAGTATTATTTTCCTCTCTATAGAAAATAAATATTAGTTACAAGTGATCCCTATATAACAATCTTAAATTACTGCAAATGGCTTTTATGGGCAAGTGTACCAACTAATACAGAGATACTTATTATAGTAACTACAAAGAACACATTAGCTGCAAGGATTACTTCCGCAGCAACCAAAGCAACCAATATTGCGTAAACTATTACAATAAAACCAATTAGCAAAAATAACCCTAACATTATAAATTTAATATTGTACGATAATTTTTCTATAGATTTTTCGAAATTATGTATGTTTCCATTTAAAGTTTTATCTTGAAGACTAACAGAGGAAATTTCTTGGTTGATATTTTCATCCTGTTCTTCATTGTATTGGTCAGATTTAGAATTATAATTTGAAGAAATATGATCTTTCACTAATAGTATTTATGCAAAATAGTATTAATAGATGGTACATTGAATGGAGCTTTGTATGTTATATTTAGATGGTACATTGAATGGAGCTTTGTATGTTATATTTAGATGGTACATTGAATGGAGCTTTGTATGTTATATTTTAAAGATACAAAATTAATATCTTTTAACAATATTATAATAAAATTATTTTCAAAAATATGTTAAAAGTTATTTAGTTATAATTTACTTATCTATTGTTTACAACAGCTTCCCGTGAAATTAACATAAAAACTTTGTCAGCCACATTTTCAGGACTTAATGGTTTAAGTGTGAATTCATCTGCCCCATAATCCAAAATTCTAGTTTTTTGAGAATCTTCATCTGCTAAAACTAAAATTTTAGAATTAGGATTAATCCTTTTGATATTAACTATCAGCATAGTACCTCTGTCATGTGCTATATTACCACTTACCAATATAACGTCAACTTTTCCTTCTAATTCATTCATTTTAGCTATCGAATCCTCTGCACTAGTAAATTTATATGCATCCACACCTTTCAGCCAAAGAACACCTGCTAAGAGATTATTTGCATCCTCATTATCTTGTATTAGAAATACTCTTGGCTTTACAATGCTCATCTCTTCAATTGATTGTATGTATAAAGGTGGTTAAATTATTTCTGTTTTTTATACTGTGATTTAAAATAGATGCTAGTACTATTTTTACTAGATAATATGATAAGGGTTTATGAAACCTGAATCTATAATATTTTTAAATTTCTTGCAGTAATTATTTAGCATAATCCAAATTGAAGATCTGAATATAGCAAGTTAGAGAATAATCGAGCTCAAATTATTCCAAAATCTACAATTTACCATTTAAAAAAATATTCGACAATTGATAAAACTAAATATATTAGCTAAATCTTGTTGACATTTGAATTAAACCATAGATAGAGTAAATAATAACAAGAAGTTTACTTTTTTGTAAAATAGGTATCTCTACAATAACTTCAATAATATAAAAATTTTAATTTTTATAATTGGTTTTGTAATAGTTTTGTCTACAGTTAATTAAGATATGTTATAGATTCTTTGTTTATCGGTTATCTTAAGTTTTCATGTTGATTATCATTCAAGTTAAATAATAAGACAAAAATTGGTGGTAGATAACTATTTTGTAGTTATTATCGCAACCCTGAATTTATTAGGATTGGGTTGCTCGTGAGTCAAATTTTTATTACATATCAGTTTGATTTGATGAAAAATTCCCGATAGTTGAAGCTGTAGAGTTTACCAAACTTTCAGTAACATTTCCGATAGATTCAATGAATGAGAAATTAGCCAGAATATTACCACTTGTCAAATTTTCTATCTCCCCTATACTTCCCATTGCTTGTTCATCAATAGATGTATTTTGTGCAAAGCCCAATGCAAGACTAGGCAACATCATAGTTGATATTCCTACTAGCATCATTAATGCCATTCCGTGTTTCATGTTAAATACCTTATTTTAATTGTATATTATCTTTTATATTCACAAATTTTGTTCATTTTGTGAGTTTTAGGGCATCAAACTCTAAATCTGGCTAGTATTACTAGCTATAGTACAGCAATTCATAATTCTACCGTTAATAATCCCAGCTTTTTTAGATTTTTAGAATTGGATAGTAAATTGCTCGAAATAATACAATAATATGCTGTGTTTTTATATCATCGAATAAGTATTGTCAAAATTGTAGATTTCATCTAGATTGATACAATTTTTAGAAATACAATACTAATTTTAATAAAATACATACCATTATATTTCATAATACCATATAGATAATGTAAAGAAATCAATTGCTCGAAACAAAAAGTATTCAAAGTTCTAGTGTAATTATTATAAATCCTAAATCACAAGGAGGAGCAACGGAAAATAACACAGTATTAAGTAAAATATTAAATGAATTATTTCATAAATCTAAGATTATTTATACCAAAAAGCACGGGGATGCAACAAGACTCACTCGATATTATTTAAAAAGAGGATATAAAGAAGTGGTAGCTGTAGGAGGAGATGGAACGATAAATGAGGTAGCAAACGGTTTTTTTGAATACGATGAAGGATCAAATAATGTAAAATATATCAATCCTAAAGCGATATTTTCTTTTATTCCTTCTGGTACTAGAAATGTTTTTGCTAATTCATTAAATCTTCCTATGGATTTAGAAGAGTATATTAAAAAAAAAGACGAGTTAAAACCAAAGAAGATTGATGTTATCTCCGCACAATATACAATTCCAGGAACTAAGAAATTTAGCAAACCTAGATTATGTTGTAATGCAGTAGAAATTGGAGCAGGTGCAGAAATAATTGAAAGGTCGAAATTAGTTAGGAATAAAGTAAATAACAGACTTTTATCTACTATTACAGGAATTATATCTACTTTACCCGCGTACGAAAGTAACTTATGTGAAATTATTCTTGATGGCGAGATAAATATCAAACTAAATATTACTATGTGTATAATTTCTAACGGTAAATATCTTGGAGGGAGCTTTAAAGTTGCTCCACAAGCACAAATTGATGATGGTTTTTTGGATATTATTATTGTAAAGAATTCAGGGAGCTTTAAAATGCTTAAAGAACTTATAAGTATGAAAAGTGGCGTGTATTATGAAAAAAGAAATATACTGTACTTTAGGGCCAAGAAAATTTATTTAGAGTCAAAAGAAAGAGAGGTATCTTTATCATTGGATGGTGAACCGATAGGTGCTCTTCCTGCATCATTCCAGGTTTTACAAAAAAAACTATTGATGAAATTCTAATATGCATTTTAATAGATATTAAAAGGTCGAAGATCTATATAATAACATTCTAAAGCAACAATTTTGCTAATTGTTTATTTTTAATCATTCTATCGATTAGGTACTTAAATTCTTACGTCTTCAGAATAGATCTTAAAAGATCTTGAACTTTTAGATTTTCTATCTTTTTAATCTCTTTGTCAAACCACAATTCAACCTGTTCAGGATCAGTTCTTATTTTATCTTTTATAAACTGGAGTTCTTTTTTACGATTGGTTGATAACATGGATACAGGATATCCAAGATTTTTTTCTATTATTTTTTCTGCGATTTGATCTAACATTTTATTCACCTTATATTATTCCGAAGAGAAACTTTAGTAACAAAACTATGATAATTATTGCTACCAAAATCCATATTAAATTCCACAACATACTAAATACCAATAGACAACAAACTTTAATAACAGGTTTATTTTTTATTTCATCCAATTTAAAAGAAAATATTCAACGTATTAGCAGTCAATTAACTTTATTTAGTTAATTTAATTTATCTCGGTCTTGGTTCAATATTATTTTATATTCTTAATTAATCTATGAAATTCTTGAGTTCCATTTGAGAGATTTTCTAGAGCTTGATTTCTATTATCTGCTTTGAGAAGAATTTCACCTGGACCGAATTTACAAATACCTATTGTGATTGGAATATCCGTATTAAAAATTTTACCGAAAAAAGTAAAAAGATTAGGATATGTCTTATTATTTTTATATATAAAAGAGGCATTTCCATTATTTAGTAAAACTTCGTCTTCTACAGGAAATTCAAATTTTGCAGTTTTCAATCTTTGGATAATATTATTTTCGATTACGGATGCTTTTTTTGGATCTTCTTTTGAGAATATTTCCAACTCTTGTACAGATTCTTCTAACTCATCGAAATTCATTTCACTTTTTCCTATTTTTATTTGTCATCAATTAGGATTATTAATCGTTTTCCCTCATAGAATTTAAAAAATTATAATAATGATAAATAGTTTCTTCCTGTATTCTAGTCTGTATTGAACCTGGACGTATATTTCTTATTTTTTTTATGCTTTCTTCCGGAGGAAGGTTATCTGTTTTCAATAAATAGGCAGCCAAAAGAGTACCTGTTCTTCCTTTCCCGGCTGCACAATGAACTAGAACTTTTCTACCTGTTTTGATTTGATTTTCGATATAGATGATTGTTTTATGCAAGTCGTTAATGGTAGGTGAGTTATAATCTTCTACGTATAAATGAAAATAATTAATTGAATTATCATTAACAATTGATTTTAGTTTGGTGTTTTGTACTTCATGATTTGTATTAAACCATTTAGACGGTAAGGGTACCTCTCGTAAGGTAACAATTGTGTTAATTCCATTTTTGATTAACCATTCGAATTGTTTGAAATTAATAGGTAATCCACTACCTGCCAATTCGTCTTTTATAACCCAGCTAAAATTAGTTGGCTTAGCCGAAATTTTACTGCTTATCCATCTGTAAAGATCTCCTATAAATGTCATTTTTAGTGAATAAGTAGGTTTTCACCTCTTAATAATTTATGGAATAAATAATTTTACTTTAACATCGAAATACCAATATCTTGGAAATTGACATAAATTATTTCTTCAATGATATACATTTAAAACAATAAAACAATAATCTTTTATCATAACATATTGAAAAGTTGGAATATGGGCATTTTCAGTTATCATTATAAATAATTTGTACTTGTAAGTTGAAATGGTATATATCTATGATGTAACACTCGATTTATATTTTCATTTCTTTTTGTAATAACAATCATAGCGCATAATAAATAAAATCGATTTCATCTAGTTAATGGTAAGACTTTTGTTGTTTTATACAACAGTTTAAGATTTACTTTGATTATTTGTATTTTCACCTTAAAAGCTATCATCTATATAAAATTTATATCATATCTAAGGAACGTATTATCAATTACGAATTATGATAAATATTTATTCATAATCAAAAATTCGCTCTGTTTTTTAAAAGTAATAAAATCCATGCAGAAGACGCTAATTAATGAAATAAACAGAATATGGAGGATATTATTTAATTGTTGGTCACCGAAAATTGATTGCAATTGTATACAACTATACTCAATAATTAAATAATATAGGTTTTAAGAAAAAAAGTTTACGGATCAATCAAGATCCTTTATTTGTTCTTTGACTTTTTCTTTATTATATTCAACCTCTAAATCTCTATCTGGATCTTCTATCTTTTTTCCAACTGCTTTGGCACCTGCCTTAATTTTATCTCCTGTATTTTCTAATTCATTCTTGTGATTATTCATTAATTAATGATATACAACATACTATATAACGGTCATATTTTGAGGATAAATCTTTTTTAAAATTATTGTCCATATAATCAAAGAAATTATGTCATTCTTATTGCAGTTGGTTAAATTAGATTTTAAATAATTTTATGGTTTAAAATTTAAATTTGGAAAAATATAGTATAAACCTGTGGGATCAGATACTTTAGGTAAGAAAATAATGATAATTGAAGATGAATATGATCTCTTATTGTTGTTTAAAGATTTTCTTACTAATAAGGGCTATGATGTAATTGTAACTGCTGTAACGGCAACAAACATTACAAGAGATTATCAATCTTTCAAACCTGACTTGACAATATTAGATTATAAATTACCAGGGGGTAAAAATGGGCTTGAGGCTGCTCAGGAAATCCTAAAATTAGACTCAAAAGCATTGATAATATTGATAACAGCTTATGAATATGTTAAAGACTATTTTTATGAGAACGGAAAATTACATAATAGGATAAGATTAGTAATGAAACCTATAAAACTAAACACATTAGAAAAGTTTATCGCTTCTCTTCTCAAGAATAATTGATTTTTGTTTGATTCTAGATTATAAAGAAATTATTTGTTATTTTCACCTCGAAAAATATTTCTTTTTTTGGAATTTTGTTTAACATCTTATGTTCGCTTATATAAGATGGATATTGTCTTGTTTGAGTAGATAAATTGCAAATAATATTGAAAATAAAAGTAGATAGATCCTGAAGTTAGTAATAGCAAATTAACGTGAGTTCTGCAGTTATAAACACAATAATTAGCCCAATGAGTTACTTTAGAATTAGAATATAATTATAGGAGAACTAATACAAGTTCTACTGATCAAATTATTGACCCCATAGTAAAATTATTTTATGGAACATTTATAGAACCGCAAATTAAGGAATGATGGGATTTGCATTATTAAATCGATTTTACTTTCTAATGATATCATTTTTGTAATTATGCATCAATTTGAATCTTTACCGATGATTCAGTTAGTTCAAATTTACTATCCAATCCTAAAGTACTTTGTAATGTTGATTTAAGGTAACCATTAAAAAATATAGATCCCTTTTTTCCTAAACGATGTCTTATTACTATAATCTTAACATTGTTTTGAGTTATTTCATCGTAGGTGCCCAACAAACCATATCTACAAATAATCTTTTCGAAATATTCGAAGACTGTAATATGTGATAATTCTTTTCTCCAGAACAGTATAGTATCCTTTGGTATTATACTTCCCAATGAAACTCCTATTTGGTAAATCTCATTTTCATTTAATGATTCTAATAAAATAGTCAATATCTCTCTATTTATCACTACCATATCTATCTTTGAAAGAAATCTAATGAATTCTGAATACCTTTTGATTACAACATTTACAAGGGCGTTGACAGAAATGCCCATTTTCTCAGCTTCCTCATCCAAAATTTTAGAAAGATTATCATCAATCCTAAATGATCTAGTTACGGAATTCACCATTTTAAAGGTATAGTATCAGTAATAATTGTGTTATGTTGTATTTATTTGTGTTCTCAAGTAATAATTTGATTCGCCTTTTCCAGGATGTAAACCTAGTCTTTAATTAATATTACAAGATTTTTTGTCTATGGCACAACGATTAACTTACCTAGAAAAAGAAAACATACAATCGAATAAAGAGATATGCTTCAATTGTCAGAATTCTAAACTAATTTTTGATGCTGGTGTAGGAGAAATAATATGTAACAATTGCGGAGTTGTGATAAATGAGCAATTAGATTATTCCATTACCGAACCAGCAAAAGTCATACAAAATTTAGAAACTAACATAAACAAATTTATGCCTTCATCTCTGGCCTTATTTGATAAAGGTTTATCTACCATAATCTCTCCTGAAAATGTAGATGCCTTTGGAAATAAGTTAAGTACAAAACAAATTACAGAGGCACGAAGTATTAGGCATTGGGATAAGGCATCAAATAGTAATAGAAGTTATCATAGGAATTTAAAGAAAGCATTTGGTATTTTAGGAAGAATTAAAGACAAACTAAATCTTACCGAATCAATTATTGAAAAATCTGCCTACTATTATCGTAAAGTAGTAGATTTAAAAATAATAAAAGGTCGTTCAATAAAAGAATTCGTTGTTGCCTGTGTTTATGTGTCTTGTAGAGAATTAAATATCCCACGTACACTGTCAGAAATATCAGAGATAGTTAATGCGGATAAGGTATTTGCTGGAAAATGTTACCGTTTATTACTGAGACGTTTAAAAATAAAATTAGATTCTATTGACTTGCCAACTCATCTAACAAAAATTGCAAGCATAGCTGGAGTCAGTAGAAAAACACTTACTAGGGCCTTAGAAATGATGTCTGAAGTAAAGGATAATCCCCTATCCTATGGTAAAGACCCGATTGCATTATCAGTCGCTATTTTATATGCAGCTGGAATAGAAGGAGGAGAAAAAATAAAACAGTCACAAATAGCATCAGCTGGAAACATGAGTATTGTGACCCTAAGAAAAAGATTTCTAGATCTAAAACAAATATTTCCGAATTTAATCTCAACTAGATAATACAAATATTATTTTTCAAAAAACATGAACTATTTTTTTAAAATAAAATTAAATATATCATATAACAATTTAATTAGTATCAATTAAAAAAGTTATTACCTTTAAAATTAGATCATAAATCTGGTATTAGCTTTTATGTTAGCAATGCGAAAAGCATAAGTCTAGAAAGATTATCTTGTCAAGATTTTAAATTTGTATTAAAAGTTTCTAATTATTAATTATTAATATAATAGACAAACAGCAAAAAACAATCATGTATTTCCAAAATAAATATTTCACTTTTTCCATTATAAAAAATTTTTATCACCCAGTAAAGGCTAGCAAATACTCCATGAAAATATAATAAATACAGTTTCAAACAAATAACTATATGTCAAAGAATGATTCTTTTACAAAACATAACGACTGTGATATAAAAGAGTTAAACTACCAAAATTTTGATGAAATAATTCTGAATACTGAAACTATTCTGGTTGACTTTTGGGCACCATGGTGTGGACCATGTCAGACCATGCTACCTATTTTTTCAAGAATAGCTAAATCTTATTCAGAAAAGGTAATTTTTGCAAGGGTAAATATTGATGAGAATCCAAAAATTGCATCAGACTATGAAATCTTCTCTGTTCCGACATTTATTTTGTTTAAAAAAGGTCAACCAATTAAAGGTTTAATCGGTGCAGTAACTGAAAAAAGGTTAAAACAGATTTTGGATGAAAATTAAATATTTTCGGCGCCGAAAAATAGATGGAGTTTTTATTTATCTATGCAACAATTTTAGAACCCTCTGTTAGTAGGATAATAATTAAATTTTTTCTGATCTGTTTTCATATTAAATTTCATATAAAATAATCTAATCTTAAAGTTAAATTTCTATAAAAGTATTCTTAAATGATTGTTTATTTAACTCTCTTGTCAGACGACAAAGACGATAATATGATTATCAAGATCTTTTATCAAATCTAAAAAAAGTTAGATTGGCAGTATGTTAAGGAAGATTTTAAAAAAGTCATGATAATTGAAAAATTGTAAATCTATATGTTAGATTAAGAAACTGTTATTTTACCTGTCATGAATGGGTGAAAAATACAATAGTAATTATACTCTCCTGCTTTGTCAAATGTTCGTTCGAATTTCTGACCGATGTGTAATGCACCTGAATCAAATTGCTCCTGAGAAGCTTTATCTACACCTGTGACTGAATGCATCATTTCATCTAGATTGGTCCAAGCAATTTTGTCTCCAATTTTAGCCTGGATAGATGGTGGTTCAAAACTTTGGTCTAATGATGGGTTAGCAGCCCCGTAAGGGATGGAGATAGTATATTCTGAAGCCCATGCAGAATTAATTAAGAACATAGAACTAAAAAATAACACAAAAGAGAGCAGAGTATAAGTAGCATAGTTTTTTCTCATACAACCCGTAAAATGGTTATATGATTCTTTTAATTCGTATTCTGTCATTTTATTATTTACTATATACATAGTTTAAAAATTTAAATTTATTGCTCATACAAAATCATAAGAATAAACAAAGGATATGAGTAGTAATGTTATTTGACAACTCTAAGATGTAAAATTGTTAAAAAAAATTAGTATAATTACAAATTTATAGATAATAAAGCAATTATAATAAACGCTAAATAATAGAATTCTATATTAATAACTATATTAATGTACTTTTATGAAACAGGGGATTAGACTACTTTGTGTTTCTTTGACATTTGCGACAGTTATGTTGATTGGTATAAATTATTTTCCGGAATCATCCTTTTCACAGACAGATCCAGAAAAAGAAAAGTTATTGCAAGAGCAAGTTTCTAATAGTTTCAATTATGTACATAAAGCAGATCTGAACAGGGCATCACAGACAATTTTGTTAAACGGCATATCTCTTATACAAAATGATACTATGATATTATATGATTCTACCCCTTATGCAAGTAAAGGGCATATTGCTATGTTTCTTCCATGTGACCCAGCACGCCCAGAGAAACCTATGTTTCAGATTTTAATAGGTATAGCTCCAAATCTTTTTCCAATGTCATTGGGATACATAGAACAAGCTTCCAATCCACCTAGAAGCTGCCTTTTCCATGGACAATTTGGATTTGGAGATCCTGTAACTGATGTAGCACTATCATATCCAGGTGAGCAAGAGGTAACTTTTGCTGGCCCTCATAGTATTGTAATAACTACTCATGAATCATACATACCTGATGTTGAGCAATTGATGCAGAAACAACATACAGCTCCCTAATTCTTTCTTTTTTGGTCTAAAATCAAATTCAAACCAATAAATTGAAGAGAATTAATAATCTAATATGCGGTATTAGTTAAAAGTGTAAAATTAGTTCATATAAAAGAATAAGTTTGAATTCGCTAATATAAATACAGATAAAATCAAAATTTATGGAAACCTAACCTGGCCATACCCATTTAAGATAGTTTGGCTGATAAAAAAAAGATAAATAAATTTTCCTAAACTGATTTATCTTTTTATTGATTTTATTTTGCTTGAAATATACCTTAGAATAGTTAAAACAAAAATATTTTCAATAAAGCGATATTTCCTTAGTTAATAGATTTAACAAGCCAATCTGTAAAAAAATCTGTAACTTTTACCTTCATATTATTTTATTTTAACAGATATTATCTAAGAGCAAACAGTGTAAACAAGATAGGTCTTACGATTTAGATGACTGAAAGAACTTAGTTTTAATGATAAATAATAGTAATCAATCTGCTACTTTAATGTACTAGGATTGTTGTTGATTTAATACGTAATTCTAAAATGTCATTAGCTGTGTTCGTTTATGCAAGATTAGATTTTATCAAATATTAAATAAAACATAGTTTAAAAATTGTATATTGTTTAATATACTATAGATATTTAATCATTCATTTCTCATTTTGCTTTTAATTGGTGCAAATATTTCATTTGTTTAATTTTATAGGTTTAGTTAGTTAAATTGAAGAGATATAATATCTAGTATTAGACATCATTAAGAAATACTTTTACAATAAAGAATCAAATCGCTATCTTAAAAATTAATATTTGAAAGTTATCTAATTCTATTGCTGCTGTTATAGTATGCTTTTGTTTATTATTCCTGGGAAATTTAGTTTTCAAAATAAGTCTACTTTAATTATGTATAATCAATTGATAATACTTATCATAATTAATCTAACCGAAAGAAATCTAATACTATAAATTCAAATGATAAAGTCTTCCATATTCTGGATATGTTCTATAATTTGTTATTTCTTCAAGATTCTAGATATTATTGAAAACCAACCGTTTTTTTATGACAATTTAAGACCATGGAGAAAGCATTTTGTATAGAATATTTCAGAAATACTCATATAGTATTACAGATTATTATACCTGTGTCGTCAATTTCAGAGCTAAAGGAAATAAGGAGAGCCTTTCAAGGATTACAAACATTATATGAAACTTATTTGCCTAAGATTGACCCCCATTTAGTTAACGATCTATTATCAAGGCAACAGAAAAAACCAGGTGATGAACCATTTTATATGGTAGAAATTTTTACAAAAAAAGGTACTAACGAAGATGATAAAAGAAGCTTCATATTGAGAAAGACCGGAATGGTACCTTCAATACAAGATAGAGGCACACATTATGTAACTAATCATAGGCTGACTTTAGAATTACTGAAGGAGTTAGCTGCACCGGATGATGTTTTAGAAATTACTGGTGAGTATACTGGTGGATTAACTGGTGTTGGATCAACAACTTCAAGACTTCGGGAAGATGAAGTTTATGGAAGACTCTAGATAATTTTTAAAAAAATATTTAAAATAAATTATATTATTTTTTTATCAGCGATAATGTTTTGCTTATTATATCATTGTGATTTGAATCTATTTCGGTTGTCACTAATAGGAGATGATCATTTTCTAAGGGAATGGTTATTCTTTTTATTTTCTCATATACGGCCATAGCATATTGCCCTCTTCCTATTTTCGCACTTAATGAATTACGTAAAGACCAACGAGCTAATGCTTGTAGATTTGATCTCTTTGTTTCTTCTGGAGATAATAAGTTAGTAATTCCAGCTCTCTGTCCTCCATATTTTATATCTCCTGAATCATCACAAACAGCAGCAAATCTAACTTTCGGATCCAAATCCAAGATTTCTTTGCAAAGCGAATTGAAATCCATCAAAGGTTATAAACATATTAATCTTATAAAGATTGTTTTAATTAGCCATTTTTAATGCATTTGGTTTAAGATGTATGCTAAGGCAGGTAATCCGTCTCCTCTGTTGAAGCAGTATAATAAATAAAGAAGTTGGCCCAAAATTATACTATTAATTTTCTTCCTTTGAAAAGTGGGTTTTTTAAATAATCTTATGTAATTTATGTCCTGACCTTAATATATCGATATTCAAATAATTTACAAATAACTGAGTTTTTTATTTGATCAAAGAAATATTATTTACACTTCTGTGACTTTTTATCAGATTTTAGAGGTGAATTCTTATCTTTTATTAGTTTCCATTCGTTAGCTTTCATTACAGCATCAATTTCGCATTTCGAGATTTTTTTGATTACTTGGTTAACCTCAGGGGACATTAGTGTAGAATCAAAATTAGCATGTCCTATTCCAAGTGCATGACCTGTTTCGTGTAAGCTAATATGTTCTAACGTATTCTGATCTAATTTATCTCCATATGACTTTTTTGATAATGAAATTTCGACAATCCTAATGAAACCTTCGTGATCAAAATTGGTAACAGTTTTGCCTACTTTTTTTCCTTTTCCATTTTTAAATTCGTAAAATATATCTGCATCAGATTTATCGTCTACTTCTTGAAACTTCAAACCAGGTAATTTATCTTGCCATTCGTTCAATGAATTTGTTACAATCTTTTCTAGTTTACTTCCCCCATCAGTAATAATATAATTCAATACCCCATCATCTAATTGATCCCCCCAAGTACAGCACAGAGCTATTTTTTTCTTTGATTTTTTTGCATCAGCTTCTTCAAATATCGTATTAAATAAAAATATACTAGATAAGAAAATTCCAATGAATAGATAACACAGGATTTTCAAAACATCGATTACCCTAGACTGATTTAAATTTGTAATTAACTGTGTGATTGTGAGAGTCAACTGGATCTAAAATAAAGAATGTTTCAAGAGATTTCATCCTTAAATAACTTCTATTCTGTTCGTCCAATACATTATAGTTTTATATTTTACTATATATCTGATTCACTAGTTAATTCACTATAAATTTTACAGATCAAAGTTTAGTTAAAATTATATTAACTTTTTTCTAGCATACCATTATAAAAATTTTTTATTATTACTAAATCGTTTATAAAAAAATACATAAAAATATACATCATATGGAATAAATAGTTCAAAGCCTTTTTTGCAAAAGTCATAAGAGATCACACCTATTCAGAATGTTAGAAGCAGGACTAGATGATTCATAAGCATTTCGATATATAATTGAACACAAGTATCAAATAACTTGATATAAAGAAATAATTAAATACACTAGTTAGTGTATACAGTAAATAAGTTATTATACCCAAAACAGCACAGAAAAATGTAGATATTATAATACTTGATAGTGATTATACTCTGCCGTATAAAAGGTTAATAAAATTAATATATTATGTATTGGGATAGATAAGTATTTTATGATTTTAATTAATATGAACACATCAAAAGAAGAAATAATTTTATAATTCGAAAAGATAATAAATACAGAAATA
This sequence comes from Nitrososphaeraceae archaeon, assembly GCA_031316115.1. Classification (GTDB taxonomy): domain Archaea; phylum Thermoproteota; class Nitrososphaeria; order Nitrososphaerales; family Nitrososphaeraceae; genus TH1177. Next base: position 95,785 of record JALDRC010000010.1, read on the forward strand.
AGTAATGTAAACTGGGAACAATAATAGGATCAGTCATCTGTAAAGTTTGGTAATAGAGTTACAAAGGGGAACAGATTAAATACATAGATCCTTATTTTTAATATTTGTCTAATGTTTCTCAAGTTAATATTAAAAAATACCTGAAATATCAGGTATAGCCGATACAGTGTCAATTTTTTTATACATGCATATAAGATAATCGATTAAAAAATTAAGTTGTGTTTAACAAATTACACAATATCTCATTTTGTAATTATTTTTTATGATTTTTAGGCTTGTTATCAGATTTTATTTAGATATTATATTACTATTGAATAGTTTCAAAAATATCATGACATTTTAACCAAATATATTTTATATGAATTCATCAATTAAGATGAATAAATAATCTTTTGTATTATATATACCAAAAATAATTTATTTAGGTATATTATATGCTAATAAATCCAAGGCTAAAATTATTCATTAAGATGATAAATAAAAACTAAGATAGAGTGACATTATAATAAATTTATTTATATATATAATCTTGTGCTTTGTTGCACAACTATGAAAATCGATAATATGATATGGAATTTTGCCAGGAACAAATTGCAAATATAACTTCTCTCCTTTACTGTGGATGCATTTTTTTAGTCAAAATCTACGAAAATCATAGTTGTGCAACAAAGCATAATCTTGAACCTAAAGAAGATTGGATAATAGCCACTTAAATTAGTTCAATAACATTGAAAATAACTAGTTTAATTCAATTCATAAAAACAATGTATTTCAATAAAAAACCTAATTATTATTAACAATTGAAAGAATAAAAAGTGTATCTTCTAAGCTTATTTTCTTCTTTTCTTTTTCTTTTCATCAAATGGATATTTAGTTTTTCCAAATTTGCCAGTAAAATTATAATTATATGCGAGATATATAAAAAGGCCAGTAACTATAATTAATAAACCATAGTAAGAAACAGATTCATCTCCCATACCAGTGCCTATTCCAACAATTCCGACTCCAGCAAGTATCAATATTACACCTATCTTCGCAGGTTTTGACAGATTGCCAAACAACAGTAGTAATTAGTAAATTTGCATTATTTATTTCAATAGAATATTTTATGAAAATACTAAGGAACACAAATAATTAATCAGAGCATTAATAAATTAACTCTCCAAATCAACCTAAAGAATCTTAATTAATTTAGATAAGAGATTTATGGAAAAATAGAGAAAAAGAAGATAAAAAATACCTATAGTCTAGTCCCTGGTATTGGTGTTCCTGGTAATGAGCCAAATTCTGTTGGACCTTCGTTAAAGTTAGTTTCTCTTGGTATTGGTGTTCCTGGTAATGAGCCAAATTCTGTTGGACCTTCGTTAAAGTTAGTTTCTCTTGGTATTGGTGTTCCTGGTAATGAGCCAAATTCTGTTGGACCTTCGTTAAAGTTAGTTTCTCTTGGTATTGGTGTTCCTGGTAATGAGCCAAATTCTGTTGGACCTTCGTTAAAGTTAGTTTCTCTTGGTATTGGTGTTCCTGGTAATGAGCCAAATTCTGTTGGACCTTCGTTAAAGTTAGTTTCTCTTGGTATTGGTGTTCCTGGTAATGAGCCAAATTCTGTTGGACCTTCGTTAAAGTTAGTTTCTCTTGGTATTGGTGTTCCTGGTAATGGGCAAATTCTGTGGACATTTCGTTAAAGTTAGTTTCTCTTGGTATTGGTGTTCCTGGTAATGAGCCAAATTCTGTTGGACCCATTTCGTTAAGTTAGTTTCTCTTGGTATTGGTGTTCCTGGTAATGAGCCAAATTCTGTTGGACATTTCGTTAAAGTTAGTTTCTCTTGGTATTGGTGTTCCTGGTAATGAGCCAAATTCTGTTGGACCTTCGTTAAAGTTAGTTTCTCTTGGTATTGGTGTTCCTGGTAATGAGCCAAATTCTGTTGGACCTTCGTTAAAGTTAGTTTCTCTTGGTATTGGTGTTCCTGGTAATGAGCCAAATTCTGTTGGACAGCTCGTTAAAGTTAGTTTCTCTTGGTATTGGTGTTCCTGGTAATGAGCCAAATTCTGTTGGACATTTCGTTAAAGTTAGTTTCTCTTGGTATTGGTGTTCCTGGTAATGAGCCAAATTCTGTTGGACCTTCGTTAAAGTTAGTTTCTCTTGGTATTGGTGTTCCTGGTAATGAGCCAAATTCTGGAGAGAAATCTGTTTGAGCCATAACATTTGATGAACCATATGTGACTGTTGTACAGGTTATTCCAACTAATAGTAAAACCAAATTAATCATTGTTCGATTCGTATTCATAGTGAGAATCTATAATTTGATTATAATATATAAAACGTACACAAATATCTTAGAATATAAATATCTCTAATTAATATCTTAATAATCATAGAGAAAAATATTCAAAACTAGATTCATAAACATAATTCAGAATATTTACATATAATAAAGTCAATTTTATGTAGTAATTTATTTTTCCCTATAATTATTATATTAGAAGATACTAGATTTTAAGATACATTCAAATTAATTGAATTCGTTTTAGAGTTATTCTTTATGAACCAATGTAAAACTATAGTCTTTGGTGCTAGTACTTTATTTTAATATGTATTCATTTAAATATTTTAAGGTATCTTTATTTGGATCAATTATAAATATTGAATTTTATACAACTTCATTTTATTTATAATTCTATTTATTATTCGTAATATAATCATAATATTCAAATACTGGACTTACATTAAGCCGATATACGAAAGATAATAACATGCTATAATATTATTAGACACATAGATAATAAAAATTGGTAATAGTTACGAAGAATACTAGTTTTCTCAGTTTGGATAAATAATTATTTAAACATTATATTTTTCCATTTTACTTGAAAAATGTGATGTAAAGATATTGTTAGTAAATAAATTTTTATTTAAAAGTTATTGGTGGACCAGTATCGTTCATCTTCAAGTTTTTGTTTGTTTCAAAAATATTATTAGATATTTTTAAAAATATTTTTTTAAACCTAAGATCTAGTTATTTTTGACTTCTAAAAGTTAATTAATAATAAATATATCTCTAAATATACAACAATAAAGCATTATGGATATTTTTATAGAAATAATTTTATTGTAAAGAATAATTTTTTCCAGTGGATTCAAGCAAACATTTAGTTATCGATCGCTTTAGATCATCAATTTCTGTTTTATTTTGTTTTAATTCCAATTGTGATTCATGATAAGAACTCTCTTTTGAAGACAATTCCTGAGATAGATAAGATTCCTGTTCTTGTAAATCGTTTCTTTTTAAAAAAATCTGTAAATCAGGTTTACCATTCAGGTCACTTATTTGTTTGTTTAGATATTTTTCTTTCTTTTCAAACTCACCAAAGGATTGCAGAATATTTTCTAAATAGGCTATAACTTTATCTGAATCTTTTACATTTATTTTTCCTTTCATCATTGATGATTTTACTTCTTGAATTAAAGTAGTGTAAGAATTAGTATCGGTTAAGAAAATTTCCCAAGGTTTTTCATTCATTATCTCAAATTGATGGACTACTTTTTTATTCATTCCATATGAGTATTTGTTAAAAACTCGGCTTACTTTACTAAAATGATTTATCAATTCTTTATGGAAATCTTTTCTTTCACTTTCAAGTCGCACTATTTGCTTCTTGATTTGTTGAGCTTCATGATATTTTTGTGAGTTTAAAAGTGAATGAAGATCTGATCGGGCTTTTTTTAACCGTTCTTTTAAATGATCGATATCATTCCTTTTATCATCAACAAGAGATTCTAAGTACTGGATCGTTTCTTTTTTTTGTTCAATATTTCTCAAACTATCCATTGAAGAGTCTAAAAACTTTAATTCATCTTCAAAAAAATGGACTTCTCGTTTATATTCTTTCGAAATTTGAGAAATATTTTTGAATTCATTTTCTAGTCGTTCTGCATATTTCTTGATAAAAAAATTGAAAACTTTTTTGTGAGAAGAACTTAGTTCCGAAAACCGGTGGACCATTGAATCTAATCTTTCATGATATCCGTTGATATCATCAAGAGTGTTAGGGAAAGCCGGAAAAGAAGATATTTCTTTTTTTACTGATGAGAGAACAGTTCTTTTTGAGTTTTGTAGCATATTTTCAAAACTCTTTTCATCAACTTCTATTTTCGCCCTTTCTAGTTCTATAGCGATATTCTTTATGTTATTCATATGTTGTAGGGAAATTCCATGAAGAGGCTTGATTCTTTCTTTAAGGTCTTTTATACGTCTTTCTCTTGTTTTTTCTAAAAGATCCATAGTATCTGATAAAGATAGTTGAGAAGTACTTGGAACCTGATTTTTTATTTTATTTAATTCAGTTGTCCTTTTTACGTGCTTATCTATACTACCTTTCTTCTTAAAAAAATCAAAAAATGGGGTCAATACGTATAATTACAGTGACGATAAAAAAAATCTTTTTATTTTTATTAGAAGACTGTAAGAGTTCAAAATAAAACTCATTTGATCATCGGCGAATAAAATTTTTTTATGTAATAGGATATTAATTAATTAATGTGTATCTAAATCGTTATTCTTACCAATGAAAAATGCTGAAGTGGTAGTATCTGAGAACGGAATTATCTTTGTTTATATATCAGTTTCTATTTTAGTTGCCTTAATAATTAGTAATCTATTTTTTAAAGAAGGGGACCAATTCCCTTTTTACGTTTTAACATGGTTGGGTAGTTTTCTTGGTTTTTTTATTTTATTTAAAAGTAAGATAACAAGTTCAATTGTAAATATAAAAAAAAGGATGAAAACCAGCATAAAGTGGCCAATAACTGCTAAAATGATAAATGGATTATGTTGGGCCGGTCCCTTCATTTTTGGTATATTCATACCAAGTATTTATGAATTTTTAATATTACTAGCTGTAGGCCTTGGAAATATTTCTACTTTTTTAATTTTTCTAAAATATAATCATCTCAAGAATTTAGAGCAGTTACTAGTGGGAGTCATTTGTATATTTTCGATATTTGTACTTTTGATCCTTTATGATTATAATTTAGTTGAAAAAATCCAAGGAGAATACTTGGCACGTTTCTTTGTTTCAATAGCGTTTGGAATAGGAGGAATCTATTCCCTTGTGCATAGCGAAAATAGCATACAAACTTAAAATCGTACCAATAATTTCTATGTAGTTATGATGTTGATTTTAGTAACTTGTAATAGATTATTTATTTTGAAAGGATGAATATCAAGTAATATGAATATTTATTCAGTCTAGAAAATAACTTAAATCAAAACTTGATTGATTGTTTTTGTTTTCATTACGATGATATAGGCCTAAATCCATCAAATTACTGATAGTTATTTTTCCTTTTTTTGTTATATCATCATCAGAAAATCTAGTTCTTCCAACACCTAGCGGTTCCTTATTTTTATTCATGATTGAAACTAAACAATTTTCTTTTAGTCCCGAAGAGCATTCGAGAATTGAATCGCCTAATACATCACGACCATATAAAAATAGGATTTCTGCTTCTTCATTAATTATTACAAATGGATAATTTATTCCAAATTTACTTACCAAATAAAAAAAAGGAAAGGATGGATAAAATTTTTTTATAGAAATTGTTCCTAAAAATAAACCAGCTCTGTAAGTCGGTTGAAAAAAAACTAAATTCTCCAAATTTTTTGAAATAAGAAACAGTAGTTTCCTTTTTTGTTTCTTTATCGTGTCTTCCTTGATTAATAATAATTCATTGTTAACAATTGAGAAAATTCCCCAATGATTAGAGGCTCTATAGAATATGTTTAATTCATTTCGTGTTGGTTTTCGCATCAAGTTATATCACTTGCAGAGCATCATTTTAAGCAATTTTTCTCAATTTGGCAATAAAAAATCCATTAGTTTTGTGAATATGAGGATAAAATCTTTTGGTCATATTCAGAGATTTGTGTAACTGTATACTTTCAAACTCTGAAAGTCCTTCTAATCCATATTTTATATTTTCTAAATTTATTTGATATTTAGATAATACATCATTAATAATAAATTCATTTTCCTCTGGTGCAAGAGAGCACGTTGAATATATTAATAATCCTCCTGGTTTAGTAACTTTTATAGCTGCATTTAACAAGATATTTTGATCCTTGCTACATTTTTCGATACTTTCTTTACTATAAGTATTCTTTCTAGTGATATCTTTTTGAATGATACCATCACAGCTACATGGAGCATCTAATAAAACACGGTCAAATTTTAAATCATAATTCAAAATATCAGAACCTTCTATGTTCCAAATACATGTATTCATTACTCCACATCGTTCTAGATTATAGAATAATCGTTTTAATCTGAATCGATTAGGTTCTAATGCTAAAATCGAACCAGTATTGTTCATTTTCTGAGCTATAAAAGTTGTTTTACCTCCAGGAGATGAGGCCATGTCTAGGATAGATAAATCTTCAGAAATCTCCAGTTCGTCAACGGAGAAACATGAACTCAAATCCTGAAGGTAATAATATCCAAGTAGGTATTCTGATGTGCTTGTTATGGAATAAGGAGAATTTTTTATCAGGAAAACTTCATTCAGCTCGGTTGTTTCTAATTTAAAGCCTTTTGTGGATAATCTATCGCATAGAACATTAGGAGTCATTTTAATTGTATTGGTACGAATATAGATGTTAGGTTCTTGTTTGTTTAAATGGTCAAGAAATAGTTCTAGGTCTGGAATATATTTTGAATATCTTGAGATCATCCAAGGTGGAAAATCATATTTGCCAGATAAATCCAATATACTTTGATTTTTAATACTGTCAAGTGTATTCAAAATTTAATATATAATTACAATTAGATATCTATTTTTATTTATCTGATTTGCTAATAGAAATAATGAATATAAAAATCCATAAGAGGTAAATTCTATATATCAATTCTAATTGGAATTAGATAAATAACCAAACAATAGTGTCTAAGACAAGAACTTAAATGAAGGAATTTATTATCTAAATCTTTTTAGGATTTACATATACATTATAGCAAAAAATAAAATAGTCTAAAAGTCCAGGTTTGTTTAGGTTTTATATTATATTTGTTCTATTAAACATTTGACTGGATGGTTCTGTTAACTTAAGCAGAAACAGCTATAGCTAAGAACTTTATATTTATCGTATGAATCAAATCAAATTTGAAAGAAATAGAACAGCTTTCTTTTATTGTAATGTATTCTCTCTTATCTACTTTTCTTGGTTTGAGCCTACGCACATCTAAAGCATTAGTAGTATTTAGAGATGATAAAAGGAGTCATGTTTCTGTTTGGAATTGGATACAAGGTTTGGTTCCTGTCAGATCTACAAAAGAAAAAGAGTAACTGCTTTTATTATAGATGAAACAATTATTCAGATTGGTAGTCAACATTTTTGGTTATGGATATGTATAGAACCAATTAACTCTTCGGTGCTTGGAATCTATATTTCTGAAGAGAGAAACATGCTTGTTGCAGAAAAATTCATTAGATCATTAGTTACAAAATATGGAAAACATACTGTCTATACAGATGGCGGCATATTGCACGAGGAAGCGTGTCATGTAATTGAATTAAAACACTATCTACATTCTTCAATAGAAAAAAGTTTGATGGAAAGAGCAAACCAGTATTTTAAAGATAGAATTGAATCATTTGATGATTACTATCCTTGTAAGCAAATTGAATGTAATCTATTTCATGTTCATAACTGGATACAATTCTTTACTTCTATGTATAACGATGTAATAACAAATAATAACAATAATTTTTGGTTAAAGGAGGTGAATATTATCTTATCTTAACAGAGCCGACTGGATAATTTTTTAAAAAAATCAAATTCCAGGTTGTTTATCTTCATCTATTAAGATATGAAAAAAAGAAGAAATATTTTACAATGGTCTAATCTTATATATTAAATCCTGAAAGATTTGTTTAATCGAATTAAGATCTTCTTATCTTACCTGAGTAGTTCAACAGGGAGACAAGCGAAAGATATTGTTGATTTGTATCCAATCTATTATGTTAAAATAAATTAAATTCAAATTCTAACATTAGTTCCAATTTTAATTGAGTAAAAATAATTTGATCAAGTAGAAGGTATAGTTACCTTCAGATTGTAAATTGTTTGCATCATAGGATGTATCTTCAAATGAACAAGTTTCATAAGCTCTGCTGGTGGAGATTTGTTTTTAATCATAACATTTAACTGGGCCAGGTTTTTCTCCAATTCCATAACATCATTAAGGTTTTTCTTATTTAGTCCTTCAAATGATTTAAGATATAAATAAAATATTCGATCTATTTCCTGAGATAATTCTTTGGCTACCAAATAATCTGAATAATGTATAAAATCACCAATAGGAGATAAAAGCAATTTGTAATCACGATCACTAATATTTATTTCTGAATTCGAGTTTTTGTCTCCAGATTGAAATGTACCATTTTGGACAGTATTTTTTAATTCACTGGAATTAACAAAAACCAAGAGATTAGACATGTTTGTTAAGTCAAAATTTAACCCCAAAGAATTTCCATAATTGTCGAGTAACTTGTCAATTAGTGTACTGATTACTAAAGCATGTGTGGTAGTATTTGTGGAATGTACATCTTTGTTATATCTATTGAGAAAATCTTGATCATCTACAACATCATCGTCAACGTAATACGCATCGTTTATCAATCTAGCAGCGTTGTCTGAATGTTCTATTGCAACTGTTATATTTGATGGAAAGTTATCAATTGCTAAATCCAATTCTAATTGTGCTTGTTTTACTAGACTTATAAAATAGATAGAATCATCCATGGTAAAACTATGTCCATAAGATTGGAAAATTTGAAAGTTTAGTAGCAACAATACTACTGTTAAACTTAAGATTATTTTATACATTTTAGATTCTGTTTTAATATCAACTAATTGTTATTTTATAAGAATTCATATGATTTTTTAAAGATTCTAGTTTCATATTAATCACGTTAACACAGTTTGAAAAATGTTCTGAAAAAAATATCAAATTCCAAACCATATCCTCATTCGTATCTTGCAAGAGATTTATCAGACTTTATTTCACAATACAAAGCGTGGATATTATTCAAACATATTAGGTGAGGCGATTTTGATATTGATTGCAAAATTTTTTTTGCATTTATAGTTTTTTGGATCTGTATGGAAAGGAATTTTTTAATTCGGTATGGTGATATAAATAAAAGTTTAATTCGAACTATATCAATAAAAATTGACGTCGTATTCACGATATTTTTCATAAAGATAATTATATCATTATTTATATGAGAATTATGGTACATTTGTCGAAAGGAAATTTATTCTATAATTCTTTATAATCTATAAAGTTAAGAATTTAAATATTATAAAAATCGCAAATGATTTTAATAAATAGTTGTTTATATAAAAAATCTTCATTTCAAAAGTACCATGTGCATTTTTGTTATAGTTAAATCTAAAATAGACGTACAGAGAAAATTAACAAGATTCAAGGATATAACAACTAGGTTGTTTTTTTTAGATGTTAAAGCAATTTGAGATATAATTTGATAATATGTTTAACAGCATTGTAAGATCATATCTAGTAATTCTTATGAAGATATGATTATTAATTTGACAGGTCTATTCTATAACAGTATATTTTGGTATGTACAAATCATGGAAATTAAAACTACTAGAAGCAGTTTGTTTATTCAACTCATTTATTTACTTACATAACTGTAAAGGCCCTTCTGTCCTAGGCATTATTCACTATCCATCTAAATAAATTATTAATTAAAAAAATCTTGACAATAAAAAACTGTTCTAAATTATTATCCTAGCTTGAATCATGAATAATTATATTTTCTATAATTCTATCTCTTTCCAGACTTTTCGACTGTTTATTTTTATTATTTTTTGAAGTAAAAAACTATACTGATCCGTTATATATATTAGATTTAAATTTTTTAAAAATATAGTTTGACCAAAAACAAAGTAATCCATTTTTATCCTAGGTATAAATGAAATGTAAAACCTGAAAAACCGTCAAAAATAATGATGTATCTATATTGATTGTTAGTATTAGAATCACTAGATAACAGGGATTATCTGTTATGAACAGCATTGTAATAATGATACATTTGGTGATTTTTGTAATATTTTAATAATTAATTTGATAATTTGATAATTTAGTTTTATCAAAGTAGCTTTAGCTAACCATTCCAACGTTATTCTTGTGTGGAATACACGTTGCATAGAGGCAAGTACAGAGGAGAGGAAATTTTTTTACTGGTGGCCCTATAATGTTTGAATCTGCAAATTGTGCTAGAATTCTTCTACTCGAATTAAAAATCCAGAGTACACGAGATAAGAAAAATGACATAGCATCTTGAAAGCAATATTAGAAAATGGATATACATATTAAGTGAAAAAATTTGATGATAGTAAATCTACGAGAAATATACCAAATGCTCACATGATTACAGATGATATTGGAAGAAAGATTGTAAAGGAACATCTAATGATCTAAAAAAGTGTAAACTAGCTAAAGTTCTCTAAATGGTCATTACGTCTACTTGTAGGATATAATCGACGAAAAGAAGATTATATAGACAGTATAGTATTCAGCCATACATGGGTAACCAATGTCTTGGGATAATATGATATATTCGGGAGAAATTAAGACAATACAGGGTAAAGAGTAGAGATATTAAGTACTAAGGAAAAAAGATAGGATCGAGGAACTGATATAGAGTGGCACCTTCTCTCATTCAGTACAGTTGTATCAAGATTACAAAGACCAACATCAACAAACACACAGGATGAGAGTACATCATGTTGTTCTACACTAGATAGGTAGAAAAAGCTCAAAAGATAAAATGGATCCTCAATACATTTAGTTTATACTATCATACAAATGATCAAATCTTAATGCTGTTACAAAAAACAAGACTAGCGACAAGCTTATAGATTTTATAAAAACAGTTGATATCCTATATAATTCTGGTATAAAAACGATATTTGTTGTGGTAGATAATGCATCAATACACAGTTCAAAAGAGAAAAGAAATGCAATAGTAGTAATATATCTAAGAATAATTCTTGTATTTCAACCCACCAGATCACTAGAACGAGAATTTATTTAGGTCAGAAGATTTGATTCGAGAAAAGCAATCAATAATTCACCATTTAGAAAGGAATCTGATATTGGAAAATCAGACCATTTAGCTATGTCTTTGGAATAGATGATATCCAAGGTTTACTGATGAAACATGTAAAGTCGATGATTCTCTGGGCTTTTTCTTGAATTAGAAATAAGATATTTGATAAATTAGGAAGTATACATAGGCAACTATTGAATACGATTGGATAAGTGATGATTTCAATAGTTTTTGTTTAATCTTATCTATATCCCTGTATATTAACAGAGAATTATAATGCATGACAATTTTCAATAGAACATTAAAAACAGTACTATTCGGTCAGATAATCTTTTTATAAATTTGTAGGTGAGTATATATTATATTTTAGTACCTTCCAAATTCCCTATAATGAATATCTGTATTATAATTTTTGCTTTAGTTCTGATATTTGTCCTTTCCTTCACCTTCACAAATTGCCTTGATTTATCATCTAAAGTTTATGGACATGGCCTTAGCAGAGACCAATCTGATCCTTTTGAAATTTCTGGAAGACAAATAGTAATTGAAGCAATGCTTCAGCCTCCATTTTTAGCTGAAGACAACCCTGAACCTAGATTACTTGTTAGAACTTACGATCAAAATACCAATGAAACCATTAAAGACATCGATTATAGGATCATAGGTGAATTTAAGAATGAGACTGTCATTGATCAACGCTTCCATGCTGGAGATGGCATAATATCAGCAAATATTATTCCGTCAAATGATACTAATATGCAATACATAACCGGTAAAGATAATGAACAAATTCAATTATCAAAAGCGGATTTAATTGAAGTTGGCTTGTCTAATCCAGTCAACCTGAAAGGTAATATAATGTCAGATGGAGGATTATATGAGTTTAAAGTAATACTTGAAAAATTCAGTAAAGGCTTGAATTTGGATTTAGATAAAACAGTCGATTTGTTTATAAGTATTGGTAAAACATATCCGTTTGTCATATCAGAAAATAAAGGTAATAACGCGTTGAATAATAATATTAATGAGAGCAATAATACCGGAAGTTTAATTTTTAAAGTCAAATCATACTATGATGAAATAACAGATTTTACATATGACAAGGAGAATTCAATAATTTCATTTAGGATGCCTTTTACATGGAATTTAGATTATGTGAACCAAATTCTTACTTTACATGAGGAATTGGTATTTCCAAAATCCCAGACACAGTTATCCAAAGTATCATCTTTCACAGGTACGCTCAATAATATGGAAATACCAACAAATTTTATATTGATTGACGATTTCTCAGATGAAATAGATAGGATCGTACATATTGTGGTTCCGAATTTTAAATTAAAAGAATATGCTGACAAGATAATAAAAGATGGTGGGAATTCAACTGCTTTCTTTGAAATAAAACCAGTTAAAAATTAATTGGCTAGAATACCATTGTAATTTTCATACTGTAATGAAAACTTTAATTTCAAATCTTGTAATTTATATGGCAAATCTGAAAGGTTTATCTTTTGATTTCGTATCTTGAAATAAAGAATTCTAAAATTAATTTTGATTGAAGAGAATAAAATATTTTAATTAATCTATCCCATTACGAATAAAACACAAAAAATGGCAAAATCTCGTTCAAAATAATAAATGGATTAATAAAGTTACTAATCTTTTTAGGTCAATCCATTGTTGTCATGTTAGATGTGATTGGTCCTCCACGCTCTTCTAATGTCATCCTGCCCTGAGATTCTGGAGAGTCTGCTAGATCTTTCATTATTTCATTAACACCTACTATGGCTACACTATCTATAGGAAATGTTATCTTTTGATCAGAGGGATTTCTTATTGTAACATCAGTATAAAGCCAACCGTTTGTACCAATTTCAGAGACTATCTCCGCTTGATACATACATGTTTGTCCAGGCATTGACATATTGGCTACTGGCTGAAGTTCTAACGTTTTCATGAAATATTTAGCTCCAGATATACCGCCCATAACATCTAATAATGGTTCTGAATTCTCATTACATGGTATTTTTACCGATACATGACCATCCATTATGTAGAAAGATCCTGTATCATAAAGATCTATATGAGCTTTCGGATTAACAGATTTTCCTTCTAATAGTACAGTCACTTGATCTCTAGTCAATATTTTTTTGTTCATTTTGTGTACCTTGTGCCAAAACGTTAGTACTGCTATTAACGGTTAACAATGTGAATGTTGCCAAGGCTAACAATGTTATGTATATACTTGTTTGATTCATTGTTATGTCTTAAAAAATAACAGTATAAAAGATTTATATTACAATTATCGAACTCATTATTAAATTCTATTATGTTTCTCCAGGAATACATATACATCATATTTTGATAATGATAATTCAATTTTAACTTTTTATCAAGATCTACTAACCGGAATATATTCACATTATATTCATTTTCATATTTATTATTATATTATGATTATTGCAATAAAGATTATTTAATCATATGTTTCTAAGATTTGGATTATATAATCATTGTAGGGCTTGGTACATTGCCCATACAATGGCTAAATCCCATTTGGCGGAGTATAAGTTTATAGTTTAAAGCTGTAGTATTTTTCACACGTTAAGGATATAAATATTAGGGTACATTTCACGAATGTACTATTTAGAAGATGTTCACCCTAGGAACCTAAAAAATCTCTATTCAAATGAATTTGTACTCTTAGTGAGTTAATATTTGATGTCGATTAATTTGTAACATTGTTCTTTTCAACTATATTGAGGATTTCTTAGAAATTAGACCATATCCTCAACTTTACATTTTGATTTCATTATAGATTTTTTATGATTTTAGTGAAATATCTTTTCCTTATCACTAAAAAAGTAATTGTTCTAGATTTTAATGTATTATTTATGGTTTCAATCTTTCCAAAATTAGAGTTAGAAAAATTGTTTACTAAACTAAACATCTGATTCGTCAAGACAATAATCGAAACACGAATTTGTATTATTTAACCCCAATATGAGCGAATTTTTTGATTTAAAGATAACAAAGATTGAAAGTTTACTTTCTGTTCATGGGAATTCAACGTGTGAATAACATGGTTTCGAAGTGGGTAGAATTATCAATTTTATATATTTTTAATGTGGTGTCATAATTCCAACAAATCTCACAAAGATGCAGCTCAGAATAGAAATTTAATAATTACAATCTTTTATACAGATTTTGTTAAAAATAAAATTATATTAGTTTTTCCTTAATTATATGAAATACATGATCGGAAAGATTGATCAGATATTTCTTTAATTTTCACGATATTTATTAACACAGTGAAATTTCCGATTTTAAATGAACTTTGGTAAATAAATATTTGATGTAAAATTACTCTATGAATCGCATCTAGATTGATCTTAAAATATCTTTGATCTTAGAATTTAACTATTTGAAAACAACTCAAAAGGAATCATGGTTTTAATTATACTTTATTCGACATATTACAAATATTTCAATTTCTAAGATATCTTTTGTTCCTAATAACAATAAAAATTGAAATTTAATTAGAATACATGTACTTGGTAATTTTAATAATAAATAAAAAAATAACTTCTGCGTGGCTAAAAAAAATAAAAAGTTATCGTTTATGATATGATTTTACTACTCTTCCTCGTGGCCTGCTTCTTCACCGTGTTCTCCTTCGTGTTCACCCTTTGTTATTTTGTTTACGCCAATCACAACAGATGAAGTATCAGGAAAGTCTATGTCATCTTCAGTTGGGTTCATTAAAGCAACATCTGTGATAGTTTGATTACCGCTGGGTACTAAATCCGCATGGTACAAACACATCTCTCCTGGTGTGGAAAGTTCAGGTAGATTTTCTAGAGTGGCGTTAGTAAGATTAGGTGCAGAACCTATCAATACTTGAATTGGTGTAACTGATTGTTCATCACATGGAAATTTTATAGCTACATGGCCATCTAGAATTTTAGAAGGAGTAGAATCATATAAATGGATAAAATCCTGTCCTGGAAGCGTCATTCCTTCCAATAAAACAGTTACTGAATCTCTAACATTAATTCCTTCAGCACCATATTCACCATGCTCCTCTTCCTCTTCGGTACTAGTCATATTAGCCATTGTTGCATTTCCCTCTTGTGCAAAGGCCAGAGTTGCATTCATAGTTGTAGAATTATCCATCATATCACCAGTTGTGTCTTCTCCCATCATCCCAGTATCATCTTGTGAGAAACTAGGTAATGGATTTGAAGTTAAAAATACGATTCCTAGCGTCGTTGTCAGAAATACTAAAAATAGGCTGTTTTTACTATGGAAATCTTTTATCATTAACTATACTTTAGAATATATACTATTAAACTTTATAGTACATTATTCGAAGATTAGATTTAATTTAAACTCTTTCATAATTTAGTTTATATCTATATTTCTTAAAGTATCTTCATAGTTATATCAAATTTTATAAACGTAAAATATGTTATACGTAAAAAGACATAATTTAACTTTAATAAATTATAGTTTAATGCTCCATTTTACCAATAATAATAGATTGATCCTATTCGTATCTCTTATGACGATGAATAATTTATATTTACAAAGGGAAAAAAAGAATTTTATGAATGTACCATAATCTATTTAAGTATTTGTTGAAGAAAGCAAATATTGTTAAGAAATTATAATAGATTTGGATTATTCAATGACAAATCAAAACTACTTGCTTTAATAGCTAGTGTAGTAACATCGATATTGTCTATCCCTGTTCTCCTCCCACATGTTCCCCATACTCACATGATTTTTCATATTATAATACATTTGGCTTCTCTAATAATATCTCAATTCTTAGCATTGGTTTCTCTAATTGCTTATAAAAGAACAAGAAGTATTAAAATTCTTTTTATGACTTTAGGATTTATGACTCTTGTTGCGGTTGAATACTTGTACCTCTTTTATGCTACTGAAAATATATATGGAGTATTTATGCCGATTGTTAATATAGAATTGTCCCATGTTATACTTTTGATTATGGTTACTTTTTTCGGTGTTAGCTTTCTAAAGGGAGGAAATAAATAAAATGTCAAATATCATATCCATCCATTCAGGTTTCAAGAAAGAAAAGAATTCTATTCAGGAAAAGATATTTCAAGCCATTGTAAAATTCCCAGGAATTAGATATCGAGAATTAATGAGGATAACTGGATGTTCTAATGGCGTATTAACGTATCATTTGAATAAATTAGATAATTCTGGTAGATTAAAAATAAATAGAATTAATAAGAGAGTAACAAGGTACTATTATAGTCAGATATCAGATTCAGAATCACAAATACTTGGAGTATTGAGACAAAAAACTACAAGAAATATATTCATATATATACTAGATAATGGACCATGTAACTTTAATTCACTATTAACAAGTGTTAACAAGGTTCAATCAACTGTTTCGTGGCACCTAAACAGACTAAAAGAAATCAATCTAATTAAAATGAAAAAACAAGAAGATTTCAATATTTATGAAATTGCTATGGATAAATCATATTTAGAAGATCTTTTATTCAGGTACAAAGATACACTCTTACAAGATGACATGGTTGAAAATTACTTAGAAATGATGGACGAATTTTAAGGTTTATTGTATTTTAGGATTAGACGTACTTAAAAAAAAGATAATTGGCAGATTCTGATGATACTATTGATTATTTTGTAAATTTCGAATTCGTTGTTTTATGGATTAAAAATAATTATAAGGATAAGAAAGTCTCTTTTTCAAATTTATTTCACTTTTAGTTTTCAAAATTAGATTAAAAAAATATAATTGGAATTATCCATAATATGTTTCAATTCAAAATTGGTAAGTAAAATTTCTTAAAATATACTTTAAAATTAGTTTAGGAATTTCTAGATTTCTATGATTTAGTAGAATTGGTATAATCTGCTTATCGATAAAACAACGATTATCCTTTTTCATTCTTAATTTAAATCATAAAAAAATTTGTATAATATTTATCCAAATTTCATCCTAACCATTACGTGTTTAGATCGTGAATCATAATTATCGAGATCATCCATCTCGGATCTTTATTAACCAATCAGCCTTTTGCATGAGATCTACCTTTGTAATCACAAGTCTTGATATAATTATCTTTAGTGCGAAGAGAAGATCGCGGTTTTCCCCAGTTAACAATAAAACTATAGATAGGTTCAAAAACCACAAATCATCGGATCAAGATTAAAAATTTAATTATCAAACTCATAGTAATTGCTATTAATATACTCAACAACAGGATAGGATTACTATATTTCATGGAATATCCTCTAAATTAGAATTGAGGTGACCAAGATTTTCAATTTTAGTCACCTCAAATGAAACATACTCTATAACCGTCTATTGGTTATAACTTAGATTATAGTGAAAACAGTTAAGAACGTTATGGTACATTCGATGAATGCACTTATCAACTTGAATTTAATCTAAAAATTATTTGATTATAGAATGACAATTTAATCTTTAAGTAGTATCAAATGTAAAGTAAAACATACTCTAATAAAAAATGAAAACCAATTACATTATAATTATAAAAGACTGATTCAGATAAAAATTTTTTTATTTAATGTATAAGAATTTTGTAACTTGTGAGATTGAGATTAACAATTGACTAATTGTTATACTAGAACATAACGATAGTTGATTTAATTAACAAAATAGGTAACAATTTTGATATATCTACATTATCGATTTATTATTTTAATTCTTTAATTTTACTTTAATTAGAAGCTCCTTTGTCGCGCAAATATGATTTTAGTTGATTTTGATTAAAAATATAAATTCGTATTTATATGAGCCTGGGTCATAATTATTCTATTTTCATAACGAATAAAGCTAGTTTATTGGTGTACGATGTTTTAGTGAGACAATATACAGACCAACAAACTAGCAGTACAAAATAGATCTACATCCATTCTAATTAGCATTTTGTATTTGATTGGTTTGATTCGTTGGCCACATAATAATAAGAATAAACCCCGACCTGGAAGACCATATGTTTATTCTCCCACTGTTATTCTGAAATGCTTTATAGTACGTATATGGTTCAGATTAGATTCTAACAGAGCATTACATGAATACCTTGCAATGTATCTATCGTATAACAGAAAAGTAATGAAAGGATGTGGACTATCAAGAATACCAAACAGAAGGACATTTGATAGACGTCTTGCTATAATATCTAGAGATATTAAAAACAGAATAACTGCAATGGGTGAACTTTTTGTACGTGAGAAAATAACAGATCCATCTGTTCTTTCAACAGATAGTACACTTATGAAGGCTAAAGGTTATGTTTGGCATAAATCCTCTATGGAACAAGGAGTAGTACCACGTTCTGGTATTGATACTGATGCAAGATGGGGATTCAGTCATACAAAGTGATGGATATTTGGATATAAACTGCATATTATATCAAGTGCTATTGGTTCTATTATAGTACCATTGGCAACAGATTTTACAACTGCCAACATACCTGACAATCAGATGTACAGTATATTGACAGCAAGTCTGCCTATGACAATAATTAAAAGAACATTATACATGTCTGCAGATCCTGGATATGATGATCATGAACTGTATGATCTCAGCAATAGAATGGAATTTAGGTTGTTGTGTCCTGTACGAAGATATAAAAATACATCTCTTGACAGGATAAAATTAATAGAATTTTATGAATCAAATGTTGGACAGTCAATCTATTCATTGCGAGGTATATCAATTGAACCTTTGATAGGGCATATCAAATCGGTATTCAGGATAGATCCAGTACCTGTAAGAGGATATGATAAGGTTTGTGCTATAGTACTGCTATCTGTCTTGCTATACCAGTTACTTGTATACTACAACTGTAAGACCGACAGAGATAACCCTATGGCAATCAAATACATGTTAGGAACATAAAGATCACTATATGCTAATGTTAAAATACAATTTTTGGTAATCGAATTATGACCCAGACTCATTTATATAGAATTTCAATTCTATTAATTAGTTCCTATCAAAATTTTATAGGATATTACCGATTTTCATAATTGCGTTACAAAGCATGAGAAGCAAAATATTGGAATCAAAGCCTATTGATGTTGATGCTACAAGAGTTGCTGTGTTTGCTAGCAATTTAACAGCGAATATTCCCAACATAGAAAGTCTAGGAATTATTGAAAGAATGAAAATAGATCAGGATGCTATCAAAGCACTAAAACAAAGACAAAATTTAGGACAGAACAAATGCAACAACATTGTTAACGACAACTAATATAAAGACTATGAAAACCAATGCAAGATGTTCGCTACCTATAATCAAAGATTCTTGCCAGAAAATGAACAAAAAATGAACTCTGTATAATCACATTTAGGATTAGCATTAAAGGTAGGAAAAATAGTCAGGAGTGGAGTATCGTTTTGCGATAGAAAATCAGCAGAAATACATGAAATAGAAGAATGAGAGAACTATGATTATTCTCATTCAAAATTACTTCCAGGTAACAAGTGATATGAGTCAAACAGAAAATTTTGGGTAATTAATCATAATCAATCAATCTATCCTCTCTTTCCTCTTTATTCCACAAACAGAATACACAATTTCCAGATTCATCCCATGGTGTAATTAGTTGACACTTTTTACAATATTTTTTTGGTTCAAGATAATTCTTGTTAATTGTAGTTGTTGTTCTTCTCATTCCCAATAGTTTCCTTTCGGTTCGATGTCATAACCCCATTTATCCCGCATTATCTGTATCATACCTAAATTGGGTTGTTTTGGTTCTTCGGGATGAAAACCTGAATTATGAATCCAATACTCTCCTTCATTATCAAACGCTTTTTCACAGTAATAACACTTAAAGGATAATTTTCTAATACCTAGATTTTTATTTTTTCTCATATCTATATAATCTTATTACAAAACATCTACTTAACGATGTCACTGTTGATTTACTAACGATTTGTTTTAACATTTATTCTATCATATAATATAATATAGTGTCTTTAATCTGCTCTTGTAAACTATCTCCAAATATCTTCAAGATAGTTATTTTGCTGCTAATCCTTCTCTCATTTTTCCTGACGTAATTTATTGGGTCGAAGAGACAAGCGAAGACAGAAAATATTTGATTATGAGATCAATTAATTAATTAATCAAAGACTATTGAGTCGAAAATGAAGATGTTGAATTAGTTCCAGTAATGTTTTTATCTGCAGTTTGATTTGTCATCATTGGAGTATTCTCTGTTTCTACTGCTTTTTCCACCTCTATATCACCACAGATCGGGCAGAATCGTTGTGATGCTTGTATATTCTGGGAATATTAAAACAGATGTTATGCTACTGCTATTAACATTCCAAAGATATTGATAAAAATCAACTCTTGTTTTTCATGGGCTGAGAGATAGATAAATCAGAAAATGATATACTTTTATTGTCACCTTCAATTGATTGCTGCTAATCTCATTCTACTTGTGTAATTTAGCTATATTAAGATAAGAGCAATATCAGCCCATACCCAGAAAAGGTTAGAGGCGGGCCTCCTGGGTATATCGGATTTATGGGCTGAGTGAACCATGTTATTACATGTTTGGCTGATGCGATACCTTGGATCTTTAGAGAAGACAGATAACATATCATCCTCTTCAAGTCCTTGAAGGTAATAATATTTCCTCAATGTTTTATTTAACCATGCTAGAACTTGGTTAACTCCTGTTATACTTCTACTTATTTCCTTGTGTATACATCTCCCCTTTTTTTGTTTAGAATCGCTAAACCTTGTCTGATAGTTGTAGTCTTCCATTACAAATAAAGCAACTTTCATTTTTTTAATTTTACGTGTTTTGATGTTCAGAACAGGTTTTTCCTGTATATTGTAGATGGTTTTGGTAGAGTAATAGCTCATTTGGTCTCTTGGATGTTTATTTGAATCGGTTACATCCAAATAATTTTTTACATAAATCCAAATTTCCCTACTATATCTCATTATTTGCTACTTTTGAATCTCGAAAATTATGTGGTTTTCTAGTTATATCTTGTAGAATGTCTATTCGATATTTCAGTCAACTGTTCTTTTACTTGGAGTACTATTTTTGAGATCTGATATTTAGAACAGATATAAGATATCTTATCTCTAATCATTTCTTTTGCTTGGATTAAATAAAATTTGGTTTACAATTTCATTTTTGATAAAGCCTATCAAGACTAGAAAATGATACCCATGGCAGTAAAATAATTTGTAACAGATGGAAAGTTCAAGAGCAATAAGCTGTTCTGTCACTTTGCGTACTGATTTTTACTATCAGTCATTTTATTAACGATTAATGCAGATATTTAATGACCAGATTTTTTAGTCGCGTATATAGATTATTATATCTTACGTATAAACAGCAAGATAATCAGAATATTTAATCTAAGCTGGTTAGATCTGCTATGATTATTATTTAGGAAGCCCCTTTCGATATTTGTATCATAAATTTTATATTATTTACTTTATTTTATTTAAACATGAAAAACCCAATAGTGAGTTATAAACAGAGTCACTTGTTTATTATTTCACTCATAACAGGATTAATTGCATTAATAGGAGGATATAATTTTAATATCTATGGTCATGAATTTGCAGAGGATGAAAGTGCTTCATTTTTAGCATTATTAGATAAGATGCAAGTTGAATTGAATTTGATCAACAATGATTTACTTGCCAATAATCAGTCTTTAGCCAAGGATCATTTTAATCAGTTGAATGGATTATATTCAAAACATATCAAAGATGAGATTGCTGAAAAAAATAAAAGAATAGCAAACGAAATTTCAATGATTATTAATGATACAGGTACAAATCTGAATGCCGCTGAACCAAACACAGGTATTGAGAACATCCTGAACAATTTCAATGATGTATCGTTAGAAGCAATAACAGTGAGAATAACCCCAGACGCGTTAAATAATGCAACAGTACATGCATTACATTTTGGGGATTTGATAAATTACATAGATTTAGCATATGCTACTGCTTTTGATACAAAACCCGTGAACGTGTCTGCTATTGATATACATCATGAGGAAGAGGAAACGAATATGACCGGTACTGATATTCATCATGAGGAAGAGGAAACGAATATGACCGGTACTGATATCGAACATGCTGAGGAAAAGATGAATATTACTAATCTAGCTTCATATCAAACAGCAAAGGAACTAACAAATATTGCAATAGATCTATATAATTCCAACCTTAAAGAACATGTCTCTATTAATGCCACTGAAAAAGCAGATTCCATAGAAGCAGGACTTCAACAACTCAAGGAAATTATTGAAGCAAAAAAACCATATAAAGATGCAATGGGAATCATTCATGGACTAATTCAGACAAATCTCAAGGAAATATTCAATTTGCCAGTACAATAGTATAACAGAGAAGAACTAGACTTTAGCAAAATTATTTTTTCAAATAATTTTTTTCAAAATCAATAATTTTCATGTGTTACAGTGATTTATTCCATTTTAGAAAAGAACCACTAGATAAATCTGTGCTTGGCATATACATATCCGGAGAGAGAAACATGTTTGTAGCAGAGAAATTTATCAAATCTTTTGTATCCAAATCCGGTCAACATACAATATACACTGATGGAGGTACTTGGTAGCAACAGACTAGTAACTTTTTACATCTCACATAGATTGCACTAATCTTTAGAGGAAAGCATGATTGAAAGAGTAATTCAGTATTTTAAGGAAAGAACAGAATGATTTGATGATCACTATCCTTGTATCAAAAAGAGTAATAATAATTGTAATCTATCACATGTATACAATGCAAGAGTCAGAAGCATAATCTTATTCAGATTTGGAGGTGAAAAAAGGTTAAGTTAACAACATCTATTTTTCGATGGATCTGTAATTTTTTATTCGAAAACAGTTGAAGTATTATATTATTCCAATAAGTTACTTAATTGTTAGTTTCATAAATGTGCTTGAAATTAGACCATTTAACTTGAAGACTAAATGTAAGTAGAAAATATATATTCACAGAAACTTTCTAGGTGCCGCTAGACAATAAATGGTTCAGGAATAGAGAGATTTAAGTATATTCAATAATTTACAGATGAGATTACTGAATTTATATGTTCACACGAAATGAACCAGATAGAACTAATAGTCACTAGACACCAGCATATCAACAAAATTAGCGTTATTGAACTTCTTGATAGTAATAATTTTAATACTAGCAGCGATAAATTTGATCAAGAATCAACAGATCTCTTTTAGCCGATAAAGATTTGTCTCTTTATTCTTCTATAACACCATCCACTGTCCGCCATTTATTTACAGTAATAATCGCTGCGCTTGAATACGTCAATATAGAAAACATATAACATAATAGATAATAAAAGGAATAAGAAACAACAAGAATAAACAGAATTGATACCCAGCTATAAAAAATTTAAAGTTTTAGACCAAAGAATAAACAATAGAGGAAGTATTTCGTATTTAAGACACAGAGGAGAAGGAAAATAATTTAGATGAAAACAAATGACATTCAATACACCAAGTCAAAGAAAGAACAGATTAATTTCCTGACAATTTCAAGAAATTATTTATAAAATAACAAACAAAAGATGAAAACTACTTTGTTCCCTTAATCAAAGATTAACATAATTTTGACAGGATCTCAATTTTGGAAATTCGTTCACCTTTAATCCATAATCTACCTTGCAGTCTGTCAATTTTCTTTCATCTTTTTTTAGGATATTTTGACATTACAGATATATCGTTTATTAAAGGATTTTCCTCATTGTGAGCTTTATGTTTTAATCTATAAGGTGTTACATTTATGCTAGCTAGGCTAGTACCATTCAGTCCAAAAACCTGACCGACATTTTTAGCCCCTAAAAATTTAGATTGCAACATTATCTTTGGGTTTGGATAATACTTAGATTAAATACTAATTTGGAATATTCAAATAGAAATAGTATAGAAAAATCCAAAAAAATAAAAATTTTGAAATAGGTTAATTAGCTGTACCTTTGACTTTTAATTCCATATTTTTACCTAAAGCCCAATAGTTAATGTCCTTTATTTGATAAGGTCCAGATAAAATCATCAAAAAGAGAATCGATATGATTAACCTTTATTTTTACACCTTCTAACAAGTTCAATGCTTCAGAAGTATGATTACTTTTGATTAATGATATGACCTCACCTACATTTTTTTCCAATATGTTATGAGTTTGACGCATGTGGGTTATCATTGAGTCTTCAGCATATTGCGCAGAAATTGTTGTTGGCAGGAAATATAGAATAGGTAACATTACTAATAGTGGAATTAGTTTATTTTTCATGTGTTTATATTATAGTACTTTAATCTATTTAAATTTTCATATTTCTGTAGAATTAAATGAAAGTTAGTAATCTATTATAATTAGATTACCGGTGATAATTTCACTGAAATGTTGTAATTTAGTTACAGATACTTCCTATTCCAAATACCGCTCGTTAAAACCATCATAAGATAGACGATGGTCATATGTATAGGCCGAGTCATATCTAGATGTGAATGTCTGTAATAATTAAGTTGTCTTAGCCAAAGAAATATCTGAATTCTTTACTCCTAAACTAACTCCATTTAAATTAAGAAATATTCCACACTTTTACCTGATTCCTGTAACTTTCTAGCCAATTGTCACCTTTGTAAATCCAAATGCTGGACTCATTTGGCGGTATTTGACCTTCACCTGTCATTTTGGTTACAAATACTTTATTTTTATGATGGTTATTATCTCCATATCCATATTCTCTATTGGTTTCATATCCTGAGTTTATTTATCATATATTCACCATTTTGTCCAATTAACTAAACGGAATTGTCGGAATTAAATACTTCAATATGAGATAATTGAACAACCTATCATATTTCCAGACTTCTATCCTAGCAAAAATTTTTATTTTTTATAA
>JALDRC010000011.1 GCA_031316115.1 Nitrososphaeraceae archaeon
TAAAACGGAAACCAGTTAAGTATCATATCTTAGGTCGACAATTAAAACATCTAAGATACCTTCTTAGTGGAAATTACAGATTAGATTCTGTTCTTTGTTCGTAGTCTGTATATACATCTATTTTCAGATTTCTGTTAATTTTGATTTCAAAAATATTCAGAAACGATGCACATTTTGATAGAAGCACTATAGTTAGCCATGTTGATTGTATTTGTATATACTGTTTTGTCTTGTTGCTAACATGAAATCATGTGTTGTCTATTACAGGTGTGAATCTCTTGCTATTACAAAGGTGAATCTCGGTACTTCTTTTTCTGACATATCTTTTAATGATATTTAGGTGAGCTATGAAATCATTGCTATTGCTTGTTTTGTTATATTGAATTGGATTCTATAATGGATAAAGCATTGTTATGAATACATGGATTTTATCATTAGATCCTTTATGAATTATCTTTTGCTGTTCTCATTTTTCAAGTATGTTCTTGTTAAGTATGGTTGCAGGTACACCCATGTTTCAACTTCAAAACCCAGTAGAATCTTTTTTTAAAAAGAATAGATGATATTCTCTTGCATCTGTCTATCTTTCAGTTCAAGTTTTGGTTGTTTATATACAATACATAAATCTTGAATTATTCTCCATGTATGTATAAGACTGACATTCATTTCTAGTTGTCAGGAAAGACATGTAGTCAATACTCTGGTACTCCAGGTATTTTTAAGATACTTAAAAGTACGAGGTGAATTGTTCAATATTATGTCTTTTACTATTTCTTTGTTTTTTATCAGTAGATATTACTGGTTTTCTGGCTGCATTCATTCTCTTGTTTCTTATGCCATTAAGATTATATTTTCTGTAATTATTAATCCAATAAACACATTACTGTAATGGACACCAAGGTTTTTGGCTATAGTTCTACAAGACATTCCTTCCATCTTTTGTTTGAACGTTGATGCTCGTTTGTATTCTTTTTTATCTCTTTTAGTCTTCATGAATAAAGTCAGTTGTTATTTGAGAACTAAAAAATCTAGGAATGTAATTTTTATGTATTTAGTAACCTTAACTTACTACTACTAAGCCAAAGCTCCTTCTATCAAATAGTATTGATTATATTGATAGATATTGAGGGGATATGAGATACTTAGTATAAAAATTTCTTATTTTTTGACCTATATTTAATATCTTTAAAATGCCCTCGACAGTTTTTTTTGGTAATAATATAATAAAGTTTATGATTTTTATTCAAAACACATATCAATTTGTATTGGAGTACATTTTATAAATTTCAATTTAATGAGAATAATGAAGACGAAATTATTTTAATCCTTGTTTGTTACTCTAAAAATCTATTCATAAAAGAATCAATAATAAACATCAAATTATACTTGATTCCTAAAAATATGCTACAATAACTATATATTTTATTTATACTTGAACAACTTCTATAGCTCATATATCTTTTGAAGTGTTTTATGTAGATATTGAAAATTTACAGGGAATTTAAGAACTTGTCAAGACATGGAATAGTAAAAACAATAGTTTTTGTAGGAATATTTTTAATATTTTCTTTGACTACTTTTGCAACTCAAGTAATTGCTGAACTAAATATAAAAAAAGATGTAAATTTACTACAACTAACGTGTATAAATAGTAACATCAATATCGATGGTATCGAGAGTACTAACAACAATTTCATAAATATACAAAACAATGAAGATACATCTCTTGTTAGTCAAGGAACTGGAAATCAAGAAGCCCAGGAGATCTATAACAACGAATTCGTAAATATACAAAATAACAAAAATAGTGATGGATTAACAAATATTCTTAATGCTGAAAAGAATTTATTAGATATATGTTTTGATTCAAATTTCAATGAACAAATAGATTTGGTACCAGTTGGACAAGTACCGGTAATCCCTGACCTGGCTGTAGCTAACCTTGGTGACGATGATGTATCTATACTGTTTGGTGATGGTAACGGTGGCTTTAGTGAAGCAGCAGGATCCCCCTTTATGGTAGGAGATGCACCAGTCTCTGTAACAGTAGGTTCGTTCAACCCCAACAGCGACGAATTTCTTGATCTGGCTGTAGCTAACCTTGGTGACGATGATGTATCTATACTGCTTGGTGATGGTAACGGTGGCTTTAGTGAAGCAGTAGGATCCCCATTTATGGTCGGAATTAGACCAACCTCTGTAGCAGTAGGTTCGTTCAACCCCAACACAGATGACTTTTTTGATCTTACTGTAGTTAACGGTGGTGACGATGATGTATCTATACTGCTTGGGGATGGTAACAGTGGCTTTAGTGAAGCAGCAGGATCCCCCTTTATGGTAGGAGATGCACCAGTCTCTGTAGCAGTAGGTTCGTTCAACCCCAACAGCGACGAATTTCTTGATCTGGCTGTGGCGTAACCAAGGCAGCGATGATGTATCTATACTGCTTGGGGATGGTAACGGTGGCTTTAGTGAAGCAGCAGGATCCCCATTTATGGTAGGAGATATACCATTCTCTGTAGCAGTAGGAAATTTTAATACAAATCAATAGTTAAAAACAGCAAAACTCTTTTTTTTAATCTAACTTAAATTTAATTTTCTTTCTATATTTATTAGAATAAGTTTCTAATTATAAAAGCTATATAGCATGTAGCAGAACTCTACTACATGGAGGATTCAACTCCCGACGGACACATTGATTTTTAGAAAGTTTTATAAAAAGATTTTCTGTAATACTTTTAAAAATATATTTTATTATTCTGTTCCTATTCTGTTCATATTGCTGAAAATTCGACAGAGTAGTACGAGGACCAGCGCTAACTGCCAATGTAGTTTGGTCAGATTCATTTAGCAAATCAATATCTATTGTATCATCAGGAGTTATATCAAATTGTAATATCTTTTCCTCTGCATAATATACAGGATTAAATAATTCTATTGATAAAGACTCCAACTTTTCTTACCAAAAAACAATGAACCATTTAAATGTACATTTCCAAAACTATCTTTTTTGAAGATTAGACTCATATACAAAATATTTTATATTTATAGATTTCGTAATTTATTCGTCTAATTGTCTTAACAAATATTTATATTTTGAGTTATCAATGTAATAATGTGAATTAGAAGGTTCCATTTCTATTAACTTGTCGCATGTTAAATTTGTGAATTTCAGAGTATATTCCACATTTAACCATAGATAAGGATTCCGATAACAATTTAAAAAAGTATTTTTTACTTTTTCCTCGTGTTGATAATTCAGAATCTTGTAATATTATAAAGAAATAAAATTTCCTATAGAATATTTAAATATTACAAGATGATACTAGAAACTTTCTACCTCCAAAAATATTATAATTGAGAATTATTCTTAGAATGAGAAACGAAACGGTAGTTTTGACGTCTGTTCTATTGATAACAATATGCCCTATTTTCTCTAAATTCCTCACTCGTGAAAAATAATACGCAGGCACAATCACTCGAAGATGAATATTATGGGGAAAGTTATTACTACACAGATGACAACAGATATGGATACGATAATAAGGACAAAAATTCTGATGTAAAGGTTCAGAAGATAATGTGTAACAATATTATCAATAATAACAATAACCAAGAGGATATCCAACCTCCAGCAAATAGGGGTGATATGATAGGAGCAGGATTCCCAACATTGGGTAATGAAGATTCTGTATCAGATGGAGAAACTGCTGCGCTTGAAACTTTGAATCAAGAGAATGGAGAAAAAGCAAATCACGATAAAAATACTGTTGTTATATGTTCCTCCAAGAACATAAACCAAAATGTAGTTGCGAACCAGTAGAACCTGAAGAGCAAACATGTGAAGCATGCTTTAGGCAATTTCTTACAGAACCTCAGTTGTCATCTCTGGAAACAGCTTTATCTGTTGGCTTAGACCTACCACGTGCAGAAGTAACTGTCAATAATTTGGGAAAATTGTGTGTAGCACTTGGAGGAGAAACTTCATTTGAAAATCTTCGTCTTGATGTACTTTTTGTTCTACAACAAGCAAGTATAAATCTTCCTGATGAGACACAAATGGATTTAATAGAATGTATAGCAAACGTTTTTGATATACCGATACCACCATGACAAGTATAACATTTAATAACTAAACTCCAAACTTTTATTTTTTATATTGTTAATTTTATTCATTGCTTGCTTATGAGAATATTTAATATTAAAATTTTGTTTTAACTTTAAATTTAAGAATTAGTTAAGTTTAGTTCATAATATATAACAGCGGACTTCACTTTTCGCACCACTATAGTTATTATTCCAGATGTAATAACAATACTCACGTTTATCCATATTAATTAATGGTTACGAAATATTCTTCTAATCAACTTATTGTGATTATATAAAATCATTTATTACAATCGTGTATTCAAAGAATCTGTAAAATTTTTTAGATATTTATAATTAAAAGGTATGACTTAGCTTAAAGTATTATTTGATTGCAATTCTATTTCTTTATATTTTTTGTATGATTCTGATTTAGCAATATCTCCAGGATTTGTAATTTTTATTGTTTTTACAGACTCTTCAAATAAAGGCAAGTATTGGTTATATTCATTATTAGAATTACTATATAATCCAGTTAAAATAAGAGAGTCCTCAGTTGTTGCAAATGCATATATCTTTACCTTTGTATATAGTCCATTTTCATCAATACAATCAGCTATTATTTGTTCTGCACTAATACCATTAATAGTAATAGGTTCTGTTTGAAAGTCTTTACATGAATCCATAATGCTCTCAGATGTAGGATTATTATTAGTTAGAGAGCCACTATCTTGGAAAAACTGTTCATCATCTTCTTCTATTCCACCGACTGCTAATTCATCATTTGAACCTTCTTCAAAGTTTGATATTTGTGTTAAATTAGTTAACATTTCAAAATATTCTTTATCTAATCCAAACAAGATTATGGAAGTTCCTGGCTGTTCAAAGTCTTCAAGATTCATCTCTTTTGGTGAAGCAAATACCATGTTCATCATAAATTTACTTTCCTTTCCCTTCCAGTCTTTTGGAAGGTCGATTTGATATCCTATATCAGAATCTATATAGGTACCACTTACATCTTGAAAAAATAAATTAGGCATTGCAAAATCTGTTAAATTGTCAAATTCTGAAAAATTAGTAAAATTTTGTTCTGACATAAGTTCATTAAAAGAAGAGTTATAGTCGGAAGGTATTTCAAAATTAGGTAATGATATTTCTGAGGAGTTGCTTAATTGAGTTTGTCCATAAACATAATGTGTACCTGAGGTTATTGCTACTATAGATGTTAGTATAATAATGACAAATTTGATATAAATCTGTAACTTTGAAATCAATTATAACATCTTTTACTATTATATTGCTATTAGATAGTCCTTTTGATTTTTTAAATTATTTATCTAATTATTCTGATAAAATGGAAAACAAAATTAAGTGAATCTTGGTATTAGTAAAGTACAATACTAATAATTCATAAATCAGAAGGAAATTTATCTCAATTTTTAAAATAATTCTAAGTTCCAATAATAAAAACTAAATACAAGATAGTAGTATATCAATAGTAGTAGAGTTTTATTTTAGAACCGCTATAGGTATTACTCCCGACGCTTAATACCATCTGAAATGTATCTTATAAAAGGAAGATTAAATAATCATAATGGTAACAAGAATGTCAAGCAGATAAAAAGTGTTACCCATGTAGGTAAGTGAACCTGTTACCTGTGTGTGGAAGTAACAACAGTTAGTAATTTAGCAAATAATTCCAAAGGTAAAAGTAGAAAGGCGGGGAGACTGTGTAAAGTGTTCACAAACTACTAAAAATAATGAAGATGGTTGTAGAGCAAAAAATGAAACCAGCAAGCGTGAATTTCCCCTTGGGAATAAAATAGGAGTATCATCAAGTTATTACAAACATCCTCTAAAAAGACATACTTCCAGACTATCTTAACGTATTGATGATCTGACAATAAATGAAGAATTTTATCTATAAAAAAAGGTTGAAAATTATAATAGAGAGACCAGGATAACGATTACATTATTAAGGATAAACTTCCTGAGAAGACCAACAGATAAAAGAAATGCAGACTAGAATAGAAAGTTATGAAAAATCTAATCATCTTAACGATCTGCTTTATGATAAATATGTTCAGGAACTCATAAATTTAAGAAAGGAAATGGATGAAGTTTTACCAAGTATGTATAAAAAGAAAAAAAAAGAAACTGGAATACAGAAATCTAGATAGATTATTAACAGAAGAGAAAGAGAAAGAGAAAGAATATAATTCTCTTTTGGTAGAATAAGAGAAAGGCAAATAATAAGTAAACTTACATTTATCTATTTATGACACAGGATAAAGATTTGCATCGTGAGGAAGAATTGAACGAAAATATGTATAGTGATCATTTTGATGATATTTCTAATTTAAAACGTATTATATACGAATCACAGCAAACCATTGATCAATCAAACGATGATATAATCAAGGAAGTATCAAGTAGAACCATTAAAACAGCAAAAAAATACCTACAAGACTTGGAGAACGAGACGGAGCAAGTAACTAAACAATATGAATGGACAAAAAGAAAACTAGAATCATTCAAATAATGGAGGCTGGGTCATAATGATTCTATTTTCATAACGAATAAAGCTAGTTTATTGTTGTAGATGTTTTGGTTAAACTAGATACAAACAAACAAACAAACAAGCAGCACAAAATAGTTCTGAATCCATTCTAATTAGCATTTTATATTTGATCGGTATAATTCGTTGGTCAGATAATAATAAGAATAAATCCCGACTTGGAAGATCATATGTCTATTCTCCCACTGTTATTCTACTACTTCTTCTCTATACTTCTTTCCCGAATCCTATACCCATGTTCTGCTTCTATGAAAATCTTCTACTGCCAGTGCAGGAATATAATTATCATATACTATATTTAACAAAAGCAACATTCTTTCCTTTATATCTGCATTAGATCCTTTTCTATACAACTGCTCAAATCTTACCTTGAGAATCTTATTGTTCTCAACAAAAACTAAACGAATGGTTGTATGCTTACCAAGTTAGCTAACTCGATTATTATCTAAAATGTATGACTATAATGTTAAATTAATGTCAGCATAATTATTTTAATCGGTATAGTATTGCTGTTGTCGTTATTGTTGTTTTTACTAACACTTTGCATCTGCCTAACCCCCTATTCTTTTAACGTTGTTAGGAGTAAAAAAGTCTCCATTACAAGATGTTCTCATTTTTAATGGGTCGAGACCAGTATGAAACTATATACAACTATGGAACAGAAGATAATCTGTTATTTACTGTAAGTATCTTATCTGTTTTAAATGTTGGCTTAAGATATGATACTTAATTTTAGTAAATTATATAAAATATAAATATTATCTGAATTTATTCCTCAAAATAAGTTGATGCATAATGATTTTTGCAACTAAATTATTTATAATAGATCTTGTTAATATTTTTTTATTTGAAAACAAGTAATAATTCCTCCGATGATGCCAAATAGAGCATAAAGAATTAAAAATATATGTCTATAGTTTTGATCATAACCAAACGTACTTTCGGTAGAATTATACCAGCTCAATACTATAACAACACACGATATAACAAAAATAAATAGAGGAACAAATAGAACTAAGGCTTTTATACTTTTTGTTCTATCCATAAATATAGGAAATATGTCCTCCGTATTGATGGTACTATTACTTTCCTCTTTTTCTAAAGTGGTAATATGTTGATGGGGAATTTTATAATTTTTTAATAAAATCTTTCGTGTAGAATTAGCATCACTTAGTATTGATAAACAAAAAATAAATCCAGAAATCAAAAGTAAAGGAAAGATCAATATTACATGATCAAAACCTACGGTAAGTTTTCCAAGCGGACTTTCAAATTCGTTTAAAAGACTTTGGATATCATTTCTTTCTTCGTTTAAGTCAGTTAATTTTTGTTTTAATATCATAGTTTCTTGTTTTCTTTCATTAATTTCATTATTTATTTGACTTAACTTGATATTGATAGTATTAAATATGTTAATAACCTCTTCATTTAACCTGCTAAGTTCATGTTTAATCCTCTCATTAGAAGTATCAGAATCATTAGTAAGTAATAAATTTAAATTATATAACTTTAGTTGAATATTTTCGATAATTGAATTAAGGTTATTTTTAAGTTCATTATAATTTGAAGAATTAAGATTGTTGAGAGGAAATATTATTTGTTGATTTAATGTTTCATTAAGTATATTTTTCATATCGATAGACTTGTAATTTAGATTACAATTTATCCAATTCTTTGTATTGTTATTAACGACTTCACAATTCTTTTCAGTAATAAAATCATGTGAAGTTATTGTATCATTATTTTTGTTGCTAATGTTCCTTAAATAATTATAAAATTGGCCAAATTCCGTTATAACAAAATCAAGTCTATTGTTGAAGGTTTTATTTCCAAGAGAAATTTTTGCACTTGTTTCATTTAATGTATTACGATCTGCTAATTTTTCTTTTAAATTTTTATTGTTAATATCTAATTGTTTTGATAAATTTGTTTCTAATATTTGAATGTAAACATATGGAAATAACATAAAGAAAAAAACAAACAAAGAAATACCGATTAATATTGCAAAATATTTTTCAAAATTTTTTGATTTATTTTCATAAAGCTGAATTAATCGTTCTAAATCTTTTTGATCATCAGCCATATTATTAACTGATATAAGGTATATTTAAACAAGGTTATGTGAATTATTAATTCCTTTTACTACTATAAAAAATACAAAAGCATTCTACTCCACACCCTAGTCAAAATATTAAATAGGATTTATCATAGTTTAGTTCCATTCATTTATGTCTACCGCTAATTCTTCTCCTAGCATATATGATATATAATTATAACAACCTTAACCATTCTCTACTATGCAATTTTTTGGACTAATGTTAATACTGAATCTAAATCAAATATAAATATTCAATCAAACTGAGTGGCTATTTTTAATGTTTGTATTTACGTCTAATCACTATAGTTAGTGGAACTATTACTAACCAAAAATATTGAGCAATATCCAAGTTAACAAATGATATAACTATTGATATTGTAAAAACAATGGGGATAGCTATAAGGTTTATCATGATACCTTTGATAAAAAAAGGATGCAAATTTTTATCAAGATAGTTATTTTTTGTAGCGTACCACCATATTAATGCAAGTAATAAACTTGTCATAATTACAATAAAATTATAGATAATATATGGAATTTGATATGTACCGTAATTTATTATGAGGGTAGTAGAGAGTGATAAAAGGGTTATTAATAAAAGAAATAACAAATTTAGATATACCAAAGTAATATGTGATCCCTTAATATGATTAAATACTTGATGATACGATATCCAGAATATTGCAATTATAGCAAAACTTATAATATAACTTTCAAATTGTGGATATAGATTATATAATCTGTCTAATAATTCGAATTGTGTTAAGTTAGTTGGAAAATCAGGTATATCTATGGATAAAGCCATAAGAGTTATTGCAAATGCAAATACCGCATCACTAAACGCTATTACATGTTCTTGTTTTATAGATGGAGTAAATGATCCTGTTGAAGGCATATTTGAAATCTAGTGATGATAAAAAAAACTCTTAAATATTTCTTGTGAATCAGATTATCAGTTTGTAAAAAGATAACGATTTCCCCGCTGTTGTTTTGATGGATAATGGTATTAAGATCGTGTTTGAAAGGTCGGTTAATTTAAGAACCGCAATTAAGTAAATAACCACATATGAATATAACGAAAGAACCTCTATATTTAGACGGTAAGGTATAAATTTTCAAATTATAATGAAGTATTTGTTACTGACACTAATATAATTATAGTTAAAGATGTAAACGACATTTGATAAATGAAAGGTTTAGTCTTAACCCATAATTCCAATTATATTATTGTGTCTTGAAATAACTTTATAAGATAGACCAATGACCACCATTCATATATTCAAATCTCATTCAATCCATTTTTAATAAATTACAATAATTTAAATGAAAAATTCAATCATTTAGATAATCAATAGTTTATCAAATTTACATATTATCTTTATCTAAATATATTGTAAAAATATAGACTCCAAATAACGACTTTGAGTTCGAGTTCCTTCTTCCCGCTGAACTTGTAATCAAAATATTATGAAGCACACGACCTAAAATCACATCTTTCATTTTGTAATTATTATAATTTTTTTATTGTTATTGTAGTGTTATATAGGATTTTGAACAATATAAAATATGTCAAATGATATTCCTCTAAATGAATCTAATATACAAGATATTATAAAAAAAGAAGCAAGAGGGCTTGGCGATGATAGTGATTTTGGTGAAGTTCAAGAGGTTTTAGGAGAACACGTGATAACTAAAAAAGGAACGGTAGGCTCAGACAGATTCTACTTTCCTAAAAATCTAATCGAAAGATTTGATGGTAATACTGTATACTTTAAGATAACCAAAGATGAATCAAAAGAATATAAAAGAGATTATTGATTAATTGTTATCCAAAACAAAATACATAATACTGTTTAGTATGTATCCGTAAATATTTAACTAGTAATCTATAAATCAGACTTTGAATTATCCTGTTTCATCTGGTTTCATTTCAAAATTTTTATTTTTTAATAAATTAAATCTATCTATATCTAGATATAAATATAGAACTTAATTTGTAATGAAATAATCAATAATTTGATATTATCCAAATCAAGGGATATTATATGATTTGTATCATACTTAAAATAATGATTTGTATTATTCTCTACTATTTTTATCTTCTGGATAAGCCTCTTCGGCAATTTCTCTATTGGTTCTCCTGTAGGTAATGGGGTGTCTCTATTGACTTTTATATTTTGATAATTCTGGAAAATTTTTTCCAATTATGACATTCATTCCAACTGCGATTATTTCAGATTTAGGAATATCGTATCTATCATTAGAATATCCAAAAACGATTATCTTATCATGAGTTTCTTTTACGACATAACCTAAATCATCTTCATTCTCCGCGCGTACACCCTTTGTTAAAAAGGGATTTAGGATATTTGCCTTCATAAGTTGCTAGATCAACTTGATTATCATTATCTTCCCATGGATCCGTTCTACTTGTTGGTAAGGATCATCTCGTTTTGCGGCATATCTATTTTCTACATCTGAAAATTGAAGACCAATAAGAACATTTGCACCTACTTGTTGAATATCAGATATTGGTATATCATATCTTTTTCCTTTTCCGCCAAAAACAATTATCTTATCAGGGGTTTCTCTCACAACATATCCAATATCAGGATTATCTAAAGTTTTAACTCCTCTGTTAAAATATTTACCTGAAACCATATTTTATATATGGTATTTGTGTCTTAAAAAAATTTCGGAAAATAATGATTTTACTATTTCTAAATAATGAAATGACCTAAAAACCAAAAAAATAGTATTTTAATAGAATTAGAAATTTAATATTCTTAGTAACTGCTATTTTTAATTAATTAAAACCATTCACCTAACGTTGTATCGATAAAACTATCTCTTTTCATTTAAATGATGCAACTTTATCAAGTTAAATTATTTATCATCCACTTTCTATGAAAAAGACATTGATATTGAACTTAAAAAATAAAAAGAAAAGGTAATTATTTTTGTATTTTTGTATTTTTGTTTCCTTATTTTATTTTTATTTTAGTTTCCTCAACAGATGTTGGTTTTGTTTCGGTAGCTCTATTTTCAAAATACCATTTTCTACTGTGGCATCTACCTTAGCAGGTATAATATTTTCTGTAAATGGAATTTTTCTTGAAAACGATTTATAGCTTCTTTCTCTAAGAACGTAGTTTTCTTCTTCCTTTTCATTTTTTTTTTCATCTATGCCAGAAATTGAGAGATATTCTTCTGTTGCTTTAAGTTCTATCTTGTCCTTTTGTATGCCAGGTACCTCCAATGAAATTATGTATTTATCTCCATTATCTACAATATCACATAACGGAACACGTGTTTCAATAAAATCCATACCTGGTGTCATTCCATATGTTTTTAAAGGATTCATAAAAGGAGCAAAAAAAGCATCTTCTATATCGTGTCTAAATGTATCAAAGAGTTCATCAAATGGTCTACGTATCATTACTTGTCTTTTTTGGTCATCTTTATTTTTTGGTGTTATTTGAGAGGATGACATTTTGTTCATTATTTAATAATCAAAATAGATATTTATATCTTACTCACATAATGTGTTTATTTAAAAAAGTTTAATACCAAATTTTTTTAGTAAAATTTATAAATTCTCAATTATATATGTTGGTAACAAGAGGTGTGTATGTGTAATGTCATCTCAAGTTCCAGTTTTATTATTGAAAGAAGGAAGCACTGAAACTAAAGATAAAGATGCACAAAGAAACAATATTACAGCAGCCAAACTAGCTGCAGAAATAATCAAATCTAGTTTGGGTCCACGCGGTATGGATAAAATGCTAGTTGATTCAATAGGAGATGTAACTATCACAAACGATGGAGCTACTATTCTTAAGGAAATAGATGTACAACATCCTGCTGCCAAAATGATGGTAGAAATTACAAAGACTGTAGATAATGAAGTTGGAGATGGTACTACGTCAGTAGTTGTCTTTGCAGGATCATTGTTAGAGAAGGCGGAAGAATTTATAGCCAGAAAAGTTCATCCTACTGTAATAGTAGATGGTTATCGAAAAACTGCAGTAAAAGCAATTGAAGTATTAAAACATGTTGCTGAAAAAATAGAACCTACCGATAAAGATGATTTGAAAAAAATTGCGGTTACATCTATGGCATCCAAACTTACATCAAATAATTCTCCAGAACTTTCAGATGTAATTATAAATGCAATATTGTCTGTTGTAGAAAAATCTGATAATACACCATTGAAAGTTGATATTGAAAACATCAAAGTAGAAAAGAAAGCTGGTAGTTCGATTAGAGATACCAAATTGATCAATGGAATCATATTAGACAAGGAAGTAGTTCATGGAGGAATGCCAAAAAGAATTGAAAATGCTAAAATTGCTCTACTTAATTGTCCTTTAGAAATTGAAAAGACTGAATTTGATGCAAAAATAAATATTAACAATCCAGAACAAATTCAGAAATTCATAGATGAAAAAAATACGATGTTAAAGGGAATGGTTGAGAAAATTTCAGAAACAGAAGCTAATGTTGTTCTATGCCAAAAAGGGATTGGTGAAATGGCACAACATTATTTGGCAAAATCAGGAATCTTATCAGTAAGACGAATCAAGGAAAGCGATATGTACAAATTATCAAAAGCAACTGGAGGTAAACTGATAAACAATCTTAATGATCTAACCAAAGAAGATCTAGGATATGCCAATCTAGTTGAAGAAAGAACAATTGAAACTGATAAATGGGTATTTGTAGAAGAATGTAAAAACCCTAAATCTGTAACTATTCTGGTAAGAGGAGGATCACAAAGAATCGTAGATGAGGTAGAAAGATCAATGCATGATGGACTTATGACTCTAAAAGATGTTATTGAATACCCATATATCATTGCTGGAGCTGGTGCCCCTGAGATATTCGTTTCATATAAACTAAGGGAATGGTCTAACACATTAAATGGTAGAGAGCAATTATCTGCAGAGAAATTCATTCAAGCACTTGAATCTATTCCATTAACCTTAGCACAAAATGCAGGTATGGATCCTATTGATAGTCAAGTTCAACTAAGATCTAAAGTTTCAACAAGTAATAAACCAAAATATGGAGTAGATGTGATAAATGCAAAGATATCTGATGTATATGTAAAAGGAATATTTGAACCACTTGCAGTAAAAGAACAGGTTATCAATGCGGCTACAGAAGCTTGCTCGATGATACTTCATATTGATGATGTAATTGCTGCGGGGGCATCTAAGGTACCTTCAGGTCCTTTCCATGGTGGTGGTGTAGGAGGAGGCATGGGTCCAGGAATGCATGGAGGAATGCCTGAGATGTGATAATATGTAATAATAAATTTATTTTTTTAAATTTATTCTTGTGGACCGAATTATATTGATCATGTATTTTCAGTATTAGCTGACTAATTTATTATTTCATAATTATAAATGGAAATAAAGCTATCTTCTTATGTTTCCATAATTAAAAACAATTTTGTATATCTTTTTACAAAACTTTATCATTACAAAAAAGAAAAAAGATTTTTGTTAAAATAGCAA
This sequence comes from Nitrososphaeraceae archaeon, assembly GCA_031316115.1. GTDB lineage: Archaea > Thermoproteota > Nitrososphaeria > Nitrososphaerales > Nitrososphaeraceae > TH1177. The sequence goes on from JALDRC010000011.1 coordinate 14,285, forward strand.
ATAGCAAATATTACATTATCTTAACAAAATCTGTAATTATATTAATTTTTATTATACTTGGATCTTGGATGTATGGAAAATATTTACTAATAGTTAAATCTAGTAAAAGTATTTACTAATCATCAATAACTCTTGTATGGCCTATATAACGGAAATACATAATTGTATCACATTCTTTTAAAACTAGTTTTGAGAAACAATAAAGTGTGAAATTTCATCAATACCTAGAATTTGGTTTTATATATCAGGAATAAACATAATCAAACTAATTTAGTATCTAATTTTCATATGATCAATTCGCAGAGAGTGAAATAAAACATGAAAAATATAATTTTGTTGTTATCTATTTTTCTGGTCATGTCTACTACATTAATCCTTACATCGGGTACAGTAATTTACGCGGAAGTACCTTCTAATGACACAAGTATAAAAAAAACTAATCTCAATATCGCAGTTGCAGCGGATTGGGGTTGTAATGATGATGCTAAAAGAACATCAGAAAATATTCAAGACAAGAATCCAGATCTGGTAATTGCAGCAGGAGATTTAAGTTACAAAGGGCAAGTTAGTTGTTGGGAAAATATTATTTCTCCATTTGAATCAAAATTAAAGATAGCCCTGGGTGACCACGAATATTCAGATACTAAAGGAGGTAAAACAGGTGTAATTAATGAGTATTTGAAGCCACTAGATTTGTCAACAACATATTACTCTTTTGATAAGAATAATGCTCATTTTCTTGTTATAGATCCATATGTTGATTTTGGACCTGGCTCCTCTCAATATCAATTCATTGACAATGATTTAAAAACTTCCTCAAAAAATCCAAATATAGATTGGACATTAGTTGTAGAACACATCCCAATGTATACTTCACCTTCTAAACATCCTGCCAATTCTACAATAAGAGATATTTATCATCCACTTTTTGATAAATATGGCGTAGATTTGGTTTTTAGTGGAGATAACCACAACTATCAAAGGACATTTCCATTAAAATATAATAGTGCTGGAACAGATAGCTCTAATCCTAAGATATCAAATAAAGATTCAAACAACTATCGTTCTGATAGCGGCGTCATTTACATGATAACCGGGACTGCAGGAAGATCCCATTATTCAATAAAACAACAAGCACCTTTTGTGGCAAAACAAGATGATAAAAATTTTGGAGTTTTGAATATTGATATTAATGACAAGAATCTGCAAGGTGTTTTCTTTGCAAATCCTAAAGAAACTGGATTTCAAACTATATCTAGTAAAAATAATATCATAGATCACTTTACCATTTCAAAGGAGAAAGGACAAAATACTATCGATATCAAAAACTTGGGACAGTTCTAAATTTCGATCTTGATATAAAAATTATTTAATGATTGCAGATATTGAATATTAATATAAAGCCTACAAATAACTCTAATTCAAAACCCTATTAAATATACTTAATGAAACAATACCCCGTATTTTTCGCTCTTTTACTCTCTCTTTTATAAGCAATCCATTTAACAATCGATGATATTTTTTGTTCAATAGTTATCTAATCTGTTGCATGATAATAGAGTAATGATAGGTGTAATATCTGAACAGCAGTTTAGATTAATTTTCATGAAAAAAAATTGCAAAGGGTTAAATTATCTCTGCTCGTCGATACCTATTACTGATTTATCTCCATCTGAAGTTTTTTTAAATTCCAATCTTCATAATAATATGAATTATTGATTATAACCCATTCATAACCAGATATTTCCTATATCAATTGTCACATGAGTATTAGCAAATTAATTTGGTATGAGGTTTTAAGTCGGATCTCTTTAATACATTGCTCACAAGTTTGATTTTCTAAAATAGTTATAAAAAAACGATACATAGTTGCAGATCCTTGCTTTAATCATCCTGCATTATAATTGATCACACTGTAACATGGAATTAAGATTGGTATGTTATTTTATTTACAGGAATAATGAGAATACAAATCTTAACAGGATAAATTGGCAGAATTTTATGAATCAAATGTTGAAAAGACTATTTATTTCATACCTCCATAAGGATATCAATAGACTCACTGATCCGAAAAAAGTAAAATCTGCCTTTAAAATCGATTTATTGTCTTTCTGATAATATGGTCAAGAGTTGAGTCATAGTTATATTGTCAATTTTGGTTTAAAGCGTAATTTTTATTATTGTCTTCCAATAATTCTACCATATGCCTGCAAACAAATTGTGGCATGACTATGATGAATCTTTAATAGAACATGGGCCTGTTATAATAGATTTAGATCTCATCAAATTATCTAACCAAGATATCAAGAATATGAATAAAGACAAAGTGGGATACAGTTCTAGTATTCTGATAGTCACTCAGTTTTAGCATTCCTAAAGATTTGGTTCAAGATTCAACACCATACTGTTTAGGGAATAGTAAGGGGATTATCAGGTTATTTAAGATTTGAATAGATATACTTTACACAAATCAGGAATTGAATTCTAAAAATAGAACCATCTGTTAGAGATCTAGATTTTGATGATGATTCTATAACACTTGTTGTTGATGTATCAGGTTTGACAATTCCAGAAAGGTGCTACATAAAAACAAATGGTAATGTGAAAATAAGGAATTTGTAAAACTGCATATATCAGTAGATGAAAGTCCAAGAAAGTGGTATTATTTAGGAGAACTAAAGGAAATGTACATGATACGAAAAAGTTTGGTCTTCTGGTAAAGTAAGCAGCCAGTAAATATGATATAGACAAAGTATACGGAGATAAAGCATATGATAACAGAAATAACTTTAACATTACTTGACAGGACAAATGCAGAACAAGCAATAAAGATAAAATGCAGCAACCACAGCAAAAGATTATCAATTAAGAAGAGAAGAAGTACTATTCAGAAGGAAATTAGGAGATAGAGGATGGAAGATTTGAAAGATACAGGTAGAAGATGAATAGCTGAAATAGTATTCTCTCAATCAAAAGAGTATTTGGAAGGCACCTGTTATCAAATAAGTTTAACAGACAAAACAATTACAGTCTAAAGATGTTTTACAATAAATATGTAGTGTTGTAAACTCAACAAAAAGTATCAGATCACATTGAAGAAAAAAATAGACAATTGTGGATGCTATAAAGAAATATTTACATAGTGTTGATGACTTTGTATTTCTTCTATACTTGTACTAGATAAATTTAATATAATTTTATTATTAAATCTTTATAATGAATATAGATAGTTATGATTTGTGAACAGATTTAAACTTTTATTTTTAAATTCTACTATATTGATTATTGTGCTAGGTTTAGTACCTGTGGCCTTCTTTATATCTCTTGTCTATGCCCAAGAATTTGAAGTCAATGAAGAAGATTATTTTGATACAGATGAAAACCAAGATAATGAAAAAGACACATCATCAAAAACTAATTCTCAATCTGCATCCAGCACCAGAATCTCAGAGGATACTGATAATGAGAACTGTATAAATAATCAAATTGAAGCAGTTTTGTTATCTGATAGTTATACAGATTCTGATGAATTTTACAAGTCAAATTTTCACTTTATAAAAAAATTTGACAAGGATGGTAATCTTGTAGATAGTTGGGGCACTGTTGGTTCCGGAGATGGACAGTTTCTTCATGCTCATGGAATAACTGTTGATTTAGAAGATAATATTTATGTTAGTGATGCAGAAAATTGCAACATCCAGAAATTTGATAAAAACGGAAATTTTATTACTAAATGGGGTACAAAAGGGAAAGGCCCAGGACAGTTTATGCAACCTGAAAGCATGGCTGTAGATTCTAAAAATAACATCTACCTAGCAGAATATTCAGCTAACAATATTCAAAAATTTGATAGCAATGGAACATTCGTAACTATGTGGGGGAAGAATGGAGAAAATGCAGGTGAATTTAAAAAACCATGGGGTGTAGCGGTAGATTCAAATGATAATGTCTATGTTAGTGATCAAGCACTCCCAAGAGTACAAAAATTTGATAGCAATGGAACTTTTATAGATATGTGGGGAAAATACGGGTCAAAGAAAGGTCAATTTGTACATCAACATGACATTACTGTAGATTCAAATGATTCTATTTACGTTACAGATGGCAGACAAAATTCTCGAATATCGGTATTTGATAGTGAAGGTAACTTTATCAAACAGTGGGGAAGTGAAGGCAAAGATGAAGGACAGTTTATAGAAGACCATGGTATTGTTGTTGATTCAGAAGGTAATGTCTATGTTGTAGATACAAGAAATGTAAGAATACAAAAATTTGATAGTGACAGTAATTTTGTTACCATGTGGGGATCTCTTGGGTGTAAAGATGACCAATTTTTGATTCCACATGATATAGCAATGGATTCGGAAGGATACTTGTATGTTACAGATAGTGGAAAATCACACTTTAGAGCAAATTATGACTGTAGCAAAGGTAATAATAAAGAAGCATAACTACTTTAGTATTATCTTCATACCATATAGTATATTTCTATAATAGTATATTCCATTTCTAGCCCAATAATATTTCCATAACCTTATGATTAAAACTCTATTAGTTCAACGCCTGGAGTAGAACATGTATGCTTGCTTCAAATCCAAATGAAACACCAGTACATCAGAAGATAACTCAGATGTATACGCAAACAGATTTTATACCAACATAGAAGAACAAAAGAATACAATATCAGAATAGCTTGAAAAGAATTTGGAGGATGATATAATGACATTCATGATAGCACTTTATAATGAATCTCTGATAGAATCTGGATGAATTTAATATATTTTGATTTTAACATATCACACAATGAAGATATTCAGAAGATGAATAAAGACAAAGTGTATCAAAATACCATCCCAGCATCCTGACGATTATATACAGAACTTGTTGCACTGAATATTAATGAAGGTCAAAAGATTATGGAAGTTCTAAGGTTTATGATTTACATTATTGTGTATAGTTATTTATTACTATAAATTGTTCCAGATTGATAATTAGAAATAACCTGATTAAAAAAAGTAACATTGGACATACTTAATGGAAAATATGCAGAGGAAAAATAATTTTTATCCTTGGTAAAAGTAATGGTATATGGTTCTCTAATCTCAGTTGGATTGTATCATCTAACTCTTTCGCCTGTGTCTTGATAGTAAAAATACAAATGTAATTAATACCATGATAGCGTTTTCTAACCCTTCTAAAATTTTATGATTGGTAATTTGGCTATAAATATTTTCAATCGATACAATTGCTGATAATAGATAACATAAACAAGATTTATGATTGCCAAAATAGTTTAGTAGGTAAATTCAATAGAATAAGAGAGCAAGATTTTGATATTGATACCCTCTATTTGGTATTAATAATATTATAATAATATCATACTCTGATAAAATGAAATTAATGGTATCAAATACATAATATTTAAATTCAACTAAAATTTTACCGATATGTGACTCAATCTAGACCAATTGGAATTCCTGTTATTGCTATTCTTATGATTATTGGTGGAGTAATACTTCTCTTCAATGGAATCGCTCCTTTATTTTTAGGTCCTCTGATTAGCATTGATGTTTCTGATTATCCAATTAATACTTTAGGGCTAATAATTACAATAGGTGGCTTAGTATTAGTAGGACTTGGAATAGCAAGCTTTATTGTATCATGGGGTCTTTTAAAAAGAAAAGTATGGGCTCGAACAATTACACTTGTAATCAGCCTAATTGCAATAATATTTGCGATTATAAATCTTATAAGCAGTGAAGATTTGATACATATTATTGGAATAATAGTATACGGCATAATAATTTACTATCTCTATACAAAAAAAGTAAAATTATTTTTTAGTAAGGTTCAAGAATAATTTACTATCTAAATTTTTTTAAATAAAGTCGAAATTTTTAACATATCCTAAAATGGTAAACTTAAAAAACTAGATGATGTTAATAGAATAGTTTCAAGAGTTGTGGTTAAATCATTAACCATGATTAAACAACGTAAGTATATTTTTTCAACTCCTGAATGCAGTAATTTTCCTGAGTTCACCTGATTATATATAAAAATACATTATTTCAACCAAAATCTCCCTGGGAGTACATTTAGCGATTTAGTTCTATTACGCATACTCACAGAATAGAACATAACTAATGAGTACAATACAATATCAGTAGATATTCTTGGTCATTTCAAAATCTAAATAACCATCAAATTAAAAAGTACGTCAAGATTATAATTTTTCACCAATTCAAAAATATTCTATTAACTTTATGTATTTGAGACAGCATTTATATAGAGATTTTTAGTTGTTAACTGTATATGTTTCATTATAAAGCAGACTTTTCAAATTTTCTTTTATTAGCAGCAGTTTTTTCTCTTATTATATTTACTTTCTATTCATTAGATAATGCATATTCAATAAATCCAACCAATCCTACCGATCAAACTATCAAAGGTGCTATAACTAGTCTAACCAATGAAAATAATTTGTCAAAACCCTCTTGGATTCTTGCTGGTGTATTCAAAATAGAAAATGTCACCTCATCTCCTACATTTAATAGTACTTTTTACATGATTAAAACTGATGGAACAAATAAACACATACATTCTATATATGATTTTAAGTTAAATGGTGAGCCAATTGTAAATCCTAATAATAACTCAACCGTACTTAATGGTACTTCTACAATAACTATGAAAGACGGACCTGTAAAGGAGGTTCCAACAGTGATTTCATTATTAAATGATGATGGCTTTACTATTTTGGTAGATCCTTCTAAAGTAAGCAATCATTTTGGTAACTGGCCTATATACGGTACACAACATCTGATTTGCGTAGAAATCCCCAGTTATTGCAAATAAAATACATCCCCTTTAATTCCATCTAATACTCTGTTTTTTATTATTTAAAACAGATTTATAATTTAAGCTCGGTAATAATAATCATTTCAATACGTGGTTGAGATAGCATTACTCATAATTTTTACAAGATGCATTATTGTTATCTAAATTAAATTAAATGAATTTATTAAACACTGAAATAGTAGTTATTCAATTCCTGACAGATCAATAGATTACTCATGTTTATTAATAAATCAAATATATTTCAGTTTCTGGATCCAAAACATGAATTATATTTCATATTTGAAATTATGATTGAAAGAGTAATTCAATATTTTAACGATTGGATTTCATATCTATTTTGATGATTAATATATGCGTAATAATATCAAAATGGTAAATTGTGATCAAAAGCCTCATTATGGGTTCAACCTCTTAGTTTGTATGTGTGTTTAAAAATTAGAAACCACTTCTATTCAAGAATGAGATGAAATAATTCAAAGTTAAAAATAATGACACGGCTCTTTTACAAGAAAATATAATCCTATCTTATTATTTAATTTAATTTAATTTAATTAAATGCTATAACTATTATATGATAATTATTTGAGACTGGGTCATAATTCAGTTAGCAAATATTGTAATGTAAGCAGTATTGTATTATCAATTCTTATGTTCCTAACATGTATTTTATTACCATAGGGTTATCACTGTCGGTCTTACAGTTATAGTATACAAGTAACTGGTATAGTAAAACTGATAGGACTACTATTGCACAACTCTTAGCATACCCTCTAACATGTAATGGAACTATCCTGAATCCCGATTTGATATGCCCTCTCAAAGGTTCTATAGATGTACTTCTAAATGAATAGTTGGCCTGTCCAACATTAGATTTATAAAATTCTATCAATTTTATCCGGTCAAGAGGTGTATTTTTATATCTTTGTACAGGATACACCAATCTAAATTCCATGCTATTGCTGAGATGATTCTTTATTACATGAAGTAAAGAATCTAAAATTATCGGGTAAAATAGAAATTAGTGAAGCATTATTTGGCGGTCACAAGGGAGGAGGTAAACGTGGATGGGGTACAATTGAGCAAAAAAATCTTGTATTTGGTCTATACAAAAGAAATGGAATAGTAATTACTTTCCATGTATATGATAGAAAACATGAAACACTAATTCCGTTAATAAAAAAATATACCAAGAAAGGTAGTTTGTATTATTCTTATGATCATACTGCATCCGCAATGCTGAATATGATTGGAAAACACAAAGTAGTTGCACATGTAAGAGAAGAATACGTTAGAGAGGATAGTCATATTAATGGATTAGAAGAATTCTGGAGTTATGCTAAAACTTTGTTATATCATTATAGAGGAGTACCAAAACAATATTTTCATCTATATCTAAAAGAAATAGAATTCAGATTCAACAACAGAAACAAAAATATCTTCCATATGTCTGCTAATATCCTCGTGAAAACTGTTCCAAAACCTTAGGTGTTACCTTTGATAATCCCAAACCTCTATTTATGTGAGTTTTGAAGCGATTTGTTGTAGATAATGATGTCTACAATTCAGAACTAATTATTTGGTAAATAACTTTTCAAAAAAAATACTGAAATTTGCAGATAGTACTGAATTATTAAATGCAGAAAAAGGAGGGAAATTAATCTAAGCTATTTGCGAATTAAATGTATTTTTCTGTGAATTAGGAGGAACTATTTCTCTTATTTCAACATCATATATATCAAATTTAAAATCATTTGCTTTTAAAATCACTATTGGAGAAGCCCAAGTGATTGCTTGACCATCAGTTTGGGCACCACACTTTTTCATATTGTCGCCCCAATCACCATTATCTATCATCTCATGTATTTTTTTGTATGGTCCTTTTCCACCATTTTCAGTATCTACCCAAGTTTCAAGCTTGACTGCAGTATCATTGATATTGTAAACTATGCCTTTAAAACCTATTATTTTTTCATAAATGTCTCCTACATTCAAACTTTCATTATATCGTTCCCATTCATAATCAATATGAAATTGTTCCTTTTTCATTCTTACATTTCCATCATCTGAAATATTGTTATGATAACTGGATCCTCCACAGAAAAATTCGGGCTCATTATTTGATTTTTTATATTCATTATCTAATTGAGCATGTGTTATAGACCTTGTTACTATTGAAAGTGCATGATGCTCCTTTTCCGAACGTGACGAATCAAGCAACTTAAAAATCAAAGTTGTCTCTATATTCTTCCAATCAGTTGGCTTGTACCAATATCCTTTATCATTGAGTTTAGAAAAATTCCAACTTTGGATTTTACCTGAGGACATGTTATTTAATTTTACTGGGTCATCTGGCAGTATTCCTGCATCCTTGGTATGAATATCTATTCTAGGTCTACCAAAATCTATTCTCCAGCTTCCGTCTTTGTTCTGTTTTGTGAAAACGTTTGATTTATCTTCTTTATTTACTTGTACTTTATCATTTGGATTAGTTTTATTAAAGTTGTACGTTTGTCCATCTGGAGCTGTTTGGTATATTTGAGGTATGTGTAAAATTCTGTAATTATGTTTAAGAATCAGATCTTGATCTGTGTGTGTCCAAGAGACATCGTACTTTTCTTTATTATCTTTATCTTTTTTTTCTAGATTATATTTACTTTTTCTTTCTTTCTTTTTATCATGGGTTTTCTTTTCCTTTTCTTTGTTTTCAGTATCTTTGGTGTTTTTATCTTCTGTTTTGGTCTTTGCCCCCTTTTCATCCTTACCTTCTGAGTTATTATTATCTTCATTGTCTGGTTCTGCAAAAATTAGCATGGATTTATTATTAGTATGGTTATAACTAATAATAGAAACTAAAAGGAGTATACTTAGAAAATAACATAACCATGCAAAGGTATTTTTTTCACTTTGATGATCCAATTCATATCAAATAGATTGTTATGATATATAATAAATTGCAAAGGATCTATAAGAAAAAAATTTGTTATTTATTTATAGAATCTATTTCTGTAAATATATTCTTAGATTTGATATATGAAATAATTCTATTATCTATATTTATTTTAAGTATTTTTTATTGATAATTTTGTCTGGTAATAATATTTCAATTGATTTAATTATATTAAGAATAATAGGTTTTTGATCTTATTTTGTATATTTCTATCTTATTAAAAGTAAATTCTATCTAATGTCATATATTTCTAATGACATCACAAGCCTTTGTCTAAAAGATTTACTTAAATTATGAAAGAGTAAAAAACTGGTCCAAGGCGGTATAAAGTTTTCTTCTTGTATCTTTATAAAATCTAAATAACTAAACTCATGCTTTTTCAGGATTTCATAGGATGAAATTTAATATCTACGGATATACTTTTTTGTTGAGATAACAGGTTTATCATTTTCAGGAATTGTTAAACAATAATAACTCCAATAAAAAATATGTACAGATTTTAACATATCACCGAGAAAAAATATATGGTAGATTCTAGGAAAGATTAACCTTAATAATAAATAACGTAGTTTAATAGACAAATATTTGACGAATTTTGAATATGTGAAACTTTCAAATACTTATAGCTTATATATCAACATCGTAATAGTGTATGAAAATCATCAAAAATGTGATAAATTAAATGATTTTTATTTCAAAATTTATCGCATTATTAATGAATACCTTTCTTTTATCGCTTGTATATTCTAGAATGTGTAAAATAAATAATAAAAACTCCATTCTATTTGATAATTGGTATTGTGCGTATTTTTTTAATGAATACTAACTAATCATCTATTCAAAATTAAGATTTATTTACTATATTTATCAACTAAAATATCCACAAATTTGAAAAAACAAAAAAAACAACCAGTATTTTTGATTATATTATTAATAAGCTTTCCAAAAACGCATGATTATCGAGATAATTCTGATATAATCTGACTTAATTTAATAAAATCTTACTTCTATCATCTTACAAAATCTAGTATCACAGAAATGATCTTTTTTTAAAATAAAATATGTGAAGTTGTGTTAATTTTTCCATTGAATGTTTTCTTTCTTATCATCTTACTGGCAAACTATTTGCACTATCAAACTTCTTTAATACTCTTTTTTCGCATTCTTGAGCTTCAGGAGGGCTCAAGTCATCACCTGCGACACAAGCCAGAAATTTATCTCCTAGCTGAATTAATCCAGCATCTGTCTGTCTATCGAAGGTAAATGTTCTTGTTATAGTATCATCTTTGCTTTTAGAGATCTCTTGCTTTGCATTGTCTATTAGTTCTGATTGGATTTGACCTTTCAACATCACCATTACTTTGATCTTGTCTGCATTCTTTCTATCCGACATTGGGACCACAAGTTTAACGATTGCTTTCTCATTGTGATCACCGGTCTGACTCGTAGGTCCACCATTTGCATTAAAGAAGGCTAAGCTATCTTCGTAAACCATTGAAGAAGGTTTGAAAAGACTTACTGTGGTAGGTCCGCTAGTAGATGCCATATCTCCTTCATTACAATCATATTTTGTTAACTCTGAGTCACTCATGTGTTCCTTCACATGATATACACATGCAATATATTCATCAGGAGGACTTCCTTTGACAAGATCGTTTTCAGCATCTACCTTAAAATCAACTTTCATAGTCTGCTTTGCAGGGTCTATTTCAGAAAAAGGGATGTCTTTTGTGAGAGTTTCTCCATTAAATAAGGCTGTAATCCTTAAAAAACCATCTCTTTCCAAATCTTGTAAAAATATTTTGACTCGAAGTGTGATTTTATCTTTACCGTTGTCCTCGTCTTGTTGAGCAAATGTTGTTTCAATAGAAGGGGCTAAGATTAATGGCAAAGCTAAAGCTAGAATCAGAACACTAGATAGGATTGTTATTGTTTTTCTCATCAATTCTGGATTATTTTAAAACATGTTTAATATTTATGTTCTACTGATACCAAATCTTTACTAAATACCGTGATTTTATCAAACTCATTTGACCTTTATACATTCAAAGCTCTTAAAATGAGAAAGAAAAATATCTTTTTTGCAAGCAAAATCAATGATTATTGTTTCAACACAATTTTCTTTACTGTAATCTTGTATTTTCCTAATCATTTTATAAAATACAAGACTTCAGATTCAAATAAGAATATATTTTTTTGTGGGGCAAAATAAGGTAAAAAGTCATGGTTTAACTTTGAATAAAGTCTAATAAAAACTCGATTATATCACTTAAACTTATAAATTTTCTTTGATTTACACAGAATATTTTTCAAAATAATGATTTATAAAAAATCAAATAGAAGATTATTCACAAAAATTAAAATCCAGTATTTTTTTTGAGTATTGTATAAGCGAACTTGATTTTTAAAAACATAACTTTTATCTTGATACTCATATCTATCTCATTACTAATAGTTCCTTTTATTGACTTTAATGATAATAAATTTGCATCCGCAAAATCAGACGATGATGATGACGATAAGGAAGAAGATGACGAAGAAGAAAATAAAAATTACAAGAAAAAATCAAGGGATAAAGATAAAGACACACAAGATGAGAAGGAAGATCAACAACAAGGTGATGACGAAAAAGACAATGACAAAAAGACAAAAAAAAGTAAAAAAAATAAAAATAAGAAAGAGTTTGATAACTATAGCGAAGCATCTTATGATAGAACTCTAACAGATAATAGAGAAAATGATGCTTATGATATATTTGGTATAAAAGAGATCTATCCAACTTCTTTAGATGGCGAGGAATGGTTTTTAGATATGGAAGATCCAGTTGCTGATCCTCAGTTTAGTCCATTCAATATGAATACAAAAGCTACAGATCCAAATTTCAAGCTCACCCAAAATGAAGATGGCTCTTGGAAACTTAAATCAAAAAATTCTGAAGCTAAAGTCAGGATGGATGTATTTACCACTGATGGATATCATCCAGAAAGTATAGAAACCTTTGATCATACAGAGCTGGCTAAAAAAGGATTTATGCAATCAGAAAAAGATTGGAAAAACGTGGAAATAACTGGATATATAAAACTTAACCATCGTACCATACCATTAGATGAAGGAAAGTTTACTTGGTATAATAGAGGCGGCCATCATTCGGCTTCCAATCCCTGTGAGGGTGTAGGTTACAAAGGAAGTATTTATTTTTCAGGTGATTTAAAATTTTCAAAAGAACAATGGCATGTTAGTTACTTTTTTACTGATATTGAAAAAGGAATTGACTCATTAGAGGATAGATGGATTGGTTATAAATTTATATCATATAATATTCCAGATCCTGACGAATCATCAGATACATTAGTGAAAATTGAAAGTTGGGTTGATATGGACAATGATGGAAATTGGATAAAGATGGATGAATACATAGATGATGGAAAATGGGGGAAATCGGGTAAAAGATGCGATGGGGAAAAAGATCAAATAATTACATGGGGAGGACCTATTGCCACTTTTAGATGGGACAGGGCAGATGATGTTGACTTTATGGACTTGAGCGTTAGAGAAATTGAACCGCCATATATATAGCATATACTCTCAATAAGATTTTCCGCAATCTAGAAACAAATTGTTACTAGAACCGGTTTTACATTAATTTATGATTTATTGAAGAAATTGAAGCATCATGCAATTGATAACGATCAGACTTTGACCGCGATAGTTAATGATGCATTGTATGAATATCTGGATAGAAGAAACGGATAGAAAAATAGTAGAATCATTTCATTCTTTGTTTTGGAGATATTATTAGATCAATATAGGTACCAATAGTTTCTATTATCAATGGAAATAAACTACTTTTATCTAATGCTATATGTAAAACCATTAAACCCAATATATCCATAGACAAGTCAAATCGGATGGTAGGTAGAAAGGTTTGCACTCTACTATCATTTCTCTACCATCTGGTTTTTAGTATTTGGTTAATTTTTAAATTAATATCTCATTCGAATAAAACTCATTATATCAATAGATTGGTAGATATGCTAGATGAATATAGTCCTAAGTATTTTCTAGTATCAATCGTAATAAATCAGTCTTATCTAATATTGCGTGTAAAACCAAGGATTTGCAGGGCTTACCGATGGAATCTATACCAGATGGTAGAAAAATTCCTTATAGTGTCTCTACCATCTGGTTTTAATATTTTTTTTATTTTTTCTAAAACCACTAAATATTTTATTTACCATGATATATTGCCGGAAGGCAGGAATACAATCTGGAGGGTAAGATAGTAGTTTAAGCCATATTGGTCATCACTGCTATTATCTTACTCTCTAGTTTTTACTAACTTTTATCATAAAGTGCAAAATATTATGATTCACATAAGATAATACAGAGTGGTGTATCATAGCTCGGAGAGCAACAATGTAGAAGTTTAGTATCCTCTTTCCTTCTACCTGCTCTCAAATTTTATCGAACTTATAAATATTATATTTACCATGTTATATTACCAATAAGGTAGTAAGACGTTCCGAAGGAAGGCAGGATAGTAGTCAATCAATCCCTTGTTCTACTATCTTACTTTCCAATTTTCACTAACTTTTATCATAAAGTGCTAAGTATTATGATTCCCTTAAATTTATACCTAAAAAAGGTGCGCCACAATGGGAGAGCATTAAGGTAACAGGAACACGAATTGTCCTAACCGCTCTCCAATTTCCTCTAACAATTATCTTAAACCGCTAAATATCATGATCACCATAAAGTTGTACAACTGCTAACGAATACCTGTTGGAGAGTAAGAGATCATTGGTAGAAGTTTAGTTCCTGACCTTTCTTCTACTGGCTCTCCAATTATGATATGATTTATTATGCTCGCAAACGTTACCAATTACTTCATACAAATCGAAGGATAGTGCCATAGGAGAGAGTAGGGACGACCAAGTCTGTCGACGATTCATTCCCTATTCTCTCCATTTTAATATACTATTTATTCCAAGTCTGGACTGTTATCAGAATAACTGATTAGTTTAGTCCCTCTATCAATTCGTTGCTGGATATCTGTGTCCAATTCCTCTGGTTCCAGTCTAGACTTTCTATTACTATTATTATTTCTATTCCTAGGTTTTATGAAGTGTTCTACCTTTAACCTATTAGAGTCATGAATTATTTCTGGTACGTCTCTGAAGCCAGCAATCGTGCTTTCTTGCTTGCCATGTTCTACTGGATATACTGTTCCGCATTAATAGTATTGCAACCAACTTTCAAAGTCTGCTGGAATAGAACCATTTATGTATTCATGGGGTTGATATATTCTAGGTTTTAGTTCCTTGTATGGAAATCCAAAGGTTCCACAGTGGACACAATATCTTTTATCTTCCGATGACTCTGAAGTATAATAATTATCAGTTAGTGAAGTCCAATATTCTATACGTTTCTTAATTCTAGGCATATCTATAATTATTACTAGTTGTTAGTCTTAAATATCGCTATACTTCGAACAGCACACCTTTACAGAGAAGCCGAAGGCTGTCAAGATGGTCATTGTGAACTGTAGATGTCTTATCGAGATTAAATTCTTAGGCGTATGCAATCTTAAATGATCGAATAAGTTTATCGTACTTGGGATCAATTGCCAACTTTTGTTTTGTAAGGAATTGGTATAAGTGTTGTAATATAGTTTTATGTTCTTTGCCAAAGTTTACTGGAATTATACAATCGTCTTCAATATAGATATCTTTTACTTTTTCCCAGTCTAGGCTTTCGCCGTATTTACTCTTACATTCATTTACTGCTCCTCTGTTAGCACCATCTACAAACCATGAAAGATTAGGGATCGGGGTATGCAATTGGAACATATCATTTGCTATTTCACTAGGTGTTTTCTTGTCATATTCCTTACCTACTATTATTCTAACAATTTGTAGTTGTGGATCTAGTTCTGCAATGAATAAGGCCGTTACTGAACTATTAAATCCAAAGTCAACACCACCTATATGCAAATCAAATGGGTTTGTTGGTAAATCTTTATACTGAATTCCTAATTGAATCACTTTATCAATATCAACCAGTGGAAATACATTTCCTATCTTCCCGAGATATTTGAGGTTATATTCACGTTCAAAATACGATTCATTCCTTTCACGTTCTCTTTGTATAATATCAGTGTCAAATATTTTCCCAAGTTCATTATTATAATCTAGAAATATTTTATGAAAGAAATCTTTGAATATTTCGTTCTTCTCTATCCGTGCAAATAGATAATCTGGTCTATTGGGTGTGCTTGCCAATATGATCTTGCATTTACTTTTCTCCTCATAGGATTTTATCACATATTCTAATTCGTTCTGCTCTGCAGGCTCAAAGTAATCGGCCTCATCTTTGAAAAGATAGGAAACATCTGTGTATCCTCTTAAATCCTGTATTCTTTTGGTAGGAAATACTTTGATCCAGGTATTGTTAAGCCATAATTCAGTATATTTGGATTCAAATTGTATGTCGGGAAATTTCTTTTCAAAAAATCTTGTAAGACGTATTTTATGTTATTGCTTAATTCTTCCCTAGTTCCAGATACTAAAAATATAGATTTGCCATCCAATTCATTTGAAGACATGCATTTCTAACCCAGATATCTCAGAACAAGTTCTGTTATTCCGATACCTCTGGCTTTCTTAATCCAGATATGTTGATTGTTTTCTATTGCATCTATTACTAATATCTCATAGTCAAATAATGGATATTCTTGTCCATTTTTCTGTGGCAATCCAATCACATGGTTAAAACAACAATTCCCATTATTCTGAATATATAGACTTTTATGTTTAATAATATCAGCCCAGATCCAGAACTGCTTCTGGCGAAACTGCTCTGTGAAGCGTTGGGATTGCTGCTGGGCTGATATATGAGTGATGGTTGCAGGTTTGAGATATCCGATATTCCTACTTACCGCGAGATTGTCGGTAACCAATCTCGCAAGATCCTTAAAAGTCATACTAGTTTATCAGAGATCCCATCAAAATGTTAAAACTTGGTTGTCAAAGTGTTTAATTCTTCTTCGCTGGTGAACGAATCCTCTAGTTTTTGTTTAGTATCTTCTACAAACTTTATAGAGTCATTTAGCATAGCGTTAGTTAGCAAGTCCATTTTAGTTTGAATAGAATCCTTTGCTAATGATAATGCAGTTACTTTACCTTTGTTATCTTGCGTTTTCTCTGCTTGCGCTACCATGATAAATGCTTCTTTAATTATTTCTTCAATCCCTTTTACTGCCTTATCAAACTCATATGGTAATTTTTCATCGATCTGATTCTTTATTGCTTCTTTTGCCTGTTCTCTTAGAAATTTTATATCTCTAGATACTGTATATTTTGATAATTGTAGTATTTGACATATATCAGACTGTGTGAATCCTTTAACTGCCAATTCTTGTGTTCTTGTGTTAGTCAATTGCTTTTTTCACCCCACCAATTTTATCTAGTTGCAAGATTAATATAACATAGTAATATTTGCAATAATAATTATTAACCTTTAGGGTAAATGTTAATAACTTCTATAATGATTTTCAATCGTCTTTAAAACGGCTTCTCTATACAAAAACTATATAATCATATTATACTAATTATTATCTTTTAAATCTATCCAAATACCTTATAGTCAAAAATTATAAAAAATTTATTCTTACCTTAGATATATTTTAAACCTGTTTTATGTAAATGAAAATATCAATAAATATTCCTATATTCTTGATTGGTACAATATTAATGCTTGGAACTACCATTTCTATGGGAATTCCAACAACATCGGTTGCATGATCTTACGAAGACTCATGGAAAAGACAAAAAGTCTTCAAGTCTAAATAAGCAGAATGTTAACTGCAACAACATGATAATAAATGAAGGAGATAGCGCTGGTCAAGGCTCAGCGGGAGAAGATATGATTAATGGAATGGCTAATGAAGATGATGGAACAGGGCAGTGGCTAGAAAACGGTAAAGATAAAGATTCGAACAACATTAACGAGAATATAGTTAATTTCTGCAAAAACAAGAATACTGAGGTAGTAATAGTAGCAGAAGGAGAGCCACAAACAGGATCTTTGACGGTTAAGAAGGAAATCTTTGGATGCGAAACTATGGATGAAATAGGCGCTAATTGTCAACCATTAGATAATAATTCTCCAAACTGGATTTCATGTGATAATTCTGAAATTAGCAATGATGTATTTTGTCAGGAATTGTCAGAAGATTTATTTGATATTGAAGTTTTAGACGACCAGAATAATCCGATATTGGAATTTGTAGGTTCACAACAGGGAACAACTATCCACAATCTAGAACCTGGAACATATATTGTTAATGAGATAAAACATCACAGTAGTGAAGACCAATTAGGACAATCTGAACCAGACCAAATACAATGTAATAACCAGCAAAACTTCCCTGAAGGGGGAAAACTCATCAAGCAAAATCCAATGATAGATTATCGCATTTGCTTTGAATATGAAGATGAACAAGGAAATGATTGTACTACAAATACTATAACAGCAGGTGAAACCAAAACATGTATAGTTAAAAATTACATTAGCACTGCACTACTTTTTGAATTTCCTTACCCTTGTAATTTTTATGGGTTGAAATAGACAAATACAATAAGGTAAATCCAAAAACCTCTCTATTTTTTATTTGTCTAGCAAAACAGTAATTCTAAATTAAATAATCAATAAAATAATACTTAGTTCTACTATCTGAATAATTAACTAATTTTATAAAACAATCTATGCTAAATATCTAATATTTTGAAATTCCTAAAAACATTATACTACTACTTTATATTCAAATAGTATCTAATGCTTGTTAGTATCTCAGATATACTAAATTTGAATTTAATGGTACAATGAATAGTAAAACCAAGATTGGTTCAATGTTTCTGTTAGCAGCAGTACTTGTTGCTGGTACAATAGCAATGACAATTCCAAAGTCAATAGCACAGCCAGAAGACAGAGAATACGAAGACCATTATGGCAAAGATCCGTATAACAAATATTATAATGGTCATGATGATCCATTTGGAAAAGACCATGACAAAGAGTATAAAGGTGCAAATGTCCAGTCTATAAAATGTATTAATAGCAACGTCAATATCAATGGAGTAGATATTCATAAACGCACACCAACAACATTGGCAGAAGATGCAACAGCAGCAGATGCACAACAACTACAGAACGGTCAAGGAAATGGCTTATTTGGTGGATTAAACATAGACAAAAATCTAGTAAATATCTGTGTTAACTTCAACTTTAACGAACAAGAAGACCAAGATTGTGAAATAAGCGGTACTTGTCCTCTCTAATCCCTAACTTTTTTATTTGTTAACATTTTTAAGCAATTAATCCATTATCATAATTCTAAATTAATTCATTAATGATTTCTTGTACTTGGACAGAAGGACGTTAAAGTAGTATTTAATAGCCATGAGTACGTATACTAAACCTGGTACTTTCATAAAAGTCAGCAAGCGGTAGAGGAAATTTTCCATTAACTTTTATATTACAAGTTAATCAGTATCCAGTTTTAGAAAAGTAGAATCTGCAACCAATTCATTGGTGAGTGCTTTGAGAAGGATTGGATCTCAGGCTAGAAGTGCAGCAAGGGCAGCCGCAGGAGTCAGAGTAAGCAGCATTGTGGTTTTGCTATAGTGGCAGCACTGCAAGGCTTTAGCGATATAGTAAACAGGCGTACTACCTACAGAGGCATTCACATGGGTGAATCATTTAGTCCAGAATTAGTGACAGTGATACCATTAACTAGAGTAACAGGCAATCACTTTGGTCTTACTGCTGCTTCAGGTGGTGGAGGGTGCTACGGTAGAATTCTGACTATAGAAGTTACTGTGATACTTGACAATAAAGTATTTGGTAGAGCAGTCAAAAAGGTAGCATTAGAAGATATTGGAATACAGATATAATATACAATTAAATATTTTATTATATCTTTATTTATTTTATTACTAATAATAACAGTCATTCATTAATATATAGGTAAGATAATTGTTCTCTATTTTCCAATTCAGACAAACCTGGTACAAAAAAGGAATGAGCAAAATTTGAAAGATAGAATAGAAAGTTTTGATTATTAATATCATTGATAAGTGAGTTGAGATTTGTTTAAAACAAATTCTGATACATATTTCATCTTAATACTAATATTATTGGAACTAATTACATTGAAGAGTTCAAGGAGTTAAATATTATACTGGATTAAGAATTGACAAACAGTTATTATTTGTATAGGCTTTCTTTTACTGTTAAATTAGTAAATGTATCCTTTAAGATATTCCTAGTATTTTTTTAGAAATTAACTAGCCAAATACGCATCCTTAACTAAAAAATAAATAAGAATAAAAGTTTTACAAAAAAACATAGGTATTTAACAATAAACATGTATTTTTAATTGGGAATGAGGTTAAATGCTGCTCCAGTCTGAGTTAAAATCTATGATGACCCTGCGACGAACTGACCCTAAATCAAAATAGTTTAATTAATTGGCAGTTTTTTTTCGTTTTTATGATTTTCATAACTTATGTTTTTATGGATTTTATTTATATTTAATCATAGCTAATTAGGAATGTAATATACAGTATTTTTATATCAGTTCAAGATCTTGTTTTTTGTTCCATTCAGATTATCCAAATTCAAAGATTTTAAATAAAAAATTTGTTGATTTCTATTTATTATATAAATTACCAGCATTTAGAACTAATTATTTACAATTCATGAAAAATTTATTTTAGCTAAAAATTAATGTGTTAGACTTTCTATTAAAATAACAGTCACATTATGAAAGTTTATTGAATAAAATTTTATAAAGATTAGTTATAATTATCTTCGGAATCCAAAAACAAGCATCTAGTTTATGATATCAATTAGTTGCTTATGCAACATATGAGAAGAAATCAAATTAAGGAAAAATAATTGGATCATCTGTATTGATGTTAATATCGGCTATTTGAATAATTGTTTCGTTATAGCAGTTACATAATTTAATTGTTATTCCAAAGTTCATATTTCACGTTTTATCCCAAAGATCAAAAACACTATCTAGTGAGTTCGAATTGTCATTAGGGTTTGTTTGAGTTCCTGTTTGTTCATCAAAAACCTTATTTGGTTCTTGAAACGGTTCAAAAAATTCTGTTCTATCTCTATTTCCTTGAAAATTTTTTTTTTCGTTAAAATCTTCAGTAAAAATACCTTTCCCGTTGTTGTCGTTATTTGACACAATCTTGTAGACAGAACCCTCCATTCCTCGTTTGCTTGAGACTATATATAACGATCCGTCATACGGATTAACTTCCATATCAGTGATAATATCAAATCCCTCTGCAAACTTGTTTTGGATTTCTTCTTTTTCCGAATCAATTCTTTTATCCTGTAGAGGACCATCTAAAAGTAATTCTTCTCTGGGATTATTAAGATCAAAATCATAAATTGTTCCTTTAGCATTACCTACAAACATATGGTATTTGTAATCAGGTCCTAATGAATTAGAATCTAAAAAGATCAGGGATGTTGGAGCTACGGTATCATCCCAACTAAGCTTAGGATCACTATAAATCCCTTCACCATTCAAAAGTCCCAGACTAGCTGAATTTTCATAATTGAATTCCTCTACACTCATATATTGATAATCAAAATCCTCATTTGATTTACCGTAAATTTTGGCAGAACCGCTATTAAACCCTGGATAGACTAGATTTATTTCATCTCCATATTCTGGACCATTTTCTGTATCCCATAAATATCCAGTCAAAGGATCAAAATCTATTCCAAAACTATTCCTGATCCCATAGGCATAATACAGATTCAATGGATATTCAGTTCCAAATATACCATTATCATAAGAAAAACCATCAGGACTGATCCTAAGAATACCACCTCTTCCATCAGCTTGTACTCCGTCTTCAAAATTTTGAGCCTGAGTTTCAAATATTTTACTATTATCCGTTCCATGGAAATCACCCACTGTGACGTATATATAGCCATCTGGACCTATTTTTAAAATTCCTCCAACATGTGAAGGATCCGGAAAGGAATTCAAAGACAATAAATCTATTGGGTTCACAAGTAAATTTTTGAAATTATCTAACTCATATTTTGTTATCTTGAATTGACATGTATCTTCATCATCACATTGTACATAAGACAGATATACATTAAAGTAATTATTGTTTTTATTCATTTTTTTATCAACTGCAATTCCTAATAAACCTCTTTCATCCTTGCTATCTACATTTAATTCCAATAGTGGGTTTGGTTGAACTACTCTATCAATTACTCTTTTTACATACCCGGTATTTTTTTCTAGAATCAAAAAGTCATTCGTGTCTATAAAAGCCATACTAGTCGGAAAATCTAAACCTGAAACAACTAAATCCGATTCTAGATCTTTATCGATTATTGTAATCGAACCTTTTTCAGGCTTTTTAGGTTGTTCGGCGGCACTTATATCTAACTGTAAAGAAACTGATGTAAATAAAATTAGTTGTAAAAAAATTATAGAGTAAATATAATAAAAATATCTCATAAAGTCGTTATATAATAGAAATAACCTCCAGTTTAAGAACTCCGAACAAATTCTTTATAATATTTTGAAATATAAATTTTATAAAGCGATGTTATATCAAAATCTTCTATTAGTCAGACTAAAAACATCTATTAAAAACTAAAACATATGTGTCAATATTATGTTATTTTTTATAACATGAATAATTATTTTCCATGCAAATTCTAGGAGTTATATAAAAAATTTAATAGAAATAAAAAATAAAGTTAATATAACAATTAATTCCCAACAGTACTATAATTTAATTTATTATGATAATATTGAATAGAACTAATATAAATATTGTATCTATCTTATATACAACATGATCAAATACATTTGGATATCAAATATATTATTAAAAAAAACAGGTAAGGAAATAATATTCCTAAACTAGAAAACATTCTATATATTTGAATGATTTACTAAGGTTTTTATTATTATAAAAGTGTATTTTTTTAGAAAATCAAATTCAAAACTATTTTTAATTGTAATAAACGGCTATAAAAAAATAAAAAAATCATTGTGGCCAACAGATAAAATATATGAAAACTGGATTAAATAACCGAATAATTTGAATCATTAGAATATACACATCTATTATATTCACCAAACGTATGATATAAGAGAATTAATCAATGATCCTCTAATAAAATAATACTATCTCATGATATCAAATATTACAGATAACCATTTCGAAAACAATGGAAAAGGCAATTCAGAAATCGAGTTTTAACATAATCTTAAATCTAAAAATTCTCCAAGTCATAATACAACAAACAGTCAGCAATAAGAAAAACTTTAATACGTTAAAAGTAATCATTACCTCTTAATACCAAAATATCAAGACGGTATTTTGAATTGATAATATCTATTATAAATAAGACTAGCGTTAGACAATCCAAACAAAATGTAAATTAAAAAATTAACTAGTCGATATTATGTGTTCATAAAGTAAAGCAATTAATATTATTGCTACTTTTGAAAAGTTGATATTTAATTAAAATCTAAAAAAAAGAATATTTTAAATTAGTAAAAAAGACATGATAAAAAAATATAATCCATAAAAAATTTTATCATTATGTCTTAATCTAGTTCAAAGGTATTTAATAAAAACATAATTTGATATAGTTTAATGCGCTTATAAAAAAGTACTATAGTTTAATCTAGTAGATGTTACAAATTAATTTTATAATTATTTTACCCTATTCTTTTGTATCGTTTAAATGTACTTTTAAAAATAATCTGAAAAATTACCAATTAAGGATATTAATCTTGATGATCTTACTATTGTCAATTTGGAAATTAATACAAAAATTTTGTATGTTGTTATAGCTTTGTTTTCTATTTGTATATTCACAATGTTTCCACTTGTATATTCTAATGCGATCGAAATAATGGATGATAGAACGCCTAATTCAATTGACGATAAAGTTTCTAATAGTAATTTAAAGGAAAATTCCATTAATGGGAAATTATCTGAAAACAATCAAAATCTACTGACTGGATTTGAACAATCCAATAATTCTTTAACTAATTTTCTAGATACCAAAATTTTAGAAGTAAGAGATGGAAAAGGTGTTCTTATAAAGGATGGAGATCGGATTAATACAGATTCAATCACTCTCCAAATAGCAGCAAAAAATGTATTTGATGTGGATGGAGTAAGATGTAATTTGAATCAACAGAGCTATTCAGGTTGTGAGTTGTTTAATGATCCATCACAAGGTAATGAAAAATTTGATTCAAAGGACTGTACTACAAAAAAAATTGTAAGTAATGAGGATCAATCACAAACTTTTGAAATTTGCACTTTTAACATAGAGATAAGTAATTTTACTCCTGGCCCATATGAATTTCAGGTTGCATCTTTTCATGAAGAAGAACCATCCAAAACAAGTGTTTTAGGTTTAACTGATGAGAATTATGATAAGAGTGATAAAATTCTTGGAAATAAAGATCATGAAAGTAAAACAAAAACTTATGGTACGGTAAAAAAGCCTTCTGATAATAGCGCATATCCACACGAATATGGAAAACATATAGATGACAATGATTTATCGATGAGGCCCTTTTTATTAGCACTAAATGGTCCAAACAATATTCCATCTTCTGCTATTAACCAAATGGATGAACAATCAAGGGAAAAAGGATTGAATACACTATCAAATGATAATATACAATTGGACAAGCAATTAACCGAGCAGAACAAAAGAGTAAATACTACTCTATTGGACACAACACCTGCCACATTTAAATGGTCATTTGGAGCCAATACAACTATTAACCATGTTGTAGATGGAAATGGTAATACTTTAAATAATGACAGTATTACCAACTCAGATTCTATCAATTTTACCTTTTCGACAATAGCAGCTGGAAAACAGATATCAACAGATAAGTTTATTTGTTCTTTGGATAATCAAAAACCTACCGAATGTGGTTCTGGATTGGTAACTTATAATAATTTAGAATTCGGAAATCATGACTTTACTGTACAATCTATTATTAAATCAAAGAATGTAGAAAACTCCGGTAATTCTAACAAAGTTTTGTCCATTCCTGCCAAATTTAGCTGGAATATAATACCACAGACTATTATCACATCAGCTGTCCTAGATAATCAAGATGCGATAGAAAACAAAACTACAATAAACTCTAAAAAAATAACATTTTCGTTTTCAACTTCTAACCCTAACAAAAAAAGTTCAGACTATACGTTTGAATGTTCTTTAGATAATGAGATATTCAAGAGATGTTTAGAAGGTTCAAAAACATATTCCAATCTAGATTTTGGAACCCATTTATTTAAAGTTAAATCGTTAATGAAATCGAAACAAGGAAGTTTTATTGAAGATTCTAATCCTGCGGTGTTCATATGGAAGGTTAACCCCAACTCTGTATTGAGCAATGCTACAGATGGAAATAATATGCGAATCAATGATAATGGAATTACTGAATCTAGAGATGTTACTTTTAACTATTTTGGAGAAATTGAAGGAAATCCAATAAATTTAGATAAATTTCAATGTTACCTTGATGGCATAGAATTTTTTGAGTGTGATAATGGTAAAATAACACTAAAGGATCTTGATCCGGGATACCATGAATTTAAAGTCGCAACGGTTATAGATAATGATAAATCATCAGATTTTTCTAGAAATAATAGTAATAGTTTTACTCAGGATACAAATACTAAAAAGTTCGAAGAATCTAAATACCAAATTAATTCCATAATTCCACAACAAATTAACAAAAATAATACTTCGTCTTCTAACCATAATAAAACATCTACATTTTCAATAAACAACGAAAATATTACTACATTTAGTTGGAACATTGCTGCCGATACAATAATTGATTCAGCAGTAGATGGAAGTGGACTTGAATTGGATAAAGCCAATAATACTAGTTCAAACTCTGCAAAATTTGCGTTTTCAGCACTGTCTGATGGCAAACCTGTATTAGTGGATGGATTCAAATGTACATTAGATGATAGAGAACCAGTAGATTGTTCAGCAAATTCAATAGCATTTGCCAATTTATCTCCAGGAAAACATTCCTTAAAGGTTACGTCAGTTTTCAATGGTAATGGAGTTGCTATCTCTGATCCAACACCAGCAGTGTTTAGTTGGGATGTTGACCCCAATACAGTTATAGAATCTGCAGTAGATGGAAGTGGACTTGAATTGGATAAAGCCAATAATACTAGTTCAAACTCTGCAAAATTTGCGTTTTCAGCACTGTCTGATGGCAAACCTGTATTAGTGGACGGATTCAAATGTACATTAGATGATAGAGAACCAGTAGATTGTTCAGCAAATTCAATAGCATTTGACAATTTATCTCCAGGAAAACATTCCTTAAAGGTTGAATCGTTGTTTAATAACACTGGAGTTGCTATCTCTGATCCAACACCAGCAAGGTTTACCTGGAGTATTGCACCTGATACAGTAATTGACTCTGCAATAGATGGCAATGGAGATTTATTGGACGAAGCAGCTATTACTAGTTCAAACTCTGCAAAATTTACGTTTTCAGCATTGTCAAATAACCAAACAATTAACGCCGATGGGTTCATTTGTAAGATAGATGAAATGAAGCCAAGTAAATGTAATGATGAAGTAATGACACTCGATTCTCTCCCTGAAGGCGATCATAGATTTGGAGTATTCTCATATGTCATGATTGATAATAAAAATGCAATAAAGGATCCATCACCTGATTGGTTTACTTGGTCTATAGACAATGATGACAATAAAAATACCAATACACAAATCGATGATATTATACCAGATTCAGGAGGAGCACAAGTTGCAAATGAGGTTGATACTAATGTAGATGAACACAAAGAATCGAAATTTACATGATGCCTAATTTTAACTACCGCGAATTGGGTGATTACTTTTACTAATTCTCTAAAATAAAAAATTAAGAATTTTACAGAAGAGAACAGAGATATCAAAATATAACGTGAGTTAATTTTTTTCAAATTTTATTTATTTACTAATTAAAAATTTTACAAGTTATGATTTTACATTATTTCTTGATTAACATAATATGTTATATAAAATTAGCCTATAAACCAGAATATAAAAAGTACAAAAGACCAATTTAAAGAAATTTATATTCTTTAATTTGATGAGATGATTATAAAATGGAGAGAAAGATTATATTAAATACATTTAATTTTTAGTCACCAAATTAACAATAAATCTTATTTTATTAAATGATATATACAATTGAAACAAGAATGTAAAAAACAAGTTAGTATTGTTTATTTATCAAAATTTAATTTGGGTTAAAAGACTTTGATCTTAGTTATAAGCCTCATAATTGATTTTTACTTTTCATTATTTAACTGCATTTAAATATTCCTAAAAGAACTAGTTTTATACATATGACCAAAAGTTATTATTGTTTTCTCTAAATATAATAAATAATAAAATATTTCAAAGCAAATAAAGTTAATTAGATACAGATTCTTAAATCTAGGTTTTTAGTTTTAGCAAAGGTAATGATAAAAAAATAATTAAAATACCTGCCATAATCCAAGCAAAATCATATCCGTATTCATAAACAAAATATGAAAAAACCATAGGAATCCAGAATGAGCCGGTAAGGGAAATGCCATTTACAAAACTGATAGCAAGAGTTTGATATTCTATTTTTATACCATAATCTTGTTTTGCTTTAGCATACACAACTACAAATCCCATCGACAAAAAGATTCCAGCGACAAGAATTGAACATATTACTACGTATATTGAATGAATATACAGCAACATTATACTTGATGCTGAAATCAAAGAACAAATAAACAACAATTTTTTGGTATTGTGAATTTTATTGTAAATTTTTCCGAATAAAGGAGAAACAATTATTCCTGTGATCAAACTCAAACTTCCAAAGAACCCAGCTAAAACTGGTTCTACATTTAATTTCTCAATCAAAAATAAAACCATAAATGTAAGGGTCAGACTTGCACCTGTTTGAAATCCTAAGAGTGCAAATCCAAGAGTTATTAACGAGCGGTTTAATAATACTGTTTTCAAATCTCTTATTTCAATTTTTATTCTGGTTTTGAGGTCATTAATCAAATTTAATTCCATAAATATTGTAATTATAACCCCGCAAACTCCTCCTATTATAATTGCTAAATGCCATCCTATTAAATCTGCGATAGATATCCAACCAAAAATTCCAATTAACGCTCCTATTGCATGAGCTGAATTTAAAATACCTACTCCTAATCCTGTATTTTTTTCACCCAAAAATTTTGTTATAAGTGTTATACTAGGACCAAAAAAACATGCCATTCCGATTCCAACCAGAAATCTTAGTATGGCGATTAGTACAATGTCTTCTAACAAACCAGATATTATAACCATCAAAGAGGAAAATAATATTCCAAATATACTCAATCTTCTAGAACCAAACTTTGCAGCTAATATTCCTGCAGGGATCTGGAAAATACCGACACCAATAATAAAACTTGTAGTGATTAGTCCTAGTGAAGAAATATCTAAATGAAAATCTAAAGAAATAAAATAAAATATAGAAGAAACATTAAACCAATTGATTGTATATAATACTCTAGCTAAAAACAATGTGAGAGGAATGCGTTTAAACAATATGGCTAAAATTTTCATACCTGTTACAAAACGATTATGATAAAGAATTGATTGTCATAAAATCTTTATCCTTATGCTTATCTTTTCAAAAAATTATATGATTACAGGTTATTAATAATCTATAATAAATGGCAATTTACAATCAGAACTTTACATCTGAAAATATATTTCAGGTTTAACTTTATAAACTGTAATCCAATAAGTTAATAATGGATGAATTAAATTTAAAATTTGATCATAATTTTTTTGTGAAAATATTAATACTCTTCCTCTTTATATAAATTCAATAATGGGATTGTACAAGGCTGGAGATATAACTAAGTTTTGTTTTGTCTTCGTGTTCTTGTTATTACTTATCCTTGTTTTGAATACAAATTTCACTTCTGTCAATAGTCAAGAAGATAATACAGAAGAGATCAAAAAACAACTAAAATATTCATATACAGATAATCCTGATATTGATCTGACGATCGAAGGAACATCAGGTGATGATGAAATAAGGGGAACCGAAAAGAATGATGAAATAGATGGAAAAAATGGGAATGATAAATTGGAAGGATTTTTTGGTGATGATAAGCTCTATGGGGATGATGGCAATGATGTTTTGATAGGGGGTAAAGGTAACGACCTATTGGATGGAGGAGATGGCAATGATACATTGAAAGGAGGTAAAGGTAACGACCTATTGGAGGGAGGAGATGACAATGATAATCTTAAAGGATATCAAGGAAATGATACGTTGATTGGGGGAGATGGGAACGACAGATTAGAAGGTGGTTTGGGAATTGATATTCTAGAAGGTGGTGAAGGTGCAGATTTTTTTATTTGTGATGCTGATGATAAGATAGTAGATTTCGAAAAAGAAGAAGGTGATTTCTTAGCTGAAACATGTAAAATCAATACAGAGTCCAACGTTAAAAAAAATTCAACAAAAACACCTAATTTCACTTTAAGATATCTTGGGTAATTTTGACATCAGATTCTGAATATCTACATATTTTTAGATCCTATGTATTTGATATGGATATTCCAGTACAGTTCAATTTAATATTTATTTTAATATAAAAGATAAAGAGGCTTCAAATTCTTAGTTATTCAATACAGAGTCTATGATTTCAGTCGAGACCTGTGAAGATGTTTGGTTTGTTAAATTTACTGGTGGGATCGGCTCTATCTTCTGATCATCCTCTTGACCTATTATAGGATCGATATCGTAATAACTCACAAGAAATACGGACATTATAGATACTAACAATCCAATAGAAAGGATCATTTTTGACATACCATTGATTGTTTCTTATATTATTAAAATATTGTTCTTCAAGTTTCGATTTATCAACCTCTAATTATATTTAAAAATTATAAAAATTAAAATCTTATTAATAATATTTTAACATATTCAGACGCCTAGTCAAATTCTTACAAAAAAAATTTATTAAATATATAAAACATGATAAATTTATAAACTGACCTAGATAAAATAATACAATGAATTACGAAGAATTAGGACAAAAGATAATGAGTCTAGATCCAGGAGTACGTTTTGTAACAATATTTGATACGAAGGAATCAAAACCAGTATACTCTGAACACAAACCAGGAGTCACTAATCTACTTTCAAAGGAAGAGAGCAAAGAATCTTTACAATTAGCTATAAATGCATGGAAAACACGTGCAAAACTAGAACCAAAAATAGGAAAAGGAAAATATGTTTTAGCTGAATATGATAAAATTAAAAGAATTACTATTCCTATGGACGAAAATCATTTACTTTATATCACAACAGAAGTTGAATGTGACTCTCAAGCCCTTTTAAACAATATAAGGCAAATGTGAGTTTAATGTTCATCTCTAGAAAATAAATTTTCTCATTTTTTTATTTAACGACTAGAAAATTCTATCTAACCCTTTATAAAACGGATTAATAAAATTACTTATAGACTTTAAAGTTTGGATAATAACAATGATAAATTCTATCAATATATATTTATTAATCCAGGATGTTATTTTCGCAAGATAAAAAGAGAACTGGGATATTCAGTTGGGACAACCCAATATCAACTTAACAAATTAGAAAAGGAAGGAAAAATAGTGTCCTATAGTAATGGATTTTATAAATCTTATTTTGCAAATGGTTTATTTGATGAGAATGAAAAAAAAATTCTACAAATTCTTAATCAAAAATCATTACGTGAAATTCTTTTATTTATTATAGAGAAGAAAAATTCAACAAAACAAGATATCGTAAAGAAATTTGAAATTTCTTACTCTACGGCAACTTGGTACCTTGAAAAATTAATTGATAGTAATTTAATATTAGAGAAAAAAAATGGAAAATTTACTTTATATTTTGTTAACCCTGATGTTAAAACAACACCTATAACCGTGCAATTACTAAAAAAATATTATTCTAATATTTGGAATACTTGGGCTAATAGACTCGCAGAATTCTTCCTTTTACTTTCCAAAGAAGAAGGAAGATAAACTGTTAATACTCTAAATCTTGACCATTAATATTTTTGACCAAATAGAAGGATCAATATATTTTTCTAGTGCTATATTATCTAGTGTCCTTTTAGGCTTATCTGTCTCTGCTTATCGTAAAAGGGCGGTAAAAAAAATCCTTTTTGCAGTTGGGGCTTTTGCTTTTTTTGTTTTTTATTTGTTTTTTGAAGCATTTGAAGAATTCACTCCTCAAATCCAGGAATATGTGGGAGTAGATATCTTTGTTGCTAGCTTGACCTTCTTAGTTGTTATTTTTTTCTTTTTAGCATTAATCAAAAAATGAATCATCGTTTCTTTGATGCTATAGATTCAGTATTGATATATTGATTCAATTAAGGTACATGTTTGACGTCGCAAGTATTATGTTTTTGTAAGATACACCTTCATAAAAAACAGAATTATATACCGCAACTTCGGTTTTAACATGTTACAATTAAAAACAGATTATTGGTGGCAAAAACAAAATCAATAGATAAAATAAATTTTATGGTTATCGCTAATTTGGATATAACATGGAGTTGACAATGAAATTAATTTTATTTTTTAATAGTAAAATAATCTATTATTTTCAATTTATCGTTCTCGTTTCTAGGTTGACATGATTCGAGATCCATTGTTTCTTTTTTCTTTTCAGATATTATAGTATCGCAGACTAAACCTATATCATAAAATATTCCCTCTATCTTATTGTTAAATACTTTTAAATTCAAAAACCCAAATCCTTCATTATAACCATATGCCACATAGTCAGGTTTTTCAGTTAACCTATGAAGCTCTTTACCTCCTGTTCCAACTATTAAAAAAATCATTCCATTTGAACTGTTAAACGTATTGTTTCTACCGTTTATTGACTCAATGATCGGTAAGGATATATCTTGATCGTTAAATAACAGTGGAAATGTTCTGGAGTATATGTGATTATGGCCGTGCAAAACAATATCTACTCCATATTTTTCGAATATCTTTTCATATTTTTCTCGTAGGATAAATTCTTCCAATTGTTTAGAGGAAGGTGAGTAAAAGGGTTTGTGCAACATCACAATTATCCAATCAATATCTTTATTTTGACTAGCCTTTTTCAAATCATCAAGCACAAATTGATACTGTTTATTGTCTACTTTAATATCTGGAACTAATGAATTTAAATCTAGATATTTTTTAAGTTTGGGGATTTCTATTTCGACAGATTGTTGTTCAAATAAATCCTTTATCGGTATTGTTTGAAAACGTTCTAGAAGTGGTTCTTGTTTCTTTAAATCTAATTTAGTTTTATCTTTATTGCCAATTTTTTCAGTTAGTTTTGCATTAGATTCCAATGTATCGACTGATAGCTCTAACTGAGAATCCAAGACGAGGACATGCATATTTTGATAATCAAAAGAATAATAGGAAGTATTCAAACCGTAATGATTCATTAATTTATCTTTAAGTTTATCGCCTGTAGTTCCTTCCTCTTCAAAGTCATCATGATTTCCTATTGCAATCTTTGTATTCGAATCCAATGATTTTGTCATATCAAACCAACAATCGGGAGTTGTTTGATAACTAAGATCACCTACAGCAAGGAATAATTCTGGATCTAGTTTTTCTATATTGTTAATATTCTCCTGAGCTCTCAAAGAGCATCCAAAGTCTGATGCTGTGATAATATTAAAATATTCATCATTAGTTCTAGAACTATTTGTTGCAAAAGAATATTGATCATTATATAATATAATAAAAGCAATGCCAATAAGGATTAATATTGAATGTAAAATTTTTTTCCGCATCTATATCTCTCTTTCAGAAATGGATGACTTTCATCTGGATATATCGACCCATCTGTTCCAAATGATTGAAACATTTTCATAATTGGATATTAAGACTTCATTTTTGTAATAGATCCAAGATTCTTTTGCATACATTTCAAAAAAATTCATTAGTTATCCTTGGTTACCCCATAATACTTTAAGTAAATAATCTTGTTTAGATTAAATTTAACTTCCATAATCGCAATTCTTCTCATAATAAGTAATTGCAGTATGACTCTTTAAAAATAATATGATACAATTCTAAAACAAATATTATTTTATCCATAGAAAGATAATTAGTAAATTCACATAATTGTACTATTTTTCTCGTTAGTTTTATCTAGTGATTTTTTAACCATTTAATAATCAAGTTAAATTTTTTAAATACAAAAAATTGTAAAATAAAATCTATTTATTTAAATAACTAAATCAGAATTTTTTATCTGAAGTTAGAGAAATTTAGAATTTGAAGAATAGACTTTTTTTATATAGATTAAATTCAATGATATTCAAAAATATTGAGTAAATGAAAATATCTTATACTGCTGAAAAGTTAATATATTTAATCATCATATTGATGAATAACGCAAATTTGCAACCGATATTTTAAATCCTTCCTTCAATTTTTGCAAATTTCGAGCAGATAGTATAATTGTTTTAATTTGCAGATGTTTGATATGATATTTTAACTAAATTATATGAATTTCTTCAGATTTTTTTTCTATTAACAATTATCAAAAACAATTTATTATGGTTATTTTATAGTGAAGTAGATATGTTAATTCATTCGTATAATGCTGTTCTAGGAATATTTGCGGTAATATCTGGATTTATAATTTTATTTGGTGTAAATAATGTCTATGGATCGGAGAATAATGTTTCAAATATTGTGACTAATGAATCAGTCAATCAATCTTTGTCAAATGAATCAGTCAATCAATCTTTGTCAAATGAATCAGTCAATCAATCTTTGTCAAATGAATCAGTCAATCAATCTTTGTCAAATGAATCAGTCAATCAATCTTTGTCAAATGAATCAGTCAATCAATCTTTGTCAAATGAATCAGTCAATCAATCTTTGTCAAATGAATCAGTCAATCAATCTTTAAATATTGCTTATAAGTTTGCCCCGTTTCTATCACTTAACGGAACTGATTATGTTGATTTAGCAGATGATAAAATTTTTTCGCTTGAGAAATTCACTGTCGGTTCTTGGATAAGAGTAAATGAGTCTGATTTATCTAATCCTGCCATCCTGATAAACAAAGGAGGATTTAATTCAGAAGAGAAAGGAAAAAACATGAACTATGGTTTTTGGTTTAATAGTAAAGGTATAATTCAAGGAGGATTTGAAACTGATTCTGGTCAATATTTTGCAGCTAATTCCACTGATAAATACAACGATGGTAAGTGGCATTATATTGTTTTATCCAACGATGGCAACCTACTAAAATTATATGTCGACGGAAAACCAGTTTCTATAAAAGCGACAAACGGAACCAAACCGGATAATTCTGGATCTCAACCACTGAGGATAGGCGCTAATTCATTAGAGGAAGATAAATTTTTTAAAGGAAATATCGATGAAGTGCGGGTCTGGAATAGAGGCTTAACAGACAGCGAAGTGAATGATCTTTTCGTAGGATCATTTAATAATACAAATGGTCAGATTTTATATTTGAATTTCACAGAGCCATCTCTCACTCAAACCACTACGCTTTCAAAACATGATCAAGACCAAGATTCTTTCAAAGATGCTACAGAGTATAAATGGATCAAAACTTGGGGAGGTCAAGGAACCGAAGATGGGAAATTTTTACGTCCACATGATATCGATTTCAATAATGATGAATCTATCATGTATATAATAGATCGAGATGGTGGACGAGTTCAGGCATTTGATAAAGACGGAAACTTTCTATTCAAATTTGGTAAGAATGGACAAGGAGATGGTGAATTTAAGGTTCCATATGGACTAGATGTTGATAAAGAAGGGAATATCTGGGTAGCAGATAGGGCAAATCATAGAGTTCAAAAATTTGATAGTCAAGGTAATTTCATCTTGAAAATTGGTCAGAACGACTTTACAAAAAGTTCTGCACCCGGTGAATTTGATAATCCAAGGCATGTAAGAGTAGACGCCGATGCTAAATATGTGTATGTTGCAGATTCTAAAAATAACCGAGTTCAACAATTTGACGTTAATGGTACATTTATTAGAACAATTGGACAATTGGGAGATAAACCAGGTGAATTTAATCTTGTAACTACTATAGAAATGGACCCTGATGGTAATTTCTTTACTACTGAAAG
Source organism: Nitrososphaeraceae archaeon (assembly GCA_031316115.1). Lineage (GTDB taxonomy): Archaea > Thermoproteota > Nitrososphaeria > Nitrososphaerales > Nitrososphaeraceae > TH1177. Next base: position 49,418 of record JALDRC010000011.1, read on the forward strand.
GGGCAATGAACGTATTCAAAAGTTTGATAAGGATTGGAATCCTATATTGATGTGGGGAAGTAAGGGAAGTGGAGATTCGCAGTTTTGTCATTCAGAACACATAGCAATTGACAAGTACGGCAATGTCTACATGAACGATCCACAATCCGATCCAGGATGTAGTTTAGTACCATCGGTCAAAAAATTTGATAACAATGGAAAGTTCATTACCAAATGGGGTTCATTAGGTAAAGAACCTGGCCAATTTGGAGACCCAGAGCATCTTGCAGTTGATTCTGATGGAAATGTCTATGTTTCGGATCGAAAGAATGACAATATCCAAAAATTCGCACCAGTCCCATAATTTTTTCTATATCTTTATAACTCATATAGAAATAAATAAGACGGATGGAACAAATAATCAATTTTTTTGATTTCTTTAGAAAAAACATAATTGATAATACTATTAATTTTCCATTTTTACTAAGAACTATTCTTGTTGTATTGTTCCTTTCGATTTTCTCGTTATTTTTAGTTTTTCCATCTTCTTCTTATGGTCAACAAACCCCTGGCGAAAATTATAAGTTTGCCTACAAATGGGGAGAAGAGGGTGAAAATAATGGCAATTTTAAAGTGCCTCATAGTCTTGCAATAGATAAATTGGGTTTTGTCTATGTTACAGATACTGGAAATAACAGAGTACAAAAGTTTGATTCAAACGGTTCATTTATCACTACTTGGGGTAGTAAAGGTTCTGGAGACGGTCAATTTCTTTCATTACATGATATAGCTATAGATAATAAAAATAATTTTGTGTATACAGTGGAATTAGATAATCATCGCGTTCAAAAGTTCGATTCAAACGGTAAATTTATTTCCAAATTTGGGTACGAGGATACTGGAGGAGAAGCTGAAACAAGATCACCACATCAACTCTATATCGATAATGTTGGAAATGTATATCTTTCAGATAGAGGTAACTCAGAGATACTTAAATTTGATTCAAACGGTAAATTTTTACAGAAATGGGGAAAACGTGGTGACCAACCAGGAGAATTTAACAAACCTCATGGAATTGTAATAGATTCTCATGGTCTCATTTATGTGACTGATATGGGAAATTCACGTGTTCAAAAATTCGATTCTAATGGTAAATTTATAACAATGTGGGGATCAAAAGGGAGCGGAGAAGAAAAGTTTTCATATAGTATACCAGGATTAGGCGTTGACGCTTTAGATCATATCTATGTACTCGATAGACTTGATTCTGTCATACAAAAATTCGATTCTAATGGTAAATTTATAACAATGTGGGGATCAAAAGGAAAGGATGACGGTCAATTCAATAAACCTGAGGATATTGCAATAAATCATAAAACTGGAAAAATCTATGTGACCGACACAAAGAATTCAAGAATACAAGTATTTGAACCTTAGTTGAAGATATATAATATTTGAGAATAGATTTTTATCTCTATCTATGTCCAATATTAATTGGTAAAAATAAAGGTTGTAATATTAGCGATGAATTAATCTAATACAATTATATAAATAAATTTTCACTTAAATGCGTATAATTTAAGAATTAATAATATTCTTGTATCACTTTGTTTTTTAATCTTTAATACTCACAATAGTGTATGAATATATATATTTATATACCATCTATTTTGTTTAGAAGTTTAAATTCTCAATATTTCAACACTAAGGTAATCTATCATATGCTTTTTTTGTCTCGGATGTCTTTTAAAACTATTATAATTATATAAGGGAAGGTAATGAAAAATGTTTGGACAGATATCATTGCATAATATATATTCAAATTTATCTAAAATGACAAAAATCAACTTGGTTTATTTTTTCATAATAGGCATTATTGCCTTTTTTTTAGTAGATAGTATTACAGTTTTCGGACAATCAGACGATGAAAAAAAAGTAAAGAATGTACAGCCTGTTCCAAAAATTTATGATGAAAACCTCAAGATCGAATTAGTTGCTAACAAATTTAAATTCCCTACAACACTTGAATTTATAGGCCCAAATGATTTTTTGATTTTAGAAAAAAATACAGGTGAGGTTAAAAGAGTCATAAATGACAAGATTATTGAAAAACCACTCTTAAAACTAAATGTTAGCACAAATGATGAACGTGGACTTCTTGGAATAGCCATAATTAAAAAAGAAGATGCCAAATTTAACACAACCTCAACCAACGATGATCGAATTACACATTATGTGTTCTTGTATGCTGTACAATGTAATGAAAAAAAGCAAGATTGTAAAAATAGAATTTACAGATATGAACTTGATAATGATAATAATGTTCTTGTTAATCCTAAACTATTGTTAGGAATTCCTTCATTTCCAGAGACATCTCATATTGGAGGAATTATTAAAGTAGGACCAGATGGTAATCTATATTTAACAATTGGAAATTTTCAAAGAACTAATCCAATTGAAGTCTATAAAAGCAAAACTCAAAATTTTGAAGATGGACATGATTTTGACGGAAGAGGAGGGATACTTACTATAACTCAAGATGGATTAGTTACAGGGAATAGTGTTATCGGTGACAAATTTCCGTTTAGTCTGTATTATGCATATGGTGTCAGAAATAGTTTTGGAATAAATTTTGATCCAGTCACCGGAAAATTATGGGATACTGAAAATGGTCCTTACTTTGGTGACGAAATAAATATCATAGAACCAGGCTTTAACAGTGGTGCGGATAAAATTTTTGGAATCTGGAAAAATGATGGTGAGGGAAAGAGAGTGATCCAATTAGCGAATGGATCGGAGAAATTCGAAACTGTAACAGAAGAGAAGCCAAGTGATTTATTATATTATGGTAGTGCATACTATGGAAAACCCAAATTTATTTGGGACAAAACTGTTGCACCAACTGCTATAATTTTTCCAAATTCAAACAAGCTAGGAGATCAATACGAAAACAACATATTTGTAGGATCTGTAGACGGAGGACGGCTATTTAATTTTGAATTAAATAAAGAGAGAAATGGATTGGTATTAGATGGACCTTTGGCTGATGGGATAGCGAATAATATGACCGAATATAAAGATATTACGTTAGCTGATGGTTTCAGTTATATTACAGATCTTAAGATAGAACCAGATACTGGATATTTGTACGTTGTTTCAGGTACAAAAGGAGCAGCAACAGGTAATTTTGGAGAAGTCTATAAGATACTTCCAGCGGGACCTTTAGATGTAAGACCTTCAGATAGTCCTGGAATAGCTGCCATGAAAAGGTTAATGAAAATGACACCGGATCAAGTAGAGACCCCACAGATGCATGTTAAGGATTTACTGACGAAAAAATAAATTCAGGGAATTGAATAATTTTAAATCTATCAAAGAATAGTAAGAATATGAATATAATTAGATTATTTATAGATCTCACTATAATTTAAGAACTAAAACATAATTGTAGACCACTATTCCCTGCAGTTAATAGAGGAAAGATCCTAAATTATTTCATTAAATCTATAACTTGAATATTCCACTCTAATTCTGTTAAGATATTTCTATATTATAAGATTATATAAGTTCTAAATTAAAGAGTACATTTGAAAATATAAAGGAGGTCTTGTGTTAATTACATGAATACTTTCTGGTAGTACACAGGATCAAATTGTTCCAAATTATAAAGTTGATGGTATTTTGTAATATAATACTATAAAAAATATAGATAACAATTTCTGCAACAAAAATAGGAATATTGTTAGGTACTTATTTTCCTTTTTAATTTAAAAGAGGTTTATAAACTAAAAAGAAAAATTTAAAATAACACTCTAACTTTACAATTTTAGTATATTGTATGAATGTATTGAATATAAAAAATATTATGATTTTCATTCCTTTTGTTCTTTTTATCTTTTTGGGTTTGAATTCTCTAATCCCTAGTTATTCATCGGTTGAACAAATTACAGACGCAAAAGTTCAACTTTATGAATCAAAATTAAAAATTAAATCAATCGAAGAAAATCTAGATTTCCCAACTCATATAGCATTTTTTGATAGTGATGATATTTTAGTTTATGAAAAATCTGGATTGGTAAAACGTGTAACAGATGGAAAAACAATAAAAGATCCGCTCTTTAATTTTAAGACAGTCACTAACGAACCGATAATAATGAAAGGAATAATAGCAAAGGAAAAGGAGATTCAGAAAGATAAGATTACTCATGATGTTTTTTTTAATTATGTACAATGTAACAAAAGTAATGAATGTACATACGAAATTATTAGTTTAGAATTAGATGATAAAAATAAGGAGTTAATACATCTAACACATCTGGTCTCATTACCGTTATCATCTGAATTTCATCAAAATCAAGGCATTATTAGAGTAGGTATAGATAATAATATTTACCTTAAATTAGCGGAACTTGAGGCCAAATCAAAAAACAAACACGATCTTGAAGGTAAAAATAATTGGTTAGAATGCATAATAAAATCTAGACAAAATACAAATTATGATCAAAATTCTTATGGAGCAAGTAAACTAATTCAGCAGGATAATGGTCACGGATTGAGATATGCTTTTGGAACGGATTATGATCCCTATAGTGGACAATTATGGTATTTAGACAATGATAAAATCAAAGGAGATAAAATTAGTATTTTAAAAAGGTCGCTGAAAAGCAACTTCAAGGATATCGATAGATATGAAGTTTCAAATGGTAATAATTATTTCTGTATAGAAAAAATTTATAAACAAAATGCTGAACTACGAGCTAATGATGCTACCTCATATAAATCACTAGTATTTTTGGATTCAAAGGCACTTGGAAATAAATATATGAATAATCTTTTTGTTATAGCAAATGCAACCAAAATATTGGAATTTGACTTACCTAAAAACCGAAATGGGTTAAGTCTAGCTAGTTCTGGTGATAACGCGGATATAAATTTAAATCACAAGGAAAGCATATTTGCAGATGGATTTTCTAAATTAACGGATCTTCAAGTAAACCCATATGATGGCACACTCTATGCAATTGATTCAGGAACAGTAGGATTCAACGGATACATTTACAAAATAGACAGGTCAATAGATTCTGATTCATGGTTTATGCCATAATTAGAATAAGGTTATACTATCAAATTAAGACTGTGTTAATTTAAGATAATATTCACCTCCTTTAATAAAAAATCATGATTATTATTTACTATCATATCATTGTACATAGAAACAAAGAATTGTATCCAGTTATACACATGAAATAGATTACAGTATTCTTTGATACAAGGATAATAATCATCAAAACTTTCTATTCTGTCTTTCAAAAACTGGTTTACTCTTTCCATCAAATTTTTCTCTATTGAAGAATGCAAATAGTGTTTTAATCCAATTACGTCACAGGCTTGATCATACCAGGTACCACCATCTGTATAGACGGTATGTTTTCAATATTTTGATACAAGCGATCGAATGAATTTCTCAGCAACAATCATATTTCTTTCTTCAGAGAGATAGATTCCAAGCACAGAACTGTGAACTGGTTCAATACAAATCCATAACCAATAATGCTTGTTACCAATCTGAATGATTGTTTCATCTAGAATAAAAGCCGTTACTCTTTTTCTTTTGTAAACCTGACAGGATCCAAACCTCTGAATCCAGTTCCAAACAGCAACATAACTCCTTTTATCATCTCTAAATATCACTAATGCTTTAGATGTACTACGTAAACTTAAACCAAGAAAGTATAGATAAAGAGAATACATAACAATATAATTATGTGTTCTATTTCTTTCAAATCTTATTTTATTCATAATATATTTAGAATGTTCTTATCTATAGCTTTTACTGCTTAAGTTAACACAGCCCAAATTAATGATAAATTTTATTAGATTATAGATATATTAGACAGAACTTAAATTAATACATTTTACTGAATAGTTGAGTATATGCAAATCGAAAAATTTTTATTATTAAAAAAATTAATTTAAGAATTCAGAGACTTGGATAAGAATTCGGTTAACCATTTTTTCTACGTCGAAAATTGGATTTCCGATGCACATAAAATGAGTTTAATTTATATTCTTTTTTTCGTTATGTTCAGTTTTGCAATAATTGAATTGAATTTTGAAATTTCTTATTCTCTGCCGGAGGTTTCTGATGTTAATATCGCCTTCGTGGGTGATTGGGGTTGCACAGGTGATACTAAAAAAACTGTAAAGGCTATTGAAAAACAAGAACCAGACTTGATTTTTAGTTTGGGTGATACATCTTATGAATTGGATCTAGAATGCTGGTTGGATATAGTAAAACCTATTTTCAATAAAATGAAAGCAGTGATAGGTAATCATGATGTTTATGTTCCAAATATTTTAAATCAATATATGGATAGATTTAACTTAACTAATCAATATTATTCATTTGATTATAACAATATTCATTTTCTTGTTATGTCTTCTGAATTTTTGTATATGCCTGATTCGGCTCAATATAAGTTTATAGAAGACGATTTGAAGGAAAATTCAAAGAATTCTAACACAACCTGGACAATTGTCCTAAGTCATAGGCAACAATATTCCTCACAATGTGGCAATCATGAGTCATGTGATCCAGTTAAGAGGTTACGAAATACTTATCACCCACTCTTTCAAAAATATGATGTAGATTTAATTATCAGCGGACATGCTCATAATTATCAAAGATCTTACCCTTTGATTTATAACGATACAAATTCTTCTAGACCTATAGTAGGAGATACAGCAAAAACACTATATAATTCGCCAAAAGGGTTGATACAAATAGTTGCAGGAATCGGCGGAGTCGATCATGACAACTTTTCAAACCAAGAACCATTTATAGTCTATCAAGATGATGTAGGTTATGGGTTTTTCAATATTGATATTTCTAAAGATGCCAACGTCTTAAGAGGTACATACTTTGAATATAATGGAGAAAAATTAGATGAATTTACGATTAAAAAATGATTTAAACATGATTAAAATACAATTTCTTTTTGCTAAATAAAAAAATTCTACTAAAAACATCTATAAGGTTAAAGTATTTTTAATATTTTTTATACTGGATAGCATGTTTTTCAGAATGACAGTGTTCTGAACAATAGTAATCATCACACATGTAACAGAATAACGGATAGTCTTGAGTCTTCCTACCACAATTAGCACAACTTACTGACATATCCATATATAATAATACAACATAATAGTATGTAAATTTGACTATTTAATTAACAAAATTCAAACTGTTAAAATGTGTTATTTCAGCAAATAGTAATAATTTTTACCTTTGCAAATTAAATGTGTTTAAAATTATTTAGTTCATAAAGTTATAGATAAAACATGTTTATTATCAAATTGATTGTTTTTTCTCATATCTTCAAACTATAACAATACAAATGAAATATACTGAAGTGTTTGATATAAAAAATAATCGAAGTTTGTCTTGTATTATTTTATCTTATTTTCGACCTTTTTATTTTCTCTTGTAATAACATACATCCTTGGATCAATGTTTCTGGTCTTGGCGGACATCCAGGTACATACACATCTACAGGTACTACTCCATCGATTCCAGGTAAAACATTATAGGAATCGATATACAAGCCTCCAGTTATAGAACATGCACCCATAGCAATTACATATTTAGGGTCACCCATCTGGTCATAAACCATTCTTAGTCTTGGAGCCATCTTTCTTGTCACTGTTCCTTGAACAACGATAAGATCACATTGTCGTAATGAACCAAAAGCTTCTATAATTCCAAATCGCTCACAATCATATCTTGGACTAGAGGTTGCACCAAATTCAACACTACAGCATGCTGTCTCAAGATGAACAGGCCAAAGAGACCATACTCTTCCCCAATTTATTGCATAACCTAATGGTTGATCAAGAGCACGAACTAAAACATCGCTAACCTTACTGACTAGCATATTAAAATTTGAAGGATTTACTAGTTCTTTTAACATTTAAAATCGACCACCTATACTATATATTACTTCTATAGATAATTTATTTATTTGCAAAAAACATAGCCAAGAACTTGATACTAAAGCATATTAACACGCGTTATATGCCCAAGATATGAAAATAATAATTCTATATTATTAAGAATTTAAGAATAAATTAATAAAAATTATAGAGCTATTCAATAAATTTTCATTTTGACAATTTTTAATTTAATAAATATTATATATGTTAATCATTATATTTTATAGTTATGGATTTAAATTATGATTATCCTCTGTATCGTCCTCCTTCTGAGGCTAACTCTATGATATTTCAGGTAACACTTGGATGTTCATTTAACAAGTGTTCGTTCTGTAATATGTACAGGACAAAATCTTATTCAGAAAGACCATGGGATGAAATTCAAATGGAAATAGATCTTGCATCAAAGTTTTATCCAGAAACAAAACGAGTTTTTTTGGCAGATGGAGATGCATTAAACCTTTCTGTAGATAGATTAATACAAATTATCGAGTATATATACAAGAAGTTTCCTTCTCTAGAAAGAGTCTCTTCCTATGCTATGCCCAAAAATTTATTACAAAAAACTGATACTGATCTGAAAAAATTAAAAAATGCTGGTTTAGATATGCTTTATGTAGGTATCGAAAGTGGGAATGATATTGTATTAAAGAAGGTCACAAAAGGTGCTACATTCAAAACTATCGTTGAAAGCTGCAATAAGGCCATAAATAATGGTTTTATCTTATCATGTATGGTCATTTTAGGTTTAGGAGGTACTACCTATTCAAAAAAACATATTCTAGATACTGCTAAAGTTTTAGGAGAAATATCGCCTAATTATGTTGGTGCACTAAATTTGCAACTAGAAGACGGTGTCTATGAAGAATTCATGACTAAATATGAAGAACCATTTACATTTTTAAATGATTCTCAAATTTTAGATGAATTAGAACTTCTTGTTTCAAATATTCATCCTAAAAGGAATATTATTTTTAGAGCAAATCATGCCTCTAATGTTTATTCCGTCAAAGGAACACTTCCTCAGGACAAAGAAAAAATTGTTTCTCTGATCAAAAATCTTAGGGGACATCCTGAAATGCTAAAACCAAAAATATTAAGAAGATTCTAAATTACTCTTGTCGTATCACCAATCTCAGGATTTAACATTCTGAACAATTTTTTTAGATAAAAAATAATTATACAATACATCAAAACACGCAAGGTTTCAAATATTTTCTATTATGTTTGAAAAATAAATAAATACATTGTTCTACCGGAGATAATGAGTTTACCTCTGCGATCCAATCCCCAGTGATATATTAATCCTTTCATAATATTGTAGATTATCTGACAAATTTAAAATAAAGACAATGATTAGATCAAATTGATTGTGATATTTAAATCAATAATGGGAACGTATCTCTTTAGTTAGACTTGTATTTGAAAAGTTCACATTGATTTATACACAATATTATAGAACAAAAAAAAACTTTGTTTTAAAAATTGTTATTTAATAAATTAGTTCTATAACAAAATTATAGATTACTAAAAGTCTTTTAATTTTTCAAGTATTGCTTGCCCTATATCTTAGCATTGCTCCTATCTTTCCAAGACTAGCAAGTTGAATACCTTCTTCAGTTTTTCCTGAAAGCACTTCTAATCTGCATCCTGTCATCATTGTTAATTCTTCTAAAAATTCTATAATATCTTGTTCAATAGCTTCAAGATCGTTTATTCCTCCACATGAAGGACAGGGATTAGCTAAAAGATCTTGTTTAACAGAAACTAAATCTCCTCTATCAATAAATCTCTCTTGCGAATGAGAACATTTATTACATTTTATCTCCAACCGTAAAAATGTAATATCATCTGTTACTATAACAAGATCGGCAATGCCATTCTTGAGGGAATTAATTACGTCAAATATACCATATATACCAAGCCCATTTCCGGAATAAACTTCGCTTATAAAGTTTTTTATGATTTTTTTTTCCTCCATCAACCTATATTCAGTCATAATTCCTTGTTCGTTGATTTTATCTATGAGCTCTCTCACACCTTCACTCCCAGAATAGGACGAATCTAACACTGCAATTACATTATTTTGCAATCTGTAATCAAGATATTCTTCCCTCAAAAAATAATCTTTAGTCGGGCCTGGTCCTCCTAAAATTATACCCTTCACATTATAATCATCGATAAAAATTTTTTGAGCATAGTCAGCTACTCTTCTATAATATTCATTGAGTTCGTTATCTCTAAGTCTTTCAAATCTTCTAGCTGATTGACCACCTTGTCTATGCTTTCCAGCAACACCCGAAGTCAAAGACTCTATTACTTCCCATCTATCTCCAGTTAATATCCCAAGACCTGCTTCTTGGGTATCTATAGCCAAAATCCCAATAACCTTATCATCCTTCATCATGTCTTTTAGATGATCTATCCAAAAGTGATCATCACATCGATATAGGTTGATTTTAATAGGTTTTGGTGGATCTACTGGAAAAATTTCAATTTTCTCTGTTCCCAATCCTTTTCCAGTAGGGATAGCTCCACAAAATATTACAAGTCCATTTTCTGGAGACTCCTTGTATAACTTTAGATATTCAATCGTTCTACTTAAAGCATCTTGCACATGGGTTCTTGTCAAGTCTGATTTGATATTAGATGCTGTGCCAGCTTCATTTTTTAGCTGTGACATAACATCATAAATCGGCCTTTTAGGAGGAATGTAAACGGTAACAAGCTCTGTACCGTGACCGCTAATACTTCCTAACTTATTTATCATTTTATTTAATTTATACCGTTTAACTGAATTCCATTTAATTTGAGAAGAAGACGACATTTTAACAAGTAATAAAATTGATTTGTAAGACTATTTTATTGTTATTATGCATCAAATATTTCACTTTGCAATTGGATATCTTGTTTAATGATCAACGGTTTTAACATCTTAAATATTAACCATAAGAATAATAGATATGCTTCCAAGCTTGGATTATATCAAACAAACTAGAATCAAGCTGGGTATCACACAGAGAAAACTTGCAACTTTGTCTGGAATAAGTACATCTATGATAAATCAAATAGAAACTGGAAGGTGTAAACCGAGTTACGATACGGCAAAGAAAATATTTGAAATTCTTAGTTCACTTGAAGGTCAATCTTCAAAGAAAGCAGGAGATCTTTGCTGTAGGAAAATAATATTTGCTCAAAAGCGTGATTCTTTAAATAGTATTGTAGAAAAAATGAGATTAAATTTTGTGAGTCAAATACCAGTATTTGATGAACAGAAAATTGTAGGAATTGTTTCAGAAGATAGTTTTGCTAAAAAAATGGTCGAAAATGGTGAAAATGATCTAAAGAATATGACAACCGAAATGATAATGGACCCCCCACCTCCACTTGTAGACTCTGCTACCCCAGCTAAAGCCCTTGTTCAATTGATCAGATTTGCAAAATGCATTCTTGTAACTGAAAAAGGAAATGTTGTTGGAATAATCACAACGACAGATATTCTTAAAATGGTGGAATAGGTTATTGATATTTTATAATTAGAGTTTTTCTAGACCAATACAACAATCTGCGCAATTAATGCATTCTTTGCAGAGATTCAATTGGTCAGAAATGTTAAGCATAACTCCACATAATGCACATTGTTTTTTACTCATAGTATCAATATAAAGTAACTTATGTATATTAACCTATATATCAATCTCATTTCAATTCATTTACTAAAGTTAAAGTCATTTTGAGATACAAGTAGATTTAATCTATTCTTTTCATCTTTGTGTTCTTGTTTTAAGTTTACGTAACCATATAAAGTGTTAACGCTATTTGAAAGATAGCAAAATTTTGATGACTGTTATCTCTGTATCAAAAAGAACGGTAATCTATTACGTATTTCAACTAAATACAATTTTCTTTGTATAAAATATAACAACAGTGGCTAATGGTTCTGATTTTGAATTAATGATTGGAATATCATCTTAGATTTACATAACTGAGAATAGATTCTTTTTTAAAGAATTAAAAACAATTTAATCTACTGTTTTCTAATATGGGAATTTTTTACTACATTTATAATAACTCAGAATCGACAAAAGAACCATAACTTAAGAAATAAATGTCTATCTGGTTTTAATCTAACAGGAATATATTATACTAATATATTGGTGTAATTTTGTAAGGATATAATAAATATAATAATAGTACAAAAAAATACTATAATTTTCATAAAAAATATTATCTTTTTTTTTATATTAATGATTCGAACAAAATTAATTGTTTAATTGCAAATTTTTAATTCTCGATTCAAAAATTCCTTTCCTCATTGTACTTATTTAAATCTATTGAATTTCTCGAAAATGGTTATAATAATATAACATGTTAAAAAAGATAATGAGAATATAACAATTCCCAAAACATTATATTTTTCTACTCGATTTTCCGTAAAAAAAATTTTTAAAACTAATAATCATTATGGAGGAAAAGAGAAGTGTCTCAATAAGAATTTTATAGTACGAAATAGTGATATGGTTATGGTTTATAAATATATAAACATTATAGGCACTTCGCCCAACGGAATAGATGATGCAGTTAAAGATGCAGTAGCAGAAGCAACAAAAACAATTCATAATATAGAATGGGCAGAATTAGGGAGAGTAACTTTTAAAGTTATAGATGATGATATTAAAGAATTTCAAGCTGAGGTAAAAATGGGTTTTAAAATAGAACGAAAAGATTAAAAATAAAATATTTTTATTTTGTTAGTTTAATATATCAGTATCTCTTTAATAATTTCATTCCTAAACTAATGTTCTGAGAAAGGTGAGAAATCTAAAACTAAAATTACCTATTATCTATTTTTTATGAGTTTTTTTTTGAAACTTTTCAATAATTTTTCATATTTCATGATTTCTAATATGTGGTATCTAAAACGTATTTAGGAAGCGACATTTGAACAATTTTTATGGTCAATGCATTTGAAAAACAATATTAAACCATGACACTAATAAATTTAGTTTTAATATAAAAGTCAAGTAACGTGAATTCATATATTAATTGTTCTTAAAAATAAACATTTATAATATTTTGATTTTAAAAATTTTGTTTTAATAACTTTCTGAATAAACAAATTCATTCTATTATTACTCAATCAAGATAAAACATTCTCAGCTATATATTTTCCCTTCCTAAACCAAAAACTAAAAGAATAATGTTGTACTCTAGTTATAAAATAATATAGATCCTTATAAAATATTGAAAGTTAAAATAGATATCAATAACAAAAACAATCTCTTACAAATCTAGACTAAAATATTATCTATTGAATGAGATCAAAAAAATCTATTTTTAATTTTTTTTTATACTACATTTCAGAGATTCATAATTTATTAGATCTAAAAACTCACCTTAAAGTATAAAATTTGTATAAATTTCCATTTTCTTTATTGATATATTTCCAGTTCATCTTGTCAGTTGAAACATGAATAAATGAAGGTTGTGTTCTGGGGTGGAGCAATTTGAAAACGTTCTCTCCTATGGAAACTTTATTTGGCGCTGTCAATGATGTTATTTTTGAAGTAACATTCATACAATATCCAAGTATATCTATGGGGGAGCTCTTGTCATTTCCATATTGAACTACGATATTCTCTCCGTCATCTATGCCTATCTTTACTGCAAGCTCTGGGTAGTCGTTCTTTTTCATAACTGGATTTAGACCTTTTCTTATTATTTCTATGATAGATCTTCCACATTGAACTGACTTATCACATACAAGAAGTTTGTTAAAAGAGGAAGGAAAAAAAGAAATCACAGCATCTCCGGAAAATTTTAGAACGTAACCATTATGACTTTCTATAACCGAAGCTAACTCATATGAAAAAGCATGTATAATCGTAACCATTTTTTCAGCTGGAAGAGTCATACTCATCTTTGTTGATCCAACTAAATCAGCATACATTACTACCAACTCCACCTTTGAATTTACATGCTTTAGTAAGAAATCTTGACCTCTCTTTATAGAACTATCATAATGATATTTCTCTGTTAAAGCATCTCCGAATCTATCTTTGCGTTGGGTTAATAGAGTTTGAATATCAACGAGATTGTTATTTGATCTATTACTTGGATGTATAGTGTCTTCATTTATCCCACCATCAATCATTCTTTTCAAGATACTGTTCGTATTATCGTCTTGCTGATGAGTTAGTTGTTCATTAGAAAGTTTATTTTTTTTTCGATAGATACTTTTCTTGGTTTTTTTAGACTGATTTTTATTTGAAGGTTTAGATAACCCCATTACTTCATATGATTTAAGAATAAAGGAAAATATAAGATTTTAAATTAATCTATACTGTGTTTGAATGTAACATCAAAAATAAAATACTTTCCCTTCAATTGATAAACTAAAAGTTATCCTAACTGTTGAATGTCTTTTCTCTATCCCGTATACAATTGAAAATTCATATTTTTATAATCATTATTTATCTAGAAATATCTCCTTGATAAATAAAATAAACCAGTCTAAATATATTTTATTTTTGTTTTATTATCCATTTGTGATTATTAGAAAAATTTTGGAATAATTATTTGATTTTGAATTCATACAATTAATATTAATTTTCTCTCCCTGACCAATAACCTGTTAGATATTATCCATAAATTTTATCTTTCTTCTAATTATGTTAAAATCTTGAATTTTTCTTTTACATTCTATCACTTTTCCCGTGTATCCATAATGAAGAAAATGAACAAATTTTCCTGAATGAAAAATTATTATATTTCTAGATAAGGTATAATATTTTGGAGTTAAATCTGATGATATTTTTTATAATACATTATAAAATAATTTTTATAGATCCAAAGTCAAAAAGATCATGTTAGAATGCGAGTAGATCATATTGCAATTGCTGTGAATAATGTTGAATCAGCACTGACCAACTACCAGAATATATTGAAGATAGATAAAATAGAGATGGAAGAAGTACCAACAGAAAAAGTTCGTGTGGCAATGCTAATGTTAGAAGATACTCGAATTGAACTCTTAGAACCAATGTCTGAGGATAGCCCTATATCTAAATTTTTAAAGCAAAGAGGTGAGGGCATTCACCATATTGCTATTACCGCAGATAATATAGAAGAAGATGTTGACAGAGCAGTAAAAAACGGAATGAAATTCTTAGGGGATTTGAGAACAGGTTCATATGGTAGAAAAATTACATTTATTCATCCAAAATCATTAAATGGAGTCCTTACTGAATTTTGTCAAGCTCCACCTCAAGGCTGAATTTCTATAAAGAATAACATCTAGGTAAAAACTCCTTTGTTCCTGGATTTACTAATTATTTTTTAAAATATTGAAATAATTATTTTGAATTTGAAATTAATACTACTTTATTAATAGCAGTAACAATTGATAAAGATAACCTTCACCACTAATATCTGCTTAATTCTTCTAATACTAGATTTGTAAATTCCACAGTAGAAAGTCTTCCACCAATATCCTTTGTTTTTTGGTCCTTTTTCAATAAAGAAATAATTGCATTCTCAATATTTTTCCCTTGAATATACAGATTAACATCATTAAATTTATCTGAAAGCCATTCTAGCATCATTTTAATGCTTAATAACATTGAAGATGGGTTGGCGATATTTTTACCAGCTATATCAAAAGCTGCACCATGAACTGGTTCAAACAAAGAAAATTGTTCTCCAATATTAGCAGCCGGACCCATTCCTAATCCACCTACCACCTGAGCTGCTTCATCTGAAAGAATATCTCCAAATAGATTTGTAGTGACAATGATATCAAAATCTTCCGGATTTCTTATTAAATTCATGGCTGCTGCATCTACGTAAAGTTCGCTATATTCTATTCCTGGATATTTTTTTGAAACCTCTCTGCAAATATTTCTAAATAGACCATCACTCTTCCTAAGTACATTTGCTTTGTGAACGGAAACTACTCTTTTTTTTCCATTTCTGATAATTGCGGCTTTGAAAGCATATTCTGCGATTCTTCTACATGCCTTTTCAGAGATAATTCGAAGTGTAACTACAGTATCAGAGTCTGCATTAAATTCCCATCCAAGGTAAACATCTTCAGTATTTTCTCTTACAGTTACAAGGTCAACATCAGGCGATATTGACTTTATCTTCGGATATGATTTTGCAGGTCGCACATTAGCATATAGATCAAAAAACCTTCTTAATACAAGTATGACATCTGCTGCTCTTTCTCCTACTGGACCTTTTAAGCAAACGTCACTTTTTTTGATAGCATCAAATGAAAATTCTGGTAGAGCTTGACCATATTTTATGAAGGCATCATCACCTGCTTCTATTTCAATAATATCAAATTTAGCCAGAGTATTATCATTAAGATATTCTAGAATTCTTCGTGCGCTATTAGTTAATTCTGGCCCAATACCATCACCCTGAATCAGTGAGACCTTGTATTTACCCATTATAATTGATTGAAAAAAGTTAAAACCTATTAAAAATTTCTTTTAAATCTTCTAATAATAATCCCTATTTAATTGTCCTCAGTTTCTTTTGCCCCTGACAACCCCTCATCTTCATATATACATTCTCCTGAAATCTTGTCACCTTCACTAGAATCAAAATCTTTTATTTCATCACCAACATCACAAATGAAAGTATCTGCACCCTTGCCTCCGCTTAAGGTATCGTTTCCAACTCCGCCGTTCAGTACATCGTCTCCAGATCCTCCCTTTAAACTGTCGTCTCCTCTCATTCCACTTAAATCGTCATTCCCTTCTCCGCCATCCATCTTGTCATCACCATTTTCACCTTTTAACACATCATTCCCAGGACCTCCTTCAATTGTATCATCTCCATTTCCTCCCCTCAAAGTATCATCCCCTTCTCCGCCATCTATCTCATCATTCCCATGAGCCCCTTCTAAAACATCGTTTCCCTCATTTCCAAATAACTCATCATCACCAGATCCTCCCTTTATTTTATCATCATTTTCTGTTCCTTCTATTGCCACACTTACCTTGGGTTTAGGAATTTGTCCAGTAGGAATCTGATCAGTTTCATCCTCATCATCATTTTGAGAATATGAATAATTAGTGATTGAAAAAAAATTCAATAATAAGAGAATAGAAAATGCTAAAACTCCAATCAATGTAGTTTTTTTGCTCAATTAGAATTATTTATCGATATATTATCTATATATATTTATATACCAAAAAAATACTGTATTAACTAATAGAACAATTTTCTAAATAATCTGGTATCATAATTTTCATTGATAATTATATCAAACTAATACCTAAGTCTAGATTATGGAAATCACTTTTATTTCCAAATAACCTTAGATTGTATTTTGTCAGTAAATAGCTGCTAGATAGGAATAAGACGGTATTAATATTTTCTCAATATCGGTAATATAACCTTAAAATTATTAAAGCAAAGTAATTCATTAGATTTCAATTTAGTGGTAATTACAATAGAAAGCATTGTTATAAACTTTCAACTTGCTTTAGAGAAAAATATTTTTTCATATTTTACCTCAAATATACCATATCAGATTATCCAAGGTTTTTTCAACATGAAGAAATTGTTTGTTTGTTGCTTGGCTGGTGTGTTAATTTGTCAAGATCTTCAAATAATGAATTAACCAATCATGAGTTAATCTAATGATTGTTGTTGTCTGATTGTAAAATTTTTCTTAACATTATTTTATTTATTGCATCCATCATTGCCTGAACTGACGCTACAACAACATCTGCTCCTGATTTCCTTGCAGATACAACATTCCCACTTTTGTCTTCTACTTTTACTGAAACTTCCGCAAGAGCATCGGATCCCCCAGTAATGGAATCTAATCTATATTCTCGAATTTTTATATTAGCTACCTCAACTGCAATCTTTTGAATTGCCTTTAATGCAGAATCCACAGGTCCCACACCAACCTCCGATGTAATGTAGTCTTTTCCTCCTGTATGTAATCTGATGACTGCTGTGGGTGTAATATTTTGTCCTGTTACAATATGGAAATCTTGTAGTTTAAATTTCTCTTCAAATTTTGTATTACCCATTATATGACCTGAAATAGATAATAATTCTGCTGTAGTTATGGATTTTCCTACATCAGCAAGATTTTTTTGTGTAGTTACTATTTCTTTCAATTCTTCTTCTGATGGTTTAATTCCAAAATCCCCTAACATTGCTTTTATTCCATGAGCTCCGGCATGTTTTCCAGCTTGTAACCATCTTTTCCTTCCCACCAATTCAGGACTTATTGGCTCGTAGGTTAATGGATTATTTATAATACCATGTGTGTGTATACCAGATTCATGACCAAATGCATTTTCGCCTATTATTGCCTTGTTTGGTTGAACAATTATGCCCATTGCATTGGATACAAATTTTGATGTTTCATATAGTTTTTCCGTGACTATGTTAGTTTTTTTATTATATAAGCAATGTAAAGCCATTACAAATTCCTCTAGAGAGGCATTTCCTGCTCTTTCACCTATTCCATTTATCGTTACATGTGCACAACTTGCACCTGCATTTATACCTGCTATTGAATTTGCAACAGCATGTCCAAAATCATCATGACAATGCATACTTATAGGTACTGATATATTAAATGCGATTTCTTTTACTAGGTTAGTTATATAATCAGGTGTTGCATAACCTACAGTATCTGGAATATCTATTCGATCAGCACCAGCAGATTGGGCTTCTTTGAAGACTTTAATTAGAAAATTTCTGTCTGATCTAGTTGCGTCTTCCGCGGAAAATTCTACTTGCACTCCATGTTTTTTAGCATAATCTACTGCCCAAATAGCCCTATCTATGACTTGTTCCTGTGTCATGTTTAGTTTATATTTCATATGAATATCCGAAGTAGCGATGAACGTATGAATATATTTTAGGTCACATTTTAAAGCTGCATCAATATCCGATTGTACTGTTCTAGCTAATCCACATATCTCCGATTTCAAACCTTGTGCGACAATTGTTTTTATCGCTGCGGCTTCTCCTTCTGATACTACTGGAAAACCAGCTTCTATCGCATCAACTCCTATTTCATCTAGCTTTAAAGCAATTTTCAACTTTTGTTCTGCATTTACAGATACACCAGGAGTTTGTTCTCCATCTCTTAATGTAGTATCAAATATTCTAATTTTTTCAATTATCTTATTGTTATTATTTTCAGTTGATTTACTATTTTTTGTCAATATTTATGTTCCTCTTCTTAAAGCAGATACACCAGTTCTTGCGATTTGAATTATACCATAATGATCTACCAAATTTTTGAATGCATCTATTTTATCAGGTGTGCCAGTTAACTCTACAATTATTGATTCTTTTCCAATATCTAAAATTTTTGCTCTAAATATTCCTGCAAAATGAGAGATTTCCATCCTAGATGTAGGGTCTGGTGACTTCATTTTTATAAGTGCCAGTTCCCTAAAGACAGTGTTATCGATATCTAAAACCTTCACTTCTATAACATCAATTACCTTCCTCAATTGCTTAACGAGTTGATCCAGCGTCCGAGAATCACTTTGTGTAGCTATTGTCATTCTTGAAAGATCTTTTTGTTCTGTAGAGCCTACAGTAATACTTGCAATATTGAAATTTCTTGCTCTAAATAGGTTAGTTATTCTAAACAATACTCCAGGCTTATCTTCTACAAGAACAGATAACAATCTATAAGGCAAATGATAATTATTTTCATTCTCATCATTTAGATTTCTATAAGTATGAGACAATTTTTTGATTTAACCTCCTACTATCATGTCCTTTAATCCAGATCCTGGGGCAACAAATGGATAGACATCTTCCTCTGGATCAATAGGAATATCTATTACTGTGGGTACCTCTGACTTGATCGCACTTTTTAATGCTTTTTCTAGTTCACTCATTGACTCTGTTCTGATTCCTTGAGCACCATAAGCCTCTGCTAGTTTTACGTAATCTGGACATCGATTTTGGTGAACTCCACTATACCTTCTATTGTAAAATGTTCTTTGCCATTGTGCGACCATCCCTAGCATATAGTTATTTAATAAAAATACTATTACAGGAAGTTTGTCTAAGACAGAAACTGCCAAAGAGTTTTCTGTCATGTTAAACGAGCCATCTCCTGCAATGTCCACTACCGGGACCTCCGGTCTGGCAGCTTTTGCTCCTATCGAAGCGGGAAAACCAAATCCCATTGTTCCTAAACCAGTAGAGCTAAAGAAAGTTCCAGGAGATATTACATCAAAATGTAAGGATGACCACATCTGACATTGTCCTACCTCAGTTGTAACAATGGCTTCTGGTGGGAGTATTTCCCTTAGTTTTTTTAACGCTTTTCTAGCAGTTAATTCCCTAGAATAATCTTTTATTGTGCTTGCATAATATTCAATCAACTCTTTTCTCCTTTTTAACCAAAAGTTCTCTGGATCAGGTTTTATTCCTTTATTTGACAATAGTTTCACCATAGTCCTTAAAGAAGACTTAACATCACCAATTACTGCAACATCTACAGATTTATTTTTCCCTATTTCAGCAGGATCAACATCAAGATGTATAATACTCATTCCCTTACCAAATTCGTCAAATCGTCCGACGGATCTATCAGAAAAACGCGCCCCTACTGCAATAATACAATTCCCTTCCAAAATTATCTTGTTAGCTTCCGCATGTCCATGCATACCTATAGGTCCCATCGCCAATGGATGATTTTCTGGAAAAGATCCCTTCCCTTTGAACGTAGTCACTACAGGACACATCAGAATCTCCGCGAGAGCTTGTAACTCATGGAAAGCTCCTGAAAGTATAACTCCTCCACCTGCCATTATTATAGGTTTTTCAGCTTTCATTATTAGATCTACGGCTTTTTCAATCTGACTCAGATCTGCATCTACGGCAGGATTGTAGCCTCTTACTTTAATTAAATCTGGAAATGCAATCTCACTTTTTTCTTGTTGAACATCCTTAGGAATATCAATTAAAACAGGACCAGGTCTGCCACTTTCTGCAATATAAAATGCTTTTTTTACTGTTTCTGGTATTTCTACCGCTTTCCTTGGCTGAAAAGAGTATTTGGTACAGGGATTTGCTATTCCAATAATATCAGTTTCTTGAAATGCATCTTTGCCTATCATGGCCAATGGGACTTGTCCAGTTATAGCTATCATCGGAATTGAGTCAGCATGGGCAGTAGCTATTCCAGTAACTAAATTTGTCGCTCCTGGTCCAGAAGTAGCGAGACAAACACCCGCTTTTCTCTTAATCCTCGCATATCCATCGGCCATATGAGCCGAACCTTGTTCATGTCTAACTAAAATATGTCTAAAATTGGCATCGACTAACTCATCATAAATCGGTAGATTAGCACCTCCGGGTAGTCCAAAAACTATTTCTACTCCTTCTTTTTCTAATGCGGTAATCAATGCCTTTGCACCTATCATTTCAACCATAATTTTTCCCCAATTCTTTATAATCTCAGTTGGATAAATTTTAATGCGAAGTACTACTAATAACTTTCTAAAGTATATTTAAGGTCACAAATTATTTTGTCCTGTATATCTCCAAGTAAATTTCTTGTAAAAATTTCCAACTTTATTAAATTATAATGTAAGATTAATAAATACTTTAGGAAATTAAATATATTACATTGTGTTCTTATATTCTTCTTCTTTATCGTAGTCACTTGATATCATTGATCTCTTCATAACGTTATACGTTCTATTTCGTCAATTTCTTTATTCTTCTTCTAGATCGATACCATTACAAATTTTTAAAATTTTCTTGATTTTTATCTTTATACCCTTTTACTTCTCTAATTTCTGTTATTCCTTTTACTTTACTTTTAGTTCTCGGTATGGTTCTCTATGGTATTGTTCTAATGTTTATCTTGTTTTTGGGCTATATGTTTGATAGGATGCCATATTTTTCAATTAATTTTCTATTGATATCTGTTTACGCATTTTGTTTTTAATATCGTATTCCTTTTAGCTGGGGATGGTTTTTGTTCTCTCACAAATCAATTCATACCTAATTCTGATCCCCTCCTAATTGGTTATCACATCTCTTTGGAAGTATTTGGTTACCAATAAATTAACAAATATCAAGATAATTCAAATAGATTAATATATAAAAGTTAAAATCTCTTTCTCACAATTGTCTTCGGGATTTATACAAATTTTAAATTAACATAGATAATTTTCCATAGAATTACCTCCTGCTCATTCAACTCAATAGATCTCTTCAAGGAAGTAACGGATCTAATTTTTATCTCCCATAACTTATTGTTAGAATCTTCTCCCTTCTCATTTTACCTTATAAACTTCATCTGACTCTTTTGTAGAAGGGATCATGCTGTTTTTCGTCTATGCATGAACCTTATTATTTTAAATAAAAATTTCGAATTTTATTTAATTTAAGGAAGAAGATTTAACTTTATTACCAGATCGCCTGATTAAACTATTCATCCTTATATGTAGTAATATATATTTGAATTAAATTGAAAATAGTTGGGATTAAATTCTTTGATAATTAGAGTTATAATTTTAGCATATTTTGCTTTCAGAGATATATCATATCCATTGAATTATACTCAATCGTATTGACAATAATAAAGACGAACATAAAACGACCGTTTTTTAATTATAAACCAATTCTTCATTAGCAAGTTAGAAAAGTATAATGTTATCATAAATAAATCCTACTATAGATAACTTATTGTCATTTCTAATTAAATGTTTAAACTATATAATATGAGAATAATGATACACATAAACTAAGAAAATATTTCAAACTTAACTTTTGATTAATTTTATGTGTCATTTAATATTAGAGAAATTAAATATGAAATGACAACATTTCTACATTGGAATTCTTGAACACAAACTCAATTAAGGATATCTTGACCAAATTTTTCCTAAATTTCTTATCGAACCTCTAAAGAAAATTTCAGTCTTTAATTTATCTAATCATGTCCATTTGTTTTATAGATTCTAGTATTATCCTCTTAGAGATCTTTAGCAATATTTTCGTTGTTGGTTTATACTAATTCCATCTTAGGATAGAATAATTTGTTCTACTATTTGGAAATTTCATAGATAATATTGTTAGATAAATATCTGTTGATATAATTATTTGCTATTTTTTTACGTTTAACAACTTAGCTAAATAACAACATCTCTATTGGTTTATTTTGATTTTTTCCCTGAGAAAAGTCTATTCTAACAATATTCTTCATACTCATAAAGTTTTTAATTTTCATTGGATACAAAAATACACTTTTTTTGTCTAGTCTTTCAATCCTTCTACAACCATCAACTATGATAGGTCCAAAATCTGTTGTATCAAGTTGATTAAGATTGATCAATCTTGTAAAAAACATGAAAGAATATGAAACAAGTGTTGTTAGTAACTAGGACTTAACTTTAAATTGATTATTAAAATAAAATATCAAACAGTTAAATCACGTAATTTAAACGCAAAAGTAATTGGTTTGGATTTTTTTTACCTCGTGAGAGCAGGATTTTTGTGTTCTTTTTTCTTTTCTTTATTAAATAGTTCGTAAGCTTCTTTGACAGAGTAATTCTCATGGACAATCGATTTTACTGCCTTTATCATAGCGACAGGAAAGTCTGATTGCCAAATATTTCTGCCCATGTCAACACCTGCAGCTCCATCTTGAATAGCTTTGAACGTCAGTTCTAATGCGTCAATCTCCTTTTCCAGTTTCTTTCCTCCAGCGATAATAATAGGGACTGGACATCCTTCTACAACTGTTTCGAAATTTTCACAATAATATGTCTTTACTACATGTGCTCCTAACTCTGCCGCAATTCTACATGCTAGAGCTAGATATCTTGCATCTCTTACCATGTCCTTCCCTACTGCCGTTACTGCGAGAATTGGTATCCCATATTTCTCTCCACTATCTACTAAATTAGCCAAGTTTACAAGAGTTTGATGTTCGTATTTAGATCCTACAAAAATAGACAAAGCTAGACACGATACGTTAAGTTTTATTGCTTCTTGTATTGAAGTAGTGATGGTTTCTTTGGAGAGATCCTCGCCTATTATACTTGTTCCACCAGAAACCCGTAGGACTATTGGTACATCGGTACTAGGATTCACAGAAGTTCTAAGGATACCTCTTGTTAACATAATTGAATCAGCGAAAGGTAACAATGGTTTGATAGTTTTGTAAGGAACTTCCAATCTTTCTGTTGGTCCAAGAAAGTAACCATGATCTACTGCTAACATAACACAACGTCCGTCATTCGGTCGTATAATCCTCGAAAATCGATTTTTCATCCCCCAATCCATTATTTATTAAACCAAACTTATTGAAATTTCTCGATATTTATTTTTTAAGGTATGTCGCCATGGAAAAACATAATTATCATATGTGTACATTTTATACCAGAGAATATATTTTCCCGAAATAAATGCTCTTACATTCTGGAAAAAAATTTAGTCAGAAGTAATGATAACTTTCATACAGTCTGCTGCTTTGTGGGCACAATCAAATGCATTCTGTGAGTCTTGTAGTTTAAATTTATGAGTAACCAGAAAATCTAGATCAACTGTTTTTTCTTGTAGCAAATTTAATGCTTGATGAGTTTCGATTTCAGAAGCAGCGTAGCTTGAAAGGAAAGTAAGTTCATTAGAATATATTTTTGCAATATCGAATTCAAATGAACTATTTTTACCAGGAACTCCAAACTGAAGAATTGTACCTCCTTTTCTTGTTATCTCAAATGCATTAGATAAAGCATTTAAACTGCTTGTTGCTACTATGGATAAATCTACTCCTCTATTTTCTGTGTTACTTCTTATAATCTCTTCAAATCCATTTTTTAGATTAACTGGCGTAATTCCTTCGATATTTCGTTTAGAGAACTCGAGACGAAAGGAATTGAAATCTAAAAGAAAAATTTTATCGAAACCATGTAGTTTTGCAAGCATTACTAGCATCAGACCAGCAGGACCTGCCCCAAATACAGCCACATCATCTCCTTTGTAAGACTTTACTTTGTTTATTGCTCTGATACAGCATGCAAGTGGTTCAATTAGAGACGCCTGTTCATAACTCATGGTGTTAGGCAATTTCAATACCCCGCCTTTTGAAACATTCCATTCAGGGACAAGAAATATGTCTGATAATCCACAAGGTTGAAAGTTACTTTGTTGATATTGCTGACACATTGTAAAATTACCATGTTTACAAAAATGACAGTTATGGCAACCCACATGATGGTGTACAAAAACTCTATCTCCAATCTTGAAATCTTTTACATTTTTTCCGATCGATAAAACTTCGCCTGAGGGTTCATGGCCTAATTTTCCTGAAGACATCCCATACTCTCCAAATACTTTTTCCAGATCAGATCCACAAATACCGCAAGCTTTCATCCTGATGATCATATCACCAGGTGAGCCAAGTTTAATATCGGTCTTAGCATAATTGATCTGTACAGTTCCTTTTCCAGCGATTTTTACAGAGTTCAAGGTTATCTGAATGATGTTTTACTTAATGGTTTATAAAACATAAAGATCTAAAATCCGTTTTCTAACATTTCGAAAACAAATCAATATTCCTAATCTGAAACTCGTATGATATTTAGACTATCCAAGATAATTCATTGTTATTAGTGTGAAAAAACCTAGTTTCATTTTTTCTTAAATCAATTTATACCTTCTTATGATATTTATTGGGTTTTCTTTTAAAAATTCCTTTACAACCTTCACAACAAAAATAATATTTTTTATTTTCATATTCGAAAGTTACTGCGAGTTCATCATCCATCTCTATTCCACACACAGGGTCTGTTGGCATATCTTTATAAGATTAGAGAAATCTATTTATTTTTTTATTTTTTCTCTTCTTTAGCAGATTTTAATGAATTTTCATATTTTCTTAGAGCGTTGCATTTAAATTCGTAAATCCGTCAAAAATATTTTACAGAAAAAATAATAAACGAATGATGTTTGGGTTGAGTATATTATGTCATACCCTTGTATAGAAATTGTTTGTGGTAAATGTGGTTCAATTGTTAATAGGATGATAAATTTAAAACCTATAAAAGACAGTATTAGATCTTTTAGTGGTAGATGCAAGAAATGTGGAAGTTTACTAAATCCTTCAGATTTCACTATAGAAACTCAGAAGAGATGATGATGTTTAGTTTGATGAATTTTTATAAATTCAAATATTGAGATTTTTAAGAAACGGCAGTTTTTATATTCGGGTTTTCCTTCAAAATTCTTCTCCCCTGACCTAGTTATTAATTATTATAGACTCCTCTCATCGTATTAACTCGAGATAAATTCCAAGAGCATAACTAACACAGAGACAAGCTCCAAAGACTCTTGAAAACATTATGGTATTTGAGATAGAGTTTACAGTACTATCAATATTATCATAATTATCTTTTAAAGAATAAACAGATCTTATGGCAAACGGGATAGCTATTAGGACTAGAAAAGCATATGAAGGAATATCAGATATTATTATTCCAATAATTGTTATTACATATATTGTTCCTAAAATATATGGAAATATTATAGATGCTTTTCTTTTCCCAAGAATAATAACTAAAGTTTTTCTACCTTTTTCTTTGTCTGCATCATGATCTGGGAATGATGCGACGAATAAGACCAGAGATGAAAGCATACCAATAATTACACCTAATAGAATTATTGATCCATCTATTATTCCAGATTGAACATAAGATGCTCCGATCACAATCATAGCACCTTTTAAACCCACCAGAATCTCACCCATTCCTATGTTGACAACTTTTGTAGAGTAAAAGTATATGGACACAATTGCTATAACTAAAATAATCCCTATTATAATTCCATTTTGAATAACAAAATAAATTCCAATTGCAAGACCTAAAAACATACAAAGAAAGCCAGCTCGATAAACTTGTTGCGGGGTCAATTTTTTTTCAGGTAATACCCCCGTTCCTCCACTATACTTGGTCCTTTTGGTAATATTATCTATTCCTCTTTTGTAATCCCAGTAGTCGTTCAGGATATCAACACTAGCATGAAGAAAAATCACCCCTATGTAGGTTAAAATTGCACTTAACAAATTGAATTCTTGAAAGGAATAAAAAGAAAATAAGATTCCAACAGTTATTCCTATGACTGAAGCTAACAAAAACTTGATTCTAATAATTCTAAGCCATACAGAGATCAACATTGAATAAACTGTAAAGACATCTCCAGTAACTTTATTTTATCTTTTATTTTCGATAAAAATTCAAGTTTTGTCCTTTCATTTTTCTTAAAATCTTTTTTAGTAAAATCCAAATTATTTCCGATTTCTTCTCTGATTGAAGTAATATTTGATTATTTATAGATCGGTTTCTATTACTTTTTTTCTTATTAAATTCAAAATTTATCACTGTTAGAGACATACGGTAGATAACAATTAAGTATGAAAATAAAAATTATTGTTGTGAATTAGTATATGTTTCCATCTTGACAAGTCAACTAAAATAAAAATGCCTAATGAGCCAGTAATGAAATTTGTAAAAAAGCATAAATAATCTATAGTACGTTAGGACAAATGTTAATGTTTACTCATTTTACTTTGGATAAAGCAAATTCAATATTACCTAACGTAAAAAGGAGGTTTAATGAAGTTCTATCACAGAAAAATAAGGTAGTAGATATCCAAGAAGATCTTCAGAATCTCCTAGATTCAAAGTCCTCATTTGAAAAATTTTTTAAAAAGAAACAAGAGTTAAATCATGCTGTAACTGATTTATACGAGATTATTCAAGAAATCGAGGACATGGGTGTTATGATTAAGAGCGTGGAAGAAGGTCTACTGGATTTCCCTTCAATTCGAAATGATGAAGAAATTTGGCTGTGCTGGAAATATGGGGAAGATAAAATCAAGTTCTGGCATAGAAAAACTGAAGGGTTTAATGGAAGAAGACCTATACCAAAAAATGGGTTTAACTTGATAGACGATTTAGCAGATCTTAGGTAATATTCTATTCTTCCTTAATTCCATCTTGATAACGTTATATATTTTATAAAATTATATTAATTATTAAAACTAATCCAGTAACAGAATTTAACTATGTACTCCATCTATTAGAATTGATGGATACAATTCAAAATAAGGAAGATTTATTAAAATATCATGGTAAGTATAAATCTTTTAAAATATGTTTATGTGCACTTGAGAAGGCGTTGAAATCAGTCGATCCATATTTATTGATAAAAAACTCTATTATAATAGAAAAACAATTTTCAAACAAAAAGAAATTTACAGAGCACGCAGATTATCAAATTTCTCATAATCATATACTAAAAATTAAAGATGTCAAAAAGACAATTTTTAATTTCGATTTAGGTCAATTTGACTCTATTCATATTATCGGTGCAGGCAAGGCAACTGCTAAAATGGCAATTGCTTTAGAAGAAATACTTCGTAAAAATAAATATCATATAGACTCTGGAGCGATAAATATACCTTACGACGAGAAAATTAAACCAAATTTTTTAATAGTTAACGAAGCTTCACATCCGGTTCCAGACAAAAATAGTGTAAAAGGTACTAAAACAATCCTGGATCTCCTTAAAAACATTAAAGATCGAGCTATAGTTTTTGGGCTTATTTCTGGAGGAGCCTCATCTCTCTTGTGTGCTCCCATTTCTGGTTTGGATCTCAGATCAAAACAAGAAATAACAAAATCATTGCTAAAATCTGGAGCTTCTATTCATGAGATTAATAAAGTTAGGAAACATCTTTCCAGTGTAAAAGGTGGAAATCTTGTAAGAAATATTAATCCTGATACAATATTTGTTACATTAATTTTATCTGATGTTGTTGGAGATGATCTAAATATTATCGGATCTGGCCCTACGGTAGGAGACAATTCAACATACAATGATGCAATAAAAATATTAAAAAAATACAGAATATGGGATCTTTTGGATATAAAAAGAATGATAAAGGTAAAAAATACTTTAGAAAGGGGAAGAAATGGCGATCTCCAAGAATTACCAAGACCAAGTGATGCTATTTTCACTAATGTCTATAATATCTTAATAGGTAATAATGAACTCGCTTGCAAAAGTGCAGTTTCGCATATCAAACAAAATGGAGCAAAAACTTTCTATTTAGGCTCAGATTTTACCTCTGAAGCAAAAACTTTTGGTAAAAATTTGGCAAGTATTTTGTTAAATGATAAATTCCAAAGAGATGAAATGGAAAAAGAAAAAAAAATACAATACAACCAATCAAAACATAATATTCTTGCATTTGTTCTTGGAGGTGAAACTGTAGTAAAGATAGAATCTTCTAATCCAAATAATAGATCCAAACGTTATAAAACATCTACAAATGTCTATAAAATCGGTCAAGGAGGTAGAAATCAGGAAGCGATTCTTTCATCAATCGCCTATTTAAAGTTAGCAAAAATAAAAGATTATACTATATTATGTTGTGGGACAGATGGCATAGATGGAAATTCTACTTACGCGGGAGGAATCGCAACTCCTACAACTATCCGTCGTTCAATTTATGAAAAACTTGATCTTAACGAATATTTAGTTTCTCATAATAGTAGTACATATTTAAAAAAAGTTAAATCAGTAATTAAAACAGGAAGAACAGGTACAAATGTTAATGATATTTCTATAGTCTGTAAAATTTTATAGATTAAGTTCTATCATTATCTACTTAGCTTGAAAAATTAAATAAAGCTTATCATGTCTTTAAAGTTTAACAATCTAGTTTTTAAACAACAAGCTTCTCGGTAGGATAATCGGTGAGATCTAAAACTGCCTTATTGAAATATCTCCATAATAAAGTTTTTCTATGACTATGTTATTATTATCTCCTTTTCTCTCTAGAATTAGGTAGCCGTATTCATCTAATCCTTTTGCTAATCCATCATATTCCTCTTTTCCATCTATGTAAATACATATTCTTTTTCCGATTGTTTCACACAATTCTCTGAATCTTTCTACTATTTTTAGTCTATTTTGGTTTGTGAAAGAATGACTTTCAAAAGAATTTTCTTTTTTTATAGGTTTCTCAATTGTTAAAAAATACTTTTCTATTTTTTCCAGAATTATTTTTAATATCTTTAACTTGTCAATTTGTATCCCATTCAATTCATCATTCATAGAAGTTATATCATTATCCATATTTGAAAAATATTTTCTAGATGTATTATTTTTGTATATTTCTTGTTTGATTTTATTACTATCTATGTTGACATTGATTCCTATTCCTATTACTAGATAATCGATTTTTTCTTCTGTTATACTTGTATCTATAAGTATTCCTGATATTTTTTTGGAGTTAACCATTATATCATTTGGCCATTTAATAACTGCTTTAGAGTCAATAAAATTATTTAATGTTTCACATACTGACAATGTTGATATCATGTATATAAGATTAATATCTAACACATCTATGTTTGGACTTTGTAAAATAATAGAAAACCATAATCCGCCAGGGCTAGAAATCCATTTCCTTTTTAATCTCCCTTTTCCTTTTGTCTGTATATCAGACACAATGACAGTACCATTTAAATTTGAACGATGAGGACTTTTCTCAAGTAAAAATATCGATCTTTCTTGGGTTGAAGAAATGGTATTATATTTTATTAAATTTTTACCGATAAATTGGTTTTTCAATTCTAGATCTAAAGTTTCATATTCCATTGAATATTATATCTAATATATAGAAATAATTTATTAATATGTTTTATCTAAAAATTCATTTTTTTTTGATGAGTTTTCAAATAGGTTTACGTAGTAACCAAGATTGAGTAGAGAATTATTTCAGATTTGTTTGCTATATAAATGGGTAGTTTATCCAATCGTAGGGATTATGTAAATTAGAGTTTTACTATTTGTAGTTTACTTTCATAGTTATCAATAAAATATTTTGGTTTCTCGGTGAAATCCTGTATTACTTTTTCTGCTAACCAATTACTCAAAGGAAACTGGAATTCATATTTAAAATGCAGAGAAATGCCATCTGAAGGATATTACATTCCCATTCAGCACAAAATGTTTGTTTCCTATGAATTGAAATAAGATTCAGAATCAAAAATTTCCCTTACATATTTGTTACTTATGAAATTTATGGTTGAAGAATATATTTTTGAGGATTGCTGGCTGTTTACAAATCCCTAACCAAGGTTGGTGATTACCAATCATAATAATTGTTTTATATATTACAAATGCAAGATATCCTTTTATGTTCGTGGCATATGCAAGTTTTCTCAGGTCTTTGTATCAAATTCGTTAAAAGAAATAATCCTTTATTTCATTTTTAAACAATTCACCCCATTTGGATATATTCATTAAAATATTGTCATCCAACCATATAATCCAGTGAACTTCTAAGGGTATAAAGAGTATTTCAAATATTAA
>JALDRC010000012.1 GCA_031316115.1 Nitrososphaeraceae archaeon
TTTTACAGATATTACATTTTTTGAAATATCAATAACTCTTCTAATAGACAGAATAAAATTATATTTAAAAAATCAACAAAAAGAATACTTAAAAATAATTGATTTGTTATGTTTTTTTATATAATATTATCATGTTATATCAAAGTAAAGATGTTTTATTAATAAAAGAGATTAAAGATTGCTTTATCTATTATAAATAATATAAACAATTTTGAAAATATTAGATGGTTAAAAGAACCATTAGAAATAATTATACAATTACATCCTAATTTTGAGAACAAATATATGATTAGTCTTTTAAAGATAGTAGATGAAAAATGCTGAAATATTGGTCAATTGGTAATACAAAGAAGTTTCTTATGATAATAAGATAACAAAATTGTATTTACAAAGACATCTATTTGAAATTTCAATTCAAATGGTAAAATTTCTTGAAAATACTGATAAAGAGAAAGAAGAATTGAGAAAAGAAATTCATGAAAAGATAGAAAAATCCTTTGAAACCGAAGTAGAATTGCGATTAAAATATGGTAGAAATCAAAGGATTATAGCTTCTATGAACTATCAGGAAGCTGCTAATGAATATAAAAAAGCGTCTAATGATATAAAGTATACTAAATGTATCCAAAAAATGTATTATAATCACAAATTAGAAGATTATGAAATAACAAAATCGAAAATAGAATTTGTTCAATTCTCTGTTGAAGGCACTACTGAATATGATACTATAAACAATATCTCAGATTTAAAAATTGAATTATCTAATTAAAATTTTACAGAAAATGCATTAAATCAATTGAAGGAACATCCACTTTTGTCTTCGTTTCCATTACAGAGTTAAAGAACTCAGTAAATCTTCTAAACTTCTTACGGATAATTAGGATATTGAACAATATC
Source organism: Nitrososphaeraceae archaeon (assembly GCA_031316115.1). Taxonomy (GTDB): domain Archaea; phylum Thermoproteota; class Nitrososphaeria; order Nitrososphaerales; family Nitrososphaeraceae; genus TH1177. The sequence goes on from JALDRC010000012.1 coordinate 898, forward strand.
ATATTAAAAATAATAGCAGTTCGTATATTAATTTGAGTCCAATTTATCAAATTCTATATTGGATTTAAAGAAAGAGAAAAAAATTATGGAATGATTGAAGAAGATAATATATTACTAAGTAAAAAAGAATTAGATTATCTTTTTTCTAATGAGTATATAACTTTTTTTCATATTTTAATTTCACAGATAAAAGTATTAATTAGAAAGTTACTAGAAATTAAAAAATTCAATTTTTTAAAAGAACATAAGAATGTAATAGTGTATAAAGAATTTGGAGGATCACTAGCAGAAAATGAAGTAAAAGATATCTTGGGAGAAGATATAATAGAATATCTGAAAATAAAATATACTGACATAAATGGAATTAATTTTAGAAATAAACTTTCTCATGGTTATGTTAAAGTTGATGAATTAAATAATAGAAATTCTTTTGCTATAATTTTTGCTTAATTAAAATTGGTAAAATATGCTAAATAGATTCTAATCTATTTTATATTATTCAGTTTTGATTAACTACTTTGTTTTTACTATAACCTTAGACTATTATTTTTGCACCGCTATCGATGTTACTCCCGATCGAATCATACTTTCAGATTTTGAATTTACAATCAATACTTCTGTGCTTTCTTCATATTCATAGATTTGAGGAAATTGCTTTTTTTCTGTAATATCTCGATTATCCATCTCTATTTTTAAAATATTAAAATTTGTAATTAAATCAATTAGACAAATTTATTTTACTTTTTAAAAATATTGATCGATTACAGCATTTACTTTTATCATATTCATACAATTGTTATATTATTTTAAGCTCATCTATGTCGTATTGAACCTGCATATTACCAATGTTCAAAATCCCTCTAAAATCAAGAAATTGAAATTTTTATCTCAGTTTTAAGTAGATTTCAATAATAAATCTAAATATATCTCATAAGATAACATAAATTATGACTGAATCAATAGTCTTTCGTACCCAGCGTTCAAATCCTGCTAGCCCCATTGAACTCTCTAATCATATTTTGATAAAGTCCAAGAAATAATAATGATATAATCGATATATGAAAACATTTTTTTGAAATATTTTATTTTAGAATTCATTAGGAGTTAAAATATTGTAAAAATATAATCTTAATATTTCCCAAGTTCTGAAATTTTTGATTAAATAAATTTTAATTTATCAAATCTACTTAGGATAGATAACATATGTTCGTTTATAAGTTATATATAATTTTTACATATTTTTAATATTTATGATTAATACCAATTTTGATATAGTCATAGCTATAAATAATCATTATTTTTCATATTATAACTAATATTAGATTACAGTATATGAAATCAAATGTAACTAAATCTAGTAATAACAAAACAACTATGAGGAGAAAGCAATTCAAACGAATATAGTTATGTTGATATTAAAAAAAACGATAAATAAAATATATGATGTAGATTAATCGTAGATTTATTTCAATTTTTTTAAAATCACATCATTTATTATCCTAATCAAGCTTTCCTTTAATCTTTGAATCTAGTTGATTAAACATGTCTAAACATTGGTTCTGTTTTTTTTCCAAGTCTAATAACTTTTGCATCAATTCTTTTTCAAATTGATTCAATTCTTCTTTGTCTGTTTTTTCCTTTATAGCTTCAAACCTTTTTTTGTAAAACCTTGTAGTAATAGTGGATAACAAAATAGTTATCATTGCTATTCCAAATCCCATATACACCATAGCTACGAATCTACCTAAATCAGAAACAGGTACAACGTCCCCATATCCTACAGTTGTAACAGTTGCAATACACCACCATAAAGCATCTTCTAAAGTTTTTATTTCTGAATTTGGTTCATTAGATTCTACACCGAACATTAAAAAAGTTCCTAACAATACAACACCTCCAGCAAGTATGAATAATTTTATAAGTGTATCCATATTTGGAATTTATTAAGGACATTTGTTAAGTTTTCTATCAAATTGCAGGAATAATTTTGTCCTATCTAACAAGCTGTATTTTGGTAAGGAATTCGATATCTATTTATTAATAGATTCATATTAATTAAACCCTACAATTCATTTTTATAATATTCAATCTTAGTCTTCAGGAAATGCAACATTTTAAAGTATATCTAGCCATGATTCTTAATATTTAATAAATTCGTCCAATACTTAGGTTACTTGTTCTTTTATTTTTTGAATAGTTTCGATATCGTTTTATTTCTTTACCTTAAATAAAGAAAATATATCAACATGCCTTTTGTACCTGAAGGTATTAATTTAATTTGAAGTATTTAAATAGAGAAAATCAAAATTTTCCAATATGGTAAATCACTATATACTTCTGTTCTAACTGGTTACCTTAATTTAACCTTGAGAACTTTGATAACCGCAAAAATTAATTTATACATATTAAAATAAATATTATGAAAAATGCTATTTACTTGGATATTGGTAATGTGTAATATTCAACCAAAACTTAATTGTAACTTTGATTTTATTAGTAAAAATTCTTTAAAAATTGTCAAAATGAGCGTCGTTTTCTCAATTTCTATTATAGTACTTTTCCAATTATTCTATATTGATGAATTCAGGAATAAGGACAGTTTAGTTTATGCACAATCTAACTCAAAAGACAATACCTCAAAACCTACCCAATCTATTCTTGCAACCCTTGTGGATAAAGCAGTGCAAGAATTAGAGACTCCAAATACTACAAAGTCGCTTTTAAATTTAAACCTAGTCATCCAAGCCCTAAAGGAAGCAAATTCAGATTCATCTTATGTACAGACAACAAAAGTTCTATTAGAAGATGCAGTCACTGCGATAAACGACAATGATACAGATAGAGCATCTGTATATATGGGTCTGGCAATTGACGAACTGTCAGTTGGAGATAGTAACACAGAGAGCAGTACAACACAAACACCTTCAATAGATGCAAAACCTATTGCTAGTGAAAATTTTCTTCCATATGAAAATTCAATTTTTGGAATTAAAATAAAATATCCAGATAACTGGTCGGTAAGAACATATCCATATGATCTTACATTGAATAATACTGTTGTAGGATTTTATTCTCCTTCAAAAACAGCATCAGAACTTGGAAATATATCTGGTGTGTCTGGTCTTTTTGTGCCATATCTTGATGTATTTGTATTCTCTTCAAAAAATAATACCTTGGAAAGGGTTATCGATGAAAAAATCAAAAGAATACAAAATAGTACCTTTTTTTCGATAAGTCAATCTGAACCATCTACGTTAAAAGGAAATCAATCTGCTTATACATTAATTTATTCAACAACAGTAGGAAAAGAGGAATTATTTAAAAAGATTCAAGTTTATACAATATTTGGTGATAAGGTATATCTTATAACATTTACATCTCAAGATGCATTATTTTCGGATTATTTACCTGTCGCCAAAAAAATGATAGATTCCTTCCAAGTCAGAAAATCGTGAGAATGATATACATATGAGTTGATCATTAATTCATGTTCTAATATCTTGGTGACAGATTTTGTCTAAATCTATCATATGTTTTTATTTTACAGGTATGTATATATTCATACAACTGATATCAACTAAAAATAACAATTCTTGAATAATAATGTCCACATTTGATACCTTTATTCATGAAAAACATAGGAGTTATGAAAAAAAGGGTTATTTAGTCAGAAAATAATATAATGTTGTAGGTTTAATCCTTAAAAAAGGACTGGTATATTCTTTATGAATTTATCCGACCAACTGTACAGGTGGGGGTGTCCATGTTCCATTTAAAACTTGTTCTGCAGGCAAATACATTCGCAATATCATATAGAATCCATCAGCAGGCGATGGTAACCAATTAGATTCTTTATCTGAACCAGGGTTTTGATTTTGTATATAAAGATCAAGCGAACCATCTTCATTACTGTTCAATCCTTCGGTATATTTTCCTAGCGAGTAACGGTTTAGCGGATTGTCATAGAAATATTTTTCCTGGTTATACATTGTTACTGACCAAAAACCATCCACTGGTGGTGTCTGTCCTGGAGGAAAGTGAATCACATAATTGTTGGTACCGTTATATGGATTTCCTTGACTATCAGTTTGAGAGATTGGATAAAGAGCTGCTTGTGGGATATTAGCACCAAAACCTATCTTAGCAATAGCTGCCCTAGTGAGATAGTCAGTTCCATAAATTCCGGCCTGTGTATTAATAGACCATCCATTCACAATAGTACCGATATTTGCCACTCTTGCATTAATCAGTTTTTCACCTTCCTGTATTCCAGTTTCAAGAGCAGTTTTTATTGTGTTGTTTGCGTCAACTGAAGGTGTTTTTCCAGGTCCAATACCTATGCTAGCAAGTTTGGCTACAACCCCAGGATCTGCAGGATTCAATGGATTATCAATCATTGCTTGTCCTAATTCATCATATAGTTTGATACCAGTTGTTGGTATGTTTGCTGGTTGAGGTTTGATCGGAACCTGACTAGAAACATTTGTATCTGATGTTGTTTGTGAATTATTTTTTGTTGTATTTCCTTCAAATACTGAAAGTGGAGTCAAACTCATCTTATCCTGAATAGCATGAACATTTGGCAAATCTGAATCACCTTTAACTAGAATCCTGTTGATAATCCAGGCAAGATTTGTAGGAGTCCATATCTTTGTCATATCTTCTGGAACTTGTCCATTCCAATTTGGACCAGCAATAAGATATGTACCTTCTGTTCCCCCTGAAGCACGTGTTCCAAGATAGTCATAATCATTAGTATACGCATCCAAGAATTCAATTGTAATATACCTATCTTGAACAGAAGGTACTTTGAGAACAAGTGGTTCCTCTGTCAAATTCATCCATGATATACAATATAATGTATCGTCATTGGGACTTACCACATCTTTAAAACTTGCATTTACAAGTTGAGTTGCACAATTCATTTCGTTTGCTGGACCTTGCCCAGTTACATGAGGAGTGTTAGGATTGGTAAAATAATCGAAACTTCGTTGCATATTTATTAGTGGATATCCCCAAATATAGGCAAGTGTTGCAATATCTTCTGGTGTGTCAGAATTTGATATTTGAGCCATAGTAGTGTATAGTTGTTCTTGTGATGGCGGGGAGGAGGAATCTGGTTGAGTTTGGGTCTGATTTTGGGCATCTACTGTTTGAAAAAAGATGGCAGATAGGCCAATAGAAGAAAGAGCTACCAGTATGATAAGAGAGCAGATTTTTATACTCTCAAAAATCTTTACCATTAGGAGGTATAAAATAAAATATTATAAATATTTTGCTTATAACAAATATTCTATTACCTGATATTCTACTATTATTACTGTATCAAATACACAAAAAGGAAATAGGTTTAAATAGATTTTATCTAAAGATATAGAAATCATTTTATTAAATTTTTGAATCTATAGGAATAGGAGGTGTTTCTCATAAATTGATCACTGACATATACTTGGTATTATATTAATTAATGACATAAAATTGCTAACAGATAACAAAATCCGATGATTTATCTTTACTATATCAAAAAGACATCCTTATTTTATAATCAAGGTATTTTTAACATATCTCATGAGACCACAACACCAACTATACTGACTAACTAAACTTCGTAGATACATTTTTAGCTAACCGACATTCTACACATATCATAATTGCGTCATTATACGAAAATAGATAAGATTTACAACCAAGAATCTAATGCAGATATTAAAGAAAGAATACAACTTGTAAGACGCATTACACAAGATAAACAACACATAGAAGATGTAGCAAATGAATTACACAGATGTAGAGCATGGGCTTACAAATGGTACAAACGATACAACGAAAATGGATTAGAAGGATTGCAAGACCAACCAAGAACAGGTAGACCTCCAGATGTACCAAAAGAAACAATGCTAAAAATAAGACAAGAATTGGCATATAGCAACACAGGATGGGATTTCAGACAAGTAATGGATCTAATTTACAAAAAGACAGGAGTAAGATATCATGAAGTACATATCTATCGTTTGTTACACAAGTGGGGATTCAAATCCAAGGTACCAAAGAAAAGATTTGTAAATACTGCCTCTACAAATGAAAAGAAGAGCTTCAAAAAAGAGTAAAACAGGTTCTATCCAATTTAAAAACAGGTTCGACTGTAATTGTACAAGATGAATCAATATTTGTTTATGATTATATCTTCAAGCGAAAGAAGTGGATTTCTGCGGAAAAAAGACCAATAGTTACAGTTACAGGTTGTCGTAAAAAGACTATTGTATTTGGTTGTTTATCTATAGAAGGTAAGCAATTATTTTTACAATATGATAATTTTAACAGTAGTACATTTGTTGATTATCTGAAACAGATACAAAAGCAATTTAGTAGATCCATTATATTTGTTGATAGAGCAACACCTAATTGTTCTAAGATAACAAAACAATATCTGGGTGAAAATAAAGATACCATAAGAGTAGAAGATTTCCCTGTTGGCTCTCCAGAATTTAATGCAGTAGAAGAATGTTGGAGACAGGGAAAAGCATAATATTTTCTTGTTATTATCATACATTTGATTCTTTAAAGGATGTAATTTCTAGTTACTATAAAACAAGAAGATTTAATTTAGATGTTATAAAGTATCTCGCTAGGTCTGCGTATTAATGTTATTCAGTATAGTTAACGATTTCAAAAAGATAACAAAGATCGAAAATTCAACAAACTATTCTCTTGTAATTGTTAATTTGTATTTGTATCACTTTTTGAATTATTTTAAAGGTAACATATAAACATCTTTAGAGCAATAAATTTACTCCATAAAATTTTATTTTAAAAATGTATATGTTCTTTATCTTTAGTATCATATTAAATAAATTTAATATACATACATTTCAATAATCCAGAATGAAAAGTCATAATTAAAAATAAGATAAAAAAGGAATAAGTAAATTTTGAGAATCATCGATGTTAGCAGTAGCAGTTTTTTCTCCATCTAGATTTCTTAGATTGACAGGATTTTGACAGAATATACATATTCAACATGTTAAGAGATAGGAGATTCGTTGCTAAATTTCTCTGGGATAATGTCTGCCGAAGTAATCGTAACTTGTGATTGGTTAACAGGTGGTGAAGCACTAGCTAATCCTTGATAAAATGCCTGTCCACGAGGAATTACAACACCAACATCTTTTGCGTATTCATTGTATGCTGAGATCAATTTTTGCATAATTTCAGGATTTGTATCTGCTAGATTGACTAGTTCCGTAGGATCATCTACAATATTGTGAAGTTCCCATTTTCCGTCACCAACTGGAGGTTCATGTTTTATGGCTTTCCAATCACCCATGTATACTGCTGTATTGTTAAACATCTCGTCAGCCACTATATCTTCTGGTCCATATATGCTGTCTGTAGTTCCATTAAAGAGTGGTTTTAAAGATTTGCCCATTATAGGGTGGACTGGCATTCCATTATAGGTTGAACCTGGATGCTGAACTCCTGCGTATTCTAGAAAAGTAGGAGTAAGATCACTTACATAAGCAAATGCCTTTATAATCTCTGGGTTTGATTCACCATCGGAAGATGATGAAGAGTCTGATGATATTCCTGGATCTTTAAATATGAATGGAACTCTTGTACCTCCTTCATACTCACTTGTCTTGAATCCAGAAAGTGGAGAGTCTGAAGTTGCGGTACCCCATGCAGCATAGTTAAATTCAGAGGTTCCGTTACCAAGGTTTGATAAAGTGTTGTTTACATTAATTGTAAAGTTCTGCATTGCTGAAGCTGAAGATGATGAGAACTGTAAGGAAAGAAATGGTCCTGGTTCACTGGTACCGTTATCTGAAACAAATACGATCAAAGTATTATCGTATTTTCCACTATCTTTAAGATATTGTATTACTTTACCAATATTATCATCCATATTTTCTATCATTGCAGCTCGCACTGCCAATATTCTGGATGCATAATCTTTTTGTTCTTGTGTTAGTTCTTCCCATGGTTGGTTTGGTGGTATTCTATCAGGCAGTTTCATATCTGCGTTCCAAAATCCTAGGTCTTGCTGCTTTTCAAATCTCTGTTCTCTTATTTTGTCCCATCCAATACTGTTCATCTCAGTATACTTTGCCACTGACTCTTGTGGTGATTGAAATGGTGAATGTGCAACCTGGAAAGATAGGTAACCAAAGAATGGTTTTCCATCAGTAGAATCCTTGAGGAATTCTAGCATTTTGTCAGCATATAGTTCATTTGAATATAGGTTTTTATTGCCAGGTCTAGGAATTATTTGATCATTTTCTGCAAAAGTTATTTTCTCTAATGGAGGTTCTGGGAAATCATTAAAGTGATTAGCTCCACCATTTAGCAAGGTAAAGCTTTGTTCAAAGCCTTTGTCATATGGAAAGGTTCCCTTTGTAAAGTTATTACCAGAAAGATGCCACTTTCCTGACAAATATGTATGATACCCTGCATCTTTCAAGAGTTCTGCAACAGTAACAACTCTGTCATTTATGTAAGTTTCATAACCTGGTTTGCCAACTTGATTTGGAGCTATTAATTCATACATTGACCCTATCCCGCCAATATGGTGATCTACACCAGTTAGTACTTCTACTCTCGCAGGAGAACATACAGGAACTGTATGATAATTTGATAAAATTTTTCCGTCTTTTGCTAAATTATCCAAATTAGGTGTTGATATTTCGCCACCAAAAGATCCTATATCAGAATAACCAAAATCGTCTCCAAGAAACAACATAATATTAGGACGCGTATCTTCTGTGTCTGTATCTATGTCCTGTCCATCACCAGTAATAGCTTGTGCAAAACTTGTACCAAATGTATTGAACGAGGGTATGACAGTCAGACTTGAAGTAAGCAGCAGCATTAAGCTGAAAACAAAATGCTGTTTGTTAATATTCATAAAATCTTGATTGTAAATAGTTCTATTTAAAGATTAACATATTCAATAACCAAAACTTTGGACAAATTTTTTGAAACATATTATAAGAATTATAAAAAATAATTTACTCTAAAACTGATTTTATTAGAAAAGATTATTTTATCCTAACACATAAGTCACTAAAAAACAGTATGAAAATCAAAATTCAATTCAATTAATGAAAAAAATATACGAGATCAGATTGTAGTTATAAATTTGACTGTTTTTAATTATAATATTAGATATCCGAAAAGTCATCTATTCCTCAATTTCTAGAATTCATAATCAGATATATCAAGAATTTTCTATAGTAATTTTTGCCAAATTAGCTTTGATATAGATAAGTGCCTTTTAATTCTATAATCAGGTACAATTATTTATTCTCCTTGTATAATGATTTTTTAATAAGTTTTGAATATTGTCATCAAAATTATATACTCTTTGGATGTAGTTATTTTCTCATATAAAGCAGTTCAGATACGATTTTTTTGTGATTGTTTTGATTTAAAATGCATTTCACAAAGTTCTATTAAAAAAAAAGAAAGTTGATTTTTCTTGTTTTGAAAAATATTTGTTTTCTTGTTTAATTGATTATGTATGGTCCTGATTTGGTTTCATTTAGAGAAAAGTAACCAGGTGCAAACATATCTGCTAAGCTTATTGTCTGCGTATTATCTGGAGTTACATCTGGGAAAACATGCTGGGCAGATTCTGCAAATGCTTCTCCTCTAGGAATTACAACTCCTACCTCTTGAGCATATTGTTGGTAATCAGCAATCATCTTCTGTAACAACTCTGGATGCTCTGCTGACAAATCTGTATTCTCTCCTAGATCATTTGCTAGGTTGAACAATTCCCATTGTCCTGTCAAACCATCTCCAATTGCTTTCCAGTCTCCCATTCGTGTAGTTGTGAAGTTAAAAAGTTCACCTGATATTGATTCATCTGCTGCGTGTGTTATTTCTGCAGAACCCTCAAGAACCGGCTTGAGAGATTTTCCCATCATTGGATGTACTTCATGTCCCTGATATGTTGAAGGATGTGATACTCCTGCTAACTCAAGAATTGTAGGGGTAATATCAGTTACGTATGCAAAACTAGTGATAAAATTGGAAGTTGTATTATTGCTAGATGGTACTGATGTTTCTGGTAACTTTACAACAAATGGAGGTCTGGTGCCACCTTCATAAAAGCTTGTCTTGAAACCTGAAAACGGTGCAACAGCTACATAGGAACCCCATGCTCCATAGTTAAAATCAGAAGTCTGTGTGCCTAGATTTGGAAGGCTGTTGTTTATTCCAGCTACAAATTGTTCTGCATGTGACAAGTCGACCCCACTAGCATATTTGAAAAGTCTCATTTCAAAGGGTTCGCTACTGGCATTGTCTGAGGTAAACATTATAAAAGTATTGTCATATTTTCCTGTATCCTTTAGGTATTGTATCACTTTACCAATGTTGTTATCCATGTCTTCTATCATTGCTGAATGTACTGCTAATACTCTTGCAGCATATGCCTTTTGATCATCACTTAGGTTATCCCATTGCTCATTTGGAGGAAGTCGTCCGGGATCTGTCATATTGGAAGCCCAGAATCCTAGTTCCTTTTGTTTTTCAAATCTTTGATCTCTTATTTTATCCCATCCTTCACTGTATATCTTGTCGTATTTGTCAATAAGTTCTTGACTAGGAGCCATAAATGGACTGTGAGCTACCTGAAATGCAAGGTATGCAAAGAATGGTTTATTGTTCGGCTCGATATTTTTTAGATATTCAAGGAGTTTGTCGGTATAAAGGGAATTTGAAAAGAGTGTACCATTTCCGGGTCTATCAACTTTTGTTCCATTCTCCATGAATGTAACTGGATATCCAGGTATGTATTGTGCAGAACTGAAATGATTAGATCCGTCTTGAAGAAGGGTGAAAGTATTGGAAAATCCTCTTGCAGATGGGGCGGTTCCAGGTTCATAGCCATGCCCAGAAAGATGCCATTTGCCGGACATCAAGGTATCATATCCTGCATCTTTTAGTAACTCTGCAACAGTTACCACATTGTCATTTATGTAAGTCTCATAACCTGGTTGTCCTTCCTGATTTGGGGCTATAAGTTCAAACATTGTACCTATCCCTCCAATATGCCAGTCTACTCCTGTAAGTAAGGATACTCTGGCAGGTGAACAAGTAGGTGCAGTATGGTAATCCATTAAAATTTTTCCATCTTTAGCAAGTGCCTCTAGATTTGGCGTTGATATCTCACTTCCAAATGAACCTATATCAGAATAGCCAAAATCGTCACCTACTATTACTAGAAAATTTGGTTTATTTTCAGAAGTTTGTGCATATATGTTGGAAACCGATCCAACCGCTAAGACTGCAATGAAAATTGTTAGCGCGGGAAATGAATACCTATATTTTTTTGTACAAGTAATGAAATCCATTTAGAAACGAGTGAGCTATATAGTAGATAAATCTTTCCTATAAGAAATACGTAGAATAATGATCTTAAATTATAATATACCTTTATTATTACCAATAATAAAAAAATACATATTACATTTTATAAAATCATTAAAATGATTATTTAGTATAATTTAGAATATTGGTTGTTGTAAATATTGAAAATAACTTTAAGATACATGATTATCAATAATAAAAAATTGATTGATATTGTAGATATTGTGATTTTAAGAATAATTAGAAATAATTGTTATTCTTTAAACAAACTATTATCTATCCTAGATAGATATGTAGGTCTAATTTTCTCTTGATATTAGATTTTCTTTTGGTCAAATAATCATAAATAAATAAGATAATAAAGATAAAGAAACTATATTTTGACATAATACAAAAATTAGAAATACTATTCTATTCCAAATTGGAATTGAAATCGTCTTAAATTAACATATGTACTCATCAGAAATTATATTACTTGTACTTTAAAACATATTGAATGAATTATCTAAGATAATTGAGAAAAAATATGAAGTTTTCAATATAATCACGTGTTTCTAAGTACAATTTGAATTTGTAAATATTGAAAAGTAGTATTATATATCATTATGTTTTCCTGATAATACACCTGAATCCGATATGTGTCATCCCTGTATCGATCATCTGTGGTTGTCTAGCTGCTGGTCTGTATCGTAAACAATAATTCGGAGCGCAGATATGAGAACCACCTTTCACTACTTTTCTTGGAATCTTAAACTGTGGTTGTCTAGGATCATAACTGTATTCTGGTGATATTACTCTTGGATTTATAGATGGTGTGCAACAAGTTTTGACCTTGGCAGCAGATTCATCTAAATGTGGAACATACCAGTCCGATGTCCACTCCCAAACGTTACCGGCCATATCAAATAAACCATAGCCATTGGGATCGAAGGAACCAACAGGAGATGTGCCTTCATATTTATCTATTAATAAATTCTGATATGGAAATTCACCCTGCCAGGTATTAGCCATGGGTTTGATGAGTTGTGTATCCTCATTCCCCCACGTAAAATCCATTCCATCTAATCCACCTCTTGCTGCAAACTCCCATTCTGCTTCCGTGGGGAGTTCTTTTCCTGCCCATTTTGCATAGGCTTGTGCGTCTTCATAAGCAATGTGAACTACAGGATGATCATCTAATCCAATAATGGTGTCACCGGGGCCAAGCGGATGTTTCCAACTGGCTCCTTTCACCCATCGCCACCAATTGGCATAGTTTTTCAGATCGACAGGTTCATTTCTTTTCTCAAAAACCATTGAACCTGGAACAAGATCTTCTTCTGGCACTGCAGGAAATTCAGCTGGATTCAATGGTCTTTCTGCAATCGTCATATAATTAGTTTCCATTACAAAGTCATTAAATGCTTTGTTAGTTATCGGATATTTATCCATCCAAAAACTGTCAACTGTAACTTTATGTACAGGTTTTTCTTCTGGGTAAAATCTATCTGAACCCATCATAAAACTCCCACCAGCTATAAAAACCATATTTTCCTGTTTAGGCATGTTTTTTTCTTTATTAAATTCTTTTGTGTCTAACATATTGCATTTAGTGTTGTGTTATTATATATCAATGGCTTGCAACACCTTCTGTCATTTTTGCTATTGCCTCATCGATTGTAAACGTATTTGGTTTCTGAACAGGTGGGAACTCTTTAAAGGTTTCTGCAAACTTGCCTGCTGCATACTGTGCTAAGTATATAAAATAAGCATGGTGTACCATCCATTCCCAGTACGAATTAGAAGTGGTATCAGCGAATTCATATGGATCGGTACGTAGGTTGAAAATTTTTGGAATGCGAAGACGTATGAATGGGTCAGCCCATACTTGCAGAGTTCCCTTGGTACGTTGTTCCATGAAAACGAACTTCCAATTATCAAAGCGTATGCCAAGCACATCACCATCATCACTGAAATAGAAATAGATATTGCGTGGACTTTCTTTTACTTCACCAGTAAGATATGGTAGCAAGTCAAAACCATCGATATGATTTTTATATGTTCGTCCATTGAATTTGTGTCCATTTTTAAGTTTTTCTACCACTTCTTTATCACCTGCCATGGCTAAAAAGGTTGGCAACCAATCATGGTGCTGAACGATTCCATTTGATATTGAACCAGCCTTGATCTTACCAGGCCAGCGAACTAACAACGGAACACGGAATGCACCTTCCCAGTTGGTATTCTTTTCACTACGGAATGGGGTCGTGGCTCCATCTGGCCAAGTATTACTATGTGGGCCGTTATCAGTGGAATACATGACGAAGGTGTCTTCAGCAATTCCGAGTTCGTCGAGCAGATCAAGCAATTGTCCAACATGTTTATCATGGTCGATCATTGTATCATGATATGGAGACTGCCAACGACCTGCCTGGCCCTTGCTTGAAGGTTTAGGATGGGTAATAAAGTGCATATGAGTCGTATTGAACCATATAAAAAATGGTTTTCCATCTTTATGCTGCTTTTTGATAAAATCTTTGGTGGCTAAAACAAATTCGTCATCGCAGGTTTCCATCCGTTTTGAAGTAAGCGGTCCTGTATCCTCAATTTTTTGCTTGCCAACTTTTCCCCATCGTGGCATTTCTGTAGGATCATCAGTATCTGTCGCCCAGGAATGGATAACGCCACGAGGACCGAATGTTTCAAAGAATTTGGGAAACTCTGTTTTAGAAGGATATCCTTCCATTTCAGGCTCCTCCTCTGCATTGAGATGATAGAGATTGCCGAAGAACTCATCAAATCCGTGGTTTGTAGGCAACATATGGTTAAGATCACCTAAATGGTTCTTACCGAATTGGCCAGTAGCATATCCTTGGTCCTTTAGCAAAGTGGCTATAGTAACTATTTTTTCGCTCATTCCTACAGGTGCACCAGGCATACCTACTTTGGATAATCCTGTGCGGTAAACGCTTTGTCCTGTAATAAAAGATGAACGACCAGCTGTACAGGACTGTTCACCATAAGCGTCTGTGAACATCATTCCTTCCTTTGCAATACGGTCAATATTGGGTGTTTGATAACCCATCAATCCATGCGAATAACAACTAAGATTGGTTATTCCAATATCATCACCCCAAATAACAAGAATGTTAGGTTGTTTTTGTTTTGAGTTTTCCATTTTACTCACTCTTTTATCCTTGATAGTTTTACTTAACAATTTCTGATTGGGAAAAACTAGCCTTCTGTTGTAGCAAGGTTGTTGTAGCGATTAGCATAATTCAACAATAGCTCACATTTTAATGATGAAAAAATTTATTTCAAGAATTTATTCTTATAGCATAATCATTCTTTCTAATAGATATTATAGATTAGAAATCCATTTTGTCTAGAAGATTGAAATTAGTTTTACTGTCAATATACTTTATCTGCTTATGCTTTTACAATTAGGTAGTACTTTAAAATCTTTTTTATCAAAGGTACAATATAGATAGCATAAAAAAAATAGGAAAAAAAATAGTTGGTTTTATTTGTTTGATGTTTCAAACTAGTTTATCTATGAATTCAGATTTATTTATTTACCAATGGATTTATTTACCATTATTAGGATATATTTGGTTGAAATCATTTTCCATACTAACTACAACCCAATCTCTCTGTTTTGATTCTTCTAATATGTTTTCTGCACCTTTTTCATATCCAAATTCTCGTACAGGATCGTCATGGTGTATTATCATTTCTAGAGATTTTTTAGGTAAATTGTTGTCATCAGTGTATTTGAGCATCTGAAGATCTCCATCTGAATTGCCTACAGCTATAATTGGAACCATACCTATATGTAATGCTATATTGGCTGGTTTTTCATATTTATCATCAAATGAATTAAGAACTGGTTCCTTGAAAATATAGGACTTGTTGTTATTTATTTCTGCATTGGTAGAATTTATCTGGTCTACGTATTTGTATTTACTGCTACTTCCTACTATTTGATAATTTGGTATGCCATATACCGAAGAAAGAGATTCTCTTATAAAGTCTATACCACCACCAGAAACGATAAATACCTTAAATTGATTGTCCTTTAGATAATCGATTAGCTCAAGCATTGGTTGATAAACCATATCTACAAACAACATTTTTGTTGCTGGATTACGGGCAGTTTGACTCCAGTTATTTACCAATTTATCAAACTCTATTTCTGACAGATTTGAATTAATTTTGACAAGGAGATCCATAGCTTCTTTTTCACTAATACCATGTATTGCAGTCATATTTTTATCTAGGATTTGTTTATAAGGATACTCATCTTTCAGAGATGGATTTTTAGAGACGATATAGGGTATCCTATCCATAGAAAAATAAACTTGAAAAACAATAGGTTTTTCTGCCCATAATGTACCATCGTTATCAAAAACTGCGATTCTATCATCAGATAAAATATAATTATTAGAGTCTAGTGGGTTAGTTACATTTTCAACAAATTTTATTATGTTCTGTTTTACAGTATTATTGTTCCAAGAAGGCAAAGGATCTGCAATTAGAAGATCATTACTGGCAGTATTTGTTATTTCAGTATTAGTATAATTAGTTTGAGCAAATATTGATTGTGGTGTTGTATTTGATAGATTTATATTTAATCCAGGTATTAACAATAAACCCAAAACTATAGTTATTGATGTTACTAAAATTAAACTTGTTAAACTCATTTTAGTACAGATAGATAGAACATACTTATATATTTTCTTTCTGCTATTTGTATCTAGAAAAAATAGAGAAATTGATCTAACTAGATTGTAAATAAATAAATTAAAAAATCAATAGACAGTTCGAAAATAAAATTTAATTTCTAAAAACAACAAAAGAATGGAAAGTCAAGGTAGTTCCTTTTCTGATTAATTGTTTGTGTATGGTCCAGATCTGATGTCACCATATTTGAAGTAATCAGGTATTAACATATACTATCGATTTGGATGACGGTTTTTGATAATAACATTGCTGATTATAATATTTTAATGGTATTATATAATATTTTGAGAATCGTCATCGTTTTATTAAAAAGAATAGGAAGATTTGTGATCTATAGGATGGATACTATTTGATGCAATTATTCATTTATTTACATGTATTAGCTGCGAAACAGGTGATAGAATTTCACTGATTCCGACAGATACTTCTTTCTACCTTTGTTGGAAGACCTCAACAAAATAAGATGTAGATTAGATTTTATGGAATCAATTTGCATGAATCCAAAAGGGACAATGTACCAGTTTTATGGACCATTGTTTGAATCAAAATATTTGTTAACTGTAAATTTATTAATCCTCACTTCATAAAATTGATTACCAGATGTATCAACAAATTTTAATGTTAATTTTTGTTAGTTTTGCTTTGCTATATCTTGTATCTTCTATATCTTTTTTTCCAAGCCTATCTATCGAAAAAGTATCGGCACAGATTGAAATGCCAAATCTCCAAAATGGAACTTCAGGAAAAGTATTGCAAAAAATTGAAAATGCTACTGCTGGTGCTGTAGCAAAAACTGAGCAAAAAATTGAAAATGCCACTGCTGGTGCTGTAGCAAAAACTGACTTTGGTAATTTAAAAAAATTGCTTTCAACTCCGTTCACAATAATCACAGCAATAAGCGAGGTTCCAGAAATTCAATTAGTTGGAGTAAACTTTGGGGATACTGACTTAACTGTAACTTTGAAACAAGTAAATCAAAACAACGTTACTATGAGTAATTCTACAACATCAGTGACTGTTATTGCTATCAGAGTTCCTGTTAGCAGCCTTGAAGATATACTATCTCTAATAAAAGATGTAGATTTAATTCGCGAAGAATCAGATACCAATCTGTCTGGAACCACTACTGATAAGCGTTTGGCTAGTCTTCTGGGAGAGGCTGGAAAATTATTAGGAGAACAGAATCAGTCAGATCCAATTAGATCAATTAAACCATTTCAATTGTTAAAAGACATTCAGTTGGGAACAGGAAGTCTAGTAGCTGGTGACTGGCAGTATCCACGTACTGTTACAATGGGATTATGGGGTATATCATCTTTTTTTAATACAGAGAATAATAAAAATGAGCCTGCGTCTGCACATCTGTTAACTATATTCGTTGTTCCTTATGTGGGAGCCACTAACCTAGGAAGTATTGCATTGGATTAAGAAAAACGAACATTTTAAATAATATCACTTTTCTGACTTCGAGTGGCTTAAATTTATGATCTCTATCTAGTATTTTATTTGATGTAATTTTGTCGGCTAGTAAGAAAATTCTATTATATTGATATTATAAAAATAACTGCTATTGGCTAATGTTTCATATGACAATATTTTTTCAGAATTTTTTTAAGAATTTTTTTTGAATTGAGAATATAGAAATTCTTTGTGAAAAATTAATTAACTTGAATTACTGATTTTAATTGTGAATCAAGGCAGTTTTGTACTACCTTTTAACGTCAAGTTATTACTAGTTATTTTTGGATTATCATTTATTTTTATCGGTTTATTACCATCTTTGTATGTCTCGATTTATGGTAGTGATGATGCAGGGGTTACAAAACTAAAAAAAGTCAATAAGAAAATTAAAGACCTTGATTTTAATTCTGGTGTTTTCTTTGGAAATGTAGAGACATGCACTAATAATGCTGGATGTATTGGAACAAACAAAGATGATATAATTTATGGTGGAGCTGGTGGCTCGGTATTTGCATTAAAGGGTGATGATATGATCTATGGTGGAGCTGATAGTCTTTTATATGGAGGAGATGATGATGATTTGATTCTAGGTGGTGCCGGAAAAGGACTACTTGATGGAGGGCATGGTGATGATGTATTGTTAGCAGGTGTAGGAAACCAACTACTTGTGGGAGGGAATGGCAATGACAAGTTATTTGGTGGTACAGGCGACACGGTTATGGATGGAGGTTCTGGAGCTAATCATTTTGACTGTCCTCTCACTTTGTTGGGTTTAGCCAGAGGAGTAGTACTTGACTACAGTCCAGACAAAGGCGATACAGTATCTGGATCATGTAAGATAATAGCAAACGCAGGGGATGCACGTTCAAGCAGCATACCAGACATTGAACTCCCAGATTAGATAAAATTGAATAATCCCTAAAAAGAGATATTAGTAATCGTTACAAATTTTTTATCATAAAACAAATTCTAGTATTTTTTTATAATTCACTTTATCTTATTTCTTAATAGTAATAGATCAATGAATAATATATCATAATATGATTCATAGAGTTGTTATATCCATCATCATTCCGACTAGTATCATATTCCTTGCTTTTCTCGGAAATTTCATTCATGTTTCATTTACACAATCATCAGATTCTGAAGAATCAGATAGTCCCGAGTCTTCAATTAACACCATAGTGGAAGATTTAGATCGATTATTATCTGATCTTAAATCGTTAGAGAATCTCGAAGAGGAATTAGAATTACCAGACTATCCAATCACTAACATAGTAGAAAAGTTAAGCAGGATACTATTAGAACTTAAATCCTTAGGTACTCTTGAAGGTGATTCAGATCAACAAGAATCTTCAAACACCAACATAGTACAAGATTTGATCCGTTTATTATTAGAGTTTAAATCTTTAGAAAATCTTGGAGAGTCAGGGTGTCTTCTAAGCGGTCTTACAGGAGATACTTCTGGCATTACAAAAAAAGGAAACCTTATAACCGGAACTAATTGTGATGATAAAATCAATGGAGGTAAAAGTAACGAAATAATATACACGTTAGCAGGAATCGATGAGGCTTATGCAAAAGATGGAAATGATATAATTTATGGTGGTTCGGGAGATGATAAGCTATATGGTGGAAATGGCGATGATATTATAATGGCAGGAGGGGGAAGCAATTTACTAGATGGAGGACCAGGAAGTGATGTATTGATTAGTGGTCTTGGAAATAACCTTTTAGTTGGAGGTTCTGGAAATGATTTTCTCATAGGTGGAACTGGTTCTACAATTATGTATGGAGCAGGTGGAAGCAACAGTTTTGACTGTGGACTTGGACCTGGAATAGTGCTAGATTACAATCCATCAAATGGAGACACGGTAGCAGGAGAATGCAAGATACTCAATAATATGGGGACAAATATTGATAGTGAAATTGAAATAAAACCACCTGGATAGATTTATCAAATATTTTTTATTTGGAATATTCAAAGTATCAAATTTATAAGGATATTCATATTTTAATTCCCTTTATTTAAATCCTTATTGACTTTTTATTCTCAATTATTTTAATCTACTTAAGTTTTCTAGAATCATTAGAGTTATGATTCTTTATATGATTGATGGATAGATATATGAAGATGTTCATAAATTGATTTTAAAATTTGGAATTGTGAAAATTGATATAAAATTATTTTTGTTATTTTTTTTTGAAAATTTAGTCTGAAATAAATTTAGAATATTCTTTTCTAATACTATCATAGGTATTACGTCGAGTTTGAACCTAGCATACATACGAAAGGGAAGAGACTCTAACAATGATTTTCATATATTCAGGTCATAAACAATTATCCTCATTATTTTCAGAAGGCTATTTTTGGTACTTTAAATGACTACAACAAACAACTCAAACATAAGCTATTATCTCCAAATTAAAAATTTTTACCAGAAATATAAAGTGTTAGTAAAGTGTTTCTAACTCTTCGCTAACGTCAAACCCAATAATTTTATGGTTTTTATCTATTATATTTTTTTAGTTACTAAATAATTTTTAACATAGATATTATTCATTAATATCATATTCCAATTAGGAATAAATGACAGATAAAGAATCTTCTTACCCATTATCACCTCAAGACCATACAGAAAATAAAACCTTTATTCAACAATTTATTGACTTTCTCAAAACTTTTGGTGTTATAGGGTTAGCAATAGGATTTATTATCGGTGTGGCTTCGACTGATTTAGTCAATTCTTTGGTTGAAGATATTATAAATCCACTTATTGGTCTTGTCCTTCCTTCTGGAAGTTTAGAAAACCTATCAGCTAATGTTACAAGTATTTCTGGTGTTGAATCTGAATTCAAGTACGGTAATTTGATCTCAAAGATTTTGAATTTTCTTATCATTGCATTGGTAGTATTTATAGCTTATAAAGTATTATCGAAATACAAGATTGTAGAAGATAAAACGAAACCGGAAACCAAAGATAAATAATATTTATAATAATATTTGTAGTATATTATCTCCAAGATGTCGATTCAATCTTTATTGACTAATTATATTCATTTTTTTTGATTTTTTTAAAGGTAGATAACGATTCTTTAAAAATATAAATAAAATCTATTTATTTTTTAATAGTAAACTTTCTTTCATCGTATGAAAGTTCTAGTCCGATGTTTTTCACATGGTGAAAATATTTTGGATATAGAGAGAGCGTTATTTTTGAGTTTAATTTAGGATATGTTCTTAATTCGATTTTTAAGTCAAATTTTTATTTTTATATGTATCGTTCAAACTGTCCAATCTCTAGGCTATTTTAGAACTAAGAATTATAATAACATATAATAAATATGTGAATAAATCAATATTTTTATTAATTGATATTAAAATAAATTTTATCAAAATATAATGCGTAGTATTACTTAATATAATATTGAGTATTGGCTATTTTATAATATTTTAGTAACATAAAGTTGTGTTCTGTGACCTTGTCGTATACACTTGAATATAATCAATGTAAATAATTAATTCTAGTAAAGATATTTTAATCACTTAAATTCATAGATAATTTTGATAGAAATAATTTTTTTATTTTTCAAACTAGATCACCTATTTTCACTTGTCATGAATTTGACTTGATTTCACCATGTTGATTAACCTCAAGGATAAGAACAAGATACTTGTATTTAAGATCTTAAGTTATAGCAAATTGGTATTTATTAAACATTTGAATATTACTTGAAAAATTTGAATATGTTTGAAACTGGATTATTTTCCTCTGGACCAGTTTGTGCTCCATTTTGAGTATTACTCTCGGTATTAGGATCTTGGGTATTATCCGTTACAATGTTTTCTTCAGAACCAGTATTTGTTTGGTCCAAAACTCCTTGATTTTCATTTTGAGGATTGACTATTTCTTCTTGTTGCTGAACTTGCTGTTGAGATTGTTGCTGAACTTGCTGTTGAGATTGTTGTTGAACTTGCTGTTGAGATTGTTGTTGAACTTGCTGTTGTTCTGAATTGGTAACAGGTTGGGTTGTATCAGTGGCTGGATTAATAGTTTCACAATCATTACCTGGAATTACATCTCCTTCTGCTTGATTAAAATCAGAAACTTTGTCTTTACCTGTACCACAGATGAATTTGTCTGAACCTGGACCACCTATAAAGACATCATTTCCTGGTCCACCTATTAATACATCATTTCCGCTATAACCAAATAATCGATCATTCCCTTCTCCACCATCTATTTGATCATTACCGCTTTTACCTCTCAAAAAATCTCTTCCTTGTTCACCAAAAATTGTATCATTTCCATCTCCACCACTTATATCATCCCCTGCTTCTTTTCCATAAATAAAATCATTACCTCCTAAGCCATTAATTTTATCTTGGTTGATGGTACCCGTGATGTTATCAGCGTTCTCTGTACCATTTATCTCCTCACCCCATGCTTCCTTTAAAATAACAAGGGGATTATGCGAGGTTCCAGGAGAGTAATCGCTGTTTATATTTATGGATATATTTGAACCTAAGAGAAGGGGTGACAAAGATATTATTACAAAACAAAATAAATTTCTTGTATTTATTTTTTGAAACAACTTTAATATTTTAGAATCAGATTGCAACATAATATAGGGGAAATTTCCTCTATTTTTATTTTTATCTGTTATTTTGGTTAACATTATTATTTATGAAAAAAAATACTACTTTAATCCAGGTAGGTAAAAAATAGATATTCATTTAATTAAATATTCCTGACTTATGCAAAATATGGTTTAATTTTTTCCTCATCACATGATGCTGAAACATTTAATTCTCTTGATAACATATAGTATAAACTAAAATTCCAAATCAGCCACGAATTTGGAACAAGCAATTCTAAGAAGATCAAAGGAATAGAAGTTTCGTGGCTTTGAGTTTAATTCACTTCCAAACAATTTATTGACAAATCATCAGAAATTCGTAAATTCTCAATTAATTTAAATCCAGTAGAATATATTTGAAATAAAAGAAAAATAGAATCTTTCTTTCCATCGTTATGTTTTAAATGATTATAGTTTCCGGAATGATTAGAAGATGTCCCTAATTAAAAATGAATAAATCTATTATAGGTTTGGATAAAGCAATTGAAACTAGGTTTGAAAGGAAAATCTAGGTCGGAAATGAAATCATTCTTGATTGGTATAAGGAAGAGAATTTTGATATTTCGGTAAATCCTGAATCATATGAACCTATATCAAATCTAGCTCAAGTCTAGATAAATTCAAAATACGTAATTAGAATTGAGTTCTGTTTGGATAGAAACCTTTCAAATAAAATAACCTAAAAAAATACATTCCTCATACAATAAAACTATATGACAGAATCCTATTCCATTAACAAATTAAAGTATAATTTATTCTAAAGAAAAATAACTTTCTAGTATTATATTTATGCATTTAAGCAACTTTTAGATTTAAATTATCCTTTCAAGGATACATCATATATGTCAGAGGAAGCTCAGGAAAAAAGTACTGAAGTACAGCACAACCAAATGCAAATAAGAGATGCAATATACATTGGAAAAAAACCATTAATGGCCTATGTTACATCAACATTAATACAACTTGCAAACCAACCGACTGTGACTATTAAAGCTAGAGGATTAAGCATTGGAAGAGCAGTAGATGTATCTCAGATAATCTTAAAAAGGATGGAAAATGCGGGTTATGCTATAGGAGATGTAAAAATAGGATCAGAAACAGTACAATCAGAAGAGGGAAGAACAAGAAACGTTTCCACTATAGAAATAGAAATTAAAAGGACCTAAACCAAGAATATTAGTTAGTCGTAACAGATCAAACTAACATCAATTTTTGTTATTTTAGCTTAGTCTTTATACCCATATTCGTTGTTATATTATACTATATAGATGGATAAAATTGCTGCACTATACCTTGCTCATCTCAATCCTTTTACAAAAGCCCATGAAGAAATAATAAAAAACTTAACAAAAAGGTATGTAGTGTATATATTTCCAGTAAGATTTTTACTGAATGGAATTGAAATCAATACAAAGAGTTTTCCATTTTCATATGAACTAAGAAAGTTAATGATTAGAAAAGTCTTTCCTAATCAAGATAATGTTATTGTATCTCCGAATTACACATTTTATTCACCATTTATTAGATATCTTCCTCCATTATTCTCTCCCTATTCTTGGAAGATAAGAGAACAGGTTGTTAACACGATTTCAGAAAATAGGTTTATATCATATACAGGTGATAGAATCGAAAGATATACCCTTAAAATATATAGATTTCATCCTCTAAAATCCAAAAGGCTTCCGATTTCCGCTTCATTTGTTAAGGAGCTATTATACCAGGAAGCAGAAAAGAATACTTCTCAACAACAAGATACCTTGAATAAAAAAAGTCATTCTACAAACCGTGATGATACATGGGAGGATAAAGTTCCTGAACCAGTGGTAAAGGTAATAAGAGACAATTGGTCTGTTATCCAAAAGTATGTAAATATAAAAGATGAGACACTAAAAATAGCAGGGGTTAAATTTCCAAAAAAAGGCTTTTTTTGATTTAATAAAGAAAACTTATATTAATTCTTAACTTCACGTTTCATAGATAAATGAAGACAAAAGGTGCTCAATATGTATGGTTCGATGGAAAATTTGTAGAATGGGAAAAAGCCCAGATTCCAATTACAACCCATGCATTACATTACGGAACTTCAATATTTGAAGGAGTTAGAGCCTATGGCTCAAAAGATAATTTATATATTTTTAAATTAAGAGAGCACATCGAAAGGATTTTCAGATCTGGCATTATTTATTCCATAAAGATCAATCATTCGATAGAGGATATAATGAATGGAATTATATCGTTACTACGGAAATGTAACATTCGAGAATCCTGTTATATCAGACCAATTACTTTTGTTGGACTACATGGAATAGATCTAAATGTAAGCTTGAATTCTCCTACCCACACGGTAGTTATAGTCTTCCCTTTCGCCCGTTATTTTGATCCTAATGGAATTAAAGTAGGAATATCATCATGGAGAAGAATTCATGATTCAGCTACTCCACCTATAGCAAAAGCAGGGGGAAATTATCTTAACTCAGTTCTAGCAACCCAAGAATGTAAAAGGAATGGCTACGATGAAGCTATTATGCTGGATAAAGATGGAAACGTAAGTGAAGCCCCGGGAGAAAATATCTTTATTGTTAAAAACAAAGTAATCTACACTCCTGATATGTCTTCATCTATTCTTATGGGGATAACAAGAGATACTGTCATAACTTTAGCAAGGGATTTGGGGTATGAAATAGTGGAACGTCCTATATCCAGAACAGAACTTTACATAGCTGACGAGATATTTCTTACCGGTACTGCTGCTGAAATTGTTGGTGTTACAGGTGTTGATGGTAGAGAAATAAGTAACGGTAGAGAAGGAGACATTACATCCTCAATAAGAAAGTTGTACGAAAAAATCGTTTTTGGAGAAAAAACACCTGAAAAGTATGCCTCATGGATCACTCCTGTCTGGTAGGCAAGCATAGAACGCATAATTCAACAATTTATAACCAATTATATTTCAGATATTTCTAGCTAGAAAAGGTAATATAATGACGCTTTTAGAGGGACATCAAAAGGATCTCAATGATAGTAAAAAGAAACTGGAAAGAGACGATTTTGATTCTGGAGGAATAGGAATAATAGGTGTTGGCGGATGGGGAAAAAATCACGCAAGAGTACTAGCTGAGATGGGAGTTTTGAAAGCTATTTGTGATATGGATATTATGAAGGCCAAATCGCTTGGTGAAAAATATAATGTAGATAGTTTCGCTTCAGTTGACGAAATGATAAACACAAAAAAGTTGGATGGTTGTCTTGTCTGCACACCTACCAAAACCCATCATCTTGTTTCTAAAAAACTTATGGAAAATAAGATAAATGTCTTTGTTGAAAAACCACTTTCCTATTCCTTTAAGGAATGTGAGGAGATGATCAAGACAGCAAAGAAAAATAAGGTTGTACTAACATGCGGCTATATTGAAAGGTTTAATCCCGCTGTACGTGATGTTAAAAAGATCCTAAGTGAGAAAACTTATGGAGAGGTATTAATGATGGAATTTCATAGGGAAAATAGGATGCCTTTACATATCAAGGATGTAGGTATAATTTATGATACGGCTGTCCATGATATCGATACTGCGATGTATTTCTTTGGAATTAAACCCCAAGTAGTTTTTGCACGAGCAGGAAACATATTTCATTCCTTTGAGGACTTCTCAACCATTATTTTAGGATTTGGAGTGGATAAAGTAGCTGTAATATCATCAAATTGGATCACTCCTAAAAAAGTAAGAAAATTTAGTGTTGTCTGTACTGAAGGTATTATTAATGGCGACTTTATCAAGCAAGAAATCACAGTAGAAGATTCAGGATCATCAATCACCCCAAGAAGAACTAATCTTGTAGAACCTCTTTCGTTAGAACTTAAAAATTTTGTTGACGTTACCAAAGGAAAAATAACCGATCCTGAAGTATCTTCTAGAGAAGCAGCGAATGTAACAAAGATCGCTGAAGCGGCACTTTTATCTAGTAAAACTGGATCTCCGATATACCTAAATTTGGAGTAAACTGGCAAACATGAAAAAAAATTTTCTTGATATTTTAGCATGTCCAATTGATAAACACTATCCACTTGAATTAATTGAATTAGATATTAAAGAGGAAGTTTACTCGGATAATAACAACGATAAAGATCAAGCTAAAGAAAACGATAATGTAAATACACAACTTAAAGAAAAACATTCTGATCACCCAAAAAACGAGAAGAATGGCATTAGTTCTAAAGACAAAAACTTAAAGGTTAATCATATTCAGGAAGAACAAATTTCTGTGATAATAGATGGAATTTTATATTGTGAAAAGTGCTCGCGTTTTTATCCTATTATTGATGAAATACCTATTATGTTACCTGATGAACTTCGAGAGAAGAACAAAGATTTGAAATTTTTAGAAAAATGGCAAAAAGACATACCAGAAAAGATTCTGAAATTTGCTAAACCGTGGCATCTGTAAAAATATTTCAAGATAGAACTAGAACAATGGACAAGATGAAAAAAGAAAAAAAGACATGAATATATATATAATCAAAATAAGTTTACTGAAATGAAGGTAAAAAATAAGAGGGAAATTAAACATAGTAAAAAAATAAATCCAAATATCAAAAAGGTTGTCTCAAAAAGTGTTTCTGATAAAAAATTGAGAATCAAAGATAAAGGAAAGAAAACAATCAAACAGAAGAAGAAAAATGAACGAAATAATAATTTGGTAACTAACTATATTTCCAGCAAAGCTAAGATTGGAAATAATGTGAAAATCTGGCACTTCACCTATGTAGGAGACAATTCAATTATTGGTGATAATGTCATGATTGGATCTCTTGTACATATCGATTACAATGTGAAAATAGGAGAAAATACTAGGATAGAGGGATCTGTATATATTCCACCGTTGACTACGATAGGAAAGAATGTATTCATAGGACCTGGAGCCACATTTACAAATGATCCATATCCTATGAGTCCCAAAATGATTGGTACGATTGTACAAGATGGTGCAATAATTGCTGCACGTTCAGTAATAAAACCTGGAGTTACCATAGGAAAAAATGCTGTTGTAGGCATGGGATCAATTGTAACAAAAGATGTTCCGGAAGAAACAGTAGTAATTGGTCATCCGGCTAGAATAGCGTATTCAAAAAAAGAATACGATATGAAAAAATTAAAGTGGGAATCAGATAATTAATTTTAAAGAAAATTTAGAATTAAAAGGTCACAGGAAAGAAATAAGAAAGATCTCATTTTTATATTCTATTTAGATAGAATATAGCAGGTTAAAACTTTTATTTTGATATTTTTCAGTGTCATTATATATCTATATTGATCAGCACAACTTTATGTCTGTATCTAGAATTAAGATCATGCTATAACTTCACATACAGGGTTTGCCTTGACTATAATAGATTCAGTCAAATTATTTTTGGTTAAAAAATTATAGTCATTCTTTGAACAAGCAATAGAGATTGTGGTTTTATCACTTGGATAGTTATCCAGAGAGTTATTTCCTCCACGCTCCACTTCACCTATATAATCTCGCAATTTTGATTCTAGTAAAGAAAAGACTTCCATTTTATCCCCTCTCATTTCGTGTACATCTAATGTCCATGAAATAGATATTCGGGTTCTACTAGCTTTTAATTCCTTCTTCTTTAATAAAGAACGGATTTTATCAATTAAATTTTTCAGATAACTTTCAATGCTTTTTATGGTACCATTGACTAAGTATATCAAAGGATTATTTCCTTGCAGAGATTGTTGAATTATTCGCAGATCGTGTAACCCATTAGTTATATCATCCAAATACAAATCCTTATAAAAATTATCAATTAAATGGTTATCTACTTCAAAACCACTTGCGTATTTACAGACTTCCAGGATGCTGGCAATACCAGAATAATGTCTTAGTATTCTAGCAACATAAGTTAGCTCAACGGAGGAGATATTTGCAAAATTAATTTGATGGTTGTAGATATCATAAAGTAGTTTTTCTAGGAATAAATCTTTTTTTGGAGTAATGCTTCCAAGAATTGTATTAGAAGACAAAATGGGTCCAGAGTTAACAGGCATATAATAGTATGTAAGTAAATCTCCTATCATCATTCCTGTGGTATGTTCTATAATATCGATATTTTCATTATTACCCCCTATCCCAGTTGGTAATGTATAGATAATTGATGTATCTTTATTGATAGATTTGATGGCATCAATAAACTTTGAAGATATATCTACTTTTACATCTTGACCTATTTTTCTTATTTTTGGTGAAAAAAATAGATATGAAGCATTGTTAATAACCTCTTCCAATGGTTGAGCCTCAAGTAAAGACTCATCTTCCATAAGGTCACTAGCCCGTGGATAGGTCCTTGTTATGTCATTATTTAACTGAATACCAAGCTTGGTTGACTCGTCAACTATCGATACTTTATACCCAGTATTAGTTAGTGACGATGCAAAGTTATATCCTTCCGTGCTTAATCCGAATATAACTAGCTTTGGAGGCGAGTGCAAATTAGATATCAAAATACAAATTTCTCCTTAGTAAATTTATTGATTTCTTTTACCTAATTCTTTTATGGTAGATGATACATGTATTATATACAACCAAATATTTTTTTATTTTAAACAAAGAAAAGTATTCATTTCTTTAAAATTTTAAATATTATAT
Organism: Nitrososphaeraceae archaeon; assembly: GCA_031316115.1. Lineage (GTDB taxonomy): Archaea > Thermoproteota > Nitrososphaeria > Nitrososphaerales > Nitrososphaeraceae > TH1177. The sequence goes on from JALDRC010000012.1 coordinate 29,746, forward strand.
CAATTTGAGGATTTGGTTTGATATTCTTACACCCAAACAAATTATGTTTTTCAAGTATTTTGTTCAAGATCTCCACGAAGATGGGCATGAAATATTATGTACGGGAAGAAAGTATAGAGAATTAACGGAATTAGCCAAAATTCAAGATATAAATATAAAGATAGTCGGGAGGCATGGTGGGAATGATAGGTATGAAAAACTAATAGCTAGTATAGAAAGGACTAGAAAACTTTCAGACATTATTAAATCCTTTGAACCTAACCTGACAGTTTCTTTCTCTTCCCCAGAAGCTTGTCGTGTATCATTTGGGTTAAATGTGGACCACTTCATCTTTAACGATTCTCCTCATGCCGAAGCTGTGGGAAGACTTTGTATTCCTCTTTCTACCAGACTATTTTGTCCTTGGGTAATACCTTACAAGGCATGGAAAAATTTTGGCATAAATAAATCAAGGATTGTAAGATACAAGGCATTAGATCCTGTCGTTTGGATCAGGAAACAACTAGAATACAGCGAAAAAATTCAATATTATCATTATGACAACTCACAACGTGAGAAGAAAAGAGTTAATACAATTTTAGTTAGACCTGAAGAAGTTAAAGCATCGTACATAGCAGACAGAACTAATATACAAAATTCGGTAACTTTAATCGATAGTATCATAGAAAAATTTTCTCTTTCTTGTAATATACTGATTCTGGCACGATATCAAGATCAAGTGGATTTCTTCAAGAATAGATATCAACATAAAGCATGCGTGTTGGAAAATGTTGTTGATGGTATTTCGCTGTTAAAGGATATCGATATTTTTGTAGGGGCAGGAGGTACAATGAGTGCAGAGGCAGTATTACTTGGGAAGCCTGTTATTTCAATTTCTCCTATCGATTTTTACGTAGAAAACTTTCTGATAAATTCAGGGTTTATCAAAAAAATCAGAAATCAGAATGAATTATGTAAATATATATCGTATATTATTTCCCATTTAAGAATTAAAGATGTTATTAAAAAGAAAAAACCGAAAATAAAGATCATAGAAACAGGAAATACAAATATCGAATCGATTGCCGATCAACAATCGTCAGCATTTAAAAGAAAATTATTTGAAAAGTCTGCAAATCTAATTAATAGTATGGACGATCCTATAAAGATATTTAAAAAATTTATTAAAAATCCATAACATTATAATCCAAGTAATTAATACGGAGTACTGCCCGGAAGCCCGGTGGAGGGAAAATAGCAACCCGCCGAATGTAGTGGCCAAGCATAAAGGCCTTTGGAGCCTTTGACCCCAGTTCGAATCTGGGCCGGGCTATTATATGATAATTCTATTATGATGTACTTAAATTAGAAACAAATAATTTATGCTTTAAAACTCAGTTAAAAATATATATTTTTCAAAAAGTAAGATATGGTACTTTCATCATAATTCACATATTATTTTTCAGATTCTTTACAATTATGGATAATAAGCTCTTCAAGATCTTTGAATGTTCGATCTAATTTACTCTTTCTTTGTGATAGAATCTTGTTCATTTCCTCTATAGTGTTTTCTAGAAAGACTACCATTTTTTTTTGTTCTTCTGGATTTGGAGAACCTTCCGATCTTCTAAGGTATACAGACTTTTCGAGATTAGAATTCTTAATAATCTCTACTAAATCTGCAGGATTTGATACTAAATCTAGGGAGTTAATAACTTTATAAATTTCCTCTTTTGGTAATTTATTTAATGGCAAATTTTTATGATGTTTTATTGCGTATTCTACCAAATTCCCTATCAATTGATGAGTTTTGCGAAATGGAATTTTATATTTTATGACCATCTCCTCTGCGATATCTAATGCATTTCCATATCCAAGATTTACTTGATTTCGAGCTATATCTTCATTTACTTTAAATGTGTCTATAATTCCGGTGATAATAACCAAGGAATTTTTTACAATTTCAGTTGATTTCCATATCAGAGATTTCAGATCTTGCAAGTCTCTGCTATAACCGCTAGGAAGATTTTTTACTATATTCATAGCAGTAAAAAGATTTCCAATCACTAAGGAAGAATGGGAACGAAGAATTTCTAGAGGATCAGGATTTTTCTTTTGGGGCATCACACTTGAAGTAGAACTGTACTTATCATCTAGTTCTATATAATTAAACTCAGATGTAGACCATAAAATAAAATCTTCCGAAATACGATTTAGAGAAGTCATAAGAAGTGCCAGTATGGATAGAAATTCTATTATTACATCTCGGCAGGTTGTAGCATCTATGGAGTTTACAATAAGTCCTTCAAATCCCAACAGAGAAGCTGTAAACTCTCTATCTATTGGTATACCCGTACCTCCAATAGCACAAGCCCCAAGAGGGGATTTATTTATCCTATTAAATACTGAATTGATTCTTTCATTATCACGTAAAAGATTGTATGAATAAGATAATAGATAGTGAGAGAATGTTCCAATTTGTGCCTGTTGTAAATGTGTATATAAAGCAACTATAGTTGTTTGGAATTCTTTAGATCTTTTAATTAAAGAAATAATCAAGTCGATGATGTCTTCTGATATTATAAGTATATCGTCCCTAACTCTCAGTAGAATATCTAATACCACTTGATCATTTCTAGAACGTCCAGTGTGAATCTTTCCCCCTATTTCTATTCCTAAATCCTGTATAACCAAAGATTCAACCTGTTCATGTATATCTTCAGCACTGGAGTTAAAGTTTGATAAAAACTCTAAAGCTTTATTCCTGTCATTAAAGCCACGCTTTAATTTGTTCAGCGATGCTAGTATTTTTGAAAGATCTTCTTGATTTAAAATTCCTATTTTTCTTAACATTAAACAATGAGCTTGAGTTCCAATAATATCATAATAAAATAAGTTAAGGTCATCTTCTAATGAAGAAAGAAAATCAAGTACTTTTTTATCTAGATTTTCTTTCTGTCTAGATCTGTACAAATATATTTATCAGTATTAAACAGAAAAAGGATATAATATATTTATCGCTAAATAACGTAACCATTGAAATATCGCAATGAACATAACCAAACGACACATGTATTTTTAATAATTTAAGATTATGACTACCAATAATTAAATATGGATTAGGATAAAAATTAAAGGATGTCTGAGGACTTACAGAATACTAGAAGATTAATTTTTGATGAATTATCTAAAATAGTTGATCCTGAAATAGGGGTTTCTATTATGGAATTAGAATTGATTGACAAGGTAGATATAAACAAAAATAAAGTAGATGTCGATTTGCATTTAACAAGTCCTTTTTGTCCTGCAGTATTTGGGTTCAAAATAGCACAAGACGTAAGAGATAATATTTATAAGATAGGAAATATTCAAGAGGTGAAAATTAACGTCAGCAATCATTTTATGGCAGAGGCAATTAATAAACAAGTTAACGAAAGCAAATATCCTGATAAAACCTAAATGAAAAATCCGGATTGAATATTTATACAAAAGATAATTCAAGTAGTATAAACAAAAGGTCTATTATAGTATAAATAATATGTTCTATTTCCGAAACTTGTTTGTTCTACGGATTTGAATAAATCCAGAAAAATATTATCCAAAAATGATATTAAATGCTTTGTTCATTCAAAATGGTAGTTAGACTCGTTCACCAAACAAATTCATTAGACAAATATAATCGATTCAGATAGGGTACATAAATCATTTAACAAATGTTAATGATCTTATCTTATCTATAGATTTGATGAATTGGCTAAGTTATTGGTAATTATATGAATGAAATTAGCTGTAGAAAACTACTGACCCGTCTGGCTGGGATGTATTTTTCCCTGTATTTTAGGATTAGTAAAATTTTGATTAGAATTAAGTATCTTTTTACATTTTTTAATTATTTTACAATAAAATAGGTTTTCAACTACTAGTTTTTGTTAGTAAATTTAATATTTTTATTTAATTCCATCGCCACATTAAAAAAAGACCTGTTCCGTCTTTTTTTACAACATCTTTGAATAACCAAATCATATTTTTCAGAAAGGATAATTCACCTGTCGTAGTAGAATTAAAAACACAGAACCAGCACTGTTAAACAACCAGTCTTTTTTATAATCACCTATTGCTTGAAAGGTAGAAGTCGCAATATCCCCATTAGTTGAAATGAATTCTGGCCTACCAGAAATATAGACGGACAAATTTTCGATAGGTACCACTTTGACTGTTCCGTTAACATTGACGTCAATATTACCTCCAAGTATACCTATTCCAGAAAAAGATCCGGTAGTTGTATTTTGATTACATTCCACATTAGATTTGTTATCAATTTCCTGAGTAAATGTTCGACATAAAGTGGATTTATTATAGTGAGATTAGCAAAATGATTAGTTGTAGAAGGTGACCATTCAAATTCAATTGCAGTATTGTCGGACATGGCATAGACTTTCCCGTGTGATTTGGTATATGTATCCAAGTTAAGAGAAATGAAAATAGTAAAAACTACAACGATTCTAATCAATGAGTATTCTATTTTCTAAGATTTTATTTTCATAGGGATTATGACCTATGTTATATTTAAAGTGATAAATATTCTTTTTTCTGTATTTACTAGACTATCCACTCTACTTTTTTAGAAATTTTAATTTTGATTTAATATCACATTGCTTCATGGTCTGGAATTCCTGCCTTTTCGAAGTGTGGATAAATTTATCGATATGTATGCTACTTTTGATTTTTGACTGTTATTAATAATATAAACAGATTGAAAAGTTGCTAACTTTTTTATATCTGCTATTATTTATTGTCTGCTTCTTTAGATATTATATCTTTCATTTCTATTGGCGATTTTAATCTAGTTATATTCTTTCCAAATATCATATCTACTCCCCAATCAATAAGAACTCGTAACTTGTTTTCTAAGCTTGGTAGATTAGACAAATAGAAAAATCTCCAAATTCCCCATGCAAAAACTCCTTTTATAGAATGACCAAATATCATTGCTACTCCATTTCTTTTTCCTATTGTTGCCATTATGCCTCTAGTCTGATATGAATATTCTATTTTCTTTTTTTGTTTATCATTAACTTGATTGTCTTCTTTTTCTTCTTTTTCTTCTTTTTGCTTTTTGGAATTTTTTCTAGATTCAAAATCATTTTTTATACCTAAAATGATATTTTCTGCTGCAACTTTTCCTTGTCGTATTGCGTGTTGTGCAGTTGGAGGATAGGGATTGCCGGTTTGTGGATCTGTTATCAATGCACAGTCTCCAATAGCATAAACATCTGTAAATCCTTTTATCTGCAAATATTTGTCTGTAATTACTTTACCAGTTCTTTGATCATGTTCACAAGGAATGGTGACAACAGATCTTTCTGGTACTACTCCTGCAGTCCAAACAATAGTATTAGCTATTATCTCTTTTCCGTCTTTTAACAAAATTCTTTTAGGACCATTTATTGTTAACATATCTTTTTTACTAATGTTATTCAGTCCTATTGGTTGTACGTCTAGCACTCTGTTATTTAAAAGAACCTCAACATCTTTCTTTTTTAGCTCCTCTAAAGCGAAATCAGCAAGTTGTTCAGGCAGTTCTGGTAAAATTCTTGATCCAGAGTTTACAAGAATGACTTTAACATCAGTTAAATCGATGTTTTGATAATAATCCAGTATAGATTCTTTTATAAAGTCATTTAATTCCCCAACTGTTTCTACACCTGCAAATCCACCACCTACTACTACATATGTTGTAAGACTTTTTTTCAAATGTCTTAGGTGGATTGGATCAGGATAATGATCATCCGTCAAACTAAAAATTGCGTTATCCTTTTCTCCTTGTTCTTCATCTCTTGCTGTTGTTGTAATTGATACTTGTTTTTCTTCAATGAGGAGGATATCAGATTGTTCCAAAGTACTGATGATATGACTTCTGATGGAAAATGCATCATAAAGGGTTTTCATTGTAAAAGATGCCTTTTCGATATTTTTGTTTCCATAGAAATTTGTATTACTTCCTAAAGCTAAAACAAGGTAATCATATTTTAAAGATTGTGAAAAATAATTTTCATCGATTCTTGAAGTATCAAAAGACGGTTTTATTGAATCTGAATATTGATGGATTTCAGATGATGGTGGAGAAGAGGAAGAGTACTTTTGTGATAAATTCAAGTTTGATTCAATGCCAAGTAATCCAGAATCTAAAAGGGAATTTGTAAATTCAATTCTTTTATTGTCTAGATCTATTGATTCAATGCGTGATTCTATAAATCTGGCTCTTTTACAGAATGCTCTTAATGGTGCAGCAACATGTCTTGTCTCTATCATTCCAGATGATACTTCATGCAACATAGGTGTGAAAAGAAAGAAATTGTCTTGACTCAGTAGAGTAATATCTACTCTGATATCATTTTGAAAAGCTTTTTGAAGTTGTTTGAGAACTTGTATTCCTCCAAAACCTCCTCCCAAAATAATTATTTTTCTCTGTTCTATAGGCTCCCTACCATGGACTAATTTCAAATGTTTTTTTATAATATCTATTCTTGAAAATGATACATTACATATAGTGCATTTGTATCTAGAACCAAATTTAATAGATAAAAAGGAGGAAACAATACCGACTGTAATCCCAAATATTAGATTAATTATCAAGGAATTTATCAAAATATCTGGTTTATTGTATTCCATCTCTTCAAGTATTTCATTTTCAGATAATGTCGGATATAGTTCAGCAGTAGTACGTGCACTTTCGGGCATTAGAACAAATTGATTGATAGGAATAGCCCACACAATAAAAATAATACTACCAGCAAAAATTCCATATAAAAGTCCATTAACTGGTTTACTAATGTTTAAAATATTGGTTCTATACAAAAAAATACCCGTTATAATACCTATAGAGATAGCTGTAATTATATGAATAACAAAGCCTGCTAAAGCTGCATGTGAAGAATATACACCAATGACATGCCCGTATATTATCCAGGACATATAGTATGGTTCTCCACTAAATAATTCCAAAATTGTTCTAGGTAAAACCATTGTTAATCCACCAATTATAGCAGATATAACAACGAAAAATACTTCACGTTTTAAAGAAAAATCGATTTTAATTAAATTGTTATCATTAGAAAGTTGACGATCTTTTTTAATTTTTAACTTCATAAATTTTAGATCCATCAATTTTTTTATATCTATTTCCATTTTTCATTTTAATCAGAATTCTCGGTACCTTACCTTTTTTAGAATTTATTGAAATATTTTGTTTGAATAAAAAATATTACTGTAGATATTTCCAAATTACTGAAGAAGGAAACAGTGAATGAAAAAGATTGCCAGATTTTCGAATACAATCAATATATATCATTAAAAACATTAAAAAAAGCGTTGAATGAACAGGTAAAAATATTTCAGTTTTCGCCTATCCCCTTGAGGATAATAGCAGGAATTGGATTTGTTCTCCATGGGCTTCCTAAACTTCTGGATATTCCAGGTACTCAGAACTCATTTATCAACATGGGATTACCACCAGAAATGGCAATAGTTATAGGACTTTTAGAATTGATAGGTGGTTTGGCTATTTTGCTAGGTTTTTTAACAAGAATTGCAGCAGGATTATTAGCAATAGATATGATAGGTGCTATTTTACAGGTAAAACTATCAAAAGGATTTATTGGCGGATATGAGTTAGATTTATTGTATCTTGCCATAATGATAAGTTTGATGATCACTGGACCTGGTAGATTGTCTATAGAGAGAAATATTCTTAAAAGAGAAATTTTTCCAAAATTAACTAATCCAACAAATAAAAAGTAGGCATATAAAAAATATTTTATTATAGACTTTATTATTTTTTATTAATGTCACCGGCTGTGTTAATTTAAGATAATATTCACCTCCTTTAATAAAAAATCATGATTATTATTCACTATAGTATCATTATACATAGAAACAAAGAATTGTATCCAGTTATATACATGAAATAGATTACATTTTTGTTTGATACAAGGATAGTAATCATCAAAACTTTCTATCATGTCTTTCAAAAACTGATTTACTTTTTCCATCAAACTTTTTTCTATTGAAGAATGCAGATAGTGCTTTAATCCAATTATATTACATGCTTCATCATACCAGGTACCACCATCTGTATAAATGGTATGTTTACCGTATCTGGATACAAGAGATCTGATGAATTTTTCAGCTACCAGCATGTTTCTCTCTTCTGAGATATAGATTCCAAGCATAGAACTGAAAACAGGTTCAATACAAACCCATAACCAGAAATGTTTTTGTCCTATCTGAATGATGGTTTCGTCTATTATGAAAGCAGTTACTCTTTTTCTTTTGTAAATCTGAGAGGAACCAAACCTTTGTATCCAATTCCAAACAGACACATGACTTCTTTTCTCGTCTCTAAATATAATCAATGCTTTAGATACATTTCGTAAACTTAAACCAAGAAAGTACAGGTAAAGAGAATAGAGTACAATAGAGGAAGAGGTTTTATTCCTTTCAAATTTGATTTTATTCATATCATATTTAGAATATTCTTAGATCTAGCTTTTACTGCTTATCTGAACAGATCCATGTCACCCATTGACTAATATAAAGTTCTATAAACTTATTTTCATAGTATGAACGAGTTAAAGGAGATTTAATTATTAGCTCCTGCTAAGAGAATAATATCTTTTGTACATTTATTGGAACAGATGAACTTCTTACGAGTATATCAAAATTATAATTGATACAAATATTTTATTTGTTAGTTTGGTTCCTCTCAAATTTTCAGTTTTATACTCAAATTTAAAATAGATTATTAATTCAGTTTTTTCAAATAGTAGAAGAACTATGAGCCATATATATGGCTCATAATGGCATTGATTGAAGTTGGAGCAATTCGGATTTAGATTTTTTGCCACTCTTAACCGAATGTTTGGGTAATACTAATACGATATAAAGAATTAATTATGCATTTTGTTTACATTGCAATCATATGTATTCATTGTTATAGCCTTATTTTAGAAGATAAAATAAAACTAGATTTTTTTATAATAATAAACAATCAACTGATCTTAATATTTTATTATATATATTATAACTAATAATATAGTTTATCCATTAATTCCTATTAGTAGTAATAAAATATCCAGATGTCTAATAACATTATATTCATTCCTAGAGGATTCAGAAATATACAAGTGTTTGAAGTTTCCCATGAACAATATTTTATCCAAAAAATAAATGATATAAAAAATGAAGAAACCAGATTTAGTTCTAGTCTTTCAGAACAAGATTTAAAACGACATGTCAATAAAATAATAAATGAACTTAAGAATAGAAAAGAAAAATAATAAAATAAAAATATACTAATGATATTTAATATTAATTAAAAAAAATTATTTAATTAAGCAACCCAGATTTATCATAGTCATAAGGGAATTATAGATAAATTTATGATAGACTGAATATGGCTATTTATGGATGTAAGAATAATGACAATTATAATAATACAGGTTAAAGTTCTATAGAAGATAGTCTGGCAGCTATCGAGCTATGCAAATCATTTGAAAGAATAACAAACGAATGAATTGGAATAAGGAAGAATTAGTTCAATCTAGATGTTGTAAATAATATATATATCTAAACTATGGAATGATTACTTGAGAGACATTAGTTGGCAGGATTGCTACAGATTCACGTGATCAATTCACTTTCTTTGGATCTGCCCTAAATTTAGCAAGTAGACGCGAAGAATAAGATGAAATTGGTCAATCAATTATTTCATAACATACAAAGAGTAAAATAGATAGATAATTAGAAAAAAGAATTTCAGATAAAGGAAATAAAAATCATCAGGGATAATGATAGAATAAAATCATATGAATATATAGGCAGATATTATGAACTATTAATTACTTGAGGTATATAGTTTTCTTCTTGACTTGTTTTTTGAAAAATTCAATTTTTACATTGTCATCACAGGAAAATTTCCCATAAACTAATTTCTTTTTCTTGATAAATAACACAAATAATAGACGAAAATTAAGGGATAAGAAGAAACGGATAAAAGTCATATTTGACCTATTTTACCTTGATTGTTTAACTGATATACCAGTATATTGACTATCTTGAATGTGAATTTGATATGACTTTTTGTGTGAAAAAAATAAATGAAATTTTTGATATCATTAATAATAGAGTTCAGGAAGAATTTAGGCTATAGAAAATGACATAAATAGATATTGATTATTTTTCTTGGAAAATAAACAAAAATTTCTTTAAAAATAAGATTGCAATTAATTGCATTTGATTCACTGAACTTAAAACAATTCAGCCTCAGAATAATAATGTTATGGTCTTATCTTGTAAGGGGTTTTGCGATAGAATTCCAAATATCATTAAAGGAGGAAATGAATCTTTATATCAAAAAGGTTTCAAAAGATGTAGTGAATGTAATATCTACATATTGTTAAATGACAACCGATGTCCATGTTGTAAATATAGATTGAGATGGAAGCGAAGGGAAAAACCGAGCAAAGTCTAGAGGATTATTTACCATGATTTGGATATAAAAATCGTAGAATTTTTTATCACGATTCTAACTATCTTTAAGTAGATAAAAATAACAGTAACCGAATATGTTTTACTAAATAATTATTTTACTTGATATATCAGAGTTATTATCGTTTATTGAATATTATTCCAATCATCTATAATATCATATGCAAGCATAAATAATTTCCCCACCTTTAACTAGAGATTGTTTATAATTCTCCAGTTCACATAATTTGACTAGAATTCTTGATCTAAATATATTAACAGTAGTAAATTATACAACACAGCTTAGAAAACCAAAAAAAACTTTATTATCTCTCTTTTTTTTACAAACTGATAATCTACGAACTAAAAGTCAATTTTAAATTTTGTAGCAAAAGTATACTAAAGAAAAATCCTGTCAATTATCGAATAATATCAATATTTAACGTCTTAAAATAAATTTAAAGAAAAGAAATCAGTTAAATTTGGAAGCTATTGTTTTTTTTGCATTTTGTCTTTATTCGATCTATCGTGTAAAGATGATACCTTCTTTTCATTTTTTGAAAATCTTAGTAGATGATTTCTAAGTAGTTGAATACCTAAAGCTGGGTCTACACCTTTAGGACAGACATGACTACATGAACCAGCAAAATGACATCTCCAAATACCGTGTCTATCGTCTATAATATTAAATCTCTTAGAATTGTCAGAGTCTCTAGAGTCTGAATAATATCTATAAGCTTGAGCCAGTGCTTGTGGACCAGGAAATTTTGTATCAGTTGCTACGGTTGGGCACGCAGAATAACACAAACCACATTTTATACAGTATGAGAATTGCAAAAATTTGTCTAACTCCTCAGGAGTTTGTGAAAATTCAGTTAGTTCACTTTTATCTTCCATGTCAGCATGTTCATTTTGAATATATGGCATGATATTTCTGTGATGTTCAAAGAATTGCGAAAAGTCCGTAACTAAATCACGTATATATGGAAAGTTGGAAAGTGGTTCGCAAGTAATGGTATCTCCTTCTAACTCATCTATCTTCGTATAACAGGCTAAACGTGGCTTGCCATTTATTTTCATGCCACAAGAGCCACATGAAGCCATTCTACAAGAATATCTAATTCCAATACTACTATCCTGATAACTCTTAGCATATAGTAATGCATCTAGGACAGTAGTCCATTTTTTAACTGGAACTTTAAAATTATCATAATGCGCTGAATCTATTTGACCATCCTTACGAGCATTAATTCTGAAGACCTTCAGATTAATACTGCCGACTATATTTTTATCGACTCCATCCTTATTCTTCTTAAATTTGGAACCAGTTTGTTTCTTTTCATTTAAATTTTTTTCATCAGTAAGATTTTCAACATTATTAGTTTGGTTCATTTCTAAATCACATATTATTTATTCATTTAAAGTAAAGATAGACCGTTTGCAACTATTATTGTCCTTGTCCCATAGACAACTATTCCAATCATCGCAATAATTACAAAAATATTTACTGCTCTTTCCCATATTACATTTTGTCTTAATTCCAATAATATAATTCTTAGACCATTAAAACCATGTATCGCGATCAGAACAAGAATAGATTCAAGCAAAATTGCATAAAAAATATTCTTGTAATTTAATATCACATTTTCGTATTCTAATGACATGTTATAAGGCATTATTAAGCGCATCATTATGTGTATGGCCACCACTACAAGAGCACAAACTCCGGTAATATAGTGTATCTTCATTATCTGGCTTTCCCTCAAAAGAGATTTTCCCTTGTTGTAGTTTTTTAAACCATTTTTCATTAAATCTCATTCACCTCCAAACAAAACACTTGCCCCATATAACATCGCGACTGCGCATAATACAAGAGCTATCCATATTCCGGATTGTTGTCTGGTATTAATTGATGTTGGTTCATATGGATAATCAGGTCTTCCTGGCTTTCCCAAACCTTTTCCAGATTCGGTGAAAATCAATCTTATACCGTTTACTGTATGAAAAGTACTCGCACCAATAACCAATATTAAAAAGAGATGTCCCCAAATTGTCTGTGTCATTTCCAACATAGTGGCCCAAGCATCTGGTCCATCAACAAGAGAGCTCGTTTCATAAACATGTCCTATAAAATATATCAGGAGGAATACACCAGTTAGACGCTGTAGCCAATATGAAACTCTTTCCCATCCGTACCTGGAAGGATTGAGCCATCCTTTTAATCCTTCTCTATTAGATCTAATATTGGTAGTAGTATTAAGATCATCAGGTTTTGAATTGGTTTTTGTCAAGTCAACACTGTCAGGTTTTGTCATTTAGTACTTCCTCTCCACTGGGGCGTATCTAGTAAACACCACTGGATGCCAAGTCATTTTAGGTTCTCCCTCATGGTTAAAATAAGCAAGAGTATGTTTTAAAAAATTGACATCATCTCTATTAGGATAGTCTATTCTAGAATGCGCACCTCTTGATTCTCTTCTATTTATAGCTCCTAATAATACAACCTCAGCGGTTCTTAACATGGCATCAACTTCCATGACATTTACAAAATTGGTATTATATTCCTTTGACTTGTCATTTAGATGTTTCCATGCCTGCCCCTTTAACATCCTAACTTTTTTTAGACCTTCTAGAAGAGGTTGTTCTGTTCGAAAGACATAGGCCTTTTCATCCATAGTATCTGTCATTTCCTTTCTTACTTCATATGGATTAACATCCCCTTTCCCTCGAAATATTCCATCATAGATTCTTTTTTCTTCAGTTTTAACCTGGTCTAGTGCAAAATCTAGTGTTTTATTTTTATTCTTAAATTCCATCGCATATTTTGCGGCAAGTTCCCCAGTTATCCTACCCCATACTATACACTCTGAAGTAGAGTTTGCTCCTAACCTATTAGCACCGTGAAGGCTGTTACAAGCTGCCTCACCTGCTGCCCAAAGTCCTGTTAGTTCTGTTTGCCCATCCAAGTTTGTATGGATTCCTCCCATCATATAATGACAAACGGGTCTAATCTCTATGGGTTCGTCAATAACATCGACTCCTGAAAATTTAATTCCAATCTCTCTTATTCCAGCAAGTTTTTCCTTTATCTTCTCATCTCCAAGATGGGTCAAATCTAATTTTAAACAATCATAACCGGATTCATGTTTAAATCCCCTACCTTCCTGTATTTCCATTATCATAGATCTAGATACTACGTCTCTAGGAGCCAATTCCACCTTTTCAGGAGCATATTTTTTCATAAATCGTTCGTTTTTATTATTTATTAAATAACCTCCTTCTCCTCTAGCACCCTCGGTTATGAGTATACCAGATGGCAATATTCCCGTAGGATGAAATTGAACAAATTCCATATCTTTCATTGCTAGACCTGCTCTAAATGCCATATCTATCCCATCAGGAGTAGAAGAGTATGCATAGGTAGAGAAACTGTAAATTCTACCAGCTCCCCCAGTACATATAATTCCAGAAGGAGCTTTTACTTTTAAAAAATCTCCACTCTTTAACTCAATGGCTGTTACTCCTCTAAAAGAATTATTTTCCTTTAAAATACTGGTGCAGAACCATTCGTTATAAAAATTGATATTATCGAATTTAAGACAGGTATCGTATAGAGTTTGCATTTCGTAAAACCCCACTTTGTCCTGGGCATAGGTTGCTCTTGGAAAGGAATAACCACCGAATTTTCTTTGGCCGATCCTTCCATCTTCCCGTCTTGACCAAGGCATACCCCAATGGTCTAATTGATATATTTCATGTGGTATATTTTTAGCCAATCTTTCTGCTACATCCTGATCCGCAAGGAAATCGCTTCCTTTTATGGTGTCGTAAATGTGTGATTCTTGGTTATCTCCTTCATCTTCAAAAATTACTGCTGCAGTCCCTCCTTCGGCTGAAACTGAATGTGATCGCATTACCTGAACTTTTGAAAAAACACCGATGCTGATTTTTTTTGGTTCAATAAATGCAGCAGCGATTGCTGCCCTCAATCCGGCAAGACCTGAGCCTATAATGATAAGATCATGGTGAATTGTATCTGTCACAGTAATTATTATCCCGTAGACGAGTTAGATATGTAATACAAATATACTTTATGTTTGATAGGTAAGGATTTTAAAACTTGATTATAATTTTTTGTAAAAATAATCCAAAGATAGAATTATAAGATGAATTTATTCAATTAAAAATTTAAAGTGACATGCAGATGAGATTTCGGATGGTATCGTAATATTAAATCTAAATTAGAATGGTCTTAGGCATGAATAATTCTATTTTCCTTACACATTTAATTACCAGTTTACTAGTTATTCCGTTGTATAAATGGTTATAAATAATTACAAAAAAGTTTTCCTTGCTCCTAACACATCTGATCAAGAGATAATACAAAAAGCTAAAAAAATACTAGTTGAAAATGGCATCAATGAGAATGATATTCAAATAAACTACAATACTAATGAACTGGAGGTAGGTGATTTATTCATTAGTTATGATCCACCAGATCTAGTAGTTAGAAATGTCTATGAAAAAAAGTTAAGCGGTATTATAAAAATGAAGAGTCTAGAAATGTTGAGATTGGACTAAAATAGAAGATATTCTATTCTCTATTCCATTTAAATCCTCCAAGAACTCTGAACCCGTTTCCATATTCCTTATCCTAACCTTTCCTATGGCTATTTCTTCTGGTCCAATAATTAACACCAGCTTTGCAGATTTAGCTGATGCTTCACTTAGTTGTTTTTTTAGTGCCTTATTTGAAAAATCATATTCGATACAATATTTTTTTTTTCTTAAAAAATTACCGAGCTTTAATACATGTTTTCGGACATCATTTCCAGAATTTGCAATGTAAATTAAATTATTTTCCTCTGATGGAACGATATTTTTGTGGGATTGTAATGCTAAAATAATTCTTTCAACACCACCCGCTGCTCCAGCAGCTCCTATATCTGAACGTCCAAAAACTATAGGGAGTTTGTCATAACGACCACCGCCTACAAGTGAACCTACATTAGATTCATTGTCAAAAACTTCAAAAACCATCCCCGAATAATAATCCAAACCTCTTACTATCCCTAAATTAATCCGTATATTGTTTACATTCCTATATCTTAGAGATAAAAATAATTTTTCTAGATATTTTATACTTTCGAGATTACTTATCTTTGGATTCGACTTTATACTATCTATATCACCTTTAATTTTTGAGAATTCCAATAAGTCCCTCAATATATTTTGATCAAAGCTTCCTTTGTATTCATCACAAACATTTTGTATACCTTTTTTAGGTACCTTATCTATGGCTCTGAAGATTTCAGTTAACATATTTTCATCTTGAATTTTGAAATTTGCCTTGATGTACTCCTCGATTATTCTTCTATCGCTTATTTCTATTATAATGCTATCACCAAAACCAAGTTTAAGGAAAAAATTTGAAACAAATTCTATCGTTTCTGCATCAGAGTCTAGACTGAAATTATCGTATATCTCAATGTCCCATTGATGGAAATATCTATAACGACCTGCTTGAGGTTCATCATATCTCCAAACTCCACCAAAAGTCGCCAACTTTACTGGTATACGCATATCTCTTCTTGATGTAGCGAATCTAGTCATCCCAACGGTCAAATCATAACGTAGAGCTATATTACGGCCACCTTTGTCCATAAATCCATATATTTCATTTATTATAGATGGTCCACTTTTTGCTTCTAATGTAGATAAGAGTTCAAGAGGAGATGGATCTACCACCTGGAAATTGTATGCTTTAACAAGTTCAAAAAATGTCTTCTGTATATATCTCATATAAAAAGTATCATTATTGGTTAAATCTCGCATACCCCTAGGCAAATCTATTTTCAAATTAAAATATCTGATGAAAATTTGGAATTTAGATTTTCCGCTTTAATAGAATATTAGATAGACTGGTATTTCAAAATCGTTTGTTAATGAAAAAATCGAAATTGATATAAAAGACAAAAGTAAATAACAATATTTATAATCGTATCATAGATAAAAATGTAAACCAAGATGAGTGGTTTTAATAAAATAGTTAAGTACAGGTAATAAAAAGTCAAAATAGGAATGGAACAACGCTATAGATATCTTGAGCATATGACAGATTTGGTAATAGAAGCATACGGCAATAATATTGCGGAATGCTTTGAGAATTCAGCAATTGCTACCATAGATGCAATGTTTGATATCTCAAAAGTTGAATCAAAAAACAAGGTTAGGATAATAGCGACGGGATTTGATTTAAAAAGTCTCTTATATGATTGGATCGAAAAAATACTATTAGCAATATATGTCGATAAATTAGTTATACACAGTTTTGAATATGTTGATCTTATTCAGAATATAAAAGAAGATCAAGTTATAAAAAAAAAAATTATTTCATTAAGTAAAGATAAAATAAATAAACCATCAATAGAACTTGAAAATACATTATTTGATCTAATTTCAAATGAAAGCGATACAACATTAATGATTGAAGCAATAGGTATAGGAGAACCTCCTAATATTTTAAAACATGATTATAAAGTAGAAGTTAAATCTATTACTTACCATGAAATGGATATTAGGTTTGATAACAATATAGGATATATATTTAAATTTTTACTAGATTTATGATTAAACATGTATGAACTTAAATAAAGTCAATGATTCGTAAAACCAATAATTATACTATATAATTTTATAAATAGAAGATTTATTTCTATTCTTTTAATGGAGTTTAAAATTTCTATATGTCTATTATCAAGTAAATTAAATTATCAAATAATTTTACTTATTATAATAGATTGAATAAATTATAAATAATTTGCTTTTTTTGAATTTTTTCTTTTTTATAATATATAGTCAATTTATAAATTCTTCTAATTAAATATATATAAAATTAAGAAACCTAATTCTTATTTCTTTATAGAAATTATTTGAAATTAGAATATACATAACAAAAGAGAATATAAATAAATTTAATTTGACAAGTAAACAATCTGATAAGAGCAAGTATTTGATAGAGTTTAATGAATTTGAGAATTAAAATTGGATTGTCCTGAATAGATCTCATTTAATTGTTCCATTCCAAAATTTATTATACTATAAACTACATTTTGATCTTTTTGGAAACTACACTAAAAGCAGAAAAAGCTAAAATTGCTACTTAAACTAAATACATTTGAAAATGAATGTCATAATACCGCTAAATAATATTTTAAGAAAGAATATTCTAAATAATATTGAGGTATTTTTTTTAGAGAACGGTATATCGATACTTCCTTAAATCATTTTTTACTAGATAACCTTACAATAATGAATAATAATAAAATACCATTAGTTGATTGTTTTAGTCCTTCAGCATTTTTGGGATTTGTGGCAAAAAAAAGAGAATATCTTATTGTTTTATCTGCTGGAATTTGTTTTATATCAGGATTTTATTTAAGTTATAATAATATCCCAGGAGATCAAAAATTTTCTTTTACTAATCTTGCCTTTGCTGAAGAAATAGGAGGAAGCGATAATCAGGATAAGCTTATAGGTACTGAACAAACAGACACAATTAAAGGGTTCGGTGGTAATGATACCATCTTTGGCAAAAATGGAGGTGATGATATAAGTGGTGGAGATGGGAGTGATGTTATTTATGGAGATAATGGTAGAGATTTTCTGAAGGGAAAATCGGGAGACGACCGAGTTGAGGGTGGACAAGGAAATGACAGAATCTACGGGGACAGTGGAAATGATATTCTAATAGGTGGACCAGGAAATGATTTAATTCTAGGTGGTCCAGGGAAAGATATTTTTATATGCAATGATGGAAAAGATACTATAGCAGATTTTAATCTTACTGACGGTGATATGACACCAGAAGATGATTGTGAAAATATTACTACAAAAAATGAAAACACTGAAAAGGAAATAATATCTACTAGCAGCTACGAAACTGAAAGGACGGATTATGATAGAAGTAGTGTAACAAACTTTTTTGAGTATTTAGATCATATATTGCCTGTGGTAAATTAAAATTTATTAAAATCTTCTTCTTATATTTATGAACAAGTCAGTAAAAGAATAAACGGAGTTAAATCTCGATTTGTTACTTATTTTTAAGGGATTTTAAAAAGCATATCTTTGAAGATCTAACTATAATATTGGCGGTACAGTAGTTTTTTGAATTTTTTATTAAAAAAAGAAAAAAAGAATAAACAATACTTTATTTATCTTAGTAATTTAATATCTTAATATTAATCAATAGAAAAATAATAATTTTTTATTAGTTAGTAATTATGTATAAATTCATAATAGTATATATCATATTTTTACACTACAACAAAAAGTATATTATATTTTACCTTATAATAAAAGAATATCATGTAATATAAAACTATATCGAAATAAATAATTTTAATCGAAAATTTTTATGTGGAAAAATTTGCTTTAAATTAAAAATATAATATGAATAATTTCAAATTAAAAATTGTTTATAGTCTTTGGTTACGGAAAGCAAAGAAAGTTTTTGATTGTTAAATATAATTCTCTGTTCATATTCTGTATATTTTTTCAATTGAAATGAAACATTCTCTCAACATAACATGGTCGCACAAAATAATCATATAGTAATGCTAAGTGGTAATTATGACAATCTTCTTATTTTTCACCAATGATAGTTGAAGACATAGTTATAAAAAGAAAAATACGTAAAGTTGTCAAATAAGATATATTTATTTATAATAAGGATTTAGTAACTAAATATTCATCAAAAATATTTAATTTTATATACATTTGATAATTATTAGAAAAAGAAATGAAAGATCTAGAACATATCAATAAATAGATTAAAAAAACGCTATTTAATTGAATTTAAATCGTAATTTATCAAATTAAGAAATTTTAATCTTGGTCTAGATTGTTTTTGATCTTTGCAATGTGTGGAATTCTAGGAACAGCTACCGCAAATGCTACTGCGATAATAGCAACTACATAAAATTGAAATCCTATAGCCATACCTATAGCTGCTGAAAACCATATACTAGCAGCAGTAGTAAGGTTAGTTACTTTTTTATCGATTTCACCCTTAAGAATCATCCCTGCTCCCAAAAATCCAATTCCACTTACTATCTGAGCTGCTATACGTGAAGTTGAGTTTGGATCTATTACAGAGGATATATATGCAAACATCATAGATCCTCCTATAACAAGGGAATTTGTACTAATACCAGCAGGTTTTCCTCTTGATTCTCTCTCTGCTCCGATTATAAAACCAGCAGCAAGTGAGAGAATTATACCTATAATGAATTCAATTTGTAATCCAATATGCCATGGTTCCACCATTCTATTTAACCTCCATCCGTGTCTTATTCGATTTTTTTGATTTTATTAGAGAAACAATAATTGCTAAACCCAGAATTAGTGTTATTATAATTAAGGATAAAGTAAGTGGAATTTTATAAAATTCAGAAATTAACATTTTTACACCTATGAACAATAGTAACGAAATTAATGCAGGTTTAAGATAATAAAATTTGTCCATTACCCCTGCTAAAAGTAAGTAAAGACTCCTCAATCCCAGAATAGCGAATATATTTGAGGTAATCACGATAAAGTAATCTGATGATATTGCAAGTACAGCAGGTATAGAGTCTAAAGCAAATAAAAGATCCGTCATTTCTATTATAACAAGAGCTACTAACATTGGAGTAGCATACAAAATACCGTTACTATTTACTAAAAACTTATTTGATTTAAGTTTCAAGTCAAGAGGTACGAACTTTTTTAATATTCTAACAGCTAGATTTTTTTCCAATTCTATTTTTTTTTCTTTTTTCTGAAGTAATAATCTAATTGCAGTTATTATAAGTAATCCTCCAAAAACATATATCATCCAATGAAAACTGTCTAAAAGTGATACACCGACCAACACTAGTAAAATTCGGAATACAATTGCACTAAGAATACCCACAGATAAGATTTTATGTTGATAGATATATGGGATAGAAAGGGTCGAAAAAATTAAAAGAAAAACAAACATATTATCAACACTGAGACTTTTTTCAAGAGTATATGCAGTAACAAATTCTAGCATTTTTTCGTAGCCCATGTTAAAAAATATAATTCCTGAAAATATTCCTGCTAATGAGATCCATACTATTGTCCATTTCAAAGCTTTTTTAGTTTCTTCTTGTCCAATTGAGTAATGAGTTTGGTCCAACTCTTCAAGTTCTGTCTGACTAGAAATATTTTGTTTTTTTATAGATTGTAACCTTCTAACTAAACCCAGGTCAATAGATAAGGCGATACCAACAAATAAACCAAAAATTATCCATATGATTGAATCGTCTGTTAAGAATCCAATTTCCAAAGTTGAAATTGTACAGATATGATACTATTTTATAATTGAGTCCACATTGTACTACTTTGTATAACCTTTGAATGGAAAGTGTTAATATTAAAGGATCTGATGTAAGAGATTTTACTTCGTTCAAAAGACAAATATCGATGTTTTGGATTATGATTTTGATTAGGAGAGGAATTTATTTTTATATGATAACTAAATACATTCTTTTTAGTAATTGGATATTTATACTCTAATTAAAAAATTGAAACTGTTTATTATTTGTTCAAGATAATTATATTTGAAATATTTATCAAATCTAGTTGTTTTTTATATGCAAATCATTATTTTATCGTATTTTTACTTCATAGGGATATCGATGGATAAAGTCGTTTCATTCATAGAAATTTTTATTTTTTTCTTGAATAAATCTTCAAATAGTTCAGAAATTACTCCTTTTATATAAAGTGACCATTTTATTCCTAAATCATGTTGAATTCTAAAAGAAAAAGTTCCATCATTTTTAACTTCGATAGTGTGTTGCATCCATGAGACTGTTAACCATGATCTTAAAACCTCTATAAAATTTTCTATAGATTGAACATCATTGATAAATGTCATTATTCCCCTGAAGTGTTCTTTTTCAATATTCTGTGAGATTTGTATAATATCGTTTTCATCCAAGCGTTTCAACATTTCTATTAAAAAAGGCTTTGTCATTGGTAATAATCCTGCTTTTCTTTCATACCTTTCCCATTGGAGATGATTTAATAGGATCTTTTGTACTAGGGAATTTAAAGTAATATTTTCTAACTTTGATTCATTTTTAAGATCTTTGATAACATTAGATTTTAATCTAAATGTAATTGTCTCGGTTTTCGGGGAATCACTCTTTGGCTGCAATTAATAATATTTTAGAATTCAAGACTAATAAATTTCTATTTTGTATATTTTAAAATAAAAAGGGATAAAAAGAAAAATTTAGATATATTTAGAATCTACTCACGAATTAAAAGCAACTAGTGATTATAATGTATTAAGCTGTTATGATTAACTTTGCTACAATGTAATCTTCTGTTACATTTGGTTCGTCAATCACTCTATTTACTTTCACACTATTTGGTTATTACTTTTCTAATTGAGAAAACATATTTCTAACTAATAAAATAATTAAGAATAAACTTTGTATAATAGTCCTAAAATATATATCTGTAAAATCTAATCATGTTTTTTCATTTAGTGTAAATCGTTTTCATTGTCTATCTCCGATTTTACATTCTAAATTTTAGTTATTGAGAAGTAAAAATATTGATAACGTATGAGTGAGATGCTTGAGATTGGATATAATTTAGATAACAAATATGGCGAAGATAAGCTTTAATTGTTGTAAAGATTGAATAAGAATTATGTATAATTAACAGAAATTTTGTATTTAAAAATTTTTAATTTCTTATATTAAAAATACTAATATCAAATAAGCATAAATTTTACAAGGAAAATTACTGAAACTTTAAATATCAAAATTTCCTCTTTATATTATCTGAAAGAAGTAGATAAAGCAGTCGTTACTGTCCTTGTAGATAATTCAATAGATTATCTTTTGCCAACTTCTTCTAATACAACTAGACCACAAATGTTAACTAATGAGAAACTAAATAAATTTTCATCTCCTATCGCTGAACACGGTTTTTCTGCATTGGTAAGTATTGCCAGAACTTCTAGTAGAATCAACAAAAATTTAAATAGAGAATCTAACACTTTTGAAAATAAAGATAATACATTTCTTTTCGATACAGGAATAAGTGAAAACAGCGTAATACATAATTCAAAAATATTTGAAATAGATTTATCTACTATTGATGGAATTATATTGAGTCATGGTCATTTTGATCATTTTACCGGTATTTATAATATAGTAGAAAAGGTGATTTCTCTTAGTTTACGATCGAAAGTTGACATATTTACGCATCCAGATGCTTTTTTGAAAAGATGGGAAATTTGTCCAGATGGAAGGAAAGTAAAGTTACCTTTTTTAGACGAACAAAGATTAAGAATGGTCGGTGGACAAATACATAAAAATAAAAAACCTTTGTTTATCCCAAATAATGATGACTATTCTATTTTAATTACTGGGGAAATTCCTAGAAAAACAAATTTTGAAAAAGGATACCCCTTCCAATATGCTGAAGATGCTAGCGATGAAAAAAAACTAATTCACGATCCTTTGGTCAAAGATGATCAAGCAATAATTATTAATGTGAAAAATAAAGGCCTTGTAATATTAACAGGTTGTGGTCATGCAGGAATTATAAATACAATAAAATATTCTAAAGAACTAACAGGAATAAATGAACTTTATGCAGTTATAGGAGGGTTTCATTTACCAACTAGTAATAAGATTTATGAAAATGCTTTATATCCCACCTTAGATGAGCTTCAAAAATCTGATCCGAAATACATAATACCTTGTCATTGTACCGGTTGGAAGGCGACTAATAAAATAATAGATCTTATGCCAGACAAATTTATACAGCCAAGTGTAGGTACGGTATTTACTTTTTAAATATTAAAAGATCTATGAAATAAAACATTAAATTATGTTATTTAAAAGATAAAATTATTTTATTACATTTAAGATCTGTGATAAAAAAACTAAAATGATGGTTGTTTTTATTTTGTCTAAACTATTTTAAAAAAAAAAGAATGTTGACTATTTATTTGATATATCCTTGTTTGTATATGCTCCATATGATAAGAACAGTTTCTGACCTGTTGAATTAAAGTTGTTGTCTATATATGCATCCTCTACTTCGGATTGACTCAATGGTCTATCCCAGATCCTTATTTCATCGATATCTCCTGTAAAGAATTTATCTTCATCCAATGAATTAGCACCTATTCTTAATGGTTGTGTCCCTGTAGTATCAGGTTTTGAAGCGTTAGTAAATTGCGTATCTATTAGTTTACCATCGATATAAAGTGCAACTTCTGTTCCATTAAATGTAACTGCAGTATGATGCCACTTGCCATCATTATATTTACTTGTTGAGTTGACAAAGAAATTTTCACCTGATATGTCTTCAAATCCACCCTCTACCTGATTGGTATTTGTAATCCATACTCCATAATTCATGTTCATTCCCTCTTCGTCGGAATTCATTCCGCCTTTGTTTACCATGTGACCTGGATTAGTGTAGTTCTCCGATGTCTTAAACCAAGTAACTATACTAAATTTGGTTAGATTTGGGGTTAAATTATCAGACACATCTTGATAGTCTTGGTTTTTCAACGAGTAGAATGGTTCGTATTTATATTCTGCTGTTTGATTGGCTTGTGCCATGGTGGTGTTGCCTGTGGCCATGGTTGTATTTGCTTGTGCCATGGTTGTATTTGCTTGTTCCACGCTCGTGTTTGCTTGTTCCATGCTGGCGTTGCCTGTGGCCATGGTGTTGTTCGGTGTGGCCATGGTGTTGTTAGGTGTGGCCATGGTGGTGTTTGCTTGGGCCATGGTGGTGTTTGCTTGGGCCATTGTCGTGTTTGCTTGTAGTGGTGTAGAGATCTGTGCGTTTGCAGGAAAAATTGAAAATGACATTATCACGGCTAAAAAGGATGATACGGCTACTAATGCGATAGCGATGATTGTGGTATTACTTTTATCGTGCATTCTAGAGTATAGAATTCTAGAAAACTTTATAAAGATATTGTAAGAAACTTCTAATTTCTTAACGTTATAAAAGAATAGAAATCAATTATAAAACTTTTTATGGTTTATTTTATTAAGAATTAAAAGATAAGATTTTTCAAAAATATTGATTGGAACAATTTTATTACTAAAATAGTCAAAACTGTTGCAAAATGCGACGTAACTATTTTAGTCAGAATAAAATTTTGATTTACCTATCTTGATCTTTTGGTTCCTAATATTCTTTTTAAGAGACAAAAGATTCAATAAATATATCAATCAACTCAAAAAAAAAAAAATAAAAAAATACGATAGCAAGGATAGTTTTATTACAAGCTCTTTTGAACTTGTTGAATTTGAGAAAAAAATTATAAATTATTTTTGTATACATTTCCATAAATTTTTGATATAATGATATATCTTATTATTAAATTTTAGCTGAAATATGAATACTGTATTAACAATAAACATTACAATATCACTCAATTTTGATTAGGATTGAGTAATTGCAAAATCAATTCTCTATATTATCTAGGACAATAAAGAAAATATTACATATAATGATTATAATATCTAGATATTTAAATGATACACCAATATTATATCATTTAACATATTAACATACTATGATAAATATTTGTATATATGATCTGTACATATATACAAATCGAATATTAGAAGACATATCATAGGTAATTATAAATAGAATGACCTAGTTTTAATAAAAACTCAAAATACTCTAAAAGCATAGCTGTCATAAATTTGCAATCAATATCTAATTATCACATCAATATTTTTCTTATTTCAATTTAAGATCTTAGTTTCAGAATATTTGTATTATTATATATTTAACAAAAAATCTTAAATATCATTTTCAGAAAAAAGGTATATGGAGAGAGGGGAAAATAATAACAGTAGGTATGATAATGATATTAACAATTCGGAAATTCACCAAATTCTAGAGTTATCCGAAAAGAATTTTGATTCATATATAAAAAGTGAAAAACCCATCCTAGTTGATTTTTGGGCTACATGGTGCGGACCATGTAAATTTATGTTACCAGTTTTTGACAGACTTGCAAAAAAATATTCTTCTAAGGTAAATTTTGGACGAATAAATGTAGATGACTATCAATCTATTGCTGTAAAGTACGATGTGTATGCTATCCCAACATTTATTATATTTACTAATGGAAAAATAACTGATCGTGCTGTTGGAGCTGTTGGAGAAAAAGGATTAGAAAATTTGTTGGAAAAATACAAATAAAAAAGACAAAAAAACAAGATCTACATAATAGCAATAACAAAATAGACAATATCTAGATTTGGAACATTTTTACGTTATTATAAAATCTACCTTATTGCCTATTTATTCAATATACCTAGATATAACCAAAAGCAGGATCTTTGGTTCTTTTTAACCGCAATATATTTTCAAATACTTCTTTCTCTTCATCGTTTAAACGATGTTCGAATCTATCGGTTAAAGTTTTTGCTTGCTTACTTGAGAGGTCAGTAAGAAAGATATCGCCTTCGTTTATCTGTCTCCCTATGGTGGGTCCACGTATAGATACTGCAACTTGCATCCCCTTTGTAGCTTCATCAAGATTTTTACCCTTGTCTTGGATTTGATGAATTGTACCTACTTTTCCTCCTTCTACAGTGATCACGTTAATTTTTTGTCTTAGTTTTCCTACGAGTATTTCAGCTCCAAACACAGCAGGATCGTTTCTCCTAAACACAAAACCTTTTAAGAATTGAAATTTGCAGATTGGCGGGATTTCATTAAAGATTATTGAATCTGCATGTTCTTTTTGGTATTGTACCCAATCCGTGTAAGATCGGATCAGATTATAAATTATATTTTCTTTAAAGATAGTTACTTTTCGTTCCGATGCCTCTTTCTCCGCATCGTCCAGTACCTTCACATTGAAGCCCAAAATAACCCCTAGATATCTGTCTTTTTCTTTAACTGCGAATGAGGCAAGAACATCTCTTCTAGTAATATTTCCTATATCTGCAGTCTGAATTGGAATACTGGCTTTTTTTAGCATTTCAATTATTGCTTCAAGCGATCCAAGAGTGTCACATTTTAAAACTACACCATTGGAATCGGTATTACTTATGAAGGTACCCTTTACTTCTGATTCTATTAATGACTTAACCTGTTCTTCATTATTTTTGTTTATAACATAAATAGGAGTCCCTGCTAGAACGCCATCTAGATCTTGGGAGACAACTTTTAATCCAGCAGCTGATAATACTTCATCAACTGACCGAAACTTATCTCGAGGGTCTCTCATTTCATCAAGAGGTTTTGGAAGCAATAAAGCCTTTAATTTTGTTACTACAATATCATCTCTTTTGGCAACCATAACGGTATCGCCTTGTTTTAAAGTACCATCTAGAAGAATAATATTTGCAGATGGACCCAGACCTGGTTCCTCATTTACTTCAAGAACTATTCCTCTCACGTATTCATCTTTCCTTTCCAATCTCTTTTTTAAATACTGCTGAGTTAGTCCGACCAATACTGTCATGAGTTCGGGTATACCAACACCAGTAACAGCACTTATAGGCACAATTCCGAGTTCTTTATCAAACTGTTTCACCCTCCAAAATGCTTCAGAATTATAGCCTAATCTCGAGAGAGAACCGACAACAGTATAGATTTTTTCGTCTAATTGGGTTAGAATACTTTGATCCTGTAGTTTTATTTCTTCAGTTATAAATTGTAATTTGCTATCTTTTTGACTATGACGACTAGCCAAATTCCTTTTTTTTATATTTTTGGAAAACTTTGTATGAGAATCTTTCCATCCAGAAATCATATCTACTTTGTTTAGAGCAACCACGAATGGAACTTTTCTTTTCTTTAAAATCTCGATACTTTCGATTGTTTGTGGTTCAAAGCCTTTATTTACATCTGCTACTACGATGGCGATATCTGCTGCTGAACCTCCTCTGCTTCTAAGATTAGCAAATACTTCATGTCCGGGGGTATCAATAAATAATAACCCAGGAATCTTTTCGTCAGCTTTTGCTAGTTTTTCATATAAAGGACCAGTAATTTTCTTTATGGTTTCAATGGGAAAGAAACTTGCACCTATATGTTGGGTAATGCCTCCAGCTTCCCTAGATTGAACTGCAGTTCCTCTAATTTTATCTAAAAGAGAGGTTTTTCCCGAGTCTACATGACCCAACACTACTACTACTGGTTGTCTTAAATTCACTTAGATTTACGACTATCAAAAATCACATTGGACTCTTTTATGAAGCTTTCATAAGAATCCGATGCATGTATTATATTTTCCGTAATTCCTAAGCCATAATCACCTCTTATAGTACCAGGTTGAGCATCAAAAGACCTCGTTGAACCAATCATCAATCTTACTGTATTTATGGCATTCTCACCTTCCAAAATACATGCTACTACTTTTGAAGAAATTATAAACGATACAAGTTCATGAAAAAATGGTTTTGATTTATGTGCGGAATAAAACTCTTCTGCTTTTTCTTTTGAAAAATTATAGGATTTTAACTCTTTTATTACAAATCCTTTTTCTTCGAATCTTGATAATATTTTTCCAGTTAATTTTCTGGCAAATGCATCTGGTTTAACAACAATTAAGGTTTGTTCTGACATTACATTTAACACTTCATTTTCATTATTATTATTTTTTATTTCTGCCTTGATTCTGATTTATAAAAGGTTATTTTATTTCTCCAATGTGTCGATTTACTTTATTAATTAAATCAATGTTTACTAGTATATTATTTTGTAACTTTAAGACCGCCTTTGACATATTTCTTGGTCCATTTTAGTTTTCTAGGATCTCTTTTTAGTAGTCTTAGGTTTTTCTTACATTTGTTGGAACATGTCCATTGAATGGATCCGTCGTTCTTTGCTAGCATTACTCCAGTTCCAGAATTAATATGTTTTCCACAAAAGAAACAATTGCGCAGAGAAGCCGCTGTTTTACTCATTTTTTATTAAACCTAAACCGTCATAGCCGTTTATAAATTATAGGTAATATATTTTATTTTCCATGTTTGTTATCTTTATTGTTATTATCATTATTTGATTTTTCGAGCCTCTCGTTCGGTTTCACGTAACATAAGTATGTCATTCATACGGACTGCTCCCTTTACATTTCGTGTAAGTATCCTTCCCTTATCCTTACCTTCCAATACTTTTACTCTTACCTGTATAACTTCTCCAGCGATCCCTGTTCTGCCAACAATTTGAATTATTTCAGCTGGAACGACCTTTTCTTCCACATTTTTGCTGCTCATTAATTATCTTTCTCCTTGTAAATTTCTATTTGTCAGTATCTGGTTTTGTATTCTGTTTCTTTAATGTATTTATTATTTCGTCGACGATATGTTGAGAATCGCCCGCTTCTAATATTGTTGCCGCTGCTGAACCTACAGATATTCCTAATGATTCGCCTAGTTGTTGTTTACTTGGTACAAATACATAAGGAGAATTTCGTTCTTCACATATAATAGGAAGATGGGCTACAACTTCAGGAGGTTCGACGTCTTCTGCTATAACTGCTAATTTACTTACTCCACGTTCGATAGCTTTGGTTGTTTCATTTGTCCCCTTTCTAACCTTACCACTTTCTTTTGCAACTCTAACTGCTTCATAAATGGCGCTAACTAAATCCTTTGGAACCTCAAATTTTACATAATATGGTTTGCTCATTAATTACTATCACCCATTGGGATCATCCATTTTTTAACAAAATGTAGCCTATTAAAACGTTACCTCATCTTTTTGAGTTATAGAATAAAGAGTATTATTGAATGTTTTATAACGGGTTATTGGTGTTTTTATAATATTTTTTTTAATAGTAAATAAATCATCCTCTATTATTTAGTTAAATATTGACAAATAAATACAATAAAAAAACTTTAAAAATAGTATATTATCATCCTTTAGTAAAACTGTTCTGACTTATTTATTCTACAGTTAGCCCTCTACCATGTAAACACAGATGACTCTTATAATCATATCAAATACTTCGATGAGTTTACGAATTTCTAATTTTCACTCTCCTTTCTTTTTCTAATTATTTGGATTTCTGAAATAAACTAATAAGCATTAATATTATCTATTTCAATACTAGTGCTAAAATTAAATATGATTGTACCTATTCATGAAAGTGCTTTTCCAATGTAATTTTAAACACAAACTGATCTATTGCATATATTATCGATCAATTGGACATTTTTAAAATCAAGATTTGTTCTCTATTCCTTTTTTCTATCTATATTATGTGTACAAGTTCTTAGTTTGTGAGATCTCGAACCTAGCTGGCTATTGTGCGATTGCTGGTAATGAGCTCGTATGATTTTATTTTTTTTTTGTTTTAAAAACAGGAGATAAAGTTTTTAGAATAAATAGTTTATACATAAATGATGACTAACTCAGTTTTTTAATATTTCTATTTACAAAGTTTATAAAAAGATTTTAGTTCAGTATTAATAGATCGAGATAATAGATACAGATTAATCGGGATAAATCATAATATAATGCTCTGTTAAGATAAATTTTTTGGATTATATTCAATAGATCACTTAAAATTGAGCACAGACTATAATAGAACATGGAAGAATAATGCTCAATTATCCCTTACCTTAACAGAACCTATTATAACTTTCAAAGATATAAATTTACTATCTAATTATTTAAAAATATGTTTAATAATATATGTATATATAGACATATAAGGTTACTCAAATTAATAACAAAAATTCATCTTATCATATAACACATAATTATTAATATTTTTTCTCTCTTATTCTAATTGCGGATAATTAACTATAAGTTTTATTTTTTTGAATTATCTAAGCAGTATCAATAACGAAATTATGATAATAGTAAAATTTAGGAAATAGATATGATTGCAATTTTATTAGAAAGATACATAGAAAATTATTTTATTCTTCTGTAATTATAAAAATCTAGTGTTTTCTAAGTATTGTAATTTGCTTTATTTTTTAATTAAATAAATGTTATTTGAAATAAATAACTTCAATTGAATTCGATATCACAATAACGGTAAAATAAAATTGAATATATCTATAGTGTTGGATTATCGTCTAGAATTTTCTCCAATAAAATCTGTTATTTTTTTCGTTAGTTTACAATGGCTAAATTACACGAATATCTGTTTTCGAGGTTTATTAGATTAATTATGCGAAATTTAAAAAATGAACAAAATTTCAATAACGAGATAAAATTAATTATGTTATTTAACCTCAAATTTTCTTATATAATTAATGTTTACAAGATAAAAATAAATATATCATTATAATAAATATCACTTAAAATTTGAAGGAAAATATAAAGTTATATTTTATATCAATCAGAAAGTTCAGGAAATGCTTTATAATGTGAAAGTAGATATGGATTGGATTATTTGAAACTTGATACTATTAAATACATAAAACAGGGATAAATATGAAGAAACGTAGTACCTCGAATTTTAACACTCAAAAAACTAATACGAAAAAAGGTAGAAAAGATTACGATCACAACAATCCAGTTAAAAGATGCAGTGTATGTTATACATTATCCGGATGGCATTGTTATGATTGTGGAAGTGATTATTGTAATCAACATTTCCAAGCACACAAGGATAACAATCAATGTAAATAAGCTTACCGAGGAATTTCTAAAGCTTTAAGCAGATAATTTTGGATATTCAAAGTAGTAAGTTAAAATAGCAAAATAAAAAATTAAATAAATTATTTCAAGTCTGATTTGCAAATTTGTTTTTTATATTTAACTAATTTATAATAGATTTGTATTGTTCTGAATAACGTAATTTAATTAATACACAATCAGAAAAAGATGACATAGGTTATTAAAAAATAAATCACAAGGTAAAGAAAAAGAAAAAATTTTCTGTAATAAATTTGTCGCAATTCTATTTTAGAACTTGTACACTCACGTGATAAGAAGATGCGGGAGGTGGGATTTGAACCCACGAATCCCTGAGGAACAGGGTTTTAGGATACGATCATAGCGCTGTTATTGTGCTGACCAATTCATTCTAAGCCTCGCACTATCCATCACATGCATGATAGATAGACCTGCGCCGTTGGCCAGGCTTGGCAACCCCCGCATATCTGTAGTGTGTAAAACTTAAAAAGCCAAATTTATCTATTCTTAAATTTATAGAGTATTGATTTAAGATGAAACAAGACAAGTCAAGAAAAAGACTATTTGGAACTAATGGAGTTCGGGGTATTTTTGGAAAGGATCTAACCATTGAGTTAACAATTGACCTTATTTATTCACTTTCAACTTATTTTAAATATGGTCCAATCATAGTCGGATGTGACGGCAGAAAATCTAATGAGATTCTTTCTAATGTTGTTACGTCGACCTTGAATTCTGGTGGATTAGATGTGATTTATGCAGGAAAAGTTCCAACACCATGTCTTCAGTTTGCCATAAAGAATAAGAAATGCAATGGTGGAATAATGATTACAGCTTCACACAATCCTCCAGAATATAATGGAATAAAGCCCTGTTCTAAGGAAGGGGTAGAAATATCAAGAGAAGATGAGTTAATAGTTGAAGAGATTTTCTATTCCAAAAAATTCGCCAAAATCGATGGAACTAATAAGACTTACAAAGATGATTCGGTCATCAGAGAATATATTGATAAAGTCCAAAGTTTAATTGATGTTGATAAGATTAAATCTAGGGCTTTTAAAGTTGTGCTCGATCTTGGAAATGGTGTCCAATCTTTAGTTGCGCCTTACCTATTAAAAAATCTTGGTTGCGAGGTTATAACAGTTTATAGCGATATTGATGGAAACTTCCCTGGTAGAGGACCAGAACCTACTGTTGAAAACCTCAATACGTTATCAAAAATGGTCAAAGATAATAATGCTGATTTCGGGGTCGCATATGATGGAGATGGAGATAGAAGTATCTTTTGTGATGAGAAAGGTGTAATTCATCCGGGGGACAGAACTGCCGCCTTATTAGTAAAATATCTTTTAAATACCAAACATAAAAATGCAGAAATTATTTGTCCTATAAATACAACCATGAATGTTTCTCTTGTAGCTCAGGAACTTAATTCTAAAGTAATAGAAACCAAAGTAGGGAGTGTAGAAGTTTCAAGGGAAATGTTGAAAAGAAATGCCATAATAGGATTAGAAGAAAATGGAGGTTTTATGTACGGAAAAATAAATCAGGTCAGAGATGGTACTATGACAACTGCTTTGATTTTAGAGATGCTTGCAAATAGTAACTCTTTTGATAATGATTTTGATAGCAATTTAAAAAATAATCAAACAACCAATACCGAGGAGTTTAGAACATTCTCAGAGCTCATAGGTTCTTTAAGAAAGATCTACCAGTTTAAAACTAAATTTCAATGCAAATCCAAGGAAATAGCGGATAAAATAATCACCGAATGTATAAAACATGGAAATCCTATGAAGATAGATACCCTTGATGGGGCAAAAATATGGATTGATGAAGAAACATGGGTAATGGTACGCCCTAGTGGAACTGAGCCACTAGTGAGGATGTATGCAGAATCGACATCAGAAACTTTGTTGGATTCTAAAGTAAGAGAATACACACGTATTATTGAAAACATGATAAAATAAATTTGGAAATTTATTTTCATATTTTATTTACGGAAATCATGAATCGAATATTAAGATAATTTTCCGATCTAGATTTGATTTTAATATTTTGATTGATCCATGGTAGATATCTAGAGTTATAAACAAATTTCAACATTATTGAACGTAGATTTAAAGTCTCCTATGAGCATAATACAAATAATTTTCAAGATAGTATAGTGTGATACAAAAAAAATTTTTTAGTATATTTTACCATTTTAATCAGGAACTCAACTTATTTTTCTTCTGGGATATTTAAGAAAAGAACTAAATTAACAAGCTTATAATTATCTGGCAATTCGAAAAATGAAACGAGAAAACGACAGTAAAAAAAAGAAAGATATGGATAAAACACTAATTGAAATTACTGTCATTGGAAAAGACAGAAAAGGTGTAGTCGCAGAAATAACAAATTTTATCTTTAAAAATGAAGGAAATATAGAAAAGATAAATCAGAATGTCGTAAGAGGTCTTTTTGGAATGCAGTTAGAGGCTTCTTTTAACAAAGTGATTCAAGACCAACTCAATTCTGGTTTAAAAATTCTTGCAAAAAACTTAAAAATGGAGATCAAAGTCCATTATCAGGAACCAAACAGGCTTCCAAATATAGCAGTGTTAGTAAGTAATGAGGAACATTGTCTACTTCGGATTTTGGAATCATATGATAAGAACGAACTAAAGGCAAATATACCAATAATAATTGCGAGTTCTGAAAATCTAAAAGCAATAGTAAAAAAATATGGCATTACATTTGTTGTAGTAGATCACAAAGACCAATTCCAAGCTGAGAAGGAGATCTTGGAACTTTTTGAGGATTTCAATATTGATCTGGTAGTATTAGCCCGATACATGCGTATATTGACTCCAAATTTTGTCTGGAGATATCCTAACAAAATAATAAATATTCATCCATCATTATTACCTGCTTTTCCAGGAGCTTTTGCATACGTACAAGCATATGAAAGAGGAGCAAAAATTGTAGGCTGTACCGCACATTTTGTAACAGAAGATTTAGACCAAGGACCTATAATTTGTCAGAATTCGTTTAAAGTATCCGACCATGATGATGTAGAATCTATTAAAAGAAAGGGTAGGAAATTAGAAAGTTCTACTCTGTTACAGGCTTTAAAACTCTATCTTGATGGAAAATTAGAGGTTTACTGGGGAAAAGTACATAATAAAAATAATAAAAAAACCAGATAAAAAATCAATGTTTAAAGTCTGGTTTGTCTTCCCTGGATATAGAAAAGAGATATTGATTAAGTGTAGCTCAAGAATTATCTAATACCCAAAATAGTCAACATTATTCATTTCTCGTAATCTACCTATCTACCTATCTATCTATCCATTTTTGGTATAATTTATTACTTTTGTTATCACAAAAAAATTAAAGAACATACAAAAAATATGATCAAATACAAACCGAAATAATTTTGAATGATTGAAGAAGAAGTATAAAAACAATGGTTCATGAAATCACTAAGGATTTACAAATACGCTTCATTTATTGATTATTTTAATTAATATATTGGTTATTCAAATCTAAAATTATTTGTATCAAAACTATCACCTACTCTCTATATATTGTCCAAATTTACCAGCTGATTGTAAATAGGCTGAAATTTCTTTATTTGTATGCATTTTTCTAAACATTTATGATCTCGTTGTACAAACTTTTTATTTAATTATTCATATCTAAAGTATTAACTAAATGGAGAAATCTGACAAAATTGTCCAAAGCCTATAACATGTCGAATCTTGAACTGCAAAATATAACAGATTCAAAAATTGTGATTTTACCTGTTGGTTCACTAGAACAACATGGAAATCATCTCCCAGTTTCAACTGACTCTATAATTGCAGAGTATCTTGCTGAAAATGTAGCAAAAAAGATTGATGCTGTCAGTCTGCCAGTTTTGACTTTTGGAATTTCTTTTGAACATGAACCGATGTTTAATGTTTCCCTTACCCATCAAACTTTTTCTTTAGTAATCAAAGATGTATGTAAATCGGTTTTAAAATTTGGATTTAAGGATGTCATAATCCTAAATTCTCACCACGGAAATATGGGAGCACTCCATTATGTAGCTCAGGACCTCAATAATGATTATTTTAACAATAATAATAATGAAAATAAAACTAGTACACGTGGAAAATTTTCACAGCCCTTTAAAAAAGATCGAGCAATAAACTTTATCAATTATTGGCACCTCATGGAAAAATTCGATCATGGCGGAGAAATAGAAACATCACTTATCTTGGCTATCAAACCAGAGCTTGTCAAGTTAGACAAAATTAAACATGGAACTAACCACTTTGATATGGAAATAATTGAAAGGGAAATGAAAAAATCCAAGGAACTCAAAGTAGCATATTCTAGTGCCATGAATATTCCAGGATCATTTCAAAAAATAACAGGTTCTGGAATATGGGGAGACCCCTTCAAATCTTCTTCAGAGAAGGGAAAGAAGCTTTTGGAAGATTTAGTATTTAAAATAGAGAAAACAATAAGTGATCTTAAAAAAATCAAAGGCAACAACTGATACAACCTGGTTTTTATGAATCAAGTTTTTGAGTTTTAGCTCGATAATAACAAGCAACCCTATTTAGGTAATACCTATTTAGTGAAATTTTAATATATACCATGATTTCTCTTTACTAAAGGTAGAAAAAGTATTGTCAATTGATATGGCCGTAAAGGTTTTGGATGAGAGTTTTGGTAAAGTTGTATTGATAAAATTAAAAGGTGGAAAGGTTATTCGAGGTGTTCTTCACGGATTTGATCAACATATGAACTTGTTGTTGGAAAATTCTGTTGAAATATTCGATGATGGGAAAACCTCAGATTTAGGAAGCATAGTTGTAAGAGGGGATAATGTAGTTATCATTTCTCCGCCGCCAGCATAAACTAAAATTGGTAATTGGAATAAATAATATAAAAGATAATAGATTATTCGATAGGAGGGAAAACGAATAGATGACAAAAGGAACCACTTCAATGGGTAAATTCACCAGAAAGAAGGTCCATATTAGATGTAGAAGATGTGGGCATAACTCGTTTCACAAACGTGGCAAACAATGTTCTAAATGCGGATATCCAGATCCAAAAATTAGAAAATACAACTGGATAAAAAAACGTGTTATCTAAATCAATTTATCAATACTTTTGATACAAAATTATTTATTTATATTCAAATAATAAGAAAAGAAATATTACTAATAAAGTAATATAACATCATTCAAAATTCCATGGCGGCGGTGATTGTAACATATTATGGAAGGCTTTGGTGAAATATATCTAATAATAATAGCAGGACTTGCTATAATATTTGGGATTCTTTTTGGAAAATTTATATTCTGGCTTAAAAATAAATTGAAAAAATCTCCATACAAAAATACTGAAAATTTAACAGGAAACAAAGATGATTTGGGAAAAAAAATATCACATATCAATAACCATCCAAAACAAATACAACAGCTAGAAAAGTTCGATAGTATTGTTGGCCAGGATAAATCAACTAAAAGTAACGACATACTTGAAGATGAAATAAAACTATACCAGTTTGAAAAAGATCTTGTTACACGCGCTATTGAAAACATCTTAGTTGCATCAAGAAACAACAGTATTGATAATCTGGAACGAGACAGATTAATTATAAAATACAAACAACAACTAGGGAGTTTAAATCAAAACATGGAAAGAATTCAATCACAAATAGATATTACCAAGTTGATGAACTTTAGAGACGATCTTATGAATATTTTAGAAAATAAAATGAGCCAGATAGATGAAAAAATAACAGAAATCAATTTTCAATATAATAATTTTGTAGATAGAGATTTACCTAATAAAAATAATAGTAACAAATTAACAGACAACAAGAGTAATAACTACCAGAAGCAGACTACCTTTAAAGATAGAATAAATAAGCTGTTTAATAAGAATCCAGAAGCTAAATTTACAAAAAAACTGTTAGATATTAAAACAGATAAAAAGAGAGAGATCGTAGATTACAAATTAGATCATCCTAGCATAGGAGGAGGCGTAGAAGAGGAAGAGAAAGTTCAAAAATTAAGCAAAAAAGTCTTAGTTGCTTTAGAGAATTTAGAAAAAACAAAACCATTAGAAGATTCAATAAATGAGAAGATGAAGTCAATTAATAGATATGATGATAAAGAACACATCCTCAAAGAAAAGCCTCAAACCAAGATAGATATTAAAAAAGCAGGCATTCCAATAATAAGTATATTTAAAAAAGATATAAATGAAAAGAAGAAAGCAGAACAAGATATCCAACAAAAAGAATCAAAATATTTAGCACCTAAAGGAGAAGATAATGACACGGATAAAAGTAGTGGTCGATTTCCTCTAGCATCATTGTTCTCAAGACAAGAAAATAAAGATAAAACAAAACAAGAATATGAAAGAAAGGTAAAGAATATCATCATAAGAGATGAAGAAAAGGAAAAGGAAAAAGAACAAGAAAAGGAAAAAGAACAGAATAGAAATCCCTTAGGTAACATATTCAAAAATATCTAACACCAACGATAATAATTTTATATCTAAATATATTTAATAGGAATAAAAAACTGTAGAGCTGTTTGAAAAATTAAAAAAAGTAAAAATGCTACTTGTGACCTATTTAGTTCAACATTTTAATTTGAAAAAACAAGAGAGGGTATGTTAAATAGAGTATTATATTATTATTTGGCTTTACTATTCTCTTCCAATAAAACCTATCAAATCAAATCCTTCATCTGTTCCGGAAGAGGTTATTTCAGCTATAGAAATAAGGTGATCATCTGGATCGACTATTATCGTATGTTTACCGAAAGGTTCTTGTTTTGGCTCTTTAAAGAATTTGATATTTTTTGCCTTCAATTCTTCAACCAGAGTATCAAGATCGCTTACCATGAACCCTACTAATATATCAGAACTTGAATTGGGTGATTCTTTTGATGATTTTCGTTTTTTTGGATGTAGAGCAAGAGTAGTACCACTATTAAAAAATTCTATCCAATCTCTAGATTTGACTTTGGTTTTCAATCCTAGCATTTTGGAATAAAAATCATAAGAACGTTCCATGTCATCTACCAATAAAATAACAGATCCTATTTTACCAAACATTGTCTTATAAGATGTTATCCAATTAGGAGTTATTAAAAGAATTCGATTATACAATAAACTTTTTACTAACAATTTATCCTAGTTTTGTAGACAAACTGATGGTTCTACATACCGTTACAAATTAACTGAGTCCGAGTTGATAGGTAGCATATTCATTCTTCTTTCAATTGAATAATATCGTTGGATCGGGATCATTATTGCTACGGTCTAGCTATATCAAACTACCAATAAACAAAAAATATAACGGAACTTATCTGCAAAAAAAATTATTTACTTATTCAACCGCTAGTACTGTAAAAATAGAACGTTCAGATCTCAAACAAGTAATATCACTAAAGGATATTTTATACAAGCTGTTTACGCTGTAGACAAAAAGTTTGGGGAAATAGTACGACTAGGAGTATTGCAATAGTGAATACAACACGTTGTTTGCTATGTAAAAACTAATAGAAGTGTTAAGCCTACATTATCATTATAGCAATGAAAGGTAAACAATCAAACAAACAAAAATAAGAAAAAAGAAGTTAAACAGCAAATCCTTTTTTTAAAATTTTTACTTTCAGGCTATAAGAAAAAGATACACTAGTTTCTGGTCGGCATAATTATTGAATTGATAAACAATTGGTATAGTGGTTTGTTTTTGCGAGAACTATGATGGGTAGAATTCACAAAATACCTCCAATGAGGAGAACACTATTGAATGCACTATGAATTTGAGGTTTGAATAGAAAGGCAGGTAATAGAATGAAATGAAATCAAACGGTCTTTGAAATTACAGTGCATATCTCCTTCTGAGATAAACTATCCTCCTATTTTTTTGCTATTATATTTAATTTTACAATGAAATAGTTCCAGCATTAATGATTTATTAAAGATAATAACAACCTAAACATACATACAGGTAGGATAACATTTGCATTCTTGAAGAAATTGACTATTGAGTATGAAGCTTTCAAAACAACAAATAACTATAAAGGCAAAGAGATGGATAAAGTTAATTCTACTAACAGTAATAATAGCGATATTAACAATATAAGAAATAAATCTGGATTGAAAAATAAGAGCAATACAGAAAATTTTAATCAGATTTTTCAAGAAATAATAGAAAAAAAAATACGGACGATAGAAAATAGTAAAAAACTCAATACAAACAGAAAAGAAGAACAACTTGTTGTGATTGGTTTAGGAAGTGGTAGTACGGTAAGTCTATTGGTTCAAAGGTTGGCAACATTACAAGAAGAGGAGAAAGAGATACTCGGATTTATTCCTACTTCTTATCAAATAAAAATAATTGGAGAACGATCAGGATTGAGATTTCTAGATGAATCAAAAATTGTCGACTTGGATCTAGTAGTAGATGGTGCAGATCAAATAGATGAAAAATTTAACATGATAAAAGGTGGAGGAGGAGCATTACTTAAAGAAAAAATATTGATCCAGTCCTCAAAAGAAAAGATAATACTTGCAGATTCAAAAAAATATGTGCCTGCATTCAATATGCCTATTCCTGTCGAGGTACATCCCTTTGCTAGATTTGCTGTTTCCAGGAAACTTGAAGATATCGGAGGCAATCCGAGAATAAGATTTTTGAATAAAGGATATCCATACATTACAGAGAATGGTAACATTATATTAGATACTGAATTTGATAAAATAAAAGATGAAATTAGTATTTTGGAGAGTAAAATTAAAAATATGGCTGGTGTAATAGAAGTTGGATTATTTTCTA
The DNA here is from genome assembly GCA_031316115.1 of Nitrososphaeraceae archaeon. Taxonomy (GTDB): domain Archaea; phylum Thermoproteota; class Nitrososphaeria; order Nitrososphaerales; family Nitrososphaeraceae; genus TH1177. Next base: position 69,785 of record JALDRC010000012.1, read on the forward strand.
GTACAAAAAATACTACATATTATAGTATCAGTGAAAATGGAGGTTTTTCAAAGAAAATATGCTAAGGTTTTTTTGGATTTTAAATCAAGAAAAAAACCTTAATAAAAAAAAAGATAGAAATAGTTAAATAAATAAATCACTAAAAAATAGTTTATGAAAAACGAGGTATAAATTTCCCATGTCCAAGTAACTGTTCATTTACAATCAAATTTTCTGCTATAATCTTTCCTCTAGAAATTGTCATAATTGGCCATCCCTGGAATTCCCATCCATCATATATTGTATAGTCTGAATGTGATTGTAGTATTTCAGGGGTAACTTTTTTGCGCATATCTAGATCTACTATTACTAGGTCCGCATCTGAACCAGTTTGTATAGTACCTTTCTGAGGATACATATTAAAGATTCTGGAAGTGTTATAACTTGATACTTCTGCTACATTTTCTAAAGTCAATCTCCCCTTGTTTACTCCTTCACTTAACAAAACAGGAAGCATTGTAGCAAGACCAGGAAACCCAGAAAGAGAGTTCAACAATGGATTTTCTTTTGCAATCTTTATTGATAATTGATTAGCCACATGGTCTGTTCCAATAGTATCTATTATTCCATTTCTTAAAGCATACCAGATACTTTGAACGTCATGTTTAGATCTTAGAGGTGGTACGACTTTACCTTTTAGATTTGCATATTCATAGGTGTGTGTTAAATAATGAGGACAGGTTTCAATGTAAAGATTACAACCACCTTTTTCTCTTTCCGCAATTATTGCATCTATTGCAGCACTTGAACCTATATGAACAAAATATATTTTAGATTTATACTTTCGAGCAAGTTTTGATATCTTTTTTATACTATTGATTTCAGATTCAAATGGTCTACATTTTGACCAGAGCTCAAGTAGGTTTTGATTGCTGCTTTGTTCTTTTTTACTATCAGAATCGATGTGTGACAAATTTGTTACCTTGTTAGAGAGGGTTTGCTTGTTTACAATTTCTTTTTGTATCATTTCATAACATAAATGCGGATCTTCTGCATGTACCAATAACAGGTTATTAAAATCAAAAGTAATTGTTTTTACAATTCTTTCAAGAAATTCATCTGTAATATCTACATTTCCGCTACGAACCTTATTTTCATCAGGGTTTAAATCCACGTGGATATGGTTCAGTCCTGATCCCAAATTCATGTACAATTTGAAAGAATTTATTCCAATTTTTTTATTGAGAAAATTTACATCCTCTAGATGTCCTTGTTGAAGAATAGAGGGATGCATGGTAAAATCAACATAATGATTATTTAGACTTGCTTCTAATTGTTTTGTAATGCTATGTTTATATCTAGAATCTAATCGCAACATCCTGATAATGGTTGTGATTCCCCCAATAGCTGCGGATCTGGATTCTGTTTTTGCAGCCTGTTGTACAGGAGAATATACTCCATAATGTACGTGTGGATCGATTAATCCTGGTAAAACGAATTTATTTGAGGCATCTATGGTTTTATCAGAGGAGATATGTTCGATATTTTTTGAAAGATTTTTTATCTTGCCATTTTCTATTAAAATATTTGTCTGTATTATTCCTACTTTAGGGATAACGATATGTCCATCTTTTATTACCAAGTCACAGGAATTTTGCATTTATAGAAAACTTGTTTGTTTTAGACTAATAATTAAGTTATTATTTATAAAATGTTAAAAAATAAATAAAATATAAAATATGATTATTTACTTTGATAATGACTTGAAAGTATTAAACAAATTTTATTTGTGATGTAGCAAAAAAGAAAAAGTTTAGGAAACTATTACCTTACCAGTCATGAATGGATGTAAAGTACAGTAATAGTCAACTTCGCCAGCTTCATCAAATGTATTCTCAAATGTTGCTCCTGCAGCTAATATACCAGAGTCAAAAGTTGGTTCGCCTGCGCCTCCTGGAGTACCTTGTGTTACTGTATGAATAGTTGCATCATTGTTTGTCCAAGTAACGGTACCGCCTGAGGTTACTGTTACTTCATTAGGAGAGAAAAAACGTTCTGGGTCATCTGGAGTTGGGTTAGAAGCCCCAGATGGAATCTCTACTGCTTCTTGTCCATAAGCAGGAGTAATTAATGTTGCATTCATCATGCTACTTGTGTCGTTGCTCATCATGTCGCTTGTGTCATTGCCCATCATATCTTGTGCAAAGGCTAGTGTTGCATTCATCATGCTACTTGTGTCGTTGCTCATCATACTGCTTGTGTCATTGCCCATCATATCTTGTGCAAAGGCTAGTGTTGCATTCATCATGCTACTTGTGTCGTTGCTCATCATACTGCTTGTGTCATTGCCCATCATATCTTGTGCAAAGGCTAGTGTTGCATTCATCATGCTACTTGTGTCGTTGCTCATCATACTGCTTGTGTCATTGCCCATCATATCTTGTGCAAAGGCTAGTGTTGCATTCATCATGCTACTTGTGTCGTTGCTCATCATACTGCTTGTGTCATTGCCCATCATATCTTGTGCAAAGGCTAGTGTTGCATTTGATACTGTTGTTGCATTAGCTTCTACAGCACCTAGTGCTTCACTTGCATTAGCTTCTACATCGGCTACTTCTGATGCATTGGTTGGTTGGACTGCCAATGATATTGGTGGTGCCCAATCTGCTACAGCACTTTCACTTCCTTTTGGAGCTACAGCAGTTCCTGGAGGATGATCAGTATCTGTAGAATTCTCATCAGCTACTACAGCAAATGCAGCGCCCTTTACTACATGATTCATGTTGTGGTCAACACCTACATAAACACCGGCTTCTGGGAATGTTGCTTCAATTACTGATGCAGATCCTGGTGGAATCCACCATGTTTCATCCATTATATCTTGTGTTCCATAATCATCGCCTGATGCTGATTGACCATCTCTAACTGATAATTGTCCTGCTATAAAGTGGAAAGCGATTCCTTGGTTAGGTCCTGGACTGGCAACATACCATCTAGTCAATTCACCTGGTTTAACTTTGAAAACTTCTGGTTCTGGATTTAGTATTAATTTAGATTGTTGGCCAACACTTTCTACATATCTATGAGACATTCCATTTGTCAAGATTAAATCTGGTTGATCAGTTGCAAACTTTGCAATGTCAAATGTTCCTGTAGCGCCATCAGAACCTACAAACAATCCTTTATCTGCACTGTTGAAAACTTCTCCAAATGACAGATAGAATTCTTTGGCTGGTTCTTCATCTTCTGGATGTACGACTACAGCACCATACATTCCATTAGACATGTGCTCCCATACACCGTTAAGAGCATCTGCCCCACAGTGATACAAGAATGCACCTGGAGTATTAGCATGTAAGGTTACAAATTTACTTTCACCTGGATTAATATTTCCTGACAACACATTGCTTGGTCCGATACCAGCATGGAAGTCAAGGCTGTGTATAGTTTTACCTACATTTTTAATTGTGATATTCAAAATATCACCTACATCTGCAGCAATAACTGGTGCTGGAATTGTGCCATTAAAAGTCATAGCAGCATAGTTAATCCCACCTGGATGCAAAGCATTATCAGGTGCGATTTTAAGTTCGTTTTCACCAGCAAGCAATAATACTTGTTTTACTGGTCCTTCTTCTTCTTGAGCCATAATTTTTTGAACGAATGGTATTCCAGTAGATAATGGACTGTATAAAAGTCCAGCTACAAGAATGCCCATTAGCATTCCGGTTAAGAGTAGTTTCATTACCACCAATTCTTTGTTATTCATATATAATGTTTTTCCTAAATATTATTATTAAAAAATCATCTCTATATAGATAAAATAGATAAAACTTTTATATTTTAATAAAACCTGTGAAGGATTTTAATTATTATTAGAAATTGTTCTTGACTATTAACATTATTGAGATTGTCTTTTTGTTTACTTCGGTTTTGGTATCTCATAATCTTATTATATTTGATAAAAAAGTAATAGCGATTGAATAAGGGCTGGTAGTTCAGGGGTAGTAATGTTCGGTTCGCATCCGAAAGGTCGCGGGTTCAAATCCCGCCCAGTCCATCGCATTCAATCCGAAAGGTTTCGATAGCATTTGTTCTTAAAAATCGGCAATGTTAACATGTTTTTCTGTATTTTTTGAATTAAAACATATAAAATGTTAACAAATTTGTTAACATGAAATTTCGTACAATTATACAATTGCGATAAAATTGTTAACATCTATAAAATTTTGTTAACCAAACAATTTTGTATGTTAACATCTCGAAAATTTATTTATTATTTATTTTTTCAATACATATTTTTTCATTATTAACCATTATTTTTATCTTGTCACCAGCTTCTAAATTCATACCATCACGAATGGGTTTAGGAAGTGCAAAACCAACTGAATTGCCCCACTTAACTAATGTAGCTTCAAATGTTACCGTCACATAATAAAAATAGAATAACCCTTATCTTTATTTTTTGAAATTTCTTTTGTAGATATATTTATATGGTCTAGACTAGAGTATATACTATTGTAAGATGAGCGTTGAAAGCTTGAAGATGACTAATTTGAAAAAGAATACAGAATGGAAAACTATTGGTGTTAGAATTAGAATGTATGATATTCCCATCATCAACAAACAACTAGATCGTCTCAATTATTCAACATTAGGAGACCTAGTTAAAGACCTGATTTCTGGTAAAATAACGAAATTAACAGATGATCAACAAATTGACTTAATGAAAACAAATCTACAGACATCCGGACAAATAACCGGATTATCAGGAAAACCATATGACTTTTATAAACAAGTCGATTTTGAAGATTTCCATAAATATCTAAAAAATAGATTTCAAGAACATACTGCAAATTGTTATCATAGTTATTTTGAGAAATATGCTCATATATTTTTTGGATTAAATCCAGATGTTGAATTATTTAGATTAAAACCACATAAAAGATCATGGATTTTACAAGCTATGAAAAAATTTGGTGAATATTACTTTAGAAAATATAATAACAGAGAAGTGATTCAGTTTATAAAACAGATAATTGAAAGATATGCATTAA
>JALDRC010000013.1 GCA_031316115.1 Nitrososphaeraceae archaeon
ATATTTATCAAAAATTGGATGAAAAATATCTCGTATAGTAGAATTGGCAGGATGTTTAGAAGGTGAAGTATACATTGGGATGTGTTCTACAACTAATGTCCAATCTATATTTGGATTTTTTGAGGAATTTTTTAAATCATTTTTAATGAATTGATATTGAGAGGAGCCAGGTCCAAAATCAACATAGGGATCTATAACAAGAAAATGAGCATTATTCTTATCAAAAGAGTAATATGTTTTTGCCAGTTGAAGTGGATTCAAATACTCATTAGTTACGCCTGTTTTACCACCTTTAGTATCTGAATATTCATGGTCACCCAAGGCTATCTTTAATTTTGATTCAAATGGAGAGATAATATTTTGCCAACAATCACCTTGTCCTTTGTAACTTAAATCTCCTGCTGCAATTACTATTTCGGGATTTTTATCTTGAATATTTTCTGATGTTCTTTTAGTATCTTCATTACAACCCCAATCCGCTGCAACTGCAATATTGAAATTAGAGTTTATTAAATTGGTATTATTCCCAGAGACCTCTGCATAAACATTTATCAAATTTAGAATTAAGATAGACATTACAAAAAACAGATATAACAATAATCATATTTTTCATCTATTCTCTCACTTTCTACAATTTTATTAGTTGAAGATTGGATAACGTATTGTTTTTGCTTTTAGAATATAATTTTTGTTTTTGGCATAATTTTTGGTATGGATTAATCTTCATACGCTATTATATGGATAAACTATCTTTAAAAGAATGTGGTACAATCATATATTTTTCATTATATTTGTTATATGAAATAGAATTATATTTCTATAGACATGTACTATTACACAATTTTAGTAGAGAAGATTTATAATTTAGTAAAGTTTTCTAGACAAATAAATTTTAATAGAGTGCTATTTTTTCCTAGCCATACAATATTCACAGTAACTTACCAAAAGTAAATATTATTATTTCAAATTTGAACATAATAATAAATAATAACAATCATATCTATCTATATATGTACCATAAATGTTTTAGAACTCCTTAATGTCTATTATATTCTTTGATTTATTATTCTATTGATCTCAATTTAAAAGGTTTATTATTTGTAGTTGGAAATTGCAACAAATAACCTTAGATTTTCTATATAGGCACAGATAAAAATCAAGCGATATATTAAAAAGAAAAGCTAAAATAAAAAAAAATAGTTGTATGGGAATTGTCTGTTTCTTTAGTAACTATATCTATTTTGTATTTTAATAATAGTTGTTGCCGTATGATCTATCTTTTTGATCATATTGCTGATATTTGTTATGTTCGGGGTATAGATATACGTATCTTCCATTGTTATCATGTGGTTTTTCATGTGGATATGGTTTTTTGTTGTCATCGTGAAAATCATGCTCACCTATGATCAGAGAGCTACGTTCTTGAGGGTCTAAGGATCTAATATCCACTACACAAATGGCGAAATTATTAGAATCATTTGGATCTTCTCTATATTCTAATTGAAAAGATGCTGCGACTTGAATATCGGTGCCAGGTTCAAAGACCAGAGCTGGATCAAAATTTCCACCAGTTACTGACTCTGGAAGATTTTTTAATATTGCTTCATTTTGCTTTACAAATATTTTACCTGGCGATTCAAATGTAAGGTCTGAAATAAATGGATTTGATCCACACAATCCCCCCGCATCTTCATCTAACAATGCATAATGATTATGGGTTATATCATTTGTTGGATCACCATTTTGTAATTCACTATCTGCAATTGGAATATCGGGATGAGATGTTGTTGCAATAACATTTGTTTGTCCTAATGTATCAATTGTGACAATTCCATATCCCCAATTGATTCCAGGATTATGTATAGGAATTTTTCCTTGTGCTTTAAAGATAATATCTGTTATCACTTGATCATTTATGTCAACTACTGCTTTTTTTAGATCTAGAAAATTTCCTTGCTGGTTTGGAAAAGCTGATGCACCAATTGGTGAAAAAATCACTGCTACAACCAACAAAGTCATTGGTAGAACTAGAGTCTTATTCGACATATGTACTAATTTCTTATATTTCTTTTATAAGTATCGTAAGATTATTTGTTACTAAGATTATACTAGATCATTTAATAAGAAAATTAGAAAATCTTATTTCTAATAATAATAGTCAAATTGTTAAGAAATATAATATCATTAATTAACTTGTAAAAATATTTACTAAACTTTGAAGATAATAAAGTTATAATACTAAATAATGATTCTATTTTTCGTAACAAAATTAAATGAAATAATGGAAAATTTCTTAACTTTTTTAAAAAATAAATCAATGCAAAATCACCATCAACATTAGTAAATCTAAAGATGCTGGTTACCACTCTATTAACAAATTACAGATATTTTTATTTCTGTTGTTGAAGCTGAATTCTATTTCTTTTAGATATAGATGAAATTACTGTTTTGCCACTCCTCTATAGGCAACAAGACAGACCGGTTCATTTGTTATATTATAGAGTTTATTTTTTTAAATCAACCTTGAACTATAAAATGATAAAGAGTAATCTAAAAATTTACAATAAACTCCCTTTAGTTTTATTTTGCTATAAATTTATTAATATGAATTTGCTAATTATTACTTTGCTAGAATTCATAAATAATTGTCTAACATACTGTAAATAAATTTAATTGACATTCAATTTAAATATAAATGGCAAAAGTTCATGAAAGTGAATCAGAAAATGCTGAAAAAACAAGTTATTTTGATAGTAAGTTAACCAGAAGAGACTTTTTGAAACTTATAAGCTTTGGAGCTATTTCTGTAGGAATAGCTAACGTGATTGGTATTGAAAAATTGATTCCAAAGTCATTTTCCATAAAAGATGATTATAGTAATCAATATTATTCTGAAAATACCATACCTCGAGGAGATAGAAAAAAACAGGCATTTTATATCCGTCATAATGCTGCAAAGTTTGAAAGGGATATTTCCAGTATCCCTAACTATAATAATGGTGATGAATATCTTTACAAAAATAAAATTGCTAGTTTTTCTAAGACCCTTCCACATAACAATCTTGGAGAAGTCGATCTAAAAGCATATTCTAAATTTATTCATGCTCTAGAGACAAAGGATTTTTATTCTTTTGAGAAAATCCCTATTGGAGGATTAGCTCAATCATTTGATCTCAGAACCTTTGGAGCTAAATCCAATCATTCAAATAATATATCATCATTTGAATATAAAAGCAGTAATCCATCTGGAAGCAATAATTATCTAAAATTAATCAATCCAATGGCGGCATTTTCTTTTGAATTGATTGGACCTGATTCTCATAATTTATTTTTAAAACCTCCTCCGAAATTTGATGATCCAGAGACAGCAGGTGAAATAGGAGAAATATATTGGCAGGCATTGTTAAGAGAAATTCCTTTTACGCATTATCACAATAATAATTTGGTAAAACAAGCATCTCAAGATCTTTCCAGTTTTACCAGATTTTACGGACCTAAAGATAATGGAATAGTCACTCCAGAAACTATCTTTAGAGGAAATACAATAGGAGATATAAGAGGACCATATCTTTCTCAGTTTCTTTTAAAACCAATATCATATGGTGCTACAAAAATAGAACAAAAGTATGCTGTGAGCTTACCTGAAAGAGATTATATGGCATCCTACCAGGCATGGTTAGCTGTACAGAATGGTATTGTAACTGAAACAGAAAATTTGGATCCTGTTCCAAGATATATAAGAAATGGACGTGATCTGGCAGAATATGTCCACAAAGATTTCCCTTTTCAAGCCTACCTTAATGCCTGTTTGATTTTGTTAGATTCTAAATCTCCATTTGATTTAGGTAATGTCTATTCACATTCTAAAACTCAAATTGGATTTTCAACTTTTGGAGCTCCACATGCTATGTATCTTGTTTCAGCGGTAGCAAATTTAGCATTAAAGGCTGCATGGTTTCAAAAGTGGTTAGTCCATAGGAGATTGAGACCAGAAAAATTTGGTGGATGTATACATAACAATTTTGTTGGAAAAACATCATATCCTATTTGTAAAGAGATTTTAGACTCACCAGTATTGAATCTGATTTTTAATAAAAATAGTAGTTATTTGTTACCGTCTGCATATCCTGAAGGTTGTCCGCCTCATCCTGCATACCCGGCAGGACATGCCACTATGGCAGGTGCATGTATAACTGTGTTAAAGGCATTTTTTGATGAAAATGCAGAAATTGATAATCCGGTTATTCCTTCAACAGACGGTCAAAAACTACTATCTTATCAGGGATCAGAGAATTTGACTGTTGGCGAGGAGCTTAATAAATTGGGTTCCAATATTGGAATAGGGAGAGACTTTGCAGGCGTACATTGGAGATCTGACTGTATTGAAGGAATGAATTTAGGTGAGGAATTGGCAATAAGATTTCTAATGGAGCAAAATGATTTATTTTATGAGAGATCTACATTCAGATTGACAAAATTTAATGGGACTGTAGTTGAAATAAAGATGTAATTTTAAGGAATATTGATGTAATTTTAAGGAATGATAAATAGTAAAATGGAAAACACAATGTAGTATAATTATAGAAATTAATTTAAAATGTATTTGTTCTAAAACAAAAAATTAAAATTATTATAATAATTATTATACAAAACAAATGTGACTAAAATATATTTAACCTATACTAAGTAATATAAAATAATATTATCTTATTTAATAGATATCTTTTAAATTAGTTCTAATTACTAGAGATATTAAAAGATTTGATTAATAATATAAATTTGAAATTAAAGTTTAAATAAAATTAACTCAAGCAATATAAATAATTTCTATAACATTGAATTATTAAAAGTAATTAGTTAAATTTATTATTCAATTATTAGTATCAAATATAAAGATACACAGTTTTGTTTAAATTGAACAGATCAAGTTAAGATAAAGGACTAGAAGAAAGAACTATCGAACGTTAGATATCCCAAATTGAAAGGATAATAATAACATGCTACCAAATAATAGTGATAGCAATAACAGGAAAGAAAATACTTTCAAAAAGAGAATAAATCTTTTTTCTTTGATTTATGTTTCCCTTTTTGGGTTTATATTCTTATCCGGAAGCATATTGAGTAATCCTATGTTTTCTCAAGGATATTCTGCAATAACATCCTCCTCCACAACAACCACAGGAATTCAAGATGTCTATGCACAACAGGCATACTATCCACCTCCACAACCAAAAAGTTATGGTAACGATTATGGATACGCACCATCATATGATAAAGGTCAATACGACAGTAACTCTTATGATAGTGGCAATGACTATGGCAAGAGTTATGGTAACTCCTATGGTAACTCCTATGGTTATGACTATGAGAAGAAAAACTATGCACAAATTGAAAAAAATGACAATAAACTATTCATCTGTGATAATGGTATAGTAGTTGATGACAGAATAAACTGTCCACAAAAATGTCCGTTTAACACACCACTTGAAGGCGTTTACGTAATGGACCTAGATGTATGTAACATACAACCAGGTGTCGGTGTAACATGTCCACTTGATACAGATCTACCAGGTGTTGTTGTATTAAACGAAGCAAATTGTAACATTTTTGAGATTTGTGATGCATCGTCTACCCCTCTTGGACAAGCATTAGGCCAAGATGTCAAAGTAGCTGATTCAGCATTATGTCAACTATCCAATGTACCAAACTTACAAGTATGTCCACCAGGAAGTCTATTTGAAGGATTTGCTGTAAACGATGCAGACTCTTGTGATCTCTTTGAAGGAGTACAAGTTTGTGGTCCAACAACAGATCTACCAGGTGTTTTAACAACTGATGCAGCTACATGCAATGTCTTTGAAACTTGTGATCTAAACACTCCATTAGGTGCATCATTAGGAACAGATGTTGATGTTGTAGATGCAGATATTTGTCAATTAAAGATTGCAACATGTGATTCTGATTCCGGATTAGCAAATGCTCTAGGTCTTACCGGTACTATCATGGTTACAGATGAACAACTCTGTGAACTCGAAGTAACTTCTCATACAACTACATGTCCAGCAGGTTCTGACTTGGCAGGCGTTGTAGTATTAGAAGACCAAGCAAACGTAATATGTAACATAGAGATACCACCAACCTTTACATGTCCAGCAGACTCTAATCTACCAGGAGCAATTGTAACCGATGAACGAATATGTAACCTAAACCAAGTTCCATTAGTTGAATGTGCAGCCGGTACAAACAATGCAGGTGCAGTGGTTACTGATGAAAGGTTATGTCAAGCACCAAATGACCAAAATAAATGTCCATTAAACACTGATCTTGCAAATGTGTATGTAATGAATCCAGATACGGATTGTAACATATTTGAATCATGTGTAGCAGGCGATCCAATATTCAATGCATTGCCAGCAGGTTCAAGTGAATTCCAAGTAGTAGATGATACCATATGTCAACTTCAAGTACCAGAAGAAATAGAATTGATTGAATGTCAAGCAGGTAGTATCCTTGGCGCAGGTGCCCTTGTTACAGATGAACAATTATGTAATGCAGCAACGCCAGCAGAGCAATGTCCAGCAGATTCATTAGCAGGAATTTGGGTAGATCCACAGGATGCAGAGACAGCATGTAACCCTGAAGGGGTAAATACATTTACGTGTCCAGACGACTCACAAATACCAGGTGCAGTAGTGACTGATTTAGAACTTTGTAAACTTAGTCACAGAAGAAAACAAAGAATGTCAGATTATACTGTATTCACCAAATGCTAGACTCGCTGGTGATAATGGATTAGATGTCGCACAGGCAATAAACGCATTTGAAAATGAAGATAATGCAAAACTAGGTGTATCCGGAATCTAATGCCAGAAGATCCAGTAGCAACATATGGACAAGTACCAAGTATTATCCCCACCCAGTGATCTTTACCAGGATATCAATGCAATCTTCGAAAATTGCAGATGCAGCAAATGGAAGTAATGGAGTATTAGATGAACTGGTTGCTGGAAACAGCTTACCAATGTCCTCGAATACTGAACAAGATAGTTCAGAACAACAACCAAAACCATCAATGGCAGAAAATGAAATACAGCAGCCAATAGTTCAAAAACAACAACCAGAGAGCCAAATCAAAACATCTGATGAAAAAGTAACCGAGTCCAAATCACCACAATCTAATTCACAATTAGAACAACTGCAAGCACTATAGAAACTAAAATCTCAACTCTGGGGTAACTAAAACAAGCAAAGTAGAATATAAACAAGATCCCGGATTCGTTTTTCAGGATCAAACCCTTAACCTCTTTTTTTTAATATTTACTAGTTTTATAACACAATCAAATCTTTGACTTTTTTAAATAGATATAATCACAAATATAATATTAGACTTAAAAATCCTATTGTTAGCCTATCATCACACTCTAAAAAGAACAACCAATCTAAAGGTTCAATTTATCTAGTATCATTTAATACAAAGGAATTTCTTGATTTAATCATATCTAAAATCCTTGGGGTTGATTTTCTATTTGCGTTATTTATGTTTAGTTTCATCCTAATGCATTAGAATCAGTTGAACATAAGATTGGCATCTCATCTTTGGCCAATCACCAAAAGATCTAAGATACTTACTTACAGCATAATAACAAATTATCTCTTGTTTCATAGTCGTAATTGGCATAACATCTTTTCTTTAGATTTCTGTTTACTTTTGTTTCAACATTATTCATAAATGCTAATGTGTTGGTAGATAAAGACATTTAGCGATCATGATTGTCTTTCTATAAAACTGTTTTGCCTTTTTACTGACATGAAATAATACGTTGTCAATAAATAGAATGAATCTCTTGATATTGCTTTTTCTGACATACATGTTTATGCTTTAGATGATAAATGAAACTATGATTATTTCTTGTTTTGCTTGTATTGAATTTGATACCATTTATAGGATAAAGAAGAGTAATGAATACATTGATTTTATCATTAGATCCTTTATTAATTATCTTTTGCTGTTCTTCATGTCTGCTCTGCTGGGGTTGCATAAACCATGTTTCAACTTTAAAACCCAGTAGAACATTTTTTTAAAGAGCAGATGATACCTTTGTATCTGTCTATCTTTCAGTTAAAGTTTTGGCTGTTTGTAAATAAATACCCAAATCTTGAATTGTTTTCCAAGTTTACATAGGACTGACATTCTTTTCCAGTTGTTAAGGAAGATAATGTAAATAATTTGATACTCCAGGTATTTTTGCATACTAAAGCTACTAGAATTGTCTAAATATTATGTCTTACCATCTCTTTATTTTTGTCGTAGGATATTACTGGTTTTTTCTGCATTAATTTGCTTTGTTTCAACTCTAAATTTAATTTTTCTATATCTGTAGGTGAACCCTACTTATAGTGTGTGGAATCTGAATAAGATTATTTTTATAACTAACTGGTATAATTACTTATTAGATATAATTATATAATTTGTATTTTATGTGAAGATATTAAAAATTATAACTATTATAAAAAATATCAGAATGGTAGTTCAAATCAGGCTTATTGATCATAGTTTCCATAATGTATCAAGATTACATTCTGTTTTAACCTTATTTAACAATCTATCCATATTTTGATCAATAATATCACTATATAAATCTGGTTCTACACCATTTTCATTTAATACATGTTCATTTTCAGCTATATCGCCATTAGGATCACCATCCGGGACTATTGATAATAACTGATCCCATGTTATCAGAGCAAGAGCAAGATCATCACATATAACTTGTACATTATCGGTTCCAACATCTATTGATTCTATTACCTCAATAGGATTAATAAATATCCATTTTGCCTCATCAAAAGATATTTCTACTACCAATTTATATTCTTGTAAAACTATATTACCAGGAATAGAAAATCCAAAGTTAGCACAGTCTTCTATAGCAAGATTACCACAATCATTACTACCAAGTTGTAAGATAGGGATAGAATTTTCTGCAATGTTAATATCAGGAGTAGAAATAGGTGTTAAATAGATACTTACTCTCTCAGGAGCTAAACTTGTACCGCATCTGTCGTTAGGATCACAATGTAATTCAAGAGATAACGTATTATCATTTTTATCCAATCTCATATTTGCAACAGATATGGCATTAACATCATGTTCAATTACTGTAAGACCACCATAATCAAGAGAGTAGTCTGCTCCGATTTGATAGTTACCTCCTTGTGAGTTTACTATTAAAAGTGGTATTTCATCAAATGGCACAGGATTAAATTGATTCTGTCCACCTAAGGTTTGATTCCCACCAGTAACATTAGTGGTATTAGTACTACTCTGATTCTGTCCATCAACTGTAAATGTTATATTACTTGTTATTAACAAGGGTATACCAAATACAATACCTACTATGTATAAATAATTAAATTTGGTCACAAGCAAATTTTCCAAATAATAATATAAAAATAAATTGGTCTTCTTTTAATCGAAAGTATTAATCATTTCAATTGAAAGCCAATAAAAATATAATACAAATATTATTTACTAAAATATTTCATCAATACTATTACTTGTTTATTGTAATCTTTACTTACCAAATAAGATAAATAATTCTAATACTAAGTAAATATATCAGTGCAAAAGAAATGGGTGACTGATAACAGGATGGAACTTATCTGAGCCATTCCAATCACCTTACCATCCTGTTGAGTGTATTTTATTACGGTAAATTTATTATATATCTAAGGCAAGTTTTTCGGCGTCGAAAAATAATTGATTTAACCTAAAATAAATAGAATTATATCAATTTTGATAAATATCCAATTATTATATTAATGATGAAATCATTAATATCAATAAAAAACTATTATTGACCTTAAAATAATAGATAAATAAACTTAAAAATGATAATTAATTTAAAATATATGGAAAAAAAATATCGCGTATATTTAATAGGAGTCCTTGTATTTTCCATCATATTTCCTCAATTACCAATAAAAAATAAATCACTTTACTTAAAAATAAGAAAACAGATACTATATTATAGTGTCAGATGATACGACAGCTCAAAATAATATTAAGTATTTAATAGAAAAATTTGCCAGGTTTGGACCACAAACTGATCTTGATATTGTTGATCAAATTTTATCAAGAAAAAATGAAGCATTACCGTATATTGCTAAAATCGCCCAAGATGATGAATACTGGTATTCAGAAGATGGAGAATATGCATCATGGACTCCAGTATGTGCTTTACATTTGCTTTCTGTCATAGGTGGTAAAGAAGCAATTAATGCCTTTTTGAACTCTATCAAAACAAATTATGATGACACAGGAGATTGGATAACAGAGGATATGCCTGCAATCCTTGCTAATTTTGGTATTGAAGGCTTTGATAATATTAAAGAGTTGTTAATTGATAAAAAAGTAGATCCTTTTGTAAGAGCCGGAGCTGCAAGAGCCTTGTTTTTGATTTCTGAAAAGTACCCTGATGTAAGAGATAGTTCGCTACAGACATTAAGAGATGCAATATCTTCAGAAAGTAATGATATAACGAGAAGCTGTTTTATGTATGATCTGGTTCATTTTAAAGATCGTGATTCTTTGCCTTTTATTGAGTTTTATTTTGAAAATGATATGATAGACGATAGTTTGATGAGTATGGATGAAGTGCTTGAGTATTATTATGGAAAAAGTAGTGAGCTTAATAGTTTAAACAATATCATGGCAAAAGACTCTAGATATTTTCAAAGATTCACCTAACAACTTTTACAGAAATGACAATCAAGGAAAATACATAACAACTACAAAAAGTAACCGAGATCAATCAAAATCAAAAAAGACACCAAATAAACAGGCAGGTAGAAATGATCCCTGTCCTTGTGGCAGTGGCAAAAAATATAAAAAATGTTGTCTTAAAATGGTTTGAATTTTAGAATGATATTTGCAATTTGTTTTTTCATTGAAATAAATTATAGAACTTGAATTAATAGATCATTTTAACAAATTATTTTTTGATAGGAATAAAGAATTAATAGTAAACAAAAAATCTTATGAAAAATGTAAGTTAAAATTGTATATATCGTCACAATACCTTAGTGTAGGATAATAGAATAAAAAACATTCCTTCTCGAGTCTGAAAGATTTCCGACATGAGAAGCTCTCAAAATTAGACTATCTCACGATGAAACCAAATGTGTCTCAAGTATAATAAATAATTAAATTTCATAATAAAATATAGTCTAGTACAATTAATTGAACATATAGAATTTGTACTATTATAGAAAACTAATAAAATTATATGCACTTTATCTCAAATATTTTCAACTTTTGTAGATATGACATGATTAAAAATTATTTACAACATAAAAACAGAATTAATACTAATATTTGTTGAAAAATCATCATAAAAAATCACTTATTGTATCGGTCTGCCCAGACGGATATAATTGATGGAGATGATAATTCCATATTTATATAATTGTAGCACATGGATATTTGTATTCTTTTTGTACTTCCATCTGGGTATGGTAATTACTTATACTGAATGAGTTACACCATTTTGGTTTTTCAATAAAACCCTCAACATTATTTTGTTTTGCTGATACTAAATCTATAAAAATAATCAAAATCGAGAATACAATATTTATTGCTATAAATAATAATAAAAATTTCACTTCAATAAGGATAATCTAATCATTATTATAAACTTTCAATGTTCTCCTCTCATCGTAAGGAAGATACAGTGCTTTAGTGACAATTTACTCATTGAAGTCATTTTATTATTATTTACCATATTGCAAAAAATCCAGTGTTACCAAATATGAAAATCGACAACACAAGATAAAATTCTGATAGGAATTATTTAATAAAATAGTTAAGTATATCGTGATGAATTCATATTTTTAATCAAAATCAATGTTGTTCAATAAGGCTCAAAATGTTTCTTAATCATTTGGTATTCATTCCGGTTAACCGACTTATTTTCTCCTTCATTTTTTTATATCACCTAGTTATATGACATTTATTTTACATATCTATATTCTACCTGTTCTCCATAAGTATTGAAAGTTTTTTAAATGACAGAATCTATCATCTATTTGAATAATTATTTCTATGAATACATCTATGTTCTATATCTGTAACCAAATAATCACATATTTATTGTATATCATTAAACTAGACACAATTTACGAAATAATTTCTTATAAGATTCCAAAATTGAGCAATAATTACCGAATTTAATATTAAAAATATTATTTTAAAGTCCACATATTTTTTTATTAGGTACCGCCTCGATTTCAATAACACCCTGTCTGTATTGAATTAGTATTTTTATAAATCGTGAATGCAAATACCTTGATTCGTTTATTATATTGCGTTCCATCTTTTCAATACATAATAATTGTTTAGATAAAAGCCATCCAACTTTCCTATATGCAGAAGTACGAGGAATATTTTTTTCTACTATGACATCTTCAACTCTTTTTGGTTTATCAATTGTCGCATCTAAAATTGCTTTAGATGTCTCATCTGCCATAGCTATTAATATAGCTTTTTTCAACTCGTTATTCCTGATATTTATAAAAATAGTATCTTTATTCAATATTCTCAGCTCCACTAAAAAAATAGATATTATGTAAGTTATTCAAGACACTTTAGATTTTAATTGCTTATTTTGTATGATCAAGTTAGCCTTGAAAGATGTCATCAACTGATATTTTAAATGTGGTTTCTATTCGTTTTTCTGCATTTGTAATACTTGGATTATCATTTATTTTATCCTCCGTTATTGAGTCAACATCAAATAACGTCTTTTTTACATCTATAACTTGATTTTCCAAAGTTGTAATTGTTTGATTTAGTTGATTTAGCTTATTTGTAAATTTATTTTGTTGAGCATATGTATTAGAATTTCTCAATGCAAAAATTGAAAAACTCATCATCACAGTCAACATTAATTCAAATATTTGTGTAGTAATCGATTTCATAATCAGCTGTAGAATCTATAGATGGTATAAAAAGATAAAGCAACTTGGTTAATACAGACTGTAAATTTATTATATCAGTATTTTTATTAAATTTTATTCACTTCGATTAAAGAAAGAAATGAGAATTAATTTAAATCATATTCTAGTATTGGAACTTTGGGCAATAACACTAGCGAGTTCAATAATATATTTTATTTTAGCTTCAAATGAATATACACATTTAATTGAGTTTGCTGCAACAGGGTTAGAGGGTGAAATTTCGTAACTTCAAAGTCTACCTCACGTATTTTTAATAATAGTTTCTACTATATTAATAATTACATATGCCTTATCGCGCACTGTAGGAGTTCCTGAAATAGGTATAGAATTCTATATATGTAAATATGATATCATTACAAAAATACTTCAAGGTATCATAGTGGCTATCTCTGGATATTTAATATACAGGATTAAGATGGAAAGTATTCCTTTGATAAAATGAAAAAAACGCAAAAGACAAAGTAATGGTTTATTCAAATTTTCTTAAAAATAGGCCCTGACCATATGAAAATCTTTAAGGGATACCAATTCCTTTTCTATACAGTTTAGATTAAAGTTCACATACTCCGTATGAGAGTGAGGCTTTGACTGAACCAATACCAGAGCGGACATACTACCACATCTAAAGTAGTTGGTGTCTTGCCGTCTTGATCATTTAATTTTCTATATAAAAATCCACTAAAGATTAAATGATATATAATTCCTGAAGATTTAAACAAAATACTTTATATTTTAAAAAACCTTAAAAATTATTCATATCTGAAATAAATCTAAAATTATTTTATTACTCTGATTGAGTAATAATATATTTACAAAACCTTTAGCCATATATATTTCAACTGTATCGAGTATAGGTATGCTTTTACTATTGTCATCTATTATATCATCATTTGCTTTTTCAGAAGATCAAGAATATAATTTATATCAAAAATACAAAAAAAACGAACAAAACACAAATACAGAATCTATACAATGTGATAATAATAACATTAACTTAAATATTAAAAAAATTAGCAACTATGTACCAAATAAAGAAATACCATTGATTAAAAAATCTATTGACAACAAAAAATCTGATAATAGGGTTGGTCTAAATACCCCTGTAAATATTTGTTTTAATATTAATATTAATAAAGAATCAGATAATTTAGATAAAGATAGTAAACCCGAAAATTTATTTGTGAAAAAAATGAGTAGGATAGAAAAAGCAGACGATATCTACTATAATTATAATGATGAATATGTAAATGATTATGAAAAAGATTATTTTGAAAAAAATCAACTAAAAATTAATGAAATAAATAACAAAGTGATGGAAAACAACAAGAAAATTAAAAAACAAGACTTTGAAGAAGTATTATCAAGTGACTTGGCAGGACTAGAATCAACAAAACTGAACATAGCATTCATTTTACCTACTTTTACGATGGCTGCTTATGACAATTCTTTTTATAACTTTTTTAGATTGTATCCTGACATTCAAAAAGATGAATTTGTATCCACAGATATTGATCTTTTATCAAATACGGTTCCAACAGGAATAAATGCTTTGAATAACTATAAATCAAATGGATTACATATACTTAAAGGTCATCTCTCTGAAGTACTACCTTTATCTAATTTTGAATTCTTGGATGATAAAATGGTTCATGATGGAGTGATATTTGGATCGCAGCTGCAGCAAAACAAATATGATATTATTATCCTAGCTCATTCAGAATATGTAACTCAAGATGAATATACTAATTTGAAAAGATTTGTACAGAATGGAGGTATACTGTTCTTACTGGATTCGAACACTTTCTATGCAGAGGTTAAATATGATAATTTTAATAATGAAATTACTTTTATTAAAGGACACTATTGGGGATCGGATGGGGAAAAGGCCTGGCGGGATGTAAAAGAGAGATGGTCTGATGAAACGACCGAATGGGTAGGAAGTAATTTTGGATGTTCTAGTTGTGTTATAAATTTTCAAAATAATCCATTTTCATATGTTCATCACGAAGAAAATTATGTTACAAATCCAAACGTAAAAATCTTAATAGACTATAAGGCAAAATCTGAATTTGATTATTTGATCTCTGCTTATGAATTGCTTTTTGGCAAGGGAAAAGTTATAAGTCTTGGGTTATTTGGAGATGATGTAGTACATAATCAGAATTTTTTAAAATTTTTTGATAGTTTGATAATTTCCAATATATAAATAACTACTTTTATGAATATAAGAGTGTTGATACATTAGAAACATAAAAGAGGTTTAGAAAATAAAAGAATATATTGTATAAGACATAAATTAAATACATTGAAAGTAAATATAACTAATAACAGTATGCTTATGTAGG
The DNA here is from genome assembly GCA_031316115.1 of Nitrososphaeraceae archaeon. Lineage (GTDB taxonomy): Archaea > Thermoproteota > Nitrososphaeria > Nitrososphaerales > Nitrososphaeraceae > TH1177. Next base: position 15,363 of record JALDRC010000013.1, read on the forward strand.
ATGAGTCTGTACAGATACAAGCAGAGGAACAAAAAAGAAGGATTTATGGGGTATATTATAGATTTAACGAGCCATATATAATTAATGGAATAGAGAAAGTAAAGAACAGAATTGACCACCATTAAGAAACACCATTGCTGACCAAACAAGATACTTGGAACTTTTGGAAAATAATTTACTTAAAGATTTGGATATATGATTGTTTACAGATTCTTGGTGCAGAAGTAAACTTAACATTCATCCTCTTGGCAATTCCAGAAATAAAAGAATATACATAGGACTTGGATTTTAATTTCCAGATGAATGAGGCAGTCTGACCTAAAATCGATAGAAAAAAAAGGAAACCGTTTGATATCTATTTTTGATTATAGCATAGATATGTATTACTGTCAAACAAATGTACAAGATACATCAGAAAATGTCAATAGTCATTTAAAACATACAATTAAAGAGCATGCAAAACCTTTTCACTTATTATAAGACCAATATTCACAGTTTCACAATTTTTATTCGAAGATGCGATCTTATTTTGATACTTTCTGAGAGGAATATGATATACAATTTGTTATCGATAAAACAAGAAAACCTAGTGAACTTGTAAAAATAGCTAAATGGTATCGTATATATAACAAATAAAGACCAAGAATCAAAAATATGGACACTTAATTAAATATTAAAATATCAAAAGACCACATATGTTCTTGAACTATATGAAAACAAAACGAAAATATAATAGAAATATAGCAATTGTTGTAGGATAAACTTTTGATATTATCAATTTTTATTATAAAACAATAATTGCTAATCATTTAATATTCTCTAATTCCTAAAAACATTATACTACTACTTTATATTCAAACAGTCCCTAATGTTTGTTCGTACTCTACATATATCTTATTTGATTCTAATTGAACAATGAATGGTAAAATAAAAAAATGCTCTTCGTTCTTATTGGCAGCAGTATTAATTGCAGGCACTATATCTATGACTATTTCATCTATATTCGCACAACCATATACCCAAGATTTGTCGAAAGATCGATATGGTAAAGATCCATTTGTATCAGAATCCTATGCTTTTGATGATCCAAAGACTAGAGATCACAAAGATGCTAAAAACCTAAACGTACAGAAAATTAACTGTTACAATAGTAATGTAAACGTTAACGGTGTAGATGTCAACCATTTACTAGATCAAAATGAGATTGCAACGACGGAGGCACAACAACTTGACGATGGAAAAGTTCGAAATGATGGCGGAAATGGATTGTTTGGTGGTGGTCTCAATATAGACAAAAATCTAGCAAATATATGTCTAAATGTTAACTTTAATGATCAAAGAGAAAATGAAAATGGACAAACATGTGAAGGTTGCTTTACAGATAATTTAGACGAGCAACAACTAGAGAATTTATTGAAAATCTTGAAATTCCTAAAGATTGATAATGGATTAGAAGGATTATGTCAATTATTAACAGAAACAGAAAACGGTCCAGAAGAAACTGCAATTCTATTCGTAGCGCTAAAACTTTTAAAAGTTTCTACTGAAAAGACCATAACCATATTAAAATGCTTAGAAAACCTTGGAATAATAGAAATACCTCAAGAACAATTATAGATCCTCTCTAAAAACTCTCCTATTTTATTTATCTGGTGCATACAGTAAAAATATGATCATTTCCACCATCTTCATTTTTTATAATTGGATATTGTTAATCTAGTAAATAACCAACAATCTGACTGAAAAAATAAAAAAAAAGCTTCTATTTTTACTATCATATCCAATAATGCTCCTATGTAAATGTCTCCCCTAATTCTATTCTTTTATCTAAATATTCCTTTCCTAGTGTAGTGTCATGTTTGATATTATGAATTTATCTTTCAGTAGGATACAGTAATAATCTATCAACCTTCGTCACTTTTGCATCTTCTTAAGTTTTATCCTCCGTTAGAGAATCATCTAAATTTATTTTAGCAAAATCCTTATCTTTTGTTTGATTTTAGTTTTTAAGAAATCAATTCAATTAGATGAATTGATAGGATTTGAATTTTTTGAGGCCTAGTTTTATTCATTTTTTAGTAAAGTTCTCTTTACCGAGTTGTAATGTTAAAAAGACTTGTTAATTTTTAAGAATCTTGATTCATTTGAGTTGTGTGAGAACCATCTTTTCAGTAGTAATGTTATTTGTAACAGTTTTGACATTTTCTATTGTTACAATTGATGTAAATGCTCAGTGGACATTACCATCAACCACCGAGCAACAGGGAATTCAATATACAACATTTGAAAATAGTGACTCTAGTATCAAGTTGGACTATCCTGAAGGTTGGACATTTGCAGAAAATTCACCTTCCGATATAATATTTCATCCATCAGATGATAACAGCAAAAATACAATAATTAAACTCCAAGTCATGCCATTACAATCCAAGGTTTTGTCTTTGCAGCCCATTGTAGATGCAACCTTAAAGAACAAGGCAGAGACATTGAATAACTTTATCTTACTGGATTCAGCTCCTATTCCTAATGAAAAGATTTCAACCCATAAATTATTATACACCTATACTGATGCTAACAATTCGCGCATCAATCAACTTGATTTTGGAACGCTCAACAATGATAAACTTTACATTTTGTCTTATATAGCTGACTCTAAAAAATTCTATGATTATGTAGATGTAGCCGATACAATGATGTTTTCTTTAAGCAAGAATTTAGAACAAGCCGCTCTATCTAAATTTATACCAGAATTATTAAAACCAGTTTCAGATATTGCACAACCGCTAGGGGATCCAAATGCTGATATAACATTAGTAGAATTTGCAGATTATAGATGTCCTTTCTGTCATAAATTCCATGAAGAATCTTTTGATAAAATAAAATCCAATTTTGTAGACACTGGAAAAGTAAAATACTTGTTTAAAGACTTTGTAGTGAACGATCGTGGAGAATACAAAGGATCGGCTCAGGCATCAATGGCATCATATTGTGCAGCCGAACAAGGAAAATATTGGGACTTTTTAAAGGAAACATATAAAAATTTCAAGCCAGAACCTCAACATTGGGTGACTCTTGAATCTCTTACACAATTTGCAAATAATATAAAGATACAAGATATTGAAAAATTCAAAAATTGTGTAGAAACTAAAAAATATGAAGATATAATTGAGAAAAATAAATTGCTTGCTACTAGTCTTGGTTTGACTGGAACACCATCCTTTGCAATATTGAAAGGAGATCACCTACAAACGCTAATGCCTGGTGCGATTCCATATCAAGTCTTCGAAAGTACATTTGCTGCATTACAATCCCAATAATTTTTTTTAATTTTATTAATGCATACATAACGATACAATTTAAGAAAAATAGTATTTTCTAGAAACAGAAGAATTCTTTTAGAAGTATTTAGTTTAAATTAAATATATTACAATTTCTTATATGTAACTATTACTATAATATTATTAAATTGTGTTTCTTTTATCTTACTATATAAATAACTATAAGAGACTAGAATTTGAAAGAGCTGTTATAATTCTTCCAATCGCTGAAATATTAAATCGTAAATCATTATTTCATGGTAAAGGGAAAAATATCAGCCATGTTTTTAGCCCTAGTCTTAATAACTGGAACTATTACTCTTATAGTTCCCGCCGTTACAGAAGATGTTTTGGCATATAGTGACAAAAAGCACAAGGACAAAGATTGTAAGAAAGACTGTAAAGACAATAAAGGTAAGAAAAAAAATGATGATAAAGAACGATATTCATATGATCATTATAATAAATATAATCCCTACAAAGACAAGTCAGACAATTACAATAAAGACTATGATTTATATTCAATCGAGCCATATCAGATGAAGGATCCATATGCACAACCACAACCACAACCATATCAGATGAAGGATCCATATGCACAACCACAACCACAACCATATCAGATGAAGGATCCATATGCACAACCACAACCACAACCATATCAGATGAAGGATCCATATGCACAACCACAACCACAACCATATCAGATGAAGGATCCATATGCACAACCACAACCACAACCATATCAGATGAAGGATCCATATGCACAACCACAACCACAACCATATCGAGATGAAGGATCCATATGCACAACCACAACCACAACCATATCAGATGAAGGATCCATATGCACAACCACAACCATATCCTATGAAGAATGATTATGGAAAGAGAGATCAATATGCACCAGAACCATATCCTATGAAGAATGATTATGGAAAGAGAGATCAATATGCACCAGAACCATATCCTATGAAGAATGATTATGGAAAGAGAGATCAATATGCACCAGAACCATATCCTATGAAGAATGATTATGGAAAGAGAGATCAATATGCACCAGAACCATATCCTATGAAGAATGATTATGGAAAGAGAGATCAATATGCACCAGAACCATATCCTATGAAGAATGATTATGGAAAGAGAGATCAATATGCACCAGAACCATATCCTATGAAGAATGATTATGGAAAGAGAGATCAATATGCACCAGAACCATATCCTATGAAGAATGATTATGGAAAGAGAGATCAATATGCACCAGAACCATATCCTATGAAGAATGATTATGGAAAGAGAGATCAATATGCACCAGAACCATATCCTATGAAGAATGATTATGGAAAAGAGATCAATATACCAGAACCATATCCTATGAAGAATGATTATGGAAAGAGAGATCAATATGCACCAGAACCATATCCTATGAAGAATGATTATGGAAAGAGAGATCAATATGCACCAGAACCATATCCTATGAAGAATGATTATGGAAAGAGAGATTACCAAAAATCAATAAAGGAAGGGAATTATGACTTGAAAAATTACAAAAACCCACAAAAAAATCAGATTCAATCTTTAAATGAGAATTCCGATAATCCTATTTCGTACGATCTAAAAGATTATCTAAAAGGAGACAAAAAATCACAAATAGCAAATAACATGATATCTGACAAAAAGGTAAAGAACAATATGAGTCCAGATATACATACTAACAATATTCCTTCACTATTAGGCTTACCTGTAGGATCGACAATAGTACCGTAATAACCACAATTTCCTAAATCAATTTTTTTATTTTTTTTTACAAATACGGTATAATGATAAATCCCAAAGAAAATACACTATCGTCCAATATTGTAATGTATTATATCAATTTTTGTTGTTATAGTTAACTAATATTTCTAATCCTTTTCATATATTTATGAGTTAAAGAATATGTGTCTTTATGAAGTAGGATTCAAAGATACGGTTTATGTCTAATTCATGAAAAGAAATGAATAGCCATTTGTATAATTAATAAAACAAATATTTCAAGCTGTATTCAACAATTCTTATTATAGTGAAGATACTAAGCGAATCAACATATCTTTTATATGTTATGCATTCAAAGAAAATACTTTATATTGCAATATAGTTACTTTCTTTCTCTTTCAAGCATTTCAATATAATTAACAATCACCTGAATCTTTTCATCCATGATCGTGTTCTCAAATATCAACCTTTTTGCCACATATTGTGGCATATTTCTTCTTTTCTCCGTTGTCTTTGTTGCCTTTATTTGATTGTTATTCTATTTTTCTATACATACATACCCTAACCATCTTCAATTCGATTCCATCAGGAATGTCATAATCCTTGTCAAAACAGATATTTTGTTGGTCGGTAAATGCTGTAGCTGACTGTGGGGATATACTGACTTACAAAAGTTCGCTTACTGATTATTTACCCTGAATATGTTAATTGTCCTTAAAACTTAGATTTTTTGAAAGTAGAAAATATGCAAATTTATGTTATATAGTCTAATTAGGTCGGCTGCAAACGACTGTACTCTGAATAGTTGTATTTGTTACTTTCATATAAGTAAATGAACATCATTAATTACCTATCGACTATAGTAATATTATCTTTAGGAATTCCAAGAGTTATACCTTTATCCTCTAACAAGAGACAAGGAATAATACCTTATTTCCTATTGTTTTTGGGATTGATTTTTGTACTTTTCCCTTAACGTCCCTAGATGTGCTTCTGGTATTAAATCATCCAGTAATTGTCATTTATAATTGATATTAACTTCATCATTGTATTTTTTTAAAACTCCGATCCATTTGTTTTAATATATCATCTTTTTTATGTTCCTGAAATCTATCATCTATGGTATTGAAAACTCCAATACTTTGTGGTAGTGCTTTTCACTCACATCCATTACCTGTTATATAAAAGATAGTAATCTTTAATGTTTATCATATATTCGTGGACTTTGCTTTTCTTCTTTTTTTTCTTCGGTGTTAATGTACAAGAAAGAAGAGAGAAGATATGATTTCAAAATACATCAGGAATTTCGTAAGATAGAGATATTACAGAAATTTTAGATATCAAACTATTTTCTGGTACAGAGTAGTGTGAAGATACTCGATAAATTTATTGTACCAAAAATTATAATATTATAAAATACTATTTGGATAGACTCTAAAAACGTATGAAATCGGTCAAGTGTTTTATATGAAATATATATCTCAAAAGATGGAAAAATTCTTGTTGTTGAAAAATTTATCAGATTCTTTGTTTTCAAATACAAAGTAGATGTTAATTAAATATATAGATATACATTATATGTTGTTTGAATACCAATAATGATAGTGAAATTGATTCTACCTCACACAAAAGAGCACAATACTGATGATAGTTTTAAAAAATATTTCAATTTAGAAATACACAAAATCAACAACGAAATCTTCATCAATATTTTAATATTTTTATACGTTTTTTAGAATATGAAATATAAAAAAAAGAATATATTATTTCGTTGAAATTCAAACGAAATTTATTTTAACGATTCACTTAATTTTTGTGTTTGTAGTTCTTGTAGTTTATTTAGTTGATTCAATTGTGAATTAACTTGTTCTGTACTTGAACTTGTATTCATTGGAAGAGTCTGTTCTACTTGTGAATTAACTTGTTCTGTACTTGAACTTGTATTCATTGGAAGAGTCTGTTCTACTTGTGAATTAACTTGTTCTGTACTTGAACTTGTATTCATTGGAAGAGTCTGTTCTACTTGTTGAGATATATTTTCTTCACCTATTGTTTCTGTTTCTTCTTCACCTACTGTTTCTGTTTCTTCTTCACCTATTGTTTCTGTTTCTTCTTCACCTATTGTTTCTGTTTCTTCTTCACCTATTGTTTCACTATCAAGACCATATGCTTCTTCTTGTTCGTTATAATTAAAGTTCACACAGATATTTACTAGGTTTCTGTCGACGTTAAGACCGCTATCGCCAAACAATCCATTTCTATTATTCTCTGCTAAACCATCGTCTTGGAATGCATCCGTTGTGGCTGCATCATTCTCAAATACTCTAGGTGTTTTCTTAACTTCAATTCCATTTATATTGATATTACTATTTACACATTTTATCTTTTGAATACTTACACCTTTAGGATCTTTGTTAAATTCTTTTCCAAATGGAAATTTCTTTTCATGTTGATTACCGTAACTCTTGTAGTCTTTTCCAGATGGATCTTTGTAATCCTGTTCTCCAGAGTATGGTTGTGCAAATGATGCTGGAACAGTCATAGAAATGGTTCCTGCAACAAGGATTGCAGCTAACAAGAACATTGTACCTGTTCCGATTTTTGAATTGTGCATGTGTATCTTTAATTCAACAATATATTTGTGAGGTATGAGGGATCATTATCTACATTTTCTATATAATATATTTGTATTAGATAATTAAAAATCAATGTTAATTTGATAATTAGATAATTTTATTATAAAACTAAAGTATCCTAATTTATATAACTAATTATTTCTCTATCTAGATTTCAAAAATAAGAATATAGTACAATTGTGAAAGGATGTTATTTAATTTTTTCACATTAATATTATCTCGCAAAATTTCTTATATTATAAATATAAAGATCTATTATATTAATCCAAAACTTCTCTAAATGGATATCCAGTCATATTCCTGAATTAATATTTTATTTGTCATATTATTTCAAAATATTTTAATAAATAATGTCGATTTGATAATAGTGGATTTTATCAGTTTATTTAAGAAACTTCTTATCTATTAAATAAAAATTGATCTTGACCTATTAAAAACGAGAACACATTGTCATGAAGACTTTTTTACTACTAACAGTGTTATTAGAGGGGGGTCAGACAGATGCATAGTATTAATAAAAACAATAACCACATGATCTGTACCCATTAAAAATGAGAACACTTTGTAATAGAGACTTTTTTACTCCTAATAGTATTAATAGAATACGAGGTCAGGAAGATGCAAGATGATAGTAAAAACAATAACCACAACAGCAATACTAAGAGTAGAAGATAGACATCAGGAGACAAGACAAGGATCGTAATGGAATCACTTACTACAAACACAGTAGCCCAACTATGTTGAAAGTACAATCTAAATCCAAATGTGTTATATAACTGGAAACAGAAATTCATAGAAGATGGTAAGAGTGCATTGTCCGGTTCCAGTAAAGATAACCTCACGAGGATCTAGAAACAGAAAATGAAATAGCTATAAATGCTTTTAAAAAATTTTTGAAATAGGGAGAAAAAGTTAGTTTTAAGTACAATAGCAAATAAAAAAACAATACCAAAAGAGTTAGTATTAGAAAGACGTTGAAACATTTAGGTTGTAATAAAAAAATATGCTACGGACACAAAGAACACAGATATCATATTGTTGTAGTAACTGCATATGTTCATATTGCCTATGAAATATCTAATTTGATTGGAAAACATAATTCTATTCACACAGTAACAAAGAGTAGGTGAAGGAAAATATCCACATTAATTGAATTGAAGAAAAATTCTTACGTTATGCTAAGACATCGTTGTATCATTATAACGGTATACCAAGATAATATTTTCATCTGTATCTAAAAAAGATAAAATTAAGATTCAATAACAGAAACCCTAATTTGTATCCAATCGTATCAAAATGCTTGTAAAAACTGTTTCAGATCTCTATGTATTATCTAATAAATTAATTCATTTTTGTTTTAATCAATGCATTACTAGATTTATTATGTACAGCCATGGTAGAAGTAGAAGTAGAAGTAGTAATTTGATCTTGATTGAAATTTTCTAAATTATGATTATTAATCAAATTATTTATTATTATGTCTAAATATTTACTTACCGAGTTTAACTGATCTTGATTTATTCCCTTGGTAGCAGATTTGATTATTGAAAGACCGCATTCATACATTGTTTCATAAAGTTTTTCTGCCCTCTTTGTAAGATATATTCTATTAATTCTTCTATCTTTTGGATCTGATCTTCGTTCAACTAATTCCAAATTTTGTAATTTATCTAATATAGGAATAAGTGATGGAGCTTCTAATTCTAGTCTATCTGCAATTTCTTTTTGAGTTATACCATTAAAAGATACCAGAACATTAAGTACTCTCCACTGACTAAGAGTAAGGCCTAATTGATCTCGTAATTCTTGATCAAATGCTTTTTGAAAAGCTCTAGATGTTCTATATACTTTATAGGCTATACTATTATCAAAATTATATTGTTTAATCATAAGTTTCTAATGATAATATAAATTAATAAAATATAAACCTTCTATCTATTTTTATCAATATGATTAGAAGGCTTATTATTAGTATACATATAAATACAATCAAGGCAAATAAAATACAATGAATTTCATTATTTCATTAGAAAAGAGGTTTTTCCCTTTTAATTCTTATAAGGATATGAAATATAAATATCCAATTCCTTATCCCACAGAAATTTATACTTACTGTACTTTTAGATATCAAGTAGTACACAAAATCTTGTTTAACTTTAAGAATTTTTTAACCGATTTTAAAAAATATGTTTTAAATGATGGTCAAAAGACTATTTCATCAATATTTGATTCTAATTTAAATATATCTAATTCTCCTCAGTACAAATATTTAATAAATTCAAATGCTATGACATTTAATCCAAAAAATATAACGAAATTAGAATCAAAAATAGAAAAAAGTAGACAAGCTCTTTTGAATAACGGCTCATTTAGAAAGATTACAGGCTCAGCTTGAATTGCAAAATATTCTAAACTATACAAGTGATATTAAATTGACAGAACCATCAAAGTCATTAAATGTAATGGATAGATTTACATTATATGGCATTGGAAATTTACTAATAACCTTTAAAAAGGTAAACCAAGTAATTTGATCAGATCAAAGCCTAACAAATTTTATAATGTGATTCCTAATGCTATATTTTGTTGACTTTTGCATATTTAATAGTTCAAAAATAAATATGACTAATTATAATATACTATTATTTTTACAAAAAGAAATAATCAAGAATTATTGTCTAAAACATGCTTTTGCTAATGCTAAAATACATTTTATTACAAATTTCAGATCTGCCACAATCTATTAGGAGTAAAATAAATATTGAAAGATACTAGAGAAAAAGACAATAACATTCAACAAAAAAAAGAAGATATAAAGATATCTTCTTATGCTTGGAAAATTTTGTCCTTACTTGGTGTAATAGCTATCATGGTAATGTATTCAGAAACCATGTTAATACCTGCTATTCCGGATATTATAACAGATCTTAATATTTCATTTGGAACATCTTCTTGGATTCTAACAGCATATTTAATTTCAGGAGCAGTAATGACTCCTATATGTGCTAATTTATCCGATATATATGGTAAAAAGAAAATTTTATTAATAGTTGTATTCATATACTTAATTGGCACCATAACTGCATATTTCGTTTCTGATATAGTATCCTTTGTTATTGCTAGAGTAATTCAAGGAATAGGAATTTCAATGTTTCCAATCGCCTTCAGTATAATTAGGGATTGTTTTCCTCGCGAAAAAGTATCCATAGGTCAAGGTGTTATTACGTCTATGTTTGCTACAGGAGCGGCTATAGGGTTTTCTATCGGAGGATTAATTGTCCAAACTTATGGATGGCACTTTACTTTTCTAACATTAATACCACCTACAATTATTTTTATTCTACTTGTATGGAAATATCTTGACATCACCAAAATTTCAGAATATAAACAATTGAATTACGATACAAATAAATATAATGTTCAAAGTTTAACTACCAAAGTTGATATAAAAGGTGCCCTGTTTCTTTCAATATCTATTAGTTGTTTTCTATTGGCATTAACTTTATTAGAAAATAATCCTTCGGATTCCAAAATTCAAATTATAATAATGTTATTATTCATAATATCTCTGTCAACTTTAGCAACCTTTGTTATAATTGAGAGGAGAACAGACCAACCCTTAATAAACTTTAAACTATTTACGAATAAAACAATACTTTCTGCTAATTTAATAATATTGATTATTGGATTCACACATTTTATGATTTTTCAGTCTATACCAATATTAGCAAGAAATCCTGAACCTTTAGGTTTTGGTCTTGATGCTGCTAGTACAGGAAACATCCAATTACCATTTGCGATAATCTTTGCTATATTTGGACCGGCGTCAGGTATAATAATATCAAGAATGGGTTCAATCAAGCCATTAACTCTAGGAGCCATCATTTCTAGCAGTAGCTTCCTTTTTATGTTATTTTTTCATACACAAGAATACTATGTTTCCGCAGCTTTGGCAGTATTTGCAACAGGATTATCATTTACTGCAATAGGGGCAATGAACATAATTATACTTTTTACTCCTCCAGGTTATATTGGAACATCAACTGGATTAAGTGTCCTAATAAGAATATTAGGAAGCTCAATAGGACCTGTAATCGCTGCATTATATATGCAGTTTAACCCATCTCATATTGCTATGAATGAATCATATTTTTATCCATCATCTTATTCATTTGATCTTATATTTTTAACTGTAACAGTGGCATCTCTATGTTTAATAATTTTAGCTTTGTATTTGAAGAAGATAACAAAGGAATATTCTATTTTGGATTAAATATAAAAAATCTGAACATGAATCTACCCAGTCTCATTTAATTAAATTCTAAAGAAAATGATTTTGCTGCTAATTCTAATACTGATCTATATAGATGCTAGAATTTTACCCCCGATGTATTTGCTTAGTTGTTGTTTTCGCTTACTAGTAGGAGTGGCAGTAGTATTAGTAGATTCATTTCCATGTCTATTGGATTTTCCTTCTCTTTTCTACAACCAATAAATAGAATAATTACCATATTATTATACCGCAAATCTAGAAATTCATTCTGGAGGGTGGGATAATAGTACGCAGATTAAACCTAATTCTATATCTTACACTCCAGTTTTTGACTCTGATAACTACTTACTGCTCATGATAAATCTCAGAAATTTTAACATTATACAAAGTACAACGATCTATTATATTCTAAGAGATAACACTCGAACACATATCATATCAACAAACCTCAAGGAGTGGATGGAAGGATTCTTATGTACACAATATCTCCAATCATAAGATTGTTTCTACCCACTCCATTTTATCGTATTTCTAGAAAAGAATCTATTCTTTTTTGTTTTTAACTAATATAGAATATGATAATTACGTAAATATACCATATAATATAATTACAAAGTCATACCAGAAGAATATAATTTCTAATAATCTTAACAATAATTTGTACACATGTCAATCTATAATACAATAATTAACTCACACTCGCAAATCTAAAAGCCAGAATAAGAGAAAGAATGGAAGAAAACCTTCATGATGAGAGTAGGGGCTACTAAAATTTTAGTCAACAGAACTCATTTTCTACTCTTATCAGTTTTGATTATGTAGAATTGATATGATTAATTGGTCCTCATGCTAACAAAGATTTAACTCAAGTTTTTAAATATTGAACTAATTATAAGTAATAAATCCCAAAAACAATCACAGTGGCCTACTACTGAATAAATAAAAAGTAGGATTGAACTCGGGCAATGTATTCGGAGAGTAGAAACAGATATTCCTTTTATCACCAATCGGTTCACTTCTACTCTCAGGTTTTTATCTTAAATTATATGATAAATATCATAATTCCCATTTTATAATAGCATATATGAGATTTTGGAAAGTATTTGAGTAGAATTCAAATTAGTTCAACTTCTACTATATTACTTTTCAATTTTTAATAACTTTTAACCTCAAGTGCTAAATAATATGAATTTCATAATTTCATACCGTACAGTGTTTCCTAGCATTGAGAGTCTTATGGTAGAACTGAATCTGAAATAAACTTCCTGTTTCTACCTACTCCCAATTTCTTTACTATCATATAGTGTTTTAGACTAGAGACTATAGAAACAAAAAAGTATCTAGAATTATTTGACTAATTGATTAGTTAATTTTTGCTGCTAATATTTACTATCTCCATATACTACTTTTCTAGTCTTTGTTCTTCCTTATCCCACGAACAGAAAATACAGTTTCCAGATTCATCCCATGGAGTAATTAATTCACACTTTTTGCAATATTTCGAGGTTCAAGATAGTTTTTGTTAAATGTAGTATTCATTTCCATGGATTCCCTTTTGCTTCAATGTCATAACCCCATTTATCTCGCATTATTCGTATCATACCTAAATTGGGTTGTTTTAATTCTTCTGGATGAATTCCTGAATTATGAATCCAGTATTGGTCTTCATTATCAAACTCCTTATCACAATAATAACACTTAAATGATAATTTTCTAATATTTTTATTATTATCTTTTTTCATATCTATAATTCCTAGTACAAACACTATAATTAATCATTGGGAAAATCTGCTTCCTTCCGAGTAATGGGTGGAAGTCATTTATCTAATTGAAGACCATCTATTTCTATAATTTAGTATTAGTAATAAAATAGCAGGTAGTAACATCAACCCATACCCAGAAAGGGCGAGAAGTAGACCCTGTGGGTATGTCTTGGATATGGGCTGAGTGAACCATGCTATTACATGATTGTTGATGCGATACCTTGGATCTTTAGGAAAGAGGCCTTACATCTTTCTCTTCAAGTCCTTCAAGGTCAAAACCATTTACCTACCTTTTATTTAACTATGTTGGAACTTGGTTAACTTCTAATTACTATTGAATTTCTTGTTCTACTATTTTTCTTCTTAATCTATTTTCTTCATTTACTGTTAATGCATCTACAGCTTTAAGATATTCTTGCAATAACTTGTTTTCTATTGGCCTGTAATAGTGAATATCAAGACCTAAAGATACTTTATCGCCCATTAACATTTCTTTGACGTAGTGATTCATTCCTGCTTCAATGCATTTTGAATTGAACATTTTTCTTAAGACGTGAGAATGGGGAACGGGTTGTATCGCCTTGCCGTGTGGGGTTATATGATCTTTTGAGAATATACCTGCTTTAGCTTTCTCTCGCTTTTTACATTGATTTTGGATCTATAAAAGGTTCCATTAATCGTTTGGTCAGATGAGACTCAACCGATATCTGAGCGGTATTAATAATACGTCTTTTTGAAATGTAATCCAAACATACTATAGAGGAATTATTTTCATTTTTTTATTAATTATTCTAAATCATTTGTAAATTTAATTTTCTAATATACTGACTAACTAAACTTAGATATATTTTTAGCTAACCGATATCCTACACATATCATAATTGCGTCATTATACTAAACTAGATAAGATTTACAACCATGAATCTAATGTAGACATTAAAGAAAGAATACAACTTGTAAGACGTATTACACTAGATAAACAACACATAGAAGATGTAGCAAAAGAATTACACAGATGTATAGCATGGGCTTACAAATGGTACAAAAGATACAACGAAAATGGATTAGAAGGATTGCAAGACCAGCAAAGAACAGGTAGACCTCCAGATGTACCAAAAGATGTAATGGTAAAAATAAGACAAGAATTGGCAGAAAGCGATACAGGATGGGATTTTAGACAAGTGATGGATCTTATCTACAAAAAGACAGGAGTAAGATATCATGAAGTACATATATAAAAGATCTCTTGCATGATTAGAAAGCTTAAAGCTATATTCCTCATTTTAACACCTATTCTCTATAAATTTGCTAAATTATTCCAGATTATCCAAGAAACCATTACTATTCAGATCATTTACTGGACTAGAACTATCTGAATTTGATTCCATTTGTAAACAAGTAGAATCAAGATATCCACAATATGAGATTAAACGACTATCTAAAAGGAAGAGAAAAAGAAACACAGGTGCAGGAAATCATTTCAAACTACAGATAAGAGACAGATTTCTAATGCTTTTAGTATACTACAAACTATACATAACACATACACTTGCTGGTTTTCTGTTTGAACTAGATCAAAGCAATATACATAGAGATATACGATATATGGAACCTGTAGTTGAAAGTTGTATTCCATTACCTTCAAAGTTGTACAATATTACTAGAAGATTAAGAAATGTACAGGAAGTAGAACTATATTTTCCAGGTTTTAAAGCATTTATCGATTGTACAGAACAGGAGATACAAAGACCCAAAAATAAAAGAAAAAGAAAAAACTATTACTCCGGCAAGAAGAAAAAAAATACAGTAAAGACACAATATATGGTCAATAAAAAAGGAGAAATACTGCATAAATCAAATAAGCACAAGAAAGGAAAACAACATGACTATTCTGTCTACAAAGACGAACATCCAATAACACCATCACAAGTAGAAAATTATTATGATCTTGGATATTATGGAATTGAAAAGGATTTTCCTGATCTTAAAGCAGTATTACCAGTAAAGAAGAAACGTAATATTGAACTTACCAAAATAGAAAAGAGATACAACAAAAAACATAGTAAACAAAGAGTAATTGTAGAACATACTATCTGTAGGATAAAGAAATTTGATATTATGGGAAGCAGATACAGGAACAGACTAGAGAGATATGATGGAATATCTGATATTGTTTCTGGTTTGATTAATTATAGAATAATACACAGGAAAAGATAATAACTGTAATTGATTGGAATGAAAAGATAGTGTAGATTTTATCTAATTGCGCAAAACATCTAATATATGAAAATTAATATTATTTTATATAATACTATATAACTATATTAACATAATATTACTCCTTATACTATATAGATATTTTAAGAAACTATTACCAGGGTATCATTTGTCATAAATTATCAGGAGTAGAAACGAATGAATTACAGCTGTAAAAAAATAAAATTATATTAAGAGTACTCAAAATATAGTTTTAATATTTTCTATCTTGGCTACATTAATATACATGCATTTTTCATTAGATATTGTCAAGATAATAATGCAAACTGAAACAACTCCTCCTTGGTTGAGGATGTTACAGATAGTGATAGGATCTATTTCTGTCTTGTTATCTGCTATTATTTTGATTCTTCCTTATGCAGGAATTGCTACCATAATAATCCTGCTTTCAGTAGTTTTACTAATTTTAGGAATAGAAAGAATTGGTTTTGGAGCGATAGTCCGATTCCAGAGCAATTCAGCTAGGATTACAAATATAACATTGGGTGTTGCAGTAATAGCGATAGCAATTTTTCTTTTGGAATTCCCGATATTCACAGTAGGGTTATTGATAACGTTGGCTGCCATCGCTCTTCTAGTTGCAGGAATTGCTCGTATAGTACATAGTATTAGGATTTATGATTCGAAAAAAAGCAGAACTATTTCTATATCTATAGGAATCTTTTGTGTAGCTATATCTAGTTTTATAATTGCAAATCCTATAGATTTTGGGGTAATGTTGCTCATCCTTGTGCTTTCAGCTGGATTATTGATCGTTGGAATAAGTATGGTAATAAGAGGAATTAAACCAGAAAGATATGAGATTAATGAGTTGACATGATGATGATGAATCGAGTGATAACTTGAAATATCATGATATTTCTGAACAAAGATAATTTAATCTGGATTGTTCTATATGAAATAGAGACTTCGAATATCAGGATAGAGAAAAGTTCTACCAATTTGATGTCTATTTGTCCTCGCTAATTTCTTTGTGATTGAATAATTCAAATATTCCATCAGAATATGATCATGCTCACATTCTATGAATGGTTAATTATTTTCATAGTATCTATTAGAGCTTATAGGAACAAGGTTATTGTAGAATAATAATAATACAAACTAAAAATACTCATAAATGCACTAATAAAATACCAATAGTTCTTTCCCGGTATAATATAATATCCAATATTCAACCTCATAGAATTCAGTGGAATATACAATCCAAGTTTACTATATCTCATATTACATTAGAATATAAACAAAATATTTATTGATGTATTGAACAAGCCTTCAAGAGAGTATCCACATTATTTTCTCTAAAAGTGGGATCTAATAGCATCATTATTCTAATATCTTTTTTAATTGTAAAAATAAACAAAAAGAATTAAAAATAAAAGAGATGAATACACATATTATTTTTTAGGATATACTTTTAATCATTTTGGATTTATTTCGCTAGTTCCAATCTAAAGTTTTCTACTTTAGTTCCAAGATCTATTAAAATTGTGCCAAAATGGTCCAAAATATTTCGAGTGCTTATATTCATTGTAATTGTACTATTATCAGCTATTGAAACAAACTCTTTACCTGTATTGACAATTCTGATGCTAGCATTATGCCATTCTGCATTAGCCTTTTCTATTTCAGATAACCCCTCAGCATTGTTGGCATTCGCGAAATGTTGAAATGCTAATGAAATATGTGACTCAATGGAGTCGAGTTCAAGTTGAGATTCTATTACATTGAGTAATTGTTTAAAGTTAGTTTGTACTGCCTTTCTCTCTGCGTCTAGCCCTTGTTTGTATTTTTTTGGTAAATCTGAAGAAGCAGTTGAATCATTTGGTTGACCTAATGTAGAAAAAAGATTAAAATCAAATAAAGAAGCGAGTATGAATGTCATAGTAACTATTAGAATAATACCAGATATTCCTTTCATATTCTTTAGTCATCTATCTTTAGATAATACCGGTTATTTAAGCAATATTATTTATGATAATTTTTATAAAATAAAGCAATAAAAAATGTTAAAAATAACTTTGTTATTCATAATTGTTTTGAAACTTAAAGATGTATTGACCTTAATTAAGAGTCCTTAAAATTTCTCAATTCTTGAATTTGCCGTAAAAGGTCATTTATGTTGATAGAATAAAAGTCAATAACAAAGTCAACATTGGAAGAGCTTCAAAAGATCTAAAATAACGGATTTATTATTGGGTTTTGCTTAGATTATTTCAATCACATTTTAGATTGATTTAGTTGATAGTAAGTTTACTCACAATTTATTTTTTATCCCTGAATTTTTCATGGACGTAAATTAAACTCAATAAAGCAGCTACTGGTATCATATATAATATTGCTATTATAACAAACGGATCTTCTACTGCATCACCATACCCAATCCATACGTCAAAGATACTTCCAATTAAGAATTCGACAAGAATAAATGTCACAGGAAGAACAAGAGCAAGCATTAATATCAGATAATACTTTGACAACAATGGTGGGAGTTTTTGGGACATCCTTAAACCAAAAAGCACTAAAGATATACCAACTAAAAATGCAATCGTACCCACGAAAACCCCGGCAATGGATTTTTCGCCAGAGTCCTCTAATATTTGGATGATCCGTGCTGTTTGCACCGAAATATTTTTTGCAATCTCTTTTATCTCTTCTATATTGCTAGTTGTTAAATTAAAATTCTGATCATTTGTTTTTATAATAGAATTACTTGAATGGTTATCGAGTTGTTGGCCGAATAATTCTGGATAATCAAATCCAGGAAAAAATAGAAAAGATATAATCAAAAAAATAATTACAATTCTAAGCAATGTTATTTGAAAAATAGAATAATAATCGTATCAATAAAAATATTTTCATTGTAAATTATGAAATTTTCTATTTCAATTAACATTTTATATTACAAGTGGCGATATGAGTTATTTCTCAAAAATTATAGTATGTATGAATCAAGATCTGAATAGAAATACCAAGTATTTTAGATTTTATTTAAAAGAACTTTAGGTTTTAAATGAATGTTTTAATAATTAATCACAAAGAATTGTCTTAAAAAATAAAATTATGGAAGTTCAGCTAGTTCTTTTGCTGACTGAGTTAAATTCTCTACTTGCTTTAAAGATTTCAGTTTGTCTACGTCTATTCCTGACTTTTGTAGAGATTCAGAGAATTTTTTTGCAAATTCAGCTAATTTACCGTCTGGTTTGAATTTTTCAAGAAGAACAGTAACATTTTCTCCTGGCTTTAATGTAAGTTCAGATGCATTGATACCTAATTGATCTAGTAGATTTGAAAATTTATCAGCAACTATTTTGGAGTTATTACCGAGTCTTTCAGATAACATCTTTCCATCTTGTATTTTTAAATCTGTGAGATTTCTTGATTGAACTAAGGACTTTAGTTTGTCTACGTCAATTCCTAACGCCTTGGAAGATTCAGTGAATTTTTGTTCAAATTCAGCTAATTTACCATCTGATTTTAACTTTTGAAGGATAACAGTAACATTTTCTCCTGGCTTTAATGTAAGTTCAGATGCATTGATACCTAATTGATTTAACAGATTTTCAAATTTTTGTGCAACATCTCTTAGTCCTGATTTTTCAGGATCGAATTGTTGTGCAGAAACTGGTATTTGGGAAGCAGATACTCCTAGAATTAATATAGAAGATAAGAAAACAAGTGAGAATATCTTTAGTTGTTTTGTGTTTATGATTTTCATTGTTTTATCATTACCTCTGAAGTGTTAATATATCTTTCATAAATCACTACTTTCCAAATGGCTCTATGAGTTCTGTAGTTCCTACAATATTGCTTTTATCTGGTCGTGGATCAAGATCGTTTTTGGGTTCTGATGTTATCTCTAAATGTGTGTATGTATAGGGATTTATTAAATGTTCATTATAGTTCAAAGTACCGTTTTCATTAATTGTTCCTAAATTAAGGTAATAGGCAGAACCTCCACGCTTATCATCTACCAACCATGCCTCAAATTCTTTATCAGGATCAGGAGCATAGGGTGTAGAAATTTCTACGGAAAGATTTTTTCCGTCAGATACTACATCAGCTAGCCCACCAACCAATCCATCAACAGTTATAATTGCGAGTGTTCCCTGATTCAGCTTGCCTTGTTGTGCAAATACAGTGCCTCCACTAATCAATGATATTGAGCTCACTAACATAGCGGACAGTGCAATTGTTGCTATATATTTCATAATTTCAAATAGAAAAATGTTAGTATAAAAACCTTAAGTTTTTTTTGTTTTTCAAAATAATAAAAAATTTCTTAATTTATTGTGATTTCTGTTTTAAAACTCTATTTTTGTCTATTCTCATTTTTATGAGTAAAGATCTTGTTGAACGAAGTATACAACAAACGAGATAAGGACTTAAATGAATACGTGTGTTATGTACAAGATATACGGCTAAGTAATAATTGACAAACGTTCCAACTTTATAATTTTAATTTACTAGTTGGTTTTAGTAGAATTCTATTACAAAAAATGAAGAAAAAAGAAAATTGAAAAAAATAAGGGCAGTAAATATGCTTATGTTTTAATATATATTAAAAAGAAAAAATCAATCTGTATGTACTAGTTATAACTCGGTCTTAATTAAAAGGAATAAAAAATACTAATACATTAGATTAACTGCCGTATCGATATTCCAAATGTATATATTTAGGAAAACTCATTATTTCGATCTAATTTAGTAATAAATTCTAAAAATAAAAAAATCATTTATCATCAAATGAAAACTTTTCAAACAACATTATCGAGATGTTTTAAAAACCTAGAAAAAAATTAAGAAAAAATTTAAAATCCTTCGTAGTATTTATTCTCTTGTATTAATATGGAAAACGAAGATAATATTCAGCGAGTATTGATATTTCAGGGCGGTGGTGCTTTAGGCGCGTATGAAGCTGGCGTATACAAAGGGTTATACGAATGGTTTATAGAATTGGATAAAAAGTACGATCGAGATAATAAACCTCTATTTGATATAGTTGCTGGAACTTCAATTGGATCAATAAATGCAGCCATTCTAACAAGTTATGTCAAGGAAAATAAAACATTTGAAGGGTCAGCTGAACATTTAATTAATTTTTGGAAGTATTTGAGTACTGAATCAAGCATTGATAAAAATTCCTTCTTTTATAATTGGTGGAGTTATGTGTCTTCGATTAATAAAAAAATATCTTCTGCTGAATCTGCAAGAAGATATTATACTACAAAAGAATTTATTTTTACTGGAGTACCTAATGTCTTTAAACCTCCAAAACCACAATTCGATTATAAATTTTTAGACGCAATGAACATATTATATCAGTGTGATAATAAACCACTTAAGGAAAGCTTAGAAAAATTTGCAAAATTTCCAATCGCTACCTCTTTTGATAACAATGAACCAAGATTGATTTTGTTAAGTGTAGATGTTCAGGAAGGAATTCCTATTGTGTTTGATAGTTATGAAACAGAAGATGGTACGAGAAAATCAGAATATGTATACTTTGGAAAGAATGTGAAATTTAATAAACAAGAGAAACACGAATATGTTGTCAGATATGATGATGGAGTTAAATCCGATTTCGTTATGGCAAGTAGCTCTTATCCAATTAATTTTCCTTATACAGAATTAGAAGTAGAAGAACGAATCACTGCAATAGACAATTCATTAAAAGAAAAATCTACTCAATCTACACCTCAAAAAATCAGAAAAATAACAAAATATTTTTGGGATGGTGGAATTATGATAAATACACCTTTAAAAGAAGTTTTAGTTTTACATGGTCGTTATTGGAGCAGAGTCAAAAAATCCCATGATATTCCTCCCCTGAGAATTTGCATTGTTAATTTACATCCCATCAATCATGATTCAGTTCCCTTTGACATGGATGGTATTATAGAAAGAAAAAATGATCTGCTATACCATGACAAAACTGAATTCGACGAGCTTGCGTCACTCTTAATATCTGATTATGTTACTCTATCTCAATATTTTATCGATCTTGCAGAAAAAAATGGTATCTCACGTGATCTAATTGAGATCTTGTTAGCGCAAAAATGTCGAAGTTTACAATGGATTGGAAATCAACAAAATTTAACATATGGAGATCTTCTTAAAGGAAAACCAAAGATCGATTTTATAACTAGAATTCAGAGAAAGAATGACCCCGATGAAATTGCTAATAAGGTGTTTGATTTCTCCATAAAGACCTTGACCAAGTTGATAAATGATGGATATAAAGAAACAATGGAACAAACTCCAGGCATTGAAAAAGAATTTCTTGAACAATTAAATGAAGTTAAGAAACAAAGGGAAGAATTTAATAAAAGAGAAGAGGATGTAAGGAAAAAACTATTGGGAAAAGGAAAGAATAATCAAACTACCATTTAATTATCATCTTTGTTACAATTTAATTATTTTCTTGGAAATGTTGTAATAAATTCAGTTTTACTTAGGAGATCCGCATCTCTGGACGGTTTTGGAAGATTTTTTTCATCTAATTCAAAACCATCTTTTTTAGCAGTAGTTATAATAATTTGATTTTTATTATATTCTTTTTTCGGAAACCAGGACAATAATTTTTCCTTTTCGTTCCACTCTATTTTATCACTAGTTGCCCATACAGAAAATCCAGATTTATAATGAATATGATCTGGAATGAATATTATCGTCGGTTCATCTACAACCTTTCCTTCTATGATGATCGCTGTATATTTTGAAGTATTATCAAAATATAATAGAGATGGTTTGGCTGAGCTTAACATTGGATATGGTCTTGATATGACATCTAGATGACGGGGTGTTCTATTTGGACCCAGAATGGAAAAGTTTTCAAGATTCCAGTTATCATTTTTATCTTTTGTGTTGTACAAATCATAATTCCAATATGTAGAGTTTAAGAGTACCGATTCTAGTTGCTCATAAGAGATATCAATATACTCTCTAACTCTTTCAGAGTCATGAGTTCCTCCAAACTCTGTTAAAAATGGTATAAGATCCCGATCATATGCAGCTTGTACTAACTGTTTAAATAAATTTGGCCACTCCTGTTTATAACTAGAAATGTTATCCGGTATTTTCAAGATGGCATGCATTATTGATCGTGTATCGTAAAAATGAAATGAAAATACTCCTCGATCAGTTATCTCTGAGGGAAGATTCTTAGGTAAATACGTAGTAATGTTTTTAGGAAGTTCCATTAAGCTTCGTTGTGTGATGTTTGTGTCCAATGGAGTTTTTATCAAAGACATATCTCCTATTTTTAAAAACCTCCTCAAGTCAAATTTTGAAAGTTTTTTTTCTATAGTATCAGGTTCATCTATAGCCTCAGAAGAAAATACATCCCAATCCACTCTTGGTTGTATAAACAGGAAAATCTTATCATCATATCTTCTGATTTCTTTATTTACATTAAAATAATATTCTTTAAGTAACTCAGACTCAAATTTTATTTTGTTTAATCCTACAGGATGTGGTTCGTTAAATGGGTCTACACCTATTATAGCAGAAAAACATTTTTCATCCTCATTTTTCAAGGATTTAAAAAATTTAATAGTCTGACCTATTGTTTTTTCTAGATGTGTCCTAACCGGGTAATCCTTTAAACCTGCATTTTCGTTTGTAAGTTTGTTGTTATAAAATGATTGCAGGGTTTTTTTAACCAATTTGTTCAATTGATAATAAGTTTGCCATCTTCTATTGTCTCTTACCGGTATCTCTGGTAGAGTTGTTTCTTTATCAATTGCTAATGCCCAGTCTGGAAAACCGTCACCTCCAAGAATTTCATGTGCTATATCCTGATGAAAATCAAGAAGTATCATTATTCCTCTCGAATAAAGTTCTTTGATGATCTCCTTAAGGAGGGATAAATATTCTATTCCTTGAGGCATAAGTTTATCAAGATCATTGTTAGGTTCAGGTTCTAATGCTTTCCATAAAACTAATAATCTAACTATATTAAATCCAGATTCTTTCAGCAAATCTAGTTGTGTGGAGCAAGATGCTATCTCTTTTTTCAATTCTGAAATAGAAATAGCTTTCTTATCTAATGGTGTTAAAGGAATATAGGGAGATAATTTACTTCTAGATCCAAAGTTGACACCTCTGAAAAGTACATATCTACCATCTTTAATTTGACTTTTATCCATATCGGAATTTTCAATAATAAACCAACTTCCTTTTTTTGCCAGATCACGTCCATTAAGATGAATAGAACTCATATAACCATCAACCTGGGGACATTCATATAAACATTTTAGATCATACTGAATTCATATTAACAGATAAAAAATATTTTTTTATAAATCTCAGTTACCGTGGTAACATTAGTAAAGGTAATTCTCTCTTTTTTAACTCTTAAAATTTTATTTTTTGAAAAGGCCCATTCGCTTGCCTTTTATTCCTCCTATTATGAGCTCTATTCCTTGAATTATAAGAGCAACTACTATGACTATAACTAGTATTGCAAATCCTATTTGTGGAACTGCCAGAACAATTATTCCTAATACTATTGAAATTATACCAGTCATTAACTGAAATTTGAAAGTTTTATTTCTTTCTTCCTTTGATCGGCTTCTGATTATTCTAACTGCACCATTGATCAGAAGGGCTATAGCCACAATGAAAAGCATAAAGTTAACACTTTTATCAGGATTTGCTATAGTGAATATTCCAAAACCGAGAATAACAAGTCCTAGTGCGATACTGATAATACGGGATTTTTTAGATAAAGAGGGTGTAGCAAAACCTGTGATAATAGCTTCAATACCAACTATGGATAAGGTAACAGCAACAAGTACAATGGCCATAACAGGTCCTATTGCTGGTATTGCAACGGCCAGAATTGATAATATTATTGCTAAACTACCTATACCTATCTGACTTAACCTGACCCACATTGGCACTTCGATTTCTTGTGACATAAACGAATTTTCCTGTGTACTTTTTAGGAATTAGACTTATATATATTTCATGTTAGGATTATGTTATTCAAGTATTTTTTATTTCTTTTCTTTTTTCTTTCACATGATATTATTTGATTGAAATATTATCGAAAAGTAAATATGAATAATGGCTTAAATTAAGCCCATATTTTTATCGAAATTAGTAAATATGAATATTCCAAGCATTAGACTGGCTTACTGGAAGAACTAACGTAACAATAGATCTCTATCTGTGAATATTATATTCTATAAAGATATGTTGTTTAAATTTGTCAGAGATAGAACATCTAATATTGTTATAATGTATTCACTGTACTTAGATTTGGTTTGACTTTAAGATACTTCCAAGGCACTAGAATTGTACAAGCATCAAAGAAGAATCTTTTTTGCGGTTTAGAAGTTGATTCAAATGTTTGGATCCTTACAATTTGATAACAAGAATAGAAGAGTTTTTGCATTCATAACAGATGGAACTATAATTCAGATCGGTAACTAACATTCAGGTTATGGATATGTCTTGAACCTGTTTACAGAACCATACTTGGTACCTACATTTCGTAATTTAGAACCCTTTTCGTAGCAGAAAATTTAATCAAAACTCTTGTATCAAAGTATGGGGGAAATATCGTGCAAAAATATTGGTTTTAGGTTGGATCCACTAACACATAATTCACTGCACATAATCCAAAGACTACATATTATTTTGGCTAAACCTGATTGAAAGAATATGCAGTATTTCAAAGATAGAACAGAATGTTTTGATGATTACTATCCTTGTATCAAAATGGGTGATAACAATTGTGATCTATCATATGAAAACAATTGGATTAAACTATTCATTTATCTATAAATTACAAGAATTAGAAACACAATTCCATTCAGAATTGGAGGCGAATTAGTCGTCAGTTAAAAGAACAGGTTTACTTCTATAATATTAATACTATTTTAATTGTTTTTTCTTAAAATAATATTATAGCAATATTAGGTTATCTTATAATTAAAATATACATATTATAATAATCCACATATACCCAATTCAATTACCATTAACAGATAATCAAATCAACTACTCATTTTTTTCTGTGTAATAGATATAAAAAAATATTTAAAGTAAATATAGATGTAATCCACTAGATGGATAAGAATTGGCTGTAGAAACAATGCAGAGTTCATTCCCTACATTTGAAGGTGCTGTAAACCTAATAATAGACTTCACTCTAGTTGTAATAGATTTCGTAGCTGTAATTATAATAGGAGTCGCGATTTTTTTAACCCTAATTTATTTTCTAAAGCACTTTAAAAAAATATTAGATTCAAACGCTCCTGAAACTAAAACTATAAGGATAAGATTGGGAAAGATGTTGTTAATAGGACTTGATGTTCTAATAGCTGCAGATGTCTTGAAAACCATTGTACATCATGGCCTACTTGATTTACTTGTACTGGCGGTAATAGTAGGTATACGAATTGCTATAACTTGGATTTTGTCAAAGGAAACAGGTTCAGAGTTTTAGCAAAAATTCAATTTTTATCGTTAAAGGTTTTTCAAAATCAGAATTTTAACTAAATTCTTTTCCTAATTTTTTTATAATGTACACTGAAAGATCAAAGAGGTGGAAATATTACCAAAATGGAGTGTTGAGATGGTTTTCGCAGTAGTATTGTTATTTTTTTTAATAATTGCTTCTTAATAGACATCTTTATCAATTTACATTTCATAAACAATATTAATTAAACATTGATCTTATTGATTTCTGATCCTAAAGAACAACGATATATTAAAGAGTGTCTTTGCAAAATATATTCGAGTCGAGTATAATAAATTAAATATCTAAAGAAGTATAGAAATAACCCATTTGAGATATTGTGTGTTGTATTAAATATTAACAGAAAATTGTTTTAACTTAAAATCTTAGATGAACGAGGAAGAAAATATAACTATAAAAAAATTCTTTTTTCTTATTTTAAATAGTTACACTTTTAATATTTTATTTTTTGGTTACATATAAAAAGAAAAATGAATATTGATTTCATCATCTTCTAATGTGATCAGTATTTGTGATATTTCTTATTGTATTTGTAGTGTTTATCATCTTTGTAATATTTGTGGTCTTTGTAGTGTTTATCATCATGTTTGTCATAACATTTGTACTTATGGTGTTTATCTTTATGCTTATGATGTTTGTCCTTATACTTGTAATAATGTTTGTCATAACATTTGTACTTATGGTGTTTATCTTTATGCTTGTCATGTTTGTACTTATGGTGTTTATCTTTATGCTTGTCATGTTTGTACTTGTAATGTTTATCTTTGTGTTTTTTATCGTATTGTATTTTCACATTTTCCTTTTTTAGAAATTTTGAATCTGACTCTGCATATATTTTAGAAACCACAGGTGCAGTTATCATGCCGCCTATCAAAAAAGTCGCTGAGAATATGACCAACAAGTAAAAACTCGTATTCTTATTTTGAAACATCTTTACTTAATTACTTACTTGTCATTTCTTTCTAAAAGACTTTCTAATTCTTATTTCTATAACATAATAATGTAATAAAAATCAAAAAATTTTTCGATTTTATTTATATTCAATAAAAAATATATTATTTAAAGAATAAAGAGATTTTGTATTACAGGCACACAATACAGAAATAGACTGAAATGATCTAGCGAATATCTGATATTGTTTGGGGTCTAGTAAATTATAGTAATTTCATTTGAAGCATGATTTTTTCGATTATCCTATTGTTTCTTTCTGCATAAACAGGGGATTGTATATCTATCCAATTCTGATCTTTATTGAGCATATAAGAAAACAATTTACCATCAGATTTTGGAATAGAAGTCAAAATATCATGGGATAAATCAAATTTTTCTTTCTTAACTACTTTCTTCTGATTTAGATACTTAAAGATCTGTGATGTAAATAAATAAATTCCCAATCCTTCTGGTAAATCGAGGCGAATAGTTGGTTTTTCAATAAATTCCTTAATCTCATTCCCATTCTCTTCATCAATTGTCAATCTCCCAGTTTCTTCATATCTATATTTTCTGGACACAACTATTCCAACTAAAGGTGAAGTTTTTTTTATTGAATTTCTTAATATGTTATAGTATTTGACCATATCTTCTATGTTTAATGCACATAGATTATCTGAAAACCAGACTAGGAAATATTCATCCTTGTTAATTATTTGTTGAGTTTTTAGAAGAGCCCCTCCAGTTCCATTTTTTTTGTCTTCGATGAAAGTAATTTCTTTATTATATATATTTTGTTTCCCTTCAAAATAATTAATAATCTGTTTTCCCCATAAATCAAATTCGCATACAATCACGATTTTGGTAATCAATGAGGATCGAGCAAGATATCTCACAATATGATCTATAATTGGTCTTCCTTTGACAGGTATCAATGATTTCGGTATATAATCACTAAAAGGTTTTGCTCGTTGCCCTTTGCCCCCAGCCAACAAAACTGCTTTCACAATTTATCGGTATTATTTTAAAATATGATAGTTTATCAACTTTTTCATATTCTTCTTAAATGGTATAAAGTCAGATAAAATTGTATTTAAATCATATGATCTTTAGAATGATAAAAAAATAGATAATCAGATGGGAAACAGGAAAAGAAAAAGCTCGGTTTTAGCTTATTGCGCAAAAGATCTATTATTAATAAAATTTTTTTGTGTAAAACTTCATAATGTCCTGTATATTTTATACTTATATTGGCTGGATCAAATATTTCACTGATACAGATCATTTCAACTCTTATTGGAAGTACACTCACTTTATTTCTACTAAACAATCTTGCTTCTGAAATAAATCAACCTCAAATTAATTTGAATGTTATAACTGATGACATTGATCCAGCTTTGAATAACAACTTTACTAATGATAATAATGACAATAATAAAAATTCGATAACTTCTACAAAATTCGAAACTTTTGTTAAAAATAATGGAGAATCTGCTGCTACTAATCTTTTGCTTAGTTTGTTATATCCTAATGGTAATATAACTGATTTCGGTATTAGCTTTCAGAGTGAAAATATTAACATAACTAAAAAAACAGATAGATTATTGGTAGCAGAATTAAAAAGATTATCTACTGACTCATCTGTTGCTATAACAACTATAGTAGAATGTAATGCTAATACTAGCAGTAGTAGTATTAACGGCCACATATATTCAGATAATCAAAATCTAATTAGTTCTACTTGTTTTCAACCTACTCATTATATTGCCACTGTTTCATACGATCAGGGTAGTACATTTCTCTCAAATATTGATTCTTCTATTCTTTATACGTATGGATTTGATATTGCTCATTATAAGCATCATATTTGGATTTTTGCAATAACTGTGGCTGTAATTTCTTTCATGATTGCATTATTATATAAGCGATTAAACAACTTTAGGAAAAGATTAAGCAAACCTAAATTTGTATTTGATATTGTTAAAGAAATTATTACTGTAAAAGAAACGCTAGAATCAGATAATTTTTCAAAGCGTATCTTTCCAATAGAAAAATGGTATTCTAAAGATCTATACGAAAAAAGAAAGATATTTGATGATTATGAGGACTATTATTATATTGAAGATTTTTATTCAAAGTTAAAGAATAGAGATGATATAGTATCAAATAGAATATCTGCGTCTTCTCACTCCTCTTCCTCTTCTTCTGAAAAAGAAGAAATAACAAAAAAACCTGCAGATAAAATCAACAATAAAGAGAATTCTAATAAAACTCTTGATATGAATAATAATAATGATAACAACGATAACTACAATGATAATGGAAATAAAAACGATAAATTAAACAATAATAATCAACTTTATATTAAAAGACTCAATGATCAGTGTCTTTTTTTAGCTAATAATGCAATTAAAAATATAAGTTGGTCACACTACCAGGATATTGGAGACAGGATTTACTATCTCCCATTAATCATTTCAATTACTATCATCAGTGGTCTAGTGATATCCTATACTTTTGAATATTATAGGCTTTTATTCTTTCAATTTTTTAATTTAGAATCTGTAAACTTTCAAACTATTATAGACTATATATTGATAACAATTCTTCGATCAATCGTTTTTTTTCTTCTAGCAAAAGAAATAATAAATTTTAAAACACTATTTGCTTATGAAATAGGGGTAAAAAATAATATTTTATCATTTTTTGTATTTGATAGAAGAGCACAATTAAAATTATTTTTATTATCTTTTATTATAGCAGGAATTCCATCTTTTTTGCTCTTTTTATTATATGACATTAATGAAATCCAATACCTCCCGTTTGATTTTTCTAAAGAATATACAATGCGTATGACGGTTTCTCTAGTTGATACATTAAGATTGGCGATATTGGCTTTAATCATACCTAAATTTATAGTTAGAGACAAAGTAAAACTAACAAAATAATAATGTTTTAAAAATAATTCATGAATCTATAAGATTTAAGCTATGTTAACTTGCAGAAACAGCTATAGCTGAGAACATTCTATTTATAATATGAATCAAATCAAATTTGAAAGAAATATAACATATAACTATATTGCAATGTATTCTCTTTATCTGTACTTCCTTGGTTTGAGTTTACGTAATACATCTAAAGCATTAGTAATATTTAGAGATGAAAAGCGAAGTCATGTTTCTGTTTGGAATTGGATACAAAGATTTGGTTCTTGTCGGATCCACAAAAGAAAAAGAATAACTGCTTTTATTATAGATGAAACAATTATTCAGATAGGACAGAAACATTTCTGGTTATAGGTTTGTATTGAACCTGTTTACAGTTCTGTGCTTTGAATCGATCTCTGTGAAGATAGAAACATGCTTGTAGCTGAAAAATTCATCAGTTCTCTTGTATCAAAATATGGGAAACATACCATCTATACAGATGGCGGTACCTGGTATGATCAAGCATGCAACACAATAGGATTAAAACACTATTTGCATTCTTCAATAGAGAAAAGTTTGATGGAAAGAGTAAACCAGTACCTGAAAGATCGTACAGAAAGTTTTGATGATTACTATCCATGTAGACAACAGGAATGTAATCTATTTTAAGTACATAACTGGATACAATTCTTTATTTCTATGTACAGCCATACTATAGCAAATAATAATCATTTTGAGTTAGAAAAGGAGGTGAGTATTATCTTAAATTAGAGCCAGTAAAACTAACGAAATTAAGACTATTTGGAGTTGAGAAAAGGATTGAAGATTCTCTTTATAGATTACATATTATGTAACTAATGGATCAATTCTTATAGTTATTGTTGCTGGATCTGAATCTAATGTACCATCATTGACCTTAAAGGTGAAACTATCAGTATCAGGTCCTACAATATTTGTATTTGGAGTGTAGGTTACAACTCCTGCCTCTCTATTTATCTCACTTAATTGACCTTTGGAAGGTTGATTAACAATCTCAAGTCGTAATATATCATCAGGATTATTATCTGTGGCAGTTAATTGGATAACCACTGATTTTCCCTGTACAACAGTAGCATTACCATCATGAGCTACTGGTGGACTATATCTTGGTTCAGTACCTACTAGGATAATATGACCTGTGGGATATAGATGACCATATTTTAGATAATTTGTAAAAATGTATGATTCAGGATGGTATATTGCTATTTCATTTTGTGGGATGTCAAAATTAGCAACAGAACCCGTAAACCTAGATTGATCCTTGTTACCATATTTAACATATTCAGATATGGAATTTGAAAACTTGTTTATTAAATCATTAGATATATCACTGTGTGCTAAGTTCGACTGTAGATTAAAATTAATTCGATAATCAAGATATTGATATTCACCATATGATCGGGATCCCGATGCTTTTAACAAATTAATATCGTTTAATAATATATATAATATGAACATATTAGCACATAAAATCAGGAACAGAAAAATTATGTTATTTTTTTCGAATTTTCTCATTTGTTTTTTTCATAATGTATACACATCTAATAAACATTGTTAATAGTAATTTTGAATTCTTACAATCAAATCATTTGGTCGTAGTGACTTAACAACCTTATTACTCAATCTAATCATTTTGTTTTGACCTATTCTGAAGTTTATTTTTCATCCGTGCTGATTGGCAATTCCTAGTAAAAATACATAAGGTTTGATATACCTATGTTATGTAGTGTATTCAACTTTAGCTAATTATGAAATGTAAATGAATGACTGTACTTTAAATAAATTAAATTAATTAATATAGGATGCTTGAATCATCATTTTTTAGTAAATTCAATTTGTTGACAAGATATTTGATTTAGTTTAATAGTTCAAAGTATTAAAGATTCTGTATGTTATTTATTTTCAAAAAACTAATTTGTATTTTGTCCTATCCATCATTTTATTTTCCACTGGCTTAATATATTAGATATCCAAACAAATAATATTATGAATTCAGGATTAGCCAGCGTAAAACAGGTAATGAATAAAAGTATTATTTCTGTAGAAAAAAATGATGCGATAAGAACAGCAATTAAAAAGATGGTAATAGGTGATATAGGTTCTCTTCTTGTTACTTCAGAAGGCGTTCCAACAGGAATAATCACTGAAAGAGATATCTTAAGATCTTTTGCTACTGAAAAATTAGAACCAGAAAATAAAGTAGAAACCATAATGAGCAGTCCTTTGATTTCAGTAGATTCAAATGCAAGTCTTAATGAAGCTGCAGAAATCATGCTGACCAACAATGTACGTAGGCTGATGGTAAAAGAAAATGATAAATACGTAGGATTAATTTCGCAGAGAGAATTACAACGGTTCATAGTAGAGTCAAGATAGATTCGTTCTTGTATTTCAGTTCAATCACTTATCCCAATGCAATATGAAATACTTGTAAATCGATAGATATTCTTTTACGCCTACTAATCTATATCCTGAATAATTATACATACAAAATTTAAAATAATCCTTTTCAAATTTTCGAGGGGAATCCCTTACAAGTTTTTACATGTAACATTTTGTCGGTTGTGTATGACAAATTTTTTTATTTCTGTATTTAATTTTTACATTTCAAACTATTCAAATCAAATATTTTAAATCACCTGGTTATGGGTTTAGTATTTTAATATCATAATCTTTAAAGACCTCAACATGAACTTAAAACTTGTAAATTGAAAAACCATTGTTATATGAGTTTAATCATAGTTCTCCTATAGGAAGGATTATTAGATAAAAAATAAAATTAAAAACGGTGCTGTTAAGTTAAGGGTATTTCACCTCCAATTTTGGAAAAAATAATATTTCTAACTTTTGAATTATATAGATAAACAAACAATTTCATCCAATTGTATACATGGTGAAGATCACATTTTATACCATTATTCTTGGTACACGGATAGTAATCATCAAAACCTTCTGTTCTGTCCTTAAAATACTGCATCACTCTTTCAATCAGACTTTTCTCAAAAGGTGAATGTAATCTATGTTTTAGGTGTAAAAAGTTACATGCTTGTGGATACCATGTACCTCCATCAGTGTAAATTGTATGTCTACCATATTTGGATACAAGAGAACTGATAAAATTCTCTGCTACAAACATGTTTCTCTCTTTGGATATATGGATTCCAAGCACAGATCTCTGAACTGGTTCAATACAAATCCATAACCAAAAATGCTGATCACCAATCTGAATAATTGTTTCATCTATAATAAAAGCAGTTACTCTTTTTCTTAAAAATCTGGTAATGAACCAAAACGTTGAATCCACTCCCAAATTGCAACATAACTTCTTTTTTGATCCTTGAACAGTTCCAATGCTTTAGACGTATTTCGTAGACTGAGACCAAGAAAGTACAAATACAAAGAATACATTACTATACATGTGGATGTTCTGTTTCTTTCAAATAATCTAATGACCATCGATTAGAAATAGAACATTCACAGCAGCTTCTTTCGTTAACTTAACAGCACCTTAAAAACCTAAAATTATTTAAAAATTAATACAAATATTAGTCTGTACTAATTCTTGAGGCAAGTCCAAGATCTACTACAAGTGTGGATTCACCAAACTTGCTTGGTAGATCAATAGAAGTTGTATTGTCTCGAATCATATAATAGGTTAATGTATTTTTATTAGAATTATATATCGGGTTGAACAATTCACTTAATACTTCATTTTGTTTTCCCTCTAATTTATTTATAAACAAAAACGTGCTAGATTTATCAACCGCAGGATCTTTTGTTTCAAGAGTCCAATTCCCTATAAATTCAGGTGTAGTAACAAATGTGACAATTAACTCTGGTTGATCTGAAAACAATATTGTTTTGTTTGATATATCGTTTAATACTAAAAGAAAAGTAGTTTCATTAATCTCAGAAATTGAACCAGAATTGGCATGTCGTAATGCAAAGAATCTAGAATCTTCTGAATTAGTACCATTTTCTTGTGCATAAACAACATTGGTAGATATCATCAGAGCAGGAACAATTACTGTTATGATCATGAATAAGCAGAATATTTTATTCATTGATTATTTTATGTTACGAGTTTATTTTAATATTTACTTTATTTACTATTTATAAGAGCATTTGATATTTTTATATAGTTATAAAAAAGAATTTTACTAAATTATTTTGATAAAGGATTTTAATATATTTTTTATATTGGCATTATAAATTAAGCAGATCTTAAATATTAAATACATATCTATTCAGAGTTTGAAGCAAACAGAAATTATCATGGTAATTGACATTGAATAAGAACAAGAAATCTGATATCGATTATAATGATTAACACAACTTTATTTCATATCGATAACCTTGGAAAATTAACTATTTTCAAGGATAAAAAATGTTCTGTGTTCTAAATAATTTGCAATCCAAGTAATATTCATAATTATAGATAAGGAAATTTTTAATAAATTTCAAACTAAGATTTTGATGAAGACCACGTTAAAAACAGAAAAACTTTAGATCACACAAACGATCCCGCTAATTTAATTAATGCAACTAAGGTTTTAGATTGAACAATTTTGGTCCCTGTGTTAGTAGGTTAATCTAATTAAATACCATTTCGGCTCCAATAGTAGATAGTAATTTCTTTCCCATTTTAACCAAATAAAGATATATGAATAATCTGATCCAATTGTATGAATTTTTTAGATCAAATCATATACCCATATTTTTAATGCATAGATAGTAAAAATCAGAAATTTCTATTCTATCATTTGAATACTTCTTTAATCTTTCAATCAGGTTTTTGCTAAAAGAATATGTAATCTATGTAATATGTACAGTAAATTATATGCTTGCGGATCCCACCTAAAACCTATATTTTTGTACCGTATTTCAATCATAGTTTGATATAATAGATCTGATAAACTTTGGTACAAACATATTCCTTCAGATGCATATTGATTACAAACACAAAATCTATGAATCGGTTCAAGTTCTACAATCAGAAATGGTGATTACCAATAATAAATACAGTTTTATTTCTTTATTAAGAATGCTGATGAACATGTTCTCAAAATCTGCAATTCCTAAACCTTTGTATCCATCAGTTACTACATGACTTCTATTCTAGGTCTTTAGAAGTTCCAATGATAGATGTATTTCGTAAACCCGGACAAATAAAATACAAATCTAAATAATACCTAACTATTCATACGGTTGTTCTGTATCTTCTAAATAATCTTATTATCACATATTAGAAATAGAACATCCACAGCTAAATGTCTTTATTTAGCTCGAAAGTGGATCATATGGTGTTATTTACAATTTGTAACAAAATTATAAGATTTTGTTAATTCTAATAATAGTAAGATTACAGGCTCTATACGTAATGACTTTGAAAGGATCTGTATAGATTCTTTTTTTTATTTCAAGAGTATGAATAATTGAAAATATCATCCTATAAATTGAAATTTTTTAATATACTATTATATCTTTTACTTCCAAAGAATGAATTTAGCCCCAAAATTATCATATATCATTTTATTTTTTATTATTACTAGATGTTTTAATATTCTGTTCAAATTTTAAAATAGAATAACAAGAAGTAACAATTGGAAAAAACTATATTGAGATTATAGAAAGAGTAAAAAAACCAATAATTGAATTTCTAATAAAAAAATATTTTCGTGTTATTTTAGAATATTAGTAATTTAATTTAAAAAAAATACTAAATAATTTTTTTAATCATAAAAATGCAGAGTATTCTTAATACTAAAAATTATTTGTGCGGTCCAAAATATTAAAAAACATCATATTGGTAAGCTTTGAGGTGCATAAACTTTACTATCTAGATTGATCTAGATTTAGAAAATTCTTTAAATTGACAGATACAAACAAAAAAATATGTTCAATCGTCTGTTGATAGATAAAAAAAGTTGAAAAACAGAGTCATTGTTACCTTTTTACACAATAATGGTTGATACAAACAAAAAAGAACTGTTACCTTTTTACACAATAATGGTTGATACAAACAAAAAAGAACTGTTACCTTTTTACACAATAATGGTTGATACAAACAAAAAAGAACTGTTACCTTTTTACACAATAATGGTTGATACAAACAAAAAAGAACTGTTACCTTTTTACACAATAATGGTTGATACAAACAAAATCAATTTAATTAAATAATTAACTAAAATCATCTCATCTCCGATTTAATACTTTTCTCTCAAAAAGGGAAGGAAAATATTGTAAGGACAAATGAAAAGTCTTTTGTATATTTCTCGAAATGTTGTGATGTTAAAATAAGCTGCTCAAAATGTAGCTAAGTTTCTTTTATTTATGCTATGAATAAAATTAAATTTGCAAGAAATAAGATCTATCTATATGGTAATGTACTCTCGTTATCTATGTTTTCTTGGTTGAAGTTGAAGTCATATATCTTCTGCATTATATATATCCTGACAGTACTGTTCGTCATACATTTATCTATTATCGAATGGGATTATAGATATATAGTGAGTATATTTTTGAAGCTTAAATGGACATTAAATTATAAATCTAAAAATCCGAAAATTACTTATATCAGAGGAAATCGTTGAAAAAATTTCCATTCATAGATTCACTAGTATTCATTTCAAAAGCAATGAACTATTATTAGAGTATTTGTGTTTATGGTATTTTGATGGTTATAGTTTCTATTGGAATTAAATATTTATATTTATTTGGAGAAAGTAATTTAAGTTACCAATATTTTATTATCAATTTTTAATAAAAATTTGGTAGCCATCTATCTATTTATCAAACAATAGATGGCTACGTGTGAATTTCTGGTATTTTTTATGTTGGAATATCTTTTGATATCCGGTTTGAGGTTTATATTATTTTATTTTATTTTTTGAACTGTTATATTTTTGTTTTAACAGTCATATCCATATTCGCAGTATGGATATTCTTCTTCATATTGTGGTTCATAATTTTTGTATTCTTTTTTATAGTTATCATATCCGTCTTCATAATTTTTATTATATGGTTTGACATTGTCTTCATATTCAGCATATGAATTATAGTTATCATATCTATCATGTTTCTTGTATTCTTTGTCGTCATAACTATCATATCTATCATGTTTCTTGTATTCTTTGTCGTCATAACTATCATATCTATCATGTTTCTTGTATTCTTTGTCATAATCATCATATCTATCGTGTTTGTATTTCTTTCCTGTTGCATCAGCATCATTTATAAAATATGGTGATGCTATAGTGATTGCTCCTGCAACTAGAACTGCTGCAAGAAATATAGAGGCTATCTCTTTTGTAACCATATTTAGGTATATGGAGTTTATTATATTTGAATTGCTTCTAATCATGCTCTATTAACATACCTAAAAAAATTACAAAATATTATTTATAAATATAAAATAGAAGTATTGTATCTAAAATTAGAATATAAAATAAATCATCAAAGAAGTTAATGAAAAAAAAAGTCGAATTTCTGTTTTTTTATTTTTTTTTAGAAGTTGGGCAAAAAAAGGAATATAAATTCAACCAGTTTTTTCTTATCGGAATATCCTATTAAACAATCTCTTCTAAATTTCCAATTATAATTATTTGGTTATAATACTATAAAAATAAAATTAAATTTAAAATCTATTGAAAATTTTTGCGTATAAGAGATATAACTTACAGTTTTATTTTTAACATTGGGCAATAGGATAACAAAAAATAGTGTAATATTTTTGGCAATAGTGTTAGTTGCAGGAACTTCTATTTCTATAATTATTCCAATATCTTTTGCTGAACAATATGGAGAAAGACAATATTCTGAAGAGGGATATGGTAAAGACAATGTAAAAGAGAACCATTACAAGGAGAGTCCGCCTTCTAGTGAAGATGGTGTTGGAGTAACAGCAGATAATATATATCAAGTTGGTGGACCACAACAATTTGGAGATAGTGAGGGACATGGTGCTGGATCTATAGCACATTGTCATGATGGCGATTTTGTCATTTCTGGAGGTTACACTTTAATCCAAGACGATTCAGAAACACTTGATCTAGAATACATACAAGATGTTCCTACTATTGATGGGACAGGGTGGAATGTTGCTTTTATAGGTGGGACTGAGGAAACAGGCATACAAGCAATTGCCATTTGCTATGATACTCAATAACACCTCCATTAATTTTCTTTTTATTTTAGTTTAATGATTATTACTTAGTTACTAAACTAATGATACTTAAACTCAAATTACAAGGCAAAT
This sequence comes from Nitrososphaeraceae archaeon, assembly GCA_031316115.1. GTDB lineage: Archaea > Thermoproteota > Nitrososphaeria > Nitrososphaerales > Nitrososphaeraceae > TH1177. The sequence continues at coordinate 54,029 of JALDRC010000013.1, forward strand.
GTAGGTTCGTGTTGTTACCGGTATTGTAACCTTTAAACCCATATTATTTTATGAGGTCATACAGTATATTAAGGTCTAAAAAGTACAATAATATAATTCTCCAAATCCATAATATATTAGACGTTACAAAGATTGGTAAATTTGTTAAGAAGGTTGCATTATAAACTATCGAAATACAAATCTAGATAAATTATTTTCTTAATTTTTATTTATAATATGATTTCAAGTATTTATCAGATATGATGCCGTTTTTGTCCTAGCCATCCAAAGAATTTAAGGTAAATAATTTTTTGCCAGAATTCTTAATCGATGTTTTAGTAATTGTAATAGCTTATATTCAAATTTATTACTTTCACAATCAACTTTTAAAATTATAAATCTTTTTTTTCTATCCTTATCAATAAGATTCTCCAGAGTAAATGAGATATCGACAAACAATTTGCTATAGAAAAAATAAATGATAACAAAAAAAATCAAATCATATTTTGGAGTCAGATAATGTAGTGAATATTTCTAGATGATAAGCATATAATACCCATAGTGTTATGATAAATAGATTCTCTTCAATTGTATTACTGTATGGTTCATATCTATACTTGGTTTAAAATATATATTTATGATCCTTGTATATTTATTCTGATGGTAAATAGTGTTATGTGTCTATCTATTGCTAGATACTACATTTTGGATGAAACATCTGAGGATTATTCAATTTATAATTCCATCCAATTATTAATTGATGTACTTACACACATAGGTTACAATTTCATTTACTGACATGGGTAACACTCTCTAGCTCTGCTAGGAAGTTTATAGGAAATAGATTTACAAACAAAATATAATTTACTTCATGAAAAAGAATGGCCTGGAGATACTGTAATTGATATCTGTATTAGATATCAGATATCTAGAAAGATATACTACAAGTGGAAAAACAGGTACCTAAAGTATGGAATAGAAGGTTTACATGATAAAAGTACAAAACCTCATAATATCCAACCTGGAAAAGTAACAAAAGAGATAGAACAGGAAATACTAAATTTACGTACAACAAAAAGATTTGGATGCAATCGTATAAAATTCAGATTAAAAAGACTAAAGGAGGTATCACTAAGTACCAGAACCATATACAATATACTGAAAAGACATGGTTTGAATATCTTTTCATGTAAAATCAGACACAGAAAATACAAAAGATTTGCAATGAAAAAACCTAATCAAATGGTACAGATGGACATTTTAGGACCATTTTACATAGAGAATTGTGCTCAAAAGAACTATGTTATCAGTTGTGAAGATGATTGTTCAAGAAAGATAGCAAGTGAATGGACTGAGAGAAAAAGGAGTGTAGATGTAATAGATGTACTGGAAGACTACATAGTAGATAATGGTAAACCAGAAAAGGTAATGCATGATAATGGTAAACAGTTTACATCCAAGATATTCAGACGTTTTCTACGACGTAACAATATAAAAGATAAATCCATACCTGCTAGATATCCACAATTACAGGGAAAAATTGAAGCATATAACAAGATTGTAAAGAATGAGTTTCTAGCAGTAGAAAATATTCCTAATGTAGAAGAAGGTAAGCGAATGTATTCCATGTTTGTCAAAGCATACAATGAAGAAAGAGAACATGGTGGTATAGGTGGTCATACACCATCTGAAATGTTTCTTATAAAAGGAAGATTAAATAGTTATAATGGTAACAAGAAAATCAAGCAGATAAAAAGTGTTACCCATGTTGGTAAGTGAATCTGTTACCTATGTATACAAGTACAACAATTAATATAAGTTTATCTATAATAATTGCATATTGTGTTGGATAACTACTTTGGAGCAACAGGAATTCTGTAAATAAGGAACATTTTCCCATCCAATCTTTTTTATTAGTTATCTCTTCATACCTTAACCATGAGTTCTGACCATTGAAAGTAGCATAATCATTTTGTTCAAGTATTTCATTAATAGAACAATCAGAAATCACTTTTTATTATAAATCTAGACTAATTTAGATATCATTATAAACCTTTATGTTGATATCATTTTCAAATACCTCATTAATCTTAAAATTAAAATTTTTTAGAATCTTTTTATTAGATCATACAGAACATAATATAAAAAGAAAACCTCCATCTATGTATGTTAAATTTGTTGATCTCTTGATATGAATGTGACTATATATATCGTCTTTCTGATTCTTGAATAGGGTAGTCATTAGCACTCATATCTCGTATAAGCATCAATCCATCATCATTAAATTCCCAATGCTCATTACCATGGGTTCTCATCCATTGTTTTGGATTATCCGCATCTCTCCATTCATATTCAAATCTTACTGAGATACGATTTCCATTATAACACCACAACTCTTTCATTAGACGATATTCGAGTTCTTTAGCCCATTTGCGCTTTAGGAATGATATTATCTCTTCTCTACCTTGAAAAAACTCGATACGATTACGCCATCGAGAATCTTTCGTATATGCTTGTGCTACGAGTTCTGGGTTACGAGTATTCCAAGCATCTTGAGCTACCTTAACTTTAGCTCTTGCTGTTTTTTCAGAAAAAGGAGGCTTGATATCTGTTGGTTTTCCCATATGTTTTATGTAGAGATCATATATCTAATCGTTTCTAGCATAATTATCGTAATATTGCTAAAAGTTCTCTTTATCTTTGTTATTTTAAAGTTGATAATAAATATATGATATATAAGAAAATATAGTTTTTTGAAAAGAAATCTACACCTAAAGGAACAGCAATTGTGATGATGAGGATCTGGAAAATATTGAATATTAATTAGTTACATCTTTACGGATTAGTTATTGCATTCGCATGTTAGAAACCAGAATCATGAACTTAAGATGGGACTCGAATCCATAAGGTACACCTCGGGGTTCTTATTATTATAATTTTTATTAATCATCAAATGTACAACTATTAAATCTGGATGCAGATAACTGAAAGTTATGATAGATTTTACCTCGACAATTTGAGATATAATTAGCTTAGAGTTAATGGAATCACAATCTCTTACA
>JALDRC010000014.1 GCA_031316115.1 Nitrososphaeraceae archaeon
TGCTAATTGGTATAAATGGATTACGCAACAAAGCATTAATCACAATAAATACAATTCAGGGAATTGCACGTCAGCCTGAATTAAGGGGTGAGCTTCAAACAATAATTTTTATAGGCACAGGTATTATAGAAGCTCTTCCTATTACTTCAATTATATCCGCTGTGAAATGACAGGAGCCTTAATTTATTAATTATCATTTTTATTATATTCTGTTCTTCATAATACCGTATTTGATAGTTTTATTTTCAGATAGACCAGTTAGAATTGTTACTTCTGTAAGTACATTAATATACATAGACAACAGGACTACAAGAGAAGATAGCTTTGCTATTGATCCACCTAATGCAGTATTAGTATTAGATGAAGCAGAAACACAAGGTATTGTAATAATGGAATTGTTTAAACCTATTTTGTTTTTGATTTTTAGCAAAAATAAATTTTTACAGAATTATGTGAAAAACAGGAAAATTCCCAATATAGTAATATTATTATATTACTCTAATAGCTAAGGAACATGTATAACCAATCTTCACTTTCGTATAAAATAATGTTTTGCGCTTTTTTACTGCTTGGTTTAATACATCCTGTTTCTATCTATGCAGAAACACTCAACAAAACAAGTAATAACAACAATATAACTAAAATTGAAAATATACCGCCATTCTATGTTACAACAGTATTTGGACAATGCCTAGATCCGAAAGTATTGAAATCTGATCCATATCTTGTGTTTCACAATAATTGTATTGAGGAAGCTATAATATCAAATGTTGGCCCAGTAACAAATAACTTAACCTTTACTAATATAGTAATAGATAATAAAACAGTTTTTGGGCAAGGAAATGGAACAATATTTACTCAAGATGGTCAAAAAATTGATTGGAACGCTTATGATGGCAGTCCAGTATTAAACAAATCAAGTTTATGATGAACTAATATATTTGCCAGAAAAATACCAATATTATAATGGCTTAATATACTTTAATTCTACTTCAGACGAAAACCTTGCTTTCCTCAACAATGGTGTTGGAGTATATATAAATCCAGAAAATAGCGGTAGAATGATTTGGTTACTAAAATAAATTTTAAACTTTATTTTACTAATTTTCCCTATTTTCAAATCCGTTTGTAAGCAAAACACAAATTAGTAAAAAGGCAAAATCAGTTCTTAATACTGCTATAGATATCGTCTTAGGAGACTAATGTTACTTTTACTATTGGTTTTATGACTCAAGTAATAAGATACATATTTGAATTAACTTTAAATGGCTTTGATTCTTCCAGACTTTAATTTTTTGGGACTTTATGTAATAAATCAAATAATCACTACTAATTTTTTTATTGAATAGATTTGTAAATGCAGATTTTTATTATATATCCTATATTTTTCCTATAATTCTTTTTGAAATAGCTTTTATGGTTCCAATTTAGAACAATATGAATTTGAAAATAAAATTAATTGTATGATAATTGTGCTTAGAAAAGAGTAATACATAAAATTTAGATAATCCTATAGATATACCATGATATTTAATTTGTCAAAATATAAGCATTTTTTAATGAAAATTTATTTATCTATGTAACTTTATTCTATATATGGAAGAGATCAATAAAACTAATTATTATAATAAAGATATCAATGTTGACATTTCTGAAATTACTGATGGAATCTATAGAATAGCAGGTTTTTCTAATGAATTTGGAATAACATTTAATCAATTTTTAGTTAATGATGAAAAGCCCATGTTAATCCATACAGGCCCTATCGGGATGTATGAAAGGATAAAAGAAAAAGTCAAAGAATTAATTCCTTTACAAAAATTAGCATACGTATCCTTTTTGCATTTTGAAAGTGATGAATGGGGTGGAATGGCATTTTTGGAATCAGCATCTGCAAAATTAGTGTGCAGTGACTTAAGTTCCAAGCTGAATATTATGGGATGGTATAATGTTCCTGTAGATCATATCTCTGTATGGGATAACGATATTTTAAAGACGGGCAAAAGACAATTTAAATTTATTATGACTCCACATGTTCATCATTGGGATAGTATGATGATATATGAAGAAAATACAAAGTCATTATTTACATCTGATTTATTTATTCAACCAGGAAACAATAAACCTGTTCTATCGGAAGACCTAACAGAATCAATGATTAATCTCTATAAAGGTGCAGGAATATTTGCCAGTGAAAAACCTGTAAGAATCACAACTTTAAGACTTGAAAATTTATTACCAAACATGGTATATCCTATGCATGGTTCATGTATTGAGAAATCATTATTTTCAAATTATACTAAAGCAATAATGAAAAATGATTTTGCTTATTCTGGTATTTTATTAGGACAAAAGTTAGGAAATACAATATCTTAGTTTCTTTGTTTTGAAGATTTTATAAAATGATAAGTGACCAAATCAAGTAAAATGCACTGATGAAATCGAAGCCTAATATAGTACAATACTATATTATATTGAGATTTTATTATTATAAAATTAAATAATTTTTAACAATCAAAACCTGTGACATATACTGCAGAGATAAATATACTTTATTTGATTTTGGAAATGTCTATATTATTGGTGGTTATGTTCGTCTTCCTAATTTAGATAATAATATATACAATCGAAATTCGTATGTTTTAGAATAGTAAATAATTGCATTTTCATCATTTATTTTAGGAATATCTTTATCTAAAATTTTATCAAGATAATAATAAAAGAATGTGAGTTTAGATTTTACCAATCTCGCATACTTTTAAAATCCTTATAAGTGTTGTTATTAATTTGCTATCATGCTATCATAAATTACTAACATTTATATAATGCTATCATGATAGCATAGATATGAATCAAACAATAAATCAAACAACAATAAATAAAGAAAAGAATGAAAAAGAAGAACAAATTGTTAATGGAGTCAATGTGACAAAACTATTTGAGACAGTTGGAGTAATCAAGGAAAAACCACAGATTGCAAAATTCAATTTCAGAGCAAAAGGTAAATGGATTGATGGTGCCCATGGTAAAACCACTATTAATGAGTTTGATGGAGCATGTCAGACTTTTAAAAGAAGTCAACCATATGTCTTTGAAAAAGATGAACCACCAGTACTATTAGGCAAGGATCGTGGAGCTAATCCTGTTGAATATGTCTTTGCAGCACTTGATGGATGTTTGACTACATCTCTGATATATCATGCAGCAGCTAGAGGAATAAAGATAGATGAAGTTGAGACATCATTGTCAGGAGATATAGACTTGCATGGTTTTCTTGGATTAGATGACAATGTAAGAAATGGATATGAAAAGATAAAGGTTACATTTAAAATAAAATCAGATGCACCAGAGGAAAAACTACAAGAATTAGTAGAACTTGCTCAGAAAAGATCCCCGGTATTTGATATAGTATCACATCCAACCCCAGTAGAAGTAAGTTTAGAAAAGTAGTGTATTAGGATATGACACTAGTGAAATAGCAAAAAAAATATCTATTATGTTGAGGGTTTGGAAACTTCAATCCCTGGAATCAATATAATACATTACATAGTACAAGAATATAGTAATGGGAAAGACCTGACTCTTATTGATTCAGGTTTTATTTCTTAGATCCCTAAATTTGAAACATATATCGACAGCTTCGGGTTGAAATTAAAAAATATCAAAAGGATAATTTTAACTCATCTACACACAGATCATATTCAAGCTGCAAACTATATCAAGAAAAATTTATATATATTTAAAATACGAATTATTTTACATATCTATCTTCTTTATAATTAATTATAATATAACTATTGGTTCTCAAGTTATGGATAGATTAACCAATATCCTCAATTGTGATATTTTTTCCTATGCTTAATTTTGAAAGATTTTGCATCCATCGTCGTGTATTTTCCTTAACTTAATACATTTATTATATATTAGTGACATTAATCTTGAACAAGGAATATAAAATAAAAAACTTTCTAACATGTCCAGATCACTCGAAACAAATTCTTAATATTTTATTGACATTAGGACAATATGATAGATTTAATATTATTTAAGTGCTTGATAATGTGTAATGACATATTCACAATTATCAGTCGAGATTGAATTCAAGGAAAGAACTACTAATCTTAAAGCATTCATTTTTGAAGAAGTGAAGAAAATAATTTAGTATCCAAAGCTAAAAAGAAAAAATATCTTAAATTTGTTTGAATTTCTTTTTCCATTATTTCCATTCCCATACCTTGGCAGTATAATTTCCAGATTTTTCTGGTTCGTATTCGAATATTCCAACCAATTCGTTCAGGAATGAAAGTTTTCCATTTGAAGATGTCGAATAAAAATCTGTTCCGACAAAGCGCAAAATTCCTGACTCGGTAGTCTTTCCTATTCCTTGTCCCTTAATGTAGACTGGCTCGTTAATTTCTTTGATAGTCATAATGCCTATTCCTTGCCCAAATTGGACACCATCTAACCTTTGTTCTGTAGTATAAGTCCATATCTCTGTATATTCTATTTTTCCTCTAATCTTTCCTTCACCTGTTGCCGATATCTCTATTCTTGGTTGACCGTGTATATCCGCTTCTAAAACCCTCTTTCCAGTAATCAAACCTTTTTCTTCAGCTAGTAGATCTCCTAGCATATCTATTCATTTGGATTGAGATTATATTATTTATGTAGTTTTCTAAATATTATTTTGTTGTGGTATTTATTAATCATAATATGATAGATTTTTTCTTTTCCAAATTCTTTATTCTATTTTTCAACCGATTTCACATATTTTTTATGAAATGTAAAACTTCATATATGACTACAATGTTTACTTCTTATTGAGTCAGATTATTTTATTTATTTATTTTAAATAAATATATAAAAAAATACAGATATATTATCACCTAAAATCTCATAAACTAAAATTCATGGTGATTTATGTGAGGTTTAAGATAAGAATTTTAAACATTTGCTTGAATACCACGCATTTAATGATGATATCGATTCAAACGAGTAAATAATTAATTTCTTGATAAAAAAGATGGAACTAACATAGAAGAAAGATGAACTTGGTAGATATTCGTTCTACGTATTAAATCTTGCTGTTAGAATTCTGTTGTTGTTATAATACTAATCTGGTCCTATTAACTTTCATTTGCTGATCTTAATGAACAATCTTGTGGAAAATTTCATTTAAAAGTCTGATTCCTAAGATGTTTCAATTAGAAATTATATAAATAGAACTAGAATAAGGAATATGTTATTTCTTTAAGATTCATTATAATTGTTATTACGACAAAAATATTATGGTTAATCCAATTTTGATAGCATGGGTAAAATGTATTAATGTGGATATATTTAAAATAGCTTAGATATGCCAACAGCTGACTTTGTACTCCGATATAAAGCATTACATGTGTGTGCTTACCTATTTTACGCTGAAAACAATCTAAAGAGCATTTGAATGTCTCTGAAATTTAAAAAAAGGAGATGTTATGCTACTTGGTATATTTTTTAACTCTATTTTTATATTATATTTTTTAAAACTTCTTTCGTAATTGTTATTATTTTACTTTCATTTATGATATCTCTTCAATATTTTCTTCTTTTTTTGTATTGTAAGATATTTCTATTTATTTGTATACATGTGACCGGTTGATTGTTATGTTATACCCATTTTCTTAGCTATCTTGTCTAGACACTTAATAACATAAAGTAATTGTGGCTTAGAGAAGGAAGCATTAATAGAAATACGGAGTCGAGCCTCTCCAACCGACACTGTAGGATATCGAATCGCCTGGATAAATATACCATTTTTGAATAATTCTTTTGAAAAATCTAGAGCTAACTTTTCATTTCCAACTATAATTGGTATTATTTGACTAGCAGAATTACCTACATTAAATCCAGATTCTTTTAATTGATCACGAAACCAATTAATAAGTGAAATAAAATCTTTTTGAATATTTTTATTCTTTTTTAGAAAATGAATAGCAGCCATCGCTGCAACACATAAATGTTCTGGAATAGCTGATGTATAAATAAATTGTCTTGATCTATTTATGAGAAAATTATAAACTAGCTCTGATGACGCTACATACCCACCAAAACATCCTAAACCCTTACTGAGACTGCTAATATGGATGTCAACCTGCTTTTCTACTCCATAATATTCAGGAATTCCACCATAATTACCAGATCTCCCAAAAATAAAATCAGAGTGGGCATCATCTACTACTAAAATCGCGTCGTATTTCTTGGCTAGTTCTGATAATTCATTAAGTCTTGCAATATCTCCATCCATGCTAAATACACCTTCAGTCACAATGATCTTTTTAAATTTAGAATTTTTTTTAAACAATAAAGACAGATGCTCGATATCGTTATGTCGGAAAATTTCAATCGCATTTGATCTTGCCAACCGACATGAATCTATAATACTAGCATGATTAAGACTGTCGCTGAATATGACATGATCTGGTGAAGACAAAGAGGTGATTGCGCCTAGGTTTGCCATGTAACCAGTTGGATAAACTAATGCACGTTTGGTGTTCCTATGTTTAGCTAAGATACTTTCTAACTTTATTATATTTTTGTCATTTCCAGAAATAAGCCGAGAACTACATTGTGAAATCTGTTTAAGCGATCCTTTAGTTATAGAAATAACTAAAGGATTTTGAGATAATCCTAAATAATCATTGGAACAAAGATTTATTGCTTTTTTATTACCAAGATAAAAAGAATTACCGCTATCGCCTTTTCCTTTTTTCTTTTTTATACTAGATATTAGTAGCTCTCTATAGATGTTTTTTTCTTTATAACTCTCAAGCTGTTTGTAAATATGGTCATATTTTGAGACCAATTTCTTTTATCATTTCTATGTCTTTATTGTGTTTATTTCCACCAGTAGTAAGATATCCTCCAGATATTATTCCATTAGCTCCGGCCTGAAGTACGTATTTTCCAGAATCTCCAAGATAAACCTCCCTTCCTCCAGCTATTTTTAGTATAGTCTTAGGCATAATAAATCTCCAAACAGCAATTGTTTTTATAATGTCCTCATTAGTTAGCTGGTTTTTATTACAATTATCCATAAGCGGTGTTCCTTCACGGGGAATCAATATGTTAACGGGTACTTCATCTGGTTCCAATTCTGCAAGTGAAAAAGCAAGTTCGAGTCTTTGTAAAGGAGTTTCTCCCATACCTATAATTCCACCAGAACACAATTCAAGTCCAGCATCTTTGACAATTTTGGCAGTATTCACTCTATCCTCGTAGCTATGTGTGTTACATATTTTTGAAAAGTGACTTTTTGCAGTCTCTAGATTATGATTATATCTTTTAACCCCTAAACTTTTTAGTCGTTTTGCGCGTTCTGGTGTCATAAATCCCAACGAAACATTAACCTCAATTCCTACTTGGTTTTTGATCTCTCCAATAGATCGGCATAAATGTTCAAAATCTCTTTCAGGGGGAGACCTGTAAGCACAAACAAGGCAAAAACTTGTTGATCCTCCCTCCTTCGCATTTCTCGCTTGTTCTAGCAGTTTTTCAGAAGACAAGAGAGTATATTTAGATATTCCAGTATCATAAAATGATGATTGAGCACAAAATGAACAATCTTCTGGGCACCTCCCTGACTTTGCATTAACCAAGGATTCAATATCTACAACATCACCGCAAAACCTTCTGGTTATATTATTGGCACATTTTGCTAAAGTAATAATATCATTAGATAAAAGCAAAGATTGAGCCTCTTCAAAAGAAATCTTCCCACCTTCAAGTACTTTATTCATTATTTTTTCAATAAAATCAGAATGTTGATTTTTATCAGTTGATATTTCTGTGGCTTGGGTAGTATTTTTATCCGACAGATTTTCCCCACTGCTTTTGCTCATTAACTTTCTTTCCTGAATCCTATACTTAATCTTTATTTTTAAAGAAATATTTCTAAACTCGAGTTTAGAAATATTACGATATTTTAATTAAATAGAGTTTAATTTTCTTTTTAAAATTCATTCAGAATTACTCTAACACAACCATCTAGAAGAATTTATTTTTTGCTAATGTTGTTATCTTATCATTATAGTTTCGAAGTCCTTTGTCTTTTCATTTTTCCATTTTTTTTACGATAAACCAGGGGGTTTACGGCATTTTAATGACAAAAAACGATATCGGGGGATAAGAATTAAACTCTATATTATAGCATACGATTTTCGTTATTTTTACAATGTTCAAGATCAGTTCAAAAAAGGACCGATTTTTGAAAGGTCTAAAAAAATGTACCTTTTTTTTACCTTTACAATCTATAATATGACAGAGAAAAATAGTATAAAAAATAATCCCTTTTTTAAACTATTTGTCTTTTTTTTTTAACATTGAGTTATATAAAAAATTTTTAATTTTTATAATAATGCAAAAATATGCAGTAGCCTATCTTCGTGTCAGTACCGAAGAACAGACTGTACAAAACCAGAAAATTTCACTAACAAAATGGGCTCAAGATCATTCTTTTCAAATATTGTATTTTTTTGAAGATCCAGCAGTAAGTGGTAAGACTCCCGCCATCCAAAGGAGGGGTTTCCGAGAACTAATGGATTTTGTAAAAACCTCAAATGTTGATGCTGTATTAGTTTATGAACTTTCAAGAGTAGGAAGAACTTTTTGGGATACACTTGATGCAATCAAGGCAATAGAGGAAAATAGTCCTTTGATATCTTGTTCTCCAAGAGAATCATTTTTACAGACTACAGATCCAAGTATTAGAAAATTGATGATAAGCATTTTGACTTGGGTTGCTGAAAGAGAAAGAGAAATGTTGGTACAAAGAACAAAAGATGGAATGAAAAGAGCTAGAATAGCTGGTAAGGAAATAGGGAGACCGGAGAAAATTATCAATAAAGATAATCTCATTAGTCTTCTATCCAAAAATCTATCTAGAGGAAAGATAGCAAAAGAGCTAGGTATTTCCAAAGCGACCCTTTATAAAGAGTTTAGACGTTTGGATATTCAGTATAACATTAGAATAAATGATAGGGAAATAATGTCATCATCAATTCTGTGATTTCTCAATAGTTTTAAGAATTTCATAATTTGTATTCAGTAATATTTCCAGTTTTTCTTTGGAAATAGCAAGGGGTGGAATCATTGTAATTATATTTCCCAATGATCGTAAAAATACTCCTCTTTTAAGCGATTCTTTCATAATATAATGGTTAACAGGAAGGCCTTTCAAAAATAATAATGGTTTTTTCTTGATTTTTGATTCTCCTTTAGGATTATTATTTGGTCTTATTAATTCAATTCCCAACAAAAGACCCTTGTGTCTGATCCTATTTACAAAATTAAAATCTGCTAATTCTCTTGTTCTTTTATTAATATATTCACTATTTTTTTGAATCTGTTGGATCAGCTTTCTTTTTTCATACAATTCAAGATTCGTGAGACATGCAGTACATCCAACAGGATGACCCGTATATGTATGCCCATGAAAAAATTGTTTGTTGTCATCAAACGGGGCTAAAAAAGCATCGAATACTTCTTTTGTAGCCAATGTAACTGCTATCGGAAAGTAGCCACCATTTAACGCCTTTCCATAACAAACAATGTCTGGCTCAGAATTCTGTGCTAAATATTCAACCATATTTCCTAAACGACCAAAACCAGTTGCAATTTCGTCCAGTACTAACAAGATATCGTATTTTTTACATAGTTCTGACAGTTTTTTTTGATATTTTTTTGGATAAATAGATACGCCCCCTGCAATTTGTGCTCCACTTTCCATAACAAATACGGCTATTTTCTGTGATTCTTTTTGAAATAAAGATTCTGTTTCTGCAAGACACTTTTCTACTATTTCTGACTCACTCATAAAACAGTCAAGGTTTTTTTCAAATGATGAGGGTGCTGATACTTTCATTGTATTTATTAACAAAGACTTGTAGGGATTAAAATAACTGTCCACATATCCCATTGACATTGTAGCAATAGTATCACCATGATATCCATTTTCAAGGGAAACAATTTTAGTTTTTTTTGTAAATCTTTTATTTTTCCAATATTGAATGGCCATTTTTAGTGCTACCTCCATCGCAGTAGATCCATTATCTGAATAAAAGACTTTTGACATCCCTTTAGCCAATTTGACTATTTTTTCTGCAAGTTGTATCGACGGTTTATTTGCTAACCCAAACAGGGTAGAATGAGGGAGTTGTTTATATTGATCACATATAGATTTAATAACTGGATTGGAACTATATCCCCAAACACTACACCACATGTTTGCTATACCATCAAGATATCTGTTATTTTTTTCATCGATAAGATAAAAATCCGATCCAGAAGTAATTACTTTATTATTTTGGGCATTCCACAGTTGCATTTGAGTATAAGGATGCCATACATATTTTTTATCCTGATTGGATAAATCCTTATTATTTTCTAGATTAATAATATTTTTAGTATTCTTATTATTATCTTTCATTTCAACTTGATGTATTTTCTTTAAGATAAATAAATTTTATTGGAGTTTAATATTGGAATGTTGCAAAACTCGAATTTTGAAATATAATGGCTCATTTAATATCTTCTTCCTGCTTCTGTTTCGAATTCCTTTTAGGAGTTTTATGCTTTTTAATCCAATCATTTATAGCCTCGGTGATGGCTTCCTGAATTACTCCTCTATATAACCCTTTATTTGCAACTATTACTTTTCTAAATTTATCATTTAGTTTTTGATTCAGTTCAAAGGTAATTTTTACCATATTGATCAGATATTATTAAACCGTATTAATGTTTTACTGTATTACCATTAGAATGTTATAACATTAACACGTTTTACCATATTACCATCATACTGGGTTGTTGTATCATATTAATAAATAATTCTTAAAATATACACATATATAAAAATAAATGGAAAAAATCATAAAATAGAAAAAAATATGCAAAAGATATAAAGAAAGATAGAATCTAAGCATATCAATAAAAGAAAATAAATTAAAAAATTGAGTTTTAGAAAGGAGATTCTATCTGAATTTTTAACAGAAATAAAAACGAATTATATAAAGATAAAAAAAAGTCGTTTAACTTAAATTAATTTTTTCGAATTAAAAAATATTAAAGACATTCAATTATTAATGTTAAATAATCCTTAATTAAAGTTGTTCAAGATCGATAAAAAATATTTTAAAATGTTAATCTAATCACGATCATCTTTGATGTGTAAGTAAACAATTTATATATAATGAATATATTGTGAGCAAAAATTGCAAGTCTAAGATCAAAATAAATTGTCTAGTTTAATAATTAATAAGAACATATCCATTGCAAGGCTCAAGGAGCTTATAAACGTGGTAATACGTTGTTGTAGGAACTGCTAAAATAGTTTATTTCTATGAATAAATAATCTCTACATATTAATAGAACTGCAAATGACGATTTCATAAATCTGTTCTTTACTCATTTTAAATATGAGTTCTGAAAAAATAGAATTAACCATTTGAATCCAAATTCAGATATATTCATTAAATCTGCAAAATTATTGGATTTTTCAATTTTACTGATATTAATATTTATATTAATCGACTTTCTAGCCTACGATTATAAATATATTCATTTAGAAAAACCAGTAATCCCGATTTCAAATGAAATGAAACATTATTTCGAGTTCTTGCCATGGTTACTTTTTATAGCTCTAGTTTTAGACCTATATTTAAAATATTTAATAGTAGGGAAAAATTGGGATAAATTTGTTAAGAAATACTGGTTAGACATATTATTAACCTTACTTATACCACTTATGTATCCCTTAAAAATAATAAAGGCCTCAATAAAATCATATAAATTAATAAAAACAACTAAATACAGTTTTAAGATAGTTCAAAAGTTAAAAAAATTTAATTTTTTTAAAAAATAAACCATCCAGAAATCACCTTTACAAAATGATGTTATATAATTTGATAATCCTAATTATTGCAAAGTCTTGCATGGTATTTTAGTTATCTGAGAATATAGCGTTGTTGTTTATGATTTGTCATACAATATGGTACTATTGTCCTTGAAAAAATACCTGAAAACCTGATTAGAATTGTCTTGTATTTTATAGCTCACTTGGCATATTGATATTTGATTCAATCACTATTTTTATATGAAATAATTTGAGCAAACAACAAAAATACAAAATCGTATTTTTTGGGAACCATCAAAAAAGAAATACGAATATAAAATAAATTTGACAATGATGATATCATCTTCCTTCTCTTATTCTATATTGTCTTAGTAGGTTAGGAAAATTTCCACACAACAGAGAATTCAAATTGACTCAGCTTGCTCAAATGCACATGTAATTAATTTTACCATCTTAAAGATCTACCTATTTACGTTAAATTTTTAAATTAAATTTTCATATAATTTCTTTGTCTTCCAGTCAAAGAAAAATTATTCTTTAATCAACTTTAGGTTTAGATATAGGTATAATATTTCTATATTCCTAACTAATTTTTTTGCAAAGCTATACTTCTAGTTTCCATCTTGGCAGTAGCATTCAATAAAACAGTCTTGCTATTAAAAACATCATTAGCAATCTCCTGCTATAATTAAAATTCAGATGACATATCTATAAAACCCACTTGAACAAAATCAATATGTGATGGATTAGATTATGTCTTTATAGTATAAGGATTAATAATCTATATGAAAGTTGGACTAGTAGTTCCTCAATTTGGGATAAAAGCTACAAAAGAAAATCTGGTTAGATTTGTTCAAAATGCAGAAAAAGAAAGATTCGAATCACTTTGGGTTTATGATCGAATGTTATATCCCATCAATCCCCAACAACCATATCCGAACACTCCAGATAAGAAAGAATGGCCTGAATTTTTCAAGAATAATTTAGATGCACTTACTACCCTATCGTTTGTTGCAGCAAATACTACACGGATAAACCTAGGAACTTGTATTATTGACATGACTTTTCATAACCCTATAACTCTTGCTAAAGAATTTACTACAATTGATCGTTTGTCTGAAGGAAGAACAATCTGTGGTTTTGGTATTGGATGGTCAAAAGATGAATACCTTGCAGCCAATATTCCTTTTATTAAACGGGGAGAAAGAGCAAACGAAATTCTGCAAGCTTTAAAAAAGGTATGGACAGAGGATGTTGTGGAATTTGATGGTAATTTTTATAAAATTCCAAAATCAATAATCGAACCAAAACCTATTCAAAGACCACATCCTAAGATCTTGTTAGGTGGTTTCTCCACAAAAACGTTTGAGCGTATGACCAAATATGGCAATGGTTATATAGGAGTGTTATCGGGTTCGTTTGAGTATTTTCACAATTCGATTAAATTGTTCGATGAATCTATTGAGAAAAGCTCACGATCTAGAGAGGATTTTGATTTAACCATCCTAACATTCCCATATCTAGTAAAAAATAGTTCTGAAAACCAAAAGAATAGATCTCCTATGATTGGTAAAACAATAGATGAAATTGGATCTGATCTATCTGAACTCAAAATTTCTGGAGTAAATAGAGTAATACTGGGGATAAATGCAGAAAAGGATTATGATGTTAACGAAACGATTGAATTTGCAAAGGAGCTACGGAAATTCTGTTAGTCGTTATTAGACAAAAAATAGTTTAAAGCTTGGTATAAAAAATGTAAGTGATTTATAAACAAAATTTCTTGGATTATAAATCCTAATTGCTATTTTTTTAAAAACATAATAGATAGCTTGTCTTAGTAATTTAGCTTGAAGGAGAAGTGATCGCTATAATATGATCAAAATATTATCGAAATTAGGTCACTTTCAATTCCAGATATTTATAATATTATGAGAAAATTTCGAAATTTCCATTTTTAAGATTAAAGTATTTAGTCACGTTTTCTTTTCTTGTATTCCATTAATATATCTTGTTTCAAGAATTAAAAAAGAGTATAAAACATATGCTTTATGGACCAATATAATCTATTATAGTAGCATATTATTTTACTCTATACTTTCATTCTGTGTGAGAAACTCAACAATTATTTCATTTATGCTAGTAATTTTATATTTGAATGTTTCAGTAATATCGATCTGTTTTCCTTTGGTTCTGGGATTAAAACTAAGTCCTATATTTGTTATATAATTAACAAGTTTTCTCAATCACTAAAAAAAATTCAGAAAACAGGTGTTTTAATCGTGTATGCTCCAAAGTTAGGTAACCCACCCTAGAAGGAATTTATTATTGAAGGCTTTTAAAAAGTAGCGATATTTTTGCATTTTTCACCTATTGGAAATTTGTAATATCGATATATTAAAATCACAAAAGACCCATTCCACCATTTGTTAATAAAGATTTTTCTTTTTCAATAACAATAAAATTCACCTCTCCAGCCATTTTACAACTGTCCAAGGCCGTCACATCAAAAAGTTTTAAATGCTTCTTATTTTGAGTATAATGCATATGATACATAATCTGGACATTATTAGTAATTATTTTTGTAATTTCTAAAGATCGTTAGATATTTGATATAATTTAAAGACTTTAATAGATTTAATTCATGATAATCATTATTTTTATGAAAAAATATAATCCCATGATAATTCTCAATTTTTTTATAATAAAATTGTTTTTATGAGCTTTCTTCTGTTAACAGCCAGTGATAAAACTAACACTTCCTTAAGAAATAAACAAAAATAATAAATTTGTGAAGAATAAAATTTTATAATACTTTAGCGCACAAAATGATAAAATTTTTTGTATATGATATTATATCCTTGTAAAAGTGAGTCATTTAACAGAAGTAGAAAAAAGAAGGGAAACATTAAACTATACTTAATTTTTCATAATTTTGATCGCAAATAAAATTTTACGTGAATAGAAATAAAATTAATCGAGACTACTGTTATTGTATTATTATTGATAGATAGATTCTTAAGAGCAACCTAAGTTTTATTGTTTATTGGTATGTAGAGGAATATGTATACGTCATAAAGCTTTCAAACCAAAAAATGGTCAACGTTATACCACAGGACAAAAACGTTGCCAGGTTTGCCAAATTTTTATCAATTGGAAAGACACATGGTGTCCTTGTTGTGGATACAAACTAAGAGCAAAACCAAGAAATAGCAAATTCAAAGAAAAGATGTTATTAAATACAATTCTTAAGACTTAGGATATAGGTGTATTCCTTCGATAGATACACAATACGTCAAGGATTCTACAGCAACATTTAGTTTACTGTGTTTCTACTTTTATATTACATGACGTTATATTTCATTGTAATTACTAAGATCAACTTCAACGAAAATAGTCTCTTTTTTCTTTGCATCGTTAATCCATTTCTTTAATTCTTTTTTCCAGTCTATTTCATTTTCATCTTCTATCTGATCAAATGCATCAACAAATCTTGTGTAATATTCGCCTTCCTTTGTAACTGCTCTAAACTTCTTATCTTCCTTTAATCCAATAGCAAATTCATTTCTATCCTTATTTGTATACACACATATAAGTGATTTTTGACTCATAGAAGCTGTTATTATCACTATTATTCTTTTTTAATTTTCTCACTAATTACAAACGGCATATTATATAATCACATCTACATAATTATTAATAGACAGGAATTTTGCATGTACTACCAAAAGATATAAGTAGAATTTCGATGAATATATTTGAGAAAATATAATAGCTAAATACAAAATTTGGGATTTATTCTAAAAGGTAATTAAGGTATTGCTTGTAGGACTAAGGTACACATTATTTGCATGCAAGAACCACTCAATTATAAATGTAAAAGATGGAGAATTGTTATTATAAATCCAGTAAAAAATTTCTCAATACAATGCTATGAAAATTATGTATTGTATGTATTGTTTTTGAAGGTGTGAATTTAAAGAAAAAATTCTCTTTTATGTTTAGTAGAATTTCGATAAACTTTAGCCCGCTTTTCCTCAATGGCTTTAAAAATAGTTTAATTCTTTTTTTTAATGAATAGTTTGTATTTCTTTGTGGTTTTTTCAATTACTATTTTATAATTATTCAATTTTTAAATAGGTAGGATTATATCATTTTTTCATTTTAATTTAAACTTTAATTTGAACACTATTTCTCATTAGATAAAATATTATTATATATTCATTTAAAATTGAGATTAAAGATCCAACAATAAATATTATAAAAACGATGAGTTCCTCTAATTTCATTGATATATTAAAATCACGATGGATATCTCTATCTGCTATGTATATTCTAGATCATATTATTTCCTGAATAGGAAAAATATTACTCTAACAGGTTAAAAAATATATAGAGTATAGTAAAGAATTAAAATTTCTTTGATAGACAAAAATAAATTCTTAAAAAATCTACATTTTATGAATTAAGAGAAGATAGTTCTGCAATCATATTTACTATTAAATAAATTTAATAAAAAGTTAAATTTAATTTATACCAATTAGCATAACTATGCTTACAATTATTATCATTATTAAATCTATAAAACTACATATTTTGTAATCGATCTTTTGCTAACTGGTATATTTTGGCTATTTTTGATTAAAAAATAATATAAAAACCAAATCGAATATTTTTATAATTTCATTTGTGTAATATTTTTACTCTACAATCGGTCAAAGTTGAGAAATATTTGTTAATTATTATAAAAACATGAACAAATCAATGCTATTTTTGTTAGGTTCATTTGTAATTCTGTTACCTATTGGTGATAGTATCAGTCTAGTTTCAAATGTGATGGGAGAAAAATCTCCTGAAGATTTTTTAAAGACTACTGATTATTCTCAAAGATATGAAAAATTCTATAAAGATGAAAGTTTCAGAGAGAATTATTATAATTATCATAAACAAAGTCATAATCAAGGACAACATCAAAAAGATGTCACAACGGAATTAAAGCACACCTCCCAAGAACAACAACAATTTATGTCAAGTATTTCAGGTGAAACGATGTATCCACAACAAAAAATAAATCTACAGCAATTATTGACCCCCCGAAAATAAAATCTATTATATCTATATTTTTTCTTAGTTGTTAATAGATAGAATTATGTACCTAAAGAAGTCAAGTTTAGACTTTTTACATATCAAGAATTACAAAAGGAACATATCCAAAACTCGATAATTTTTCATTGAAGGTATGAGGATAAATCAAATTATAAACCACCATCACTGGTTGATTATAGAAGATAGAATTATACATAATCAGATTTAATATCGAAAAAATTAATTTAACAATTCTTATAGCATATCGGCCTTTATCTAATATCATTAAACTAGTAGTAAGCGTGTCAAAAAAAGATACCATAAAAAATCCAATATATTTTCAATGCCTTGAAGTATGTATGTTCTGAGTTTCATTTTTCTTATTTTGCAATTTTTGTTCATTTTACATCATTGCATTGATCTACAAACTGTGCAGTACTTAGATAATAAAGTCGGTTTTATCACTTTGAATTAGCTGCCATCCTAAACATTATTTAATAATAAAAGTTAGTTGGTATATCAATTTTTGATATTAAATTTGATTAGTTTTCTGAATCGCCTATTGTAATATATTGTCATTGTATTTCAGATATGACCTAGTTGATAATAATACAAAATCGATAAATTGTAGTATTGAAAAACAAGTAATATTTTTACAATTATGTAAGTACATAGATTCATAACTTGTCCAAAAAAATCGCATCCATTTTTGCTAGAGTACTACTCTTTTCTTATCATTATCAATGCATCTTTTGATACATCTGGCGATCTACCTGTTCTTGGTTGATCTTTTCATTTTCTAATCCATATTCGACGTATCTATTGTATTATTTGTATGCCCATGTTCTGTATCTGTGTAATTAATTTGCTGCATCCATTCTTAGTTGTTTATCTCCTTGTAATAGTTTTACCAGTTGTAGTAATGTTCAATGTCTGCATTAGATTGCTGTTTGTATATCTTGTCTAGTCTATTAATATTACATAAATATAGTATTGAGTATGAAATTGTTATCTAAATATATATTCAAGTTTAGTTAGGTAGTATAAATTTTTGAACTCTATTCAGATCGATATGTTTAGAACGTACATTTGAGATTCATCCCAAGTTCAGACATCTAAATATCTCAAATAATTATCAGGCTATTGATGTATTATCCCACCACATGTGTTACACTCCTATTATATACTTGTACTGGTGTCATGTAGTTCAATGACATATGTACTCTTTTGTTATTATAGTATTTAATAAATTGTTCATGTCTTTTGAATCTAGGTCTTTCTAAATCATATGTACGATGCCATCTCTCTATCTTTCCTAGTGTAGTAGGTTTTCCTATACCACCCATAATATGTTGTATATCATTTTCCTTGCAGAAAGAATCAAAATCTGATTGCAATGTAGAATGTGAATTATAGAATTGTGAACCATGGTCTGTTAGTATCTGTAATGGTTTCCATATTTTCTGATTGTGCGTTTTAAGAGGTAAATAATTTTGTCTGATGTACCTTCTATACATTTTGATAGATGATAATACATATCTGTGATCATCGAAAATAGATATCAACCATTTTCCTTCGTTTTCTATAACTTTCAGGTCAATTTGCCATAATTCATTTGGAAATTTACGCTCAAATCATATCTGTTCCTTTTATTTCTGGGTTTAGTGATAGGATTGTTGTTTAATCCATTTTCGCATAAAATTCTGTATACTGTCATATGACCGACCTTTAGGTTGTATTGATTTATGAAGTTCCCTGTATTTTGTGTGGACAGTAATTGTATTTCTTTCTTAAATTTACTATTTTCTGTTCTATCTTTTTATCTATCTTATGGATTGTATGTAGTCTTTAGATCTATCTTTAGTCCATCAATCCCTCTTTTTTGCTCACTGTTCCAGTATCTATAGAAACTCATTCTGGATTGTGCGTATATGTTTACAGATGTCAGTTACTTTCCATCCTTCGAGTTTACGTCTTATACACCATCTTCTTATCTTTTCTAAATCTCACTATACTGCATCTGGTGTAACAACACTCCTTACTCTCGCCAAGTAAAAGAGTGTAACCGATGTTATGGGATATGCAATTATCAGGCTATTGATGATAGAGATAAATACAAGATAATAGGAAAGTATATAGAGATATTTCTAGGAACCAACAACTACTAATGTTTTTTAATTCATGTTTGATATAGTGAATCCTTTTTTTGCTCATCATAAAATTATTATACTTCATTTCTTTTGAAAGTATTGTGCAAAAATATCTTTATGTTCTTGCAACTTTGGTATTAGTTGGTTGTGTTAGCATGATTACAAGTGCAGGATATGCTAGTGGTGAAAATACTTCTCTGATATCAAACGATTCAATTAACAAAATTAATGAATTGGAACCAGTTTATAATGCTACATCCTTAGAATGTCTGGAATCAAAACAAATACAGGCTCACCCTTATGTAGTAACAGAAGATAATTGTATAGAAAAAGCTACAATAAAAGGAATAGGACAGGTTTTTAATCATGAAACTTTTTTAAATACCGTCTTAGAAAATAAAATAGTAGTAGGTCAGGGAAAAGGTATAATTTCTACAATAGATAATAAATCATCAATAGGTTGGAAATCTTTTGATATAAATTTGTTAAAAGGGAAATATCCGGGCTACAGAGGTACTATATATTTTAATGCTACAATGGATGATAAATTTGCCTTTCTTAATAATACCATAGGAGTCTATAAAAGTGATACAAATCCTATTAGATCTATTTGGTTATGGGATTAAATTAACATGATTATAGATTTAGTTATCGTGTAAAAAATAAGAGTTTATATCAAAAATTCAAATGGTTTTTATACTTAGAATAATTTGATATTTTAATAAACATAGGTATTTTCACCATATCTAGTATCTATAGACAGTTCATGGTAAAATCCTGAAGTAACAGCTGAATATAGATTATATTTATGCAACAAAATTTCTAGTATACTAAATTAATCTTCCAAAATTGAGCAAAAAGAATAATATCTGATGCTAGCATATTTCTTGTTTATTATTTCTGTTTAAATAGCCAATTATCCAATTATCTTAAAATAACTTAAAAGTAGTTCTATCTGCAGTATCTTTATCTAATTTTTGATATTTTTTTAAAAGATTTATTTATATAGATCAATATTAAAAGATTGTAATTATGAAATATATTTTATTGTCTATAGGAATTTTATCAACATTACTTTTTTTTACGATGACATCATCAGTTTCAACTGTATTTGCATTAGAAAATCAAAATGAAACATCATTTTAGACAAATACTTTTTTTAGTGTAAATACAGGTGGCGGAAATGCATCCTCACCACTCACAGTTTTTTTATTATCCACTATAGAAATTGATGCAGGAGATACCGTAATTTGGAATAACCCTACTATAGTATCTGAACCACATACTGTTACTTTTATTAAAGATGAAAAATTCTTTGCACCACCAATAGCACCTATCAATGTTTCAAATTCTGTTGAATTTTTAACAAATCCGGCCAATGCGAATGTTGAACCAATGATCTTGAATAATGATGAAATGAATACAGGTAACAAAACAAAAACAATAATGATAGATAATGCAAGATCAACCTATCCAGTCATCATCGATTTGACTGGAAAAAATGTCACCTATCTTGATGTGAATACTAAATATACTTTCCTTGGTGATGAGAAATATGTGAATTCTGGATGGATATGGCCAGAAGGTATGTCACCACCAGGTTATCCTAAAATTGACCAATTTTCAATGAAATTTCAAAATCCAGGAACATATTCATATTTATGTCTAGTCCATCCATGGATGACAGGAAGTATGATAGTAAATTAATCTCTAAATTTCACATTATTAGTTTGATGTAATCAAAATTTTTATAATTAATCCAGCAAAATATTCCTTATCCGACCCTGATTTGACAGAAAAAAAAGAAATATTTTTTATTTTATTCTAATTAATTTTTAAGATTTCACATCACTCGTTTAATTTAGACTTTTGCAACACATCTTATTTCGATCAAAAGTTCAGGAAATGCTAATCGTTCTATTTGTACAATTGTGCTTGCAACAATAGGATTTCCTGAAAAAACCTTTTTTCTTATATTTACTGCAGCTTTAAATGCAGATTCCATATCCGTAACAAATAGAATTTCATCAACTATATTATCTATCGTTGCCCCGTATCTTGTAAGTAATTTTTTAATATTCCCGTATGCCTGAGACATCTGAACTTCCATGTTATTTCTTCCAACTATTTTACCATCATCATCATGACTAACTTGTCCAGAGAGATAAATTGTATCATTTACTTTAACAGCTTGCGAATAACCATATGTCTCTTCCCATGGCATACCAAAGTTTTTAGTCTCTTTTTCGATTGTCATATTTTAGATATGATTTAAATTATTTATAATAATATCCCCTTCGTATTTAAATTAAGAATATTTTTTAGGCGATGTTTAGATAAACAGTGAAAATATAACTTGTTTGTTAATGAGAAATATGAAAATTTGATTTGAAAAAATCGAACACCTACTTTTATGTAATGCATTATCTTTCTATATAATTTCTTTACCTTCGTTAAAAAATGTTCTAAATCTTTTACCATCTTTAAAGATGACTAATAACGAATTCACCTATTCGCATAAAATCGAATATAAAGAGTTCATGATAGAGATAGGAAGAGTATTTTTGTTTATGATCTGGCATTTACACATTCGAATACTCTGTGTCCGTAATGTTGTTCTCATAAGATGAGAATGATTGTTCTTGAAAAATTAACTCTTATATCTATCTCTAAAAACATACAAGGTACAAAAATAATAATATTAAAAAAGATTAAATAATTTAACATGGTCATTAAAAAATATTCCTAAAGTGTACAACTAGTAAAAATCTAAATATTATATGGTTTAGTATTTAAATAAGTTCGACAATTTTAGTATGCTTAGAGCCTCTATATTATTGCTGTAAATCAATGATTTTCAATTTACTAGATTTTGGATCGAGCTACTGACAGGATACATTAATCTGTTTAGTGAAGCATATTTGGAAACTAATGATAAATGCACAAATTTATGGTTAAAAGTTTCGAAATATGAAGTTGATGTGAAGATACATTTATTTTTCTCAAAACTAGTATGGTTTTAAAAATATGCTTAAGACAGCTCGATTTTCCGATACGCAAAATGGTCAAGGTAACAGAAATATTATCAAAATGTTAGATGATGTAATAATAATTATTTTAAAAAGTTAGCTGGGGTAAAGTCAATGCAAGAAATAGATGCAAAAAGTTTTTTGTGTGTTAGATCAAACAGTTTACAATTCATTTCAGAGAAATCCATATGTTAATGTAAAAATCTTTAACACCTTCTCCTACGTTGTAATTGGGATTTGAAGACATTGAAAAAAATAAATCAAAAAAAGAAGAAATAAATGCAAAAGTCTTTTTTTAATGAGTAGGAGATCTTATTATTGAACAACAATACAAATACAAACCTTAATAATAAACCAATGATTGTGCCATTACCAAATGGACCGTTATACTTAATCAATGATCGAGAATATAAAATAATTGAAAATCTTGAAAATTCAAAAGGTGAAAAATTATCGAATACAATAGGAATAGCGTTATGTAGATGTGGAGCCTCTAAAAATAAACCATTTTGTGATGGATCTCATAGTGTCATCGGATTTTCAAGTAAGAATGATAAATCAAATAATTCCAAAGACAGAGGAACAATAACAAAAAAAAGTTATCCAGGTAAAAAAATTACAATTCATGATAATAGAAGGATCTGCTCACATGCTGCTGAATGTGTAAATAATTTACCAACAGTATTTCGTTTAAATGAAAAGCCTTGGATAGATCCGGATCAGGTAAACAGCATTCAGGAAATTATTAGAACTATCAAAAAATGCCCATCGGGTGCATTGAGCTATTCTATTGATGAAATTGAATACAGAGATTATGATGGAAAACAATTGGTCAAAGTAAGTAAAAATGGACCTTATTATGTTAGTGGAGAAATAGATTTAATGTTAGAAGAAGGAGATTTTCCTGATGATATGTCAAGAGAGCACTATACCCTTTGCCGTTGTGGAGCATCTAAAAATAAACCATTTTGTGATGGAGCTCACTCTTCAATAAATTTCATAGATGAAAAAAACTGATCTAGAATAACAACTATTAATAAATAATGAAAATTCACGTTTTAAAAGATTTTTAACAATTAAATTATTGATCAGAATATCCAATTAATATTTTTATACGATCATTTTTTTTACAATGTTATCTCTCCATTCTATTTTCTACCTTGGTGTTGAAATTAGATAATTTCTCTCGGATGTCGATTTTAATTTAGTTATATTCTACCAAATTTTCAAATTTACTATAAAGTCATTGAGTACTCAACTTATTTTCCAAGGTTAGCAAATTATTCAATTAGAAAAGTCTCGAAATTTTCTTGATTAAAAAAAATCCTCTTATAGGATGACCAACAATCGTTGCTTGCGTATTTCTTTTTCTTATTGTTTCCATTATGGAACAACTTTGATTTGAAAATACACTTTTTTGTTCTTTTTGTTATGATTAATCTCTTTCTGTTATAAAAAAGACAGAAGACTTGGAGAACTGTATGAGTATATTTTTTAAATCAGAATTGAAAATATCCTAGAAATAATTTCTAGAAAAAAATAGGATAGTCAATATATAATAATATTCTAGTTTAATTTGTAGATTGGTACTAAGTTTTAAAAAGATTTCATTATTTTTCTTATTTTCTTCCTCAATTTTCATAATGATGGTAAGTTTTTTTAATTATCATCACGTTACAAATCAATCCATACGTTATACCTATGCAGAATCATCTAGCGAAAATCAAACAGAGAATGACAAGAATAAACCAGACTATGGTAAAAAATTAGAAAAAATGGTGATAGAAAAAACAATAAAAGACATAACGAAAGTCAAAAGTTCTAATAATAAAAATAGTATTTATTCGGTTGAACAACTAAATGATTATTATAGATATTACCTACCTCCAAAAGTAATAAAAAAAATAGATATTCCAAAAGTTTATGAAACCAAACCCAATGGTGAAACGTATAGATTTAATATTTCTAATCCAAATGGTTTAATTCAAGTTGATGAAAGAGAAAACGAAAATGTTTTTACACAACGCAATATAGATGGAGGCTGGAGAATAGATTATGGAAAACCAAGAATAGATATCCATACAAAAGATGGGGGAATCATACCAGATAAAGCATTTCTGGAAGAGAATTTATCAAAGAATCCTGTAAAACATTGGAACTTTTCTGAACTAAAAAAACAAGGGTATTGGTATAAACCAACTGATTGGACGAATGTAGAGGTTACCCTAATTTTTAAATTACTTGACTCATCCCGTGAGGATGATGAGCAACATTCTATATCTATAGTAACAAGGTCCGTAACTCATGCACAACTAGATAACGAATATAAAAAGTCAAGTGGTAAACTCAAGTTCTTTTGTGGAGGATCAAGTTACCATAATAATATCTCAAATGAAGGACATATAAGAATGAAGAAAGAACAATTTCATATAGATTATGAATGGGAACGCTATAATCAAAGTTTAACTGTAGGTAATATTTATGATAAAAAAATTGGATTTAAAGGAATAGTTTACAATATTAATGACACAGCGGTAAAACTTGAAAGTTGGGTTGATGTTGAAAATAAGGGAAAAGGTCCATACCAAAAAGTACATGAATTCATAGATAATGGTGATTGGGGAGACAATATGAGAAAATGTGGTGCAAAAACAGATACTCAAGCAATTACATGGGGATCCCCCGAGGTAATAATCAAAACCAATGATTTTAAATTTGATATATATGATATAGAAGTGAGGGAGATAGTTCCACCTAATTAAAATAATTTGGTAAATTAATATAAAATTCATATTCTCTACATTAAATTATTAATATTAAACTAATCTAAATACACTTATACAATTTGTTAGATCTATATAAGATTGTGTTTCGATTTCTTCAATATTTTGATGGTAATCATTAGATTGCTCTATTTGGTTTTTTGTATATACTTCTCTAGGAAATATATAATAATATTTAAAATGCTCAATATATATTGTATTATAATCTAATTATGGTACCTGCTTCATTAAACAAATGTCTTTTATGTAGCAACTTCGTATTTATCCTTTTTTAGGATATATTTTATAATTATTTGCATAAAGTCAGTTTTCTATCGATATACACTTTACAAGCAAATAACTAGGAATCGGTTAAATAGATATCACCACCCATGTAGAGTTATTTCTGATTTTAATAATTGTTCTATCTGCTATGATTTGTGGTCCCCTTTTTAAATTTACTAAAACAACATCTGATAATTTATGGATTTTTTAATTTAAATAACTTAGATAGTTTTAGAATCGTCAAACCAAATACGAGATAAAGACTACATTTATTTCTCACAATTCTTAATCTCAGCAATAGTTCTGAGTATAACTCCCATAGCATGTTAATTTCTTCAATATACTGGCGAGAACAATGGTTCCTGTTACAGAACGGATATTTTATATTGAAAAATAGATAAAACGAACATTCCATTACCTTATTAAGATAAATGAAAATTGACATTGTTCATTTCTAGATCCTGTGATATCTTATAACTATGTACTTCGAGGTTATTTGCATCTTTTAATTTATGGCTAAGACTTTGTTTAAATACCAAATATATTATTCGCCTATCTATCAATGTTTAGAAATTTTTTTAAAAAGAAAATATCAAATCATTTTTTTGATAATGGATATATGTTTTTTATTTAAAATTTAAGTTACCAATAATTGGATTGGATCTAAATTGAAAACATATAATAAAGATAAAATAAATTCTCCAACCCTATTAACCTTAAAACTATTTAATATTATATGTTTTAATTTCATTACTATTAAGAGTACAACTTGTAAGCATCGTAAAAATTAACACTACGGTTACTCTCATGATTTCGTGTTTTATAACTATTAAAACTAGGCATAATCTCATAACAAAAAAATCTTGATTGACTTTAATAATACTACTAAATATTTAAATTCATCGACAACTTCCTTGGTGTGTGACTGAGACTCGCCCAAGCGGAATTACCATAATAGCCATTCTTATGATAATTGGGGGCGTAATTCTCCTCTTTACTGGACTTGCTCCTTTATTTTTAGGTTCATTAATGAGCCTTGATTCTAATACTCAAACTAGTACAATAGGATTTGTTATTACAATAATTGGCCTAATATTAGTGACGTTAGGAATAGCTAGTTCAGTTGTGTCATGGGGTTTATTAAAAGGAAAAGGATGGGCTCGTGTAATCACACTCATAATCAGCATAATTGCGATAATATTTGCAATTATTTCCTTTGTCAACATAGGAGATTTAATACAACTGATTCCGATAATAATTTATGGTATAATAATTTACTATATGTTTACATATAGAGTAAAATCATTTTTTGAAAGAGTTACAAAATAAAGTATTTGACTTTATTTTTTTAAATATAGATACCATTTCCTTAAAGTATTTTTACCTAATAGTAATCAAGATAAATAAAATCGTTTTATTGAGATATCGCCTTAGAATACAAATGTAGTAAATATTTTTTATCAAATATGATATTAAATTCTTGCACCTTGAGTTATTTCCCTTTCAAAATCAACAAAAGAAGATGATGAATATAAAAATAATTTTTGTCGATGTTTAAATCAAATTTGAGTTAAAAAATTAACTACCTTTATCATATATTTCTATTAATTCTATTGATAATCTAAATATAATTGATATCTTGTTCTTTACGTTTATATCACTAATATTGTAATTTTTGACTCTAATGCTATGTTCGTATTATGATTTTTTTGTGGATTGCTATGTAACTCCTAATTTATCTAGGAGAGCTGTTATGAAAATGGTCTTTATATTTAGGTTGTTTTTTGTTGTTCTGAGTTGAACCTTTCCTCCCAGTCTTGTTATTTCTTCTATATCCAAGTTTGAGGTAACATTATTTTTCCTCAAATGATGGATAATTATTTACTGGGAATTAACCAGTTTTAATTCTTCTTTGATTGAAGTTGTTGATGTTCTAATGTATTTTTTTCGTCAGTTGATGTTTGATTTTTTTTAATCGTAAATTGGTCAATTATCTTTGGTTTTTCATTACCTGAAGGTAAACAGGATTTTAGATCTATTGTTTCTTTTTTCTTTTTCTCCGTTATCTTTACTTGACAATTAAGGTTTATATCATAAAAAGTACCATCTAATATATTATCTTTTATATTTAAGTCTAGAAAACCGAATCCATCATTATAATAATTAGCAATATAATCAGGATTATCTACTATTCTATGGATTTCTTCTCCTCCTAATCCAACAACCAAATAGACTGTTCCATTTGGATTAGTAAATGTTACATCATCTTTGCTAGTCGAAGAATCTACTACAGGTTGAGAAATATCTAACTTGTTAAACATCAATGGAAGAGTTCTACTATAAATATGGTTATGACCTTGTATCACAAGATCTACTCCGTATTTGTCAAAAATTCCCTGATACTTATCTCGAACTATATACTCTTCGAATTGTTTGGATAAAGATGAATACAATGGCTTGTGCAACATCACAATTATCCAATCAATATCTTTATTGTTACTGGTTTTTTTCAAATCATCAAGCACAAATTGATACTGTTTTTTGTCTACTTTAATATCTGGAACTAAAGAATTTAATTCCAGATATTTTTTAAGTTTAGGAATTTTTATATCTACTGATTCCTCTTGTAATAAATCTTTTATAGGAATTTCTGGGTATCGGCCTAGGAGTGGTTCTGTTTTTTCTAAATCTACTTTAGATTTAGGTTTAGCACTTACTTTTTCTGTTAATTTTGCATTTGACTCCAATGTATCTACAGAAAGCTCCAATTGCGTATCCATGACTAACACATGTACATTCTGGTAATCGAAGGAATAATAGGAAGAATTCATTCCATAGTGGTCCAAGAATGCATTTTTAAGTTTCTCCCCAGTTATTCCTTCCTCTTCATAGGAATCATGATTTCCTATTGCTATCTTGGTTTTTGAATCTAAGGATTTTGTCATATCAAACCAACAATCAGGTGTCTTTTCATAGCTAAGATCCCCTAC
Organism: Nitrososphaeraceae archaeon; assembly: GCA_031316115.1. Lineage (GTDB taxonomy): Archaea > Thermoproteota > Nitrososphaeria > Nitrososphaerales > Nitrososphaeraceae > TH1177. The sequence continues at coordinate 28,192 of JALDRC010000014.1, forward strand.
AACTAAGAATAGTTCAGGATCTTTTTCTTCTATATTTTTAATATTTTCCTGAGCTCTTAAAGAACAACCAACGTCGGAAATAGCTATGATATTAAAATCATTTTGATTCAGATTAGTTGTTTCAAGTTCAGAATCTTCTATATTTTTATTACCAACATTATCATAAGCAACGTACTCTGAATCATTTTGATTCAGATTAGTTGTTTCAAGTTCAGAATCTTCTATATTTTTATAGTCATCACTATTATATTCAACGTATTCTCTGTCGATTGATTTTCCATAAGAAAAAGAATCTTTTGGTATAGAATATACAGCCAAAGTAATTAGGATTGAAATTACAAAATATAATGAAACAGATGAAAAATTTCTATATAAATTATTCATAATCAATACTCCATAACCACGTCTGTAAAACGGTTATTAAAATCATTCTTTTGGAAATAACTTACTGAAATTCAATGGTATTATTGTCACTGTATTAAAGTTTTAAAATAATCTATAAAATTTTAATTTTTTAATTTAGAAAAATATTAAAAAAGAGGAAAAATTCAAGTATTTTACTTTCGTGTTTAAAGTTTTTGATAATTTAATCTGTTTTATGGTTTTAAGATGGCACTATTCTATAAATAGCTCCATTTTTTTCTCCTTTTGACTTTAAGCCTGAAACTACATAAAGAGAACCATCAGGACCATGTTTCAAGTCTGTAATTATACTAAAACCCTCCGCAAATAAAATATCACCATATTCTGTACTGTCGGTAGCGATTTTATCGGCTAAAGAACCTTGTAAATCTAATCCAGTTCGATTTTTATTTAGATCAAAGTGAAATATACGTCCGGCATCCACAGAACCAACAAAGATATCGTTTTTATACTGGGAACCTAACTTGTCAGAGTCAAAAAACAATAACGCAGTAGGTGCGACTGATTTATCCCATATAAATTCTGGATGGATATAATGTCCTTTTCCATTAAAATAAACAAGATCTTCTGGATGATCTTGCATTACAGTTACAAATTCGCCATTTTCTTTTCCATTTGTTTCTTTTAGTTGTTTGCCTTTTTCATTATCATCTGCATTTAATTTTTTACCCTCCTCATTCACTCTCCATATTCCAAATATTTTATCGGATCCACTATTTGATCCTGGCTCTGCCAAGTTAACCTCGTCTCCATATTTAGGCCCATTCTCTGTAAACCATAGTTTTCCGGTTATAGGATCAAAATCAATTCCAAAACTATTTTTTACTCCATATGCATAGTACAAATTTAAAGGAAATTCATTACCAAGTATTCCTTCCCCGATTGGTTTACCTTCTTGAGTCATTCTTAAAATTCCTGCTCTGCCATCAACTGGTTTTCCATCCTCAAAATTCTGGGTTTTGGTTTTATAAGGTTCGTCTGGAATAGTATTTTGAAAATTGCCTACAGTAAAATAAAGGTTGTTATCTGGTCCGATATCTATTATTCCACCAATGTGAGCCGGGTCTGGAAACGAAGGAATGGCTAATAATAGTTTTTGATTGACTAGGGCATTATTTTTATTGTCTAATTCATATTTATTAATTTGATTTTCACAATCTGTGTTTTTTGATTTGCATATTGTATAATAAAGAAAAACATTATGGGTTAGATCTGTATTTTGGGTAGTTTTAGTATTAGAACTATTTTCCTTCTTGCTAACAGCTATTCCCAATAAACCACGTTCGTCTTTTACGCTTACATCAACCTTCAAAAGTGGTTTATCTATTACTTTACCATCCATAACTCGTTTTACTGTGCCAGATTTTTCCAAAATTAAAAAATCAGAAGGTCCAAGAAAAGCCATTGTTGTAGGAAAATCTAGACCAGATGTTACTAGTTCTACCTTCAAATTAGGATCGTAGAGCTTAATCCCTTCTATGGTTTGAATGTCGCTATCCTCTTGAGAATATATATACGAATAACTAGAAAATATAACAGCTATAGATAAAAAAAATAAAGCCGATGCATAAGATAACCTGGTTATATTCTTCATTCTATTTAATCAAAATAATTGTAATATCTTGCTATATTTATAAATTAGACTCAAATAACTTTTTTAGATTATATTTTTTCTAAATAAAGTGTATTTCTGGGCTTAAAATTACCCAGATATTTTATCCAAATAAACTCTTCATTCTTGAGATATGTTTATTAAGATTTACTGCTTCAAGATTTTTTATAAAATTCTATTCTTGTAAGATAAATTTAATTAATCGATGGCAATTTCATTTGTTAAAAACAAGTTGTAATCCTATTTTTATAACATATAATTAGGCTCTGTTAACTTAAGCAGAAACAGCTATAGCTAAGAACATTCTATTTATCATATGAATCAAATCAAATTTGAAAGAACTAGAACATCTAACTATATTGTAATGTATTCTCTTTATCTGTACTTTCTTGGTTTGAGTTTGCGGAATACATCTAAAGCATTGACTATATTTAGAGATGATAAAAGAAGTTATGTTTCTGTTTGGAATTGGATACAAAGATTTGGTTCCTCCCGGATCTACAAAAGAAAAAGAGTAACTGCTTTTGTTATAGATGAAACAGTTATTCAGATTGGTAACCAGCATTTTTGGTTATGGATTTGTATTGAACCAATTAACTCTTCAGTGCTTGGAATCTATATTTCTGAAGAGAGAAACATGTTTGTGGCAGAGAATTTTATCAGATCATTAGTTTCAAAATATGGAAAACATACTGTCTATTCAGATGGTGGTACCTGGTATAATCAAGCATGTAACGTAATTGGATTGAAACACTATCTACATTCACCAATTCAGAAAAGTTTGATGGAAAGAGTAAACCAGTATTTGAAGGACAGAATTGAATCATTTGATGATTACTATCCATGTAGACAGCAGGAATGCAATCTATTTCATGTACATAACTGGATACAATTCTTTATCTCTATGTACAATGATACCATAGCAAATAATAATCATTTTGAGTTAGAAAAGGAGGTGAATATTATTTTATCTTAACAAAGCCTATAATTAGATTATTTTTTTATTCTACCAAATTTATGTTAAAGTATTAAATCTCCTAAATACTATAATAACATACATGTTGTTTTTTATTCAAACTACTCTTCTAAGGTTTTTTACATTGTTATTATACTTTGCTATATTAAAAAAAACTTTTCCGATGTTATTATTAAAAAAATATTTAGTTCTATTTAAGAAAACAACAATTTTTTCTACACCTTATATGTTAGGAGAAACCGTGATTATTGAGTAATCGGCTCCATTAAGATAAGATAATATTCACCTCTTTTAATTCAAAATTATTATTGATTTGCTATCTCATCGTTGTACTTAGATGTAAATAATTGTTTCTAGTTATGCAATTTAAATAGCTTACAATCGTTTTTAATACAAAGTAATCGTCAAAACATTCTATGCTATCTTACAAATACTGTTAACCTTGTTCATCAAACTTTGCTAAAATGCGGAATGTAGATAGTGTTTTATTTTAATTTCCTTACACGCTTTATAATACCACGTACCTGGATCAATGTAAAAGGTATCTTTTTAGCAGGTATATATCAAAGATTGAATAAATCAAACAACAACAAACATCTTTCTTATGAGATAGTTTCTAAGCACTGATTGATGTAGGGTTTAGATACGGAATCATAACCAGCAACACTGGTTGACAATTTGAATGATCGATTCCTCTATAATTAATAAAGTTAGATTTGCTTTTGTAGCCAGGACAGGATTCAACCTTTGAATCCAATTTTATATAGAAACATAACCTTTCTTCTCATCTTTAAATACTGTTACCACTCTAGATCGATCACGTAAGCTCAAACCAAGAAAATATAGATAAAGATAATAAATTAATACAAATGAAGTTTTATTTCGTTCAAATAATAGAATGCTATTAGTCATATCCATCGATGATTAAATAACCATAAGAACATCTATTGGTTTTTTTTAATGGTAATAGAAAAATGATCAAGATGGAATGAATAGTAATCGACTATTCCTTAAATTAATAAATCTGTAAATGACATAAATCAATACTTTTCTAATTTGTAACTATTAAGCTAGATGATAGTTTAGCAATATTCTTCAATTAAGGATAAATTCTGTAGTTATTTTTAAGATTTATCTAATATATTCTAACAAATACTTTATCTTAACTAAATCTTAATTATATTTAATATTATATACTAAATAACATTAATCCGTAGACCTTGTGAGATATTTTATAACATCTAGATTAAATCTTCTTGTTTTATAGTAACTAGAAATTGCACCCTTTAAAGAATCAAATGTAGGATAATAATAAGAAAGTATGTTGTACTTTCCCTGTCTCCAACATTCCTCTACTGCATTAAATTCTGGGCAACCAACAGGAAGATATTCTAATCTGATAGCATCCTTGTGATGTGCAAGATATTGTTTTGTTATCTTAGGACAATGAGGTGTTGCTCTATCAACAAACACAATGGATTTACCAAATTGTTTTTATATCTGTTTCAGATAATCAACAAATGTAATACTTTTAAAATTATCATATTGTAAAAATAATTGCTTACCTTCTATAGATAAACAACCAAATACAATAGTCTTTTTACGACAACCTGTAACTGTAACTATTGGTCTTTTATCTGCAGAAATCCACTTCTTTCGCTTGAAGATATAATCATAAACAAATATTGATTCATCTTGTACTATTATATTCCAATCATCGTTTTTATTTTTCAGAATATGGTTTACTCTTTTTTGAAACTCTTCTTTTCCTTTGTAGAAACAGTATTAACAAATCTTTTCTTTGGTACCTTGGATTTGAATCCCCACTTGTGTAACAAACGATGGATATGTACTTCATGATATCTTACTCCAGTTTTGTTGTAGATAAGATCCATCACTTGTCTGAAATCCCATCCTGCATTGCTTTCTGCTAGTTCATTTTTTATTTTTAGCATTGTTTCTTTTGGTACATCTGGAGGCCTACCTGTTCTTGGTTGGTCTTTCAATCCTTCTAATCCATTTTCGTTGTATCGTTTGTACCATTTGTAAGCCCATGCTCTACATCTGTGTAATTCTTTTGCTACATCTTCTATGTGTTGTTTATCTTGTATTATACGTCTTACAAGTTGTATTCTTTCTTTAATATCTGCATTAGATTCTTGGTTGTAAATCTTATCTAGTTTAGTATAATGACGCAATTATGATATGTGTAGGATGCTGGTTAGCTAAAAATGTATCTACGAAGTTTAGTTAGTCAGTATAGTTTCTCTTATCAAGATATTCATAACATGCGTCATTGATCACTCCAGACAAAGTCTGATCGCTATCAATTGCATGACACTTTAACTTCTTTAGCAAGTCATAACTCAGGTGAAAACTAGTTTTTGTTATTATCTCATTTAATGGAAGTGTTTCTTTATTAATTTCAGACATATTACCATTATATCATTATCTATCATTAATAAATATTCACTTATTCAAGTACACAAATATTCGATAGAGTACACTTAAATATTTTGGATATGGTATAAAGTCACACAGAAAGAAAATGGCTAACAAAAAAGATCAGCATAACAATCCAACAGCAGATTCATTAATAGAACAAAAACCAAAAGAAATTCCAGACGTTATAAAAGACTGGAATCAAAAGACCAGTGAATCATACACAAAAAAAGGGTTTGAAATTCCTGATAGACTAGACGAAGAACAGAGACGCTTTTTGAAAGACGTAGATACTGAGAATTTCCCTGTAGAGAAAGAAGTTACTCACATATTTCGTATAAAGGCAAAAGACTACTCATCCAAGAGACAGGAACTGAAAGAATATGTTTATTGGTGGGAAAATTGGCATGGTAAAGACTATTTAGGGAGAAAGGTTGCACCTGTAGCAAGTCATGTAGAAAGCAAATATATGAAACAAGAGAGTGAACAGGTGTTTGAGAGACGACAGAAATTAATAGGTCATAATAGATCAGGACAACATGAAGTACATTATGTTCCATTTAGCAAAAAGACAGTAGACGATATTATTTCTAGAAGTACTATGGATAATAAGCATGAAATCAAATTCTATGTAAAGTTCCCAGACGGATTAAGAAATGGAGATTATTCCTATGATCAGTTTACGAACTTCATTTGAAGAATGTTATACTGCTCTAAGGACAGATGGCGGTCCAGCAATGTACTTACACGATCAACAGCAGAAAAAGCAAAAGGATGCTGAACTACTCAAGCAACAGAAACAATAATCTGTTTATTTATTTATTACCAATCAGATATTTTCTGAATAATTGTACTTCATTAACTACGGATATTTTAGATGCTGATTTACTTGCTAGTTTTTGTGTACTGCTATTGATATTATTCATTTCAGATAAAAGTTGTTGAATCTTGTCAATCATAACTATATCATGATCTAATATAGAATAAGATGCTGACTTGGATCGAGTTGATTGAATGCTATGGTTCTTTGATGTTGGCTTTCCATGTAGTAGATTTCTGAATGCTTGTACTTGGTTAATATATTGTGTACTCATGTATTAATAAGATATTTTATTAGTGACTTAAATATATAAAAATTGTTGATATTCATTTATTTTTCATTATATTCCTACCATTATCTACAAACTTAACTCCATATTTCTGTTGTAAATCTGGTCTATCCTTAATAAGCAAAAACCATTGTTTGTGAATATCTTCATTCATTTCCTTCTGTATTTTCTCTGACTCTGATAATGGTTCACCATTTGGAAACATTGCATAATACTTTCCTTTCGTCTCTGTTAGTTTCTGCAATTCCTTCTGGTGTTCTATTCTATCTACCTTTTCATACTTGTCAAAAATTTGTAGAATGAAATCTTCCATTGATTTTAGTTTCTTATCAATTACATAATTTTGATATTCATACTTTTCATTTAGTTCTTTGACCTGCTTTGACAAGCGAAATTCTTCGTTTATTGTTAGGTCATTGATAGCGGCCTTGTAGCCTTTGCATTCTCCTGTACCTTCCAACAACGTATTCATATCCAGCTTGAAATAATGACTTTTCACACCTGGTAATTTATGACCCATTAGCAATTCAACAAAGTCTGGATATACGCCTGCCTTTCTACACTCTGTATCAAAGAACTTGCGTAAGGCATGTGTCAGCATAGTTGGGTTTCTACCAATCATTCTCCTCTTTTCATAATCGTATTCATGTTTCTCCTTTAATGTAGAATATTTGACCAATACTTCATTAACCAGATATTTTACAAGTCCAGTTCCAATGTGTCTTGGATTATTGACTTTGAACATATCAGTAGAATCAAATTGTTCTCTGATTAATGGACTTGCATCCTTTAATTGTTCACCAGAATGTTTTCTATAGTCCAGATATGAATCTATAATATTAGTACATTCAGGGGTACAAAATATTTTATAGTTAGATTTCCTGGAACCTTCATAAACTGATATCTGATAAATTCCTAGTTCTGGATTTTTGACTAGATTTCTTATCTTTATAGCAGCAATAGCACCCATTCGCATTCCAGAAGACGCTATAAGCAATATGATTATCTTGGTCCTGATATCGTTAGCACTTTTTAACATGGTATGAATTTCCTCTCTAGTATAGGGCCTGTCCTCTTCTACTACTGCCTATGTGTCTGCAGTAGTAGTATCGTCATCTGGTCTGGACCCATTAAAAATGAGAACACCTTGTAATGGAGACTTTTTTACTTCTAACAGTGTC
>JALDRC010000015.1 GCA_031316115.1 Nitrososphaeraceae archaeon
AATGTTTATTTAAAAAATGAAGATTTCAAGTATAGATCTGTGAAATAGTTCGGCTTTGTTAACTGTTTGAATGTAAAATGAAACCAGAAAAATAAGTTTCCTATCTTAATAATTGTTTCATCTGTAATAAATGAAGCTCTTTATTACGTAAACCATCTCGTAAACAATCTATCCAATTACAATTGATTCAAACAATAACAAATTGAATGAAATGATAGTTGACTTAGAAGATGATGGCTGGATTTTAGGCAAGACTTGTAACATTTTTCCTTTTTCTAATTATATTTGCATATTTTATAACTATATAATGTCAATTAGTTGAGGCTATGTTTTTGATACCCTTATATGTGAAAGTATTTTTAAATTTGCGATATTATTTATAGCAATTTATGTACTTGAAATTTTGATAGGATACCGCTTGAAAAAGTAAATTGAAAGTTGAAGCTTAGGCGAATAAAAATAAATAAAAAAGGATATTGTTTTTCCTCTCTATGGTTAGAATATTTAAAAAATTTTATCGAATATATCTACATGTCTTTTAATATTAAATTATTATTCTATTCGTCTAAGACCCTTTTCAAATGATTAACAATGATATTTGAAGTCATTCCTTTTCCGAAAATAGGATTTTGAGTTGATGGTTTTTGAGGATTCCAATTCATAATAGCATCGGTAGTTTTTTCTACATCAATCCCAGTTAGAATATTCCATCCTTCTTCAATTGTTTCTACCCATTCTGTATTATTTCTAATAGTTATACATGGGGTTTTTAATAGATATGCTTCCTTCTGCGTACCTCCAGAATCAGTAACTACTTTAATAGCACACTTAAGTAATTTTATAAAATCCATGTATCCAACAGGTTCAATTAATTTTACATTAGTACATTTTTGCAATTTTTTATATAAATTTAGTTGATTGAGTAAATTTACTGTTCTAGGATGAATTGGGAAAACTATTTTTAGATCTGAAATATTCTTGAAAATATTTATTACAGACTGTAAACTTTCAAAATTTGTATTTTCCGATCTATGCAAGGTAAAAAGGTAGTATTCATTTGGTTCCAAGTCCAAGTTTTCTAAAATAGAAGAATTCCGTATCTTTGTCTCTGCTTCTCTAATTATTTCTACCGAAATATCACCAGCGTTAACCATCTCTCCTCGAATATTTTCAGAATTTAAATTATTGATTGCTGTTTTAGTAGGAGGATAAAGAAAATTGCTAATATGATCTGTAAGAATTCGATTAACTTCTTCAGGCATTTCTCGATTAAAACTTCTCAGACCAGATTCTATATGTGCTACATTTATTGATGATTTTGTAGCAGACAATGCGCCAGCGAAAGTTGAATTTGTATCACCATAAACAAGAACTAAATCAATTTTATTTGAATGAAAAAGATGTTCTAATTTTTTTAACATTTCCGCAATTTGTATACAAGGAGTAGAAGAACCAACATCTAAATTATAATTAGCCTGAGGTAAGCTAAACTCTCTAAAAAAAATCTCTGATAATTTATAATCATAATGTTGTCCAGTATGTATTATAATATGTTCGAATCTATTTGTATATTCGTTAGAATTTATTAACTTGTGAATTGGAGCAAGTTTAATAAAATTTGGACGAGCACCCACTACCGATACAATTTTTTTCATATGTTATTTGATTGAGTTGACCAAGGGATATTTGAAGATTATTCAAATTATATGACTAGTTGGTTAAAGTATACATGACTAATAAAATTACATCAATAAGTATTGCTTCAATAATAAAATAGATATGAATAAATTAACTTTTTATGAAAGAATAAAATAAAATCTATTTTTTAATACTGATTTCTTGTTAGCAAGATTGGATTTTAGATCAAATATGTAGTTATTGTAGGAAATATATTTTTAATAATACCTATTTAAAAAATTCAAATATTGCTAAACATAAGTATTAAATATTTTTAACTAGTGTTATTATTTATTCTTCACAGGGGGTTTTTTATATAAAAGAATATCTCGATTTAGATATCTGATTTCATCAATTAGAAATGTGGAAAAATATGTCGTTAATAAAATTAACGGAATTGCTATTCTACAAACTTATTCACACACTCTGGATACAAATAACAAGAAACATGATTAAGTTATTGCATCCTATGTTTTTTACACATTTTCAAATCTGAAATTGAGTCTATTATAAAGAAAATAAGATCATTATCTAAAAAACATATGTCAATATTAATTAGTATGAGGATTATCTTTCTCCAGATTAAGGTACAGAGATAAAAACACTAATAAAAATAGCAATAAGACACATACAGATTATCAAACACAAGTATTTAATTAAAAATTGTGATAAAGCTTCTTTCAGTAAGAAATTATAAATTCAATTGCTTATTAACATACTTTATAAATATCTAATATCTTATTTTCATAATTTTCCCATAATAAATTTTCTCTAGCATAATTGAATATTGCAATTCGCCTTTGATATAATTCTTCAAGATTGGTTTTAAAATAATTTAAATTATTAGATAACTCTGCATTATCTTCGTACATTATACAATTATTTCCCAAATGTTCCTTAATAGAAGTAAATAAAGAAGTTGCTAAAACAAACAATCCAGAATGTGCATATTCAAATGCTTTATTAGGACTTATATATATATGTGACCAATGTCTTTTCAGTGGTATTAATCCAATTGAATTATTCATCATTTCATCGTACATGATGGACCTTTGTAAATATCCTTTGAAATTTATTTTATTGGTTGATTTGCCTTCAATTCCTATCATGACTAAATATCCCAAGTCATTATTATTAAAAAGATCAATTAATCCATTTAAGTTTCTATGGGGTAAAATAAATGATGGCGATTCTATTCCTGCATATACACTAGAAAGTCTTTGATGATAAAATGGCTCAGGGAATTTAATAATTTCTTCCTTTGAGGGAAAATTCGGAATTACAACAACTTTTTTTCCGTATTTTTTTAATTCATTTGCAATATTATTTGAGACTGTTATGCTTGGATATTTAGATACTAAGTCTCGTTCCCATTTCATCCATAAATATTCGGAACGACTTCTCAAAATTTTTTTAAATCCATTTCTTATGATATTTCTTGGGAATGACAAAATATTTGTATTCGTCGCTATGGCATCAATCTTAGGAATGATTTCTCTTTGATTTTTTACGTACGCACTCCAATATTCATGACCATCATAGACAATGGGATAATCAAACTCTGATGATATCTTGGCTGCAAAGATATTGTGTGCGTGTATTATATCTGGACTAAGTTCATCTAGTATATTCTTGGTTTGTTTCTTTAGCAGATCATAATAATACGGCAGTTGCAGCTTTGACTGCCAAGTCCAATTTAGCCTGAAAATTTTCTTAAATACATCTGATCTATAGTTTGGAGAAAACAGGCCAGCAAAATAAACACTATGACCAAATTTTGAACCAGTAATTGCAGATTTCTCAATTCTCCAATCTGGTAGACCTAGTTCAGAAAAATGAAGAATTTTCACTATTTTTGATAAAATTTTTTGTATTAAAAATGTTATTCTAAAATTCTATAATTTTGTATTCATATTTATATTAAATTCAATATCGTTCATTAGTTTAAATTTAGATATTACTGTCGAGGTTCATATTCAGTTTAGGATTAATTTGTATATAATATTATAATCTTCTAAACCATTCAAATATTCTAACTTGTATCTTTTTTCTTTTATATTGGTATCCAGTTATTTGGCAATATATTCAATGTTGTGTTACTTTGAATTATTCTTATTAAAATTAATAGATACAAGAACAGTCTTCGGAAGTTGTATTGTTTTCTCTTTCTAATTCTGTTTTTTTCTATGAAGTGATTTGTTGTATTGTAATATCCTTTGAATTAAGAGCAATAATCGGCGATTTTTTTATGATCATCAAACATTTGTTTGTTATAAAACTTTTTCAAATTTTTAATCAATATGATGTAAAATCCAAATGTCATTAGGAGCTCACTGTGATATGTAAGATTTTTACACCATAAACACTTTATTGTCGTAGTTATTCTCGAATTATCACCTAATAATGTATTACGTATATTCTGGATTTAACTCATATTTTTTTAGATAATAACAAGGATATTGATAATGTCATATATCCATCATCAATTGTTCTAAAATATATGAATAGTAAAATAGGTCATAGACTATTCAATTTTTCTCCAAATTACACCTTAGAATTTTTGTTGAAGGTAAAAACTTTTGCAGAATCTCAAATATTTTCATTTTCGTGGGTTGTGGTAGTTAACACTACAAAAATATTTTTGATGTATGTAATTTTCCCATAGTTACTAGCAATTAATATTGCATCTTAATGATTAAAATATTCAATCCATCCTTTTAATTAACTAATTTAATAGATCTTATTTCCAAGAATAGCAATTCTCAAACCAAAACATACTAGGTATTAAACGAATGATCAAAACCTTTATTAATAAAAATTGAATAAGATCATATAATAATTATATATTCAGAAACTTAAAACTGTTCACTATATTTAGCTGTTTATTTCTGACATATTCTTGTAATTCCTTTTCATATAAACTATTATATCCTGATTTCGTTGGATTGTATTTTAAGTATGAATATAACATACGAACCGCACCTATTCTCCCTGTTTCTTTTCCAGTAAGAAGATTTTTTAGAAAACGGCCAATAACATACACTGGATGATACCCAAGAGTCTTCATACTTGCACCCCATTCATAAAATTTATGGATAGATCCAATAGGCCGGAGGTGATCAAATTTAACATTTCTTGAAATCAAATAAGAAAAACCGAGTCTTTCACCTTCATATAAAATGGCAGATTCGTAACCCATTCTTTCCGGATAATATCCTTTCCATACGGTTTTTGCAAATAGCTTATTTCGGATAAATCTTCCTGTTCCTCGAGGAAACATATTTGAAGAGTTCCTATCGTCTCCTGAAGCTGCCATCAACTTTGGATCTGAATTTAATAAGTTCATAATTCTTTTTGCATATGTTTCTGAGTACGCTGTATCGTCTGCGGAAATCATATGGTATTCTGTAATTTCAAGTTTATTGTCTTTAGCAAATTTAATGGCTTTGTTCCAATTCTTTACTATCCTAGTTACGTCATATCCGGCATCAGGATTTGAAATAATGTACAAGTTTTGATGAATATTTTTATAGTTTTCGAGAATATTCAAAGTAGAATCTGTAGAACCATCGTTAATTACTATGATATAAACAGGCTTGATTACTTGATTAAATATTGAATCCAAGGTCTTTCCGATTGTATCTTCGGAATTTCTACACGTTAATATAACATAGTAAGAATTCAATTCTTAGATGTAAGTGTTTTTTTAATATAATATATTAATATAAGGATTATTTTTAATATAATATATTAATATTAAAATTATTAATATAAATTACTACTAGAAAATTATATTGTCCAGATAACCTCATCGTAAGTATGATCACATAAGAGACAGAAAATTTTTTTGTTTTATAAACAATTATCATAAAAATTTTAGATGAGGTAGAACATGTATTAATAATATTTTTCATAAATTTTTTATTAATAAATTATCTATGAGATATTTAAATATTGCAAATATCTAATATGATTCTTCAAGATTCGTTGATAAATTCATTAGTATATCTGGAAGTTCATTTTGAGAGAAGGTATTTAGGTGTTTATTTAAATTATTTAGAATTTGTAAAAAATCAGAAGTACATATTACAGTTAATCACGCAGGTGTATGCTGATATACCTTATTTTGATTGACATATAGTTGAAACGGATATCGTTTAAGATAATCTATATCCTGAATAATCATCCAATTCTTCATACATTTTATCGCGTTATACAGGCCCTTTGAAATGCACCAGTTCAGTGAAATTTTTAGACCTCATAAAATAGTTGAATTGTCTAGTTCGTGTAGCGAGTTCTAGAAATCAATCAAGATTTCAGTTTGCTTATTTTCAATATTGTAACCATCAGGTGCAGAATAAAGAAAGAATAAAGATCCATGAAAATGTAGAATAACATGATCAGTTATTTCGTTTAAATTTTAGTAATTAAGTACAAAATTCATAGTTTCATCGAATTATGTTTTCTTAAATCATTAATGATTTGATTTGAAACGGAAATTGTTTAATATTTACTTATTTTCTCCTTTTCGGTTTTATTCATTGATATATAATTAATTTATTTCTTAATTATACTTTGACATTTTTAATTATTTTGTTAGACTTGTATTTAGATTGGTTATTATTAATGATTTTTAAATTATGATACTATTTCTAGCTTTTTATTTATTTTACTGTTTTTTAATGATACGAATTATTATTAGTTCTGATTAGAACCTGAATACTATTTTTACAAGTTAATATACTGAATATTTGATTTGTCTGTAAAATAGTAAATATATGTGTATTATAGTCAGCAAGAAAATTAAACTATTTGGTTAATAAAATTTCGCTCACTTTGTTTCCTCTGTCATGTTTATTACTTCTGTTAACCAGTTTGATAAATAATAGGAATTAAACATTATTTCATCGTATACATCTAGATATTTATATTCCATTTCCTAGTTAATCGTTCTTTTCTTTGACTTGTGTCTTTATTTTTTGGTAGTAATATTACTAGACAACAACAAATATACTTTAGAGTTATATCTAGATTTGAAAAAAACAGATATATTATTCAAAATTATCAACAGGTCTCTATTATATACTAATAAAGAGAAATCACATTAAACATTCTTATTGACATCACATATTTGGGTTTTAAAATAATGAAATTTAGTAATGGTCATCCATCCATTTAAATTCCATATCTGATATATCTGGAATCAATTTAGGAGAATCTTTTTTGTTTTTATCATCATTATTTTTTTGTTTTGGGAATTTTAAATTTGAATTTTTAGATTTGTGGTTAATTACATTAAAAAAATTAAATCTTAATTTTTCTAATTGTAACATGATTAACTATTGGTTACTAGGTTTAAATTAATTATGAAAATTATCTATATGATTTTTTTTATATTAATTATTCCTTATAAATTAGTAACATCTTTCCTAGTTTGAAGTATATTTTATGATTTTCTTATAAATTTCCTATAGTAGATTTTATTATACTAATCTTGGTATTATTTTGAGAACTATATATTGATAACTTCTCTCCAGATTTATTAAGTAAATAGATAATATTTCAAATAAATCTGAATAGTTTTTATGGCTCTGTTAAGATAAAATAATATTCACCTCCTTTTCTAACTCAAAATGATTATTGTTTGCTATGGTATCATTGTACATAGAGATAAAGA
>JALDRC010000016.1 GCA_031316115.1 Nitrososphaeraceae archaeon
TTAAGCCCACCATCTTGATCTATGTAATTCATTTTCTGCTACCGATGCTGCTTCTTGTTTGTCTATCTTGACACGTCTTACAAGTAGTATTCTTTCCTTTACATTGCTATCTTTTTCTTTCTTGTAAGCATTATTTAGAACAGTAATAGTATTGATTACCACGTTTAGTAAAACTGACTATATGTTAGGAAGCTAAATTAGTTATGGTAAAAATAATTAGATAATAGTTTGAATTTATGTTAGTCAGTATAGCTGTCCACAATAAAATTGGTAGAATTTATAATCCTATGATGACATATTACTACTGCTTTTAGTATAAATACAGGGTTTTGATAGCTATTTTATGAGTGACATTTTAAATCGTCCCTATAGATACAAACAAAAAAGAAAATAAAGATAGACATAAAGATATACTTGTTACTGTTCGTTTCTCACCTGAAGAGTACTCATATTTTAGTAATATGATTAACATACTCTATGATCTTGAAGCAAAGGTTAGACCTGTGTTAATCATGAGTTTACCTAGTTTTTGTAAAATGGCATTACATTATTTTTGTAATTATTACAAAAATAATGTGTTTTCTTATAATCATGTTATTGATAAAATAGATATTGATGACAGGGATACTTTTGAAACCTTTATTGCTTTTAGGATTAAATATATGAATTATTCACTTGAAGAGCATATTGAAGATTTGAAAAAAAGATGGGTAGCTCGAATAATTTAAAATTAACGTAATATTGAAAATGCTTAACTCTCAGGTAATAATTTCTATATAATTATTAATGTTTTTTCACATGAGCTAATATAAAAAGAGTACTTTCTCTTGGATTTTATTTGAATTTTTTATTAGATAATATTAATAACAAAACTTGCAATTAATACCAATAGTCTTGATTTATTGTAAAAGTATCTCAGGTACTGTAATTTCTTAACAATAAAAATTATCTTGCTAAAGTTACATTGATGTATTTGTATAACTTTTAATGAAATAGAGTAATTTAACATAAATTAAGAAGTATTAAATATTGAAAAAAGAAGAATAGTAAGTATTGATTGATTTTAAGTATTTTCATATCTATCTACATATTGTAATTTTAATTGGATTTGTATCTCTAATAATACCAGACGAATCATTATTTATGCAATTATCAAATATTTTATCACAAACTAGCATTGTACCTAATGTAGTGGCACAACAATCATTATCTACCAACCCATCAATACTAAATGATAATTTAGAAGAAGAACAACAAAATAATGAATCCAAAACGATAAAAGCCTTTGGTCATTTTGCAAATAACCAGATAGTAGACGTAATTGTCACCTGGATTCAAGGAGGATATTGGAATTTGACAATAAGCAATATTATTAATTATAATAATCTTAACGATAATAATATTCTAATTAATAACAATAGTGATAATAATCAGGCAGACTTCATTGCTAATTTTACCATGATAAAACCAGATGGAAGCCTTTCTCATACTCACAATATTGAAAATTTTATTTCAGATAAAGTCATACTTACCGACAAAGATATAGTTGTAATAGGAATAGCAGATATATCTTCTGATAATGATATTATTAGTGAACACAAAAATGTTCCGTTAACTATCCATCTTATGGGAAAGAAAGTGTTAGGACTAACTATGGATGTTAGTAAAACTGAAGGACACTTTGCCAGTCCTAATGAAATGTTTGGAACTTTGATTAGTGGGATTGGATTGGAAACATCTTCTGCTGCTATTGATAATTCTACTCAAAAAATGATGATGCATCATGATTCTGCAACAAACAATACAATAGAAAAAGATACTATGACTATGATGCAGCATTAATAAAATAAAACTTTGAGTTATAATTTATTAAAATAAAAACGATTGATTATACTGTATATAATTAAAATAAAGATAGAGAAATTGTTATTCTTTTACTCTCATTCCATTCTTAGTTTTGCGTTTTATATAGACTACATACATTGCTGCAGCTCTTACAGCTATTATTGCAGCACAACTAAATGTCAAATGAAATCTATTGTTTATTGCTTAATATTTGCTTTACCTCCATCTGATAATGTTTCTGTATGTATAAAGGCTATAGCAATTGTAATTGCAAGAGCTAAAGCAGAATCTATTTGGTAAGTAGTGCTTATAAGACCAGATGCTATTACTGTATCTTCTTTTTTTGCATTTGTTATTACTGCTTTTAATGCACATATAACAGAGGTAAGACATAGACCATGAGGATTTTATTGTTACTTTCGGCAGTAGTAGTAGAAGTATTAACTGGTGTAAACCTAAAGAGGATTTACTTTAGCCAAAAGTGATAATCCTAGAATTAGATTCATTTTAATTCCTAGTTTGACCATCTATATTGAGGTTACCATTGGTAAAAGAATAAAAATACTTTACATTTGTAAATGTCTAAAGTTAAATATGTATTTGTCTATCTACATGTCATGGCAAAAGACCCTGTATGTAATATGAATGTAGATGAGAAAAATGCTAAATACACATCAGAAATTAATGGAAACAAAATATATCTTTGCTCTTCTGCTTGTAAAGAACAATTAGAACAAAATCCTTCAAAGTATGGATATTAAGGTAAATCAAAAAGTGCTACCCAAAATAGAAAGTATCTATTTCAGATTTACCTTCATATCTTCTTTTTATTGATTCTATTCTTCCCTTATATTTTTCACTATATCCTGTTTTACAAGAATGACAACAAAAAAAGCGTTCCAAGTCCGCAAATTTTAAAACTTTAGGCTTGTCAAAAACCGGTCCATGGCAGTAATCGCAGGTTAAATTTATTGCAAGTCCATTTTTAATTTTTTTTTCTAGACTAAATGCTTCTTGAAATAGAGTATTATGAATATTTTTATGAAAATTCTCGGTTACTTTTTTTGTATTTCTTTGGTTAATATTTTGGATTTGAATAATATCCTCTTGTGTATTTTTTACTTTCTCAAAGTCAAATACTGGAAGAACTCCTTTAATAAAACCTATGTTGACTAGTCTTTCAAATCTTGCCTTAACTGTAGGTGTAGTTATACCAGTTTCTCTTGATATCTGCCTAAATGATTTCCTTCCGTCTTTTAAAAGTGATTTTATAATTGCAATATCATTGTTATCCAAAAGTACAGGCAAAATTTTCTATGATATTTAGGTCATGACAGTTATATATCCTTTACATTTGTAAAGTCAATATATTATATATGTATTTATCTAAATCCTAGTATGGCAAAAGACATAATCTGTGGTATGTTTGTAGAAGAAAACGAAAATTCCATACAACATAGTAAAGATGGAATAAAATATTATTTTTGCTCATCACAATGTTTGAATGAATTTTTGGAACCAGAGAAGGTATTAAAAAAATTAAAAATGCATGTTGCTATAAGTATTGCACTAACTATACCAATAATAATACTTAGTCTGCCTCATATGGTTCCTCAATTAGGACATTTGTTACCAATGGATATGATTGGATATACAAATTACATACTTTTAGCTTTAGCAACTCCAATACAATTTTGGATTGGATGGCGTTTTTATAGAGGATTTTGGGATGGAATTAAAGCGAAAGCATCCAACATGGATACACTAATAGCTATAGGAACTACCGCTGCATATGTATATAGTGCTATTGTGACTATTGTTCCAAGCTACTTTCCATTTAATGCAGTATATTTTGAAACAGCTGCAATAATAATTACCCTAATTCTAATTGGAAGATTGCTCGAAACAAAAACAAAGGAAAAGGCTTCTGATGCTGTAAGAAAATTACTTGATTTAAAGCCAAGGACTGCCAGGGTACTAAGACTGGTAATAAATGAAGAAAACAAAAAAAATGAGATAAGCAAAAATAACAATAAGAATCGTGATGAAATTAATCAAAAGTTCATAAATTTTGATAATTCAAAGAAATTAAAATCGATAACAAAGGAGTTTAAGGAGATAGAAATTCCAGTTGAACAGATAGTAGAAGGTGATTTAATGATTATTAAACCAGGTGAACGAGTTCCAACTGATGGTATAGTAATTGAAGGAAATTCATCAGTAGATGAATCAGCCATAACAGGAGAAAGTATTCCAGTAGACAAGATAAAAGGAGATGAAGTGATAGGTGCTACAATTAACAAAAATGGTCTTCTTAAGGTCAAAGCAACAAAAATAGGACAAGATACAGTACTTTCACAAATAATTACTTTAGTAGAACAAGCAAAAACTGGGAAAGCGAAGTTAGAGAGAATGGTTGACCAAGTAGCAAAATATTTTGTTCCTACAATAGTTGTAATAGCAATAGGTGTATTTTTTGGATGGTATTTTATAGGTGATGCAGGTCTGACATATTCAATCCTTGCATTTGTTTCTGTGATGATAATTGCATGTCCTTGTGCTTTAGGTATAGCTACTCCTGCTGCACTTATGATGGGTGCGGGCAAAGGTGCAGAGAATGGTATACTGTATAAAGGAGGAGAACACATAGAGATAGCAAATAAAGTCAATACTATTGTTTTTGATAAAACCGGCACATTAACTGTAGGAAAACCCTCTGTAATTGATTTAGTATCTTTATCTAAAGAAATTGGAGAACAAGAATTACTACGACTTGCAGCAATAGCAGAATCCGGTTCTGAACATCCTTTAGCACAATCAATAATAAGAAAAGCAAAAGAAAATGGTATTCCAACAATTACTAATCCTGATTCATTTCAAGCAGTTTCGGGGCATGGTCTTAAGGCTACATATTCCAATCATTCAATCATGATTGGAAATAGAAAGATGATGGAAGATAATCAGATTACAATTGCTGAAAATATAGAAACAAAATTGGCTATATTTGAAAAAGAAGGCAAGACTGCAGTTTTGGTTGCAATAGATAATACCCTTTCAGGAATAATAGCAATATCAGATACCATAAAAGTAAATGCTAAAGGTACAATCAAAGCTTTGAAAGCCAAAGGAATTGAAATAATAATGCTTACTGGAGATAATAAGCGAACTGCAAATGCCGTAGCATCTCAACTTGGTATTGATAGAGTAATAGCAGAGGTACTTCCACAACAAAAAGAAGAGATAATATCTAAATTGAAAACAAAAGAAGCCAAAGTTGTCGCTATGGTTGGTGATGGTATTAATGATGCTCCTGCATTGGCAAGAGCAGATTTGGGAATTGCAATAGGTTCTGGAACTGATGTTGCAAAAGAAACCGGCGGGATAATACTTATAAAAGATGATATAAGAGATGTTGTAACTGCACTAGATTTAGGAAAAAAAACTGTTTCAAAGATAAAACAGAACTTATTTTGGGCATTTGCATATAATACTGGACTAATACCCATAGCAGCAGGAGCATTAGTACCTTTTCTGGGATTAGGTGTATTTGGTTGGTTACCAATTCTTGCAGGATTAGCAATGGCAATGAGCTCTGTAACTGTTGTGACCAACTCCTTATTGCTAGGAAAATACAAACCAAAAAAAATAGAATAACATACTTCATGGTCCTGTTAATTTAAGATAATATTCACCTCATTTAATAAAAAATCATCATTATTATTTACTATCATATCATTATACATAGAAACAAAGAATTGTATCCAGTTATGTAAATGAAATAGATTACATTCTTCTTTGATACAAGGATAATAATCATCAAAACTTTCTATCCTGTCTTTAAAAAACTGGTTTACTCTTTCCATCAAACTTTTTTCTATTGAAGAATGCAGATAGTGTTTTAATCCAATTATGTTACATGCTTGATCATACCATGTTCCACCATCTGTATAGACGGTATGTTTTCAATATTTT
>JALDRC010000017.1 GCA_031316115.1 Nitrososphaeraceae archaeon
TTCAGTAGCGCTTTTAGATAGCTCTGAAATTTCATCAATGATCTTTTTTGATTTATACATCAATGCTTTGGATTTGACATTCCTGCTATCCTGTAGATACGAAGCTTGCCAAGAAGGATAAAGGACTGGAAAAACTTTTTCCCCTTTTTTTGATTCTGAGAGTCCGTATAAATGTCCTAGAGCATAACAAACTACATAATTTTTGCCTGAATACGCCCTTACGGTTGTGAAGGATGAATTTTCTGAAAGTACTTTTGATTGTGAAAAACTTTTGGCATTTGATGAGTCAATCCAGGAGGATTGAGATTTTTTGACTTCATGATCTAAGGCTTCGGCAATTCTTTTCGCTGCTGAAGGCTTCTCACATATTACTAGAGTTAACTTTTTTGTGAAAGCTCGAACACCAATATAAAAAATAAGTCTATGCCTAAATATAAAAACCATTGTTCTATGCTTTGATGAGTATGAGTTTTTTCAAGCATCGTCACAGAACTTTTATTAAGTTACATTATTTATTTTAAAAAAATTCACTTTATTCCCATATATGATATTTTTCAAATTTCAAATTTATATCCTAAAATTATTCTGAATTATTAAAGAATTATTAAACAGAGCTAATTATATAAAGTCTATCTAAGAAGAATTTGTGACCACGCTAATTGTGGAATTCTTCGAAAAGAATTTGCTAAGTTCAGTTTTTTATTTAATTCTTATTTTTATATCAGCATTTTCGCTCTTTATTGTTCTTAAATGTTGACTCAAATAGTGAAGGATGATGTTTTTTTATTGAAGATGGGATCTTAATTACTTTGGCAAGTTTTCCTGTTGGTGGTAATGAAAACCAAAATTAAGGATGATTTTGTCATAGATAATCAGAAGAAGAACTCAATCCTTTCCTTAATTATTCAAATTGTTGTAATTGGTCTGATATTTGTCATCATAAAACATCTTTCAACTCTTAAAAATTATTCTACCTTTATAATAGGAATGATTTTTAATTTATCCTATTTTCATTTATTATATTTCATATATCTTCTTGCAAAGATCTTTTCAAATGGTTTCGCACCAACAATAATAGATTATTATTGTCATTTTTTGTTTCGACCGCTAAAGTATTTGTTAAAATAATACTGATCTCATTATTCTCTTCAAATTAGATTTTTATTGAATGATTCTTAATTATATTGAATTGACAAAAATTTCGTTTGAAATTTGCAATGTATGCAACTTGAGCATATAAAAGTAATCCAGTCGAACAAATCTGTATGATTTATATTGATTTAGCCGTTTAAATGTTGTTGAAAAACCCATTAACCGGTGATAGTTTTTATGAGATGCGTGGAAAATTTGTCATTCCTAATATGCTAACTTGATTTTTTTAATAATTCTGTCAATTGTTTTGGTAATGATATAAAGTAATAATTTTGACTTATCGCTAGAGAAGGAGTGCATTAAATGATTTGATTTTAAACATTTGTGATTTAAATAATTGAAATTTTGATTTAACTAAATGAACTACCTTGATATTTTCATTCATTATGATCTTCTAGATCTGAACAATACTTGTGATGGAATAATAATGTAATGGTGTTTTTTTACAGATAATTTAAAGATAAAATTTAAGCTGGCTGAGCTTTGCAATTAAATACAATAAACATTTGGTATAGTAATTAATAAGGATGAGTTTAGCACCTTAGTAATCCATACTACGATCGATAAATTTGGTTGTGCCCATAGTAATAAAAACAGACCTATTAACTATTAATTGTTTAATTCCATATGAGGATTCTTCGGTTAAATAGTTTTAAAAAAAGATTTTGTTGGTAAGGTAAGGATATATAGTGATTGATCCTTACAAGGTGTTATAATAATAACTTTCTCTATTCAAGACCATTTCCATACCTTCATAAATCCATTTCCGGCAGGATCAACAGTTTTCTTATAAATTCCGAGCACATCATCAAAATCTGTGTTTAACATGTTGTTTGTATTACTTCGAGAATTAGTTTCATTATCTTTAGCCCCTTGATATGGTAAGTTAAAAAAGATGATGCCGCTGTCTGAAAAACTACCGTCGGGGTTGTAGTGTCCTACAGATTCTGATCTATAAGTTATGATCTGTCCGGTTTCAGTTAATATTATGGCTTTTCCTTCAGAATGTATGACGCCTTGATCTTCCATAGTGTCAATAATAGTTCCAATGGTTTGAGTAGGAGATCCGTTTATTGAACTATTCCCATTATAAGTTATTTCTACTATCGGTAACGGAGAAATACTTAACACGCGAATATTTGTAGATTTGGTATTCTCTGTATAAATAACTGAATCACCAAGATTCGTATTTTGTTCTACGCTATTATTTCCTAAATGGTTACTTTGGATAGTATCTGATATAGATAGTCCATTTGCTTCTGGGAAAAAGTTATCTTGAATTAAGAATGGAGCGAGTAAACTTCCAAACCCAAACATACCACACATGATAATAATGGTTCTAAGACCATTTTCTCTAGTCAATTTCAACATTCCACTAAAAAGCGATAGAAAATATAAACATTGTATTTCTCAAATATATCTTATAGGCGTATATACAACTTTCTATAACTACGAATTACTTAAAATGAATTTGGATATTATTTAAAATATTTTTAAAACTGGTAAAATTCGGATTAAATAAATCCTGGAACTACTATTATTCAAATTATTGCAAAACTCGCCTTGACTTATTCGAATAAGCTTTTTTCCAATTTCTATAATTGGCCTAGCTTCTTAGTGATAAATCTTTCGAAGAATAAGTATAAGAATTTAAAAGACTTAAAACTAATTATAAAATTCTATAAATTTTGAAAAACCCGGAATGAGTTAGAAATCACTCCGTATAAAAGTATGCTTATCGACTTACATTCCTAAACATTTTTCAATCCTTGTCAAATTTGAGATGTATAAGAAATCTTTTAATTTGCGAAGTAACAGAAAAAAATGCCAAAATGTGCTCCCGAAACAGTTTTTAGCTTCCGTCTATTTCCTTCAATGAGGAAAGCGGGATCCTATTCCATCTTATTTCTTATTTAGTTATCATTATATTTCCATATATATCAGCAGTTATAATAATTAGATCAAGTATAGATTTGCACTTTAATTCGATTTCTGATAGCCCTACTTGATAAGCTTTGACTTCATAAAGTTATAGTACCTCTAAGGGGTCTACTTTGGCCTCTAGTTTGTTTGCTGCTCCTCAATTTAGGTAATCATTTTTAAATCCTGGTATTGAAAGTCTTCTATTCTTTTCTTACACCACCACTCTCCTAACACCACCTCAATATCTAGTCCAACACAGTATGCGGAACGGCTAACTCATTAAAAAATCAGACAAATTTTTGATTTTTTTTAAATAAATTTAATTTTAAGACATAATTGAATGACTCATAATAAAATTAGGTAACGTTGATATCTCATGTCATTATATTTCATGTAGTGTATGATCTCAACATAAAAATAGAATTTCAAATGCTCAATGAGGACGACTTGGATCAAAACCTCAAAATTGGAGCCACAGTTTAAAGAAGAACTTCTGGATTTCATGAATTAATTGGAAATTGAAAATTGGAAAAGGAAATGTAAATGAGTTTACAATGAAAAAAAGTTTTTTACATTGATTTAAAAAATCGTCCTTGATAGATTTGGTGACCACTATCTTTCTACTTTCTAAATAATGTCCTTATAATC
>JALDRC010000018.1 GCA_031316115.1 Nitrososphaeraceae archaeon
CGATGCATTCAAGGACAGTGAAAAATGGAATTCTGGAGTAAAAACTTTTGGTGAAGAACCTCTGTTGAACTCATTACAATGGGATATGGTGTTTGATGATGGGGCGATGTTTAAGAGTGGAAATCTAGGGCAGGGAATATATGTAGATCCAGCTCGAGATGTAATTGGTGTCTACTATTCAACCAATCCTGGTGAGAACTATATCCCAAGCTATATTCGAGAGGCTGCAAAGATTCTTGCGGGATGGTAAATTTCATGTATTATAATTTCTCAGTATTTTTTAATTTGTTCTATATATAATAAGTTACGAAATATTGTAAATATAGTGACTTTGAATAAATATTATCTTATTTTATTATTTTGCAGTATATTTATATAATTAACTTTAATATTAGAAACAATTTATCATATTTATGTTTATTACAACCATTACCACATATACAAATTATGTTAGAAATAATTAATACTATTAACATATCAATACTTCTCCGTAGGAAGTAATACCTATAGCAATGCGAAAAGGAGAGTCCAATTATTGTTTTAATAAATTAGAATTTAAATATGATTATATAGAAATTTAATTATGAAAAATAATTCAACTTTAATGATATTACTTTCGACGGCTCTGTTAAGATAAGATAATATTCACCTCCTTTAACCAAAAATTATTGTTATTATTTACTATTACATCATTATACATTGAAGTGAAAAATTGTATCCAGTTATGTACATGAAATAGATTGCATTCATCTTTGGACCTACATGGATAGTAATCATCAAATGATTCAATTCTATCCTTCAAATACTGATTTACTCTTTCCATTAAACTTTTATGAAATGGTGAATGCAGATAGTGTTTTAATCCAATTATGTTACATGCTTGATCATACCAGGTACCACCATCTGTATAGACAGTATGTTTTCCATATTTGGAGACTAACGATCTGATGAATTTTTCAGCTACAAACATGTTTCTCTCTTCAGAAATATAGATTCCAAGCACTGAAGAATTAATTGGTTCTATACAAAACCACAGCCAATAATGTTGATTACCAATCTGAACAATGGTTTCATCTATAATAAAAGCAGTTACTCTTTTTCTTTTGTAGATCTGGCAGGAACCAAATCTTTGTATCCAATTCCAAACAGAAACATAACTCCTTTTCTCATCGCTAAATATAATCAATGCTTTAGATGTACTACTGAGACTCGAACCAAGAAAATACAGATAAAGAGAATACATAACAATATAGTTAGATGTTCTATTTCTTTCAAATTTGATTTGATTCATACGATAGATAGAATGTTCTTAGCTATAGTATTTTCTGCTTAAGGTAACATCTATGAAAATCTCCATCCGTATCAGGTCATCTTTATGTTCCTGTTAACCGTAATTTGCTATTATAATTCATAATATTAAAGGATATCAATAATAGCTTATGCTAGATATATTGCTTTCCATTCATTTTTCTTTTTCATTCTTTTTGGTTTTCTTTTTTTATTTTGTCTTACAGGCGTAAAACATCTATTCACCTTCTTTATGAGTTAGTAGTATATCTACTCGGATATTGGTTCAGTTAGAGCCTTACTCTCATGAGTATGTTAATTTTGAACCTAGCCTGTATACAAAAGGAATTGGTATCCAATAAAGATTTTCATATAGTTAGGAACCATTTTTATGTCAATTAAATTAATGTGCTACAGGTAAATCATTAGATTTATCAAAAGATTTAATATATCTTTTTTCACATTCGGAATGTTCAGCAGAGGAATAATCCTCTGCAGTGATACATCCAAAGAACATATCACCTAGTTGGATTGGTCCAATTTCTGTGTTTACATTAAAGACAAATGGAATTTTTAATATATCTTTGATATTTGATTTTTTTATCTCATTTTTAATATCTACCTTTTTTATTTGATAATCCCCTTTCACCATTCCTGTGAATTTGACATTATCTAATTTTGCTATTTTTTTAGCATCAATTGGATTCAAAAGTGTAATTTTTACTTTATTATCGTCAGTTACTCCTGATGACGATGGTAAAGTGTTACTAGAGGTTTGATAAATATCTGAACTCTCAGCAAATTTATTCATTGTTGAAAATAAGCCAATAGAATCTTTATTTGTAGACGCAATGGCGCCCTCGTTACAATCGTACAACATTAGTTGATTATTATTGGTACTAGCATTTAAAATATCATCGTTATTATCTTTTTTAACTACATATCCACAGACAAAATATTCATCTCCTGCATTAATTGTTGACACATCATTGGTTTTGTTAAAATAAAAAGAAGATACTATTTTAGAATTTTTAGATCCTGTAGTGGCATTCTTTTTTATATCTAACATGTGTGTTTTAATATCACCATTTATGAATGCGACAAGTTTAAATAATTGAGGATTGTCTTGTTTGAGATTATCTAAGTTAATCACTACATCCAATTGAAACTTTTTATCTTTTTTATCTTTCAAATCAATATTATCATCAGATACCGCAAACAAATTATTATTAAAACCATATAATAATAATGTCATACTTAATGCTACAATTACTAAAATAGGGATCTTAGAATTTGCTAAAGATTTATAACTAGAATTTCTAGGATACAATCTATTAATTCCTTAATTAAGGGATATAAATATTTTTTTAGTTTAAATTTATTCAACCATATTTTTGTTCAATTTCAGAATGCAATTGATATGCTAAGGCAAATTTAAGATTAAGTTACATACTTGTATTACAAACTTTAACTAGAATCCTCTAAGGACTAAACTTACAATTTATCATTATTAAATGGATTATGATAATGCTGAACTCTGATATGTTATATGCTTTCTTATGTGGAAATTACAACAAATTGTATAATAATAGAAATATTTGCAAAAACAAACAATAATTTTATATTCCAATTCGAAAAAATGAGAATTTCTCATAAATAGATCTATAATATATTTGATTAATTTACCAATAGATTATATTTTTTACTAGTTTACAATGAATATAAAAATATTATGATACAGATCTGAAATAAAATATCAGATTCTATTATATAGGTTAATTCTTCGATATGAAAATAAAAAATTCATTCATCTAATTAAATTTTCCAGTTGTTTTAAACAGTTTCTGACTCTCCAAACTGTCTAAATCAGGCCTATAATAATGCCTTACAAATATCGACTTTGGTATACGTCCCTGTAATAAGTCAATTATCTCTTGTTTTATTCCATTGCTTCTTAAATATGTCGCAAAGATTTTACTACAATAGTTCATATGCATAGGTATATTTCTCCTCTTAATATAACATATTAAAGCATAGTCTGATTCTCCGCTTTTCTCAGCTATCTGTAATATTGAATTATTACATAAGCTTGTTTAGTTTTGCGTATGAATATCTCAGGATATTTTGAAGGATAGGTAAAAAGTAAAAAGTAAAAATATTTTAACCCCT
>JALDRC010000019.1 GCA_031316115.1 Nitrososphaeraceae archaeon
AGCCGTTATAGGTGCTGGACCAGCCGGTCTTGCAGGTTCTGCTCTTCTCAGAAGATACGGTCAC
This sequence comes from Nitrososphaeraceae archaeon, assembly GCA_031316115.1. Lineage (GTDB taxonomy): Archaea > Thermoproteota > Nitrososphaeria > Nitrososphaerales > Nitrososphaeraceae > TH1177. The sequence goes on from JALDRC010000019.1 coordinate 65, forward strand.
CAGGTAACAATATATGAAAGGTCACATATGCCAGGTGGAACTGCCTGGTATGGAGTTCCTGATTACCATCTACCTAAAGATGTCTTAATTGATGAAATTGAAAAAATTAAAGATATGGGGGTCAAAATAATCACTCAGACCAAAATAGGAAAAGATATAACATTATATCAACTTTTAGAGGAAAACGATGCTGTACTAATTACCACTGGTTCAAAGGACACAGCGAATCTGACAATTCCAGGTATTAATCTTGAAGGAGTATTGAGCGGATACGAATTTCTTGAAACTGTTTTTTCAGAAGGATTAGAATCTTACTTGATTAATCCAAAATATAACCTAGGGAATGATATTATTGTAATAGGAGGCGGAGATACCTCACTTGATTGCGCTAGAACTGCATTAAGGCTTACAGAAGGAAAAGGTAATGTTACTGTATTATGTTTACATTCTGAAAATGGATTACATGTTGACCCAATAATGCTTGAAGAAGCAAAGGAAGAGGGGGTGAAGTTTAGATTTCTTGGGCAGGCAAAGTGTTTTGAAAGCGACAATAAAGGACATGTCATCGAGACCATAATTGACAGTATGGTTATGAGTGCTCCTGACCAGTCTGGAAAAAGGCACATGGAGATCATACCCAACAAAGAATTCAAAATGCCAAGCTCTACAGTACTTATAGCTATTGGCAGAGGACCTAATTCTTTTCTACAAAAGAAAGCTGGAATCAAGACTGGCAAGCGTAATTCTATTGCAATTACTAGTGACTACAGAACCTCCATTAATGGTGTATTTGCTGCAGGAGACGTTACTAGTGGTGAAACTCTAATTGTAAAGGCAATGCAAAAAGGACGAGAGGGTGCTCAGAGAGTTCATGAATATCTAATGGATTTAAAAGATAACCATATTTCTTTTTACCAACAGTATTATACACAAAAATCATATGATAAGATGTTGGAAGGCAAAACGGATTTTACTCTGCCTCCTGACTAAAAGATGAGTATATATTTCGTCTTTCTGAAGGATAAGGTCTGCTCGTACAAAATTTAAGTTTATTAACAGCATGTCATTAATTCAATAAAGCTATTTCATCTTCTATTTTACCTTATCTATTCAACTACCTTAAATGTATGATTCAACTGTAAGAATCGTATTAAATTATTATATAGGATAATACTCCTACAAGCACATCAATGTTTAAAAAGTTAAATGATAATGATAACTATAATTTACTATTGCCACGCCAATTTCTAAAGTATATAGAATATGAATTGAGTCAATTTGAAAACTTACACATAAGGAATTTTTCTTTAATTTATTAAGTGACAATACATTTGAATTAAATATATATCATTCAAAAAAATACAAACAATGGAAAAGAAAACAATATTACAATAATAATATCAAACCGGGTTTTCAGGTAATATATAGATCAAACAATATTCACCAATTTATCAAGCGATTGTTGATATTTAGAGAGTATTTAATAAACAATCATTGAAAAATTTTAATTTCTTGGTTATAATAGAACAGGAAATCTAATATACCTACAAATAAAATTTTAATATGTTTTGTTATAGATTACAATATTTTTGGAGATATATGTGTATCTTCAACTAGAAAATATTTATCTAATTATTTTTCTTCTTGTTTTCTGTAGTTGTTTAATAGTTATATCAAAAATATAGATAATATTTAAATTACTAGCAAAGAGGTTTAGTAATACAAATAAAAATATTAAGTAGAAATTCAGATATTATAAAATTCAGAATTTATAGGTATTATATTATTTTGTTCTAAAAATCGAAAATAATGTAATTAATATATTTTTTTAAAAGATACTGGATCTAGATATTGTTGATAGAAATTAATTGACATCATAGAAGTAATAAGAAACGATAAATCTGTTTGATTCTGAAAAAATTTGAATATTTTGATATACATACTAGCGAATTTAATAGATATAAGTATCCAAATACTATATTATCTATGGCTTCAAGAAATGATAATAATAATAATTTCCTTAGCACTTTTACCAAAAATATATTGCGTTGTGACAAATCCATAAGATGGATAGGAATAACCGATCATAACGGTACTATTATAAAGGAAAGAGTAAGAAAAGAGGTGAATTTCCTTCTTACCAAAGAGGAAAATAGTGAGTTTGCAAAAAATTCAATAATTAGACATAAATTAAGAGTAAAATTTGAATCAAAAATGGGTAAATTGTTATATGCATTTAGGAGATATGAAAATGTTAGCAGATGTATTATCCCAATAAATGAAATGTATTATCTGATATTTACTATGAACTATGAAGAGAATGATTTTGATAAAATAATAATGGAAAGAATTATTCCTTTGATTAAAAGTGAAGAAAACTTTTAATCAATACGAAATGATTACTTTGGATAAAACTTTAAAATAGTATCAAAGATAATTCTTGTAGATATTAATATCACCTTTTTTCTGTTTGGGATTTAATTTTCAATTTAACAAACTTTTTTTATTTAGATAGCTTTTTTACAAATTTCTTTTCAAATTATAAAATGAATGATCTTGAAATGGATAGAGTAAAAAGAATGTAAAACAGTTTAGTTCCAATGAGATGAATCTATCCATATGATGAAAACATTGAAGGTTTATTTATAAATTCAAAAACCTAAAAAGAATGTATTTAGTTGAAATCACAGTGAGTAGATTTCTGGATTCTTCTTGTTTAAATTATTCGTTCTTAAATTTAATACCATGGTATGTAGAGAATAGAGGTAGTGAACAGAAATAAATAGCAAAGAAGAATGAAGAAAGAAATAAAAGCATTGACCATAGGTTTTACTGTTATCTAGCTAAAATTTAATTTTTATTGGAAAAAATATGTGTGTTTGATAACATCCATTAGGAATAGTAATATTGTAGGTAT
>JALDRC010000002.1 GCA_031316115.1 Nitrososphaeraceae archaeon
TTTGGACCAGATTACTAAAATTATATGATAAAAAGATAGGAATCAAATGGAACTGGCAATCCCTTGATAGTATATCGATAAAATCACCTTTAGGGGGGCGATGACTGGACATAATCCTACAGATAGGAGTAAATTAGGTAGTAAAAGACATATTTTAACAGATAAAAATGATATTCCTCTTTATACTTTTATAACATCTGCAAATACTCACGATGTTACTGTTGCAACAAATACAATTGATAATATTGTTATTAAACGACCATCAACATCATCCATATACAAGCATAAACAGAATTTATGTCTTGATAAATGATATCACTCCAAGGAAGTAGAACAAGAAATCATCAAAAGATGATATATTCGACATATACGTCATAGAAGAGAGGAAGAAGACCAATTATTGCACAAAAAATATCCTGCAAGAAGATGGGTTGTAGAGAGAACAAATTCATGGCATAATAGATTCAGGAATTTATTTACAAGGTATGAAAAGAAATATGAGAACTACTTTGGTCTAATACGTTTTCAAACAATTTGAAGACATGTATTTGAAAATAAATAACCTTTGATTATACAAATAAATAGATTATACTTATACAAATATGACTTTCCAATGGTCATCAAAATATACGTTTATATACCTTAGTAACGTATATGTAATTATGTCAACAAAAGAAGAAATAAAAAGAAAAGAAAATATAGCTGTAAATGAACAAGAATTTAATGAAAAAAATACAACTAAATTTAACAAAGACAACAGTAATTTCAACGAAAGAACAAATAAAGACTACAATAACACCTTAAATCAACAACTAGATGTAATAAACAAGATAATCGACAACACCTTACATAATATAAAAAGAAGTACAGATGACGCTATAAGAGAAATTCCACGATATGCACAACGTATAGCTGAATATCAAGAACAAACTATTCAAAGTATAAAAGGAATTGCCTCTGACTTTATTGAAGCAGAAAAAGAAGTAGTAAACTCTTTTCAATCACATCAAGTAACCCCAAATAGTAGTGGTGTAACCTCTTCATATGGATTATGGGACTTGTATAACCCACAGAAAATTGTTGAAAACCACGCAGTAATGGTAAAAAACTTTACAAGTTATCTGTTAAATACCAGCAATATCATAAACAATGCTTTAGCATCGAACATGGGAGTATACAATACAGCACTTGAACAAACACGTGATAATCTAAAGACCTGCGTAAAAATATACACAGATTTTGTAAAAGCAAGTAATAGTCATAATAAAGAGGTAAATACTAGCAATTAATCCCTAACCCTCCTTTATTATCGGATACAATAGACGGCTGGCTGTGTATGAACTGCACATATACAGTAATAATTAGATCTCTTGCATGATTAGAACACTTACAGCTATATTGTCATTCTATTTCGCAATTCGTTGTAGGTTTGTTAAATTATGATAGATTATCTAAAAAGCCGTTATTGTTGATTCACAGGATTAGAAATATCTCAAGTTGATTTCATTTGTCAAGAATTAGAATCATACTATCCAGAACATGAGATAACAAGATTATCTAAACAAAACAGAACAAGATCAATAGTCGCAGGAAGACGTTTCAAACATTCCGTAAGAGACAAACTTCTCATGCTTCTTGTATAACCCATAACGCTTGCATTATGTATCCCACCGGATTGTGTTCTACGTATCTTCAAAACATGTGTAGATAGTATAGCAACTATAACAAGCAATAATGATCATTCTCTACTTATTAGAAAATTAAGATTTACAAATGCTTTAGAATAATGAATAAAAGATGAAAATAATTCCTGAATAGTATGTTTGGATCACATTCCAAAAAGACATATTATTAATATCGCTCAGATATCGGTGAGGATACAGCCTCACCTTCATACTGAGTATGTTTAAGTTTGTACCTAACCAACATACAACAATAAACAAATTATAAGATTTTCATATCGTCTTCACAAATCTTTACATTAATATTGTATCTTTGATTCTAACACAAAAAATACCATTTGTATCATGATAAAGTTCAGAATTAGCTTTAAATTCAGATCCTCGTTTTAAAAGACTTCTTGGACCTTCATAATCATAATAATTCAATGTAGCATGCCATTTACCATCTACTAAAACTATTGCTTTACCCGAGATAACTTTTTCTACAAAAATATAATAACAACCAATATTCTTTTTTTTGCTTTGGAAATTAATATTGTTATTATTATTTTTAAACTTGTTATTAGAAGAAGAATTATTAATTTCTGTTATATTTTTAGAATATAAATCAATTGTGTCATCATTATTATTGATTTTAATTAATCTTTGATTTTCTAGAAGAGTTAAGGATTTATCAATTATATAGGGATCAGTATTATTAATAGTATCATAAAAATAAGATTTATCTAATAATGATGATTTATGTTGTATTGATTGTAGAGTATATTTTCTTAATAACTGATTATAAATAAATCTACTTATTTTATCTATCGTTTTCTTTAAATCTTTAGAATCATCATCAAGGTCATAATCTGGTGTTTCTTTTTCTTTTTAATTATTATACTTTTTTTGTCTTCATATTTTTCTAAATATTTTGATGGAAAATCCTCATATTTACTATAAAGAGTATCAGAATAACTTTTCTTCTGTTTTTCAATGAGTTTATATAAATTACTTAGCTTCATCTTCAGTATATGGATCAGGTTTTGGTAAATATCTATCTCTAGGTTCTAATTTAATTTTTATATTATTCAATAATCTTTTCATATTTTCAATTCTTCTTTTGTTAGCATAGATAATTCGTTCATCTACAGTATTTTTGGCAGCTAAAATAATTACCGACCCCATAGATTTTCTTCCTGTTCTTCCTTTACGTTGAATATATCTAATTTCACTCGCAATTGGTTCATAAAATATTACTAGATCGACTTGGGGAATATCTAATCCTTCTTCAGCTATAGATGTAGCAATTAATACATTGAATTCTCCTTTCCTAAATGAATTCAAAATGTTAGATTGTTCCTCTTGTTTCATTCCAATGTCATCTTTCCTATTAGCTTGTCCTACAAAGCGAAACGATTTAATTCCATTTTTTTCCAATATATCTACTAGATATTTTGCAGTGTCTCTATAATGGGTAAAAATTAATACTTTTGATTTTGTACTAGAAAGTGAGTTATTATTTTTATTATTATATTTCTTTAGTAAATCTACAATATATTCAATTTTAGGATGAACAATATTATTATTCTTTGACAATCTATTTTTAATTTCTATCATTCGAAAGTCTTTTAGGAGCATAGAATGAGTTTTACCTTCGCTATCTTCCATCCTCTTCATAAATGTGGTTAAAGAAAAAGATCCTTGACTTTCAATCAATTCTATACAATACATTAATGACAATGCTGCAGATTGAGTCATTAATGCGTAGAATATAGATCCTTGATTTTGTGGATTTGAATACTTTAAATTTTGTTTCAATATATTTCCTAGTTCAATTAAATCTTTTTTAAACACATAATCAATATTTTTCTTTTTTACCAAACCTCTAGAAGATAACCATCGAAGTTTTTCATTCAACATAGATTTAAGTAATGATGCAATAGAAATATATTCATCTGGTAAATCAAGCCATTCCCATTTGGTATTTATAGGATTGATATAAGCCTTAACATCGCCATCTTCTTCATTTCTGTATTCAATGTGTTCTATGTTCAAATTATCACAAACCTGTTTTATTCTTTCACTCTCCGAACCTGGACTGGCAGTCATTGCTAAAGTAACTGGATTTTTTTCAGATTCAAGAAAGTTTTTTGCAATAAAAGTATATGCATAGTCTTTAACAGCTCTATGAGCTTCATCGAAAATCACTAAACCAAAATCGTCCAAATTTATCCTTTTTTCTAATAAATCATTCTTTACAATTTCAGGAGTAGCGAAAATTAATTTGATATAATCATTTTTCCAAATTGAATTTCTCAACATAGGTGATGTTTTTCCAGTCATCATAACTTTTTGATCATCAGTAACTTGAAGAAAAGATAAGAACGAAACCATATGTTGTAAAACTAATGGTCTGGTTGGAGCCATTATCAATATCTTTAATTTTTTATAATTATACATTATATCAGCACAAATTAACGCAGAAATAACGGTTTTACCTAAAGCTGTTGGAAGAATAATCATAGTATTTTTATTTCTCGCTGACTTTGCGATATTGTCTTGATATGATCTGTATTCAATTGAATTTTTTTTAATTAGAGGATGTTCTACATATTTGATATGAGAAATAGTGTAACTGTTATTATCGTTCAAATATATATAACAACAACTTTTACTTGATTATTCCTATATAAATAATTTAACGTTAGGTGATAATACCTATGTCTGCAACTTTTTTACAAATATTTTAGAGATAATCGAATCTAAAATGTTGAAGCTGTAGAGTCTGAATTCTATTTCTATCATTTCTTTTATTGAAAATAATTTGGATATGTATTCTGAAATACCTAAACAATCTTAAGGCAACATTTTTTGTATTTTTTGCCACTACCACAAGGACAAGGATCATTTCTTCCTGTTTGTTTCTTTGGTACTTTTTTTGTGGATTGATATTTACTTTTTGTAGATGTTATGTATTTTCCTTGATTGTCATTTCTGTAAAAATTATCAAGAGTATCTTTGAAAATATCAAGAGGGTCTGTTGTCAGGATATTGTCTAAACTATAAAGATCGCTACCTTTTACATAATAATATTCATACACATCCTCCATACTCATCAAACCATCATCTATCATATCATTTTCAAAATAAAACTCGATAAAAGGTAAGGAATCATGATCTTTAAAATGAACCAGATCATACATAAAACAACTTCTTGCTATATCATTGTTTTCAGAAGATATTGTATCTCTTAATGCTTGTATAGATTTTTCTCTTGCATCTGGGTACTTTTCAGAAATCGAAAACAGTGCTCTTGCTGCACCTGATCTTACAAATGGATCTACTTTGTTATCAAACAACATCTCTTGAATCTCATCAAATCCTTCAATACCAAAATTAGCAAGTATTGCAGGCATATCCTCTGTTATCCAATCTCCTGTATAATCATAATTTGTTTTGACAGAATTTAGAAAAGCATTGATTGCTTCTTTACCACCTATAACAGATAACAGATGTAGAGCAGATACTGGAGTCCATGATGCATATTCGCCGTCTTCTGAATACCAATAATCATCGTCTTGGGCTATTTTAGCAATATAAGGTAATGCTTCTTTTTTTCTTGATAAAATTTGATTAATAGTATCTATATCGGTATGTGGTCCAAACCGTGCAAATTTGTCTATTAGATCTTTAATATTATTCTGATCAGGTGTACCATCTGACACTGTAATATAACATCTATTTTCTTATTTTTAAGTAGAGTGATTTATTTTTTATTGATGGTGTATAATATAGTTTTTACAGTTGTCATATCTAAGATGCTTGAGAGTTATCTAATTTTTAATTTTAGATATATATCTTTAATCAAAAAGCTATTTTTTCTAAACTCTCTAGTCATTTTATAATTATCCAAATTCTGTTTGATTTAGGCTTTTATCAATTCATCGTATGGATCAGGTTCATTATCTGATATTTTTGATGTCGATGTTTTGGGAGATATTGGTTTTCTTGATAATATGGAGTTTTGGGAGGTACTGATCCATAGTTATTGTAAAGTTCCTCTAATACTGCTCTGTATTTGTTTTTATAAAAACTACTTAAAACAATGCTTGTCCCTCGCCATACGTCTGTGCACCAAGCATTAACATAGTATTCAAGAAATAGACTCGTTGAATCTTTTGCATTTTCTATAGTTAGAACGGTCTGAACGAATTATGAATAATTAGAATAGATTTGAGTATGGAATCATTATAATCATTTTATCTACTACAATATTGTAGATGTACAAGTATAAATCTGAATTATTTTTTTTCTCATGCTATATTAATAACAACCTAAATTATGCAGTTTAAAACTCCTTTTACTAAAGATGTATTGATATATTTATTTGCATTAAAAATCTATATATTTGCATAACAAATAGGTTATTAAAATTTTGAGAATTTTCTTATTATTTTAACAATATTGTAGAATCAAAAATCCATAACGCTAGCATTATGGAGACCACCGAACACGATAATTTAACATCATAGATAAGTATGTATAATACTAAGTAACCATCTCTGTCTAAATAGCAATATCTCTGAAAGTATTAATAGACAATAATTAATATTTGATATAAAAAAGGAAAAAAAGAGATATTGATAATTTTTACCGTTGTGTTGCTACTTGTCCATCAATTGTATCTAATACATCATCGGATTGTTTCTATAAATACAGGATCAAATGGATTACTTATTTCAATGTTAGGGATATTATAATATCCTAGATTAGCCACCTACAGAGTTGTACTTTGAATTGCTATAACATTTGGTTCAGATAAATCTCCTGATCCAAATTCACTTACATGTACAGGTGAACTAGGATTAGTTATATCATATATTTCTACAGTACCATCACCAACATTAGTTACATATAGAGTTGTATCTTGAGATGCTATACCAAATTGTGCATCTAAATCTATTGCACCAAATTCACTTTCACGTACAGGTGCACTCGGATCACTTATATCATATATTTCTACAGTATTATCTCCACGATTAGTCACATACAGAGTAGTACCTTCAGCTGCTATACCAGATGGTTGATTTAAATTTCCCGCATTAAATTCATTTATATGTACAGGTGACCTGGGATCATTTACATCATAAATTTTAAAGGTATCATCATTAACATTAGTCACATAAAGAGTTGTACCTTGAGTTGTTATACCCATTGGTCCATTTAAATTTCCTCCATTAAATTCACCTACACGTATAGGTGTACTCGGATCACTTACATCATATATTTCTACAGTATCATAACTATTATTAGCCACATATAGAGTTGTAATTTGAGATGGTGGAAGCGGTTCTACAATTCCTGCCCCATTATTATTTTTACAAAAATTTACTATATTATCGTTAATACCGATAGATTCTTTTATATCTCCTTTACCTAACCATTGATCTGTTCCATCATCATATCCTTCTCCCATCATTGTACCAAGCATATCTGCTCCTGTACCCTGACCAGCGCTATCTAATCCATTTATTATGATGTTGTTACAATTTACTTTCTGAAAATTAATCTTTGAAGACTTTTGGTCTTTTCCATACGAATATTCATAAGATTGTGCAAAGGTTGCTCGTGGAATCATCGTAGAAATTGTTCCTGCTATTAATATCGCCCTTAACAAAAGTAGATTATTTTTTACCTCTCAGATATCTTATTTCATCCTGTAACAGTTAAGTGTCAAGGTAGGAGCCACATGAGTAAACAATTTTTTAGGTATATAGAAAAAATATTTTTTTGTTGCTACATTATTTTTGAAATATATTGATAGAATCATCAGATGTTAATAAATTACAGTATGAAAATAGTAAATTTACTTTTAACTTGGGGCAACCTATCTGTAACACAAATATTATAAATTTATATCAATAGTCAAGTTTTAAAATTATATAATGCTGTGAGAGTAAATAAGTTTAAACAAATAATATCACACTATTAGTTAGTTATCTACTCATTTTAATATGAAATAGTTTTGGCTTATTTTTAGTTATATAATATGCAAATACTCCTACGTAAATACCTGAGATTATAATTAAAGGATAATAAGGAAGCAAAGAATGTGATATAAATAAAGTATATTTTAACTCAACTATTACGCCGGTAACAGAATATAAAATAATCTTAAAAGAATATGGAACATATGCAAAAATCCACAATCCCCCAAATAATACAAATCCAACAAATTTGTTTTTATTATATAAAAATGCAGGTAAAATAGTTCCTAATAACAGAAATGGAAACAGGAATGTGACATTCGGATTTGCAATTATTGTTGAAATTGTAAATGAGAAAGCAAATAATCCTGCAACATATATCAGATTGATATGGTTGAGACTAGCATAGTAGACAATCAATAATGAAAGTATTGGCATCATTATAAAAGAAATTATAAAAGATACAAACGGAGGAGGAATAATATAAAAAGAGATATCATCAGATTCAGTAGAGACCAAAGAGAACATCAACAGTAAAAAGGTCATAGATAACCACAAAACTCCAAGGGCAATAGTTTCTCCAAGTTTTGAGTAAATATTAGAAGATTTTTGAAAATATCTAAAGATCATAAATGAATAGAAAATTGGTATGAAAGAGAGCAAGATATGAGGAGGACTTAAAAAACTATCAAAACCGAAATTATTATGCCAGAGTAAATCAAAATATCCAGATAATAATTGACATGCTGGAATTAAAGCAAACAAAAATTTTTTTGGAGAAATAATAGTAATAATTAGACCTGTTAAAAAAACAAGAAATAGGCTAGAATATATCACCAGATGTGCAGGTTGAAAGAAATTATCCACTTCATTAAGAGAATGATAAGTAATATCCCAATATGCTCCAGTCATACCTGAAAACAGAAAAATCAATAGTATGAGAAAAAGATAATTTAGTATTTTGTCCTTTGATTGAAAAAATACCAAATTATTAAACAATGCTTATAATATCATTTACTAGTAAATATTTAATAAAAGTACTGATATTTTTTGAAAATACAATAATTGAATTTGAATTACTATTTAGAAATTGCTTTGTTTTCTAGTCCACAATGATTGTAATTTTTGTGAATGAATGTGGCTTTTTTCAAAGGCAGATACCACACGATGAAGTGATTTTGGAGGTAGAGAAGATAATATTTTCTATTTTCTAACTGTAAATCTATAGAATAATCTTAAATTTTCTATATAGACTAAATCATGCCTATAATGTTAAAATAACTAGAATTATCTAAAATTAAGTATCATTTCTTGTTCTTAATCTCTGTGTAATGGGTGGTAATCCATAAGTTAGTCCCAGGATTTATGATTCTCTATCATACATTAGTTGTTGATATTTTGAAATTATTTTTTCCTCTCTCTGTGTCAAAATGGTTTCATGGTATGACGGAATTAGTAACTTTTTGTTAGTCATTTAGTTGTTAATCTATTGATGTCACTATCGCTCCAATTTTCGACCGTTTGTTCTGGATTCTACTTTTGGTATGATATCTGATCGGTTCTTAATTTTTCTTGTTAGGAATGGCCTTTATTTCCTAACTTCCAATTCTTTTCTTATCTCTCTAACGAGCTTGGTTACGTCTTCCTTTTTCAATTCTGGTTTAAAAGACGTGTCAATTTCAACATTAGAAGTCATTTCATCAATAACTTTTTTCATATCTTGTTCAAATCCAGGTTGAGCCCTCTGCCTAAAAAATCTATCATAATATAAATTAGCTAGAACCGCATCTTTTATTTTGTAGTGTTTGTAAAGTGAGTAAGTAATAATCAAAGGCGCAATAAACCATAGAATATTTACGAAATGGATTCTCGTGTAGAGTCCAAATATTTCTAGATAGTAGTAAATAAGATCCCCTGCTGTATTTAGGAAAATACCTAGAGCCAGAAGTGACCAGACAGCAGCAAGTACGCTTTGCCTAAAAATTTGCATACCCAGAATAGCAAAGGAAAATGCAGTCGCAGATGCCACTTCAAATGGTAATCCGAAGAAATAATCAAATAGGCTATATCCATCCTGTTGGAAAGTGAAGTACGAGTAAAACAACACTATTGCAACTGGAATTCCAACTAACCAAGTTTTTGTTACTGTATTTATTTTTGGTCTAAAGAACTTGATATTTCGTACCAGGTGATAAATTGAAAATGGATAGTAAGCAAAATAGAAAAGATCTGCAAAAGAAGGATAAGGATCTATTTGTAAAACTATAGTATAATAGTACCACATAATCTCACCGACACTGTAAGATGCGAATCCAATTCCCAATGCAAGGAATGCTGGGCCGAGCACCAACCAACGGTAGTATTTTCTTGCAACAATAAATGACGCAATTGCACAAATTATGAGGGATATTGCAGTCAGAAAGTCAATTGGACTCATTTCACCTTCCTTTTCAGGGAGCATATAGTTGAAAATCTGATAGATTATAGCTAAGGCTGCAATGAGTATTAATATTTTGTAATTTAATACGATTTTTTGGTATGTAGTGGTTTTGTCTCTGCTATGGGACAAACGATTTAATTTTATGATCTTTAATTAATAAAGATTTTCTACTTGTTATTGTAACATTATCAGTCCACAGCATTCTGATTCTGTTTCTATTGATGCGATTTCGAAATGTCTAGAAAATCCTATCAACTTCTAAATATAGGTATATATTTTCTGTCTTCCCGAATTCATAGAACCTGATTTATCGTAATCTGTCATCTAAACTACTTGTAATTCATGCACTTTTAAAAGAATTAACTTTTTTTGATCAAATAAATCTACTAACATCTGAAATTGAATTTTTTGAATATAAACAACTTTTTTAGTATTTGAAGGAAAGATACTAAATCATATGTTGTGAATAGAATGCTAGTACTGCGTTAAATAATGAATATTAATTCTTAGAGATCTAGTCAACAAATAAATATATAAAAAAGCTATTACCGGTGATTGAGATAATCTATTTGATTATGGATATAGTTCAAGGGGTACATATCATGATTTCTCAGAAATAGAGATGTCAAAATAGTTGTTAAAAATCTAGAAAGCTAGCGATAGTTAAGGAACTAATTTCGAGTATAGCAACAGTATCAGAAATTCAATTTGTCGAACTCATCCAGGAAGTCTGGGGCGATCACACATCGGACACTTAGGGGCTAAAATTAGTAGGGCAGTTGAAGATGTCCAAAATGCCATATAGATATTGGGTTAGTAGATTGTTAGGAGGAGAACAAGACCAGAAATAACTTTTTATTCACTCCACAAGAGTTGTGTTAGTAGATATGGCAGATCTCTATGACGAATGGGGATTCTTGGACCTGGAAGCAAGTACACGCTTCGAAATAACAAGAAAAAAGTACTTGGAAGAACTGGAACCAGCTGACGAAGGCAAGGGCGACCAATCAGTGCGCTGGGATTGTATTCTCATCTTACAGAGAACAGCGGAAGAGGTGCGAGACATAAACCCCAAGTTATTTGACGAGATAGGAGAACTGTTAGCCTCGATTTTACTGACAGACCCATCTGGATTTGTACGACATGAGGCGGCGTTTATGCTAGGATATCTAGACATGTACAAACAGAAAGATGCACTCAGAAAAGCCGCACTTCACGACAAGATCGATGTTGTGAGACATGAAGCTGTAGAGGGTCTTGGTTTGCAAAGAGATGGCGACGTAGGATTCTTTGAGGGGGTGATTGAGAATGATTCAAGTGAGGGTGTCAAAGAAACTGCAGTCATCTTTGTGAAGAGGGCGAAAAGACTTAAAAAGTTCAATCTTTGAGATGTTGTGTACAACCCAAGCTCGTAAAATAGTAGTTTCACAAATAGTATATCTGTTTTCACTGCCAATGTGGATAGAGTAACAGGGTTAGGGCTTTGTACTATATACATTGATAGAAATCAGCTAATCTTTATCTGGCAGAAGATAGGAAAGTCCAGAACAATCCTTAATACATCAGATAGAAATTCCTGCAAGTTTAAATGTACTAATACCTTGTTCTGAAGAGACAGTCCCACCTCAAATATTAATCATTCTTGCAATCCAAACACAAAATAAGAGATTGTGTCGGCATCATAGTTATACCAGAAATAAAGGTCGGCTAGGAAGTGGTTGCGGGTTATTCACAATACATCCTAGACAACCTCATATATGATATCCCCTTGGGGCACAAATAATTGCCTGATTCTAATATTTCATACTAGAACTTGCCAAGCTAGAAAAAGATCTTGACTTCTAAACTCTTCTGCTCGTGCACAAGAGGTTAGTATACCAACCCCAAGTTCGCATTACTTCGTTCTGGCTACTAACATCTTCCATCCTTTCTTTTTCAATTCCCCTCATTTGTTCAACCCCAACTTTGATTAGCTTCTGTCTCACGTTATCAATGAATTGCATTTCGAATCCAGATTCCTCAATAGTTTTCAGAAATTCATAAGGGTCTTGATTATTCCTCCGTAATCCGTTGGGCCAAAACTCTAGCATTATAGTCATTCCCTCATTACAACCTAACAGTTTACTCATTCCCTGGAAAGCCCTATATTCTGATCCCTCTATGTCCATCTTAATGAAATCGACCTTTGTATCACTAACCTTTTTTTCAAAGTAATCATCGAGTGTAACAACATCGACTGTGATGGCGTTTTGAAAGTTTAACTCTAATAGACTGTTCTCAGAGCTTTCATCTGGAGAGAGGTACAATGAAGCTTTACCATTCTTGTCTGAAACTGCGGCTTCTACCAGTCTTACGTTATTATAATTATTTTCTCTGATGCTTGCCTTAACTAAATCAGCGTTACGTGGGTATGGCTCGAAGGCAAACACTTTGCCTTTTTCACCGATGATACTTCTTGCTAAAAATGTATAAAATCCAACGTTCGCCCCCAAGTCTAGGAAAGTCATTCTTGTCTTCAGGTGTTTTCGAAAGACCTTGATATCGAATCCCTCATCTACGTACCATCCATGTTGCTCTATCTGCCTTGAAACGTCTGGGTCGTCCTTATCCAGAACCAATCTAAAGGTGCCAAGATCATAGACGAATGTATTTTTTAACATTTTTTGTGCACATCTCAAAAACCCAGTTAATTTTTTTGGCAGTATTATTTAAGATATTTGTTAATTAACAATCTTATACAAGGTCGACCCCGAGTAATTAACTGCAAACTAATGTCAAAGGGCAGATTCTTAGGGTACAAGTATTATTAGTCACATATAACCTAAAAAAATTGATCCTAAAAATTGCATCAATTTTAGTTTGCAGACAGACTGGCATAAAGACAGAGCATTCCTAAATCAATACACTATCTGTATGAGTTCAACCAGCAATGGATTCAATAAGGCTACTGCATTTAAGGATAAAAGCTTCAATGTAGATAGTCTCAATCATAATCGTTGTGATACAGTAAACTACCCTATCGCTAATCTTATTTCATATGCTTATTCAATTCAGATGACTATACTTAAAATACAATCTCGAAAAAATAGACCCAGACAAAAATGATCTCAGTCTAGTAGATTTTCAACCAGCAGTAACTGATTCTTATTTGTTAAATTGACAAGTCATATATGCAAAGATCTTGGTTCTATAGTACTATATTAGATTGTAGAAAAAAATCTCAATATATTTGGAACAAAAGCTTCGATCTGAATATAAGAAACTATCTACTAGCTAAAGTTGACAATTAGAAAAGATAAACTAATAAGTATAAATTTATTACTATTTGAAATATTGCAGATATTTGGATGAATCCATGATGATAGTATCATAGAAACAACCGAACCCGTTAGTTTAAAGCATGAATATAGTATTCTACCCAATGTTGAACGTTTTGTTCTTAAAGAGAATAACCTATTCAATATCTTGATAAAAATTTTTTAACAGTTATTGTTATGTACTATTAACATCATCAAGAATTTCTTAACACATTAAATTTTTGAAAAGTTTAAAACTAACTAATTAAATTTAAATTCAGTAGGCCCGCCATTTTATCATAAATTCTATAACAATAATTAACAACTAAAATAAAAGAGTAAAATAATTTGTTTATTTACTTATTTTTTTATCAAATAATTTATAATAAATATCAAATTATAATTAATTCTTAAAACTTTAGAAATATGGAAAGAAGTTATCTTGTCGTTTCTAATTTATTAAACTATTGATTGTCTGTATATTGATAGTTTTACCAATATAATTTAATTACTTGACAAGGAGTTTATATATCTATTAAAAACGGTAGGTTCAATAAAAAGTAAAAATTTTCGACGTCGAAAAAATTCACATTAGAAAATTTAAGATTGAACAAAGAGAAGTAACGCTTAGAGTTAATTCTTTATTAAGTACATGATAATATCATAATAAGATAATTAATATAGTACAAAATATTTTGAATACTATGATTAGCCGAAAATCGGTTTTATTAATTCAATTTGTATTTGTCTTTTGCAATTAACATGTGATATTAAAATCCAATGTTCTAACATTATTTTAGTATATTTTGGATCTTAAATGTTCACAACGATTTTTCAAGATATTTGTACTTAAATAAAACCAGAGAATGAGATTACCCATCTCATTTATTAATAGTTTCACTTTTGATAATATGCATTCTAAGATTGGAATATTTTTAGTCTTCTTATTTGCAACTGTATTATTAGTTCCAGTATCAACCTCTCCATTAGTAAATGCTCAAGGATATAATGATAATCAATATTATCATCAAGATTTTTATAAAAAGGATAATTATCTTTTTGAAGATAATAATCAACCAGATTACAATGATAAAAACGGTAGAGATTATTATTATCACTATCCATCAAAAGACAAACAATTCAATCAACTAGTACAAGAGTGTGAAGATTGCTTTTTACAAGAATTATATTACCAATTATCCGATAAACAAAGATATTTCTTTTTTGATGCTATTGAATATGAGTTTGGTTCTTTAGAAAAATTATGTAAATTAATTGTTAATTACCAGATATCAGAACAAGAACTAAAAGATATTCTAAGACATATTCTAGTACAACTATTTGACAAAGTAGGATATGATAATGATATTGATAAAATCAATTCTTACTATTCTTATGATAAATACGATAATGATTATTACAAGTCAATTCCTTCTCAAAAAATAGACGAAATAATTAATAATATTATTGAGTGTTTATTTCCAAATCCAATAATATATGTGGTATGGCAAGATGATGCTACTGGTAGCAACGATATCTTTTTTGCAGCAAGTACTGACAACGGTCATACATTTAGCACACCAGAAAACCTAAGTAATAATTTAGGCAATTCTATTACCCCACAAATAGCAGCAGAAGGAGATAATGTTTATGTGGTGTGGCGAGATAACACCCCGGGTAACTTTGATACCTTCATTTCAGTAAGCAATGACAACGGTCATACATTTAGCACACCAAAAAACCTAAGTTATAATTTAGGTGACTCTAATGATCAACAAATAGCATCAGAAGGAGATAATGTGTATGTCGTGTGGCGAGATAACACCCCTGGTAACTTTGATATCTTCTTTTCAGTAAGCAATGACAACGGTCATACATTTAGCACACCAAAAAACCTAAGTTATAATTTAGGTGACTCTTCTTTCCCACAAATAGCATCAGAAGGAGATAATGTGTATGTTGTATGGGTAGATGGAATTTCAGTCAACTTTGATATCTTGTTTTCATCTAGTACCAATAATGGCAAGTCTTTCAGTCCCCCAGATGTCATCAGTGATAACACAGGTCAATCAAGTCCGCAGATAGCAGCCAAAGGAGATAACGTCTTCGTGGTATGGTCGGGTAGTACTCCAGTAGGTACTGATATCTTGTTTTCATTTAGTACCAATAATGGCAAGTCATTCAGTCCACCAGATAACATCAGTAATACCCCAACTCTATCCATTTTTCCACAAATAGCCATAAAGGGATACAATGTCTACTTGGTGTGGGAAGATAGAGTTGGTGGTGACAATAATATCTTCATTTCATTTAGTACCAATAACGGCAAGTCATTCAGTCCACCAGATAACATCAGTGATAACATAGGGATCTCCGGTCGTCCACAGATAGTCGCTAAAGGAGATAACGTCTACTCGGTATGGGAAGATAATACTCCTAGCCCCCCTGGTATATTATTTTCATTTAGTACCAATAACGGCAAGTCATTTAGCCAACCAAATGATATTAGTGGCAATATAGGACCTTCTCTTAATCCACATATAGCCGCCAAAGGAAATAATGTATATGTAGTGTGGGAGGATATTGTTCAAGGTAGTAAAGATATATTATTTTCATTTAGTACCAATAACGGCAGGTCATTTAGCCAACCAGATGACATCAGTAATAGTCCAGGTAATTCTAATAGTCCAGAGATATCAGTATGGTAGTTTGTAATATTTCTCAACATAAAATAAAATGATGACACTCTAGTTATTTTTCCTCCTTTTCTTATCTGTTTTGTTGGATTTATTTAAGTGAGAAATATTATTAATTTTGATTTAAAATGTAGATTGAACTTAATAAATGAAATGAATATTTATATTTCATTAAATCAAATATTAGCTATGTCTAACACAAATACTTCATCAACAACACTACATAAACATGAATATATTATAACATAAACTAAAGATTAGGAGTGATATAATAGTAGATCTATTAAATTATCTGTCGTAATAAGTCAAGGCAAAATAATAGAAGAATTAAAAAAATATGATAAAGGCAATTGAGCTATTAATTGAAGCTACAAAAGAAGAGACAGAAAGACAAAAAATAATAACAAAATGACAATTGAAACATCAGTTTAATATTTGTCTCTGACAAATCATAGTTTTAAAGAAATTGTAAAAATTGTTGGTAATTATGATTTTTATCTTAAAAGACAAAAAATAAATCATCTTTCTTTTACAAATCACAAGCCAGATGGTGGAACTATTGTCATTTCGATATAATATCAATGAGATAAGAAAATTAAAATCAATACTGAATCAAACACAACTAGATGAAAATGAATTTATTAAATCTTGTAGTTAACAATCAGTATGCATGAAATTTAAAAAATTTTAAATAACAAAAATGGATTTTTTATGTTATCAAAATTATATATTCAATTGAAATTTTTCACAACTCTCACCGAACCAGCATGTTAATGTTATATTTGCTATAAAAATTGATTCTCAGAAATAATAAAATAATTCAACGAAAAATTTTTAAATATACCTTTTGATTTCAAATGCCACTTATATATTATGTAACTCTATAAAGACAATATAAATACCTCTTGACTAAATTGATATTGTTTTCTTTTACAAATTATTTTTTTGAACATTTCTTTTTCAGAAAAAACCAGTTATCATAAATTAATTTTTGGTGCAATATTTGCAAAATTATAAAAGGTTTTAATAGATAATTATCAGTCTACAAATTCAAAAGTCTCTTTAAGATTCATTTTCATGCTGATATTCTTTGTATTTTTTAAGGCTAATCAGGTAAGCTATTTCGATTTTAAAACTACTATTGGGATATCCAGTTTTGACTGTATAAAGGGAAGATCCAAAAACCCGATCCGCGTTTTTTGGAAAGTCTACTGGTCTGAGGTAATGTTCTAATTCATTGTTTATTTTATCTGATTCTGGTATTTTCAAAGTTTCGTTGAAAATGAACTTACTAGAATAATTTCCCATTTGAAGAGCGTAACCAAAATCATTTGCAAACTTTCGTAGAACATGTATAGGGGTTTTGATAGTTATATCTTGAAGTGTATGTGGAAAAATTCGAAAAACTGTCTGGATTGAATGATTTCTATCTTTTAAATTAGCATCTATTAACAAATAGTACTCTTTAGATATTTGTTTTATAAAAATACCCTTCACTATATTATTTGCCTTCAATTTGTGTATATGGTCTGGAGACTTTAATGCCTCTTGTACATCATCTTTGGTAATACCGTATGGTTTCATTAAGTATTCATAGACAGGATCTGAGTCATGCATATCTTATGTTGTATTATGAGATCCGAAAGCTAAATAATTGTTTTGGGAATATTTTATAGTGGTCTGGACCCATTAAAAATGAGAACACCTTGTAATGGAGACTTTTTTACTCCTAGCCACGTTATTAGAGGAGGTCAGACAGATGCAAGGTGTTAGTAAAAACAATAACCACAACAGCAATACTAAGAGTAGAAGATGGACACCAGAAGACAAGACAAGGATTGTAATGGAATCACTGACTACAAATATCATAGTAGCAGAACTATGTAGAAAGTACAATCTAAATCCAAATGTGTTCTATAACTGGAAACAGAAATTTATTGAAGGAGGTAAGAGAGCATTGTCAGGTTCCAGTAAAGATAACATCAACAAGGATCTGGAAACAGAAAATGAACGTCTAAAGAGAATAATTGGTGAACAGACAATAGCAATAGATGCTTTTAAAAAAACGTTAGAAACAGGGAGGAAAGGTTAGCGGTGGTAGAGACAATAGTAGATAACAAAAACAACACCACACCAAGAAGGATTAGCATTAGAAAGGCACTGAGATATTCTGGATGTAGTAAAAATATGTACTACGGAAATAAAGGTAACAGATATGCTATTGCTACTGCTGCAGCAACTGCAGCAACTGCAGCAACTGCAGCAACTGCAGCAACTGCAGCAACTGCAGCAACTGCAGCAACTGCAGCAACTGCAGCAACTGCAGCAACAACAATGATAGAACAAGAGATACAAAGAATCTCCCTACAAAGACCAACCTATGGTACCAGAAGAATGGCTGCAATGCTGACAAGAGCATTAGGAATATCCATCAACAGAAAGAGGGTACAAAGAATATTTAGAAAAATGGGTTACATTACGCCCTCTAAAAGTAAGAAGGAAATTCTTCGTAATAAAATACCAAATGTAAAAGCAAATAGACCAAACCAAGTATGGGAAGCAGATCTTACCTACGTACACTGTGGTATTGATGGATGGGGTTACCTGTTCAATGTGTTTGATGTATATACAAGGGAATGGGTTGACTACTGTTTTGATCTGTCTGCAGTAAAGGAAAATGCAATAATAGCGATAGAAACTGCTCTTGTAACACATAAATGTATAGTACCTGAAAACCTGGTTATCAGAACAGACAACGGTTCACAGTATACCAGCAAAGCATTTAGAAAATCTATCTCTGTACTGGGATTAAAACTGGAACATATCTACTACAACACACCAGAACAGAATGAACACATTGAATCATTCCACAAGACACTAAAGAAGGAGTATATTTGGACAAATGATTTCCAAAACTATCAGGAAGCAGAATCAGTACTCATAGATGCATTCACTGATTACAACCAGAACAGAATACACTCTGCACTACGGTATCTTACACCCGTTGAGTTTATTTCAAAATGGAAACTGCAACAACAAATTATTGACAGGGAGAATGAAAAGGAGAAGGTGATAAATATTGGGAATGAGAGAAAATATTAGTATCTATATGAAAATGGGAAAAGTGTTCCCAAAAACATGGGTCCAGTCCTATAGACATATGGTATACTTGACATCGTTGGTAGACCATTTCTAATAATATCCCAAAATTTTTTCTCTATATATTGCTAAAATAAATATTAAACTAGAATTAGGATAACGCAAAAACAATAAAACACAGTAAATAATGCTCGCAGTACATTAATGTAATCCTGTATAGTTTATAACTTATTTATTTATTTAATTATTTATTTATTAAACCTATATCATTATAAAAAAAGTAATTTTTATAACATAACACAGAATAAGTTATAATATAATATTGACAAATAGCAAAAAACAACAGCTCCCTCCAGGACCACAACTTTCTATATCTGACTTTAAGGAAAAAGTTAATGAAAATCCTTTCAATTTTTTAATGGATCTGATAGAAAAATATGGTGATGTTATCTACATGAAATTGCAACAAGATGATGTTTATATTTTAAGTAATCCTGATCATATAGAACAAATTCTTACAAGAGATTACAAATTATTTTCCAAAACAAGAACAACAGAATTAAGACCTTTTTTAGGTAATGGTCTACTGTTGAATGAAGGAGATTCACATAGACATCATAGAAAAATTATCCAACCGTTATTCTTACCTAAATCAATCAAATCCTATGGCAATATCATGGTTGATAATATAACACACATATCTGAGAATTGGCAGGAAAATGCTACAATAGATGTACTACAAGAAATGACTATGTTGACAATGGGTGTAATGGCTGAATCTTTGTTCGGAATTAATTTTAGAGATAGAGATACATTTTCAAAAATAAGTGATGCATTTGCAAATATCCTAGAAACATTAAATCGCCTAATACACGAGCCTGTCGAGAATGTTCTTGTAGATCTGGAATCAGGATCAACAACAACACTAACAAATCAGGTTTTATATGACAATAAAAAACCAAATACGTTTCAAGATTCTATTGATTATTTAAATCAAAAAATTTATGCTCTGATGGATCATATAAAAAAAACAAATCCAGATAAACCGAATCTGATCTCGCACCTAATGCAGGCAAAAGATCCTGAAACCGGTGGAGTTGGGTTACCTGAAAAACAGATCAGAGATGAAACAATGATATTTCTATTTGCTGCACATGACACAACATCAACTGCTCTAACATGGTCATTAGCTTATCTTGCAACAAATCAAAATATTCAAGACAAATTACGCAAAGAATTGGACGCAGTACTTGGTGAAACAAGAGTACCCACTAGTGATGATTTACCAAAGCTAGAATATACTGAAAAAATTTTCAAGGAGACACTTAGAATAAGACCATCAGTATGGGCTTTATCAAGATTGACAAATGAAGAATACATGGTTGGAGAGTATGTAATTCCTAGCAATTCTGTTATTTTCATGAGTCAATATGCATTGCATAACAGTTCAAAATACTATTCAGATGCAGATAAATTCAATCCAGATAGATGGACAAAGGAATTCATATCTAAGTTACCTCGTTTTGCATATTTCCCATTTGGTGGAGGAATTAGATCTTGTATTGGAGAAACATTCGCAGTCCAGGAAGGAATTCTCGCATTAGCAACCATTTTTCAAAGATGGTATGTAATGCCTGCAAATAAGGAGGAAAATATAAGTTTTGAACCAAAAAATTTGGCTGGATTCACTAAACCAAAATTTCCTATAAGGGTAGTTGTAAAGAGAAGAAAGTATAAAAGTATAAGTTAATGAAAGTGGTTTTATGATACCAAGATAAGACAGTACTTGTTCCATTAATGATGGTAGAGAACTTTTACCTGAGAATGTTATTACACGTTATTCTTTTGGATCTACAATAGTTACCAAAGATAATATAACCCAACATTTAGATGCATCATTATTCGATACAAACAAAATAGGAAATTTAGAAGATCTTAAGATTATTGTTGGAATTTCTAAGGAATTAATATGCGATGAAAGAGGATCTCGTAATAAATAGCGGTTAAAATAAATATTTTTTCCCAACAACAAAGGCTAAAAAAAGAATTTTTTTTTGTGGAAAATATTATTGATTAATAACTTCGGTTTCAAAAAACAAAGGTTATTTTATAGTCTTATGTCATAATTTACAGATGAATTTTATAAAATAGAGGGTTTGCATCGCACTTTCTAATCTCTTCTCCTAACTTGAAGGGAAAGTATTTTGTCATTCGAAAACGCATAATGCTAGAATTATGCATACCAGCTAACCAGTTAGTTTAGTCTTATGAGTTTAGGATAGATTTCTAGAACTTAAAATACGTATTAAGAGTATCATTTCTTAAAAGTGTTCTTGGAACTTCTTTAAAAGCTATTTAACACAAATTTAAGACACAAAGAAATCTGGGCTTGTAAATCCGGTTAATTCTTTGCTAATCAATTATTTGTCTTTTCTTGATAATCTATGAACAATTTTTTAGTAAAATCCAAAATCTATTGACTACCGTTTTATTTCCAGATAACAGAATTAATGACTTTTTGATATGATACCTTCTTTTTATTTAGTACCAAATGGCGATGGTCCAGTTGATTGTTCGGGTGTTAATATGGGATTTCTATCAGGAGCTGGCGCGGATTTACCAGGTACATCAGAACAATAAGGATCTTCATCTACCCGTCCATCACCATCATCGTCTATTCCATTTCTACAAATTTCATCGTCATAAAGAGGGAGATCACAGTGGGCTGTTAAACATTCCTCCAGTTCAGGATTTTCTTCTAAAGATGTAGGTCCTGGTACAAGCACAGGGTTACGATTAGAAAGAGGGTGAGATGCTTGAGGGAGATCTTTTGTTATTAAATCATCCAAATTAAACGCATCCGACAGTGCACCTTGTTTTAAACCTTCTATATCTGAATTAAATGGTTCAGCTGCTGGAGGTTGTATCTGATCACCACGATGTTCTTCCGATATTAGATCTTTTAAACTTAAATTAGGATTTGATTTTATTGCTTTTTCCTGTGATGTTGTTGCTAATGACGATTGAGGAGTTTTTGTAAATGTTTCTACTTCAAATGGGTCAACAAGTGTAGGAATATTGGAATTGTCCTCTTCTTCTTTTATTTTATCCTCATTAGAAAAATCTGTTCCTTCAACACTATTATTATCATTAATTCCTTCTACATCGTTCCCACCATCCTCTTCTACATCGTTCCCACCATCCTCTTCTACATCGTTCCCACCATCCTCTTCTACATCGTTCCCACCATCCTCTTCTACATCGTTCCCACCATCCTCTTCTACATCGTTCCACCTCCTTCTACATCGCCCACCATCCTCTTCTACATCGTTCCCACCATCCTCTATGTTCCCACCATCCTCTTCTACATCGTTCCCACCATCCTCTTCTACATCGTTCCCACCATCCTCATCTGATGTTGCATAAATTTTGTTGAACATATTGGCTGTTTGAAAAGAAGGACTCGTAGTTAAAATAAAACTGATAAGAGCTACAAGAATTGCGCCTATTAGAAAATTTTGTATTTTCAATTCAAATATATATTATATTCTTTTATAAAAATATGAGCATATCAGATAATATATCTAATTTTATTTAAAAATCATGCAAATTTTCCGTTTCTTGGCAATTTTGTGTGATAAAAAGCTTATCCTCAAATCCAGAATTTTCTTCCTACTCTATTAAAATCAACTTTTACAAGAATTTAATATATTAAATTTTAAAATCATAAGAGGTAAAAATACCATAAATATTACAAAAGATTTCTGAACTTGTAGTAATTGCCATGATTCGATTCAGATCAATAAATGAGATGATTTTTTCAGTTACACTTTAACATGATAATATATATCATTATAGATTGCCAAACATATGTTTCCTTTCTAACAATCTTAAGTTTATCTAACGAATCAACACAATATTTTCAAAATATTAAAAATATAAAAAAAATTGCAATACTGATGATAAAAATCTCTCAACTTACTGGGCATTATAATACAACTTTTGAATAAATCTTTAAAAGTTCAAAGGCAGTATCCAAAGATTCTAAACAAAGTGTTTGATGGATTGAGTCTAGATAACCTTAAAAAAGTGGATATATTCAGCATATTGACTGTCTGACATCAGTTGATTTTAGGGGATAGGTTGATGCACCGACTAGCCATACTATGGAATACTTAAATGAAAGTGAAAGTCTAATTTCTGAAACAACTTTGATAACAGAGAAATTAGTTCTAATGGAAATGTATATGAAAACAAAGATGAATTTAATACAGATCTTACAAACTTACGAGTTTATGCTGTGTTACTACATGAAATAGGACATTGACCATCGCCACATACATATGAAAAGATATTTAATTGAAATGTAACATCCTGCTCTGTAGATCACAGGCCTAGTTACTACGGTCAGCATTATTAATATTTCAAAAACTTTTTAAAAAAAGAATAAAAATGCTACTCAATGAGCTTCATCAAAGTATGTTTCTGGAATTTACAAAATCTATTTGATACGACATTAAGTGATATTGCATTGCACTTTGATTACACTCCTGCTAATGGATGGGATGAAACAGTAAGAGATATAAAAATTGATAATATAGTCAAGGGAATTTCATCTACCTTTCCATCCGGCCCTGATTTAATTGGAATGTGTGAAATTGAAAATGAATATCTTGCCCAGGAAATAGCAACAAAGTTGAATAGAAATCTAGATAGAAATGATTATTCTGTTGCAAAATATAAAGATAGTCCAGATATACGGGGAATAGATACAGGTCTTATTTATTCAAATTCAATTTTTGAATATATAGACTCTAAATCATACAATATGAATTTACGTTACCCTACCAGAGATATTTTTTATATAAAACTTAAAGTCTTATCTAATAATTCCAATCTTCATGTCTTTGTAAATCATTGGCCATCTAGGCGAGGAAAAGATGATTTTACAGAATCTGATGAAACAGAATTTGCAAGATCTTTTGTAGCAGAAAATTGCGGCAAGTTGATAGATGATATTCTTAAAATCCCAAAAGAAAAATCTTTTAGACTTCCTAAATGTTTAATCGACTGTCCAGAATATGAAAAAGATTTCAAACCTTATGATCAAGATGCTATTACTGATAAATTAGACAAAGATGAAATAAGAAGAAGAAATGATAATTTGTTAAAAATATTAGATGATGTATGGAATGAAAATATTATATTAATGGGTGATTTTAATGACGAACCTTACAATAAGAGTTTAGTCAAATTTCTTAATGCTATTCCCAATCCAGATCAGTTAAGGGATTGGAGAACTATTTTTCGATTAAAAAGAAAAGATTGGTATAATACAAAATCGGATAGAGAAATATATTTGGAAGAAAAGCCATATTTATATAATTGCATGTGGAAACTTATTCCAGATGGAACTCATTATTTTTACAAGACGAATTCCCTCTTTTTATTTGATCAATTTATTGTATCTCGAGGATTATTAAATAATTTAAAAAACCTCCAAATAGATTTGGATTCAGTCAAAATACATAAAAACGGTCTTTCTTTAGGCAGCAATTTATTAGATGAGAAATTTGACGATAGTGTCAATAGAGATAATAAGAAAAAGTTACATACATATCAGAAATATAGTCCCATGGCATTTAAATTTTCTAAAACTAAAATATTTGATTTATATAAAAATGTAAAGGAAAAAAAAGAATTAGAAATAATATTAGAAGAAGCATTAAAATTAAATCTAAATGAAAATATTACAAAAATAATAAAAGATAAACTTAAAGGCTTGACAGATAGGTTATATAAAATACAAAAAGATAAAGGATACCATGCTAACTTTGCCCAAGATCCTAATACAGGCTTTAGTGACCATTTCCCAATTAAATGTATAATTAAAATAAATTGATAGTAACGAAATTGAATGATAGAATAACTAATTTTTTGTATTTTACTTCAAATTTTTAAATAATATTTAAATGTTATAAGCTTGATAATAATTCGTAGAACGGTATGGCTTTAACTAATAAATCGCATATATTTAAGTTATCTAATATATAAGTAGTATCAGATCACAGATGAGTACTAAAATATTGTTTCCAATAAAAATAAAATATAAATATTTTATATAAATACATTATTACTTATCAATGAATTCGTTTATGACATCACTTCCTTTCAGAAAATTGGCACTTTAGTGCATGGACTCCTTCAATAAAAGAAAATACAAGAATATGGTTATTAAGATAAAACCAATATTAATACCGCCATTAAACGTCCATATATATTTCTCGTTTTCAATCTTAATTTGTTCTTATTGGGATGTTTTTAAAATGCAGTTTTCTATCCAATAAGAAATTAAACTAATGCTAATACTACAGTTCTGAGTTGTTTAATCAATAACAGTAATTGAACACATAATACGTGACTATCCAACTCCTTCCAGGACAGTAGTTTTTACTGACCTATCTAGTTCAGTAAACTGTTATATGATATTGTTGGAAGAAACAACGATTTGCCTAAAACTAATGTATTTTGATTCTAGATAGTTATTGTAACTGACACAGCTATTTCTACCCAGATTAAAAACGTTTAATCTTAATAATCATGATAAAGGTAATTTTTAAAGGATATTTTAATGTAGAAATTGGACATAATATCGATCCTATAAAGTAGATAATTTCTTTAAATGAAATTCAGAATATACCATCGGGAAATTCATGATCTGTCAGGCTAAAATAATTTTCACGCAATCTATTGTTAGCCATAATTGAACAATAATTATTTAAGATGATTTTTATTATTTAATTTTCTTTTTTTTTATGTTTGTTAAAGGAGTGATATGTTCTCTATGATTTTGAACCTTCTGTTATCAAACATCATTCTTGAAAATATGTATAGTTATATTATCATTCAATTCATTACGCAATTGTGAGGCTAATTGTAGAAAAGTTAGTTTGGCGTAAGAACAAGAGTTTGAGATTTTATCTGTCTAATTGAAAAATAATATTACAAAAAAATAATTAGTTTATAATTTTATAATTTTATAAAATAATACTACTTATTTACACACTAATTAACAAAACTAACATTTGATAATAATTTATTCAAATTAAATTGTACAAGAGGTTTATGATAGTATATAGTGTCTCAATTCATGTTAGAATATATTTGATTTGATATTTTTATCAAAAATGAAGTCTGTTATAACATTAGGTATTGTTTTGACTTTTAGTATACTATTTACTTCATCCTCAGGACTATTGAAAGGTCAGGTCTTTGCAAGCATAGAAGAAGAAGGAGAGAATAGTTATTATCCAGATAAATATCACCAATATGATAGAGAATCATCATTTTCTGCTGGGTCTCCAGGAGTACTTAGTGGCAACATTTTGAAGGGAATAGATAAAGAACAACTTAAAGAGATTGAAGATAAATTATTTCAAGGAATAGATAAAGAAAGATTATTAAATAATGCTATAAACTTGTTGCATGAATACGATTTTGATATCGGAGCTTTAAATGAATATTTGCTAGAAGATTCTTGGGGTTATGGAGGTGCTTTTGTATTAATTTTAGTACTTTTCATACTATTGGTCATCATAGGTGCAGGAGTTGGATGGGGTTAATAGTAACTAGAAATAAATTCCATACGATTTAATACTAAAACTATTTTATTTTTATTAAAATAACACGAAGAATTAGTTATATCAATTAGTATACTTTACTATTTTTATAAAACAATCAATAATAACTATCTAATATTTAGCAAACCATAACAACATTATACTACTACTTTATAGTCAAACAATCTCTAAGGTTTGTTCGTACGTCAGATATACTATATTTGAATGTAAAAACCAATGAATAGTAAAACCAAAATAGGTTCTATGTTTCTGTTAGCAGCTGTACTTGTGGCAGGAACAATATCAATGACTATTCCATCATCATTTGCTTCCTCTGATTCCAGAGACCATAATGACTACTATGGAAAAGACAGAAATTATGACTATAAGGATGACTATAAAAAGAAAGATCCATACTACATGAAAGATGACTATAAAAAGAAAGATCCATACTACATGAAAGATGACTATAAAAAGAAAGATCCATACTACATGAAAGATGACTATAAAAAGAAATACCCACATGAAAAGAATTACTATTCTGAAGACAAGAAATATCCATTTGGAAAAGACCATGACAAAGAGTATAAAGGTGTAAGCGCTCAGAAGATAAAATGTATCAATAGTAACATCAACATAAATGATGTAGATGTTAGCAAATATGCTAACGGATTTGGCGCAGATGCAACCACAGCAGAAGCATTACAAGGAGATGAAAATGGTTTCGCAGATGGAAATAGTAATGGAATATCTGGCAATGGCGGAATTGACATAGAAAGAAATCTAGTAAACGTCTGTTTAGATATTAATCTTAACGCACAAAACGACGAATTATTCGATTTTCTCTTTCAATGAGGATAATTCTCCTTTTTTTTATTCTTTAGATTTTTATAAATTTATCAAACTATTACTCTATTAATATTTTAACTGTGTAGTTATAATAGAGTGTACACATATATCCTATACTTATTTTATACAACATTCAATTATAACTATCTAATATTCTAACATCTCTAACAACATTATACTACTACTTTATAGTCAAACAATCTCTAAGGTTTGTTCGTATCCTAGATATACCATATTTGAAGTTAGTAGACCAATGAATAGTACAACAAAGATTGGTTCTATGTTCTTGTTGGCAGCAATAATGGTAGCAGGAACAGTATCAATGACTATCCCCAAGTCATTTGCTCTAGATTTCCAAGAACCATTTGCAAATGACCACAAAAAAGATTCTAAAAGTGCAAATGTTCAAGAGATAAAATGTATCAATAGCAACATCAATATCAATGGAGTAGACATTCATAAACGTCAAGCAGCAGGAGCAGCTGAGGAAGATGCAGCAGCAAATGCAGTACGAGAAAATGGTCAAAATGGTCAAAGAAACGGCTTATTTGATGGTTTAAACATCGACAGAAATCTAGTAAACATCTGTGTAGATGTAAATCTTAATCATCAATTCGATGAACCACAAGAATAATGAAGTAAACATTAACTTCTTTTTTATTTTTATATCATATTTATCTGGTAAAAAATCGCAACACAACTTCTACTAGTTTTTTCTTTGTTATCCAATTAACACCTAAGACATTGTATTCAGAATAACGAAAAATATATTATTACTTTGTTACTAGACTGTTTTCTGAATTAATTATAAAATTACTTAAATCATTCTTATAATATATAATATGTAAGAAGGTTTTTGTCTGTGGGTATCTATATGATGGGTAACTTGTAGATGAAAACCTTCGATCAAATAAAATTCTATTCTTATTTAGAGACAAAGAATCGGAACTTTCAAATGTCATCTCTGTAGATACTTATCTTCCTTGTTATTCTATTTTATTATAAAACAATATTTTCTAACTATAATAGGAATAGTTCATTCCTAATGAAATTATATTAGTAGATTATATTTGAACACTATCTAATGTTTGTTCGTACCATACATATACTATATTCGGATCTAATAGAACAATGAACACTAAAACCAAAATGGGTTTTATGTTGTTGTTAACGACAGTAATACTTGTGACAGGAATAATATCAACGACTATTCCAAAGTCACTAGCAGAACCAGGTGCGAATATCCAAGAAATCAAATGTGTCAATTTCAACCTTAATATAAATGGAATAGACGTAAAGAAAATCCCAAGAGGAGTGACAGAAGATTCAGCAGCACAACAACTTAATGGAAATAATGTTCCAAATGGTGGAAGAAATGGATTATTTGATGAAATTAACGTTGATAAGAATCTAGTCAATATATGTCTAAATTTTGATTTTAATCATCAAAAAAAATTTGATCCCGTGAATTCAGATTTTACTACACCAACACCTAATCCGATGTCTGATAATACATAAATTTCAAGTATGACAAAGAATGTAAAATCCAAAAATACATGATAGACTAAATTTACAATAAGATTCATTTTTTTTCTTTTAATTTTTTGTTCTCTTAAATAATAAAATGATCTAATCATGATATCTAACTATTATTATTTACTAAAAAATATACAAATCCTTTAACTTCAAAAACTTTCGAGGAGTTATTTGTATATGAGATATATTTTACACAGCATGTTCTACCATTGACTAATAATTTATCAAAAAATAGTATTTTTATTTTTGACAAAATGGTTAGGTTGAGGACAAATTTCGATAATAATTCCAACTAAATTATTTGCACAATATGACTACTAAGACCAAAAACAACAATACAAAGAATATGAATACTAGTGATATAGAAAAGTACATAAAAACAAAAAACCTAGGTCTAACATTTCAAATATAAAATCTAATATTATTAAAATAAATTGAGTTGATAACACTGGTCAAGAGCCAACAGGAGAAATGCATGCAGGAATGACTGACAAAAGTGATGGAACAGGTCAAAAAGACGATAAATGGCTAGGAAACGGTGAAAAGAAATGCAATAAGATTAACAAGAATATCGTAAATTACTCAGTACATTCATCTCAATTCATCATTTCCATCCTTTCAGATAAGGGCCAAAGTTCTAAGTGTTATGACTTAATTAGCTACCCTTTCCTTCATATTTTTAGAGAAAAGATCTCCAACTTTAGACACGGTCATATTTTGTCCTTCCACAATGTAACTTGTTGGTTTTATCTGCAATGCCATGATGTGACCATTACTAAGGAGATCATACATGATTCCGCCATAGCTCGGCGCAACTGCTACACCCTGTGTCATTGGTGAGAAGTAGTCGGATAGGGCCAGTATCTTACCTGTGTCGGCATCCCTCCACACGATTTGTTCGGTATAGTTATTCTTTTGAATATCTTCCGGAGTATCTCTTGGGTTAATATTCGACCCGACGATTACCCGTTTGTCAGTCGGACCAATTAATGTCATGAAGCCTGTGGTTCTCTGGTCGGTAGTCCATGCAAGCGACATTTTGCCGTCCTGAGTAAAGTCGATCGCAGCCAGCTTGCCTGGAGGGAAATCCCACACATAGATCCGATTGTTAGGTAGATCCACTGACAGCATCGCAGGGATGAAGCTGGGTTCACCAGGTTCGAGAGGAATAGGATTAATACGAACAATCTTACTGGAATTACTTTGCGAAACTGCCACAACACTTAACGACACATTGGAAGCTGCTGCTCCATTTGTCATCATTACGACCCAATCACCCATGGGTGCTGCAACGTTTGCAGGAGTTTGACCTTTTGTTAAATAATGTACAGGACCCCATTCTCTATCAGGGGTCAAATTCTTGCCATTCCATTCATAGCGGAACAAACTTGACCAGCCAACAAGATAGATATACTCCTTTCCCTCGTGTTCAACAACTGTATTGCGAGCCGGAACTAATTCTGGTAGTTGTACAGCATCAAGGACTTTCAGTGTTTTTGGGTCCACAGCAACCAGAAACGAAGGTGCTTTGGTTGGACACTTTAGCTGCGCTTCAAAACCCTGTAATTGGCATCCTACCGCACGGTTAGCAGTCACCAAGACAAGCGTGCCATCCTTAAAGGCCTCCATAGCATCATAGTTGCTATCTGTCGGAGGATGTGTACCAGTTGGCAGGGATACCGTTCCTTCGATCGCTCCATTGTCAGCGTTCACTTTATACAGATATCGACCATTTGTCACAGCTATGCTGCCATCTGCCAGAACGTTTATTGCAGCAGGCATAAGCCAATTACCTGATACCTTATTGTTCTCTAGAGTGGTATGCCAGGTCTCCTTAAGCGAGCCAACCTCGACACGTGATATAAATGCTCCAGGCAAAGTACCTGGACCGCCATAAACGTACATCTCGTTAGGCCCACGCGTTTCTAGTACGTAAGAACGTCCATATTCACCAGGAGATTGATACGCATAAACCTGATTTGGAACACTAAACGAACCTTCGAAATGGATACATGGGTACAGATGGGCACGTCCAGAGCCACCTGCCTCTGTGCTACCAACCGAAGGAAACCAGGGAGCGTTTTGTGGTTGTAAATGTTCTGTATCCACACACTTTATCTCGTCTAATATCTTTGAAATATTACCTGGTAAAGGCCCACCAGCTGCAATTTGGTTGGGGGTAAGTATCATACCAGTATTGTTTGTAGAGTTAGGACTGCTGGCATAAACATGGTCCGATAGGATGACCGTCAAAATCGTTATGAAGACAAGCGATCCAATCAAAGGTAAAAATATTGTATTATCTTTTTCCCAATGACCAATTATAGGTATTAACAACATGGAGAGATTCACCTACATATTTTAAAAGATTTCGGCTAAGTCATTATTTGATACTATGATCTCATAAATATATTTTGAATAAAAGTAACATTTGCACTTTTTCAATAGTCTATTATAATTGTTTTAGTTTTGGATTTACATAATTTTTTTCCTAACAATTTCAATTCGTTCCGGCAGACTTTTTGTATCTAAATCTGAATTTCTTAACTTTTTATTACAAATTAGTTCTATTATCTATCTCCATTTTCTAGGAAATCCTTTCACATCGCATCTCTATCTCTTGATTTTTCAGCAGACAAAATGATGAACCATCACATTCCATTGCTAGTATATATTTGTTAGAATAATCATGATAAATAATAGATAGACCAATCTTATATCCCGTATAGCCAACATTAGGCCTAATCTGGCATTAATAAGATTAGATCTTCATAAACCATATTGTAGAATACTTTCCGATCTGATATTATGGAATTCTCTGAATTTGTATCTTTTTTTAATTTTCCATCAAATCATATTCATAATATAGATAAGTATGGAAGAAATATGATATTCTTAATATAATTATAATTTCTTAATTTATTCTAGCGCAGGTGGATATTTTTCTATGGAGAAAGAAAATAATCTATAAATTCTACTACAGTAGATGTACCATTAACAATCTCTCTACCAATCTATCAGAGACATCGATATCTCTAATGGTTTATCCACCTCCAAGACAATACATAATAACAGTTGATCTTTTTTGTCTGTACTATTGTTAATCCCATAAATATGGATTGAAATCTAACCTTCATCACTATAGCTTTCGTCTGGGACAAGGTACCTTTCAATTTTAGCATAAAGTTTTGTTTTCTTATTATGAAGACTATTTTGAAAACTTGAAAATAAGTTGCATAATTGTTTTGGTGATAAATGATGGTATAGTGGAATTAGATTCTTTTGAATGTCCAAAGAATATGAATATCAAATTCTAACTTGCTAAATTTTTATATATTCCTTTACATATTATTCTAATATAATTATTAGATATAACGAGTTCTTAGAATAATCGATTCGATCTCAATAGGCAATACCTATGAAAGAGTACTACGTCAACTATATGCCTTACGATTTACATAGGTATGAGAATCAAAATTCGAAAATAAATATAATTAAGTTTTTTCTTCTATCTTTTTATCTTCTATTTCATTATCTATTTTCTTTTCCTTTTTACCAAATAACTTGCCGAATATGTTACAAAACATGTTGTTGATATATATACACAGAACGAATATTTAAGTTTGATTACGTTATTGTAATTTGTAAGAATAATTTTTGCTAATCTTCAATGTCCATGAATATATATAAAATGATTACAAATTAGCATTTTTACCAGTTTTCTCTATTTTGGTTACGATAGTACTAATTCTAACTATGATCTCTGTGGGAATGACAATACTACCATTCTATTTTGATTGGTTGCTTTAAGGACAATTTACCTACTCCCAGAAGATTCTATATTATTGGTAGAATCATCATTGTAGGGCAGTGAGTAGTCTATAGTTTGGGCATAGTAGTAAGGATATCATGATCTATCGATAAAAATTTTTCCCTACATGTGTAGAATATTTCCAAGTATTTAGTTTTTACTTCTTATCTTAAGCCAGAAGCTTAGTAGTACTGAAATAACGGGTTTAATAATAAATCCTAAAAATAATGACATTAAAAAAACTTTTTCAAAAAAGTAGAAAAAATAGAGAAATTTTAGTTTCTGTTTTTACTGCTATATCTGTTGGAACCATTATCTATCTCCTTGTTTATAATCCTCCCAAATCAATAGAAATAGCCATTTATTTATTTGATCTAGTTGTGACTTCTATCCTGATTATAGATTTTTACCTACGAATGAAAGAATCACAAGACCGTAAACGTATCTTCATTCTCAAACATTTGTACGAGATCCCTGCATTAATTCCTTTACTACTATTTGGAATATTGGAAAGTTATTCCTTTCTCAATGTAGTTTTCAGAATGTTAAGACTTGTCCGCTTATTTAGAATCATACATCTTTACTCAAGAATTTTAACCCTTTCTTCCCACACAACTAATCGTTTTCTCTATATTATAGCGGTGTCAGGCATGGCTGTAAGTGGAGGTGCTATTGGGCTATTTCTCGTGGAAAGTAACGTCCCAGGTAGCAAGGTAACAAATTTAGGAGATGCTTTTTGGTGGGCAATAGTGACAGTTACTACAGTAGGATATGGAGATATTTACCCTGTCACTGACGAAGGAAAAATCATAGCTAGTATCTTGATGATTGTTGGAATAGCTATCCTAGGGGTATTAATTTCTACAATTGGTACAAGTTTTATAGAATCCAGACTCAAACCTCAATCTAACATAGAAGCAGAAACTAAAAAAGCAATTAATGAGAAAATTTGCAAACTAGAATCATTAAATAAAGAAGAATATTCCACCTTGATTTCATCCATTAACAAACTTTATAATGAATTAATCTCAAGACCTAAACGCGATGGTAATAATAAGAATAATTCTACTTGTCTACAATGCAACAATACTTTTCCTGAAAATTCTAGATTCTGTAATAAATGTGGATGCTCGATACAAGATAATTAAACCTTTATAGTAGAATCAAACTAAACTTTCAACATACTGTTATAATATTAATTTGAAAATTTAACTATCTTGAATCATTGTAGTTATGGAAAGTCAACGGTTAAAAATAGACAAAATTTTACTTTTCTAATTAAATTTACTATATCATTAATTTACCAGACTATTACCACGATCGTAAACAATCGCAACGAACAAGAATGAAATTTCTTCGTTTTTTTATAATATTTTCAAAACTTAAAATCTCTCATAAGAAATCAAGAGTGCAGCAATAATATTAGCTCTCCTGGTTTCATTAACTTTTTTCTTAAAGCGATAAATATTATGATTCACATAATTTTCTACCATAAAGTGATTATAGCACGGAGATCACTAAGGGAGAAGAAACAGGAATCTATCTTCTTCAGCAAGTGAAATTCTGCTATATCCGAATTATTACACTCGCAGATATTCTTCCACCAACAACAGGACGAATTGGAATGGATTGTTCCAGGAGAGAGTAGGAGAAAATAACTGTCGATCTGACTCATTCCCTACTCTCTCTGTTTTATTATCAATCTTTTATCTTTTTTTATAAAACAGCTAAATATCATAGTTCTCATATTATACCGCAAAGATAGAAAATACCTGTTCAAGAGTATAGCTAGGGGTAGAATAGAAATTTACAAATCTTCTACTACCTCTCCATTTTTACTTTTATTTTGAATCAAAGAAGAAATAAACAAAATAAATAATATGACAATTTCAAAAATGCAATAAGAAATCAATTAGATGATTCTCAAAACTGGATATTTATAATTGGATTCTTGATCACGCACTTACACTAACCCAAATTAAAGCCCTAAAGCATTCGTATAGGAGGAGATTAAATTTGGCAAGTCTGCCTACGATTAATCTCCTATTATATGTTAGTACATGTCTTTTATCTTATAATCTAGGTAGGCATCCAAACAGATAATTCTTGAGAAAGATTATTAGATCAATATAGACATCAATAATTTCTATTATCAATCATAATAAATCACTGTTACATAATACCAATTACTTGATTTTTCAAGTACAAATCCATAGACAGCAAGTCAAACCGGATGGTAGAAATGTTTTGCACTCCTGCATTGTCCTATCATTTCCGGTTTTGACTATTTTGTTCTATTTTGTTTTATCGTGTTCATGTTACCTTCTCCTTAAAACTACTTAATTCTGATTATCTCAATCGACATATAACTTAGATGAATATAGTTCTAACTAAATGTGCTATAATCCCATGTTGAATAGTACTTAGGACTAATTTCTATGATTATACTATCGCCATTTTTAACAAATGACATCAACTTTTGTGCCATGGGATGCTGTATACTTCCTAAATATCTAGTCATAATCTTTTCGGCTATTGGAATATTGTGATTAATGTTATCATGAATTTTACAGATACCTCTTCCCTTGACTCCTTTGTATGGAGGATTGGGGTCATCTAAACAAAAATAAATATTGTTATTCCTTCTTAAATTATTTGCTTTTTTTGAAAGTTTGGATGTTTCAATATATATTTTCTTATCTGCTGAATCAAAATAATACCATGTAGGATGAACATTTGGAGTGTCATTATCATCTATTGTTCCCAGATGAATGTTTAGTTTGCTTGAATTCAAAAACTCATTTATTTCCCTCTCTGTTAAAGCTCTTCCAAAATCAGGACTTGCATTGATGATTTTTATCATTATTATTTGGTCTTGCTTATGATCTAATATTACTCTTTCATAATGTATTCAACAGTATTAGAAGATAAAGATCTTATTGTTCGTTTGATTATTTTCTTACGGACAAGTCAATCAAATGTGTTGATCTATAAAATTCATGTATTATACAATCCAAGCTGTATCTGAATTTTCTTATGGGAATATATAGAAATATTGAAATTATTATAGAATGATGTTGGTTAATAAATATGAAAATATTGAAAATTATTTTTGAACATTCTATAAACATATTCAGTATACAAATACAATTAAAATTCGTAAATAGTAAATAACCTGACTTTGATTTTTCTAATCATAAATTGTTTATTAATAGCTATATAAAAAGATAAAATAAAATTATTTAGGAATTTTAAACTAACGAGAAAAAATAAATGAGTTTGAGATATTATTTTTATACACAGTATTCAATCTCAAATAGAATCTCAAATACTTATTTCAAATACTAATAATCAACAATTTGATTTAATCAAAATTATCCTCCAAGAAAAACATAGACTCTGACAATTTTATTGTGACGATTTCATTTATTTTTTTTTTTTTGAAATAGTTAATAACTTGCATATAGATTCTGAAATACCTAGATAATCTTGATACAACTTTTTTTTATCTTTACAACCAAACGGACAATGACCTTTTTGTCCTACTTCTTTTTCTATTGTTTTTTTGTTGATGGTTTATTTTTGTACTTGAATCTTTTTGATTGATTGTCCTTTCTAAAAAAAATTGTATGTTGTACATTTGAAATTATCAAATGAGTATTTAGTCAAACTATCATCTAAACTGTTTCTCAATGTTGCTTCAATAATAATACTAAATAAGATTTCAATGATCATCATAATATGATATATCATGTACTTTCAAAATAAAAACTTATAAAAAGTAACGAATTAGTATACTTAATATGAACTAATTCTTGTATATAACAATCTTTTTACTGTTCTCTCATTTTCTAAAGTTATCATACATCATTCATTTTTTTGACTTTTCTAATGATTATTAATACTTGAAATAGGTCTGTTAATTTACGATAATATTCTCCAACTTTAATTTAAAATAATAATTATTATTTACACTTGTATTATTATATATATACAAACAAGGAATTGAATCAGTTATGTAGATGAGATATCCTTCAACCCTCTCTGATAAATGAATAATAATTCAAAATTTTCTATTCTATATTAATATATTCATTGACTATTTCCAGCAAATTTTTCTGAATTGGAGATGGTAGATGTTGTTTCGATATCATTATATTATAAGCATCATGCTGTCAGGCAAGACTATCAGTATAAACAGTATATTTTCAGTATTTAAATACAAGAGATCATAAATTTTTAAGTAAATATTCTTTTTCCTTCTTGGATATAGATTCCAATCAAATCTGATATTGATTCCATATATAACTACAACCAAAAACACTGCTTACCTATCTGAAAGTTTCATTTCTTACAAATACAGATACTTCTTTTTGTAAATTTTACTGGATCAAATCTCAGACTTGGTACAAACAGACACATATATTCTATTTTTATATCGAAATACACATTAAGCTTTTGGAGTAATGCTAATACTTAAACCCAGAAAGCATAGATAAAGACAAAATATCATAATATCAAGATGTTTTATTCGTTTCAAATTTGATTTTCTTTATATGTTAAAAATAATGTTCGTAGATGTGATTTTTTTTACCAAAATTAACGTAGCCAAAAAGAAAAAATAAATTATGCTATTTACATGAATTTTTTATTGTATTATATTACAATATATAAATTATGCCGAGGTATTAAATTTAGATGAATTTGTTCTGGATATTATTATTTTTTATAGTGACTCCGACCTTTGTTTCTATATATAATTTTTCATTAATCAATGTATCTGGAGAAGTTATCAATGGTACTGACCAAGATGATTTTCTTCATGGTACCAATGAACAAGATACTATCTTTGGACTATTAGGCAATGATGCGCTTTATGGTAATGAAGGCGATGATACTATTTATGGTAATGAAGGCAACGATAGGCTTTATGGTAATGAAGACGATGATACGCTTTATGGAAATGAAGGCAATGATACGCTTTATGGTAATGAAGGTAATGATCGGCTTGAGGGATTCACAGGTATTGACTGGCTTGATGGAGGTATAGGTGATGATACGCTTTATGGTAATGAAGGTAATGATCGGTTGTATGGTAATGAAGGGGATGATAGAATCGATGGAACAGAAGGTAATGATCGGCTTTATGGCAACGAAGGCAACGACTGGCTTGTTGGAGGTATAGGTGCTGATACGATTTATGGTAATGAAGGGGATGATCGGCTTGATGGATACGAAGGTAATGACTGGCTTGTTGGAGGTATCGGAAATGATATGCTTGATGGAGGTATAGGTAATGATACGCTTGATGGTAATGAAGGCAATGATAGGCTTGATGGTAATGAAGGCAATGATAGGCTTGTTGGATCTATTGGTAATGATACGCTTGTTGGAGGTTTAGGCAATGATACCCTTTATGGAAATGAAGGTAATGATCGACTTTATGGTAATGAAGGTAATGACTGGCTTGATGGAGGTATAGGAAATGATCGAATTGATGGAGGTATAGGTAATGATACCCTTTATGGAAACGAAGGTAATGACGAACTTTATGGATCTAATGGTAATGATACCCTCGATGGCGGTATAGGTAACGATACACTAGATGGAGGAATAGGAAACGATACGCTTTATGGACATGAGGATGATGATATGCTTTATGGCGGTATAGCAAATGATACTATTTATGGTAACGAAGGTAACGATTGGATTGATGGAAATGAAGGTATCGATTCACTCTATGGCGGTTTAGGAAACGATACCATTTATGGTAGTGAAGGTAATGACAAACTTGGAGGAGGTATGGGTATCGATTCACTCTATGGCGGTTTAGGAAATGATACCATTTATGGAAATGAAGGTAATGACTGGCTTGATGGAGGTATAGGTAATGATACGGTTTATGGGAATGAGGGTAATGATAGAATTCATGGGAGTCAAGGTAATGACTGGCTTGATGGCAACGAAGGTAATGATAGGCTTGATGGAGGTATAGGTGATGATACGCTTTATGGAAACGAAGGTAATGACTGGCTTGATGGGAATAAAGGTAATGATAGGCTTGATGGGGGTATAGGTAATGATACGCTTTATGGAAACGAAGGTAATGACTGGCTTGATGGCAACGAAGGTAATGATACGCTTTATGGAGGTATAGGTAATGACACGCTTTATGGCAACGCAGGTGATGACTGGCTTGGCGGAGGTATAGGTAACGATACCATTTACGGGAGCGAAGGTAATGATTTTCTAGAGGGTAGCGCAGGGAATGATACCCTTTCAGGAGGCATAGGCGATGATAGACTTGAAGGTGGTCTAGGTAATGATATGCTTTCAGGAGGTATAGGCGATGATAGCATTGATGGTGGTCTAGCTAATGATAGGATAAGTGGCAATCTAGGCAATGATACGCTCTCAGGAGGTATCGGTAATGACACGCTATATGGCAATGAAGGCAATGACACGCTATATGGTAACGAAGGCAATGACTGGCTTTATGGCAACGAAGGCAATGACTGGGTCGTTGGAGGTATAGGTGATGATACGATTTATGGACACGAAGGTAATGATACGCTTTATGGGAGCGCAGGTGATGATAGAATCGATGGAACAGAAGGTAATGATCGGCTTTATGGCAACGAAGGCAACGACTGGCTTGTTGGAGGTTCAGGTAATGACATTCTTAATGGACACGAAGGGAATGATATGCTTGAGGGATACGAAGGCAACGACTGGCTTGGAGGAGGTACACATAATGATAATCTTGTTGGAGGCGTAGGTAACGATACACTATATGGCAATGAAGGTAACGACACGCTTTATGGCAACGAAGGTAACGACTTTCTTGATGGAGGAACAAATAATGATACGCTTTATGGCAACGAAGGCAACGACTGGCTTGATGGAGGCATAGACAATGATATCCTACTTGGTGGTATAGGTAATGATACGCTTTATGGCAACCAGGGTAACGATACACTTTATGGTGGCGAAGGTAATGACGGGCTCGGAGGAGGTACAGGTAACGATACACTTTATGGTGGCGAAGGTAATGACGGGCTCGGAGGAGGTACAGGCAATGACAGGCTTGTTGGTGGCATAGGTAATGATACACTTGATGGAGGAGAGGGTAATGATGCAATTGTTGGTGGGATAGGTAAAGACACGCTTTATGGCAACAAAGGTAATGACTGGCTTTATGGCAACGAAGGTAATGACTGGCTTTATGGCAACGAAGGTAATGACGAACTTGATGGGGGTTTAGGTAATGATACGCTTTATGGCAATCAAGGCAATGATCTGCTTTATGGCAATCAAGGTAATGATAGGCTTGATGGATACGAAGGTAATGACGAACTTGTTGGAGGTATAGGTAATGACTGGATCGACGGAGGTACAGGTAATGATAGGCTTTATGGCAACGAAGGTAATGATGAGCTTGCAGGAGGTTTAGGAAATGACACCCTTGATGGAGGAATAGGGAATGATACACTTGATGGGGGTTCAGGTAATGACCTGCTTAGTGGACACGAGGGCAATGATGTTCTTGATGGAAACGAAGGTAAAGACACGATTTATGGGAATCAAGGAAATGATACGCTTTATGGTAATGAAGGTAATGATGCCCTTGATGGAGGAATAGGTAATGATACGCTTGCTGGAGGAACAGGTAATGACTGGCTTTATGGCAATGAAGGTAATGACTGGCTTTATGGTAACGACGGTGACGACACATTAACAGGCGGACCAGGGTATGATCACTTTGTATGCGGGAATGGGAATGATAAAATAATAGATTTTACATATGATTATGACGTAAAAGAACCAGATTGCGAAGAATTCTAGAATTTATTTGAAAGATATCCCATAAATAAACAGAAACTATAACCTTTTTTTTAACACATTATTTGTTAGATATTTGAAAGTAAAAAGTATGTCATAACAATTACACACTCTATTAATAATCTATCTATTAAAATAAAAATATTTTTCCATATAAGTGGATAGATAACACAATAAAAAGACGAATTATTCCCTAAAGACAAATTTGTTACGGTATATTGTTTGTTCTGATAACTAGATATCAATTGAAAATGTTACCAAAAATATAATTTTTCATCGATCATTTCATTTAATTTATCTGGAATGGAGACAATTAGATGTATTTGATAAATTATGACCCAGATTACCAACAATTGTATGATTTAAAGAAAGAAAAAA
Organism: Nitrososphaeraceae archaeon; assembly: GCA_031316115.1. Classification (GTDB taxonomy): domain Archaea; phylum Thermoproteota; class Nitrososphaeria; order Nitrososphaerales; family Nitrososphaeraceae; genus TH1177. The sequence goes on from JALDRC010000002.1 coordinate 41,218, forward strand.
ACAGAATTAGCCAATATTTGAGATTATGGTAGTTAAAGTATCTCGGAGAGGATAATGACTGGTCATAATCCCTGGATATGACTAGATTAGGTAGCAACTTAAATATTGTAACAGATAAGAATATAATTCCTCTTGTTATTTTTATAATATCTTTAAATTCTCATGTTGTCACCGTTAATACAAATAAAATCGACATCATGGTTGTCAAAAACCATCGGCCAAATAAACTCACGAACAAAATAAGAAGCAGATTCTATGGCTTTATAACACATATCATTTAAAAGGAGGAGAACAAGAAAACTAAAAAGAATACAAACTATACATTAGATATAAAAAAAAAGAAAAATTATTTGATAGAAAATATCTTACAAGAAGATCTGTATAATAAAAAAATTCTTGGCATAATCCATTGAGAAATATAAAAATTACATTGGTCTTTTAGAATTGAGTAATACCTAGTCATTTTACTGGAGGATATTTCGGAATATCGCCTTGATATCTATTGAATATAGATAATGGAATAAATAATTCTTTAAACACCTAATTTTAAGAATAAACTTAAAAAGAGAAATTGATCCTTTTAGGGCCTTGATCACTCTGTTCATTAAGTAATGAATAAATAATTTATCAGATTAATAAAATAATGGTTAGAGAATAAGAAATATCTGTTGTAAATTTTCAGAGCCGATATCTTCTCGGAAAGGTGAAAAATAAATCTTAACAATTAAAAAAATGACAATTCGATGATAAAATAATAAGGCTGAAAAGATTAGTAATATAAAATATATTAAATCTTTATTTAACTAATCTAATAGGAGAATAACTTTTAATTATCTATATAAAATAATTAAAAGTTCATTTCTGTCAATTGTTATTATTTTTTATTGAAATTAATACATCTTTTTACTGCTCTTAAAATATTTAACAAATAGTGACATGTCTAATAATCATTGAAATAATTTCCCAAGAAATAGCAATCTTTTTTTAACTACATTGATGATCCATCGAACTTAATTTCAAATATATACTGCAGGGGCATTACTGAGCTATATTTCAAATGCTTGCAAGTGTGTTCAAATTGAACGAACATCCACGATGTTATAGAGATATAATACCATATGTCTTATGTACCATGATTTATTCATGAATATAAAAAATAATACAATAGAAAAGAAAAAAATAAAAAATTAATGCTTATTAGAGATTATATTATCTGTTTGGTGTTACTGTTATTTTTGAATCTGGCATTTCTAATGATAGTGTTGTATCCGCGTCTATAGGAATGGTAATATCACCTAGGATAAGTTTTTGATCTGATGTTTCCTGACTGCTTACTTCTGCTGTTTCTGTTGGTGTTATTGTTGATGATGATGTTGCGTTGCTAGCTGAAGATGCTTGACTATCAGAAACGTCTGATTCTGCCTGCTGTTGGTCAAAGAAACCTTGTGCAAATGCTTGTTGTGTTTGTGGCAATGCGTATGCTACCATCGCAAAAAGAAATGTCGTCGAAACCAAGGTCAATAAGACCGCATTTTTTTTTGAAATCATGTTATAAATCTCTCGAAATGACAACTATTTAAATTCTTTTCTTTTTCTATATAAAGAATAGAAAATTTAAGATTAGCAGACAATTCATAAATCATACAAACAAGTTGATATGATCTTGTCATGTAATGATTCACATAATTTAACTTACCATAATATAATGGAATAGTATTTGCTAAAATACTAGTATAGACAATGACAAATGTTACTAGTCAGCAAAGTCTAATGATTTATTAACAGTCCTTAAATTCAATTTTTAATCTTTTTCTTAGCATAAATATTCTCTCTTGTATTTTCTCAGACAGGTTAGAATTTCATTTACTTAAATGGGTTAGAGTTTCTAGTAATCTGCTAGGAAGTGTATACAAAATAGAATTTCAAACAGAATATAATTATTACATAAGAAGAGAAAAGAGATGTTATTGCTGATATCTGTTCTAGATACCATATCTCTAAAGACTTACTATAAATAGGAGAAAAACATGTTTGACAAAATATCGAGTCAATAGTTAAGGAAGTTGAAGTATAAAACAACCAATATCCAACTTATAAAAAAATGAAATAGAAAAGAAAAATTTTGAGTGACGTACAATGAATGGATTGGTATCTAACCATATGAAATTCTTCAGGTTACAGTGATTAAAGAGGGTATCATTCTTTGCCAGAACCATGTTCTTATGCCAAATGGCAAAAGTTAGTTTACTATGATCGTCAATGTATGTGTTTACTTGAAATTCTACTGACAATTGATAAAAGCATAAATAATTATTTATAAAATGAATTCAACCGGTTCTGTTAAGATAAGATAATATTCATCTCCTTTTACCAAAAATTATTGTTATTATTTGCTATTACATCATTATACATTGAAGTAAAGAATTGTATCCAGTTATATACATGAAATAGATTGCATTCATCTTTGGACCTACATGGAGAGTTATCATCAAATGATTCAATTCTATCATTCAAATACTGATTTACTCTTTCCATCAAACTTTTATGAAATGATGAATGCAAATAGTGTTTTAATCCAATTATGTTGCATGCTTTATAATAACATGTAACACCATCTGTATATCCAGTATGTTTTCCATATTTAGAGACTAACTGTTGTACTTGTATACATAGGTAACAGATTCACTTACCAACATGGGTAACACTTTTTATCTGCTTGATTTTCTTGTTACCATTATAACTATTTAATCTTCCTTTTATAAGAAACATTTCAGATGGTGTATGACCACCTATACCACCATGTTCTCTTTCTTCATTGTATGCTTTGACAAACATGGAATACATTATTTTTCCATCTTCTACATTAGGAATATTTTCTACTGCTAGAAACTCATTCTTTACAATCTTGTTATATGCTTCAATTTTTCCCTGTAATTGTGGATATCTAGCAGGTATGGATTTATCTTTTATATTGTTACGTCGTAGAAAACGTCTGAATATCTTGGATGTAAACTGTTTACCATTATCATGCATTACCTTTTCTGGTTTACCATTATCTACTATGTAGTCTTCCAGTACATCTATTACATCTACACTCCTTTTTCTCTCAGTCCATTCACTTGCTATCTTTCTTGAACAATCATCTTCACAACTGATAACATAGTTCTTTTGAGCACAATTCTCTATGTAAAATGGTCCTAAAATGTCCATCTGTACCATTTGATTAGGTTTTTTCATTGCAAATCTTTTGTATTTTCTGTGTCTGATTTTACATGAAAAGATATTCAAACCATGTCTTTTCAGTATATTGTATATGGTTCTGGTACTTAGTGATACCTCCTTTAGTCTTTTTAATCTGAATTTTATACGATTGCATCCAAATCTTTTTGTTGTACGTAAATTTAGTATTTCCTGTTCTATCTCTTTTGTTACTTTTCCAGGTTGGATATTATGAGGTTTTGTACTTTTATCATGTAAACCTTCTATTCCATACTTTAGGTACCTGTTTTTCCACTTGTAGTATATCTTTCTAGATATCTGATATCTAATACAGATATCAATTACAGTATCTCCAGGCCATTCTTTTTCATGAAGTAAATTATATTTTGTTTGTAAATCTATTTCCTATAAACTTCCTAGCAGAGCTAGAGAGTGTTACCCATGTCAGTAAATGAAATTGTAACCTATGTGTGTAAGTACATCAGCTAATGATCTAATGAATTTTTCTGCAGTAAGCATATTTCTTTCTTCAGAGAGATAGATACCAAGCACAGAACTGTGAACTGGTTCAATACATAAACATAACCAATAATACTGCTTTCCTATCTGAACAATTGTTTCAGCTATAATAAAGGCTGTCACTCTTTTTCTTTTGTAGATCTGACAAGAACCAAATCTTTGTATCCAATTCCAAACAGAAACATAACTTTACTTTTCCTCTCTAAATATTACTACTGCTTTAGATGCATTACGTAAACTTAAACCAAGAAAGTACATATAAAGCGAATACATTCCAATATAATTAGGTGTCCTATTTCTTTCAAATTTGATTTGATTCATAGCATATTTAGAATATTCTCAGCTATAGATCTTTCTGCTTAAGTTAACAGAACCTTTTATTTATAAAATAATTTTAATATTTCGATGTGACCTTCAATAAATTTTTAAAATAGAACAATTTTTGCTAATTATCTAACAGTAGTTAGTTCCTATGTCTACTAGATTAATAAATTATATTCAAACAATCTCCCATCTTAGTTGGAAGGTTAAGTATATTATATTTTATCTAATATATCAATTAGTACACAAGCTTCACCAGATTAATTGTTTCTAATGATAGAAAAACATATCCTTGGAACAATTTTACTGATCATTTCTTCTTTCATGGACCAGAATATAATTGTTATGATGATCGATACACAAATTAATCATTTGACAAAGAACTATATGTAAAAGATAACAACGGTTATGACGTTTCATGCAAAGGACAGAGAGTATCAAAAAAGCTGAGGGTAAAAACAAAAACAATGTATTACCAGCAACGTCAAGATTAACGATGTAGATTTTAACCCAGTACTAATACTATCAGACCAATTAGTAACAGTACAATCTACAAAAGATAATGATCTACCAAATGATAATTGTAAGTGATTGTTTGTTTATGCTTTCAATATAATCAAAAATATATTTAAAATCTATTTAGACATTAACAATAACGACCCATATAAAAGAGATATAGTTACATAAATCTGTATTATTTGAGGACTAAAAATCAAATTCAATGCGAATTATAAATAATCAATAATTTTCTATTTTCTTTTTTTTAATTTATTTAATCTCAACCTGAAATATCAAAAATGATCAATCCATAAGTTTTATTTTCGAATTCTACATTATTTATTTAAAGTCTAAATATTAGCCCAATCTTTTATAACAAAATAGAATCTACTTTATCTTTTAATTCACCTAATGTAATAGGTTCATAGACAATGTTATTTCGGGTCTCTGGATAAATATCTTGTATTAATTCTGCAGAGCCAACATTCGCAGTTACTATGAGTATGTTAACGTTATCATCCATCTCTCTTAACCTTTTGTAAACTCCTAAACCATCCATCTCTGAAAATACCAATCCTATCATAACCAGATCTTGCCTTTTTTCATCAAATGACAATAATCCATCTGTTGGTGTTGTAAATCCATAAACTTGGTAACCAGAATATTCCAAGAAAGTCTTGAACAGATTATTAATATCTTGATCAGAATGAATTAGACAGATGGTTTTTTTATTATTATTCATGATATTCTTATCAACTATCAGATGACTCTTACTAGGATTACATTATTAATATTAGTTATATTCAAAGACGATAATATTTATAATATTAGATAATATCTATACAATAATACAATTAATTTTTTAACAAAAACTGATTCTAAAATATTCAATGCATCTAATCATACCTATGACCATTTTAATTCAGTCAAACCAAGAGATTTTCCAGAATCTTGTCTCAATATTCTATTAAACTTTATCTATTTTTATCAATAGTATTTTTTGATTAAAACCTTTAAAATAATGTACTTTTTTTATTATTATCATAGATAGCAATTTTAGGAAATCCAAAAAATCTATAATACACATACCATACTTTCTGTAACATGTTATAACCAGAATAAATATTGCAATCTGTCTGTAGATATTCTAGTGGATGATATGAATATTCCAAAGATTTTGTTTTAAAACCATTCGAGGACAGAAATTCTGATTGTAGATAAAGATCTTTGTCATCCTCAACTTTAGTTATTTTTCTTTTCCAGAACTTGATATTAACCTATTTGGGATTAGGATGTATTACGATTTAATTTATCATTATGCTGAGATATTCTTCCAAAGTGCTTTGTCTAAGTTTATTAAAGTATTCAAATCTTATCCACAATTTTAAGTATTGAAAGTTTTCTCAATAAAAACTTAATTGTACCAACAAAATACTCAAAAAATAACTGTTGAACAAATAGAAATACAACTCTAATCATCCATGGTTTACAGTTTTATGTAATTTAACTACATAAATATATGTAGAATATCTGGTCTCTAAGTAACTTAAAATTGGTTAATAGCAAACTAACAAATAAAAAAATATTTGCTGTAATTAAGTATTTCTAAATTTATTTTCTATTAGTTAAACTACATTATATAGTAACTTAGAGGTAAAGGATAAATTTTTTACAATATGATAAAACTCTCGAATCTCCTGTTGATATCTTAAACGGTTGAAAAATATAGAATAGATTGGTAAAAATGTTATGAAAGAAAAGACTATAAGACGATTTGATATCCTCCTACTAAATCTTCAAAAAGTGTTATTTCTGTTTATAATCTAAGAAGATAAACTATGTATCAATTAATGTATCTACTTCTTTTAGTTTTTCTTATGATATTTTCTATTCAATTTTTCGTGCATTACGCCTTATCTGCAAATGATAAAGGATTTTTTCAGGTCCCAGAAGAACAGTTTTTCAATCCTAGCGATTATGATGGAGAATACTCTTTATCTTCAGGAGACGGAAACTATTCTCAACTTCAAAGTAAAGATGAATCGTATAATGATGATTCAGGACAAGTTACAGATTCAATAAATTTCCATTCATTTAAATTTGCACTTGTGGGGGACTGGGGTTGTACTAAAAATACTTTAAAAACTGTAAATTTAATTCAAAAGCACAACCCTGATATAGTTTTCGATCTTGGAGATACTTCCTATAAAAAGGACATAAAATGTTGGACAGATATAGTAAAACCAATATCTAATAGAATGAAAGCAGTACTAGGCAATCATGATGTAATGTCGCCTAGTTTATCAATACAACATATGAAAAATTTTGGATTAGATAAACCATATTATTCATTTGATTATGACAACATTCATTATCTGATGATAGATTCTGAAGCATCTTATTTTCCTGGTTCTGATCCTGATTTTTCGGATTTAAAAGATACAGCCCAGTATCGTTTTGTTGAAAATGATTTATCAAAAGCACATAATAATTCTAATATAAAGTGGATTTTTGTTATGAGTCATAGACAATTTTATTCTTCATTGTGTGGAGAGCATGACTCTTGTGAACCAATAAAAAAATTTAGAGATACTTATCATCCTCTTTTTGAAAAATATGGTGTAGATTTAATATTCAGTGGTCATGCTCATAATTATCAAAGAACATATCCATTACTATATAATGAAGTGAATTCATCAGAACCCATCATAGAGGATAAAAGCAATACAGAATATACTTCAAAAAAAGGAATGTTTCAGGTAATAGTAGGTACCGGGGGGATAGATTTGGATGGTTTTTCTAACCAAGAGCCTTTTGTAGCTTATCAGCAAGATACTAATTATGGATTTCTAAATATAGATGTAGTCGACCAAGGAAATACACTTTTAGGACAATATTATTCAAACACTGGGAAAATAGTAGATGCTTTTAAAATCACAAAATAGAAATAAAATTAGCTATTATTTACTATTTAAGATATAAATGAGATTAGCAAACACCGATAATATTAAATAAATTTTCCTAAATATGATTTTGATTTGCTATATTGCAAGTATATTTAAATTAATTATTTTTATATATTTACTAGAGAATATCTTTTAGTATCACAAGTGAATAAATAAAGGCAATTGGATCCTTTTCTCAGGATTCTAGAGTAATAATCGAACGATCTCACGTTTATCTTTATTGATGATAAAAAATTTTATAACTAATTAGAAAAATTATCTATATATAAATAGAAAAAGCAAAAATAATAGAACCATATAGATAATAACAAATTCAATTATCAATACAAAGAAACAGATAGTAAGAAATAAGAACTATTTGACTATTGAATTCCGTAACAGCGATAACATGGAAATTCGGATCATAGAAAGGCTGTGACCTCTATCATTTCTCTACCAATTTCGGTTTTTATTATTTTCCTTTGTTTAAATGGAGACTTTATTAACTAGTAAACCTATATGCTTTAAAATCTTAGGTAAATAGAATTATTAGATGAATATAGTCATACTTATTTTCTATTATAAATGATAATAAACCAGCATTATGTAGTAAAACTTATCAACAGAAAAATATAGCACTAAGCAATTTAGCCGAATACCATAGACTCCAAGGAAGGTAGGAATATTTAACCATGCCTCTCAAATCTACCTTCCTGGATAATTATTCTTAACTGGAACGATCGATGTATAATGGTTTTACTGTTATATTGTTGCTATATCTATTGCAATATATATTCTCGACAGTTCATTTGAATTAAGTCATGGGTTTGGAACGTCTAGTTCTGAGTGGAATTAAAACAAGTGTTGAGTCTTGAGCTACGTATTGATATTTAAGGTTCTTTTGTGTTAATCTCTTTCATTGGGTAGTTAAGAGGTTAATGAATAAAGCCAAAAAAGTATCAATCGTTTTCTAATTACTTGTTCATACTGCTAGAACAATTTCAATGGTCATACTGTCTTCGCTGCACTCGTATACAAGGACTATGAAGATCATTTTGCCAAAGAATCATACAACAAATGTCCATACTTAAATTGCAATGGTTTGGTGATTTATATGCAAAGGAAACAAAGAATCAAATAATCTTAAGTGTCCACTTTAAAAAATGCATTGACAGTAACAACAATATAGACAGTGTAGCTATCAACTTAGTACCACCACTATCAAATGAACCAGCAGCAGCACACGCAACAAAAGAAAAATGGTACAACAATTGGTACTGATAATAAATTATTTGGTAGCGTCATGAAAATATAAAAATAATATAGCTATCAATTCAGTATACAATAATAATAATCGACAAGAAAACGACTTTAATGTAACAACAGTACAATTATGATGATATATAATCTATATTGGATATAGTTAATAATATTAATTAAAAAATTTACAAAGTTGTTAAGCTGATGATAAATACTTCTAGGAGTTTAAACTTTTTCTCAAGAAAATAATCCCTACTTTATTTTGTGATTTCCATAATGGAATAATTTCATAGATAATGTTATTTCTTGTATCTAGATATTCCCCTTCGTATGGATTTGCAGAACATATATGAGTTAGAAAAGTATCAACTTTATGATCTATTTCTTTCATTCTCTTATATACGGTCAAGCCCTGTCTATTTAGGAGACATTTAGTCCTAACAAGACTAGATCCTGTCTTTTCTGATAAAATGATAATAAAGCTAGAGAAGTTTTGTAAAGCCATCCGCCAGATAATTATAACTCTCAAAAAAAGTCTTGAAAAACTCATTTACATCCTAGTCTGATCTAGCTAGACAAATAATTTCATTATTCGGATTAAATTCATTACCATCTTCTCCTCGTTCTTCCAAATTTTATTGTCATGATATTTTTAATATTGGTTATATTTCAAAATAATATAAAATATAAAAATCACATTTTCCTTTCATATTAAATATCATTATTAAAAAACCATAATAACATAAAAAAATGGTTCATCTATTTGATACTCTTATAACGACATATTTAACTTCTTATCGAGTATTTGAAAAATCTCAAATATACTAAAGATATTATTTTTTAAAATCTCAGACTCGAAAAACTAATAATTCTACTAAAATCAGACATATCGTTTAATAATCTGTGTTCCATTTTAAAAAAAAAATCCTGCTACTAACTATATCATCAAATCTAAACTTTGAATATCAAATCCTAACAATACTATATCTTGAAATACTTGCTATTATGCATATCTCACAATCTCTATTGCAGATTTTATTAAAATTAACACATTAAAATAAGATTATTTCAAAGTTAAGAATATAACTATAACCATAATCCATAGGATAAAATAACTTAATCTATTTAAAGTTATTTGTGCAAATTTCTGAACTTTGTAAAATGATTGAAGATTCAATCCATTCTGAAAAATATCCTCTAGATCAAAAGCTTGAAAAACAAATGGCTAGTTTAGTCCAGATCATAAACAGATCTGCATCAGACGATCTGAAAGAGAAAGAGATCATAATCGAAATAAGATTACACGATCTTTATGTTATGAATAACTATACTCAAAATATCCAGCACTTACCAGGAGTAATAGAAATAGATGCATTAGATTCCTTCAAAATGTTGACTAGACGAATAGGAAGAAAAGACAGATCCAACATTTCTTTTCATACTCACTAACAAATGAATATCGTTTAACTATATTGTTTAACTTTTAAAAAAGATAAAATTTTTATCAATTTGGTTCATGTTAATGATTTTAGGACGATACTCTTAGAAAGTGTGGCAATATTCAAAACATTGAGATTTGAAAAAGCCATCAGAAAATATGACAAAAATAAATTGCTTGTCAGAGTCTTAACTTTGAAAAAAGTCTAGCAAATATCTTAATTTAATGGTGGATACATAGCAAGAGAATCAAATTCAGAATACTGTGACAGGATAAAGTCCCATAACATTTATAGAAATAAAATTAAATTCAGAATAAAAAATCATAATAAAAATTACTTTTTTTTATATGTTACTATATTATATTTTTACATTCTAATAGTTATACAACATAATCTTTATATTATTAAGATCTGTTACAATTACTCATATACATAATATATTATACTATTATTAATTATTAATAATATAATATTCTATGTTTTCTCCCTGAAAAATACTTAATACTAGATTAGAATTCTATTTTATAGTCCTTAATATTAATTACATTCTCCCTTCTATTTCTATAAAAGATTTCATATCAAAAAGTAAATACAAGGGGATTTGCGGTGCTGTTAAGTTAAGGGTATTTCACCTCCAATTTTGGAAAAAATAATATTTCTAACTTTTGAATTATATAGATAAACAAACAATTTCATCCAATTGTATACATGGTGAAGATCACATTTTATACCATTATTCTTGAGTACTGGATAGTAATCATCAAAACCTTCTGTTCTGTCCTTAAAATACTGCATCACTCTTTCAATCAGACTTTTCTCAAAGGTGAATGTAATCTATGTTTTAGGTGTAAAGTTACATGCTTGGATACTATAGCACCTCCATCAGTGTAAATTGTATGTCTACCATATTTGGATACAAGAGAACTGATAAAATTCTGCTACAGAAACATGTTTCTCTCTTTGGATATATGGATTCCAAGCACAGATCTCTGAACTGGTTCAATACAAATCCATAACCAAAAATGCTGATCACCAATCTGAATAATTGTTTCATCTATAATAAAAGCAGTTACTCTTTTTCTCTTAAAAATCTGCAATGAACCAAAACGTTGAATCCACTCCCAAATTGCAACATAACTTCTTTTTTGATCCTTGAACAGTTCCAATGCTTTAGACGTATTTCGTAGACTGAGACCAAGAAAGTACAAATACAAAGAATACATTACTATACATGTGGATGTTCTGTTTCTTTCAAATAATCTAATGACCATCGATTAGAAATAGAACATTCACAGCTAAAGCTCTTTCGTTAACTTAACAGCACCGGATTTGCTATACTGTTTCTGTAGAGAAAGCCTGACAATATCCCATGATATCAAGAATGCTCTTCAAACAGGAAAAGTAGAGTGTGTTTAAGATATCTAACCGCAGAGAAAAAAGTGGATAACATTATTGTCTCTAATTATCGCAAGTAACATGAAAGAACGTATAAATAAACTAATAATTTGACAATAATTTAACAAATTAAAAGATCTTTTATTTTGTTGTCGTAATACTGACTACAAATTATAATAAATTATCTAAATATATATATAAATTCATTTATTTTTTATTTTTGCTATAAAGTGTTTTTTTGGACAATCAACTCAGTTAAAATTATTATATGTTATTTATATGAACAAGCCAAAAAAATTAATATAGATGAACTATTTCCATTCCCAAACTTTTAATTCTGTATTTCCAGATTCATCGACTTCAAATTCAAATACTCCTATCATGTTATTTATAAATGAGAGTTCTGTACTTGATGTTTTATAGAAATTTGTACCTCTGAAACTTGTTTTTCCTCCCTCATTAGCTGTTCCTATACCATATCCTTTGAAAGTCACAATCCCTCCAATTTTGGGATATAAAATTCCTTGCCCTTCGCCATAGACTACGTTTTTCCCTACTGGAATAGCCCAAAAAGTATCTATCTCAGCGGTATCGGTGTCTTTAAGCCTTCCATTTCCTGCTGCCGAATGTTCTACCTTGTTTTCTTCCACATCCACAACTCTAGTAACTGTGATTTTACCTCTTCCTTCGTAAATTAAATTTCCTAGCATTTCTGATAATGAAGTCATACTTATAAATAAATAATATGGCTTGGAAAAACTTGAAAAATATTTTATTTCAATATTTATGTATTATAAATAGTAAATAATCGATAATAAATAAACAAAAATAGACATAGGGGGAGGCATAGATTATATTTTAAAGTCTATATCTCTCATGTCAGGTTATTCTTTATGGTTGATTCTATTTCTATAAAATATTTTTCTGAACTTTAGGAGGTATAATTGAATACTATGATAGATTTAAAATGATAGGAATTCTTTTTTTAAGATTGTCTATTTGATAGACAATCTTTTCGAGCGTTACTTATTTTTCCTCTAAAATAATATTGAAATTGGATAAAGTTAAATGTTATATTTATTTCAAATTTGATTGTTCAATAAAAATAGCAGGTTTATAGATATAGCTATTGTGGGCTAAATTAATAAAGGCATATTAATAACCATAAAGAATAGTTCTTCTATCTTGATTCTTTTGTATATATATGTTGAATAAAATCGTGGAAGAACTTAAACTATATAAAATATTGTGTTGATGATAGAAGATACAGGAATAAATTAGAAAATATAGGTAATAATTATAATCATAAATTTTGATAATTGGATATGATTGAGAACATCGGAGGAGTAGTAATATTTGTTAAGAATCAAGAGAAGGCTATTGATTTTTATAGTAACAAATTAGGATTTGAAATAAAAGGAAAATATCCTTATAAAAATTCAAACTGGGTTGAACTAGCTCCTAAAAATTCTAGTACCACAATTAGCTTGATGGAACCAAATCATGATATGATAATAAATGGAGATATAGATTATCCAAGACAAGAAATAGGCATTATGACAAATCTTTGGTTTTATACGAATGATATCTCTTACACATATAAACTATTAAAAGAAAAAGGAGTAAATATCACTGAACCTAAAAAGCAGGAATGGGGGGGAATATTGGCTCGAATTAAAGACATAGACAATAACACTTTGACATTGATCTCTTCAGAAGAAGAATATACCCGATCTAATTGATTCCAATCGTCGGTGAATTTTATAATTTCAGAGTTCTTTAATCTTATTTATTACTTTAGAATTTAGATTATGAAATAATGATTGTATAACTTAGTTTTAATCTAAAATCTGATTATTAAGACATTGACAATCTCTTTTACTAAAGCCCAAAGGTTTAATAGAAAATATCCATAAACTGAATAAAAATTTTATAAAATTTAATATAACATTATTGTTGTTTAATGAGAAAAATAAGAAGATAATGTTTATAAAAAAACTAAAATAAATTAATTGTATTTTACATAACCTATTTGATGTTCTATTGTCTCTCGAGATTTGGATACTCATCCATAAATTTACCTAATTAATAGTGTCCAGGATCTATAGGAAACGAGAGACTTGTTCTTCTAATATGTAATAAAAAAATTCGAGTTAATTTAAAATAATAGATTTTTGTCAAGCTTGGTAAAATCGTAAAGGATCTAAACCTACAAAGATTAATTATTGCCTTTGTTATATCTAGGGTAGATATGAATCAAAATAGTCATACTGATAATTATCTAGATATTAAAAGATCATCACTATTGTGCTATTACTGTGAAAAGGAATTTAATAATGAATGAGAGTAGTGGATTCATAATTCAGGAAAACATACTGAAGAAATCAAACAATTCAATTTAGGGATGATAGAAATAATGAGTAGCGAATGAGGTTATAATTTAGAATCTAAAAGAAATCTCTGATAATACTAATTTCTTATTATTTCTTTTCAACTACTGAAAACAGCCAAATAATACTGGATAAACCAACCATAACATGAATGTTCAAATAATAAAAACAGCTCTGTTTAGTTTATGAAAGACGTCAAGCTATGGATGTTCTATTTCTAATCTATTGTGATTAGATTATTTAAAAAAAACAAAAGGTCAACATATGAGGTGATGTATTCCTTGTATTGTAATTTCTTAACCTTCGTTTATGGAATATCTCCAAAGTATTGGGTTCGTTTAAGGAACTTTTACAAGTAATGTTGTAGTTTGGAACTAGATACAAGGATTCAGATCATTTAGGGTTTTCCAGATAATAATAGTAACAGCATTCTCAATAGATTTAACTACCCTTCATATAGGTAATGATCCTTTTTGATTATGGATCTGTATTGAACCAGTAAGTAGATCCGTACCAGAAATCCAGATTTCGCAGATACATGTTTAGATAAGAGAATTTTATGAGATGTATAAGTATTTGTTCATACTCTTTATATTTTTGTATCTATGAACTATTTAGACGTGTGTAAGGTAATTGATTTAAAACATATTTTACTCCATATTCCAAAAAGTATAATAAAACCGGTTAACCAGTTTTTGAAAAACTGGAAAGTTTTGATACGATTATTCCTGTTTAAAAAGGAAGATAATCCATTTTATGATTAAAACTGGATACAATTCTTTATTTCTATGTACATCGATACAATAGTAAATAACAATTATAATTTATAATTAAGTGGGACAAATATCCTTTTCAATTAAGATTAGAATTAAGGAAATGAAATAAATTTGACGGGGATAGAATTCCGTAATAACTAATACATTTAATAATAAACACACAATAATCGGAGACGTAGAAAAGAGATGCCGCAGTATTTCTACATTCTCCGAGTCTAAGGTTTTGGAAGCTTATACGTCCTTATGTAATACTAAACCTCGGTTGTTTATTATGATTGACATTAGAAAACATCTATAACTATTTTGATCTATATTCCTCCCTTACTCTGTCACCTATTATTAGAGATATTTTATTTAACTATTAATTTAACATATACAAATTTGAATGTATATTGTATGAATAACACACTAATCTAAGACTAGTATAATATGAAACAATACATATTTTTACCATTCTTTGGAAAATATTAAAGTTTAAGTGTTTATATAATGTATTCTATTTAGATCTATCGTGATTTAATCTGTTCAATATTGCCAGTTCATGTAGCTAATTATATCCTAATGAAATTCTTTATCTGGATTTCAATTTGGATTATCGTTCTATTTTATATTTTATCTCTTATCTCAACAATAATCTAAGAAATAATTGAAAAAAACTTTTTCTGAAAAACCAGCAAATAAACAGAAAAAATATAAAAGTTTAAAATATTCTGAGCGATCTTTATTTTATAAGACACGCGTTGAAATCATATCATAATTGAAGACTAAATAATAGTTCTCTAAATTTCATTCAATCTCCAAATTTACAAATAATAAATATATCTTATATCTCATCCTTCTTATAGGTAGAATAAAATTACTTTTAAAACACATACAAAAGAATTTTTTTTAATAGGATAGATAAAATATTATAAAGTGGTGTCGATCACGTAGAAAAACTAATATTTGAAAGTTTTTTTCACTCAATAGAGAAAAATCGCTTAAATATCTAGAATAATTATTTGTAAATTTTAAACATTATCCAAATCAGTTTGAGGGTAAGGAAGCATTCTTAACAAGTTTGTTCTTCTCTATTATAAATTCGTCTTTTATACTATTATCAATATTAGAATGAAATTTTCCTACTAGGCTGTTTCCATTGTTGGTTATTTTTACCTCTAAAAATCCATGTTCTTTAAATTGTTTTGCATTAAAATATTCTTGATCACCCAACTGATGAAATTCCTTTCCACCTGTTCCTACTATAGCAAATATTGTTCCGTGTGGATTAACATATAGATTTCGATTATTTTCCCTTTTTCCTTCATCTAGTATAGCAGATTGTATTATCGCAGGATTTGAGGGATTTTCTTCGTTATAGATCAACGGATGAGTTCTTTGATAATTATGTACATGACCTTGTAATACTAGATCAACATTATATTTTTCAAAAGTAGCATGATAAACATCCCTAAAACTTTCTAATCCTTCATGCTTTGTTTCTGCAGTATACATCGGCTGATGATAGTATACAACAATCCAATTGATGGATGGGTCCTGGTTTACCATCTGTAAATCTTGATTGATAAATTCATATTGTTCTGATCCTTCCTCATAGGCAGTTTCAGTAGACATTGATATAAAATGGACATTATTATAGTTAAATGAATAGAATTGTTTTTCGAGATCAGTATAATCCATATATTGTTTCAATAATGCTCTGCTCTCAAATTCGTGATTGCCAAATGCTACTTGTAGTTTTTGAGGATCAATTCCTTCAGTTACTGTCTGCCAACATTTCATGTTTTTTTCATAAGAATAATCTCCTAAACCTACCACTAATTCAGGATCTGTTTCTATCATATTGACCGCAGTATCTCTTGCATCTTGATTACATCCCCAATCACCAGCAGCTGCAAAATTAAAATCATCTATGTATTGTCCATCGTTTGTGTAAAATTTAGTTTCTTTTTGTATGGTATTTAATAAGTCATTTTTATCTTGACCATAAGAAAAATATATTTCTGGAGATAAAAAAGTGACACTCAAAATAATTATAAATATCATGGACACAATATTTTTTTTGTTTAATAACTCCATTTAAATCACTTATTATATTATAATACTATCCACTATCATAAAAAATCCTGGATCATAGATTATCTGGACCTCTTAATAATTATGATATCCTATTATTGAATAAATAGTCTACATAGTCACTAAATAAGTATAAAAAAAATGATAGAACTGTAAGATACTAATGATAATTATTTCAGTAAAATTGCTATATAACATTGTTTATTAATGTTTTATAACTCGAAATATCATATAATATTATAGATAGTACGATCTTTGTTACATAAATTTCATCAAAGATACAACTTTAGTGATTGTTATTTTAATCTAATAATTAGATACAATTTATTCAAATAATTGACCACTGTCAAACCAATGTTTAAATTCATCTAATGTTGGCATGCTAAAATTATTAATATAGTTATTTGTACAGTTTATATTCGAAGTAAGTTCGATAAGAATATAGTTAATCTTTTTAATAGATTTATTGTGTTTATCTATTTCCATATTTTCTATGATTTGAGATTTTTCTTTCAAAGATTCTGGAAGATTATTCCACCATTCTTTGAATGTTCTTTTCATTACCATAATAAATACACATTAATCGATATCATTTTAAAACCTGTTTCCTGTAAAATCCATATTACTATAAGAATTTGCTTTAAGTATTTAGTCTCTACAGATGTTAAATTTTGTTAACATTAGTTGGAAAAAAATTTAACAATAATAAAAATTAAACATTGTCAGAATTGTTCTTAATTTTGGGTATTGTACCTTGTCCACTTTAAATTTTTTGTCGTATATATTTTTTAGCTTTTCTTTATTTCAAATTAATGCACGAATAACTGTATTTAGAGTATATCCTGTAGAACTTCTAAAAAAATAGACATGTATATTTATCAACTAACTAAATATTACGCTATTTCTATTAATAATATATCTATATACGTTTTCTTAGATTATGATATTTTACTATTTTTTTATAGTCATTAAATGATTTAGTTTACTATTTATAGAATAATCTACTAACTACATACCTCTATATAGTCATATAAAGAATATATACTAGATTTCTTTAATTTATTTAATGTCAGAGGTAAAAAATTCGAGTCAGGTGATTCAAGACGTCAAAAAACCATACACATACGAAGGGAACGATACAGATTTAAAAAATGTCATAAGTCATTTAACAAATAATACAAATACACAGAGACAAATTTTGAAAATATTAGAGGAAGGTACATCTAATTATTCAAAGATAGAAAAAACATTATCAGGGGTAAGAAATGATCTTCGAGATATTTTGAAATCCACTCAAAATAATAATACAAATGGTAGAGATTCTGATTTGATAAAACATGTTAAATCCAGGTTATCCGATATGCAATCTCAGCTAAAAGCGGTTAATAGTGTGATAACTACAATGAATCAACCTAAACAAAAAAACAAGGTCAAAGAGGAGAAGAGAAAGAACAAAGAACTAAAGAAAGAGGAGAAGAGAAAGAACAAAGAACTAAAGAAAGAGGAGAAGAGAAAGAACAAAGAACTAAAGAAAGAGGAGAAGAGAAAGAACAAAGAACTAAAGAGAGGAGAACAACAAAAAAATTCGAAGAAAACAGACAACAAAGTTAAAAAGCGTATCAAGTAACAATGGTTAGGATGGATTTATATTTAGCTAGGCATGGGGACCATAGAATACCTGATCCAAATTCTAAATATAAAACTTCCTTAACTCAACAAAGTATAGCCGAGATCGAGATAGTAGCTAAGACAATATTGAAATCAAAATTAGATAATCCCGTTGTATTTACTAGTCCATTGCCTTATTGCTATGAAAGTGCAAAAATAATACACAACCAAGTAAGAAAAAAAAATAACAGAAATACAACAAAGAAAAATATTTTACTAACCTCCGATCATCTACTTCCTGAAAGAAACAGGATTGAATTTTACAAAATATTATCGAACTATACCTTTAAATCTTCTGTAATAGTTGTAGGCCATGAACCATATCTTACTAGAATGATAACTGATATCATATATTTAAATTCAGGAAATAGTGACCTTAATCATAATCTATTAAGAAAATCAGGACTAGCCAAGCTCGTTGTTCACTCATTTACCCCTTCAATTATAGGAGAGTTAAGATGGTTATTGACTCCGAGAATTCTAAAAATGATCAATTAAAGACCTGTTCCTTCAACCAAATATCTTGACTAGAAATTCAATTATTATATTAGTTTATGTCCTCATTTATAAAGAGCAAAATAGTTTCCCCGATCTACTTTTCCTATCTACTACTTTTCAATATCAATATGGCTTCTAGTGATAATTAAAGATCTACATTATCTTGAACTAACACAAACATTGAGATACTCTTTCAATCCTTTTTTCAGTCACTCTTAATGTAATTGTTAACCTTCTGAGCTAGTAAATATACAATATCTCGATAATTTATTATTATTATTTATAACATAATTTCTTTACATGTCTTGTCAATTCTCAAGTTTAAACGATACATTCTTATATATTCAAACAAACCATAATAATTCCCTATGTCCTCCATTTGAAACATTAAACCTAATTTCAAGATGTCATAATTCTAAACACGTATGAGGATAGGACAATGGAATATCCATTTTTTTATATTTAATTATTTGATTAAATGATATTTTAATAATGTTTAATCTTCTCTAAAACTTAATTATATCAAAAAATTAATACATATTCTTTAATTTTTAAGAACAGATAAAAATGACCTCATGTAAAAGTTTATGAGACTAAAGCAATAATACACAATACATCATAATGACTAAAGAATTAATGCTTTTACGTCATGCAAAATCTAGTTGGGATGATCCTGAAGTTCAGGATCATGAAAGACCACTTAATAAACGAGGTAAACAGAATGCCATTACAATGGGAAAGTATCTAAAAAGAGAAAGATTGGTTCCTGATCTTATTATTAGTTCTACAGCTAAACGAGCTAATAAAACTGCAAATATAATCGCTAAGACCTCTGGATATGAAAAAAAGATGTTGGAATCCGAAATGCTATATAGTGCTATTCCAGAAAATTATAAAAAAGTGATTAATGAGATTCCTGACAAGAACAACAAAGTGTTACTTGTAGGTCATAATCCTATCTTGGAAGAGGTGATAGCAAGAATCCTAGGTGAGAGTCGTATCATGAAAACCTGTTCGTTAGCACATATTGAATTATCTCTAGATTCTTGGAAACAATTTTCTTTTAACACCAAATCTAAACTAATTGATCTCGTTGTTGCTAGAGAATTAGAAGAGGGAATAATTGATAACTAAAAAGTACGTTGTGGGATTACATCCGACCAGAGTTCTTAACTAGTTTTATATGATATAATAAAAAAAATTTTATTTACCACGAATTATAAAAATAGATATTGATCTTTTTAGACTCTAGGATTAAGGAGGAAAAATATGGGTAAAAATTTTTCTGATCAAATGATTGATAGAATAAACAAAAATTTTTTCAAAGTAAATAATATTTTAAATCTTTATATAAAAAATCCAGACGAAAAAAATATTCATGACATCAGAAAGTCAATAAGGAGAGCAGAATCTGCTTATGTGACTTTACCAGAAGAGTATAGAAGCAAGAAAAATTTTAAAGAATTTATACATCAGAGTAAAGCTTTCTTTAAAATCAATAGTCAAATACGGGATTATGATATATATTTACAAAAAATCGAATCTTTTAAAAAAACAGATAATGGAAATAAAAAGTCTAAAAATACTCCGAACTCACATATTTCTAACAGTGAATACAAAAGTAAAAATAATGATATTGTCTCAGAAATTCAAAATCTTAGGAAATCCAAACTACTATACGCCACTATGGTTGCAGAACAATTAAAAAATCTAGAATATCCACAAATCAAGGATAATAACAAAAAAAATTCCACAAAAATAAACAGTAGATTCAAAAAAGTTACAAAAAAATTTACAAGAAAAATTCAAAAAAATTTACCAATAGTGATCAATGACAACAGTAAAGTAGAAGAACTACACACATTAAGAAAAGACTGCAAGAAATTAAGATATCTCTTGGAATTGAAATTGGAACTTCCTGATAAGAATGAAGATAATCCCAATAATAATGATAATGACTACAAGGATCTCGATAAAATAATTATAAAATTAGAAGATATTCAAGACTTGTTAGGTCAAATACATGATTGTGATGCATTATTATCTTTCTTCGAAAAATTAGAAAAATTCCCCGAAACTAAATCCATTATAAAGACAGAAAGTGAAAATAGGAAAGATCTGTATCAAAAATTTGTTAATAAATTTCATCAAAATACTAATCTAGATATACTTTTTAGTAATATCATAAAATAACATATATACCATTCCTTACTACTCAACTTGATTCTTGAGAAGTTATTAATATGAACATAAAAAATAATCATTACAAACAGGAGCTCTAAAATCAAATTAGTCCAACAATAAAGCCATCAATATTGTCTTATTTAATAAGCGATATTATAAAAAATTAAGTTAAATATACAATATTTTTAATTTTTATATTTATTTTTGTAATATTTTTATCCATATTTACTTATCAAAAACATCTATTAATTTATACAACTTTGCACAAGTTTGATTAAGAAATTACCCTGTTTATAATATTCCCATAAAATGTAAGCAGAGTTATGAAGTGTTACATTATCAATATACCGATAGAAACAAGGATTGTATCCCTCATTTTCAATAGAATATATTCCATTTATCTTTTTTATCGATATGACAAAATCATAAAACCTTAATGTTTTTGAAATATTGATTAACTTTTGTCAGTATTCCTTTTTTGTATATGTGCTCTAGCTAATTCTTTAAGGCAATCATGTTATACATTTCCTTATTATACCATGTACAATCATCTGTTTACATGACAGGTATTCAATACCTTTGAGCCAGTTACTTAAATTTTCCCAAAAATAAAATTTTCCTCTTCTAAAATCTAAATTCCCAGGAAAGAACTACAATGGTATAATACAGACCTATAAAAAAGGAGCATTCTTATTTAAATAGCGATTTCATCTTTAATGATGCTGTCTATAATTTTCTTTTGTATATCTGACCAGATAGAAACCTGTGAATCCTTTCCAAGAAAAAAAACAGACCTTCTATTCTCATCTAAGATAATCAATGATTAGATGGATTAATTAAAGTTAAACCAATAAATGATAGATAAAGAGAATCCATCATAATATAGGTTGATGTTCTATTTAGTTCAAATTTAATTTTATTCATCGCATAAAGAAAAAATTCAGCTGGGTTTTTAGCTACTTATATGAATATCCCAAGAGTTTTATAGATATCAAAAAAAGATAAGGGGCTTTTGTCCTTATAACATTGACTTACTTTTCTGAGATAAAATTATTACAATGGAGATAAATAGTGATTTTAGCTAAATATTTATTTAAACTGATTTTGTTTGTATCTACTCATATTGTATAACATTTGGCTTCTTTGTATCAATCAGATTGTATAACAATTAGTTTGTTTGTATCATTTTTCTGTTATATTTATAAAGAACCTGCGATTCTTTTGTTTGTTGTTTGCTATCAGTTTAAAAAATTTTGTTAATTAAATAAAAAAAATCATTATTTTAAAGGTCATCCAAGTCAACAACGTAGCAATCTGGTTTTTTTTATATTTTTTTAACATGCGAATAAATTTATGGTTGTAGAATACTCTGCATTTTTTTTTGATTAAAACAAATTATCTATTTATTATAAATTAAATTCTTAATGGTAAAAATGAAAATGAAAATATTTCTTATTAGACGTTGAATTTTAAAATTTGAATAAATATCAAAAATGATTAATATAACTTATTTCCAACAATACAAAAAATGGCAAAAAACAGACAAGCATCCAATTCAAACGAGGAATTTTCAAATCCATTACAGTACATGCCAAAGGGTATGTTCTTCACTAAAGGTAAGGGAATTCATAAAGATTATTTAACTAGTTTCGAGCTTGCCTTGAGAGATGCAAGAATATCAGATCTTAATATAGTAACTGTTTCTAGTATCAAACCTCCAAAATGTAAAATATTAAGTATTTCTGAAGGCAGAAAATATCTTTTACCCGGACAAATTACGTTCGCAGTAATGGCTAGGTCATCTACCCAGGAACCTAATAGGCTAATTGCTGCCTCAATTGGACTAGCCAATCCTTCTGAAGATGAAAAATATGGGTACTTATCAGAACACCATTCTACCGGAGAAACAGGTCAAAAGGCAGGTGATTATGCTGAAGATATGGCGATGGAAATGTTGGCTACAACTATGGGTTTGCCAAACGATCCTTCTTTAAAATGGGATGATAAACTGGAGCAATGGAGATTATCAGGGAAAATTTACAAGACCCAAAATTATACTCAGTCAGCTGAAGGCAATAAGGATGGTTTGTGGACTACAGTTCTGAGTGCAGCAGTGTTTATACTATGATTAATTTTATTATAAATAATCATATATGTTAATAAGGTTGGAAAAATAAGAGATTCAATCAAAACATATCATCCACCTAAAAGATAAAATCTCCTCATTTATAATAGAA
This sequence comes from Nitrososphaeraceae archaeon, assembly GCA_031316115.1. Lineage (GTDB taxonomy): Archaea > Thermoproteota > Nitrososphaeria > Nitrososphaerales > Nitrososphaeraceae > TH1177. The sequence goes on from JALDRC010000002.1 coordinate 64,643, forward strand.
ATTATAGGATGATATTTTAAGTTTAAAAGTCAAGATATTTTGTAATTCACGAACAATTTAATATTATTCAATATATAGAAAATTATAATAATGGTTCTAGAATTCGTTAGTGAAAACGAATTAAAATTTCTTATTGGGTTAGGACTTTCTCTATTTGCAGGATTCCTAATTGGGATTGAACGAGAAATAAAACATAAACCTACTGGTATAGGAACCATTACATTAGTTGTAGCAGGTGCAATGATATTCACTCTTCTTTCAAATATTGTCGATCCTAATTCTACCTCTCGTATCGCCGCATCAGTAGTTACAGGTATAGGATTTTTAGGAGCAGGAATTATTTTTATTCGAGGAGGTGATCGAGGAACTGAAGATACAAAAATAAAGAATGTTACAACAGCGGCCACCATTTGGTTTGCTGCTTCAATAGGCATGGTTATCGGTTATGGTTTTTATTTAATAGCAATGATTCTAGTAGTTTTTGCAATAACCGTACCTAGAATTCCTCATGTTACTGACTTAGATTTTTATAAAAAAAGATTTCCAAATAAAACAGAGTGAATAAAGATTTTAATGTATATTTGATCTTTTAAAATTTATAGCCTATAAATGAATTCTTTAATTCCTAGAACTAGTGATCTCTCTTTTTTGGTAAAATAGAATTCTCCAATATTGTATGGATTAGATTAAACATCAATCTAAATTCTCTTACCGACACCTAAGGAATAATTTTTATCTTGTATCATAGTATTACTATTGTATTAAAAAAATGATGTTTCCAAATGTTATCTCTTCTGGAAACAATCCTCCCGAAGATATTAATGTCGTTATTGAAATACCCAAAGGCAGCAACATAAAATACGAATTGAATTCTACTAATGGATTTTTGTATGTAGACAGGATACTGTCAGTTGAAATGGTTTATCCTTTGAATTATGGCTTCATTCCTCGAACTATTGAAAACTCTGAGATTGATAAATTGAACAAAGACAGCCTTGATGTCTTTGTAATCGGAGCCGATACTTTCTATCCAAAAAGTGTTATAAACTGCATTCCTATAGGCGTAATATTCACTAAAGACCAAGATGGAATAGATTCTAAGATAATTGTAAAACCTTCGTCGAAAAGTTATCAAACAATACCAAGTGAATTAATATTTGAGGATTTTGACCAAGGACTAAATCTTCCAATTTTCAAGAAATTAATACACTTTATCGAACATCATAAAGATTTCGAAGAAAACAAGTTCGTAAAAATAAATGAAATAGGTAACAAAGAAAAAGCAAAATCAGTAATTTTGAAAGGGATAAAAAATTATGATTTAAATGGTCATTTTGAATAAATTTTTATATAAACTATAAAATCATACAAAAGTATGCTTGTAAATTCTGTAAAATATGGTATTTGAATACGTTTTAAAAATTGATAGAAAGGAACTGTAAGAACTAATGTTAGAGAATATAATCACGTCTATATTCCACAAACATGAACTAAAAAACATATTTTCCATTAATCAAACGACTATTAGTAAACAATACTAAACCAAGAAAAATTGTGACAATTAAATCATTATTATGAATTTAAAACTAATACCTTCTATATAAAAATATATAGATTTAAATCTCATACAGAGTTAACTTTTCTACTAGTCAAAACATATAGAAAAAAGTTAAGTACAAATTATAGACTAACGTAAAACACGATGTATATTAGAAAACAAAAGACAAAGAATTATTTTGACCTAGTAGTAATGGCTTTCATTTCGGCAATAATTTCTTATTTTGCAATAGTTGCGATCTATGATAGTTTAGTTTATGATACAACATATCGGGCTGTTAATCTTTGTGAAAGATATTCCGATCTAATTTCTCCTAGTTGTTTAAGTATAAATGAAAAATAATAATTATATTTTTGAATTCTTAATTTTTCATATTTTTAGTTTTTTTCTTTGTTTAATTGTTCAAGAGATCTATTAATGGATTTTTGCACATCTGCTAGCAATTCTATTAGTATTTTCTCTTCTTGAGAATTATTTTTATTTGCTTCTAATTCACTGTTATAATATTTCATCCAAGAATATGTTCTCTGAACACTTTGAAATAGTTCAAATGAAAGGAGGGATTGTTTTCCTGAAAGTATTATCGAATCCCACATATCTGTAAAAAAAGGCTTGTAATCTTTGTATTGTAAAGATTCTTCTATAAAGTGCAATCTATGTTCGAGATCGTCTTTTATAAATATGAATATGTTATTCCTAGTTTTCTTGTCGTCTTGTAATTGGCTTCTTCTATAGGCCCAGTGTTCTATATATACAGTAAACCAGATTATTCCAGCGAGTAAAAACATTTCAACGATTAAATAGTCCCATTCTATAACCAATTACCCTCAGCTATCATTATGTCTTTTAAGTGAAACAATCATCTTACATGTATTTATTGTTTTACTGGGATTGTTTGATTTTTTATATGAAACAAGTTATTGTCTCAATCATTTTAGAGCCTAAATTAAATTAAAATCTTAAAGTATATTAAATATTTTCTGATATCAGATACTTAAGTTTTACATTTTGTTACTATTAATTTTTTTCTCAAGAATGATTTTAAAAATTTTGCTTATAAATTTTAAAAAATACTGCTTGATTGATCTAGACTGGATCTGGATCTAGTTTAGAAAAATTTAATTTGAGCTCAAAGAATATGATAATTAATATAATTGTTAACAGGATTTTAAAATTGACCATATCTTTTGATCATTTATTAATATTGAATCTTCTTATGTTTATTTTGAAAGTTCTAATTCAAAAGTATTAACTACAATAGATTATCTCAATAGTATTTTTGGGAATGATATATTACATTTATGAGGCTTTTAGCAGAGCTATAGGTTAAAAAATATTATCATAATTTAATGAATATATCATTTAAGATCTAAAAACTTAATTTCGGAGTATTCGAAATACAAAAAAGAATACTCCGAAAATGACTTGTAAAGGCTATTGTTTAATTCATTATAGATTGTTGTCGTTAATTATAGTTACTAATATTTTTCTAATAGTTCTATATTGATCTCTGAGTCAATATTTGGGTTCTTGGATTCATATATATCATACAATGGTTTAATCTTTCTGCCAAATGAGTTTTATGTAATCGTATATGTCATCAACCTGAGACATGTCAGACTATATATGACTAGATAAACTGAATTAGATTTTTCTGCAATCTCATTTATAAAGAAAATCATTTTCAACAAGATTGTCGTCATAATCAAAATAAAATTTTCTGAACCATAAGCAAATATTACACTAGTACAATAAAATCAGCAAATCGGCCTATTAATTAAACTGTTTTTATATAATCAGACAATACTTTAATCATGCCATGGGAGATTCGATGGTTTGATAATAATTTATCTAAATATAAGATGGCCCTGGAATGGTTTAAATGTATTGATGATAAATTTGTGCAAGAAAAAATACGAGAAGATCAATATTTTTTTCTACCTAATTGTGACAATATAGGGATTAAGCTTAGGCCTTCTAACTATAAAAATAGAAACAAATTACTATATTCAATTGAAATAAAGTTGAGAAAACAAATCATACCTAATTTTGAACTCAAAGAGAAATCAATCTACGGTAATTTGGAAAAGTGGATAAAGTATTCTTGGGTCCTAATGGAGGATAACGTAGTCATTAATAATAATGATAAAGTAAAGTTATCTTTTTTAAATGATATTCACATAGTAAAGGTAAAAAAATCGAGAAATTTAAGAAGATATGCTATTAAAAATAATACATGTAGATCCATCACTTCTAATAATCTAAGGATAGATGAAGGGTTGCAATGTGAATTAACTAAAATTACTGAAAATGAACAGACATGGTGGTCTTTAGGATTTGAAGGTTTTGGAGAGAAAAATCAGGAATTAATCTTTCGTACAACAGTTGGATTCATATTAAAAGATTTTACCTTAAAACTTGATAGATCACATTCATTTGGTTATCCAAAATGGCTGAATTTTTCTTCGGATGATTTAGTCGAATAATAACTGAAAAGAGCAGATTTTTTAATCGAAAGTATTTTCTAGATTTTTTTAAAAATTATTATAGATATTGATAGATTAAGAACGTTAGATATACTATTAGAATCATATTATTGTTTTATTACTCAGTGGCTATGTTATATGGAATTTTTCATTAACTATTTTAAGTGAAATATTTAATTTAACAGTTTATTAACTGTATTTTGTAGTGTCTTTTCGTCAAGTGGTTTTTTCTTGATTTGATCGTTTGTTAATCCAGGAATCATAGATTTCATTTCATATATTATATCAATTTTGGTAACAAGTAATATTTTTATTGAGGAGTCCAAACATTTTATTTGTTTATAAAGTTGTATTCCATTGATATTGTTCATTCGGATATCAAGAATAACCAATAAGTTCTCAAGATTCTCCTTGCTATTATTGTTAAAAGAATTTATGTTTGCTTTTAAATATTTTAGTGCTGTCAAATAATCTGAGAAAGTGGTTATCTGATATTTATCATTAAGTTTCTGAATCATAGCTTTGAAAGTTAATGCGATGTCTTTATCGTCATCAATTATTATTATTCTTGCAGGGTTTATCTTTTTATTGTTATTGCGTAATGAAAAAGCTATATGTTCTTTCTGTTTCTTAGATTTTGTTTTATGATCTAAAATATTGTTAGTGTAAAAATGATGATTAAACTGAAAGAAATATGAACGGCTATTTTTCAAGTTTGACTTTTCATTAGTTTTAGTAACAGTGTAAATTCATAATTATTTTTGTCTGTAATTGTGTATTCACCGCTATAAGAAAATTTGTAAATATGAGCAAATACAGGAAATGATAAAAATCGAAGATAAAGATTTTCTCCTATATTTACCGTGTTAGGCATAGACAAGGATTTTAATTTAGAACATATATTTATTATCGAACCAAATATGTCTATTTGATTCACTACGCCAGTTAAGGCAAAATATAAAGGACCGTAATCGATGGTTATCCTATAATTGAAAGGAGGAAGGTTTTCTTCAATCAGATCGTCATTTAGTCTGTTTCTTCTCTGCAGAATGTCAATAAAGCATTCTAAAACTTTATTCAATTCATTTATCTTCCTTTTGTAATCTGTCTTAGGAAAATAAAATAACAAGCAATCTCCGATATTTTTCACTATTCCATCGTATTTTTTTATTATTTTAGTCGTATTATTAATAAATAACGAATAAGCTTCTAATTTTACCTCGTCAATAATTGATAGTGCATCCGCTGTTGAATTTACCAGATCAATAAATCCGACACAACATTTTTTTGAAGTATTGATAAACCTAAACTCTTTAGTTGAAAGATATGTCATCCTAATTATGTATTATTGTAGAGATATCGAAGTATTAAAAAAATATCCAATTAGTTAACTTAGATAATATATATGATTATTCAGAAATATAGATCCTATTTGTCTATATATAAATAAATTATTTAGATAATTATAATAATAGACCAATTGTTTGTGGAATGCATTAAATTTTATTATATCTGAACCAGAAAAAAATTTAAATTACTATAATACATCATCACCCTTTCAGGTCAATTTTATGGACATTTTTTTGAAATTAAATACAAGATCAAATTTCAATAAAACTAATTAGATCCATATAGCATTAAATATTTTATATTATAAATTAAAATAAACTGGTCGTTCTGATAATATATACGGTCGCCAACTTGAATATACTGACAAAATCCGGAGAGTAGAAAAATTATCGGTTCCTTTTCTACTTACTCCAATTTTATAATCATTAAAAATGTGAATATTATACTCTGCTTTTTTTATATACATAAAATATATACTGATACAGTTGATTATCACAACTGATTCCAAGACTTTTGTAAATCAGAAATATTCTTCAATGAATTTATGAGAATTTTATAATTTTACCTGGTATTTTAAAAAAGGTGTTTTAAAAAGATATAATTTGGCTCTGTTAATTTAAGATAATACTCACCTCCTTTTCTAACTCAAAATGATTATTGTTTGCTATAGTATCATTGTACATAGAAATAAAGAATTGTATCTCGTTATTAACATGAAATAAATTACATTCCTCTTGTCTACATGGATAGTAATCATCAAAACTTTCTATTCTGTCTTTCAAAAACTGGTTTACTCTTTCCATCAAACTTTTCTCTATTGAAGAATGTAAATAGTGTTTTAATCCAATTACGTCACAGGCTTGATCATACCAGGTACCACCATCTGTATAGATGGTATGTTTTCCATATCTGGATACCAGAGATCTGATAAAATTCTCTGCTACAAGCATGTTTCTATCTTCAGAGATATAGATTCCAAGCACAGATCTTTGAACTGGTTCTATACATATCCATAACCAAAAATGATGATCTCCTATTTGGATCACAGTCTCATCTATAATAAAAGCAGTTACTCTTTTTCTTTTGTAGATCTGACAAGAACCAAATCTTTGTATCCAATTCCAAACAGAAACATGACTTCGCTTTTCATTTCTAAATATTACTAATGCTTTAGATGTATTACGAATACTCAAACCAAGAAAGTATAGATAAAGAGAATACATGACAATATAATTAGGTGTTCTAGTTCTTTCAAATATGATTTTTATTCATATGATAAATGGAATGTTCTTAGCTATGGCTGTTTCTGCTTAGGTTAACAGAGCCTATAATTTAGAGAAGATAAGATAAAGTAAATATAAAAAATAAAACTGTTCATAAATATTATTTAGTAAAGTTAAAAAATAAAATTTTGCGGTTAATAGTTTGGATAGAAGAGACTGAGAGAATCAGGTATATTTTGCCATGAGAATTTAATTAATAATAAATTAATAATATATCATTAGAGGTAAAAAGTTTTAAAAAGCCTTTATCAATGAATCTAAAATAATCATCAGTGTAATAAGAAACTGAAGAATCGATTTTACCTTACTATATATCCTTAATTTCTAAATATTAACTAAAGACATAATTGTTTTTTTCTATCATCTAAATAGTCTATTGACCTAAAAATAAAATATCTCCATTAATATTATTATCTTTAGTGATTACAAAAAATGAATATCTTAGAAGCAGAAGATCCTTTGAAAATAGAAGCTAGAACATCAAAATATCATAGAAAAACTAATATCATCTACTCCATTGTTGAACTTTATCATAATTTATGTATTGATAAACAACAATTACTCTTTGCCCAAATAAAGGCCTGTGAAAATTTATCAAGACAAACGATAGATCTTAATGATATCTCGGCAATTCATACTGAAATTGTGAAATTAAAGCGGGCGTTGGCTTTACTAAATTAATCCATTAATATTATAAAAATAATATCTACTAATTCTATTTTCTTGTTAATTGAAAAGATCGCTTTTATTTATTATATTTTTTAAATCACATATTTAAAAATCAAAATATAAAGTATCTATTAAATAAGACATTATTTTAGTTTTAAAATTAAACTAACATTAATACATACAAAACTCACTCTTGATAATACTCTTCTTTTAGAACTTAATAAAATTTAATATTGTATCTGATTGAGACTATAATTCTCTTGATGTAATTATTTTAAGGTATTATTTAGTAATGGTATAGTTTTATATAATATTCAAGGATAATTAATCTCTATTTTATAATGCTCTAATTATTTTCTATAATCAGTTTACTAAAAGACACTATACTAAAATTTTTATATGTAAAATAAACAGAAAGATGTATGAATAATCAAAAGATCTTAACTATGAGTCTCATAATGACTAGCCTGTTAACAATTGGAATTTTATCCAATCCAACAATGGCATATTCTCAAATGTCCAATTCTGTAACGATTACTTTGGGGGCAGCAGATGAAGGAAATTTTGAACCTTTTTCTCCAGCCGCAATTGAAGTCTCCCCAGGCAGTACAGTTGTATGGACAAACGAGGATACAACACAACACACAGTAACGGCTGACGGAACAGGCTCACCTGCATTTGATTCTGGTCCCATTCCACCTGAAATGACATGGGATAATACCTTTGATTCACCAGGAACATTTAGCTATCACTGTTCAATACATCCATGGATGATGGGGAGAGTAATGGTTGGATAAACGAGATTATTAAATCTACATATTAAAGGTAATCTACAAAATGATATTATAAAACCCTCAGATATTGCCTTTTTTTTAGGTAATGATATATTTTTTAATATTATTCTTTCAAAATATATATGCTATTCAAAATTATATGTAACTATTCTGTCATTATACTAATATTCTCATCTTAGGACAGCAAAATGAGATTTTATCTAAAAATAACATATCAAAAAATAATCTCAATACACTCACACAAACGATCATAATATTCTTATTCTATAAAAATAAATATTTTTTATCTGGTAAAACTATTCATAACAATTGAATAAACTATCTAATTCAACATTCTTTTTTAATTGCAAACTACTATGCAATATAACAAAGAATCTTTCCAAAAGAATTTTAAAATCAGATATATTATCGGTTATCAAAAAATCCATTTTGTTCTTAATAGCCGTATGTAAAATTAAAAGGTCAGCAAAATTACATTTTTTATAAGAATTATATCCAAAGATTTTTTTTAAAACAATCGGATCAAAAGGGATTTCTTTTATTTCATTTCGGGATTCATCACAGTTTATTAAATCAGATTTAAGATACCCAACTATTTCTGATGGTAGTATTGTTCTAATTCTCATTTGGTTTAAGATTTTATTAATCGAATTTTTCTTATGAATATCTGCAATCTTATTGATTTCAAAACGCTGTACATAGGTAATATAAAAATTTAATATTTTTCCATTTGGTTTTGTTAATTTTGATCCAAGCCCCACTTGGTTGTTATATATATAGTCTAGAGCATTTGTATCTAGCATTATTTCCAAGGGTATAAATGATCTTATCGATATGAAATAAGAGTTTTACGATATGATGGTTCTCTATATTTTATCATGTTATAACATTCTTGTTCTCTCTATTAAAAATAGAATTCTTGTATGGTAGACACAAACAACTCTTTATGTTTGTCTATTTAAATACGAGATACAAATAATCAAAATACTTTATAATTTTTATAAAGCATATGATAATAATGTTCTTCAAATTACACAAGTTTATTACTAATAAAACTAAATCAAATATATTAATAAAAGTAACTTTCAACAACTTTTTCGAACTATGAATCTAATTCATTCAAATTCTGATCTTCCGACGTTTTTTATTTATCTAAAAAGTATTTTATTTAGAATAAAAGTCTTTTAGATATTTTTACGATGACATTGTTTAACATATATTATATTCTGTCAACCCATGCCCAAAACGGCACTTGGTTCAACCGTTCATTCGATAGTAGGGCATGGGCTGATTGAAGATGGCTGGCAATGGTTGAGATACTACTAGTTTTATCTTATTAAACTATAATTAGCTATATATTTAAATCATATATTCTCATTTATTAGTTACTTGGTCAATTTATTAAAACATGGTTGTTAACTTTGGTTCATTTTTTAAACTTCATGTGTAAAAAAGATGAAAATTGTATTTATCTGAATTCTGGTCCATATTAAATATTAAAAAATAAATCTTCAGTTATCTTTTAAATGTGAATCAATTGTTGTTTTTGAGTTCAATCAAACTAATGAAATTATAGAAAATATTATTCCAATAATATTCTCAATTATAAGGATTTGATTTAATTTGGACGATTTATTCACGTTCAGAATAAGGGATCAAACGAAAATATAAAAAATAGACTAAAAATATATTTCTAAATTTCTAAAGCTGTTTCTAATAGCGTTTTCTTACCGCTTTCATGGATATCATTAACAAACAATACCGTTTTCCAATCTTAATCATGTCCTATTTAATTATGAACGGAGAAATCATATTATGGATAAAGTTTGCGAGTTTCTCCCTCCTTTAACCCCTGAATCGATTTAACTCTTGTTGAAGACAAATGTTATCTTGAGAGTATTTATAAAACGCTCTTAAAAATATAAACGCAATATATACATTACCACTAAAGTTAAAGTTCTATTTCTTTTGAATTTGAGTATTTTAAGTTAGAATAATACATCTATACTTATATTATCCAGTCTAAATTCAATCCTATCAATATTTGATTAAAAGATTAATATAATTTGTGACTCACTGTTTATTAGATCATAAAGAGAGGTGTATAGTGAATCCTGAATCGAAATAATAAAAAAACAATTAATGTTATAGAAAAAGATAAGAATCTAAATCTATTATTTAAAATCTTTCTGGAGTACTATGATTATCAAGTTGATACATTCACAGATATTTCCAATGCATTATTATCATTTAAAGAAAAAAAACATGACCTTGTATTGTTAGGACTAAATTCTCGTAAAATTGACTATATTACAATTTATAGAAAATTGAAAAAAGAATACGACAGCCTTACTATTCTTATTATTACACCTGATTATAATCTTGCAGATTATATAAAAGAAAAAATTCCGGAAATAAAGAATAATTTTGTTTATGAACCTATTACATTAAGGGAATTGAAAAAGGAGATAGATGCAATGACTTCAAGGTCAAATAATAATAACTGACTAATAATACAAGTCTATTATCACAAAATAATAAAATTATAATTATTAAATTTTTTCCATATTATGTAAAAATTAAATTATACAAATTATTTAATAATTTTAACATAATGTAAATATTATTTATTAATACCTTGTGAATTATTTTTAAATTTTGAAGATTTTGGTTTTACCCTTAATCTAGTCTTACAACAAGGGCATTTTATCCCAGACCAATATAGAAATACTTCGCAGGTATTGCAACGTTTTTGACCCGCAGAATAACGTCCTGTTCCATCGTTAGGTTTTATTGCTTTATGTTGTATGCAGTTTCCTTTACATGGCATATTATAAAATATTATGGTTTTTATAAGTATTAAAGAGTATGAATTATATTTTTACAGGCTAGAAATTATCTTCTCTCTAAGATAACATCGTATCTAATGTTATTATAATCTCTATTAATATAAATAGTCACAAAATTATTTCTTTCACGATTTTGATAGTTATAATCAAGGAATATTATATTTTAATTCCAGTTTAAATTATTTTAAATGTATTTGATGAGTATTCAGTATGTCTAATTCAATATTCTAGATTATATTAGATCTTACTGAATGATTAGATAGTATATTGCAATTCTTATTATTTAATTTTCTTTTCTAATTATAAACACTGATCTTTATTATTACTGATATAAACTAGAAGAAAAATAATTGACCACACTTATTATGTTGTCTTTGACATTATTTAGAAAATACTACTATACTAATTATAAATGAATTGCCTGATGTTTGTTTTTATTCACATAAACATAAATTCCGAGATTGAAGCTTCTTGATACGAATAATATCCTCAAATACAATCTACTAGGTAAGATATCCATGTATGCAAATGAAACAGCGTCTTTTTGAGATGGCATTCATTATATAATTTATAATAATCAAGACTATATGTTGTTTTTGAACTGATATACATATTTACAAAGAATAATATTTGGTTTGAAACGATAAAAAATCGAATTCAAATTCTATACATGGATATATAATCTAAATGTTTACTAGTATTCAAAACTTAATTGTTTTTCGTATGTTTATGTAATATACAGGCAGATACTATTTTCATCAAATAATACTACATGTCTCATCAGATTATGGATCTACCTATATTCAAACTGTTTGTTATGAGTTTTACCACTTCAACTATTTTGATTTCTGTAAATTAAGGTTAGAATAACTAAAGCATAGTATTATACTTTGTATAACTATAATAGTTTTTTTCTGATTCTAAAATTTTGATGTTTTAAGATACATATAATATATATCTATTTTTTTACTATTAAAATAATTTCGAATATCCTTATTCTCACCAGATTTTGTTAAACTTGTATATGTAGTTCACAATATCTGGCTAACAAACTTTAATACAGTTTAGATCTATATTACTAACAGTATGGTATCATTAGAGGGTGGAATCGCCTTGATAATAATTGGCGTTATATTACTGTTCATAAATCGTTTGCTTCCGTCATTACCAGGAAAAATAATGTATGTTATAGGTTCAATAATACTAGTTATAGGAATTATTCTTGTAATCCTTTCATTGGTATCTGGAATAATATAATTAATAATTAGTCAAGTATTAGATATTTTTTTCTTATATTTAATTTATCATTTCTATTATCTCTTCAGATAGGAAACAAAAAATAAATCTTAACTTCTTTTTGTGTTTTGTAATCCATCAGATAGGGAACCATCTCTCCTTTAATAATACATTTTATTTTCATTCTCTGTGATTTCCTTATTAATATAAATGATAGCTATAGAATATTAGTTATACCCAAAGGAGACATATATATACATCTATATATTTTCGCTAAAGTTCATAGATCTAGGTTAGTTTGTATAAATGCAATTAAATAATTCCTATTTCTAGTATCAATTTCACCGCTATTCAGATATGAAATTGCCATTTTTAATTCAGGTTAAATACTCTACTAAACTACATTTATAATGTAAGTATTTTTAGTATTGTTCATCTTTCATTATTTCATTTTAATACTTTTGATTTTTTATCAGTTCTGAAGACTGAAGGTTTCCATTTTAAACTACGAAGAGTATTGATTCTAGTTAGTTTTGATTTGTCTGCTGTATCAGAAGATGAATGAGGAATAATTGATACTTTCTCTAGAGACGGATATTTTGATCGGATAGCCATTTCTATTCGAAGTGATAATAATTCTATATCTGACAAACGTTCATCCCCACTTGCTTCTATGTGGATCTCTGCTTGGTCGACCATTCCTGAAGAACGTAGCAGAACATGTTTGACATCCACATCGTCGTTTTTAAAATCATTCGAGATAGTCTCTTTTATCTTTTCAGTTATTTGCGGATTTTGCCAAGAATCCACTAGTACAAGTGAGGATCTTTTTAAAGTGATATATGAAACTGAAAATATATATCCAGCAATTATCATACCTCCTATTGCATCCATTTGTATAATTCCAAACTGGGTGGCTACTAATATACTAAAGAAACCTATGACCGAGGCAGATCCGTCCTTTATTGAATTTCTAGCATCAGTTTTGAGAGATAGCAAATTATACTTATTTGCGATTTTTCTCATCTGAAATGCTCTATGCAATGATAATCCACTAGCACCTGCTAAAACGGTCATTACCAAAATTGGTTCTTTGATCTCATGAGGTTGAATTAATGATTGATATGAATTATAAAAAATAATTATTCCTATTACAATCATTCCTATTGCCGCCATTAATGCTGTCAAGCTTTCAACTTTGTGATAACCAAAATGGAATCTTTTATCTGCAGGTTTGTGAGCAATCCTAAGTCCTAGTAATACAATAAAAGATATCATTGCATCAGATATCGAGTCAATTCCATCGGCAAATGCAACTATACTGCCGCTAAAATATCCAGTTAATATTTCAACAATTCCTATTCCTAATAAAGTTATTACAGATATTTTCGCAATTCTTTTACCAGCATTAATTCCCTCATTAACAAGATTTGAGGAATATGTAAGAGAATCCCGATCTTTCATTAATAAATTCTCTGTCTCATTTGATGTTTGCTTTGAAGATTTAATTTTTTTATTTTCATTTGAAGAATCTTCGGAAGGTTCTTTATCTGAATCATCCAATTTTGTAATATAACATATAGTAAAGAGGCATTATATTTAAAGATATATCCTTTATCATTCATTCATATTGTTATAACCTTTATATATGATGATGAGTTAATATATTTAATTCAGGTAATATAAACAATTATGTGTCTCGTTCAAATTACAAAAATATGAGTTATATAGTTAGCAAATCACCAATAGTAAGTCAACATTCAGTTCATCTACTAGAACCTTTCTCTTAAAAGTAACAATATAAACAATTTTGTCTTATTCATAGAACATGTATTTTTCAAAATTATTCATGCGAATGATCTTCTTTAAAGTATCATAAACTCTATTTGTAAATAATGTTAGTCCTATTCTTCCAGAATATAGTTGTCCTTTAGCAACAGATTTAGCTAGATAGTTACAAATTCAGAATCTATCTACGGAGACATTGGAGGTTCAAATTGGTCTACATCATTTTCTATTATTACAGGTGTTTTCACTTCTTTTTTAAATGCAGAATGAATAGTCGATTGTAGGTTCTCTCGATCATCTACATGGAATCCTATGCAGCCACAATCTACAACGAATTTTAAGTACTAATATTTACAAAATATGTATTAGAGATTAAAGTATTATTCTGATACTTTGACATAATTTACGAAAAAATAATTTTTTGATTTCTATCATAACAATAAAGTAGATATTAACTCTCAAAATAAAGATCTATTAATAGATATAACCAATTCTTTTATTTGTTATATATTCGACTTCATAGATTTTTTCTAAATCATGGTTAAGCTATAGATTGAAAAATCTTGTAACAGCTTATAACGAATAATGTATACATACTCATTAAGAATTGATCTCTCGAGTTAGAACTAAAAAAATAGGATTATTTTTAGGACCTTCTATTTTCTTATGATCTTATTTTTACCAATATATAGAAAATAGCTTTGAAATTATGTTGAGAGCGAACATTCGTTTTAAAAAAATGATTCATTTTCAGGAATAAAGTACTTCGACTTTTCGGATGGAAATATAGTCGCTATCAGAGGTAACACTAATCTACGCTACATATTTATTACCTATACTGACTAACATAAATTCATACTATTATCTAATTATTTTTACCATAACTAATTTAGCTTCCTAACATATAGTCAGTTTTAACTAAAGTGTTAGTCAATACTACTACTGTTATAAATAATGCTTACAAGAAAGAAAAAGATAGCAATGTAAAGGAAAGAATACTGCTTGTAAGACGTGTCAAGATAGACAAACAAGAAGCAGCATCAGTAGCAGAAAATGAATTAAACAGATCAAGATGGTGGGCTTACAAATGGTTACATAGATTTGATAAACAAGGACTGGATGGACTGAAAGATAAGGAAAGAAGTGGTAGACCTCCAGATGTACTAAAGATGTAATGATAGAAATAAGACAGGAATTAGCAGATAGCAACACAGGATGGGATTTTAGACAGGTAATGAATCTTATCTACAAAAAGACAGGAGTAAGATATCATGAAGCATATCTATCGTTTGTTACACAACTGGGGATTCAAATCCAAGGTATCAAAGAAAAAGTTTGTAAATACTGCTTCACCTAAGGAAAAGAAGAGATTCAAAAAGAGTAAAACGTATTCTATCCAATTTAAAACAAGGTTGGACTGTAATTGTGCAAGATGAATCAATATTTGTTTATGATCATATCTTCAAGCGAAAGAAATGGATTTCTGCGGAAAAAGACCAATAGTTACAGTTACTGGTTGTCGTAAAAAGACTATTGTATTTGGTTGTCTATCAATAGAAGGTAAGCGGTTATTTTTACAATATGATAATTTTGACAGTGATACTTTCGTTGATTATCTAAAATATGTCAGAATAAATTTGGTAAATGTATCATATTTGTTGATAGAGCAACACCACATTGTTCTAAGATATCAAAACAATATCTTTCACAACACAAGGATTCTATCAGATTAGAATATCTTCCAGTTGGTTGTCCAGAGTTTAATGCAGTAGAGGAATGTTGGAGACAAGGTTAGTATCATATACTTTCTACTTATCATAGAACATTTGACGCTCTTAAATACAATATTTGTTGTTACTACAGGAATACAAGATTCAATCTGGATATTGTAAAGTATTTGATGAGAACAATTGATTAGCGAAATTATGTTAGTCAGTATATAATCATCTTTTATTCTATTTCTGTAACTGACAGGAGATAGATTCAATTTTTATAATATTTAACATTTCGAATAATATTTTTAATTAAAACAGGGATTTCCCAACAATAGTTACATAACCTATTTTTTAGACAGATTGATCTAGTTTTACAACCCAAACTAAACAAATTATTCTTATTTCTCGAATTAAATCCATTAAAAATAAAGTATTAAAATGTTAAACACATGTATTATTTTTATCAATCTATAACCCTTAAATATTATTAGAATAAATCTATGTATACGATATGTCTTCAGGGAAAAATTTTTTTGAAAAAAGAGCAAGTATTTATTTATTTCTGGTGGGACTAGCTATTTTTGTAACAGGACTACCTACATTGGAAAGTTTTTCACAGTCAGAGAATCAATCTGACAGTCAACAATCAGGACAAGAACAAACAGAAGGTATTGGCAGTATAGAACAGTTAGAAAATTTAACTGCTATGGTAAATACTACTGATCAAAGTACTGGACTATTAGAAGGTATGGAACTATCCCAATCTGGTGAATCTGTGCCTGGAGAACAAGATGTAAACTTTGAAGGACAAGGCGATCAATCTAGTCAATCAACAGAAGGACAAGGTAACCAATCTAGTCAATCAACAGAAGGACAAGGTAATCAAACAGAAAACAAAAGTATGTTTGAACAGCTCGGGGAAGTTTTAGGATTAAAGTAATCCTATTAACTATTTATTTTTTTGTTATCAATAGTTGTAATATATAAAAGAAATTTTAAATGACATATGATCAACATATAATTTGTATATTTTTTACTTTTCAATAAAGACAAATAGTATAGATAATTAAGTTAATGTATTGAAATTTTTAGAATCGAACCTAAAGTTAGAATCCCATGTACTTCAACCCTAAAGAAAATAATAACTAACACAAAAACTTTATAATATGTAATATGATATAGGTATAAAAATGGTATCATTAGAAGTAGGCATATCTTTAATCATAATAGGACTTGTACTTTATTTAATTCCTAAGAAAATTGCGATTCCCATTCCAATACGAATTATTGCTATTATAGCGTCTGCATTTTTTGCTATAGGAATTATTCTCATTGCGTTGTTTATTACAGGAATCATTATCTAAGAACAATTTTATACTATTCTCGCTAGATAAGAAGTTGATAGTTATCGAGGTTTAATTCATTTAAAAGTTAATGAGCGTGGTTTAATTCATTTGATACTATTATTTTTTGTTCATTTTTAAGATTCATAAAACAAATGATATGAAAATTTGAATTTGTTTTATTTGATATGAATGTCATGATCCCTTAATCAAAGATACATTTCAGATTATTTATTGTAGTGTTTATATTGTTAGATATGAATCATATTCTGTTTGTGAAATTATTTGTCCAATGCATTTTTTACTAAATCTACATGATTATGGCGATCGGCTTTAATCTCATTCCAAATCCCTATAATTCGGATCTCATCGTTCTCCATATTTGTTAAATTTATTTGTAGTATCATACAAAAATAGGCATTTTCCTAAATCATATAATATATTATCCGTTGAGGTATCTCAATCTATTTCTCACTCGTTATAACTGTACCTTAAACTATACGCTCTGTTAAGTTAAGCAGGAAAAGTTATAGACCATAATATTCTAAATACACTATGTATAAAATCAAATTTGAAAGAAATAGGATAACTTCTTTTATTCTAATGTATTAATAGTAAATATGATATTATACTAAAGTTACTTTTTTTTAGGTTGACTCGAAATATGATAAGGTCATATAATAATTGTTATTATTCTTCATGAGGGTAGAATTCTGAGAATTAAATAATAAGTTCCATTAAAGGGATAGGTTACTATATTAAAAACATTCTTTTAAAATTTGATCAATTTACAGAATTGTTTAGTGAATTGATATATATTATTATTAAAATTATCTTAGATTACTTTTTGTTATTAACATACTTTGCCAACTCGGGTTCTTATCTGGATCCTCGATAATAAAAAGTTGGGGAAATCTGGATATAATATACATAACATATTTATTGTTAAAGAAAAGAATTATTATACCAATCAAGTATAAATATAAAGTATATTAAATACATATTTCATAATATTGTTTACTAATTTATCAGAAAATAAATACAAACACACATAATATAGTTTGTTATCGTACAAATTTATAGGAAGTATGATTAATTTGAATTTTTCTTCGAATTCGTTACTGATAGAAAGGTACTCATATTCATTAGAATCTATATTATATAATTGGTTTTCGATGTTTGTAAATAGATAATAAAAAACACGAGGTTCACCTAAAGCATCTATAAATTTTATATTATCATCACTTCCCATGCTGTCATCTATCCAGTTTCTATCATGTCCATCTTTTAAATTACCAACTATCAATTTTTTATCGATATCCAATATGCCTACATAAATAATATCATTTAGCTCTTTTGCTAACTTTTTTGATAGTCGTTTTAGAAATTTTCTTTCATCATTTCTCATAATTTTAGTATTGTCTCACAATTTTTACTTGATAATTTACTTCTCATACAGATCTTTACATACAAATTTAATTTTTTCTGTTTTTGTATTTGGTATTTTACAGACTGGGTGTTATAGGTTTCTGGGATTCTTATGATATTTTCAAGATAAATAGATCTACTTAAACCTTTATCTCTTGGAATAAATATAAAATTTCTACTATTAAAATAACTAATAAGAATAAGGTATATATTTTGATAAATTTATTTATATTAATTATTATTTTAGATTATAAATTGATTTAATTATTATTTTTTGGAACTAGAAATATATCTTTTCTTTGATGATCTCTTTATTCCAATATCTTTTAAGATAAATACTAAATTTAAAGAAAGAGAAATATTAAAGCATTTACATCTTTATTTTTTAGGCTTATCGATAGTCTAATAATCTAAACTAAACGGCTTTCATTGTCAATCATTGAAGCTCGCAAGTTTAGTTCATTCAACATTATCATTTGATATCTAACGATACCATGTGAAAGCATTAACGATGGTGTCTAATGAAAAATTCAAGAAATTATTTATAATATTTTAAAAATCACTATTTGATAAATATAAAAATAGACAATGACAATTTTGTTAGAAAAAAAAGTTAACAATTTTTAAAGGTAAAATTCCCAAAACTCGCTTTTAAAATAAATTCGCATATTACAACGATTCAATATTTATTTTCTATATATCATTTAAAATGTGAAGTATCTGAGTTTAACCAATAATTTAAAATTTTATTTTGAAGTAAAGATTATCTTAAAAATATTATTGATTCATCATTATTCTTATTTGAATTATATGAGGAGCAAGAATTTCATAACTTTAATGGATTAATTGAAAATTAACCATTAATGATTTTACCATTTATTTGTTATTCATCATTCTTCTTATAATCGTCATTATGTGTGTTATGCTGGTTTTGAAGTGGAATACTAAATTCAAAAGTTGCTCCTATTTCTCCAGGATTATTATATCCATTGATGGTTCCACCATGCATCTCTATAATTTTTTTAGAAATAAATAGTCCAAGGCCAGTACCTTGATCAGATTTTGTAATGAACTTTTCAAAAATTTTATCAATAATGTCTTTGTCGATTCCTATTCCACTATCCTTAATTCTTACTAAAACATATTCATTTTTGTTTTTAGCTCCTTGTTTTTTTACTTCTTGTTTTTCGGTTGTAACAAAGATTTCTCCTTCTATATCTATAAAGTTTATCGAATTGGTAATTAAATTACTAATTACCTGACTAATTTTTGTTTCATCTGCATGAACTAAAAGCGGTTTTTTTATTTTAGGATCAAAAATAATTTTAATTTTTTTATGTTTTGTAAGGTTAGTATTTGATTCTATTTCTTTTTTAACATTATTTATACAATCATTTAGGTTAAAGTCGGATTTCTCTATTTTAAAATTTTTACTCTCAATCCTTGTGACATTCAAAATATTATTTATAAGGATTAGTAGTCTTTCTGTATTCCTCTTAATTGGTTCTAAATATTTATTTAGATTTTCTGGTAAAAGCTCTATCATTTCACAATAGCCTGCTATTGACTGAGTAGGAGTACGAAGTTCGTGAGCTGCAACATTGATGAAATCTTTTTGCATTTGGTTATTTTCTTCTAGATTTTTTACTGCCAGATTTAAATCTCTGGTTCTTTCTTCAACAGTTTTTTTTAGCTTGACAGTAAAAATATTCATTAAAAATACTACAAGGATGGCTATAACTACAGTTAAAATGATCGACCCAATAGCCAAATTCTGTTGTTGCAGAATAAGACTATCGACTTCTCTAGCGAAAATATGTGAAGTATCCAACATAAGGTAAAATATATTTTTGCCATTAACTGAGATCGGAGAATAGGAAATTGTGGATACATTTCCACTTTTTTCTGTTATATCTACTCTTTCAGATTTTCCATTAATGATACGATTCTTTATTTGACTCAATAGGATTTGATTTTCTTCATCAAACTGTTCATTTATTATATCTTTGTTCTTTTGCTCATTTATTATAAGACTATCTAATCCCTTATAAGATGAATAGATTAGATTTCCATTTTCATCAAATAAGGATACTGAAGATCTCTTTTCATTGATGACTTGATTTTCCAAAAACTTTATCATGGTATCAACAGTTATTCCGGCATAGACTGCACCATGTAGAAGATTTCGATCGTTTAAATTAGATTTTTTTTCTTCTACTGTTTGTTGTTGCAGAGTATTAATTTCTTTAAAAAGATCATTACGATTATAATTTTGAAAAGTTGGAATACTATTAGGATTCATATAAGAATCAGTTTCTGACTTGGTAACTAAAATAGGAGATACAGCAAAAAGTGTAGGAACACCTGTTATAGAATGCAGAATTGGTGTAATTTGTGGAAGTAGATTATCACTTAATTTTTGAAATTGATCTGTAAAAGAAACATTAGCACTTAAAAATTTGTTAAAAGTTGCAAGATCTGAAAAACTTGTAGCCCATTTGATATTACCTGTTTTATTTGTCCATCCATAATAAGAGGTCAATTCCTTTGTTGTATTTTGTGCAGAAACTAATAAAGTTACAGCGTTAATACTATTTGATTTTATAGCTGGTGACTCACTTATTACTCTTAAATTCGCAAAAATTGTTTCAATTTTATTTTCTAAAGATTCATCTAATTGTTTTAACAAAACTTCCGCATTTTCTTTTATATTTTGCATCGCAATGTGGTAAATTTTGTCAGCATTAGCTTGATAAAATTGGTAAGATAGAATAGAAATTAAAATCAACAAAATTATTGTAACTGTACTTATAATTCTTACAGAAGAAAAAAAAGATTTAATTTTGTAGATTATCATAAAAAATATCTTTAATAAAACAATAATTAAAGATTTGTCTTATCATATCGTGTTATCTCAAATTCATTTCTATTGTATTTTTTGTTTTAAATTGTTTTTCCTCTATCCTTTCTTTTTTTTTATTAAAAAGTCTCTAGGTCTGTAATATTGTGATGCTTAAGAGGATAGTAGTCGATATTTACTTTTTTGTCTAAGTTTATTCGTTCAGTAGGGTTATTCTGAAATCTAAATTTAACCAAAAAAAAAAACGAACGATTTGGTTATTCTACATCGAAATAACAAAACAAAAAAGACATGATGAAGTGATATTTAATCCTATGATATGATATTATCGTACAAATATTGAATAGACTTTACCCAGACTTTGACTATATGACGAATCAGAGATGGTTTGATATCAAAGATTTATCCAAAATAATTTCAATTCAGGAAAAAAATAATATTAAAATATTTTTTCAAAGACAGTAATTAATTTACTTATATGTATATTGTTTCTACCTTTAAAAAAGGTATAAGACAATGAATAATATACAACTAAAATTATTCCAATGATTATCTTGTTTGTTCAATCCATATATGCTTGTGCTCTATCTAACTAGACTAGAAAGAACTTTTTCCCATAAAACAAATTTGAATCCATGTCACAAAAAAATACATAACGATCTATAACATATTTGAAAAAAATTTTCTAGGTTTCTTATTGTCTAATCTTATAAACTTCTTCCCCCATTAATTGTAAAAAAGAAAAAAGAAGTTATAAGAATGAAGATTAATAAGAATATCTATATATTAGAACTAATCCAAAAATCAAAACATGCATGAATCATTATTTTTAATGTCAATATATCCTAGATGTTTAAAATATTAATCAAGAATTACCTTTATTAATGATAAGTCTTATATATCATGTTGTATCAGAGGTGCATAAAAGTTTAGATAAAAATACAAACTATATCCTACTGGTAGATGATGACAAAGATATACTAAACCTATATTCGGAATTCTTAAGACTTAATGGATTTCCCGTTGTTGCCTTTGATGATCCAATAAAAGCTCTGAATTTTGCCCGCGATAATATATCTACTCTTTCAATAGTTATTACTGATTATAAGATGCCCGAGATATCCGGTATAGAACTTATCAAAAAAATATATGACACCAGTAATGGCGATAATACGATCAAATTTATTTTGATTAGTGCTTATTTAAAAGAAAATTTTATTCATCTAGATGATACTTTCATTAATATAAGTAATAATGATGATAGATCAACAGAATTATCATTAAAAATACATAAACAATTAGAAAAACCATTAACTTTGGAGTCCTTGAGGGCCAGCATCTATGAACTTTATAAACAATGTTGAAAAAACATGTTTAAAAAAATTTAACCAAGTGTATAAAACAGTAGAATAAAGAATTTATGATAAATATAATTCTCACATGAAATATTATAGCGAATTTTTGATACCTTCGAAAAATCAGAATAAAACAAATAACATTAGCTTTCTTATAATCTTTAAATTGTTTAATTCGTTTTTTAAATTGTGCGAGCAGCCATTTTTGACAAGCAAGGGTTTGAGAATCTTCAAGTCAAAGATAATATACAAAATCCTAAAATTTCAGATTACGATGTTTTGATTAGAGTTGTAGTGGCAGGAATTAACCCTATTGATTATTATGTGATTTCTGGTTACAGGACAATCCAATATCAACAACAAGAAAATGATCCAAAACGACTCAACAAAAAAGCACCTCTTACAAGCGAACTACCAGTAAAACCACTTCCTCATATTCCTGGGGCAGAATTTGCAGGAGTAATTGAAAAAAAAGGACTTCGTGTTAGAAACCTAAAGGAAGGAGATAGAGTGGTGATCTATAATAGACTTTTTGATAATAATTGTGAGATGTGTGTTAATGGTAATGAAATGCTTTGTAGAAATGGTGGATTAATAAGTGTAAATAATGACGGAGGTTTTTCGGAATATGTTTGTCTGCCAGAAAAGAATGTATTTAAAATTCCAGATAATATTAATTGGAATACCTCTGTAAGCTTGCCAGTATCGGGATTGACGGCATTTCATGCTTTGAAGGAAGCGCAATTGAAGTTTAATGAGTTTTTACTTATTTTTGGCGCATCTGGGAATACCGGTATGTTTGCAGTACAGTTAGGTAAAAGAATGGGCTCTAAGGTTATTGCAATTTCTAGGAAAAAATGGGTTAAAGCTGAATGTGGGGCAGATTATTTGATTAGCGATTATAATCATATAATAGATAAAGTTAAAGAGATAACTGATGAAAAAATGGCAGATGTAGTAATAAGTTCATTAGGAAAGGATACATGGAGAAATAGTTTTTCGTGTACTGGAATCAATGGTAGATGGATTTCGTTTGGTACTCTGACTGGTAGTAATGTCGAGTTAAATATCCAAGAGTTATATTCAAAACAGTTAAAGTTAATTGGGTCTACTGGCGGGAATAGAGCAGATTTGAGAAAATTAATAGAATATGTATCTTATTCCAGTAAAATTTCTAATCCATTAAAAATTAAAGTTTGGAAAAGATTCAATCTTGAAGATATTGACAAAGCTTTTGAATCTCTTATTGACAAGGAAAGAGAGGGAAGAGTACTCCTAGACATAAATAAAGAATAATACTTAACTTGTAGAGAAAAATGTTTGAAAATACAGATAACTTCTTTTTTGATCCTTAAATGGTTCCAAAGCTTTGGACGTATTTCGTAAACTCAAACAAAGAAAGTACAAATACAAAGAATACATTACTATACATGTGTACAGGTTCTGTTTCTTTCAAATAATCTAATGACCATAGATTAAAAATACTACCTCTTATTTTATGTAAAAAAGATTATAATAATTTGCAATTATAATTATTTTCTGAAATGTACTATATTAGCGTCTATTAATTTAACTATAAATATCAAGATTATATGTTTGATTCATTTAGGTTTTTGATCGAATAACTAATATAGTTTTTAATCTTATACTTGAAGAGTATTTCCTAATCAGAGTGAGGATTTATTCATACTACATTTCTTTAAATTAATTTTTGTTTTTATTTTTTGATTAATACTTCAAAGTTAGTCAATATCTCTAGCTCAGTGTTAAAAGACTCAATTTAACATATCAAACTAATGTTCTTTTTTGTTATAAATAATCATAATTAATTCTATTAGAGATACATATTTAATAATCTCATCAACTTGATGGCAGACAAATGATATTGGATTGATAATTGATTTTTCTTGATTTAAATGATTATAGAATATTCTAATCATAAAACTTATTGGATTTTCTAGCGTTTATTTTCTTAAAATTATTGGGAATGATTGGAAAAACTTTCTTGATGTCTAGGAATCTTTTTCTTAAGTTAACTAGACTAATTTCACCAGCTTCTGCAATTTGAGATTGTCTAGTATTTTCACCCTGTTCTAAGCAGGCTGCGTATAATATAGCTGTAGAGAGAGCTGCTGGATCCTTTCCCTCATACACAGAGTATTTCTTCATCTTTACCATCATTTCTGTTGCCTTTTGTACGGTGGCCATACTCAATCCCACGTTATTAGCAATCTTATTAATATAAAATCCGGATTCTATAGGATCTACTCGAATGTCGAATTGTTTTATTAATATTCTATAATATTTTCCTGTGTCAACTTTTTTAATCCCTATAGCAGTAGAAATTTCATCTAATGTTCTCGGGATACCGAATTCCCTACAGGTAAGATAAACACATGCCGCTATAAATTTTTCTATTGATCGTCCTTTAGTTAACTTCAAATCTACAATTCTACGATAATAATAAGCGGATTTTTCTATTATAATGTCATTCAGTGACAATTTTTCTTTAGTTCTCAAAAGAATAGAAAAGGCTGTTCGGAAGTTTCGATCTCTACTTCTATTACTCTTGGATATTTTATCCCAATGACGTAATGTTCTAGCATTAGTAAGTTGTTTAGGATTTAAAGGATAACCAGAGGCATCGATGTTTGTGGAGGCGATGTGAGTAGAAAGGCCCTTATCATATTGAGCTAAAGAACCACCCATCACTTTGTTGATATTATCCTCACGATTAATCTTAAAACTATGATGATATACTGGAAAATCTAAATTGTCTTCTATTATCACCCCACATTGAGGACAGATTTCTTCACCTTTTTGGAAATCTGATATTAATTTATCATTATTACATTCTGGGCAATAGTTATATTCTTCTTGACCAATAACTTTGGTCTCTACAAATGTACCCATAATCAATTAAAAAAGAATTTTAATTGAAAAATAGTATGTTTACATAATTCGCAAATGGTATAATTTGTATACAAATTAACACATTTTTACCTGAAATTATCGATATTACAGAAAATAAAGAATAACATTCAATATTATAAAATAATTTTTTAATTCTTATCAAGCATTGTTTGAGTTACATGAAATGCATCTCTACTATACTCTAGAAATGAATACAGAGTATTGGTAGTTTCATTCGCCCAATACCTTCAGCTTTTTCGTACTGGAACGGAAAATATGCTTTCAGATATTAGTGATTTTATAAATTGATAAGAATATACTAATTTCCCATCTTTCAATGTCTTGTCCATCTTTTTTGATTCAAGATCCGAGTTATCTAGAAAATCAATACCAAATAATTTCTCATGATGTTTACCCATAGATTTTTTGTAACATTTACATTTTACCTCTCTTGTGACTGGGGCAGATTGACTAACTGTGTTGGGAATTGATAGTTATTGGTTTATTCAAATTTTATAACGTATTGTGTAATAACCAAAGATTATTTTCTTCGTACACCAATTGAATCAAATAAAAAGAGCACTAATAATTTGTTAAAAGATAGAGCATTTGTAAAGAAAGCATGAGAATATATTTTAGGAAAATTTTAACTCTTAAATAATTTTAAGTAAATAAAAAATTATGTCATCTGATAATACTAATACTGCGTCAACTATATCCAAAGAAAAAAAAGAATTGATAAGCCTGCTTAACGAATCTGTTCATACTTCTGATGATATCGATATAGGAGACATATTTGGGATAAGCAGAAATTTCATAATAGTAAAGAGAGGTTTTATCAATATTCATTATTATTACATACCAATAAAACATGTTGGAGGATGGGATGGAAATGTAATATGGCTAAAAATTTCTGAAAGTAACGTGATGGAAAAATACGAAAGGGAAAAAATACCTGATCCTAATTAATATTATATAAAGGATTATCCATATTATGGTGGTTTTGCTGGATCTGATTATTATTTACAAGTGATTCCTCCTAAATATACACAAAAAAGTGACCAACAAAGAAAATTTGAACCTACGAAACAAGTTCCAAAGTTGTATAGTTGTGCATTGTGCGAAGCAATTTTTGACTCCGAGAACGGCTTGGATGAACATATGAACAACTCAGGGAATTAAATAATTACTGGATTATTTTCCTTTTTAAAAATTATTCAGTTCGTTTGATTTCAAAACTAGAGTTATTTACTATATTTTCTTTCAAATTATTCAAATGGTTTTTTTTCAGGGAATTAAATATACCTTAATAGTGTGATTTAGCATGAATTTAATAGTTTATGATTTATAAATATGGTATAAACCCATTTAAAAAATAAAATGCAGAATGAGAGGTAAATTAAAGGAAAATCGGATTGAAATAGATATTGGATATACATAAAAATTAAATCAAAAAGAGTGAAATATAGGTAACTGTGATATTATTCCTTATTGTTTATATTATAATCTAATTATAAGGAGTGATAAAAATAGATATGTCTTTAAAAGTAGCGACAATAAGGAAAATACCCATAAGATTACATTTCACGCTAATTATTGTTTTTTTTCTGATAAGTTGGACTTTAGCAGTGGGAATTATGCCTCAATTTTATCCCTATCTTACCTATTTTGACTATTGGATTGTTGGCATTTCAGGAGCAGGTATTTTATTCATTTCAGTTTTACTACATGAATTAGCTCATTCAATTTTATCTCTAAAGTACGGATTAGGAGTTAGGCAAATCCTCCTTTTTATTTTTGGTGGAGTTTCAGATATAGAAGAAGAAACAAAAGATTTTAGAAAAGAGTTCAAAATTGCAGTAGTTGGCCCATTGACAAGTTTTGCGTTAGCTGGATTATTTATATTAATCGAGTTTTTAATATCTTTCTTTACTGGAAAATCTAACATAACTTTTCTGGATTTTATTTTATCATCTGGTAATATAGTAATTAATTCAGGGCAGGGTGATTATTTTAGAATTCTCACAATTATAGAAGCTGTTGCAAGGTATGCAAGTACAATTAATTTGTTACTGGGGATTTTCAACCTTATTCCAGCTTTTCCTTTAGATGGAGGTAGAATTTTAAGATCATTCTTGGTAAAATTAAAAAAAGATTATTTCCAAGCTACCAAAATTTCAGTCCAAATAGGGATTGGAATATCATATGGAATTATATTTTTCGGATTTATTTCTATACTAAATGGAGCTTTTATAGGTGGTTTTTGGTTAATAATCATTGGTTGGTTTATAAATTCAGGAGCTCAGGCATATTGGCAACAACAAGAGATAACTAAAGCACTAGAAGGTTTAAAATTAAAAGATATTATGAATACAAATTTCATAGCGGTAGAACAAGATACATCATTGAAGGAATTAATTGATAATTACTTTAATATTTATAGAAAAAGCGCGTTTCCAGTTGTGGATAGTGACGGAAAGTTGGTTGGTATGATTTCAACCAATGAGGTTGTGAAATATCAAGACAAAGACAAAAATTTATTAGATAAAAAAGTTAACAAAGTAATGATACCTTTTTCAGAGTTGTTGATTTTGGACGCTGAAGACGAAGTTAATCATGCATTACCTCAACTTATAAAAAAAGGTTCAAGTAGAATATATATAAATGATTATAATGGTAAATTGATTGGGATTATAAGTAAATCAGATATCTTAAATGTTGCAAAGGAAAAACAAGAGTACATGAAGCTAAGTAAAGGTTTTATAGATAAATAAATAATTATTAAAATATTTTCTAAATCTACATATTGAAACGAAATATTATGGATATATGTATAATCATTAAAAAATCCCATAAACTTTGATCTCTTAGGGTAAAATTATTTTTTTGCAAAAATCCCATAAACATATTCCTAATTCCAAAGAAAAAATAATATTTCCATATAGATTTTGATATTTTTTATTTTTGTTATTTATTATAATTAAACTAGGTCCAATTTTCGTAGCTCAAAGTGATTTTTAATGAATTATATCAGATCCCATTGCTATTTGACTTTGTAATTTCTATTGTGACTTTGTCACCTACTTTTAAACCTGATTCGTTATATTCCCTTATACTTAATTTGAACGCAGGAGTATCTCCTGAACCCATACCTCCAATTCCACCAGCACCTCCTAACAATTTTGATAAATTTTTCATTAGGTCTTCTGGAGAAGAAAAAGCAGTTCCCATATTGCCAAATGGAGACTGGGGTTGATTTCTATTTCTAGTATTAAAGTTACTAAATATTATATATACAAAAGGGGACGATTCATCTTGAGAAGCCTCAATTTTTGATACTATAAATTCACTCTTCATAATTAATATTATTACACTTACTTATTATAATTCTTAGTTTCTAGAATATTTTAAAAAAAATAAAAATTACATAAAGTGGGATAAATTTTCATTATTATTTACTGTACTGTCATTATTGCTTATGTGATGTGGTGTTATGGATATGATGACGTATAATCCCAACAAAGATGAGCTTACAAATTATTTTTGATTTGTCTATTTCTTATATCTAAAAGTTAGATACGAAAGTAAAAGATATGTAAATTTATCTTAGACAGAACAGATATGCCTTTCTACAGATTACATTTAATTATTGAATAAAAAAATTTCAAATAAACTATTTAATCTATTTCAGTTACAATATTGTAACATGGTATTTTAAAATATTATTAGTTATTATATTAACATATATTCCTAATAATAACTTGTTTGATAGTTCAACATAAATGCTAAAAATAAGATTTTGTTTTGTTATAATTAGCTGTTGTACTTTCAAAGATAGGTAACAGATTCACTTACCAACAGGGGTAACACTTTTTACCTGCTTGATTTTCTTGCTACCATTCTGATTATTTAATCTTCCTTTCATAAGAAACATTTCAGATGGTGTGTGACTATTGATACTACCATGTTCTCTTTCTTTACTGAATAACATTAATCAGTAGACCTTGTAAGATACTTTAAAACATCTAGATTAAATCTTCTTGTTCTATAGTAACTAGAAATTGCATCCTTTAAAGAATCAAATGTAGGATAATAACAAGAAAGTATGTTGTACTTTCCCTGTCTCCAACATTCTTCAATTACATTAAATTTTGGAGAGCCAACAGGTAAATATTCTACTCTTATGCTATCTTTATTTTCAGCCAGATATTTTCTAGTTATCTTAGAACGATGGGGTGTTGCTCTATCAACAAATATGATGCATTTACCAAATTTATTCTGTATATATTTTAGATAATCAACAAATGTACTACTGTTAAATTTATCATATTGTAAAAATAATTGTTTACCTTCTATAGATAAACAACCAAATACAATAGTCTTTTACGACAACCTGTAACTGTAACTATTGGTCTTTTATCTGCAGAAATCCACTTCTTTTCTCTGAAGATATAATCATAAACAAATATCGATTCATCTTGCACTATTATATCCCAATCCTTATTGTTTTTATTTCTGTTATTGAGAATATGGTTTACTCTTTTTTGAGGCTCTTCTTTTCCTTTGCAGAAGCAGTATTTACAAATCTTTTCTTTGGTACTTTGGATTTGAATCCCCACTTGTGTAACAAACGATAGATATGCATTTCATGATATCTTACTCTTGTCTTTTTGTAGATAAGATCCATAACCTGTCTGAAATCCCATCCTGCATTGCTTTGTGCCAATTCTTGTCTTATTTTTACCATTACATCGTTTGGTACATCTGGAGGCCTACCTGTTCTTGATTGGTCTTGCAATCCTTCTAATCCATTTTCGTTGTATCTTTGTACTCATTTGTAAGCCCATGCTCTACATCTGTGTAATTCTTTGCTACATTTTCTATGTGTTGTTTATCTTGTGTACGCCTTACTAGTTGTATCCTTTCTTTAATATCTGCATTAGATTCATGGTTGTAAATCTTATCTAGTTTAGTATAATGACGCAATTATGATATGTGTCGGATACCGGTTAGCTAAAAATGTATCTACGAAGTTTAGTTAGTCAGTATTCAATGTAGCTTTTACGAACATAGCATATCTTCTCTTTCTATTTTCTAGATTAGGCATATTTTTACCGATAGAAACTCATTCTTTACTATCTTGTTATATGCTTCTATCTTTCCCTGGAGTTGCGGATATCTGCCAGGTAAGGATTTATCTTTAATATTGTTACGTTTGAGAAAATGTCTGAAAATTTTGGATGTAAACTGTTTACCGTTATCGTGCATTACCTTTTCTGGTTTACCATTTTCTATTATGTAATCTTCACACATCTACATCTACACTTCTTTTCCTCTCAGTTCATTCACTTGTTACCTTTCTTGAACAATCGTCTTCATAAATGATAAAATAGTTCTTTTGAGCACGATGGTTCAAAATAAAATGGTCCCAAGATAGCCATCTGTATGATTTGATTGGGTTTTTTCAGTGCAAATCTTTTCCATTTTTTATTTCGGATTTTAAATGAAAGGATATTCAGACCATGTCTTTTCACATTGTATATGATTCTTGTATTGAGCGATATTTCCTTTAAACGCTTTAACCTGAATTTTATACGATTGCATCTAAATCTTTTGGTTATATGTAAATACAGTATTTCTTCTTCTATCTCTTTTGTTACCTTTATTGGTTGGGTATTATGTGGTTTTCGACTTTTATCCTGCAGACTTTCTATTCCATACTTTAGTACTGTTCTTCCACTTGTAGTATGTCTTCTGGATATATCGTATATAGTATAGATATCAGTTACTGTATCTCCAGTGCATTCTTTTTCATGAATTAAATTATATTTTGTTGTAATTCTATTTTTGTATACACTCCCTAACAGAACCAGAAAGTGTTACCTATGTGTGTAAATGAAGTTGTAACCTATCTATGTAAGTATTACATATAATCATACAATAATTTAAATTTCTTATTCATCTTCACTAGCAACTTAATACTAAATTATAAATACATTAGTGAAAATTTTCAATTAGTTAGTTTTTATTTTAGGTTGATGTATTAAAAAAATCTTAAATTAAAAATATATCAAAGAATATTTAGCCTCAGTATTTGGAGTCAATTATATCATTTGTATAAACAGATCTCTACATTGTCAAAAATACCTAATAGCTAAAAATTGTCAAAATATCTATAAAAAAAATAAAAAAATAGATAAAGAAATTTTTTTCTTTTATCTGTTTGTTTGTTTTTCTGCTTTTGTTTTAAGGAATAGATCTGCTGTATAGTTTTCCTTCTAATGCTAGTTTGTACATCTCTGCTACATATGGGTTCTTTCCTGGTGTTTCAGCACCAAGTTCTACCAAACGTGCATACACTCTTACTACATATGCAAGAGCACCCATGAAAGCTACAACTACTCCCATGTTGAACATCCAGTGGTTTGGTACAGCAAATATTTCTTCTACGAACCAAAAGTGCCACATTTCATTAACACCTATGGTAAACATTGTAGCCAAGTAACCGATTATGGTTATCTTTAATCCTGTGTTCATAGAGTTGTTTGGACCTCTAAGTACAGGTACTCTTCTGTCATACATCGCTTACAAACTCATCCTAATGGTAATGCAATAAAGTGGCTGTATAACCACCAATGGGCAGGTGTAAATGCACTATCTCTAATAGCTGTTTGATGTAATGAACCATCAACAAAGTTGTCTACTTCTACGGATGCAGCAATAGAACCTAGCATAATTACCATTATGTAGATCTTTTTTAGTCTTTGAATTTCTACTTCTTTCGGTATGAGTGCAGGCATCTGAGCCATTTTTATCAATAACCCTTCTTTAAAGTAACATTTAAGTATATATTAAAAAGAATGAACAAAATTAAAAATTATAGATAAAAACAGATAATTATTGTAGAATATATATTATTTACGGATAATTGTTATGAGATTTATTATAACAATAGAATAATCATTAATGATTATCATTAATGATAAACTAATTATGTAAAAAAAAGAAAATATTATCAATTCTAACTCGATAAAGATTATTTTGCATTTAAATTTAGAAAATTATTATCTGATTTATTCAATAACAAATTCAAAACACAAATTATACTCCAATGGTAGATCTAAGAGGAGAGGAGGATGTAATCATACTGTGGTCATAACAAATAAGAAGAAACAAATCGCTGATCTGTATGAATCATACAATAAAGTTCTTTTAAAATTTACTACTATCCTGATTTCTTCTCAGATCATACATCTTATCTGGTTAACATATGTAGCAACAATTCCATACTTTCTATTTCAAGAGATTTGGTATATTCCAGAAAATTTTCTTTTTGCCGCTATCGATTATCTTGAAATTCCAGCTTTAACATTGACATCATTGTATTATTTTGTAAACTTATCAAAAAAGAATATCTTGCTCTTAACTGCTATTTTTCTACAATTCATTCATATCGCATGGATAACCGATACATTTATCTTAGAAAATGCTCATGACATAGGCTTTGCCATCTATATAGTTATTTTAATCGATTATTCTGAGATTCCGGTAATTATAGATTTTATAAAAAAATCTTTAAAGAAAAAACACTAAGGATTAAATTTTTTTTTAGTAAAATTGAAGTATTTATTAATTAAATACTGGTTTTAAATCTTTAAGAATGATTTTGATATAAGATCATTTTGCATATGTAACTTGTGTTATAGAATTTTATGATTTTATTTACTAGACAAATAACATATTTTTAAATCCTATTATTTTAATATTTGATAGAGATTTATTAAAGATACATATTGAAAATTCTAAAATTTTTCCAAAATATATAATATTTAAGTATTTTAATTATCTAAAAATATTATGGAAAAGGAAAATAGAACACATGAAGTAAGAGGTTCAGCTCCTAGAGAAGAAGAATCTCGTCTTAAGACACAAAAAAAGATAAGCTCAGAAACAACCGACGGTGATAGAAAACATGAAGTAAGAGGTTCAGCTCCTAGAGAAGAAGAAGTTAAACAAAAAAATTCTTCGTGAATCAAGAAATTTTAATATTGATGTAATCTCAATGAATATAGACCAATATATCTAGAAATTTCACAGAAAATATAGAACTATACAATATAATGACTCGAAACCTATAAGATAGAATATCTAATTTAGCATATTTAGCTAATAATAAAATCTTAGGAGAGAATTGTTACAATTCTGTAATACTATTTATTGTATCTGATGGTACCGACTAACCAGACAAAGCTGCAAACATCTATCAGAGTTCATTGATGGCTCACATATACAACAGCTAGCACATACTCCATTCAAAAAGCTAGACCTTATCATATAAGGAGTTAGGTAACACGTAACAAGGAGTTAGTCAGTTGGATAAGAGAATAAACAACAGGAAAAGACTTTTACATGTATTCAACAAGTCATTTTATATAAGACATATTAGCAAATTAATATTTTTAATAGAAGTGTTAAATTAAAGATCTAACTTCAGTTTTTATATATTTAGTATTAATCATATGAACATAAAATTAAAAAGAAAATTATGAGATTTTATTCTACTGTCAAAGATGTGGTGAAATATATCCAACTCAATAACTCTTGGTAGAAATCCCAATATTATTGACAATCACTAATGCTGTTTGTATCACCATCTTAATTCAAATCGACAAAAAATATTTTATTAATAATGTTATTTCCACAATAGGAAAAGTACAAAGAGGAATAATAAAACAATTGATATTCAAGATTGTTATTAATGTAACGTGAGTACAATTGAAGGCATCTTGCAATCTCACGTGTTGTCTGCGGGCTTTATATGACAACAGATGGATATTACGTCGAGTTTGAATTTATTGATGATATATTTATTGCTAAAATCACATATGAGCCTTATGAAACCGGAAACTTTTGTTTTGATATTATAGATTTTAGAATTGGTAAGTTAAAGAGTAAGATTGGTTTAATCAAATTGAATTTGTATATTCTTACCTAAATTCAAAGACATAAATTTTTCTAATTTTAGGAAAGAATAATAAAAATTATAATTCTGGTAAAATTAACCCCTAGTAGTAAAGGAAATAGTAGAAAATAATTCATCATGTAACTTTTTTGTCCAACGAATTAATGATAAGTTTTTTTAATTTTGAAGCATTTAGTAATAAATATCTTTCAAACTGTTTTATTTCATCATCGGTTATAGGGTTACCATCATTAGAACAATATAATATAAATTTATAACAAATAAACGACATGACAGAACCTAAGATAAAATCATCTATCGAATTAACAATATGTTCTAATGCTTGAGATTCTAATTGATATGTAATTCGCGAAATTTCATCAGAGACTTCAGATATTACTTGTTGTAAATTTTTGTATTTTAACTCATTAAATTCGAGTGTTCGAAATCCTTGAACTATTTCAGATTTTAGATTTTCTGTATCTTTGTACATTTAATCATTCGTAATGTAGTTTAATACAATTTAAATTTAATTTAATTCTGCAAAATATAAATTTCCAATAAACAATTCTACACTAAAATCAAAAAATATTTTTATTTTTACCTTAATTCTCATTTAAAAAACAAAGTTTTTGGATATTGCAGTTAGAATTTCCTATTATTGCTTTTATATATCTGCGAGTACTAGACGTGTTATAATATAGCTCTTGTTTAGTTCTTATCATTGAATTATTATTTATTATTAATCCTGCAGTCAACTCTTTTATAGTCATCTTAAAGAGGAATTAGATTTGAATTCCCTCTGAAAATTCTATATTTAGCATCTGGAATAAAAAATTGAAAAAGAAGATATCAGCTTTACACAGATTTATCTTTAACTTTACAAATCCTTAATACTTTAGTTAAATAAATAATAACATGTCTGAAATAAAAAATAAATGTTCTAATTGTGGCGCTCCTGTAACCAACTCAATATCTATTAAAATAAAAGATGATAAGTTTGTGAAACTAGGAAAATTTATTAACCAAACTTGGATCTGTGATGACTGTCTTTTGAAAAAACAAGGTATAAAATCAGATACTGTTTCGTATTCAACGGAAATTAAAGGATCAGAACCAAATGATTATGCAACTTCTGCGGATGTTTCTCCAAATACACCTCCTGCTGATAAAACTTGACATCATAAAGAAACTGAGATAAGCATTCCTATCTAAAATAATTCAAGATATAACGTATATATTAAAAATCAATAAAGAGTTTATGTCTCATCTATTGTTTATTATATATTGCATATTACAAATGAAAATCTTTCAAATATACTGAGATTAAAATCTTTATATTATTTAAGTTAGAGTTTTTCAGTTACGTGACCAAAATACAGTTTGTAGAAAGTAATATGTAGATTATTAAATTCTAAAATACTTTTTTTT
Organism: Nitrososphaeraceae archaeon; assembly: GCA_031316115.1. GTDB lineage: Archaea > Thermoproteota > Nitrososphaeria > Nitrososphaerales > Nitrososphaeraceae > TH1177. The sequence goes on from JALDRC010000002.1 coordinate 100,663, forward strand.
ATTGTTCAGAATGTTGATTGATCATCCTCACTTGTGGTATCATAAATTTTATAACTATCTACAATTCGTGGAGTCGTTAGATCTATTTTAGATTCTTTAAATAGATTATATACATTTGCTCTCAAATCTGATTTTATCTGAATTGATAGATTAGCCCTATCTGTGTATGCTATAAGATCATATATTGCAGCGAAATCACCAAGCTCTTTGAACAATACATAAGGTTTCGGTTCTTTTAATACTCCAAATGTATTTTTAGCTGCTTCTAAAAGCAAGTATTTTACATTTTCTTGATCTTCATTATATCCAGCCGAAACCTGAATTGATATAGCCAAGAATTTATATCCGCTGTAATTTGTTATTTGATTTTGCAATAATACTTGATTAGGAATTGTTATCATCTCGTTTCTTATAGTTTTTATTTTTGTGTAAATTAAAGCAATTTCAATTACATCGCCTACTACTTCCATATTTCCTGCTTGAATTCTATCTCCAAGCTTAAATGGTCTAGAAGACAGTAAAATAAGGCCCGCAATGGCATTACTAATGGTATTCCTAGACGAAAAACCAATCACAGATCCTACTCCAATACTGATAAATCCTGCAACAGTAGCACTAATTGTTGAAAATTGAAACAAGATAATAATTGCAGATATCACAATTAACATCGTTTTTAGTAGTGAATCTATGCCCTTTATACGCCGTTCCTTGATTTTTAAAGAATCTGCAGATCTTTTTAAAACGTAATGAATAATAAAGTAAATAGAAACTGACGAAAGAAGGACAATAATTATTACAATCAGATCATCAATATAGTTTTCTATATCAAAAGAAAATGGATTAGCAAATGAATCTGTCAATGATGTAGTATTACTGTGATCATTTGTAGATAATTGTTCACCTGGATTGGAAGATGAAATTGATTCAGAAGGGTTTATTTCGTCGGTCGAAAATGTATTTGATAATTCTCCTTGTTGTTGTAATCCTTGTTCGTCTATTTCTGATCCAGATGTAGAGCTATCTTCTGGTATAATTGCTGGTTCGGATTCGATAATGTTGTTAAGTTCTGGCGGAATAGTAGAACTCAAATCTGTACCAGCTAAATTTTCCACTTGACCATATGCATGAGTATTATTTAAAAATTTTTGGAGCATTACTAGTCTATTAAATAATAAATAAAATATTTTTCTAAATTAAAGTTTTATTTATCGCGTAAAATTATTTTTTAAATTCTTAATTTACTATCATTACTGGAATATTGATATTCCCTATGATTTTTCGTGCATCACTGAATAGAGATTTCATCCAAGAATCTATATGTCTACTCTTTAATATAACCAGACTATAATTTCCATTCTTTATCTCATTGACTATTTCATGTACGGCATTACCTGTTCTAAATTTATAGGAAATATGATTTTCACATCCTGCATGTTGGCATGCCTTGATTTTTTGTTCCATATCATCCAGAATATCTCCTTCTACCTTGTGTTTCAGATCTTCATCAACAATAGGACCATCTTCACCACGTTCAATAGATTCTACAGTGATATTTTCCATACTTTCAACATTTTCTAATATACGTAATATTGTTATTTCTGCTCCAGAAAGTTGAGATATGGATATTGCATGGTTTAGTACATTATTTGAGTCATTCTTACCATCATATAAAGCTATGATTTTACTAAATTCAGGTAAATTATTTTTTGAAATATCAATATTTTGAGAGTCGATATAATCTTCTTCAATTTGGGCTTCTCGAACTGTTGAATTAGTTGTAGTTGAATCAATAGAGTTCTGATCTGATTGCATAATTGATATTTATACAATAAGTAATTTAAAGCTTATAATTTTTTGAGAGTAATTAATTACTAAAGTATAGAAAATAACTCTTTTCAGTATTGTCTTTTTGAAACTTAATCTTTCATAAATATTAACTATTTAAAAAAGTTTTATTCTATTATTAAATTAAAAAAATAAAATAACAAAATATCAATTAGATGTATATACAGAATAAATCATAAAAAAAAGTGATAGAATTAGATTTATTTATCTTTAAAAATATTTGTTATCTATCTTTGTAAAGTTATTATTTTTGAGTTAAACAACTTTGATTCTAGATGGTCTAGTTAATCACAGTTAGACTTCATATAATTTTGAAGAAATAAGAAGGAACGACAGCCTAAGCATTTATTTTAGATCACGAATATTTTTATAATTCTCAATTACCCGTACTTTGTTTTCTCGGTCCGCGTTTTCGGTAAAGTCTTTTGCAGTAGGTGAATTTTTGAATAAATCAAAATCCTTTAAAAATCTCTCCTGAGTCGGCTTTTCATCTTGATAATAATATTTTTCCTTTATTTCATCTTCACTGACTAGTAACCACAGTATTTTTCCGTCATACGCATCACTGAGGAATTTAGGAATCCATAATCTATGTTTATTTAAAGTTCCTTTTTCTGTCAAAAAACAATTTTGGGATATTTCTTTAATTTTGCCCAGGTCTTCTCCGTCATTAGTGTTTACTGTTTTGTCTTTTAACATTCCCCATAACATTGTTGGTCCTTCAGTATTTGAATCACTTGTTATATTTTGTCTATTTTCAGTAGAAGAATAAGAACCATGCGTTTGTGTATTTATAACTGTATCATCTTCATTGTTAGATTTTGCTATCATTAAATCATTATATACTTTAAAGTATATAACAATATTAATAATATGAATGAAAATAATTTAAATTCTATTTCATGGAATGAATTAACAGGTAAGGATGTTAAAACGAATGATGTTGAAAAGTTGGGAGAAATCAAATCCTTAGGTCCAGATTTCATAGAGATAGAAAGTGGACATGTTTCCAAGTCAAGATACTATATTCCAAAATATTATTCTAAATTCTATGATGGTGATGATTTGTATATAGATTTAAGTAAAAAAGAAGTCAAAGAAAAATTTGAACGAGAGCAGCCACCTTTACCAAATGAATTAGAAACACAAGAATATATAGATAGAAAAACTAAAATGGATAAAGAGTTTCCTCAATTCGTGGACGGAGTCCCATTTATGGCTAAAGAACCAGACATTGTATTAACATTAGATCCAAATAAAAATGAACAATTGAAAATTCCATGGAATGAGGTTGTTAATAAACATGTCAGGAGTAGCGATAATGTAGATATCGGTGATATAGAACAAGTAGGAAATGGGTATATTGTAGTTAGGGAAGGGGTAGCAAAAATTCGTAAATACTATATCCCTACGTCATTCATAGAAAATTATGATGGAAGTAGTTTTTTTGTAAAATCCCCTAGTGGCTTGATTAGTCCCAGATTCGAAAGAACAACTGAACCATCACCTGAAGAGCTACGTCTTTTACAGGAAGAAAAGCCAAAAGAGGTTCCTAAAGTATAAAGTTTATTTCTTGAGATAAAATCAATTTTATTTCTTTGATATCTGTTTTAGTAATAAGCTACTATAGTTTTATCTATCTTTAAACAATGTAATTATATTTTTAAATAATAACCGGTTACAAATCTCAAGTATATATATAGAGTAACATCAAAATTTATTTTTTTAGATGGTAGAATTGTATCTACTTTTTATTCATCATATTATTTATACAAATGACTCTATATAATAATATAATCGTTATATACTTTGATTCTATTACATATTTAATGAGAAACATAAAACACTCATTTATTTGGGTTCTCGGAACGCTTATAGTAGGTCTAGGTATTCTTGGATCAACACAAATAGGATATGCACAACAAGGAAATGAAAGTCAATCACAACAAGGTAATGCTAGCCAATCCTCATGGGGATCAGGTGGAACAGGAGAATTATCCATGATGGCCCTCGATTTAGATAATATAGAAGAGCATATAACAGGGGCACAAAATGCAATAGCGGATGCAAATACTGTAGCAGCATTAGACCATTTAAGCCAGATTGAAAATCTCATGGCAACATTAGAAAAGCAACCACAAATCATGAATGATATTAAATCAATCAAGGATTCATTATCAAACAATGATTTAGAAAAGGCAACAGAAGACATCACAAAAATACAGAGTCAAATTTCACAAGTAAAGACACAAAACCCTCAACTTTTAAATGATGGACAAGATAACGACGATAACGACGATAACGACGATAACGAAGATAACGAGTGATACGATAAAATAATAGAAATCAACAATATAATTTTTTTTTGTAAGATAACTTTATAATATAGATAATAAATCAAGAAGAAATATATATTTATATTTTTAATGATTATTAAAACAGAAATTAATAATAATATTTTGCTAAATCATATTAGAAACAATTTTTATATGGAAATAAAAATTTGAATTTAGTTGTTTTCATGATTGTTGTATTAGTCTAATACATTAAATAATAATCATGAGATAATAATCAAGAGATCATTCAACTCTCTATTAGATAAAACCGTATGTTTAATCTCACTGCCAAATCCCATATGTATTGATAGTCTATTCATATCATTTGTAACCAAACATCTCATGAATTTTTCTGCAATTATCATGTTTATCCTGATCTATAAACTTCCAGTTTAGATTATATTGTCTGTCCGTCTCAGTTTAAAACTAGAGATATTAAACACCGATATCATCTTTTTTAATCTGTCAATAATCCCTAGATAATTTCTCTAATCTGTAATCTAAATCATTAAATACATTTAGGCTCTGTTGTGATTTTCAAAAGAACAAGACCTTGTATGTATTCATCGTATTGGTACTAAAGCATATAAAAGGATCACGAAAACAGACTGAGTGTATTGTCTTAATCTACAAAAATATTCATAAAATCTAAATAGACAAGTTACAGTTAGTTTTTTGTTTATTTTAACACAGGAATTTCCTGTAGTTATTCTAATAGTTCTAATCTATCATACTCTCAATCCATATTAAATATTACTTTTGTTACATCTTCTTTCTTATCAAATATTTCATAGGCCTTAGGTGCTTCATCAATTCTCATTCTATGACTAATTATTGGTTCGGGTTTAATTCGTCCTACTTCTATTAAATGTAATAATTGTTCATTATATTTTTTAACAGGACAATGACCTAGTCGAATTTGAAGCTCTTTATTGAATATTTGTCCTAAAGGAAATTTATCATAGCTAGAGGCATATACTCCTGGTATAGAAATGGTAGAATATTTTTTTGCTGTCTGACAAATCCAATTTATTACTTGTAATGGATTAGCAGGTTCATAGGCAGGGTCAGTCAATTTTGAATGTTCGTGGCCATTATAACTTTGCTCATCATCTTTTGTTGACATATGACCTACTGCTTCATATCCAACTGCATCAATACAAATAGTTCCTTTCCCATTCGTCTCTTTTTTTACAACTTTAACAGGATCATCATCATCAAAATTGATTATTTCAGCGCCAAGGTCTTTAACTTTTGATAAACGGGATGGCCAATGATCTATACAAAATACTCTAGCTGCACCTCTTAAAAATGAACTTAATACTGCAAAGTACCCAACAGGACCTGCACCGAACACCGTTACATCATCTCCTGGTTGAACATTTGCAATATCTGCCCCAAAATATCCTGTAGGAAGTATATCACTCAAAAATAGTGCTTGTTCATCATTAGAAATACTATCTGGAAGTCTTAATGCTCAAGTATTTGCAAATGGTACTCGGACATATTCTGCTTGTCCACCATCGTATCCTCCCATCAATTGTGTATAGCCATAAGCTGCACCAAACTCTGCATGGGGGTTTGATCTATCACATTGGGACCATAATTCATGCCTACAGAACCAACAATTTCCACAACTAATATTAAATGGAATTACAACGCGATCACCTTTTTCGACCTCGTTAACAGATGATCCAGTCTCTTCTACAATTCCCATAAATTTATGTCCCAATGTTTGTCCAGGTTCCATACCTTGCACTGTCCCATGATAGAGATGCAAGTCTGATCCACAGAGAGCAGTAAATGTTACCTTTAAAATAATATCTTTGTCTTTTATTTCTTGTTTTGGTTTATCATCTAATCTCACATCTTTTGGACCATGATATACTAATGCTTTCACAATATACAGCTATGCAACATTAATAATAAGCCTTAATGGAAATAAATCAATATTTTAATAACTAATACTACAGATACAAAATATATTCATAAACTAAGTTGGAAAAATGGAAAATAATTGATACTGCTTTGATTGATTAAAGAAAATATTAAGATTTCTGTTTAAGATTTTTATAAATTAGATCAAGGGGATATGTCCATAGTAATTGTACTAATATCAATGGTCTATCGTTTATTCATCTAGTTCCACTGAAATATACGTCATGATATTCTAACTTTAGAGATAGTATGGCTAATGATTAGAGATTATGAATAAAAGCAATTATTTTTTAGGGTGTAGAATTTAACAAAAATAAAATGTATTAACCTCTTTTATAAAATATTGACTACTTTAGTAGTAATGAGTAAGAATATTCGAACTGTAAGTGCTTTTCATAATCCAAAATATGCGGAATGTATAGAAGCGTGCAATCATTGTGCAAATGCATGTGAATATTGCGGTTCCTTCTGTTTAACAGAAGAGAATATTAAAATGATGTTAAAATGTATTGAACTTTGTATTTACTGCGCAGATGTTTGTAGATTTGCTTCAAAATATATGTCTTGTGATAGTACTTATTCAAAAGAGATTTGTGAAACCTGTGCAAAAGTATGTAAGGCATGTGCTAAAGAATGTGAAAAACACGATATGGATCATTGTAAACAGTGTGCACAAATATGTTATGAATGTGCAAAAGTCTGTAGCAACATGTAGTAAATTTAAAAAACTCTTTATCTATTGATAGTGTTCATCAAAGTATTCAAGGTAATCAGGAATTTCATTTTTCTTTTAACCAGAATTTTCTCAAATTTTAATTGTATCTATATTTACAAAATACGAGATGATTTGCCTGGAACTACTATGAATCTAGAATTGTATACAGTTCACTTGCCATATTTAGATATATCTCATAAAATTCTCTGTCATACTTAACTCCCTTTCTAAAGACCAACATGATCTCCTATTTTGAGTCTTGAAAGTTCCGGTACTTTTGAATGCACTTAGAATAAGAGCAAGAATGTACAAATACAAAGAATAGAATGCAAGATGAGTAAAAGTTTTGTTTCAGATAAATCTTACTGTCATATATTGTCAGAGTAGAACATACATAGATTTAGATCTATAGCTAGGTTTCTAACTAAAGATCTTTATTTTCTTGTTTTCAATATTTGTATATCTCTGTACATCTTCATGATGTATGAATTCATTTTTTTATAGTTAGTTAGTTTAGTTCTTATAACCACAAGTAATTTTTATTTGAGAATATAACCAAAAAGTTTACACAATATATTAACATACCTATACCTAGAAAAAATGTATAAGATAATATTATATGATAAAAATGGGTTTCAGATCACAGACAAAATTGATGATTTGAAAAAAGATAGCTCAAAAAAAAAGTGGATAGACCTCATAGATCCTACACAGGAAGAAGTAAAAAAAATAAAACAAATTTTTGCATTAGATTCTGATGCATTGGAACAGTATTTTAACGGTTCGAAAAAACCTGATATTAGAGTATTAAATAATCAAAGATTTATTATTCTGATAGATTTAAATTATAAAAAATTAGATATACTGGAAAAAGAAGGATTGTATATATTCCAAGGTCTAGATTGGCTTGTTACTATTCATTCCTCTACATTTAAATTATTTGAAGGTATTACCAAGAATTTAAAACATAAAAATCAAATAATTCAATCATCGATAAATATGCTTTTTATAAATATTGTATTATTAATGATAGATAAATATGAACAAGTACTAATGGCCATTGAAATATCTACTTCAGAATTCAGTAAGAAAGCTTTGCTTTCAAAGTCTTCAAAAAAAATCTTAATAGATGTTGATACTTTGTCAAGACAAATTATCATTTTACGACGATATTTTTGGCAGATTAGAGACATTATTGACTATCTTTTAAATACAATAGAAGAAGAAGATAAAGAAGGTATTAAATTTTTAAAAATTGTCCATGATGATATTAACCAATTAATGCTGATGGTAGACTCTCATAAAGAATCGATTAATGCCCTTAGGGAACTATATATAGCAAATATTTCTTTGCAATTAGATGATACGGTAAAAACTTTAACAATATTTTCGGCTATATTATTGCCATTAACTTTTTTGACTTCTTTGTATGGAATGAATGGATTAAATTTAGAACAGATTGGGGATATTCCTGCAGGATTAGGAATTATTCTATCAATAATGGTAGGTACATTGGCAGGTTTGTTGTTATTTTTCAAGAGAAAACAATGGATATTTGTTAAAAATTTAACTGATGAGAAGGAAGTAAAACAAGATGAAAAAAATAAGAATAAACATAAAACTGTATCTTAAACCATACAAGTAATTAAAAGAGAAAATTTGTTCTCTAAAAACTTTTACTTAAATTTATACATAATTGTTTTTTTGAGATTTAATATTTAGCTTCAAAATCCTTGACTGATTTTATTTTTTGCCTCTTTCTTTCATTAAAGACATATTACACACAGATTATAACTGAATAATTATTTAATATTTTTATAGTTTGGTGACTTTATTACAATATGGGATCAGATCCCGGATTTGATTATAAAGAACCTAATTTGAATCCATTATTTTGTGATATCTGTAAACAGAAATTTAAAGACCTGAGTAAATTAGGAGAGCATCAAAAGTTAAAACATCAGATGTAATATTGATAGAATAAAACCTCTCTAAAATAGATGATATTTTACTTTAAAGGTTATTGACATACAAATATCTGATTTTAGGGGATATCAACTCATTTAATTGAAAATACTTAACGTTTGTAATTATAGGTTAATATAACAAGATACAAAGAATTGTATCTGATTATGTCAATAAAATATGTCACTTAAGCGTACCTAGGGTTTTTCCTTGATAAATAATATTCATCAAAATTTCTCTTTTATATTTGAAATTAAATTTTACCAATTTTAATATATTATCATTTTTTAACTTGACGTCCAATTTTTTATTCTTTTGATAGTATTGTTTAATCTGGATTATATGGTACTGTATTGGAGGTATATCCTCATTACTACATCTTCCGTTTATTTGTATAATAATTGAAATTATAATCTTGTTTATCCAATAATCTCATTAATGAAACATGAGATATAGATTTTCATAATTATTTTTCCTTGAACCATTTTTTTCAATTCTAAATCCCAGTTATCAATAACATCAAAATCAAGTAATACATCTTGGCTCTGTTTACCAATATTTTTTATACTTATTTCAGTTCCAATTTATAACGACTAGCTAGAATAGAATAACCAAATTTGTTAGGAATAAGAAGTTGTACAACAAGACATGCTCTAGCAATTTAATATCTGTATAAAAAATCAATTGGAGGTTTGTCTCAATATAGATTTCTTATTCTCTAAAATATCATTATAGATATTAATATGAGCAAATGCATGATAATCCCACTTGAGATTATTTTTAAATCTATCTACAGTAATAAAATATTGTTTATAATTTCTGTCAATTTGCACTAATGCTTTTGCAAATTTCTCTGCATTTCTTTTTACACATATCCCCAAACCTTTTTTAGAAAATTCTTTGAAGAAATCTAAATCAGAAGCAATAAAAGGTAATCCATGTGCTAATCCATCAAACATGACACCAGATCCCGAAGTTACTTTGTAAGGAAGTAATTACATCAGATGCATATAGTAACAAAGATAATTCTGTATCTGAAAGATAGCTCTTATTCAAGTTAATTATTTTATCATTTTTTGCCGTTATATCATTTGTAACAGTATTTATACTAATTAATTCACGACTATAATGAGATCTTGAATGATTCATCACTATACTCCAGTTATCTGGAATATTCATTTTCTTGATAATATCCCATCCTTTTGTAGATGTTAAAAATCCATTTAGTACCGCTATCCTTCCATTTTCTGGTAAACCCAACTTTCTTTTAGCTTCTTTTTTATCTATTAATTGAATACAAGGTTCTGCCCCATGATATATCACTTTACAACCTGGAATTAGATTTGCCATATAGTGTGAAAAAACTATTCCTGTATGACTCTTTTTCATTATATAGTTGTTATAATCATGAAAAGATCTATAGTTTATGAGATGTTTCCAATATTTTGATAACAGTTGTAAACCAATATCTAACTTGTTCATTTTTTTCCCTGATTGTTCCTGAGTAGGATAAATTAAATTCATCCATTGTTTGAAAGTATAGGAAGAATGAAAAGTAGTAACTATTGGTACTTTGCACATATCATAGAATTTATCAATTGTAGAGTTTAATTTTATTTGGGACTAGAGGATCTATAAATAGACCGTTAATCCATGTTCAAGTTGAATATGAACAATATCAGGATCTTGTTGTTTTACAATATCTAAAAGTACATCTGAATTATTGATATTGCCAGGGAAAAGTCCTGTATATACCATTTCCTGCTTGGTTGGATACAGTTGATATGTCTATATTGTGGTTCTTTAAATGGTTTGTGAGATTGTAAGTATATCTACCTAAACCTCCTAACATTGGAGGATATTCTGTACAAACCATAAGGATTCTCAAAATAATTTAATTCCCTCCTCATGTTCTTTTACAAACGATGAGATTAAAAATTGGGGTTCTCCTTTATAATAAAAAGATATTATGAAACTTACTCTAAACATCTAATATCAGTATATTATTAATAAACACAGATATAAACAATAAAAACAGAAAATGTATAACTCAATCTTAGATGTTTTAATATATTTGAGATTAGATGAAGATTTAAAATTTATTTATTAAAAATCAACACCTCAATTTAGAAGTAGCAGTAGATAAATGTTAAAAGGGTTAATTAGAGAATTTTGGACATATAGTATTATTTCCAATTAAACAAATTTCTATTTAGTTTGTGAGTTTGAAATAACTAAAAAAGTACTTACATGATCTTTACCCATAGGAATTTAGAAATTAGATTTTTGAATTTTTCAAGTCTAAATAAACAAGATATCATAGAAGGTATATGAAAAACAAGAAGACAATAAAATAAAGAAAAAATATGTTTGGTTTTTATTCTTTATCTACTATACGACCTTTCAATTTTTTTTGCATAGTTAAAGTTATTCTGCAAAATATCGTTGTAATATCTCTGTGTAAGTTCTAATGAGTGGCTATAATGTTCAATACCACCAACGGTTATTTCATTTATGAAATTTGTTAGGTTATTTGTACCATCTTGTATATTCTTATTGACTCTATTATATGATTCAGAATATCTTTCTGGAATATTGAAATTTTGCCAATATGATCTATATGTATTATCCAAGAATTGATTATATGATGATTGATATGTATTAAAGAAATTTTTTTGCAACTCTGCTACGTTATTTGATATTTCTTGTGTTCCTTTGATAATCTGCTCTTGGAATTTTCTGAAAGTTTCGGTATTCTTTTCAAATATTCTAGGGCTTTCTCTTAAAAATCTGTTTACGTTTTCATCGATATTATCTGTAGTTTCTGTTATGTTAGAAGTTGTATCTTTAACTAGTTGTTTTTGTTGTTCTAGATTTTTATCTGTAGTATCTTTTGCTTTATTGATACTTTCTTTTATTTCCTCTTTTTTTGAAGACATGTTAATCTATACCTGTCTCAACAAAGAGATAAATAAATCTTGGCTTTTTTTGTGACGCTTTTTCAGATCTATCATATAGAATGTAGATTTAAAGTAAGAATGTGAAACGAGATTATATGGATTATATATTAAATCATATATAGTTCAATGTTTATAAACAAAAAAATATTTGATTTTATTTGAATTTGGTATTTCAACTGGAAGTGTCTTCTTGCATAATTCATCATGTCTAACACATTTAGCTATTCCATAGTAGTCATATTATGTGAATTGGAAAAAATATAAGGAATTACTCTTGTAAGAAAGAGATGGAGTATTATTTGATTTTAAATTTATGCAAAGATGGAATTCTGAATGAGAGGAAATGAATTAATGCAAAAAGCCATATGAATCCAATATTCTGATTTGTATATCAAATTTTTGAAATACATGAACATTTATTTTCATTTATCATAATATTAAATTAGTTGAGATTGGATCATAATTATTCTATTTTCATAAAAAATAAAGCTAGTTTATTAGTGTACGATGTTTTAGTGAAACAATATACGAACCAACAAACTAACAGTACAAAATAGATCTAGATCCATTCTAATTAGCATTTTGTATTTGATAGGTTTGATTCGTTGGCCACATAATAATAAACCAGGACCTGGAAGACCATATGTATATTCTCCTACTGTTATTCTGAGATGCTTTATAGTACGTATATGGTTCCGATTAGACTCCAATAGAGCATTACATGAATACCTTGCAATGGATTTATCGTATAACAAAAAGATAATGAAAGGATGTGGGGTATCAAGAATACCGAGTAGAAGAACATTTGATAGACGTCTTGCTACAATATCTAGAGATATCAAACACAGAATAACTACAATGGGTGAACTTTTTGTACGTGATAAAATAATTGATCCATCTGTTCTTTCAGCAGACAGTACCCTTATGAAAGCCAAAGGCTTTGTATGGCACAAATCCTCTATGGAACAAGGATTAGTACCACGTTCTGGTATCGATACTGATGCAAGATGGGGATTCAGTCATACAAAGGGATAGATATTTGGATATAAACTGCATATGATATCAAGTACTGGTTCTATTATAGTACCATTGTCAGCAGATTTTACAACTGCCAACATACCTGACAACCATATGTACAGTATATTGACAGCAAGTCTACCTGTTACAATAATTAAAAGAACATTATACATGTCTGCAGATCCTGGATATGATGATCATGAATTGTATGATCTCAGCAATAGCATGGAATTTAGATTGGTATGTCCTGTACAGAGATATAAAAATACACCTCCTGACCGGATAAAATTGATAGAATTTTATGAATCAAATGTTGGACAGGATATCTATTCTCTGAGAGGAATATCAATTGAACCGTTAATATGGCATATCAAATCAGTGTTCAGAAAAGATCCATTACCTGTTAGTGGATATTTTAAGAGTTGTGCAACAGTGTTACTATCAGTTTTACTATACCAAATACTTGTATACTACAACTGTAAGACCTATAGAGATAATCCTATGGCAATCAAATACATGCTAGGAACATAAAACTAGACGTTACACTATAATGCAAACATTAGAATATTTGTTAATTGAATTATGACCCCGTCTCAAATATTTAACTATTTATTTATTTTTTGTAAACAAATATTAGCTTGAATCTCATATTATGGTATAATGTTCGGTTTCGGAATATATCTAATGCGTTTAGTAGATTATCTTCAGGAGAAAAAATATAAAAAATGCAATATATGTAATAAAACTATTCAAGGTAAAGACAAACTTGAAGAACACATGTTAAAAGAACATTAAACCAATACATCATAGTAATTTTAAACCATTCTAATTATTTTGCTTCAGTTATTTATGATAAAAGATATATTTTGATTCTAGTTTAGTTGAAAGAGATTTCACCAAAATAAATATATAAATAAACTCTTCTTTTTGTTTGTAAAATTAGATTAGTTATGATAATCTTCTATTAATTATCTCATAAAATACTGGCATATAATTTAGAAGGAAAAATGAAAACACATTACTATTAGATATAAATCCATAAAACAAAAAAATCATTACTTAATCCTTTAAATATTTCATTTGTCTAGTATTACGTTATCGATATCAGAAAATAATCTAATTGAAAATTATAAATAAAATAGTGTATTTTATTCCCTTATTATACATTTAATTATTAATTATTATAAATGATAAAATAAATTCATTCTATTATAAAAGTGAAACAGAAATCCTTTAATTCACATTGTTCTATTAAATTATATTAATGAATCGAATCACGATTTCACTAAGCGTGATACTGACAACTGCGATTCTAATATATTCGCAAACTACTGAATTCTCGATCTTTCAGGAAGTAAATGCACTTCCTCCAGATCCTCTAGTATCCCCAGACGCGCCAGTTAAAAATGTATTATTGATTGCTAATGAAACAGTCGTACAAGTAGCTCCAGATAATCCACTACATCCAGGTGGGATCACATATGCCGCTATGACATTTAACAATACAATTCCAGCGCCTGTAATTGGTGCAGACCAAGGTGATATTTTAAATGTAACACTAAAGAATGCTGGTAAAGTAATTCATAGCATGGACTTTCATGCTTCAATAGGTCCAAGTAAGGTATTATCAGGAAATATTGCACCAGGTGAAAGTAAAACTTGGGAAGTGCCTTTACCCAATCCTGGTGTGTTCCTATATCACTGTGGTGCTGATGCACTAAACGGTGTTTGGGAACACATTGCTAATGGAATGTATGGCGCAATAGTAGTACATCCAAAAATGGAAAAACCTGCTAAAGAATTCTATGTAGTCTTTAGTGAGATATTCAACACTGCTGATCAAGGTGCATTCAAGGGGACCAATGGTACAGTTGGAACTTTTGATATAGCTAAATTCCTAGATAATAATCCTGATCTAGTACTAACTAATGGTATGGCTCACAAATATGTTCCTTCTGTAGGACAACAAGCAAAACTTACTCTTAATCCTGATGCAGAAGTTTTCAAGGTAAAGCCAGGTGAACTAACAAGATGGTATATAGTTAATCCAGGACCTAATGGATATACTGCATTTCACTTTATATCTGGACAAATGGATGTCAGGGATGGTACTAATGCCGCTAGAGATGACTATGGAACACTATTACTAAATGAGGAAACCTATACTATCCCTCCAGGATCTGCATCTGTAATTGAAGCTGTATTTCCAGAAGAAGGCACGTATGTTGCTGTCGACCATGCTATGGATAGAGTTGTAAAAGGAGCTGCCTTTGCAGTCGTAGCTACTCCAGATGCAAGTGACGATGATCATCCTGTAGGAACTGCAGTGGCGCCAAAAGGCAGTCCAACCGTGGCTGCACCTTAGGAGAAGGGTCACCTCTAAGAATCTGAAACAGTTGTCCAAGAAGCCTTATGATTTGCAACTGAAGGTAAATATACAAATCCTATACAATAAACATAGAGATTTATAATCTCCTCATTTTTTTAGAAAGATAAAAAATATGTACATTCTATAAACTTTTTCTGATTTATTAAACACCATATGGAAAAAAATTTGTATTATATAAATGCCTATAAAAGATTTATAATTTTTAAAATAGATGTCTTTCCTTTATTGTTTGACATTTGTTTAATTACTAAATATTTATAAAAGATTTTGTATACTGTGGTTCTCAATCAAATGATTATATAATTCATCATTTTATTAGATATATTGTACTTCAAATAAATTGTTTTTAATAATATTAATTGTAGGTAACCAAATGAAAAATATCTGAAATTATATGATAATATGTTATACTCTAATCGCTTCTTGTATTTTTTTCTTTTTTTGCCAATCAGAAATAAATAAAGCTAATCCTTTGTCTGTTAGATGATGAGATATTAATTTTTCAAGAATATTAGGAGGTAAAGTTACAATATCTGCTCCTATTTTGCCAGATTCTATGAAATGAATAGGATGACGTATACTCGCAACAAGTAGTTTTGTGTCATAATCATAATTATTAAAAATCTGTTTTATATCATGAATTAACGTCATTCCCTCATAACATATATCATCCAATCTTCCAATAAATGGACTTACATATGAAGCACCAGCCTTAGCTGCTAATAGATCTTGATTAGCAGATAAAACAAGTGTAACATTTGTATCTATTCATTCTTGTTTGAGTTTTTTAACAGCTTTTGATCCTTCATGGATCATAGGAACCTTAACGATGACATTTGTACCATATCCATTAATAATACATGCTTCTTTGATTATATTTTTACCTTCAGTTGTGATGACTTCTAAACTAACTGGTCCTTCAACGATCTTGGTTATTTCCTTTATGATACCTTCTGGATTGCCTTGTTCTTTTGAAAGAAGAGTAGGATTTGTAGTTAATCATGCTTTGTTGCACAACTATGAAAATCGATAATATGATATGGAATTTTGCCAGGAACAAATTGCAAATATAACTTCTCTCCTTTACTGTGGATGCATTTTTTTAGTCAAAATCTACGAAAATCATAGTTGTGCAACAAAGCAGTTAATCAATCTATTAATCCTAAATCGTTATAATGGTCAATAGATTCAATATTAACAGTATCTAGAAATATTTTCATTTTTAATAATATGTTTTATTATATTTCCTACTTTTGTGTGTTTTGCTCTTTGAAAACTTAATTTTGTATTTATGTTATAAACTTTTAATAATTTAAATATTATATATTAGGTATTATATATAATTAAAAATATGTACAATTAATTCTAACATATATCAGTAGAAACCAACATAAAAGTATTTATTATGATATGTTAAGTAATGCATAAACTTCATATAAATAATATCGAAACTCAAAACAAAAAAATATCTTATCTTAATGGATATGAAAAAATAAAAAATAAGGAAAAAAAGAAAAATAATTATCATAACTAGAATATGTCATATATCATATATCTCGTAAAAAATTATTTAATGATTAAAATTAATATTCAATAAATTAATTATTATTAAACAAAAACAGACTCATTTGAAATAATTTTATTTAAACTATATCAAATGTACTATAATTGAACTTTAATTGGATTAAATATTTGATAAAAACTTAGCTCTTATTTTGTTCTTATTATTTACAGGAATATTTTATAAGATGACGGACGCATCAAGATGAAAAAAATAAGGTTTATAGATTAATTTATTTTATCAAATCAAGATTCAGATTATCAACTATATCATTGTACCACTTTCTCAGTACGCTATCTGATATTCCTACAGATTTGGCAATTTCTATCTGTGTAGTTTTATCTATATTTGCTTCATCAAGTTTATATGCTGCATATATTGTAGAAGCAGCAATTACCATTGGATTTTTTCCTTCATGAATTTTATTTTGTTTCACTTTTGTCATAATTTGAATTGCTTTACGTTTAACACTCTCATTTAAATCAGTATTATTTATTATTTTTGTGATGCATTTGATTGGATCTATAACGGGCACTGTTCGTAAACCAAATTCAATTACAAGAATCCGGTAATAGTGAGAAATAGTTTTTATCTTGACATTGGATACTTTTGAAATTTCTTTTAATGTTTTAGGAGTTTCAAATTCTTTACACGCTAAATATATCGAAGCTGATACTATACCATCAATTGACCTACCACGAATAATTCCCAATACTTGAGCTTTTCTATAAAAATAAAATGATTTTTGGATTATGCTATCTGAAATCCCTAGTTTATATTTTAATTTAGTCATTTGTTCAAAAGCATATTTTAAATTTCTATCAGCTGAATTATTGTAACGTGTTCTTTTCTCTAATATTCTTAACTTTTCCATAATATTTTCCATATCTGATCCAATTTGTCTTCCGGTAGCATCTACATTAGTTCTTCCTATTATGGTAGGGGATTCTATATTATAAGGAACTGCACTTGATGAGTTCTGAGACTTTAAATCATACCTAGTTCCTGATTCAGAACCCGCAACATTAGTTATTTCTTCATTAATACGATTGTTAATACATTGCTCATTTTGATCCGATAAAACTTGTCCACATATAGTACAAATAACTTCTCTTGTTTCTGGATCAGATATAACTTTATAATTATTATTGCAAATTAAACATAAAGACTTTTTGTTTTTAAAATTATCAGATTTATCGGAACTCAATATATTAATTAATAACACTATAAGATAATAAATACTTAAAATCGTAAATACACTTATTTTTAATTATTTTAATTAAATTCAAATGGTTATATAATAAACGCAATTTAGTAATAATCTAGTTTACAATCAAATGATAAACGAAATATTCAACATTTCTTAAAATATAGGTAATCCATATAGAAAATTAGATAAAATAGGAATTCTAAAAAGAAGAACGACCATCTTTACATTTCGATTTAATCTCAATAAAAAGTAATTCGTTTGGAAAAATATCTCTAGGTTGGCATGATGATAGTAAGCTTAATGAATAAACAGACTAGTGTTACCTATTTCCATAGATCTAAATATATAAAAGTAATGTTGTGCAAGATGATATATCTTGAAATTTTCTGATACTAAAGATGAAAATGCTGATAAATATGAAAATGAGAAGGAAAAGAAGGAAAATGTTGAATTTGCAGCAATTCTAACAGGAAAGGAAGAAGTACCAGAAGTATATACATTAGATACTGCTTTAGCCACATTTCAATCCAATAATAAAAATGCTAACGATAAAAATGAAAAGGATGAAGAATTGAAATATTCTGTAAAGATAACGGATATGGAAAAGGTAAAAAAAGTAAGCATTGATGTAGGGAAATCACCATCAAAGGAAGAAGATGTGGCAGATTTGTATAAAACTAAAAATCCGACAAAAAAAGTTGATGGAAAATTATGTGAAGGCAAAATTAATTCTACAAAACTAAAAGGTACTTTACAAGGAAAGAAAACCAAGGAATTAATCCAAAAAATAGAAAAAGGAGAAGCTTATGTTAATATATCTACTGAAGATAAACCTAAAGGCAAAGTTAGAGGGAAAATAACAAGATTAAAGTAATATTTGACAAGAATCAAAAAAATTTGACTACATCTATAAAATATTTTGTGTGGTATAAAACTATTAAATATGAATGTTTTGAAGGCTCTGTTAAGATAAGATAATATTCACCTCCTTTAACCAAAAATTATTGTTATTATTTACTATTACATCGTTATACATAGAAGTAAAGAATTGTATCCAGTTATGAACATGAAATAGATTACATTCAATTTGCTTACATGGATAGTAATCATCAAATGATTCAATTCTATCCTTCAAATACTGGTTTACTCTTTCCATCAAACTTTTTTCTATTGAAGAATGTAGATAGTGTTTTAATTCAATTACATGACACGCTTCCTCGTACTACGCCATCTGTATAGACAGTATGTTTTCCATATTTTGTAACTAATGATCTAATGAATTTTTCTGCAACAAGCATGTTTCTCTCTTCAGAAATATAGATTCCAAGCACCGAAGAGTTAATTGGTTCTATACATATCCATAACCAAAAATGTTGACTACCAATCTGAATAATTGTTTCATCTATAATAAAAGCAGTTACCCTTTTTCTTTTGTAGATCTGACAGGAACCAAATCTTTGTATCCAATTCCAAACAGAAACATGACTCCTTTTATCATCTCTAAATACTACCAATGCTTTAGATGTACTGCGTAGACTCACCAAGAAAGTACAGATAAAGAGAATACATTACAATAAAAGAAGCTGTTCTATTTCTTTCAAATTTGATTTGATTCATATGATAAATATAATGTTCTTAGCTATATCTGTTTCTGCTCAAGTTAACAGAACCGTTTTGAATACTATCGAATAAATATGGTAAGACATTTCAAAATTGATCTATTCTCCTTATAGTTAAATTGGAAAAATATTAAATCAACAAAACCTGACAAGTATATTAACTAAAATAAAAAAATAATATAAAACCTTGGTTTGGGAAAATTACAATAATAAATATTATTAAATGTAGTTTTGTTATTATTCTAAAGATAGTATCTCATTTTTATATTTACTAACATCTTTTAAAAATTAAAGCTACTCAATTGATTTTGAGTAATAAAAAATAATCTGCTCGCATTTCCGATTATATTAAACTTTATATTACATAGATTTTTTTTGAAGAGATGTTTAATATTCTTGGAATATCTACTTATCTATTATTTTACTTGTAGATACATTTTTTCCTACACACTTTTACTCAATTCTTTTTCTATCTCTGTCATATCTTTATATTTTTTCTTCGGAAGTCTGTTATAGATTTTTAATATATCACTTTGAATATCTTTATTCATTTTAAATATATTTTCCTTTAAATATCTATTTATGTTCTCTTTAGACTGAGGTAAATTAATTCCAGATAAAGATCTTGCCAATGTGGCTGCTGAAATCGAATACTTTGCAGCACTTTTTCCACCTTTCTTACCTGGTGATAACAATGATTCAGCTTCTTTGGAACTTTTAACTTTTTTACCATTTTTAATTTTTTTGATAGCTTGTGCTATTTCAGCTGAATCTCTATATTTTCGATTTGGGAGACTGCTAACTAAATTCAGTAATTCATTTTTTAGGTTTGGGATATGTTGAGAATTTATGAAATTCAATATTTCACTTTTAGATTTAGGAAATTTAATACTAGCTAACAATTTTTCAACATCAGCAATAGAGGGTGCAGGTTCTGGATGAGATGTTAACATGTGTCTGTGTAACCTTGATTTCTGTTCAAAACCTTGGTTACAAATTTTACAAGTAAATTGTGAATTTGATGACATTATTTATTTTTACTCCTATACTTGATTATGTTCATTATTCGAAAAAAAAGGTTTCAAAATTAGTCTATTCACGTTAAAAAGACTTAAAAGTATATTTAGTTATTGAAGATTAAAATAAAATAAAATAAGAAAAATTTTTGATTAAATATAATAATTTTTAGAATTCTAATTTCTTGATTTGAGATAGAAAGAATAGATACTGGATTAGAAAATGTATCAACATTAGGAAAAGTATTAAAAACTCAAAATAATCAAAAAGATCATACAATTTATTATTTAACAGAAAGATCATTATGTTAATTAATTACTAAAATCAATTATTATTATTGAGATTTGGTAAGGAAATACGTAATGTATTGATGCTTTTTTTCTTCTTATCAATAATATCTATATTATTTTTCTCTCAAAAAATGATTTGATCAACTCGCTTGAAAAAATTTATCATTTCACATGATTTTTGGAACATTTCATTTTTTTTAGTATTGGAGCAGAGCTTCAGTGTTGATTAGCGAATCGATATTAAAGATTCTTAACAAGACTTTACTTCTACAAAATTTAAGTGAAAATGAATTAAAGACCAAGAATATTTCTTTTTTTTCTTTGGCGAATACAATAGTTAAAAAGTGGAAATCACTTTTAAAAATTATCTTTTCATTAAATAATTATCCCTTGATATGGATTTTCATATCTGTCTATATTATGATTTTTTGGCACATTCAAGATTTGTTCAATTTAGCGGTTCTTGATAATTTTACACACATCTTACAGCATCTCTCATTTATTATTGTTGGTGCATCATCATTTATGGCTATCAGAAATTTTGGTGAATCATTCAATTTGATTTTATTGATATCTTTAATAGGTGTGATGGGAATGGGCGGAGTGTTGTTTAGTGTCATAGAGGATAATATTTATTCTGTGTATAATATTGAACAACATCATGAAGCTGGCTTCTATATGGTTTTAACTTCTTTTTTTATTTTGGTGTTGATTCTACCTTTTTATTTGATAAAAAAGGCAATGGTTCATATTAAATATAGTAATCAAAAATCTAATTATCTGAGGATGGGTTATAATTTATTTAACAAATATAGTAATATTTGCATTATAGTATCGTCAAGTTTTACGTTCCTAGCATGTATTTGATTGCCATAGGATTATCTCTATAGGTCCTTTACAGTTGTAGTATACAAGTATTTGGTATAGTAAAACTGATAGTAACATCGTTGCACAATCCTTAGAATATCCTCTAACAGGTAATGGATTCATCCGGAAATTATTTGATATGTCCAACAACGGTTCAATTTATTCTCTCAAAGAATAAATAACCTGTCCAATATTGGATTCATAGAATTCTATCAGTTTTATCCTTTCCTCTGGTATTTTTATATCTTGTAGAGACACAACAATTGAAATCCCATATCTAGTACTTAGATCATACAGTTCATGATCATCATATCCAGGATCTGCAGACATGTATGATATTCTTCTAATAATTGTAAATGGAAGACTTGCTGTCAATATACCGTACATCTGGTTATCAGGTATCTTAGCAGTTGTAAAATCCGCTGCCAATGTACCACAATGGAACCAACAGCATTTCTGATATCAATGGGAAGCTCATATCCAAATATCCATCCCTTTGTATGACTGAATCCCCATCTTGCATCAGTATCAATACCAGAACGTGGGACTACCCTTGTTCCATAGAGGATTTATGCCAGACATAACCTTTGGCTTTCATACATACTATCTGTTGAAAGAACAGATGGATCAATTATTTTATCATGAACAAAAAATTCACCCATTATACTAATTCTGTTTTTAATATCTCTAGATATCGTAGCAAGACGTCTATCAAATGTTCTTTTGTTTGGTATTTTGATAATCCACATCTTTTTCATTACCTTTTGTTATACCATAGATCCATTGCAAGATATTCATGTAATGCCCTATTGAGTCTAATCGAACCATATACGTACTATAAAGCATCTCAGAATAACAGTAGAGAACATACATATGGTCTTCCAGGCCGTGGTTTATTCTTATTATTATGTGGCCATCTAATCAAACCAATCAAATACAAAATGCTAAGCCTGAATGGATGTAGATTCATTTTGTACCGCTAGTTTGTTGGTTTGTATATTGTTTCACTAAAACATCGTACACTAATAAACTAGCTTTATTCGTTATGAAAATAGAATAATTATGACCCAGCCTCATTTAATTAATTATATTATATAGAAGATTAATCAACTTTTTAAAATTTTTAAATACCTTGTTTATAATAAACTTATTATGACTAATTTAAATAACAAAAAACTTACTAAGCGAATTTATTAATGAACTTATACCTACAAGTGATGATGTTGATCTCGGTGAAAATTATGGATCAAGTAAAAATTCTACAGTAGTCAACAGAGGTTTTATAAATATTCATTATTTTATACCAATCAAACATATAGAAGGATGGGATAGTTTTGTGCTGAGTTTGGTAAAATGAGTTCCTAAATATACTCCTACAGACAAAAGAATCTAGTTCAGACAATCTATATAATTGTGTGCTTTGTTGCACAACTATGAAAATCGATAATATGATATGGAATTTTGCCAGGAACAAATTGCAAATATAACTTCTCTCCTTTACTGTGGATGCATTTTTTTAGTCAAAATCTACGAAAATCATAGTTGTGCAACAAAGCATAATTGTGTATTATGCAGAGAGGCCACAACAAATGGAGATGCCTTGACCGAACAGCAGCGGATCCGAATACTACCATCCTTTAGAATCATCTTATGTTGATTTAACCGTACAAGATCCTAGAAATGTTACAACTGAAAATTTTTCAGGTTTAACAGACGAAAAGGGATTTTTCACACACACATGGAATATAAATGAAAATGCCTAAATTGGAAAATATATGATTTATTAGATATAATTGTTCCAGGATACAAACCATTAGCAAAGTCAAAAATATTTACTTTTACTTCTGGAAATACTACTGAAAACGCAACGAATCTTGGAATATTTTTTACTATTTGTAATCGTGTACAGCAATAATGCTTAGTTATTTATGCTTTATTCCTATAAAAACACTGATTTTTCCTCATAACATCAGTTATAATCTATAAAAACACTGATTTTTCCTCATAACATCAGTTATAATCTATAAAAACACTGATTTTTCCTCATGATAGTCATTTCAAAACAAATCTTGATGGAGTTTGGTGATAGAATTTAAGATTTATTGTTAAAAAAAACCAAATGCTTAAATTAGCTTTAGGTACAACGATACATATCAACAATTTAAAACTATCGTGATTTTTTTTATAATTTATAAAAAATATGCAATAACAATTAAGGTAAGATATTTTATCTAGCTGATCGTTCCTTATAGTCTAAGCTAATTCTTTATTGTCAACGAGATAAATTGAATGGAATAATTCGTATAACTCACTAGTTAAATAAGCGATGTTTTCACCTAATTTACTTTTGGTCGAAATTTGTAATGATAAAATACAAAAGAAAAAATGAATCAAAAGATGTAAAATAGGAGATTATAATATCCAGATATATTTATAAATGTAAAATCTTAGCATATTTTCAATTTACCATTTATTATACCAATTAGCATATATTTTCTAATCATAGTTTATTATAATCCTATCTCATATGGAGTAAAGTTATCTACCATCACGTTTATTCAGTAATATCACAACTGTGTATTCAGAAAATGAATTGATTAAATTATACAATAAGGAAGCGAATCCCAAGGTAAAGGAAAGACTACTTTTTGTAATAAAAGTAAAATAAGATAATATTATTCCTGTTTATGCTTGTGATGAATTACATAGAAGTAGACCTTGGGACTCATTTGGTGGGATAGATTCTCAATAGAAGGAGTGGAAGGATTAAAAAACAAACTAAAAAGTGGTAGAAATCCCGATATATCTAAAGAGACATTACATGAAATAAAAAATGAATTAACATCCAGCAAACAGGGTTGGACTACAAAACAGGTAAAAGATCTGATAATAAGAAAAAGTGGAATAAAATATCATTTTGCGCATATATACAGACTCATGCACAAGTGGGGATTCAAACAGAAGGTACCAAGAAAAGTTCATATAAACACAGCATCAAAAGAAGAGAAAGAAGATTTTAAAAAACAGCCAGAAAGATACTGGATACTATCCAACAACAAAAAGAAGAAGAAGGTTTCACAGTAGTATCTACAGATGAATCATTCTTCTTCTATGATTCCCTTGTAAGAAAAGTATAGATAGTAAAGAATGAAAAACCAGTTGTAAGAATCACAGGATCCCATTCGCAATCAGTAGATCTCTTGTGCAATAGAAGCGCTTACAGCTATATTCCTCTTTTTTAGCAGTTATTTCATAGATTTGCTAAATTACAATAGATTATCTAAAAAACCATTATTGTTCAGATCATTTACAGGATTGGAATTATCGGAATTTGATTCTATTTGCAAGGAGGTAGAATCAAGATATCCAAAATATGAGATTAAACGATTATCTAAAAGGAAGAGAAAAAGAAACATAGGTGCAGGAAATCATTTCAAACTGAAAGTGAGAGATAGATTTCTCATGCTTTTAGTATACTACAAACTATACATAACACATACACTTGCTGGTTTTCTATTTGATCTGGATCAAAGCAATGTACGTAGAGATATACGATATATGGAACCTGTAGTATCAAGTTGCATTCCACTACCTCAAAAGTTATACAATATTACAAGAAGATTGAGAACTGTACAGGAAGTAGAACTATATTTTCCAGGATTTAAAGTATTTATTGATTGTACAGAACAGGAGATACAAAGACCCAAAAATAAAAGAAAAAGAAAAAACTATTACTCTGGCAAGAAGAAAAAACATACGGTAAAGACACAATATATGATCAATAAAAAAGGAGAAATACTGCACAAATCAAATAAGCATAGGAAAGGAAAACAGCACGACTATTCTGTTTACAAAGAAGAACATCCAAGAACACCACCACAAGTAGAAAATTATTATGATCTTGGATATTACGGAATAGAAAAAGATTTTCCTGATCTTAAAGCAGTATTACCAGTAAAGAAGAAACGTAATATTGAACTCACCAGAACAGAAAAGAGATACAACAAAAAACATAGTAGACAGAGAGTAATTGTAGAACATACTATCTGTAGGATAAAGAAATTCGGTATTATGGGAAGCAGATACAGGAACAGACTAGAGAGATATGATGTAATGTCAGATATTGTTTCTGGTTTGATTAATTATAGAATAATACACAGTAGAAGATAATAACTGTAATTGATTGTAATGAAAAGATAGTGTAGATTTTATCTAATTGCGCAAATCATCTAGTGTTTTTTGGTGCTACAAGTCTTGATGGAAAACAGATATTCAAACAATATGTTCGGTTTAATGCAAGTATATTTTTAGATTATCTAAAACAAATACATAGGAAATTTCCAAAATGCTACATTTTTCTGGATAAGGCAAAATAACACTACAGATCAAAAAAAGTATTGGAATATTTTGATAAACACAAAAAAGATTTGATTCCAATATATCAACCGACAACATCTCCAGAGTTTATGGTACTAGAAGAGATATGGCATATAGCCAAGAGCGATCTGCTTGTTCTCCAGTACTATTCATCATTTACAGATTTTAAAAATAAAATATCGCAATATTTCAGAACAAAAAGGTTCAATCTGGATATGAGAAACTATCTTCTTTCTAAAATTGACAATTAGAAAACACAAGCTAATTATTTGGTATAAATAAGGGGTATGTACACATTGTTCAAATTCTTTTTTTGTCATTATTTCAAGATTATCTCAGAATATTCTTAATAATAGTGAAATTTGAAATAATGTATTGTTCCAACAATTTTATTATAACGATATTACTAACTTGCAATGTGTTATGTATATATCTTAATGACCTATTATTTTGTTATTATAGAATTTAATAAATTGTTGACAGTTCGCTATCATCTGAACGATACACTCATTACCTTCCCAGTTTGGCCCTTTTCCTATACCGGCCATAACATGTTGTATACAAGTTTATTACAGAAAGAATCAAAACTAATTATAGATTGGAATAGAAATTAGAATTGCGAATCCTGATCTATAAGTATCTGTAACGGATTTTCATACTTTCTAATGATGTATGTTAATAAATGGATCAGTATATAATTATGTTCTAAATTTGATTAATGATAATATATCTAATATTATCAAAAATAAAGCAATCATGTTCCTTCCTTTTTTTACAAACTTAAGGTCGATCTATTTATTATTTTGGGAAAATTTACGTTCATCATCTATGTTTTACTTTTCTTTCTGGCTTTGGTGATAGGAGCATTGTTCAATATATCCATATTATATCCTGTTTAATGCAATATCAAATTTTTATGTAGTATCAAAGTAGAAGATTTCCTTGTCGCTCATAAATAATGAGGTAGCTATATATCTTAACTATATTATTATTTTTATATCTTTTTATCTTTTTTGTAAGTTCTATGTGGCCGTTTAGAATGATCTTCTAATTCATCCAATCTTACTTTTTTATATCTTTTTCAATATCTGAAAAATTTCATAATGTATATGTATACATGTTTACAGCCTTAACTTATTCTAATACATCCTTCCAGTCTTCCTCTTATACATAATATTCTTTTACCCTCTAGATATTGATTATGCTGTCTAGGCTGTTATAAGTCAAGTGTCTTGTTAGATATTAGATCATTAATTAAAATCAATAAATTTTTGAATATCTAGTCAATACTTTTAGAAGAGGAAGTTATGACATTGATATGACATTTGACTACTACTAATTATTATCATGTAAAAGAGTAACAGATGGCATGATAATCCTTTTATTTCTACAACATTTTGAGAGATAAAGTTATAATAAATAATTCTTTTTGTAGAAGGTATATTATCCAATATTTTAATGTAAATCGATTATAAATTTCGTATTTTTATTATTTTTCCCTCTGCAAGTAAGAGGCTTTTTTCGGCCAGTCCCGTATTTGGCCTTTCCTCTATACCTTAATAGTGCACCGGGGAACGGGACCGAAACCCGTTTCACCATTTCTGCAGAGGGTTAATTATTATAGCACAACTTAGTATTAATAACTTAAAGATAAATCATTAAATGATCCATCATTATGGATAAATAATAATGGTGAGGCCAATTCACCTTTAAAAAATGCGGTAAAAAATCAAAATATATCAAATAAATAGAATTGTTATGTTTTACTATAACTATTATACAATGGTGTATTTTATCAATATAAAGGGTTAATATGAATGATAATAAATCATTTACTTAAAATAAAAGTGCAAAGGTAATTATTTTTTTAATTCGTTAAAAAATCTGAAATTTGTAGTAAAAATTTTCAATCTAAATACATGTTTTAATTTTTTAAGATTTGTTCAATCTTGAAAGTATTATCTTTATATTTTATGAAATACATAATAATTTGAAAATAAAATGGAATCAACATTATTAAGGACAAGTAGTATGGATATAGACATAGGCCTTTCTGAAGATTCTCTTAACGGAGTTATTAAAATATTAAATAACTTATTAAGTGACGAATATGTCTTATATACCAAAACTAGAAATTATCACTGGAATGTAGTAGGATCTCATTTTAATGATAGACACAAGTTCTTTGAAGAACAATATGAAATACTGGATGAAATAATTGATGAAATAGCAGAACGAGCTCGTCAACTTAATGGTAAATCGTTAGGCACTCTAAAGGAATTTTTAGATTATGCAAGGATAAAAGAATTTCCTGGCAAGTATCCAAAGGATACTGAAATGATATCAAATCTTCTCTCAGACCATGAACAGATTATAAAGACATTAAGGAAGAATGCAGATGAATGTGAAGATCCCTATCATGATATGGGAACAAATGATTTTATTATAGGTATCATGGAAAAACATGAAAAAATGGCTTGGATGTTAAGATCACATTTAGACCAAGCTTAAAGTATAATTTTTATTATCATAATTTTATTTGTCTATTATGAATTACCATTTTATCAAATAATCAAATCGTTTAGAAATTTTCTATCGTTGAAACTATTATATAATTTACGGTACAAAATAATTCAATGCAAGGATCCTGAGAATTCTGTGGAGCCGAAGAGAAGTTAAAGCAACAAAAACAGAAGATGGTCAAACAAAAAATGCTTGTGATCAATGTACTTAAAATACAATGAAATTAAATTAATTAAAAAATTGATCATCTATTATTTTTTTTGAATTTTAAAATTTTACTTAAGTTATTAAAATTGGATAAATAAAAATAACTGTCCTGTTACTTTTTGAAAACTGATAAAATATTAATGACATCTTATAAAATATTAATAATATCATGACAAAATATGCTATTTTAAATAATATGTAGTCCTTTTAAATAATAAAATTAATCTAGTTTTAGGAAAAAAAATGGACAAGATATTTTATCTCTTTTGCTTAACTTTAAATTTTGGTAATTCTCCGAAAAATTCGAACTCTACGCTGGAAAATCAAAAAGATAAAACTAAATCCTAGAAATTTTATCTCATTAAAATAATTTATAATTTATGAAATATTATTTGCAATGTTTATATCCAATGCTATCTATCTTTACTCATAGTCTTATAATATGACAACTAACAAAAATAACGATTATTGTAATTTTTTATGCGTAAAATGTCAAAGAAATAGCCAATTATATAGTAAACCAAAAAAGAATATAATTCTAGTTTGTCCATATTGTAAAACCAAATGGAAGGTTGATAAAGTTGATAAACATGACAATGATACGTATTTAATACATGCTTTGGAAGTAGAATTAATCTAGATATCTTTACTACGGATCAACTAATTTTTTAAAATACGCGATATTTTGATCGATAAATGAGTTTATTTTATACTTTGATAATAGATATGAATATCCCAGGTATAACAGTTATAATATCCATTTTAAAGCGTTAAACCGTTATTTAAAAAGTACATATTGATCTTATTTGTTTTAGATGGTACATACAATATATGTTGTCTTTCATCTTCCTTGTTATGCAATACTATTCCAATAGGAAATAAAGAATAACATGTACTTTTTACAAGTTATACACTAATTCTAGAGGTATAAAGAATTAACTTTGTATACACATCTTTAAATATGTATAAAAATAACTTGCATCTACTATGTCAAATCAAAAAGAAGTAGCTCAAAAGGAAATTAAAAATACCCAAGAAAAAACAAGTGAATTTCTAAAGACTCAAAATCAAGAATCACAAAAGAAATCTATATCTGATATTTCAGAATCAACTAAGGAAAATATCAATCAATATCAAAAAATAAATAGAAACATTTTTGAAAAAAGCATATATGCTACCAACAAATTTCAACAAGAAAATATAAAAATAATTCAATCAATATCTGATAATTATAAGGAATTACAAAATAATATTTTCAATACCTATCAGTCAGCTTTTTCACAATATCTACATAATATATCTGAGTCAAATTGGAAAAATTTTAGTGCACCAGAAAGATATTCAAATATATACAATAAAAGTATTCAACAGATTAAAGACAATAGCATAGAATGTTCTAAAAGACTAAATGATCTCGCTTTAACATCTACTGAAACATTTAATAATTCTATAGAAATAGCACAAAAATACTATAATGAATCTTTTAAAAACTATTTTAAGTTTGTAAATGAGATTGAAAAATCTTATTACAACTAAATTTTTTAAAATTGATTGTTAGAGCAACAGAAAGATATCAATGTTTTTAATCTATTTTTAAAATAATAAATTGGTAATGGATTATGGAATTATTATAACGAAGTCGTTTTTAATAATAGTTATAATGACTTTTGATTGACCATTCTTAAAAATATACATAAAAAGATTATAGATTAGCTCAATTTAGAGTTTATTTAAATTTATCTAGACAATATTATATAATCTTTCTAGAGAAAATAGAGTTACGAATTATGTTTTATGAAATTATCTACAAGAATCTTTCAAAAATTATGGAATACCTTTAGCAAAATCCAAAGGAATCCAAGTCAATGGAAATCTTTTTTTGTACTTTATTTAAACAATTATTTTGATCCAAAATTTGTTAATATAACGCTACTAGGTTTTAATCCATTTTAAGAGTTAAATATTATTTTGCCTTAAAAATAATATGTATACAAGATTTTTACAGGAGATCAGCTGTTGCTTGTTTATCTTTTTATTTACCTTGATATTGCTTTATAATCCTTCGGTAATCTATAGTCAAGCTCCCCTCTTACAAGGTGATTCTTCTTTAGCTAAAGGTATAGAAGGACCAGAAAAATTGATAGGAAATTTTACTGCTGGAAAGCCCCCTACGACAACAATTTTTAATTTAACATCGGGATATAAAATTGAACCTGTAGTCTGGAATCTAACCGCTCCTTCGAGTATAACATTAGACGATGATGGAAATATGTATATATCTAAAGCAGGTTATCCTTATGTTCATGTTAACCTTAATTTTCTATTATAATTCATCATATTAAAAATTATCTAAAATAGCTTATGCTAAACATGTCACTTTCCTTTCATTTTTCTGTTTCATTCTTTTTATTTTCCTATTTTTTAATTCGGCTAACAGGCGGCAAACATCTATTCACCTTCTTTACGAGGTAGTAGTATAGCCCCTCAGATATTGGTTCAGTCAGAGTCTCACTCTCATATGGAGTATGTTAACTTTGAAACTAGCCTGTATACAAAATGAATTGGTATCCAATAAAGATTTTCATAGAGTCAGAGCCTATCTGATATTTCATTGCGTTATAAATTAATTTTATTGATATATTTTTTAAGAATTTTTATATGATAGAAAAATATAATACTTTGCTCTATAGTCAATAATTTATCATTTTATAATTCAGAAAGATAAAATAAAAATTTAGTTTCTATTTTTTTAAAAAAATCCATTATATTTTGAAACAGTCTCTGATATATTGCCTCCAAAAATAAGTATAATTTATAATGAAAGTATATTTAATGGTGACTTGGTCAGTTACAAATATCGTGAAGGCTATAGATTCAGCGATCTAGATATATATCTTCAAAATTTGTCTAGCTATCTGCATACGAAAATTATTCCAATAAAAAGTAAAGACATTAAATTTACTGCCTCCGGTTATCCTGAAAGGCTAGAACCCTCTAATTTGAGTATTACTACATATAAAATAGATGATAATAAAATTAATTTCACTAAAGGTCAGCTAAGGATATTAGAACCACTAAATGCTACAAATAATGAATATTTATTTAAAATGAACTTACCATTAGGAGAATATTTTGTTTTAGCTAGTACTACGACTATCCCTGAAAGTTATGATCGAGTGGGAGGCTATGCTATATATTCATTCAGACTTTTGATAACATAATTATTTTAATCAATTTTTAATTTTTAATCTTTATACTTAAGTTAATTTTTGTTTTACAGGGAGAACATAAATATTGAATTTCAATCTTGATTCAATTTATTGGAAAATTAGTCTAGATTTTTGATCAAATATATGAGTTTTATATTTTAGTTTTAAGTAAATATGATACATGAATAATGAGTAGTGAAGCGTTGTTTTGTCTTCTATTGGTTGGTTTTATGTATTCCAGACTAAATAATTCTATTGTTTTATTCTATGTAAAAATTCTATTTATTCATTTGAACCATAAATTTTCTATGATTAATAACAGATTTCTTTATTTTTAATGTAATTTTTAATAACATTATTGTGTATATTTTAGTAATGACAAAACAATATTCTAATTTTCTCATCGAAAAAATATACATCGTGGAGGGATAAAACCATGAATGTAAATTATAATTCAAAAAATAACGATAAAAGATTTATCGAACGCGGAGATATTTTTTTCTTTTATCGACCTAAAATAGATAAAAAACGCGTAACCAAACTAGATGATGTTCAACGATTTTATATGATTACCGTTCCAGATAATAACAAAAAAAAGGATAATGATTATAGACTTTTTATGCTAGGTACTAAGAAAATGCCTGAAATAATTAAAGGTAAAACTTCAGCAGATGAGAGAAATTGGGCATTAAATCTCTTAACTACTTCTAGTAAAGAAGAAATAGATAACGAGATCTTTCGTCCAATAGAGTACCAAACTAAAACCCGAGGAAAAAGAAGAATTAATTCTGCACAACCAGTAGGGGAAGGAAAATATTGTATTATAAAACATGACGGGCATACAGAATTTGTCTATGTTCTCGAAATACCAGAAACTCCTGGTCCTATTCAAGCGGAATTTGAGATAAATAAAGAAGCAAGCTATATTATTTCAGTAAAAAATCCAGAGATCTCTATTCCTGGGTATGAGATATTTAAACATGACAAAAAACCCAGATATCCAAAATATATTATAGATAAGTTTGGAAAAAAGAGATGGATAAATATTGACGATCCTAGATTACTTGACTATGTTAATACACAATTATTATTGATTGGAGCCAGAAAAGATAACGTAAGAGAAGAACTAGATATAGAAATAGATGAAGAAAAAGAGACTAAAAATAGTGCAGATATTTTCAAAGAGTTAAATGTTAAAAAAGATGAAATCCCTTTACAATCGTTTTTTAAAGGTAAATTTCCAAAAGAGGAAGAACTTGCATCATCACACAATATTAAAAAAATCCCCAGTGGAAAGGCACCTGGAGTAAAAGGCGGAAAAAAAAGGAGGGAAGAAATCAGTTAAAAATTCTTCATCTGCTGCTGCAATTGCCAAATTTCTTTCTGGAATAAAATTTCCGAAAACTAAAAAAGATATCCTAAAATTTGCTAAAAAAAAACAAAAAATCAGAACTTAATGATGCTAGATCTGAAATATTAGATATTCTTGCAAAACTACCAGAAAAGACATATCGGAAGATAACGGAAGTTGAAGTTGAAGTAGGTAAGATAAGGTGATTAATTCCAGAAAAATCTGGATTTATTTAATACCTTATGTCAAGGTATTGGATATCAAACTTTGTATTTAGTAAATACAGAACTATACCAGTTAGCAAAAGATCGGTGACAAAACATGAAGTTTTACGGTTTAATAATGATAATAATTGTGAAAATAGTTATGCTAATCGGTCTACATCAATTGCCTATATGTTATTTTTCATCATATATATAAATAAGAGTAGTAAACAACTATCTGAAAAATACAATAATTGCATAGATTTTTTTTTGGGATTATGTTCTAAAATATGAATTTTGCATCATATCTTGTCTAATGGATATCAACTAAAAATTTCAGTAATTTATTTATTCATGGATAACGATTCTGATTGACTTTTGTGTTTACAAGCATGATAGGTTTAAGAGCTAATGGAACTTAAAAACAGACAATATATATATAGATAACTATAATCTCTGTCTAACGTAATCTAACTAATACAGCTAAATATATTATCATAAAAATAATTATTTCATCATAAAAATATAAAATTATTTTTTTATTTTAATATCTCTTAAAAGACTTCTATTAACACTGAAAAGCTGTCTATTCTGTTAAGTACTTAAAGAAATTCTAGTTATTATAAAAGACCGATTGATCACTTATAGAATAGTACGATAATATCCAGATGGATCATTCTTAAATCTGATTATTAAAATAAGAATTTATCCGTCGCTATAAATATACTTAATTTCAGAAACTTTTTTTATTTATCCATCATTGTTACTTCCATAATCGAATTACAACTCAGATTAAATTTTAAGTGATGTCTTTCAATAACTTCCTTGCTGTGTGCTTCTAATAAATAATAAAATAGTTCTACCTCCTTATTAAAAAATACTTTAATATTTTTTACATTAAATTCTCTATCGTTTACTACTGGCATGTTAATTATATCTCCAATTTCAGATAGGTTATGGACATCGAGAAATATTGGCATGGTATGTAGATATGTTATGATTCAATTTAACTCTTAGCAAGTAAGTATAAAATATATAGGAAATTTCCCCATATTCAAAAAAATTATTTTTTGATTATTTATCTGATTTATAACGATAATTGAATTTGTTATGATCTGTCTATCGCCTTATTAGAAAAAAAGCATTCATATAGACAATCCATAATGTCAACTTCCCAAATCTAGTTCTTAATCCCATCTCCTACTTTTGACCATAATTTACTATGAGCATTGTGAATTATACATAGCGATACATGACATCCTTCATGCCTAAGAACTTGTTTATCTTTGTGTATAATCCTTTATAGCAAGTGAAGAGGATGGTGAAACCAAACTATCTTTTTCCACTATTATTGACAATATTGGTGTTGTAATTTTATTTATTTCTACTATTTCAAAAGTATTATTTTTATTAACATTGTTAGATGTAGATTTATGTTCTCAAATCATGTGAATTTTAATTAGTATATTATTTTAAAAGCAGTAATCTATGATTTTTTTGTATTCTTCTCCTGGAATAGGAATAGGATTATGTAATCAATTCTCTACATCAAGAAATGTTTCTACAAATTCCTTTTTATCTATGTTTTTCCATAAATTAAAATATTTTCCAAATAAAAATTCTCCTGGGCTCATCATATTAAAGATAAAATCTAAAAAGTATTCATCACAATGGTCGTATGTCTCTATAAATTTATTTTTATCTGTATTTTTACACCAAAAAGATACAGTTGTATTATCCTTATTAAAATCGTCGGAGTAGCGATAGGCAGTAATTCATTTATTTTTATTTGATGGATGTCAGGACAAATCAGAGAAAAAATACCTCCCCAACAATACTCTAGAATAGATATTTTTGGTGGTTTGTGATCATCAAAAATCGATATCAACCATTTTCCTTCATTTTCTATAACTTTCAGGTCAATCTGCCACAATTCATTTGGAAATTTACGCTCAAATCGTATGTATTTTCTTTTTTTCTGGGTTTGGTAATAGAACTATTGTTTAATCAATTCTTGCATAAAATTCTGTATACTGTCATATGTCCTACCTTTAAGTTGTATTGATTTGTAAGAGTTCCCTGTATTTTGTTGGGACAGTAGTTGTATTTCTTTCTTAACTGTACTATTTTCTGTTCTATCTTTTTATCTATCTTATGGATTGTATGTGGTCTTTATACCTATCTTTTAGTCCATCCAATCCTTCTTTTTTGTACCTCTTCCAGTATCTGTAGAAACTCATTTTGGATATGTGTACATGTTTACAGATGTCAGTTACTTTCCATCCATCTATTCTGCGTCTTATACACCATCTTCTTATCTTTTCTAAATCTCTTTTATACTACATCTGGTGTAACAACCACACTCCTTACTCTTACCAAGTAGAAGAGTGTAATAGATGTCATGGGATAATACAAATAAAAATAAAAATATGATATTAAATATTGGAAGTCGGATCCGATTCAGGTTCTTCGGGTTTTGGTTCCGGATCAGGTGTTGGATCAGGATCGACAACTTCTGAAGTAACTATGTATGGATTTGTCATTTATTATCTATAGACAACATGTTTTATATCATTTACAATTTTTAAGATTGAATTTGTGATCTTCTTTATAGATAACCCCCTCATTTGAACGATTCATTTGTCAGATAAATTTTGTTAATAATACTTAAATTATTCGTAATTATCTAAGATTATTCAAAATAATTTAATGAATTTCGATATTGATTTATGATATTGGATTAGATGATTAACAAACTAATAAGCAAACCTTGAAGAAAATTATGCTCGACCTCAGAATAGATAAATAAGATTTCATAAAGTCTTAACATAATTTTCGAAATACAGAGAGCCAATCATCATAAAGAAGGATAGTATCTGGGGGATATTCAGTATTCATAAATAATAGAGTTTTCTTTCATTATGAATTTATTTCTATGTATAACCAAGTCTTATTTTTGAGAAAAGCAATTATATTTTAACTATTTTTCCATTTTGATTTATCTTTTTTATTGTTTATAGTCATCAGAATGAAATAGAACCAAGATATAATATCATGTACATCAAATTCTAAAACAGCTAAAAATAATACAGAAATAAATTACTTTATATTATTACAGTAAAATATCTATCGTTATTTTTTCCGTAAACTAAATAACAGGTATAGTATTAACAATAAATCCCTGTTATACATAACATTTGAATTAAACTTATAAGCAGAATTTAAAATAACATTTTATATTATATAATCTTTTATAATAGAATACAGTAATTAGTTCAAAAACATAATATTTTATTTTTTTAAAAGTAATAACAAAAAGAAATAAGTAACTCTCGAATAAACATATTTACTAGTTTTTAAAATTATTTTTCTTTTATTCTTAAATTTGGTATTATCCTTAAATGATTCTTTTGTTTTCACTTTCGTAAAACATATAACTTTTATTGATTCCATTCTGTCATCAATTTTTAAATCATCTCTGAATATTACATTTATCTTTTCATGATTATCACAGGCAGTTT
The DNA here is from genome assembly GCA_031316115.1 of Nitrososphaeraceae archaeon. Lineage (GTDB taxonomy): Archaea > Thermoproteota > Nitrososphaeria > Nitrososphaerales > Nitrososphaeraceae > TH1177. The sequence goes on from JALDRC010000002.1 coordinate 137,783, forward strand.
CAAAATACATTTTTAATGATATCCGTATTTCTTTTCTTAATTCCTCTCTGGTAGAAGCCTGAAATTTGATAGCAGGAATTTCAATTATGCTAGCTAGGTAATTTCCATTATAATTTATTTTTGTAATTCTAAGCGTTAGATTGTGATGATGTGAATATTTATAATCCGTCATATTATATTGGATATAGTAATTCACATATTAAAATATAATAGATTATTTTAAAACCATCACAATCATGAAGATTAAAAATACCATTTTTATATATTAAAAAATATAAAATATGTTCTTTATTAATTTTTTATGTAATAGTGTTTTAGGAAAAATTCATTGACTTGTAAAGCAATAAGATAACATCTTCGAAACAATCGGATTTATACATAATATTTAACTGTTAAAAGAGAAAATCCTAAAATTCAGTAATAATACTATAAACTTTTTCTACGTCTTTCAATCCCTTCTAAAATGGACTAATAGGATTCTCATTGAATTTGGCTATATTCGATGTTAAGAAATTAAAATATTTAATGTCATATTATGCAATACGTACAAACTCAATGTTTTTATATAGAATTTTTTAAATTTATTAATTTCATGAACTATATTAAGAAAACTTTTAATTATAAAATCTTGAACAGAATAATCCTAATTACTATCAAAAAATCAAGATCCAGATTTATATCTAACATAATTGATAGTGTTAATTTTTTCACTCATAACAAAAGAATTATTTGATTTCACAAATCATTGTAAATTGTAAATTCCAATACGCACGATTTCAAGTTCTTCATCATTAATTATTTTTACATCCTCAGACACCTAAATGGAATCCCTTTTGTTAAAATTTTATACCTCTAGATACAATAATGCTAGGATAACAAAAAACATTTTGATTTTAAATTATGATACATGAATTTAATCCGACCTCATTTATGGATCAAAATTGTCGTTTCATTTGTTTACCTATATTAGTTTAAAATAAACAATTATTGTTTTATGATTTTTGTATACTGTTAATGGATTTCTTACTATCATTCATATAAATTCAAAGTTCAGTCATAGAACAAATATATTCCAATTCATTAAGTGTGATGGTATGAAATGCCTTTCATGTAACACAAATTTTCATCCTCAGATGGGATTTCATTTCTTGGGATTCAGTAAAAGACAAAACTCCATTTATGTATACTACCAATTATGTCCATCATGTAATGAAGCCGTGGTAGGGCTGTATGAGACACAGAAAACAGAGTATATGCCACCGATTTTACCGGATGAAGTAAACAAAAAAGTATCGATTTTAAAAAAAGAATAAACAACTACTCAATTTTTAATTTTTTTTCTACATTTGTTGATATCTCATTTACACGATAAGGAATTTGAAGTTTTGTACCGAATACTTTATTACAATTATCTTCTAAATTAAAGTGATGAAAGATAAAGTTTTACTGTTAGGTATATCTATACTCTCTGTAGTATTATTGTTTGGGACATTTGATAAAACAAACGCTGTAACCGATAATTCATTTAGCACTACTTTAAACGGTGAACAAGAAGTTCCGCCGGTAGAGACAAGCGGCAATGGTCAGGCAACTTTTCAATTGCAAGATAACTCTATGAGTTATCAGATAAATGTTCAAAATACTGATAAAGTAACTGGAATACATATTCATAAAGGTGAGTCTGGGCAAAATGGAGATGTTATTGTAACCTTGTATTCATCCGATACAAAGTTAAAGGATAAAGATCAGTCATTATTTGATAAATTATCTTCCAAGATAGATGTTTCAACTTCAAATGTTCAGAGATCTAGTCAATATTCATATAGCGGTAACTTTCATGCATCAGATTTAAAAGGACCGCTAGAGGGGAAAACTCTAAACGAACTAACTTCTCTGATGGGTCAGGGACAGACTTACCTAAATGTACACACGGAAAGCTATCCTGATGGGGAAATAAGAGGACAGATAGGAAAGTAGTATCTTGTATTTAATTAGAGTAAAAATCCACTCTTTTTTCGCATCTCGTCTAAAGATTGGATTTTAATAACCAATCAAATTATTTTTTTACTAGATCAATATAATTAGATCCAACTTGAGCTTAAAATTATAAACAAGCAGAATATAAAATAAATTATGAAAAAACATTCATGAGTAGCTAATAGAATAGATAACAGAATCTAGTTATTAAATATCCAATCTTTTGAGAATGGATAAAATCTATTTAGCAATATATAATACAAACTAGCTAACCATTTTAAAATATTGATGAAATAGAAAAATTTTATATACAATTTCATTATATCCAAAATTGAAACTAATATATGGAAGCAAAAAAAATTTTTTCATATCTAGTCCTAAGTACACTACTTTCTCTCGTTTTGGCGCAATCCCATGGATTTTTTGAGTCATCTTTTGGTGAACAATTATTCCCAGAGGGTTCTATAGCACAAAAAATCCAACAAAAAGCTGAACAATTAGGTATTGGCTCAAATATTGCACAACAAATTGGACAGGAAGCTGAACAAGCAGCATCAGGCGAGGATATTGCACAGGTGATTGACCAGCAGGCAGCGCAGGAAGCAGTCGGTCAAAACATCGCACAACAAATCCAACAAAAAGCTGCACAATTAGGTATAGGTGAGAATGTCGCACAAGAGATTGCACAGGCAGCTCAACAAATAGCAGCGGGCGAGGATATCGATCAAGCGATAGGACAAGAAGCAGCACAAGCAGCAGAAGGAGATGATATAACACAGGATATTGACCAGGCAGCAGAGCAGGCAGCAGCGGGCGAGGATATCGATCAAGTGATAGGACAAGAGGCAGCACAAGCAGCAGAAGGAGAAGATATTGATCAAGCGATAGGACAAGAAGCAGCACAAGCAGCAGAAGGAGAAGATATAACACAGGATATTGACCAGGCAGCAGAGCAGGCAGCAGCGGGCGAGGATATCGATCAAGTGATAGGACAAGAGGCAGCACAAGAAGCAGAAGGTGAAGATATAACACAAGATATTGACCAGGAAGCAGCACAAGAGGCAGAAGGTGAGTACATTGATCAAGATATTGGACAGGCAGCAGAACAAGCAGCAGAAGGTGAGTACATTGATCAAGATATTGACCAATTAGCAGAACAAGAAGCAGAAGGTGAAGATATAACACAAGATATTGACCAATTAGCAGAACAAGAAGCAGAAGGTGAAGATATAACACAAGATATTGACCAGGAAGCAGCACAAGAAGCAGAAGGAGAAGACATAGAACAAGATATTGACCAGGAAGCAGCACAAGAAGCAGAAGGAGAAAATATTAACCAAAATATCGGTCAATCAGCTTCACAATCAGCAAATTAAATGGAGTAGAATCTTACAAGTAAAACCAATTTGTTCATCCTAGTGATGAACAAGCCAAATACTCTTTTTACACATCTCAGTCATTATTTTATTTTCAGTAAAGTTTGCTATTGTTTATTCATTAACAGTAGGCAGTTAAAAATTCTCTGGATTAAGACGGATTCAGATTGTGTTAACCTATTTTTTAAGTTATCCAAGATTAATTAGCCTAATTAATCTTTTAAAGTTAAATGCTTAGTTACAAGGTATCTTAAGGTCTGATGTAACTGGGGTATAACTAGTCTGTATTGTCTCAAACAATTGGAGTATTCATATCTATCTAACTTTTATAATTTAATGTTCCAATAAATTCACCTTTCGATAAGTGTATAATCAAAAAGAAATCTATATTTTAATAAATGAATTCTTTCTTATAGATGAAATAATTATTCAGGTATGAAAGTAATATTATTAATTATTGCTTTTATCTTGAATCAATTAAATCTTTCAATTAACTCTTCAGTATTTCGAATCTATTTCTCTAGAAAAAACTTATTTTTGCTGAAAAATAAATCAAACCTCGTATTCAAAAACGAAAAACATATGCACTTTCGAGATGGGGATGGTTAGTATGATAAAGCTTGTAAAATTATCGAATTAATATACTATGTCCATTCTTTGAGGAAATCCGAAAGAATTGATTACTATTATCTAAACGATCAAATAAAACTTTTTGATGATTGTTATCTCTATCTGGAAAGATGAAACTGCGTTCTATTTCATATACATATATACAATAGGTACCTACATATGATGATACCATTTTAAATAATAATTATTTTTATGGAGAAATTCAGAATTACCTTATTAACAGACCATAATGAACTACTAATGTACACGAGGATGGATCTTTAGATTAACCCATACAACAAAAAAAAAGGGAGTTTATTTTTTAAGTACAGCAGTCAGGGCTAAACTATTTCCTGGATTGAAATCCACTGACTTTGTGGATATGTTGTACAATGCCAAACCATTGATATCTGAAAGTGTAGTTGGTTTTCCTGAAGCGATTTTGAAACCATTCATTTTATCATCAAAAGCTACAGTATATAGAGAATTATATTTTCCAAGATTTTGTATCTTCTTTAACTTTACAATAGCATTTTGATGGTCATTGCCATTCTTATCTAATGAAAGTATTACAAATTTCAAACCTGGGTTATTTGGAAGATTTAACAATGCTCTACCATCTTTTAATTGACATGGTTCAAAATCAGCTACAACGATAACTCCTCTCGCAGATAATTTTCCTTTCAATTGAATTGAATCCGATTGGGTTGGACATGTATTTTTATCCTTTACTACAACTCTCTTTACTGTTTTACTGTGACTATCTTTGATGTCATAATTTACTTTAGTAACAAAATTGTTTTCAACATATTGGTTGATTTGTACTGCAATTTGGTTTATAACCTGGGTCACGTCTCCACCTGCTACAGCAACTTGTGTTGCCGCTTGTTTAATAGCTTGATTGACTTGTTGAGAATTTCCACTACCATATAAAGCCCCAAGATTGCCGATTGCATTTGCTAAATCACCTTTTGGGTTATTTGCTACTTGCTTGGCAATTTGATTGATAGTTTGATCCACCTTTCCTCCTGATGACGATGCTACTTGCTTACCAACTTGTTCTATGACTTGTTTAACCGAATTGGGTTTTTCATCTTCTGGTACTCCTTTAACTATTTGTTCTGCAGCTTGATTGATTTCTTGTTGTATATCCTTTCCATACGCAGTCTGTTCTGCTTCTTGTCCTATTTCTTGATCTACTTGCCCACCTGTTGCTGCCTGCTCTGCTAACTGATCAATATCTTGTGTTATATCCTTACCTGCTGCTGCCTGCTCTGCTATCTGCTCTATATCCTGCTCTACTTGTTCACCTGCTGCTGCCTGCTCTGCTTCTTGTCCTATCTGTTGATCTACTTGTTCACCTTCTGCTGCCTGCTCTGCTTCTTGTCCTATCTGTTGATCTACTTGTTCACCTTCTGCTGCCTGCTCTGCCTGCTGATCAATATCTTGTGCTATATCTTCACCTTCTGCTGCCTGCTCTGCCTTGTCCTATCTGTTGATCTACTTGTTCACCTTCTGCTGCCTGCTCTGCCTGCTGATCAATATCTTGTGCTATATCTTCACCTTCTGCTGCCTGCTCTGCCTGCTGATCAATATCTTGTGCTATATCTTCACCTTCTGCTGCCTGCTCTGCCTGCTGATCAATATCTTGTGCTATATCTTCACCTTCTGCTGCCTGCTCTGCCTGCTGATCAATATCTTGTGCTATATCTTCACCTTCTGCTGCCTGCTCTGCCTGCTGATCAATATCTTGTGCTATATCTTCACCTTCTGCTGCCTGCTCTGCCTGCTGATCAATATCTTGTGCTATATCTTCACCTTCTGCTGCCTGCTCTGCCTGCTGATCAATATCTTGTGCTATATCTTCACCTTCTGCTGCCTGCTCTGCCTGCTGATCAATATCTTGTGCTATATCTTCACCTTCTGCTTCTTGTGCTGCTTCCTGATCGATATCCTGTCCTAGATCTTCTAGGCCTATTCCTAACTGCTCTGCTTCTTGTCCTATCGATTGATCAATATCTTCTCCTTCTGCTTCTTGTGCTGCTTCCTGATCGATATCCTGTCCTAGATCTTCTAGGCCTATTCCTAACTGCTCTGCTTCTTGTCCTATCGATTGATCAATATCTTCTCCTTCTGCTTCTTGTGCTGCTTCCTGATCGATATCCTGTCCTAGATCTTCTAGGCCTATTCCTAACTGCTCTGCTTCTTGTCCTATCGATTGATCAATATCTTCTCCTTCTGCTTCTTGTTCTGCCTGCTGGTCAATAGATTGAGAATCTGAATCGCCATTTTCTTCATCTTCGTCATTGCTAGCATATACTTGTTCTACAACCGTCATTCCATCCCCATCAAACAAATTCGACATTTGAAGAGGAGATGAGGTTACTAACACCAGTGAAATGAGACTTAGAAACGAAAGTATAGATATTCTATCTATAAATCTACTCATCGTGAGGAATTATAAATAAAAGTATTATTAAAGATTTTATGAACTTGGCTAGCTCATTAATTTTCTAGAATATTGTTCTTAATACAAGATTTTAATGATGTAGTTCATTTGAATTTACTTTTCACCTTAATTCAAAATATCTATTTTTTAGTAAATCTAGTCAAATCAAAATAATTAAAAAAGTAAATTTTATGGAATTGTTATATAGTTAAAAGATTTTAAAAAGATTCACCTTAAATATTTCTATAATATTATATCGGTAATGACAGAAAAGCGCTTAGATAATAGTTCAAAACATCTAAGTTTAGAACTACGATTAATGTATACAGTTATTTTAGGAATGGCATTAATGTTAATTCCTAATGTTTATGCGACGGTTAATAATACTGCTTTAGCAGATGAATCTATTTCTCAAACGATTAATCAGATTGCTAGTCAGGTAGCCAATGCAAATGCAGGAGCAAATCCAACTGCAATCACTCAAACATTAGAACAACTTGCATCGCAGACAGCGGGAGAAACTTCTGGAGATCTAAACCAGGTTATCAACCAAATTGCTTCTCAAGTTGCGGATAATCCTACAGGTCAAGTTGCTCAAAATATTCTACAACAAGCTCAACAACAGGCTTCCCAGGGTTCACTAACTAGTTCAGCCAGTCCAACTTCACCAGCAGGTGCAGTAAATCAACAAATAATTCAGATTGCAGAGCAGTTGGCTAGTTCTACTGGTGCAGATAAGGGCGCAGTTTCACAGGTAATTAATCAATTAGCTTCACAAGTAGCGAAAGGTGGAGGTAGTTCAAACCAGGTTATTTCACAAATTGCTGAACAAATAAGTCAGAATCCAGAAGGTTTGGCTGCTCAATCCATAGCACAGATAGCACAGCAGGAAGCAGCTGGAAATACAGGATTAGCAAACCAAGTAATAGAACAGATAGCTAAACAAAGCGCCTCAGGTGCAAGCCCAATTGCTCAAAATATCATTCAATATGGTTTCCAGTCAGCAGTTGAAAATAGCGCAGTTCAACAGATAAAACAGGTTGCTACTCAAGTAGCTCAAGCAAATCCGACGACATCTCCAGCCCAAGTAGCTCAGACAATAACTCAAATAGCTTTACAAACCGCGAATCAAGGAGGAAATCCCTTCCAAGCAATTGAGCAATTTGCTCAACAAATCGCAACAAATCCTAGTGGACCTGTATCTCAATCGGTAGCACAATTAGCACAACAACAAGCAAGTGGAGGTAGTCAAGCTGTTGCTGCAAGCAAAGCCATTAAACAAGCTGCTGTGCAGTCAGCTTCGCAGTCAAGTGGTGGAGGAAAAACTCCAATTGTGCAAAATATTGTTAATCAAGTTATAAATCAGATTGTTAATTGTCCTGAAAATGCTCCATGTAACGTAACTCAAATTGCAAATCAGGTTGCTGAAGTAACCGGTGCACCTCCAACTTCAGTACAGCAAGCTATTGAACAACTAGCACTACAGACAGCAAAAGGAGGAGGAGATGTTTCTCAAACCATCCAACAAATTGCCTCTCAGGTTGCTCAAAATCCAAATGGTCCAGTTTCTCAATCAATTTCCCAAATTGCCAAACAAATAGCTGAAGGTAACACTGGCGCTGTTAATCAGGCAATACAGCAGGCGGCAGAACAAGTTGCGACAGGTGGAAATATTGATCAAGCTATATCACAAGCAGCTGAACAGGCTGCTCAAGTACCAGATGTTGATCAGCAAATAACACAGGTAGCACAGCAAATAGCAGAAGCTACTGGAGCCAGTCCAGAACAAATTCAACAGACATTGCAACAATTTGCTACTCAATCTGCATCAGGTCAAGGAGCCGGAGCTATTTCTCAAACCATCCAACAAATTGCCTCTCAGGTTGCTCAAAATCCAAATGGTCCAGTTTCTCAATCAATTTCCCAAATTGCCCAGCAAGTAGCTGAAGGTAACACTGGCGCTGTTAATCAAGCAATAGAGCAAGTAGCTCAACAAGTTGCAACAGGTGGAAATGTAGAACAAGCAATAGTACAAGCAGCAGTTCAGACAGCGGTTGGCGGAGGAGAAGTTAATCAACAAATAACCCAAATTGCAAATCAGGTAGCCGGGGCTACAGGGGCTAGTCCGTCTGCAGTACAGCAAACTATTGAACAACTAGCATTACAGACAGCACAAGGAGGAGGAGATGTTTCCCAAACCATTCAACAAATTGCAAATCAAGTGGCTGAAGGTGGGACAAATAATCCTACACTCCAATCTATCACCCAAATTGCTCAACAACAATCATATGGAAATAAACAAGGTGTAACTCAAGCAATAGAGCAGGTAGCTCAACAAGTTGCAACAGGTGGAAATGTTGAACAAGCAATTGTTCAAGCGGCTGAACAAGTGGCTAGTGAAGAACAACAACCAACTGAAGAACAACAACCAACTGAAGAACAACAACCAACTGAAGAACAACAACCAACTGAAGAACAACAACCAACTGAAGAACAACAACCAACTGAAGAACAACAACCAACTGAAGAACAACAACCAACTGAAGAACAACAACCAACTGAAGAACAACAACCAACTGAAGAACAACAACCAACTGAAGAACAACAACCAACTGAAGAACAACAACCAACTGAAGAACAACAACCAACTGAAGAACAACAACCAACTGAAAATGGACTATTAGGATTATTACAAGAATCAAAGCAGAAATCAATAACTGAAACTACAACTCCAGAAGAAACACAGTCTACAACTGGAGAATCAACAACATCTAAAAAGACTGGCTTATTGGGATTAATCCCACAAGCAGAAACACCACCAGAAACATCTACAACAGAGCAACAGCAGCCTACAGAGGAACAACCAAAACAAGAACAAAAAGCATCTTCCGGTGGAGGAATAATAGGTCTTCTTCAGCAAGAACCACCTACAGAAACTACTACAACAGAACAACAACCAACTGAAGAACAACAACCAACTGAAGAACAACAACCAACTGAAGAACAACAACCAACTGAAGAACAACAACCAACTGAAGAACAACAACCAACTGAAGAACAACAACCAACTGAAGAACAACAACCAACTGAAGAACAACAACCAACTGAAGAACAACAACCAACTGAAGAACAACAACCAACTGAAGAACAACAACCAACTGAAGAACAACAACCAACTGAAGAACAACAACCAGATGAGGAACAACAAAACGACGATGAAGAAAAAGCCTCTGAAGATAACGATGAATGAGATAATTGATAAAGTATGGAAAATACAAAGAAACTAAAAGATAGAATTCATTAGAATTCTCCTTATTTTTTGTGAAAAAGCTCTTAATTTTAACTTTATGATTTTTGAATATTAGAGACGTCGATGTATCTCATTCTATTTAATCTGATTTATTTTGTATTTTGCTTTCTAACATGAGATTAATTTGAATATCTAAAAGGTCTTTCGGAATTAATGTTAAATATATTTCCAATATATTGGTCAAAATATTTTGTATTTATTTAAAAATTTTATTTCATGTAAAACAACTATCTAGTATCTAAGATTAGTATATCTCTTTTGATTTTGAATCTTTAAACATAATACCGGATTTCAATTGTATATTCTTCTTACCGTACTCTGGATTTAAAAGATCGACTATAAAAAATCAAGTCACCTTAAACCTAGTCCTCATTTAACATTTAAAAACTATTGTATTAATGATATTATGGCAACATCTGAAATATCTAACATAGAAATTCAACCTTGTGTTTTTGACCCGTTCATCAAGTCTCTAAAATAATTTAGGAAATTAAAAAATGCTATGATTCAAATATTATTAATAAATCAAAATTGAAGTATGATAATCATTATATTGTAAGTTTCATCCTTCAAAATAAATTCTCACCTGCTACGCTCCACTTAAAATTTTCTTATTAATGGGAATAAAGAATTTCATTGTATAATGACTACTGTATTTTTATCATTTTCTAACAGTCTAACTTATATACTCACTATATTAAGCATAGTCATTCAAACAGAGAATGAAAAGTTTCAATTTAACAGTGATAGTAATATCAATAGTATTGGTAGTAATAGGTATAACCATAAATATAGTGTTTGGACAACCTCAAGATATTTTGTATTATCAAGAAAATTTCGGAAATGTTATTCCTCTATTGAACGTCCATAATAATTGGATACAAATTTCAAGTTGAAACTTATCAAATTAATATTTTTCATAATTAATTTTATCAACTTCCCGCGTACGTTGGATCATGATGGATCTGATATTCATACTATTTTAGGATATATGATTTATTATCTATAATGAGGATAAAATTTAAAGAATTATATAACCTTTTATTGTAGAAAAATTAGATAACATTAGGGTATTTTTTACTTATCTGAAACTAAATCTCAATTTTGTAAATTGAGTTGAAAATTTGTTAAATTATAAAGACAAATATATTCAAGAATTATCCGACTATTTGTTAATAACTAATCTCTGATATAAAACAGACAGGAAGATATTTTTTTATAATCTTAAAATAATATGTTCATGTTATGTAATATGAAGTGATAATACTTTCATAAATAGGAATTAAAATAAATTATTTAAAAACACCGTTCTATCAAGAATTGACATTTTTTAGATATTTCAATTTGTATAAAAAAATAAAATTATTTTCTTATATAGATCTGACTTATTATGGTTCCCACCAGAGTAAACGATCCAATTAAAGCAGCAATAAATACAGTATCAGCTATGGAAGCTAACGAAGGTCCAACAGCTGCTACGAATATTGCGTAAACCAATATTATGAATCCAATTAAACCAAAGAGCCCTAAAGTGATTGATTTAATTTCACTCCCTCCATCTTCACAAGAGAGAAATTTTTTGATTCCTTTTTTTCCTTCCGTTGTTGCATCTGATAGTGTTTCAGTTGTTTTCTCTGCTATTTTATTGGAAATGGATTCATTTTCTCGATGAGTTGTTCCACCAAATCCTACAGTACTAGTACTTTTTTCAGATTGGCTTCCTTTATTATCAGAAATTCGGTCTTCAGTATGACCGAAACTAGTTGATTTATCGCTCATGATTTTACTAATATTTTATAATATAAAAAGGTGCAGGTATTTATTATAATTTTTAGATTATTTCAAAGCAGATATTATCTTAATATGTTATAACCAAAGCATTTATCTTATATATTTAATAAATGTGAATTTTTTTTATAAAATCTGGTAATACTTTACTAATAATTTGAATTCCAATGTAATTATTCTCAAATCCTGTTAATTACTTTAGATTTTTTGGGAAAAATAATTTCAAATGAGAAAGAAATAAAGCTCAAGATGATTCTCATCAATCTTCTTGATTTAATTTGACAACCCACGAATATATGAAAAAATCTTTGTTATGGCACACAGATCTCATTTATCTATACAAATATAGTTAATTATCATAAAGTCCTAAATTAACGACTTTGATAAATATGGAAAGAGTTTTGACATATATTTTTTAGTTCATGCTAGTGGGTCAAGGCAAATTAGATACTATCAAAATTCCAACAAAGGAATGTGGAGTTTTATTTTTATTGTCTATATTTTAGAAATATTAACTTTTTTTTTAATTAGTTGATTCTCGTAACTACAATAATCATAGATATTCAAGATATGACAATAGCGAGGTAAATATTACTGTGGAAATATTTATTAAATATAAGTCGTAATTTTCTGTCAAAAGTTATTTTTAAACTAATATTTTGAAAGAGGCTGAAATTGATTTACTTCATACCAATTTTATAAATAATTTACAATTTATATTTGAAATTGTAAAGTTATTCGTTTCCTTAATAGAATAACTATTTTTATTAATATTATATGTAGAAAAAGAACTAAATATTATTTATTAATTAATATTTTCTTATTATATTTTGGATTTATTTTTAAAATTATAGAAAATATTAATTCTATAGAAATCATTCTATGCATAAATATCTAATCAGTAAAGATGTTTCATTCATAAAATATCTTTCAAATATCAAAATGAATTTTTTTTAAGTAAAAAGAAATTCCCTCTTCATACATTCCTTTCGAGATACTTTTTATAATTCCATCTTCAATTAATTTTAGTCTATTTTTATCTTCGATTAGATCGGTAGGAATATCTATATCCATCTCTACTTTTAATTTAATTCTTTTACTAACTACCATTAACATGATCTTACGATAAACGACAATAATAAATTAACTGATTTGATTTTTTAGAGATGGTATAAATAATGTAAATCAAATTGAAATACACTTTTAGTACTGGTAAAAAATTCTCTTTTGAAATCAATAATAATAGAGGTATAGTTTTTTCTGTTTAACAAATATTAATTCAAATCAGTATAACTAATTCAAATACTATAATTTATGACAATAGAATAATTTTAATAATAAAAAATGAAACCTTTTATTAATAAAATACATCTTGATTATAATTGCAAATGTAATTATCCATATATATAGTAAAATTATATGTAACAATCAATAGAATAAACATTCTCAAAATATAGGCATAACAAGTGTTGTTTACAAACCGATAAATATTTCGAAATCATATCTCATATATACCTAATAGTGATGTAATAGATATGAATTACCCAATTAATTCTTCAGAAAATAATCTAATAACACAGGAAATTACAAATTATATAGATTACGAACTCAAAATATTTGAAAAACTTACAAAACGAAAATTTTCTTTTACCGTTCTAGAAAATGGTAAAATAGAACTTCACGGATACGAAGAATCCTCTGAAGATAATCCAACGATAACATACCCGATAATATTTAGAGCAAACAACTTAAACCAATTTTTAGGAAAACTAATGATGATTCGTGAATTCCTAATAACAAAATTCAATAGAATAATATCAACCGAATAAATAATTTTGTTATTAAAAGCAAATTTTAAAACAATAATAATATAAATTATATTTATCTTTGAGACTTCTTAATTACGTGTAGCTAGAATAAGATTTTTATGATTTATTTCATTATTATCCAATAATACTATTACAAGATTGTTCAACTGTTTAATTTTATGACATCTTATTTTAGATCTTTATTTTAGCCTTAATTACAGTTTGGAACAAATTGTAAAATATTGTATCTGTTCAACAACATGATTCTTCTGTATTGTTAAAAATAAAACCTTAGGTTAGGACACCAAATTTATAATATATGAATAAATAAATATGAAAATTTTACTTAAATATATTAATATCATATGATATTATTAAATTATGAATATTTTTATGTTATTTTTGGCCTTCATTTTCTTGGTTACAGTCATTACAAATTCCTTATCAGACGAATTATTAGCTCAAACATTTACTGACGATAAGGAATATTGTTCGGATTATAATGGGAAATGGAATAGCGAAGAAGGTAAATGCGAGTTCACAAGTGAGAGTAATCAAGAAGCATATATAAAATCAATATGCAAGGATCCGGAAGAGGGAAAGCATTATCCTAAAATTTGCTAAATTTCTGGGTTATAATGTAATCACACTATATGAAATTCTTTAAACTTATTTATGATTTTGTTTGATAAAACCAATCTGTATAAAATTTTTTTTTGACGAAGTACATAAACATATGATCAGTATAATAAATCGATACGATGGTTGAAAAACTAGACATTAGATATGAAGTAGCATATTTTAATGATTTAAGTAAAAAAAAGATATTAGAAAAAACATAGTTCTGTTGTGAAATTTATTAAAGATAATTTCTCCAATTGCTTTATAATACTAATTTTTCATGGAATTTTCATGGTTTTGATACAACAATTTAACATGTTGCATTATAATTACAATATAACTCAGTTGTATAAAAATTGAATTAAGGAATAAGCAATTTCATATTATTAAGAATTAAAATCAGACTATTACTATTTTTTTATTTATCATTAAATATATGATATCATAACTGAACTATGATTTTAAGATAGTTCAAATTATCATTAATACGATCAAAAAAATCATTAGTGTAAGATTTTATTATCATTCGTTTTATTGGATTAAATTAGGACATAATCCTAATAGTATCTTTGTGTATAGTAAAAGCCACATTAACTTAAAATTTTAAACAGCATAAAGCTGAATTTATATTTTATAATTAATTATTTTGACTATAAAGTTAAGTCGAGGTACACAAAATAGATGTTACATCTCAATACATAAAAAACTAAAACATCTTTCAGATAAATTATCTAGAAAAATTGATCTATTCGATCTAGTGGGACATAGAAATATACAAATGTTAGACTGTAAGAATGTAAGAGGAGTTAACATCTTTAAATATTTCAAAGATAATGTACTGATATAGAATTATAAAAGATCATCAACCATTGTGCTAGGTAGTCTTTATCTCATCCTTAATCAAAATACGAACTTATATTCTTATATTCAAGATAGAAGTATATATAATTAGTAACGTATTACATATCACGAAAATTTGAATATGAGACTTTAATATTCAATCTCTAATGATTTTATATATAAAAAGAAGATTGAGTATATTGGTGACGAGTAAATAAAAAACATTACTTACAATAATATTTCTCATATTCGTTAATTATTATTTTTAATTAATTGAAATACTGATGAATATTTAGATTACTTGAATTATACGATCTTTGATCGTTTAAGTAATTAAATCGTTCTTGGGTTATGGACAAACAATAATTGATAATAGAAAAGTCTTTGTTACCTGCAGTCTGATCTATTTATTATAATATTTATATAAGGAATATTAAATGCAGTCGATCTCATATTTTTTATATTTGTTCTTTAGGAATTTTATTTTTTGTTAGAAAATATTTTTACTATATGATTGCAATATTTATTAAATAAAATCTGCATTTAAATCTGAAATAACACTGATTTCGGTATAAGATCATTTCGTATATATGACCTATGTTTTAGAACGTGATTTCAGGGTAACGGACACATCAATATCTGCTTTAAATCATATTATATTGGTATTTGATAAAAATTGATTAGAGATTCATATTGAAAGATATAAACAAATTTTCCCAAAATATATGACAATTAGGTACTTTAACCATTTAAAAATATTATGCAAAAGGTTAATAGAACACCTGAAGAAATAGGTTCATCTCCTAGAGAAGAAGAATCTCGTCTTAAAACACAAAAAAAGATAAACTCAGAAACAACCAACGGTGATAGAGAACTTGAAGAAAGAGGTTCAGCTCCTAGAGAAGAAGAGGTTAAACAAAAAAACCTTCTGAAAGATACAAAAAGTTAACATGAATGTAATCGCAAAGAATGTATTCTGCTGTGTTGAATACATGTAAAAGTCTTTTCCTGTTGTTTATTCTCTTATCCAACTAGCAAACCCCTTGTTATGCATGACCTATCTACTACGATAAGGTCTTGTGTGTTGAATGGAGATATGTGTTAGCTGCTGTATATGTGAGCCATCAATAGAGCTCTGATAGATGTTTGCAGCTTTGTCTGGCTAGTTGGTATAGTTAGTATCATCACAATAAAAAAAGAAAGGAGGTGAAAAAGAGAATAGAAAATAAAAAAGAATCAAATAATAATATCAACGATAACGATTACTACATCGCAGTAGATATAGGAAAGAGAAATTGTGTTGTATGTATTACCTATAAAGATGGTTCCATAGTAGAAGAAACAAAATATGATAATACTCTACAGGAAGCAGAAAGATTTGCTTCTAATTTAGATAAAAAATATGATAGTAAAAGATGTCATGCAGTATGTGAATCAACAGCGAATATGTGGCTCAAAACATATGAAGCATTTGAAAACCATGGAATAGATATTAAACTTGCTAATCCAATGAAGACAAAAGCAATTGCTGAAGCGAAGATAAAGACAGATAAACTGGATGCTAGAATATTAGCACATCTACTAAGATCCGATTTGATTGTAGAATCATATATTGCTCCAGATAAGGTAAGAGAAGATAGATCTCTACTACGACTGAGAATAAACCTAGTCTCGGATAGAACAAGAGTTATGAATAGAGTACATTCTCTACTGGATAAGTATGATCAGAAATGCAAGTATTCTCACATATTTGGTGTAAATGGGATAAAATGGCTAAAGAGTATAACACTGAAAGGTAATGATCAGATTCAACTTGCGAACTACATTCACAGTATTGAATTTCTAAATTCTGAAATCAAACAGATTGAAAAGAAAATATCTCTTGAAGCATCAGCCAATGAAGATGTAAGGATACTGATGAGTATGATAGGAATAGATTATTTTTCTGCAATGCTCATTTGTTCTGAAATAGGAGATATATCAAGATTCAGTACAGCAAGTAAACTTGTATCCTGGTGTGGATTGTGTCCAACTGTACATCAATCTGGTAACTCAATTTATAGGGGTAGAATGAAAAAAGATGGAAATAAAAAGATAAACTGGATTATGATACAGGCTGCCAACACTGCATCAAGAACTGATGACAGACTGAAAAAATACTATAAAAAGATAGCAAAAAGACACGGACATCATGTAGCAATAACTCACGTTGCAAACAAGATAATAAGAATTATCTGGGCAATGCTAAAATACAAACAACTGTACAATGAAAGGAAAACGGAACAGTATGAGAGAATATTTAAGAGGATCCGATAGTAAGATAAAGACGATACATCACTGTATCGTAGCCCAGATAAAGTAGTATAAGACATGACACAACAGCAGCAGTAATATTTGGATAAAGGAAATAATCCGAGAAGACTTTTACATAGATGCATAGCTCACTACTGCTAACCTATTTAGCTAACTTGTTATAGTCATATTATGTGAGAAATTGGAAGAATTACAATGAATCTCTAGTAAGAAGAGGAGAGATATTACTTGATTTTGATGTTATTGATAACTGGTCTATTGAATTAGGAAAGATGAACAATGGTAAGGAGGGTAGAAAGTTTGTATATCCAGATTCCTTTATCAAATTACTTAGCAAGTATGATAATACTTTCATTTACCATATAGACAGACTGAAGGCGTAGTACGGGAACATGCCTCTAATACATTACCATCAATTCCTCATTATAGTAACATCAATAGAAGAATGAATAGACTGGATATCAAAATAAATGAGGATGACATGAAATCCAGTTTACATGATGATAATTTTGTAATTGCAATTGATTCTACTGGTATTAAAGTTACAAACCGTGGTGAATGGATAAGACACAAGTGGAATGTCAAGAGAGGTTACCTAAAGATACATGTTGTTGTAGATATCAAAAGTAAGAGAATTTTATCATTACAGGTAACCAGTGAAGAAGTACATGATGGAAAAGTACTACCAAAATTAGTTGAGGATATAACAATAAAACAGAATAAGGAACTAGATATGACTATAGCAGATGGTGCCTATGATAACAACAAGATATTTCAATTTCTATCATTTAGAGCAATTCAACCAGCAATAAAGGTTAGAAAGAATTCCAGATGTAGGAAAACAAATCATTACCTTAGAAACAAGACAGTAACGATGCAGAAAAATAATTTACAACAATGGAAAGATAGCGTAAGCTATGGACAGAGATGGATTGTAGAAACTGTCTTTTCCTGTATCAAGAGAATGTTTGGAGAATATGTTACTGCTATTAGGTTAGAGAATATGATAAAGGAAATAATGCTAAAAGCATCGTTGTATAATTGGTTTCAGAGAATAACTATCACATAATTATCAATTTCAGTATGATAGATTGATTTTCTAAATGAGTTGTGCGAAAGCAATGTATTCAAATATTTCTAGAAAATTACCCAAAAAACAATTGCATTTAAAGGTTAGAACAATATTAACGACTTTCCATTCCAATACAAATATATTTTTAACATAATTTTAAAAATTATCATACACTATCTTAAATACCAATATCAATTATTAGAACATTAAATAATTTTATTTATGAGGAATATAGAATTCGAGATTCTTAAAAAATAAATCTTTATCATATTGAAAATTTGGGTCATTTTACATATTGAAAGTGGCTAATCGAGATATTTTTTAAATACGATATTATTATTTTTGAATGTAAATATAGTAGACTTGGGTACAATTTATCTTATTTGAAACGATTCAACTGATAACTACTTGTTAAATTATAATCCATTCTATAAAATAATAAAATATAAATATCATTTTGAGATATCCAATCTGGCTAAGTCCGTGTCTCTTAATTTTCTATATATTTCTATTTTATTTGTATTACAAATTGTAATATGTCTCCCTGTAGATTTTACTTTTTTAGTTTTAGGTCAAACCGATTCAAAAATAATTAATTCCTCATCTAGCTTGGATGTCTTCAATTCTATAACACAATCTATCCTTAATTTTACTCGAAAGTTTGAATATGTTATCAAAATCGATTCAACTCAAATTTTCCCCAATGACAATGTTAGGAATGAGGTTTTAAAAAGCAATAAAAGTATTGAATATAATATCCCATCATTAGAATATGAATTATTAGGATTTCAGATAATTGCACAGAACATACAGGTAGTGACAGAACCTTTTCACCACTATAATGGTGATTTTAATAAGATAAGAATTAATTTTCCTGTAATGAAGGCTGAAAACGTTAATGTAAAAAATACAATCTTAGAGTTATCATATGATAACATAGATTTAAGCTCTACGTTTCTTATTTATGATTCTCTGGAAGACGTATTTTTCATCCATATTCCAATTTTCGTAGCTTCACAATATCTTCCAAAACCATAAGTGATGCTGTCAATTAATACATTAATAATATAAAGACTTCTGAACTTTGAAATATTTAATCCATTATGTTTAGGAGGTTTTTTCGATCTATGAAAGGCTCGTTTTAAATAATTGTTGAAGATTAAATTAAGATTTAATTTCTCTATTGTTTATAATTAAATTATGTAAGTATATCAAGGATATATAAAAAGATCTTTAGTAATTTATGATTTTAACTTTCATTCAATATCTCCTCAAGTCATTATAAGATAATTTTATCATAATTGGCGAATAGAATTTATTCTCTAAATTTTGCATTATTTAGATAAATGAGTAATTTGATCTAATTCTTACTTGTATTAGATTAAAATTATTTTAGGGATGTTGAAAGAGATGATGATCTACAAAACCTCGATTTGTAAACCCTAATAACATGCTTAATGATTATACCTAATACAAGATTTATTTTAGATTACGAATAGTGAGATTCTTATCTTAATAACGGATTCTACTAGTATAAGCTGTATTTACATTATACTTTTAAAGAAATAAAAAAATTATCTATTACAAAATGATATTTCAGAAACACAACACCAAAATCCATAAATGATTTCAAAACTTAAATTTATAACCTTAATCGCTGGAGATCATTATCAATTATAATTTAGATTTTGCATAAAGAATAAAATGCTTTTTATCTCTTAGACCAGGATCGCTCATAATTGTCCGTTTAATTCATTCCAAAAGAGGAAAATTAGTTAATTTTGTTTCTTTTATTAATACTATGCATTACATTTAGAAGGTAAGATCACAAAGGATATGATTACTAAAAAAAATACAATAAACATCAAGAATCTAATTTCTAACAGATCTTAACAAAATATATTTATACAAAATTAACCAACTAATACTTTTAGTTAACTAATCTTAATATTGAATATACATATTTTGTATCGATCTACACACACAGAAGATCGTCTTCCTGTTTCACTTGATTTTTATATTTTTTTAGATAGGCCATTAATTTGATATCGTAATTGTGATGTTAATACATAATTAGTAATACAAATTTTAAGCAAACTCTTAATATACCTGTATAATAAAGTTACTTAACAATGATGCGATATAATCCTACAAAGTTGTCGGTAATCACTATAATAGCAGGTTTGACGATAGCAGTTTTTACATTATCGTATACGAACGTCTTTGCAGCCGAGGGAACACCAGCAGCTACAGGGTCAGATATTACTAAACCACTGCTAGCAATAGCAGCTGCTATAGCTATAGCAGGTGGTCTTATAGGTACAGGAAATGCCCAACAAGGTATCGGTGCTGCAGGAATGGGAATTATAGCAGAAAAACCAGAGAAGTTTGGACAGGTTCTTTTCTTCTTCGTTATTCCTGAAACACTCTGGATCATCGGATTCGTTCTTGGAATCATTCTCTTGTTAGGTATACTATAATCGGCGGCTGAGTGAATGACAAGCTTAGAAACATTTATTCATGAAATCGAGGAGAGAAAAAAGAGGAAAATCGATCTCCTCGATAATACTTTATATGAAAAGAAGGAAAATATTGAGAGAACAAAAGGATCAACAATAAAAGAGTTAAACGAACATTATGAAAATGAGGCAAAGGCAAAAGCAGAAAGAGAAAGTGCCAGAATTATAGAATCTTCCAGATTAGATGCTAAAAAGATACTTTTTGAGGCCATCAGTGCCAACATGGACTCAACTTTTACATTGATTAAAAAGGAATTAAAAAACTTTACACAAACACCTCAATATAAAGACGTATTAGAAAAAATGGTGACGTATGCCAAAGAGAAATTAGGCAATGATATTACTATTCATTGCAGGGAGAAAGATCGAACTTTCCTTAAAGAAAAAAAAATCACTTTAGGTTCTCCAATTAATACTATTGGTGGTTTGATAGCTGAAGACAAGAAAGGTACCCTTGAATTAGATCTCACCTTTGAAGAACTTTTAAGAACTAACGAAGATAAAGTAAAGAGTTTTCTATTAGAGAAAGCCACAGCGTAATAATGACAACTTCTTCTTATGCATCTTCATTTGGAAGATTACAAGCCATTTCATCAAGTTTTCTATCAAAGGAATTTATTCATTCCCTTGTGCAAGCAAAAGATGTTCCAGAACTTACAAGATTACTTGAATCTACGTCTTATGGTCCAGAAATCGAAAGAGCTTCTTCCCTTTACTCTTCACCAGAATTATTAGAAGTAGCTCTGAATAGACGTATTGTTGAAGTGAACAAGCTTGCGCTAGAAGCAACTCCTTTTAGTGGAAGGGCTGCAATCAGGGCTTATTTATTAAAATGGGATATTCATAACATTGAACTAATTCTTTCTTCAAAGATGACCGGTCGTACGATAACGGAAACTGAACATTTTCTTGTATCAAGTAGGAATATTCCCGCAAGTATTTCAGCAGGTAATATTTTACACGATGAGATGAAAATTATATTATCACAAACAAATGTTGAGGGTGTGGTTAATCAACTTGTAAAGTATAGATATGGAACAATCTTAATGCAACATTTGGATTCTTATCAAAAAACTGGAGATCTTGGTCCCATGATGGCTGACCTTATGTCTTATTATTATACCAACTTAATGGAATCCATCAAATTTTTCCAAGGAGATGAAGGTATTGTAAGGGATCTGTTTAGAGCCCAAATAGACAAAAAAAATATTTTAAGTATGTTGAAGGGAAAGAAATCTGATTTAGATAGAGATGTTGTAAATAAACATATCATTAAAGGGGGTAAAATACCAATGGAAATTTTAAATGATATATTTAGCTTTAAAAGTAACGAAGAATTTTTAAGTAAAGTTCAAGAATACTATAATTTAGATGAGTATTTGGTAACATTTAGGAAGAGTAATAGTTTAATAGACTTTGAAGTAGCATTTGATAAATTCATTAACAGAACATATGTAAAAAGATTAAAAAATATTTCTTTATCATTAGGAACTATATTCTATTTTATCATAACAGCTGAATATGAATGGGATAACATAAAAAGAATTGCTTTTGGAAAACAATATAATCTCCCTACTGAACGAATAAAATCAGTTCTTTTAGAGTGAGAAATGGAAATGTCCAAAGAAAAACAAGAATCAAATGGTAATATAGCTGTAATAGGGGATAGACAACTCATTATTGGATATCGTCTTTTAGGAGTAGATAATACTTTTATTGTAAATGGACACGATGAATCACTAAAAACTATGGAAAATCTTTTCTTTTCCCATAAATTCAATATGATCATTGCGAGTCAATTTGTAAGAGAATCTCTTCCCCATGTATTTAGAGCTAGAGTTGAAGCATCTATAGAACCACTTGTTATATTTATGCCGGCCTTACAAGGTGATATTCATGAAGAATCAATTTCAACATTAGCTAAACGTGTTCTAGGTATAAGTATTAAAATAGGATGATATAGGAAAGAATTAGTGGTATGTCTAACTCAATTGTTTCTCGCATTTCTGGTCCAGTGGTAATTGCAACAGATGTTGACGAAGCAAAAATGTATGATGTGGTACGTATTGGCGAATTAGGTTTGTTAGGTGAGATTATTCGTTTAGAAGGTAACAAATCTACAATACAAGTATATGAAGATACTACGGGGCTAAGGCCAGGAGAGAAAGTTGTTAATACAAAAAGAGCGTTATCTATGCAGCTCGGGCCAGGTCTTCTTACATCGATTTATGATGGTATCCAAAGACCACTTGATGTGTTAAGGGAAAAAAGTGGAGATTTTATTAGTAGAGGCAAAATTATTCCTGCCTTAGATCAACAGAAAAAATGGGATTTTGTTCCAAAAAAGAAAAAGGGTGATGAGGTATCAGAAGGCGAAATAATTGGCGAGGTCCAGGAAACACCATTGATTAACCATAAGATAATGGTTCCATTTGGTACGAAAGGTAAACTGTCTGAAATTACAGAAGGAAAATATACTGTCAATGAAAATGTGGCTCAAGTTAAAACAACTAGTTCCTCTGTAGATATAGGTTTATCAAGTTGGTGGATGGTAAGAACACCAAGACCAGTATTAAAAAAACTTCCTCCAGAATCTCCTTTACTAACTGGACAACGGGTACTTGATACTTTTTTCCCAGTCGCTAAAGGTGGTACTGCGGCGATACCAGGACCTTTCGGGAGTGGTAAAACTGTTACACAACAGCAACTTGCAAAGTGGGCAGATAGTAATGTAATTGTCTATATTGGATGTGGAGAACGAGGGAATGAAATGACAGAAATTTTAACTACTTTTCCTGAATTAGAAGACCCCAAATCAAAACGCCCTTTAATGGAAAGGACAATTCTAGTTGCAAACACCTCTAATATGCCTGTAGCAGCTCGTGAGGCAAGTATTTACACTGGAATTACTATGGGGGAATATTATAGAGATATGGGTCATGATGTAGCTTTAATGGCAGACAGCACTTCTAGATGGGCCGAAGCATTGAGAGAGATTTCAGGCAGATTAGAAGAAATGCCTGGGGAAGAAGGATATCCTGCATATCTTGGACGAAGATTGGCTGAATTTTATGAAAGAGGTGGTAAGGCAATTGTGATTTCACCAGAAGAAAGAATAGGTTCATTAACTTTGGTTGGAGCAGTCTCTCCACCTGGAGGAGATTTTTCAGAACCAGTTTCACAGAATACGTTGAGAGTTACAAGGGTCTTTTGGGCTTTAGATGCCAATTTGGCATCAAGGAGACATTTTCCATCTATTAATTGGTTAACAAGCTATTCCTTATATGCTGATGATATGACTAATTGGTATAAGAATAATGTTTCTGCCGAATGGATTGAACTAAGAAAAGAAGCAATGGGTATCTTACAACGCGAAGCAGAATTACAGGAAATTGTCCAGTTAATTGGCTATGATGCATTACCCGAACCTGAAAAAGGTGTTTTGGATACAGCTCGTTCCATTAGAGAAGACTATCTTCAACAAAGCGCTTATGATGAAGTAGACACATATACCTCTATAAGGAAACAGTCACTTATGCTTTCGATGATTTTAGAATTTGGTAAAATGGAAGAAGAAGCTATTAAAAAAGGCATACCATCTTCAAAAATAGGATCTCTAGAAGTAAGAAAATTGTTATCTAAAATTAAATGGACAAAGGAATCCGATATTGACGAATTGATAAATGAAATTAAAGTAAATATGAAACAACAGTTTGATAAATTGTTTATGGAGGTTACTCTTTAGAAATGTCTAATATAGCTTTTAAAACTATATCAAAGATAGCTGGTCCGTTAATGTTTGTTGAAGGGGTAAAGGATGCTGCATATGGAGAAATGGTCGAAATCAAACTTGCTAATGGTGAAAGACGTCAAGGACAAGTTCTTGACACGAGCAAAGGGTTAGCAGTAGTACAAATTTTCGGTGCTACATTCGGATTAGGTACAACCGGTACATCTACAAAATTTTTAGGAGAAACAGCCACAATCTCTGTTTCTGATGAAATGCTTGGGAGAACGTTTGATGGCTTAGGCAAGCCAAGAGATAACGGTCCAACAATAGTTTCAAAGGAAAAATTTGATTTGGTAGGAGCTGGAATCAATCCTTATTCTCGAGAAGAACCATCTGAATTTATACAAACTGGAATGTCTAATATAGATGGTATGAATACATTGGTTAGGGGACAAAAACTTCCAATTTTTTCAGGTGCTGGGTTACCTCATAATCTTTTGGCAACACAGATTGCAAGACAGGCAAAAGTGTTGGGTGGTTCTGAAAGTTTCTCTGTAGTTTTTGCCGCAATGGGTATAACAAGTGAAGAAGCAAATTTTTTCGTTAAACAATTCGAAGAAAGTGGTGCGTTAGGAAGAAGTGTGCTCTTTCTGAATCTATCCTCCGATCCATCAATGGAGCGTATTCTAACACCTAGGCTAGCATTGACCACTGCAGAATTTCTAGCGTATGAAAGAGAAATGCATGTTCTTGTTATACTTACAGACATGACAAACTATTGTGAAGCATTGAGAGAAATTTCTGCTGCTAGAGAAGAAGTACCCGGAAGGCGAGGCTATCCAGGGTATATGTATACAGATTTATCATCCATATATGAGCGTGCAGGAAAAATAAAAGGAAGGAAGGGATCTGTAACACAAATTCCTATTCTTGCAATGCCTGCGGACGATATTACACATCCTATTCCAGATTTGACTGGATACATTACTGAAGGTCAGATTGTTTTGAGTAGAGAATTACATAGACTCAATATACAACCCCCTGTTGACGTACTTACAAGTTTGTCTAGATTAATGAATCAGGGTATTGGAGCTGGAAGTACACGGGAAGACCATAGGAACCTAGCTGATCAACTCTATGCTACTTATGCTCAAGGTAAAGATGCAAGAGCATTATCTGCCATAGTTGGAGAAGAGGCCCTTAGTGATACAGATAGAAAGTTTTTGAAAATAGCTAATGAGTTTGAAAAACGTTTCGTCAATCAAGGTATAGACGAAAATAGATCCATTGAACAAACTCTTGATATAGGATGGGACCTTTTAAGCGATCTACCTGAATCTGAAATGAAGCGTATTAAATCTGAATTTATAGCGAAATATAGAAAAAAACCACCTGTAGAAATAGGAGAGTGAGAGAATAAGATTTGTCTTTAGGATCTAACATTAGACCAACTAGACTAGAGTATATCAGGACAAAACGAAGAATCCTTATAGCAAAAAAAGGTTTAAAATTGTTAAAGCTCAAACGTCAAGCCTTAATTTTAGAATTTTTCAATTTAAGTAAAACAGCTGCAACCCTTAGAGGAAACCTTCAAGCAGAATTGATTAAAGGATATGAGACGATTAGAATGGCAGAAATGCTTGAGGGATCTATGAGACTCGAAAATGAAGCTATGAAAATATCTCAGATGGGGAATTTACAGGTAACATCAAAGAGTATTATGGGAGTCCATATTCCAAAGCTAGTAGGAGGGGAAAAGGAAATACTTGCAGAACATCTCTTAGAAATTCCTACGTCAATTAATGAATCAATTGGATCTTTTCAAAAAGTTCATAAAATAGTGTTAGAGATAGCAGAGAAAGAAACCGCTCTTCGTAAATTACTCTACGAAATTGAAAGAACAAAACGAAAGTCTAATGCAATAGAAAATGTTTTTATACCAAAATTAATGTCCGCCTTGAAATTTATCACTTTTAGACTAGATGAAATGGAACGTGATACATTCATTATGTTGAAGACAGTTAAAAGAAAGATGGGAGAAAGAGAACAAAAATCAAAGAATGAGGAGGTAGAAATCCATGCAGCATAATAACAAAGATAACAATCGTAATTTTGCTAATGAGCAGCAAAAAAAATTTTATCTTATTGGACGAGCATTTAAAATTGGAAACATAGTTGGTACAACGGTTTTATTATTATTTGTAGGGAAACATTTTCTAGGAGTATAAAATGTCTAACTCACAAGAACAATATATCCAATCTCTAAAAAAGATTAAGGAGACCGAAGAAAAAGTCCATTCAGAAATTGAATCTCACAGAAAACAAATCGAAAATGAGATTGAAACCCTGAATAACGAATTAACTGAAATTATTGCTAATACAAAGATGGAAGGAAAAAAAATGGTAGAGATAAGTCTACAACAGGCTCACGAAACTGCTACCAAGGAAGCAAATTTAATTATAAAAGATGCACAAGACAAATCAAAGAAAATGTCGGTAAAATTAGATCAAGAAGATTTCAAACAAATACTTGATATTTTGCTTTCTGGGATTTAGGAGAGAATAACCATAATGACTACCATCCTGAAACCAGTCAATATGGCTAAAATCGCAGTAATTGGATTAAAAAAATACAGACAACAAATCCTTTCAATTTTACATGAACTAAGGGTAATTCAAATAGAACCGCTTTCTAAAGAAGCGAATTCGTTTTTGCACGAGGAACGAGAAAGTGATTTACATAGAGAAATTTCTGATCAGTTAATCCGAGTGAGAGGTTTATTAAATGTCCTTCCACCTGTACCTATATCAGGAAAATCTGGATTCTTATCTGTTAAAGAGCTTACTCAAACAGTCAAGACAATGGACTTTGATGTTAAAATCGCTTCTATGGAGCGAGAAAAAGATAAGATTTTGACAGATATTCGAGAAACAGAAAACAATATAAAACTATTGGAAGAATTTTCGTTTTTTAGTGAGGATCTGAGTCTTTTACATTTGGCTTTTGTTAGATCGTATTTTGGACGAGTAGATAAGGAAAAATATCCTGATTTTAAAAAGGCATTGGAATCTCAAAATAAAGATATAATGACCTATGCTAAAGAAAATGGGAAAATTACTCATTTTATTCTTCTTCTTCCTCCAACTTTTCCGTCTAATATCTTAGCTTCATCTGTCAATCAACACGGTGTTCATTTAGAAGCAGTACCAAAACTTAAAGGAAAACCCACTACTGTTGTTAACACTCAAAAAAATATTTTAAGTGATCTGAAGAAAAAACTAAGTCAAATCAACACAGATGAAATTGAAATTTCAAAAAAATATTATAAGTTTTTGAAAGGGGCAGAAGAACAATTAGAGATAGAAAACAAAAAACTTGACATAGTTGAAAATTTAGGCGTAACAGATGATGTATTTGCGTTAGAAGGGTGGGTTCCAAAATCCGAGATAGCAAATCTAGATTCTCTTTTTCAAAAACATACCAAGGGCACAACAGTCTTTACACTAGAAAATAGTGAAAATCCTCCAACTCTTCTAGATAATCCAAAAAAATTCAGAGTTTATGAATCTTTTATAAGATTTTACTCCTTGCCTGAGGGTAGGGAATTTGATCCTACTTTGATTTTTGCATTCATCTTTACCGTCTTTTATGGCATGATGATAGGTGATGTAGGATATGGATTAGCAATATTACTTGTCTGTTTTTGGGTAATAAGACGTGTAGAGAAGGGCAAACGTAATTTCAATATAATGCCTACATTTTTGAGGAAATTTGCACTAACTATATTACGTCCTACACAAATGGTAAAATTAGCTAAAGTGATGATACCAGGTTGTATTGTTGCTATTATACTAGGTTTTTGTTTTAACCTTTATTTTGGATTTCATTTAAATGGTTATTTGTTTACATATCTAAACGAAACTTTTGGATTAAGTTTGCCTCCAGGTGGAGTAATCATAGGAGCTGATGGAGAAATATTAGAGCCAGGTGGAAATTTCTTAGATCCGCTTAGTACTTTTGGATTAAGAAAATTATTATTAGTAAGTGGTTATATAGGCCTTGGAATAGTTTCATTTGGACTAGTATTAGGTATTCTTAATGCTCTTCGAGAAGGTCAGAAAAAACACGTGATAGCAAAAGTAGGCTGGTTAGCATTTGGTTGGGGAATAGCTTTGTTAGGTTTGGGTATGATAAATCATCAGGATCTCAATCCCATGACTAGCATTACAGGAGCCATATACTTTGCATTGATTTTGGGAGGAATTGGAATGATGTTTTTTGGTGAAGGAGTTAGAGCAATGATGGAACTACCATCAATAATTAGTCATATATTATCATATACTAGAATTGTAGGAATTTTATTAGCTTCAATAATTCTTGCTCATGTTATAGACTTCATATTTATAAAAGCCATTGATAACCCTCTTCCGTTTCCTATTATAGCAATTATAATTTTATTTGTAGGTCATATTTTCAATATAATTATTGGTGTTTTTGAACCAGGAATACAGGGCGCCAGATTGTTATACGTCGAGTTCTTTTCAAAATTTTATCATGGGAATGGAAGGCCGTTCAGACCATTTGGAAAAAAGCGAAGATTCACTTATGATCAGTTTAATATCGAAGCACCAAAAACTTAATTTTTTATTTATTTAATATAACTATCTGGTTTTTAAATCAAAAAAATAATAGAATAATATCTATAGCAGAACAATTATTCTTCACATTACTTTTCATAGGTTATTCTGTGTTTCTGATATTTGTCAATTTCAATAAAAAATAAAATACTAAGATACTTTTTATTATTAATGATTAATAAAAAATAATTCAGGGATATTGAATATAGATTAAAGATTATAAAATTCTAGTTAAAATTAAAGAGTTTATTTCAATAATTAGCACAATATAATTAAAGACTTGGTCTTAGTATTTTATTCTTTGAATTGATCTTTCATTTCTTCAAGTAATTTTTTTTCTTCCTTAATCATAATATGAATTTCGGATATTATTGTATTTTGGGTTTTTATGATATCGTGGATATGCCGATCCTGTCTTCTATCAAGGATCATGATTAATAATCCTATCCCTAACGCTATAAGTATATTAATATCGGTATCCTCTATTTGCTGAGGAGTATCTGTGAACGCTAAGATTATTGCAGTAATGATTAATATAATTAATCCAAGTAGGACATAGCTTATTTCATTCATAATTTTCACATGATAATCGTATATTTATAGAATTTTAATTCCATAGATTATATAAGATAAAAAATTTCAGTTTTGTAAATATATAGTGTATAAAAATAAGAAAATCTCGAAATTTTTATTTATTAGCTGGCACATCATCTTAATTTGGAATAGGAATTTTTATCTTTTCTATTTAGAACGTCTATATCTTACAGATTGGATAACGAAACAAGATCTTTTAAGGAAAAAAATTCTAAGTTGAATTATTTGATAAAAAAGAATTTGGGATTTTTTAAACCTTACAAAAAATGTTGTAACTCTTTCATTAAGATAAAACAAAAGAATAGATTGATAATAAAATTTGATAGATTGTAGAATAGCACTGAACTTTCTTTTTATTCTTCCTGCTCTTTTCCTGACACGGATGCTTCTTCCTGCTCTTTTCCTGACACGGATGCTTCTTCCTGCTCTTTTCCTGACACGGATGCTTCTTCCTGCTCTTTTCCTGGCTCAGAGGTAACTATTTCTCCTACTGCATGTCCTCTACCTATTTTTTTTATTTTTATTCTTACATTATCATCGACTTTAGTACCATCAACAAAGATAACTAAACCTTGGATTCTTGCGATTCCGGCGTTTCCTTGTCTGCTCATTGCCTCTATTTTTACATTGTATTCTTGTTCCAGTTCAACTGGTGCTGGAGGATATCTCCTATATGGTGAGAAGCCACGATTTCCGTAATTACGGTTAGAACTTCCTCCACCGTATGATCCTTCATTACTTCTCATAAAGAACTTTGTTCTTAAATTTAGATTGCTCAAAGTTATTTATAATAAATATTTGGGATATTTCAACCTTCACATTTTTGTATTTGCTCTATCATCATAATATTCTTCAGTAATAGACCTTTTTGTAATGCATTATCATTATTTTAAAGACAGCAGGTCACTCTGTCTGAAAAATTACTCATTCATATGACTTGTTTTTAAAAGATTGTAAGATTTAGCTCTAAATTAATTATCGATCTAGTTATTTGCAATCCAATAAAGTTGTAATAACAGTGAAATACTAAAAAAAATAAACATTACAAATAAACACTGTTTGACTGCTCTATTTCAAATAGATATTTCATCAAGAATTTTAACACAGAAATCATGGTTAATCAATTTCATAGCGAGATTAATAATATGGAAAGTAATGAATCATAGATGATCAGATCATTTCTTTGGTTGATATGGGATTGAAAAATTTTTTATTTAATAGTGAAAATATAATGCTATCTCTATTGGTTAGATGCTAGTTAGAATATTTTTAGTAAAATTGGTTAAACAAATTTTTGATTGCAATTAGATGAAATCAAGAAAATTTATTTTATGATTTTTCACATTGTTGTAATTTGTAGATATTTTCAATACTAACTAGTTAGAATTACCGGCTATTCTACAAGAGATAGGTAAGTTTATAGCCAAATATTTGAAAGCCTTGTTAATTAAATTATGTAATATATACTACCTCATTTAAAATTCTAATTACTATGGAACAATGCTAATTATATAGACACAAAGAATTGTATTCAATTCCACCATATTTAATAGGTTATTGTATTTATCTTGTTATTTTTTTCAAAACGGTAAATTTGTTGAAAATAGTTTTCATATTAACAACGCATAAAATTTATTTGTATCTATATAATATTATTCTATCAATATTAATTTAAAGAAACTAATTTAGGGAGTTTGCTTACCTTTGGATATGATTTTATTTATACAGTCGCAGGGTCTCTTTGTCAAATTCTTTGGATATAGTAATTTTATCGATCCATTCTCCTATCCTTCCACCACATTTTATGCATCTTAAAATGGTAAGATGTGAGGATACTCTAAAGGTATCTATTACTATATTGCTATTGTGTGAATAGCAGGTACAGTCTTGCATTATACTATATCTTATGAAACCAAATATAAAAAATGATGCGATAAAAATAAATTATCTTTTTTTATATAAATTTCTAATATAACCAATTGTTAGAAAATATTGTGAAATATCGCATGAATTAGCTGGGTCGACCCTTTGATTAATTCTATTCATCTTACAAAACATATTGAGTAAAATTGAATAGACTTCTAAAATATAAAATACAACAATACAGACAATAAAAAGATTACACCGATCTATATATATGGCCTAAGCATAAGAATAAATGCTAATAATAATATCCATTCTTATATTCTTCTATTTAATATGTTCTATTTAAAAATATTTATTCTTGTATTTCCAATTTTAAAGCTCTGTTAAGATAATGAATAAATTAGAAATATTATACGATGATCTATTATATTCTGTACTCAATTTTAAACAATTTTTTTAATATAATATAAAAGATATTGTTATCTTAATAGATACTTTTAGATTTTTTATTAGCTATATATTGCTGAAAAGAAAAATGAATATGACTTGAACTCCGTGATAATTTAATATAATATTCATTTCCTTTGACCAAAATTGATCAATTTCATCGATAATTACATCACTATTAAAAATGAATCACTATTACCATTTACGGAAATAAAAGAGATTACAATAATCTTCTTTTTGCTACCATGAAAAAAGTATAAACACTCTTAGTTCTGTCTTTCAAATATGGGTTGACTTTTTCCATTAAGTTTTACATAAATAGTAAGTTCGGATAGTATTTAAATCCAATAACGTTAAATTATTCATCATACAATGTACCTGGATATGTATGAATATTATGTTTATAAAAATCTCAAACTAACGATTTAATAAATTTCTCGAACAAACATGGTTTTTCATATGAAAAATATTCCAATCACTGAAAAGTTAATCGATTTAATACAACAATATAACCAATAACCGTGTTTAGCAATTCAACGAATAGTTTTATATGTCATCAAATGAGAGATCAATTGTTTGTAGATCTGTTAAGAAGATGGCTTTGAATGAGATTACATATAGAAACAGACTTCACTTTTCATCCTTGAATACACCCCACTCTTTAGTTGTGTTAATTATATATAGGATCATATTCTAATTCTTTCAAATTTATTTCTTTGTTACGTAATAAGACACTAAACGAGACATTATTAGATACATCTCTTTTTGTTTATCTGAACAGAGTCATTCTGGATCTAATCATATAAATACTTAGACACATATATATGAAATGTTTTTGAAAGGTACAATAATAAATATAAGAAAAATCAATTGAAAGATATCATATAAAGACTTAATATCACATAAAAAACTTTATTCAATCTCCAAGCTAATAGTTCAATTAACCATGAATCAGAAACTCTAAGATAGAAAGTTTTAATAACTACTTGATAATGTATTTCCAACGAAAATGTCTATTCTTTACTCTGATGTGAATGAAATTGTCTGGAAATGAACAGCAAAGATCATTAAATATTTGTTGAATCTTTTTTTAATATCAAGTATTTCTGCCTGATATTACATAGAATAGGCAATTGATACTCATATTCTTTCATATCCAAATGATTATACATGAGTTTATTGTTTAATGCAAATCATAATTTGCTATTTTTAACTCTTGGAACTTTGTTATTGCCAATATCGTAACCTTTTTGTTTTAGGTATTTTAATGTCAATTTATATAATAATTCATCATTTTTAACGAATTCTAGTAAATATGACCAAGATACCTCTCCTTTGTTTTGAACTTCTTGCGCAATCTGTCTTGAAATAATGGTAGCTTCTTCTTTACATTGTTCAAAGGATTTACCGTTTCTATATGTAGTCTTCTTGGTATTACAAACTCCCTTAAGAATACCATCCTCATTACTCATATGTTAATATTTACAATATGACTAATTTATTTGCTAATGATTTTCTGAAATTACGTTTTTATTAATCGATTATTAAATTTCAATATGAATTATTATGCCCAGTACCCATATGATTCCCTAACTAAAATTACTAAATTTTTATCTATTTTACTTTATGTTGGCATATGTTTTAGTTTAATTTCTGTCACTTTAAGTATTAGTTCAAACAATACAACTATGAAAGATCCAAAAATAACCTTTGAACCTGAAAACAGTATAAAAAAAACTGATAAAAATATCGAATCTAAGGAATTTTTTAGATTGTATGGCGGACTGTATTCATTAATATATTTATTGATTGCAGTAATTTTTCTATATTGGTTTTTTAGATCCTATAAAAATCTATATCCGTTAAATGTACAGGGATTAAAATTTTCACCGATAAAAGCAGTGGCTTTTTGTATTATACCTGTGATTAATCTATGGAAACCATATTTTATAATGAAAGAAGTTTTATTATCTAGCAAAGCTTCTTCGGATCCCTCAAGTTCTAAAATAGGTATGAGCGATATTCAATTAGTTAAAGGATGGTGGATAATATTCCTTTCCGCGATATTTTTTCCTATTATAAGCACAACTATATTTTCTGAATATATTTCCAATATAGTAACTAATATACTACTAGTTCTTGCGTCAATCTTGCTTTTGTTTCTGTTAAAAGAAATTACTTCAAGACAAGAAAAAAGATTTAACAATATGAACTTAACTTAATAACATAATAAGCAATATATTATACTCAATCTCCTTTTAATTTCAAAAAGAAAAAACATTCATTATGATTTATGTATGCTTTATTAGTCAATAACCAATTGAATTGTTTTGAATTATAAAGCTATTAATATCGATCATGATTTATATGATATTTTTTAAATTAGCAGATGAACTTTAGTTAAAAAGTTCTGAATAATTCTAGGTAATCTTTTAACAGATTAATCATACTGTAGTTTTATAAACATTATATTATTTCTATTTACGTGGCGCAAAGGATTGCTATTCCAAACATAGAAAATATTAATATGAAAAATCATATTAGTCCAGAAGCCAAATATCAAGAGTTTAAGGTACAATGGTATTTTCATAAAAGTTCTTGGTATAGGAGGACTAATGGAGAGGGATATTATGATGGAAAAGGCTGTAATCAATTTACAGGATGCGTTTCTGATTGTAAATTTTTCAAAAGCTTTGGAAAACTGAAAGCGAATGAAGGTTTTGACTAACATTCGCTTAAAATCGCATATTCATTCTTAATTATTTTATCTCTTACAATTTTTTGCACATGTCCTATCCTAAAACCAATAAAAAAATCACTTTACTCCTTTTTGGTATTTCAAATCCTTCTTTTATTTACCTATTATTATTTTATCTATATGCTTTAAGCAGACTTAAACAATAAATGGTTTAGACTTTTGAATTTATACTTAAATTTTAAATCATTTTTCTTTTAATTTATGTAGATAACAATATTAGAAAATAATAGCACATAGCTAAATCTTACAATCTAACTATGCATAATAATTGTCACTAATTTTATACTAATGATTAAAAATAAGACTCTTACCGAGTAATTAATAAAAATGAGTTAGACCAGGACGGACTTGAGTTTAAATGGCAACTCTGGATTTCCAAAATTTTTATAATCATAAGCCGAATAAATCTTGATTACTTGACCGTGTTTTATTTTGTTCTCTCCAACATAGTGAACAATTTTCATGTACTTATCATCCAAGGAAATTAAATTTTGTGCCAGCCCTCCTTCAATTAAAATATGTCCTCCTTCTCCTATGTCCATAACTCTTCTTGCGAATATGATACCCGGACCCCAAATGTTCTGATTGTTGTTAATATCATTTACTATAAACACGGATCCAGATGCGATACCAATCCTGACCGATAGTTTAGAATCAGAATCGGAAATCTTTTTATTTTCACTATTCAATTGTTTATGTAGTTCAACACTAAGTTCTAGCGGTGCTTCAGGATTTGAAATAAACCCTATTGCCATCCCATCCCCAGTTGGGAGGATCTTTTTGTTCATGTTTTTCT
This sequence comes from Nitrososphaeraceae archaeon, assembly GCA_031316115.1. Classification (GTDB taxonomy): domain Archaea; phylum Thermoproteota; class Nitrososphaeria; order Nitrososphaerales; family Nitrososphaeraceae; genus TH1177. The sequence goes on from JALDRC010000002.1 coordinate 173,294, forward strand.
TAAATGTAGGACAGATCGAAATAATATTATTTAGCAATTCTATTTTTTGTATCTGCTTTCTTACTGATAATAATGGACTTGATAGTCCAACTATGTCTGTAAAGAAGAAATTAGCATCTAGAACTATGCTTTGTCCTATGTTAGTAATTCCAGAGTCACCATAAATTCCATGCAATCTACTATATACTTCTAGATGATTTTTATGAAAAGCCATATCTTGGTGAAAAATTGGATTTTGAAGAATTGGCTTTTTACAAACAGTACATATTAGAGATTCTTTCGCACTTGCTGATAGCAAATCCTGAAAAATCAAATTACCTGTATTCGAGATTTGAATATTTAACCAGTTTGAAGGTATTTTCTGCCCAGTAAATGAAGAGATTCTAATCATTCTGTTAGTCTCTTCTGGATTTTGATTATCATCTAATTTCATTTCCAAGATTGTATCAAATAATGTGCTGATGTTTTCAATAATTTTATGATCTAGGGTTAGATTATTTACCGTAAAAATTGATTTTATTCCTTTACCCTTTAAAAAAAAACATAGTAAATTTATAAACCGTAATACATCCTTTTCATCAAAAATAGTACATAGATGGGAGATAGAATCCAACACTACTACTACAGTGATACCATTTTCCTTCAATCCTTCTTTATCATTACTATAGTTTGCATTGTTTACATTTGTTAACAGTTGTTCTTTTTGAATTTGGGAATGATTTCTAATTATATTTACACATCTATTCTCAACATCTTTGAAAGTAGCAAATAATCTTAAATCCATTTTTAATTTGTTCTGATTACTCTGGCCATTCTTCTTTGCAGTTACATCATTCTCTATTTCTTTTAGAAATGGATTTAAAAATAACGAATTTGAAAAAAGTAATTCTGGATTAATTCTAGGAAAAAAATTCTTGAATTGTTTCTCAATAATATTTGAACTTATGTAAATGGTATGGAATTTAGAATTAAGAGCATTAGCTAAGAAGGATTTACAATAAGTTGTTTTACCAACTCCTCTTTGGCCAATAAGTAAGAAAAGGACATTGTCTTCCCTCTCTCTCATTGAAATCTGTCGTCCCAATAAGAGTTCAAAGCCTGGAGGATCCATCATATCTACAAACAGTTGTGGATATTTAAATATAAATTTAAATCATTGATCAATAATAATTTCTGACAAAAAAAAACGATCATGTGAAATATTTATTTTTTGATAATAGGATAGTATCATAACTAATTTAAAATAATAAATGAAGTTTTGAAAGGATTTAAATATATCAGACGAAATCAATATTATTCCAGTATTAATCCAAGTTTCAAAAAGTTTTGGTAAAAGAAATACATAAATGTGTGACTCAAAATGACTTTAGCAAAATTATTTAACAAATTTTATTTTCCTAGAAACAAAATTTTCTCTATTTAATTAAGGAAAGATTCACCCATGGTAATTTTATATCATCAATATTCTTTACCCGGATATGTTATTGTTTAAAGATAAAGAATTGTATACATTTTTAAATGTATTAGATATTCATATCATTTTGTCTAAAGAGATAATAGTCTTCATACCTCTACATTCTATCTTTCAAATAATCGATTATTTTTCTTTATTATTTTTTTTTATGAAATATTGAATAAAATCTTAATCTAAATTCACTTTAGACTCCATAGTACCATAATCATGAGGATTCTTTATGCAGGGTAATATTTTCCATATTTTCAATGTGTCATAATTAATTTTCAACAATCCTGATTTTTCTATATTTTAATTCGAAGTTTCCAAGCATAACACTCTGGTCTAATACTACACAAAATTATATCCAGAAATGTAACAACTGATTTGTAAAATATTGTTACTTAAACTAGATCAAAAAAAAACACAAATACCATTAACAAAAGGTTAGAATATTTAAGTTGGTGTTTCTCTCAAATCTACTCTTAACTTAGGTTAGATGATCTATTCCTATCTATGGATTTTACTGCTTAATTTATAGTTATTTTTCTTGATATAATGCCTATTAAGTCCAAATTTCAAAAAATTGCCTCATTCTCATCTAAAATCAAGTCTTCAATTTTTCAATGAGATCTGTATTATCGCTAATGTAAAATATATCTGAATCTATGATGTAGGAGGTAAGATGTAGTAATTCTCTAATTCTTGTAGGTTTTTGATCTTTTTTGCATAAAAATAAACTATAGCAATTTGGTAATCATATTTTAACCATTTTTTTATCTATTTACACAATTATACAAATACCTTTTCAATCTCGATCTGCATATCCTCTTATCCACTCCATGGCTCATTGCGGATCACTTATCCAGTAAAAAATAATCTCCATTTTTTGTTCGTATTAAATTGGTTGAAGTTTCCCGATCTATTGTTCTAGATGCTACATACCATTTTTTCAAAATAAATCTGAATTTGGATTACTAATGCATCAGTTAGGTGAAAGGTAACTTAAAAGTGATCTTCATCAGATAAAATCACATCACAATTTATTGATTTATTATTAAAAATATTCTACAAAGAATGATTTCTAACAGGGGTTGATTATAAACTAATCTAGTGTCACAATATTTTCAAATGAATTGTTATAAATTCTCGTTTATTCAACCAAAAAAGAATTAAATCATGGAAACATTATCTTATCAATATACAGGTATGACTGGGAAAACAAAAAAAAATGATGACAAAATAGAGGATCATCTTAAAGATGGAAATATTTCTAATCCCTATGCTTCTATGTTAGAATTTTGGCAAAAGTATTCAACAGCATGGCTAGAAAAATATCAGGAATTTGTAGGTGATATTCAACGGATTGGAGAATTACAGAGGGAATCTTTAAAAAATATTGAAAGAATGAATGAATTATATAAAGATCTAGTGGAGTGCGTTGATAAAATGAGTAGTTTATACAAGGAATCCTTAACCATAACGCAAAGAATGACCCAATATTGGATAGATTATCAGGCACTATTTAAGGACGATAGTGATAAATAAAATTAAAAATAGATATATGTAATTTAGCAGTATTTTAGCTAGGCATATCTATTTCCATAACTTTTCAATATGTCATATAATTTGAAAATTTTCTTATAATGGATTCACATTATAGAAGTTCGATTTGATGAGTAAATAAAACCAGATAAATATAAAGTTGATAATTAATTCTAAAAAATTTTAAACTATTATATTTTTTATAGTTAAAATTATTCTTTGTTAATAAAGATTTTTTTCCTTTCTATTCTTTAGGAAATATTTCAATATCACTTGATAAATTATTTTTTACCAATTGATTATTCTTTATTGATACATCTTTCTAAATTATTTAGATTTTTTTTAAATTAAGTATGAAGTATTATTTATTTTTGGCGATAACATTATCGATTCTGATATCAATTTCTGTTTTCCCGTTTTACTATGAATTTGTAGGTAATGTCTCTGGACAAATCAAGGACAAATACGATAGCGATGAGCAAATTTTTAAAGAGTTCAATCCAAATGAGAGAACCCCGATCTCGGATTCAGAGATTGATTATTATCCAGAGCAAACACTTCAGGATGATGATGATTATTATGATTATTCAAATGAAGGAAGTTCTGATTATCCACAAGAAAAAAACAAAGATAGTGCTGAAAAAATTTATGATAAAGTTCCAGATTATAATCTAGAAACATCACCTACCTCTCCAGGTCAGACTCCAGAACAGACATCACCAGGTGAAACCCCAGGTGAAACCCCAGGTGAAACCCCAGGTGAAACCCCAGGTGAAACCCCAGGTGAAACCCCAGGTGAAACCCCAGGTGAAACCCCAGGTGAAACCCCAGGTGAAACCCCAGGTGAAACCCCAGGTGAAACCCCAGGTGGAAAACCCCGGAGGAAACCCAGGTGAAACCAGGTGAAACCCCAGGTGAAACCCAGGTAAACCCCGGGTGACCCAGGTGAAACCCCAGGTGAAACCCCAGGTGAAACACCAGGTAGTCCAGGGAAACACCAGGTGCATCAGGTGAAACACCAGGTAGTCCATCAGGTGAAACACCAGGTAGTCCATCAGGTGAAACACCAGGTAGTCCATCAGGTGAAACACCAGGTAGTCCATCAGGTGAAACAGCAGGAAAAAACCAGGTAGTCCACCAGGTAGTCCACCAGGTAGTCCACCAGGTAATCCGGGTGAAACAGGTAGTCCACCAGGTAGTCCACCAGGTAGTCCACCAGGTAGCACCAGGTAGTCCACCCAGGTAGTCCACCAGGTAGTCCACCAGGTAGTCCACCAGGTAGTCTGATGATCCACCAGGTGTCCACCAGGTAGTCCACCAGGTAGTCCACCAGGTGAAACCCCAGGTGAAACCCCAGGTGAAACCCCAGGTGAAACCCCAGGTGAAACCCCAGGTGAAACCCCAGGTGAAACCCCAGGTGAAACCCAGGTGAAACCCCAGGTGAAACCCAGGTGAAACCCAGGTGAAACCCAGGTGAAGCCCAGGTGAAACCCCAGGTGACCCAGGTGAAGTGAACCCCAGGTGAGCAGGTGAAACAGAAACCCAGGTGAAACCCCAGGTGAAACCCCAGGTGAAACCCAGGTGAAACCCAAGGTGAAACCCGGTGAAACCCCAGGTGGAAACCCAGGTGAAACCCCAGGTGAAACCCAGGTGAAACCCAGGTGAAACCAGGTGAAACCCCAGGTGACCAGGTGAACCAGGTGAAACCCCAGGGTGAGCCAGGTGAAACCCCAGGTGAAACCCAGGTGAAACCCAGGTGAAAGTGAAACCCCAGGTGAAACCCAGGTGAAACCCCAGGTGAAACCCCAGGTGAAACCCAAGATAGAAACCCCAGGTGAAACCCCAGGTGAAACCCAGGTGAAACCCAGGTGAAACCCCAGGTGAAACTAGTGAAACCCAGGTGAAACCCAGGTGAAACCAGGTACGGAGTGAAACCCCAGGTTAGGTGACTTGAGGAAACCCAGGTGAAACCCCAGGTGAAACCCAGGTGAAACCCCAGGTGAAACCCCAGGTGAAACAGGGAACCCAGGTGAAACCCCAGGTGAAACCCCAGGTGAAACCCCAGGTGAAACCCCAGGTGAAACCCCAGGTGAAACCCAGGTGAAACCCCAGGTGAAACCCCAGGTGAAACCCCAGGTGAAACCCAGGTGAAACCCCAGGTGAAACCCCAGGTGAAACAGGTGAAACCCCAGGTGAAACCCAGGTGAAGCAAGGTGAAACCCAGGTGAAACCCAGGTGAAACCCCAGGTGAAACCCAGGTGAAACCCAGGTGAAGAACCCCAGGTGAAACCCCAGGTGAAACCCTAGAGTGAAACCCCAGGTGAAACCCCAGGTGAAGCAGGTGAAACCCAGGTGAAACCCCAGTGAAACCCAGAAACTTACCAGGTGAAACCCCAGGAGACAGGTGAAACCCCAGGTGAAACCCCAGGTGAAACCCCAGGTGAAACCCCAGGTGAAGCCCCAGGTGAAACCCCAGGTGAAACCAGGTGAAACCCCAGGTGAAACCCCAGGTGAAACCCCAGGTGAAACCCCAGGTGAAACCCCAGGTGAAACCCAGGTGAAACCCCAGGTGAAACCCCCAAATACTCCAGGACGTTCACTAAGTGCTTCTTGCGGACAAGTAATTGAAGAAAATGTTTCTTTATCTAGTAACTTAAATTGTAATTCTGACGCAATCTATATTGGAAATGAAGGAATTACAATCGATCTTAATGGTCATACAATCTCTGGGCCAGGAGTTTCAACTTCAAAAGTAGGTATAGTAAGCTCCAGTTATGATAATATAGTTATTAAAGGGCCTGGAATTATTCAGGACTTCCAAATAGGTATTTTAATTTCTGGTTCAACTAATGTTTCTGTAGAATCGGTAACATTACAGAACAATGAAGTCGCAATACTAAGTAGTGGTTCATCCAGTATCAATATAAATGAAAATATACTAAAAAGCAATACAATAGGTATAACAGGATACTCTACATCTGTAGTAGAAATTACTAATAATCTAATACTTGATAATATCTTGGCAGGTGTATCGTTACTAAATTCAAAAGATACTACAATATTATTAAATAACATTCAAGGGTCATCTAAAGGAATATTCCTAGACAATCAAAGCAGAAACATAAAAGTTGCCTTAAACAACGTATTATTTAATGAAGCCGATATTGAAAGTTCAAATGGATTACCATTTAATGTTAATGACAATACCTTTATTGGAAATAATTGTCATATTTCAAAACCTTCGGGTACATGTGTTCTTTCAAGTGACCAAATACTAGTTCCAGGTAGTACATTGGGTAGTCCATCAGGCGAAACACCAGGACAAACACCAGGTAGTCCATCAGGCGAAACACCAGGACAAACACCAGGTAGTCCATCAGGCGAAACACCAGGACAAACACCAGGTAGTCCATCAGGCGAAACACCAGGACAAACACCAGGTAGTCCATCAGGCGAAACACCAGGACAAACACCAGGTAGTCCATCAGGCGAAACACCAGGACAAACACCAGGTAGTCCATCAGGCGAAACACCAGGACAAACACCAGGTAGTCCATCAGAGCGAAACACAGGACAAACCCCAGGCTGAAACACCAGGTAGTCCGGAAACCCCAGGTGAAACACCAGGACAAACACCAGGTAGTCCATCAGGCGAAACACCAGGACAAACACCAGGTAGTCCATCAGGCGAAACACCAGGACAAACACCAGGTAGTCCATCAGGCGAAACACCAGGACAAACACCAGGTAGTCCATCAGGCGAAACACCAAGGGTTCAGGACAAACACCAGGTAGTCCATCAGGCGAAACACCAGGACAAACACCAGGTAGTCCATCAGGCGAAACACCAGGACAAACACCAGGTAGTCCATCAGGCGAAACACCAGGACAAACACCAGGTAGTCCATCAGGCGAAACACCAGGACAAACACCAGGTAGTCCATCAGGCGAAACACCAGGACAAACACCAGGTAGTCCATCAGGCGAAACACCAGGACAAACACCAGGTAGTCCATCAGGCGAAACACAGGACAAACACCAGGTAGTCCATCAGGCGAAACACCAGGACAAACACCAGGTAGTCCATCAGGCGAAACACCAGGACAAACACCAGGTAGTCCATCAGGCGAAACACCAGGACAAACACCAGGTAGTCCATCAGGCGGCTACCAGGACAAACACCAGGTAGCCCATCAGGCGAAACACCAGGACAAACACCAGGTAGTCCATCAGGCGAAACACCAGGACAAACACCAGGTAGTCCATCAGGCGAAACACCAGGACAAACACCAGGTAGTCCATCAGGCGAAACACCAGGACAAACACCAGGTAGTCCATCCAGGCGAAACACCAGGACAAACCCAGGTAGTCCATCGGGCGAAACACCAGGACAAACACCAGGTAGTCCATCGGGCGAAACACCAGGACAAACACCAGGTAGTCCATCAGGCGAAACACCAGGACAAACACCAGGTAGTCCATCAGGCGAAACACCAGGACAAACACCAGGTAGTCCATCAGGCGAAACACCAGGACAAACACCAGGTAGTCCATCAGGCGAAACACCAGGACAAACACCAGGTAGTCCATCCAGGCGAAACACCAGGACAAACACCAGGTAGTCCATCAGGCGAAACACCAGGACAAACACCAGGTAGATCCATCAGGCGAAACACCAGGACAAACACCAGGTAGTCCATCAGGCGAAACACCAGGACAAACACCAGGTAGTCCATCAGGCGAAACACCAGGACAAACACGCAGGTAGTCCATCAGGCGAAACACCAGGACCAAACACCAGGTAGTCCATCAGGCGAAACACCAGGACAAACACCAGGTAGTGGCAGACTTTGAAACACCAGGACAAACACCAGGTAGTCCATCAGGCGAAACACCAGGACAAACACCAGGTAGTCCATCAGGCGAAACACCAGGATGACAAGTCAACCAGGAGAAGAAACACCGCTAGGTAGCATACCAGGTAGTACACAACCAGGAGAAGAAACACCGCTAGGTAGCATACCAGGTAGTACACAACCAGGAGAAGAAACACCGCTAGGTAGCATACCAGGTAGTACACAACCAGGAGAAGAAACACAAACACCAGGTAGTACACAACCAGGAGAAGAAACACCGCTAGGTAGTATACCAGGTAGTACACAACCAGGAGAAACAGAGAACGAAGACAACGCTGAATCAGACAGTCAATCTAAAGAGAAAACACCATCATACGAATCTCCATATGAAGAAGAAGAATTGTATCCTGAAAAAGAAGGAAAATTTGATCAACCCTACTACAAATCTCCATATGAAGAAGAAGAATTGTATCCTGAAAAAGAAGGAAAATTTGATCAACCCTACTACAAATCTCCATATGAAGAATTGTATCCTTGAGTATAAATAGACTTGATCCATATTTTTTTCTCACCTTAAATTCAAAATTTTTCGAAATTTTTTCTGAATTTTATAAAAGTCAATTATGTCTAATAGTATAGTCAAATCATTTTTTATTAGACTCTGTTAAGATGACGAAAATTCTGCGTTGAAATTAAAGAAGCAGTTATAATTACCTACAGAAGGTTATATAAAAATATACATTATTTATTCTTGTAATCTTATCTTAAGTCACCAATCACGATCTTTCAAAATTCACGAAGCAGATACTGCAACCATATCTTTCCATTAAAAGACCACCGTCTATATTGACATCCCTTGCTTTGTTTATTAAAGTTTTGGATATTTTTATCGACAGAGAATTATTTCTTGAAATTAATTCTGTAAATAAAATACATTTACTTATGAAATATTGGTTACTTAATTTTTTTTGACTCTGGTTCCCTGTTTTGCCTAAATCTCTTTCAGGTTGAATTATCTCATTTATCAATCCAATACGCTTTGCTTCAAAAGCTGAAATAACTTTTCCTGTGAAGATTAACTCTTTGGCTTTGGAAATTCCTATGATTCTTGCAAGTCTTTGGGTACCTCCCCATCCAGGTGGAATACCAATAGTTACTTCTGTTTGTCCTATCTTTGCATTATTTGATGCAAGCCGAATATCACAAGCTAAAGCCAATTGACATCCACCTCCCAAAGCATAACCATTAATGGCTGCAATTACCGGTACATTAAAATTTTCTATCAAATTTAACAATTTATGTACATGTAAAGCATATCTTTCAGCTTCATTCGGTGTCATATTAACAACAGCTCTCAGATCCCCCCCTGCACAGAAAGATCTTTCGCCCTCTCCTGTCAATATTACTGCTTTGATTTCATTGTCGTTAGAAATCACTTGAAAAACTTCGGAAAGTTCAGAGACCACTTCATAATTTAATGCATTGAGAACGTCTGGTCTGTTAATTTTGATTATATTAATATTATTTTTCTTCTCTGAAATTATATATTTCAATTATTTTAAGTAAGCTAACTTTAACATAAAAACTTACTTTTACCTATTATATCAAGTTAAAATATCGATTTTATGGTTGATTCTCTTCTGTTTATTTATTATACTAATTCTAAGTATTCATACTAATTCTAATCATAAACCTTTCCATAATCAAATAAAAAAATTCGGTAAGCCGTATTTTATAAATTATCCAATGGTTATAGAATCAATAATAGTTGTTCATAAGCACAATAAATTAGGAATAGTATTGTTTCAAAAAGTAGAGACAATATAGTAATGAAAAATCCAGACGAAATACAATATATGAAATAAAAACAAATCAAGAGAAGGTATTGATTTTCGTAAATTTGATATACTGTGATATAAAAAAAATCAGCTCAAAATTTTTTATCATTCAACTAATATAACTTGACTATTTAATTAAATTGTTAAATCCAAAATATAAATAATTTATGTACTGTATTGAGGAATTTTATTAATATGAATTAAGGAATCAAAAGAAATACAAACTAATAAAAGAATAAAGGGTAGAAAGTTATTATTTCTTTGATATCCAATTAAATCATTAGCTAGCAACATATTCTCTAATAATACATATTCATATATGAATATTTTCTAACTGCAAATTTAAAAAGAAAATACTTTTAAATCTGGTGTTATATCAGAAGACTAGATTTGGCTGGTAATCATTCTTTATCTTTACTGGGAATGTTAATCGTTGTTATTTTTCTTCTACCTGTTGCTAATGCTCAAACTACCTCTAATTTTACAATAAAAGATCCTCAAACTACCTCTAATTTTACAATAAAAGATCCTCAAACTACCTCTAATTTTACAATAAAAGATCCTCAAACTACCTCTAATTTTACAATAAAAGATCCTCAAACTACCTCTAATTTTACAATAAAAGATCCTCAAACTACCTCTAATTTTACAATAAAAGATCCTCAAACTACCTCTAATTTTACAATAAAAGATCCTCAAACTACCTCTAATTTTACAATCAAGAATGAGGTCTCAAAACAATTTGTCGGAAAACCCCAGGTGGATGTCACAATTGAAGGAACGCCAGGAGATGATAAACTACGTGGTGGTGATGGAAATGATGATATATCTGGAGAAAAAGGAGATGATATTATCAAAGGCAACGAAGGTAATGATGAACTAGACGGAGGACCAGGGGATGACCAATTAGACGGAGGACCAGGTGATGACCAATTGCAAGGTGGATCTGGTGATGATAAGCTAATAGGAGGTCCTGGATCCGATGAACTAGAAGGAGGGAAGGGAGCAGATATTTTTATTTGTGATGAAGAGGACAACGTATTAGATTTTAGTTCTATAGAAAATGATCAAAAACAAGGATCATGCGAGATAATAGACCAAACAATAGTAGAAAGGGAAGAATTTTCAGACTTCTTTGATGAAAACGATGATGATAACGACGTTGGTGGTCTGCCAGATAGTCCTAACACTAAATATCCATATGATCGATTGTTCTGAAAAACACATCTTCTTTAGATGACAAGTAAACAGTCTAAGCTTTTAGATAACGATTTTATTGTAATTTTTTATTACATTAAAAATTACCTTAATTTCAAATTGACAAAATATAATCAAGTGTAAATTTTATTCGGATTTTAATTTATTTTATGTTTCGAGACTTGATATTCCATATTATTGGCAATAAATAACATAAATACCCCATCTAATTCTGATGTTTTAGTCTGTAACTAGAAAACTAGGGTAAAAGAATTAAAACTTGTTATTTTAAGATGTAATATAATAACATGAAGGCCAGTTGAAACCAAGACTTTTAAGGAATAAGTAAACCTGGGCTTATAGAATAATAAAAAGATGTTATTCGTAGCAAGGAAGAGTATGAAAGTATTGGTAAAATATATATTTAAGATGTTATTGACAGCGACATAAGAATATATAAATTAGAATATGAAAATATTCATCTGTTTATTGGAGTAGATATACTACTTATCATTTTTATATTCCTGCCTTACAGTATCATTTCACATTCTAATGTTAAATCCTTGGCAGGATCAAAATCTAAAATAATATCATATCCACTTCCACAAATTAAGATATCATATCCACTACCACTAGTAATGATATCATTACCACCCTTAGCATTTATCACATCATTATTATCTGTTCCAATTAATAAATTATGTCTATCATCTCCGTCATAATTTTTAGCAGATGCTATAGATATGATATTTAAAATTCCAGTCAATGCGATCACACAAATAATAATAACTATGCCAATATACTGGAAAAAATAATTGTTCATATATTTTATAGAATCAACAATATTAAGAATATTTTAAAATTTTTTGAGAGAAAAATATTCTAAAAACATTTCTGAATTATTTTTACAATCCTAGGGTAGAATTTATTCCTTTACAAAATCTAATAATACATCATTACCTTATTCTTTAATAGAAAGCTATTATTAATAACATTATTTATCATCTGCTTTACCTTTAACATCTAATTGATTAAATCTATCTGAAGTGGACCAGCATTTAAAGTTGTATGCAATAAAAACTTGTTTGTGTTTTAAAAGTAAACATTTTACCATTATTACTTTACAATTTTTATGTTCAACACTATAAGATATATAATTATTCCATTCTATCTATTATGTTTATATCGTTATTTCTATTAGATCATTTACTTTTTTTTTATCGGAGTAATTTTGTTACTAGAATAAAAAATATATTTAGATATAAAAGCGATTTTGTTCGCCTAGTTAGTGACCAAATAATAAGATAATCATTGATATTATTTAATTTGGTTCTATCTATTTAAAAAACTATCTATCATCTTTTCCTGATTTCAAATTTTGATATTTTCAAAAAAAGTATGACATTATATTGTATCTGAGATTTGTAATTTGATATGTTCTTTGGATTTTGATACGAGTGTAATATGAAGGTTTCTATAAATTTTTGTATTAATGAGATTTTTATTATAAATTGAATATTGAGTTGTTTTCTCCCTTTCACATTCTTATTTGTTTAATTATTTATTTACATATCCTTTTGTTCCATATTCTTGAATCTGCAGTAAACCTTTCTAAGCATATAATTATCTATTGCAGATACCCAAAATACGATTCCAGGTCCTTTTTGTATATGAAATCTAAATTATACATGTGATCAAGAATAATACTGGAATGAAAAAATTTGCAACTAGATCTTCGTAAAAAATTAAAATAAACAAATAACAAATTCTTCCTAATCAGTTTACTTTTTAAAGATGTTTAAATAAGTATTTGAATTTAAAAGTAAATTATATTTTTCAAAAAAAATATTTAGAAGAAAAGCCATTAATATTAATTATCTCAGATTTATTATATTTATGTCTAAATGATTATTAACAAAAAGATTATCTCATTCATTTTACACTCAAATCTATGTATCTGGTAAAATGCCTTAATCAACAGAATATTTATTAAATTTTAAAGTTCATCCATACTAAAAGATTGATAACAAATATTACATTTAAATTTCTCTTTACCAGGATTATTAGAAATAACCTGCAATTGACTTTTAGCCCTACACTTTGGGCATTTTCCATAAACAGTTTTTTTTATGATAACGAATGAAAGATATTGCCAAATATATATTTAATTCTTGAGAATTAAAAATCATTATAAGTTTATTTACACCAAATAATTAATATCACCAATTGCTCAACTATAATTATGGAAAATGGGATTATTTGGAGCATTTGCAGTACACAGTTCTGAATCCTGTCCACCTAACAATATAAAAAGTAGGGAAATATTTGTTGAAATCAAAGATAAACTTGAAAAAAATACGTCAAATAATGATGCAATTAGGATAAAATCATTTTATATGTCTGTACTAAAAAACAAATGGCTAATTATTTCTGAAGGTCATAATCCATTTGATATCAACAATCGATTAATCGATGCAGGCGTAAGAAATTTCAATTCTGTAAAGATTGTACCTTTGAAAAAATACGATGATGTGTTAAATAAAATCAAACAATGACTAAGAGTATTTTCTAGTTCTTTTTTTTAAATTTGAAAGCCCCTAACACTCGATCTGACAAAGATTTTCCCTCACATCTGTTACCTCGTACTGCATTTTACGGTAGGACCTTCGAAGAATACAAACGAATGTTCAATCTTAATATCGAGGAATTGAAAAATCTTAGAATTCTTGATTGTCCATCTGGACCTTCTTCTTTTGTTTCAGAATCTTACAGAAAAAAAATAAATGTAGTTGGCTGTGATCCAATGTACAGATATAAATTAAACTATTTACTCAAAACTGGACTAGAGGATATAGAAATGTTGTTAGAAAAAGTTGCATCCTACAGTGATAAATATAACTGGAATTTTTATAAATCTCTCCCTCATCTAAAAAAGTTCCGGGAATTGGCACTAAATCGATTCTCTAAAGATTTTGTCCCTGGAATAAAGGCCGGGAGATATCATATAGCTAGTCTTCCATTTTTGCCATTTAAAGATAACACTTTTGATATAACATTCAGTGCTAATCTTCTTTTTTTATACGATAACCTGTACGATTTAGATTTTCACCTGACCTCAATTCTTGAATTAACTAGAGTTACTTCGAAGGAAATTCGAATATTTCCTATTCAGGGTTCTGATTTTGCTATTTCTAGGATCTTTTTACCTATTGTACATCTATTGGTTAGACATAACCTCGCATGTAGGATTGAAAATGTAGAACACCATTTCCAAACTGGTGCAAATAAAATGATGCTAATAACTAAAGACTATAATTAACACAATGATAAGTGATTTCGGATATAATGTGATTTATTACCTTATTATTTGTAGATTTATTAGATGATTCTAATTTTACTTCAATATCTGGAAATAATCACTATTCATCCAATGAAAATAAGGAAAAAAGATATTGTGTTCATTGTGAAACTTATGGACTTTTATATCCGGAATTAAACACAAGAACCAACCTTGAATCAGAACTTAAAAAAATCGTCAGATACTATCGGATGCCGAGAATCGGATTGAATACATTGCTTGCGTTACAATTTACCCATCAGAACACGGCAAGTAGAAAAACAAACTCAAAGGATTCATTAAATTTCCAAATTTAATTCATGACAGTAAACGACATTATGTATTGTCTCTTTCCTAACATAATAGAAAATATACTAGAAATATTAACAGAAATATATCAGAATCAGAAGAATTAGACCAGCTTATGAGGGACCGAATTGAAAGACGTAGTACACTAATTAGTTACTAGGATAATAATTCAAATTTAGAATAGTATAATAAAACAGATAGCAGGGAATAAGTCAACTCAGCTTGCTATTCTTTATTCCTACTCTCTCCTGAAACAATCCATTCCCTTCTAGTTTTCTAGTTTCGGTAAAACATATACGAGTGTAATGGATAGAAAACAGGAAAGTTGGGAGTAGAGTTAGACACTTAAATTCTAATCTATTGCTCTCTTAAAAAAATGTAACTACTTTGCGGTATTATAATATGTGAACAATGATATTTAAGAGTTAGATAAAATATAGGCAGTAAAGAGTAGGACCAAACTCTTTTCTATCCCTCTGTATACAATCCACTACTATTCCACGTATTATAAAATGTGAAATATATTATTTATTGGTGTTAATAATAAAGATAGTAAATAATTCGATAAAAGTATCATAGGAGGACACGGATCAAACTTCTACGACTTCTTACCCTCCACAGATGATACTACCTTTGTCTATTGTAATATGCGAAATATTATACTTAATTGAATATAAAAGAGGAAACCAAGCAAGATAATGAAATGAGGATATCGCTATCTTGCCCACAAGCCTACAATTGTCTCAGATGCGATACTACATTATGGTAAACATAATATTTAGAAGTTTAATTTAAGAAGATTAAAACCGGAGAGTAGAAGTGAAACATTTTGTACCCTCAGTTACAATGTCCTACTAGTTCCTCCCTCGTTGATCAATGAGAGAGTTCTATACTGCCGTGGGATTTATGGTTTATAACAGTTCAATATTCCAAATCTGAAGATCTAAACCTCAAAGTATGGCTATCGAATAATAATTATTTGTAAGAAAATTTAGATAGTAAAAATAGGAGAAAGTAGAAGGTGAGTCTAGGAGAGGATTGGCCACCACCATTCTCTCCCTGGAACGCTTCTTTTCCATTCTTAACTTATGAAACGGACACAAAACATGTTACGAGTTTAATAGATTGAGGATGGGATAGTCGGTTGAAGAGCTGCATGCTTCTATTCTAACAAATTAGTCTCATTGGTATTTGAATTTTGATGGTAAATTCGGCTCTGTTAACCTAAGCAGAAACAGCTATAGCTAAGAACATTCTATTTATCATATGAATCAAATCAAATTTGAAAGAAATAGAACAGCTTCTTTTATTGTAATGTATTCTCTTTATCTGTACTTTCTTGGTTTGAGCCTACGCAGTACATCTAAAGCATTAGTAGTATTTAGAGATGATAAAAGGAGTCATGTTTCTGTTTGGAATTGGATACAAAGGTTTGGTTCCTCCCGGATCTACAAAAGAAAAAGAGTAACTGCTTTTGTTATAGATGAAACAGTTATTCAGATTGGTAACCAACATTTTTGGTTATGGATATGTATAGAACCAATTAACTCTTCGGTGCTTGGAATCTATATTTCTGAAGAGAGAAACATGTTTGTGGCAGAGAATTTTATCAGATCTCTTGTATCCAGATATGGAAAACATACTGTCTATACAGATGGTGGTACCTGGTATAATCAAGCATGTAATGTAATTGGATTGAAACACTATCTACATTCACCAATTCAGAAAAGTTTGATGGAAAGAGTAAACCAGTATTTGAAGGATAGAATCGAATCATTTGATGATTACTATCCATGTAGACAACAGGAATGCAATCTATTTCGTAACATAACTGGATACAATTCTTTATCTCTATGTGCAATGATACCATAGCAAATAATAATCATTTTGAGTTAGAAAAGGAGGTGAACAAATTAGTCTCATTGGTATTTGAATTTTGATGGTAAATTCTAACATGAAATATGATATCTATCGGTTGAATAAAAACAGAGATAATAACAAACTCCGAGCAAGCAAGCGGTATGTGGATGCATTTGAGTTCTACCACTTATTGCCTTCTGGATTAGATTGGTAATTTTTTCGGTATAAAAATATGAACAGCCTTGAATTTATCGATTGTAAATAAAAGTTAGTGAAAACTGGAGTGTAAATATATAGTGATTACTAATATCGCAACTGTTACTACCTTGTCCTCCAGATTGATTTTCTACCCTTGTTTAACAGTATGGTGAATATGATATATATCGACTGTTGATAATAGCTAGTACAAATTGGAATTGGAGTTGGTAAAAAGATTACATGGGTTTACTCCTACCATGAATCCTTACTTTTTCAGGATGTGGGTAACTAAAGTCTTTCTGACACAACACTACTTATCCTAGTTCATCTATCGTCAATATTCTTTATCATTATATGATTTTACTCTTTGGTATGTGGTCTGTCCTCTTAACTTGCAACTGTGTCTTTTTGTTATGTGCAATTATCTTTGTCATCGTCATTCCCAAGAGACATTTTTATCAGTGTCCATCTGCAATAATATTCTGTATTTACATAGTAGGAATATCTTTATCTAACTCAGATATAAAACGCTGACCATTAATATCATACATGTTATGTCTAAGATGCACCAAAAAGGATTTGATACTATCTTCAATAGTCTTTTAACTAAACCATCAACAAGACTAGGATATTATACTTTTTTTTATTCAAATGAAAGTCATAAAATACCTTAATCTTTTTATATAATAGTTTTTGGTATCTTTAGATTTGAATTGATAAAGTTAGGATATTAATATTGGTAATTTTGATTAGTTTTTCGGTTATTACTATCCTGTTTTAATCCAAAAATCATAAATAGATCTCATTCTATATCGTGAATAAATACTTCTTTTTATATCCCAGTCTTGGTTTTAGAAATTAATATACCTCTATTATTTAATAATACTCTAATGAAGATAACAGCTATTATTACAGATTATGACGGTACTATCTGTCCTACCAATTCAATGTATTCAGATGACAATCCTATCCCTGAAGACCTCTACTCTATTCTTTTAGAAATTTCTAAGAAAATACCGATATGCATTCTTTCTAGCAAGTCATTAGAATCTTTAATCCCAAGTCTTGGTTTTTCCAAGGTTATTTCTTGTATACAAGGGATAGAAATATTTGTTTTTTCCGAACAAATAATTAAAAAAAAAATTACCAATTTAGATAAATCGATCTTGGAAAAAAATATTGAGATGTTCTACATTCAGCAAATGGAAAAATTGAAATCAAATTCTGTCATGCTCTCAGATCTTCCAGAATATATAAAATGCAGGTTTGAAGACATTCATATTGAAAAAAAATATACTTTTCACGATCACATATTGGCTGGACTAACATTCGATTACAGACATATTTTGAAGTGGGAAAATTATAAAACCAATATCGAACCTCTAATATTGCAGAGAATTAATGAGTTCTTTACTATGAATTCAGTATCTTTTGGTGATATAAATATACAAACCTATTCCAGTCATCCATTTATCGATATATATAGTACTAAATTCAACAAAGGCGATGCTATTGATAAGTTGAGAGAAATATTGGGGGTTAACAAGAATGGAAAAATATTATATCTTGGTGATTCTGAAAATGATAATCCTGCTTTTTTAAAGTCCGATCTCTCCATTAATGTTCGTTCAGATTCCAGGATCAACACACATCTAAAAACTCATTACGGGTTAGAATTTAATGAATTGACTAATTTTCTTACAAGGTTATATGATTTGGATTTCCATTTTTCCAATATGCTAACGATGAATTAGGAAGTAAAATCTACCGATTAAGAAATGATTTTAATTAATATGCACTGAGATTTATTATTATAACCCCTATTGTTATTAAAAAACTGCCAAATTAAATTATTATTTTTGTTACTCTTAATATTTTTAATTGATTTTATATTTATCAATGAGGTAAAAATCTTCTCTTTTTTATTTGAATAACTTTCTATAAACATTGAAATATTTTAGAAGAACCAAATTTCGTTGTTTTGGATTATCCTTTACATTATGCCTTTATTTTTAATATTTTTACTATATGGAAATTGAAAAGAAAATACAATAACCAATAATTAATATTTAATTTAGACAATGATCATTCTTTTAATACTCATTAAATATTGCAGAAAAGTTTCAGAATATTATAAATGGTACTAAAATAATATCTTCTCTGATTCTTTTTTTATTACTTTGCTAATTCTGGTCAACCACCAGATCACAAATAAAAAACAAATAACTTTATATTCTTGATAAACAATTCAGGAGCTGACTAACAAATTAATAAAATTTCCTGTATTTCACTAATAATTAGTTACTATTTATATTACATTTACCACTATTACCTAATCAATTGTGACTGATTACCAAGGTAATGGAGATACCAATGGAAATGAAACTAGCAATAAAGTATTTATACAAAATAAAAAACAAGAACAATCCTATAAAGAAAAAAATAAAGTAGTTATAATTTCCATTATAGCATCTTCTTGTTTAGCTATTTTAAAGCTATCAATAGGATTTTCTACAAATAGTCTTGCAATTTTATCAGAGGCATTCCATTCAGGATTAGACGTTTTAGCTGCATTTATGACTCTTTATGCTGTAAGATTAGTAATTAAACCACCAGATTTGCGATATACATATGGATACGCTAAAATAGAAAGTATCTCTAGTTTAGCAGAAATTCTTTTGCTACTTCTGGTAGCCGGATGGATATTTTATGAAGGAATTGAGAGAATCTTCTTCAAAAGCGTTGTACCAGAGATTACAATATTCTCATTCTTAATCATGGTAACTTCTATTGTGGTAGATTATGGGAGATCAAAAGCGTTATTTAAAATAGCCAGAAAATATGGCAGTCAAGCCATAGAGGCTGACGCATTGCACTTTCGAGCAGATATGATCTCTTCATTCATAGTCATAGTAGGATTAATATTCGTTCTAATACTAAACGTTCCTAACGCAGACGCTTATGCCGGGATAATTATTGGAGGAATGATTATATATACTTCATTAGGCCTCGGAAAGAGAACACTTGATGTATTATTGGATAAAGCGCCAAAAGGATTGAACCATATTGTTTTAGAATCTATAATAGGACTTGAAGGTGTTAATAGAGCACATGATCTACGTATTAGAGCGGTAGGTAACACTATGTTTATAGATCTTCATATAGAAGTTCCGAGAACTTCAACACATGATAAAGCTCATAAAATTGCTACTAGCGTCGAAATGAAAATAAGACAGATTATCTCAAATGCCGATGTATTAGTACATGTTGATGCTATTGAAGCAGAATCTGAAACACTTTCTGATAGAATTAAATTGATTGCGGATGAAATAGAAGGAATAAAAAATATTCATTCTATATATTTATCTAGAATACCCGAACTTAAAGAAGGAAAATCTAGACCCTTTACACACAATCAATCTTATTCTAATCTCTCAGATTCGCAAGACGACAATAGAAATAATACTTCCAAAAATCATCTTCATTTATATCTTGATATCCAGGTTAATAATCGACTGGATCTGAAAACGGCCCATAGTATTATTGAACAATTTGAGAGCAGAGTCAAGAATGAGATCAACGAGATAGGAAGTATCACTACACACATAGAAATAGACACCAGTGAAGATACCAAAACGATAGGAGTTGAAAAAAAAGTATCGCAATCTTATATTCAAATGATAAAAAATTCATGTCTGTCAATTGATGGCGTAGTAGAATGTAAAGATATTGGGATTGTAGATATGAATGGAAGTCAACATATCACTTTAACTGTGCTTATAAATTTACCAAATTCTTCAAAAATTTCAGTTTCAGAAGCTCATAAAATCGCTACCAGTGTTCAAGAACATATCATGAAAAAGACTAATGCCGAAAGAGTTGTTGTCCATACTGAACCAACTTGATCATAATACTAAAAATATCTCAGTTAAGATTAGGATCTCTGTTATATGAGGATCTCTGTTAAATGAGATTTAACATAGCTTTTAAAATTGAGTATAGCACATTATAGACCATTGTAAAATATATTTACTTTATTCCTTATCTCGACAGAACTTTACAATATTCTATATTTACAATATTATCTTAATCTTGAATTGATACTATATCAAATATTATGTAGAAAAGAGATCTCAAAATATAATACTTCTTCTCCCAAACAAACCACAATTGAATTAGAATTCGATTTAATAAATATCATGATAAAAACAAAATTGTATCAAGCATAAAATTCTAATAGCGTAGATTATCAATATTTAGTACCTGTTGCCTATACCTCTATAATATATTTAAAATTTCGATAATTTTGTATTTAATATAAATTTAAATAATAATATCAGTAAAATGGAGCAGTTTCAAAAAGAAAACAAAAAATGAGATATCTCTACCATCAAATATCTCACGTTATTCAACATCTCACAAATATTCCATATTTGCTGGATTCAATTTGAGTAATTAATGCTTTATATCCAAATGAACCAGAAAAAATAATGCTATTATTTAAGCAAAATCTTTTGATTTTAAAATAAACTTTATGAAGGCATTGACTCTAATCATATCTAAACTTAATTCCAAAACATTAATTATGACGTACTTGAAAACTATAGTCAACAAATTAATTGGTGGGCAAATCAAAAAAAGCAGTTTATGCTGCATTATTTGGTAATCTTGCCATTGCAATAGCAAAGCTCATAGCAGCAATTTTCACAGGGAGCAGTGCAATGTGGGCTGAAACATACCATTCATTTTCAGATACCATGAATCAAGTTCTTCTATTGATTGGAATAAAAAGCAGTACTAGACCCGCTACTGAAACACATCCATTTGGATATGGAAAAGAACAATTTTTCTGGTCATTTCTTGTATCAACAATGATCTTCGGAATATCGGGAGTTCTATCTCTTCAGCAGGGCTTAGATGGTCTATTTTTTAACCCTCACCAAATTGAAAATATAGATATTAACTATATTATTTTGGGGATTTCAGCAATTTTCGAATTTAACGCATTAAGAATAGCGTTTAAAGTTTTTAGTAGAAACATTGAAGCACGTGGCCAAAAATTAACATTCAAGACTATATTGGATGAATTTCAGGCAAGTAAAGATCCAACCATCCTAACGGTTTTAGTTGAAGATTCGGCAGCATTATTAGGTATTATAATAGCAACAATCGGAATTTCCTTGACACATCTAACAGGAAATGTAATGTACGATGCTATAAGTTCGCTAATGATTGGAATTGTGTTAATGGGATTTGCCTTTTTCCTAGCTAGAGAGAACAAAGGACTTCTTATAGGAGAAGGTATTTCCAAAAAAGATTCTCGGGAAATTATAAAATCTATTTTGACTTTACCGGAGGTCAATAAAGTTCTCTCAATTCGGACAATGTATCTAGGACCAGAGGATGTAATAGTGGCGATAGAGGTAAGTATGGCCGATAACCTTGTTACTGATAATATCGAAATATTGATTAGTAAAATTGAACAACAAGTCGTAGAAGTTCTACCTTATGTGAATCGTTCTAGGATTTATGTTGAATTAAAGGATGATAAAATGGTAAAATAGCTATTTTTATAAAGTAACAATTATTTTCGACCATAATATTTAAAATTAAATACTATCTTAAAGCAATTTAAATATTTTGAAGGATTTTTCTATTCTTATTGCTATCTTTACTTTTTTGTTCTGAATTCAATTTACTTATTACACTGACTCTTAAAAAATCATAGCAGTAAAAATATTATAAAATTATTATTTAACAAGAAATGTCTTTTTTTATTTTAAATCTATTTAAAGTACTACTTGTTAAGTAAATGTTTATTGGACATATTATAATCTTTTTTAGTAGTTAATTAGTTGTAGACTTATCCTTTAGTTTTAAAGATACAATTTTAAGGTTAATTTTTTTTAATTTATAAAAGATTTTGAGGAGAGATACCATAACACGATATTTCTTGTCAAATAACAAATTAATCTCTTTATAATCTGAAGTAAATTCAAAATTTGCTATAGCATCATATACTTCTCCTTTGATTTTTCCCTTTATGTTACAGCTCGCAAACTTCACATTTTTATTATTTCTAATTCTTTTAATCTTTCCAGAATTACTACCTGATCTTATGAATATTTCATCATCTTTTATTACAAACCATACCGGCGTTGAAACAAAATTACCGTCTTTTCTTTGGGTTTGTAAATTAATATATTTTTCACTTGAAATTTTGTCAAAAATATTTTGTTTCAATTAATATATATTTCAAAACATTATTAATATATTTATTTAATAGTTAAATAACAACCAATTAGCAATATACTATAAATAGTAAATTCTAATAAGGTAAATTATAACAAATTTCTTCAAGGTGTCTTTCTTCAGGTAATTAACGAATATTTATTATGTTATTTATAATTTAAATTTTTTCGTTGCCATATCTAGAATTCTGGAATACCAAATTATGATAATGATATAGATTAATATTGATAATAAGTAATACCAGAGTTTTAATCATGAATCTAACCATAGTATCCAACCTAGCTATCGATCGAATAACTAACAACGATGGACAAACCATAGATAGCCTGGGTGGCCCTCCATGTTATTCAGGACTGATAGCAAAACAGTTTGGATTTTCAGTGAATCTTGTAACCAAATACGGTAGTGATCTTGGAAATGAATATTTATCATTTTTTAAAAAACATGGCCTTACCCTAAATGGATCTAATACGTGTTCTAAATGTTTAACGACAAGATTTATTATTAAGGTTATTAAAGACTCCCGAGAATTATATTTAGAGTCTGAATCTGAAGATATCATGATTAGTGATATTGAATCTATTAAAACAAATGCCTGGTTAATTAGTCCAATATTAAATGAAATTTCACCTGCCGTATTAAATGTTCTTATCAAAAAGAACGATAGTTTTAGAATAATAGATCCTCAAGGCTTTACACGTGCTGTAGATGCTGAAGGGAAGATTTTTATTAAGAAACAAATCGATTTTAACCTACATAATATTGACGCAATTAAATTAGATTCAGATGAACTTTTTTGCGTTACCGGATCTAGGGATCTAAAAACTTTGCAACAATGGAAATCTAAAAATCATATTAATTTTATAATTTTCAGTGAAAACAACATAGTTCATATGTTACACCAGGATAAACATTATTGGCTTAATACTGATAACATTAAAACACGTGACTCGACTGGTGCAGGAGACATATTATCTTCTGCATTTACGTGTTCCTATATAAAAGAAAATGATTATCTATGGGCGTTTAGCTTTGGGGTCGGAGCATCACTAGCAGCTTTACAAACAAGAAAAAATGGACTCGAAAAAATCCCACTCTATAAACATATCGAAGAAAATGCGTCATATAATTATAATTTGGTAAAATACGAGAATTTATAATTCTTACAAAAATAAATTGTGTATATATCACATATTTTAAGTACACAAAATTAAAAGATATTTAATATCACAAACTATTTTTGAATTAAAATTAAATTATTCCTTCATTAGTTTAACTATCTCGCTTAACAATTATGTTATATATTTTTTATTTAGAAAAATATTCACTAAAATGATATGTGAAAACTATATAATTCATGTTTTATTTGATCTTATTAAGAATGAAAATTCCCTGTAAATTGTCAAAAAAAGGGGGGTTAACAATCTTCATTACACTGGTTTGTATGATGATGATTACAGCATATCCTTCCCAGTTACAAATGGATTTTAAATTTAATTCATTACTAAATACCGAATTACTAAAAAGTGCTACAGCAGAATCTGATAATGATGATTTCGAATCAGATTCAAAAGATGATGATTTCGAATCAGATTCAAAAGATGATGATTTCGAATCAGATTCAAAAGATGATGATTTCGAATCAGATTCAAAAGATGATGATTTCGAATCAGATTCAAAAGATGATGATTTCGAATCAGATTCAAAAGATGATGATTTCGAATCCGAAAGTGAAAGTACAAATGATTTTCAATCATCTGATACTTCTGATTCTGATTCCAAAGATTCTGATTCAGAATTCTCTAATGAGGACTTTGACGGATCACTTCAGTCAGCTAAGAATACAGAAGAGGCATTAGATAATGATTTTGAAGATACTTCGGAGGAAAAATTTGAAAAAACAGAGATCTCAAACAATAACCAAGAATCGGGTGAATCTGATAAAAAATCAAAAAAAGAGGGTGTATTCGGATCAGTCTTCGATAAAATTTTTAACCTCGGCTCAACAGATAGTGATGATTCCGAGATCGATTTTGTATCTAAGGATGGATCTGATAAAAAATCAGATGGTAAGAAAGAGAAATCATTTGAAGATGCTTTTCAACAGATTAGTTCAAATTCAAAAGAAGATGGAGACGTAGAGCAAGATTCAGAACAGGATTCAAAACAAGAATCTGACGTCGATGAAGGAGAATCTTCTCAAGATTCATCTCAAGAAAGTTCTCAGCAGGGATCTACTGAAGATGGAGACGTAGAGCAAGATTCAGAACAGGATTCAAAACAAGAATCTGATGTAGAAGGTGGCGACTCGACCCAAGAATCATCACAAGAATCCTCTCAATTAGCTGGACCTGGTGAAAATATAGATCAAGAAACAAATCAGGAAACTAATCAAGAATCTGATGTAGAAGGTGGCGACTCGACCCAAGAATCATCACAAGAATCCTCTCAATTAGCTGGACCTGGTGAAAATATAGATCAAGAAACAAATCAGGAAACAACACAAGAAGTTAAAATAGATGAAGGCAAAGTAGAACAAATAGCAGACCAAATATCTGAACAAATAGCACTAGGAGAAGGAAATAATGATAATGTTAAAAATTTATTAGACAAAGAGATAAAGAGTAATCCTTCAGGTGCTGTTAGCCAATCATTAGAGGCATTAACCGGAATGGTTGCAACAGGGGATTTAGATGATGATGAAATAAAACAAATAGCAAAAATTCTAAATGTCCAAATAGCCCAAGGAGAAGATATAACACAAATTTTTGCTCCTACGATTGTACAGGTAGCTGGGGAAAAATTTGGTGATGTAATTATAAAAGATTTAAACAGGTATGATGATGATGGGGATCGACATGATAAAGATTATCAACACAACCATCATTACCACACTAAGAAGATTATAAAATACAAAAGTAATAAATGTTCGACACAATCTAGTTCAATACCTTTAACAGGTAAGATCGGACCAAAAACTCCTGTATTATTAGGTGATTTCTTCCCGTGTGAATTAAAAGATGGACGTGCAACATTGAATTTACCTGATAATCCTAATCTGCAATTCGTCGTCATGCATATTGACAAAAAAGGAGATGGCCATAACGGTGTCTCGGTAGATATGGATAAGATCCAAAGCTTGAGCAAAAACAATGGTTTATTCATAGTGAACTTTGACGATAAAATGAAAGGAGAAAATCCAATAACAGGAGACGCAAAGAAGATTAAAGATATCAATGCAATAGCTCTATTCAATAACTCAAAAGAAACTATAGATTTTAAAGCAGGTAACAGTCTAGCCATATCAGCTGTTCTTAAAACCTAACTCTTTTTTATTTATATAATATATTTAAATAAATGTCCAGTATTTTTAAATTAAATTCTAATGAAGGATATTAAGTATACAGATTTCACTATTATCTACGTTAGTCACAATATAAAATGCGGAAAGATTTCCCCAGTAGATCTGACTCAATTTTGTCTTTCTAGAATTGAAAAATATAACCATTTAGTTAATTCTTTTATTACAATCTTAAAAAAAGAGGCGATCGAAAAAGCATATTGTATGCAAAATGAAATAAAAAAAGGGAAATATATAGGAGAGTTACATGGAATTCCCTATTCTATAAAGGATAATATTTCTGCTAATCAAATCCGCTCAACAAAGGGATCAGAGATGTTTTCAAATTATATTTCAAATTGTAATTCCGTTGTTGTTAAAAAGCTAAGTAAAGCTGGTGCCATTCTCCTGGGAACAAATAATCTTAATGAATTTGCATCTGGTATAGATGGGAAAAATCTTTTTTATGGGAACACAAAAAACCCATGGGATGTTAATAGAATCTCTGGAGGTTCCAGTGGTGGATCTGCAGTAGCTGTTGCAACTGGTATGATATTTTTCTCTATTGGAACAGATACAGGAGGATCGATCAGAGTCCCTGCCTCATTATGTGGAATTATAGGGTTTAAACCAACCTATGGCGTGATTAGCAGGAGGGGCATCTTTGATTTATCACCTACCCTCGATCATGTTGGAATCCTTACAAGGAATATTTCTGATTGTAATTTAATATTTAAAACTCTTTGTAATAGA
The DNA here is from genome assembly GCA_031316115.1 of Nitrososphaeraceae archaeon. Classification (GTDB taxonomy): domain Archaea; phylum Thermoproteota; class Nitrososphaeria; order Nitrososphaerales; family Nitrososphaeraceae; genus TH1177. The sequence continues at coordinate 200,232 of JALDRC010000002.1, forward strand.
CAAAACATTAGATCTCTAAATAATACAAGTAAATCTTTTTCCGATAATAGAAGGGTTGTTTTAGGGATTCCTAAAATACTGTTCGTAGATTATCTTGAGTCGGAGGTACGAAAAACCTTTTATAGATTTGTAAAAAAATTAGGATTATTAAATCTAGATCTAGCTAATGTGGATATCTCATTAACTAATGATATGATCTATAAGTCATGGTTATCAATCCGCATGTATGAGGCATGGAAAACACATTCCCATATTATGGACAAATATCCTAAATTATATAGCCCTGAGGTTAAAAAAATGATATTGGAAGGAAAAAATATCTCAGAAGAAACTTATCAATATGCACATAAGACAATAGATAAAATTAAGAAATATTTTGATAAGATTTTTGATAAAGTGGATTTACTACTAACCCCTACTACAATAATATCTGCCCCCAAAAGTGAAATTACTAAACTAAAAATTCGAAATAGATCTATAACACTAAGAGATGCCTTGTTACAAAATACTATACTTTTTAATAGTATTGGTTTTCCAGCACTTACTCTTCCAATAGGTTTAAATAGATTTACGAGAATGCCTATAGGTTTACAAATAATAGGAAAACAATATTATGATAAAATAGTTTTGAATTTTAGTTATTATGTAGAAAAGAATCTACACCTAAATAAAATTGTTCAAATGATAGGTTAATGGTTCCGTCTAGTATAAAATCTAATTTGATAAATACTGATATGGATCTTATATAATAATACTTGTCTAGATTTGTAATATATAATTTCAATTACTTATTTTTTCATTAAAATTTTTCCAAAATTTTTTTAAATTAATATTTAATTTGCTCAGGATAATTTTATAAAACTATGAAATAGAATTAATCTTTAATATACATAAGATATTAATTATTAAAAATGTAATTTTTGACTTAAATAAGATACTTGTTAGTTTTTTACTATAATTCCATCTAACTATGATTGATTCTGGTTCGATCTTTCATTTTTCTTGACATATCTTTCTATGACCTTAGATTTCATCTTATAAACCGTATCTAATGCTACATGCCAAAGATATCATATCACTGCATTCACATGAAAGCTTACTCTAATGATATTCCATCTGCATTAAGGGTCTAGACGAGATAATAAGAGAGAGTTGATTAATTGCGACTAAGGTTGAAAAAGAAAATATTTACCAGAATAAATTATCCTCACTTGCCTTAAAATATATACATTCCGCTGACACATTCACTTAAATGGATGAACTCACTGATGCTTAACACATCCAATTCTCTATAAAGTTTGTAGAAGATACTATACAAAAGCTAGAAAATTCATTTACAACAAGACAAAAAGAATAGGAGTTGACAACCAAGTCCTAACATGTTGACAGGACAACTGAAAAAGTAATATGACATTTAAAGATTTAGCGGATCTGATTAAACTCGCACAAGATACCGGCCACACATATAATAACTGAAACCATCTTTCGTACTCAGCCCAGACCAGAATCTTCATAGAGCAATTTTGCCGGAAACCATTCTGGTTGGGTTGGACTAGTATTAGTATCAATTCGATAGAATGCAAAAGCAACTAGATTCAGATTATTGATGGTAATTGTTGTTTAATCATTAAACCTGGTTTAACAAGTAATAAAAATACTAGTAAATAAAAACATCTCATACCAGAACAGATTGAATGCGATGCTAAATAAGTTATCATGAATAATGGTTCAAATCTAGAATAAGATATTAAAATCAAGATAGCAGGGTTTTGCTCGGGTTACAAATTATCTGTGCTCTCTCGATATGGTACCGTTACTATTTTGCTATTTATGGTGCACGGGCTCTACTCATAATCCTAGCAATTGGATACGAAAGTGATAGTTAACTGTTATTGTTATTGTTATTACGAAGATAAATTATACTTCAAATATTGATTTTTTTGTTATGGTGTAATTGGGAGTTTAGCTTATTGATAGATTCATTGAATAGAAAATTGGATAGTATTTGTCATGCTTGTGGGTTGGTTGTCTAAACTTTTCTTAATACAATTAAAGAATAATAGATTTATTCAAAATTTAAAAATGAAAACTGAATAGTAAGATGATAGGAGATAGCCTGGTATACATCTATTCAATACACTCCAAGGAGTTTTCTACTTGTATTTAAAATATTTTGGAAATTATCATATTTAGTGATTTAGTTTAGGATCAAATATAGTGAAAACTGAAAGTAGCTTTAAACCAACTACAGAGAAAAGGAATCTCTTCTACTCTCAAATACTTTGTCCTCCCAGTTCCATGTTGCTCTTAATCAGTAGTAAGGTATTGGGAGTCGCTTTTCGAATTTATTGTTTATAATAGTTAACCAAATAAAAATTTAAAAATTAAGTTTCTAAAAGTCTTACTATCTAATAATTAATTGGATCATAATCTAGAAAGTAAAGAGTATGAAATGAGTCTATAAGAATATGTTTGTCCTTGCTCTCTCGGGACAGATCTTAGTCTATCACTTTGTTAATATGGCTTCGAAATGAGATGTAAAAGTTCTTTCTAGATAGGTGGAAAAGTAATATATTTATGAATTTTTGTTGATGGTAAATTATTCTTGCTCTGGTATTATTATAATATGATTTCAAATTTATCATATTTATCTATTGGTTTGTTGGTTAACACGTTTTTTAGATTATAATAAAAATAAAATAAAATAAAAATTGTTAAAAAGTTTAGATTTGGAATCCCACATTAACCAATGCAGTTTTTTCAACGAATATTTGGATTAATCTGTACTCTAGAACAATATTTATATTATTTATTATTTCGTTACTCCCTTCGGCCTGTAAACCTCCGTTAATCTTTGGTCCTAAGTGGTTTCCTGTTGATCTTATGAGTGTTATCACTGTCACTAATTTCGGTAGCAATCCATCGCCAAAACTAGGAATCCAGGATATTTCAGTTTGATTTACTCCTATGCTAAAACCTGTCTGTATTTGGACAATTGAATATCCACAGTTTTTAAAGCAACTTTTATAGATACTGTCCATGTGGCTAATCTGGTTTGAGTCTGCTTTAACTGCACTAGTTACTAACTTGCCACTTTTTCTACAGATTTTAGATCATATACTTCAGACCTCGCAAATGCCGCAAAATTAGATTCAGTTAAATTTTTCCAGGGCTGGATATTTGAACTAAGCTTTGATAAAGCATTATTCGGTTTAATATGAGAGTATGGAATCAGTAGTTTAAAGAAGTTTCCGGCATGGTTTATCATTGCTCTCTAAATATTGATTTTTTGAGTTCAATTCTCTAACGATGTTGATCTACCTATTTATAGTAAAAGATTTTATTTTTAACTAATTGGTAAATACAAAAAAAATAATGGGAATAACAGGGATAGTATCCGCAGTTTTGGGAGGAGCAGCTTGGTTTTATCAACTAACTATTCCTGCGTTTGTCCTATGGGGAATAGCGGCTTATTTGGTATTAAAATTAAATAAAAGGCAGAAAAAACGATAAATTAACATTATGTATCAAAAAAAAAGAATAAAGTTTTGAAATCACAAATTAAAAAATGAGGAATCTATCTAGGCCTTATTTGTTGAACTCAAAAGGTAACACAGCATGAATAGGAGCAAATACTACGTTACAACTATGACAGTACAATTCGTATTTGTGATAGGCCGGATCTGGAATCTCCGCACTTAATACTATGTATCTGGATAAATGACAACAAGGACAGCCATACAGATATTTATCAAGAATTTCTCTTTTATCTTTATTGTATCTAATCCTCATATATCGTATTGATATGATTTTAGGAATTAAACTATTTGATTAATTATTGAAGATTTATTTTCTTTTATTATAGATAGTTATATTTTCTAAGTAATAGTTTATAGAACAAAATCCTTAATAAAAAGTTAATTTGAATATACTCAATTAATCTGTTATTTTTTTCAGCATGTTAATTCTTGTTTTTATTCAGAAATTAAATTTAATGCGAAAATATTGAAAAGACAGTGTAGAAAATTTTTTTTAAAAAATATGGGTGACGGATTTTTTGTCTAATCACTTAATTATCATAATCCAACAGTTTATTATTATTTTATAAAATATTTGACATTGAATCTTTAGATTCTAATGGTTTTGATACAAAAACCTCAACTATTTAATTGATTATTTAAATTTTAATACCAAACATACTACTAGATTAACCTTAAATAACTTGAATATATAATTATTTGTTAGAAAGTAAAGAGAAAATTAGTGGATTGTTTTGTATAAAACTTAATGATATTAACCTATGTAAAGAGGTTTATCAATATAACAAAAATCTTCAAGTGGAGGTAATTCAGAACCACAAAGTTGACATTTGGCAATATGATTTTTTGTTGGATCTATTTTACCTAAAACATATTCTTTACATAAAAAACAAAATCTTATGGATGTTAGTATATAATCCATATTATATTATATCATAAGGTACATATTAAATTTGTTTATTTTTAATATAATTTTTTAATTTGGCTTGAACATTAACTATTTACAAAATAGATACTCTAGTAGTAATTCTATTCGTCCTCATAACAATTTATAGACCTAATATGTATATTTATCAATATTGCCAAAGGCTAATATTGTAGAAGAACTTAGGCGTATCGCCAAGGGCGAGGTCTTATCAGATCCTTGGAGTAGAAAAATTTATTCCGTTGATGCCAGTCATTACATGATTTCTCCTGAAATTATAGTTAATGTGAAAGATACTGAAGAGATATCTGAAATCTGTAAATATGCTTCGTCTTCAAATAAAGCGATTACCGGAAGGGGGGCAGGAACAGGTTTATTGGGACAATCTCTTAACACTGGAATATCATTAGATTTCACGAGGTATATGAATAAAGTCATTGAATTAGAGGATAATTATGTAGTTGTCCAACCAGGTATAGTGAAAGGAGTATTGGATAAAGAACTAAAAAAAAGGAACAAAGTTTTCCCAGTTGATCCTTCTAGCAGCAATTATTGTACCATAGGAGGAATGGTTGCAAATAATTCTAGTGGTATACATGCATTAGGCTATGGAAGCACTATCGATTTTTTGGAACAACTAGAAGTAGTTTATTCAAATGGAATAGTGAACAGATTGAGCTCATTCCCAATTATTTCTCTACCGCCAAATACAGAAGATTATGCAAAGATATTAAAATTAAAAAAATTACTTTCTAACTATGCTCTAGATCTTATCAGAATAAAGTATCCAAAAGTAACGAAGAATTCGTGCGGCTATCGTCTTGATTCCATAATAGACAATGGTAACTTTCATCCACAGAGGCTCTTTGCAGCTTCTGAATCTACTTTAGGAATAATCACTTTAGCTAGATTCAAAATTGTCGATATCCCATTGTATAGATATACTTTAGTGCTTGGTTTTTCAAACGTGCTTTTAGCAGTAAAAAATGTCCCAAAAATACTTCAATTTTATCCATCTGCATTGGAACTACTTGATAGCTCCATATTTAGTTGTGAAATTGACAATTCCAAAAATAAAGATATAATAATTGATACTATAGATGATAAAGGATGCTTATTGTTTGTTGAATTTGTTGGAAATAACCTTAAAAAGATAGATGAAATCTTTTCTGATTGTAAAAAGACTATGTCTCAATACTCAGAAATAGTAGAGACGTCTTTCGATGCAATTAGTTCAGAACATATTTGGAACTCTAGAAAAAATGCACTTAATAACGTAATGAAACTCACTGTAGGTAGTAGGAAACCGGTTGGACTAATAGAAGATACCGTGGTCAATCCTTTTGTTCTGTTTGATTTCATTGAATTTCTATTGTTAATGTATAAAAATTATAAAATGAACTATGTACTCTACGGTCATGCCGGAAATGGTAATATCCATACTAGGCCATTAATTGATACTGAAAATGTCTTAGAGTTAGAAAAACTGGGTGATTTAGCCGATAAATTGTTTTCAAAAGTTTTTTCTCTCTCGGGTACTATATCTGGTGAACATGGCGATGGATTAGGAAGAATAGACTACATCAAAAAAATGTATGGCCTTCAAATCACTGATCTATTCAAATCAGTCAAACGAATATTCGATCCGCAAAATATCATGAATCCAGGAAAAAAAATTCCCATTAGGGACTTAATATAGAATTTAATGTTTGAAAAATTAAAATTTTTTTAATTCTTATAGAAATTTCTAATAGTATTGGTAAATAAATGTGACGATAAGAAATTACTTTGTTACATATCATCCACATTCATACCAAGTTCAAGATTGAATTCATCAGTTTTCTGCAAAAAATTGCGAAATTGTTTAAAATTAAGGAGATGCTTTTTGGTATGTTTGTTTTATAAAAGAAAATAATTAACATACTTTAGACCTGATTCTCAAGAACTTTTGTTATTAAAACCTGAAAAGAACAAATTTAATGGTAGCTGCTTATCGAATATGATATTTTTCTTATTCTACGAAAATACCAATAATTTTTTTCTGGAAAGATTATCAATTAGAGAAAAACATCAATGGAGCAAATTATAGTAAAAAACTCAAGTATTGTAATTAGGAGTAAATTCACGGATTATATAATATATAGTACATAAATTTAGTAAATCAAGTAATTAAATTATATGGAGTTATTTCTTTTGAGAAAAAACCCTCTTGAGTAAAATGGATACCGGTTAACCATTAAAAGTAGCCAAGATTATTGTCGAAAAAAAGAATATACACGATAAATGCTCCAAATATTTGAAAAAAAACAGCATAAATCTTTTCTATCGCAAGGATATTCACTCATTTCCAAATACAAAATGTTATCTAATGAAAAAAATATATCCTAAATATAAGGATCGACGATTTACTTTTTATTAAATCATTACAGAATTCTTAATCTCCTCTTTATTTTTATCTATAGCATATTATTATGGTTAATGTATCTGGCCTTTGGTTTTTATATTCAATAGATTATAAATCATTTCAAAATCGGTATTCATTCAACAGCTATGTTTTTTATTTCTAAATTTGATTATGTGAATATAATAAAGATTATAGTTAAAATTAACACACAGCCAAAAAAGAACATATCTATATAAAAAAAAGGACTCACAAATTGTCCTAATGAAAGATCGTTCAATCAAATCTTAACAAGCCTTTTTCCAACATTCATTATTAAGGTGTATGCTAACAAGTTATACCTTTTCAAGGTCAAAAACTGTACCACATGATTAGAGTTTTAGAAGGTAAAATAAAACAATCACGGAAAAATGAAGATTCAATGAACATCCATTTAATTAAACTTCTTATCATTGGTATCATATAAATTACAAAACAAGATATAATCTGTGAAATTTCGAATATTGATTGAATCTATGATTATCAAATTGTTATTCGAAATTTTTCCAAAGTTACTTTACTAATATAAATTGGTATTCTGATATGCTAATCTTTATTTGATATTTTATAGAAAAATACATAAAATTATAAAAATTAGGAAATTTAACTTTCTACATACATGGAACAGAAAATATTTTTAATCTATTGTATCACTACCATTATGAACATTTACATAAAAAAGGTCTTATTCCTTCATCTGTAATTGTTACATATCCATTATCGGAATCAATTTTACTGTGCATTATTCGTTTTCCATCAAGCAAAACATAATTTTGAGTTATAATACAAGTCATATTTTTTGATGAAAAAATTCCACTAACAATCAAAGTTTTTCGATCTACTACCCTAGATTCAATAAGGATTTCACCTTCCTTATTTAATAACAATATGTGATCTTTGATATTTTTTTTAATAGATATGCTATCATGACTAAATATAATTTTATTTTTCTCTATCTCAATAAAATTATTATTGCTGTCATCAATAATTTTGCAACTTAGATAAGGAAAATCTTTCTCTTTGTTAATAGAAAAAAGTTTTCTTTTAAAGAGATAAACGCCCAGTGGATTATTATTAATAAAGTTATTTCCAATAATTACTCTATAGGACACACTTTGATATTAGAACTATCCCTTTATTTGTCTTGATATTAATTATAATGCCTAGATAAATATTTTATTTAAAAAAGTTACGGCGATTAGAAAATTCAAACTTTATATCTAAAAATTGTTGTTTAACTTTAAACCAAGAAATTAATAATTTAACTTTAGCTTAAAATACAGTATTGAAACTTGACAAAAAATGAGTATAAATTTAAATTAAGAATTAAATTGATCTTAATTGTAATTTGTTAACACTTGGATAATATCATCCAGTTTGTCTCTATGTTTGTACATATTATTTCAGGCACCCTATGGTGGGGTTTCGCTTTTTTTATTGTCTTTATTATTAATCCAAAAAATAAAAAAGGAATTATATCCTTCATATTACCAACAGTGCAAAAATATGTAGTTGCAATTTCTACTATAACAATAATTTCAGGAATTCTACTCATGTTAGTAAATATGAACTTTGATTGGAATAAATCCATTGAATCATTCTGGGGAAAATCGGTTATATTTGGTGGAATTTTCGCCATTCCTCCATATCTTAGAGTTTTATTATCGTATAGTGGATGCAATTTGATACCAAATCTGTCTTTGAGAAATAAAGCAAAATTTGCGATGTTCTTGCCACATTTATATTTCGGAATGCTCACCTTTACAATTATAATTATGATTTACTCAACTCAATTATTATAAAATAAAATCAATTTCTCGCTAGATTGATATGTTTTATTGATATTTTACTTAATACCAATTTAGTGGTTTATTAATGTATTTTTACTTATTTTAGTTAATTAGAAAAATCTATTGCTAAAAACAAATTAGTTATGATTTGTAGAAAATCAAATTTGAAAAAATCAAACATCTTTTTTACAAGTTTTTCCTTTATCCATATTTTCCAAATTTGATTCTATTAAAATATTGATAAGTTTTATAGACAAGTTAGTTTTTAGCTAGAATTGCATCGAGTTCTAAATCCTATCAAATTTACAGTAATATGTCCGTTTTTTTTTAAATCTTGCACCATTTTTCAAATTGAATTTTGAAATATGTGCTTCTGGTTTTGTATTCAATCATTCCACATAAATGTGATCGCCATATATATTTCAGAAGATATAAAAAGACTTTCAGCAAATTTTATCTGCTCTTTTATCAAAATACCAAAAATATAGTGTTCATACAACGGCAAATGAAGTTACATGGTAGGATAATACCATCTATGGATTACAGAGAAGCTTAATGGAAAGAGTAAATCGATAGGTTTAAAATATAATAAAAAGTTTGGATAATTTTAATCCATTTGTTAAAGAATAACGCAATCTATTTCGTTTGTATAACTGGATACAACTCTCCGAATGTAATGTGATACTGGCAAATAATAATGATGATCTTAGATTATAGGAGGTGAATTTTATATTCCATGAGTTATTTTCTAATCTGCTAATTGTTATTATAGTAAATTTAAGCTCAAAAATGTTATTAGATTTTTATCTGGGTTTATTCGTGTAATACTAGTTGGATAAATCCTCATCGTTAATCTACTTAACGCTAGTTTTTATTACAATTATTATTATTATTATATTGTTTTTTCCTCAATTTACAAATACACAAAGTCAAACTTTATCAGAAAAAACATCTAACCTTTATCATAGTTCTGTAAATAAGATGGTTAATTGGCATATCAGTGACGCTTTTTTGAATGATGGCAATATAGAAATTCCTGACATAAAAGTAGATACTAACTTATTTTTGCAAAAGATGAGCGAGTATATTTTAAATTTGAAATTAACTTCTCATAATTCTGATACAATTAAACGCGTTTTACTAGCCCATCTAGACAAAGCTAATTTGATTCTAAACGATAACGATTCTGATAATGATAATCTAATTTGTTCAAGTATTATACCAGAATTCATATCAGATTTAGAATTATATGAGAAAATAAGATTCTTGAACTCAGACCAAGCTAATAAAATGTACATGCAAATCAAAGTTTTAGAGGAGTCTTTTTGTAAATTCAATTAATCTCTAAAATTCATTATTCTAAAAAATACGTAAAAATTATTTATTACTAACATTCTTTATAAAATAACTTCTTTCATCAAACTAACAGTGAATAATTAAGCTTAAAGGATCTTAGAGCTTTTGGCCTATTTTTATAAAATAATTAATTTCAAACATTGTAATTATATCATTTAAATTTTCGTCGGAAGTAAAGTTACAAATAACTATATTTTGGTTATTTTTCTTGCCTTCTATCTTGCAAAAGATTTCATCACTAAATATCAAGTCAATTTTAAAATTTCGTCTTAATTTTTCCTCTAATGCTAATAACAGTTTTTTTGGACCAGTTATTATTATTCTTTTCATATTGATAAGAAAATCATGTCATAATATGAACTAATTTTGCCTCTATCTTCTTACTGTATCTAATTCAATGTCCTCATCAACCTAACTTGTGTTAATCTTAAACGGAATTTTCAATAAGGCATTCCAAAGGTAAATCTAGAGCTAAATTCATGATCCAATAATATGAATTAACTAAATGATGAAAAATCAAGTAATTTTATTGGTTTTTTTTATGTTATATTTCTCTAATTTCATTCCATTTCATTAGAAATTTACAACCATAAAGATCATTCTTGATATGAATTAATGATTTTTCCGCCTTCTGTATTCTATTTCCTTTTGTCTTTCTTCTTTTATGTGATGTAGTCTATCTTTCTCATTCAAAAATAATTTTCCACACTTTTGACATTTTCGAATATTGTGTTTGTGAACTTCACGAGCATGTCTAGCCAATTCATCCTCGTTACTAAATTTTTCACTACAGTCTGTACAATTATGTTTTTTTGAGAATAATTTCAACATCTAATTATAAATTATATAAACTACTATTAAAATTAGACTATCTAAAAAAATAATTTAACTAATATTAATATTTCTTGAAATTATTATATTAGTTTCATCTAAGACAGAATACTCTGAGATATAGAGTTTGCTTTATAATTTACAAACAGAAAATTTACCTAGTTTTCAAAAATGAATCAATAATTTGAATACTATCAAATTTACATTTTACACACGCTAGAGTGATATTATATTAGAAAATAATTATAGTATCTATTCTAAAATCTGGTTAGATATTGCTTGATTAGATTGTATAGATAATGAAATTCAATTAGAAAATATTAGTCAAGGCAAAAGATAGAAAATTTGTATATCCGTTCCCATTTTTCAAATGCGTAGGTATCATCAATTAAAGATATTCTTATGAGAACCAAGCAGAAGATTTAGCATTAAATATAGTTGCTTGAATGGGATTAGCAAATTCGAGCAGAATTCACTAAATATATGTGTTTTCTACAACTTCAATTAAAGAGAAAACAAATATCTCGATTTTGGAGCTTATGTCAATAATAATAAATAATCCTAGCAATTGATGATTCGTCTGATATAATCTTATAAGGAATGTAATTACAGCAAAGTACGACATAAGAAATAACATAGGAATTTTCTAATACCTATTGTAATTGCTAGAAAATCATTGGATATTGTCTTTTAAGAACATAATTTACAGTTCAAGATATCAACTAGTTTTGGCGAGCTATCTGGAAATGAAATCATGCAAAAAGTCATTCTATTAGAGAATGTAAGAAAGTCTATTGTCAATTTATTAATTTCTTAATGAGTATCTTCTACCTATTAGAAAGAATATTATTATTATGACCAGAAAGAGATACAGAAATGAAAGCTGACATCTAATTTAAAATATTTGGTAATAGTGATATAACTGACTGGTAAGAGATAAAACAGATGAATTCCCAAAATCGAAGTATTTTGATAATCCAAATACTTCAGAACCTTCCTAAATATATTCATTATGTAAAAAATATCAACTGATCTAAGGATAACATTATACAACAGATCTATATGCTATAGGATAATTATTTATTTTCTAAATAGAATTTATTCTTAAGAACTATACAATAGATAATGTATCCTCTTTCTTTTTTAAATATAATTGATTATTTAATTGTATTTTCAGTACATTAGAGTATTAATTGATGAAAGTGAATTAGATCTAAACTATTTCGCATTGATCCTATTCATACTATTTTTTAGGAGCATCTAAAGAGATCTGTTCAATTTATCCCTCAATAATGACAATCAAAGTTATATTTTGAATGGATAGAGTTGAAAAAGTATAAATGCTACAAAATCAAAAACAAAACATTTTAATTGGAAAACCATAAAAAATTAACCAAAAAATCTCCACTATTACATTTTTTTAATTTATCCAATTTAGTTTTAAATCATAAAGAAGAAATTTTTAGGTTCTATCTGGTAGGTACCACTGGTTTAATTATAAATTATTTTATCTCCTATTCTCTCTTTACATTTTTTGGCTTTACCCACATCCAATCAAGTTTTTCAGGGATTCTCGTTTCCCTTTCAACAAATTTTTTATTGAATAAATTTTGGACTTTTAAAGATAAGGATATAGCCTTCCATACTATTATTAAACAATATCTAAAGTACTTTGTGTTCAATTCGATAGGTATTGTACTACAATTATTCTTGGTTTCTAGTCTGGGGTCTTTCGGAATAGAATACACTTGGACAATATTTTTCGCTATTATAATCGCATCAGTGATAAACTTCATATTTAACAAAAAATTCATTTTTAAGAATAAAAATGTAGAACTGATGAATTTCAGGAAACGGTCAAATAATGGATTTTTATGAACTTGCACATGAATACCCTATTCTAATAAATTATTGTATTTTTTCTAGTAATTCGGAAATGATTTTCATTTTTAATTTTTGTAAATTTAGTTTTGATGATTATTAGAATAAAGTAAATTATTATAAACAAGGCTATTTTTGGCTCTGTTAATTTAATCAGAAACAGCTATAGCTAAGAACATTCTATCTATCATATGAATCAAATCAAATTTGAAAGAAACAGAACATCCACATGTATAGTGATGTATTCTCTTTATCTGTACTTTCTTGGTTTGAGTTTAAGTAATACATCTAAAGCATTAGTAATATTTAGAGATGAAAAGCAAAGTCATGTTTCTGTTTGGAATTTGATACAAAGATTTGGTTCTTGTCAGATCTACAAAAGAAAAAGAGTAACTGCTTTTATTATAGATGAAACCATTGTTCAGATTGGTAACCAGAATTTTTGGTTATGGATATGTATTGAACCAGTCCAGAGATCTGTGCTTGGAATCTATATATCATAAGATAGAAACATGTTTGTAGCAGAGAATTTTATCAGTTCTCTTGTATCAAAATATGGAAAACATACCATCTATACAGATGGTGGTACATGGTATAAGGAAGCCTGTGACGTAATTGGATTAAAACACTATTTGCATTCTTCAATAGAGAAAAGTTTGATGGAAAGAGTAAACCAGTTTTTGAAAGACAGAATAGAAAGTTTTGATGATTACTATCCATGTAGACAAGAGGAATGTAATTTATTTCATGTTAATAACTAGATACAATTCTTTATTTCTATATACAATGATACTATAGCAAACAATAATCATTTTGAGTTAGAAAAAGAGGTGAGTATTATCTTAAATTAACAGAGCCCAAATGCCTATTTATATTAAGTAAATAGTTGATTAATTATTATTGTGGTCGAATCTTTTTATTATATTGAAGATATTACCAATAGATTGAATAAAAAATTGGCTTATTTTAAATGAACTTAAATTCTGAGAGTGATCTAGCCAATATATTTAAAAAATGCTACAATAAACCTAGTAAAATAAAAAGTCAATTTTTTGTCCTTTTATTTGTTTTTTTGGTTATACGGCGTATGTTTTCAACTACTGCATAAGGATTATATGTTGTATAAAACAATTTCACATCTAATTCGAATAGAAATTTTTTGTACTACTTTTATACTATGCTTTAAGTATTGGGTTTTCTTTTCTCCACAAACATAGTAGTAATTGGAATATTCAATTAAATCTTTAAATTTTAGTTTTTTTTTTGGTAAAATTCTTAGATGGTATGACATGGGATCTGCGGTTGGGTTTAAGAAAGGTACATGTTAAAAAATACCACATTTATTGGTAAGTGTAAAAAGCATATTTTCAATACATGGACAAAAGGTAATTTATAATTTTTTTCAAAAAGATTTCTTAAATTTGGATTTCTAGGAGATCTTGTAATTTTTTCAATTTAAACCCAATCTAAAATTGTTTGAGTTTATTATGACCTATCCTTTCACCTATCATGAATCCCTATAATATTATTCTCTTGTGAATATGCAACGAACTAAAACCTCAGTTCAATCAAATACTAAATGGTAAAATCAATGTTATGTTACCTCTTAAAAGGTTCGATGGGTTTGTTTTAAAATTTTTCAGTATCTATAAAAAAGAAATCTATCGTTACACAGGATGATCTACTTTAAATGATCTGGTGACAATAACTAACAAATCGCACATCGACAACTTAATTCTTCCGCGAATTCAACCACATTGTTTTGGGATAGAAAAAATATAAATGATTTTTAAACCTACTGTAGTATGTTAAAACAAGGACCCAAAGGATGGGAAATAATTTCTCATAAAAAAGTATACTCCAATAAATATCTAGAGATTTTTGAAGATCAGCTAAGTATTGATGGCGTAAATAAATTATATATCCAAGGAAACAGGAAAAACTATTCTACAATAGTTCCGTTTATCACTAGTAATGAGATAATGATAATAAAGAGTTATAGACATTTAGTTGATTCGATTCAAATAGAACTCCCTTCTGGGTATATCGAAACAGGAGAAACTAATAAAGATGCAGCATTAAGAGAACTTAAAGAAGAAACAGGTTATGTTCCAAAATATATAGAACTAATAGGTGAGTATACATTAGATTATTCAATGTTTAATCAAAAAGGATATGTCTTTGTAGCTTATGATCTATCAAAAAAACAGGAACAATCACTTGGTTTAATGGAAAAAATAGAAGTAGATTTTGTTAGCATAAAAGAAATAAAAAAACTATTAAGTGAGGGACAAATAATGAATGCTGCATCGATTGTAGCCTTATGCAAGGCATTAGATTACCATGAAAGAGCATGGAAAGAAAAATAAGCACTACATCTTGTTTAATACTTTTCTCATTAAATACGAATTATGATCTATCTCTCGATATTGTTAATGGAATAAATATTATTATTTAATTTACACATACACGTAACATAAATAAACCATCATGAAACCATTTATTTATTTTAAAAACCTTTCTCTTTACCTGAACTCAATTCTGCTCATCAATCCGGTCCTGAGACAATCAAAATCTTAACAAAATTCATCCAAACATTTTTCTCAGAATGTTATCTATTCTGATTACGTTTTCCATTATTTTTTTTCCATTCAAATTATACTATTCGTATAAGATCCGAAAACTAAACTGTAATCTTAGCGATAATCAACACAATGATGATAACCAGAACCTAAAAGTAAAGGATAAGCATTTATTTTTATTAAATCTTTCATATAGTTAGGCAAATGATTTGAAAAATGGAGAAACTAGGAGAAAAACTCAAACATAAGTAAGATTCAAATGAATAAATAGTCACGTAATAATTCCATTTTGCAGTATTATTACGGTGCTGTTAAGTTAACGAAAGAGATTTAGCTGTGAATGTTCTATTTCTAATCTATGGTCATTAGATTATTTGAAAGAAACAGAACATCCACATGTATAGTAATGTATTCTTTGTATTTGTACTTTCTTGGTCTTAGTCTACGAAATACGTCTAAAGCACTAGAACCGTTTAAGGATCAGAATAGAAGTTATGTTGCAATTTGGGAGTGGATTCAACGTTTTGGTTCATTACAGATTTTCAGGAGAAAAAGAGTAACTGCTTTTATTATAGATGAAACAATTATTCAGATTGGTAACCAACATTATTGGTTATGGATTTGTATTGAACCAATTCAGAGATCTGTGCTTGGAATTCATATATCAGAAGAGAGAAACATGTTTGTAGCAGAGAATTTTATCAGAACTCTTGTATCTAAATATGGTAGACATACAGTCTTCACAGATGGTGGTACATGGTATCCTCAAGCATGTAACTTTTTGCATTTGAAACATAGATTACATCCACCATTGGATAAGAGTTTGATTGAAAGAGTAATGCAGTATTTTAAGGATAGAACAGAATGTTTTGATGATTACTATCCATGTACCAAGAATAGTAGTATAAAATGTGATCTACAGCATGTATACAATTGGATTAAATTATTTATTTATATCTATAATTCAAAAGTTAGAAATATTATTTTATTCAAAATTGGAGGTGAAATACTCTTAACTTAACAGCACCATTATTACTTTCTATCGGGGCTATTATTTTGATTCCTTATAAATAATATTTAAACAAACAATACCATCATTACAATAAAGAAAACAGAACAAATGGAACAATGTCCATCATGTCATTATAGTTATTTTAAGTGTAGCTTGTATCATTGATTGCTGAAAGTAAAGTGGAACCGATGACAAATCAAGGGTAATGCAGGAAAAAGCAGTTGTATTGCACCTATACATATAATTTAAGTCAAACAACTTATCGACGAAGCTAAAGAATTGATGAAATAGATATGGAAGATTCTGAGAATAATCTAGATAAAACATATGAATGAGTGACACTTAAACCTCTGGTTATGTAAGTCATGCTAAAAGCAACTCCGAATAAATTCCTTGCGTGATTTTCTAATTGTTCAAGATAATTATAGAATAATATATCTGAGAACACTGTCTATTACTCTTTTGTATTGTTTTTCTTATGTTGGTTATGTTTTGACTATTCATACATCTCAGTATCCGCATTAAGTCTAATCATAATTCACATTCTTCAACTGGCTAGGCAATATTTTGGGGATAGTTGAATTCATGATTGCATACAAGGTATGGTTACACGAGGAATTTTATTTTGCATTCGATCTGGGATGTGTACTACCATAATTTTATCAAATACCTTCTTTGAGAACGGAAGAAATTCGATACGTTCATGTTCATCTCTGTTATAATCAAAGAGTAGTCCCCAGTGGTAATAGGGTTATCTGTTTTAGATTATATACTTACCTGTTATCTAATATGTTACACGAGTTATATTTCTACATAACCAATATTTTCCATATCAATTTTCATACCAAACTATAATTTGTTTTCAAATCTTTTCACTGCGATATGTTACCTTCATCTTTTCTATTTGGGTTATTCTTGAACTGAATTCAAGGTTGCATCAATCTTTTAGTGCAAGTTTTCCCCTGAAAATATGAACTTCTAGTTATAAAATACGTTAATTGGTTTTTCTTGCCAGATTCTTTCGTTAGATTTTTTCCACTCTTAGGTTTTAATTATTTTTGATTTTTTATTTTACTAATATATCTATTTTCTTATCATTGCTGATTTATTCGCTCATTTATCTTAAATATCTAAAACAGATCACATGTATAGTCTTTTACAAATTAACAGCGAGATGAGAATAAATATAGGCGTGGGAATTAATGTAAAATAATAATTCGACTTTGTGGAAGAGATCAATAGAAGTAACATAAAAATATTAATTAAAACAATAATCAGGATTACAAAAGCACTAATGAGAGTTAAAGCATTTAACAATAAACAATAATCAAACCCTTGAGAGTTATTGTAACATAAGGATTAACCGAATATCCAGAAAAAAGAAACAGAAACAAAAATACTGTATGACAAAAGTGAACAATTTATCGATTTTTTATCTAAAATAGATAAATTTCATGATTACCATAATATAATACCGTAAAGCGGGAAATCTCCTTGGAGGGTAAGAAGTAGAAATGGGTTCACTTTCTATTGTCTTACTCTCCGCTTTTACTTTCTTTTTCTTATACTTTGAATTAAATAAATACCGATTTTTGAAATATACCTTCTCTATTTTAAACTGATAAATATCATATTTACCTTAACACATTACAGCATATATTAAAAGCATTATTCATCCATCAAACAGAAAATACGTATATCGTAATCGACAATTTCACACTAATAAAATAATCTTAACGGCTATGCTGTATCAAAACAACCGTAGGAAGAACCCATCCGGATAGTGTAATGATGGAAAAGCCTTTCAATTCTTCTTACAACTCTCCAGTTATCAACATAGAAAGTTTGATCCAATAAATTATTCCATTCTTTGAATGAATGTTAGTTTCTTATAAAAATCCTACTAACTTAGGTTAGGCATACGTCTTGCTAAAAAACATCTCAGAACCTATTCCATTATCCAAGTATAACTGCTCTTTCAGGTTTGATCCCTTATCTAAGTTACAGTTGTGTTTAATATTGTGTTACTCATGGATCCTCTTAAGTGTTCATTCATCCAGTGCAATTATCATAATAAAAGCAAAATTATCTATTTTACGCATTTTTTGAACTCTTTTACAAGAATAACTAGATAGAATATTACAATGCTGTTAAGTTTGAACCTATGAAAAAGATATGAATAAACAAGCTAGATATTTTCATATCGTCATAGACATCCAATCTATATTTTTTTTACTCGACTCGCAAAGTAGCAACA
The DNA here is from genome assembly GCA_031316115.1 of Nitrososphaeraceae archaeon. GTDB lineage: Archaea > Thermoproteota > Nitrososphaeria > Nitrososphaerales > Nitrososphaeraceae > TH1177. Next base: position 218,845 of record JALDRC010000002.1, read on the forward strand.
AATATCTGATTAGCTTTTTACGCAAGTCTTGAAAATTAATGGTTATTGTTACTAGGTAAAGTGTGGGAAAGATATCAGGCATAAATCAACTACTTGTTCTGATAGATTTATGATTTCCAAAACTGTAGAAGTACACGTTTACTACATAATTAACTACAGAGATTTGCAGTTTGGTAATGAAGGTATCTCTTGATGTTGCAGTAATAAGAATCAAGATCGATTTATCCTATCCTATTTCCAACTTTAACGATATGTTAAATAAAAAAGCTAAATTTTATGAAAATGTTATATAAATTAAATTCTATACTCTATTGTATGACTGAATATGATATCGTTTGTATAATACATGATGATAAAAAAAGAATAGTAAGAGTTAGGCTTGCAGGAAGTAACAAAGATTTTACGATTAATGATATTCTTAGACTTATTAGAGAGAAACATAGATTCTTTACATATAGAGATGGTAGGAGAATCCCCGTTTTTAGAGGAAGACATCCAATAACTCATACTCCTCTTTTGACGGCTAACCTAAACGATCAAAGCGAGAATAACTTAGACTTTTTACCACATTGTAAATAGTTTTATAAATCACTAGAGTTCGCATATTTAGGAAAACATCTATAATTTTACCAGACCATTATTTAGTTATTTTTAGATACTAAATATTAATTGGAGCTAGAAAAATGATTTGTTTGTTAAAATTCCTACCATGAAAGACGTTTATTCAACTTATTTCAGGTAAATTACCACATTGTTCATATGTTCATTTTACAATATTTCCTACTGGCGTATCTTAACGATTCAAAAATAATACTTATTCTGAATTTGAAATAGATAAACTATCTTTCTATTTCTATATATTCTAGGTAACAGAACTCCTGACCTGAAATTTTACTCATCCAGTTTTATGTGTATTTTTTTACAATCTTTAAATTTCTTAATGTGAATAGACTAAGGGACCAGAGACAATATTGGAAGTAACTTTTAGATTATTTTTTCTCATGTATTTCTTCAAGAAAATATAATCCAATTTTTCAATTTATTTTAAGGATTAAATGCTAGAAAAAAGTGGAATATGAATCAACCTTGTTATATTAACCACAAAACAACTTGACCATTTTGTTGACGGAATTGACGATTTTGCTGACCACTTGACGGTTATATTGACATCATGTCAAGTTTTAAATATCTTTTAACATCTAACCCATATGAGCAAAAAAATTCAATTTTATACTGAATTCAAAGCAAGAAAACTGGCTAAAAAGTATAGGTAGGGATGAAAATGCTGGGGATTGCGGTATTAGTACAGGTTAGGTTTCCAACATTATCACGACTTTTGTAGATTGTCTTCTTGGTTACGATATTGAATCAATGAGAGAATTTGTTATCCAATTGAGAAAAGAAAAAATTGGTGTGAAAGATGTTCACTTGGGTATAGACTTATAAATATTCTAGGTGGATTAGTTATTTCTTATTATGATGACAAACTAAAAATTTTTCTTGACACTTTTGATTTATGTAATAGATTAGAATTCAATCCAAATGTTATACCGGAGTGTCTGCTAGATATGAATAGAGTTGCAAAAGCGATTTTACCTTCGCAGACGCAATCTTATTTTTTTAGATAAATTGAAGAGAAACATTCATTAGATGAGAAAATTCGCAAATTGAAAGATATTATTCATAAAATTGAAAACACAAAAAATGATATTGAAAAAGATTTTGCTTTAGTTAAAGATAAAATTGGACTAACTTCCGCAGATTTAGATTGGTATTCGAATATCAAAGAAGATTTAGAAAAGGAAGATATGCCTGTAGAAGACTTCTCTTTCTTGACTGGAACAATAAAAACGATAAAAAAATATAGTACCAAAAACGTATTTGGAACTTTACAAAAAATTAATGAGATAGAAAATTTGGATAAATAAAATCAGAATAAAAAGAGAGCATGTGAGATAATTAATATGGCAACGATAATAGATATCGATTCTGAATATATAGAAACATTGAGTTCAAAAATATTATTGTTGGAATCCTTGAAATATATTGAGAACTTGGAATTTAGTTTTGAAGATTTGAAAAAGATAATACAAGTTTTAGATGAATTATCCTTAGACAACGAGATGAACTTTAAAGATATAACATTAAGATTTTTTGAATTGCTTGCAAGATATGGCAAAAATTTAACCTTAGAAAAAGAGAAGGAGACACTGGAATATTTGATATCTGAGTTAGAAAAGGAAATTACCAAAAAGTGATCAGTTATTCTCAAAATTCATCGTGAATTCTCTTAAAAAATTTATCAGATAAAGGTCTAAATGAAAATGATACTATATTAGTCAAATGATTTCTAGGTACATTCGAAAAGAATAATATTGACCTAACTAATCTCGTAGAAATTTCCCTACGCTCTCCTTCACAATTCATATCACCGAATATTATGGAAGACAATAACATTTTCAAAATACCTTTACATTCAATGTAAAGAAATAAAGGAGTCAAAGAATCGGAGTAAAATTTGGAAAACAAATTAACAAGAATAAATGTTAAAAGCTTGTAATTATGATATAAAATAGCTGACCTATTCAAACAATGAAGAAATGAGATAGAGATTAAAATCTCACCTACAATTAAATTATTAAAGAAAAATATTCGAGAATTGCAGATTACTATTATTATATCCAGATCTTTTGGTTTAGGCTAAATCTATCTATTTCTTCCAGAGACAAGAACTAGATTTGATATAAAAAGCTTATATAAAAGTTGAATTATCGACTTTTCATAATCTTCCGGGCGAGTAAATTTTTTGTTTTCATTACTATTATTAAAATACCAGGTATTATGAATTTAAAATAATTGATTTATTAAATTTTTTAATAGTTGATCCTGTTTGATATACCCATGAAATTTGTTAATGAACAAACATATGAAAATTTTTTTCATACAAACCGCGAAAGTGAATTTCATAAGAAATTCGAAATTGAAATTTCGAGTTTAAAAAAGCAGTTGTCTGATGAGAATATTTACCCAATCATGATTGAGAATAAAAAGATATTCTCCAAAACTAAATTTAAACATGTATCGCCCATAGATAAGCGTATAATTCTAGGATACATATCAATTGCTTCCGATAAAGAGATTAAAAAAGCAGTAAAATCATCTGACATTGCCTTTAAAAAATGGGCTTTATTAGATTATATGAAAAGAATCGCAATACTAAAGAAAGCAGTAATTGAAATTCGTAATCGAAAATTTGAATTATCCGCATTATTAACATTTGAAAATGGCAAAAATCGATATGAAGCTATGGCAGATATTGATGAAGCAATTGATTTTATAAACTATTATTGTTTCGAAATGGAATTTAACAATGGTTTCGTTTCCAATAATTACGTAAAAAATGAAAAGGAACAATATCTAAGCGTGATGAAACCCTATGGCGTGTGGGGAATAATTTCCCCATTTAATTTTCCAGCAGCAATTTTTGTAGGGATGACAACCGGTGCCCTTGTTACTGGTAACACAGTGATAGTTAAACCTGCTAGTAATACTCCTATAATAGGTTATAAAATAATAGAAATTTTGGTTAAAGCCGGAATACCACCAGGAGTCTTAAATTTTGTTACTGGTTCAGGAAAATCTATTGGGAAATTACTGGTGGGCAATAGAAGTGTAGCAGGAATCTTATTCACTGGATCCAAGGAAATTGGGTCTCAAATAGTAAGGGATTCTTCAAAAATAACATTAAGACCAATCATCGCGGAACTAGGTGGAAAAAATCCTGTAATCGTAACCGGAACGGCTAATTTAGATAAGGCTGTTAATGGAGTTACTAAAGCTGCGTTTTCTTATTCTGGACAGAAATGTAGTGCATGTTCTAGAGTATATGTCCATAAAAAAGTTAAAAATGAGTTTCTTACTAAATTAATAAAAAATGTTGAGAATCTAAATATTTCAAATCCTGTCAATGAGGAATCTGATATAGGTCCATTAATCAACAAAGATGCATACCAAAAGTATAAACAATTTACTAAAATTGCCTCAAAAAAAGGTAAAATCTTGTTTGGAGGCTCAATAATACAAGACGGAGAGCTCGAATATGGATATTATGTAGAACCAACAATTGTTACGAATATATCCGAGAAAAGTTCGTTGGCGAAAAAGGAATTATTTTTACCATTGGTAATCGTAAATGAATACAAAAACTTTGAAAATGCAATAAAGATGGCTAACCGTTCTGAATTTGGTCTTACTGCTGGAATCTATTCTAATGATCAAAGGGAAATAGATTTTTTCCTCCAACATATAGAATCTGGAGTTGTATATGTTAATCGAGCCAAAGGTGCTACTACCGGAGCTATGGTCGGCCAACAATCCTTTGGTGGATGGAAAAATTCCGGAACTTCAGGTAAGGGAACAGGAGGTAAGTACTATTTATCACAATTCATGAGAGAGCAAAGTCAAACAATTCTGTCGTAAAGAGAATATTTGAGATTCTTTTTTTATATTTTTTATATTTATTAATCCCTCTGTTGAATTCTATACAATTTGAACATAAAAAGACCGCTTGGAATTACAATCATTACTATATTGTTGATCGTTAATGGTTCATTTCTATTATTTAGCGGTATTTCAACATTTATTCTAATTACTAATTTCAGTTCTGAGTTTAAAAATTCAAATTTTACACAAAGCTCTCCAATTATTCAGAATACCAACACTACTCTCAGCAATGAAGATTTCAAACGTATCATGGAAAATTTTGATTATTTCCTAAATTTGGTAGGAATAATTCTTGTAGTATTTGCAAGTATTCATTTCATTATTGCATATGGTTTATTGAAAGCAAAGTCATGGGCCCGTAAAACGACAATAATTATTGCTGTAGTGGGGATAGTTATCAATTTATCAATTATGTCGATAGCTATAAGTATTTTAAATGTTACCGGCATAACAGATACATTTACAATTTTTGCTGGAAATATTTTTACGATTTTATTGAATGCAATAATAATCTATTATCTAACAAGAAGGGAAGTTAAAGATTTTTTTGTCTTTTCCAAAAGTAAATCTTTTTCAGACTCTTTCTCTTCTCTAGATGATCTTAGATAATCTTGAAAGGTGATAGCGAAGAGTAAGTAATCATCCTATGAACATATGGGTACAATTACTAATAAGAAAAAATCTTTCTTACCCAAAATCGGAAGTCAAAACCACTTAAAGCAAAATATATGATCAAGAATTACAATATCTTAAATTATCTTTGTAATAAAATATAACAATATAAGGGATTCAGGACTTATATCAACAGAACATCTAATATAATAGGTAAACATTTCGTTATCTATTTCCTATGATATTATAGAAATAAACTTTGGATAATAATGATGAGATTATTTTAGTCCCTGAATCCAAAGAAATCATAAGTAACGTTCAACATTGTTGGTTGATGAGTTAAGTAATTCTAATATTTCTTGATCGATTTTTTGCGTAGTTTCTTTTATTTTTTTTTCGTCATTGTAAAATAATTCTTTTAACAGATCAATTTCCCAAATATTTCCAGCATCGAGTATTTTCCCTTCTGTATTTAACAATTTTCTATTTCTAAATGCGATATGAGAAAATCCATCATTAGAAAAAGAACCATGAAAATGAAAAACATTAGCAGGAATACTCACAACATCCCCTACTTCCATTATCATCACTTTCTCAGGGGTAATTTTATCTAAAAAATTCTCTTTTATTAAACATACAATCCCTTTTCCTTTTGTTGCTATTAATATTTGTTCTGTCTTGTGGGAATGAATGGTAGTAATAGCCCTTTTTTTGAAGAAGACATGATACATTTCATATTGTTCAGAATTATCTTTATTTAAAACTTCAATCATCCTTACATCTCCGCGAAAATAGGATTTATTAATAGTCTTTTCACTTCCTTTATTATAATTTTCTTTGGACACTTGATAACAAAATTAGTTATGATTAAATGCTTAAATATACCTTTCTGATTTTAATAGAACTATCCATTTAAATCTACATGCGTTTTGCATTTAGCAGACTGTTTTATCAGATTTTAATTATAAAAATTTAATTAATATTAAATACTATATTTAGACAACATAATATTATAATAACATACTTTTGTAAATACATCTATATTTGACATGAATTAAATCAAGATATTTATTGTAGATCCTTGATTCTCTAATAGTCAATATATTACTGGTCAAAATATTAAACTAAATTATTAGTTATCTTGAAGCACAATTACATTTATTAAATTATTTGTCTATAGTGATAAGATACACTCGTTTTTATTATAATTTATCATAGATAGTTAAATACTTTTAATTCATTTTTTCTATCTTTGTCATAAAAGAGAAATGATAGCTTATGCCATTAATTGAATATCAGTGAGAAATTCATTTTCTATAATATCTCTTTTAGAAACATTATTATTTTAATCAGAATTTGGAGTAAAATCAATACTAAAATAAAAAATACTATATAGAATCATACTATAAAATCAAAGCTTGAATACTTGGTTAAATGAAGTATTAACTTTGATAAACATTGAAATTAAGTCTCCTCTTTTAAATTTTAATTTATATGATTAGTTCAAATGTAAGTTCTATCTCAGATGCTGATATCGTTATCGTTGGTGTACCGGATGAATCAAAGTCTAAAGCTCCTCGCAAAGGAGCTAGAAATGGCCCAGATGAATTAAGAAAAGCTATGAAATTGTCGGAAAATTTCAAAAGATTTAGAAAAATTATTCCAATAATGCCAATGGATGGAAGACTTGATAATAAAAAAGTTTTCGATTTTGGTAATGTAAAAAGAGATAAACTTTACGAAACTATTATAGATATCGTATCTAAAAATAAAATTCCCGTCGTTATAGGGGGGGATCATTCAGTGACTTCTACTTCATTAAAAGCAATTGCTGAGGTTACAAATAAAAAAATAAATCTAATATATTTTGATGCACATCCTGATTTTGTTACTTCTGTAAAGGATTATTACGGTTCAGTGGTTAGCGATTCTCTTGGATTTATCGATATGGAAAATAGTGTATTTGTAGGAACACGAGCATGCGAACCAGAAGAGGTCATTAATTTAAAATCTCACAAATCTAAGGTCATTAATCCATTGGAACTTCACGAAATTGGATCTACTAAAACTCTAAAGAAAATCATAGACATCTGTAATCCTAATGTAAAAAAAAATCAAATCTATATATCTATAGATCTTGATTGTTTGGATCCTGTCTTTGCTCCTGGGATCTCGGTTCCAGCACCATGTGGATTATCCACCATAGAACTTACATTTCTTGTAAAAAAGATTCTTGAAAAATATCACATAATAGGATGTGACATTGTAGAGCTCTCCCCTACATATGACATGAATAATGTAACTGCGAACTTTTCAGCAAGACTGTTAAAAGAAATTTTAGCATCTATTCGTTTAATGTAAAAAATTATTTTTTCAATTTTAGGAAAAATGATCTATCTAATCTAATTTAATTATTTTTGTGTTTTTAAATCATATGAAATATTATTTATTCCATCTATTAGTCATAAACGATTAGTTCTGTATTTCTGATTTTTTTGTTAAAATACCGAATTTATCAATATGCCCTATAATTATATCCTAAAATTTCTGAAGCTATCTTTAATTCTAGAACTTCATTCGTTCCTTCATATATCAAAGTAGCTCTAGAATCGAGGAAATGTTTGGCAACTCTTGAAGTTTTTTTATATCCTTCAGATCCAAAAATTTGAACAGACATATTTGCCACATCAAAGGACATATTTGTTGCATAATATTTTGCTATTGCAGCTAATTTGTCACTCTTCCGTCTCAAATCAACATATTTTTTGTTTTTTCTACTCAGATTGAATATCCATTTATCATCATTTCTTTTTAGATCTTCAATGTAGTCATTGAGTTGTTGTTTTGCTATTGCAGCCCGATATGTTAACCACTTTGCACTTTCAATTGAAACTTCCATTTTTGCTAAATATTGTTGAATTAATTGTTTTTTAGCTAAAGCAGAACCATGTTGGCATCTATTTTTTGCATATGCTAGAGATTCATTCAAGCAATCCTCCATTACTCCTATAGCACCTGCAGCAACACTTAACCTTCCATCAATTAAGGCACTAAATGCAATGCTTAACCCTTGACCTTTTAGACCTAATAAATTTTCTTTAGGTATCTTGCATTTATCAAACTCTATAATTGCATTTTTAACAGTCAACAATCCCATTTTATTCCTGATTTCTTTCTTTTTTATGTTTGGTAAATTCATATCAATGATAAAACTAGAAATACTTTTTGTATCCCCTCCTTTCTCTTTTGCATAAGTGGTTATTGTCTTAGCAAAGGTACCGTTGCCAATCCAATGTTTTTTTCCTGAAATTAAATAATATTCTCCGTTGTCTTCATAATGAGTATCCAAAACGGAGGGGTCACTTCCAGCCTCTGGTTCAGTTAATGCAAAAGCCATAATCGATTTTCCAGATGTAGTATCTGGAAGGTATTTTTTTTTCTGTTCATCATTTGACCATGTTTGAAGAACTAATTGACCAATTGATGTATGGCATGAGAAGAATGTTCGCATTGCACTACCTTCTTCTCCTATTCTCTGCAAGGCAAGTATGTAAGTTAAAATATCATATCCTAATCCTTTATACTGCTTTGAAATTGGACATCCTAACATTCCTATCTTGTTGAATTCTGGAATGAGCTTATCATTTACTGATTCCTTTAAATATGCGATTTCTTCATTAGCTCGCAGTACTTTACAAACCTTATCTACTTGCTTTATAAATTTTTTTTGTTTCTCGGAATATTCAAAATTCATTGATGAGATTTTTGTAAAATAATTTTTATTATGTATATCTTTGTTTATCAAAATCATTATTAATATAAAGTAAAATAAAAATGATTCTGCAGTACTACCATTATTTATTTTTATTTGGTTTGTTTTGAAAACGTAATTTATTACTCAATAGGAAATTTCTAGTTATAACTTTGATATATTTGATATCCATCTCAAAATTTATAATAGAATTGAAAAAAAATAGTCTAAAGAAAAAATTAATTCAATGTACAAGAGATTTTTATAGAATGGGATTAAATTCCTCTATTTCAGGAAACCAGAGCATAAGAAAAGATAAAAATTGGATGTGGATTACCCCCTCTGGAATCCCTAGGTATGATCTAACAAGACATCATCTTGTGAAGGTAAATTTAAGAGATGGAAGCTACTCTGGATCCTTAAAACCAAGCGTTGAATGGCAATTGCACAGTGATATCTATATGAATATGGAGAAAATTAATTCTGTTTTACATACTCATAGTCCATATTCTTTATCAATTGCTATTTCCTCAGAGTTTCTTCCTGTGTTAGAAGAAGCAGAAGTAGTATTAGGTGAAATTCCTTCCATTATACCAAATAAACCGTCAGGATCGAATGAACTTGCAAAAGAAGTTTTGAAAGTCATTAGCAAAAATAAGAGTAATGTAGTAATTATTCTTAATCATGGAATTATATCTATTGGTGAAACTTTGGAACAGGCTAGAATTAAGATTGAATCTCTAGAAGAATGGTCAAAAATCTTGGCAATATCCAGATTATTTGGTGGACCAAGACACTTTTTGTATTAAGATTGGATCTTATTCTGTATATTTTTGATTTATGTTTAATACAATTAATCTCTGAAATATTTCTTCATTATTTTGGACATTTCAAGTCTGGTTACCTTTTCGTATTCCTCGGGGTGTTTTGTTTTTAAATGGCGTAATGCAAATCTAACTTTTTCACCACATAATCTACATTGCGCTTTACCAAACATATTCGTTATGAATTGTTAATATGTCAAATTAATTAAGTTTTTCGTCCTATTATACATATTATTTACTTCCGAATTACAATTATAATGATTCAAAGAATATAATAAAAAAACTGTAATTTTATTTTTTAAGCTAAGTAATTTTGTTATTTAACTTATTCTTTCATTATTGATTGTAGTTTCTAAATTCTGTTCCTCAATTTTGTCTTCATATTTTCTTTGTTGTGGTAACATTATATACACACATGCTCCTCCACACATGGTACATGGTACATTATTTCCATCATGTTGACCATTTCTATTATGAATTCTTTCTGCTTCCTCAGGATTTATAGATAATTCTATTTGTCTCTGCCAATTAAGTGTCCTTCGTGCTTTTGTTATTTCTTTATCCCATTTAATTGCTTTATCTCTCATCTTTACAATATCACCTGCATGAGCAGCTATCCTGTATGCTATCAATCCTTCTTTTACGTCTTCTACAGAAGGTAATGCTAAATGTTCTGCTGGCGTCAAATAACACAAAAGATCAACGCCTTCAGATGCCGATATTGCTGCACCTATGGCACTTGCTATGTGATCATATCCAGCTGCTATATCGGTAACCAATGGGCCTAGAACGTAATAAGGTACTTCTCCTATCAATGATTTTGCTAATCTAACATTTGCAGCTACTTCATTTAAAGGAACATGGCCAGGTCCTTCAATCATAACTTGAACGTCATAATCATGTGCACGTTTTGCAAGTCGTGATACATTTATCATTTCTGCGACCTGAAGCTCATCATGAGAATCAAGAATAGAACCAGGACGCAAGGCATCTCCTAAACTAAAAGTTACATCGTATTTTTTCGCTATTTCACACATATAATCAAAGTGTTGAAAATAGGGATTTTCCTTTTCGTATTTTAACATCCATGCAGCTGTTATAGTGCCTCCTTTGGAAACTATTCCTGCATGGCGGCGTACTTCTAAAATCCTTTTTGCAATATCTTTGGTAATTCCAGAATGAATAGTTGTATAATCAACTCCATCTTTTGCATGTTTTTCAAAAGCATTAAGAAAGTCATCTTCAGTTATATTTAGTGGATTCTTGTATTTTTCAACACCGTATGCATATGCTTGGTAAATGGGTACTGTTCCAAAGGTAATAGGTGCAGCATCTAAGAGCTTTTCTCTAATTAAATCTAGATCTCCACCATCTGACAGATCCATTATAGTATCTCCTCCATACTTTACAGCGACTTGAGCTTTGGTTATTTCTTCTTCTATATTTTGATATAAGGTTGAAGTTCCTATGTTTACATTAACTTTAGTTTTTAGACCTTTTCCGATCCCTACTACCTTAATTTCTTGTTTTCTCTGGTTATTTTTAGGAATAATAACTGAACCATTGGCTATTTTATGAGTAAGATAATCTATAGTAACATCTTCATTTTTCGCAACTTGAATCATCTCTTCTGTTGCAATTCCTCTTCTCGCACTGCTCATTTGGGTAACCATTTTATAACAAGTAAATATACCATCTCTTGCTATAAAAGAATGTCTAAAATCATTTAGACGATTTAATTTTGCATTAACTCTTTAAAAACACTATATCGGATTAGGGTTTTAATATAATAAAAACCCTAAAATAATCTATTAAGTAACTTTTTTAAGAGAAATAAAATTCCTACCTGATTCATTCTAAACATGATGGATATTGTACTTTGCATGTTTAGAAATGTATTTATTCAATTAGGTCAAGAATTTAAAAAATGATAATTTATCTTTTGGTATAGTTAAGATCATCTTGAGGTAAAGTCCATGAATTAGTATAAATAGGGATAAAACTATCGACAAGCCTTTATACTCCTTCGATAAACTAAAACTAAAATAGATTGGAATCAGAGCGGCACTAAACATCACTATCCGACTAATCAAACCAAGATTAGACTCCAGATCCACTACAGTTCCTAAGGAAATGTATAACATTAAACCTATATAGGACTTCTATTTATGAAATTTACGATCAAATTTATCTTTTTTGATATACCTATTAAAGACAAAAAAATTTGCTATTTAATATAATATTTCTTTAAAAAACAACATCCTTTAAAGAAAACACAAGGATCAAATAATTACATATGTCACCTGAAGAAAATTCTAAAAATTATAGTTATGAAAATATTCCTTTTTCTCATAATTTTAATCACACTCTGGTAGATAGATTCCTTTTTCCACTATCAAAAAAATGGATAGCAGGTTTCAATAGAGACCAAGCACTAAAGTATGTAAAACAAACGAATCAACGAGGAATAGGATGTATTTTAAACTATCTTGGAGAAGATTTGACAGAAAAAGGGAAGATAATTGATACTATCCACGAATATGAAAATTTGTTAGGTCAGATTAATATCATGTGTCTAAAAGGATGTATATCTATCAAACCATCTCAGATCGGTCTTTCTTTAAATTACGATTTCTGTCTAAATAACTTAGAGCGCATTGTGAAATACGCAAAGAAAAAAGGAATATTCGTATGGTTAGACATGGAATCATACAAATACGTCCCTTCAACAATTTTACTTTATGAAGAGTTAACAAAAGAACATAGTAATGTAGGTATAGTGGTGCAGTCTTATCTGAAAAGAAGTATTCCAGATTTAAGTGATTTACTAAACTACAGTTCAGGAATTAGAATCGTAAAAGGGGCGTACAAGGAAAGTGAGGATGTTGCTTTCCAATCTAAATCACAAATAGATGAAAACTTTATTAATTTAGTAAAACTTATGTTTTCTCAAAGCAAGGAATCACAAAAAAATGATTGCATTATTGCCATAGCAACTCATGACTCTAAACTTATAGATATGATAATTGATCTATTTTTCCAACTTAATGGAAATAATATAAATATGGAATTTCAATTTTTAAAAGGGGTCAGAGATAAACTCAAAATAGAACTATTAAAACGTGGCTTTCGAATCTATGAATACACTCCTTATGGGGATAACTGGTTACCATACTCTATCAGAAGACTTAAAGAGAGAAAAAGAAATGTTTTCTTGTTGATGCGTTCTCTGGTTGATTAAATTCTGGATTATCCTCATTGTTAACAAGATCCATATTGTAAATTAATTGAAAATTATTATAATTAGAGCCTATCCCAAAAATAGATAGGAATATAGCTAGTTTGTTTCCTATCCTATCCAATAATGCTAAAGCGGAAAAAGTTTGTCAGAACAATTACATAAATTCCAGATGATTTGTGGAGTGAAATTCAAAATATTTTACCAGATGAGAAACCAGAGAATACAATTGGTCGCCCAATAGTTCCATACAGAAAAGTACTTGATGGTATAGTATTTGTCCTAAGGACTGGATGTCAATGGAAAATGTTACCTAAAGAATATGGTTCAGGTTCAACATGTCATAGAAGATTTCAAGAATGGATACAATTAGGTATATTTGATCTAATTTGGACCAGATTACTAAAATTATATGATAAAAAGATAGGAATCAAATGGAATTGGCAATCACTTGACAGTATATCAATAAAATCACCTTTAGGGGGGCGATGACAGGTCATAATCCTACAGATATAAGTAAATTAGGTAGCAAAAGACATATTTTAACAGATAAAGATGGTATTCCTCTATCTACTTTTATAACATCTGCCAATACTCATGATGTTACTGTTGCCATGAATACAATTGATAATATTGTTATCAAAAGACCATCTAAATACAAACATAAACAAAATCTATGTCTTGATAAAACATATCATTCCAAAGAGGTAGAACAAGAAATCATCAAAAGAAGATACATTCCACATATACGTCATAGAAGAGAGGAGGAAAAATTATTTCCTAGAAAACATCCTACTAGAAGATGGGTAGTAGAGAGAACAAATTTATGGCATAACAGATTCAGGAAATTGTTTACAAGATATGAAAAGAAAGATGAGAACTACTTTGGTCTTGTGGAATTGGCTAATAGTCTTATTATTTACAGGAAGTTAATTTTGGGATAGGCTCTTAATCAAAGATCAGGTAAACAAATACTAGTCATAGAAGAAAAGATTATGATTCTACTTTTGAATTAAATTAATTCTTCTCATTGTCTAAAATAATTGTAAAAGACCATATTAGTAAAAAATTAAATTTGAAAAGGATATTTTCTACCCCATAATGAAAATCAGGGTATTTCATATCAGCCGATCTCGATAGTTGTCAAACAGTTTTTTTGGTATATTACTTTTATTTATTTTATAGCATACAAATAAAAATCACAATTATAACAGAGATAGTAAAGAGAATCGAGTTCGGAACACAAAGTCATAATGTCTTTACATCTTGGACAATCAATCTCATGTTCTAATTCGTTGTATTCAGAATATTCGTTGGATTCTTTGAATCGAGATTTGTTAGAATCATTTTCATCTAATATTTCAGGTTTTAACTCATTCGGTTTTTCCAGTTCAGAATATGACTTGTGTTTATCTTTCATGATATTTTTATTAAAGTGAAATTATAAAAAAGATAGGTACTTTAAGGAGAGTGAGGGGGAGAGAAATATATGTTAAGGTACAATCATCTTTTAACCTCTTCAGCATATACTATCGAAATTAACAAAATGTATTCAAATAAATAAATTTACATGATAACTATTGTTATTTATTATCTGTATTTTATTGTACTAAATTCTCCATTATTTGCCGAGACTATGACCTTATCGAAATTCAATTCTCCTTCTTCAGGAGTTACAAATATAGCACTAAATGGGGCTATGTTTCCAAAAGTATATTTTTTTCCATTGTCACCAAATTGTACTATTACATCTTTCAACTCATGAGGATAGTTGTTATTTATTTTTACACTTATCGTTTTGACAGAATGTGCTGCTTCCCTTTCACTTATTTCTACAGTGAGTCCTGCCCTTGGAATAAATACGCTAAGTACAACGATGGCAACCACTATGAATCCACCAACTATGACGTATTTGGCAATTTTTTTGTAATCTCTCTTTGAATGTCTTTCTTTCCCATATTCATCCCATTTATTTGGATCTTTGTCCCATCTACCCAATAATCGATCTATGTACGATTATTCTAATAAAAGTTAATAATACTAATCTAGTTTTAAGATAGGACAACTTTTTCTACTATAATTTTGCCTGGAAATTAGAATAACATTTTCATAAAATTTATTTAATAAGCCTTTAAACTATACTAATGCCTGAAAATGAAAAAACCGATAAAATATTTGCTTATCAGATCATGTCTGACAATATCGTCAAGGCGAGCGCAAAAAGTACAGGGCTAGATATTTCCAAATTAATGATTAAAAAAAATATAAGTTCGGTAGTGATCACGGACAATAATTCTGATAAAATTATCGGTATCGTTACAGAAAGAGACCTGATAAGAAATGTTTGTGTTCATAATATTTTAGCCAATTCGGTAACAGCCGCAAGAAATCTTATGTCCTCACCTCTTCTCACAGTAACCAAAAATACTACAATTAAAGAAGCTACAAAATTGATGTTAGAGAAGAGAATTAGACATTTAGCAGTAGGTGATGGTGAGGAGATTTTGGGTATAATTACTACCAGAGATATAATTAACAATATGCGAATAAAAATGAAACAAGAAATGAAAATAGATTATGATATACTAGATGTAATGACTATGGCTGATGTTCCTCTTGAGGAAGGTGGGTTTTCACTTCCGCTTGCAGAAGATGAATTAAAGTGACTAGATAAATTTCATTATGAATTAAATAGTCAAGATTGATAAATAAGAGAATATGAACATAGATAACCATACTGACAAAGAGATTAAGGATTTTTATAATTTTAGAAATATCGCAGTTGTTGGAATGTCAAGTAACAATCAAAAACCTGCGAATTTCGTTCCAAGTTACTTAATTCAAAAAGGCTATAATATCATACCAGTAAACCCAAATTCGGATCAAATCCTGGGACGAAAATGTTATGATCGGGTTTCAGATATAAAAGAAGATGTAGAGATAGTAAATATATTTAGAAAGTCAGAAGATGTCTTTCCTGTAGTGCAAGATCTGTTAAATAAAAAAACGATAAAACTAATATGGTTACAAAAAGACATTTTTGATGAAAATTCAATGAAATTAGCAAAAGAAATGGGAATAGATTTTGTATATAACAGATGTATGATGGAAGAGCATCAACGTTTATTTGATCCCTAAATTCGAATTGATTATATATTTTCAAAAAATTTTATATCTCGATTACCTACCGACTAGCAGAGATCTCATGTGATTTGAAAAATACAACATATTATAAAAATAGAAAATGAAAAGTACAAAGATTCTGTATTTAATTTCAGGTGGTTTTGTATTTTTCGGAATATTGTTTATCGCTCAAAGTCAATCATTTGTTGGGCCAACTCAATCATTTATGTATGATAATCCTGAATGGGAGGTAAATGGATCTATATTACTAAGCATTGGCATCCTGATTTTTCTTTCAGCTCTGACAATGACCATCTGGAAAAATAAAAGAACATGAGATAAATTTCTGGTAGAGATCAGAAGATCTTTAGTTCTTGCTCTATGGATTTTTACATCTCTCATTAAATAAATTATTTTTGGGAATAAATGCGATTTATGAATTTAGGCTGTGTTTTACCTACAGTAGATGCCAGATTGATTATTTCGCTTGCTTTGGGGTTGATTTTTTTTAATTTTATTTCTGTCTCCGGATTAGTTTACGGTCAAGACTTCGAATCTGAGCTAACAGGTCCAATGATGAATAGCGAAGAAGATGACATCGAATTAACAGGTCCAATGATGAATAGCGAAGAAGATGACATCGAATTAACAGGTCCAATGATGAATAGCGAAGAAGATGACATCGAATTACAAACTCCCCCAGAAACATCTTCAGAATTTCAAAGCACCAATCCATCCAAAATGTTTGTAAAAATAACTTCCCATGAAAGTGCTGAAAAGGTAGATTCAGGGACTCTGGAAATCCTTGGAATATCTAGTGATAACAATTCACGAGATTGTATAGTACAAATGGATTGGAATAATGAAAAACCTGCATGGATTGTTACTCCTACCGGTCCTGGTGGTGAAAGTGATTTTTCTACATGGAGTTTCACATACGATATTAATACTCATGAGATCGAACCTGGTAAGAATGAATTAACCTCAAAGTTAACTTGTATCAATCCTGGACCATTAAATAAATGGTATAGTATTACATTGATAGGCAATCCAATTCCGTTGCCTCGTCCTCTTCCAGTACCTTGATCTTAGTGGATTTTTTATCCTATTTTTTATATTTTTATTTCTAAGAAAATTTTTACAATATTTTTTTATTTTAAAATTTTATATTTAACTTTATTAATTGATCTAATGGGTTGAAAACGTTTTTTTTTAATTTGAAATTGAAATTATTATTTTTATTAACAATTATGACTCTTTTAGTTTCAAGCTCATTGAATAGTAGTTATGAACATACCTTTACTTCTGACGAAACTTCGTTTTATTTAACATTCGTGGACGAGATGAATGTTCAGAAAGACTTGGTTAAAAAGTATATAAACGAAGGAGATTATGATAATGCAAAAGATCATCTCACAAGAATGAATGAACTTTATATCGATGAAATCAAAAATGAATTAGCCGAAAAAAACCAGAGGATTTCCAAAGAGATCTCTTCTTACATCAGAGGTGTAGGTGATCAAATCAAACAAGGATTAGATGCAAAATCTATACTGAATTCCATAGATGTCTTGGATCCTGTTTTAGCAGAATCTTTAGATGTTAGATTAGATCCAGAGTCGCTTAATAATTCTACTATTCATGCTTTGCATTTTGCCTCATTACTTAATTCCATGGAGATAAATTACAGGACCTCTCTATTATCAAAGAATAGTCTAAATGATTCTGAAATAGGTGTATCAATAGTATCAAATAAAACAGAACAAATGAACCATGACCATATGGAAGGACAGACAACTAATATGGAAAAAATTGCAAGTAATATAACTGATTTTGTATCATATGACACTGCAAAAGGTTTATTGACTGTTATCAAGAATTTTTATAACAGTACTGTAAAACATGATACTAATCAAACTCAATCTACAGATTTGGATAAAATCAACATCGCATTAGACCAGTCTGAAGACATAATAAATTCAGTGCGACCATATAAAGAGCTTGCAGTACAGATACACGGAATAATACATCCTACTATCATCGATATATACGGATTGGATCATTTAGATATCAATCAACCAACGACCTTAAACTTGCAACAACAAGATTCTCATTCTTAAATATGATAACAACTTGATGACTGTCTTATCTTCGGATTTTAAAGTATTTCAGTGAAATTACGAATTTGATCCCGAAATACAAATTAAAAAGGCGTTTGGTTCCTGCTTTTTACAGAAATGAAATATTTATAGTAATAATGTTAGTTGTAGTTTCATTCGCTCTTAGATTATATGGAACAGATGACTTGGGATTTAATAATGATGAATCTATATATGTAGCACAAGGGGCTTCCCTTGCAAATTTTGAAGAATTTCGTGAACACTTTTCAATTTTCAGGGCTCATCCTCTACTAATGCAATTTTTTGTTTCTTTATCATTATCATTATTAGGTTTAAGTGAAATTTCTGCAAGACTCGTACCTGTATTGATGGGAACTGGTATAGTTTTTCTTACATACTTTATAGCTAGAAATATATATTCCAAACCAGTTGCTATTATTTCTTCTACAATTCTAACCTTCTTACCATATCATATCATAATTTCCAGACAAGTAATAGTTGATGTCTCATTTTCATTTTTTCTATTACTTAATATATTATTACTTGTAATTTACATCAAAAGTAATAGCAATAAGAAATTATTATTATTTTTAATAGGCTCATGTTCTGGATTGTCTTTTCTTTCTAAGGAAATTGGAATAGTAGTTTTGATTACTTCTCTTATCACAATTGCATTAACCAAAAAACATTTAACAAAAAATATAACTTTAGTATTGACGACATTTTTGGCAGTTACTTCCCCATATTGGATTTCTTTCTTGTTTTTAGAAAATGCACAACAATCAATTATTGAATATTTTAATTGGCAATCTTCAAGACCTGCAAATCATGAAAATTTGTATTATTTCGAGGTAATGTCAAAAGAAATTCTTGGCTATCCACTCTGTATATTGATTATTATATTCTACATTCAATTTATTTTACAGAGAAAACTGTGGAATTCCCTAACAACATTTATTCCTTTTATTTGGATTCCTGTATTCTTTATTTTTTACCAAGTTATACCTTTAAAGAATTTTACATTTCTATATTCAATAGTGCCTTTATTTGTGATAATCGGGATTTCTGCACTCTTCAGCTCGCCTATGAATAAAATAAGATTTAATAGAATCCTTCTATTGATATTAATACCTGTAATTTTGATTTCTAATTCATTTTTTTTGAATAATTTTGTATTCTCAATTCCATACCATCCTACTCTTGGGTCTGAATCAGTTAATTATATGAAAGATGCGTCACTATGGATAGAAGAAAATACTCCAACAAATTCTACATCTTTAACATTGTATACACATATGTCCAACATAATAAAATTCTACTCACATAGAGATTCCATATCACTTCAGTCAAATAATAATCCATCTTATGACAAAATAGCTGATGCAGATTTTCTAATTGCATCAAAAAAAATAAATTATTTAGTATACGAAAAGGTTCAACTAGACAATGCAAATTTTTTAAAAAATGAAGCAACGAAAATGGAGGAGTATATACAAAAATTCGATGCAATCCCAATTCATACAACTTATTCAAATTACACTAATAGCGACGGTAAGAGTCTCGCAACAGCTGCTATAATAATTTATAAAATTAATTAGATTCTATATGAAAAAAAAGAAGTGTGAAGATATAAATTCTTTCTATTATCAAGCGGTATGTTTGGATTTTTGAACAAAATATCTATTAAATTTTTGTTATTGTTACTAATTATACTAGTACCGGTTCTACTAGCTCAAAATCAAGCTCTATGCACAGAGTTTTCCAATACTGTTGAAGATAAAGTAAATAATACCAGAACTCCGATAGAACATATAATAGTATTATCGCAAGGACGTCGTAGTTTTGATAATTATTTTGGAACATATCCAGGAGCCAATGGATTTCCTAATGACATTTCTATTCCGATCAATCCTTTAGCAAACATAATAAACTTTAAAAATTATACCATACACTTGGATTTCAAATTAAACCAATCTAAAACCAAATCCGATCAATTCATTATTACAAAAGGCGGATTAGGAAAGGAAACTCCTGGAGATAATTTAAATTTTGGTGTATTAATAACACCTGATTATAGAATAAAAGCTGGATTTGAAGATAGGCAAGGTATAGACCATTTCGTTTATTCCAATAAAAGATATAATGATAATAAATGGCATAATCTGATAGTTTCGTATGATGGAAATTACTTGAGTCTTTATCTGGATAAAATTTTAATTGAAAAAAAAAATACTCAAAAAGCTACTCCTGATGACAATAAATTGCCATTTATAAGGATTGGAGCAAATTTCTTGAAAGCTGAATTACCTTTCATTGGTGATTTAGATCATTTAAAAATCTGGAATAGAACATTAACAGCAGATGAACTTACTTTTCTTTTTAAAGGGTCAAAAAATTATTCTGATCCTCTAGTCGATCTTGATCGTAATCTAAATCACAGTTCTGGTTCCCTTAATTTCAACGGATCTAATTATTTTGATATTAAAGTTACTGCAAAGAATTACGAACTTAACCCTGTTAAACCATTCGACCTTCAGAATACAAAAACTCACCAGTTAAGTTTTGATAAGACAGTATTTGAAAAATCTTATGACTACGGATTCATGGATGGTTTTATATTTGCCCAAAATAGCGAATCTAATAAAAATGGAACCATTGTTATGGGCTATTATGATAATAAAACTATAGGATTATATTGGCTTCTTGCATCTGAATTTGTACTAACTGATAATTTTTTTGGTCCTTCGTCCAATGATCTTGCTAACAATCTCCGCTTGTATACATTAGGTGCCGATTCTTATAAAAAAAATATTCCTGAGGATGGATTGGTAGATATAAATATGACAATCTTTGACATTCTTGAAAAAAATAATATATCTTGGAAAATTTATGTTGAAGATTATAATCCAGATCTAAATTATACACTTAATGATGTTAAATCTAAACGTCATCTTCCTATCAATCCTATTTTGGCTATACCGAGGTTTGTAGAAAATTCAACATTAAATTCCAAGATAGTTGATCTAGATCAGTATTTTGAAGATTTAAAAGAAGGACTCCCAAATATATCTTATATCATTTCTTCAAATAGTCACGAGAGTTCTCCAAAAGATCTTTTAAAAGGAGAAGAATTTGTTACCACTTTAATATCAGCATTGATGCAGAGCAAATATTGGAAAACTAGTGTATTTATATTAACATATAGTAGTTCTGGTGGATGGTACGATCATGTAATACCTCCACAATTAGAAGGTAATCCATTGGGATTTCGAGTCCCAACCTTAATAATTTCTCCTTATGCCAAACGGGGATTCGTAGATAGTACATTATATGATCATACCTCTATCCTAAGATTCATTGCTTATAATAATAATCTTGACTTGTTTAATTCCAGTGAATTAAAATCCAATAATATTCTAAATTCTTTTGATTTTGACACTATTCCACCAGCTTCAAGGAACATTGTAGATGACTTAGTGTATACATATGAATCAGGCAAGTTTACAAAAAACAGGAATGATGAAGTTTCAGATATTTCAATTATTTTCTTATTATATGTTTTAACGATGACTTCTATTCTAATCATTTATTTTTCTGTAACCTTTCTTAGGTTTAAAAATAGAAAATAAAAATAATTAGAATATCTTTAATCCTTCTATATTGAGTTTATGAACTGAATCAAAATTGGCTCTGTTAATTTAATCAGAAACAGCTATAGCTAAGAACATTCTATCTATCATATGAATCAAATCAAATTTGAAAGAAACAGAACATCCACATGTATAGTGATGTATTCTCTTTATCTTGATTTTCTTGGTTTGAGTTTAAGTAATACATCTAAAGCATTAGTAATATTTAGAGATGAAAAGCAAAGTCATGTTTCTGTTTGGAATTTGATACAAAGATTTGGTTCTTGTCAGATTCACAAAAGAAAAAGAGTAACTGCTTTTATTATAGATGAAACCATTGTTCAGATTGGTAACCAGAATTTTTGGTTATGGATATGTATTGAACCAGTCCAGAGATCTGTGCTTGGAATCTATATATCATAAGATAGAAACATGTTTGTAGCAGAGAATTTTATCAGTTCTCTTGTATCAAAATATGGAAAACATACCATCTATACAGATGGTGGTACATGGTATAAGGAAGCCTGTGACGTAATTGGATTAAAACACTATTTGCATTCTTCAATAGAGAAAAGTTTGATGGAAAGAGTAAACCAGTTTTTGAAAGACAGAATAGAAAGTTTTGATGATTACTATCCATGTAGACAAGAGGAATGTAATTTATTTCATGTTAATAACTAGATACAATTCTTTATTTCTATATACAATGATACTATAGCAAACAATAATCATTTTGAGTTAGAAAAAGAGGTGAGTATTATCTTAAATTAACAGAGCACATTATCTGGTAGTTTCTCGTTGATTTGTTAATGCTTTAACTTAAGTAAATGCAACAGCTGTCAGTTTTGGTATTGAATAATTTAAACATAATTTTTCTTTTATCTTTTTTCTTTTTGATCACCTAATTATTAATAAGATAATATATCTTGTTGAACATAAATCTATATAATAACTATAATATTTACAAAAAAAATAAAAAATATTACTGCAGATATAAAATTAGTAGAAAAGTTTATCTAATGCTAAGTCAGGTTTCTTTTTAAGAATATCAAAAACTTTTTTATAATAATTTCGTAAAGTGAGCTTTTTGATTTTACATTAATTTCGTTCTAAAGATATTATTAATAAATAAAAACTCTTTTAAATTTATTTAAAAAGTTAAAACTGACATAAAATAAAGTATTTAACAACAAATAGAAATGCTATAATGATTTGCTGAATTTGTTTATATTCTCCAAATCATATTCTATTACCCAATTGGTTCACTTAGTTTTTAATAATAAAACACAATAACTTAATCGAATGATAAATTAAAAAATCGTAAAGAATTTTATATTTTTAATTTATTTTCATAGTATTTAAATATTAGCATAGTTAACTAGTAACAAATACAAACATTATTGTATAATTTCTTTTAAAATTAGAAATAATAATTTAAGTATATTTTATTCTATTGATAACAGAATAGAATCTCATTAATTTTTTTATAATAATTTCCGTAATTTATATCATCCTTTTGGCCACAAATATTTTTAGTAAACCTCTATGTTTATCATAGTATATCTAATTTATCAAAATTATAAAAAATGAATCGGTTCATACTAGAATCAGATCCTGTGAAATTGATGTTAATTTATTCCATTTAATTTCTTCATCACTTTATAAATTGCTGTATAATCCAAATTGCCAAATCCAATTTTCTGACCATAATCAAATAATTGTAGAACAGAATTTGTTAAAGGAAGAGAAATTCCTTTCTCTCTTGCTGATTCGATGACTAAACTAAGATCTTTTTTCATATTTCTGAGATAAAAAGATGGAGGATACTCATCATTTATCATTTTATCGCCTTTCTTTTCACTAGTGTTTGTTTTAAAATAAGTAGAATTTAAAATTTTTAAATATATACTTGGATCTAAGTCAAATTTTGAGGCTAAAACTAATCCCTCTGAAAGCGCAGCGGCTATTATGGCTATATTTAGGTTTAATGATAGTTTAATTGCATTAGCAGTGCCAGGTTGATCCCCCAAATAATAGATTTGATTACCTAGGTTTTCAAGTATTGGTTTAATTCGTTCGAAGGAAGAATTATCTCCTGAAACAATGGGAATAAGATTTCCATTTAGTGCAGCTGTAGGTCCTCCCATCACAGGAGTATTCAAAAAAGAAATTCCATATTCCTTCAATCTCTGAGACAAAAATTCGCCTTGTTTAGGGGTTATTGTACTAAAATCAGAAATTATTAATGTTTTGTTATTAGTATTAACTAAGCCATTTTCGTTAAATAATATATTATTAATTGCCTCAAAATTAGTAACACATAAAATAATTATGTTAGACATGTTAGCTAATTGTTTAGGATTTTCATAAACTATAGCTCCACTTTCACTTAATGATTCTGATTTCGAATAAGTTCTATTATACACTCCTATTTTATATCCACAATGTATTAGCCTTAAGCTGATACTATTACCAAGTAACCCTAATCCTATAATTCCTATCTTCAATAAAACATATAATCAATAGATAAAATTAATAGTTTTTGTAATACAAACAGATATTAAATTAGTAATAATATTTCCCCATCTGAAATCTTCGTCTCATAAAGTTTTAATGGCTCTTCTGCTGGTAAGTTTTGAGGAATTCCATTTTCTAGATTAAAAACAGACATATGAAGAGGACAAGTTACAGTTTTTTCTTTTTCGTTTAAGATTCCAGATACTAGATCTGCATACGCATGTGTACAAATCCGATCACTTGCGTAAATTTTGTTATCTAATTTTACTAGTAATATTTTTTTGTCTTGATAATCAAATTCAAATAATTCCCCTGGTTTCAAGGATTCATCCTTACATACCTTCACCCATGACATGTTATATCAACCTCTATCGAAGAATATATTGATTTCTTATCTATATTTATAATGTTTTTCAAATATATCCTCGACTTCTCGGTATCTACTTTTTTCGACTTCAAGAATTTGTTCCATAGCTTCATCTGTTCTTAATACCAAAGGTTTTCCTGACCATTTATTATCCATAAGGTAACTTATCCATGCACGAATTATAGGATCCATTTTTCTTGAAATAGGTTCAATAAAGCCTCCAACGATTTCTCTTTTTGCAGATTCTTTAGATAGTCCCCGGGTCATTAAATAGAATATTTGTTTATCATCTATCTGTGAAACTGATGCAGAATGAGTTGCTTTTACTTCATTTGATTCTATCTCGAGTCCAGGAATTGCATCTGATTTTGCTCCTTTATCCAACAGGATAGCATGTCCTGCCAAATACGACTCTGTGGATTTAGCATTCTTGTTTATCTTAATCATACCCTTAAATAGAGATTGAGCTGTATCTTTCATTACAGATTTTACTATTACTTTGCCTTTCGTATTGGGTGCTGAATGTATTAAATTTGATGTGATATCAAATGATTGATTATTTATTCCAAATATTATTTCCATATCTTCTGCGGATGCTCCTTGTCCTTTCATTATACTATCTATTTTATACCTAGAAAGTTTTGTTCCGAATAAACCTAAAGACCAAGACATTCTAGCATCGTTATGAACAAATGCCTTTCGATTTGAGAAGTTTACGGCATCATAATCCAATGATTGCAAAGTAATGACCTCTAAATGAGAATTATTCATAACATATGAATCAAATAATTCAAAGTAAGTTTGTTGGACATCCTTGTTTTTTATCTCTGGTGAGTATAATTCCTGTACTATGGTACACTTGGAATATGGTTCACTTATCACTACATTTCTTGAAATAGATGAAGATCCAGATTTTGAGAGATTGTTAATTATCTTTACCGGATCTTCTATCACAACTTCCCTGGGAACATATACAAAAAAGCCATTTTGAAAAGCAGCTAAAGTTAATGCAAGATATCTATCTTCATTAAAATCAAGTTTATTTTTGATAAAATGATTATAGATCAGATCAGGAAATTTCTGTATTGCTTCGGAGATATCGGTTATAATAACACCTTCCTTGCTTAATCTCTCAGGCAAGAATGTCTTGACAATTTTCGAATTTTTACATAATACGCTAGGTCCTTTTGATAAATCATCAAGTCTATTATCCCACTCCTCAATTTCATTATCTATATCCTCTTCATCAAGTAAAACTTGGTCGGGCCTCAAATGATTAGCGTTGGAATATTTTGTGTATAACTGAGAAACCTCAAATGGAAGTTTGTTATATGACAGAAAAGCTTCTTTACGAATATCATGCATCCACTTGGGTTCTTGTATTTCCTCAAAATTCTGACTATAATCTTCCTTTATATTAGATAGTTTATACATTATAATTACCTGCTAGAAAATCACTAATTGATTAGTTAACCAACTGAGCCTTCCATTTCTAATTTAACTAATCGATTAAGTTCAACTGCATACTCCATGGGTAATTCTTTTGTAAAAGGTTCCATGAATCCTCCAACTATAAGAGATAGTGCATCAGATTCTGAGAAGCCTCTACTCATTAAATAAAATATTTGATCTTCACCAATTTTTCCTACTGTAGCTTCATGAGAAATTGTTGCATCATCTTCATTTACTTCTACATATGGATAAGTATCTGTTCGAGAATTCTCATCAAGCAAAAGAGCATCACATCTTACGTTTGATTTTACACCAGTAGCTCCTTTTGCTACATGCAATAATCCTCTATATGTTGTTCTTCCTGATTGTTTACTTACTGATTTACTGGTGATTCTTGATGTTGTATCTGGTGCAAGATGTACAGCTTTTGCTCCTGCATCTTGATGTTGATCTGGACCAGCAAAAGCAATTGATATTACTTCGGCATGAGCATTTCTACCTAGCATATATACACCAGGATATTTCATTGTTAATTTGCTTCCAAGATTTCCATCGATCCATTCTACTTTGGCATTTTCGTAAGCGTATGCTCTTTTTGTTACCAAATTATAAACATCTTTGCTCCAATTTTGGATGGTAGTGTATCTTATTTTGGCACCTTTTTTAGCAATTAATTCAACAACAGCTGAATGTAAGGATTCAGTAGTATAGACAGGAGCAGTACAACCCTCGATATAATGCACTTCAGAACCTTCGTCAGCTATTATCAACGTACGTTCAAACTGACCTATATTTTCTGCGTTAATTCTGAAATATGCCTGAAGAGGTAATTCAACTTTTACATTTGGTGGAATATAGATAAATGAACCTCCTGACCAAACAGCGCTATTTAATGCGGCAAATTTATTATCCTCAGGTGGGATAATTTTTCCAAAATACTTTCTGAGCAGATCTGGATGTTCCTTTACAGCACTATCAGTATCTAAAAAGACAACTCCTTGTTTAGCTAAATCTTCATGTAAGTTATGGTATACTACTTCAGATTCATACTGTGCACCAACACCAGCAAGAAATTTTTTTTCGGCTTCAGGAATACCAAGCTTGTCAAAGGTATTTTTAACAGATTCAGGAACATCATCCCAACTTTTACTTTGTTTTTCTGATGCCTTTGCATAGTAGTAAATATTTTGGAAATCTATTTTTGATAGATCTCCTCCCCATAGTGGCATTGGTTTTTTCATGAAAATATCATAAGAACGTAATCTAAAATCAAGCATCCATTGTGGTTCATTTTTTATTTTACTTATTTCTTCTATAGTTCCTCGTGTAAGACCTTTTTTACTTAGATATACATATAAATCAGTAGAGTCCTTAAAATCATATTTACTATAATCCATATTCAATTCTTCTATCGTCATGATTTTAATAACGGCGTTATGCTTTATATATTTTTTCCATCATTGAAAAGGGGGGAAAGGGTTGCAGAAGAATTAAGCAAACTAGTAAAATTATAATACCATTCAGAAAGATTTAGAGTTTATCAGTCTTGCTATTCCTTGTAATGAATGAATCTTCGCTTCAGCGAAATAAAGATTATAGCGTTTTAATTCCTTACTTGTTTTAGGACCAATTGATATAACTAAGCCTATGTTGGAAACATTACTTATCAAATCAGAAGATGTCTTTTCTAAAATTTCAAAAAAAGATCTCACATTTGAAGGACTAGTAAAAATAAGGAAATCAATATTGTCACATCTTAATAAGCTCAAAAATTCAATCCATTGATCGTCTATCTCTGCAATTCTTACCTGATACAAATAAAACTCGTAAACTTGGTATCCCAATTTAGAAAGAGCATCTTTAAGATATCCATCAGCTAGAGAACTCCTAGGTATAATAATTTTAGATTGTTTTTTTGCTATTCTTTGAAATATTTCGACAATCCCTTGAGATGACGATATTTTGGGTATGTAGCTTACTGCGATACCATTTTTTTCTAGAATATTACTGGTCGAGACACCAATTGCAACAACCTTTACCCTATTATTAAGAATATATATAATATCATCGAATCTTGTGGATTTCTTTGCAAAATCAATAAAAATCTTTACTGCATTAATACTTAAAAAAATAAAATAATCATTATTGCCAAAAGATAGTTTTAAAATATCATCTATTATATTATCTTCAACAGGAACTATTTCAGTAGTTTTAAGTCTTATTAACTTGAACATATTTGTCAATAATAGATCGGGAAAATTCCTAGATATCTCTCCCGCTTGTGTTATTCCAATGAACTTGTATTGTTTTGATGTCATATATCCTTAAGTCCATCTTAACTTTTGGGATAAAGAGACAACATCTCCTATCAGGATAATCGCAGGTGGTTTGATAGAGTATTTATCCATTTTTTGTATTATGTTTGATAATTTTCCTACAATAATTTTTTGATCCGGAAGTGTTCCTCTTTCTATGATAGCGATATCTGTTTCCTCATTTAATCCATGATTTATTAATCTATCAATTATTTTCGAAATGTTTTCTATTCCCATCAATATTACTATAGTATCAACAGCAGTAGCCAATTTATCCCATTTGACACTTTTTTCTCCTTTTAGAGGATCTTCGTGTCCTGTTACAATAGCTACTGAAGAAGAAAATTTTCTGTGGGTTAGAGGAATCCCAGCATAAATAGCTGATCCTATCGCAGAAGAAATTCCTGGAACAATTTCAAAAGGAATCTTATATTCAGTTAAGAATTCTGCTTCTTCACCTCCTCGGCCGAAAATAAAAGGATCCCCGCCTTTTAATCTTAGGACTTGTTTGCCTTCAAGTGCATAATTGAGCATTATTTTATTGGTATTATCTTGATTAGTAGTCGGATCTCCTGAAGCACGTCCAACATAAACTTTAAGTGTATGTTCTGGTATCAATTTTAGGATCTCGTTACCAACTAATCGATCATACAAAATAACATCACATTTTTCTATTAATTCCTTGCAACGCACTGTTATCAATTTTGGATCACCTGGTCCTGATCCGCAAATAAAGACAGTCCCTTTAGTTAACTTTTTTGTTCCACTCAATTACAGCTTGATCCCATCCTTGTGCTAGTTTAATTGCTCCCTTTTTTACAAAGTATTTTGCAGCCCTTGTACCCAAACTTTTTGGTGAATTATATTTACCATCAAAATTAAAAAATAATTGAGTAGATCCATCTGCGGAAAACACTTTTGCAAAAAATTTTATGTTATTATTTTGTTTTGAAGAGATAGCATATGCACCTATAGGAAATCTACAACCTCCGCCTATTTTTGAAATAAACATTCTTTCTACCTCTATTGATTTACGAGATGGTTCATGTTCAAGTACGCTCAAAAATTTAATTAAATTCTTATTAGTTTTCTTACATACAATTGCTAGTGCACCTTGTCCTGGAGCTGGTAAAAATTCATTCAGACCAAGTACTTGACTAACAACATCTGTTTTTGCTAATCTTTTCAATCCTGCTTCTGCAAGGATAATTGCATCATATTCTCCTTTAGAAATTTTTTCTATTCTTGTGTCGATATTTCCTCTGATTGGTTTGACTTTCAAGTCCTTCCTAAGAAGAACTAGTTGTATTGCTCGGCGAAGACTACTAGTCCCTACTACAGATCCTTGAGGAAGGTTATTTAACTTCATTTTTTTTTTACTTATCAATACATCTTTTATAGACTCTCGTTTTGGAATAGTTGAAATTGTAAGGTTTGTATGAATATTTGTAGGAACATCCTTGATACTATGAATAGCAAAATCTACTTTATTATTTAGAACAGATTCATCTAGTTCCTTTTCAAATATTCCTTTTCGGTCCATTGAAAATAAAGGGTGTTGTTTATCTAAATCTCCACTAGTTACAATTTTTACAATTTCATATTTGACATCTGGATAAAATTTTGATAATTGATCTAAAATTATTTGTGTCTGCGCAATAGCCAATCTACTACCACGAGTTCCTACTTTAATTAATTTCATTTTTCCTTCATAATTTTTATCAACGAATCTGAATAAACCTCAATAGTTCTTTCGATATTTTCATCAGTGTGAGAATATGAAATAAAGCAAGATTCAAACTGAGAAGGAGGTATAAATATATTAGAATTTAGAAGATTCAAGAAAAGTTGATCAAATTTTTTTTGATCGGAATTTCTTACATCTAATGGAGAATTTATTCTTTCACTACTAAAAAATATTTGAAATAATGAACCTATAGAATTTATAGTAAATAATTGATTAAATTTAGATACATTATCTTTTATCCCGGTAACTAGGGTATCACACAATCGCGCTAATTTTGGATAAATTATATTTTGTTTGGTTTTAAGTGTGTCTATTGTAGCTATAGCTGCAGAAACAGAAACAGGATTCCCAGCATACGTACTGGCCTGATAAACATGTCCTACTGGAGATAATAAATCCATGATTTCATCTTTGCCACAAATCGCAGCAACAGGAAATCCATTTCCCATGGCTTTAGAAAATGTAGCCAGATCTGGTTTTATACCAAAGAACTCACTTCCACCTCCCAAAGACAACCTAAATCCTGTTATTACTTCATCAAAAATTAAAACTATATTGTGTTGTTTGGTTATTTGTCTGATACGATTCAAATAATCTTTTTCAGGCAAAATTAGACCATAGTTTCCCAGAACAGGTTCTATTATTAGGCAGCTAATGTCATTTCCTTCCCTTTTAATAGCGTTTTCGAGATCTTCTAAATCATTATATTTTACCACTACAGTCTGTCGCGAAATTTCATCCAATGATCCTTCTGATGAAGGAATATATGCTGAACCGGAACCTGCCTTTACTAGAACATAATCATAGGCACCGTGATAACCCCCGTCGAATTTTATTATTTTTTTCTTCTTCGTATATGCCCTAGAAAGTCTAATTGCTGTCATTGTTGCTTCAGATCCAGTGTTTACAATCCTCACTTTTTCAGCACAGGGAATAATCTGAGTCAAGATTTCTGCCAGATGTACTTCTCGTTCTGTTGGAATACAAAACATAGTACCTTCATCTAAACAATTTTGAATAACATTGACTATATCAGAATAAGAGTGTCCTAGAATAAGAGATCCGTAACCCATACAATAATCTAAAAGGGTTTCGTGGTCTACAGTTACTATACTACTTCCGTAGCCTGACTGAATAAAGAAAGGAAATGGTTTGTAAAACCTCACAGGACTATTTACACCCCCTGGAATTACCTTTACAGATTTGTTAAATAGGTCACTAGAATTATCTAATTTCAATCAATATTTAATTTGATTTAATTCTCCTTATAAAATAACTCATTTTTAAGTAAACTCGCAATTTTTTTGGCATAATAGGTGATAATCATATCTGCGCCTGCTCTTTTAATTGAAGTTAGAAATTCTACCATAACTTCAGTTTCATTTATCCAGCCTTGTTCAGAAGCTGCCTTGATTAAAGCATATTCTCCTGAAACACTATATGCACATATAGGAAGCCTAATGAAATCCCGTACTTGATTAATTAAGTCCAAATATGGAATAGCAGGTTTAATCATAATCATATCTGCACCTTCACTAATATCTGAATCAATCTCGCGGATTGCTTCATTAATATTAGTAAATGGCATTTGATATGTTTTCCTGTCTCCGAACTTTGGAGTAGAATCTGCAAAATCTCTGAAAGGATTGTATAGCGGAGAAGCGAACTTTGCTGAGTAAGATAGTATTAAGGTATCAGAATATCCTTTAATATCAAGCCAATCTCTAATAAAGGAAATTTGACCATCCATCATGGCCGATGGAGCTACTATATCTGCGCCAGCTAATGCATGGCTTTCAGCAATTTTTGATAATACGTGATTACTTAAATCATTGTCAATGATTTTATTTTTAACTATTCCACAATGTCCATGGGTGGTATATTGACACATACATACGTCAGTTATTATTACTATTTTCTCGCCAAAATTACTGCGTATCTCCTTAATAGCTTTTTGAACTATTCCTTTTTGACTATATGCAGACGATGCATATTCATCTTTCTGAGAGGAAACTCCAAACAAAATTATCGATTTTAAACCTGTTTGTAAAAGTGACTCGATTTCATTTATGATTCTCGATAGTGGTAATCTTTTAATCTCTTCCATTGTACCAATTTTCTTTGGTTCTCTTATCTGATCCTCTACAAATATTGGGTAAATAAAGTCGGATGGAAAAATTCTAGTTTCCTGGAATAGGTCTCGTATAGCCTGATTTTTTCTTAATCTACGCAGGCGTACATGAGGAAATCCAGAGCCATAAGATATATCTTTCTTTGGTTTAATTTGAGGTTTCATTATCGTAATTAAACAGTTTTGCAGCGATTCTCATAATTTCTTGGGCATCGTTATTTTCGCTTTGAATTTGGGCACGTAAATTATTCATAGGAGTTGAAATAATACCTTCTAAAAGTGCATGAGAAAATTGTTCGATAATTTTTATTTCGGTAGCATTAAGATTTGATCCCAAAATCGACAAGGCTTTCTTCAGCTCTCTCTCCCTTATCTTATCTACATCTCGAAATACTGATACCACCACAGGATCTGCCTCCTTTTTCTTCAGTAAAGATTCAATGTTTTTTAGTTCATCTTCTATAATAAATTCTGCTGATTGAATTTCCTCAGTTCTATATTTGATATTTCTTTTTACGATATTCCCTATTTGGTCCATATTAAATAAATCAATATTAGGTATTGTTGAGCAATTTTCATCTACTGTACGTGGATTAGATAAATCAAAAATCAACATTGGATCATTTCTTGATTCGGCGGCTTTTTTTATTCGATCATATGTTAGTAAATAATAAGGAGCGATAGTACTCACAAAAATCAGATCCATTTTTCCTAACGATGGAAGAATATCTTCAAAACGTATCGGATTTCCGCCCATAGCTTGTGCAAAAGATTTCGCCCTTTCGAAAGTCCTGCTAGTATTCATGTAGGAAATTCCTCTTTGTTTTAAAGCCTTTGCAATCAAACTAGCACCTTCTCCGGATCCTATTAATAAAATTTTTTTATTCTGTAGTTTTTCAAGATTTTCTTCGGCTAAGTTCACAGCAACGGAACCAACAGAAACTCTTCCTTTATTTATTCCAGTAAGATATCTTACTTTACTTCCAACTTTGATGGACTTTTCAAAAATGGTTGAAAGGACATTACCAACATATCGATGGGATTTTGACAACTCGTATGTTCTTCTAACTTGCCCTAGAATTTGATCTTCCCCCAACACCAAAGAATCTAATCCTGATACTAACTTGAGAAGATGTCTAATTACATCTTCTCCTCTTTCTATAATTATTATTTCTGAAAATTTTTCTGTTGATAATCCTGAATGCTTTGCCCAAAAATTCACAATTTCTTCGATTTCAATATGTTTATCAGGGATTATAAAAATCTCCACTCTATTGCATGTTTGGAGAATCAAACATTCTTTAATATTGAAATTTTCTAGAAGGTAATGATAAGTGGTAAATACATCTTTAAATGAAAATTTCTCGAGTAAATGTATAGGAGCTTTTTTGTAAGTAATACGAAAATTGATTATATCTACTAATTTACTTACCAGTGTCATGTTTTTTTCGGATCGCTCCATTTATTAAGTAATTCTAATGCAAATTTCTTTGCTTCCTCAGTTTTGTTATTTCTAATGAGCTCTTGAATGTCCTCATTTTTAATCAAAGAATATAAGAATTTCTTTCGTTCGCGTACTGTAGGTATTATAGGTCTGGCTTCTATCCTAGCAAATTCCTGTAGTCTAGTGTTATCTATGTCTGTTTGCTTAATTGTTCTTCTTAAAATACGTTCTGCCTTAATGCGAAGTTTTCTGGCCATTATAGGACTTTTGCCATATGTGGATATCGCTACTTGCATAGTATTTTCAATATTGATAATAGAGGCATAGGAAAAATCACTAACTTCTGGATCATCAGCTGCGTATACGAAAGCTCTAAACATCTTACCCTTTTCAACAATCTTTCGGTTTAGGATTTTATCATCAGTAGCAGCTAAAATAAGATATACATCATGATAACTATCTAAGATACTAGTATCGGTTATCCTTTGTTTTATCAATTCAATTTTACCATTTTCAAATAACTCACGTAAATTCGAGTTTAATTGTTCACAAATAACAGTTATTTTACAATTTTGACCTAATAAACCACGTACTTTTCTTGAACCCTCGGTTCCACCACCGATTACTAATACTTTTTTGCCAGTCAGGTTTAGGTCGACTATCAATTATTACACCGGGTAGAAAAAACAATATTGATTACAATATTTAAATTATTTCAACAAAAGATAGAAACAGAAAAATTATTAATCCAAAGAATAAAGAATATTTGTTATAATACATATAATAATTCAAAAAATGATTACAGTTGATAAAAATAATTCAAAATAAAAATTTGAACCTTGATTCTATTGAGGAAATTGGTCCTGCCACAAAGGTAAATCTTACAAATGCCGGAGTAGGATCTGTGAAAGATCTCGTTGTAAGAGGACCTTATAATATTTCTGAGATAACCGGATTAAGTATCGAAAAAGCAGTTGAACTCTGTAATAAAGCACGTATAAAGCTAGAAGAATTAGGAGCTTTAGAGAAATCCTTTATCACTGCAACGGAATTATATAATAAAAGACAGAGTATTGCCAGAATTTCAACAGGTTCAAGATGTTTAGATGAGTTATTAGGAGGAGGGATAGAAACTGGATCCATCACAGAAATATATGGTGAATTCGGTTCTGGAAAGACTCAGATATGTCATACAACTGCAATTTTAGTTCAACAAAGCAAGAAAGATGGAGGACTAGAAGGAAAAGCAATTTATGTGGACACTGAAAATACCTTCAGACCTGAGAGAATTGTATCGATATCAAAAGCTAGGAATATCGAATATATAAATTCCTTAGAAAATATAATTGTAGCAAAAGTCTTCAATAGCTCTCATCAAGAACTTGTTATCCAGGAACTTGGGAAAATAATAGAAAATAACAATATAAAATTAGTACTTCTAGATTCAGCTATTTCTCATTTCAGGGCTGAGTTTTTAGGCCGAGGAACGCTTTCCGAACGCCAACAAAGATTAAACAAATTAATGCACATGCTTATACGAATTGCAGAGATATACAATATTGCTATTATAATAACAAATCAAATTCAATCCACTCCAGATATAGTGTTTGGTGATCCTTATCGACCAACAGGGGGAAATGTAATTGCTCATGCCAGTACATATAGAGTATATCTTAAAAAAGCTGGTAAAAATAGAATAGCAAGGATCGTAGATAGTCCTTATCATGCAGAAATAGAGGCTCTTTTTTCATTAGGTGAAAAAGGAATAACTGATCCTATATGAAAAATAATAGTTAATGTTAAATTATGGAATTAATTTAAAAACTTTATGCCACGTTCACATGGAAGTAAAAGAAAATCAAGATCTGTTTTAACAAAAAATAACATACTGCGAGGTATTTCTTATTTATTAATAAATTATAGCGTTGGGGATAAAGTCATAATACATATAGATCCTAGTGAACATAAAACGATGCCTCATAGAAGGTTTAATGGAAAAATCGGAAGCATTTTAGAAATTGGTAAAAGAATAATAAAAGTTTCGGTTGTAATAGGTAACAAAGAAAAAATTCTGCACACCAAAAGAAATCATATTAAATTACTAAAATAGAGATGAAATTTATTTGGAAATCTTAAAAAAAGAAGTAATTTCTATAAGCGAAGTAAAGAAAATTCTCGAAAATACAGAATTAGAGAAGATGGATCAGATTCAAAGATGGACTTTTGATTATGTGAATAAATTTGCAAAAACATCCCCTGACATGTCTAGGTCTATTATTAAAGAATTGGTAGAGAAATGCGATTTAAAAGAAGAAGAGGCTGTAGAAATAACCAATTCTATGCCGACTTCTATTGAAGAATTGAGATCTTTTACATTCGGATGGAAAAAACTTATTTTGACTGATACTTTGAACAAAATGTTAGAAATAATTAATAAAGATAAGCAAGATAGTTAGGCACAGGATGATTAATAGTGTCAGAGCCAAACTATTATCATAGGTCTAGATCTAATGAGTTTGGCAATGTTGATGGACTTCATTTTCACCGAAAATATGAGGAATTTGCGTATATTATAGATTTCACAATAAGTGGGAAATCATTCACAGTAAAAAAAAGAGAAGGGGTAATTATACAGGCTGTAGGTGAAGAAAGACTAACGCTATTAGAACTATTAGGCGATCCGACTAAAAGATTTGATATAGGGGAACGAGTATACATTGGAAGAGATGGAAGAGAAAAAATAATTAGTGTTTTAGGAAGGCTTAATTTTAAAGATATCACTCAAACCTCAAAAAATGAAATTCCATTAGTTATTGAAAAAATAATAGTTACCAATGAAAAGAGATTTGTAGATTATATGAATAGTGCTCAACCAATTACTCCAAGAATACATGCTTTGGAGTTAATTCCTGGGATAGGAAAGACATATACAAAAAGCATAATCATTGAAAGAGAGAAAAAAAAATTTGACAGTTTCAAGGATTTACAGGAAAGGACTGGGATAAAAGAATTACAAAAGCTTATTGCCAAAAGAATAGTAGATGAAATTTCAGGTGAAGCTAGAATGAATCTCTTTGTGAGAAAATGAATTATGTCAAATCTTTAGGTCAGCACCATTTAATAGATAAAAGAATCATAACAAAAATCATAGATTATGCTAACATAAATTCAAATGAACGCATATGTGAGATGGGACCTGGTAAAGGGGAAATTACATTCGATCTTTGTAAAAAAGGTAAACATGTACAATCATTTGAAATAGATAATCGATTGTACCGAAAATTGCTGATAAAAAGCATATGTTATGAAAATTTAGAACTAATAAACCATGATATTCTAAAATACAATAAACCTATGGATTTTGATATTTTTATTTCAAATATCCCATATTCCAGAAGTAGAGATATTTTCTCTTGGTTAGCAACTCAAAAATTTAATCGTGCCATAATACTAGTTCAAAGAGAATTTGCTGACAAAATTCAATCAAAACCTACAAGTAGAAATTATCGAGCAATTTCAGCAATAACTCAGTATTGTTTTGATATCCAACAGATTCTTTCTGTAGCTAAAACATGCTTTAATCCGCAACCTTCTGTAGAATCTATAGTGATAAAATTAAATACAAAAGGCGATCCTATTTCAAAAGAATTAATCGCTGCTATACATTATATTTTTTCTTTTAGAAATAAAAGAGTAAGAAAAATTCAAAAAAAAAAGTTAGATTTTAATTTTGAGAATACAAAAATAAAGGATCTTGAACCTAAAAACATAATACTATTAGCCAAAACGCTAACTGGGCAAATGTAGAATTCCATGTATGACCAGTGTGAGGACACATTATTATTAATAGATTCGATTAGCGAATATTCTGGTTCATCTGTTTTGGAAATAGGTGTTGGTTCAGGAGGAATTTGTCGTAAATTAATAGAAAATTTTAGTTTTGTGGTCGGTACGGATGTTGAAATAGAATCTATAAAATCTTGTAAAAAAAACATATCCAAAATACACTGGATATGTTGTGATGTAGTTTCGGCAATATGTGGAAAATTTGATTTAATTGTCAGTAATCCACCATATCTTCCTAATGAGGATATATATGATATTCAAGATAGAACTATTTATGGGGGAAAAGAAGGGATTGAATTAACTTGCCGTTTTATAGAAGATTCAATACCCCTCCTGAAAATGAATGGTAAAATAATTATAGTATGTTCCTCACTGGCTAATTTAGAATCTCTTGAAAATTTCATTTCTTATAAAAATTTAGAGAAAAAAATAATCAATACAAAAAAAATATTTTTTGAAACTCTTTATGTATACGAACTCAAATTTAAATCATGAAAAAATTCTTATTTATTTTTTAAGAAATTTCGAAGCTTTTTTAGAAATTTCTTCTGTCATTTTGGAGAGCGAGGCATTACCCCCTAAATCATACGTTACATATTTATTTTCATTAATTACATCTTCAGTTGCGTCAAATATAGCTTTTGAAATATCTTTTTCGCCTAAAAATTCTACCATCCAAGCGCCAGAGCAAATAGTTGCAACAGGATTCACTTTATCTTGTCCTGCATACTTTGGGGCACTTCCATGAGCTGGTTCAAACATAGCAAAATTATCCCCATAGTTCCCAGAATACACATTTCCTATAGAACCTACATTTCCTGATGCACATTCTGAAATAATATCCATAAATAAGTTAGTGCTTAGTAGAACGCTATCATTAAAACGTTCTGGATTCTTTACCAATTGTTGAGTTACATTATCTATATAATATTCTTCTACGTTTATTGAGTTAAATTCACGTTGAAATTTTTCAACACTAGACATAAATATTCCATCAGTTTCTTTGAGAATATTACGTTTAGTTATAGCAAATAATTTTTTAAATCCTCGATCATTAGCAAGTTGAAATGCTTTTTTTGCCACCCTCTCACATCCTTTTCTTGTAATTTTTCTTATCGCCACAGCAGAATCATCACTTGTTTTGAACTCTATACCTGCATAAAGTCCTTCTGTAGCTTCTCTTACACAAACAAAGTCCAGTTTTAATTTTGATATTTTATAGGTTTTAATTGGCCTAATATTTGCATATAATTCAAATCTTTGTCGAATGCTAACAGCGACACTTCTAGGTGCCTGTGGAATAGGAATTGTAGTTGTAGGACCTTTAAAGCAAGCATCACTTTGAGAAAGCATAGTCCAAACTTCATCAGAGATATAGGAATTCGTTTTATTTTTTTCCCAATATTCTGAACCTGCTTCTACTGGAATCATTTCGATAGAAGTATTACAATCCGTTAAAACTTTCATCATGGCAGAAACTAATTCTGGTCCTGTCCCGTCCCCTTTTATCACTACGGCCTTTTTACTCACAAATATTCAAAATTTTCTAAAAGTGATCTCTTTATATTTTATTTGGATTTTAACTCCATTTTAACGACCATATCCTTAGTAAATGGAGGCATCAATGTAGAATTTGAAACTTTTGTGAATTCGTTATTTTCAGAATAATATGAATATTGGATGTCATATTGATCTAGATTTAAAATTTCTTCGGTTAATGCCTTTGTGTTATTATCGACAACTGTAATTGTTTTATTATCTTTAGAGTAAATATTCATAAAGTCATCCATTGAAAGTCGAATTGGTCTAATATATTGTACATGCAGATGTTCACCGATTTCATCAGTATGAATTATATGCAGACATTCTCTTTCTTCTTTCATTTCTCTTCCAACCGTATCTGGTAATAGTTTCTGCTTTCCATCTACAAAAATTTGAACAACTGGATATAAATTAAACGTATCCCTATCGTGTGCCTTCAGGCATATGTCTAAAATAGGTGGAGGGGGAGAAAATTGCATTATTATAATGCCAGCTAGGGTAGCAACACCGATCATTACCGGTGGGATTAAAAGTTGTTTTTTGGTAACTTTCTTTGAAGGTTTTAGTGGCTTGAACCGTCTTTTTGGCATTATGTATCTTATTTTCTTTGAATCTAAGTATTAGAGTCTTTCTATCTTTATTTTTTAATGATTTTAATATTCCGACTTTTAATTATAATATTAGGATTGTGGACCAGGTATTATTTAATAAGAATAACATCGAAAAATATCATGTATGAGAATAGTTCAGATTTCTGATTTGCATATTGGACATCATTTCAAAAAAGAAGTTTTTGATTTACTGACAGAAGAATTAAACTCTGCAATTAACCCAGATTGTATCATAATAACAGGGGATTTGACTGATGAAGGCTTACTGAGTCAATATGAAACAGCGAAAAATAGGATAGAGAAATTAAATTGTTCCAACAAAATAATACTTCCTGGTAATCATGACTACAGACACACTGGATATTTATTGTTCAAAAAATTCTTTCCAGTAAGGAATCAAATACATGAATTCGATGATATTGTTATTTTGACATTAAACACAGCTCGACCAGATAGAGATGAAGGCGAGGTAGGGTATAGACAAAATTTATGGATGGAAAAAAGTCTGTTTAAAATTCATGATAAAATAAAAGTAGTAGCCATGCATCACCATTTGATAAGTATCCCTGATACAGGAACAGACAAAGTAATAGTGTATGATGCTGGTGATACCTTAAGATCATGTCTTACCTCTAAAGTTAACCTGGTTCTTTGTGGCCACAAGCATCGACCTTGGATATGGAATTTAGGCTCGTTGGAAATAGCTTACGCAGGGACTGCAACTTCTGATAGGTATAGGGGTTTTTTTGACAACTCATATAATATAATCGAGATTCATAACAATAAAACTATAAAAATCGAGATAAAGATTGTTGGAGGTAAACGTTTTCCGTTGAACGATTTGGTTCAAAATTATAAACCCTTTTTAGAAATTAGTTAAAATTTAATACTTAATTTTTAATGAGCAAGATATAAAAGAGATAAAAGAATTTGAAGGAACATTTTGATCTATATCCACATAGATGGGGTTTCCAGGGGAAATCCAGGAGCTTCTGGAATAGGTATTACTATTCATCAAAAAAATAAACTGATTTTAATCTATGGAGAATATGTAGGGATTCTTACTAATATCGAATCAGAATACATAGCTTTAAAAAGAGCCCTAGAAATATGTCTTAAATTTGATAAAAAGAACATTACGATTTTTTCTGATTGTTTACAAGTAGTAAGAGAAAGAAAATCAAAAACAAGATTAAGGAAAAAGGAATTGAGAATATTAATGCGTCAAATAATCAATCTTGAAAATAAGTTTCAAAATATCGCCTATATGTTTATTCCTCGAGAAAAAAATTTTTTTGTAGATAAAGTTGCAAATGACGCAGTTAACGATTATTTTAATACACACGACATAATCAAGAATACTGGCAGCAGTGAAGAATCAGAGTTAATATTGAATAATAGAGATGTAAGAAAGGCATTTGACTGAGCTGCCCGTATATAAGATTTTTTCTAAAGGTTTATGTAACTAATAAATCGTAGGTAATTGAAATTGCTAGGAAAACGCGATAAGAGATATAGTTACATCAAAGACATTGTCATAGTTGTGATAGGAGTTGCAATATTTTGGTTTGCTATAAAGGTTTACTTTAATGTTGAGAATCCATTTTACGTTGTCTCAAGTGGCAGCATGATTCCTGTTTTAAATGTAGGAGACATACTTGTAGTAAAAGATGGAAACTCATTTGACAATTTGAAAATAGGGGATATCATCGTATTTGATAGACCTGATGGCGCAGATAGGGTAATAGTTCATCGAATAATTGATATCACAGACAGATTTGGTGAAAAAATAATTGTTACAAAAGGAGATGCCAATAATGGCATTATCCCAGGAACAGATTTTCCAATCAGGGAAAAAGATTACATAGGAAGTGTATATTTCGTCATTCCTAAAATCGGCCTATTTTTGAAATACATCAATCCTCCTGTTAACTATATAATAATCGCTGGAATAATAGGAGCTCTCATCTATACAAATCTAAGAAAGAAAAAAAATAATGAAAATGAAGAGATTGATAACAATGAAAACAACATAAATAATTCTAATAAAGATAAAGATAATGAAAATAAATAACTATCACTTTTCTAGGTATGAAAGGTAAGTTTACATCCTACAAAGCATTAATTTTCTTGACAATGGTTAATACATCATTATCCAATAATACATGGTCTAACCCGACTTTTTGGCCTCCAAATTTTACACTGTTTCCCCATACTAATGCAAATTTAAAGTCTCTAAGCATATTACGATGTAACTGAAGGCATATATCCCTAACCTTTGTTCCCTCTCTTACTATCATTGGTTCTTCATAATCGGTTGCGGCGCCCTTGGGTTTCATATATATCCTAATAAATCCTAGGTTTTCGAAAATGGATTCCTTTACTAGTTCAATGTTAATTTCTGAATTGGCAGAGACAGGAATACTGTTATTTGAAAAGTTTTTTAGTATTTTATTTAGGTTTTTACTATCAATTAGGTCTATTTTATTTATAACTACTATACATTGAGGATATACACGATTACCTATCAATGCATCAATTAAATCATCAATTGTTAAATTTTTCTCTTTTATAGTTATTCTTCCGTTATGAATTCCATAAATCTTGCACATTTCACGTACTAATGATTCAGATACTTGCGATGTAGATTCAAGACTTACAGAAATACCCCCTTTTTCAGTCCTGGCGATTTTTACGTTTGGTGGATTTTTATTCACTTTTATACCTATTTCAGATAACTCTCTTACAAGGATATCATAGTGGTTAGGTTGAAAAACATCTACAATAATGAGTACTAGGTCGGCATTTCTTGCAATAGATAGAACCTTTTTTCCCATTCCTTTTCCTGATGCGGCACCTTTTATTATACCAGGTAAATCAATTATCTGTATTTTTGCTCCCCTATAGTTCATCATTCCTGGTACTGCTGTTAAAGTTGTAAATTGATAAGAACCAGTTTGCGAATTTGCATTTGTTAGACTGTTTAAAAGCGTTGATTTTCCAACACTTGGAAAGCCTATCAATACCACAGTAGCATCTCCCTCTTTTTTAACATCATATCCACTACTTCCCCTACCGCCAGAAACAGTCTTTCCGTGTTTGTTCTCCTCCTGTTCTTTTTTTAATTTTGCAATTTTTGCTTTTAAGACTCCTATGTGGAACTCCGTTGCTTTGTTGATCTGTGTTTTGTGTATTTCATCTTCTATTGCTTTGATTTTTTCTGGAATTCCCATTTTTTATAAGATATATTGTGAAAAAAGAATAAAAAATGTTATCTAAAAAATTGTTAAAAATTTTAATAGATGCATTGTTGCAATTACGCATCCTGAAAATATCATTAAAAGCCAGGGCATTGCAGGTAATTTTGGAGAATTGAGAGTAATATTGTGGTTATCGATAACATGGGTTATGTAATCCCTAACCTTTGAATTCCATATTTTATATTCAATTTTATGTTTTTGCAATATTGATTCTATCTCATAGACAACCGGACATCGTACGGATCTTATATGTTGAATATATTTTCTTGATATTTCTACCTCTCCCTGGAGTGCTATCAAACCTTGGTTTATTTCTAGCAATCGAATATGCATTTCCCAAGGTTTTTTTAATTTTTTTGCAAATCCATGCCCTATCTGGCCAGGCTTTTTATTCTCAAATTTGACTTTTTTAAAGCCTTCTTCAATTAACGTGTTTATTATTTCGTCTTTTTTGATTCTTACCATCAAACTTAAATGATCCAATTGTATGTCTTCTAACTTTATCGAGTCTTGTAATCCCTTTAAGATTCCTATCTTACGAGGGTAACTGGTAAGGAACTCGGACATCTAGTATTTGAATTTTGAGATCGTAGTT
This sequence comes from Nitrososphaeraceae archaeon, assembly GCA_031316115.1. Lineage (GTDB taxonomy): Archaea > Thermoproteota > Nitrososphaeria > Nitrososphaerales > Nitrososphaeraceae > TH1177. The sequence goes on from JALDRC010000002.1 coordinate 262,472, forward strand.
ATATTAAAATGCTGTGTTAATGAACCTTATTTACTTACGAATCTATGCCTCTCAAATAGATATCATTATTATAGTTTATCGATAGATCCTTCCATGTTAACGATCGATCTGTCATTGGGATGTTAGTCCCTCTAATTACCACAACAGGTACTGATTCATCAGTTTCTCCCATTACAAATGTCCCCATAGTTGCCAAAGCATCTGCATTTGCTTTTAAGGTGTACTTCATGATATTGCCGTAGAGGTCTTGACTACCTCGCAAATCTTCAACTGGTTCAATTCCAGCACATCCTACAGCAACACCAATAGTTCCAATTCTAGTTGGCATTAATCTACTATCTGATATCACAACTCCTATTTTCAGTCCATATTTTATAATAAAATGCATTCTAACTTTTTCTGCTGAAAAAAAAGGATCGTCTGGTAAACAAATTATATTGTTTTCAGGAGCATTGGATTTATCTAAACCTGCGTTAGGAGCAAGAACGCCATTTTTAATAGAAAGTAAAAATCCTGGTAATCCACCAAATACAACATCCGATTCTCTTAAAACTATCTCTACTACTTTTGGATCCATATAATATTTTTTGGCAAGGATTTTTGCTTCCAAGCTTTCTTTCACACTTGCTAGGTCTACAAAAGAACCTTCGCTAATAGATACAAATTTGCTTGAAATGACTATTATATCATTTTCCTTAAAAACAAATCCACTTGAAGAAATTGCCTGAGTTAGATCGAATATTTGTTTTTTTATCTTGATTTTGATTGGGAAAAGTTGGATCATTTTTCCTAAAATAATTACTCTAGTTTGATTTTTATCTTTTTAGAAAGTTTTAATTCCCAGAAAAATAATTTTATATAAATATATTATGGGAATGAATATTACTGAAAAAATATTAGCAAAGGCATCAAATAGAACGAAAGTTTCCCCTGATGATGTTGTAATAGCTAATATCGATAAGGTTATGATTCATGACGTGTCTGGTCCTGGAGTTATCAAGGTGTTCGAACTATGGGAGAATAAAGGTATAAAACTCGAAAAACTTTATGATCCTGAAAAAGTGTGGATCAGTGAAGATCATTTTGTACCTGCTTCGGATAAAGTTTCTGCTAATAACATTTCTTTGTTATCTAAGTGGTCCAAGAAATTTAATGTCAAGAAGCATTATAAATATGGCTTAGGACAATACGGGATCTGTCACACTCTGTCACATGAAGAAGGATTAATCCTTCCGGGGGAGTTGTATGTCGGTGGAGATTCTCATACTAATACTTCTGGTGCTATGGGGGCACTAGCTGTTGGATTAGGACATACAGATATAGCATATGTATTAATGAATGGTAAGATTTGGTTTAAGATCCCTGAAACTATTTTGTTTAAATTAAGTGGTAAAAAACCTGATTATATCATGGCAAAAGATATTATTTTAAAAATCATTGGCGAGATAGGAACCGATGGTGCCAACTACAAAGCTATGCAATTCTCTGGGGATGTTATAGAAAAAATGACTATGGAAGAAAGGTTAACACTTACCAATATGACAACAGAAGCAGGAGCCAAAAACGGAATAATAGAGCCAGATAACACTACATATGAATATTTAAAATCTAGGACAAACGAGAAATACATCCCAGTTTACAGTGATGTTGACGCAGAATATTCTGAGATTTATTCATATGAAATTGGGGATCTAGAACCAATAGTTGCCAAACCATTTTCTCCAAAAAATATTTCGGTTGCGAGAGAATTACAAGGAATTGAGCTCGATAAGGCCTACATTGGTTCTTGTACTGGGGCAAAATTAGAAGATTTAAGAAATGCTGCAAAAATTATGAAAGGTAAAAAAGTAAAAATAAGAACAGAGGTATTACCTGCTGCACAGTCAATATTTCTAAAGGCAATGAAAGAAGGATTAGTTAATGTTTTCTTAGAAGCAGGAGCGATAGTAGGTCCCCCTACTTGCGGTGCCTGTTGTGGAGCACATATGGGGGTATTAGCAAAGGATGAGGTTTGTATTAGTACCACAAATAGAAATTTTCCAGGGAGAATGGGGCATGTAGAATCAAAAACCTATCTAGCTTCTCCACTAGTCGTAGCTTCTTCAGCTATTAATGGAAAAATAACTGATCCAAGGGATGTGGATTAAATGAAGATTTTGACAGGGAAAGTTATTAAATATGATATAGAAAATATAGATACAGACGTAATCATTCCTGGACCTTACTTGAAAATACATGATCACAAAGAACTAGGAAAACATTCCATGGAGGGTTTAGATCCGGATTTTTCCTCAAAAGTGAATAAAGGAGACTTTATGGTAACTGGTAAAAATTTTGGTTGTGGTTCCAGCAGAGAACATGCCCCTATTGCGCTGCATGAAAGTGGGATACAAGCGATTTTAGCTCCTTCATTCGCAAGAATTTTCTATAGAAATGCTGTGGATGGTGGATATTTATTACCAATTGAAATTGAACAGGACATTGTCAAAAAAATTCAAGATAGGGATGAACTAGAAATTAATTTGAATGAAAACAAAATATTCAATAAAACACAAAAGGAAGAATATTTAATCAAACCTTTTCCTGAGTTAATTTCAAAGATTGTAAGTGCAGGTGGATTAATAAATTTTAAAATAGAAGAACAAAATTGATCTGTTAAATCCGTAATTAATTTTGTTTTTTTAGTTTTCTGACATTATAAAAATATGTAATTTATCTATTTTAGTCATACTTTATAATCAAATAACTGATATGTTAGATTAAATATTTTATTTTATTCAAAACAAAAAATGAAGAGTATAAGACTAAGTTGTTAATCTCCTTAATCTTTATCGTCTTTTTTATCGTCTTTTTTATCGTCTTTTTTATCGTCTTTTTTATCGTCTTTTTTATCTCCTTTATCATCTGATCCGTCATCTGCTGTGTCGGCTGCTGTGGCTTCTTCTATTGGAGCTGGTGCTATAGCATCAAAAGTTTCTACTCCTCTTACGTCACCAGTTACTGTATAAGTTGCAGCAAATGGTTCTCCATCAAGAGTATGCAAAGCAAGAGCATTACCAGCGAATGGTAATGATGCAGAATTTATAGGACCGTTATACTGTGGTGCCATCAGACTAATAGCAACGGATCCTTCTCCCAATGGAGCTGTTGCTAATCCGCCGTAATAGGTATCGATATTAGTAGCATTTCCAAAATTCTGTAAAACAACTACTTCAACTGGTTTACTTGCTGTATAGGTTAAAGTTCCATCGTAGACAGCTCCATCTGATCTTGGAGGTAAAATCAGAGCTAATTGATGAGCCTCATGGCCTGGAAGAGGATCTTGAGTTGAAGTAACGGTTCCTTGTTGAGCAAAAGATTCGCCAATTCCAATAGATACAACTTCTGGTTCAGCTACTGGTTCTGAGATTTGTTCGGAAGTAGCGTCAGAAGCTTCCGTCGCATTTACTGATTCAGTAGTATCAGTAGCATTAACTGATTCAATTCCACTTGTTGCATTAACTGATTCAATTTCACTTTCCTGTGCTTGAATAGTTCCTGGAATCTGTAATCCAATAGCAAATAATGCTAGTATCAATACAGATATTGTACCAAAATACGTTATCATTTTAGACATTGTTAAATGCTCTGATACATATAATTTAAATATTTCTTATAGTAAATTTGTTAAATAGATTTAACCACTTTGCTAGGCTCAGAGGGATAACAGATATCTAATCATTTTATAATTCATAAACAATTTTCTTCATAGCCATATGAACAACTTCAAAGAGATTAATTAATTTGTCTATTATGATTTTGTATTAATTACTATTTTTCAACAGCTTCAATATGGCACTCATGTCCTCTGTGTTCCTTATTTAACAATACTGCTTCCTCATTTGTTATAGGAAATCTCTCAGTATCTAAATTTGATTGACCTTCCTTTTCTAGTATAACTTTTTTACATTGATCACATACTAGTTGCAGAAATATAGTCATCTAGAAAGTGAGATATTGATGTAATATAATAGTTATCAAATTCATCATTTTTATAAGTAAAGGATTTATCAACTTTATGGATACTAATATTTGTGCTTACTGTGGAAAATCTTTTTGTAATACAGGCTGGCCTCACGTGGAGGGAGATTTAAACAGGGGTGTTATGAAAATTGAATTTTTTTGTTCTGAAGAACATAAAGCACTGTTTTTCAGCTCTGAGGATTTGCAAGAAACGTAATTCCAAGTTAATCTGAAGAGTTCATTCATTTTGAATTTGGTCTTTACTAAATTACTTTTCTGATTAAAGAACGTAATTTTCCAAACATATTATCTTTAATCTTATTTTCGCCGGTTCCCTCAAAACATTCTTTACACAATGCTTTCAGATTAGCAGGCCTATTGTCTTTTAATGAACCATTAATGTGATTAAAAAAGGGTATTTCTTGATTATTAAATTTTTTAGAACAAACTTGACATCGGTATTTAGCTCTTTCTAAAACTGTTTGTTTTATTCCTAAATTAATTTTTTCAATTTTTTTCTTTTTATCCGAATTGAAATTAAACATGATAATATGAGTGAATTTTGTTAGAAATAACTCTTTCCTTGAAAAGATACATATTAGTTACTTCTATTTAAACTACCTATTTTCTTCAATGAACAGCACAATAATAAAGTATGTAGCATTTGGTAATCGATCGATAAATTCTCATAAGTTATTTTCACCCAAGGTAACCACTAAACCTAGCGTCATGAAATTATAAGTTTTCCATGCATTGTTGATGGATGTAATGAGCAATAATATTCAAAAATTCCAGCGGTTTTAGATCCTAGTCCTGTTGTATAATCCTGGCCAGAGGGTATAAAAGCAGTATTGATATTTAGATCGTCGATAATAAAATCGTGTTTCACAAAATCTTTATTAATAATTGTTAATTTTTTGGGAAAATTTTTATCTATATGAATAGTTGGATTAGTTTGGTTGAATAAATTATTTTCAGCAACTAGCAAGAGACCGTCTGCTTGTTTTATTTCCTTTTCTTCCGGGTTTAACAGATTTCCAATGCCCCATAAGCTTCCAACTACAATAAAACAAATTACAATAATGGCAATTAGGTTATTTAACAATTGTATTTTATTTTATTTTGTAACGAAAAGATCAATATAAATATATATTTATACAATTTCATTGGTTTAAATTATTATGTTCCATATTTGATACCAGTTGTTACGATCGACCTTATACATTCAATAGCTGACAAAATAGCCAAGTAACTTGTTTTCGGGTTTTTTGAACTAGGAATATTCTTAACTTTAAAAATGAATTCTCCAAATTTTCCAGTTACCTTAATTTCATGTTTATTTATTAGGATCGAAGGGTCAGCTATAATCATAACTTTTGTCTTTTCCATTCCTAATCCAACTAATGCCAATAAAGCTGCTACATTAACATTAGCTGGAAATTGTTCAACTGCTTCTTTTGCTGATCCTTCAAAAATAATAGTTTTTTTGTACAAAGAATCCAAGTCTACATTGGATTTTTCAAAAAATGGAGCACCTCGAAGTGATTTAGGATTTTTAGTGGTTGTCAGGGTTACAGAAGTTATAAATTTTTTGACGCTTTTGATTGCATCAATTCCTGCTATTGCCCCTGATGGAATATAGATATTGTTACTATGATCATTAATAAAGTGAATAACCTCTGAAAAAAAATTTGAATCTGCAAAAGATCCAACACTCATAATAAGAACATCTTTTTGTTTTGACAAGATTGATCTAAGATATTCTTTAACTGCAGATTGTGATGCCGATTCGATCACCAGCTCTACTTTTTTAAAAGAATCAGAAGAAACTAATAGTGAAAAATTGGTGAAAACCTCTGGATTATTATTATTTAAAGTGGCTTTTAAATTTTCAATCTGATGGAGTTTTAAGTCGAAAATCGATATAATTTTTACAGAGTCACACATTTCAGTATCTATATAATGCGCTAGTTCACTTCCGATAGCTCCACAACCAATTATGGAAATATTTTTCATTCTTTAGAATATAGATTAATGAATGAAATTAATATATTACTAATAATAAATCAAAAATATAATTAGTGTTGTGATTTATTTTTGTTTTACAAACGCAATCATAAATAAAACTACTTTATGGACAAAAATTTTTAAAACATAATTAAATCCAATTAGATAATATTAAAATAAAAATATTACCCAATAGATAACATTTTTTCAATCGCTAATTTTGCCCTATCAGCCTGTTTTTTAGGTACTTTTACTCTATATACATTATTTAATAGGGAGTTGTAAACTTTTTCTATCGTTATCATTTTCATGTATTTACAAGTTGCATCATTTTTCAATGGTATGAAATTTTTGTCAGGATTTTCTTTTTGCATTCTATAGAGAATTCCTGTTTCTGTAGCCACTATAAATTCACTAAAAGTCGAACTTTTTGCATGTTTCATCATACCTTCTGTTGATAAAATGTGACCAGTTTTTAGTAAGTCACCAGTAGCAATATGATACATGGTAGAAGAAGTACAACTACATTCTGGATGAACAAGAAATTCAGCATTTTTGTGTTTCTTTAACATTAAATTGATATCCTCAGCTTTTATTCCAGCATGGACGTGACATTCACCTGGCCATATAAACATATTTTTCCTTTTAGTTACTTCTGATACATATGATCCCAAAAACATATCCGGAAGAAAGAGAATCGTTTTGTCTTCAGGTATGCTGTTTACAACTTTAACTGCGTTTGACGAAGTACAACAATAGTCAGATAAAGCTTTGACCTCTGCCGAAGTATTAACATAGCTCACTACAAGAGCATCAGGATGCTCTTTCTTCCAACTTTCTAGCTCGTTAGCATTAATAGATGAAGCCAAAGAACAACCAGCAGATGGATCTGGTATTAAGACATTCTTGTCAGGACATATGATTGATGCAGTCTCTGCCATAAAATGCACACCACAAAAAACAATAGTATCTGCCTTTGTTTTTTCTGCCGATCGTGAAAGAGCTAACGAATCACCTACAAAATCAGCTACATCTTGCACTTCAGGAAGTTGATAATTGTGCGCAAGTATTACTGCATTATTCTCCTTTTTTAAAGAAAGAATTTCTTCAATATACTGGTTTTTTGAGAGGTTCAATTCTACTAGGATATTAATATCTATTCTATAGCCATTTAAGTTAGTACAATGTAGGATAACTTTGCCTCAATAATGTTGATAATATACAAAGATTGCCACTTTATGGTGTTACATTTATTAATAGACATTCCATTGAGTTATCTATGCCTACACACGGATCGCTTACTAAAGCTGGGAAGGTTAAGGGTCAGACACCGAAAGTACAGGCTAAGGAAAGATCGAGCTCTATATCTAAGGTAAGAAACAAAGAAAACTACATTAAAAGATTCGAGAAGAGAATACCACCTGGACAAAAGAAACCAGAAAGGACAAGAAGACGATAACAATAAATTTTGCCATTTGTTAGTTAGATATTCTCAAACTAAAATCTAATGAAGTTGATGAATGGGTTAAATATCCAACAGATATAATGTCTGGTTTATAACTCGCATATTCGGCTATATTTCCATCAGTTATTCCTCCCGAAATCTCAATCTTGACCTTTTCTCGAAGATTCAATTTTCTTAATTTATTTATTGTTTTACCGACGTTAGATGGAGAAAAGTTATCCAACATTATTATGTCAGCTCCAGCTCTAATAGCTTCGATAGCCTCAAAAGAATTTTTTACCTCACATTCTATCTTAATGGAAGATCCAACATTTTTCCGTATGAATGGTATTATCTTTGTTATAGATTTTTCAACTTGCAAATGATTACTTTTTATTAGAACCATATCATCAAGTCTTAGCCTATGTGAGCTACCACCTCCAGCCATAACGGCTTTTTTATCAAATATTCGTAGACCAGGAGCAGTTTTTCTTGTTGCGGATACAATTATAGAAGAATCTATCTTATTTACAATTTCGACAAAGGTTCTAGTGTTAGTAGCGATCCCACTCATCCTCATAAGCAAATTTAATGCAGTTCTTTCAACCTTTAAAATGTCTGTTGCTTTACCACGTAGTTGTATTACCTTGGTATATGGAGAAATTTCGTGTCCGTCTTCCTTTGTGTGAATTATATCACATCCGAACATGTCAAATAGTATTTTTACTTCTTCTATTCCGCTAAGAATACCGTTTTTCCTTGATTTATAGATAATAAATGCAGAGACTAGCTGATTACCACGTTCTAGGTTTTCACTAGTTATATCTCCAGTACCTAAATCCTCTGTTATAAAATTTCGCAGGATTTTTCTTAATTCTAGATAGTCAAATAGAGGCAGTATCAAGAGACTTTGAGGGCATATTTATGTGCTGTCTTTATTTCCAATGTTTGTGCTATTTGAGATTTTTCAGGATTGAAAACTATAATTATCCCTGTCCAATCACTAGAAAGATCTGTTGAATGACAAACTGGACAAACTTTACCTATGGTAATTGCCTTACAGTTCTTACAAGCTAGTTCCTTTGGCATTTACTTTCCTCCTTTTTTCTCCTTAGACGGAGATTGAGCTGGTTGTTTTGCTTTTACAACTTCTTCCATTATCCATTCAAACGAGCCCAAGAAAGGCTGTCTGCATGTAATTCCTATTTTTCCCATAGAAGATCCTTTGCCCAAACTAACAGCAGTGATTCTAGATCTCATTTTTGAACCAATTCTTAATGTTTTTGAGGTTTGATTTGCAAGAATTAAGCCTTGTTTAATATCACTTTTCAAATAATCATCAGTTATCTGAGAGAGATGTAATAAAGCGTCAGTAGGACCTATTCTAACAAAAGCACCAAAATCAGTTATTTCGATTATTTCTCCTTCTACTATTTCTTGAAGTTTAGGAAAAAACGTTAATCCTTTGAATGTAACCTTGTGATAGGTTGCTCCATCTCCGCTTACTAATTTTCCTATTGAATCGACATGAGCATCTATGATCATTATGACATACCCCAAGTCTGCATTTATCATACTTTCATATTTTTCTTTTAGAATTCCGATCGCGGTGTTTTTAAGTGAATCAGTTAGCCTATTTGGAGGAATTCGAACTATGTCAGTCATGGAAACAATATAAAACATTCTGGACGATTTAGGATATAATCTATCAATTTATGAACTTTTTGTTTAGCCATTTTACTAGCGAAGAAGAATAAATGAGGTATTTTTTAGCAATGATATATAGAAGAAAATTAATATTTAAATATTATTGGATAGTCTTGTTCTCAAGATGGTTACAGTTGATAAAGTTATTTCTTCCTTGAAAAAGGTTGTTGATCCTGAATTACATAAAGATATAGTATCAATGGGAATGATTAAAGACTTGAATATTAACAATGATAAAGTATCCTTTACTCTTGAACTCACTACACCTGCATGTCCATTTAATAGCGAAATAGAACAAGATGTTAGGAACGCAATATCTGATTTAGGAGTGCAAAATTTGGATCTAAAAGTTACTGCAAAAGTTATGGAGGGAAGATCAATATCTTTGGACGAGCTTTTGCCAGGGGTTAAGAATATTATTGCAGTAGCCAGTGGAAAAGGCGGTGTAGGAAAAACCACTGTATCGGTAAATTTAGCAATTTCGCTTGCCAAAACTGGAGCAAAGATTGGCCTTTTGGATGCTGATATCTACGGACCAAGTGTTCCCTTGATGTTCGGGTTAAAAGATACCCCATCGGTGGAGAATAATAAAATTCAACCCCCTATAGCTGAAGGGGTGAAGATAATTTCTATGGGATTTTTCTATGAACAGTCTCAACAGGCTGGAATTTATAGAGGTCCTATTATATCTGGAATAATTAAACAATTTTTGACCGATGTAAATTGGGGTGAACTTGATTACCTTATAATTGACCTTCCACCAGGAACAGGAGATGCGCCATTAACGATAGCACAAACTATTCCTATAACTGGGATATTAGTTGTTACTACCCCACAAGATGTTGCGATGAATGTAGCAGTAAAGGCTATCGGAATGTTTAACAAATTAAATGTCCCTATAATAGGAGTGGTAGAAAATATGAGTTACTTAGAATGTCCTAATTGTAAATCACATGTACATATTTTCGGAACTGGAGGAGCAAAGAAAATAAGCGATGAATTCAAAATCCCACATCTTGGAGAAATCCCATTACATCCTCAAATTATGCAAGGAAGTGATATTGGGAAACCTACTGTAAGTTCTGACCCTGATTCTTTACAGAGTCAAGTTTTTTTAAAGATAGCTAAATCTGTAGCTGGCAGAATAAGTGTTATAGCGGCAGAAATGATGTTACAAGAAAACCAAGAAGAACAAGCAAACAAAAACGGACAAACAAATTAAAACTCAACTAACGTTGAAAAAATACGTCGATAGAAATGCCTATCAACGAGAAACATATAGAAATTTTAAAAAAACCATTTGGAGATCTAATTTCAAACGAAGATGTTACAAAAAACAAGATTCTGGAAATTATAAATAAACTCACAAAAGGGAATCAAATTCCTCTGATTACTGTAGGCGATGCCACTACTGAAAAGATATTATCATTTGGGATTTTCCCCCAATTAGCTATAATCGACGGAGTGGAAAGACGGATCAAACGTTCTGAGGTAAAGAATTTAAAAATAAAAAAGGCTTATTCAAGAAATGAGAAAATAAAGATCTATAAATGCATAAACAAGCAAGGGAGTATTTCTTCAAAGGCATACAACATAATAAAAACAATCATAACAAAGAAAGAAAAGGCAATATTATGTGTAGATGGAGAAGAGGATCTATTGGCATTACCCGTTTTTGTATTGGCCTCTGAAAACTCTTTGATATTATATGGGCAGCCTCTAGAAGGATTAGTGGTAGTCAAGACCGATAAAGAATTAAGGGAAAAAGCACAAAATTTGTTAGATGACATAGGTCTAGTTGACTAGAGGGAATGATGATGTGGTGGCTATATGATTAAATATGAATGATTAACTTTACCACTTTCTGACCCTCTATACTATAAAATAAAAAACATATTTCCAGTGGTTCATTGATCACAGCCGCAACCTTCAAGCTCGTTATCGCTTACAGTGATACGATAAAATTGAATACATTTTGAACAAAGACTGTATCCTTCATTCGTCTTAGAATCACAAAATGAGCACTTATTGATTCTATTTTGTGGCATAGCTAAAGAGTTATTTTCTTTCTAATATTATTTTTCTTTATTAAAAGTTAGTTTTCATTTTTAATCAATTAAGTTTAACTATATATCAAATCATTAACTTGCTTGTTGTGGCATGAACATTCACATTTTTTTAATGTTATATCAAAAGAACAGTCATGACCTTCCCCACAAAAGTCATCCATTGGGATTTCTATTGGACAGTCTGGATGTCTGTTTTTATTGCAGAAATACGAGATTACCATGTTTATACATAATAGCAGGTAAAATTAAATTCTAACTATAGGATCTAACATATTCTACATTTCATTATTTTTGCTCGATAATATAGGATAGGATTAAAAGCAGTGATTTAAGCAAACTTGATAGATTATTCAGCGAATCGTAAAGGATAATCGTCAAATATCAATATTGAACAGCTGTGGTGCATAGATAGAACCCGATCTTACTTTCTTTACCTTGGCAACGGACAAATAGTGAGGCCAAATCGTGATCAATATGGATCCTTCTGGAACCCCCTCAGGAATTTCAATAACTCTTATATCACTGGCTATTACTCCATGTTCATTTACTAACTTTGATTTGGCTTTCTCTATCAAATCATTTGGCATTCCACTACTATAAAGGTAAATATCCCCGGTATATTCGATATTCTGTGTCATTGAATCTTTTTAATTCAAATGGATAATAAAATTTAATGTTACTTTATTAATTACCAGCAATGCATTAGATAAATCTTATTTTTGCCTAAAAACAGAGAATACAAAGATACTGTTCTACAAGTCATTTATATGATACTTGGTCATACAACCTCTGCATTCATATATTTCATCGCCAACCGGTCCAGATACATTGAATCTGACAATAGTAGTACATTTTGGACAACGTCCTTCAACACTTCTAGTTTTTCTTTGAGGTTTTATTGTACGCCTTTTTCTACTCCCCATTCTATAATCATTAATAATTTCCTCCTGTTATAAATTTCTTGTATGTGAGTGATTAATATGAGCTTAAATTATAAATACGAATAACAAAATACATCTATGACCTTACCTAATAAATGCTCACATAATACTCAACGTATACAATGCAATGTTCCACCATCGTATTTATTTTCAATTCATAGCAATGAAGAATTTATGGTAGCAGTATCTTGTGAAGAGCATAAAATGTTAATTGACAAAAAGATAAGATCATTGCAAGAAAAAAATCTACTTCCAAAGGGAAAAATACAGGTACAAGATATAAAGATTGTAACTACAAATTGTATTAAGCCTACTGAAGTGGATTATCAAGATGTATTCTATAACAGGTCACCAAACCTTTGAGAAGATTTCTTCTTACTTATCGATCTGAGTAATTGTTTATTAACCAAATATAGAGGGCGTTTCCCTTCAAGAATATTTATTATATTTAGTCCTGCAACTTGGGACATTTTAGCTCTTGTTTCTTTACTCGCACTTCCAATATGCGGTAAAATTATCACATTATTTTTATTTAATAATGGATTATTTTTTTTTATGGGTTCGGTTTCAAAAACATCTAAACCAGCTCCAGAAATCCAGTTCTTATCCAAAGCTATAGTTAGAGATTTTTCATCAATCACTGATCCTCTAGATGTATTGATTAAAAAAGCGGTTTTTTTCATCATTTTTAACTCATCCATACTAACAAGATGGTAGTTTTCTTTTTGTAGGTTTACATGAATTGAAAGAAAGTCACTATTTTGGAATAATTTAACTTTATCTACAAACTTTACCCCGAGTTTTTTTTCTACCTTAGTATTTAATCGATGTCTATTATTATAAATGACTTTCATTTTAAATGCTTTAGCTCTTCTAGCTACAGCAAATCCTATATTCCCAAGACCTAAAATTCCTAATGTAGAATTAAATATATTTTTTCCAACAAATAAATTTGGCATCCATCCAGATTTCCATTTGTTAGCAACAACATATTTGTGTCCTTCGACTATTCTTCTACCAACTGCTAGAATTAGAGCAAAAGTCAAATCAGCAGTAGCCTCAGCTAAAATATTTCCTGTATTAGTAACATATATTCCTCTTCTGCTTGCTTCTTCTATATCCACATGTTCATAACCTGTGCTATATGTGCTAATCACTTTCAGATTATTTCCTGCTTCATCCATTATATCTGAATCAATTTTCTCAGATAAAGTACATAATATTGCATCTACTCCTTTAACTCCTTTAATTAAATCTTGTTTTGAAGGAGATAGATACGAATTATTAAAAACAATACTATATTTTTGTTTTAGTAAATTCAAACCAGTTTCATCTATTTTTCTAGTAACGAATATTTTATACAATATTATAATATTTAGTTTATTGCAATATTATAGATTTGCTTTTTTAAGATAAATATTAATGATAGAATAAAACAGATATAATAGTATAACAACAAATAATACTAATAAGATTTGAAAAGAGGATCAATTAATTTACCTTTACACGGAGGACACGCACCTCCTTATTTAATTACTCTTATGAAGGAACTTGCATCTTCAATCTCTAAAATAATAATACAGGAACAAGGTACAATTGAATATTTTAGAAAACTTTCTGATCCTTTGTGGTTTCAAGCTTTTGGTTGTGTTCTGGGATTTGATTGGCATTCATCGGGATTAACTACCGTTGTGACGGGTGTATTAAAACAAGCCTTGTCATACGAATTTCATGAAATTTCTATAACAGGAGGAAAAGGAAAGAATGCGTTGCTACCAAAGTTCGAAATACCAAAGCTTGCTGAAAAAAATTATAATTTATCTTCTCAAAATATAGATAAATTAGTTTATGCTAGTAAAATGGCTGCAAAGGTAGATAATTCTGCAATTCAAGATGGCTATGATCTTTATCATCATGTTTTTGTGTTCGATAAGAATTCTAATTGGACAATTATTCAACAAGGATTAAATAAAGAGCACAAAATGGCTAGGAGATATCACTGGATATCAGATAATTTGAAGAGTTATCTAATTGAGCCTCACACTGGAATAATAAGTTCTGAAAGGCTAGATACAGTATTAGACATGACTTCTATGGACTCCGAAGAATGTAGGAAAACTTGTTTGGATCTTTCAAAAAGCGGGGAGAAAATAATAAAAAGATCAGTGAGACAAATTTTGAGGCCTTCAAATCAATCAAAGTTGGATTTATGGCTTACGGAAGAGAAGAGGTTAAATTTTGATACTAAATCCAATAACGAATCAACAATCATTGAAGAATATGAAATGCCTAGAAGATTAGATTGGAAAATTTTTGATAGGATCTATGATGTCAAACCTCAAAATTACGAGGAATTGATTAATGTTAAAGGAGTAGGAGCAGGGGCTATTAGAGCTTTATCTTTAATAGCAGAGTTATTATATGGAACTAGAGCGTCATGGAAAGATCCTGTAAAATTTAATTACGCCCATGGAGGAAAAGATGGTGTTCCATATCAGATAGCAAGAAAAACATATGATAAATCAATAATTTATTTAAGCGAGGTCATAAAAGGATCAGAATTGGATAGAAAAAGAAGATTAAGTGCTTTAATGAGATTATCAAAATATTCAAATGAAATTTTCCGTACTAATGATTATAATTTCATAAGACAAGGTTAATCATGTAATAAATTCCAAATTATGTTTACTTATATGTTTGAATAATGTAATTACTGGATTTATACAAAATAACAAAAATAATTTAAAAAATGATAATCAGATTTCTCAAAGATATATCTTTAGAGATATGGTAGATTGGTTTAACATTCCTCCACATATCTAATTTATAGTACACTTGGAAATTAGAATTGACTGTTGTTTTTCTATTGTGGTCTAAATTTAAATCAAACCTTGGCGAAAATATGAAAATAACCTTCGAAGAATATTCTTAAAATGATCATAGGCCTGTCAAACAACAAGATGAATTATAGTCGACTTCTCTGGAATATAGAAGAATAAAAGAATTTGTCTAATATTAAATACTGATATCTATTAGTACCACTTTTGTACTTTTTATTAAATTATATATAGATTTAATTTAACTTTCGAAAATTGATATGGAACATTATATAATAATTACACACCTATCCACTGGAGTACAATGAAATTTCATTTTCCTGCTAGGATTTATCTCAAACTATTATATTCTATCTATAATCAAAAAATGAAACTTTGATATCGATAAAAGATAATAATAAACATTACGATTTTATAAGGATATCCTACATTTGTTCCATAAATTAACCTAGTTTTCCTTTTGGTCAAATAACTAAAAATATTGATACAAATATTTGATAGTTCAGATGATTAACAACATATAATGAGATGAATAGGAGTTAAAGATTGTTAAAAAGTAAAATTAAGCTTTATATCTAATTTGATAACGTTTTATAATTGCCTTGCATAACGAATTTTCTAATTTATATAAATCCTCCAGTATAGGAATCAATAAATTTCACCCTTTTGTGAAATGGGCAGGAGGGAAAACTCGATTAACATCAGTTATTGAACGACATGTTCCTAAAAATTTTTCAAATTACTTTGAACCGTTCCTCGGGGGCGGCGCTCTTTTTTTTCATCTTAAAAACACGAGGTACGAAATGAAGGATTTTACTTCATACTTGTCTGATAATAATCCCGAACTAATTAATGCTTATAATATTATCAAGAACAAGCCGCAGAAACTGATAGCTTTGTTAAGAGAATTTGAAAAAAATTACTATAATAATCCAAGGGAGTTTTATTATGAACTAAGGAACAATAAACTTTCCGATAAAATCTTCCTAGCGGCAAGATTCATAACATTAAATAAAACATGTTACAATGGTTTGTATAGAGTAAATAAGAATGGATTGTTTAATGTGCCTTTGGGAAATTATATAAAACCGAAGATCTGCGATGAAGAGAACCTATTAAACATTAATGGAATCCTCAAAAATACAAAGACCATAATTCGTTTAGGGGATTTTGAAAATATTTTGGTAAAGAATACAAAATCGAATGACTTCATTTATTTGGATCCTCCGTATGATCCCATAGACAGGACATCAAACTTTACTAGTTATACCAATACCGGTTTTAATATAGAACAGCAAAAAAGACTTTCGGATTTATTTCATATCTTGGATTGTAAAGGATGTAAATTATTGCTGAGTAACTCAGATACAGAAACAATCAGAGAGTTGTATAAAGATTTTAGTAACAATATCTTAAAAATCGAATCTATTAGATCTATTAACAGCAAACCAGAAAAGCGATCAGGGCATGTCGAATTACTTATTAAGAATTATAAATAGATCTAAATAATTTTCTAATCTAATATTAAAAATATTGTATTCAAATATTAAAAATTTAAATGTAGAATGTTGATCTCATCAATCAATGAAAAAATCGGTTCATTATACCATAATTGTTGTATGTTTTCTATTACTCCTTGTAACCCAAAACGGGATGTATAGTTCACATGCATTATCTAATCTGCCTAATGAACAAACAACAGGGATAAATGACTTGAAATCCAAGAAATTTATAGAAGGTGTGGTAGACCAAGTTAATATCTTTTCTGGTGAATTTAATACTCTAGTTCTATCGCAAGTAGGAATGCTAGATAATACAACGATTATCAATGAGACAAACAAATATATCAAAAACTTAAACGATATCGTGGAAAATGTTCAGAATTTTTCTGCCTCTAAGGAATACCAGCCTATATTTCAAGCTTATAAAAATTCTTTAATCAATGAAATTGAAAGTTATAAGCATTACAGCAAATATTTAGAAACATCTAATTCGACAGAAAACAAGATCTCAATAGATCTATTGTCAAAGGCTTATGAATTAGAAAGGGAAGCTAGTGTAGAATTTAGCAAGTTAAACCCACAATAGTCTTTTCGATATAGTAATATGTGCAAAATAGAGAGACGAACAGAAATTAGAAAATCATCTTTACATTATCTTGCTTAATCCAGATCTGAAATCAATCCAACACACATGGAAGATACTATATGGAGAGTACATTGTATATTTGTCAGACAATATTAAAAGTAAGAACAGCCTATGTATTCAATGCAATAATACACGAATATATTGTTATAAAAAAATTAACATTATGAATAACAGTTAGAGATACAAAGTTAATGACTCTAGTCTATTTGTATTTTTAACTAATATTGGCAACATATTTGTCCACTCAAATTGCTGATCATATATTTTATCCCATCCCAACTGGATTTTGTGTTTTTGAAAAAGACCCAAAAATTACTATGTAGAGAATCAAATGTAATATAAATTAGGGAAAGTGTATGACACTTACCTTGTTTTCTACATTATTCTGCTAGATTAGACTTTAGACTAGATATATGGAAATATTCCAATCTAGTGATATCTTTATTTTCATCAATATATGCCACTGTTGTGTTTATGCATGCTGGTGTCACCCTATCTTCAGATAAGAAATAAAAATATATTTAAGGTTTTTTTAAAAAATATTTGAGATAAGGATATGAATTGTCCATGCTGTGGTGGAGAAATGAAGAAAATAGAAAAAGAGAAAATTATCATAATAAAGTGTAATAAATGTGGGCTTAGTAACAATATATTAAAAGAGGATAAATAATTAGGCTCTTAATTTAAGATAATACTCACCTCTTTTTCTAACTCAAAATGATTATTGTTTGCTATAGTATCATTGTATATAGAAATAAAGAATTGTATCTAGTTATTAACATGAAATAAATTACATTCCTCTTGTCTACATGGATAGTAATCATCAAAACTTTCTATTCTGTCTTTCAAAAACTGGTTTACTCTTTCCATCAAACTTTTCTCTATTGAAGAATGCAAATAGTGTTTTAATCCAATTACGTCACAGGCTTCCTTATACCATGTACCACCATCTGTATAGATGGTATGTTTTCCATATTTTGATACAAGAGAACTGATAAAATTCTCTGCTACAAACATGTTTCTATCTTATGATATATAGATTCCAAGCACAGATCTCTGGACTGGTTCAATACATATCCATAACCAAAAATTCTGGTTACCAATCTGAACAATGGTTTCATCTATAATAAAAGCAGTTACTCTTTTTCTTTTGTAGATCTGACAAGAACCAAATCTTTGTATCAAATTCCAAACAGAAACATGACTTTGCTTTTCATCTCTAAATATTACTAATGCTTTACATGTATTACTTAAACTCAAACCAAGAAAGTACAAATACAAAGAATACATCACTATACATGTGGATGTTCTGTTTCTTTCAAATTTGATTTGATTCATATGATAGATAGAATGTTCTTATCTATAGCTGTTTCTGATTAAATTAACAGAGCCAGATAATGTGTTTAATATATTACAAAAAATATTTATTACCATATGTCAACAAAATTTTTCTTTGGTGATATGATTAAATCCTTAACTGGTAACAAAGATATGCGTTATAGAATTCGCAATAAATTATAAGATCGTTGCAATAGTACAAATTTTGATTTAATCCTTTAACAATTTATTACTTATCTATTGTTACACAGAATCTATTTCTATCAAATTATTGTTACTTAATTATAATTATCATTATTTTTTAATTTATGAAAATCTGAAAATAATAACCACGATCCATATTATTTCTCTGTATGAGTAGTTTTGTTACTATCAATTAGGAAGTTGGGATATTTCTTGATATTATTTTTATTACTGTATATTATAGGTTATCGATACTGTTTGTTAGATTTAGAAGTATTTTATTTTTGTGATATTGGTAATTGACAATGATAGAAGCATCTTTGTATTTAAAGAGATTAAATATGTAATATTATGTATTTGAACTATAAAACCATCTCTGGTCAGATACCCTAGTACTTTCATCACTTATCAGAAAGATGCTCATCATTCCAGCGCTTAATGATTTTCTCTTCAAATATGATCTTTAGGCTAGCTCTATATTATCTTTATAAATTGTTCATCTTATCGGTTAAAAATCTGGTTAATTGATTGTAAAAAATTATTAACAACTTATTCCATCTATTGTTACTGATTATCTTTTATAAGAAAAATTAAACCTGTATGCAAATGTCTTTAGAAGAAAAAATCTTTCAACAAATTTTTTCTTCCGGTGTAGAGGGAGTAAAAAAAACTATTCTAAAGAAAGAATATCCTGATATCGATATTGATAAAAATCTAGATTATTGGGTAAATAATGGTGAGATAATAATCTCTAAAAAAGCTAATACCTTTTACTGCTGGCACAAAGATAATTATTTCCAATATCTAATTAATTCAGATCCAAAATACAAATATGTTTATGAGATGTTAAAGGATTTAAGAGACTCCTTCCAAAGTTTTTCTACAACTGTGGATAAACAGGTCGAAAAATTAGATAGTAGACTAATATTATTAATGGATTCATTATTAACTAACAATACTCAAAAACCTGAAGCATCATGGCCGTCCCCTGTATCTTCACTAGATATAGATACTTTCAAACACGATTTTGATTTATCTATATCTAAACATTCTGGATCTAGTGGTTGGGTAGAATTACCTACAATAAAGAATGATTTATGCCTTAAATATCAGATAACAGATCATCAATTCTATAATTATGTCGAACAATTAGTAGATCATTTCAAAGAAGATTATGAGTTATCTTCTGGAGGTGCCGAAGGGATAATCATTAGAGGTCTATTACATGGATTCGTCAGGTGTTTATAATTTGTATCCGTACAATCTTACCTGCAATCCATTTCCGAGCACTCCTACTCCATCTTTAAATGATGTGAGAATTTTAGGTGGGAAGAAACATATCGACGCCAAAAACTCTATTAACTCTTGTGTCAACGAATTATTTCAAAATGTGACACACAATAGTAACAAACAAGAGTTTAGAATAATCACAATAATACAGGATGTTGGTTCAGGGAAAACTCATATAACTCTTCATCTCAAAATATCTGATCTAACAGAAAAAGCCATTTTTTCATATATTGATTTATCAAAAGTTTATCCTAAAACTATCGAGAGTATTTATCAATCTATGATTAATGGATTCGAAAAAGAATATATCAATACATTGAGAAAACAAATATTATATTATATTTTGGATAAAAGTAAAGTAGATAAGAAACTTGCCAAGAAAATTTTTAAACTAGGGTTATTTGAATCAATATCAGGAAAAGGTTTAGACGCAAAGGCACTTGAGAGTGTAGAAAATAAAATGGAAATTAGTATTAATGATATAGATTCCTTATTTACTGATAATTTTTCTGCAAACGAAATTACTATAATAAAAAAAATTATACAAAATAGATTTGAAGATATTAATTCAATAACACTGTTAGAAATGATAAATACACTTGCTTTATTATCACGACTGAATCTTCTGTTATTTAAAAAACTATCTATATTCCAATTTGATGAATTAGATCACGAAAATAATACATTAGCTCTCATAAAGTCAATAATTAATACTCATTTACCTAATACCATATTAATGATGAATATGACTCCTTCTTCTTACCATAAAATATCACTTACTGATAGTTCTATATATGATAGACTTGAAAAAGCAAATTTTAAGATAGATCTTGTAGGTTCAAATTCGTTTGATGAAATTACAGACATTGTAATGGCTTATATTTTTTCTGATAAAATATCCACAACTTCGCAAATAGTTGAAAACGAACTAATCACTATTTTAAAAGTGCTATACCAAGATTTTGAATTCAGGAATATTCGTTCAATACTTAATATAATGCACGCTGCTTTCGAAATTGGACTTCAAAAAGGATTATCTTCCATCAATGAAGATTGTATTCATGAATCATTAAAGATTGTATATCCGGGAATGAAAATAAAAGGAAGCATAATGAATATATCAATTTCGGAATACATCAAAATAAAAAGTTACTTTAATTTTGGTAACAACATAGAAGATGAAATTGTTTCTTCTATAAGATCTTTGCTAGATTCATTAGATCAAAATAAATCCCCGATTAATAATAGAAAATTTTCTAAAGACATCAATATATCTTATCCAAAACTATCAACAACACCAAAATCTGCAAATACTAATTTATCTACCGCTGTATTATTGGAAGAGCCAGTATCAACAGATTATAGTTATGTATATAAAAAAAATGATCAAAATAAATTTGATTCATTACCTCCCAAAAGTTCTAAAACACCAAAAATCTTTCTCGACAATTCTAAGATAATTGACTTGCTTTATTATTCTTATAAATTAAAGAAAAATATTAACACAACCGAAGATGATGAAAAAGCACTATTATTAGCAAAGGCTTTAAACCTAAAATAAATAATCGGCCTATATCAATACAAAAATTTCTACCAAACAAATAAAAAATACTTTTACATTATATTGTTGTGAAATTTAGAAAATTTAATGAACTTGGCGATTTTTTAGAAAATATACATGAAGAAGGTTTTGGTTTAATAAATTATCAAAATAATAAAATACCTTGTATTTATGTAAAAAGAGAGATGTATGATAATATTCTTAAGAAAACTTATGGAAAGAAATATGTTGTTGAAGTACTGCTAAATATATTTTACAATGGAAAATACATGTTCGTAGATATTATGCTTGACTTTATGAACCTGGGACTTGAAGAAAATTTTTTGATGAATGTAAGAAATATTGAATTCTTTGAATTTTTATATCAACATAGTTTAATATCTATTATTCCGATAGAATATCTAGGTAATTCATCTTCTGATATTTTTCTTATTCAGCTACCAAAGAAAGATAAAATCAATAATGCTCTGGATATCATTAAATCCAATATGATGAATATCCAGAACCCACAAAGTTAATAATTAAGTTGTCACCACTTCATGAATTGGACAAGAAAAAGAAAAATTCTTTATATTCAAATACACAAGATCCTGAGAATTTAGAGGATTTTGATATTCCTAGAGAAATTGATACTCATTATCAACTTTATGGAAAACATGTTTGGGAAACCGAAAAATCCATTATATGTAATATTTGTAATGGAGGTGTTGATGAAAACGGACTGTGTGCATGTGGTACTGGCGAAAATTAGGATTTATGCTATTACATATTATTAAGAATGCGACGACCGGGATTTGAACCCGGGTTACCAGATTGGCAATCTGATGTCCTAGACCAAACTGGACGACCGTCGCACATAAGAAATCTTCTATTTAGGTTATTTAAACTATTTACTAAGAAACGTCTTGAGTTAAGACTATTATAGTTGAATATCCTCTTCTTTCAGAAACAAAATTATTCTCACATTCTTCTAATATTGTCGTGACAGATATAACATCTCTATCAAGTCCATTTTTAACATCTAGGATGATATAATCATTTATAACGTCTACTAATTCAAAACTCTCCTTGCTAATATGGTAATTCAGTTGTGAAGAAGAATTTACCAACAATGTATTTTTATCATCATATTTTCCTAATCTAATTAATTTTTTTGGTCGGGGTATTGCATTAATCCTTAATTTTATTTCCCCTATTTGATGATATGTATATCTATATAAGTTTCCAACATAAATATCAAATTTAAATGGATATCCTGCAGTATTCTCTGCCATTTTATTTATTCCATCATTCATAATTATATCGATTTTCTTTATTGAATTTCCATATTTGTAAATCCAATTGCTAGTTTTGGTTCTTGCTTCTCCTATTGCATTTCTTCTTTTAGTATTTTCAAAGTCGTCAAGATTATATCTCTCAATCCATTTAAGATAATCTTCAGAAAGATCCATTATGAATTGAGAACAAGTTTGTTGATAATTACTAATAGATTCTACGCTGTCATTATTATTATTATGACTAAATAACATTGGTTTTAAGAGTATTTAAAAAAGTAGTATAATATATAAATATACGCTTAATTTTACTTTGTATGGAATTCTCAGACTTAATCAATGATTTGAAAAATAATTTTATCCAAAATCAAACAACTCTCCAAAAATTAACCAAACAAAATCCTAATGGAGCATATTTTCAAATCATTGAAATTGCAAAATTTGTAGGAAAACGACACAACGTGGATTTACAATTGCATTTTCCTGACTCCAGAAAAATACTAGAAATCGAAACTTATGGTGATCAAAACATCGGCATAGTGACAGATAAATTTAGAAAAAAATTTAAAATTTCTAAAGACTTAATAAAAATAGAAGCAAAGAAAAAAATTCCAGACGTAACAGTTTTAGATGCTTATATGTATGAAGACAAAGAAGGTTTAAGATTACAGGTAAAATCTGGACGAATTGAAATACTTCCAGGTTCAGTACATATCTGGTGTATGATAGATCAGAACATTGAAAACTTTATGAATTGGTTATTAGAATTTGTTCTTAGGTAAATGGTAAAATATTTCAATTCATGTTATAAATGAAAAGTAGAAATGTTATTTGTGCTTCTTTTACTTCTATATGTTCGATATCATATTTTTGTTGGTTTATTGCAATTTTAAATTATTTTTTCATAGTTAATTGATCTCCGTTTAATGAGTTAAACAATGATTTGTATCTTAATATTAATGAGATAATTATTTAAAGTTGATAAGACCGTACAAATAAAAGTAAATTCACTTAACTATTTACCGGATCCTCTACTAATATTGAATATCCAAATTTACAGACAAGAATTGTTCTAATCTCTTTTGATAAAACTCCATTTGTTAAAATTAGCATACTAAAAAATGAAGTAGGGGATTCTAATTTAATTTACTTTGAGGTCAAAATCCACATTTTCTACAAAAGCTCCAGTACCCATTCCTCTCACGCTATTGACGAGTATTTCCATGGTTACCCTTCCAGGATTTTCAAAAGTATATTTTTGATTGGCTGTTCCACTTCCAGTAAACTGATTTTTTAAATCTAATAACGCAGTATCATTTGAATCTCGTAATACTAAGTTATAGCTAACAGTATGAGTTGGAAATTGATCTTTATCGAGAAAATCAATTGTAAACGTAGTCTCGGTTCCAGAAACTATTGGTACTGGGTTCCAATCCAACTGTACATAATAATCTCCTCTCGCTGTTCTTTCCATTAATGGCGGAGTGACTTGGAATTCTTGTGCTTCTGGTTGTGTTGGTTGTCCTTTACCTGTTTCGGTTAATATAAACTGAAACTGTATGGGAGGATTACCAGTGGTTATATCTACAAATGTTTTAGCCATTACCGGATAGGGAAAATCACTCTTTATGTAAATATTACTTGAAACTGATTTATAGTATTCAATTCTTGTAGTATCAATAGGCTGTGAAAAAGCTGGAATATTTAATTGTGTTTGACCCACTGGTTTGATCTCAGCGCCACCTATCGCACCTATTTTTCCCCATGAAGCTGAATTAAGAGATTGTCCAGGCTTTGGAACGTAAGCAGCTAGCCACTGTAAAGAATTTGCATATGCACTCCTATATTTTCTCATTTCGGGAGGTATATCAGAGGTACCTAGAGCTGTTAAATCCAGCGGACTCAAAATAAAGGTTCCATTTATAACTTTTCCCTCATCCTCTACAAACACGGGAGCAATCCAATTTCCTTTCTCATCTTGATCCTTAAAATAGATCGTGATATCAAATGGTCTACCATTGTTCGTATCAAAGTACTGTATGCTATACTTAACATACATATCTTTTTCAACTCCTTTCCCGACATACCAATCGTTTTGAGCCTGTACGTTCGAAGTAGTGATAAACAGGATCCCAAGAGTTAAAATCAAACCGGTTAGAATAAATTTAACAAACATTTTTGAATCGTATTTATTTATTGACAGCTCTGTCATGCAATATTTAATAATATTTAGCACTCATAAATGTTTTTTAATATTATTGAATTAATTAAATATCAAGTTAATAAGAATATAAATAGATAAAAATATATTAATTTACAATGTGCAACTGTCCTTCTGTGCATTTTTATGAAGTGGATTTTAAATTAGCAGGAATGCAGGTGGTTCCAACACATAAAAATTGTGGTGATTCGTTAAACGAAGATCAATTTTCTAAATTTGAAAAAGAGCTAATAAAATATTGGAGATTTGACGAGAAAGATAATGCCTAAATATTAAATAATATTTGTAAAAAATTTTAGGCAAATTTATTAATCTCGATTTCTATGTCTCTTTAGGTGTATTTGAATGACAAAAATGCTTAATGTAAATATCGATACAAACGGAATAGACTCCCAAGAAGCTAAGGATTGGGCAAACGAATTATCAAATGTTTATGCAGATATGGAAATAGATAATGTGAATGTCTCTGGAAATACTATATCCTTTAATGCAGGATTATCTGGAATGGATGATACAGAACCTGATGATATAAAAATGAAAATAGAAGAATACGTTTCAATGAATGAAGCCTTCCAAGTAAAAAATATCTCAATAAAATAAGGATCTATATTAACTTTTTATTTTTTTAGTATCTATAAACATTTGTCATAATTGGACTTGATCCATGTTTAAATAGCAGTTTTCGATATATATATACTATGACTTGTAAAGGTATTTGCGTAAGACATAAAGCACAAAAACCAGTTGGATCTGGAAGATATGCAAGCGGTCAAAAACGATGTCAAATATGCGAAATTTTTATCAAATGGGACGGATTATGGTGCCCGTGCTGCGGATATAGATTGAGAACAAAACCAAGAAATCTTAAATATAAGGCTAAATTACGAGCTAAAACCAAAAAGACAACTGAACCTTTGGAAGCACCAGTAATTACGATTTAATTTCCAAATCGATAAATCGTAAAATTTTTTTTGATACAATATTAAATATTTATTTATTTTTAATTTATTTGAAATTTTATTCTAAAACGTAATTAGTTGACTAGATTTTTATACTATTCCTTTAACTAATTTAATATGCTCCGATGGTGTAGTCCGGTTAAGCATTTCGCCCTCTCAAGGCGACGATCCCGGGTTCAAATCCCGGTCGGAGCACTATCCATTGTGTTCAGTAGTCCGTTAAATCTCTTCATTTTTATGGATTAATCTCCAATAATAGGGGGACTATCATACTCATCATCACACTTTAGATAAAATAGTAAACTGATGAATTTAATAAAAAAGATTCCCTAAATTAGAAAGGTATAAAATAGTTAAACTAAACAAATTAACTTGCTATTTTGTTCGAATCTTTTCCTATTGATCTTATAATATATTATTTCTCCTCTTCTTTCTATAACAGCAATTATTCCTTCTTTTCCCATGTTCTCTATCGAAGTAATATTTTCCTTTAAATCCTTAGTTCTTAGGTTTAGTCCTTCGTTAATTCCGAAAACAACGTATTTGGCTGGTTTTTTTTGATATTCTCCTCTTTCATAAACACGAAAGTCTAAACCAAATCCAAATCCTTCTTTAGCTATGTATCCTCTTGTTCTCAGGTCTCTATAAATAAGAAATTTTGTGAATATGGACTCATCAGTTTTTAATACAATTTGTGCAAGTTCGGAAAAATCTAGCAATTTATTTTTGTGATTTAAATTTAATCTATTGTTGTATAATAAAAAAAGTGCTTCATAAGGCTCAACAAAAAAAATATCGTTTATTTTTTCACCAAATCCTTTATTTCTTAATTGATCTTGTTGTTGTACTGAATCAATGACTATTCTTCTATTTTTTTCAAATCTTCCATCAACTGTAAAGTTATATTCTTGTTCAACGTTAACACAGTTGTTTTTATTGGTAAGAACGCTACCTGACATAAACGAATAAATCAAAGATTATTTTTAATATAAAGGATTCGTGAAGAGTAATGAAAGGATCTAATTATAGAGAACCCAGAGGAATGCCTTATGTTAGAAGGGAGTACATTTCAGGAAAACCACAATCAAAAATTGCAAAATTTTCTTCTGGTCAAGCAAGTCAAAGTTATGAATATAAACTAGAATTGGTAGCAACAGAAAAAATCCAAATTCGTCACAATGCACTGGAAGCAGCAAGATTAGCTGCTAGTAAAACCATGGCTCAAGCCGGTGAAACTAGTTTTTTTTCAAAATTGAAAGTTTATCCTCATGTTCTTTTAAGAGAAAACAAAATGATTGCAACAGCGGGAGCAGATAGGCTCCAAGAAGGAATGAGAAGGGCATTCGGTAAAGCTACTGGCTTGGCAGCAAGGGTGAAGCCTGGACAAACTATAATAGAAGCATATGTTAATTCTTCAAATTTAGAATTAGCTAAAAATGGTTTTAAAGTAGCTTCAAGTAAATTAGGTTGTCCTACTGAAACAAGGATTACCAACCTTCAACAAAATAATTGAGATAATCTCTTTCTTTATCTATTAAAGCGAAAATAGTTGTTCGATATTAGTGGATATTCATTATAGTAGTGTAAAACAATAACAATCTAAAATATATCTTATTTTTTGAGTAAAAGCATAATATTTTCTCTTGATTATTACGTTTATATCTTTATAATACACTAAAATGTATTCAAGGATTCTTTTTATTACTTAGAATTTAGATCCAGCTAAACAACCTCATTAGTCTATCTCATAGATTTACATATCAAGGATTTTACTAATTTTCGATTCTGTTAAAAAAGGTGATAAGAAAGTTTAGTTGAAGTGTATGAAATTCTTGATCCTATTATAATTATCAAAACCTTTATTCTCTAACAGATGATTCTAAGGTTAAAGGGCAATGATTAAATTCTTAACGGATCTTTCAGATGGAGAATATTTTGGTAAGATCGCATTAGTACGTGTAGATTTTAATGTTAGCATAATAAATGGAAATATTGGCGAAGATTATCGGATAAGAATGTCTATTCCTACAATAGATTATCTTATTAAAAGAAAATGTAAAGTAATACTTATCTCTCATCTAGGCAGACCTAAGGACAAATCATTGAAATATTCGTTATTCCCAGTATCCGTAAGATTATCTGAAATCTTAAAAACTAATATAAAATTCGTTAATGATTGTATTGGTTTAGACGTTAAAAAGAGTGTTGATAATTTAAATCCTTCTGAAATTTTATTATTAGAAAATCTTCGCTTTCATAAAGAGGAGGAATTAAATGATCCTGAGTTTTCAAAACAGCTTGCTTCGTTAGCTGATATATACATCAATGATGCATTTAGTACTTCCCACAGGAAACATTCATCTACATATGGAGCAGCCACTTTGTTTGATACAAAGTTAGGAGGGTTTAACCTAAAGAAAGAGATAGATTATATGACTATGATCAAAAGTAATCCTATTAGACCATTTCTAGTAGTAATTGGCGGTGTTAAAATAAAAGATAAGATAGGAGCAATGGAAAATTTGTTGCCAAAGGCAGATAAAATATTGATAGGTGGAGCTGCTGCGTATACATTTCTAAAAGCAAAAGGAAAAAAAATTGGAAATTCCCCTATAGATGTAGAACATTTGGAATGGGCTAAACGTTCCCTAGATCGTTACAACGATAAGATTGTTCTGCCAATTGATCACCTGGTCTCCAAATCACCTGATAGTGATTCTGCAATTATTTGTAAAGATGATATTCCTGATGGTATGTTTGGTTACGATATTGGAAGTGAAACTATACAAAATTATTCAAATCAAATTGGATCTAATAAGAATGGTAGTATTTTTTGGAATGGTCCTATGGGTTTCTTCGAGAAAGATATCTTTGCGAATGGTACAATAAATATTGCCAAAAGTATGGCTTTAGCTTATTGGAGAGGAGCAAAGACATTGATAGGTGGCGGTGATACTCTAGCAGCTATGAAAAAATCAGGCGTCTCTGAATCTGAAGTAAGTCACGTTTCTACAGGAGGTGGAGCCACACTAAGATATCTAGCAGGAGATAAAATGCCTGGTTTGATAATCCTAGAATAAATTATTTCAAATAATTAAGTTAAAACTATATCATGATAATTGAATCGGTTAAAGGGATCAAGTTAGTCTAATTGCTTTGATTACTATATGTGTTGATAAAATCATCCATATTTTCCATGCATTGCAACAACATGCTTTTACTTCTCTTAATTATCCAATAGGGAAATTCTTCCTCGGTAAAAACATGTTGTTCTCTAAATAAAACTGGAAGATATCCACCATGCGTAAATATCTGTACAACAATATATTTTTCTGATACAGTAGCAATTTCCTCTTCGATACATATTTCATTTTCTTCTATCGTTCTTCTATAAAGTACTAATGGATGATTATTTTTGTTACTCAATAATAACATTTTTTGTATCTTTTCTCTAAATTTTTTAATATAGAATTCGTCTAGTGTAATCTGTGAGCTATGTAAATTCCTTTTTCTCCTTCTCCCCAATTATAAATTAATAAGTAGCAACTAAAATAAATATTTGTGTTAATTTTTTTTAGCTAATAGAAAAGAACTTTTATGTTTTTTTTAAAGAAATTAATTTTAAACCTCTTAGTTAAGAATTATTACAATAGTGCTTAATTTTTATAAATTAAAGTAGATTAAACATTCCTGTAATTCTGTCTATCATATTAGATGGAGCAGGACCTATTCCAACACAGGTAGGAGTACCAGGTTCTAATTGTGTCAATCCTGCATCTCTTACAATTATTACCGGTAATTGGCAGACCTGAGCTTTTTCTTCAATTTCTTCAATTTCTTCCAAACTATATACTTTAAGTACTACTTTAGGCTGTCCCGATTGATACCAGGTTTTACACCATGCGGGATTTTTATTTTTGGATCTTTCATAGGCAAGGATAGAAGCATGTGCTACTTGAACAGCTAATTTACCAACTCCCATTTTGAGGTCCTTTCGGACTACTATTACCTGCTTCAGATCCACGGATTAAGTACATTTTAATTATTATAAATATAATGTCATTTTGATGAGTAAAAATATCACCTTTGATGTAGTTGTAGCTGGTGGTAGTGTTTCTGGTCTTCTATGTGCGAGAGAAATTGCAAGATCTGGATTGTCTGTTGTAGTTTTAGAAGAGGACAGTGAAATAGGTACGCCTGAACATTGTGGTGGATTGGTTAGTCTTAAGGCCATGGAAAAATTAGGAATTCTTCCATCTTCTAGATCAATTTTACATAACATTAACAAAGCCCAACTTTTATCTCATTCTAAAGATTTTGAGTTAAGGGTTCAAAGTGATAAACTCGTAGTTATGGACAGACGAGAATTTGACAAGCAACTCGCGTTTCAAACACAAAAATTTGGAGCATATATTTTTACTAAAACTCTAGTAATGTCAATAAATTATGATAGTATTGATAGAAGGTTCAAGATTAAAACAAATAACGGCTTATTTTCTTCTAATTTTTTTGTTGATGCAAGAGGGATTTCATCTCTTATAAAAACTCAGAATAGAAGCGGGATATTGCAATCTGCCCAATATGAAATTTATGCAGATTGGATTTCATCTGATAGTATAATAGTAAAATTCGATAGTGAAAAATACCCTCAATTCTTTGCATGGGTTATTCCAATAGCCAAAGGAAAAGCAAAAATAGGTGTAGCAGGAAGTAAAATTAATACTATACAAACATTAGATTCATTTATTTCTACTTTTGGTTCTAAATATTCTACTATTAGAAAAATATATGCTCCAATATGGGTAGGCGGACCATTAAAAAATTTTGTCAACGAGTTCTCTTTAGTTGTCGGTGATGCTGCTGGTCAGACAAAACCAACTACTGCAGGAGGGATCTTTTCCTGTGGAATGGGAGGAGTATTGGCCGGTAAAAGTATTTCTGAATTTAAAAAAACAAACGACAAGGATGATCTAAATCAATATCAAAAAAAATGGTATTCAATTTTTGGAAAGGAATTTCAACAAATGCTTTTTTTTAGAAAAATTCTAGAACGACTTGATAATAAATCACTAGACGAAATTTTTTCGCTAGTTTCAAATATTGATTTAAACGAAATCTCAAAATCTGCAAGTTTTGATTTCCATAGTATGGCAATTTCACGATTACTTGGAACAAAAAAAACCATGAGATTATTGAGCACTATGTTGGGAAATGAAATAAGACACATACTTCCTACCCGTAGTCCTTATACCTAAATTTTTTTTATAGCTTATGACAATCTATTTCAAAAGTTCATTATACCGTACCTTGAAAATTCTAATGTATTAATATCAAAAAAGATTTTTCGTTTTATCCTTATTAAGAAAAAAGGAGAATAAGGTTCTCATTCCCAAGTATAACAATTTGTTAGTAGATTAATTGTTTAATATCTGAAAACAGGTAGGACAATCAATCCTATTGTTGGTTAACTTTTAAATATTATCTTCCTATAAATCTAGATAAATCTAGAGATGAATAAGATATTATTTTATTTCCACCTGCTCTTTTTATAGCACCTATTAGATTAATTAGATAATAAATTTCATCGATAGCCCCAATGCTTGAGGCAGCTTTTATCATTGAATATTCCCCTGATACAATCTGAACAACTATTGGTAATTTGCATGTTTTACTAGTTTGGTATATTAAATCTAAACTCGTAATAGACGGCTTTATCATTACCATATCTACGCCTTCTCTGATATCTGAATCAATTTCTCTAATTATCTCTTTCCTGTTACAATATGAAACTTGATAGGAGGATTTATCCAAATTTTTTAAATTTTTCCTCAAAAATGTTTCCATCCTAAACGGTTTGTAAAGAGAGGATGATAGTTTTGCAGAAAAAGAGAGAATCTTAATTTTCTTGTATCCTTCATTGTTCAGTTTTTCCCTAATAATTTTAACTTGACCATCCATCATTGAGGAGGGGGCAACGATATCTGCACCTGCTTCAGAATGACTTAATGCAATTTTACAGAGATATTCTAACGTTTCATCATTTTTTATTTGATTGTTTTTGGTATCTAGTATTCCGCAATGACCTGATTTATTGTATTGACATATACAAACATCGCTAATTAAACTCAATTTGTCACCGAATGTTGTCTTTAATAATTTTAATGTTTTTTGTATAATTCCATTATGAGAAAAAGACAAAGAACCTTTTTCATCTCTTTTTTTTGGATCTCCAAATAATATCAATGTTCTAAGATCCTTTTTCATTAAGTTATCAACATGATCAATGATTTTGTGATATGGAATTTTCGCAATCCCTGGCATAGAAACTAAACTTTTATGTTGATTAGATTCGGTTATGAAAATCGGATAGATCAGATCATTTTTGCATATTCCGCAATGGCGAGCTAATTCTAAATAATATTCTTTACTGTTTTTATTCATTTTAATCTTTTGTGCTCAAAGTTGATCATATATTAGAATTCAGTTATTTTTCAGACATTGGGTCTTTCATCATTTTTTTCATCTTCTGTCAGTGTCCAAGGAAACCATTTTCCTATAATCTTGCCCCAATCTATTTTTAAATATAGGTAAATTATTATTATTAATATAATGATACTGATCCCCAGTCCAATATAAATATAAGATGGATTGGTTTTGTCTGATATCAAGGACTCTATAACTGGTCTTCCTAAAAAAATACTACCAAAAACAATAACTTCACTCAGAATAAACTTACCGGCAAAGGTTGCACTAGCAAATTTCCATGGACTATACTTTGCAAGACCTAGTGGGATATATACTAAATCGTCAGGAATTGGTGTAACTGCGGCAGCAAATGCACCTGGCCACCCGTATTTTGAAACTAGTTTTTGTAACGGTAACATCCTTTTTTTTGTTTTTATGCTAAGTATATTTCTACCATAATAACTTACATAAAATATTATTAACTTAGCAATAACTGCACCCACTGCGCTAAATAGTGATACAAGGTGGGGGTCTAGTTGTTGGTTTATCCCCGCTGTAAAAAGAATTGGAAAATACGGAACAGGTATGAAGACAATTATGCTTGCAAGAAAAGTTATTATGAGGATTCCTATATATCGACCAACATAACCATATTCCTCAACATAACCAAAATCTTGAAGAAATGTTACAAGATCGTTTAGATTTTCCAATCTTTACTCTATTCCTTATATCTGATCGTTATTTAAGTGAATAATTCACCTTTTGATATTTGATAAAAATTTAAAATTCATTAATTTGTTCAAGAAAATATAAATTAAATGAAAAATATCCAAATTTATGTCCGAATTAATACGCTTTTGCAAAAATTACATTATATTTTGACGATTTTTTGCATTTTATGCAGTAATCTCTCTCACTCCTTTCTGGGCCAAAAGGAATAACTCTAATGTCAGCTCCAGTCTGATTTTTTACATCGAGCTCACACTCTATATTTCCACACCAACTAGTTAATATAAATCCAGAATTTTCTTTCAATTTTCTTCGCATTTCTTCATAATCATAAACTCTAATGATGCTACGATCATGAAACCTTGATGCCTTCTCAAGCATTGAATTTTGAATATCATTAAGAATTGTCTTAATACTTTCCAAGAAATTTTGATTTTTATTGATAAACATTTTTTCCTTTGTATCTCTTCTAACTAGTTCTAACTTTTTCTCATTAATATCTCGTAACCCTAAATTAATACGCAATGGTATGCCCTTTACCTCCCAATCATTAAATTTCCAACCAGATGTGTATTCTTCTCGATCATCGAGATGTACTCGCAATCCACCTACACCTAGCTCTCTTTTGAGTCTCTGCGATTCATCGAGAACAATATTCCTATCTTTATTTTTGAAAATAGGTACTATCACAATTTGTATAGGTGCAATATTTGGAGGCAAAATTAAACCCTTATCATCTCCATGAACCATAATCAATGCACCTATTAATCTCCAAGAAGCTCCCCAGGAGGTTTGCCAAGCAAAATATTGTTTTGAGTCCTTTCCTAGGAATCTTATTTCAAATGGTTTGGAAAAATTCTGGCCCAGGTTATGTGAAGTAGCCATTTGCAATGCTTTGCCATCTGGCATTATGGATTCCAGTGTGGTAGTATATAAAGCACCTACAAATTTTTCCTTCTCTGACTTAAAACCTTTGATTGTTGGAATAGCTAGATAATTCTCGATTAAATCCTGATAATATTGTAGAATTAATAAAACTTCATCTTCTGCTTCTTTATCAGTTTCATGTACAGTATGTCCTTCTTGCCAAAGAAATTCAGAATTTCTGATGAACGGTTTAGTTGATTTTATTTCAGCTCTCAATGCAGAATTCCAAAAATTTAATTTCAATGGAAGATCGCGATAACTCATTATCCATTTAGAAAAAATACTATACGCAAGTGTCTCAGAGGTCGGACGAACTGCTAAATTATCTGCTAGCTTATTATCACCTGCCCTCGTTACCCAAAATACTTCTGGAGTGAATCCAGAAAAATGAGCTTTTTCTCTTGAGAGGAGGCTCTCTGGAATTAATATAGGTAAAAAGGCATTCTCATGGTCTGAACTTTTCAGCTTTTTGTCTAGGATTTCTTTTATGTTCTCCCAAATTTTATAACCATAAGGTTTTAAAATTATGAATCCCTTCACAGGTGAATAATCAATTAGGCCTGCCTTTGTAACTACTTGTGTATACCATTCGGAAAAATCTTTATCCTTACTAATAGTAACCCCAATTTCTTTAAGGTCTGACAAATTTATCCCTTAATTTTGAATCTATCTATCAAAATATCAGATTTACAAAGGTTCCCCACGACAGTATACCTTGCCAGTTATACGACTATGAAAGTTCCTACAAACATAACATTGAATGAATGGAACTTCTTTCATTAATACTGGACAATCAACACATTCTGTTTTCATCCGCTTTAACATCTTTGGACTCACACCTTTTAATTTCAATTTACCTTTATCATCCATCATTCCAATACTTTTAAGTTCTTTTTTTGTCTCTTCTGTTAATCTAGTTGTTTTTTCTGATATTTTTATAGGAACTAGAAATTTTGTTGCATTATCAACAGGATCATTGGTATTAGGATTATCCATCATGTTATCTGTAATCTTATAGAATATATTTTATTTCCTAATCTTAAAGTAACCAACAAAATAGAATTACTTTTTATATGATTATCTTCATAAAAGATTATCGAAAAATTGAATTCAGAAATGATATCCTGTCAAAACAGTGTCGTATCTGAAATTCTTATGAAATGTATTTCAGGACGTTCTATAACTAGAAATGAAATTCTTTTGTTATTGAAATCAGATGAAATTGATTCTTTACTTTATTCTGCTGCATTAGTTAGGAACATCTATAAAAAAAGGATAATAACCTATTCTAGAAAGATTTTTATCAATATCATCAATTTGTGCAAGGATTATTGTGGTTATTGTACTTATCGGAAAGAACCTTCTAGTAAACAAGCTGTTTTAATGAAGCCGAATGAAATTTTAGAACTTGCCTCACTTGGATATAAATATAAGTGTACTGAAGCACTGATAGTCTCAGGAGAAAGTCCTGAGAAAAAATATGAAAAAGCTAGAGAATGGCTGTCATCCTTGCATTATAAATCTACCGTAGAATATGTAGCTGATATTTCTGACAAGATTCTCAGAAAAACAGGATTGTTACCACACTCAAATTTAGGAATATTATCATTAGACGAAATGAGAATGCTTAAAGATAATAATGTTAGTCTTGGTCTAATGT
Source organism: Nitrososphaeraceae archaeon (assembly GCA_031316115.1). Lineage (GTDB taxonomy): Archaea > Thermoproteota > Nitrososphaeria > Nitrososphaerales > Nitrososphaeraceae > TH1177. Next base: position 298,234 of record JALDRC010000002.1, read on the forward strand.
TAGAGTCCTCAAGCGATAGATTAATGAATAAAGGTATGGCACATGAATATGCACCTAGCAAAAATCCTAATTTACGATTCAAAACAATAGAAAATGCGGGAAAGTTGAAAATTCCTCTAACCACAGGAATCTTGATAGGAATAGGAGAAACTGCAGAAGAAGTGGTAGATTCAATTTTATTAATAGGAAATTTACACTCTAGATTTGGTCACATCCAAGAAGTTATCATTCAAAATTTTAGACCTAAGGCCATGACTAAAATGGAAAATTCACCACCTGCGGAAATGAATTTTTTTTTAAAAGTTGTGGCTATATCTCGCTTGTTATTGCCAGATATGAATATACAAGTTCCACCTAATTTATCTCCCTATAACTATGGAACGTTTATAGACGCCGGGATTAATGACTGGGGAGGAATCTCTCCCGTTACTATAGATCATGTTAACCCCGAATATGCTTGGCCAAATATTAGAGAATTAAAACAAAATACTGAATTAAAGAATAAAACTTTAAGGGCGAGATTACCGATATATCCAGAATTCATAAAAGCAGAATTTGTTTCTTCAGAATTAATTCATCATATAGATGAACTAGCAGATGAAAAAGATGGTTTAGTAAAGGAGGACTACTTAAATGATATTTGAAAGATTTCAAAAAGAGATGGATCCAGTGATAAGTGATATTTTAAACAAATCACTTAATGATAAGGAACTTTCTATCTCTGAGATAATAGAACTCGTGGAATGTAACGGAATAAATATGAATTTGTTAGTAGCTTTTGCTAATTATCTATCTCAAACTAAAAATAAAAATATTGTAACTTATGTATTAAATAGAAATATCAATTTTACAAATGTATGCATTAAGAGATGTGGTTTTTGTGCTTTTAGTAGGGATTTTAGACAAGAAGAGGGTTATTTTTTACCTATTAAGGAAATAGTTAGACGGGCAAAAGAGGCCTACGATTTAGGAGCCACAGAAGTTTGCATACAAGCAGGCCTCCCTCCGAAAATGGATGGAAATTTCTATATAGAGATATGTAAATCCATCAAAAAGGTAATTCCTTCGATTCACATTCATGCATTTTCTCCGGAAGAAATAATGTATGGTGCTTTTCTTTTAAACATCTCAATCAAGGAATATCTGTTGATGTTAAAAGAAGCAGGGTTAGATAGCATTCCTGGCACTGCTGCAGAAATACTTGACCAAGAAATCAGAAATATAATCTCTCCAGGGAGGATTACAGTGAATAATTGGATAAACACAATAAAAACTGCTCACTCCGTTGGAATACCTTCAACAGCTACTATGATGTACGGACATATAGAATCTCCTCTCCATATTGCAAAACACTTCGAAATAATTAAAAATATACAAAAAGAGACGAAAGGTTTTACTGAATTTGTACCTTTAAGCTTTGTCCACACTGAAGCACCCATGTATAATAGAAATTTAATCGACAAAATCGATCCTGGTCCAGATGGTATAAATGTAATAAAAATTCACGCAATAGCTAGAATCGCTCTCAATAATTTCATAAATAACATCCAGGTATCTTGGGTAAAAGAAGGACCGCGAATGACTCAGGTTCTGCTAGAAGGAGGTGCAAATGATATTGGTGGTACATTAATAAATGAAAGTATTTCTACATCCGCAGGTGCTCAATACGGACAATTATTTAAACCTAAGGAAATAAGACAGATGATTTTCAATATACAAAAAATACCAGCACAAAGAACATCATTGTATAAAATAATCAAAAGATATTCGGAAGATGACTATGATTATTCAGAAAAACTAGATACAGTTAATCCAAATTCTTTCGGTTCATATCAAGAATTAATTAAGCTGGATAACTTTCGTTTTCAAAGAAAAGATAAATCGGACTATATCTAGATACCATAGATATCGTAGATATCTATAACCATAAAATTGGTAAGATTTATCAATAGTAGATATTTCCTTATTTTTCTATACATATATGGATAATTCTTTAACAAAATCTTTCAAATGGAAAACCCTACAACATAATGGAGTAGCTTTTCCTCCCATTTATTCATATAAAGGTCTAAAAATTCGTATAAGAAATGAAATATTACAACTAAATCAGGAACAAGAAGAATTAGTATATGCCTGGGCGAAGAAGAAGGATACACATTATATCAATGACTTAATTTTCCAAAAAAATTATCTATATGATCTCAAGAAATTGCTACCAGAAAGATTTCAAGATATGGATAGTATATCTGACATTGATTTTACCGATATTTTTCAAAAAGTTGAGGAAGAACAAACAATAAAAACAATAGAAAAGGAAAAACTTAAATTATTACCAAAAGAAGAGAAAAAAAAAATTTCCGAACAAAGGAAAAAAGAAAGAGAAAGATTAAAACAGATTTATGGAAAAGCAATTGTTGATGGGTTGGAAGTTGAAGTCGGAAATTGGTTAGTTGAACCTCCAGGATTGTTCATGGGAAGAGGTCTACATCCTCTAAGGGGAAGATGGAAACCTAGAGTTTCTCCCCAAGATGTGATTCTTAATTTAGGTGAAGATTCTCCAGTTCCAGAAGGAACATGGAAAAAGATTGTTCACGATCACTATTCAACATGGCTTGCAACATGGACAGAATCCTTAACAGGCAAAAGAAAATATGTTTGGCTTCATGATTCTGCTTTATTAAGACAAAATAAAGATAGAGAAAAGTATGATAAAGCAAAAAACTTGGAGAAATATGCATCAAAAATTCAAAAATCGATTTTTAGTAAAATGGAACATGCAAAAGATATCAATGAGAAAAAAATCGCTACAGTCTGCTATCTGATCTTAAAATTAGCTATGAGAGTAGGAGACGAAAAAGATACCGATGAGGCTGATACAGTCGGGGCATCCACTTTAAGGGTTGAACACATTAAATTCCCTGAAACCCCTGATGGAAAAAGATTCATGGAATTCAATTTCTTGGGAAAAGATAGTGTCCCTTGGCAAAAAACAATCCAGATCAATTCATCTGATACTGAAAGTCTTGATAAAAATTTAAGATTCTTTATGAAAAGTAAAAAACATAGTGATCAGATATTCGACAATATTAACTCTGCAAAAGTGAATTCATTTCTGAGAAATATCGATCCTAAAAATGTTCCTGGACTAACTGCTAAAGTTTTTCGAACATTTCTAGCAACAAAAATCGTTAAAGAATCTTTAGGACTTCCTCCGATAGAAGTGAATAAAGAATCGAGCGAAATAAAAAAAATATACGTCGCTAAAATTGCAAACTTAAAAGCCGCTATTGAATGCAATCACAAAAAAGGAATTGATAGCAACAATCCAGCTAGTAAGAAAGCTATTGAACGACTTGAAGATTCTTTAACGAAAAAGAACGAAAAAATTGCCAAGTTACAACAAGATATTAAATTAAAAAAATGGAAAACCCAAAAGCAAAAAGAAAAGTTAGAAACTGCGATACAGAAGATAACATATCAGTTGAGACTCCAACAAGAAACCAGGGATTATAATCTTGGCACATCTTTAAGAAACTATATCGATCCTCGTGTTATGAAAAACTGGTTGGATAACGTGAATCTAGATTGGAAGAAGCTATATCCCTCTACCTTGCAAAGAAAATTCAAATGGATAGAAACAGAGAACTAGCAAGATATTCTTAAACCCCTTTATCTATTGACTAAATATTGCTTTAATTCAAATTACCGTATATTATATGATTTTTTTATACGATAATCTATGAAAATCGATTTTATGTTTAGCTTAACCCTCTTGCTCTCATAGGTTATTCTTTTAGTCATGCTAAACGAGATTGTTTGCATTGAGTTTAATTCTACCGGAATACGAAATTTTAGGTTCAACGTACTTTACATTTATTTTGGATTTAAAAAAATTCCTTTGCGATATTGTTACAATATGAATCGATTTCTATGATTATTAATTTGTCCAATTAATTAATAGTGCAATCTTCTTTAGTATTGATCTTAATTTTTTTGTTCCATTTTCTGAATTAACAAGTATTTTCCTTGATTTTGATGGATTCTGCATTGTATCTTCGGCTAATTCTATTGATCTTTTTATGTTAAATAAAAAATACCATGATAGTTTTTCCTTCTTCTTGTTAATAGTTGTAGTGCTATTATTTTCTATTTACTGATTCTACATTCATCAATAAATAAACAATTTCCATGTGCAAAATCTAAACAGATTAATTTCGTTTAGGAACTCAGGTTAATAAAAGATAAAAATAAATGCTACGAATCAAATTCTAACTAAAAGGATATGTAACTATAAATCTCAAAATTCTTTTGTGTTCTGTAATGCAAAAAATGAACCAAATCCCAAGTTCAAACAATAAACTTGCACCAGCCTTTTGTTTTTAAAATAAAAATATCATTCATAACCATCGTATGTGTTTAGTTTAGTTCTGAATAAGATATTAATGAGAATATCTTTAACAAAAAAATGAAAGATCTATTGACAACCTTTCAACAGATCTAAGATAGAACGAGCTTTACAGATCTAGTGTTGAGTTATTATTGGAATAAAGTAACATCTAATGGTTGAAAAAGATATCCAATAAATAGAGATATAACATTTGGAAATCATTCGTCCATTAAAAAATAAAACTATTATTAAAAGAAAAAAAGAAATAGATGTTTTCTGGAATAATAATAATGAATAAAAAATTTATGGCCTACACCATAATGAGTTTGACGATTTTGTTAATCTCATTATCATTTAATGCAAATTTCCTTGGGGCTGAGTCTGTAAATGGTCAGTCACAGACAAAACATCCAGAATCAGATTCTACTCCGATTGTAGTAGTTCTTCACATAAATGAAGATAAAGATGGAAATCCATTTTTTAAACCATCTCAATTTACTATAAAAGATGGTGAAGAAGTATTGATTTTAAATAATTCAACAAAAGAACACTCCTTTACAAGTGGAGAAAGTCCAGATGTACAAATGGCAGGGACAATATTTGATACGGGAGTAATTAAACCAGGATCATTTGCTGAATATCTTGTTTTAAATTTATCACCTGGTAACTATACTTTCCATTCGAGTATGGATCCTGAGAACCTGGTAGGAACGATGACAATTTCATCTCAACAATAACTATTCAAATTTTTTTCTTATTTTAAACTAACAAATCAATATAATCTAAATATATCTTATGAATATGCACTTGTGTAGTCTCATTAGACATTCAATTCTGCTTTGTTAATTTAAGATAATCCTCACCTCCTTTTCTAACTCAAAATGATTATTATTTACTCTCATATCATTATACATAGAAACTAAAAAATGTATCCAGTTATATACATGAAATAGATTACACTCTTTTTTGATACAAGGATAATAATCATCAAAACCTTCTATTCTAGCTTTCAAAAACTAGTTTACTCTTTCCATCAAACTTTTCTGAATTGTCTATTGTAGATAATGTTTCAATCCAATTACGTTACTAACTTCATCAGACCAGGTAACTTCATCTGTATAGAGTGTATGTTTTCCATATTTTGCAACTAAAGATCAAATGAGTTTTTCAGCAACAGACATTTTCTTTCCACTGATATATAGATTTCAAGCACAGTAGAGTGAATTGGCTCTATGCAAAACCACAACCAAAAGTGCTGATTATGGATTCAAATAATTGTTTCATCTATAATAAAATTAGTTACTCTTTTTACTTTTATAGATCTGGTAGGAACCAAACCACTAAAGCCAATTCCAGACAGACAAATAACATCTCTTTTCATCTCTACCTATTACTTATGCTTTAGTTGTATTAAGTAACTCAAACCAAGAAAGCACAGATAAAGAGATTACATAACAATATAATTAGATTGCCTATTTCTTTCAAATCTCTATTTATTCAAAGTATATTTAGCACATTATGAGCTAGATCTTTTGCTGCTTAAATTAACAGAACCTAATTAAATTGGAAAATACTACACCTGGCACGGAATTGTTGACTATTATTAATAAGATACATTCTATTGGTTAATTATTCTATTGAACTTCTATTCCACAAACTCTTATAATTTAACTGTATGATGTTACACTAATTGAAACATCATGTAAAAGAATATGAAATTATCTATCCCATATCCATTCCATCTTAGCACAAGAGGAAATTGGAAATAGTAAAATTAGAAGATAATTATTTTGTTTATAATAACATCTAGTATATGATCAATAATCCGATGTAAAGAAAAAATTCAAAAAGCCAAATAACTAAAATCAAGAATATGATCTATTGACTCCTTCGTTACCTTGCTTTTGCAATATGAAAAAAGGAAAACAAATAAGTAGTAACTTAATATTTAATTTATTAATGAAATTAAACCTAGCTATTAATGGATTTGGACGAATAGGAAGAAGTTTCCTTCGTGCTTGTCTTAAAGACAAAGAGTTTATGGATGAGATAAATATAGTAGCTATAAACGATCTGACCAACTTGAAAAATATCGCACATCTTTTAAAATTTGATACTACCTTTGGAAGATTTGATGGAGTTATAGATATTGATGAAACCAATAATCTATTGATAATAAATAACAAGCTTAAAATAAAAATATTTGCAGAAAAAGATCCTCTGAACTTACCATGGAAAGAACTAAACATATATTTTGTAATTGAATCGTCTGGTAAATTTACAGATAGAAATGGCGCTCAAAAGCATCTTGACGCAGGAGCAAAAAAAGTGGTCATATCTGCCCCTGCAAAAGGTGTTGATGCGACTATTCTATTAGGAGTTAATGATTCTAAATATATAGATGAAAGTCACAATATTATATCCATGGCATCATGTACTACAAATTCACTTGCACCTGTTATCAAAGTATTAAACGATAAATTCGGGATACAAAATGGCTATATGACAACAACTCATGCTTATACTAATGATCAAAGAGTACTTGATTCTTTTCACAAAGATCTGCGCAGATCTAGATCTGCGATGATGTCAATTATTCCAACTACAACAGGAGCAGCCAAAGCTATAGGAGAAGTCATACCAGAGTTAAAGGGAAAGATTGATGGTCTAGCATTGAGAGTTCCTGTAAGTAACGGATCGATTGCGGATATCGTATTAACACTAAATAAGGAAGTTACGAAGGAGGAGGTAAATAATGCCTTAAATGAAGCTTCTAAAAGTGATTTAAAAGGAATTCTTTATTATACAGAAGAACCGATAGTGTCATCAGATATAATTGGAGATTCTCATTCCTCTATTGTAGATGGATTAAGCACTATGGTTTTAGGTGAAAAAGGAAGAAATTTAAAGGTTCTATCATGGTATGATAATGAGTGGAGCTTTGTTTGTAGACTTGTTGATTTAATAAAGTTTATTTATAAAGTTCATAAAAATTGAAATTACAAATTCAGATTCTAGATCCTGTTTTTTATTCTGAATTGAATGTTTTATATTGATGTGATTTATTACATGTTCACTTAAGACTTAGATCTGACTTTTAATGGTATCATGTTTTTGATTCTTCTATTGTATAGATAAATGAATGGTTTAATCCAATTGTATACATGTAATAGATTACAATTTCCATTTTGGTTTTTGATACCAGGATAATAATCAACAAAGAATTCTCTTCTATCCTTAAAATAATGCAACCTTTTTCAATCAGACTATTTTCCAATGGTGAATGCATCTTATGTTCTAGATGTAAAAAGTTACGTGCTTGTGGATAACACGTGTCTACGTCAGATAAACAACATGTTTTCTATATTTAGTTGCAGAAGATCATAAAATTCTTTCCTACAAACATGTTTCTATATTGCGAAATGCCGATACCAAGCACGGGTGTGTAAACAGGTTCAATACAAATCCATAACTAGAATTGTTGATTACCGATCTGAATAATAATTTCATCTATAATGAATATAGAGACTCTTCTATACTTGTTATAAAATTGTAAATATTCGAATCTTTGAATCCACTTATAAATTGCAACATAACTTGTTTTTTGTCCTTGAACAGTTCAAGTGCTTTAGATAAATTACTTGAATTCAAAGCAAGAAAATACAGATAAAGAGAATGCATTAAGACAATAGTGGATGTTCTGTCTCTAAAATCTTAACAATATATGCTGCTAGAATAGAATCTTTAAAACTAAACCTCATCCGTTAAGTTAACACAGATTTAACATACAACTTTACTAAGTTAAATTAATCTATTTCTTCTAACTTAATTGGATAGTATATTTGTGCGATTATCAAGATCTTAAAATAAAAACCATTTATTTCTAATATTGAATTTAACATGAGTCTATTTTCTCCTAGAAAATATTTATATAATAATTATTCATGAAAAGTAAAGTAAAATTATATAAACATATAAAAAAAATTCTACTGGTGGATAATCATTATATTAGATCCTGAACAATTATTTTGTACTCATAAATTTTCTATCAAAGAGTAACGGGACATTGCCATTAATACAGGATCCCGAGAACCTCTTTCACACATTTTTTTACCAATATCTCCAGCGGTAATAATACCATGCAGTATGTTATCCAATACTACAGGAACTCTTCTTATTCTATATTTTGTCATTATCCTAGCCGTTTGGTCCAAAAAAAACTCTGGAGAAATAGTAATCAAAGGATGTGACATTATTTCTGAAGTCGTTGTGTTTTTAACATCCTTGTTCTCACAAACAACCTTTCTAACTATGTCTCTTTCAGTAATAATTCCTACAGGTACTTTATTTTCTGTTATAATTATACACCCTACATTTTTTTGAGTCATTTTTTGACAGATATTATATATATTATCAGAGATATCTGCGGTTTCTAATGGAACGGATGTCATAATGGATTCGACAGTTAGTTTGTTATAATTATCGGTCATAAGTAATTAAATGATTTAAGTATTTTTATCTAATTGGTATACAATGCATGACAAAGTATCATAATTTGAATCAGACTTTTTAATTTTTAAGTGCAACGTTGATGATTTGTTATAAACTTATTAGAACAATTAAACTAAGTGAACAGAATCTATGTCAAAAATATCTTATTTGATAAAAAACAGTGCTCTAGTCTCCAAAAAATACCTAATTTTGTCCTACACCAAAGCATTTGATTGTTATTAATTCCATCATCAATCTAATATCTAAATTAAACTAAAATAAAGATGCTAATTCTGATTAGAAAGAGATTATTTATTATTTCAAGAAGGATGATAATGTTGGGTATTTGCAAAATTATCTACCATACTATAATAATTACTTTATTTCGGGGAAGGCATTGTTAACTTAACGCTTTTTTTATAGTAAAATAATTAATTCCATAGTTGGAGATAAAAATATTGGACATTGTAGAGTGTTGAAAGCTGGAAGGATTATCCTTCTAAAGAAAATTGGAGAAGAATTGCGAATAAAAATACGGATTTCATAGGTTTTTTACACGATCTGGATCACTTAAAATAATTAAATTCGGATTTGATTGGAAAAAAGGAATAAAATAAATTGATAGTTTAATAACACTAAAATTACTGCTTAGCTAGGCCCTATGAGAATAATCTAATTGAATATCATTTTATAACAACTTAATATTATTGGTGGAAATGGTGATTTTTGATCTTAATCTTATGAGATAAAGAAATAAATCTTGTATAAACTAGATATCTGAACCCATTGGGATATTTAATTCCTCATGGATAGAATCAATAAAATACTGATACGATTACTGTGTTATTCCCAAATATTATTGATAATATTGTTATTCAAAGTTTAATATTGCAAATAGTAGATCAATTTAGAAAGAAAAAGAACTATGAGTTTTCACTGGTATCACATCAAATCAGAATAAAAATATATATATTTTGAATATATAAGATTGAAGCAGGATTATTGTTATACAGTAAGAAAATAATTTAATATCGCTAATTTTTTGAATATCTTATTTTAAGAATTATTGGGAAGCAAAACGTGAAAATTATATTCTAAGTGTTATTCATAATACGACAGTCTGTAATCATCTCCTAAACAGTTTATAATGCTTCTAAATAGTTACTAGTAAATCGATTTCTTTTTAATTGTATTGAAAATAATACCATTAATTAGTAAATAATTTAAGGAACATAGTAGATTTTATTGTCCTGTTTCAGAAACTAATGTAAATACCTTTTGCTAGAATTCTATAATCAAAATCTGAAATCATTTATATTTTTTAATACTTAATGTTAGTTATATAAGAATGTATCTTTTAATATTAATAAATCTTTCCGTAAATTCTTCTATAGGATTTATCGTGTGAATTAATTTGTATCAATAAAAAGTAATAAATTTCTATTATAAAAGCATTGTGGTAATTAACTTATACTATTATTTAAATATCATTTTATGTGGACATAATTCGATTATGCAGATCTTAAAAACAAATAAAGAGGTCACAATTTTGTCCATAATTTTCTTGGCATTAATGATACCAAATGTAGCGGTTTACTTAGAACATTCATTACTTGAATTTGGTGAGTCAGGGAAATCCGCTGCAAATTCTGAATTTAATAAGAGTACACGTCAACTTGCTGAAGGAATATTTTTTGCTTTAACAGCAGTCGGCTATATTGTATGTACTATATTAATATTTGTTAAACCTAATTTTACAATACCATATTATGTAATATTAGTAGGGACTGTGGCTATTATGGTTGTTTATTATATGAGAACAATGACTGGCGTTCCAATACCTGGTACAGATCTTATAATTAAAGAATATGCAATTGATTACAGAGATGTAATAACAAAGATAGCTCAAGTAGCTTTAGTGATACCATTAGCAATGATGCTACAGCGACTATATGATATTAAAAATAAGAAGATAGAAAAAAGTACAAATTTATGAGCGAAATATATAAGAATAGAATATACCTCCTCATACCTTAAAAATGTCATAATTTAGTTGTTGATAATTTCAATTCTATACAATATGAATGAGGATCTTAGTTAAGTTAGAATATTTTCCTAGCTACAATTTTTTACTATATTTTGTACATTTTAGACATACAATTAAATGAATATACTAAACAAGAATATTAATAAAGGAACTTAATTTATAATAAAGTAATGTATATATGCCCCCTATCATAAAATTAATATATGATAGGAACAAAAAGAAATATTTTAGGGATAAGTCTGTTTGGAATATTTTTAGCAATATCTATTACATCCCTTCAACAAGTAAATGCTACTGGATGTCCAACAAATTTCGTAGAGGAACATATACAAAATGCAAAGAAGGCACTTGAAGAGGGTAATACAGAGGAAGTAAAAAACCAACTTGAATTGGCCGAACAAGCAATATCTATGGCACAAGAGGAAGGAGAATAAATTTATATTCTCTTTTATAATTTTTTAATTAATTTATAAAGTATACTTTTATGATTATGAAAATTGATAAAATTGAACTTTTTTATAATTCTTATTTTTTCCTATCTCAAATAAGTGTATAAATAAATTATATTATTCGATTGAATATATTCAAAACAACACTTAAATCTTCTCATCACTTTAACTTAAGGGAATTTAGTTACTAATTATTAAACATATTAATATTCTATGAATTTATATTTTTATAGATTATTGTTAATTTGTTATTTGCTGACATAACAAAGTTATTTTATACTTATAAAATAATAATTACTGATTTTGAGATGAAGATAACTAATTACTTGTTTTACAGGAAACGGTATTTTAAAAATGGCAACGAAATCACTAATAAACTAGTTTGGTCGATCTTACCTAGTCATGAGGTCTTTAAATATTAAATTTTACATCATCAATAATGAGATATAATGCTCAGGTTATACTATTTGCTACTTTAAAAAAATGGTTATTTTCATCTTCCAATAATGGTTTATTGTAGAATAATGTTAAACATTTATCGATACTTGTAAGATTTATTCTCGAAACATCCTGACAGCCAGCTTTCAACATAAAGAAATTCTAAGAATGATTCTTCCTAACCAAAGGAAAAGAATTTAGGATTAAATATTTAGAAATTGTCTATGTCATTTTATTATTTATAGTAATCTAATTCATCTTTTAAAAATATTTTCAATATATAAAAGTGATTTTATCCGTTGTAACCTTAAAATTAATGTTTATTGAAAAAATATCTATTTCATTTTTTTCTTTTTTTGCTTATGTACTCTTTTTTTAATTTGTATTTAAATCACTGCTTCACTAATTGTTGTTATTTTTTCTGTGTCTAAGCATTATTTATAGATATTTCTACTAATGTCATTTAACCCATTCAGAGTCGTTAACTTTATTATGTATTGTCATCTACCGTTTCTTTTATTTTACGGATAATTTTTTGTATTGTTCGATGCCTGTAATTTCTGTTATCTTGTTATTCTTTGAATCATTCTTATATTGGACGTGTTTAATCATTTGTATAATCATATTTTATTTGAGTTATGTCATTCTATCAATTTTGTTCCTTAATTGTATTTCATTTAATGAATTTGAAGTTCAATCTCGTAATTCCATTGTTGTCTCTCGTATACCCTATTTTAGTACTAAAAGACAGAATAAAATCAGAATTAATTGAAAAGGTAAAGTAAATTTAAATAAATTATTAGTTATTCATATAAATTTCTTTAAATATACCAGAGAATTGCCTCTATTTTTTACTTGATATTTCTTGATGTATTTAATCATATCTTCGAGTGATAATGGGGAATCAAGAGAATCCTAATCTAGCACAGATCGATTTCTTTTATTTACTTTTAACTCGCAGCGAAGAATAAAGAACAGGTGGAAGTGTAAATTACTATTTTTATGCATTACAGATATAAAAAATATGTATTATTCACTTAAAATTATTAAAAATATACTAATTATCACACAGCTTTTCTAACAAGATTTGACCATTTATTAATTAGATAGTGATTCAAAATCAGCATCTACAAAATAAAAAAATAAAATCTGCTATTTGATATCAAATTAAAACGATATCTACTAATAATCTTTTACCTTCAATAATTAAGTTTGATATGTTAAGTAATGACAAAACATTTACTAAAATTATGGTTGCAATTGATGGTTCAGAACATTCTTTTAAAGCTTCAGACTATGCGATAGACATAGCAATCAATCAACAACAAACAGATACACACTTGATCGCAGTAACCGTGATAGAACTTGTAAAACTCAATCTAGGTACATTTCTAGCAGCACCCACCTATGGATTAGAAGATCTTAAAAGACGCAGAGAAGAAGCTGAAAAGTGGTTAAGAAAAATTGAGAAAACAATTCAAGCTAAAAATAATTACATTAACTTCAAGACAGAAATTCTAGAAAATCCTTCATTAAAAGTTAGTTCTTTGATTCTAGATTATGCAGAAAAAGAAAATGTAGATCTGATAATCGTAGGGAGTAGAGGGAGACACGGTCTCAGCAGATTATTATTAGGGAGTGTCGCATCAGATATTGTAACTTATGCACATTGTCTTGTATTAGTAGTAAAATAACAAAAAATAATCTTATAATTTTTGAGATGGAATGACTACTGATTTCAAAAAATTTTAATCAACGTATTTTTTTGAATTCTGAATAAAAATTACTAGCATTATATTGACGACAGCTCCTGCCGATAATCAATATCAATATCTTATAACCTTTATAGACCTACTTCAAAAATATAGCTTAATTATTTTTATTGTTTGTCTAATCTTAATAATCAATGAATTTGAATTGATTTCTAGTTTGGTAACTAATTTTGTTATTTTTTATTGAATACTACATCGATTAGGTCCCAATTCAAGATTTGGTATTTCTTCTTGGAGCAAGGGAATCACTCCTTTATTGATCTGAATTATTCTTGTATAATTTTTAGGTCGAGGAGTTGAGATTTTGACAATTTCATTTACAAAATCATTTTCAGAAAGTTCTAATATTTTATTTTTTCTAGCAATTTCGATCGTGGCTTTATAAATCCCATATTTATTTGGACTAACTGATTCCCCGTGATGTGTAGGATATATGTTGACCTTTAAAGGTAACTTGAAAATTTTATTATGTAATGAATGATAAAGATCATGGGAAAAATCATAAATCTTGTCCCTTAGATCAGGCCTACCAACACTCTCAATAAACAATATATCTCCAGTAAAAAGATACTTATCATTAACTAGATAACACAAACTGCCAGGAGTATGTCCAGGTGTATGAATTACTTTAAGAAAAGAGTTTCCGAATTTGATTACATCCTTATCTTTAAGAAATTTTGTTGGAAAATCCCATGATTCATATCCACTTTCGTACCATTCTGCTCCTGAAATTTGTGCCAAATCATTAGCAGCAGATATATGATCTGCATGCTGATGAGTATTGAGGACTTTGGTTATTTTGAAACCTTCGCTTGTAGAAATTTCTAAATATTTTTCTATAGGATACAGGGGATCAATCACTACAGCTTCTTTTTCGGAAACTACAATATGTGAAAGGCATCCTTTACCTATTTTATGTACTTGAATGATAAGTGGATCACTATCTCCATCCTTTCTATCGATAAGAACTTGGTTCCAGTTAGCCAAACCGCCTTTCAATGTCTTTGACTCAATGTTATTATTTTCTAACATAAATGAGGCGATCTTCGCTCTATTCCCGTGAGGACATATAGTGATGATCTGTTTATCATGAGGGAGATTATCTAAGTTTTCTTTTTTAGTTAATTCTTGTAATGGAAGATTTATACTACCAGCGATTCGAAAATCAGCATATTCTTCAGGTTCTCTTACATCAAGTAATAATAAATTATCGTATTCATCTTTATCATTCAATTTCTTCCATAAATCGACAGAAGAAATACTATCAGAGATAGATCCAGATACAATATTGCCATTCCAATTATTCATTCCTCCATCTAAGTAATAAGAATCAAACTGCATAGTCCTCATCATTTCTGCAGTTTCTTTTGAAACGGTACCATCGTCATCAACTAAAATTATTTTAACGTTTTTAGGAATTTTTGGCATAATTGTTTCTTTTGTTTTAGAGTCACAGACTGCATGAGAGGCACCAGTTATATGACCATGATTATATTTTTCTTGGGATCGTAAATCAAAAAGTAAAAACAATTCCTTGTTTGCTATTAATTTTGATAGTGTACTTGGAGATATTGATATTACTTTATCCATATCTAAATTAGATTCTCTAAAATATAAAATTCTTTTGAGATCATTTTACAAAATTTAAAATGTATTAATCAACTATACAAGTTAATAAAAATTTACTTATCTTGCCTAAGATGGTATTATCATAAGTTTTTAGACCTAGAAATAGGTTTAATATGAATAGACAATAGGAACGTAGGTCTTTTCATATATATTGAATATTTCCTTGAACTTTTTTTTTTAATGTACTTTATCCTTAAAAATAACGTAAGTTAAAATTATTTAAAGTTGGATTAGTCAATATTAATTTTGAAGTTATATCGCTAAATCGTTTCTATTCCCTGAGCCAATGTCATATGCTTCAAATACATCGTAAACAAAAATTTTACCATCAGAAACAGATCCAGTAGTTAATTTTGCTAAAAGTTCATCTATAATTTTTTTTGCTAGGGAATCCTCTACAAGAACTTCTACTTTGGTTCTAGTACCATATTTAGGAGTATAAGTCATTACACCTCTTCCGACTGGTACGGGTTTAAACTTTGTTTTACCGCGTCCATTCACGTGATAAAATGACATTCCTCCTACCCCAAATTTTTCCAGAATTTCATCGGCACTATCTAAACGTTCATGAGGTATGATTAATTCTATTCTTTTCATACAGTTATAAATCCTGTCTTATTATAAAAAATTTTGTATAAGTTAAAGACGATCTATTATTCAAAAATTACTAATTTTTAGATAGTTCGAAAAATTATGAAAGTAAACAGGTCTATTTATTTTTAGGTCCTCATAACAACATGGAATAGATTTAGCTCTGAACATTCTATTCTAGCAGCATATATTGTTAAGATTTTAGAGACAGAACATCCACTATTGTCTTAATGCATTCTCTTTATCTGTATTTTCTTGCTTTGAATTCAAGTAATTTATCTAAAGCACTTGAACTGTTCAAGGACAAAAAACAAGTTATGTTGCAATTTATAAGTGGATTCAAAGATTCGAATATTTACAATTTTATAACAAGTATAGAAGAGTCTCTATATTCATTATAGATGAAATTATTATTCAGATCGATAATCAACAATTCTAGTTATGGATTTGTATTGAACCTGTTTACACACCCGTGCTTGGTATCGGCATTTCGCAATATAGAAACATGTTTGTAGGAAAGAATTTTATGATCTTCTGCAACTAAATATAGAAAACATGTTGTTTATCTGACGTAGACACGTGTTATCCACAAGCACGTAACTTTTTACATCTAGAACATAAGATGCATTCACCATTTGAAAATAGTCTGATTGAAAAAGGTTGCATTATTTTAAGGATAGAAGAGAATTCTTTGTTGATTATTATCCTGGTATCAAAAACCAAAATGGAAATTGTAATCTATTACATGTATACAATTGGATTAAATTAGTAATACATCTATAAAATGTAAATCTTCGAAATTATATTATGTGCTATACGAGAGATTGAATATCACTATTAAAAGCATCTATTATCGAATTAAAATATCAATCTATTTTGCTTGTTACAACTTTTTAAAATTTCTCAATTGTTTTTATCATGAATTTTTAATATATCCGATGCAAATTAATAACCATTAAAAAATAATCCATAAACTATAATACTATTGTATGGATAAGTATCTTTATTTTTTCGAAAAATTTGTGGTATGAAAAGTTTGGGATTTTAAAAAATTTAAAGTACAATAACATTTTTAAACTAATATTAACTTTTCAACATATGCTAAGTAAATTTATAATTTTTACTATTGTATCGATAATAACTACTTCAAATGGTTATTCCTTTGCTCAACTTTCAGATTCCATTGAAATCGAATCTAAATTAAAAGAAGGAAATTTAATTCAGTCCTATCTATATTTTCAAGAAACGAATATCACATTTGGGGAGGGTAATGAACTCTGTTCCCAAAATGATTGTTTATATGAATTTGAAAAAACTTCTTTTGATGATTTGTTTGGAGATGATTCTAGAACCTTTTCGGGAACATTAAAAATAGAAAATAAGAAGAAATCAGATACTGATTCTATATCATATGATTATTACAAATTGTCAGGGACGTTGAACTTAATTAACACAGATGAAAATCCGGAAACAGGAAGCAAGATTCTTATTTATGAAGGTAATATTGTGTTTGAATTAAATGATGAAATTTCGGCCACTAAAAAAATTGAATATACTTCTCAGGTGAAATTATATCAACCAGATAACAAATTTGAATTAATCGGAAGAAGTAACGAATAAAATAAAATACGAATTTCTGTTCTCCATCAATAACTAACTCAATCTTATGCTTTTTTTTATTTATCAAAACTCATATAATTTATTTTTTAATTATTATAGACAATCAATTAGGAAAAATTTGATATTCGTTTTTAATAAATGATCTTATGCAATCAAAACTATCGGTATTTTATTAATTAATCAAGATTTCCAAATATCAAAAAGAAAAAATAATGCTAGAATAGATAAAAAAACAAATTAGAGATATGAAATCAAGTTATGAATGAAAAAACATTTAGGTATATTGTCATGAAAATCGAAATTAAAAATAGATTTCTAAGGTTTATAAGATCAGAATCCAGTAGTTGCATTAATTCAGTTAGATATCCGTTAGTCAACAACTTAATCTCATACTATAGTAAGTTTGTAAAAAGTTGATAAAATACTTTTATATCCATTCCATATACCCTAAAAATTAAAATCTAGAGGACTATGAAAATAGGCTATCCATGTATAAATTATTCAATTGGGAAAAAAACGATATCGACATTTAGATTATCCTCATATTCAGAAGAAAAGTTGATTCAATCTATAAAATATAACCTGAATACTCTTCTAGAAATCCTGAACTACAATATAGATCATAATCTAATGTTTTTTCGAATTAGTTCAGACATCGTACCTTTTGCTTCTCATCCTCTTTGTACTTTTAACTGGCAGGACTTATTCAGAACTGATTTTAAAAAAATCGGAGAATTTATCCTAAAAAATAATTTGAGAATATCAATGCATCCAGATCAATTCGTTATTATAAATGCTAAGGACAAAAATATAGTTGAGAGAAGTATTGGAGAATTAGAATATCACAGAGAAATCTTAGATTTAATGAATCTTGATAATTCTGCGAAAATCCAGATACATATAGGAGGGGTTTATGGAGAAAAAGAATTATCAAAAAAAAGATTCATCTCAAACTTCGATTTACTGTCAGATCGGTTAAAAAAAAGATTAGTTATTGAAAATGATGATCATCTTTACCACTTGAATGATTGTTTAGAAATTCATGACGAGCTCGGAATACCGGTACTTTTTGATACATTTCATCATGAGTGTTTTGGAGATGATCTAGATTTGATTGAGGCAATAAAAAAAGTTGATCATACATGGAATCATTCAAAGGACGGGATTATGATGATTGATTATAGTAATCAAGAAAAAGATAAGAGAAAAGGGAAACATTCTAAAACGTTACTTTTAAAAAATTTTTTAGAATTCATTCGTTTATGCAGTTTTACTGATTTTGATATTATGCTAGAAGTAAAAGATAAAGAACAAAGCGCCAAAAAGGCAAGGAAACTGTTAGATCAAATCAATAACGATTCGACGATGTTTAAAAATAAAATATTCTACTATAAAGAGTCATGAGAAAAAAGTATATAATATCTCAAATATGATAAACACACTAATTGGATTATTGTTTCATATTTCAATTGATTTTCACATTATGAAGTTAATTTGTTCCAAGATTTAGGAAATTCTTTTATAATAATTTTAACAATATTATAAAACCATTATATTGGTAATAAAATAAGCTTTATTTTGACATACTCATAGTTAATATATATCACCTCAATCGTTAACAAGGTATCTTGTCCCCAAAACAAAATCTATTCATTTTCCTATCTATGTAAAGATGAAAGTGTAACATCTTTTCGAATTTGATGTAAATAAATAAGTTTAGTATTTTAAAAAATCTCGAAATTAATTATTTTTTAAAAAGTTGAGTGATGTTTTCTTTGATATTCATTTTATCTTCATGAAATAGTTTTTTGTCCATTTCCACAAGATCAGAATTAACAATTGGCGTAAAATTCATCTTCGCAATAATATCTTTTTCTATATCTACACCAGGTGCGATTTCTTTTAATATTAGTCCCTTGTCCTTCAATTCGAAAACCGCTCTTTCCGTAATATACTTGATAGAATGTCCATATTTTAATGCTTGATTTCCACTGAACACTACCTTGTAAACATTTTCAACAAACTTCTTTATGATTCCATCATTTTGAATTCTTAAACTATTATTTAAAACAAAAATTTTACTAGTTCCACCTGTAAATGACCCTGCAAAAAAAGTCCTAGGTGCTCCACCTGCAATGACAGGAAATCCTCCGGGCCCATATATCCTATTAGGCAGGATAGATGGATTTACATTTCCGTATTTGTCTATTTCTAAAAACCCAAGTGAAGCCGCATCTATAATACCACCCTCAAAATTAGAAAAAACATCGGGAATAGTTGAGAGAGCGAAAGGACTTATGGCTGCTCCAAAGTCATTCCCAGAGAGAGCGAGGCCACCCCATTGTCCTGACTCAAGTATCGTCACGATGTATTCTGATACTTCTTCTTCAGTTGCGATAGATGAAATAAGAGCTGGTATTCCTATTCCTAGGTTGACCAATACAGGAGCTTGTTTTTTCTCCAAAATTTTGATCAATTCTAAAAGAACTCTTCGCGCTATTACTTTTTCATGATATTTCATTGATATTTTTGTAATTTTATTAAACAATTCGCCAGTCAAAGGAGGTAAAATCTTATAGGAAAGTTTGGGATCTGATTCGATAGTCCCGCTTTGCCAGTGATATTTGGCAGGAGAAATTATAACATAATCTATGAGCGGACTGGGAACCTCTACCTTACGAGGATGAATTGAACCATATCTTGTTATCCATTTTACCTGGGCAATTACTGTTCCTTGATGTGGATTAGCTTTCGTAGCTTGGGCAATACTCAAAATTGTCCCTTTTAATCCTTCGTCGTCCATGGATAAATTTCCCATTTCGTCAGAAGTCGATGCCCTTATAAACGAATAATTTGGCTCTGGAGCTTGATATAAAAGACATTCTATTCCTCCAACTTGGATCAGACTTACTTTGCATGTTGCATTTTCTTTGCCTAAGTTATTTAATGCGGCCCCTTCTCTCCTAGGATCTAAAAATGTATCTATCCCTATTTTCGTTATTAATCCTGGTCTTCCTGATGCTATCTCTCTAAACCAATATGCAGTTATTCCTATGGGCCATCCATAATATTCTATCTTCTCATTAATTATCATCTTTTGAAGAAAAGGAGAGAAACCTAAGAAAGGCATCAATACTCCTTTAATAAACTCTTGATTAGATTCCAGAAATAATTTCTCTGCAACATAATCCAAGGCTCTTCCGGGAACAGCAGGTAACGCATCAGAAATAATGAAAATATTTTTAGGATGTCCCTCTTTGTTGTAGCGTCTAAAAAGTTCAATGATTAGGAATTCAGGTGTTGTTGCCATATTAAAACCGGATATTGCGATTATACAGTTATCTCTTATTTGAGAAACAGGAACACTAATATCAATAATTTTTTTTCTCATTAGTATACCAATTCCATTGTATTATATCTAAATATTCTCGGATTAGGTTATAATATTATTTCTTGTAATCTTAATAACATAACTTTGGTAAAAATGATATTAATAGGATTATTTTAGTTAAAAACATACAGAACATTTTTCGATCATTTTTATATCAACAATATGGTATCCAATAGTTTAATCTAGATTTGTTATCTAAGTTGAAATATCATTTTGTTTGACTAACGTCAAAATAGAGGATTTGTAAAGCTTAAATTTATGATGATTCTAATACATTAAATTGTCCGAGAACATTGGAAAATTTCATAAAATACTAGTATTAGTTGATGGTTCGGAGTATTCTATTATTGCGTTGGAACATGCTAGTAATATATCCAAGCGATACAATTCTGAATTAATAGCATTATATATTCTATCGCCTAAGATGAGGTATGATGAGCTATTTGTAGATAAAAAACAAGGTGAAACTATTCCTTCTTTAAATAAGTTGATTGAATTATCTTATCTAGAATCTCATAATTGGTTAAATGAACTAAAAGATAAAGTCAATGGTAAATTAGCGACAGATGTGATCATTGCCAAAAAATCAGTAGTGACCGAAATCGTTGAATATGCAGAAGAACATAATATTGATTTGATAGTAATGGGTACTCGTGGTAGAAGTGGTCTTAAAAAATTACTTCTAGGTAGTACTGCACAGGGCGTTATTACCTATGCACATTGCCCCGTCTTAGTAGTAAGGTAATCTGGAAAAATATTAGTTGTAAGGAAGATTTAGAAACCACTATTTTTAATATTAGAATTGTTTGGTATATTCTTTTGCTAGCTCAAAATGGAGTTTCGCTTCTTTTAAATATTTATGCTTTTTATTCCATAACACTTCATTTGCCCGGAATAGTGAAACTTTACCTCTTACACAAGCTTTATAACACATCATAAAGAAAATCATTTTCTTGATATCATAATCTTTTGTTCTGTTTATATAGTAAGAAATGAAATTTTGACTTAAATCTGATCGATTGTGGAAATCTAAGTCCATTGCAAGATGAGCCACATCTTCCATAATATCTGCATATCTGAGGGAATCGTTAAACTCTATTCTATCATATAGATAAAAACAGTCATCTAATATGAAAATATTTCTTAGATACAAATCTCCATGTATATCACGAATTTTATATTTCTTCATTCTTTGATAAAATAAATCTAAATTATTTTCTATGAATATGTTCAATCTATCCTCTAAAAATGAATCTATTTGATAGAATTTTGATATTGTTCTAAAATTTTCATTGACCTTCTCTCTCATAAAATCTGGGTGACCAAAACTTGTAATTTTATCACTAATCATAGCGGATTCATGAAATTTAAATAAAATATTAGTTAAATTATCAATTATAGTGTTATCGACTTTTTTATTCTTCACCAAGTTATCCATTCTGAATTTTTGTGGAATTTCTAGCATTTTTACAGCATATTCTAATGGCTTGCCTTTTTGGTTTAATTCTACTATCTTATATATGTTATTCTCGAATACGATTTTAACTACTTTTTGATACATCTCTCCACATAATGGTCTATTCAAAAGAACCTCTTTTTCACAACATATTTTTCGGAGTTGAAGATTAGAAAAATCAAGAACCTGTCCAAATTTAATATTTTTTTTTATTTTGTAGGCAAAATTACCAGTTAGGATAATCCATGAAATATGTGTTTCAAGAATCCTGAACTTTGAAATAGGATGATCATATGATTTTTTATCTTTTAAGTTTTGAACGATATTAGATTGATTAATATTCAATATTATAATTAATAGATAAACTAATACATCTGATTTAAATTAATTGGTTATGGTTGGACCTTCTTAGCATATTAGATAAGTACTGAAAACACATTTGATTAAAACTACTACATATTCAGAATCTAGTTTTTAAATCTTAAACTTAAAATTTTTAATTAATAAAATTTTGTTATATATTATAAATTTAAGGAAATGAAAAAAGACAAATTAATAGTATACTTATATAAACAAAAATTTATGATAATACCTTGAAAGAAAGAATAAAAATTCTAGAATTAAGAATTTTGTATGATATAATAACTCAATTCCTAAACATAATTTGAAAATAAACGGATACAATTATTTAGTTTTATTGGAATTCTCAAATTTATGACTAATAATATAACCTAAAAAAAATAATTGTTGCTATATTGATGTTTAATATACTATTTTGGTTCTAGTACTTTAACATTTTTATATTTAATGAAGCTAATTATAAATTTTCAATCCTAGTTATCTTCATAATATAAGATTTAGACCTGTCACTTCCAAAATTATCACGTTTAACAAATCTTATATTATATCGATCTTTTATATTCTTGAACTTAAACGAATATCTAAATATTCGTTAATTTTATTGAATATCATAATTAAAGATAACTTTTTTAATCAAATATACTTTAGTAGTTTTCCTATTACAAAATAATGATCTAAAATCAACAATTTTGATATTAAATTTTTCAAAAGAAATTCTATCATTGTTAAAAATTGAAATAATACTAATACATCAAAAAAATTGCATTATCAATTCATATAATATCTAACTGCTTAAAATATAATTGTAATAAAAAAAATCAACATGAATTTGGTCCAATAAGAATCTATAAAAAATTTTACAAAAACCATAGATAAACAACAATTTGATGCAGTTTAGAGTGATGAATTTTTGAAATGTTTGATAAATAGATTTAGATAATGAATATAATAAAAAAATCAAGAAAAAAGATATATTTATTTTAAAAATCTAAGTTATTGTATTAAAAATTATTAGTCTGGAAGAAAAAATCACTTTTATCTAATTGGATTTCATTAAAATGATCTTTGTATATATCTTACTTCCAGCTGATGACTAACATTAAATGATTAATTTTATTTTAAAAACTACTATTAAACTGTGTCTTAATCTTAATAATATCCTGAGTATTAATACATTTAAAGCCCATTGTATCCTGATATTGGTTTATTTCAACGGTATTCTAAAAATCCTATATTAACTCCTAATTCTCATAATTTGTGGGAATCCAAGGCAGTCTTTAATTGTACCACACTAAATCATGGTCATCAAATAAAGATGCTTTATCGTGCAGTAGGTGAATATGAATATTATATATCTAGAGTAGGATATGCATCTAGCGGAGACGGTTACCATTTTGAGAGGAAAAATGAACCGGTAATCGATATCTCTGAGAACTATGAAAAATTTGGAATCGAAGACCCTCGAGTGACTATGATCGATAACGAGATCTTTATTACATACGTGGTCCTATCCGATTATGTCAAGAATACACCAAGAGTATCATCTGCATTAGCATTGACAAAGGATTTTATCGAATATTCTAAACTGGGATTTATTAGTGAAGAATTTGAAGATAATAAGGATATAGTTTTTTTCCCGCAAAAGTTCACATTCAACAAGAATATAAAGAATGAAAATGCCAGTATGTATGTATCATTACAAAGACCTAGTTCCTTTATAGGATCTAAATATGGTACAGAATCTCCTAGCATTTGGCTTTATAAAGGAACCACGTTTAGAAATATGAATGGACATCTATTATTGATGAAACCAGAGCAAGATTGGGAATGTCTAAAACTAGGAGCTGGACCTTCACCAATAAAGACAAAAAAAGGCTGGTTAATAATTTACCATGGTGTTGATCAGTATAAGGTATATAGAGCAGGTGCAGCAGTTTTGGATTTAAATGATCCTTCCAAAGTAATAGCAAAAACTACTAGCCCTATTTTAGAGCCATTAGAACCCTATGAAAAATTTGGTGACGTAAATAATGTGGTTTTTCCAACTGGAACAGCAATACTAGATGGGAATCTTTTGTTATATTATGGTGGTGCTGATAAAGTTTGCTGTGTTGCAACTGCTAATCTCGATACTTTATTAGATTATATATTAGATCCATTTTCATTAAAAAAATAATATAATAAATTACTAAAAAGAGATAAGATAAAAAAATAGCAGTAATAATTGTTTACTTTGTATCTAATGAATTTGATTACAAAATTTCAATTTTTTGTAATAATAAAATAGATGTATATTCAAACGAAATGATGAAAAATATGTTTTGTAATACAATATTTAAATTATAATATAACTACAATAAACATAATAATGACAAATCAACAACTTTCTGAGTTGATAGATAATTGATTATGTTATAATCCATAATATTATTATTCAAAATACATTTACAGACGATCGGGGGCAGGATAAATTTTTTTTGGTTTTTAAAATATTAATTAAAAAATAAATTATGACTTCATTTTTTAGTTTTATTTTTATTTGAAAGAGTTGACTCTTTCAAATAGATAAAATTAATATTAATCAATAATGATGATAATATTGATAATGGAACATGAAGAAATCATTACTGTTACTAATATTATGACTCCGTTACCCTTACAAGTTGTTAATAGTCTTACTAATGCCACAAATGTTTCATTAATTATGAAAGAATATAAAATAGGGTCTGTAATAGTAATCGATACAGAAAATCATCCAATTGGTATTGTAACTGAGCGTGACATCGTAAGGCGAGTAGTTTGTGAAAGAAAAAATCCATCAACAACAAAGGTTGACTCTATAATGTCTAAACCAGTAATTACAGCAAAACATACAACAGCGATTGACAAGGCAATTAATACAATGATTAAAAACAAAATTCGAAGACTACCTATAGTAAAAACAGGTATTTTACATGGCATAATAACTTCAACGGATTTGGTAAAATTTTCATGTAAAAAGGAACAAGATCGGTATAAAATTTTAAAATGTTTATGTAGATATCACAAATATTGGGAAGAATGAAATTAGGTTTAATCAAATTAAGGATTTAATTATATTATACGAATTTTTAAAAACAATTGAAGTACTTAAAAGATATTCGATCCGGATGTATTTTTATAAATATGAGTTCACTCCTTTATAGAAAATATGATTATTAATGGAATTGAAGTATCTACAAAGTTAAAAAGTAGTTTAAGAACTAAAGTTGATTTATTAAAGAAACAAGGTACACATCCTTGTTTAGCTACAATTTTAGTTGGAAATGATCAGGCTTCTTCAATTTATGTTAAAAATAAACATAAAGCCTGTTATGATCTTGGAATATCTACCAAGGATAATAAGCTGGATTCATCAATAACTGAAAATGAATTACTAAAAAAGATCATCGACTTAAATAATGATGATTCAGTACATGGTATTTTAATACAACTACCTCTACCAAGACACATAAATCAGTTTAAGGTAATAAATACTATAAATCCATTAAAAGATGTTGATGGCCTGACTTATTATAATGCTGGTTTGTTATTTAATAAAAAACCCTTATTCATTCCATGTACTCCGCTAGGAATTATTGAATTATTCAAATATTATAATATAGAACTTAAATCTAAAGACATTCTAATTATCAATAGAAGCATTTTAGTAGGAAAACCTCTCTCATTGTTGCTACTTGATAGAGATGCAACAGTGACAGTTTGTCATTCAAAAACAATGTTTTTAGAAGAGAAATTAAAAGTAGCAGATATAATCATCACTGCAGTTGGTAATAGGAACATATTCACCCTAAAAGAAGAAAATGTCAAAGAAGGAGTGGTAATCATTGACGTTGGAATCTCTCGATTATCAGGGAAAGTAGTGGGTGATACTGATTTTGAATCTTTATTACCTAAGGCATCTTGGATAACGCCGGTACCGGGAGGGGTAGGACCAATGACTATTACAATGTTATTGAACAATACAGTTAAAGCTGCAACAAGAAAATCTTTTAATTTATTAGATATTTAACTATGTCTCCTATCAATCCAAAAGAAATTATAAGAAAAAATGTTTTAGAAATAAGAAACCAATTATCTGATATTGATATAATAAAATTTAGCAAGATTATAAACAAAAAAATAATTACCTCAAAAGAATTTAAAAATGCAAACTGTATTGGAATCTATTATCCTATAGGTTCAGAAGTACAAACATTTGATATTATACGGGAATCTTTACTAATGAATAAACAAATTGGTCTGCCAAGGGTAATAAATTCAGAAATAATAAAATTTTATCTTATATTAGAAAAATCTCTAGGTCAGATTAAACTTACCAAAGAAAAATATGGTGTTATGATAAATAGTGATTCAAACGTCGATTTAGAATCGATAGATCTGCTACTTATTCCTGGAGTAGCATTTGATAAAAAATGTAATCGAATTGGATATGGGAAAGGCTTTTATGATAAGTATATTCAAACTACTAATCAGGCAAAAAAAATTGGATTGGCTTTTCAAAAACAAATAGTCGAACAGATCCCGATAAATAAGCATGACAAAAAGCTTGATCTAATTGTTACTGAAAAAAATAATTATTATTATAAAACGAACTAATATACTTAAAATATTAATTACAACTAAATCTTTAAAACATGTTACTTCAGGTTTTTAAATCACCATCTCGGAGCACACTATTTTAATTTCTACAAATTTTGCTATTTTCTATTTGATATATTGTTATTATAACTTTCTATTTATTTTCTTAATTGATCAAATATCACCTCAAAACATATGACTTCAGATTTGTTGTCACTACTCTCAATTTGTTCTACCTATAGAGCAAAATCTTTTTGATAGATCTAAAAACCATAAAAAATTTTATATAAAATATGTCGCTCTTATGCACAAATCCTATTGGTATATATTAATACTTGAAAACTTAAATCTAAAATCCAATATTTTAACAAATATTGATTAATTTATTTTAATTGTTATATTTCTTTGTATGAAATATTTTTAAGATCTAATTTTCCTCTATTATGTAAATAAAAATTAATGTTATGGCTTTGGAGTTTTTAAATAAATTTCATCATTCTGGTGCAAAGCCATGATAATATGGTATCTGAGAAAATTCTTCTGTTGGTTTTGGTTCGTTTAGCGAAATTAGATAACCATCTGGGTCTTCTACTATTACGTTTTTGCCATAAGGACCTTCATTTACCTTACGATAAAATTTTATATTATTTGTAACAAGAACGTTATGTAGCTCATCAAAGTTCGTTATCATGAAAGTTATCATTATGTTTCCATTTGAAGAGTCAGATTTACTTTCATTTTCAGGAGTATTCTTACCTAGAGTTATATTGATACTTTCTCCTCCTTTATAAGCGAATTCTATTCTATCTTCTGTTTTTTGGTTTATTTGCATTCCTAATATTCCATTGTAGAATTCTAATGATCTCTTTACATCTGTAACCAATAACGATATGCCTTTTATTTTGTAAGACATACCATTTGTTATCAATAACTTATATATAACTTAATGTTAAAGAATTTTTTTTCCTTAAAATCCTATCTCATTTTTCTTCTTTTTAGTCTCGTTATGGTACTTTCAATGGGTTACCCATCAATAGATTTCATTATTTCATAAACCTTCTAAACCAGAATAACAAAAAATAAATATATAAATGTTGTAAAAACTACAAATTTTTTTGACTTTATTCAAAATCCTTCATTAAATTGAAATATTTATGAATTCTATCTGAAAATGCATAAATATAGTCTAACCCTTTTTAAATAAACGTGGGGATAAATAAATTTCCAATATTAATAAACCACTTGAAAAGTTTAGAGAGGAGAAAATTATGACAATAAAATTCGGTTTTACTCAGGGGCTTAATGTTGCAAGATTGGGTTTGGATGAAACTCAGATCATTACAGCGTGTCAGATGGCAGATAGGTTAGATTATGATTCTATTTGGGCAATGGACCATACTAATGTTCCTCAATGGAAAAATGCAGTCGTAAATGATGCTTGGTTATTGCTAGCAGCAATAGGAGCATTAACAAATAAAGTTGAGCTAGGTACTTGTGTTACCGATGCGATAAGAAGACATCCGTCTACTATAGCTTTAGCAACTGTAACTTTAGATAGGTTAACAAATGGTCGAGGAATACTCGGAATAGGCGCGGGGGAAGCTCAAAATGTAGTCGATTTTGGTATTGAATTTAACAAGCCAGTAACAAAATTAAAGGAACAACTTGAAGTTATTGACAAGCTTTTTCAGTCTGATCCCGATAATAGAGTAGATTACGAAGGTAAATACTATAAATTGGATAATGCCTGCCTCCAAGCTGCTAGTATCAGAAAACCAAGACCTCCAGTTTATATCGCAGCTGGTGCACCTAAAACCCTGGAACTATGTGCTAAATATGGGGATGGTTGGATTCCAATAGGTTATACTCCTGAATTATTTAAAGCACATGCGAATGTTATAAAAGACCATGCTAAAACTGCAGGCAGAGATATAACTAACTTTCAATTTGCTAATGATGTAGATATTTATTTCACCGAAGACGGTGAAGAAGCTTGGAATAAAATGAAAAATGCGGTAAAGGTAAGTTTATTCAAACCTGAATTACTTAAGGTACACAATATACAACAAGATTCTGAATTTGATTTTAGAAAATACTTTACTGAATATGCAATGAACAAACCAGAGCTTATGGAGCAAATGAAGAAGGCAGCATTAAAAATTCCAGATAGTGTTGCACGAACTGCAATCGGGGTTGGAAAGCCTGATGATGTAATAGAAATGTTAGAACGTTTCATTAACGCTGGTGTAAATCATTTCATTATTAGGTTTTGGGGAGATGGGTATTTCAAAAATATAGAAATGTTTGGTAAAAAAGTTATTCCTTACTTTAGAGGAAAAAATAAGAAATAAATTATTTATCAAATGACTTGTCTAATGATAATTAATAACATTAACCGAAAAAAGAATCTAAAATTGGATTTTTCTTAATTTTTTTCAAATTGGCATTTTTATTATTTTTTTGACTCTTCGTTGTTTCTTTCTTTTTATGTCCATTTGTAATAGGTTCTGCCTCATATCCAAGATCTCTAAGAGTTCTAGCAAAATCTTCAGAAAAACCATGAATTGTATAAACCTTCTTTGGGTTACTATTTTCTACCACTTCCAAAAGCTCATTATAATCACAATGGTCACTTAAAGGCATAGCATAATCTAACCCCATCATATACCTGTAGCCAGGGTTACATGCCCATCCGCTGAAACCTATAGTAATCGCATTATATTTCTCTTTAAGGCTTTGTAAAAATTTAGACCTGCCAGTCATAAGGGACGACAACATAATCCATGGTTTTTTAGATA
This sequence comes from Nitrososphaeraceae archaeon, assembly GCA_031316115.1. Lineage (GTDB taxonomy): Archaea > Thermoproteota > Nitrososphaeria > Nitrososphaerales > Nitrososphaeraceae > TH1177. Next base: position 328,283 of record JALDRC010000002.1, read on the forward strand.
GACAATAATTTTTTTCTGCTTCACTATAAGTTATCAAATCTCTAAGAGGGATTTTCATTTTTCTATAAATAGTATTTATGTTTTCGATAGAATCTGAAACATAAAATGGATCCCAGTGTCTAAATAAGTCTACTAACAATTGAGCCTTTCCAAGAGAATATCCCATGATAATGACAGGGATACCTTTTTCATAAGCATCTGAAATAATTTGATTGGTTTCATGGACTATTTCCTTTGGATCCGGAAAAATAAATTCAGGTTTTCCAAATGTTGATTCTATTATTAATTTATCTACTTTTGGAATTTTGTTTTGATGTATCATAAATCCCCTTTTTCTTATAGATATATCCCCGGTATAATATACTTCATTAAATGCTAGTAAACCTTTGGATCCTAGTATGTGTCCAGTATCTATTAGTTCTAAATTCTTTTCCTCGTATATAGGATTAGAGATCTCATATCCTCTTGCATTAGCAATTAACTCTGTTTCTTTAGAAACTAGAGTCTTGACTTTTGTTTTATTTTTAGGTTTTTTATAAATGTGGTCAGAATGAGCATGTGAAACAAATACAAAATTATCGTTATGGATTTTAGACGGATCTAGTAAAATTTTTGAATTTTCATTATGTATTGCGAGACCTTCGTTACTTACTTTAATACTAGAAACCATAGAAAGTTTTTTTATTGCCTTTATTTTAACTATTGTTTTTATACTTAAATGCAATAGAACACTTTTCAATGATTTAATATTTTATAATCATTATGATATCTATTTATAGTTCTATTAAATTAATCTTTACTAAAGCAAAATATCAAGTATTTTTCATACATGTGTAGAACATTCCTACTAAATTGTTTATTCTCATATATTGTATCCACTACATTGAAAATAAAAATCTATATTCAGTTAATAAATATAAATGACATTTATATAATTATTAATTTCTTATTATTTAGTGAGTAAATTGGATTTTAAAGATTTAAACTCAAAAACTACATAACTAGTTAATTAACAAACATATGATCAATATGTCCAGCCAAATGAAACTAATCATAAATAAAAAAATGAACACAGAATTATCATTAACACGATTAATAAAAACTTTAGGTCATATTTAGTTTCCCTATGTCAGTTCTAAAATATTGTTGATTCAGACCCCAATTAATATGCTTAATTATATTATAAGCATTGCCTCTTGCTTCATTAAAATCTTTACCCAATGCAGTGATTCCCAAAACACGGCCACCATTTGTAAGAATGTTGCCATCTTTATCCTTTATAGTTCCAGCATGGAAGATCATTGTTTTGTCTGAAACGGGGGTATCTAAACCGTTGATTAAATTTCCTTTTTCGTGTTTTATTGGATAACCTCTTTCAGCCATAACAACACAAATAGCCGGATTTGGATTCCATTCTAATTCAGGTAAGTTATCTAGATTTTTTTCTATTGTTGCCTGAAGATACAGATATAAATCAGATTTCAATCGCATCATTATGGATTGACATTCAGGGTCACCCATTCTTACATTATATTCCAGCACATATGGCTGACTTGTTTCTTTCTCTATCATTAATCCTGCGTAAAGAAATCCTTTAACGGGATTGTTATCATTTCTCATAGAATGTATAGTTTTATTCATTATTCTATTCATAATTTGAGAAAATAACTCCTCATCTACAAGAGGAGAAGGTGAAAAACTTCCCATTCCTCCGGTGTTTGGACCTTTATCATTGTCATATATTCTTTTATAATCTTGACTAGTTGCAACAGGAATTATATTATTACCATCAGAAATACCAATAAAAGAAACCTCATTTCCAAAGATTCTTTCTTCTATTACTATTTTTTCGCCTGACAGTCCAAACTCTTTTCGTATCATGATCCTTTTTACTGCTTCTATGGCATCATTTTCTGAATCACACACAATAACCCCTTTTCCTGCAGCTAAACCATCTGCCTTGATAACTAAAGGTTTATCCGATTTTCGAATATAATCAATAGCTTTGTCCGGATTTGTGAACACAGAAAAACTTGGAGTTGGAATATTATTTTCTTTCATAAAATTCTTTGCAAATGATTTACTTGATTCTAATCTTGAAGCTTCTTTAGTTGGACCGAATATTTTGACATTCCCCGAAAGTTCATTAACAATACCTTTTGTTAATGGTTCCTCTGGACCTACGACAACCATGCAATCAAATTCCAGAGCAAATCTCTGAATTTTTTCGAATTTATTAATATCAAAGTCAAGATTATTAAATGTACCACCGTTGCCTGGAGCATAATAGATGTTATTTACAAAATTACTTTTAGAGAGTTTCCATCCAAGCGCATGTTCTCTTCCACCTGAACCTACCATTAATATATTTTTAGTCAATTGTATTCTCTAAAATTAAGAGGCATAATATTTGTTATCCAATTTATCGTGGTTTCATGACAAAGAAATAAATAATTAAATAATTAAATTTGGATTTTAGGAATAAAACTAAAATTAAGAAGATAAAGTTTTCAAATCAAATTTCTCACTAGTGTTTTTAAATAATGAATCAAGATTAAAATTCATTTAGTTAAAGTATAATTCCATGATAAAATGTCTTTGAACAAAGATATCAAGAAATCATCATATTCATTATCTTTAAATTTTATCGTTTCGTAGTTATTAGTTCTTATTCTATCGTTTAGGATTTTCAAATGTATGCAATTATGTTGTCCAGATAAAGTTTTAAAAAAATAATATTTACAGGTACAATAATCTAAATCTAGATCTAACCAATATTCGTTATTTTTGGTAATAATTGTCCATAATTTTCTATTGCTGGGAATGAAGAGATGAAGCTTCACTCTCGTTAAATTGAAATCACATATCATTTCAGCCAAAACTTGTTAAAGCTTGTTTAAAGGAATCTTATTCGTCATTTGTAACTATTACTTTCCTTCCAACTATCTTTAGTTTATTCTCTGCAAATAATTTTATTGCTTTTGGGTACAATTTATGTTCTAATTCAAGAATCCTCTTCGAAATTTCGTTTTCTGTATCTTTTGAATAAATCTTAACCGGTTCTTGAAGGATGATGGGTCCAGAATCAACTCCTTCATCAACGAAATGTACCGTACATCCTGTAATTTTTACCCCATAGTCTAATGCTTGTTTTTGTGCATGTAAGCCTTTAAAAGAGGGTAATAATGCCGGATGTATGTTCATTATCCTAAATTTATATTTGTTTACAAATTCAGAACTAATTATTTTCATGTAACCAGCTAGACAGATTAATCCATCAGAGGGAAGAACACCGTGTAGATTCAATACCGAATCAAGATGTTTGTCGTAATCCCATCCTTTTTTCCCGTTAGGTAGAATCAATGATGTAGGAATATCATATTCCTTCGATGCGATAGACAACCCTGCTGCATCCCTGTTATTTGAAATCACAACACGTGGATTTACATTTTTGATTTCTCCGGAAGTGATAGAAGAAAGAATGGATTTCATATTGCTACCTCTTCCAGAAATAAGAATAGCAAGATTTATCATAGATTAATTCTTAATTGATTTATAGTGTATATAACTTTTGATCCAATATACGAATAAATTACTATTTTCATGATGAATTAAAATCTAATCTACTTAATTTCTAAATTGATAACTATCTAATAAGATTAAAATCCTCAAAAGAGAACTAAATATCCTAAAATTTCTTACTGATACCTGTTATAGAAAGAAATTATTGTAAAATTAATAGAAATAAAATTATATATCAGATTTAAATTAAAATTGATTGACGAATAAATGGCTTTCTTGGGTTCGAGCTAATGATAAGGAGATTTTTGATAATTTAGAAATACAAGGCTCTAATTTAGTAAAATCAACCTCTATTTTGGTAGAAATCATAACAAATTATGGTGAATTACTGCAGGAAAAAAAACAAAAGATAACAGAGTTGGAACACAACGGCGATGAAATATCCCATAAACTATATACTATATTATCACAAACATTTGTAACTCCTATTGATAGGGAAGATATCTCTAAACTTACGAGTGCGATAGACGAAGTTCTAGATTATGTCGATGGAATTTCGGAGAGATTTATTCTTTTCAAGATCAAGAAACCTACCCCATACATGATGGAGTTAGCGAAAATCATCCTCTCATCGTCACAGGAAATTTATACATTGGTAAAACTACTTAACAAACAGAAGGATCGTAACAAGTTACTAGATTACTGCTCCACCATAAAGAAGTATGAACATGACGGCGATAAGATATATAGAAATGCTATAGCTGAATTATTTGAAACAAATGAACCAATCGAAATTATAAAATTGAAAGAGGTATACGATAATCTTGAAGAAGCACTTGATAAATGTCAAGATGTTGCAGACATTGTGGAAGATATCTCTTTAAAATATGGATAGATACTGTTCTATAAAAGGAAAGAATTGATCTATGGTCTTTGATGCATCTATAGCTCTGATTGGGGGTATTCTTACTGCTCTGTTTTTTGATTTCGTAAATGGATTTCATGACTCTGCAAATGCTATAGCAACTGTTGTCGGAACTAGGGTTTTAAAACCTATTCAAGCTGTTTTTATTGCAGCAATCGCAAATTTTGTTGGACCATTCATATTTGGTACAGCAATAGCGGCTACAGTAGGCAAAGGAATAATAAATCCAGAATTCTCTACATTTGAAGTAATAATAGCTGGTTTAATAGGCGCAATTGTCTGGGACCTAATCACTTGGTTTTTTGGTCTTCCATCATCCAGTAGTCATGCATTAATAGGCGGATTAATAGGATCGGCTTTAGTGGCAGGTGGAATGGAGGCATTAGTATTTACGGGGATTCAAAAGGTTATTACGTTTATAGTTGTGTCCCCTGTCCTTGGTTTTTTTGTCGCATTGTCTTTCGCAGTTATTATAATGTATTTTCTTAGGAATCGTAAACCTGTCAGCATCAACAGAATATTTGGAAAGTTACAAATAGGATCTTCTATTTTTTTTTCATTAACCCATGGCGCAAATGACGGACAAAAAACAATGGGTATTATCACAGCTTTGTTAATAGCAGGAGGTGTTTTGCAGAGCGAATCATTTATTGTACCTATATGGGTTATTTTGGTATCTGCAGCAGCTATGGCCCTAGGCACATTTATGGGTGGATGGAGAATTGTTAAAACTATGGCTTTCAAAATTACTGAATTAAGACCATTCCAGGGTTTCTGTGCGGAAACTGGAGGAGGCGTAATTTTAACTGCAATGGCTTGGTTAGGTATACCAGTAAGTACTACTCATGCTATTACTGGAGCGATTATGGGTGTTGGTTCTACTAAAAGGTTATCAGCCGTAAGATGGGGAATAGGTAAACGAATTATTTATGCTTGGATAATTACTATACCTGCTAGTGCAGGAGTTTCTGCTCTGTGTTTATTATTAATAAAAATAATACTAGGGAATTAATGTTGTTGTTCTGACGATCTGATACATTTTTGACAGACTCTTTTTAGGAAAGGAGTTTCTTCTATATCGCTTTCCTTATATAGATCGTAGGTTGCTAACTCGATTTTACAGAAATCACACCTAATTATTTGCAGAGCAACAACATCTGGAGATATGGATTCAATTCTTGTTTTCTTTAAGAGTTGTATTTCCAATATTCTATATTGGAGAAAGATGATATTATACATTACACATATATTCTATATAGAGAAAATAAATTATATAGTTTATACATAACGATGTTATTTTTTTGTCCAAAGAATCTCATTTTAAAAAAAAATATATTTAAATATTTTCTAATATATTATAAAATCAATAAAACTTTATTTATTGTTATGGCTTTTACTAATTAATTTCTACACCATAACTTAAAATCGTTTGTTTAAAAACTATAATATTTTTTTGGCAGCGGTAATGACTATTCTCTTAAATTAATTTTAATGGATAATAGGTTGTATTTCTGTATCAAATTAAACTCAAGGATTTGATTCATCTTAAGCTCATAAAAGGCAAGTTCTGTTTCCAAAATAGATGGAATTACCATTGAAATTTTTTACCGTTATTATTTATCGATAGTAGTTGATCTATTAGGTAAAATCGATAATTATTAAACTATAAATTCACGAATAGGGATACGTTCAATTCTTAATTAAATAATTAGTTGAGGGATATGAAATATCTACCATATTCAGGGATTCTTCTGCCTGGTGATCTAAATATTAACATCTGTTCAAATTGAAATATTATTTAGATTTAGAAATATAAATAAAAATTATCAGAGATAGTGTAGTATTCTCAAAAATAATTCAATTTTTCTAGGACTAATTAGAACATTGATCAAAAATATTAACATTAGATCCATGTGTATAATTGTACAGAACTATTTGTAATATGATATAAGGAAATACTTGTGTCATTGAATTACCATTTTATAAATATAATACACATGATAAAGCCTTATCTAAATATTAATACTTTTTAAAAGGTTTTCTTTTTTTCAATATTAAAAGACCAATTTGTATATTTAATCCATGTCTATTTGATTGCGAAGTAAATGTATATTTTTCAAAAAATAGGGGAAAAATTTTTATAAGAATCTTCTATATTACACATAAATGTTAAGAAAAACAAAAATATTCTTTTTTATAGCGTTAGGTACAATAGCCTCATTCGCGATAAGCGGGATGTATGTAAATCAAGCGAATGTTATGGCACAAACTGAAACAGCCGAAGAATTTGCAGATGTAATAGAAGGAAATGATACTCAAGTAATTGAAAATGACACAATGATTAGTAATCCAAATAATACCTTAGTCGATTCTACCGAAGTCAATATAGAAGAAGATTGTATGACATTAGAAGACGGTAGTCAATACTGTCCTTAATCTATTTTTTTAGACGATTTTAATCTACTTTATAATAAAAATCTTTAATTTATCTCATAAACATATATTTTTTTTATATTATCAATTATTTGATAACAAGATATTATTTTAAAAATTTTCTAAAGAATATTTATATAATTTTACATTCTTTATAAAACCATAATGCTTTTACCTTCTGAGATTGAAGCTAAATCACTTATTCCAGCTATCAGGGCAATTCTTGCAAAAAAATTGATAAAAGAATACAAAATGAAAGAAGAGATTGTTGCAAAAGTTTTAGGTGTAACTCAGGCAGCCATAAGTAATTATGTGAGAGGGATAAGAGGTGATATTGAACTGATAGATAAATTATTATCAGTTCCTGAGGTAATGCGTAAAGTAGACGATATCGCTCAAGATTTGGTATCTAACAAAGCCTATACACCAAGTACCATGGCTAAATTTGTGGAGTTGTGTAATTTCATGAGGTATTCGTTTATTATTTGCGAGGTTCATCACAAAATTGAATCAAATATCGATGAACAAGTTTGTGAATTATGCAAAGATAATCTCATTGGAAGCAAGTTCTGATATATCATGATTTTGTTAATTTAGAACAATTTGCCATCTCTATGGCTGTATTTAAAACCTCAGCACCCATTATTGTTCCGATATGACCATCTCTTGCTTCTTTCTCTGTGAATCTTTTAGTTCCATCTTTGTGAATTTTATTACCTGATACTAAAAGAGGTACAGGATCATCTGAATGACTTTTTTTAACACAAGGGGTAGAATGATCTCCAGATACAATTATTATTGTATCATCGGTTTGTAATCCATTAATCAATGTTCCAAAAAAGTCTTTATCTATTTTTTCTATGTTTTTTTGCTTTCCCATTGCATCCCCATCATGGCCAAATTCATCTGGTCCCTTTATATGTACATAAATGAGGTCATATTTTAATAAGTTTTGGATGGTTATTTCTGCTTTTTTAGCATAGTCATTTAAGTTATCCGATTTAATTATGTCCATTCCTACTATTTTAGCAATTCCGATTTCTACAGGCATATCTACAATACTTGCTGTATTTAGACCATATTTTTCTTTTATAGGTAAATACGATGGAAATTTATTACCGGCATCTCTGACCAAAATACAATTCATGGGGTTTAGACCACGTTTAGTTCTGGAAATATTTACCGCATGATTCTTTGTAAGAGAGATAACTTGATTTGTAAAATCATTAACTATAGCCGCAGAATGTTTGGATTGCTCTGTACTATCTTGAGGTTTTGATTTCTGTACATGAAAGTCATCTATGTTGGTTTTAGCTATCCCAATACCTTCTATTTTGTCATATGCAGGGTCTGTATTTGTTATTTGTTCCGATAATAAAATTTTATTATGTCTAAACCTAATAGTGACTCTATGTGCTATTGTAGGAATTACTAAAACAGAAGCATCAGGATCCTGTAATTTTATATTGTTATTCAGAGTATCACAAATCGATCCTGCTTCTTTATCGTCAATGATTCTGCCTGCCCTACGATCTTTGATTTCAAGATCATCATCTATTGTAGCAAAATTACCTCTTAATGCAAGATCACCATCTCTAAAATCCAAACCACATCCTATTGATTCTACAACTCCACGTCCTACATATGGTCTATCTTTAAAATTATATCCTAACATATTAAAAACTGCAATATCTGATTGAGGTGCAATCCCTTGTCCAACAGTGATCACTTGACCCATACTTCCATTTTTGGCAATAATATCTAGGTTTGGAGTTACTGCTGATTCTAACGGTGTTTTATTACTTAGGGATTCATGTGGTAAATCACCAATTCCATCCAAAATAACATATACAATTTTCATCGGATTTTTATTTCCTTTATTATTCACAAGAAAAGGGATAAATTCACTAAATTTATTTTATTTGATGCTAAAAATAAAAAAGAAAGATAAATTACTCAATACAGTACTACTTAGTATCTCCCTTCCTCCAAACTTGGATTTGTCCACCATAAACGTCATTATTGTATATAAAGGCTGGAATTTGTGCGTAATATCCTTCCCTTCCACTGCTAAAGGTTTTCTTTACCAAGGGAATTTCATAATTTTTCCCATCAGGCATAGATAAGTTTGCAATGACAATATTCCTAGTTTGTTTTTCTTCTGCATTTTCTGACATATTAATATCCTATTTGTATTGTATAGATATAAAAATAATAACTCTAGAATTAGTCAATAGGAATATAAAGTAAGTTGATTTTTTTAAAAAACATAATTCCTTGATTTGAATTAAATGATACTAATTGAAAAAATACAATTGTATTATATCGAATTAGTAAAAATTTAACTGCCTTGGACCAAATTTTTTGCCTTAATATGATACCTCTATGTCATGGTTTAAAAACATGTGCAATTTATTTTGTGGCGTTATCTCTACTTTTTGCTCCAATGAGTATATTGTTATACAAAAGGATTTATAAAAAGCCGATTGATCCGATATCTCATTCGATTTTTACTAGAAAATTTTAATAAATATTTGAAAGGATTTTATTTATTTATCCGAAATAAAAACTATCTTAAATTTATAAATATACCACTCATTACTCATGTAATCTTCGTTGTAAATTTTAAACAGAATCTGTCCGAAGAATATATTAAAAAGATAAGAAATATTTTAAAAAATATATATTTTCAAGTAGTTACCTGACAACCATAACTGGGCAATGTGCATAAGTCACTATTTCTTGTGCCGTACTTCCAATTAACAATCTTCTTAGTCCTGTTTTTCCTTTAGTTCCCATGACTATTAGATCAACATTTTTGCTTTCTCCATATTCCAAAATAGCACTAGAAACAGATAAAGGACTGGTAATTACCTCTGTAATAATTTTGTCTAAATTAAATTCATTACTTTTTATTGTATTTTTTAGTTGTTCAAACCACATTTCTGCTTCTTTTTTATATTTATCAAAATATTTCGGAGGTACCATGCCAAAATAACCAGATGAATCACCGTATTTTATCTTTGAAGGTAAAATGGAAATAATATGTATTTCAGATAAAAATTTTATCGCTAATTCTAATGCATAACTGGCGGCAGATAGTGAATGCTCTGATCCATCTATGGGCGTAAGAATTTTTTTAAATTCCTTCATATATTGGATAGAAATTCACATTATCTTTTATTCTTTTACATTTGGGTTACAAAAAATTTATACAAATTTCGCCTATTGAACAAAAGATTTGTTAAATTCTAATCCTAAAACTGTATTTTTTAGAACCGCCTAGCAAAATAAAACTATTAATTAAATATAAGCAAAGATAATGATTTATTATCTTAGATTTCACAACCTCATTTTACTACTAAAACTGGACAATGAGCGTAGGTTATAACTCCTGAAGCTGTACTACCAAGCAGGAGTTTTTTCAGCTTTGTTTTACCCTTGGTTCCAATAACGATTAAATTAATTTTTTTATTTTCTGCGTATTGGGTTATCTCACCGTACGGAGTAAGACCAGTTAAAATGACGTCAGTTAAAATTTCAATCTTGTTATTTTCACTATTTTGATGCTCTTTTATTCTATCAAACCATAAATTTGTTTCTTTTTTAACATCAAATATGATTTTATCAATTTGTTTTGGCGTTACTAATCCACTCAGATTAGCATATTCATGTGGTTGAGGAGAAACAATAACATGCAGACATATGATTTGTGATTTGAATTTGTGTGCTATTGCTATTGCGAACTGAGCTGCTTTAAATGAAGATTCAGAACCATCTATCGGAACTAAAATCTTTGAAAATTTTTTATTTTCATCTAATTCCATCATCTAATTTTATCATGATAAATCATATTTATCTATTGATGAAAAGATGTATTGGGAAAACACATTATTAGCACAAATAACCTTTTGCTAACATTTTCTTAACAAATTGGTTATTTGATTTATATGATTAATAAAAATTAAGGAATGATTGAAGTACAAAATTAGCGGTAATTGCATTTCGTTACTTATGCAATATTGTTACAGTAACAGATACAGTTAATTTAATTAAAATAGAAATAATTAGGGGTATGAATATGATTTTCTAATACTCAAGGGATTCATGTAAAAGAAATAAACAATAATTATTTTGGTAGATTGAAACTTAAAATTCTTAAATCCTGGTTAGATAATGATATATTAGAGATAAGTAAAAGAATCTTAAGGTTATCAGATACGACTCAATTATTACGATCAGAATTGCATTGTCATAATACTTACTCTAATTTTATGAATTGTTCTACCAGAGTACCTTTTGATTGTGGTGTTAGTATTGAACAACAATTATATTTAGCCTATAAAAAGGAAATCAATGTCCTATTTGTCACAAATCACAATACTTTGAATGGCTATCAGCAAATATGTGAATATAAAAATAACCATGAGAAATTTAATAATATTAAAGTATACCCAGCGGAGGAGATAACGGTCAATACAAACGGACATATTCTTGCTTTTGGTATAGATAAGGAAATTAAACCTGGTATGACAATTGACGAGACAATCGATGAAATACACAAATACAACGGGATTTCTTGCGCAGCTCATCCTTTTGCTGTTTCAAATGGGATTAGAGAAAATGCTAGAAAATGCAATATTATAGAATCTTTCAATAGCAATAATATAGACTGTTATTCCAATATAGTTGCAGAAAAATTTGCTAGTGAAAATAAAATGATTAGAATCGCCGGAAGTGACTCACACGTTGAATCTACTTTTGGAAGATGTACTAACACAATAGAATCAGAAAATAATCTTGATTCGATTTTACAGTCTATGCTCAAGGGTTTAATAAACATAGAAAAAGAAGAATATGCTTTAAAAAAAGAGCTTTTTGAACATGCTCATTATATTTTGTCTTCTTCCAAAGATCAAATATTAAATTATGTTTCTGAAAACCATAGGTCTAAATACACAATCGTAAAGTGGGCTTTGAATTCCTTTCTCTCAAATCCTAATAGTCATTTATGGAAAACGTTAGGATCACTAGGTCTATATCTTTCTAAAAGAATGTCCCATAAAGTTAACATCAAGGGTTTAAATCCTCTTGTCTTTGAAAATAGGTCTTGGAAAACATTAATCTCTCTAAGCCTAATACCTTAATTTACTTACACAAACTAATCAAAGGCTTTGATAAAATAATTATAAATACTAAAATTTAGATTCAGAAAACATATTGATAATACTTGACTTTATTATCAATCGTTCTATCAAATATTTAATTGTTAATTAATGGTTAGTAGAAGAATGAACTATCTATTTTATACCAAATTAAAAATTTAAAGTAAAAACATACACTGATTACTCTACATATGAAAATTATTTAATCTATAAATTCGAGGTTAAAACTCATAAATTCTATTTAAATAATGATAATCTTAATCTATAACCACTATATTATATCCAATATTTTTTAGAAATCCTTTTAGTATAGGAGAACAATATCATATTATGAAATATTACACAAATATAGGACTTTTAATTATAGGATCGATAGTTGGTACTATATTCTTAATAACAGGCAACTTTTTAGTCGGTGTATATGCTCAAAATACAACAAACTTTACGAGTAACGATCAGGGAAATTGGACTGGTTCGATTGAAATTAACTCTGTAATTAGAAATGCTTTTGATCCACTTATTCAGATAACATTATCTGATGCTGCATTGTCTGCTGAAAAACATGTCGGAGAAAATGCTTCTACTATAGCAGCATTTATTCATCCCTTAAATGGCTACCTAGTTTATATGACATACGTTCTAAATGGTAACGATGAGATCACAAAGGTAATCGTAGATGCAGGGAACGGTAAGGTATTACACACCAAACAAATGTCAATAGATGAATTTATGAATAAATTCCATCCTAGCTCGTACTCTATGAAACCATCAATGTATATGCAAGGACATTCGGGAAAATAGTTTTGTTACAATATAAACCAAATCATTTAATTTACTTTTTTATATTCTACAAAGCTTTAAAAAACAATCAAGTTTGAAAAATACTTTTTTAGGCTATGATTTTTATAAATCTAATATTGGAATTTTTTAACTATTTTGCAAGTTTTTGACTTTAATTATTTTTTCATTATCAATTGGTACTACAAAATTTGCTGGGATACTTTGATATCGAATAACGAACCAATCTCATATTATGTGTTAGTATAAGAAATACTTGATTAAGATTCACTAAAAATATTGATTAATCTGATATACTATTTATGGTAATGTTTTGAGATGAAAATTCAATATCAGAATTACATTGTCTTGCGATTTTTTTTAATTGTTACTTCAATTATCTTTCAAAGTAATAATTTTTCTTGCGAAAACCAAATAGGTGGTATGTCCTATCATTCTCATAGAAGGTCTTGACATTCCTTCCCTTGCTTCGATATTTCTAATTAATAATTCCACACATTCTATATCTACAAAATTATTTTCTTTTAAAGTTACAGCCGTTTTCTCTACTTGGTTCATCGTAGGACATATTGATAAAAAGGCACCACTCCCTTTTAATGATGCATATACTTGTTCTACTACTGTCCACGGATCTCCTAAATCTACTATTGCAACATCCATCTCCGTCAAACTAATGCCATTATGGATATCATATTCATGCATGGTAACATATTGATCGATGTTTGCTTTAATCAAATTTTTTTGAGCTATTTTCATAAACCTAGGATTAATATCATAAGTAAATACATGTCCATTTGGTTTGACTATGCTAGCTAAAAAAGTAGTTAATGCACCACTGCCTGTTCCTATTTCTAACACTCTCGAACCATTTTGAATTCCAGTCCTAATAGCAATAAAACCAAGGTCTTTTGGATAAATTATTTGTGTACTTCGTTCCGATTTCATAATAAAATCATGTATTGTAGGTTCAATTAGGTAAATCTTTTTTTCCAGTGTAGTCATGATATATGATCCGTATTGCATCCCAATAATAGCAGACAAATCTATTATTCCGATATGGGTGTGCATTTTCTTTTCTTTTTCTACTTTTACAAGCCATTTTTTTCTAGAAGTATGAAATAATAATACGTAATTTCCCTCAGATATTTCCATATTTTCGTATTTAAATTCTTTTCAATTAATATTTGTTATAGTGATTCGTTGATTAAAAAAAGGAAATTTCATTCAGTTTAACTTTACAGTTTATTCAAAACCTCGATACCCAATAACAAAAAAATTCCTCTAAATAGTATTGTAAAAGATTTAACTAATGACAATCTTGCAAGTTTTAAATCAATATTTTCTACCTGTAAGACTTGTACGCTTTCATAAAATACATTAAACTTTGCAGCTAGTTCATTAGCATATCTAGCTAAAATTTTTGGGCTTAGGGTTTCAATTGCTTTTTCGATAATAATATCATATTTCAGAATTTCTTTGATAATCTCTTTTTCAATATCTTTGTTTAATAATCCTAAATTAACCGGTTTCTGAATTGTTAAATGTTCTGCCTTTTCTAGTATTCTAATCGCCCTTGCGTATGAATATTGAAGATATAAAGATGTATCTCCATCTAACTTTAATTCTTCCTGCATGTCAAATGTAATCATTTTATCACGATCTCTTTTTATCAGACTATATCTTAGAGCAGAAATTGCTATCTTTTCAGCAATAAAGTCTATATCTTTCTCTGTCATTGTGGAGTTTCTTGACTTGATCTCTTTAGCTGACTTTTTCCTTAATTGATCAAGAATATAATCTCCACTAATGTAAATTCCCTTTCTTCCTGACATATGAATTACTCGTTTATTTTCATTTTGCAGACCAAGCCCAATTTCTTTGACGGTTTGTTGGCTAAGAGCAACGGTTTCATAGTTGAGATAGCAATATTCTTGTTTTGTCGAATCCAGTCTTTTAATTATTTCAAGGAGAATATTTTGTAATCTAGCTTGTCTAGAATCTATAATAGTTATTACTTTATCAATTTTTTTTTTAGGTTGTATTAATATTTCTTCAAGAGTATTATTCTCAATCTTATCTTTGTTTTCTATTTGGTTTATACTGCCGTTCTTTAAGATTTCTGTCTTCAGTAAAGTTGTACCATCCCATTGTTCTGCAAAAAAAACATACCTAAAAGGGTCATTAAATATACTTAATTTCCATAATGCATATGGTATATCTTTTGCCACATAAGTAGCTGTTCCATCGCTTCGGACCAGAACCTTTTCTTCTTCCCTCTCCGGTTTAAACACCCAGCAATTTTTATTCTTCCCATCAGTAACGTATTTTATTATATCTTTTTGTTTAAGTAACTCAAATGTTTTATCCCATAATCCAGATGCAATTATTTGTGATTCAATATTCAATATATCATATCTTGCTTTTATTCTCCAACATGTCTTTAACTGCTCTAATAACACTTCTTTAACAATTTTCCAAGTAAATTCAGATACTTTGTTATTTCCTTCTTCGATCTGTTTGATTATGAAATTTCTTTTATTGATCAAGCTCGTCTCAACTTGATAAATATCATTTATTTTAGAATATATTTCGCCACAATATTCATCAAATTTTAAATTTTTATTAATTGACTTGGATTCAAATCCTTTGAATAAAAACGCTACTATTATATCTGCTACCTGTACTCCTGAATCATCAATATAGTTAAGAACATGAACATTGTGATTAGTACACTTAAATAGTCTATAAAGTGTATCTCCTATAACAATATTTCTTAGATGTCCGATATGAAGAGGTTTATTAGGATTTACACTTGTATGCTCTATTCTGATTGTTTTTCCTTTCCCAATATTTAAAAATCCAAATTCCTCTCTTTCGATTAGTTTCACTAAGAATTTGCTAAAAATATGGTAATTTATTTTAAAATTAATATGGCCTGCAGGATGAGCTTCTGCCAACTGGAGAACTGAAACATCATTTTTATTAATAAACTCAATTCTAGGAACAATTATCTTTTCAACTATTTCTCTTGCAATGAAACTAGGTTTTTTTTTTGTCTTTTTTGCTAGCAAAAAAGCTATGTTGGTTGTTAGATCACCAAATTCTTTTAGTGGAGGTTCAGTAACTTCATATTCAATTTTAGGGTACTGTAGCTCAGAGAAGGTTAAATCTAATAAATTATTAATTTCCTTTATCACGCTAGATAGAGTCAACTATTCTTTACCTCACTGAGAAAATTTAGAACAATATGGTCTAATGCTTCTACCAATCCTGTACCGCTGGAACCAGAAACTACATGGTTTGCTTTGTTTTTAACAATGTCTTCTGCATGATTAAGAGCTATACTATAACCACAAAACTCGAATAATGGAATATCAGTTTCACTGTCTCCTATAGAGATCGTTTCAGACGGTTTGAGATCTAATATTTCTAGAGCTTTGCTTAAACCTAATGCTTTGTTCACATTGCTGCTATTAATATGAAAAGAAAATTTGGAATCTGTTAAAGAAACATCTATTTGATTTTCTTCTAATATTTTTTGTCCCTTCTTTAAATCAAATGTTCTATTTAAAACTACTTCAGTCATCCGGTTAAATACATTTTTTAGTTCGACTGTTTCAATTGATTTTTTAAGGATGTTGTACCCTTTAATACATTCTTCTTTGTTACCTAAAAGTATATGATTAACAGGTCCAGTGCTAACTACTCCACCATTTTCCCCAATTGCTATTTTTGTGGTCCCACTAAAGATCGACAAGACTAATGCTTCGATAGATGATCTTCCTGTCACATAAATTACTTTATACCCTAATCTTTCTAAATTTCTCAAATTTTGAATTGCAGGTAAATGTACTAGTCCACCTCCATTTTCAGTGAGAGTACCATCAATGTCGATAGCTAATGCCTTAACTGAATACAAACAAAAAAAACATAATTGATTAAAAATATAAATTTATTTTAATCTTTAACATTCCTGTTCTTTTCATAAGTCAAATGTTATAAAAAATAAAGTTGATTTTTATTTTTTTATCGTTTTATTTTTATGGATCTTCTCCTTTTATTTCCTCCCTTGTTCTAAATTTTGGAGTTATTCCTAGGGGAGTATAATCACCTGTTGAACATGTAAAACATAGCTCATTTTCTGGTATCCCTATGGCTTTGGCAAGGTTACTAGTATCATTATAGTAAACTTTATCTGCACCAACTAATTTCGCTATTTTACTATTCAAATCTTCTTTTCTTTTCTTTGGTATATTAGTTGTTTCTTTATTAGCTAAAAGTTCCCCCATTGATGGAAAATCAATTCCTGCATAACAAGGGAACTTTACTGGAGGATAGGTTATTATCATGAAAATTTTCTTTGCACCTGCATTCCTTAGAGTCTGAATTATAGATGCCGAGCTGGTACCTCTTATTATACTATCATCAATCACTACCACTTTTTTACCTCTGATAACATCTTCTATTGGTAAGATACCTTTGTTAATTTGAACTCTGTCTGTTTGATAAGGTTCAATAAAACTACGTAGAGCTCCTTTGCTAATATGCCTATCCTTTACCAAACCCTCTTCAAACGGTAATCCTGTTTCTTGGGCATAACCAAGTGCCGCAGGTCTTGCAGAATCTGGGACCGGGACCACAATATCCGCTGAACGTATAGGGAATTTTTTACCTAAATAATGACCTATTCTCTTTCTTGCCAAATAAATATTAATACCTTCCATAATGCTAGTAGGATGAGCAAAATAGGTATACTCAAATGCACAATGAGCATGAGGCTTTTCGGAGGCAAATATTTCTGTTTCTACCCCGTTAACACTTAATTTTATTAATTCTCCAGGTTTCACATCTCTGATTAAATGTGCGCCAACAGCCGAAAAAGCGCATGATTCGGATGCAATTATGTAGGTATTAGTTTCTTTATATTGACCTAAAACCATTGGCCTAAATCCTTTCGAATCCCTAGCAGCATATACGCTTCCTTTGTCAGTTAAAAAAGTAAAACAAAAAGAACCAATCATTTCTTTTTTTAATATTTTTAAAGATTCAAAAAGATTCATATTGTTAGAAAGATGTCCGACCAATCTCTTTGCAGCAACAAGTGTATCACTCATAGTTTGAGGGGTAAATGAACAACCGCCTACTACATTATTAAGTTCCTCTACATTTGCAATTGTTCCATTATGAGCGACACATAAGTCTCTTATCTTCAATGGTTGGGCATTTTCTAGAGTGCTTTTCCCAAAAGTTGAATACCTGACATGACCAATGGCAGCATGAGATCTGTACTTTTTAATTAAGTGTTTGAAATGATCTGCGTAACTCGAAACTAAACCGAGTTGCTTAAATGGTTCTTTATTAGGAATAGCTATACCCCATGATTCCTGTCCTCTATGTTGTAATGATCTTAAACAATCTATTACTATAGGTATAACATTCTGATGATCTAGAGAAAATGCCCCAACTACTCCGCAATTTTCTTTTACCATACAATTAGATTAATTATATATTAATAAAATATTTTAACTATGTTAATCTTAACCAACAACAAAGCCTATCATAACAGATTTTCCTGAGAATCTTCTTCTGGAGATTATATTAAACTAGTGAGAAAGTATTTAGCAATTTTTATCCATTAAGTCATTAAGTATCTCATACTTTTGCCTTAGTTTACCTATCGAGATCTCGATTATTTTTTTATTTTTACTTTTTAAAGTTAATTTATCATCTCCATTTGATTTTTTTGTAATCCCTATTTTAGAATATGTAAGATTTTTTTCCTTACTCAAATACCTTTCTAGTTTTTGCGGTTCTTTGGTTCCTATAATAAATCTGGATGGTGTTTCAGAAAATAGTAGATAATCCCATCTATTACAATTATTGGGAATTTGGTCTAAATCTATGTGAATTGGTATTTCACTACCAATAGCCATTTCAGCTAACGTTATTGCAAGTCCTCCTTTTGAACAATCATGTGCACAACTAATTAATCCCATTCTGATTGCTTTCAAAACAACATGCGAATTTAAGGTATCTTTTTTTAGATCTACTTCAGGAACTTTCGAACCTGTAAAGTTGTGGATATATTCAAAATACTCAGATCCACCCATTTCTTGAGTTGTGTTCCCTATAATAAATAATGACTGCGATTCACCTGGAATTGATTTTGTAATATATTTTTTATCTTCAATTAACCCTATCATTCCTATAACCGGCGATGGTTTTATAGGTCCTTTAGTTGTCTCATTATAAAGACTAACTTTGCCTCCTACAACTGGTATATTATTTTCTCTACTAAATACTATGATGCCTTCTACACTCTTCTTGAATGTCCAAAAAATTTGCGGGTTTTCAGGATTTCCAAATTGAAGATGATCGACTATACCTATTGGCTCTGCACCTGAGCACACAATGTTTCTTTTTGCCTCAGAAAGACATGATAAAACTCCTTGAAACGGATCCAGATAACATATTTTAGAATTTCCATCTAGATTTGCAGCTAAAAATTTTTGTCTATTTAATTTTAAAACTGCTGAATCAGTTATTCCAGGTTTTAAAATAGTTCTTAATCCAATTTCATGATCATATTGTTCATATATCCATTTTTTTGAAGCAATATTAGGATTAGAAATTAATTCTAAGAGAACATAATCGAGATTTTCAGGCAAACTAAACTCATATCTTCTCTTTTTAAGATTTTCTAAATAAGGTGGTTTTATTGTTTTTCTGGTCAATAATGGTGAATGGGCAATGAGGGAAGAAGGCATTCCTGCAATTCTTCTTTTATTTTTAAAAATTACAAGATTATTGTGTTTTTTAACTTCCCCAATAATTGCAGAATTCAATTCATATTTTTTAAAGATATCTAGTAATCTATTATATTTCTCTCTACTTGTAATAAAAAGCATTCTTTCTTGAGATTCAGAAATCATGATTTCATAAGGTTGCATATCAAGATATTTTGTAGGCACATTTTCTAAGGTAATATCAAAACCAAGTCCTAAATTTGAAGAAGCTTCAGAAAGACAGCACGATAATCCTCCTCCCCCTAAATCTTTTAGAGCTTTAACTAAATTATTTTCTATTGCTTCTCGAGTTGCTTCTATTATTAATTTTTCTAAAAATGGATCAGGAATTTGTACGGCCGACCTATCTTGATCATTTTGTAGTTTTTTTGAAGCAAATGATGCTCCATGTATGCCATCTCTACCAGTCAATCCACCAACTAAAATAATAAGATCCCCTTCTTTTGCAGTATTTTCGATTAGTTCACTTTTTTTTCCAAATCCAATTGATGCCACATCTACCAAGCAGTAATTTTCGAAAGAAACATCGAATTCTACTTCTCCGCCTATAGTAGGTATTCCAATACAGTTACCATAATCTGCAATTCCTTTTACTACATTTTTTAATAACCATCGCGCATGTGAAATTTTTTTTTGCTTTATCTTCTCTAATTTGCCATACTTATTATTGGGATAATTAATATGTCCAAATCTTAAGGCATTTAAAATTGCTATTGGAATAGTTCCCATAGAAATAATATCACGAATTACTCCTCCTACACCGGTTGCTGCTCCTCCATATGGCTCGACAGCAGAGGGATGATTATGACTCTCTAAGTGAATTGTTACTACATATCCATCTCCAACGTCAACAACACCTGCGTCATAACCTGGACCCACTATTATCCTATCACCTGCAGTTGGAAGTAATTTTATTAGGTTTTTAGAAGATTTATAAGAACAATGTTCTGACCATTCTGCTCCTATTATCTCTTTTTCTAAGTTATTTGGCTTCCGACCTAATTTGTTAGTTAAATAATTTAATTCTGATTGAGTTAATACATTCAAGTGTTAAGAAGAATAGGAATTTACCATTTATGAGCTTATTTTTTTAAATAATTTATCATGGATTCAAAGATTTTCATAGCTGTAGTTTTTAACCCCAATACTGCCATTTCGTTTTGACATGTTCTTTCTGGATGCGGCATCATTCCCATTACATTTCCAGATCTATTAATAACACCTGCGATACCCTCTAACGATCCATTTGGATTATCATGATAATAAGTAAATACTATCTGTTTATTCTTCTTCATCTCTCTGAATTCACTATCTGGTACAACATATCGTCCTTCTGCATGAGCAAGGGGAATTCTAATGATTTGTTTTTTCTTAAATGATTTAGTAAAAAGTGTGTCATTTTGAACTACCTGAATATCTATCCATTTACATACAAATTTTAAAGAATCATTTGATATAAGTGAGCCAGGCAATAGTTGGGATTCTACTAAAATCTGAAAACCATTACAAATTCCTAAAATTGGAGTTCCTTCCTTCGCTAACCTTTTTATCTCCTTGATTATAGGACTATGGGCAGCGATAATTCCTCCTCTCAACCTATCTCCATAGGAGAACCCTCCTGGAATTATTATGGCGCTATAATCAGAGATTTTATCCTTGGTATGCCAAATCAGATCCGTCTTTACTTTATAAATATTCGAAAATACGTAATTAATATCCTTATCGCAATTACTACCTGGAAAAACGGGGATACCAATCTTTATCAATAATACATTAAACTATTGTTTTAAAATAAATTAATGTCTTTTGGTAAGATTGACTCAATTTTCTTAATTTATAAAAAAAATATTCACTAAAAAAAAATTCGTATTCTATTAGCAGGTAAACTTAATTGATAGAATTATAAGGTTTTCGATTCTAATAACCAATGAATTTCAATGGCGGAACAGATTAAAGATATTATGACCAAAGAGCTTGTTACTATTTCAAAGGATCATTCTGCTCTAGAAGCCGCTAAAATAATGACAGAAAAAGGTGTAAGTTCATTGATAATCTTAGCAGGAGATCAACCAGTTGGAATAGTAACAGAAAGAGATTTTATTAAGAAAATTTGCCTAAAGGAATTACAATTATCTACAGTAAAGGTGGGTGAAATTATGTCAAAGATAAGAACTTCAGCCCCGCCAGATATGTCCATTGAAGTTGCTGTTCAGAGAATGATAAATAATAGAATCAGACGTCTTCCAATTATAGATAATGGTAAATTAGTTGGCATAATTACAGTTACAGACCTCGCAAAACATTTAAGGACGATATTACTATTAAATGGAACACTTCGTTATAGCTAAATTAATAAGATATTGCGATATTCATAAAATTCTAGAGTTTATTTCTTAAATTTATTTAAACAGGTTGAAATTATGCTCCGATTATATAAACAATTCATGTTAATATAGCCCTGAAAATTTTTTAGGATGCAAACACAATATAGACTCAGTACATCGATTATAGTTATAAAAAAGATATCTAATACCAAATTCAGCAATACTTGATGATTAGCCTCCAACACGAACTACGTTTCTGCGCTCAAAGTTAAAAATGGATTAAGGTTAATGTATAAATGTAGTTTTTCTACGTTATTTTTTAGCTATAAAATAAATTTTAAAAATCATAAATACCTAGATCTTAGTAACAAATCTAATTAAATGAAATTGCAATCTGCAAAAAAATCTTTTTAATCAAGCCTAATAAATTGTAAATTTTATGATTTCATTTAATAAATTAATTCAATCTTTTAGGTAAGAGTTGTAACTGTACAATTACTTACTATAGGATTGTAAATTCTTAGATCATCGCACATTTTTTTTATCAACTCAGATGCTTCAAGAGAACTTTTGGCATGAACTTGTAATTTAAGAACTTTAGCGGTTCTAACAGATTTGATGTTGGAATATCCACCCTTTAGAATCAAGTCTTTGTGTATAGTTTCTCCCTCTGGATCATTAATAAAATTTTTATTCTCAATAGTAACTACAACCTCAAATGACTTCAAACAATAATTTAAAATCAAATGACTTAATATATTTTAATTATTAACAAAGAATTAATTATAGCTTCAATAAAAATTCGATAGAATTTCTTGGTCATGTAGCTCAGCCTGGTCAGAGCGAAGGTTTTGTAAACCTTAGGTCGTGGGTCCAAATCCCACCATGACCTCCAGATATGTTAGAATAAGGTCAACTCTCTCTCCAAATTGCTTTTATTTTTGCCAATAAGAGAAAACCTGCAGCATAGCCAATCAAAACGAAGATTCCAATGAAAATGGTCCAATTTTCCGGCACACTTAGACCCATTGAATACTGAATCATTAATGATGCATGTGTAGTAGGTACTGCATAAGCTACATATTGTAACCATTCAGGTAATCTTTCTATAGTATAATACACAGGAGGAAGAACAGCAAGAAATACATTAACAAAAGAGATAATCTGTGTTGCATTTTTCATATGCAACATTCTAGATGATAAAAAAAAACCCATAGCAGAAGTTGAAACCCATATTATTAATATAACAAAAATCAGCAGTGGAAGAAATACTAATGAGAATCCAAAATAGAATAGAATTGATACTAAAACCACCAGAGCTGGAAATCCAAAAAGAATCTCTGACAGCGCCAGTCCTGTCATATAAGTAAGAGGAGATATAGGTGAAGCTACAAAAATATCTTGAATCTTATATTCTGTTTTGTAGTATGCAAGATCTTGACCCAATGCCAATCCATATCCAACCAGTGCCATAACAAGACTTCCAGATACCGCAAATTGCGAATATTTGCCCCCGCTGACTACCAATAATACGAACAATATCGAAAACGGAGTTATAGCTGAAAATACCAATGATAAGGGATTTCTTCTCAACCATAAAATACCTGTAGTATATGCAATCAAAACGATTTGATTGAGGAAAAAAAATCTTGTTTTCAATTAGCTTAACATTCGTATTATAAAGGTTAAAAATTCTTCTGCAGCCACTATTTTAATCGAAGAGATTTTTAGATAGCCTTCTTTTATTAAAATATGAATTTAATACATAAAGGAAAAGTTAAAGATGTATATCAATTTGATAATGATACATTAGCGTTTGTTTTTTCAGATAGGATTTCTGCTTTTGATATAATAATGAATCAAGTAATACCACATAAAGGGAAAATACTATGTAAATTTGCAAGATTTTGGTTCGAAAATTTAAAAATGGAAAATCATATGATAAAACTTTTGGATGATAACACTATGCTTGTAAAAAAACTTGAGATGATTCCTATTGAATGTGTTGTTAGAGGTTATTTTTACGGAAGCCTTGTGGAGAGGTATAATGATCCTATCAAGACAAAATCCAATTACGCAAAATCCCTGCTTAAAAATAATAACAATCTATCCATTGCTTCAAAACTTATATCTCCTATTTTTGATCCTACCACCAAATCGCATGATCATGATAGAGAAATTTCTAAAAAAAATATTATTTCTTCAGGGATCCTTTCAGATAGTGACTTTGATTTTATTAAGCAAAAATCTCTTTCATTGTATGACCAAATAAGCAGGATTGTAGAAAAGGCCGGATTCATTATTTCTGATGTCAAATTCGAATTCGGTTTTGACACCAATGGCAATATAATACTCGCTGATTCTATAGGTCCTGATGAATTTAGATTGTGGATGAAAAGTACTTATCAAGAAGGAAAAATTCAAGATAGTTATGATAAACAAATACTAAGGGATTGGCTGATTCAGAGTGGTTTTAAGAAGACGGTGGATGAA
Source organism: Nitrososphaeraceae archaeon (assembly GCA_031316115.1). Classification (GTDB taxonomy): domain Archaea; phylum Thermoproteota; class Nitrososphaeria; order Nitrososphaerales; family Nitrososphaeraceae; genus TH1177. Next base: position 352,749 of record JALDRC010000002.1, read on the forward strand.
CTTGCAGGTTTTAGAAAGAAACCAGATCCACCGATTATTCCAAAGAACGTGATAGATTCTATTTCTCAGAGATATATATTGGCATATGAAAAAATAACAGGAGAAAAATACTAAAATAATTTGCTCTGATTTTAATTTGATAAAAAATCTAAGAATCCAGAACAGTTATAATAAGAATTCCTTTGGTACTTGAATCTCTTAATTCTGAGATCATTCCCCTTGGAATTTCATTTGAAGATTTATCGCATTTTATAGAGACTGTTCTAGGAGAAATAAAACTTGATTTTCTAAGCACAAGATCATGTCTATTGGATAAATTCAATTGACTATTTCCGAATCCATTGACTTGGAAAGAATAATTTCCGATTAGGAATTCGAATTTTACAGGAATTCCATCTGTTTGAATCAATCTCTTTAATTTAACATCAAGATCGTCACAGGATTTATTAGAATTAATCCCAATAATGCAATCTCCATTTTCGGTCAGGTAATCATCCTTGGTTATCTCTATAGTTGCTGTATGCAATGCTGATATTTTCGGATGTCCATAAAATACTATCTCTTCTTGCATTACGAGCTCATGATTAGGATGACTAAGGTAAATTTAAATTAAACACTACAAAGTAGTAATATCGATTTGTTACCCGCAGCAGCAGGATATGATAGAGCTATAACAGTATTTTCACCTGATGGTAGATTATATCAGGTTGAGTATGCAATTGAAACGGTTAGAAGAGGAACCCTCGCTATAGGGATAAAATGTAATGAAGGGGTTATCCTAGCAGTAGAAGAAAAAACAAGAAAGCTACAAGTTTCTGATGTAACTCAGAAGATCTTTCAAATTGATGATCATATAGGAGTAGCTGCCGCAGGTTATATTCCTGATGCAAGAGCTCAAGTCGATCATGCGAGATTTTTTGCTCAAAGCAATAAACTGATTTATGATGAACCAGTAGATATAGAAGTAGTCGCAAAAAATATTGCAGACATGTCACAACAATTAACCCAATATGCAGGTGTTAGGCCATTTGGCGTCGCCTTGATAATCGCAGGTGTAGATAATACAGGAGGAGGATTATTCCTTACCGATCCTAGTGGCACTTTCATAGGATATGATGCTATTGCAATAGGACAGGGAAGTGATCAGGTAAATGAGTTTCTTGAAAAGTCGTATAAACATGATCTTCCATTTGATGATGCTGGAAGATTGGCACTAGAATCTATCTCCATGGTCAGCGAAGAAAAAACTGGTACAGCTCATATAAAGATGTCGATAATTGAAAATAAAACCAAAATAATGAGAAAAGTAACTAGTGATGAAATCGAAAGATTTTCAAAACTAGTGCGAGATAACCCTAAATCTCCGAAAAATTCTTCTTCGTAATACTTTACCATACATTTTTTATTTTTATAGGATCGTGATTAATTTTGAGAGTAGCAATAGGATCAATCGCACCTAATATTCATGTATCTAAATGGGTACAAGGTTTGCCTACAAATATTGATATAAATAAAGGTAAGGTTGTTTTAGTAGAAGTATTTCAAGTAAATTGTCCGGGTTGTTTTATTTATGCATTTCCGAGTGCTATAGAATTATATAAAAAATATGATAGAAACGACCTCATTGTTTTAGGACTCGCTACTGCATTTGAGGATTTTGATAAAAATACTCTTGAAAATCTCGAACTATTGTTGACCTCAGGAGAAGTCATTGGAGAAACTTTTAATACACTAAATCAGTATGGTCATCTCATAAATAGTAACAAAATACCATATAAAATTCCATTCCCAGTTGGTATGGATATTGTAAGAAAAAATGATCGAATTTTAACTGAAAACGATATCCTAGATTTTATCTCTTCTAACATTGAGAACTACAACACTTACCAAGAATCAGATAGAAAAATTATTTTTGAAAGAGTTAAACATTATTTAAAAAACAAAGTTTATACTGCTCAAACTTTCGATGAATACCAATTACAAGGTACTCCGTCAGCCATCTTAGTTGATAGAGAAGGAATATTGAGAAATGTTTCTTTCGGTGTTAATTATCATTTAAAGGATCTGATTCAACAACTAATAAATGCATGAATACAGATAACAACAACCATATTAACCTTGAAGTTGCCATTCCAAGCTCTTCACTCGTAAATGATAAAACCTTAAGAGATAAAACCTTAAAAATATCAAAATTTGCGCGTTCGTTTTCAATTTTTGGTGTAAGGACTGTCTATATTTATCAGGATAATTATTTAAACCATAATAAGAAATCTAAAACCCCAGAAAAAAACAGATATAAATTTAAAATATTTACGGATGAAAGTTCATTTTTAAAACTAATTTTAGAATATCTTGACACGCCTCAATATCTGAGGAAGTTGTTATATCCAATGTCTCCAGAGTTGAAGTATGCTGGGTTATTGGAACCTTTGAATTCCCCTCATCATATGGAAAGAATTAAAATAGATGCAATAAAAGAGGGAGATTTACGGATTGGTGTTGTTAGGAATTACCAGGATAATTCTAAAATTTTCAAAAAGATCTCAAAATATGGAATAGTAAATAACCAAAGTTCTAAAAGTAAACCTAGTATTCATCAAAACATAACTAATAGACCAAATTCCCAATTTGTTGATGTTGGCTTGGATCATTTAATTCCTTTCATAGGAAAAAGCCATGTGGGTAAGAAATTAACTGTAAAATTTTTTGGAAGGTTCCCTAATATCATTGCTCAAGAGGCTTCTGAGAAAGATTTAAAAAAAAAGTATTGGGGATATCAAGTTTATGTCTGTAATTCTTTGTATGATTTTCTAAAAAAACAAATCAATAAAAAATGTATTTTATTAACATCGAGAGAGGGAAAGAATCTAAAAGAAGTAGAATCTGATTTCAAAAAGCTTCTAAATTATTATAATAATAATCTACTGGTAGTATATGGTTCTCCTAAAAAAGATCTTAATGAAATTTGCACAAACATCTCAAAAGTAGTAGATATTAACTCAGGTATGTACTTAAATCTCTTTTCAGAACAACACACAAAGACAATAAGACTAGAAGAAGCTATATTAGGTTCGCTTTCCATACTTAATTATATTTTAAAACCATAATGGTTTGAATTGTTGTTAATTATAGGATTGAATGGATTAAAATTTTAATAGGTAATAGCAAAATTAAATTATAGACTTATTAAAGGGATCAGAAAATTTTTTGCTGTATTCATGGGTCATAGAAAGTATAGTACTCCGCGGCGAGGTAGCCTTGCATTTTATCCTAGAGTAAGAGCTAAAAGTTTCGAATCTAGGATCCGAACATGGCCTGAACAAGAAACTGAGAAGAATGCACTTCTAGGTTTCGCAGGTTTTAAAGCTGGTCAAATTCAATTAATAACTCTGGACGATAAGGAAAAGACTCCAAATTATGGTAAGCAACTTGAAAATTCCTCTACAGTAGTAGCTACTCCTCCTATAAATATTATCGGCATTAGATGTTATAAAGAAGATGGATATGGATCCAACGTACTTTTAGATGTATTTTCAAAGGAGTTGCCTAAAGAAGTAGAAAGGAAGTTTAAAACTAAATATAATGAAGAATCATTCAAAAATATTGAATCTTCAATTGAATCAATTTCTTCTATATTTGCAATCGTTTCAGTTTCACCTAAAAAAGCAAATTTATCCCAAAAAAAACCATTTGTTTTTGAAATAGGTGTTTCAGGTAAAGATAATAAATCAAAATATGAATACCTCAAAAGTATTCTCGGCAAAGAAGTTAGAATTTCAGAAATTTTCCAAACTGGTCAATTTATTGATGTTTCTGGAATTACTAGAGGAAAGGGGATTGAAGGTCCAATCACAAGATTTGGTGTGAAAAGAAAACAACATAAATCTAGAAAGAGTGTTCGTGCTCTGGGAACATTAGGACCAATTTCTCCAGCAGTAGTAATGTATTCTGTACCTAGGCAAGGTCAGAGAGGATTTCACCAAAGAACAGAGTATAATAAAAGGATCTTAGTCATATCGTCATCGGATGCGGCTAGTCAATCGTCAAAAGAACTTTCCATAGAAAATCTTAATCCAAAGGGAGGATTCAAACACTTTGGATTGGTAAATTCTGACTATATTATTATCAAAGGATCTATTCCAGGTGTACCAAAGAGATTAATTAAAATGAGACAACCAGTAAGAAATAAATCTAGAAAGGTTTTAGAGCCTAAAGTTTTAGAGGTACTAGTCAGATGAGCAAGATTTTAGATTTAAATGGAAAGGAAGAAAAAGATATCGAACTTCCTCCAATTTTTGATACTCCTTACCTTCCAAAAGTGATTCAACATGTCTACAATTGCCTAAATTCCCATACTTTTCAAATACAAGGTAGATATCCAGGAGCAGGTCAGATCGTTAGCGCTGAATCTAGAAACACTGGGTTGGGCATAGCAAGAATCGCTAGGGCAAAAGGGGAAGGTTTTCCGAGAGCTGGTCAAGCTGCAGGCGTTGCGGGAGTAAGAAAGGGAAGAGTAGCTCATCCCCCGGTTTCGTGGAAAAAAATTTATAAAAAAGTAAATAAAAAAGAAAAACTTTTAGCTTTCTGTTCAGCTGTTGGGGCGACATCCGAAAGAGATCTAGTTAGATTTAGAGGGCACTCTATTAATGATAATATTACATTACCCATAATTGTTTCAAATAATCTAGAATCAGTTGTAAAAACTAGAGAACTTCAACAATTCATAGAAAAAATAGGTTTGAAAGATGACCTCCTTAGAACACATAATAAAAGGAATAAATTTGTGAGAAAGCACAAGCCTAATAGAAAATCTCCTTTATCTGTACTAATTTTAGTAAGTAATGGAGAGAATATTTGCAGGTTAGATAACTCTCTACCCGGTGTCTCTGTTAAAACTGTAAAAAATGTGAGTCTACTGGATTTGGTACCAGGTTCAAGAGGTATACGTCTTACAATTTTTTCTGAAAATGCTATAGAAGAATTAAATAATATAAAATCTAACCAAACTATTCTTATGGAGATGGTTAAAACTTGAAAAAAATTATATCAATTAAGTCTTCAAGGATAAGCACTAAAAAAACTAAAACGAGGAACACAGAAAATGAGGTCAAAGATTTACACAAGAAACCTATTATTATTACGCCTTATATGACAGAAAAAGCATTCAATTTAATTGAAAAGGAACAAAAATTAACCTTCATAGTTGATGAAAAAGCCGATAAAATTTCAATAAAAAACGAATTAAAAGATCTTTACGAAGTTGAAGCTGTTGAAATAAATACTACCAGAACTATTGATGGAAAAAAGGCATTGGCTAAGTTTAAAGATCTAGATACTGCGCGAGACCTGGCTACCAAATTAGGATTAGTATGAAATTTTTTTTGGTTATTTGTGAAGACTTATTCCTGTTAGTTTTGTTACTAGTTAGATTTAAAAATAAGACGTTGGAGGAATACTGTAGGATTGGTTAGGGAATTCAAGTTTAGAGGATATAATAAAGAACAGTTGAAATCACTTTCGATTGAGTCTATATTGCCTTTATTCAATGCGCGACAGCGTCGTTCTTTGAACAAAAGGGTAGGAAAATATATGAATGATCAAAAAAGAAAACTTAGAGAAGAGATAAAGCTTGCTAGAGAAGGTAAATTAGAAAGTAAATTAAAAACTCATGTTAGAGATATGATTATATTGCCTGATATGATTGGGCTATTGATTAGTATTCATAATGGTAAAGAATTTTATGACGTTACTATAAAACCTGAAATGGTAGGTCATTATTTGGGTGAATATGCTATCACTAATAAACGTGTCCAACATGGATCGCCAGGTGTCGGATCGTCTAGATCTAGTCTTTACGTTCCATTGAAATAATTTGAGGTAAAAGAAAAATGCCAAATTATGGTTACGCATACAAGAATTTTGATAAAAGCAGGCAAGTAAGATCTGCTTTGAGAGAATTAGATATCTCACATAAACATGCTAGAGAAATTGCCGTTTCAATAAAAAATATGTCAATTGACAAGGCACGTGTCTATCTAGAAGCTGTATTAAATAAAGAAATAGCAGTTCCTTTTCGGAGACATAATAATGAAGTAGCTCATAGATCCAACATAAAGGATGGCTTTAGTGCAGGTAGATTTCCTTCAAAAGCTACAAGAGAATTCCTGAAACTACTTGATAATCTTGAGAGCAATGCAGAGTATAAAGGAATGGATCTTGATAGACTAAAAATAGTAAATACTGTTGTACATAAAGGAACTAAACTTAAGCGATTTACACCACGAGCCATGGGAAGAGCTAGTCCAAAATTTGATACTCTAGTACATGTAGAAATTGTTGCTCAAGAGGGGAGAATAATAGAATGAACGCTGCGAAAAATTTAATGTTTAATAATTATAAGAATATGGAATTAGACAGTTATTTAAAGGAAAAATTGAGAGAAAGTGGATATGGGGGTGTTGAAATTCAGAAAACTCCAATAGGGACGAGAATCACATTATATGTTACAAGACCTGGGTTAGTTATAGGAAGGAAGGGAGTAGGGATCAAAGATCTTACAACAAAACTTGAATCTAATTTTGGATTAAACAATCCTCAGGTTTCAGTAATGGAAATTGAAATACCAGAACTGAATGCAAAGATAATGGCTAACAGAATAGGTCAACTCATAGAAAGAGGTACAGCATTTAGAAGAGCTGCCATTTGGACCTTAAACACCGTAATGAATGCTGGGGCACTTGGGACTGAGGTAAGTATTGCAGGAAAACTAAGAAGTGAACGTGCTCATTTTGAAAAACATTCTGTAGGAATAATTCCCAAGAGTGGTGATTTGGCTGATAGAGTCGTAAAAGTGGCAGTAACAAATGTTCTTACTAAAATGGGATTAATGGGAATACAACTTAGAATAGTATTAAAAAATGAAATACCGACTGAATTTCAATTTAACGAAGAAATAAAAGAAAAGGAATCTACGGAAAAAACAGATGACTCTTCCTCTACATTGGACAAAGAGGATGACCAAAATTTACCTATCGGTTCAACACCAGATAACAAAGATACCCATTCAAAACCCAAGAAACAAGAGAAAAAAGATATTTCTAAACAATCTAATTCTGCTGATGTTGTTCAACATCAAAATAATACTGCAAAAAAATCGATATCAGATTCGGATAACCATATAAAATCCAATAATAATACAAATCAAGTTATAGAAGCTAAAAGTGTTTCATAAGTATGGCTCGAATGAAATTAAAAACATTAAAGGAAATGAATGATAATGATCTACAAGATAAATTACTTGAATTTAAAGTAGATCTTTCAAAGCTTAGGTCGGAAGGGGAGAAAGGAACCCTGAAAAAACAAACATCGAGTATTCGATGGGTAAGAAGAGATATCGCAAGAATACTTACAATACTGAATGAAAGAAAATTAAAAAAATGAAAATTAGATATTTAAAAAGGAAACAAATTAAGAAAAGTGATATAATTTGATAACAATAGATAATGTACTTCACCATGAGCTTATAGGACTTTATATCAAGATTCTTCACAGTAAGCAAATTAATTGTAGTAATTTGCTTGGTAAGATAGTTTTCGAAACAAAAAATATGTTAGTTTTGAGAACTAACCAAGGCGTTAAAAAAATTCCCAAAAATACAATTATAATTTGTGCTCTGTATCTGCCATTAAACGTTTGCTTTATAAGTGGTTATAGTATGATAGGAAGACCAGAAGATAGGGTATTAAGAAATAGGAGATGATTTGTGTATGGTTAGAAATATAGGTATAATGGTTTCACTGCCCAAAAAGGCATGTGAGAATAGTTTATGTCCATTTCATGGGAGCCTTTCTATACGAGGAAGGTTGTTTTCTGGCATAGTAGAAAGTAACAAAGCAAATAAAATGATAGTGGTGTCTAGAGAATATAACCGATTGGTTGGAAAATATAAGAGATATGAAAGATGTAGATCTAAAGTTCATGCATTTTTACCTGATTGTATATCTGTTAAGGAGGGAGAGAAGGTAAAGATAGCTGAATGTAGACCTCTTTCCAAATCTATTTCATTTGTTGTAGTTCAAGGAGAAGAAACAAAAGATGGCATCTAAATCACGAGCAGTTTCTGCTAAAGGGGCAGCCGAATTTAGACCTTATGTTACAAAAGCACTTCCTGTATCGTCTAATGTGGTATGTGCAGATAATACAGGTGCAAAAATTTTAAAAATAGCTCAGGTATCAAAATATAAAGGAAGGCATTCAAGACAACCTTCTTGTTCGGTAGGAGACTTGGTAACAGTAACGGTAAAAAAAGGTCCAGCACAACTTAGAAAACAGATATTTGGTGCTGTAATAATTAGACAAAAATATCCAGTAAGAAGATTAAACGGTACAAGGGTTGTTTTCGAAGATAATGCTGCGGTTTTAGTCACACCTGAAGGGGAAATTAAAGGAACGGATATTAAAGGTCCAGTAGCGGCTGAAGCAGCTGAGAAGTGGCCTAGAATTGCTAATCTTGCACATATGATAATTTGAGTGTGTAATTATTTTGGAGATAAAAAAATGTTAGAAATTAATTCAAATATGTTTTTAAACAAACACAAACGTTCTGCTCAAATTAGGTCACCATTATCAAAAAATTTAGGAAATGAATATGGAAAGGGAAATGCTCGTGTAGTGAAAGGCGATACAGTCAAGATCCTAAGAGGAGAATATAAAAATGTGGAAGGTAAGGTCGAGAGGGTAAATACTGAACGCAGCACTTTGATAATCGAAGGAGTCCAAAAGGAAATAGCTAAGGGAGGTAAGGTCAAAGTACATATACATTCATCAAATGTGATGATTACATCGATAAATACACAAGATCCTAGAAGGAAAAATACGATACAAAAAATGAAAAAGCAAAATAAAAACAAAGTCTCAAATTCAAAAGACAAAAAGAAACCTAACTCAGAAAAAGAATCGAGCAAGGTAAAGAAAAGTTTGAGAGTGGATAAGATTATCAAAAGACAAGGTAGAAAATCAACTACTTCGAATATACAAGAAAATAATAAGGATAAAACTCAGAAAGGAACATGATCATGATGATATCAGATGATTATAACAAAATAGTAACTATTAATAAAACAGGTAAGGTTATGCTAATCATGGAAGTTATGCTATCTCAACTTATGAACGGAGGTTTAATACAATATGGGTAATAAAGGTGGTCAAACTACTTTAAAAAGGCAATCTGCTCCTGGGTTCTGGAATATCAGAAGGAAAGAAGGACGTTTTGTTCCGAAGGTTAGTGCTGGTCCGCATTCAAAGGATAGATCCTATGCCTTGGGAGTAATACTTAGAGACGTTTTAAAAGCTGTACAGAATATGAATGAAGCCAAAAAAGTACTTAACGCGGGAAAGATAAAAGTAGATAATGTGCCTCGATATAGTCATAATTTTCCTGTCGGTCTTATGGATGTCATTGAATTGATTCCATCTAAACAGATTTATAGATTAGTTTCGAAAAATTCAACAATAATATTTCCAATTGAAATTAATGAGACAGAAAAAAATCAAAAATTGGTAAAGGTGATTAGGAAGAATAAAGTATGTGGAAATAAAATACAATATGGATTTCATGATGGCAAAACTTTACTTTCTGAAAAGGAATTGAAGATCGGAGATTCTTGTCTTTTGAAACTTCCCGAATTAGAGATCCAAGAAACCTTTACATTGCAGGAAAATTCATTGATTTTAATAATTAGAGGAGACAATTCTGGAAAAATAGGTAGGGTAAATGAAATAAAACAAGGAACATTTTCACTTCCTAAACGAGTGATTGCATCTTTTGAATCTAGAAGTCTGGAAATACCGCTTGACATGATTATGATTATAGGGAATGAAAATCAAGAACCTATTATAAGGGTGAGTTAATTTGCAAGAAGACTTAGAAAACAAGGTAAATACCAGTAACCAGGTTAATAATAATACAGATAGAACGACTGGGAATAACGAAAATACGATGAGAAAAATAGAAATCGAGAAAGTAGTAATAAATATAGGAGTAGGGAAATCGGGCGATCCCATCGAAAGGGCAAAAATGGCATTAGTAGAACTTACCGGGCAAAATCCTAGTATAAGAGGCGCGAAAAAATCAGTGAGGGATTTCGGAATACATAAGGGTGAACCGATAGGAACAATGGTTACTTTAAGGCGAAATACTGCAATTGAATTTTTAAAGAGAATATTTGATGCTAAATCTAATTCAGTAAAAGGTTCTTCGATAGATATGAATGGAAATCTCTCAATCGGAATTAAAGAACACATTGATATACCAGGTATAAAATATAACCCAGACATAGGGATCTTTGGAATGGATGTCTGTATATCATTAAAGAGGCCAGGTTATAGGGTCGCTAAACGATCTAATCGAACCAAGATTGGAAAGTTCCACAGGATAACGAAGGAGGAATCCTCGAAATTTTTCCAAGAACATTTTGGAGTTGAGGTTGTATAGATGCCAAAACCAAGAGAGTATGCTGAAACAGGTAGGAAAAAACTTCCACATGGTAAAGGAAATCGATGGTGCAAAAGATGTGGTTCATATAATGGGTTGATACAACAATATGATATCATGTTATGTAGACAGTGTTTTAGAGATGTAGCTGGCGGAATGGGATTTAGAAAATTTGAATAATAATAGGTGAATATTATGAAATATAACCATATTAACTTGAAAAATATTGGACAATTAGTTTGTATAAATGGGATGATTAATTAAAATGCCTGCATTAAATATTGTATCTAACTTATTTAATACTCTTTATAACAATGAGGCAAGGAGAAAAAAAGAATGCCTAGTTGTCCCATCTTCTAGGTTTGCTAGCGAAATATTGCGTGTGCTCCAAAAATATCGATTTATTGGAGAATTTGAACAAATTGACGATAATAGAATGGGAAAATTTCGAATTCAATTACTCGCTAAAATAAATAAATGTGGAATTATTACACCAAGATACAATGTAAAAAAAGATGAATATTTGAATTGGGAAAGACAATTTTTACCAGCATATAATTTAGGGCTTTTGTTGGTATCCACAAGTAAGGGTATTATGTCTCATCATGATGCACAAAAGCAGGGTTTAGGGGGTGTATTGATAGGTTATGTCTACTAAAGGAAAAAAAACATTAGGTGAAATCAACATACCTGAAGGAACAGAAGTAACTAAAGAAGGTAATATATTAATAGTAAAAGGTAAAAAAGGAAAACTACAAAAGGATTTTACTAAAATACCCACTACCATGGTCTTTGAAGAAGGTAAGATTATTATAAAACCACCAGGAAAACGAAAGAAAGATCTCGCTCTTATCAATACCGTAAGAAGTATCATTAACAACATGATAATAGGTGTAGAGAATGGATTTACCTACAAACTCAAAATAGTATTTTCACATTTCCCGATTTCTGTTAAGGTAAAAGATAATCAAGTAATCGTTGATAATTATTTTGGCGAGAGATCTTCAAGAATCTCTAGAATTGTAGGTGATTCTACCAATGTTACTGTGAGCGGGGATGATATTATTGTCAAAGGCCCGAATCTTGAAGCAGTTTCTCAAACTGCATCGAATATAGAATCATCAACAAAAATAAAAAATAAAGATCTTCGTGTCTTTTTAGATGGTGTATATGTATATTCTAAAGAAAAAGGAATGGAGTAAGAATTTACTGACATTTATCTTCCTAAATCTATTTTAGACATTTATTTGAAAAATTGAAGGACTGTAAAAATAATTTTCAACTGTGATGATTTATAGGATTTATAGGTTAGTTTTATTTTGTGGCAGTAAGAAAAGATATATTTAGAATTACTTGATTTAACCCTAAAACTCAGATAGGCAGTACATTCAAATTTGTTAATTCTGCTAATTGTTGTACAAGTTGTTTACTTGATTTGTCTTCTACATTTCTTGTTACCAAGTTTAACTCATTTTTTGCTTTATTAGAATAAGATTTGTATAAAATTTCCATATTTTTTACGAATACTTTTGAGTAATTTTTTTGTCTCATTAATAAATTAAATAACCTCTCTTCATTATTCCAGTCTTCTAAATCATCATGAATTTGATATGCTATTCCTATCAGATTACCAAAATTTCCCATAGCTTGAATATCTTCATCATTACCCCCACCTAATATCGCACCAATCCTTGCAGAAGATTCAAACAAAGCAGCAGTTTTATTTTCTAATACTTTAATATAATCTGTTTCAGTTATGTTGTTATCTTTATTTAACTTCATTTCCATAACTTCACCTTCGCTCATTCTAATTGATGCTTTTGCTATTTCAGACGATATTTTTGGGTTGTTGAGTTTTGACGTAATATTTAAAATAATCCCTAAGACAAAATCTGCTGTAAGAATACTTTTATTATACCCATATTTGACATGAAAGGAAGGTTTTCCTCTCCTGACTAGATCTTTGTCAATAATATCATCATGTATTACTGACTCTGTATGTAAAAGTTCAATAGCAGAAGCTGCAAGGTAAACTTTTTGATCGATATCGTTTGATTCATTTATAATATTTTTAGAATAATCATTTCTTGATGTTTTCGAGTCAAATCTATCTTTACTCAGGAAATAACTAGTATTAGGTTGATATTTAGAACGAATTATTTCAGATGATAACACGAGTATTAGTGGACGTATACGCTTTCCTCCCTCGCAAGCATATTTAAGAGGAGAATAAAACTCGGACCAAGAATAAATATCTAATTCTCTAGTCAAGTCATTTTCAATTTTAAATAGGAAATTACTAAATTGCTCTATCAGAGGATTAATTGATTTTTGATCTGTATTGTTACTTTCAATAGAATTGACGTCCAAGTACTCTTATTTCTATTTACAAAATTATTAGAATATTAATGCTACTATATTGTACTACTGACAAAAAACACTCTAAGTCACCTTTTTTATAACGTGCTCCGGCCGGGATTTGAACCCGGGATCTGCGACTCGAAAGGCCACAATGCTTGACCGGATTGTGCAGCAATTTTTGCCACTACACCACCGGAGCGTGCAAAATTTCGTTGTTTCGATAAGTATAAAATCTTTTCTTAAACTAAATCTGAAATCCTACGATAGATCCAAAAGGTTTTTTATTATCTAATCTGAGATTTATATGATGATACCAAATAATTATGATATTAGTAAGAGAATTTCAAATAATTTAATGTTAACGGTAAAGGAAGTAAATCGCGAGATTGAACAAAGGAGCTTGCTTAAACACCCTTTTTATAAGGCATGGACAGAAGGAAGGTTAACTACTAGTCATCTAAAGGGATATTCCAAAGAGTATTTTCAATTGGTAAAGTCAATTCCACAGTTCGTACAAAATATTTATAATAATAAAGCAATAGATGATACTAGAGAAGAGTATTACCATTCTAACTATCTAGATAGTATTAAACAAATACAACAAGAAGAAAACGACCATGTATCAATGTGGATAAATTTTGCTGTTGAACTAGGGGTAAATAGGAAAGAATTACTAGAATACAGAGGGACAGATGATGTTAATCAAGCCATACGCAATTTAAATAAATTATCATGCTCGAGTATAATACATGGTGCTTCTATGATGTATTCCTTGGAAAAAGAAATACCAAAGATTAGTACTACTAAACTAGAAGGGCTTGAAAAATATTATGGAATTAATAACCAAAATGCGATAAATTACTTTAAAATCCATCAGAAGGTAGATATCGAACATACAAAGGTTTGGCATGATATCCTCACTGATTACAATATCAATAATACAAGAATAGATGAAGCCAGAAATGAGATAATAAAGAGCGGTATATTGTCATTAGAATCTCAAAATCTTATCCTTGATTCTGTTTGTGAGAATTATATTTATAATTAACCAGTAAAACAACTAAAATGAAAGAAGAAACACCTTATAATCGACATACTTATACACTTAAATTGTATTTGTGAGTTTGTTTTGGTACTATCGCAAACAAGAATACAGGGCCTATAGCTTAGCCTGGCAGAGCGACCGGCTCATAACCGGTAGGTCAAGGGTTCAAACCCCTTTAGGCCCATCTTCAAATTCTTATATACTAGGCTCAAATAATAATAACAGCATTAAATGCAAATCTCCTCACAGATATCTGCATATCGAAAATTCGAATATGGTCTTAAATCTCCTGCTACCAAAAGACAATACCCTAAACGATTAGAACATTTTTTAGATTTTTTAGATCTATCAACCAAAGAAAGTAGTATTGAAGATAAAGTAAACACCCTTTACATAATGATTCAAGATAATGGCAGGGAATGGTTTGAAGACAAACTAATGCAATTTTTTCAGTTACAGAATGAACGGGTTCAAAACGGAGAAATGTCAATAAATACAATTACCAATTATTACAAACCAATCAAACTCTTCTGTCTTATGAATGGAATTATTGCTAATTGGGATTTAATATCAAAAGGAATTGTAAAAGGAAATCAAGTTTCTGAGGATAGACCTCCTACAATGCAAGAAATTCAACAATTGGTAAAATATCCCGATATCAGAGTCGAAATGATTGTTTCAGTAATGATCTCATCAGGTATAAGGTCAGGTTCATGGGATTATTTAAAATGGAAAGATCTAACTCCTATAGACAAGAATGGCGTGATAGTAGCGGCAAAACTGCGAGCATTCAATACAAAGACAAAAAAATATTATAATACTTTCATAACAGCAGAAGCCTACAATCTTGTTAAAAATTATATGGATTTTCGTCAATCTCATGGTGAAAAAATAAATGGTGAGGCTTGGCTTGTAAGAGATCTTTGGAGAATAAAGAGCCAGAGATTTGGTAATTATTTAGGTCTTGCACAAGCACCCAAACGGTTAACCAGTCATGGAATACGTATGTTAATATCTAATGCATGGAAAGTTCAAGGAATTAGAAATAATTTAGAAAATGGCCAAACAAGATTTGAATTCAAAACAATGCATGGATTCCGTAAATTTTTCGAGACAGAATGTCAAAAGAAAATGAAATCTCTAACTTTATTTTTGTTAATGGATCATGATACAGGAATAGTGAAACACTACAATAGACCAAGAGAAGATGAACTCTTAGATGATTATCTAAATGCAGTACACTTGCTTACAGTAAATGAAGAGAATAGGTTAACAAAACAGGTACAGGAATTAAAGAAAAAAGACGAATATCAAAAATACCTAATTGACAAAAAGATAGATGAAAAGGATAAAGAGATTGCAGAAATGAAGGAAAAACTGAACAAGTATGAAGAATATGATAAAATAATGAATAATCTTCTGATCAAATTCGAGAAGTGGGAACGAGAACAAAAAAAACAAAAGGTTTGATTTCAAGAATGTTCATGGTTTTAGAAAGTTTCTTTGAAACTGAATGCCAGAAAGTTATGAATCCTGTTAACATTTCTTATCTGATTTCACATAATACTGGAATGGTTCAACAATATTACAAACCAACAGAAGATGTTTTATTACAAGATTATCTTAAGGCTATCGATGTACTAACAATTAACGAAGAATTCAGACTAAATAAACAGGTACAAGAACTTAAGCAAAGAAATGATTATCAAAAATATTTAACTGATAAAAAGATAGACGAGAAAGACGAACAAATCAGGAAACATAGTTCTAGGTTAGAAGAATATCATGAGATTCAGCAAGAAGACAGAATAATGAGTAAACAACTGATGAGAAATATATCTGATATAAATAAAAAACTAGAAGAGTTGGAAATTATCGGAAAGGAACAACGAAGACTAAACAAAGAGTATGAATATATCTCATTTGAAGATACCAATGAAGACAACCTAAAAATAAATGATGAAAAGTTTGATAAAATGCTTCAAACTCCCAGACAAAGGATTAAAAAAACAGGGAGAACTAGAACAACATATTTTACAAACAACAGATAAACAGATAAAACTTTAGAACAATATAATTTATTTTAACATCACATTTTTCCCTTATTAGAGTAGAAAAAATATTAATGCCAATTTCATAAATCAACTCATCAATCCGTTTTTCAGTATTTGATTTCACTGTAATACAAAGAACTCGTGATATTATTAACGTTGAATAACCAATTATCTCAATGAATAATGCAATATTAAAAGAATTGAAGTTAGGTTATGGTAAATTAGTAGCATTTAGTGTTATCTCTATGATCCTAGTATTAATAACCTCCTTGTTATTGATAGGACAAGGTTCAGTTAGACATGTTCCCATCACTTACAAGGAGGTAATAAAAGCCACAGTTGCATTCAAGAATATTGATGGGGATATTAAAATAGTGGGCTTGGTAGGTAATACTGGGATAAATCCTACTTTAATATCTAGAACAGGAGATACAGAATACTCTCTCACTGTTATAAATCAAGATAAACAGCCTCATATGTTTTACATAGATGGATTGAATGTTCATACTAAACTATTAAGATTTGGGGAAAATGATACAATTACTATTCAACCTAAAAACGAAGCAACATACCATTACTATGACAGGGTACCAATATTGAAAAATAATGATTTATCACAACCAATAGGTGAATTTAAGACATTAAAAGTAGCAGGTGATTGAAAATAAATAAATAAATAAATAAATAAATAAATAATCTTCATTTAATGCCTAACTAATTTGTAATTTATATTCTCACTTTTCTTTTGAACATCAATAAATAAAACAAAAAATATCTTTAGTGCAATGGGTGAAACAAAGTTTTTCAGTGGAACGATCTTGTCTCCAGTATTGGTAGTAGCATCTTCACTTTTGTTTGTATCTACCTATAATAGAGTCTGGAACTTTAAGAGTGAGAAACAGAGATAAAAATATAGAAAAAAAATCAGAATAAAATATCATAATCATAAAATTCTTGATTAAAAAACAAATTGGTGAAAAATGCCCGCTGTGGTATGTCCTAAGTGTGTAAAATTGAATGAAATTGAATTTTTTAATGATAATTGGTTGTCAAAACGATGTGTGTATTGTCATTTTGCTTTTGAATTCAAGTATTCTAACTCAGAATGGATAACCAGACCTGTTCCATCCTAATAATTCTAGTTATTATGATTATTATTTAGGTTCAAATTTTAAAGTAAATTATGTCTAGAATAAAATAACGTAAAATATTTTATATCTATCTATAGTTAATTAATCTTGTAGTAGTAAAGTGGAAGTTGTTCATTCTGCTCCTATGTCAGAACGATATTATAATAAAACCAAAGTTAACAAAATAGATGATAATGATAATGATAAACCCGAGTCAACTATAATATATCATTTAAGACAAGAGATCAGACAACTAAAACAACAGATAAGAGAGTTTGAGTCTGGACTTAACCCATATTTACAGGATAACCAGGTTCAAATTATAATAGAAAAGCAGACCTGGAAACGATTCCGAAACTATTCAAAAGATAATGATTCAATATCTGAAATCATAAATAAATTATTAGACTTTTATACCTAAAAACATAAAGATTCTTTTATACGTTCTCCAATGCAATAAATATATTGATAATTATTGATTATGGGATTTTAACCATTCTTGTGAATCTTCTATAAACTCATGATGAGCATAGTCTTCATCCTTTTCCATATCAATATCTCTTGGTTTCGTGTTATGAAATTTTCTACTTTCTAATTCTTTAAATATATCTGGAAATACATTTTTGAATGCATTAATCAACAAGTTATAATTTTCTTCATTCATTTCCAGATTAGACAAATTTCTAGTTTTTGAATATTTGTTGTTATAGTAATTATACTCCTCTTTTGCATCTTGATAAGCCTTAATATGAATAGAATTAATAAAATTTGTATCTTGTTTAAAACGTTCTTTATCTGCATCAGAAAATGACTCGATAATCTCTTTTGTAATACGTTTCTGGATTTCATTTAAAGACCGCGATTTTACATATTCTTGTCTTAATCCCTCTCTTACAAATCCCAATTTACAAAACTGTTTAAAGATTGTTTTAGGATCTATTAAATCAGATATCCATTTTTCTCTAAATGACCCTCTATCTCTTTCTTTCATTTTTATCTCTTTAACTCGAAATCCATTTACTGAGACTGTCTGTTTTTCTGATTCAAAGGCTTTTATCAGAATATATAGAATATATCCAGCAATTTTATTGGAGAACTCATATAATACTATCTCTTTGAATAACATATCATTACTAAATAATTCTCTATCTGGAATTTCTATTGTTGTGAATTTATTTGGTCTCTTATGATTAATCTTCCATTTCAAAATATTGTTTAAAGTTTTATATCGATATCCTCTGTTCTTTGAATTAGATTTACTTAAATCTATATTAATATTTTCTGCAAATCTATATTTGCCGAATTTTCCATCTCTGACTAATATTCCCTGGTTGATTAGCATTTTACCATAGTTTCTAACTGTATCTCGATTTAATCCCGTCTTTTCACAAAGTTCTTTCTGGGCAAGAGGTGTATCAACTAATGCCAATTTGATTTTATCAATATTATCTTCTGCATCTATACGCATTTAATATATATAATGACGAAGTTATTCGTTATTTAAATGTAACCAAGTTATTGAGTTATATATGCAACACACGAGTTTGCAAAACAAGACAAAGGTTGTCCGTATTTCTGATAAAAACTATAACAAAGTAATTTCTATTGGAAGATACGGAGAAACGTTTGACTCAATCCTGTCTAAATTTTTGAATCAGGAGGAGGCCAAAGATAATGACTGAAAAAAACAGGATGCCCTTCGCCAAGAACACCCAACGAGAAACTAGCGAGTCGTCCGTTTTATATTTGAACGAACTTCTAGATAAAACTTATGCTATCCCTGACAAGATCAAAAAATTATCAACTTTGATAACTGTACCTTACACAGGTCATGAATTCCCAATTCTGGAAGAGCAGGTTAAAGAACAATTACGAACTGAACTAGTAGACGATTTATTTTTCATAATTGACAACCTTAACCGTCCTCAACTCCTGGGAAATAGAATGTTGAAACTGGCTAGCGCCGTACGATATGGTTGGAATGGTCAAGGCATTCCAATACAAAAACACTAAGGCTAAGAGGATTTTAGAAATGCCATCACACCAGCCAAATTATTGCCAGTGCAGTACCTGCTCGATCGTTGGCAGGGTGAAATTGGAGGAAGAATTAACTTTACCAACTCAATTAGATGGAGGGCTTGCTTAAGACATGATACTATACAATTCAGATTTTAACGATAATGAAAATATTGAAAGCGAAGATATTGGGATAGCAGTAGCAAGAGAAGAGGAACTAGTGAAGGAAGATCCAGAAAAGGCATATTTTGATATTTGGGATAAACCAATGCCTGAGATTCTAGAGAAACCTACTACTAGTAATGGCAATAGAAAATCAAGCAAGCAACAACAAAATGATAAAGAAGAGTCACAAAAAGAAGTTTACAGTCAGAAATATTCAGGAAATGATTATCTTGCAGAAGCCGTTTTAATTGGAAATAAACCATACTTTGCAACAAGCGCAAAACTAAGTGAGATTAACGATTTTCCTTCCATAGTCTTACTTGAATCTATACCATTGGATGAAACTACTATTTTAAAACCTACGGAGGTAATGTCATATCTAAATAAACCCTATGTCTTTGATTCCAAGGAAGAATTTTATGAATATGTTGAAGAGGTCAAGAACAATGAAGATCTATATTCACTGTTTAGACAGGTAAAATCAATCTGGAAAAAATATGATGATGCAGATGATTTCCATATTTCAATTTGTGCAGCAGATACGATATTTTCATATCTACAGGATAAAATTGGATTAACTCATTACCTATTTTTTATAGGAAATAATGGATCTGGTAAATCTAATAACTTGATAATTTTTCATTATTTAGGTTATAGAAATATGATGTCTACCGATGTAACAGCAACAAATATCTATCAGTATTTGGGTAGTATGCAGGAAGGTATTGGAACGTTATGCGAAGATGAAGCAGACAATATAGACATAAATACAGATAAGATGAGAATCTACAAAAATGGTTATACAAGTGGATTTCCAGTATTTAGAACAGACACCACTTTTGGAAGAAAACAATATCGATTCTTTACATATTGCATTAAAGCATTTGCAGCAGAGAAAACACCTGATTCTATAAAGGGCAAAGGATTTAATCAACGTATCTTAGAATTGCATTGTACACCTGGATTCCCACAATACGATATTTCTGAAGTCGTTAATCCTGCAGGAGAAACAGAACATGAAAAATTATTAAATGAATTATTGGAAACCAGGAAAAAGTTACTTATCTATAGGTTATTACATTTTCATGATAAAATACCAGATATTAAACTAAATATTGAAAATAGAGAGAAACAATTGTTTAAACCAATCATTAGGATATTCCAGGACTCAAATGAGGTATTAGATGAACTATTACCAGTTATCAGTAATTATGTAAGTCAGAAAAGGGAAAGTAACGCTGATTCTCTAACTGCTAGGATTTATCAACTTATAAAAACAATGATTAAAGAAATAAACTCACCACAATTAGAATCTGGTAAAATATGGAATAGGTGCTTTGTTGCACAACTATGAAAATCGATAATATGATATGGAATTTTGCCAGGAACAAATTGCAAATATAACTTCTCTCCTTTACTGTGGATGCATTTTTTTAGTCAAAATCTACGAAAATCATAGTTGTGCAACAAAGCAGGAATAGGGTAAAAGTAGAGTTAGAGGGTGAAGATATCAAACCTCAAACTATCCAAACCCCTGAATTTGGTACAATATCTCAAAAAATGATTATATGTATACTTAAAGATGTGTTTAAGGCTAAACCACCTAAAAGACATAACATTGCAAGAAGTCTGGTATTCGATTTAACTATATTGGAAAAGTTGGGACAGGTATATGATTTAGATATTAATGTCAAAGTCAGGAGAAAGACAACAACAGATTTAGAAAATGGGACACATGGGACACATGAGACGCATTTTGGGAACCCTCCCGGACTAGATTCTAACATTTATGACACGGAATTGGAAGAAACTACCCTTCTCGAGGACGAATCTACTAAAAAGCCAGAAAATAACCATGAAAAAAGTGATAATAACGCTCAATTACCTTCTCCTGAAGGGGAAAGCAGTCCAGATAGTGAAGAATCAACTCAAAGTACTACTGAAAATAATGATATTGATCGGGACTGTTCCAATAATGCGTCCCAAGCGTCCCAAGCGTCCCAAATTCAAGAATGTAAGTGCTACTACTGTCCAGCAGAGTTCGAAACCATAGGAAAACACCTTAAACACTCGATAAATAAACACCCAGGAAAGGAAGCACAACCAACCAAGGAATCGATTGAACATATGCGGAATGAGTGGGGTTATGATATTGAACCAAAAGGAAACTATTGGGAATGAGTACAAAAACAATTAACAAGAATTATCTTGAACCAACAAAATACTGCAAAAAATGTGAATTAATTACATCATGGGATAAATTTGGAAACTGTATATTCTGTTTGTGGGATGAAGAAGCAAGAAAGAATCTATTGATTGATTAAGTGGAATTTCCTATTTTGTTGCTAGATAATTAAAAAATATAGAGATTATATTTACCTTATTGTATTTGTCTATTTCAACCCATTAAAATTACAAGACTAAGGAAATTCCATAATAATTGCTTCACTAATGTAATTTTTAACTATACATGTTTTGGCTTCTCCTGCTGCTATCGCATTTGTTGTACAATCTTCTCCTTGTTCGTCTTCATATTCAAAGCAAATACTATAATCAATCATTGGATTTTGCTTGACAAGGTTTCCCCCTTCTGGGAAGTTTTGAAAGGTATTACATTCTCTTTGGTCTGGTTCAGATTCTCCTAATTGGTCTTCATTACTTTGATGTTTTATCTCATTAACAGTATATATTCCTGGTTCTAGATTGTGGATGGTTGTTCCCTGTTGTGAACCTACAAATTGCAATATCTGGTTATTCTGTTTATCTAAAACTTCAATGTCAAACAAATCTTCTGACAATTCCTGACAAAATACATTGTTGCTTATTGTAGGGTTATCACATGAAATCCAGTCTGGAGAATTATTTTGTAATGGTTGACAATTCGCCCCTATTTCATCCATATTTTCGCATCCAAAGATTTCCTTCTTAACCGTCAAAGATCCTGGTTGTGGTTCTTCTTCTGCTACTATTACTACCTTATTATTCTTGTTTTTACAAAAATTAACTATATTCTCGTTAATGCTGTTAGATTCTTTTTTATCACCATTACCTGACCATCGACCAGTTCCATCATCTCCTTCATTAGTCATATCTTTAATCATGTCTCCTCCTCCTGTCCCCTCATCAGCACTATCTACTCCATTTTTTATGATATTGTTGCAATTCACTTTTTGAAGATTTAGATTTGAGGTCTTTTGGTCTTTTCCATATGAATCTTCATATGACTGTGCAAACGATGTTGAAATTCCCATAGAAACAGTAGTTCCAAATACAAGTATTGTAGCAATCAAGAATATAGGTATAGTTCTTGATATGTTCATGTTCATAAAATAGGTTTAAAATATATCTAAGATAAGAAGAATATTTATTGACTATTGAAATATAATTTATTTATATAGTATTAAGATAGAATAATAGTTATAGGAATTATTATATTGTATTTTTATGGATTAAAGACTCTTAATATTGATTATGATTAGTTAATTAAAATTTGAAATTGCCATCATATTCAAGTAATCCTGGAAGTAATTGATTTGTGTTATGAGTAGTGTTATGTAATGGCAAGAATAGAAATT
This sequence comes from Nitrososphaeraceae archaeon, assembly GCA_031316115.1. Classification (GTDB taxonomy): domain Archaea; phylum Thermoproteota; class Nitrososphaeria; order Nitrososphaerales; family Nitrososphaeraceae; genus TH1177. The sequence continues at coordinate 375,587 of JALDRC010000002.1, forward strand.
GATACTACTTTAATCAAGTTTGGTGATAATGGTAAACCTAAATATTTTGAAAATATTAGCAAGAAATCATAATCAATTTTAATAATTCTGAAGAATTTCAGTACTAGAATTTCATAAAAAATCCTAGCAGAACAGTCCAACAACTATACAATTAATCGAGACCTATCCTGTCTTACGGAAGAGATTACATAACTAGAGACGATTTATTACTTGTTACCGAGTCGTATTATTCATCAGACTAATAGAAAGACTATAATACTTGACTTGTTAATTTTCAAAAAAAGGTACTCGCAATCTCAAATTAGAAGAATTTAATGAATTCTAATAAAATATAAGTTAAGATTTATTTTATTTTTTAATAATCTCATTTGTTTACCAAATAAGTAAATATACTAAATTGTAACTTTCAATAGCAATTTGTTATTATGATTTAATCGATATAAATAATAATCAAACATGAAGATATGTTTTATTTTTATTTGATTTTGAATTTACTAAATTTTTTAAATTCATGTTTTAGATACTATTTCCCATTAACAAATTCTAAATACCAGTCATTGAAATATGAAATAAGGAAACTTTATTTTTTAAATTTATTTTAAATATTGTATAAGTTTTATAATCTTCTTTTTAATCAAAATTAAATATAGAATTACTGTTTTATATTTTTACAAAAAATTTCAGAGTATATAGGCGTCCACAATAAAATTAAATACTTTACAATCCTTTAGTGATAGCTTTGTACAACTTTTAATATAAATACGAGGTTTTTTACAGCTATTTTATGAATGATATTTTAAATATCTTCCCTGTAGATACAAACAAAAAAGAAACTGAGAAAGACCGCCATAAAGATATACGTTTTACTGTTCGTATCTCACCTGAAGAATATGCATATTTTAGTAATGTGATTAGTATACTTTATAATATTAAAGTAAATGGAAGACCTTTGTTAAAAAGTATGAGTTTACCTAGTGTTTGTAAAATGGCATTACAATGGTTTTGTAATAATTGCAGTAATGGGTTTGCCAATAATGATATTGTTAATAACATAGATATTGATGATATGGAAACTTTTGAAAAATTTCTTGCTTTCCGGGTCAAGTATATGGATTATCCCCTTGAAAATCAAATTGAAGATTTGAAAAAAGACAGATATCTCAAATAATTTGTACTATAGAAAAAAGTATTCTAGTTTGTAATTTAACTATTTGAGGCTCAATAAAGCAGTCCTTAAATTTAAATATTTTATAAATAAATCAAATGAACAAAATATCGACTAGTATACTCGCTTCCTTGATTACTATAGTTCTACTAACATCGATTATATTAAGTCCTATTTTAGCATCGGAAGATAACTCGGATGATACTTTTGGAACAGAAGATGAATGTGCTAAAAAATATAATCCGTACTATGATCGAGAACGTTACCTAGGATGTACTGGTGGTATAGGAACTCCCAAAATTAAATAAAAATAATACACCTTTTTTTGTATTATATGATTTTTTTACTAGTATTTTGAATGATATCTGCTACTTTTGTAATCACTATATCTTCTTAAAGTATATCGAAATAATCTAATCATAATGGAATTTAAGAAAGTAATCATTTACAATAATTATTTAAAAGAAAATAACCATTATCTTTAATTATAAAACAAATAACCCTTACCATTAATCTTACTCCAAAAATACAAAATTAATCTTATTCTTTTATTGAAATAATGCTTTAACGGTACGGATAGAACATTAAAAGATTATACACCTGAATTTGGCATTGTTTTATTCTCTATTTCTATCATCTTGGTTAGTATTGTTATTTTTACAAGTTTAAATGAAATTTCACATGCAGACGCACAGCAATATTTATTTTCCTACCAATGGGGTTCTCATGGAGATAACAATGGTCAATTTGAAGAACCAACTGGTATTGGTATAGATTCATCAGATAATGTATATGTTAGTGATACTGACTTTGAGGATTGCTGTAATCCATTGCATCATACTGTACAGAAATTTATGAATGATGGAACATTTATTACAAAATGGGGTGGCAATGGGGCGTTCATTAACCCTTGGGGTATTGCTCTTGATTCATCTGGTAGTGTATATGTAGCTGACCAAGTGCATCAGAGAATAGCCAAATTCACTAGCGATGGTGTTTTTATCTTAGACTGGGCTAGCCAAATCAATCCTACCGATATTGCAATAGATTCATCAGATAATGTATATGTGACTGAAATGTTTGACAGTCGTATTGCAAAATTTACCAGTGACGGTACTTTGATTCAAAAATGGAATACAGGTCCTCTTTGTAGAGGGATAGCAGTTGATTCTTCTGATAATATCTGGGTTACTAGTGCAAATAATGGTGATACAAACTATCTTGTTCAGCAATTTACATCAGATGGAAACCTTTTAACACAATGGAATTCAGCTGGTAATGATGGAGTCAATATTCCAGGATTTAATGGATATGGTATTGCATTTGATTCTGAAGGTAAATTGTTTATAACAGATACCTTTAACCATCGTATTCAAAAATATGAAACTGATGGTACACTAATTACACAATTTGGTATTCTAGGAACTGCAAATGGTGAATTTAATACTCCTCTTGATGTATCTATCGATTCACAAGGTAAGATTTTTGTAACTGACCCATTTAACCATCGTGTTCAGGTATTTGCTCAAAATAGTGCCCCAATTGCCCAAGATATTGATATAAAAATAAAGAAGAATAAACCTGTTGAAATCACATTATCTGCTACTGACGCAGATGGCGACCCAGTAACCTTTTCAATTGAAACAGGACCTTTACATGGAACAATCACCAATTTTAATCCATCAACAGGTACTCTAATATACACACCAGAGAAAAAATTCACAGGAGAAGATGAATTTACTTTTAAAGCAACAGATGATAATGGTCAAGATAGCAATATTGCTACCGTATCAATATTGGTAAACAATAAACCTTTAAAATTCTTGCTTGGTTCTATATTAAGTTCATTAGGATTTAATTAGAAAATAAGATAACAAATCAAATTTCTTTTATATTTTCTTCAAAAGAGGGATTATTATAATAAAATAATACAAATTAATATGTTTATGATTGATAATAACAAAAAAGAAAATAAATCTATAACCAAAAAAAGTAATAATGGTAAAAGCTTAAGGATTTCTCCAATCTCTTACTACTACATCTATAGCTCCGTCATCAATTAATGAATTGGAAAATGGTTCCCTAAAACCAATATAACCACAATGATTGTCTCCTTTTTTGAGTGCTAGTCCATAATCCTCGAAACATTCTTCAAGGTTGCCATCTCCATCTGCATCAGAAAGTGCAGGAATCTCATTTAATACATTTATATCCTTATAGTTTGTAGGAACATTTTGGTTGGGAGCTCCAACTGAACCTAATGGATTATGTTTCTCAATTAATCTATTAGCTTCTAGTCCATCGTCTTCAGGATTGTATAAATTGTAAAACTTCTCTACTTTATCATTGATTGCATTTCCAAAAGGAGTATTATTCATTATCAATTCATTGTTAATTGCTGCCCCTAGTAAATGAACAGATTTTATTATTTTAGAAGTATTATTGATATTTTTCAAATCTAGATATTTGACTAAATTATTTAAGGTATTTTCAACAACTGCAGCACCTAATGAATGAGCTATGATATGAATATTTGTATTTGGACAAGTCTCTTTGAATTTATAAATAAATTTTGCAAGTTCTTCTCCACTATTAATAGCATTGGCTTTAGCCTGAGGCCAAAGTACGTTGGATTTCCAACTAAATCCAATAAGAGGGATTTTGTAACTGTTATCATTCAATGATGTTTGTATTCTATTAAATTCTTCCCCCGCATCATTTTTATCTTTGTTAAAGCCATGAATATAAATAGCGGTTTCATTTGAACAGGTTTGAGTCACATTAAATTTTGTAATTGTATTATCAACTAATATTGTGAGTTCATTTAAATCAAAACTTGTATTATTTCGAACAGATACTATCGATAGTAACGAATGTTGTTGTTTAGTTACATCAGGTACAGAAGTAGTAGCAGATACAGATGAGATAGAAATAATTAAAAAAAGAGTAGATATCGTCAATATTATTGAAATTTCAAACAAATGATTTTTTATTGGTATGAGTACATCTTCCTACAATTTTTTTTATATAAAAAGATTCTGGATATCAATATATAAAGAAAACATATACTTCAATTAATCTTAAATAAATAAAAAAGAATATAGTTCATCATTATTTTACTGTTTTAAATATTAACATCAAATTTTATAGAAAGTTTTCGATGCCGAAAAAATTTTGTTATAAATCAACCTAATGACAACAACTCGAGAATAAAGAATCAAGAAACCTTCTTTTCTGTATCCGTTTTTCCAATTTGTTTTCTTATTTGTTGGTATACAAAAGGAGCAAGTCCAAGTAGAACACCATATATAAATTGAGTAAAATCACCTACTTCACCCCAGAAAACCTGTAATTTATCAAAAAAATCTGGCTCAGGATGTATAGTTAGTAATACCGCAGACCTTTTTATAACATTTTCAGGAGGAATAGAATGTATTCCCTTAACCTTTATTACTTCATCAGGTGGAAAATTAGATTTTATAGTAGCGTAAAATGTATACGGACCTACCATCTCATTCTTTGTAGGTGTAATTTTAATAGGAATTGTTGTCATACCATATGAAGGAAGGGTGATTTCACTTGAATCATATTCAAATGTTGTTTGTTTAGGTTTATTGTCTAGTGTAAGATTAATTTTCGGTGCATATCCTTCTGTTGAATTTATCTGTACTTGTATATTTTCAGGAATTTCCTGATATAAATCAATAGAATGTGGTATTGTAGAAATGTCTAATTCCAAGGGAAGAACTGCAATCCATCGAGTGAAATCACTAAATATTTTATCCTTAAAATTTCTATAGTCTGCATAGAAGAGAACTTTATACTTTTCTGGATATAATATTTTTTATGAAAACATGTATTAAAAAAATTCAGTTCTGTTGAATTGTCATTGTTTAAATCAATTGTTGGGAATAAGTTGGTAAAACGCCTACAGTAATACTTAAAACTAATTTTCCATTTTAATTTTCATGGCAACTGAAAAGACTTTAAATCAAAATCAGCTCAGAAGGATATCAGACCTACTAGACATCGCAATCGGTAATAAAGAACATCAACATCCAAGTGACACACAAAGGGCAGCAGTTCTTTTTTATAGTATAAATAAACTTGGTTATCAATTTGTTGATACCCATGTATATGACATAATAGACAATAATTCTCGTTTTTCATATTCAGATACAATGAAAAAAACACTGGGTGTTATAGCTAATGCTTGTAATGACCTTGTTGAAGGTTTGTTCGATTCAGAAAATAGTATGTTTAATATTACAACTGAAGAACAGTTAAAACAATAATAAGCATATTTTTCAAACATAATGTTCCTTTTTTGATGTTTGCAAATGGATGAGTAGAGCTGAATACATCCTCGTTATAATATAATAACATGACAGAATCACCAGTCTGTTTAACCGATTATGCAAATTCGGTCCAGTCTATTAACTTTTAATTCCTAATATTTAGCTGAAATCTATGATACTCAAATATGAGCTCATAACCGTGATAATTTTAAATCACTTTTTAATTATACTATCCAATGTAGTGGTTGAATAATATCTCTTGGTAAATTCTAACGCTTTTTTCTGCTTATCTGATAGCGGCATTCCTAACATATCTTTGAATTCCAATGCATTGATAACTGCTTTACAGCCATAGTGATTATTAAAGTAAATTCGCAGTTTACTAGTATTGTTGTTGGTTATCTTTCCTAAAGTTATATCTTGTATTGCTCTTACCTTTTCAATCCAAGGTTGTAACTCCTCTCTAGAATAAAGGTAATTGTACCTTTGTTTTGAATTTCTTCCATGAAATCTTATAAATGAATGATTTTTTGATGTTACTATAACTTCTGATAGAAATTGGAGATTATCTGAGGATGGTGAGTCTGTCATCACAGCTGCGATATCATAATGTTTTAACATCTCCCATGGACCCTCTGTATGCCATGATATATGTCTGAATTCTAATGCATATTGATATCCTGATGGAAGTCTATCAAGAAATTTCTAGGTATTTTTAATCACTTACAGTGAATCTAGGAGGTAATTGTATCAGAATTGCACAAGTTTATTAACTAACTTGAGAGGTGAAATCTTTTCAAGAAATTCATCAAGAGAGGATATTGCTCCTTTTTCTATATCCAATCTTTTTAAATGTGTTATTGTTTCAGGAACTTTTACAGAAATTCAAAATTATATGGAGTTGTTTTATCTATTCCTACAAAAGTTTGCTTTGTTATGTATTTGTAAAAATTTTCATAAAATGTAGAATCCATTTCTACTGTATTGAAGAATCTAGAATAATATGAAAGCCGTTTTATTTTACTGTTAGGATAAAATCCTTGTATCCACCCTCCTTCCTCTGTGGTATCAGGATAACTCCACCCAGAACAACCAATTAAGATTTGGTAAATAATCATCAGCAGTTAAGTATGTGTTATTAATTTAGATAAGGTTTGACTCAACTCAAATCTTGAGTCTTATCTTAGGTTAAAGAAAATATTACATGATTATTTTTTAGATACCTCAATATTCAATATCTTGCTATTTTTTTATTGATATATCATAAATCAAACTAGTTAACTACAACACTCATTACATTATTTTTGTTTGTTTTATTAGTATATATTGAGATTAGCAACCAGAATATTAATTATTACCATATTATCTAATATTATTAAACAAGGTTTTTATTATTCTTAAAGTTAACCTAAATAATATGTCTAATAATACAGGTCCAAAAAGTTCTTCTAAAAATTCTATTAAAAAAACTACAACAGCGAAGGAAGTAAAAGGAACAAAATCCACTCCTATAACAATAGATTTAAACATACTTAAAGTTCTGATAAATGAACGTACTCTTATTCCATTATTAAGAATACTAAAGAAGAACAAAGAGTTGCACACAAGAGAATTACTTATCACAATGGGTAGTTGGGGATATGGACAATCCTTATTGAAAAGAGCAACAAATTTAGGTTTGATTGAAAGAAAAGTAAAAAAAGATAAATCTCCTGGACGAGGGAAACCAAGGATTTATAATTCTTTAACAAATAAGGGTAGAGAAGTAGTAGTATTAGCTGATAAAGTAGGATATGGAAAGTAACTTTTTGGAATAACTCTTATATTATAAGATTATTAGTATTTGAACAAACTTTAGCCAAAAGTAGATAATAATTTTTGTATAGTATTTGTATTAATAGATGAGAAAATAAAAGCGGGAGCAAAAGCAGTAGGTAGAAAAATTGAAGTTCCTGATAGCAATATCGGTTCTGAATACGATACTGAAAAAACTATAGAGAGTAGAAGATTAAGAAAATATAAAGATGAATTGACAGGTGAATAACAAATTGCGTTACAATAATAAATTGTTTGAAATAGTGCAATCAATATTCTTTATAATATTGCTTTCAAAATCAACTTTCACTATTTCCACCTGAATCTATTGAAAATTAGTTTCTTATTCATCAATTATTTTACTTTAACATAAAATAAGTTTCTAATAATAAAAGATAAATACTAGTAATGTGAACCCTACTACATGCAGTGTTCAAACCCCTTTAGGCCCATCCCATATCTGTAACTTTGTTAAGGCCCAGAAATATTGTGTTCTATAATTGGTTAGACAGATAATCAAAAAAAATACCTATTCTGCTTTCGAATACTACTTTTAAATTAAGTATGAACAGGGAAATGACTCCTCTACAACTACAATAGCAGCTGGAGGAACCAAAAGATGTATTATAGAAAATTACATTGTGATTGCACAAGACTTAGCAACATAATTACAAAAATCTAAGATAGAAACAATCAATAAAAATACAAATAACAAAAAGATAAGGTAAATCCAACTTCTCTATTTTTTTTTCATTGTCTAGCAATAAATTCGTAAATTTTAATTAGTTAATTATTTAATTAATATATTCTGCTAATAACATTATAATAATTGTCCAGTAATTGAAATACACATATCTTATCTTACTATTTTTATAAAATAAGATTCTTATATATTTAATACTATCAAATTCCTAAAAACATTATACTATACCAACTAGCTTATGTTTTCTAATTGTCAATTTTAGCAAGCAGATAATTTCTCATATCCAGATTGAATCTTTTTGTTCCCCCAAAATATTTACATAATCTATTCTTAAAATCTGTAAATGATGAATAGCATTGACGAACAAGCAGATAGTTCTGGCTATATGCCATATTTCTTCCAAGTACTATAAACTCTGGAGATGCTGTTGGTTGATATATCGGAATCAAATCTTTTTTGTATTTATCAAAATATTCCAATACCTTTTTTGATCTGTAGTGCGGTTTTACCTTATCAAGGAACAGGTAACATTTTTGGAAACTTTCTATGTATCTGTTTTAGGTAATCTAAAAATGTATTTTCATCAAACCAGTTATATTGTCTGAACAATTGTTTTCCTTCCAAAACTTGTAGCACCAAACAAGACTGATTCCTGATGTGATCCTGTGATTTTTACAACTGGTCTTTCATCTTCTTATCCACATCTTTCTTATAATCATAGAAGAAGAAACGATTCATCTGTAGATACTACTGTGAAACCTTCTTCTTCTTCTTTTGTTGTTGGATAGTATCCAATATCTTTCTGGCTGTTTTTAAAATCTTCTTTTTCCTCTTTTGATGCTGTGTTTACATACTTTTCTCAGTACTTTTTGTTTGAATCCCCACTTGTGCATGAGTTCGTATACATATGAGTAAAATGATATTTTATTCCACTTCTTGTTATTATCAGATCTTACCTGTTTTGTAGTCCAACCCTGTTTGATGGATGCTAATTCATTTTTTATTTCATGTAATATCTCTTTAGGTATGTCTGGATTTCTACCACTTTTTGGCTTATTTTTTAATCCCGCTACTCCTTCTGCTGAGAATCTATCCTGTACCAATATAATCCCCAAGGTCTACTTCTATGTAATTCATCACAAGCATAAGCAGAATGATATTATCATATTTTACTTTTATTACAAAAAAGTAGTCTTTCCTTTACCTTGGGATTAGTTTCCTTCTTTAATAATTCTAATCAATTCATTTTTTTGAATACACAGTTGCGATATTACTGAATAAACGTGAAGGTAGATAGCTTTTACTCTATATCAGATAGGATTATAATAAAACATGATTAGAAAATATATGCTAATTGGTATAATAGATTATATTCGAACAATCTCTAATGTTCCTTCCAACTCTAAATATATTATATCTTGAAATAAAATACTATGAATAAGAACAAAATACTGTTGTCATCTATTTTAATAGTTACAACAGGTTTACTTGCCATAAATCCTTCCTTAATAGGAAGTGTTAATGCACAACCATATGAAGAGGAATATGATGAAGGATCTGATAATGGGTATAGATACCAGGATGAATACGACAATGGATATGATCATGGGTATTTAGAGCAAGATAAAAAACCACAAATATTTCCTACTAATAAAGTAGCAGAATTAGGAGATAAATGGTGGCAATGGATATTATCGTTAGATGTTAGAACAAATCCAAATCCATTTACAGAAACAGGTCAGGAAGGTTGTGACATTGGTTTACAGGATAACAACAGATTGTTATACCTTGTAGGATCGGATAGAGATAGTGTCACTGGTTTTCCTGTACATGAATGCAAAATTGAAAAAGGGATAACCATTCTATTTCCAATATTTAATGTATTTTGTGCTGGGTTTGAACGTGATCCACCACTAACCGAAGCAGAACAAAGAATTTGCGCTAATGAGGCTATGGATTTTCCTCTTGAACTACAATTAGAAATCGATGGAAATCATATCCAGAACCTAGAGAGACAGCATAGAGTTGATTCTCCTCCTGGTGGGTTTGAATTTAATGCAGTTGAGGGAAATCCAATTACTACTGTTTTAGGTGAATCGACAGGTGTATCTGATGGTGCCTGGATTCTATTAAAACACTTAACACCTGGAGAACATACTATAACCTTTAGTGGAAAACTTGACCTTAGAGAATTACCTGGAGTAGAGGCAATTCTAGAGGCTGGTGCAACATACAACCTTTTTGTAAAATCTGGTTATTATTAACCAGATTACAAAATTCTTTTTTTTATTGTTCTATTATATCAAAATAAGAAATATAAATTCTATTAAAGATTCATTATAATCATGTCATGATTTGTTTGCTGGGATATATGAGAATAAGAAAATAATAAAAATTATGCTACAAACTATAATTTTTCAATAGTTACAAAATATTAAGTTGGAATTAAAAAATAAAAAGTTTTTCCAAATCTTCCGATTGAACACAAGATTTAGATAGATTTTTAATCAAAGTATCATGTGTTAGTACTTTAGAAATTGTTTAAAAAAGTCATTCATTTTCGAGTATGATATCTTGGATTCAGGTATATCATATAATAACAACTGATTCTGAAATACATGGGGCATTCCTTCATAGGCGTCTAATTTAACGGGAATGTTTGCTTGATCTAAAGCTTGATACAACCTTATCGAGTCGCTTAACACGACTTCTTTTGTGCCAACTTGTATTAATGTGGGTGGAAAGCCTTTGGTAAAATTACCGTAAACCGGAGAAACATATGGATTCATCCGATCAGATGGCTCAGCATAGGCATCTGCAGCATGTTTCAACATTTCATAGTCGCTTAATAATGGGTCACTGCCATTTAATGTGAAATATGTGTCCCCTTGTAAGGTTAGATCGGTATTTGGTGACATCACTACCAATGCTGCAGGAATTCCCATCCCTTTATCTCGCATCTTTAATACAGAGCCAATGTTATTGCACCCCCTGCTGAATCGCCGTACATGGCTATATCATTCAAATCATACCCATGTTTTTTTATTAATTCATCAATTACCGATATTATTTCATCGGTTGTTTTATCCCATTTCGAAAATGGTGCCAATGTATAATCGATCGAAATTACTCTTACACCTGTAGTATTTGCAACAATAACAGGACCTAGAAGAGTAGAATTAGCACTGTAAAGAATATATCCACCACCGTGTGTGTATACTATAACTTTCCCATTATCTGTGTAGTCTTTAGGCTTTATATCAATAACATTAACACTCCCCATTTGTTTTGATTCGATATCTGCACCAAAATTATCAACTAACTTTTTAATCTGTGGAACAACACTATTCTCAGTTTCCACTTGTAGTTTTTTCCAACCATCAAAATCGGTTGGTGTGCTAGTTGCAGATCTATTCTGTCTTTCATCAGTAGCAAACATTATTTCAAGTTTATCCTGAGACTCTTTGGATATAGTTGTAGGAATGTTGAATCCATTTACTATTTTCATACTTGTATTAGATTCTTGTGCCAAGATAGAAATTGAATGATTTTGAGTATAAATTAGTATTGATAGAGAAAAAACCACTATCAATACGAGATAGAAATTTATCTTCATTATTTTTTACTCTGACAAATAAAATTATTTAAATTTATAGCTCTAATTTCTGAATGTTTCAGCTACTAATTACAAAGGATTTCCATGAATCTTTCCTCTCTTGTTTTGATTCTTCTATTTTTATGAATGAACTGAATTGTTTTCGAATGTACTTGTAAATTATACTTGTTTACACCCATGAACTTTCTTGTCCATATCTGATACAAATTACTTCCGCATTCACAGTTATTCACATGTGCAATACCATTTGTATATTTATTCAAGGGTTATTATATCCCCTTACAAGTCAAAGCAGAGTTAAGGGAACAAGTAAAAGCATTAGATATGGAAGTGTTAAAACAAGCGCCAAGTATTGAAAACACCAACAACACAACAACAAACACAGCAAACTCAACCACAACAGGAACAGAAACAAACAATACAGGAATATATTCCTAAACTAGACTAGACTAAATAAAATAAACCGGTAACAAAACAATCAATATTATTTTTATTTATTATAGTCACTATTTTATTTTATATTATATTATATTAAACCGGCATTAGATTTAATATTTTATAATTCTAATAATCTGAAATCAATAGGCAAGATCCATAAGATTGCATCGCTAGATCCAGATAATGGTTTTATTCCTTCACAGGCATAATAAAAATATAAAATAAATAAATTAATAAAAATAATTAGATTATAATTTTATAATTTTATAAAATAGAATTCATCTATTTTTTCAAATAAGGTCCCAGGTAAGTTTAAAAAATTTTACCAGAACTGCACATCCCAGTGGAATTACTAGCAACCTTTCTTAGGAACCTTTGGAACACTGAGGTATAATATATTAGATGTTAAACTATTTACAATTTGTTAATATTCTTTCTATATGTTTTTGTATTGGAACAATATTCAAATTGTTTATAAACATTATCTGAATGAAAAATATAGTATTCTTATCATAAAATTTAGTCTAATACATTTACCGTTGTAATAGAAAATACAGGAATAAAAATCTGAGCATTTATTTATAAAATAAATCTATTACGCTTAGGTGATGTTTGTTTTTTAGAGTTTGTTGAAGCGCATAAATATTTTATGGTTTTATGTTATCAAATATTTGTTAATAATTATCGAATATTTAAAGTTTCTAAAAACATTATACTACTACATTATATTCAAATAGTATCTATTTTTTTTCATATCCCAGATATATAATATTAAGCCATAATAGAACAATGAATAGTAATAAAACCAAGATTGGTTCTATGTTTCTGTTAGCAGCAGTACTTGTTGCTGGTACAATAGTAATGACAATTCCAAAGTCATTAGCACAGCCAGAAGACAGAGAATATGAAGACCATTATGGCAAAGTTCCATATAACAAATACTACAAGAGTTATGATGATCCATACGGGAAAGATCATGACAAAGATCCTAAAGGTAAAATGGTTCAGGAGATAAAATGTGTCAATTTCAACGCCAATATAAATGGAATAGACATTAACAAAATACCTAGAGAAATGACAGGTGATGCAACAGCACAAGCCCCCCAAGGAGATGAAAATGGTCTACAAGATGGTACTGGTAATGGATTGTTTGGTAACGGGGGTCTTAACATTGACAAAAATCTAGTAAATATCTGTGTTAACTTTAATCATAATGGACAATACGATGGCGAAGGTCGTGGAAGTCCTCACCCCTAAACGAATGTAAATTTTAATTGTAACGAACAAGACGAGAGCATTGCTCAAACATAAAAACAATTCATTTTTTTATAAATATCAATTAAATAATAACAGTATTAACATAATTAAAATTTACACTAGTTTTATTTTATATACTTAATCTATAAAATATTGTATTCTAAATATCTAATAATAATTATTTACTAATAAAGGATACAAATTACTTTATATTCAAAAAACCTATTGAAGAGTTATTCGTAGACAAGATATAATTTACAGTCTTATTTTTAACATTGAACACTAGTTTATCAAAAAATAGTACAGGATTTTTTTAGCAATAGTAATAATTGCATGGACAATTTCTAGAATGATTCTGACATCCTTTGATCTATTTAGATCTGGAAGATGAAATAATTTTAGAAGATGCGAAACTAAAAATCTTCGAGGCAGATTGGGGTTGAATAGCAAGAGTTTCAGTATTGATTTACAGATTTAATAATTAAACAAATTATACTTTCTATAAAAAATATGGTATAGAAAAATAAACATGACTTCCATAAATATTTTATATTGTATATTTAGGATATATAATATATAGAATAACAAAAGTTAATAATATTAGTAGTAGTTATCATCTAATAAAACATGTTAGGGGATTTATTTTATGAGGCAAAAGGAAAAATTACAAACCAAAGAGTATTAGATACAACAGGGCCAAAATTAGAAGCATCTTTTACTGCATATGGAAATATGAAAGATATTCCAGTAATGGAAATTGGAACTTTCTGGAGTATACCTCGTCCCGGTGGAAAAGTATATGGTGAAGATAAAGACATTATATTTACCAGAGATAATAGTGGAGAAATTGCTACTGCTAATGCAAAAGTAATAGGTCAACCTATAAATACAGATACAATGAGATTTGTTGGGTCAGTTTTCTTCAATGCATCCTCTAACGGAAAACTTTGCTTTCTTAATGATATAGTAGGTGTTTTTGAAGCTGAAGTTAAAGAAGGTTCTGAAATACATATAAGAAAATGGGAATGGAAGTGAAGAAGACATTTATAATAAAACTTTAAGTTATGTAAATTATTTTTGTAGTATTCAGATTCTTCTGTTAGCAATAATATTTTTTTTAATAATAATGTGATTGTTAATGATCATGATTTTTGATATAATAATAAATAATGTACTTTTTTGAGTAATTCATTTAGGATTATCAATCTATTCTATTATAACTAAAGATTATCTTACAGTTATACTCTGAAACAAGTTATATGAAATGATGTTTTTAACATGATCCCCTTGATCATGTTCTCAAATCTGATAGCAGTAACATATTCTCCAAACATTCTCTGATACAAGAATAGACAATTTCTACAAACCATCTCTGTCCATAGCGTACGCTATCTTTCCATTGTTGTAAATTATTTTTCTGCATTTTTACAGAATTGTTTCTCTGGTAATGACTTGTCTTTTTACAAATAGAATTATTTCTTACCTTGATTGCAGGTTTGATTCCTATAAATGGTATAAACTGAAAATTATTGTTATTGTCATAGGCACCATCTGCTATATTCATATCTATTTCCTTATTCTACTTTATTGTTATATCTTCTATCAGTTCAGGCAGTACTTTTCCATCATGAAATTCACTGGTTACCTGTAATGATAGCATTCTCTTTCATTTGATATCTCCAGCAACATGTATCTTGAGATAACCTCTTTTTACATTCCATTTATGTCTAATCCATTCGTCTCTTCTATTTGTAACTTTAACAACAAGTACATCAATTGCCATTACAAAAATATCATCATGGAAGTTGGATTTATCATCAGAAATCTTGATATTTAATTTGTTAATTCTTCTACAGATCCTGCTCTAATCTGGAATAGATTATAATGTATCTAATGCATGTTCCCTTATTACAGCTTCAGCATGTCTATGAGGTAGATGAAAATATGTGTATTTAGATGGATTAAATGATCATTCTAAACTATTAAGATTTTGGGATTTGACACTATTACTGTTCAACCTAAAAACGGAGCAACCTATCATTACTACGACAGGGTATCAATATTGAAGAATAATGAATTACGACAAACTAATAGGCGAATTTAAGATAGTAAAGGTAGCGGGAGATTGAAAATAAATATATAAATAATCTTTTCCTATAATGCCTAACTAATTTGTAGTATATATTATCACTTTTCTTTTGAACATCTATAAATAAAACAAACAATATCTTTAGTGCAATGGGTGAAACAAAGTTTTTCAGTGGAACGATCTTCTCTCCAGTATTGGTAGTAGGATTTTCACTTTTGTTTGTATCTTGACTTTCAGAACAAAATGTAAAGGCAGAATGTCCTCAGATATGTGTAGATGAAGCAAAACAATATCTAGACGAAGCCAAGAAATCTCTTGATGCTGGAGATAAAGAAGATTCTGATACCAACATAGATAAAGCGAAAGAATCTTTAGATGACCCTAAGGAAGTTGTCCGTAGTAAGAGGTTTAGAGAGGAGATTGAAACATTAAAAGAAGATCTTTGGGTAACTCTCCCAAATAAAGAACATACAAACAGAAATAAACTGCTATTCATTTTTTGTTATAATCAATACTCCAACCATATGTCAGCAAAAATTATTATTGATTTCTTACAAAATATCAAAATTGTGGAGGATTAAAATCAAGTCTGTCAAATTTACAAATTATTCTTTAAAAAGAGATTATTAGATCAACATAGACATTAATAGTTTCTATTATTATTAAAAATAAACTACCATTCTATAATTTTATTATTAACATATTCCAATACCCATATACAAGTCAGATAGGGTGGTAGATAGAACGACGGTGCACTTTACCCTTTCTCTACCATCTTGTTTACTCTCTATATGTATTCTTGCTAAGATTAAACCGCTAAATATCATATTTCAAATATTATAAAATCATTTTCTAAATAGACATATCAGGTTGGAGAGTAGTTGGATAGAACAGTAGCCTGCAACTCTTCTATCAACTCTCAAATAATAAACCCACAACAGATATTATCACAAAATCAGACGACCAGAATTGTTTGAAGAGGGAGTACGGACAAAAACATACTAACAGAATTCATAATTCATGTCTATTCTGTTTTATAATTATTTCAAGTTTGTACTATTATCCAAATAACTTTATAGTTTAGCGTAACATTCAATTCTATCCATTATATCTGAATCCCATTCTTGTGGTTTTCCTAGCCTTTCTATTTATATTACATCTCTTATTTATGGGTTTAATAAAATGTTCTACTTTCAAGCCTTTACTATCATTAATACTTTTACTTCTTTGAATCTGGTAATCTCGAACTCTTGCTTTCCATGTTCTACAGGATATATTATACTACGTTCGTAGCCTTGAAGCCAACTTTTCTAATCACTATGTATTCGTCCGTTTTTGTAAAGAAGTTCTCGGTAAACTATTTAATTTCTTAATATGAAAATGCGAGAAATTTATGGTGGACACAATACCTTTTATCATCAGATTCAGAACTATCCTAATGATTGCTAGTTAGTCAAGTAAAATAAACTCTTCTTTTCTCTAGCGTGTCTAATACTATATTATTATAGTTATTGGGTAGTTTTAAATATCATGGCTTTGAATGCCTACATTAAAGTTTATAATCAGTCGTCTATTGATGTTTGATCTTTATCCAATTCAAATCAGATTGCTCATGCTATTCTAAGTGCTGTTATCTACTTCACTGATTCCAGATCTCTTTTCATATCTTGGTATCTATTAGTTATTGCTAATCTCTTATTCTCCAGTTTTTTTACTCGCTTTTTTAATTGTTTAATATTTTCCATAATTATTTCTTTGAGTTTCATATCTTCTGTTTTATCGTATGATTTTTGTGATTCATTTAATATTCGTTTTAACATATATAGGTTATAGAAATATAGTTGATACAATTTTTCATTTAACTCTATTTGTTTCTGACATGGTGATAGTTCTACTTCTTTAT
This sequence comes from Nitrososphaeraceae archaeon, assembly GCA_031316115.1. Lineage (GTDB taxonomy): Archaea > Thermoproteota > Nitrososphaeria > Nitrososphaerales > Nitrososphaeraceae > TH1177. The sequence continues at coordinate 392,871 of JALDRC010000002.1, forward strand.
ATCTTACCATAAATAATTAGTATTAGCACATTAGTTATTTATTTTGTCTTTCTTTTCTATATTTTACACTTCTTTATTTACAAGGGATAAAATATATTTCTCTCTAAATTTCTAGTAAATATACTACTGATTACACCTATTTGATAAATAAGATACAGAATAAACGGCTCTGTTAAGATAAAATAATATTCAATTTTTCAACTCAAAATTACGATTATTTGCTATGGTATCAGTTGTACATAGAGATAAAGAATTGTATCCAGTTATATGATGAAATAGATTGCATTCTGTTGTCTACATGTTGATAGTAATCATCAAAATGATTCAATTCTATCCTTCAAATACTGGTTTACTCTTTCCATCAAACTTTTTCTGAATTGGTGAATGTAGATAGTGTTTCAATCCAATTACATTACATGCTTGATTATACCAGGGCACCACCATCTGTATAGCCAGTATGTTTTCCATATCTGGATACAAGAGATCTGATAAAATTCTCTGCCACAAAACATGTTTTCTTCAGAAATATAGATTCCAAGCACTGAAGAGTTAATTGGTTCAATACAAATCCATAACCAAAAATGCTGGTTACCAATCTGAATAACTGTTTCATCTATAACAAAAGCAGTTACTCTTTTTTCTTTGTAAATCCGGAGGAACCAAATCTTGTATCCAATTCCAAACAGAAACATAAGCAATTCCCTTTTATCATCTCTAAATATAGTCAATGCTTTGATGTATTCCGCAAACTCAAACCAAGAAAAGCTACAGATAAAGAGAATACATTAAGTAATATAGTTAGATGTTCCAGTTCTTCAAATTTGATTTGGATTCATATGATAAATAGAATGTTCTTGCGCTATACTGTTTCGCTAGGTTGCTTTGTTTTGAATAAATCATAGATATTAAAAATTATTTTACTTGATTAAATGTGTTTCCAGCTTGATTGGATAGTAGTATTCCATATAATATGATAATAATCCGCCATCCTGAATGATTGGCCAATACTTTACCTTATTTTATGGCGAATTATGTTTTAAATACAAGATATTAAATTTGTGCAATAATTTAAATATTTATATTTTTAATCGCCAACGATCTCAAGATGAGAAAAAAACAGCCACATAAAGCTGGTTTCTTTATATATAAAAAATAAACTATTTTTAAACATTGCTACCATAATTGGTGGAAAGTTGATCTACTTTCATTGATTTAAAGATTATCTATATTTGAAAGTTCTAATTTGAATGCAGATATTTACCTTTATGAAAATAGGAGTGTTAAATTCTATTTAATGAAAATCGGAATTGGAACCATCTACAGAAACAATAGTTACTATCAAAAATCCTACAAAAACCAAAAATTATACAATATTTAATACCCATTATTATACAGAACAAAAACCAAAGATTCTAAAATTTTAAAATTATATACCTATATACTGCCTCATGGTAATGGTTCTATCTTGAAATAAAGATGAATATTTACTCAATAACAAACAGATCAGGATAACAATCTCCATATCTAACTTAATATCAATATAATGCCTTAATTATTGATCTTATTTTTCTAACTTTAGATAATAAAATTACCAACTTTTTATACATATGATTTATAAGCTGTTATTATTAGTTAGTAAATATCGTTAATATCTCTATTTGTTATCTATTATGTAATTAAAATATAGAAAAAAAGACAACACTGGAAAAATGAGATGGAGAAATAAGATCGAGAGATGGAAGAAAACGTTAGAGAAAATTAATCCAAAAATATTATTGTTATTGCTATTAGTTTATCGGTAATAACCTTTTTCTTAAAATTATCTTTCTTCTACCATTTACCATTACCGGAGAATTTGAGTATAATAAATTGATTATAAATAATATTCACTTCTTATTTTCAGATCATCTTTATATTGTATCGTTATTGTTAACAGATGGTACAAAATCATTCTCGTCTATTTCTATTGAACCATAAATCCCAGTTGTATTCATAGATCCATATTTATTTACAATTTCTTGTGCTGTCTTCAATCCATTTCCTTTAAGTTCACCCATAACACGTTTATCGAGTCTCTCTATCTCTACAGTATTCCAGAATAGATTTTTACCAACATCGTCATTGGGCATTAACGTCTGTATTTCTGGTTTGAATGCTATTATCTTACAGTTTGATACATCAATATCTACAACGATCTTTTTATTATTTTTATTGTTGTTATTTGCTGTTGTTTTTGATGCTATCATTTCTTGTTCTTATTTTCCAAGTCGTCCAAATCTTCACATAAATATTCTATAGATTTTAGAATACCCCTTATCTCTTCTGTGTCTATTTCTTCATTGTTTGTATCTAGCTCATACTGCAATTCCTGTAGTTGGAAGTCAAAATTTCCTAAAATTTGGTCTGTTATTTCCTTAAAATTCTTTCTAAGTTCCTTCTTGTTATAACATCCTCCATGTCTTCCTTCCTTGGGTATATCTGTAGTGGCATTTGTGTTCATTTCTTAAGATATTACCTCCTGTTTTGTTATTACAACAACATGTTTTTACCTTACAAATCCCTTTTGATCGATAAGACTTTCTTTCATCCATCCATCAAAATCTTTATCGGACATATTTTTCCTATTTTCAAGGATAGAATTTGCATCTTTTCCTACTACATATCTTATTTCTTTATTGTCATCTATAATGGCACTTAAAATAGTTTGAGCAACTTCCTTAGGTGATGAGGCAGTATCACCCATAGATGATGTAAAACCAGTGAAAATCTTTTGTGTTAAGCTGGAATAAGGTGAATCTGGTGAAAAATTTTTTGCCATTTTGACATTTTCAAAGAAACTTGATCTTACTACGCCAGGTTCTATTAAAATTACTTTAATTCCAAATTCTTGTAATTCAGGCCTTATCGAGTCTGATAATCCTTCCATAGCAAATTTACTTGCTATATAAGCAGAGTTGAGTGGAATACCAACTTTTCCTCCAACTGAACTCACATTTACTATAATACCATAATTCTGTTCTCGCATAATAGGAAGAACTCCTTTTATCGCCCTGACTACACCAAAAAAGTTAGTTTCAAATTGAGCCTTTAACTCGTCTATTGAGATTTCTTCAAGAGATCCTGCTAAATCATAACCAGCATTGTTAATTAATACATCAATCTTCTTCTCTTCGTCTATAATATGTTTTATAGTTTGGTTTACGCTCTGCTCATAATCAACATCCAACTCCAATATTTGAATAGGAAGTTTCTCTTTGTCTTTAATTTCATTAATCATTTTTGATTTATCTAAATTTCTCATAGTTGCATAAGTTTTGAAACCATTCCTTGCCAGAGATAAAGAAGTTTCATAACCTATACCGGATGAACTACCCGTAACAATTGCGATTCTTGTCATATATAAATACAAAACTAATAAGGGAATAATAACTTTTCAGGAACAGGTTTGTCTGATCTGTCTATCGTAGAATTATCAGACAAAAATCATAAATTCATGATACACATAAAATCTGCATTCAATTTTCGTACATTAATATAATTCATTTAATTTGCAAAAAATATTCAACTGGAAATTATTTACTAAAAAACAACAAATTTTAGGTGTAGATCAATTACAATAAATATTCTTATTTTAAATATAAGAGGTTATTAGATATATTATTTCTTTCTTAATGAAACTCCAGAGAAATGATAAATATTATATTTAGATTTTTAGAAGTCCATTGAAATTTTGGCAACACCGCTTCTAGTCATGTCAAAAGGGGGATCAATACCAGTTCCCAATACGGTAATAAGCATATCATACGATCCTTTATTGGGTATCATAATACTTTGAACATCACTTCCGATATGGGTATGAAGATTTTCTTTAGAATAGATAGAACTCCCATTATTGTCAAAGACCCCGATGTTGTAATTTACATGTTGAAGGTTCATTTCACTAAATGGATGTTTAAACTCAATTGAAAATGGTATTTCACTTCCAGGAGCTGCAGTAGGATCCCAATTTATTAAAATTTGAAGAGCATTATTTTCAGTTTTGACTGAAATCGGTGGTGTTGCTGAAGTTTGAGACGAATTTTGAGAAAATGAAGGTTGTTGAGAATATGAAATAACAGATAGGAGTAAAAATGATCCTAGCAATATAGTAATAAGATTTAACTCACTTACTTTATCTTCAATTCTCATAGCATAATTTTTTGAATTATTTGATAAAAAGGTTTCTTTTTTAATTTAGAATATGTATTAACAATCCATGAAGATAAAGCAGTTTTTTATTTTTTGATAGATTAATATGTTTATTTTGAATAGGGAGAAATTCATATTCTGTTAAGATAAGGAATAAAGTAAAAATAATCTCAAATTATCTAATCGGTATATATCAAATTTTGAAAGATTTATTTAATCTAATCTAAAAATTGGCTCTGTTAACTAAGCAGAAACAGCTATAGCTAAGAACATTCTATTTATCATATGAATCAAATCAAATTTGAAAGAACTAGAACATCTAACTATATTGTAATGTATTCTCTTTATCTATGCTTTTCTTGGTTTGGAGGTTGCGGAATACATCTAAACATTGACTATATTTGAGATGATAAAGAAGTTATGTTTCTGTTTGGAATTGGATACAAAGATTTGGTTCCTCCCGGATCTACAAAAGAAAAAGAGTAACTGCTTTTGTTGTAGATGAAACAGATTATTCGAATTTGATAACCAACATTTTTGGTTATGGATTTGTATTGAACCAATTAACTCTTCAGTGCTTGGAATCTATATTTCTGAAGAGAAGTATGTTTATGTAGCGAAGAATTTTATCAATTCTGTATGCAGATATGGAAAACATACTGTCATACAGATGGTGGTACTGGTATAATCAAGCATGTAATGTAATTAGTTGAAACACTATCTACATTCACCAATTCAGAAAAGTTTGATGGAAAGAGTAAACCAGTATTTGAAGGATAGAATCGAATCATTTGATGATTACTATCCATGTAGACAAGAGGAATGTAATTTATTTCATGTTAATAACTAGATACAATTCTTTATTTCTATATACAATGATACTATAGCAAACAATAATCATTTTGAGTTAGAAAAGGAGGTGAATATTATTTTATCTTAACAGAGCCTAAAAATTTGTTTAAATTACTGAACCTACTTGTTTTAACAAAATACTTGTTTAGTCATGTAAAAAAAATCACTAGGTAAAATCGTAGGAATTTTCTAAACTTATTATTGGAAAATAAAAAAATTGAAAAATAAAATAAAATTTTTAGAACAAATTATTGAATAAATTTTTTATCAATATTAACTGATGAAGAATTATGTAGGTCAAACGGAGTATCCTTCGAATATTTTAATGGAAAGTAACACTGATTCCGCTTCATATACTGTCAAATAAATCTCTAAGAATAAAATTTAAACAAATTGTTTATGATTATATTTACAAAGCTGTTTACAAATAGTTAACAATACAATATTTGTAAATGCAATATAACACAATGCGAAATTTGTTTCAAGATTCAATGGTGACAAACATACTATAGCAATTGGATTTCTATCCACATCACTAGCAACAACACCATCTGTTCTCTCTCAAGTTCAGTTTCAATAGTATAGACATGGATCCAGACGCGGGTTTGTCATTCGATCCCTCTCAAATCACTATCTCAGCAGAAAGCACGGTTTTTTGGACAAATGATGATGCAATAGAACACACAGTAACTTCTGATGAAGGTTCGATTCAGGTCCAATATCGCCAGGAGACACATTTGATAATACATTTGATTCTACTGGAGAATTTGGTTATCATTGTTCCATTCATCCATTCATGACAGGTGTAGTTATCGTCAATTAATTCTCTATATTTTTTTCTATCCTGTAATAATTATAAGAGGTCCTCGAAGGTTTTTAAAAGCTGAAGCATAACTTCTTAAAATAAATATTTGAGTAAAGAATAGGTAGAATTGTATACATAATAATACTTGCAATATCACTATTCCTAATGGCTGTAATCAAATACATATATTTTTTCTAATAAAAATTAAACTTTAGATATTTAACGGTAAAACCTATTGTCAATGCTTTTATTTCTTTCTTCATTCCTCTTTGCTCTTTATTTCTGTTCTACCATATTCTCTACATATCATAGTATTAAATTTAAGAACAAATAATTTAAACAAGAAGAATCCAGAAAACTACTCACTTTGATTTCAACTAAATACATTCTTTTTGGGTTTTGAATTTATAATTAAACCTTCAATGTTTTCGTCCTAAAAATGAATTCTTCTCATTGGAACTAAACTGTTTGGCATTCTTTTTAATATATTGATTTCAAGATCATTTATTTTATAATTTGAAAAGAAATTTGTAAAAAAGCTATCTAAATAAAAAAAGTTTGTTAAATTGAAAATTAAATCCCAAACAGAAAAAAGGTGATATTAATATCTACAAGAATTATCTTTGATACTATTTTAAAGTTTTATCCAAAGTAATCATTTCGTATTGATTAAAAGTTTTCTTCACTTTTAATCAAAGGAATAATTCTTTCCATTATTATTTTATCAAAATCATTCTCTTCATAGTTCATAGTAAATATCAGATAATACATTTCATTTATTGGGATAATACATCTGCTAACATTTTCATATCTCCTAAATGCATATAACAATTTACCCATTTTTGATTCAAATTTTACTCTTAATTTATGTCTAATTATTGAATTTTTTGCAAACTCACTATTTTCCTCTTTGGTAAGAAGGAAATTCACCTCTTTTCTTACTCTTTCCTTTATAATAGTACCGTTATGATCGGTTATTCCTATCCATCTTATGGATTTGTCACAACGCAATATATTTTTGGTAAAAGTGCTAAGGAAATTATTATTATTATCATTTCTTGAAGCCATAGATAATATAGTATTTGGATACTTATATCTATTAAATTCCTTCAAATATGTATATCAAAATATTCAAATTTTTTCAGAATCAAACAGATTTATCGTTTCTTATTACTTCTATGATGTCAATTAATTTCTATCAACAATATCTAGATCCAGTATCTTTTAAAAAAATATATTAATTACATTATTTTCGATTTTTAGAACAAAATAATATAATACCTATAAATTCTGAATTTTATAATATCTGAATTTCTACTTAATATTTTTATTTGTATTACTAAACCTCTTTGCTAGTAATTTAAATATCTATATTTTTGATATAACTATTAAACTCAACCACAGAAAACCGAAGAAAAAATAATTAGATAAATATTTTCTGGTTGAAGATACATATATCTCAAAAATATTGTAATCTATAACAAAACATATTAAAATTTTATTTGTAGGTATATTAGATTTCCTGTTCTATTTGTGAGAAATTAAGATTTTCATTAATTGTTATTAAACATATGGAAGCGCTTGACGTGTGCAAATAGTTCAGTGCAGATGTGTTTGATCTATATATTACCTGAAAACCCGGTTTGATATTATTATTGTAATATTACTTTCTTTTCCATTGTTTTTATTTTTGAATGATATATTTAATTCAAATGTATTGTCTTAATAAATTGAAAAATTCCTTATGTGTAAGTTTTTCAAATTGACTCATTAAACTTATTCACTTTAGGAGTAAGTAACGGCAAGCTAAATTATAATTGTCGTATATCATTTAACTTTTTTAAACATTGATGTGCAACATGAGAGTATCTATATAATAATTCGTGATTCTTACAGTTGAGTATACATTTAAGGTAGTTGATTGAATAGATAAGGTAAAATAGAAGATGAAATAAACTTATTGAATTAATGACATGCTGTTAATAAACTTAAATTTTATGCGTCAGACCTTATCCTTCAGAAAGGGCAAAATATACCTCATCTTTTAGTCAGGAGGCAGAGTAAAATCCGTTTTGCCTTCCAACATCTTATCATATGATTTTTGTGTATAATACTGTTGGTAAAAAGAAATATGGTTATCTTTTAAATCCATTAGATATTCATGAACTCTCTGAGCACCCTCTCGTCCCTTTTGCATTGCCTTTACAATTAGAGTTTCACCACTAGTAACGTCTCCTGCAGCAAATACACCTTTAATTGAGGTTCTGTAGTCACTAGTAATTGCAATAGAATTACGCTTGCCAGTCTTGATTCCAGCTTTCTTTTGTAGAAAAGAATTAGGTCCTCTGCCAATAGCTATAAGTACTGTAGAGCTTGGCATTTTGAATTCTTTGTTGGGTATGATCTCCATGTGCCTTTTTCCAGACTGGTCAGGAGCACTCATAACCATACTGTCAATTATGGTCTCGATGACATGTCCTTTATTGTCGCTTTCAAAACACTTTGCCTGCCCAAGAAATCTAAACTTCACCCCCTCTTCCTTTGCTTCTTCAAGCATTATTGGGTCAACATGTAATCCATTTTCAGAATGTAAACATAATACAGTAACATTACCTTTTCCTTCTGTAAGCCTTAATGCAGTTCTAGCGCAATCAAGTGAGGTATCTCCGCCTCCTATTACAATAATATCATTCCCTAGGTTATATTTTGGATTAATCAAGTAAGATTCTAATCCTTCTGAAAAAACAGTTTCAAGAAATTCGTATCCGCTCAATACTCCTTCAAGATTAATACCTGGAATTGTCAGATTCGCTGTGTCCTTTGAACCAGTGGTAATTAGTACAGCATCGTTTTCCTCTAAAAGTTGATATAATGTTATATCTTTTCCTATTTTGGTCTGAGTGATTATTTTGACCCCCATATCTTTAATTTTTTCAATTTCATCAATTAGGTTTTGTCTTTGAATGAATCGTATCGGAACTCCGCTTTCAGGCAGTTCCGGGCATTGTTCTTTGTTCTTTCATATATTGTTACCTGGTGACCGTATCTTCTGAGAAGAGCAGAACCTGCAAGACCTGCTGGTCCAGCACCTATAACGGCTATTTTTTTACCCGTTTCTTGTTCGATGGAAACAGGTTTTTGTCGATTTTTCCTTTCCCAATCTGCTATATATCTTTGAATAAGACCGATCCCGATTGGCTGTCCTGACCACTTTAGAACGCAAGCATCTTCGCATAATCCTTGTAATTGAGGACAGCATCTTGCTGTTACACCCAGCAACGAGTTTGTTTCTCTGATCCTTTCATAAGCTGTTTTAAAATCTCTCCTGGCTGCAGCTTCATTCATCCCTCGAACATCCAAAAGGACTGGACAAGCATCTATACAAACAGGAGTACCACATAAAAGACAACGTTCAGCTTCTTGCATAACCTCTTCCTCAGAATAAGATTGTTGAACTTCTGAAAAATTGGTCTTTCGGATTTCTGGGTCTGCTTTACGAAAAGGAAAGCCGCCAATACGGTTGGGATCAACCATTCAAGATGAATGTCATCCGTTTAATTTAAAGTTACGTCATACTAAAAAATTGTAAGATCTATCTTATGTACTTAGCCAGATGCATAAATCAAATATGAAATTGCAGCTATGAATAGCGCTATATCATTTAATTCGCTATCTAACTTTACGCAATGTCCATTCTCATCTACTGCCAAACCAGATGCTTCCCCAACAGCCTTACCTCTAAATCTCTTAATCTTATCCTGTATAGTGTAATGATGAAAGTCCACTTCTGAAAGGTCAGAATATGGAAAATTATCTAGTCTACAGATGTACTTTATTGAACTATTAACATATTCGCCCCAGGACTTTTCTTCTGGATGACTTGCAAGCATGTAAAATTTGCCAGCATGTTTGAACAACTGGTCGCGAATAACAAATATCTCCTCGGTGAAGTCTTTATCAGTAACTTGATCGATGCTTTTTTTTCCACGCTTGCGAACAGAGAAAGAGAAAGGCCTGTGCTCGCCATCTACAAAATTAGTAACTATCCACTCCATCTTGTCTTTGGGTTTTATTAGTTTAAAACTAAAGCCTTCTCCTTGCTTTATTTCAGCAATTTCCTCTTTTCCTAAGAATATTTTTGCTACCGATCCTTTAGGATCTTTCTTAATTACAAACTCAGAAGACAAATATTATTAATAAAATTTAATGTCATCAATAGATTTATACTTTACGACTATGTATTGAAGAATTTGGAATCATAAAAAAGAATTTTCTATTCATTGTTGTACAGTGGGTAGAATGTCTATTTCTTGATTGAATATAATATGACTTTACTGCGTATAAAAAGCTGTAAAAAGATTTATTTGGTGATACAATCGTTTTTGACTGCATTTAGAAACATTTAGCTATCATTTTATTAAAACCGATCCAAAAATATTTATAATTAAATTTGTTACTCCAATATTTAATAGAAATAAAAGCACCACTTGTCACAGGATTCTTTAACGTAAAATATTAATTTTCTAATAGTAACGAATTTGTATTTAGAAGATATAAATGTATACAAAAAAGAGACAAGAAGATAAATTATACAACAAAGTCTATATTTTGATTACTGAAGCCAATGTAAATTCAGGATTAATTGTTTTGTTTATATGACTATTAAGATAAATAGCGTAGTTATCGCGATAACGAGGATCTATCTATAGGATTTATCATATGTTGTTATCTGACACATTCTAACAAAATCTTATGATAACACGATTCGTTCTATTCAGAATTCTTTTATTAATATCTATTAAATAAAACATATATTTCTACTTATTTATATGAAAATTATATGAACGTGATAATATCCTTACAAACATTACTTCAAATTGTTGAGTAATTTAATTTTTAACATGATATTCCTATACTAGTATTCTAGGTTTTAGATAAAGTTTCAGATTTTAAGATTGATATTTATAATTGTATAAATCAGAGATTACATTGATATATTTCTGAATATTAGATTGGTTAAATTCAATGACCTTCAAGGCAGCATTTATAATGAAGACAAAGAATTTTACATCCTATTTCATTATATTAAGAGTAAATGGTTAATTCACTTTATTAGAATACAAATATATCAAAGCATCTTTAATTCATCTGCAAGTTAAATTATCTTTACACTATCGTTATTTTAAACCGACATTAATATTTAAAAGAATTTCAAACCATTCGTGAGAATGAGTTTTCTGGTTTTCATTCTATTAAGTATTCCAATCCTAACAATAATTTCGTTTTCTCCATTTATTAACAATTCATTTGCTCAGTGGACAATACCTACAATCATAGATTCTCTAAATAATCAAAATTCAAGGTTCTTATTATATGATAATACCGAATCAAATTTAACAATACACTATCCTTCACATTGGACTTATAAAGAAAATTCAGCAAATGAAGTAGAATTTCATCCTCCTAATGGAGATGTAAATGAATTGATAAAATTAAGTGTCGATACAATTGATTCAAATTTTACAACGATTAAATCTATTGTAGATGCCACTTTAAAAGACAAAAGCAAACACCTTAAAAATTTTGAATTACATGAATCAACTCTGATACCAAATCCACAACAAAATCCGATGCAAAAGTTGGTTTATTCATATACAAATTCAAATAATACCAAAATCATGCAACTAGACGTTGGAATGATAGATAATAATAAATTATATCTTATATCGCTAACATCAAATCCCATTAACTATTATGAATATATATCTACAGTAGAAATTATGATAAGTTCATTAACAAATAACCTCCAACAAAAATCTTTATCTAATTATTCTACAGAGTTATTAAATCCTGTATCTGATTATATCAAACCTATTGGAAATGAAAACGCTAATATTACAATCGTTGAATTTGCAGATTATAGATGCCCATTTTGTCACAAATTTCATACAGAAACTTTCGACAAAATAAAAACTAATTTTATTGATACGGGAAACATAAAATTTTTGTTCAGAGATTTTGTTGTAAACGATCGAGGTGAATACAAAGGTTCTACACAGGCCGCAATAGCATCTCATTGTGCTGCTGAACAAGGAAAATACTGGGAATATTCAAAAGAAATTTATGATAATTTCAAACCTGAGCCACAACAATGGATAAATATTGGTTCTCTTGTAACTTTTGCAAATAATATTCAACTCCCAGACATCAGCAAATTTAAAAATTGCATCGAATCAGGTAAATATCAAAATATTATAGTAGAAAATAGTGCAATTGCAAATAACCTAGGATTAACAGGCACTCCTGCATTTGTGATATTAAAAGATGGTAAGATAGAAACCATAATTCCAGGAGCATTACCTTATGAAGAATTTGAAAAGAATTTCAAAAATTTGTTATAATAAATTCGTTACTTTTAATATAGGACAAAAAAGAGTGTTATAAACCCAAAGTTTTGAAGAAAAATATGACATTTTAGATAGGATGCAAATATTGAATTTATTACATAGACTTCCATACTACTAACACGTATTCTATATAATAATGAAACACTATTGCTTTCAAATTTGAATAATATTTTTTTAGTTTTTATATCGATTATCATATTGTATTTGTAAATAAGAACTTTAAGAAAATGAATAGTGAATTAATTCTAAAATGTCATATTTTTCTCCTGAAATAGGATAAACATAATAAAAAATGTATGGGATTTGATTGGAATGTTGATTTATTCTCCCCATGATCTAGTTATATAATTTATCTTGCAGCCTTCTAATACTTATACTACTGTGCTGCTGCACTTATTTCAAACGTATTGACAATATTACATGTTTGTGATTGTCCGTCCTCAATGGATCCTGCTGCACTGAAATCACCGTTCTGGGTACATTCTCCGTTAAATGCAGCAATAAGATCTCTGTTAGTGCCTGTTGGCGGATTAGCTAAGATTCCCTCGACTACTTCGTTTGGAGTTTCTGATACTTCGTAGTTGCCTGCACCTAATTCAACTTCTTGTGGATCAGTTGAACCTAGGAACGAAGATGGAACTGGATTGCCACCAGTTACGTCTATGGTAAAGTCATCTGGACCTACATTGTTATTTATTGGATTACATCTAGTTGGATTAACTCCTGGTTGGACTTGGCACTCAACATTTTTGGTTATGCTTAATGTTCCAGTACCTGTGTCACCATTTGGTACAACAGGAATAACTACATTGGCTACCTCACATTCTGCATCAACTGTGTTTGTTTCTATTAGTAGACCATCAACACATTCACTGTTTTGAATTGCACATACAACTGCTTGACCTCCAGCAATTACTGCGGAACCAGTAGCGGTAAGTAGAGCACCAGGTTCTGATTCTGCTGTTGCAATATTCTCACAACCAATTGGAACATTGGTAGTTACTGGCACTGGACCAGCTGCTGTCTCTATCTGTGTTTCTGCCAATGTATATGTGAATCCGGGTGTTACAAATGCTGTGGTAACACCTTCATCTACATCAAGGACAAATTGTGTGTTATCGATATCAAATACATCTGGTGGAGTGTTGTCGTTTGTCAATGTCATGTCATACTGTGTTGGACCAAAGTCTCCTGTAGTTACAACACCTTCTAGATCAGTTGAACCTGCTCCAAGTATAGTATCACATTCTTGTTGGTTGGTTGCTGGGTCTTCATTCAAAGCACATTCTACACCTTTACCTATTCCTATTGGAATACCACCTGCTGCTGCTGCAGAGATAACTACATTGGCTACCTCACATTCTGCATCAACTGTGTTTGTTTCTATTAGTAGACCATCAACACATTCACTGTTTTGAATTGCACATACAACTGCTTGACCTCCAGCAATTACTGCGGAACCAGTAGCGGTAAGTAGAGCACCAGGTTCTGATTCTGCTGTTGCAATATTCTCACAACCAATTGGAACATTGGTAGTTACTGGCACTGGACCAGCTGCTGTCTCTATCTGTGTTTCTGCCAATGTATATGTGAATCCGGGTGTTACAAATGCTGTGGTAACACCTTCATCTACATCAAGGACAAATTGTGTGTTATCGATATCAAATACATCTGGTGGAGTGTTGTCGTTTGTCAATGTCATGTCATACTGTGTTGGACCAAAGTCTCCTGTAGTTACAACACCTTCTAGATCAGTTGAACCTGCTCCAAGTATAGTATCACATTCTTGTTGGTTGGTTGCTGGGTCTTCATTCAAAGCACATTCTACACCTTTACCTATTCCTATTGGAATACCACCTGCTGCTGCTGTAGAGATAACTACATTGGCTACCTCACATTCTGCATCAACTGTGTTTGTTTCTATTAGTAGACCATCAACACATTCACTGTTTTGAATTGCACATACAACTGCTTAAACTCCAGCATTACTGCGGAACCAGTAGCGGTAAGTAGAGCACCAGGTTCTGATTCTGCTGTTGCAATATTCTCACAACCAATTGGAACATTGGTAGTTACTGGCACTGGACCAGCCTGCTGTCTCTATCTGTGTTTCTGCCAATGTATATGTGAATCCGGGTGTTACAAATGCTGTGGTAACACCTTCATCTACATCAAGGACAAATTGTGTGTTATCGATATCAAATACATCTGGTGGAGTGTTGTCGTTTGTCAATGTCATGTCATACTGTGTTGGACCAAAGTCTCCTGTAGTTACAACACCTTCTAGATCAGTTGAACCTGCTCCAAGTAGTTCATTACACAGTACTTGGTTGTTTGCATCATTCTCTGGATCTAAAGCACATTCTACACCTTTACCTATTCCTAGTTCTACAGTACCTGTAGATGGAGGTGGAGTTGTACCAGAATTTTCAATTAATGAATTTATAATAGCAGAAGTTACTGTGTCTTCTGTGGATCCAGGAGTTGTTAAAGTTCTTAGAGTATCACCTAATTCTTGTAATTGGGATACATTATCTGAAGGATCTTCTAAAAGAACACTAATAGCAGTACAAATTTCAAGGATATCCTCTTGTGGAGTTTGATTCGGCTCACCTGGTTGAGTAGATAATTCTAAAACTTGGTTAAAGTTGTCTATTATAAATTTTCTCTGTTCTTCAGTCACAAAACCTAGATAATACTCAAAGGATTTTTGACAAAAAGATACATCAAATGGCTGCTCTTTACAATTCTCTATATCAGAAACAAGAAGTCCATTAGGACATTCAATTAGATCTGGATAATCACAATTCTTTAAATCATAAACAAGAAGTCCATTAGAACATTCCTTTAAATTCGGATCTTTAACATAAATTGGAGGATATTCATAAGATGGATAGTAAGAAGAAGAATACGAAGAACCTGGATATGATTGATAATCAGAATATGTGTCTAACTTATAATTATAATCCTTAGGATATTCATTTATTTTATTTGTTTGATAATCCGAGTAAGGTTGTTTTTCCTGTTTTTCTTTGTATGATTGCTTACCAATATCATAGTCATAAGACAAACCTTCTTTCTTATTTTCAACGGCTTTATATTCAGGTGTTGGATAGTCTTGTATTTCTTTTATTGCAATTGCATCATCTATATTATTAGGTATTGATGCAGTTACAGTACCAAAAAATAAAAGTACAGATAACAATCCAATTCCTATCTTGGGATTGCGCATATAATGTATAAATTGTATTTAAATATCTAGGGTTTGATTAAAAATTCAATAAGTTAGGTATTATTATCTAATATTATATATTTTTATTATTTTATTTAACTCTTCCATGAAATGTAAGAAAGATTATTGTTTTTTTATCGTATGATTATATAATAACTATTATTAATTACAGAGAACAGTAGAAAAATTAGAATTTAATCTAAGTAATTATTGGTTAAAATATCTAATTACTTATTTATATTCTTTCTAATAATTCCCTTATGTTATCCGATGTAAACAAATCTAGTAAATCCAAATTAAACAGTCAATTAATTTTTAGAAACAGCATTTTGTCATAAAGGTTTTGCACAAAAACTATCTTCAGATAATACTAATGAAATGAAAGATAATAAGTAAAAACAAATTTTAAAATAGATAAAAATATTGTCAAGATAAGAAGGTTTTTGGTAATATTAAAAAAGAAAGGAGATAAAGATAAGAAATAAGAATAATGATAACTTGATTTTTACGGAATCTTTCTATGTGTGGTATATATTATTACCTCACTGAAGACCAAAATCTGGGTGGAATACTATCAAATAATATAACTTCTTTTACATTAATCTATTTTAATAGTTCATTCTATGAGGATATGTATATTATTATCTGACTAAACATCTGCATTTCTTGCTATTAAATCATAACTCATAGAAACAAAAAATTGTATCCATTTAGGTAAATACAATAAATTGTAATCATCTTTTTGCAATCATAGGTACTAACCATCAAAACTTTTTATTGAATTCTTAAAATCCTAATTCCTCTCCTATCAAATACAGATTTTCTAGAATATGTAAGAAAGATGATGTTTTGATCATATTACTGTGTATACTAATCCATCAAATCTACCATCGTCTGTATAAAGAATATGTTTTCCATATTTTTCTATTAGTGATATGATGAATTTCTGGTTAACAAACAAGTTTCTAACCGCAGAAAGATAAATTCCAGGCAAATAATTGTCGACTAATTGAATACAAAAACCATAAAAAGGAAGGCTACTTTGATATCTGAATAATAATTTTATCTATAATAAATAGAATTAATTTCCTTTTTTCAGATCTTATAAGTTACAAACATTCACTTTTTTAATATTATCAAAAAATCTTGTTGCAAACATAAATATGCCTTCTTTGTTCATCTCCAAATATAATTCACGCTTTAGATGAAAGACAGTCACTCAAACCAGGAAAACATGGACAACGAAAATACTTTACAATTACAGATAAAGTTTTATTTTTTTTAAAGTCTGATGTTAATATATTAAGAAGAAATCCTTATCTTTACACCTTACTGTTTAAGTTAAGAGACATCAAGAAAGCAGTAGATAATTATGTAAACGATAAGACAAGGCCAAGACCATACTGGTTAGGAATCTAAAAAACCAAACATCTTAGTAATGGTCATGATTGTAGTTAAATCTATTTATGGTAAACCAAGATGATCACGAACCATGGAATGAATAAAATAAAAATGATACCATAGAAATAAAGGTTAAATGCAGGACGAGTATATCCAAAAGTGCTATAGTTCCAAGTAGTTGGCACTCATAGTTCAGATTAATGAAAAGCGTTCTAGTTCATACTATGAAAAGACCTATTATCAACACAGAAATTCAGCCAAAAGGGACAAAATTGCGGAGACAACACCTATAGTAAATTAACTCCATGTTTAAAACGGCAGTATATTTTACATGAAAATCCACGTTTACTTCACAATCCTATAATAGTAAATTTCCTATAGAAAAAAGCAAAGTCTTAACCAACGAGTTAAACAAAGAGATTAATTGTTTTAATCATATATTAATCAGTTTAAAAACTACACTGATCCGCTTTATATAAGTACAAGAGATTAATTGTTTTAATCATATATCAATAAGTAGCATCTATGGGCTGAACATTTTTTTGTGACACTTTTCCTTTTGTATGGAACTATTTTCCTTGTTCATCTATTTTTATCACTTCTACTTTTTAATAATTTTTTTTGCAGTTTATATTTTGAAATGAATTCATATAGTATTACATATCATTGTATAGAGTATGTTCTGTTCTGGATACTGTCTGTAAATGAATCTTTTGATTACTGATTCTGATACCTGTTTGTCTTTGAAATCATTAAATCAAATATACTCTGCTTAATGACTTGTGAACTGATCCTATTTCCTCGTTGTGTTTATGTGTTTTGTAGGAGATGTGATCCAATTTTCAAAGTGTAGATATAGATCTTCTTAATTCCATGCTTTTATAATATAAACTGCTGTGTTTACTGATAACAAGATCTTATTGTGGTACAACATCATTGTGTGTTAGAATGGAATTTCTATCGATACTATTGCATTTTCCTTGACCGCAGACAGATCAAAGCAATAACCAACCCATTCTCTTGTAAATACATCAAACATGTTAGAGGGTATCCTCATCCATAAATACCACTTTTTTTGTGTGCTAAATTGGCTTCCAGAGTATGGTTTGGTCTGTCTGCTTTTACAATGGGTTTTTTTGAACTAAGGGTTTGTTTATTCTCTATTAATAATGTAATTTATTACATTTTTCTTAAGATTCTCTGGATTCTCCTGTTAACATGCCTACACGGAATTCTTGTTAGCATTGCAGTCATTATGCTTTTACTAGAAGTTGATCTTTTCATGGAAATTTGTTGAATCTCTTTTTCCATCATTTTTGTCGGTCATGAAGATGAGGTTTCTGCAGTTTCTTCAATTTCTAAAATAGTAAAATCATTTCTGTGATCTTTGTTGCCGTAATACACATTTTTTACTATGGCCAGAATATGTCACTCCCATTCTAACACCCATTTTTCTTTTATTATTATTGTTTACCAGTATTCTTATCATTTATCCTCACCATTCCTCCTTGTAGTTTCTAACATTTTAAAGGATTTTTTGTTATTGTTTGTTTTCCCTTGATCCTCTTTATAAGTCCATTTTCTTTCTCCAGATCATTTTTAATGTTGTCTTTATTGGAACCTAACAATACATTCTTACCACCCTCTGTAAATTTATGTTTGAAATCTATGATACATATGATTTTAGATTGTACTTATCCCATATTTCAGCTACTATGTTTTTAGTAGTCAGTAATTCGATTACAATTCTTGCCTTGTTTTCCACTCAATTTACTAATGCTGTTATTTTTGTCTAACACTCAATATTTCTGATCTGTTCTATCAACACAATTAAGAGTAAAAAAGTTTTCACTACAAAGTGTTTTCATTTTAATTGTGTCTAGATTAATTGCTCATTCCCAGAAAGAACCTGATTGTTATCTCTTAACAATTATAAAAAAATCTAATTGCAAAATGTCAAAATGGTAAAAATATTTCCGCCAGATTCACCTTGTTCATATTAATATTT
The DNA here is from genome assembly GCA_031316115.1 of Nitrososphaeraceae archaeon. Lineage (GTDB taxonomy): Archaea > Thermoproteota > Nitrososphaeria > Nitrososphaerales > Nitrososphaeraceae > TH1177. The sequence continues at coordinate 411,764 of JALDRC010000002.1, forward strand.
GAACAAAAAATTCTATCATTAGATGACTACTATTTATGTAGATATAATTAAAAAAATACTTGAGTATAACTAGATAAAATTATTTCTTAGTTAAGATATAATTCTACTCTAGAATGCCTATTTCAAATTAGGGTTACAAAGTAGTTTCAATCTATTTATTTTTTATTTTATTTTATTTTATTCTATTTTGTAACTAACATTTTATAATAAAAGAATTCAGTAATTTCTTAATTAAAAAAATACTAGTTTTTTAATATATGAAAATATGGAAAATGTCATCAAAAAATATAACATGTTAATTATAATTTGATCAATAAAATAAAGAAAATAAAAAATAATATTAAAAAAATCTTTAATAATTCTTCGGAGTTAAGATATATGAAATGCAATTATAATTGACTAATGCAAAAGCAGAAAATTACTGCATTTTTCTTATCTGCAGTGTTATTGACTGGAGCTATAACAACAGCGATACCATATTTTTTTGGTGACGCCGATGCAACAGGAGATAAGAAGAAAAGAGACAGATATTATGACGATAATAGATATTATGATAAATATTCTACTTATGACGAGAATTATTACGGCAAGGACAAACAATATCATGATGATGATAAGAGATATTATTCCAACTACGAGGAGTATGGAAAAGATTATGACGGAAAGGAAAAACGCGATTATGACAAATACAGTAAATATGGAAAGGATCGTGACGGAAAGGAAAAACGCGGTACTGACAAATACAGTAAATATGGAAAGGATCGTGACGGAAAGGAAAAACGCAATTATGACAAATACAGTAAATATGGAAAGGATCGTGACGGAAAGGAAAAACGCGATTATGACAAATACAGTAAATATGGAAAGGATCGTGACGGAAAGGAAAAACGCGATTATGACAAATACAGTAAATATGGAAAGGATCGTGACGGAAAGGAAAAACGCGATTATGACAAATACAGTAAATATGGAAAGGATCGTGACGGAAAGGAAAAACGCGATTATGACAAATACAGTAAATATGGAAAGGATCGTGACGGAAAGGAAAAACGCGATTATGACAAATACAGTAAATATGGAAAGGATCGTGACGGAAAGGAAAAACGATATTATTCCAACTACGAGGAGTATGGAAAAGATTATGACGGAAAGGAAAAACGCGATTATGACAAATACAGTAAATATGGAAAGGATCGTGACGGAAAGGAAAAACGATATTATTCCAACTACGAGGAGTATGGAAAAGATTATGACGGAAAGGAAAAACGATATAATGATGATATAAAGATATTATAATGAACAGAAATATTCAACTTCAAAAAAGACAAGAAATTTGATAACAACAACTATGGGAGTAGATTATAACAAATATTCAAAAAAATAAATACTCTATGGAAATGAAGAATATTCAAAAACCACCATTTAGGACAGATATTAGTTCCGAACATGAACAAGCAAGTGGAAATTCCAATAGCTTTAACATAAGTAGTTTGTTGTCCACCCTTAATCCATTTTAGAAAATAAACCTAAATCTCATTTTTTTTATTTTTCTGTTCTCAAAATTTTTGATAATATTTGTATCGCAACATAGTAGGTATAGAGTAAGTGCGCATTATTTTATAATAAAAACACTTGCTCTGTTAACCTAACAATTATCTGCTACTATTTTCTCTTTTCGTAATTGTTTGCCTACCTCCATCAGTTCTTATGCAACGTATTTACCAAGTTAGTTTCCAAATTTGGTTTATATATTTAATACAATTTCATAACTTTTACTAGATCCAGAAGTATTTCCTATCGTCAGTGTCTTTTTCAGCAAGACTTTATTATTATTAAGTATTTTGGATACTTTACATTTTGTTATTCAATCAAATTATTGATCTTGAAGGATTTAAAAAAATAACCCTCGTCGAATAATCGATCAATACATATTATTTCTCGTCATTTTCGACAAATATTCCGTCAAATAGTTTGTGAGAGAATAATATACATATATAGAACTGTCTTGTTTGAAAGAATTTTAAAAAATAGAAAATCAAACAAAATATCATAATAATTAACTATCTGATAGAGTCAGAATCTTGAAATTATAAGTATTTGATATTATAAGTATAGGATGTTGGGTGCTGTTAAGTTAAGAGTATTCCACCTCCAATTTTGAATAAACTAATATTTCTAATTTTTGAATTATAGAGATTAACAAAGAATTTTATCCGATTGTATACATGTTGTAGATCACATTTTATGATACCATTCTCGATACAAGGATAGTAATCATCAAAACATTCTGTTCTATCCTTAAAATACTCCATCAATCTTTCAATCAAACTTTTATCAAAAAGGAGAATGCAATCTATGTTTTAGATGTAAAAAGTTACATGCTTGTGGATACCATGTACCTCCATCTGTGAAAACTATATGTATACCATTTTTGGATACAAGAGAACTGATAAAATTCTCTGCTACAAACATGTTTCTCTCTTTTGATATATGGATTCCAAGCACAGATCTCTGAACTTGTTCAATACATATCCATAACCAAAAATGCTGATTACCAATCTGAATAATAGTTTCGTCTATTATGAATGCTGATACTCTTTTTCTCCTGAAAATCTGTAATGAACCAAAACATTAAATCCACTCCCAAATTGCAACATAACTTCTATTCTGATCCTTAAATAGTTCCAGTGCTTTAGATGTATTTCGTAGACTGATACCAAGAAAGTACAAATACAAAGAATACATTACTATACATGTGGATGTTCTGTTTCTTTCAAATTTCAACAACATATGTTGTTAGAATAGAACATTCATAGCTTTATCTCTTTCGTTAACTTAACAGCACCGGATGGTGGGTCGTAATTCAATCCACAAATAGATAGTGGAATGTATGTTGACGATACCAAAATACTCTAGTTTGTTTATTCCTATTTGTTGGATAAGTTAAGCTAACTTATCATTTGTTTAAGAGTAAGGCTCTGATTTGGCGATATCATTGAAGTGGTTATCAGAAAACTCTTTTTTGAGATTGGATTTAGATATGTGTAATTTCTTAGATTATTTGTGTCTAAACTGGAAATAAACATTGGCGTCAAATCTATGATCAATCACTCTAAATACACAAGGAAGTAAATGAATGGATTATCTATCATGAGCAGGTTTTCTAATTGTGTATGGGATATGTAGAGTGGTTTTTAATTAATGGTCAATAAATATAAAAAAAAGTTTAAAGAAGGTGTAATAAAAGAAATAATTTTTCAAGCTAATAACATATATTAATTCTAAAAATCTACGAATTATTTTTTAAAAATAAAAATAAAAAAAGATTGAGTTTAGTCAGGTCCTAATGTTGATGAGATAGGATGACCTAAAAGTGATGGAGTTATATCATGATTATTTTCACTCATAGGTTCAACTTGCATTCTCTGAGGTTTCATGTTCATGTCCTTCATGTTATGATTTCCATTATTGGTTGGTTTTTCAAAAGGATACTTGTTTTCATATGGTGCCTTCTTTTCATATGGGTTCTTCATATAGTATGGATCTTTCTTTTCAAAAGGATACTTGTTTTCATATGGTGCCTTCTTTTCATATGGGTTCTTCATATAGTATGGATCTTTCTTTTCAAAAGGATACTTGTTTTCATATGGTGCCTTCTTTCATATGGTTCTTCATATAGTATGATCTTCTTTCAAAAGGATACTTGTTTTCATATGGTGCCTTCTTTTCATATATGGGTTCTTCATATAGTATGGATCTTTCTTTTCAAAAGGATACTTGTTTTCATATGGTGCCTTCTTTTCATATGGGTTCTTCATATAGTATGGATCTTTCTTTTCAAAAGGATACTTGTTTTCATATGGTGCCTTCTTTCATATGGGTTCTTCATATAGTATGGATCTTTCTCTTTTCAAAAGGATACTGCTTTCATACGGATCTTTCTTGTAGTACTTGATCCTTCTTCTTCTCATACGGGATCTTTCTTGTAGTATTGATCCTTCTTCTCATACGAATCTTTCTTGTAGTATTGCTCTTTATCATAAGGAGTGTCATAATACTGATCCATCATGTAACCGTATTGACCACGTTCATCATAAGGATCATATGAATATCGGTCTCTATCACCATGTCTTTTTTTGTCCTTCCTGTCATCACAGTCTCGTTTCTTGTCTTTCTTGTGTTTCTTATCTCTCTTGTCATCATTGCAGTACTTGTCTTTCTTGTACTTCTTGTCACTTGATGCCATAACATCTTCTGTAACAGATGGAAGTGCGAGAGTTATAGCTCCACTTATCAAGACTACTGCCAAGAACATGGCTAATATCTTTCCCTTAACCATGAATTAATCTTTTAAGTTATAATATTTCAGAGATTGGAAGGATTATAATAGCTATTTCAAATTCTAATCTATTATAGTTATTTAATATAGTAATAAAATAGAAAGACACACTAATAACCTTATTCTTTTATTTTTTGATAGGAAATTATTATATTTTATATCTACTTTAGTTTTTTATAGTAGAATTCTTCTACTTTCACAAAATATTATAATTATTATATTATATAACCTTGGACAAATTATAAAAGCTGATAACAGTTAATAAATATAATAAATCTAAACCAGAAAGTAATCTATGTTCTAATAATATTATGATCTATCTCTTGGGGATATCAAGAAGAAGTTATTATGAATTGAAGAGAAGTATAATAAGGGAAATTTAAGATGTAATAAGAAAATAAAAATTATATTTTGACCAAATATATAAAAATAAAATTCATAATTGGTTTTAAACTTACTAAAAGATTCAGAAGATTTAAAAAAGATTAGTTGAAGGTTATTTATTGTTCAACTTCTAATTATTATCTTCTATATCCATCATCGTAGTCGTAGTGATTACGATAATCTTTCTCATGATATTCTCCTCGGTAGTCGTGTTTGTCTCCGTAAGAACTGGGATAATATTCCTCGGATCCATAACCATAATGATCCTTGATATCAAAGATATTTACGTCTCTTGGATCTACAGATTGGATATCTTCAACACATACTGCAACTAATGGATTATTGGGTTGATTGTTTTGTAGTACTGTTAAGTCAAGTAATGGTACTAGTTTGAACGATGCTACTATTTGAACATCAGATCCTGGAGTTATAGGATCACCACTAAATTGTCCATCTGCCGAAGGAGGAAGATTCTTTAATAATGCAAAACTGTCTTTAACTATTACTTTGCCTGGAGATTCAAATGATAAATCACCTACAGCTGTATCACTTACACATTCTGGTTCATTTACCAGTTGCACATAGTGATTATGCCATATTGGATTAAGAATCTCTTCATTTTGTAATTCACTATCATACACCTGCATGAGTTGTAGTTACTATTGCCTTATTGTCTGATGTTACGACACCATAACCAAATGCACCACCGGATCCATCTGTTGGTATTTCACCTCTTGTTTTAAAAAATATTGTCTTTATTATGTCGTCTTTTATTCCAATATCTGCTTTTTTTTTCTCGCGAAAATCATCACCATTAGAACTAGCCCATACCATAGCAAGTGGAGAAGATATTACTAAGCTAAGGCTGACTGCTAATAATGATGATAGCAGAACCATAGAACCTTTTCTTTTGTTCATTGGAAACTATTTTACAATTTGATATTTATAAATGACGAAACATCCTTCATTATTTATTTTAGCTTGTTAGATACATATAAAGTTGTTATTTAATGACAATAGAGATTTATTTTAGCTTGTTAGATACATATAAAGTTGTTATTTAATGACAATAGAGATTTATTTTAGCTTGTTAGATACATATAAAGTTGTTATTTAATAATATTATATAATTAATGAACATAATTATTTTATATAAAAATAGTAGTATGTTTCTTATAAATATAATTTTAAAATACCATTGTTCGTACTTTTACATGGTTGTTAATTAAATGGAGTTCTTTAAGTAGATTACCAATTTCAGATTTAAAAAATAATTTAAAGAATTATCGTAAACTCATGGAATAAAAATTCAAATTAAGTTAAAAATTAGGATAATAAACTATCTTTTTAGGTATATATAGATATCCAACTATAACTGGTTTAAAGATAGATAGATAACCAGTTTTCTAACACTTTATTGGAAATGACTTAGGTATATCTGAAAAAAATATAAATATTATATATAGAGTAGACTCCTGAAGGATCTATGTAATGCTCAAAATAGGATTTCATGTTTCGATATCTGGCGGAATATCGAATTCTATAGATAATTCCTTAAAAATTGGATGTAATACATTTCAAATATTTAGCAGGAGTCCAAGAAGATGGGATTCAAAACCTTTGGAAAAAGAGGAAATCCAAAATTTTATAAAGAAAAAAGAAGAAAACAATTTTAATTCAGATTCAATTTTTGTTCATATGCCTTATCTCCCTAATTTCGCTTCATCTAACAAGGAGCTTCACAAAAAATCCACTTCTGTTCTTATGGAAGAAATTGCAAGATGTGCCTCACTACATATCTCATATCTTGTATTGCATCTAGGAACTCATGGAGGAGATGGAAATGAGAAAGGAATCCAACAATTGGTAAATGCATGTAAATTTGCAATAGAAAATTACAATAAAACAGATTTAAAATTCAAATATGATAACAAAAAGAAAGATAACACCACGGATAATAAGAGTAATGATAACCAAACTAACTTGAACTCCGTAACTGTTCTACTTGAAAACAATACAGGAAAGAAGAACAGTATAGGAAGTAGATTTGAAGAGTTAGCAATAATTCTTGATAAATTAAAATCTTCCGTGGATATGCGTTCTCATTCTTTTGGTATTTGCCTTGATACTTGTCATGCTTTTGCATCTGGTTATGATCTAAGGAAAAATGATAAAGTTTATGAAACCTTTGATATTTTCAATGATAAAGTAGGGTTAAAAAATCTGAAACTTTTACATTTAAATGATTCTAAAGGAGATTTCAATTCAAATCGTGATTTGCATGAGCATATCGGATTAGGTAAAATCGGCCTAGATGGCTTCAAATCAATATTGAACCATAATTCTATAAACAAAATACCTATGATAATGGAAACACCTATAGATAGTAAAAGAGATGACTTTGGAAATCTAAAAGTAGTTAAAAGTTTGATTTAGAATAACTGGTTTAAAACTAAAAAACATGAGATTTATAATTTTAGCAGTAAGAGTTTATCAATATTCAAATAATTATGTAAAATATTTAGCCTTCATTATGTAAATATATAAACTATCAAAAATTTTATATTTCCCATTCAACAACATAATATATCAAATTCCACCAAGTAACATATTTAAATGCCATATATTCTTGAACAACATATTTTTGTTAAATTAAGTTATTTTCTTTTCGATGAGATTGAGTATTATATATATAGTGTGAAGATACAACTGCTAATAATGATTATCTCAGTCTAGAATTAAAGTGATTTGCAATATAACAAGGATGACAAATTTTGATATTCGTTCGAGTTTTTAATTTTATTATGATAGTTATCTTTTAGTATTATACCGAACATATTCTAGACTTTTCTTTGTTTTTTAGTAATAATAATATCATTTATCAGGATACGAGATGTTTAAATCCACGAAGAGGTTTTTATTTCGAAATTAAAAAACTTCCAAATATCATAGTTTTAATCTAATGCCAGTTTAATTGATATCATCATAAATACAATAATTCCTAATATAGAGGATTGATATTTGTCAATTATATGCAAAATCAAAACCTGAAAGCTAGAATAAACATTGATGAACTAGAATTAAATTAGATTTTACTGTAAGTAGTTATAGTGATTATATCTACTATTTTCGAACAAAATAAATATCATATTTACAGAAGCATAATTAAGGCCGTAAAATAATAGATACTTTCAGAATTGCTAAGAATAATTAATACTACAATTGATAAAAATAATTTGATTTATGGTCACCCAAAATATAACAACAGAATATAATTATCACTTTAATCCTGAATTAAAACTATTACTAAAAATTATTTTTTTATAAATATATCGACTTTGTAAATAATCATTTAGAATTTTTTTATAGCTTGATGTTAGTAAAAAATTAGATTATTTCTCTATCTTTCATAGGAGATTTATTTTAATTTTTCACTTAATTTTTGGGATTTTAGTTGCTCCAGTTTCTGTAGTTGTTCTAGTTGGTTAGTGGGAGAATTTATTTGATGGGATTGTTTTTGTTGTTGTACTGGCTCTTCTATCATTTGTGGAGTTGAGTTTGTTTGGACTTGGTCTGTTTCTGTTTCTGCACTTTGTCCGGTGCCGTCAGCCGCTTTTCCTATTACACCTGATTCACATGATGTTTCTAATTCGCCTGTTGAACATTGTGGACATTCAGGCAGTTGTACAAAACAGGCATATGGATCTTTAACCACAAATCCTTTGAGTAATCCAAATCAACAGACAAAATTCTGGTATTGATTTGAATATTTGTTGTATGTATTATCATAATTATAGTGAGTATCATGTTTATGGGAATGATAGTATGGTTGTTGATCATATTGCATTCCATAAGAATTCTCTGCATAGGAATCGTACATTTTTTCAGAATGCTTCGATCTATCAGGTTTATCTGCATAGGCCTGCATAGAAATAGCACTTAAACCAATAAAGAGAGTGGTAGCCAATAACAAACCAAGAATTTGCGATTTGTACATTAATTGGACATATGAAAACAGGTATAATTTGAGATTATATTCATTATGCGCTGACTAAACAATTTTACAGAATTGTCTAGATAAATCTTATAATATTGTTGGCTAAAATTCTAATGTTATAAATTTATAGTCAATAAGATGCTACAGTGTCTATCTGTAGATGAAGATGGAAAATAATAATAATTATTCAATTCACTTAGGTACATATTTGTCAAACATATATTCACAATAACTATTTAAAAATAGTCATAAGAATAAAAAATAAAAATTAATAAAAAATGATAGAATACATTGTCATCTTAATGGAATAAACATCTGGTTTTCCCTAAATATAAGGAATATGCTTAAATCTATATTATTAATTTGAACGATCTATTTTTAAAATGATCAAAACATTATAACATTTTCGTAAATCCCAAAAAAAGATAGCGTTCTAGAAGAACCAAATAAATTCCTCGATTTTTACAGTCTGATCTTTGAAGTTATATAAATATACTGATATATTTTATGGCTCTAGAAAAGATCATGGCTAAATAAATTCTAGAATTATTTTTGGGTTAGAAAAACAATTTTAATATTTTAGATAAGCAAAACAATTATTTTTTAATTTAAAACATTGTAAATTCCTCACGATCTCCATAAAAAAGTAATCACATATATTAGATACTTTTAAGATTATCAATAGTAGAAAATAACTGATCATTTAGGGGAAGTGTAGATCTGAGTGAATTCTTGGGTTCAGACGTCAAATATACCGCTGGCGCTTCTTATAATCTTAATGTAATATGAGAGGAAAAATAAATCAGACCATCAATAATGATAATTATCAAATTCTTTATAGATATCCTACCTCTGTATCTTTATTTGATATTAAACAATTCACTTTTCTCCAAATTTTAAGATAAATGGTTTGTAATTTTTAACTTGAATTGTTTTCCAAAACGATCCTATTTTATTTAAGTTTCAAAAATATATCATAAAATGTCTGGTACGTCTAATCTTGACAAAATCTCTCAAGGTCGTCTTTCGTATAATTGGGCTTTAAAATCCATGAAAATTATTTCAAAGATAACAGAAAAATATGAAAAAAGAAAACCACTTGCAGGCCTAGATCTTGCATTCTGTCTTCATATAACAAAGGAAACATCAGTCTTAATTATGGCTGCAAGGAAATTAGGAGGAAATATTATTCTATGTTCTGCTAATCCTCTTTCTGTACAATCAGATATTCTTGAATTCTTGAAAGACAATGAAATAATAGTCCATGCTAAAACAAAAATGAACGAAAAAGAATATCTAGAAAATATAAAAAAAGTACTAAATACTAATCCAGATTTAATAACTGATGATGGTTCAACAATGCATCTATATTGTCATAAAATGGGAAGTAAAAATGTAATTGGGGGAACAGAAGAAACAACGTCAGGAATCAATAGACTACAGGTTTTGGATACTAAAAAACTGCTAAAATATCCTATTATCGGAGTCAACAATGCGTATACAAAATATTTATTTGATAATCGTTATGGAACAGGTCAAAGTACTATTGATGGGATTCTTCGAACTACTAATATCTTTATCCCCGGAAAAAATTTTATTATATTGGGTTATGGATGGGTAGGAAAGGGGATATCTTCATGCCTTAGAGGGTTAGGAGCTCAAGTTACAGTAATCGAGGTAAATCCAATACGCGCATTAGAAGCATATATGGATGGTTATATTGTTTCGAGAATAGAAGAAGTTGCAGATAAAGGCGATTTTTTTATAACATGTACAGGACAAAAAAATGTATTAAGGAAAGAACATATAGATAGAATGAAAGATGGTGTATTTATAGCAAACGCTGGACATTTTGATGTAGAAATTGATCTCAGATATATAAAACAACAGGATAAAAACCCAATAATTGTAAGACCAAATGTTGACAGCTATAATATTAATGGCAAAACTGTAAATCTATTGTCCAAAGGAAGAGTTCTTAATCTTGTGGGTGGTGAAGGACATTCACCTGAAGTTATGTCACTCTCGTTTGGAAATCAATTATTATCTATTCTGTATATAATAGAAAATCATAAAAAAATGCAGAATCATTTATATCCGGTTCCTAAAAATATCGATAATACAATAGCAAAGTATGCTTTAGAAGCTTTTGGGATCGAAATTGATAATCCTACCAAGGAACAATTAGATTATCATAATGAGGTGAATATCCAAATCTAATTACGGTCTGTAAGATTTTATTTATTCTATCTTTATATTTTAAATAAAGCTTGTATTGTTATATTTTTTAATAACTACAATGATTGGGTTTGGAGAGATGTTGCATTTAGCTGTTACAACATTTCAAGTTGACATCAGGACAAATATTGTTACTTATTTTTTTCTGTAGATTAACTCATAAAGATTCAAACCAATATTTTAATTCGTATGATCAAACTAAGAATTTATTTCTAATTATAAATACATGAATAATACATTGTCAGTTAAATAATGTTTAATAACATAAATTCAAAATTGAACAGTTAATAGTTTAAATGCTGATGTTTTTAGTATTTTATATGTAATCATTTATGTAAAGAAATGTTATTTATTCTAACTCGGCGTTGAATAATTCTTAAAATTTTCCTATCAAACAATAATTTGCCTTGTTAAAATTAGTTAAATATCCTAATAATGGAAATTGGTACTACAGATTCACTTTAATAACCAAAGATGAATTTTCATCTTTAACTGCTGTAGATCCTATCAAAATTAGGTTAAAAAAAATATCCCACTAGCTAGGATTAGAATTATTTTTCAATGTTTAGACTACTGAATGTTTTATATTTTAATTTTTTAATTGTCTTGATGATATCTAAAAACAAGGTTACTAAATCAAATTATTGTAGTAACCAAGCATAAAAGCTATTTAAAATCATTAATTACATTTAACATAATACCATATAATTCTTCATGGCGGATTCTTCAAATTAAATAAATACCCCAATATCATTTTATTACAGGTTAAAATAATACACACCCTAATACTCTAAGGGAATCGACTCTCAACAATAACAGTACGGTAATCAATCAGAAAAAAATTGAGATTTCATCACCACAATATACCAGTATCAATTCAAATGATGATTCAATAATAGTTACGTCAGCATTGCCTTATGCCAATGGTGAAATTCACTTAGGTCATGTTTCTTCTACTTATTTGCCTGCTGACTTTTTTACCCGATTCTTAAGAATATCAGGTAAAAAGGTATTTCATGTTTGTGCAACTGATGATTTTGGGACTCCTATACTTATAAAGGCAGAAAAAGAACAAAAAACTCCCAAATCCTTTGTAGAATTTTGGAATCAACGGGATCTAGAGGATTTCAAATTACTCGGAATTTCATTTGATAAATTTTATAGGACAAGCTCTCCAGAAAATCACAATTTTGTGCAATATGTATTTAATAAATTAAAAACAAATGGACATATCTACGAAAAAGAAGTTATCCAATTTTATTGTAATCACGATAGGAAGTATTTGCCAGATAGATATGTGGTAGGAACTTGCCCTTATTGTAAATCAGAAGATCAGTATTCGGATTTGTGTGAAAAATGTGGAAGAGTGCCGGAAGAAATACTAGATCCAAAATGCGGAATTTGTGGGAAAAAACCGGTAAAAAAAAATACAAATCATTATTTTTTCAGGTTGTCCAGTTTCTCGCAGGTGCTAAATGATTGGCTTGTTTCAAATGTTAATTTACAGAATGATATAAAAAAATATGTTTTGAACTGGATAAAAGATGGACTCCAAGATTGGGATATAACAAGAGACTTGGAATGGGGTATAAATATCCCTATTGATGGAGAGAAAGGAAAGGTATTTTATGGCTGGTTCGATAATCATTTGTGTTATATTTCCACCTTTATGACATTACTACAAGAAAGACATCCAGAACAGAATGGCAGAAAAACATGGAACCGATCAACAATTTATCATTTTATTGGAAAAGATATAGTTTATCATCATTTTCTGTTTTTACCTGCTATACGAATTGGAATAAATAAGGAATACAAACTTCCTGATTACATTCCTGTTAGAGGTCATCTTATGTTACATGATAAAAAAATATCAAAAAGCAGAAACTGGTATATCGGATTAAGGGATTTTATTTCTATATTTAATCCTGATTATTTAAGATTTTATATAGCCTCTATTAGTCCCTCTAATCAGGATGATATAAATTTTGACTGGGATATGTTTTATAATAAAATTAATAACGAGTTAATCGATAATATTGGAAATTTTGTAAATAGAACTCTTACCTTTACCAATAAAAATTTTGGAGGGAAGGTTCCAACACCAGGAGAATACGATTACGAAGATAAACTAGGTATTGATGAAATAACAAAATTGCCCAGAGAGGTAGGCTCGTTTCTCGAAAAAACAGAAACAGACAAAGCCCTGAAAAATATATTGAAATTTTCAAATCATTTTAATCAGTATTTTCAAAAGAAAGAACCATGGAGAGATAAAAAATCAGCAGATACAACGATCTACTTATCTATAAATGCAGTTAGATCTTTGAGTATTATGCTAGAACCTTTTCTTCCGTTTTCTGTTGAAAGGATATATCTCCAATTATTTGGAGAGAATACTAGTAAAGTAATTTCAAATCAGAAATGGGATGATGCAGCCAAACTAAATATAAAACCAGGACATCAAATTTTGAGTAATATAAAACCACTATTTAAGAAAATAGATAAAAAAGAGATAGAAAAAGAGAAAGCAAAATTAGGGTCATTATAGCATTATCAAAATCAATTGGCAAAATGAATATGATTCCAGGGAAATCTCAAGAGTCGACGGAAAATCAAAGAAAACTAACCAGAGGTCTTATCATAGGTAGATTTCAACCTTTTCATAAAGGACATTTAGATTTAGTGTATCAAGTGCTTGATGAAATAAAAGAACTGATAATAGTGATAGGAAGTTCACAACATAACTATATTTTTAAAGATCCGTTTACTGCAGGTGAACGGCTTTTGATGATTCATCAAACGTTGGTTAATGAAAAAATAGATCTATCTAGAATATATGTTGTTCCAATTCCTAATTTCGAAAATAATGCTGCATGGCTAGCATATTTACAATCTATGGTGCCAACGTTTAATGTTATTTATTCGGGAAATGAATTTGTGTCTATACTCGTGAAAAGTCAAATAAGTAAAACTAGAAATAGTAAGTCAGATATAGAGGTTAGACATCCAGTATTTAAGAATAAATTAGATTATAATGGTGAAAATATCCGAAATCTTATTAAAAGTGGAAAAAAATGGAAACATTTAGTTCATCCTCAGATCGTAAAAGTTATTGAAATGATAGATGGAGTTAATAGAATTAGGGTAGTCTCTAGAACAGATTCAAATCCCTTAAAATGGTAAAGTCAATAACATAAAAATAAGATATATCTGGATGGTGAAGAATCCGCAATAATTATTTTATATTTTAATGAAAAGGTAAAATCAACATTATATTAATTTTTATTTTCCAAACCATAAAAGGATTTTATTTCTATAACAATATTAATTGAGTTAAATACTCTCTTCATTACTATAAAACTGTTACTTACTACTAATCGAAAATAATTCCATTCCTGATTAATTAAATTATTTCAATCAACGTGATATAGGATTTCCACACCATATTTGTTTATTTTTTGCGTATTTAGTATTTATATAACTGCCTTAAACTATAATGTTAACAAATTAGTTTAAATTTGTTCGATTTCTCTTTTTACCATTTTTACTAAACCTTCAAGAGTAATGGGTTTTTTAATAAAACAATCTGTAAATTCCTTAACCTGATCATTGTCCCAATCATAAGCTGTTATAAAACATATTTTAATGAATTCATCTTTGTTTCTTATTTTTTTGTATAATTCAATTCCATCCATCTCTGGCATTTTCATATCTATTAACGCTAGTTTAAACGATTTTGGTCTAAAATTTTCAAGAGCTTTTATAGAACTATCAAATACCTCAACTGAAAATCCTTCATACTGTAGCGCAAGTTTAAAACTTAGGGCAATATCTTTATCGTCATCTACGAGCAAAATCTTTGCATAATTGCTCATTTTTTAATTCATTCCTTTATATTGTATATTATATATTTATATTAATCTCTTAAATTAATGTTTTACAAACAATGGTAAGCTAAAATAAAAAGTTGCACCGCCTCTGCTGTCTATATTATTATTTTCTGCCCATATTTTTCCTCCATGGGCTTTAATTATATTTTTAGAAATATACAATCCCAAACCAATCCCTTGAAATGAAGTTGTAGTGAATTTTGAAAATAATTTCGCTGAAATCCTTTGATCTATTCCGCTGCCTGTATCCCTTACGCTAACCAAAACATACTGCGAGTTTTCCTTTTTTACATTTATTATTATTTCACCTTCTTTTGTAAATTTTATGGCATTACTTAATAAATTAGAAACCACTGCACCAATTCTTTCATTATCTGCTTCTACTATGATTGGTTCATTAGGCGTATGTAAAATAATCTTGAGCTCTCTTTCCCTAGAATTTTCAAGAATGGTATTTTGTTCTTTTACAACTTTTAATATAATATCATTTAAATTAAATACTTCTTTTTTCAATTTGAATGATTTACTTTCTATTTTTGTTACCTCTAATAGGTCATTTGAAAGTCTTTGTAACCTATATGCATTTCTTTGTAGTGATTCTATAAACTCTGTTTGCTTTTCAGGATACATTCCTAATAATTGAGAAAATCCTAAGATTGACTGAACTGGTGTTTTTATTTCGTGACTTGCGATATTGATGAATTCTTTTTGCATTCTATCATGAATTTTTAATTCTTCATTTGCTTGTAATAACTCTTCATTGGTTCCTTTAAGCAATTTGTTGGATTCTTCCAATTCTAAAGTTCTTGATTTGATCTCTGTGTTTAAAATAATATTCCATTTTACCAGGATTACTATTAAACTAGCTACTGCAGCTATAGTTCCTAGTAGTAGAAAAAATGTCTTTACTTCTTCTCCAATTATAACTTCGTTTATTTCTGAGTAGAAAGACAGGGTTGGGTTCACTACTTGAACAAAATATTCTGGGTTCCCTTCTATTAACACTGGATAAGTGGTAGTTAATCTTTCGCCTCTACCATAATCATATATCGCATATCCAGATATCCCTTGCAATAGTTTTACCGTATTGTTCATTAGTATTGGATTATGATTAGTAAAGTTTTGAACTATTTCATTAAAAAAATTCTCTCCAAGTAAACTCTTATCAGCTCCAACAACAAGTAAATTACCTTTCTTATCATATACTACCAAAAACTGGGAATTAACATCATGTATATTTCCATAATGTTCAAAAAATTTTTCTGTAGGAATTGTAACTTCCACCGCACCTACATAGCTAGAGCTATCGTTGCCCAATACAGGGACTATCAATGCAATTCGATAAATATCATCAGTTCCTATAAATCCATTAGAGAAGGTTGGTTTTAGAGATTGATTCATTTGTTTTATGTAATTTCTATTAGAAAGATCTGTATTAATCAGACTTTGATTTGGTTCGGATAACACCTCATATTTTATAATATTTTTATTATTTAAAAAATAAATTCCATTAACTTCTGTTATTTTATTTATATTACTAAGTTTTTCATTTAAAATTTTATTAAAGTTTTCTTCAAATGCTCCTGAACTTTGAACTGAAACAAGATCTACTATTCCCTGTAAGATTATCATTATCGATTGGAGATCCGACGCTATATGATCAGCAATAATAGTTGTCGATTCTATCTTATTATCCTTGAATTTGTTGAATATGCTTTTTTTAATATTCTCTTCGGTAGTATTTTGCAAAAAGAAAAATAAACCAAGCGAAGATAAAACTATGATTATTATTAAAATTAGGATTATGTTTTTTTTATTGATTGATAATTTATCGCTTATTGTTTTTTTTGCTTTTTCAGCTTTCAATAGGTTTAAACTATCTCATTTCTTAAAATCTATTTCTATATTAAATATTATATAAAACTGTGAATATTTATATCAATGGTTCGATTTTAGGTTTAATAGGAAAATAAGCGTTATATACCTTCGAAAAATAAAAATGATATGTTGGTATAATTCTTTCAATACTATTCCTGATTTAAATATCTTCAGATCTTATCAAAGTCAAGGTTGATATTGATTTATCATTATTTTTGATATTTGTTTGAATGCTTTCTTTCAAGTCTTCCATGTTTTCTGATATCAGTTCTGCAACAATATCATATGGCCCTGAAATAATATCTACATTTACTATATTATCTAATTTGGCTAAATATTGAGCTATTTGATGTTTAGCCATTGGATTGCAAATTATTAATAAATATCCCCTTATCATGTATTTTACAAAAAGGGGGGATATAAAAGTAATAGTATACCTAAGTTAATATATCGCTGATTCTCTTTGTTTAGGATATCTAAATAGAGTTACTAAATCCTTGTTATTATGTATAATAAAAAATATATCAATACAATTTAAATTTAATCTGTTTTAGTTACAGTATATGAACGATAGTGTATTGGACCATTATCTAATCTTTCTAATAAACAAAAAAATATAATTCCTCTATATTTTCTTTATAAATAATTTTTTTTAAATCAGGAAAATTCTTCATAAAATTATATTAAAATTTATTATCTTTTCACAAGCCTACTTCCAACTATATTTAAATAAATAAAACTATTCGTTCCTTTAAACACTAACTTTAATTTAAAATTTTAAAAAAATAGAGGATTGTCTCTTTTTCAGTCGAATATCGACATTATGTTTGGAAATGATGGGATTATATTATTTATGTCTAGAGGTTTGGATCCCATTCTCGTATTTTCTTGTTGTATATTCTGTACCCCTTGTTGTTCATCTTGTACTTGAGTTTGTTTTTGTTGTGCTTGTTGAATCATCTGGTTAGAGGATTGTGCTGCTATGTTATTTTCTTGTTGTATATTCTGTACCCCTTGTTGTTCGTCTTGAATTAATGGTGTATGTTGTTGGAATTTATTCTCTTCACTTGAATTTATGTTCTCATTTTGTTTTTGTGTTATGTCTTGGGGAAATGTCTGAGTAATATTAACAGATGATTCTGCCTGATTTTTGTTATTAGATTGTATCGATTTGATAGATTCTTTATGTGCTGTTATATCACTAGGTTGAATCTGAAGCTTAACATGGTTTTGTTCTGCTATACAATCAATTATTGCTAAAATAACTAATCCTATATTGTCTCCATTAACATCTCTAACTATCCCTTGATTACTTACGATATTTTGTTGAATGTTGTCAGCCCAGTCTAGAAGTAATCCTGCCAGAATTCTAGATTTATCCTGTCCACTAGACAATAATGATGACATAGCTTCACAAATTTCCCATATATTTGCAGAGTCAAACAAAGGAATATCATTTTCATTGGTAATTTGATCTAAACTAGCTCCATTTTGATTTAAGGTATTTATTAATTCCAAGTACGCAACTGCCAATTCATCACGAGTAAGGAAATCCATGTAGAATAAATAACAGGTTTCACAGGAATCTATTGGATCTTTATCTTTTACACCTAAGTACTGTTTTCCAAAGTTATGTTTTGCTCCATATTTAGAATAAGAACCTTTTTCATCCTTTATGTACTCATTTCCCTTGTTGTACTTTGATTTCTTTTCATCCTTTATGTACTCATTTCCCTTGTTGTACTTTGATTTCTTTTCATCCTTTATGTACTCATTTCCCTTTATTGATTTCTTTTCATCCTTTATACCATTTTTGTTTACTTGATTTCTTTTCATCCTTTATACTCATTTCCCTTGTTATTTTGATTTCTTTTCATCCTTTATACTCATTTCCCTTGTTATACTTTGATTTCTTTTCATCCTTTATACTCATTTCCCTTGTTGTCTTTGATTTCTTTTCATCTTTATACTCATTTTCCTTGGTACTTTGATTTCTTTTCATAGTCTTGGTATTTACCTTTGTAATCTGTATAATCATCACTTGCTCCAAATTCAAAAGAATCTCCTTTGTATTTTTGTTCTATATATGGTTCATCATATTTCTTCTGATTTTTTTGACTTTTTTTATCTTTTACGTATTTTTCATCGATATTTGGAAAGTAATCTTCCTCATAATCGTTATCTGAGGATTTACTTTTCTTCTTATAATTAAACTTATCATCAGAATAGATTTTTTTGTTGTCATTGATATCTGTAGAATAGGGATCCTCATATGGAACTTCAGTATTAAAACTATCTGTCTCATATATGTCACCATTATTAAGATTATAATTGTTATAATAATCCTCATTATCAAAATCTTGATAATATTGATAATCATCTATATCATATTCATCGTACTCACTGTACTTTGATTGTTCATGATTATTTTCTTCGTATTTCTTATTAGTCTTATCCTTAGCTGCTTCTGTATCGATTAAAATAAATGAAGGAGATAAAATTGTAAATGTGCCGGCTAATAGAATTACAGCTAAGAACATCGCAGCAATCCCTGATTTGTGCATTAATTATCAATCGAAAAAATCGATTATATGAAATTCTAATAATTTTTGGAGGTTTTTTTTTAATAATATTTTTTAGTCTAAAGATATTCATAATTATAACTATACATTATTATATATAAAAATATGATATTAATATTAGTACACAATTTTATGATTGTTTTTGTTATGCTGAATTTTTTTTGATATTGAGTTTTTATATAACTATATTACAATTTTATAGCAATCTTGGGATCAGAAAAAATATTGTTATAATGGAAGTTAAAATTCTCATCGATTCTAGATCTGAATTTTTAAATGATCACAAATATGATGATAAAGTTTTGTGTATTCACATTGTAATTTTTAATATCTTGAGTTACTTATCAGATACATTAAAAATCTTTTTCATCGTTAATCATCTTCGATTGTAGAAATACAAATACAAAAATAATTCCAAAATACTATTTTTTAAATATCAAAAATAAGATTTACAGAATATAGTTTCTATTGAATTTATTTGTCATTTCCTTATTAATTTCCTTGATGATATGATCTTTTTATCACTGCTCAATTTGAGGTTAGCCTTTATTTTGACCAAAATTTTTGTGAGGTATTTAAAAAAGTAATTTCTTTAAAGAATATTCTATAACAAATAGGATATATTAAAAATTGTTCGGAGATGAGAAAAAGACTTTGATTGGATTCCATAATATATGTAAGATAGTAATACACTGGTTCAAACATTTATTTGATATAAATCTATAATAGTAGTTATGTTGACTTAAACTTTCATTATGATCATACTTTTTTATGGATAGAATTAATCTATATACTAACAAGGAAATTATAAGGGAAAATCCCCAAAGTAAACATTGAAGAAATGAATTGGATTAAAGTAGCTCAAATAGGAGATATTCCTGAAAATAAAGGCAAAGAAATCAATATCAATGGAAATAGGATCGCACTCTTTCATGCTAATGGAAAATACTACGCTCTAGAAGCCCTTTGTAGGCATCAAGACGGATCCCTCGCTCCAGGTAAAATCGATGGAGAAGTTGTTGAATGTCCTTTACACTTTTGGCATTACAATATAAGAACTGGTGATCTTTTAGATTATCTACAAGGAGTAAAATTAGATACCTTTCCAGTAGATATCCGAGGCAATGATATTTATATAGACTTTGAAAAACCGAAGACATAAATAAAAACATATTGGGAATAAAAGCTTTAAATCAAGATTTCTTGCAAATCTACTTTGATTGAGACTTTATAATACTTTAACTCGAAAGTATGAAGAATTAAATATAAATAATGATACTGTGAAGATTTATCTATGTGGAGTTACAGTATATGATGACTCCCATATTGGACATGCAAGGACAATTATTATCTTTGATACTCTTCATAGATATTTGAAATCGTTAGGTTTTAACGTTCAATTTATTCAGAATTTTACTGATATAGATGATAAAATTATCAACAGATCTAAGAAATTGGAGATATCGCCTATGGCACTAGCAGAAAAATACATTCAGAAATATTTTGTAGATTTTTCAAGGTTAAATATCTTATCAGAGATAATATATCCTAAAGCAACAGACAATATTCAAAATATGATAAAACTCATATCTAATTTACTAGAAAATGAATATGCATACATCACTTTAAATGGAGTTTATTTTCATGTCAAAAACTTTCGTGAATACGGAAAATTATCAAAGAAAACCTATGAATCTCTTGAAGCTGGCGCGAGGGTGGAAATTGATCCTACTAAACAAGATCCTCTAGATTTTGCACTTTGGAAATTTCATAGAGATGAACCAGTATGGGATAGTCCATGGGGGAAAGGACGCCCTGGATGGCATATTGAATGTTCTGCTATGGCGTTAAAATTTCTAGGTAATACTATAGATATCCATGGAGGAGGAAATGATCTGATTTTTCCCCATCACGAGAATGAAATAGCCCAATCTGAGGCAGTAACAAAAGAACAATTTGCAAAAATCTGGATGCATTCTGGAATGGTTAATATTAATTCTGCGAAAATGTCTAAATCTTTAGGAAATATTATTTCTGTTGATAATGCAATTCAAAAGTGGGGAGCTAATACTATTCGAGTTTTATGTTTGTCAACACAATACTCCAAACCATTAGATTATTCTTATTCAAATCTTTCAGAAGCCCTTGCAAAATGGAGACTTGTTGAGAATTGTTATTACGAATTAAAATTTCCTTTGAATATTTCAGATTATCAAAACGAATCTACTACGAAGAATGAGTTTTATGAGATTTTAGCAAAAATAAAGAAATACCTCGACGATGATCTCAACACTCCTATGGCTCTGTCTGTGTTTATGAAATTTGTTTCAGAATTAAATGACAAGGCTGCCAAAGAAAAAATAACAAACGAATTTTCTAGAATGGTTATGCCGATATTTGAGGAAATAATGAATATATTTGGTTTAAAGGTTATTGAACCGTCAATAGAAGAAGTTACGAAAATTACAGAAATGATAAATCAGAGGAACAAGTTAAGATCTGAAAAAAACTTTATGGAAGCTGATAATCTCCGCCTTCGCTTGAAGAACGAATTAAACGTTGAGTTAATTGATTATAAGAATAATAGGACAGTATGGAAAAAAACTGAAAAATAAATCTAACTGAATTTAATTTAGTTTGATTTTTAATGATAAATGATTTATATGTGATCTTAAGTTTTAATTAATAATTTCTAATCTTAAACCGGATTTAAAAATAGAATTGGCATATCAAAGTTTGAAATTATTATCTACAAGTAGTAAATAATCCATAAAGTTCAATTTTTGTTAAAAAAATTAATTTTGGATGCAGAATATGTAGTTACTTTGATTTATCTTCCATAAAAAATACAGCCACATTTATAGATGAATTTGACTATTTTTGTATTTTAGAAAACAAAGAAAATAATTATAAAAACCCTATAGACCATATATAGCATTAGTAGGGAATTTTTATGACAGAAATCGAAGGTTACTAACTGAACATTATCTACACACGGAGACATGTACTCTTAATCCTTTTAAAATTCCTAATTTCAAATTAAACATATAGATACTTTGACAAGTGAAAAAGTAAATAATTATTAGACAACAGTAAAGTATTAATGGTTTTTATAAAAACAATGATTAGCTTAAAAATAACGGAATAGAAGTAAAAAAATGTAAAAGTCATAGCCATTATTTGTGACATTGAATGAAAAGTTATAAGGCTAACCAAGGCGATAACAGAACTTGCCACTATTCTTTCTAGGGGCTTATACGTCCTTGTTTTGGTGGTTACCTCAAAGTCTCAAGCACTAAAAGTTGATTTTCCAGTAAAAGCATTTCGACAAATTTCTATCAACGAATATAACCACAAAAAGTAATTGATAATTAACATAAGTTTAGTTTCATTTTATTCGAGTTTAAAATCTAATAATGTTAAAGGTAAATCCAAATGTATCAAATAAAAAAGATTTTTTCATTTCGTCATAATCAATAAAATTAGTTCGGATCACCATTACCTAGAATATAATATGTAAAGTTATAAATAAAAATCATAAATTAATAAAATCCCTGTTCATATACTGATATAAATCTGGTATTTTTTTAATTGTTATTTTAAAAAATAAAGATGATGTAGTATAAATTTTGTGTCCTTTTTACAAGTTTATTTGAAGGAACATATATTCAAGTATTGTTATATTGCTTTTGTTTTGAATTATCTAAATCAATCAATAATGTGTTTAATCCGCAGCTCCACCGCTACATGCACAAAATCCAAATTCATCTATCCTGGTCTGACATAAATCACAATACCCAAAAATATTGTAATCAACTTCTATTGCTTTTTTTCCAAAGATTTTTAGATGATCATCAATACTTTCGTCGACTTTAAACTCCGAGTCCAAAGTATTATCATTGGAATTTTTCATAAATATTATATACACAAACTTATTTAAATAGTTATAAATATTTGTAAAAATATTTCGAATGCTGGTATTTATTTTATCTATTTTTATTTTACGTGTATATTTTTCAATAAACTAGAATATTTTTTAAATTATTTATATAAAAAGGTAAATTGATTTCTAAACACCATTAAAATCATTTCTTTTTATTGTTATAAGATTGATACAATAAAAAATGAAAAAAATGATTTTCTGTTAAGTACCATTCATTAATTCTTACTTTATAGGCATATTAAGCAACGGTCCCGAAGGAAAAGGAACCATATTAAATATTTCAGGTTGGGATGATATTTGTAGTTCAGTTGGTTTTTCATCTATTATGTCTTTGTTCTGACTACTACTCTTTTCTGTCATGCTAAATGGTTTTTGATTGTATTGTTGTTTGTAATTTTCGTCTTCGCGGCTCATTTTAATTGTTTTTTCATTTTTATCTTTGTTCTGACTACTACTCTTTTCTGTCATAGCAAATGGTTGTTTTTTGTATGGTTGTTTTTTATCATAATTCTTATCATTTTCTGTCATAGCAAATGGTTGTTTTTTGTATGGTTGTTTTTTATCATAATTCTTATCATTTTCTGTCATAGCAAATGGTTGTTTTTTGTATGGTTGTTTTTTATCATAATTCTTATCATTTTCTGTCATAGCAAATGGTTGTTTTTTGTATGGTTGTTTTTTATCATAATTCTTATCATTTTCTGTCATAGCAAATGGTTGTTTTTTGTATGGTTGTTTTTTATCATAATTCTTATCATTTTCTGTCATAGCAAATGGTTGTTTTTTGTATGGTTGTTTTTTATCATAATTCTTATAATATTTATTGTCAGTGGTTTCTTGTTTAAAGTCGTTCATTTGTTTTGGCATATCATCCTTACCATGAACCTCTAACATAGTCTCTATCAGACATTTGATAACCGATTTTACTAATGGTTCTTGGTCTAAATCTTCATAAACCTTCAGACCTGTGTCTATCAGATAATCTATTCTCTCCTCTGTACTGTCAAGTTTTGCCAGTTCCTCATCTATTTTTTCAGAAAGTTTCCAGAGATCTACTACCTGCTCTCCTTTCTTAGGAATTGAAACATCCACAGCTTCTGCGAAAGCATTCATAAATTCTTGTGTTGTAACATCTTGATAGACATTATCTCCCCCTGAATTCAGGAAGTTTAAGTAATATAGGAAACATTTTTCACATTGGTTCACTGGATCTTTTTCTGGTAGTGGACTTTGTTTACCCAGATAACTTGATTGACTTGGTGGGGCAGGTGGACCATTCGTCGGTATTTTGTTAGCAGGTGGATAATACACATTATCGTAATTTTCTTGGGCGTTTGTCTTTAGATAACGTTGATAATCATATTCATAGGGATTTGGATTTGATATATATTTTTGAGCATTTACTATCTGAGGAAGCATCATATTAGTAGTTCCAATCATTAAACTACTCATTAGAAAAATTCCAAGTATTACTGATCTTTCCATTGGAAGGTAATTTCATACTAGATTTATTTAGAAAGCTGAGAAATTTTTAATTTCTATTCTATTGTAATTTTTAGGTAAAAAAGTTTATTTTAATTTTCATTAATAGAATATTATATTATAATTCTTTATTCTTTTTACAACTATCTTTTACTATGTATTTTTACTAGAAATTTGTTAAACGAATTTTCAAAAAAAATTAACAGTTATTTATTAATAATCCTAGAATTTAAATTCTCTATATATAATTAAATTAAAACATAAAGACCATAAGATATTATAGAATTACGATAATATCAATTTATTATATTTTTTAACCTAAATTTAAAACAAAGGATTGATTTTTTTTATTATATTTATAAAATATATTACAAGAACATTGAAAAGATCTAGATCTTTAAATCTTGTTAAAATAGGAATATAACTTGCTTTTTCACCCCTAAATACCATTAATGGTTTCGAAGAACTCAACAATCCTAGATGAACAAGATACAAAGAAAAAAGAGAATAATACAGTTGATTGTATATTTATTTTAAATTTTAAGTTTATTCCAAATTTATAAAATTATCAAATTTCGCATTTCCTGTTTAAATTAAGAACATATTTAATTATAGCTTGATTTGTATATTTAAAGTTTATATCTTAAGATTGGAACGTTTTTATTTATACAAATTAACCATTTTAATGAAAAATCGATATGAAATTCAAAAGTAATTCATATAAAAAATAAAAAAAAGAATGTTGCTAGATTTGTTTACATTGTTGGAATACTTGATGGAATGAAGCTTACATTAGGACTAAAGTTTGAGTTAACTTCGGCATTATTTGATATAACTTCTGGTATTCCGCAATCATCTGGATCCGCCGAATCCACTAACCCATCACCATCATTATCTATTCCATCGTCGCATATCTCTTCAGTTGCTGGATCTTCAGTTGCTGGAATTTCATTTACTGGATCTTCAGTTGCTGGAATTTCATTTACTGGATCTTCAGTTGCTGGAATTTCATTTACTGGATCTTCAGTTGCTGGAATTTCATTTACTGGATCTTCAATTATAGGAGGTGTCAAAGGCGGTTCTTCATGTATTCGACATTTGGCTGTATCAAACACTAGATATCCGTCAGAACATTCCTTCGGTTTTTGAGGGCAGTTATCTACGTCATAAACTAACAACCCAGTGATAGGACATTCAGTAGGTTCTAATGGCATAACTGGTGGTTCTACTGGTGGGTAGGTCGAACCATATGAGTATTCATGGTGAGAAGGATATGATGGTTGTGCATAAGAATCTTGTCCATATCGATCTTGGCCATATGAATCACCTTCATACGAATTGGCTAAAGGTTCGTTAGAATATGGATCTTGAGAATAAGACTCTGCTTTTGCGTTTCCCAAAAAAAATGGTCCAGAAACGATCGTTAGTACAAGTAAAACTCCCACAAAAAGAATTGCCATATTTTCTGATTTGTGCATTAATTGATTTTTTCATCTAAATATATATCTGAGGTGTGATGGAATATTTAGGATTTTTGAAGCTTGTTTTTCTACGTAGTTAATATTATAAATACTTATATCTATCGATTACTATTAACTATCCATATATATTTAAACAAAGATTACTCTTATATTAAAATTTACCATTAAAGAGTAATATTAAAAAAATAAATAGAAAGGATTTTTTTAAATTTTAGAGTTGGGTTTTAAACTTGATCTCCATTAATCTTAAACGAATTTCTCAAAAACTATACTTATATTATCATACGACATAAGTTACAATTCTCATACACTTGTACGATTTTTATGTAGTTCAGTAATGGACATACTAATTTTTTATTTTAGGACAATGAATTATGAAGTTTGAATCATAGATTTGTATTATATATCCTATACCATATCTCTTAAAATATAATCGGTTTTTCTACGTCATCCATAGTATCACGTTGTATGTCATTTCATTCAATAAAGGTTCAGACATTCTATTACGATTTAGAATATAAGATATAAAACTGTACGTCAATACATGTGAAATTCTCAAATATGTTTAGAATTTTTTGATTATATGTTTTAATAGAAAAATAATTCTCTCCGAGATATGTTCTATGGATTTAATCAATGATATTTTACATCTGGAATAATTGGCAAAAATAGATATCAAATAAATTATTTTAATTTATAAAACTTTGTCAATATGCTACAATTCATTTGGGAGGTTATGTACAATTAGTATGGTTTTTCCTTTCTTTCTTATGTTTTTTAGAGGAATATTGTTCAAATAATTAATACATAAAAATTTGAATATAGTCATTTCTCCCCTATTCCTATCGTATTAGTTTACAATAGTTCCCCTTTTGTAACTTGTTTTGACAATTGCGATAGTGCTTTCTTAACTGAACCACTTTCTGTTCTCTTCTTATCTGTCATCGATTTAATGTGTTCATTAAGAATGATTTTTTAATTTATCTAATAAACATTTAGGGTATATCTCCGATAAATATAGAAACTGATTCCTGATATGTGGAGATGTTTTCAAATTTTACTAGGTTTTCATTCTAGAGTTGACTTTTTTACGAGATCTTCATATCTTTCTAGATCCTTTTTTGTATTGTATTCAGTGTTAAAGCACTCTGAACTCTTAACAAGTACCAAAGTGTTATGAGATTTCATGTGATAATACAACAAAAAATCTTGACACCATAGACTTATATAACTAATTCATATACTTTGTCAAGTTGAAATCTAATGGCAAAAGGGTCTAAAAGAGGCAGAGTTCGTGACAAATGGAAAGATAAAAAATGGATCATTGTAAATGCTCCAGTTGCTTTTGGTGGTAACCCTATTAATTATTTACCTGTAACTGATATTGATAAAAGCAAGGGAAGGATAATAGAAAATACCTTATATGATATCTACAAGCAAGATCCTACTCAACACCAAACTAAGGTTTTTCTCAAATTAGATAATGTCACAAGTGCTTCAGCCAGTACAAAATTTGTAGGTCATGAATATGCAAAAGAATACTTGCGAAGTTTGGTTAGAAGAGGAAGCACAATGATCAGTTTTATTAAAAATTATACAACAATTGATGGCCATACTTTTCGCTTATCTGTAGTAACTTTTTCACAAAGAAGAGTAAACACTTCTGCAAAACACGAAATAAGGCTTTTGGTGGATAAAAAACTTGAAGAAAAAATTTCTCAGCTTACTGTCGATCAATTTATTCACGAAATTACCATAGGAAATTTAAGCAAAGATCTTTTACTCGAAGCTAAGAAAGTTGCGTTTATACGTCATTTAGGATTTAAAAAATCAAGATTAGTCTCGACTCCTGAATCAAGATCTATTCATGGTGCAAAACCAACAGGTGAGCAACTTGTGGAAACTATACCTGAAAGTGAAACGGAAATCACAGACGAAAATGAGATAGAGTCACTAACTGAAACTGAGACTGCATCTGTAGCTGCTTCATAGAATATAAGTAAAATCATATTACTTGATTTTGTAAATCTTAATGGTATGTTTGTTCTTTTTTTTAAGATCTAATACAGTTACGTAAATGATTGACAAGATACAATGGTCTATTAAATATACATCCATAGATTTTCTAAGTTCTCTGGTCGACGTTATTTGTCATGCTACTGAGGATAAACAAAAAATTTTAAATTCTTTACAAAGAATATTGTTAATTTCTGAAGATAAATTTCAGGAATCAGAATATGAAGGACATTGGGGTAACACAATTTTAAAAATGACTGCGCTGTTAAATAGAAAAGATACTAACGCGTTAGTTAAGAGAATTTTTGAAGAAATTAGTTTTAATGATCGAGAAAACTTGTTATCCAATCTTGAAAATCATATTGATCATAAAGGAAATTTATTTTTGAGAGTAGATAAACAAATGCTATGCAGAAATAGATTACGTCTTACAGAGAATGAAGGAATTAAATTAAGATTCAAACCTAATAAAAATAAGATTATCGAACAAAAAAGAAGTAACAAGATCGATGACGAGATTTATGCATTTTATAGGAGGCTAATACAATTTACAGAAAAATAGATTTATGTTTAAATTTATCAATTGAAAACATCATAAAATTACGATTAGTTCATGGTTTTGATATTGTAGGAATTGACCAAAATTTTTATACCAACTCTAATTCCTCACTGTATCATTTTCATGCTAATTTAGAAAAAAAACAGAATATAACAGAAATACTGAAAATACCTTCCGACTTTATTTATCCTGACAATACAGAATCAGTATTATCTGTTATATATAGAGTAAAGGAAAAACCATCTAGACCACTCTCAGCTAATTACTTGATAATACTTGACCAGATTGAAAAACTGTTTCACGGTAAAACAGAGCAATTTGATATCTTTAATTTAACAAATTTTAACAATCACATTGAGGTGATAAGGCAATTAAAGAGATTAAACAGACAAAATATTGGAATAGAGATAAAGATACAAGATATTCGTAACTCTCTATATTCTCATGATGTAGGTCGATGGATTAGATGTATGAAAGATATTTATAAATTTTGTAAGCTGAGCGATAACCAATTTATCATTTCTAGTGGAACTAATTCAAAATATGGATTGATATCAAATATTGGAGTGGAATCGATATTAAAGATATGTGAGATTGATCCTAAAAAATATTGGAAAGATTTGGAAGATTGGTTAGAGATTAAGAAAAAGGTGTATTATGATGTTGCGTCGCCGAGATAAACGCCGATATTTAGCTATCGCAATTGATAAAAGCCAGTTATTAGATACACTAACTGAACTAAAAAATCTCCCATCTACGGTACCTTTTGAAAATAAATTAAACAATAATAGGAAAAGAATTTCCGACCTTAAAAACAGGACATATGATCCCGAACTAAAGTTTTTATTAAAGATAATAAGAAGACGTTATTCAGAGTTATTTGGATTTATTGATCTTGAAAAATCTGGTTTACAAATAATTACTGGAAAGAAAATCAAATTTGAAGGAATTTTTATATTAAAATGCCATCTTGATAGTATAGATAATCTTTTATTTACTCTTGCAACATTTAATAAACCGAAGATTACTACTGTTAAAATGTCCGGTACTATACGAAAGCTTATATCAGAATTAAATCATATAATAATTGTTTTTAATAATACTTAAAACATGAAACTAATTTGATTTTATTTATTTTGTATGTTTGTTATTGTTTTGAATAATTACATATTATGTTATTCAAGATCATATTCTAGATATTAAAAATTATAGAAATGATTTAAGATAAGATCCAATGTAGTCACTACATGATATTGAGATACAAACCTTGATTTTAATCGAGCTCTAGCAATTGAAGTACTGGTCAGTTTTTCCGATAGAGAGGTCGATTTCTAATGATAGGTCGCTTTGCTTAATCCTTTAACTAAGAACCCATTTGTATTCTAAGCATATATTTAATAATACTTAATTTTGTAATTGTATCCAAAAATCTTTTTGTCTATATAATCTAAAAAGAATTTAAATAATAGTATTTTGGAAGGTATTTAAAATGCCTCTATCGCCACAATCGTTTAATATTAAAATTTTCCCACTGGTATTATTTTTTTTAATTTGTTATTTATTGATGTTAACTAATTCTTATCCAATTAATGCAGTATCGTTTCCCCTCACTCCTCAACAAACAACGGACAATTCTCTTTCCTTAAATGGAACAACTCCTATAGACCATCTAGTAATAATTTTTCAAGAGAATATTTCGTTTGACCATTATTTTGGTACCTACCCACATGCATTGAATTTAGAGAATGAAACTCCTTTTTATCCCTCGTCTGACACTCCTTCAGTGAATGGCTTGGCTAATTCACTTTTATACAATAATACGAATTTGAGTGACCCATTTAGAATGAGTAAGAATGATGCTGAAATGGTAGCTTTATGTGGTAACAACCATACCTATACTGCCATACAAAGGTCCTACAATAATGGATTTATGGATAAATTTGTAGAAGCAAATGGAGAAATTCAAGAAGGTTGTAATCCAAACCTTCCAATGGGTTATTTCGATGGGAATACTGTTACTTCATTATGGAGTTATGCACAAAAATTCTCAATGAGTGACAATTTCCATAGCACTATTGCTGGACCATCTCTCCCTGGACATATTAATCTAATATCTGGCCAAACACATGGAGTTATCCCAGAAAATTTAGATGATAATACTTCAAATGGAACTCTTATCGGAGATGTCGATTCTTTCTTTGATGGTTGTTCTAATGGAAGTAAGGTTTACATGACAGGTACGAATATCGGAGATCTCTTAAATGAGAAGAACATAACATGGGGATGGTTTTCGGGGGGGTTTCAACCAACCTTTAATTCTACTTTAGGGAATGAAATTAGATGTGGTTCGTCTCATATTAATATAGCAGGGAATAACATAACCGATTATGTCGTACATCATGAACCATTCCAGTATTATAAATCAACAGCTAATACATTTCATCATCCTCCTTCTTCAACTGATATGATAGGACATTCAGATATTGCCAATCATCAATATGATTTAATTGATTTTTGGAATGCTGTGGAAAATGGTAATATTCCTTCTGTAAGTTTCTTAAAAGCTCCCTATTATCAAACTGGTCATACTCAAGCTTCTGATCCAGTTAATGAGCAAAAATTTTTGGTAGACACAATTAACAGGTTACAAAATACGTCTCAATGGGATAATATGGCAATAATAATTGCTTATGACGATACAGGAGGATGGTATGATCATGAAATGCCTCCAATAATAATGCAATCAAATGATCCTAGGTATGACGCCATAGCCGGTACTGATGGACTTTGTGGCAGTCCAGATAAAAATAGTTATCTAGATCGTTGTGGATACGGAGGGAGATTACCCCTAATTATAATATCTCCGTGGGCGAAAGTAAATTATGTTGACCATCAACTAACCGATCAAACCTCGATCCTTCGATACATAGAAGACAATTGGAATCTTGGGCGGATTGGTGATAATTCTTTTGATGAAAAAGCCGGATCAATTTTGAATATGTTTAACTTTACAAAAGGACATTATGCAGAAAAACTATTCCTCAATTCAACTGACGGAATTAGAATTTCAACGAAATAAATAAGTGGATAAATATTCAACATGATCTAAATTTACTTTATCCTTCCAGCGAATTTGAAAGTTGATCTTTTTATTTCTGTTCCTAAATTTCTATCTATTTGTCATATATAATTTAGCGTTAGAAAAACTCATTATAGGTAGTATGAATAAAAGATAAATATTAAATAAAAAAATCTTCATCCAGATATAATCACAATTATTTTAATTATCTCATCAATCATTTCGTGTAGATTAATTGCCAATTAAGTCTTTAAAATATTTATTCGCACTAAAATAGTCTATATTATTTTCTATATTATTATAATAAACCGACACAAAGAATTATATCAAGTTATTTGCAGGGAGTAAGTTATTTTTTCCTTGATAGGTAGAAAATAATTATTAAAACTTTCCATTTTGCTGTGGTCGCTATTCAACGCTATAACATTTCTCCAAAAAAGAAATAGATGAAACTAAAATGATCGTAACCACAACTTTAGCACATGAAAAAAAGAGAAAAGAAGACTAATTCAGTCAAACTGATTCAGATTTAACACCGGAACTGAAAGCTCTTACTACATTATTGAGTAATAAACATTATTATGATCAGTATTTAATCAAACCAAAGTTCTACTTTCTCTTCTCTGTATGTATTCGGTTAGTGCTTCTGTAATCAGTTCTCCTAAGGATTTATTATCATCAATAGCCAGATGCTTTAACTCTTTCATTAATTCATCTGGAATTCTGATAGTAGTTTTCGCAATCATCATCAACTATTGTTTTAACACTCCGGATATTATTCTTTTAAGTGTATCTGTTGATATTGATTGGTATCTCTATGTTTTATTCCTAAATAATAATTCAGTGAAAATAAAAAAGTTGGCTTATCGGAGATAGACAATGGATTTATTTCTTAAAAATATCAATCAATATTGATTAAACCGTGTATCTGGTAATATCAATAGCATAAAAAAATACTGAAGGCAAAACAAAACCATCGTTTTAACCTTCGGAATCTTGGAGCAACTCTTCATTTAAATCATCAAAATCCAAGCTTTTTAAAAAATTGTAAGAGTATTAGAATAGATATTATTATCCTTTTATCAGAGATTTTGTTTTTATTAACCGAGTAGCTAAGAACTATAAGAAAATATTCTCTTTCATATTTCAAAATAATTTCTTCTATTTTTAATATTATTATAAATAAATACAAAAAAATTGTAGAAGGTTATTTACATGAAGTGGATCTTTTATTTATTAAATTAACTAGACATAGGTGAGTATATATCTTTAAGACAAATTCTAGATTTGTCCTCTCAATTCTCCATCGGGGTGATCACGAGTTTGAACATAAATGTATGATTCACCAGATTTAATAGACTCGATTAAATCATCGAATGATGCATGTTTTAAAGGTCCTTCTAAATCCTTATCTTCTAAAGTCCCTTCAACTGATAAACCTGGTCCTTCTCTACAATGTCCTTCTTTTTTCTTTTCATTGCATAATGTCAGAACAGAAGGACCGTCTTGACCTTGTTCTCCTAAATGTATCTGAACTATTTCTACATCGTCTCCATCTACATAACTCATACCGTCGAAAAATACTTCATATTCTACTTGACCTTCAGAAAGGTCAAAGGATAGATGTACGATACCAGATGCATCTAATTCATCATTATTTTCTTCAACATTAACGTAAGTGAGTTGAAACGGGTCGAGTGGCACTTCAAAATCAATTCTGTTAGTATTACTATTATCCTCAATATCTATTTGATCCTCTGAAGAGTGGGTAAATTCCCCATCGTCAATTCTGTTAGTATTACTATTATCCTCAATATCTATTTGATCCTCTGCATACATAGGAAATTCCCTATCGCTTAATCTCATATTATCACTATTATCCTGAAGATCTATTTGGTCAGTTTCGGAGTCAAATGCTCCATAATTATTTTTAAATAGTGATTCAAGATCTGAAAATATCTCCTCGTTATTATCATTGCTACTATGAGATGTTAAACCATCAATTATTATTCCAAAAGCATTATTTGAAAATAATATGTTTCCATAGGTCAAAAGAAAAACAGTGACAACCAATCCAATTGAACTGATTATTGTTATACTCACATTATAAATCAGCACATACATTTTATATGTAATTCGTAAAAAGAGTAAATAATAATCTCAAATAAATAATACCTATAAATTTATCTCTATTTTTATCCTCTCTTAATAACTACAATTATTTTATTGAAAAATCTATACTAATAAGCTTATTAATAGTCGTTTAATAAAAGAAGACAATTAAAATATCTTCGACAAATGAGATTAAAGATTAGATTTAGAATTAATAATCAAGCCCAAATAATATTGAATATACTTTTCTGTTTAGGCAAGAAATACTACTGAATATTTATGGATCTTGTTTTAGAAGATTTAATTCAATGTCTTGAATAATAAAAAATCATAAAAAAATATTTTATATAAATAAATTCGCTTTTTTTAACTATAAACTAAAAATTATATATTTTTATTAAATATTTTTATCAAGTCACTCTAAGAATAGGTGAAATCTACAATAAAACCTTCTAATCTGTATTATATCGCTGGATAATTAAGTAATTTATGTTATTATTCACCATATTGATAGTGAATTATAAAATATAATAATTTTCTAAAATTTCATAACAAAAAGATCTATTAATGTTATATATAATTATGATGTATTTGATACTCTTTATTCATTAATTTTCATAACATTATTAACTAATATTATATAATAATAGATAAATAGATAAAATGCTATATTTTATTCAATCAATGAAAAATAATAATATTTTAGATAATTTATACAATGATGATGAGAAGCAATAGAAAAAGTACTTCACAAATAAGAATAATTTCCAGAAAACAAAAATAGTAATTAATTATGACAACTTAATAACTCATTAAATAAACTAAAGTCGAATAGTTAACTTGACTTTCTAAAATTTCCCTTATTTTCTATTTATTTATTTATACATTTTAATTAAATAGCAGTTGGGATCATTCATAAAAATATATCATATGATTAACTAGAATATATTCCCAACATTTATTTTGGTTCCTTTATTTAATTCCAATAAGATATTTGTTGATTTCATAGTTGTGATAAGAAAGTATCTGATATTGAAGCAGTTAAAATAATGTAATACTACGAGTGTTGATATATGCCCTAACTGGAAATGGATTTATCCCGAACCCATGATCGCCATGTTATAAGAATAGCCATTTAAATCCAATCCATAGAGAATCACAAATTTAACTATTAGATTCACAAAATTTGGCCAATTTAATTTGACATTCAAGGTTTTTTTAATATAATATCAATTTTTTTTTTGTAGAGGTACTAGAGATGTCAAATAGTGAGCTCAGGAACATGACCGTTAGAATATTATAATTTTTTACAGGGCTTTTTCTGAAATCAAATAAATCTTGTACATTTAATATTATTTTTTTATGTTGATGAAAAAATAAGTAAACTAATTCTAAGAAACCTTTCAATTTCTGTGATACTTCTTGTCATTTTAATTATCATATTTGCTAATATTGTTAACTAACATTTATAGATAAAATGATAGAAAATAGTAAAAGATTATAAAAATAGTAATAAATTTATAGACATTATATATGTGAGATTGTTATTTACTCTTATTACGCACCACATATAAATTAATTTACTATTTAATTTATAAAATGAATATAAGAATAATAACTATCAATTTAATAGTAGTATTAGCAGTATTTTCGTTTTTAGACAAAGGTGATATCTTCTTTTCCAAGAGTGTTTATGCAGTGACAGTTAATTCTTTAATATCGATAGAAGATGACAAGGATAATAATAAGGATATTCTTCAATCACTTTTTGAAAATAATTATGGAACATATAACATTGAAAAAAAATCCATAGTTCATAAAGATAAAAGTATTGATACTTTAATTGCTTCTCTTATAGGTCTAGATCCATTTCAGCTTGTAAATCCTTAATTGTATAGACATCGCTATTGATAAAAAATATCTAATGATGGTCTAGAATCATTTAAGAAGATTCATCTAGATTTTTGTAGTTTAATTATCTTAGGATGTCCCCAATCTATCAACCGGGCAGATTATGATAATAATTTTGAAATAATTCAGATTAATCCAGAGAAACAGCAAAAAAAAGATCTTCAGACTTGTTGTTGTTTAATAGAGAAATGAAATATATATACAGATAAGGAGCAAATTTCTCAAATTGATTTGATACAGGGATTAATACATTTTTGTAAAGTTAAAAATATTTAGAAGGTTAAACAAGAGAATAAATATATCACTATTCATAATAACATTTTAGCAATAAGAGTAATACTGATAAGTTATATATAAAAAACTTATTTAAAGAATACATATAAGTAATTCTTATTAAAATACCAATATACATAGTATTTAAAAACTCATTTTAAGAATACATATAAGTAATTCTTATTAAAATACCAATATACCTATTCTATATATCAATAGTAAAGAAACATATTCACCAATGTTCAAATATTTAATACTTATAATTAGAGAGCAAGATGCAACAAAAAGACTTTACGGTCATGTTTTTGGCATTCACTTTGTTAGCAGGAGCTATAACTGTAGCATTTCCTATGTTAATAGACGATGCTGATGCAACTGGCGACAAAAGACACAAGAAACATGATAGAGACAATTCCTATAGAGACCATGACAGAAAAGACAGAAAGAATTATGATTCTTATAGAGACCATGACAGTTATGACAAGAAGTATTATGATGAATATGCACAATATGGAGATAAAAAATATGGCTATGATGACTACAAGAAAGAAAGCTATGGTCATGATGACTACAAAAAAGATGACTACAAAAAACGATATGGATATGATGACTACAAAAGAGATGACTACAAAAAACCAATGAAATACCAACCAAAATATGAAGATAAATATTCAGAATATGGT
>JALDRC010000020.1 GCA_031316115.1 Nitrososphaeraceae archaeon
ACCTTCAGACACTGCCTTAAACAAAGCTACTCTTTCAGCACACATTGAAAGTCCATATGATATATTTTCTATATTACAGCCACTAAATATATTCTCATTATTTGTAAGAATAGCTGCACCAACTCTAAAATTTGAATAAGGACTGTATGAATTAGACAATGCATCTCTAGCTGCTTTCATTAGAGCTATCCTCTTATCATCATTCATACTTTTCCATTTTTAACTCCATATATTTATACAAAACTAGATTGAATTATCACTAGATAATGGTTAGTATAACACATATACCAGATCCTATTCATGGAAATATAGAAATTCCTCATTGGTTAAGGAAAATAATCAATGAAAAATCAGTTAGAAGGATGATGTTCATAAGACAATTAGGACTTAAAACTTATGCAGATTTTCCAGGTGCTATCCATACAAGATATTCACATGTATTAGGAGTCATGCATCTTGGTGGCAGGATAGTAGACATGATTTCTAAAAAAGAAAGAAATCTAGGTAATAATGAAATTTCAACTAATCTTGAGGCTAACAGAAATACGATTATGGCTGCTGGTTTTTTACATGATATAGGACACGGGCCGTTTTCTCATGCAATAGACTATGTCTTAAAGAAATATGCAAACAAAACACATGAAGATATTGCATTTGATATTATTGATAAATTACCAGATATAGAAAATGATGGGATTATTAAGACTAAAGTTAAAGATATAATTAAAGGAAAGCATAGATATCCTTTTATCAGTCAAATAATAAACGGACCATTAGATTCTGATAAGCTTGATTATTTATTAAGAGATGCATATCATGTAGGATTGAAATACAGTTTAGATCTGGACCATTTCATTAACCATTTCAAGATTTTAGGACAACATAATTCTATGTTAGAAAAATGTGAACTAGGTTTATCTAATGATAACCAAGCTATAGTAACGGCGGAGATATTTGTTGTTATATGGAAAAGCATGTATGATTTAGTATATCATGTTGAAAATTCAAGAATAGCAGAGAAGATGATTGAAAAGGCTATGCTTTCAAAAATTAAGGAAGATAAAAACTTTCTAGATTATTTAAAAGATATAGATAAATTTATAGATCTTAATGATGAAAAACTTTTTGAGATATTAAGACATTCAGGTGAATCTAAAGAATTGGTAAATAGGATTAACGACAATAATCTATATATCAAAATACTTGAAGATGAGCTAACGATTAACAAATTTAAATTTGGACCAAAATTCATAGAATTACTGATTTCAAATCCAGATGGGCTATCTGATAAATTAACTGAAATATTGACAAACGAAATGAAATGTCAAGATAACGAACTAATTTGTGATATAATTAAAAGTAGAGCTCCTAAAACTATAAACATAGATCTGTATGATGAAAATACTGGAGAACAAATAGATTTAAAAAACAGGTCTGAAATTGTTAAAGCAATAAAAGAAAAATCATTTATAAAAATTTATGTAAAGAATAACGAAATTAAATCAAAGGTAGAAAACTTAATTACTCCAAAGCTGAAAGATATTTTAAAAAATTGGGGTTGAGAAATGATGAATATTAATAATCATAATAATTTAATATTACTTCTTCTTGTTCTTTACTTTTGTGATAACCAAATTAGAGGTCGAAAGCGATTTCAAAAAATCATATGTATTTTAAAACATAAGTATAACATTCCATTTAGATTTGAATTTATCCCTTATCATTACGGTCCATATTCTGAATACCTCTCAAATACAATAGATACTTTGGTTGGTTCTGGAATAATAAAAGAAGAATTTATTGTCTTAGATACCTTCAATCATTATCTTTATGAACTTTCAGATTATGGTAAAGAAATGACTGAAAATTTTATTAGAGAAAAAGATAAAGATGTAATGCTTGAAAAAATTCGTAAATCTTCACATGAATTAAACAATATGGAAACAGCAGATCTAGTAAAAATTTCAAAAAAAATATTCGGAATGTAATTAGATCTAGACTTTGCTCATCCAGTTTACTAGAAATTTCCTAAATTTAAAACCACAACTGATTACAAAATAAAACGAAGATTTCTTCAATCTAATGTTGGACAGACTTGTTATTATTCAAGAGGATGTCAATTTAATCTTTGATACAACATAACAGATCCTTCAGTATAAATCCATAATTACCTATCAGAGGATATACCACATAGTTGTGCCTTATTACTGCTATGGTTCGCTATATCAAATATTCGTACTGCAACTGCAACACTAAAAAATACAATCCTTTTACAACCAAATACATTTTAGAAATATAAAAATTGATTATATCTTATTGTTAGTTGTCCAATAAATATTTGTTATAAATTACGAGCCAGCATCAAATTTTTAATCTACTCATTAGATTTATCGAAACT
>JALDRC010000003.1 GCA_031316115.1 Nitrososphaeraceae archaeon
AAACTAGCATTAGAAGGAAAACTATACAGCAGATCTATTCCTTAAAACAAAAGCAGAAAAACAAACAAACAGATAAAAGAAAAAAATTTCTTTATCTATTTTTTTATTTTTTTTATAGATATTTTGACAATTTTTAGCTATTAGGTATTTTTGACAATGTAGAGATCTGTTTATACAAATGATATAATTGACTCCAAAATACTGAGCTAAATATTCTTTGATATATTTTTAATTTAAGTTTTTTTTAATACATCAACCTAAAATAAAAACTAACTAATTGAAAATTTTCACTAATGTATTTATAATTTAGTATTAAGTTGCTAGTGAAGATGAATAAGAAATTTAAATTATTGTATGATTATATGTAATACTTACATAGATAGGTTACAACTTCATTTACACACATAGGTAACACTTTCTGGTTCTGTTAGGGAGTGTATACAAAATAGAATTACAACAAAATATAATTTAATTCATGAAAAAGAATGCACTGGAGATACAGTAACTGATATCTATACTATATACGATATATCCAGAAAGACATACTACAAGTGGAAGAACAGGTACCTAAAGTATGGAATAGAAAGTCTGCAGGATAAAAGTCGAAAACCACATAATACCCAACCAATAAAGGTAACAAAAGAGATAGAAGAAGAAATACTGTATTTACATATAACCAAAAGATTTAGATGCAATCGTATAAAATTCAGGTTAAAGCGTTTAAAGGAAATATCGCTCAATACAAGAATCATATACAATGTACTGAAAAGACATGGTCTGAATATCCTTTCATTTAAAATCCGAAATAAAAAATGGAAAAGATTTGCACTGAAAAAACCCAATCAAATCATACAGATGGCTATCTTGGGACCATTTTATTTTGAACATCGTGCTCAAAAGAACTATTTTATCATTTATGAAGACGATTGTTCAAGAAAGGTAACAAGTGAATGAACTGAGAGGAAAAGAAGTGTAGATGTACTAGATGTACTTGAAGATTACATAATAGAAAATGGTAAACCAGAAAAGGTAATGCACGATAACGGTAAACAGTTTACATCCAAAATTTTCAGACATTTTCTCAAACGTAACAATATTAAAGATAAATCCTTACCTGGCAGATATCCGCAACTCCAGGGAAAGATAGAAGCATATAACAAGATAGTAAAGAATGAGTTTCTATCGGTAGAAAATATGCCTAATCTAGAAAATAGAAAGAGAAGATATGCTATGTTCGTAAAAGCTTACATTGAATACTGACTAACTAAACTTCGTAGATACATTTTTAGCTAACCGGTATCCGACACATATCATAAT
The DNA here is from genome assembly GCA_031316115.1 of Nitrososphaeraceae archaeon. Classification (GTDB taxonomy): domain Archaea; phylum Thermoproteota; class Nitrososphaeria; order Nitrososphaerales; family Nitrososphaeraceae; genus TH1177. The sequence continues at coordinate 1,318 of JALDRC010000003.1, forward strand.
TGCGTCATTATACTAAACTAGATAAGATTTACAACCATGAATCTAATGCAGATATTAAAGAAAGGATACAACTAGTAAGGCGTATTACACAAGATAAACAACACATAGAAAATGTAGCAAAAGAATTACACAGATGTAGAGCATGGGCTTACAAATGGTACAAAAGATACAACGAAAATGGATTAGAAGGATTGCAAGACCAATCAAGAACAGGTAGGCCTCCAGATGTACCAAACGATGTAATGGTAAAAATAAGACAAGAATTGGCACAAAGCAATGCAGGATGGGATTTCAGACAGGTTATGGATCTTATCTACAAAAAGACAAGAGTAAGATATCATGAAGTACATATCTATCGTTTGTTACACAAGTGGGGATTCAAATCCAAGGTACCAAAGAAAAGATTTGTAAATACTGCTTCTGCAAAGGAAAAGAAGAGTTTCAAAAAAGAGTAAACCATATTTTCAATAACAGAAATAAAAACAAGAAGGATTGGAATATAATAGTACAAGATGAATCAATATTTGTTTATGATTATATCTTCAAGAGAAAGAAGTGGATTTCTGCAGATAAAAGACCAATAGTTACAGTTACAGGTTGTCGTAAAAAGACTATAGTCTTTGGTTGTCTATCAATAGAAGGTAAGCAATTATTTTTACAATATGATAATTTTAACAGTGATACTTTTATTGATTATCTAAAATATGTACGGAATAAATTTGGTAAATGAATAATATTTGTTGATAGAGCAACACCTCATCGTTCTAAGATAACAAAACAATATCTTAAACAACATAAGGATTCTATCAGATTAGAATATCTTCCAGTTGAATGTCCTGAGTTTAATACAGTAGAGGAATGTTGGAGACAATGTTAGTATCATATACTTTCTACTTATCATAGAACATTTGATTCTTTAAAATACAATATTTGTTGTTACTACAGGAATACAAGATTTAATCTGGGTATCATAAAGTATTTGATGAGAACAATTGATTAGCGAAATTATGTTAGTTAGTATATGTACTCTGATTTTTTTTTAAAAAGCATTGAAAATACTTTAGATTAAAAATATATTCGCTTAAGCTATATCTAATATTCGGTGAGATTACTTTTTGTTGATTTTGCTCAAGATTAGAATTTTTATTATGAACTTCGTTATATTCAGTACTATTATCATAGCCTTGGGCGGGAATTCCAGTGTGTCTCCACACTTTTGGACCCGCGACCTTTTCCTCACCAAGATCATAGTAACATATCAAACAAACACAATCTTATTTCATCACATCAAACATTAGACGAGCGGTTTTGGATTATCTAAAGAATATTTATGTACAAAACTTAGAAAAAATAGTATACCTGTGAGATACAATTATGCCAAAAAATACTCAAACGTTTTAGTATCGGGTAACGCTCAAATTCTTTTAACTTTATCTAAACCAAAACAGATACAGATCATGAAATCTTTATCATTATTGTCAAAATTTTTAGGCTGTTATGATAAATGGAAGGAAATAAAAGAAAAATATCAGCTGAAGTGGTCAGAATATAATTCCACTGATATTTTTCAAAATCTTGTTAATCAAGAAAATAGTTTTACTTTAATGTTAGAATGGTTGAAAACAGCAATAGATAATATGACTATTTCAGATAATAACATATTAATTTATTGTACTCTTACAAACTTAAGACTAACTTAGGCATGTCAATCCATTTCATTGATTCAAAAAGATAAACAACATTATCTAAATAAAGAAACAATGATTGTAGGACAATTTAAATATCCTGAGATATTCATACGCAAAACTAAACAAGCTTATGTAAGTGTAATAAGTAATTCAATAATACATATGGCTGAGAAAAGTGGAGAATATGACTATAATGCTTTAAGATGTTATCTAAAGAGGAGAAACATATCTATGCATATGAACTATTGTAGAAAAATCTTTGCAACATATTTACGGAGTAATGGAATAGAACAAGAGATCATAGACTTATTACAGGGACGAATACCAAAGTCAATCTTTGTTAGGCATTATTATAGGCCTGATTTAGACAGCTTGGAAAGAGTTAGAAAATGTTTAACACAACTAGAAAATTTGATTAGGTGAATGATAATTATCGTCAAGAGTTACTTTGTATCATTAAGTTAATAGCATATATGTACTAGAGATAGTGTCTCCTAGATCTAAACAAATTGTTCAAGCAAATGAGTTGAATAATATTTTTAGAATGGAGACTTGTATTTAGGCGCCGAAATTACTATGCTGAAGGACAGGGAATTAATGGCATACATGAAATGGCAAAGTTAGCAAGAGAGGAAGAAGCAAAAGAACAAGAACTCGAATCATCAATACAGGTAGCAAGGGAAAACATTAATCAACAAAATAATAATGATACTAGTCCCATAGAACAATGGAGAAAATCACCTTATTATGATCCTCAATATGATGCTATTACTCCTAAACAATACCTTATTGACGCAAATAGATTATACCCAGGCAAACCAGGTTATGATGACCAGTTCAAATTTTAGTTAATTAAAAATAATTATATCCTTACAAGTCTTTATTCTATACAAATACAATATAATAATTCCTATAACAATTATTTTGTCTTCATACTATACAAATATAATATATTTCAATAGTCAATAAATATCATTCCTACCTCGTATATATTTTAAACCTATTTTATATCTATGAACATATCAAGAACTATACCTATATTCTTGATTGCTACAATACTTGTATTTGGAACTACCATTTCCATGGGAATTCCGGCAATGTTTGCACAATCAGAATACTACTACGATGATGACTACGATTTACAATACCATGAAGATTCGTATACTAAAGACCACAAAAAGAACCTTAAAAGTGAAAGTATTCAGGCAATAAAATGTAACAATAAGAATATCAATATCATTGGTGTAGATATTCCTTCCACCTCTAATGGAAATATGGTTAATCAGATCACAGGTGAAAATGACCAAACAGGACAAGAAGATCAATGGTTAGGAGAAAGTCATCATGGTAACAATGACATAAATAGAAATATTGTGACCATATGTAATAATGAAATTAATATAGTAGGAGATGAAGGATCTGTTGATGAGGAGGAACAAAATGGATTGAATGTTGATAGGTTCTATATAGTTGAAGGACCAGTAGAAAGCCCTCCTGGTGGTCCAGATGATTCAGCAGAATCTATCGCAAGTTGCGATGTTGGTGATTTTGTTATTAGCGGCGGGTTCAGAGTAACGGACCTTGATACATTCAGTAATGGTGAGTCTGTACAAAGTAACCCTACTTCTACATTAGATGGATGGTCTGCTAGTATTGAGAATGACGCACTAACTCCTACAATACAGGCAAATGCTTTATGTTTCGATGCCCAATAACCATTCAACCATTTTTTCTAATTTTTTAATTGTCTAGTAACAAATAAAAGATTTTAGTTATTTAATCAATCCTAATCATATTCTTACAAATGTATCTTCGATATAAATACAATATAATAATCGATATAACAATTATTTTGTCTTAATAATATACAAATAAATTATATCTAAATAGTCAATAAATATTCTTCTTATCTCAGATATATTTTAAATCTATTTTATTTGCATGAAAATATCAAGAAATATTTCTATATTCTTGATTGTTACAATATTGGTATTTGGAACTACTATTTCCATGGGAATTCCAACCTCGTTTGCACAAGCTTATGAAGATTCATATGCTAAAGACAAAAAGACTTCAAGTCTAAATAAGCAGAAAGTAAACTGTAATAACATTATCATAAATGGAGTAGATAGAGGTAGTCAGGGTACAAAAGCAGGAGAAGATATGCTTGGTGCAATGGCTGCAGATGAACGAGAAGATGGAACAGGCCTATGGATAGAGAACGGCAATGATAAAAAAGACTCGAACAGCATTAACGAGAACATTGTTAATTTCTGTAAAAATAAGCATAACAAGATAATAGTAGCAGAAGAAGAAGAAGAAGAAGAAGAAGAAGAACCAGGAACAGGAACAGGAACATTGAGTATAACCAAAACAGTCACCTGTACTCCATTAAGTTCTGGGGAGCCAGACCCAGCATGTTCTTTTATGCGTGAGGCGGCTGACCCAAATTTCAGAATAGATCCAGATGAATTTACCATTGAGGTTACAGGTAATAACCCAGATCCATCTTCATTCGCTGGTTCAAATACACCAGTAGATGTTACATTAGGTGTAGGACAGTATGAGGTATCAGAAAGTCCAGATGCATCAGTTGACGATGCTATGGAGAACCTAGAAGATGCGTTTCCCCTTATCGCAATATTCGGTCCCATTGTTACATTTAGTGGAGATTGTACTCAACAAGGCAGTACTGGATTAGGATCCATTGCAGAAGGAGATACACAAACCTGTAATATAGACAATGAATTTGAAGTAGCTAAACTATAGGACCTCATTCCCTCTAATTTTTTATTTTAATTTGTTTGGTGCTAGTCTAGCAACACAATAACTAGTTTTAGTTAATTATTTGATCAATCTATTCTGCTAATGATATTATAATTGTCCAGTAATGGAAATACATATATCTTATCTTACTATTTTATAAAACAAGATTCTTAATTATCTAATATTCTGAAATTCATAATAAAATTATACTACTACTTTATATTCAAACAATCTCTAATGTTTGTTCGTACGTTAGATATACTATATACTATCTAATAGAACATTGAACACTAAAACAAAAACATTCTCAATGTTCTTGTTAGCAGCAGTACTTGTAACAGGAACTATATCAATGACTATCCCATCTTCTTTCGCTGCACCAGTATACTATAGTTATGACGATTCATATGCTAACGACTACAAGAAAAAGGGAACAAATGTAAATATTCAAAAAGCAAAATGTACAAATATTATCATAAATGGAGTAGATAAATCTCGTCCAACACCAGGAGAAGACCCTTATGCAATGGCTGCTGATGAAAATGATGGAATGAGTCAACAAGGGCAATGGATAAATAACGCTGAAAAGAAATTCAAGGGTACTAACGGGAATATAGTAAATATATGTTTAAATAAGAATAACATAATAGCAGTAGGTGATGATCAAAAAGATACAGGTCAAACATGTACCGTAAAAACTCTTACTAAAACTCAGATAAATAACATTAATAAAGTTCTAAAAGATGCAGCAGATGCAATGAATCCTATTACCTTTCAAGTAGGAGAAGACACACCACAACCAGTACGTATGTTATTTGCATTATGTGATATAGTCAATAATGCAGGAGGTCAAGTTACTCGTGCAAATATTGAAAGTTTCTTCGAAGAAGTTAATACAGAACTGCCAGAAGCAGACCAGATACCACAAGAAGTAATAGATGAATTAATTCTATGTCTACAAGATGCTGGATTAGCAGAAGCTCGTAGTGAATGAGGTCGTTAATTTTTTATTTTTTTTAATTGTCTAACAACAAATTAGTAAGTTCTCATTAATTAGTTATTTATTTAATTACCAATATAATATTAATAATGGCTACTGAAGACATAGAAAGATTTGAAAATGAACTATCACTTTATGAGAAAGGAGTCGACTTATGAGAAATTCTTTCACCTCTATCTGTTGAATATGGAAATTGTAAAAAAGATACTGGGAACAGCACAAAAGAATTATGATAGTACAGATGACCCAAGGGTTAAAGCAATGGAAATAAACGTAATAAAGCAAATGACTGAATCACTTAAAACATATGAAGATAATCTACTGCAAACTAAGAACAATTATGAATTTACTGAGATATTTGGAATCTTTGCGATAAAATTAGTGACAGAAGATATAAATGAACATTACAATCGTCCTGATATTTTAAGCACAACAAATGATAGTTTTAATCTTTAAATCATATTATGAATTTATACAGGGTTATTTCATAATTTATTCATTATTGTGATACACATCTATATTTAACTTTTTTATAGTCAAAGAGATCATTATTGATCATTATCGTTACGAAATCATCCATATTGTAATTTAGAGCCTATCCCAAAAATAGTTAAGAATATAGCTCGTCAGTTTCCTATCATGTCCAATAATGCTAAAAAGGAAAAAGCACTTTAGAACTATTACACATATTCCAGATGATTTATGGAGTGAAATTAAAAATATTCTACCAGATGAGAAACCACAGAATACAATAGGAAGACCAATTGTTCCATACAGAAAAGTCTTTGATGGTATAGTATTTGTATTGAGAACAGGATGTCAATGGAAAATGTTACCTAAAGAATATGGTTCAGGTTCAACCTGCAATAGAAGATTTCAAGAATGGATGCGATTAGGTATATTTGATCTAATTTGGACCAGATTATTGAAATTATATGATAAAAAAATAGGAATCAAATGGAATTGGCAATCACTTGATAGTATCTCTATAAAATCACCTTTAGGGGGGGGAGATGACTGGTCATAATCCTACAGATAGGAGTAAATTAGGTAGCAAAAGACATATTCGGACAGATAAAGACGGTATTCCTCTATCTACTTTTATAACATCTGCCAATACTCATGATGTTACTGTTGCAATAAACACAATAGATAATATTATTATCAAACGACCACTACCATCCAAATACAAACATAAACAAAATCTATGTCTTGATAAAGCATATCATTCCAAAGAGGTAGAACAAGAAATCATCGACAGAGGATACATTCCACATATACGTCATAGAAGAGAGGAAGAAGAAAACAAATTATTGAAGAAAAATCATTTAGCAAGAAGATGGGTTGTAGAAAGAACAAATTCTTGGCATAACAGATACAGGAAATTGTTTACAAGATATGAAAAGAAAGATGAGAACTACTTGTAGAATTAGCAAATAGTCTTATTGTTTATAGGATGTTAATTTTGGGATAGGCTCTAAACTAACAATAATTGTTATTATTACAAAAAAATCGAAATGATATTTGATATCTATTGTTTTTCGTATATCAAATATAATTTTTTGCTGCTGGTGTAGCTGTACTTTATTTCGATATCTTTTTACATATTATCTTTAGGTAATACCAATATTTGACCAACCATGTTAGGTAAATGTACATGGCATACATAATTAATGATTCCTGGACTGTTAGCTATGAATTTCACATCGTGTATCATTCCTCGTTGTAGTGTAAATGGTTCAAGTTTACCTACACTTATTTCATGATGTGCTCCTTGCACTCCTATGAAATGAAGAGTAACTTTATCACCTTGGTTAACAATTATTTGAGATGGAGAAAATGTAAATGACCTAAAGTCCCAAGCGCCTATTTTGTTAGGTTCTGTTACTCTGAATCCTCCTCCTGTTGGTATAGTCGAATTTATAGGAGGTTGCTCCGCTGGATGTATTGGAGTATTCTGTGGACAAGTATCACATTTTACACCAGGATTTATATTTGTCAATCCATCGAAATGTACTGTATTTATCCAGAATTCTTTGTCGGTTGTTTGATCTGGAGTAATTGTTTTAAATATAGTAACATTAGATGCTGATGGCATAGTAGTTGATCCAGAAGAGTATTTTTCTGCAAAGACATATTCTAGAGTTTGACTGGTATTTTTAGAGAACGCGGTAGTTGTGAAAATAGCAGCTATGATTATTGATGCTATAATCAACGCTTCTTTTAACTTACTTTTTTTCGTATCCATTTCTGTATTAACTTATATAAAAGTATTTGAAATATTATATTTAAAGATAAGTTAACATCGTTAACAATATCATAACTTTTGATCTAATGATACATGTAAAATAATAATTTTGAATTAGACAAATGAATTTTTAGAAAAACAGCTTTAGCAAATCATATCTATGTTACTCCTGTGTGGAATATCTACCTCAGAGGAATAATCAAAGAAGAAATGACTTACCTTCATTGGTTGCTTGTCAATGATCCAGAATCAGGATATCGTGCAAGAATTATTTTGATAAATAATTCACAGTAGTTCAGATAATAATGATTACAAATCATCATGACAACAATATTTGAAAATGGATACATAGATTCAATGAAAAAGGGATCAATATTAGATCTATTGTGCAATATACGAGCTTACAGCTATATTCCTCTTTTTTAGTAGTTATTTCATAGATTTGCTAAATTACAATAGATTATCTAAAAAGCCATTATTGTTTAGATCATTTACTGGATTAGAACTATCTGAATTTGATTCCATTTGTAAACAAGTAGAATCAAAATATCCACAATATGAGATAAAACGACTATCTAAGAGAAAGAGAAAAAGAAAAAGTTTTAATCGCACTATAATAGGATTGAAAGGATTGTGGCAGTGACTTAGTATTTTATCAGGCTTGTGTTTTAATCGCACTATAATAGGATTGAAAGCAAACAGAAAATAATTCAATGTATGACAGAGATTCTGTTTTAATCGCACTATGATAGGATTGAAAGTACCTTGTCAGCGATACGCCCAACTCCCGCAGTCGAGTTTTAAGCGAGCTATTGTAGGATTGAAATACTGGAGCGGGAGAATATGTTAAACAACCGCAATTATTTTGAATCGAACTATTATAGGATTGAAATCTTGCAGAATCACCACATAGGAGAACATTAACATCGTTTTAATCGAACTATTATAGGATTGAAATACGGCTTCAATACCAGCAGCTATAATACCAACAGAACCGGTTTTAATCGAACTATATTAGGATTGAAAGGATCAAGCCCAACAAATATGTTAAATAGCAATGGAAGTTTTAATCGAACTATTATAGGATTGAAAGGTTACAGTAGTCTACAGATTAGAAGGAAACAACACAAGTTTTAATCGAACTATTATAGGATTGAAAGAAGACAGTTCAGGGTCAATACACTGGCTTTAATATAGTTTTAATCGAACTACTATAGGATTGAAATTCTACTGCATTGAATTTCTCACCTGCCAGTTCTACTTGTTTTAATCGTACTATTATAGGATTGAAAGACAAAAAGCCCTCCTTGAAGGCCTATTTTTCCCATAGTTTTAATCGTACTATTATAGGATTGAAATGTAACTTCCAAAAAGTAATATTCTATTTCATTTCTAAATCTATTTTTTTTATTGTTATCGTCTGATCAGGATTAACTCTTATTGTTAATATATCATCAAGATGATTTTTTAGTTGACGTACAAGATCATAAGGTAAATTAATATGTAAACTCGTATTATCTTTGGTGATCTTACGGACAAATATTTTATCTCTTATTATTTTATCTATTTTAATACTTAATGGAGCCTCTTTTAAAAATATATGGCTAAAACTGTTAATGAGAGGTAGACTTTTTAATCTATAAACACTTCAAATAATTATATGTGTACAATATATAGTTATTAATATATGAATATTAAACTTATCTCCAGAATTCTCAATTTATTCATTTACATTATTAAACATTCCAGATATTATAATCATTATTTCACTAATTATCTTATCATTCGTCGTAAGAAATGTAACTCGATGAACTTTGTTAACTCAATTTTAATTGTAAAACTAGAATTTGTTCTTATGCAAATTTCTTTCATTATCTTTCAAAAAAGGTTTAAAGACATTCAATTGCTTGTTAATTGTTATCTCTTTATTCTGGATTATTCTATATAGATTGTCTGTCTCAGGATAGTAAAAGCTTAAAAATTTGATATTCTATAATCTAGTTATTGAGAAAAGCCTTACTAACTAATACTGAAATAAAATGGTTAACCGGTACGAAGACAATTTCTAATGGCTATAAAAGAAAAATTAAAACAAATATCAAAGATAAATTACAAATCTTTAATGAAATAGAACTTCCTTTATTAGTTCAGAGAGGATTATTACCAATAAAAGATGTTACAGCATTTGGTAACGCTGTTACTGTATTTAGTAACACCGATAATCTCTCAACACATTCCCACCATACTAATAATGAAATTCATGCTCAAAATCATAGCCTTGAGCGGGATTTGGACCCGCGACCTTTTCCTTACCAAGGAAACGCTCTTCCAGGCTGAGCTACCAAGGCAAATGAGTTGTAGAGGGTATTACTACAGTAATTCAGAATCTAACTTGGATAATATAAATGAAAAATTGAATAATAATATAAATAGACTAAGCAATCTAATTCTCTATCTAATTTGGTATAATTTTATATTGAATTACTATAGAATACTAGTGTCGTTGGTTTGAACTCTGACATGTATGAATCATAGGTAAATCTTTGGATTTATAATTTGATGTGGCTTACTGTAGTAGATAGTTAAAAAGATAAAATTACTATAATAATTTACAAACTGTGATATTTTTTCAAAATAGCGTGAAATATTTCTAAAGATATTTCTTTTTAATATATGGTGATTTGGATTTTACCTAAACCATCATATACCCAAATTTACCAACTAACCTGATTCTCTTTATTATAATATAATAATGATTCAAATTTTTCATCAATAAATACCTATCAAACAAGAAATAGATTTAAAAACCTTCTATTATTGCTAATATATCTATTATATGAGGATATTACGACAGATGGCATGATCATCATAAATGTATATAGAATATATCTAAAATTTCAGATACATTGATTTGACCATAAGATTACTACTAATTCTAATGATTTATGTTTCATTAAGTAAATGTATCTAGAATCTCTCCTTTATTAGTATGGAATTCTCCTACAAGTTTCTTACCGTTATTATCTGATTTAACATTTAAGAAACCATATTCACTTTCCTGAATTACATAATAATCAGGATTTTCTTTCACTTTATCTAGTTTGTCCCCATCTGTTCCAACAGTTAAAAATATGATTCCATCAGTTGGGGGGGGGGTATTCTGACTTATTTTTTGTTGCAATTATAGGTTCGATATCTTTCTTATCTTTCTTCAATTCTTTGTCGTTAAATAATATAGGATATGTTCTTTCATAATATTGGTTATGGCTTGAAATTACCAAGTCTACATTATTTTGTTGAAAAAGTTTATGATATATTTCCCTGAGCTCTTTTGCGAGATCTTTGTCTTAATTTGTTGAATAGAGAGGTTTGTGGTTATGAACAATTATCCAATCTATATTTTTATTTTTAGAAGCATCTTCTAAATCATTTTTAATAAAGGAATATTGTTTGCTTCCCTCTTCATATTGGTGTTCAGTGGACAGACTTATGAAATGAATATTGTTAAAGTCATGTGAATAATAAGGACTTTTCAAATTATGATATTCTGTAATCTCTTTATAAATTCTAGAATATTCTGCATCGTGATTTCCAATTGCTATGCGCATTTTGTCTTTAATTGGTTTAGATATTTTTTTCCAACAATCTGCAGACTTTGCATTTTTTACGTGATCTCCTGTCGTAATTATTATTTCTGGATTAATTGCAAGAATCTGTTTAATAGTTTTTTCAGTTTCTTTATTACAATAGTAATCCCCAACAGCAATAAAGTTATATTTCCCAAAACCAAGGGTTGCATTCTGTTCTATCAGTTTTTCCTGCTCTTTTTTATCAGAACTATTGTTTGATACTGCAAATACTCTATCAATTTCTGTACCGGATATGCTAAAAAAATATAATAAAGCGATAAAACTAGAAATACAGGTATAAATGAAAGTGACATTTGATGTATTTTAATTTTATCACACATCATTTTAATTCTCCATTCTTTTGGATATCTAATTTATATGTTGAAATAATTAAATAAAGGTAATTATACTTTTTAAAGTATTTACTTACGCTAAGATTCATTATTGGAAAAAGAAATAGAAAATTTGAGAACATAACATGTAAACTACAATGTTATTTTATCCTTTTGTAAAATTTTTTTATCTTCCATCTCATATAATAACAAAACTCAGCTAAAATTTTAGTATAAATTAAACCATCTTGTCTTATACTCTCATTTCGATTTTAGGATATTATAAAAATCATAATTGATAATACCAATATTATTTCAATATTTGAATTTGCTAATTAATTATTATTAATCCTAAATTTACAGATACATTTCTAACAAAGTGTAACTATGTTACTTATCGGGAGGGATTTTCGAATAATTTGTGTTAATTGCTTCTGTTATACTTAAAAGATGGTAATTGTATCACATTGTAACAATTGCTTTTCTTTCTGTTATTATTTGAATGTGAGTTTGTATTTATGGCTACTATTTTTGGATTAAAAAACCAAAAGTCAGAGTCTATTTTTAAAATCGATTTAAAATCTCGATATGAAAATCCAATATCACAATTTAACTTATTGAAGAAATAAGGAAATTTACCAAGATAAAGAATTGTTCCATTACAATCCCTTTGCTAATGCATGAATCTGATAGGATGGGGGGATTATCTCCCTTACTTGAACATCATAAATATAAAACTTAAAGTCATCAGCTTTGAGTATTACCATAGGAGATCCCCATGTAATTGCTTCTCCATCTAATTCAGCACCACAAACTTTCATATTTTCCCCCCAATCTCCATTATCGATTTTTTCATGGACCTTTTTGTAAGGTCCTTTGCCTTGGTTTTCTGTATCTACCCAGGATTCAAGTTTTACCGCTGTATTATTCAAGTTATATACAATCCCTTTAAATCCTATTATTTTATCATAGAGGTTCCCTAAAGTTACATTAGGATTGTTTCTATCCGTTTCATAATCTGCATGAAACTTTTCTTTTTTCATTTGTAGATGACCTTTATTGGAGATGTTATTATGATAACTCGATCCGCCACAATAAAATAGAGAGTCATCAAAGGTTTCCTTATAACTCTGGCTATGCGATATAGACCTGGTTACTAAAGAAATATCATGTTCCTCCCCGTCAAAACGTGAAGAATTAAGTAATTTAAAAATCACAGTAAATTCAACATTTTTCCAATCACTCGGTTTATACCAGTAACCTAAATTTCTTAAATCCGAAAAATTCCAGCTCTGAACAATACTTTCATTACTATTTTTTTTCAATATTAGATTTTTATCCAGTATTCCTGAATCTGGAGTAAATATATCTATTCTAACAGTACCATATTCTACATTCCAACTTCCATCTTTATTTTCATGTGTAAAAATATTATCATTTTTTTCTTCATCTACCTGAAATTTATCATTGGGATTAGATGAATCCAATCTATACATTTGACCTTGAGGAGCCGTTGGATATATTTGAGGAAGTTTAAGATCTTCATGCTCTGTATAATTCCTACTTTTTGCAACCAAATTATAAAAATTATTTTCGGGCAAATCATTGTTAGATTTGTTATCATCTTTTTCTCCATACCCATCATTAGAAGTATCATGATATTTGTTATCCTTGTTTTGGTTACAATTTGAATCCTCAACATCGATATCAAGACAGATTTCATTAATATAGTTATTTACTAGATAATTATTACTATTATCTTGAGCATTTGCAAATGAAAATATTAGTTCTATATCGTTATTATAAACTATAATAGTCAATAAAACTATAAACAAGACAAATAATAAAAATAACGTTATATCTCCCTTTCACAAACGAGAATTAGGAGTATTTATTACTTGTTAAAAATTTTTAGTAGAAAGTTTGTTATTACTTTTTATCTGTTAAAATTATACTTAAAAATGTATTATCAAATCGACTTCTAAAATACAAGAAAAATATCTAAAAATCATAATAGAACATAATAAAAATTTTATCTTTGTAAACGGTAATGAGATATTCTTTTTTATTTTGAATCTTTTAATATTTCAACATATATGATACTTCAAATGATTTTATAATATCTATTATGTATATCTGACTATTAAAATATACAAATAATAATTTCAAAATGTAATTCTATGCTTAAACTTATATTACAAATTAATAAATTAGAAATAAATATTGCCTAAAAGTCCTAAATTTGGGGAAATTACTACTGGAAATAAAATAAACATTTTAATCGACGGTTATGAAACCTTTAATCTTATTTTTAAAAAAATTGCTGGAGCTAATTCAAGTATTTATTTCGCCTTGTATGACATGGATCCTAGTATAACTTTTGAAAGAAAGTCTCCACTTTTAGTCAAAAAAGAAAATGTAAAATCAAATGGTAATAAAAGTTCAAATCCAAAAATAATTCCTACACTCCAAGATCTTTTGATTGATAAAGCAAGGGCTGGACTAGAGATCAAAATTATTGTATGGGAACCTAATAAAGGTATTAAATTATTACCAAACAAAAATAAGAAAGGTTTGGAACCAAGAAATATAAAATTAAATGAATTAAATAAGCTTACTAAAAAAAATAAACTTAAAAATATCCAGATTATTTACGATAGCAGCGGACCAACACTCATTTCTGGTCATCATGAGAAATTGATACTAATCGATAAAAAAATAGCTTTCTGTGGTGGAGTCGATCTTACTTTTGGAAAATGGGATACAAGTGAACATACTTTTTCTAATCCATTAAGGGACACAGTTCAAGATGAACCTTGGCATGATGTCCATTTGATGGTTGAAGGACCAATTTTAAGAGATTTTATTTATCATTTCCACCAAAGATTATATTATGCTATTTCTGAAGATAAGAAACAGACCAGGAAAAAAATAAAAATTCCAATCCTTAATACAAAGAGATTAGGTCCATATCAATGCTATGCATCGAGAACATGGAAAGGCTTTGATAATTCAAAGGGAATTTTTGAAAACTATAAAAATTTGATAAGTAATGCTAAAAAGAATATTTATATTGAAAATCAATTCAGTTTTCAAGATAAAAGCATAACAAACATTTTAATTAATTGTCTAAAAGAAAATAAAAAACTAAAAGTGATCATATTAACTCCCCTCAATCCAAATCTACCAGGAATGATTAGAAGTATAATTTCTCATATGAGTATAAATGATATCAATAAAAATTTAAAGAGAATAAGAGATACAGATCCCAACAGAGTGGGAATTTTTTCTCTTATTTCTCAGAACAAAAATAAATTGAATGCAATCAAACAAATTTATGTCCATTCTAAACTTATGATTGTAGATGATAAATATATCACAATCGGGTCTGCAAATTTAGACAAAAATGGATTTAGAGATTCAACTGAATTCAATATATCCATAATATCTTCTCCCTTAGCAAAACAATTTCGTATGAAATTATGGAAAGAACATTTAGGACTTGATATAAGCTTACAATCTGAAAAAGGACAGAACTTTGATGAAGGTTTCAAACTCTGGAAACAGACAGCTTATTCAAATGGAATAAATCTAAAAAACAACAGTAAAATCAAGGGATTTGTTTATTATTATAATTATGAAGAAATGGGTTTACCAAAACCATATCTAGATGCCATAGGAGTAAATAAATTTGTTATTTATTGAACTAATTTGGTTTTGAAAAATATGGAGTGAAAGTTGAATACTTGTGGTATGTCTTAAAAATTAAGCAAAACTATTTGGAATTGATAATTCATTTAAAATTAAGTTAGTATTCTGAGTAAAATTTTAGAAGATGTTGTCTATTTGTGATTGGTCTATTGGTTGATTTTTTATTTACCTCTGATTTATCTATATATTTACTTTTTTTATTCAAATAATAATAGATCTATTAGATTTTTTTTAACAGCATCTTTCTAGTCATTTTTACTTTGAAAAGCAGATAATAACAAATTATTGATTCTTGTACGTAGGCAGAATTATTTCAAAGGAGAGGAGTTTTTCAAGATAATTAATCAAAATACATGGTTTAGCGATATTTTTACAAAAATAACATCTTTTTTATCATTTTTAGTAATCTCTAGAACTATTTGTTAAATAAAATCTATAAAATGTAAAAAGAAAAAATATTCGTGAAAAATTTTCCGAAAATTTATCTATATATAGTATTAAGACCTTCATAATATGGGGGGAAGAGTAAGATTTATAACATCAAATTTTTGGCTTTATTCTTATTTGGTTGTTTAATTGTCCTCTCTTTGTACTTGATTTCTTCAAATTTCGCAGTAAAAGCCCAACAACCTCATACATTGTTTTCAGATTTACCAGAAAATTTAATAGCTTTTTTCATTAATGACCAGTCGACTTTAGCAAATAGCACTCATACAGTGTATCAAAATTCCTTCGATAAACAAACCAACAATGAAGAATCAATGGGAGTAGAAGTATTAGAGGATCTTCCACGAGGTAGTACACGCATAGAAGACAATGATAATTTAAGTGAAACTGACATATTGATTACAGATAACCAATTAGAATATATTCAGAAAATAGTAGACAACAGCCGAATAGTTAGAGGAACATGATATTTCTTTTATGGCAACAATAATGCCTAATAACTTTTAAGTAATTTTTTCGATTTTCTTATTAGATTTGATGACCTTACCACATAAGGATCTCCGAGTTCTAGTTACATTCTATCCATGACTCTTTTCTATAGGAAAAATATAGTTACATGGCTGTGTAGAAACCATCACCATAACAACAACCAACTTCAGCATTCTGTGAGTATTGTATGCGATACACATAAATGCCAATTCTCTGTTCTGCATTCTTACAAGTGTAGATGAGATATGTTCTCCAAACAGTCTTTTTATGACAGATACAATAGTCTCATCCTTGTTTCTTTGATTGTATAGAATCTTGTTGTACCCATGTTTCATCTTCTTTCTATATTTACCACGAGTTTTCCATACTGGTACTTGTTCATATCTAGGAGGGATGATACTCAATCCATGGAGTTTCTCTCTTACAAGTACATGGTTATCTTCAATGTCATATGCTTTATCTGCAACAACTATAGACAATTTTTTTTATTTTTGATATTTTTGTTATCATTTCATTAAAATCTACATTATCATGTCTTGTTGGAGCTCGTCTTATCTTTATATTGCAGATTACCTGTTTAAGAACATCTGCTCCAATTGATAGTTTAGCATATTTCTTACGTAGTTTTGCTCTACTGGTATAGTACTCGGATGCAAATGTTATTTTAAATCCTGTTGCATCTATGCGAGCAAATATGTGTCTCGTACCAGAGAAGAGGATAAATGAAGATATTATTCTGTCAAGCATCATCAGGTTGATTCTATCTGTAAATTTCTGTAGGGTTGTATAGTGTGGTATCTTGGATAGTTGTAGAAATAATCTTAGATAATATGCTTCAACAAGCCAATCTGTAAACATTCTATAACTCTTGCCTTCATACTGTCTTATTGTAACTAATACCATGTGTTGCCATACAGTATAGATGTGATTACTCTTTCTATGATGATATAGTGGAATTCTACAATGTTTTAATATACGAAATAACTGATCTGCCAATCTAACGTATTTAGATTGTTGTTTATTCAATAATTAACTGTAGAATGTTGTTAGCTATGATGGTTTCTACAAAGCCAGTTACATCATTTTTTTAAATATCTGATTTACAAATAATTCACGGCTATTACATTCTGGACACTGAACGATATTCATAATATCTTTGAGTAATGTTGCAATCCAAAAACATGAATTACAAAAAACAAATCTGCATAATTCCCTTTTATAAAACATGTTATTCGAATTAACCTTTTCAAATAATAATATTGATTTTTCATTCATATTCTCTAAATACCATGATCATGTTAATTAAGACTGTTGATATAGTTCATATAGTAAGCGATAGATTATAAACTACTAACTATATACTAACTTGAAAAAAGCCGTTATTTTTTTAATAAATTATTACAAGAATTTTTCTTCCTGTGCTTATTGTTGAACTTACCACTAGAAATATGCCCGTACATATTTAATTATGAATATTTAAAAATATTAAAAATATACTTAGTCGTTCTTAAAATAAATTTTATGTTTAGATCTTGGCTTTATTCACTTGGGTTACAATAAAATTTATGGATAGGAAAAACTTTCGTTTGCTAGAAAGCATTTAACAAAATTCGTATTCCAAACAAAATTTTATTTACTTTATGAAAAAGAGCCTATGGTGCGGATTTATCCTTTAATGCTTGCCTTGAACAAGATATCCAAAAAAAGGTATCCAACAGTTGTATGCGTGACATTTTAACTATCGAATAAATGATTGATTGTTCAAAGTAAAAGTTGAAACATCAATTCTAGGCAATCAATTATTCCAAGATATAGAGTAAGAAATATCTGATTTACATATTACAAAAATATTGGGAAATAGTCACAAGTGATTCAGAAATAATCCCAACCGATTCAGGTTAATAGGCTTAGAGGAGAGATTGCTCAATGAAGATTCCCTAAACTGTAATTGTAAACGAAAGGTGGGTAAAAAATCCTTTTTATGTTTGTCAATATAATGTAATAACAATTAAAAATCCTCATTCAAATATTAATTAAAAGGAAATTCAACAAATTATGTATAGAAATAACGGTTTTGAAATTTCCAAGATAATTAAAAAAAATAATTATTACTCCTTGTTCAAATGTTATGTAATGCAATTGTTCACTTTGTTAAAATATGAACAAAATAACAAAAATCTACGGTAGAAGTTATGTCTTATGATAATTTTCAAATCTTATCTGTTTTTTAAATTAAATTTTTTACAAAAATACGTAACCACATTTGAAGTTTTATAAATTGAAATTTTTTAGAATGGATATGGAGTATTATAGAATTTTATATAGCAGATCAATGACTATTAGGAAAATTGAGGAAAATATTAAAAGTTAAAAAGCAAGAAATTGTTTTCTAAATTTAACCTTTGAATAATACATATAAAGTAATTATAAGCGTAGTTGTAATTGTTGGAATAGCATTTGGAATTTACACAATTTCTCCTCTATTTATCAATACTGCAATAGATGAACCACTACCAATACAAAGTATAGATTTTGAAACATTTATGGGATTAAGTGAGGAGGATCGAATGAAAGTGGGAGAAAATATGACAGAAGAAGAAAAAGGCAATATAATGGAAACATTTGCAAGAAATAATATTACTGTTAAAGAAGAAATGGTGAGTGTAACTAATAAAAACAATACCATGACAGGAAATTTAATAGATGCTGGGGATGGTTTCCATATGGCATCAGGACAGGTAAAGATATTGCAAACCTCAGATGGTCCAGTATTAAGATTTGAAAATCTTGATGTAACCAATGGACCTGATCTCTATGTATATCTCGCTACTGATACAAATGCTGAAGATTATGTTAGTTTGGGCCGATTGAAAGGCAATCTAGGAAACCAGAATTATCCTATTCCAATTGATACAAATCTTGATAAATATAATACTGTGCTTATCTGGTGTCAGGCTTTTTCTACGTTATTTGGCAGTTCTCATCTTTCCTAGTGTTTTTTGTAACTTTATACAAGATTTTATAGTTCGAGAATGTAATTGCTTTTCAAATTCTGATAAAAAGCGTAATTTAATCCCATTATCACCCGAACTAGTAGGAATCCCTGCGCATAAATCACTAAAGATAGACTCAATAAAATTATCAAATATCAAATTAGTTACTCTGACTCAGAGCACATCAAATTTTTATTAATTCATTTATTAATTCATAGATTATTAAAATTAACTGTTAGCCTATTCGAAAAAATACACACAACGATTTTTCTAACTCAATTAATTCCTATTCAATTCTGAGTACATTCTTATTTCTAAAGGCTTTTCTAATATTGGATTTAACTTTTCTTCCAAATTGTGCATATGTGGTTGTTTAAAGTGCAAATCTATAGCATTCTGATCTCGCCATATTTCATCAAACATAAAACTATCGGGATTGTCTACAGACCTATGGGGAACATATGCTATATTTCCAGGTTCTGCAAGAGTAGGTTCGATCAATTCTTGTAAAATTTTCCACAATTCATCACCTTTTCCTTTTTTTGCCTCAAGAAAAGCAAGCAATTTTATCGAATTTTTAGGTCTATTTTGAAACCTTTCTATGTTTGTAGTCTCCATTACTCTATCAATCAATAGATATAATAAATAAATAACTCGATTTCTAGGATTTTCAAGTTAAAATTGGATATTTAAATTACGGATTTTGGATATTTTAGATATTCCAAACGATTTAATATTTATCGATACATTTTATAATTTATAATCAATAACATGAAGTGCTTTATTTGTGGTGTTGACAATGATCTATCATTTACTTGTAATTTCTGTAAAGAAAGCTATTGCTCACTGCATAGACTTCCAATGAATCATGCATGTCCATTCTTGAATAGCTATACTACAAAAAGAAAACAGATGAGTTCTAACCAACAACCTAATTATAATAATTCCATTTTGTTTAAATTATTTTATATCAAATCCTCCAGAGCGGAATTACTTCATTTAGGAATAGCTACTGTACTTGTCACGTTAGTTGGCTTATCTCTTACAAATTATAGACATGTATCTATAGAATTTATTTTAATTTTCATTGGAGCGTTTTTAGTTCATGAACTTGCGCATAAGATATTAGCACAATTATACGGGAGCTGGGCAGAATTTAGGGCTGAAATTTCTGGACTAATGATAACTGCAATCTCTGCTATACCTTTCATTCCTTTCAAGTTCATTGCTCCAGGTGCGGTAATTATAGGAGATTTAACACGTAGTAAATTCGGAAGAGTTGCATTGATAGGCCCTCTAACTAATCTAGTAATGGGTTTTTCATTTCTTTTCTTATCGTATTTATTCCCTTATCACAATTATTTTGCAGTTGGAGCTAGCTTTAATGCGTGGATATGTATTTTTAATTTACTCCCGTTTGGGGTACTTGACGGCCTAAAAATATTCAATTGGAACAAAATCGCCTGGATATTTACTATAACCTGTGCGTCTGCGCTATTTGTAATTTCATATTTATAATTTATTCGGAAATTTTTTGTGATATTAAATAAATCATTTTATTTAAAAATATATATCGTTTGTTATAAGTTTAATTAAAAATATCCAAAATTATCAATCACTTTTCCTAAACATTATCTTTATGCTATTCTGATCTTGTAACTGAAATTTTTTCCAACTCAATATTTGAAGAGTATAATCTTTATTATTTCTGTACCATAGTGATAATAGGCTATTTTGATAGATTGTATCTTTATTTTAGGTTACATCTAGTATGCTGGATATAACAATATCAAATTTTCTATAAAACGATCTATCTGTTTTAATAACAGTTAGTAGATATCAATGAAAACCCTAATTACAACTTTTATTAAAAATCTATTTATTCTCTTAATTTTTATTAAGATTTACATTTGCCCGCAAAATTAAAATCTTTAAGTGAATTTGGAAGAAAAAAAATTGGAGAGATACTAGAGGATGCTATAGTTATAAATCCAAATGATAACATATCTAAAATCGCAAACCTACTTATAAAAAAAAGGAAATATGAAGGATATTATCTAGCAGATGACAAAAATAAAGTCATTGGGGTCAATTTGTCAGATATTCTATCTACACACGATCTCTTTTCACAAAAAATATCTAATATAGGAAAAAATGGAGTTTGGCTATCAAAAAATAGTACAATCGCTGAAGCGAGTCGGATTATGAGTTATAATCGAGCAAGATCACTACCTGTTTTTGAAGACAAAAAAATAGTGGGACAAATAACTTCTGTAGGTATCGTTAATGCACTTGGAAGATTGGATCTGAATATTCCATGTTCAAGAATCATGACTCCTTCTCCTATGACACTTGAAATTAATGATTCTCTTTCGTCAGCAAAAAATAAAATGATAAGACATAGAATAGATCATTTGCCAGTTTTAGACAAGCAGCTTTCAGGTATAATCACCTCTGCTAGTATAATTAAAACCATGTTAGGTTCGGAAAATCATGGAAGCAGATTATTAAGTTTTCCAATAAAGAGTATTGTGGAAAAAAATATGTTTACAATAAATGTCCAAGAGAATGTTACTTCTTGCATAAAATTATTAAATCAAACTAATTCAACTTATATTCTAGTTACACAAGGTGAGGAGCTACAGGGGATTATAACCCACAGAGATATTATGATGTTGTTAGGAGAGAAAATGGAAGAAGATATTCCTGCATACATCATCGGATTACCTGATGAACCATTTATAGCAGAGCTTGCAAAGTCGAAATTTAATTCTATAGTAAAACTTTTGAAAAAAGTGCTACCAGATATTGAAGAGGCTAGATGCCGAATAAAACTAAAAAGTATAAGAGGAAAGACTAAGAGATACGAGATCGATGTAAATATTTTTACAACGCACAAACGATTCAGCTACTCTAACAGCGGGACTGATCTTACTATTATATTCGATCAAATGATAGAAGGAATGAAGAAAAAACTTTCTTCAAAAAAACAGAAACGTCAAAAATTGTCCAAACGATATAGTTCAGAATAAGCCCAGATATTTTTTCATTCTATCTAATTTTTAGTTAAAAAAAGGAAGAACTAATTAAATTAAATTAACTTTAGAATTGTTTTGTACTTTATGTTGTTTGACAGGGTACAGAAATATACTATAAATACACTAATTTGATATAAAATATTTAATGAAAAGCGAAAGTACTGAAGGAATTCGATACATTTCTAAATATTCTGCTTATTACAATTTCCTAAACGCAAGTATAAACGAAACCACAAAAACAACTTATACACTCACCTGAAACTATTCCTGCAATTCTCCCAACTATCCAATTATGACCAAATAACTCATAGAACTAGACAATAACAATACTTTCAACCTACTCAGAGATTTTATTATCTATAGCATAAGTACCAAAAAGAATAGTGTTTCTTACACTGCCATGATGTTAAAACCCATTAAATTATTTTATGAAGTTAACCAAAGACAATTTTTGTTCTGAACACAATTGCATCGATTCCATCGCAAAGTTACCAAAGCAGTAGACGATAGACTTTATACCGAGGAAGAACTTCATTTGTTGAAAGAGCTTTCCGATATTAGAGTTAGAACGATAATCCTGACTCTATTGAGTTCAGGAGTGAGAGTAGGCGCCTTAACGGATCTAAAACTTAGAGAATTGACTTATTTAGAAGAACATAAGATCTATAAAATATCCGTATATTCTGAAGAGATTGCTTATCATTATATAACTTTTTGTACACCTGAATGTGCGATTACCATTAAACTATACCTCGACTATAGAGAAAAGAAAAGAGAAAACCTCCCCAAGCAAAGGCCATTCATAGCAACATCTTTTCATATCAAAAGATCAAAAGATTCTTTTGTAACTAGACAAGCAATACAAAAAATACTAGATAGAGAAAGATACAAAGCCGGTATATTCTCTCAAGAACGTGATGCTCAGATATGACAAGATAAGAAAGCAGTTCCCAGAGTCCATGTCTTCCGTAAAAGGTTCAATACAAGATGCATAGAAGCAGGCATGAACCACTACGTCAAAGAAACCTTAATGGGTCATAAATCATCGTTAGGATTGGACATACATTATTACAGAACAACCGATCAAAAAATACTAACTGAATCTCCTAAAGTTGTATACGCATTAACAGTAAACAAGAATTCAGACTATCCAAGAAAGTTAAAGAGTTGAATGAAAAGAATGAGTACCAGAATTATGTCATAGACAAGAAACCAAAATCGTTAGAAGATTTGGTTTTACAAATGTTTGATAAGTATGAAGAAATAGACAATCTAGAACGTCAAACGTTATTTAAGAAGATAAAGGAAGCAAATGGAAAAGGAGAACATTATGCAATCTATCCAGATGAAAATCCTAAACCCGAATCAGATTCTGAAAAACTAGAAAGGGAAATGAAAGAGGATATTCATAAAAATTGGTTTGTCTTGATAAAAGATCGTCCAGATCTACAACAGAAATATGATGTCAAATTTGTAGATAAATAGGTAGTTGGTAACCAACTATTAGATCAAATAATTATTAAAAAATAAATCCGTTAAGTCACTAAAAATTATTATTCATGAATAGCAAGAAAGTCATTGAACCAGCGTTTAAACATTTCGCAATCGGAAATGTAGAAGTTAGAAACAAACAAATCAACAATAAATTATCATCAACTGTACAGGTCACAGCAAACTTTGGAAGATACCCAATAAAATTCCATAAAGCAGCAACAGAGCAGCAGTCTGTCGGAACAACTGAAGAAAACGACAGTAATAAAATCAACAAAGCAAAAGCAGTTTATAATAAATGTGTACAGGTTTTAAACAAAATGGGTTTTCCAGAAGAACAATGATCTCAATTATGCCAATTATTAACAGAAACAATGATTATTGCAGTAGAAGAGGAAGAAACAGAATCACCTAATAACAATAATAACAGTCCAGGTAATCAAGCCGGCAGCTCAACAGAAGGGAAAAGGCCTCCACCATCAGGACAGATACCAAGTACTTGCGCTAAGACTGCAGGACTTAAATAGCCAAGTTAGACGCAATAATTCAAAGACAGGAAGAAGAACTAAAACCATATAGAGAAAGACAGGCTAGAATTGCATCATTGGAAAAGCAAGTACACAGACTCGGACTAGAATCATATAAGGAATCAGATAGACGACGAATCTATGATACATTATCAAGCACTAAACTTTGCATCCAAAGGGTTTGGTGTAGACTACTTGAAAGAAATCTTTGAAAGTATTCCACCTAGAACAATTCAGACTGCTAGTGCTGTACAACAACCAAGAACCAAATCCAAAGTACGAGTAAGGACTGCTTCAACTGATGAATACAACACTACTAATAATGGATTCAACAACAGGGCAACAAATGAAAGACTATCAAATTCCTATCTAGGCAACAATAATTTATATGATGATTATATGGCTTAAATTCGTAATACTTCCGTTTTTCTAATTAACAGTATGTGATTAAATAAAATCATGGCAACTGAACGAGTATTTTATGAAAGAAGATTGGACAAGATATTTGATATGTTAATACTTGGATTGACAAATGAAGAGATAGCAAATCATTTCAAGATTACACCTAGAAGCGTACAAAACTATAAACCCAAACTAGAAGAACGTTATATGAAATATCAAGAACAAAAAAATAACAACACTTGGGCTTTCTAATTTACCTTACTAAAAAATAGATTATTAACTTCGTATATAAATCTAGATAGAAAGATAGCAGATCCACATACTTCAACAGCAGATGCTGGCAGGGCCGTAGATGTTGCCAGTCACCTAGCACTAACTATACACAATGCAGAAACAGAAGGAATCAAATCAATCAAAGAAATGGCTAACATAGTTAATTCTGGAGTTGGATTGGGAGCAAGAGTAGGCAAAGAAGGTGGTAAAATAGTAGGCTATAGACACTCAAACACCATATGGCGACAGGGCGAGGGTGGAGAAGTAGAATCAATAGCTGTAGGAGATCCAATCCCAATTAGACACTATGACGAAGATGGACCAGTAACAATTTACTGGAATCAACTAAATAACGAACAAAAACAGATACTAAACCCTGAACGATATAAAAATGAGCAAAATCGCAAATTTTAGTTATTTAATCAAAATCAATATTATTCTAATTATATTCTATAAAAATACCATATAATAATCCATATAACAATTATTTTGTCTTAATAATATACAAATATACTATATCTAAATAGTAGATAAATATCATTGCTACCTCAGATATATTTTAAACCTATTTTATGTACATGAATATATCACGAACTATACCAATATTCTTGATTGCTACCATATTGATGTTTGGAACTACCATTTCTATGGGAATTCCAGCATCCTTTGCTGAACCACAATACAACTACGATAAAAATCAACCATACAACTCTTATGGAAAAGACTATGACAAAAAAAAATCTTCAGAGGTTAATCTTCAGAAAGTAAAATGTAACAACATCATAATCAATGGCGTTGATAGTGCTGCTGGTCAAGGGGCAGGAGAAGATATGCTTAATGGACTGGCTAACGACAATTATGGCACAGGCCAACAAGACAGTCAATGGTTAGGTAACGAAGAAAATAAACGGAATGACATTAATGAGAATATAGTAAATTTCTGTAAAAATAAGCATAACAAGGTAGTAGTAACAACAGAAGCAGGACCACAAACTAATCCTCCACCACAAACTGATTTTCCATGTCCACCAGGAACAGATTTTACTGTTACAGATGGAGTGGGGATATGTGTAGGTCCTAATACGCCCTCTGCTGCAGAATGTCCGAATGGCTTTACATTGAACACGGATACCGGAGAATGTACACAGGATCCAGTTAATTCATGTGAAGATGGGTATACATTTAACACTAATACCCAACAATGTGAACAAGCAGATCCAGCAACATGTCCGGATGGCTTTACATTGAACACGGATACCGGAGAATGTACCATGGCTTCGGTGAACGCATGTCCTAATGTTCCAGGTTTAGGATCTACTACGTTTTCACCTCCAAATAATTGTACAAGAAATGCAAATAACGCTGCACAAGCAACTGCCTGTACGAATGCAGGTGGAACATTGGCACCAGGAACAACATTTCCAAGATTATGTACCATACCAGTACCACCATGTCCTACTGGTTCAACATTGAATACATCTACAGGTCAATGTGAATTTACACCAGTCAATGCTTGTCCAGATGGAACAACATATGATCCTAGTACACAACAGTGTATAACATCACAGGATCCCTCATGTCCTACTGGTTCAACATTGAATACATCTACAGGTCAATGTGAATTTACACCAGTCAATGCTTGTCCAGATGGAACAACATATGATCCCAGTACACAACAGTGTATAACACCACTCCTACAGTGTCCACAAGGATTTAACCCCGTGCTAATACCTCAAACCAATATAATAGCCCAGTGCGACCAAATAATTCTAGGTCCTTGACCAATTGAAAGAATCGCTGACTAAAACAATTCCTCTTTTTTGAGGTCAATAAAAATATGATGTAATAAACTAGATCTCTTGAATAATAAGAAATCTTATCTAGTTTCATAACATAAAAAAAACTACGATAGGTTAATTCCAATCTCTATATTTTTTTAATTGTCTAGCAACAAAATAGAAAATATAGCTCAATTAATTAAATCTGCAATACTCATAACACTGGCATATCCTCAAAAGCGAGACCAATAAAAATCTTAAAACATGAATTAGTAACTGTTACGTTATTAGATTCAAATGAACCCCATAGCCCATTCCATGGCGCAGATCTAAACTTCAGAATTCCAGGTTCAAGTCTAGCAGAACGAAAGATTGCATCCTTAGGCGACCTTACCGCCGGTGGTGTGGTGTGGTGGTGGCGCTTCTGGCAACCTGACAGGAATTTTCGAAGGATCTCAGAACATAACACTGCAGTTGGCAAATGGAAAAGTATTAGCCAGTGCGGTCAAACCATTTATGCCAAAGGGATACAGTTCAATAGTTAGCTAATCAGTTAATTAATTGCAATCAAACAATAGCCCATTTAATGACATCCTTCAAACCATGTTCAGTAAGAACATAATCAGTACAATCCACTTCTGGACCATTCTTAACCATTCCTTCATGCTCCATTCCTTTCTGTTGAATAATTGAACATGTTAAAACTCTATCTTCATAACTGTCTTGATCCATGTATACTCCAGTCTCGTCCATGTACAATTTAGCATCTACTTCAGTAGCTGCGATTGCTATCACGACCAAACCTATAACAGCCATAGCCAACAAGACTATAATGGCAACAATACGTAAAACCTTGGAATGCATGCCTCTATTCAATATATTACTACTATTTTAAGATACTAAGGTTATTCAACTCAATCAACTAACTAACGTGTTCTCAATGGTGTTCTGAATATTCACCAATAAAAATCAAGTTGACAACCAAGTTCTAACATGTTGATAGAACCTCAGATAAATTATAATGACATTCAAACATCTTGCGAGATAGGTTACCGACAATCTCGTAGCGAATGAATAGGAATATCGCACACTAGCAACCAACCAACCAACGTACAAACATCACTCATATATCAGCCCAACCCGGATGCTTCATAGAGTAGTTTTGCCAGAAGTAGTTCTGGGTATGGGTTGATATTACTACCTACTATTTTACTACTACTTCAATCAGAAATAGAATTAGATTAGCAGAAAAATGATGGTAACAATAAAAGTATATAACGTACTGTAAGATCTTTCTTTGAACTTGACAAACAATCAAAAAGAAGATTTGAGTAATCCAAAGATATTTGGAATGTTGATAGTAGTAGCAATAGCGTCTATGTTGGTTATCGCAGCGGTTCCTTCTCAAAATGCTATGGCAACAAATATAATTACCGATATAGATGTCGATGAAGCAGCAGAAGCAGGAAATGCAACAATGGTTGGACGTGATATGAATCAGACTACAAATCCAGAAATACCTGGAACTAATTCAACCTCTTAACATTTTTTATTCGCTTCTAGTAGCAGTGTGAACCAAAGTAGGGAAGTAGGGAAGGAAGTGAAAATCGTAGCTGCAAAAGACCAATTGACGAATTACTCCAAAGTATGGAGAATAGGTATTGACAACTAGGTTATAATATGTTGACACGATAACTGAAAAAGCGAACTGATTTTTAGAGATTTAGCGAGTATAATAAAACTCGTATCAAAAGTCAAAAGAAGTAATAACCATACATACATACAACAACCATCTTTCATATTCAGCCCAAATCCCAAACCTCAATAGAACGGTTACGCCATAATCCGTTCTGGGTATGGGCTGATTATTATTGTATTAATTAATATTTCTATGGAAACTATAATTTTATCAGGTTTTTATTAAGTTTGATTGACTCTAGATTTTACCAGTTCCATTCCTTGTTCTGAACCAGTACCCGGAACTTCATAATATACAATAATCCTTAATTCTGAATTGTTAATGTAGTGAGATTGAAAACCATGAATCTTACCTCCTAACTCTGCTACAATATCAGATAACCTTTCATACTGTTTTGTAACTTCTTGCTCAACCTTTTAGGACTTGGATAGAATCAGAATGCTTTAGCAATGGTTTCCCAGTTCCTGTTGTGAATGTAGGCCTATTAGTTTTTGACCTTTCCATAAGGCGTTTAGGGAAAGTATTAGAGGCTTTTCTAGCCTGGCTAAAGTATTTGTTACCAGTTTCAACTTCTACGAATGCTTTCTTGGAAGCATTCCAATAGATTTGAGTACCACATCCATAATTACATTGCCTGGAATTAGTGATTGATGATTTAATCATTTCTTGGCTTTTTTATAAACGTCTATCAAGTGCTTTACAACATCTTCCATTGACCTTTCTGTTCCGTCTTTAATACTTAATTCTGCACCAATTTTGACAAGTTCTCTTTTAGTTTCATAATTTATTCGCATAGTGGAAGACAATAATGTATATTCCATATACCGATAATTATAACGATACTTATATTTAACCGTATGCAATGTATATGGAGTATACATTTATAATGTAGATAATGTATACAATGTATATAAAACAACAACAATTGTTTCAAACAAATTAGTTAATGAAGAAAATAGGATTCTGCGAGAGTGCCGCGGTCGAACGTTGGCACTTCTCAGCAGAGTTTTTGGACAATGTTTCGACGATACTCCTTCTTATGTCGAATCAGAGACTAACTCCGATAAATTCTATTACGTAAAATTCGTATTTTAGTCTTCTGAAAGCATAAGTTCTTGCTGGTGTTCATATCCAGATTTCAATTCTAATAGTAAAGAAATGTGTAAACATTGTTGGGCATGTTTTTATGCAAAAAGGCTCAATCTGGTCCAGCAGATAGACAAGAAGTTACCAATCTGTCAGTCCAAGAAGTGGGAAATGATTACTCCCATAATATCCAAGTTAATAGTAGACCAATACAAGAACGAATCTATCATAACACTAAACGAACTAGAGAAAGCAGACATTGACGCAGAACAGTACAAGCGACAGTCCTGGACAGAGGATGCCTACGACTACTAAAGTGGTAACAATGTCAGCAGAACTATTTTATTTACCTTTCATGGTTGTCTCGCTAGCCAAGGTAGTAACGATTCCAGCAATAACCTTCTTGGTGCTGTTCAAAAGGGATTCAATAATAAGATGCAGTAAGAGAATTGCAAAATGTCTACACTAAACTGTACAGGACATGAATGGGAAAGCGTAGACTATACAGAACTAATTGATAAAGACACAATTGTAGTAGAGTACGAGTGTATTAATTGTGGTAAAACTGATTTCCAATATTATAAAATTGACACTGAAGAAGAAGATGAATAATAAAAATAGATAGACTTCATGGTAACAAAAGACTAGTACACAAAACAACCAAGGCCGTATCATTCGAATTGGATAAAAAAGTAGTAATGTTGAAAGGAAGACATGATACAATTGACGCCTTTATCAGCAAAATATTTGATCAGTGGTTAGAGTGGCGTGATACTATCCCATTCATGGAAGAGACCTATGAGAAGCAGTCCAGAATCATCGAAGACTACATAAAAGAAATAGAAAGATTGAAGCAGAATCAATTACACTTAGAAGGGATTATAGGAAACAACTAGTAACCTTTTTCGTTTAACCATTATATTTTCTATACCTAATAATTAGTGTCTATTATTAACAAAAAAAGCAATTCTATTTTATAATTTTATAATTTTATAGAATAACTATATTTTATACATACTAAATAACAAAACTAACATTTGATTATAATTTATTCAACTTAAATTGTACGATGTTTATGATAGTTAATAGCATCCAAACCGATTTAAAATATATTTAATTTTATATTTTACCAATAATGAAGTATCATACCATACCCTTAGGTATTGTTTTGACTTTCAGTGTACTATTTACTGCATCCTCAGGAGTATTGAAAGGTCAAGCCTTTGCAAGCCTAGAGGAAGAAATAGATGATTATTATCAAAACCAATATGATAAAAATACTTTATAGGAAACAAATAGAGGATCTGATGATTTGTCTTTTTCTATAGATACTCCTGGAGTAATTAGAGGAATTTTGGAGGGACTAGATATAGAACAACTTCAAGAGATTGAAGATAAATTATTTGAAGGAGTAGATAAAGAAAGATTATTGGATAGCGCACTAAACTTGTTAAAAAATTTGGACTTTGAAGAATTAAATGAAGAATCGATTCCAGATTCTTGGGATTATCTTCAATATGGTGTTTTTTTATATAATTATCGCCATTCTTATAATCTTACAACTATGTTTTTTCTGGAGTTGCTAATAATAGGCGTATGTTTTGGTTTTGGCAGTCAATAGCAACTAGAAATAATTCAAGTATCTAATACTAAAAATATTATTTATTTTTATCAAAATAACAAGAATTAATTAATTAATTAACTAATTTTAATTATTCAATATTTCATTTTTTATGTTTCAGTACGCTAGTGATATTCTAACAAGTAACAGTAATGAAGAGGTTGGCAAGTTCCTAAAGAAGGTTGCACTGGATAGTATTGGACTAATATAAAATATCCATTTTACCTTGTATACTTCAGTTATCCGATCACATTTTATATTTATTTTGCATTGATGTTTTTCAACTGCCTTCTTGCTAGGTGTTTCTAAAAGCCGGTAGTAAGAGAAAAACTAACATTTTTACCTTTTTTTTAAACTTTAGACCAAAAAGTATATTATCACTTTCTATAATTGTACTAATGTTCATTTTACTGCACACTTCTTTATATGCCACTATTTAGTTGACTACACAGTTAGGAGACACATTAAAACTCTATATTGTTTGTATATGTACAATACATTTTTTTATAGGCATACTTAATAGAAAGAATACCATATTATAATTAATGGAATTTGGAAATACACAATCAATAATGTATTGTGATAAATGTAATGAATATGTAGTTGTAAAGACCGATGAAAATAACTTTGAAATTTCCCAATGCAAAAAATGCAAATCCGAACTTATTCCTGTACTTGATAACTAAGATGGATTAAAATCAAATATTTTTTACTTTTTCTTAAAATTTATTTTATTAAAATAACAGATAAGGAGTATTTAAGATTGTCTTTCATAAAATGACTTGAAATCTTCCGCTATGGTATAGGCTAAATTTTGCACTTTCTGAATCTCAATATTCGATCTATTTTTTACTAATAGTTTCATTAACTTCATACATTTGAATACCTCGTGATCCTTTATAGTATCTTGAGATAGATCAAGGAAACATTTATCAATATCAAGACAAAATACAAGAATCTTTTCCTGCCAGTTTTCTCCAGATGTAGGATAACTTATATCATTTGCAATCTGTTTAAGTTCGCTACTTCTATGACGCAAAAGTAGTTCAAATGCAGCTTCAGCTCTGTCCTTCTCGTACGACGCTGGAAGTACGCTTTCCAATATATATCCATAAACATAGCTGTATTAAAAATCATTTTAATTTTTATTATATAAAATTATATTATCTTTTAATAAGTAATGTATGTTAGAGTTCAAAAGATCGTCTTTATTTTTAGAAAAGGAAATTTGCGAATAACTAAGAAAGACAATCACTTTAAATAGAATTTGTTTTCTGGAGATCTCTTTTCTTATATATTTTAACAGATGTATTTAATAGTCATACGCTTCAGTAATATTGAAAATAGTCTAACAATTAGTATGATACATCAGAGATTCAGATAATAATTTAAACTTAAATTTAATAGTAGAGTAACATTAACACAAATAATAAAGAGGATGGTCCTGAGTGAATTTGGTTATCTATAGAAAATCAAATATAATTTTGGATATCTGAAAATAAACCACCTATATGTAGAGAAATTCTAGAATCATTATGGTGTACAAATATATAGTAAATCGGGATCTTACAATATGAAAATCTTTGGTATATTCTTCTCTTTTGTATACAGGCTAGATTCAATCTTAATATATGCCGTATGAGAGTACGTCTCTAGCTGAACTAATATCTGAGCGGCTATAATACTATCTCATAAAGAAGGTGAAAAGATGTTTTCCGTCTGTAAGCCGAAATAAAAAAGGAAATAATAGCTAATGAAAATAAAAAAGAATTGAAAGTAGCATATCTAGCATAGGCTATTTTCGATACCATTTAATATTATGAATAATAATAGAAAATCACGGTTAACAGGAACATAATGATGACCTGATACAGATAGAGATTTTCATAGATTTTAATTCAGGCGGTAAAATACATAGATCATAATGCTATAAATATGACATGAACAAAATTGAATATTAAAAAAATATACAGCCTAATTATATTGTTCTATACTTTTTTTCTTGGTATGAGTTTGGGTAATAAATTTCAAGAATTGATAATATTTAGAGATATATAGTGTTGAAGTTTCGAATTAAATTCTAAGAGAAGTTTCTATACCATCTAGTCCAGGATCGATTACAAAATACATATTTTTATGGTTTTGATGATTATAATAATTGTGAGCATAGTTATGCTAATAGGTATATTAAATTTACAAACGAAAAAGAATTACAACCATTATAATAGATGAAACAATTATTCAGATAGTAAACATGCATTGATTGTGAATTTTTGTATTGAAAAAATCTACAATTATATACACAGAATTCGGATCTCAATAATAAAAAATTCTTTTCCCTTAAAATTCATTGGATAATCAGTTGCTAATTTTGAAGAACTTATTGTCTATGCAGATGGAGATACGTGGTATGGTTAAGCATTTAACTTAATGGAATTGAAACTCTTATACTCTTCAATTTACAAAAAAGAATCATAGAATAGTAAATACTTATTTGAAAGATTGAATTCCATGATTTGTTCATTATTATCAAAATTGATCAAAAGACAAAAATATGTATATTTTATTTAATATACATGATTGGATACCATTATTTATTTTAAGACATAATAATGGAGTAATCAATAATTAAAATGATTTTGCGTTAGACCATGATGCGAGTGATCAAACTATTGTTACTTCATTGTTGTAGTCATAAAAATATTATCATATATATGCACCCTAGACAAAAACCTTCTTATATGACATATGTCATAATAGTTTCTAGCGTAATCGTTATCATTTTCTATCACTTATTCTAATACATGCCAGCATAAAAATAATGGTATAACCAGAATGAATCATTGATAGAACGTGGACGTGTTATACTAGATTTAGATTTCATCAGATCATACAACGAATAAATAAAGAACATGAATAAAGACAAAGCGGGAGCACTATTCCAGTATTCTGATAATTACATACAGTTTTTGACATTCCTAAAGATCGGTTTCAAGATTCCATATTCTATTGTTCAGGGAATAGTACGTGGGTTGAGTTTGTAAGAATTGAAGAGATACACTTTACACCCATCAGGAGACGAATTCTAAAAATAAATACATCTAATGGAAATCCAGATTTTAATGCTGATGATCCTATAACACTTATTGTTGATGCCTCAGGTCTCACAGTTTAAGAAGGGTTATTACATATAAGATAAATGAAAACGTGAAAAGAAAGAGTTGGTAAAACTACACATATTTGTAGATGAGAAGTCAAAGTAGTATCGATTAGGATAACCAAAGGAAATGTATATGTTAAAAAGTTTGATCTTATGGTAAAGAAAGCAGCAAGAAAATATGCTATAGACAAAGTATACAGAGACAAAGCATATGATAACAGAAATAACTTTAACATACTTGGCAAGATTAAGGCAAAACCAGCAATAATCGTTAGAAAAAATAGGTCTAAAAGATCATAAGGCTGTGCATTAAGTAAAGAGGAAACCTACACATCAGAAAATTAGGATATAATGGATGTAAGAATTTGAAAGATACAGGTAGAAGATGAATATCTGAAATAGTATTTTCTGCAAACAAAAGGGTATTTGGAGAGGATCTCTTGTCAAAGAAATTTAGAGCACAGAAAACTGAAGTCGGTCTAAAGATTATGCTTTAAAATAGATATATGGCTTTGTAAACACAAACATAAACAAAAAAATAGATCAAACTGATACATAAAAGCAAACAATAATGAATTAAGCTATAGTCTAATGTTATAAGAATAATTTAAGTATAAATAATTAATCTGAATATTATTGGACAACAAAAACCAAATATTTTTATTTATTCCTAATATCTTTAAATTTAGAAAAACAAAAAAAGTTAGTATTTGGGAACTAATACTCCCCTAATTTCTCCTTCTCCACCGAAGTCTGTGCTGTGAACATTGACATAAGTTTCTCCTGCTTTCATTGCTTTAAATAATTGTTGTAGTGTTTCAATACCTGCAGTATTTGGTTCTATGTTTTCATCTGTTAGAGCTCCAGCGGCGACTACTCCTGGACCTTCTGGACATGATATAGGAGCGAATCCAAGTTCGGGAATGAATCCACAAAGGGTTACTATATGAGGACCGGTACCATCAGGGTTTGTAATTTTGTGAATATGTATTTGAGTTATATCATCTCCTCGTGGAACATCAAACAAAGATACTTTATACCATAACTCTTTGTCAGATGTAACTGGATTTTTCTCACTTGTTACTTTCGCAAATCCAAATGCTGGACTCTCATTTGGTGGTATTTGATCTTCACCTGTCATTTTGGTTACAAATACATTCCCATATTTTCCATCCTTATCATGTTCATATCCATAATCTCTATCGTAATCTCTGTACTCTTTTTCTCCGTAATATTCTCGATCATTGTATTTTTTTTCTGAACTACCGTATGCATTATTATCTGATATTGCATTTGAATATGCTATCGCAGTTGCAAAAATTCCTGTAATAATAAACAGGAAATATATTGTGCTTTTATTCATTGGTATAGCGAGGAAAATATCATTTAAATCGGTGACGATAATTCGTCCTCTATTGTTATTATATATTTTCAATTGGAATTATCTTCGTGAATGTTCTTGAATAATTATATCGTAGTTTAACTCTCGAT
Source organism: Nitrososphaeraceae archaeon (assembly GCA_031316115.1). Taxonomy (GTDB): domain Archaea; phylum Thermoproteota; class Nitrososphaeria; order Nitrososphaerales; family Nitrososphaeraceae; genus TH1177. Next base: position 37,187 of record JALDRC010000003.1, read on the forward strand.
TGTAAGCGAAAAATTACTAACTAAATCTAAAGGCATAATAATCTTCTAGTCATTTATTCTTTATCTGGACTAGGTTCAAATTTAGCATACTTGATTAATTAAAATGATTGTCTGACTTGAAGTTATCTTGTAAAGTGACTATTATAATAATCCTTTTCGATTGTAAAATATTTTTTCCAATTGTTTGTTAGTAAAATATACATATCTTCATACGTTAATTTTTAGAAATAATATTTAATTTGTAATACAAAATATAAAAGATAATATGTTTATATATAGAAAACGATTAATTATAAATTTAGGTTATTGAAAATTTAAAGATAGTAAAATTGTGTTAATTTACAATTATCTCAGTTCCTATTATGAATTTTATATGTTTTCATTTATTATATTATATATAAATAGATATCTAGCATAATAAATTAAAATATGGACTATTTCAATGGTCGTGTTAATTTAAGATAATATTCACCTCCTTTAATAAAAAATCATGATTATTATTTACTACCATATCATTGTACATGGAAATAAAGAATTGTATCCAGTTATGAACATGAAATAAATTACTTTCAAATTGTCTATATAGATAGTAATCATCAAAACTTATTATACAGTCTTTTAGGTACAGGTTTACTCTTTCCATCAAACTTTTCTTTATTGAAGAATGTAGATAGTGTTTTAATCCAATTACATTGCATACTTGATCATAACAAGTACCACCATCTGTATAGATGGTATGTTTTCCATACTTTGATACAAGAGATCTGATGAATTTTTCAGCAACAAGCATGTTTCTCTCTTCAGAAATGTAGATTCCAAGCATAGAACTGTGAATTGGTTCAATACAAACCCATAACCAGAAATGTTTATGTCATATCTGAACTATTGTTTCATCTATAATAAAGGCTGTCACTCTTTTTCGTTTGTAGATCTGACAAGAACCAAATCTTTGCATCCAATTCCAAACATAAACATAACTTCTTTTTTCATCTCTAAATATTACTAATGCTTTAGATGTGTTACGTAAACTCAAACCAAGAAAGTACAGATAAAGAGAATACATTACTATATAGTTAGATGTTCTAGTTCTTTCAAATTTGATTTGATTCATACTATAAATAGAATGGTCTTAGCTATAGCTGTTTCTGATTAAATTAAGAGCCATTAAACTAGTTAAATAAATAAAAATTATGTACTTGTATTGAGGAAATAATATAAAATATGTGCAAATAGGTATATATTCTTAATGTAGGACAAGTTCTAAATCCTACAATGGTTGACTCGAATTTGCGTGAGTGGACATTTCTGCTATGATTCCATTATCTTTAATGTTTATTAAATAAAGTATTAGAGTACATTTCACGAATGTACTATCTAATCATGATCGCTAATATAAATAGAAACATAAAGAATATATATTAAATTATCTTTTTAAAGATTTTCTAGATAATTTAATTCTATTTGATAATTATTGTTTTATATTAAATATTTTATAATAATATTTTTAATTTAAAAAACAATGTAAAAAAGCGTAAATGTCACTGCACTAAAATATATAATTATAAGGAATAGTTTGATAAAAGTAGTTTAACAAATGTCATAAGACCATCTCCTAAACCTCTTGATTAAATATTCAATCATTTATTGTTTTTAAATAAAAGAGCATACATCTAACAATACCCATAACTTAAGCTATAATATAGACACAAAGAAGTAACCAGAAGCGACTGTTAAAAAGAAAAGATTAGAGAAAAATATTATAAGGAAAAATTACAAATATTCTATGAAAAAATGGAGAATATTTATGGTTGTGGGTTCAAGTCGAAAATAGGATTATTCCCACCTGCCAAATCAGCTGGTAATTGAACATTTCCTTCATAGAATTGTCCAATACTTCCTAATACTCGTTGTACATTCATATCTGCTGCATCCCCTGGATTAAAAGTTTGATCCACTCCAGAAAAATTTATCAAATCGATATCTGTGTTTCTTGGGGAACCACCATTAATAGGATCTGGTATGTGTGCATGGTATACACAACTTCCGGCAGTAGAGGCTGCGTCAATATAAAATAGTGGAACAAAATCTACATGTGTATTCGAATTCGACTCGTCTATATGTCCTGCTATCACAGATACAAAGGGTTCATGTGTATCTTGGTCACAAGATGCACGGTATAGAAAATGACCAGATATAAAGTTTGGACTTGAATCATATATTGGCATAACTCCTAAGGGAGGTAAAGTTAATCCACTTAGATCAACATGTGTGTTATCTGGTATATTATCTCCTTCTACTCCTGCTTCAAAACTATGACTGGCATTTACATTCAATGGCATCAAGGATAAAGACCCTATACTAAAAAGAGACGCCAAAACTAATGCAAATATTTTATGTTTTGCTACTAACATTACCTTGAAGGAATCTGAAAGAATATAAAAGATATTTGATACATTCGACGAATGCTCCACATTATTTTAATACTAATGATTCTATACATATTATTCTAAAGTTGTTACAATATTTTTAATTTAGAATTTAATTTTATAGGTTTTTACTCTTATAATATTATGTTCTTCAGTCAATTGTCTAATGTACAGTAAAGAAATTGTTTTATTCGACGAATGTACCAATGTATTTTTATGCTTGTATTTGATTGAGTTTTCTATGAAGAAATTATCAAAGTCTTCAGAAACCATGTTGGTATTGTTTGCTGGAATTGTTATATTTTCTGCAAGCTCTTTTTCTATGAATGAAGCTTTAGCAAAACCACATGCCAGTCTTTTAATACCACCACCAGAAGGACAACCAGATGTAAACACCATTAGGGTAGTATTAGGACATACTAATGAACCTACTTTTGGTAAATTGCCTGGAATAGAGGATGGAAAACATTATCTGGAAGTTGAGCTATCTGACGATGCTACAACTTTACCTATAAGGACTGCAACACTTTTTGCAGACAAGTTTTACTTTAAAAATGTAGAGAGTTTTGATGCAGCACAAAGTCCTCAAGATGCGAATGAGATAGAATCGAATGTACCTATTAGTGCTGTATTTGGATCACCAGGACTTTTCTATAATAGACAAGTTGTGGATCCAGGAATATATGGTTATACTTTAAGAGGCGAAATCAATTATTTTGATGTAGGTACAGTTCCAATCGAAGATACAACAATATTTTGTAACGTAGAAGCACAAGGTGCGCAGGAACCAAACAAATTTAACAGCCCAGGCTGGACAGGAGCTTATGGTTGCTCAGACAGTATCAAAGAAATATTCTTCCCTCAATCACAAGGTAAACCATTCCCACACCCACCAAACTATCCTAGATCCGATAGTTACGAAGAATATCCAGAAAATTATCAACCAAGTTCCGAATATTGACGTACTAGTGAAGATCAGGATCAATACAATCTCTATAATACCGAAGCTGAGCAAAATATGATCTGATTTCCAATTTTTATTTTTCAGATTATCAACTTTATTCTTTGAATATCTCTTGTTAGTGTTGACATATAAAAAGATACAAAATTAAGTAGTTAGGAAATAGTATATTTATGACTTTTATTTTGTCTATCAAATGAGTCAAAATAATACATGTTATTTTGTTAGAATTGATAGTAGAAATACCTGATAAAAAATAAATGATACACTAGAAAAAATAAATATATTTAAATTTCTATTTTGTCTTATTTTTTAATGTATAAAGAATATTTTCTTCATTTTAAAGAATATTATGATCTCTAGATTTTTTAGACATATTTTTAGTTTATGTTAATTAGCTATTCTGTTAAAAGTGAAGAATATTAGTATTTTTATATGTATCGTAAAGAGAAAAATACCTTATTTTTGATTCGAAAAAATTAAATTTAAGTTAAATATTTTAAACAATAATTGTAATTGTTAAACCAAATGGTTTTACTTAAGAATTTTAATTAACTTCAAATACCAACTTGAGTAGATAAATATTACAATATAGAGATAACTAACTATTCATCAAATCATATTAATATATATTTTTCAGTCATAATATAATGAGTCTTATTAGATGGAAAGCTGAGTACCATCAATATGAAAACATTGTATTAAAAATTATCCAGCTAAAACGGTTAAAACTGCATGTAATTAATATTCCATTTTGGATTTTCAAATCAAAAAGACATGCTAACTTATTTAATTATCTTTTTCAAATTATCAAAAACAATCAACTTAGAAATGTTAAAGATGGTAATAATATCATTTCAATACAAAACATATATCCTTTAAAATCTCTCGCTATCACTCGATTTCCAATATTTTATCAAAAAACAGGAATGTACCTTTTATATTTTATCCAAAAATTTCTGTTTACCTTACTTTCATATTGAGACTTCAAGATGAACAACTTGAAAGATAAAATACTGATTTTAGGGCTTCTTACCTTAGGAATTTCTTTATTAACAATAACGCTTCAAATCATTCTAGATGGAAATGCCTCGATTTCAATTGGAAAACGGTTCGAAAAGAATAATTCTTTCGATAGCATCCATAACATATTACCCATTGCTGAAGCAATAAATGCAAAAGAAATAGATGGGAATACAAATCTAACTCAAATAATACCAAACAATAATTTTTACGGAAACGAATATTTTGAAAATGGGTTAGATTCTAATAATAATGAAAATACCTTATTTTCACTTTTATCTAATCGAGGACAAGATAATTTAACTTCACAAACCCAACCAGAGGAATTATCGAAAGCAAAGATACATAACGTAACCATAGAAGCTAAGAAATTTCCAAACGGGCAATATGGTTATATGATGTTAAAACATATTGTACAAGATAATAACTCTTTAAAAGATCTCACTAGTAGGTATTCTGATATTCCTACAATTCCTGGTCCTACTCTTGAAATACATACTGGGGACAAGCTCTTCCTTACAACTATAGATGAAACTGGAAGAGTAAAGACACAAAATATTACTCATGAACAACCACGAACATTTCCTTATTTTGGAGACAATTTTAGAGAGCTAGGTTTGTTTGGTGCAATAATTGTCGATTCAGATGATAGAATTCTTTCAAAAGTTAATAGTACAATTGTGCCAGTGGCTCTAAAAGAGGTCGAAAAGCAATATGTACTTTTTATGGTAGGATCTACTTTCTGGGGTCAAGAGATAGATACAGAACATAATCAGAAACCACTATGGACTAATCCTACATTAGGTGCTGATTTGGATCAAATAGTTCGTTTCCATGTTTTAGGTGCTTCTAATCAGCATACATTTCACACACATGCCCATGAATGGATAGACCCTGGAACTACTAATCTAATTGATACCAAGTTAATTTCTACTGGTGAAGCTACATCTTTTATAATCCAAGCTGGAGATAACGCAGGAGAGGGTCAGTGGCATTATCATTGTCATTTATTTGCACATATGGAAGCCGGTATGTTAGGTTCATTTAAAGTTGGAAAGGTAGGTAGCAATACACAAAGCATACCTGGTGCATCACCGTTAGATCCAGGACCGACAAAACAAGGCAATTTTATAACATATTCAATCACTGATGAACCAGGAAAGTTTTTCAAGAATGTAGGTGGAGAAGTAGTAAAAGATGCAACCGAATCATTGGCAGTTATAGAAAAAGGAGGAACAGTTCATTTCATAATGGACGATACCAATTCTGTTCATACGATATCAAGTCTTTTATGGCCTTCAGATGCTAACAAGATTTCTATCAATAGCCATCATCAACAGGATAGTACAACTTCTGGTTTTTTTAACCCTGATTATTCTAACCCTGATCTACAAAAATATTTACATACAACCACACATCCATACATGCCATTTGAATTACAACCCCCTCAAATGCCATTTGATCAGGTCACTGCTTATTCAGGTGGTGGAATGATAAAACTCGAAGCCCCTGGGTTGTACATCTTTACATGCAAGATACATCCCTATATGTCTGCTGCAGTTTTAGTCGATGATCCTCAAACAAAAGGTGTACTGGATCTGGGTGATGAATTAGAATTAAATACTGGAGAGAAAATACCCTCAAGCCATCCTCTTTCTCTTGCATTGTTGACATCATTCTTTATAACAAATAATCCATCTAATTGGCTAGATTATCGCAGCGCAAATCCCGAATGGAAACTCTCTTTTCCGCACATTGCAGTAAAAACAGATCTTGGTGAGGGTTATCTTGATGAACAACTCTTAAATTCTCTAGGTGGGAATACTCACATACCACTCGATCAAATTGCAAATCCAACTATTCCGGGAATAGGTGAAGTGTGGGTAGATACACAGTTTGAAAAAACAGCTTCAAAGTCAAAACCCGGTACTGTTACTAAAGTTAATACAGAGAATTGGCAAGTGGAAAGAAAAGTATCTCTACCTGAGATAAATCTAAACAATCCTCATAACCTATGGAGTGATCCTAGTCAACGTATATTATATCAAACTCAATGGTTCGATAATCGATTGACAGCATTTGACCGTACTAATGGAACTTTATTAGATGATGTGAAAATTGGGGACGCTCCCTCACATGTTATGACTAATCCTGCCAATGGAATACTTTATGTAGATTTAAGTGGAGAGCAAGGTATAGCCGAGATTAAATTTGACACCACCAATAATAAATTTAATATCTCAAGAATAATTCCTACTCAAAAATCAGGTCAAAATCCTACTCATCCACAGGGACATTGGATTACCCCTGATGGCGATAAGATGATCGTCCCAGATCATTTCACCGAGAATATAACTATATTCGATTTTACACAAAATAATAGAAAAGAACAAATTGAATTTCAAATAGATGCTGGAATCATGCCAACTGGAACAGGAATGATGCCAGATGGAAAGAAAGCATATGTATCTAATCTATTATCAAATAATATTAATATCGTTGATATGGATCTTGGAAGATTAATCGGAACAATAGATCTTCTTGCATCCGGTCATGCTATGCCTGTTCAGACACCTGTAAGTCCCAATGGTCAATACATGGTTACAGCAAATTCCCTCACAGGAACTATCGCGATTACCGACACAGATACAAATCAAGTGGTAAAAAGTTTACCTTGTGATCCTGGCTGTCACGGTGTGAGCTTTGGTGCAAAGAAAAACGGAGGATATTACGCTTACGTGACAAGCAAGTTCTCAAACAGATTGATTGTGGTAGATGGAGATCCCAATAACAACGGAGATCCCACTGATGCTGTTATTGCAGGAACAGTTCTGTTAACCGGTAGATATGATAGTTCTGGTGTCGCACAGTTTGAAAATGATGATAACATGACATCTACCAAAGTAAATTTGAAAGGGATGGGAGGACAAGGTGTGTATTCAATTCCAAATGTATATCCAGGATGGGTCCAAACGCTAGACTCTAACTTTACAAATCAATTGACTTTAGAACAACAATATCCTATAAAAACATTTAATCATTTTAATAATGAATTAATTTCAAAAGATGCAATGGGCTTTACAATACTTAGAGAATTAATTGACACGTTTCTATAGTTTGAGCTGTGTAAATAAACATAGTGGGCTCATCAAAATAAAATAATTTTTTTGGGGAAACAAAATAAAAATGGTTAGTCCATCCAACGAAAAAAATAAAAAATACATCTATTTATTTAAAAACATTATATAATTATATTTTTGACTAGAAGTAAAAGTAGGTAACAATAATTGTATGGATTTCAGTTTATTTATAAAAAATAAAAATTTTTGCTAGGATAGAAGTCTGGAAATATGATAGGTTGTTCGGTCCTGTTAATTTAAGATAATATTCACCTCCTTTAATAAAAAATCATGATTATTATTTACTATCATATCATTATACATAGAAACAAAGAATTGTATCCAGTTATACACATGACATAGATTACATTCTTCTTTGATACAAGGATAGTAATCATCAAAACTTTCTATTCTGTCTTTCAAAAACTGGTTTACTCTTTCCATCAAACTTTTTCCTATTGAAGAATGTAGATAGTGTTTTAATCCAATTATGTTACACGCCTCTTCATACCATGTACCACCATCAGTATAGGTGGTATGTTTACCATATTTGGATACAAGAGATCTGATGAATTTTTCAGCTACAAGCATGTTTCTCTCTTCTGAGATATAGATTCCAAGCACAGAACTGTAAACAGGTTCAATACAAAACCATAACCAGAAATGTTTATGTCCTATCTGAATGATGGTTTCGTCTATTATGAAAGCAGTTACTCTTTTTCTTTTGTAGATCTGACAGGAACCAAATCTTTGTATCCAATTCCAAACAGAAACATAACTTCTTTTATCATCTCTGAATATTACTAATGCTTTAGATGTACTACGTAAACTCAGTCCAATAAAATATAGATACAAAGAATACATTACAATAAAAGTAGAGGTTTTATTCCTTTCAAATTTAATTTTACTCATATCATATTTAGAATATTCTCAGCTATAGCTCTTACTGCTTATCTGAACAGAGCCAATTATAGATATCAAATACATTGAGAATTCTTTATATCTTTGTGGTTTTCCTATCATGAACTTTTGTAGAAAATCTTGATTTACCACAATAGGTCTTTGCTGCTATCCATCATTTTTCTTCTTGGTATAACAGTACTGAATCAGACGCATGTATCTTGGATCTCTAGTTCTTTAATTTTTAAGTCGTACTTAGGATCTTTACTCTCCCAAATACAGGTTTTGAAATCAACCATTTCTCTGCTATATATTGTCTATATATTAGTAACAATGTTGTAGCTAGCTAAAGATGTTGTTATAAAAATATATTTGTCAAATTAGTTAATTTTTTTACAAGAATTGCTAAATAGAATGTTACAATACTATTGCCTTAAATTATCAAATTACGAATCTTCAGGAAGATTTTTACCTTAGAAAAATAAAGGGTAAGGTTATCTATCTTTAATTCTAATCTTTTATAAAACGGGTTTCCGAATATAGTTACAAGTATTATTGATTATGTTAAATAATAGTAATAGCAATAGATTCTACGAATATATTTCAAACAACCCTGGATGTTATTTCCACAAAATAAAACGCGGAATAGGTTGTTCAATTGGTACAACTCAATACCATATTAACAAACTAGAAAAAGAAGGCAAAATCATATCCTTTAAAAATGGATTTTACAAATCTTATTTTGCCAACGGATCATTTCAGGATGACGAAAAAAAAATTCTACAGATATTCAATCAAAAAATATTAAAAGATATATTTTTATATATAATAGAGAAAAAAAATCCAGCCAAACTGGATATAGTTAATCATTTTCATATATCTTATTCTAGTGCAACCTGGCATCTTGAAAGATTAATTTCATGTAATTTGATTTCGGAAGAAAAAGATGGAAAATTTAAGAGATATTTTGTCAATGATAACATCAAAACCGTTCCTTTAGTCATAAAATTACTAAAGAGTCATTATTACAGTATATGGGATATTTGGGCTCATCGATTAGCTGAATTTTTCCTTTTACTATCAGATGAGAACAGGAACTAAACTGGTTCAATACTAAAAATTGAATTTCAATTATGAATATGTAGAAGGATTGATTTACCTTTTTAGTGGAATTCTATCAACTATATTGTTAGCTCTTTCTATCACTGCTTACAGAAAAAGGTTTGTAAAAAAAATATTATATGCAATAATTGCATTCGGAATTTTTTCTTTTTATCTATATTTTGAATCACTTGAAGCTTTTTATCCTGAATTACATTTGTATCCCGTACTAGATAGTTTTGCTGCAGGGATAGTAACACTGGTTCTAATCTTTTTCTTTCTAGCAATAATAAAAAGACAGCAATAGCCAGATCGTTATTTTGATAGATACTTTTAATTTGAATTTATAAGAAATTTTTTTATATTTTACCCTGTAATAGAAATTCTGATCCTGTTAAGTTAAGGCTATTTCATATTCAATATTTAATTGTGATTGCTTTATTTAGACTCATATAGAGATATGAATAATTCGATTCAATTGTATAATTTGCTAATTACAACTATTCCAGTTATTTTTTGATACAGGGATAATAATAATGCATCAAAATGCGCTGTAATACCTTTCAAACAATGCTTATTATTTTTATCAAACTCTTCTCCTTAGGAGAATGTAAGGTTTGTTTCAAATTCGGAAAATTACACACTTTTAGATACCATGTATATCCATCAGTGTAAACTGTATCTCTACTTTATTTGGATATAGAGATAAGTGAATTCTCTGCTACAAACATGTCTCGTTCCTCAATTATATTGTTTAGGTACTGAACTTTGAAATTGTTTAATATGAATTCATAATCAAAAAATGATTATCCTTGTAGGAATTACAGTTTCATTTATTCTGAATATTGATACTCTTTTTCTTGAAAATCCGAAATTAACGAAATCGTTTAATCCATACTAAAACTGTAGTATGACTTAGATTTAGATTATGAAAAATTTTGATGATTTGGACATATTTAGTATATCGAGATCAGTATAACTACAATTAATAAATTACGATACATCTGAATGTTCTGTTCCTTATAATAATCTAATAATTATAGCTTAATAGATCATTCCCTGGTAAAGATGGTTGGTTAACTTGATAGAGACTTGTTTTGAATTCATATCTAAATAGGATTACAAAATTTCAAAGCTTATGTAGTACAATCATGTAACTAAAATGCCATATATGTATAAATCAGATTTGTTTTTCTTTTAGAATTGTATTATGATTTCTACAATTTAATAAATCGTATATATTAATATTACATAATAATTTCTATTTTTTTATTTTTAAATTAAGTTATTCGATAAAAATTCTAGCAATGCTAAATATGAATAATTCTTGAACAATAAAAAGAATTATTATCAGAAAGTTGAGGATAACAATAAACATAGTCAATATTTCTTAGATTTAAATATGGTCTTAATTGAATTATATACCAATGATAGTACATATTATGATTATTTCAATCTTGATATTTCTTGCAATAAGTTATTTTATTATAAGTAATGAATGGATGTTTGTGTCAGCTCAAAGTATAAAAGAAAATAAACTCAAAAATGAATCTACAAATTATATTCAACAAATTTATCCTACCAAACTGACTGGAGAAGTATATAGATTCAATAATTCGAAACCTAATGACATGATTCAAGTAAACGAAAATGAAGATCCAACTATTTTTTCGAAAAAAAATACTGATAATAGTTGGAGAGTAGACCCTGGTAAAACCCGTATTGAAATTTTTACAAAAGATGCTGGAGCATTATCTGAAGAGAATTTAAAATTAAAAGCTACAAGCTGGAACTATGAAGAACTAAGAAAGATAGGATATTGGTTAAGTGCACAAGATTGGAAAAATATAGAATTCACTTTGATATTTAAATTTGATAAACCATCTGCTATTGATAATAAGGAACATGACATTTCTATTGTAACACGATCAATTTTTCATGATATAGAATCAGAATATACTGGTGATCCCAATGACCATGATTATAATGATAATGAAAACAACAATACGAATCCAGTCAAACCGTATTATTGTGGAGGATCGAGCTATCATAACAATTTATCAAATGAAGGACATGTAAGAATGAAAAAAGAACAATTTCATGTAGAATACGACATTGATGAATATGATAAAAATGTAAATTTAGGAGATTTATATAATAAAACTATTGGAATAAAAGCTATTGTATATAATTCTGAGGACAATACAAAAGTTAAACTTGAAACATGGATAGATACAGAAAATCAGGGAAAAGGACCTTATAAAAAAGTTCAAGAGAGAATAGACAAAGGCAAATGGGGGAAATACATGAAAATATGTGGTGCAGAAAAGAAAGGTGCTGTCATTTCATGGGGATCACCAAATGTGGTAATAAAGACAAATAATGTACAATTTGAGATCTATGACATAGAAGTAAGAGAAATAGTTCCTCCACAATTTTAAAATCAAAAGTGGTTTCGGTTTAGAATATTTTTAAAATAGGTTGTCTAAAAATTAGTACTAATTACTTAATGAGAAAGATGATAGAAAAATAAGTGAGATGTTTTACAAATAAAAGTAATGAGTATAATTTCATAACGCATGATCTATCCAAAATTCAGAAATAAACAATTTAGAAGGTTTTAGTATGCATATCTCAATTTTATCTATTTTTTCTAACTACTGCCAAAAAGAACAATATCAGTATGGCTAATGTTATTGAGGACACAATTATCTCATTAATCGGAGTTTCGATATTGCTAAACGTATCTCCTAATATTTCAAATACAAGCTGAATGGTAAAGAGGATAAATGCAGTAGAAGCATATAAAATTATTTTTAATTTTGTTTTTAGATAAGCATTTATGGATAAAATAAATAATAAAATAGAAAAACACAGAATTGCTATATTGATTATTTGTTCAAGTAGTTCTGATCCTTGGGAAATATTTAATATCAAATTTGAGAGAAAAAATATAGACTTGATGAAAATGCTACTTTCAATCATTATTATTTTTCTCTCCTCTAAAGTCATTATCATATGACATTGATAGAAACATTTCAACAAGTCTATTGCTCCAAATATCCCAAATATGTGGATAATAATTTTTCATTAACGTAACAAGATGTTTTGGGTTATCAGCTATTTTATATCGTCTGTATTTACCATCTTTTATTTCATATATTATTTTGTAATTTATTAGCCTAGAAATATGCCATTTTATAGATGGTGTAGATATTCTCATTGCATTAACAATTTCTTGTTGAGTAGGATTTTGTTTTTCGATGACACACATTAATATTTTGCGCGAAGTCTCTTGAGAAAGAACTTGAAGTAAATTTTTCTCATTTTCATGAAATATGCCTATTGGAAAATAATATTTATAGAAACCATTTTTTGTAGAAGATATTTTACCTTCTTTTTCTAACTTGTCTAAATGATACTGTGTAGTTCCCATCGATATCTTCAATTCCCGTTTTATCTGTCTAAGGTAGCATGCAGGTTTATCTTGAATAAACTGTAATATTTTACTATTGATAGCGTCATTATTTTCTGCTTGTTTATCATCTTTGTTAACCACAATAAGGCTATTAACTCCTATACAAGGCAGATTATTTCATGATGATATATATATTTGTAGATATAACAACTATTACAACAATTTTGATTTAATTTTTATTTTAATCTTCTTTATCTTTCTGGTACACTAAGCTAAATGAAAATATTTTTTTAGTTAAGTCTTTTTCTTATACTTATGTGATTGTATCAAATTACTTAATTATATTACTTTGGAATATAGTGTAATGAACGAAATAATTATCTTAGGATTGAGTTCATTAGTTGTATTTGCTGCAACACTTTCTTTAGCAGCTCACCAACTAGAAATCAAAGGAGAATTACAAAACAATAAAACAGTAACAGATATGACCCAAAATTTAACCATCGACAAATCAAAAATCAAAGAGAATTTTTATAATGCTATTGTTGAATTAGATAACGAAAACATGGTAGGAGTACATCAACAGCTTGAATTAGCGGATCAACATTTAGATACAATTCCACAAATTAAAGCTCAAGAGCAAGAAGATGAAGGATATTGAAGAACAGATATTAGATAATATGGATTAGTAACTAGAAGAGCAAGAAGAAAAATATCTTCAATAAAATACATAAGATTATCTTGAGGAAAAATAGATATAGGAACTAAAAGGAGAAATTGATAAAATAAAAAAATTAACATAATACTATCAAGCAGTTCAAGAGAATATTTTCATCTTCTACTTTATACAGATCGAAGATGTAGTAAGAGCTCTAGTGTTATCGAAATTGAGGTGAATTCTAAAATATTTGTAAAATTTAAACTAATATTTTTATAAAAAAAATTTTAAATTTTTAGTAAAATAATACATTATATCGGCCCTGTTAATTTAAGATAATATTCACCTCCTTTAATAAAAAATCATGATTATTATTTACTATCAAATCATTATACATAGAAACAAAGAATTGTATCCAGTTATATACATGAAATAGATTACATTCTTCTTTGATACAAGGATAATAATCATCAAAACTTTCTATTCTATCTTCCAAATACTGGCTTACTCTTTCCATCAAACTTTTCTTTATTGAAGAATGTAGATAGTGTTTCAATCCCATTGCATTGCATGCTTGATCATATCAGGTATTGCCGTCCGTGTAAACTGTATGTTTGCCATATTTTTCAACCAGGGATCTGATAAATTTCTCAGCAATAAGCATGTTTCTTTCTTCAGAGATATAGATTCCAAGCACTGAAGAGTGAATTGGTTCAATACAAAACCATAACCAGAAATGCTAGTTACCACTCTGAATAATGGTTTCATCTATAATAAAAGCCGTTATTCTTTTTCTCTTGTAGATCTGACAAGAACCAAATCTTTGCATCCAATTCCAAATAGAAACATAACTTCTTTTTCCATTTCTAAATATTACTAATGTTTTAGATGGATTACGTAGACTCAAACCAAGAAAGTACAGATAAAGAGAATACATAACAATCTAGTTAAATGTTCTATTTCTTTCAAATCTCATTTTATTCATATGATAAAAGGAATGTACTTAGCTATAGCTTTTACTGCTTAAGTTAACAGAGCCCCAAATAGTAATTATGTTATTTGATATTGTCATATAATCGAGAATGCAGGAGGCCAATTTATTCCTGAAAATATTAGAAGTTTCTTCTAAACAGGTAATGCACAACTTACAGGAGAAGACAAGACATCTAATGAAGAAATAGATGCATTAATTAAATGTCTAATAGATGCTGGCTTAGTAACCGAACATAGCAGAGGATAATAAACTTTCATTTTTTTCTCTTTTGCAGTAAATGCTTATTTTATTACTGCTAATGGTTATCCTCGAATATATAATAATAAAAAAATATAGAACAAATAATGAAAACAGCGGTAGCTAAAGTAAAAGTATTAAAAGTAGTAACATTATTAGTATTTTATAGTCTATTCAGTTTGCTAATATCATCTTTTAACTTTAAATTTACCTTTTATCTTATGTAAGATAGTTATAATAAAAAATAAATAAACTCAAATATACTAGATTTATACTATATTTATTGATATAGTATTGTATTTTCTGTTATCAACTAACCCTAACTACAAGGCTAAGTTTCTAGACAGAAAGATTGTCTTTAGATTAATTTTTATATCCATTTCAATATTACTTGTTTTTCACATCTCTAATGATTTAGATTTAAACATTTTCTATCCTGTAAATACAAGTGCACTAGAAGATGGTGAAAAAGAAAGCATTTACTCCAGCTATGTATTTGACCCTAGCGAATATTTTGAAGAAGATAACGTCCCTCAAAATAATAATATAAGTGACAATCATAACCCTAATAGAAATAGTAATAATAACAATCAATTAACGGTACAACAACAAGTAGAAGAACAACAAGTTAGACAACCACAAGTACAACAAGAACAAGTACAAGGTGTTAAGCAGATTAAAAATAAAAAATATGAATTTACGAGTATCGAAAGTAAAAATAATGAAAATAATAATGAAAATAATATAAATTCAGGTGATTACGTCACCTTTCAAACTGTTATTAATTTAGCAAATATAGAAAAGACTGGATTTATAAGATTAGTAGCATATATCAATGGACAATCTTTCAAAGAAGATATCCCATTATCAGAGTTAGACATGTCAACTAACAAGTTGAATGTAAAATTAAATGTAATTAAAGATAATGGATTTATTACTCTAGATACCCCTGATGAGTTTTTTGCATGTGCTTATCATGTCAAAGATCTAAATAAAGAGAAAAACTCCATATTATACTTTGATTGTAATGAAGGAGATGTACAAAGTGCAGATGGAACAAATACAATAAGGTTATTTAAACCGAGCTCAATGGTATATAGTGACAGCAAAGCATTGTATGATCAACAACAACAAGTACAAGGACAAGTACAAGGAATTGGACAACAAGATAACAAAAAAGATGATAAAGTCCTGTTAAAAATTATATCTCCTCTTGCAGACAGAAAAAATACAAAAGAACTCAAAATTGCAGTAGCTATTAGAGGCCAAATTCAAACAGAAAAGATTAACGATGTTCAAAGTGAATTAGATAAAAGTAAAGATGGTAGTACAATCACAAGGACTTTTACCTTTGATAGAAAAACCGACCTGGGAAATATTCAAATTGGAGATAGATTCCATGCTTGTGTATCAAGTGATGATTTGAATCCTCCTGAAGGTCAAGAATGTGAAAAACGATTAGTTAAAAAGTTTAACAGTCCAAATTCTCTTCCGGCAAGGTAGTAAATAAGAAAAGTTTGTAGAGCAATATTATATTTTTTTAATAATATTTATGTTTCTAAAGTTATCCGAATTCTTGCTAGTTATTTAAAAAACTAATGCATTTGAAGAATATTAAATATAATGAGAGTAAAACATACTTTTTTGTTAATATATAACATTTGATTCCCTATAAGATGCAATTTCATGTTATTAAATAACCACAATATAGAATAATGTTTATCAGTTTAAGAAAATATAAGGATTTAGATCTAATACTCTATAGTTATTGTGAACTAATAGTAAGAGTTTGATATTCTATCTATCTACTTGAAGAATAAAAATATAAAAAATGGAGTTTAAATTGAACATTATTAGTTTTCCTTTTCATCTATCCAGAATCAGTGGAGTTAGTTGGTTTAAACTAAACTTTTATTAAAGAGTTCTAAAATTTCATCCGGATATTTGCCCAATTGTGTATGTTCCACTATCTTACCATCTTGTACTTTGAAAAGATCTGCTGATTCTGTCCCTCCTTTGCTACTATTCCATTTATTAAATACTACGATAAAATTCCCATCTTCATCTGCCACTGCAGGTTCACTAGTCCGCACAAGGTCTGGAAGTATTTGATGAATTTTATTTAATATTGCAGTAGCACCTTCTTTATTGATTTGACTTCCAGATAAAAAATCTTCTGATAAATATTCTTCTACTGCACCTGCAACATCTTTCTCATCATATGCCTTTGCTAGAAAATCTTCAACCATTTCTATATTCTTTTGTTTATCTTCCTGCGCAAGAGTAATACATGTAAAACTTATTCCTAGTATAGTCAATAGTCCTATCGCGAAAATTGCAAGAAATGATGATTTATACAGCAATTGTTGAAACTTTTTCCATTCATTTTGTTTTATCATTTTTTATATGTGAAAAGTAATACTTTATAAGTTTGTATACAATTTTTCGGTTAAGGATTTCTTTCAAACCTTACTGTATTTTTAGATATTTCTTATATTATATAATTATCTTTAAAATTTAAGATCTTTGAGTGATAGCATTAAATTAAAAATTAAAAAGTGGTTTTACCTGTATAATTATTTAAATCCAGGTAACATTTATTATCGATTATAATGTCCACAGACAGTTGTGCTAAAACAGGGGTCAGTTGCACCTATAGGACGTGGACCTTTTTCGTTAATGTAAGAAAATTTATCGATAATGCCAAAACCTGTTCCAGCAAGAAAATCTGAAACTAAATCACCCTTCAAAAATTCAGTTTCTTTAGGTTTAGTAGTTAAATCAATTCGCGCTTGAGGATACATAAGTTTTATACAAGGAAGGAACGATTTAAACTTTTTGTAAGTTATTTTTTCTAGATTGTATATTAGGAGTTTGAGTTCAGATTTGATGAATATAGCGTTAAAAATGTATAATTTTATTTTATTTCCTTAATAGCAGTAGTAAATATCAATTAATTAACCTAAATTACATAAAACTATCTATAGAGTACATATAAAACCAGATATACATTGTCTTTATTTTTCAAAACCGCATAGTTCACTATAGAAAATTTGCTACAATATTTTTTTTAAAAATATTGAGAATATTGATGTTCATTGAACATATATTTCTGTTAAAAGTCAAAATATTAAAATTTATAATCTATGTTATATCATTAGTTTGAAATAATTAGGATTTATGCATAGACAAAATAAGTAGTAGGTTTAACAATTTCAGAACAGTCAAGATAAATCAAATTGTGACAACATTACCTTTTGTAATGATAATGGGAATTGTCGCATTAGAATTATAAAATTAAACACAAATACAATCAAATTAAACAAATAATCGACAAAACAAAATAAAAAAATAATGAGTCATTTTTAAGAAATTTATGAAAATAAAATGTGTGATCGATATCGATATTGAAATGAAGACTTTTTCTTATAAATTTGAAGAATTTAGATGTGATATGAATTTAATAAAAAAGATATAACGTAGGTATACTTTCCTAGATTTTCATTGCATCATTGAAAGGATAATCGCTTAATGAGGTATGACAATCATATTCCAAAATTGAAATAGCACACATAATAGTCCTTATTTAGGTATTTGATCAACTGGAAACAAATTTTATGCGCAAAGAGCAGATCTTTTTTAAACATATAACAATAGGATCTCATAAAGTTATCAAATTTCAGATTACTCTGATTTGTTTAAATGCTCTTAATTTAAGGATATGATAGTAAGTATGCTTTGTTTTCCTATTATTTCTGTACTCAATTTTAATAGAATTGTTCACCTAAAATATTATATTCTTTATCTTAACATACCTTGTTCAAAGTATTAGTATTAAAGATAATAATCAAAATATTTTAGTAACATATATCTATAAAATTGATTGAATAACTGAATATAGTTAAATAATATTGCTTTCAATGAGTATCCTATAGTCATGTTACTAACATATAATACGCTGACAAAATATATGATCGAAAATGGTTTTATTAGTATCAAATCATTTGTAGATGGAGTTGTTACGCTGAAAGATCGATCCAGACGTAATCTTAATTACCAAGTCTTATCAGGAGAAGATTCTTATTTGGTTAAGCAAGGTCTGGACAAAGAAAGAATTTCTTCAATTGCCAACGAAGCAACAATTTATAACTTTCTACAAAAAAATCAAGAGACAAAGGTAAGGATGGAGGGTTTAATTCCAAGATTTTATAAATATGATCCAAAGGAAAATATCCTAATAATAGAATTAGTAAGAGATGGAAAAAATCTCCAAGAACGTTATGTACGTACAAGCAGATTTTCTCTTAAAGATGCTCAAAGTATTGGTGTGATACTGGGTACATTACACTATTTGACCAAAATAAAAAATAATAATGATTATCTACATATTTTCAAAACTCAACCCCAACCTAGGTTTCTGTCCCATTTACGAAATCCTAACATTCAAATCTTTCAATACAGTAGTAGCGCGTCACTTCAATTGATAAAGATTATTCAACAGAACAAAGAATTGACCCGCTTTTTAAATGAGTTTAATAATATGTGGAAGCTAGAATGCCTTATTCATTCGGATGTCAAGTTAGAAAATTTTGTGATTGACTCAAATATATACACAAAAGATAATAATAAAATAAAACTTGTAGATTGGGAGTTAGCTAGTATTGGAGATCCAGCATGGGATATAGGATCAGTATTTTGTAGTTATTTGTCTTTATGGCTTTTTTCAATACCAATATCTGATGAAATACCACCTGATGAATTTATGAAATATGCAAAATTTCCCATAGAAAAAATCCAACCTGCTATAAACTCATTTTGGTCTATGTATGTTCATTGTATGAAACTTGATCATACTATCTCACAAAAATTCCTTGTTAAAGCCGTAAAGTATACTTCTGCCAGGTTAATACAAACAGGATATGAATTTTCACAGTCAAGAGGAGGTCTTACTGGTCATGTTGTATGTCTTTTACAATTGAGTATCAACATAATGAAAAGACCTCTGGATGCAATTACCAGTTTACTGGGAATAAAGGAAAGTATTTCTCCATGAATCAATACCTTAGTGATATAAGGTCTGTTGTAAAAGCAGTAGTTATTCACTCATTTAATTCCTATTCTTGGCTTGCAGAAAGACAATCTATAAATTCATTTTTTCATGGAGAGCAGACTTTTTCACAGAGCATTGCGAAAAAATATCTTTTGTTCAGAATAACATCAAGGCTTTATGAAGACTTTTACTGTCGTGGGGAACCTATGCACACATTTGAAGGCATATCTGTTAGGCAGATTCCATATGGATTTAATTCTTTTGTAAAAACACTTTCCAGCAATAATTTAGGAGATGGATGTATTCAAAATGGATGGAATGTTGTTTCAATGAATTCAGAAAGGATTATAGTTAACAGAAATGGCCTCAATCTTTTCCTCGAGCCAAATGATTGTTTGTTTTCACCAACTAAGAATCACAAAATTAGTTTAGGGATGGATGTTAGTATTCGTCTTCCAAAGGAATTACTAGAAATTTCACCTGGATTTTATATGGTTTTTGGAAACAAACCTTTAGACACAGATAAAGGGGAAATTCTTCGTTTGTACTGGAATATAACCTCGCATGGTGCTTCTACTCTAATAAGAAATACAACCTCGATACTTAATAAACTTGAAATACCTTTTAATTTGAAGACATTAAATAATCCATATAGATATAGTAGGCGAGTTGACACAGCAGTACTCTATATAAATAGATCCGACTATGCAATTGTTTGTAAACATATAGAAAGAATTTATTACAAAGTTTTAGTATACTTAAACCAACAAACACCTGTATTTACAAAAAAACTTGCTAAAGGATTAGGATTGGCAGAAGATCCAGGTAATAAAGATAGTTTTGGCCAGCACCGATGTAGGATTCTAGCCGATGGATTAATTAGTGCCTATGAAGAAGGGAAAAAAGAGATATCTGAAAAGATAGAAGTCGTTATTGCTAGATTTAAAAAAGAAGGAATAGATATAGAAAAACCATTTTTGAATCCTAAATCTGTAGACAGGTATGAATTTGATTTATCTATACACAACAGGATTAAACATGATTTTGATAAAACCTCTTCTTACAGAAACAAACAAACATATAAAGATATGTTTCTTAAAAATGCAATTAAAATAGCTAACCAAATAACGAATCAAGCTATTTGGGATAAAAATAGATGTAATTGGTTGGGGATCAAAGATGATATATCTTTTGTCAGTTCACTTGGACCTGATCTTTATTATGGTACAAGTGGAGTTTCGATTTTTTTGGCCAAAATGTACGAGAATACAAAAATTAAACAGTTTCATAAAGCTGCAACTGGTGCTATTTATCAGGCATTGTCAACTCTTCGCTTAATTCCTAAAAATAATAGATTGGGACTTTATACTGGATTTATTGGAGTTTATTTCGCAACAGCATTTGTAGGGAAAATATTGGGTGATCGTCATCTCATTGAACTAGCGTCATCCCTTGTTAATGAATGTGTATCTTACAAACAACTTAATAATGCATCTGATGTAATATCTGGAAAAGCGGGTACCATAATCACATTATTAACTCTTAGAAATATTATAGGAGATAATGATAACAAAATAATTAAATTTGCCACTGAACTTGGAGAAGAGTTAATAAAAACAGCAGAACATAACAAAGGTTATTCATGGTCATCTCCTGATATCAAAACTACGCATAATTTAACTGGTTTTTCTCATGGAACTGCAGGAATCGGTTATGCATTATTGCATCTTTTTAAAGAAACTGATAATAATAATTTCAAACAAACAGCACAATTGGCATTTAAGTATGAAGAACATTATTTTGATTCAAATTTTGGCAACTGGCCTGATTTTAGGAGTTCATCAGTTAATGATATTCATTCTTATTATCCTTCTACATGGTGCCACGGAGCACCAGGCATATCAATTTCTAGAATTTTAGCTTATAAAATCACTGGAGAGTTAAGATACAAAAATGAAGCTATTACAGCTCTAAAAAGAACAAGTAATCAGGTAAAAAAAATGCTTAATTCAGGAATGGAAAACTATTCTCTATGTCATGGCCTTGGAGGTAATTGTGACCTCCTTTTATATGGTAAAGAGAGTTTAGGAAAAGAATTTGACGTTCACATAGATGAACCTGATTTAGTTTATCAAGTTGGTACTACAGGAATACAAAAATATAGTAGAGGAAAATTGTCTTGGCCCTGTGGTATTCCAAATGATGAAACTCCAAGCTTGATGATAGGTCTTGCGGGGATAGGTTATTTCTATTTACGTCTATCTAATCCAAAGAAAAACCCTTCCTTACTAGTTTTCAAACAATGATTATACACGTACTAAAAAAAATTTATGCCAAAATTTTCTCAAACTTTAGATATTAATGATCACAATAGGAAACATAATACTTTTTTTGCTATTGATTCTATTGTTTTAAATATAAAAAAAGAGGATTGTTTGGCGTTTTACTACCAAATGGTTCATGTAAGACTACTATTCTCAATATGTTATCTACAATTTCCTAACCATCATTTGGAAAAGCCTAAATTCAAGAAATAAATTCTAAAGATTCGACTGATATTAAAAACAAGATATTTATTAAAAAATATGTCATGAATCTCATAACACAAATATATGTCATGAATATGTTATTTTTAAGAAAATTGCATTCAATCTATTTCATGTATACGCCATGATACAATACTTTTTTTATATGTATTAATACAATGAGAAATAATCATTATGGATTTCGAGAGTTATATATAATTTAAAAGTAAAAGAATCGATCTTACACCATTTGTAATAGAATGAATTTAAAATTTTCGGTTTTAATTACTGTATATTATTTTCTTACTAAGAATCAATAAACTTTAATATTATAATAAACATTATATATTACTATGAATAGTACAAGAGGTTATCTCTACATTTTATTTACTATTTTTCCTTTACTATTGCTTATGACTCCTATTACTTTAATTCCTATTTTTGGAGATGGTTTATTTCAGGAACAATTAACGGCATCTACTGCTGGAAGAGATCTTTCCCTTTTAATAAAAATGTCACCTCCAGTGGTTACAACCGAGACTTTAAAAAGCGGGGAAAAACCTCTTATTCAATTTAGATTAACAGATGCTACTAACAATGAAACTGTAAAACACGTGACATATTTAATAGAAATTGAAAAAGGTGGAAAGCGGCTTTTATTAGATACCTTTCATTCACATATCGGTAATTTAGGAATCCATATGAATCCTTCTTCATCTGATCACATTACAATAAATGGCCAACAAGATCCTATTTTATTAGCTTATACTGGAGATATGGAACATCCTGTCTCCGCTACAGGACCGATCTTTGCTGAAGGAGGACTTTATCATTTTATTGTCACCATAGAAACAATTGATTTTGATAGAACATTTCTCCCCACAGATCAGCAACCGGTATATGAAGGTTGGCTTAGTGTAGGTTATACAATTGACAAGGATATTCAAATCAATGGAACATCATATCCTATAAAAGCAATTTCCTATTATGATGAATTAAAGAATTTTACCTATGATTCTTCAAACAACGAATTAAAATTTTCGATGCCATTTGAATGGGATATGGATAGATTGAAAAATGTGAATCTTTTTGTCCATGAGGAAATATCCATTCCAAATTCTAGTCCACTCGCTTCCAAAGGATATGAATCTACTATCAATAATATTGAGCTCGCGCCTAATTTAATAATGGTAGATAGAACAAATTCCTCCAAAGATATAATACACATTATGTTGACAAAGCCTACTGTCGAGGATTTAGCCCAGAAAGTATTAGAAGAGAATGTCGATAATCAAAATATGACCAAGGAAATGATATTTACTCTTTCTCCTTCTCAAAGTGCCATCAATCCAGGTGCTAATATGAATTCTAATTCAACAAATATGACTATGAATAATATGTAAATTATTAGAAGCAAAGTATCTTAAATTATATATCTCAAAATAGTCTATAAATAAAGAATTCATTCATGAAAGAGATTTTATTCAAATCAATAATAATCATATAAATTTCTGATGTATTTTCTTCTTGCTGTGAATTGTTGATAATTTCTCTCTTATTCAATAAACTATAAAACAATGAATTTAGATAGGATTACTCATATAAACTTGTTTGATACTAGAATTATTAGTTTATATGATATATAATATTGGAGTTTAGTATTAGTTCTATATCTCTTTCTTATTATGCTATTTTCAGAAAATCTTCCAAAGTTTTTGAGATATTATATTATAAGAAATGGTTATAAATAACTAGATGGAATTGGATATAATGTTTTGAACCATATATTATCTACAGTAGAACAATGATAAATAGTAATTTTTTTGTTGCTTAACTTATATTTGATTACACATTTATAATTAGTATCGTAGTCCTCTGAACTAAAAGCAATATTTTAAAGTTCTAGTAAAAATGAATAATATATTACTTGATTTTGATGTTACTGATACTTGCATGATGAACTCTAGACCATAACAAATCAGATACAGACTATTCTAGATATTCACTTATTTGTTACTATAGAGTTTTCTAAATATTTAGAACCTATCCCAAAAATAGATAGGAATATAGCTCGTTTTTTTTATATCATATCTATTAATGTTAAAAATTAAAGAGCATCTTAGAACTATTACTCGAATTCCAGATGATTTATGGAGTGAAATCAAAAATATTCTACCAGATGAGAAACCAGAGAATACAATAGGAAGACCAATCGTTCCCTACAGAAAAGTCCTTGATGGTATAGTATTTGTTCTGAGAACTGGATGTCAATGGAAAATGTTACCTAAAGAATATGGTTCAGGTTCAACATGTCATAGAAGATTTCAAGAATGGATGCAATCAGGTAAATTTGAAAAATTATTGACCAGATTACTAAAATTATATGATAAGAAGATAGGAATCAAATGGAATTGGCAATCCCTTGACAGTATCTCTATAAAATCACCTTTAGGGGGGCGATGACTGGTCATAATCCAACTGATAGGAGTAAATTAGGCAGTAAAAGACATATTTTAACAGATAAGAAAGGTATTCCTCTTTGTACTTTTATAACATCTGCCAATACTCACGATGTTACTGTTGCCACAAATACCATTGATAATATTGTTATCAAAAGACCATCACCATCCAAATCTAAACATAAACAGAATCTATGTCTTGATAAAGCATATCATTCCAAAGAAGTAGAACAAGAAATCATCAAAAGAGGATACATTCCACATATACTTCACAGGAGAGAAGAAATCAAATTATTGCAGAAAAAGCATCCTGCAAGAAGATGGGTAGTAGAGAGAACAAATTCATGGGATAACAGATTCAGGAAATTGTTCACAAGATATGAAAAGAAAGATGAGAACTACTTTGGTCTTGTGGAATTAGCTAATAGTCTTATTATTTCCAGGAGGTTAATTTTGGGATAGGCTCTTAGTTATAATAAATATCTAATTAAATTACACAAATATTGTTTATTTAAAAACTAATGATTATTTCACTTTTGAGGAAACTACTTGCTATTTTTATTACAATCATAGTTTGCTCGGAAGTGGGATTTCCCGCTATCTGTAACATAGACATAACCCTTAGAATCAATGGCAATATCATGAGGGATTAGAAATTGGTTATCTTTACATCCAAGAGATCCCCACATCGTAATAAAGTTCCCATCGTTATTAAATTTTTGAATTCTAACATTTCGTGTATCTACTACATATACATTACCTTCAGAATCAACGACAATCCCGTGATTTTCTATAAACTGTCCTTCATTTTTACCTTCACTGCCCCAATGTTTTATAAATTTCCCAGTATCATCAAAAACTGATATTCTTGAATTTTGTCTTCCGTCAGTTACATAAACTAAATCATTCGCATCAACTGTAATATCATGTTGATGTACAAATTGTCCTTTCTTTTCACCTTTTTTCCCCCACATGTCTATGAATGAACCATTGCTATCGAATTTTTGTACCCGAGGAAGAGCTTGATCGCTAACATAAACATTATTTTTTGAATCTAACGCTACTCCCCATGGTTTTTTAAACTCTCCTTCATCGTCCCCTTTCTTTCCCCACATCGTGATAAAAGTGCCATTGTTATCAAATTTTTGGATATTTTCTGCAGAGTATTCTGCGATATAGATGTTATCTCGTGAATCTACTGCCATACTTTCGGGTTGCAAAAATTCTCCTCCACTTTTACCTTTCTTTCCCCACATCGTGATAAAAGTTCCATTGTTATCAAATTTTTGAATGTTACAATTCTCTGCATCACTAACGTATATGTTATCTTCTGAGTCAATAGTTATCCCATGTGCATGAAGAAATTCTCCATCATTAGATCCGACGTTACCCCAACTATCTACTAATGTTCCATTTTTGTTAAATTTCTTTATAAAATGAAAATCTGAATAATAAGAATCTGTTTTCATGTCATCAGCATTATTAGAATGTAGAACTGATTGAATTTGATTATTTATACAGTTCTCTTTTTCAGAATCCTCTGAATCTTGATCAGATGTGTCATCAGAGGAAGAAGTGGACTCTTCTTCAAGTGTCGCAAAAGATTTCTCCTCAGATGTTGAAATAGATTTGCCATCAGCTGTGGATTGGTAATCCTCTATAGAGTAATAATCGTGGGGATTAAATTCAAATTCTTGAGCATTAATAGTAGAGATACAATGAATAGAAATAAGACAAGAAACAACTATACTAAAAGGTAGAAATGCAAATAAATTTAGAATTTTATCCATATAAAAAAATGGTTTTTAATAGATATTAAGATTATACTAGAAAATTATAGCCAAGTTCTCTAGTACACCTATAGAATAAAGAATAAAGAATAAAGAATAAAGAATAAATAACTAAAAATTGAATAGGATCTTTTTAAAATTATATTTTGTAAGAATGATATTCTTATTTAGTTGTACAGATACATATCAGAATCTATTAGCGATGAAATAAAGTTATTTCTTGTTAAAGTTACATTATCCATGAATACTATGTTTTTATCAGGATAGAAAATATTAAAAAGATAAAAAAAGAAGAAAAAATTACAAATATCATATCTGAGAAGGATACTTTTCTGTGTATCATCTGTTATCTAATAAAATATGTATCTTCATTGAAGTTCTGTAATGGGTATTTATATTATAATTTGACAATCATATTGTGATTAATGTATTAGCAATATCCATTCAACTCACAATAAATATGGGAATTAGTTTAATTACGATATATTCCAATTATAATAAATATCAATACTAAAATATTAGAAAATATGTTTATACAATTTAAGTAAATTTAATATTAAATGGATTTCCTTTAAAAAACTAGCGAATATATTTATTATTATTGGATTTGTCATAATAGTGTTAGAGACTGTAACATAATTCTCTTCTGATTTATCGAATAATAGAAAAAAAGAGACACAAGCAAAAATTAGAAAAGAATGAGACTGTGTAGTCGAACTATCATGAAATGTGAAGAACTAGAACAAATTTTCCTTCTAATGTAAATCATAGTTTAGTAATAACATATGCAACCTAGCAACCTTCGATAGAGATCCACGAAATAATGCAAATAAAATTGATTAAAAATGTATTATGTAATTATTATCATGATTTTTAAAAAATAAATAAAAATACCTTAACAATTTTTTTTATGTGTCGAAATTTGATTGTAATCTTTTAATAATTGTTTCCCTAATTTAAGGAAATATGTACCTTAATAAATCCTAGGTTATATTTTTCATTTTCCTTCAGTCAATCTATTTACAGTAAGAATATAAAAATTCTAGTTTTGACAAAATTCGATTATAGCAGTCGGTTCTTAAAGATTTTTTTATTTATACTATTTTGATCCAATTTAATTAAATAATCATAATGGATTTTGCAATATAATTCCCAAGGATGTTTATTAATCAAGTTTTAATATCTCTTATAGCTTTAATTATGTCTGTTTTTGTTAATATTCCGACTAAATTTTCTTCTGAGTCGATAACTGGAACTCCACTTATTTTGTTATCCCGCATTATCCTGCCTGCTTGAGCAAGGTCTGAATTATTTCTTATGGTGATAGGATCATTCATAATATCTTTTGCAAGCAAAATATGTCCTATTTGAAATAATGTTTCTGATTTTGCTTTCTTATCATCAATAAATGCAGTAATTGGCATCATGTCTCTTTGTGTAATAATTCCTATTGGCTTGTTATTCCTTATAACCACAATTCTAGATACTCTCTTTTTTAACATAATTGTTAAAGATCTATGAATGGAATGAGAGGATAAAACGGTATGAACATTTTTTGTCATGTATTCATTCACACTTTTTAAATTTTGAAACTGATCTGCATAAATCTTTACTAGGTCGCTTTTAGTTATGATACCAGTAGGCTTTCCATTTATTACAAATGAACTTATTTTCTTTGATAACATAATACTAGCGCATTTTTCTAATGGTGTATTATCAGTGATTGTTATCAGAGGGCTATTCATGACTTTGGAAACTGTTATTTTGTCCAATGGTAAAGTAGTCTTATTATAAACCATTCGACCGATACCTTTTTCCGTTATTATTCCTATAGGATTGGAATTTTTTTCTACGATTAATCTACTAATGTTATTTTTAATCATGATTTCCCTCGCATCTAGAAGAGAATTAGTAGAATTAATTGTTAAAGCTGGTTTTTTAAATTCTCCTATTAAAATTGTCATGGTCGAATATAGATTTACATCCATATTAGTCTATTGAATAATCAATTACTATTTTTAGATGGTCTAAAGATACAGCATAAACTATCTTAGCAATGATATATCGGGAAAAATATTCAATGGTATGTAGATTTATTGGTGATGAAAATAAATTTGAGATTTGATCTTATACTTAGAACTATGATTTTTTGAACCTGGATTAAATGAATATTTCTTTCTGAAAATGATTTGACGGTTTAATAACATTTTTGATACTAGGTAAGAATATCTAAAAATAATTCTTGATATCAAAATAAATAAGTTTAGTAAATGTTATAAAAATAATTCAATAAGAATGGTTGCGTTAATTTAAGAAAAGAAATTCAGCTGTCAATCTTTTATTTTAACAATATATGTAATTAATATTTTCTAGACTTAGAACATATACATGTCTTTCAATCTATTCTATATATTTGTACTTACCTGGTCTAGAGATGTGAAATATAAATAACAGTGTGGAAATATTTAAGAAAAAGAGTTATGTTGCTGTTTGAAAATATATTCAACTAATGATTTGGTTCATTGCCGATCGATAGCAAGCAAAATGTTTCACATCTATCATAGATAAGACAGTTATTATGATTGGTGGTCAGTATTTTTTTATTATGTATCTGTATTTGACCTGTTGAGAAATCTATACTTGGAATTCATATATCAAAGAAAATACCAGTTTTGGAACAGATAACATAATGGTATCTATTGTTTAACAATTAGATAGACAATCCGTTTACATAGATGAAGATCAGTGATATGCATAGACATATAATTTCCTGAATTTAAAATAAAGGTTACATTCATTTTTGGAAAAAAGTTAGATTGAAAGAATGATGCATTATTTTATCGATATTACAGGTTGAATATTTTGATGAGTACATGGCATGTTTAATGAAGGGTATTAACAATTTGGATCTATAATAGCAATACAATTGAATGATGATCTTTGTTCATTTGTATCTTTGTTATTAAGACAACAAAATTTCTATTTCTAATCTCAATTGTTTTATATTACTAGTCAAAATTACTAATTTTTCATTCTAATCTGATTTCTATTTTCTACTTCACACATTTTTTTTCTGATATTAGATTTATCTTCAGATAAACCTGCAAACATCTACAAGAGATCCTTTTCTTAGGATCTTGTCCAGACATTACTTGATACATATCCTCATTAAACAAATAAGACATTGCCTTACTAATGCATGTCATGCCTGAGAGGAAGTTAACCAGAATAACAAAAAATAGAAAAGATGAGATAAAATTTCCATATATTCAACAAAACAAAATTTCAAAAATTAGTCAATTTATTTAATAACAAAGATAAATCTAAACAATAATTCTTTCCAGTAAATAAATATTGACTTAATTTTTATGGTAATATTATAAACAATGTCTTAAAATGTAGTGAGAGTATTCTGAAATTATTGGAAATATTGAGAATCTCGTGAATTATGAGAATAAAAAAGAAAAATAAATTAACTAACAGACCAAGAATCACTTATCAAAATAGGAAGATGAATTAAAATCTTAACAGACAAATAGATACTCGCATAATTTTAGCCAATAAAACCATTTACTTAAAAGATCAATTAAGTCTATTTTTTACGAAAATCATTAAAATTGTTTTTATATTAGTATTTCGGATGTATTGGTAATGGCTCAAGGTATAATGGATAAGGTTAATGAATACATTAAAGACATTCGAAATGATGATGTAAAAACGATAGTTATAGGACTATTTGCCCTTATTGGATTTATTATTCTTGTCTATGCAATATTTGCTGGAATTGTAGGGGAATCGGTATCAGTAGTAGCAGATACAGTATTTGTTGCAGTATTAGTTGGACTTTTTACTTTGGTAGGAATAATAATTGGCCAATCAATGAGAAAGAAATAATACTTTCATCTTGGAAGTCAAATTTTTATCCTATTTTCACTTTAGATAGTTTCGTTGGTTAATTAGTTAAACAAATGGAATACATTATGTTTTCGAGATATATTTCAAGTTCCTTAACAATTATTGGATTCGAATAGGCAACTAACCCTAATTTTATCTGTTGACATAGTATATGATTAGAAATCAAGATATCTTTACAAATATTATTTTATAAACTTATTATAATTGGTGTTTGAAAATGTTGGAACCATCTTTATTTACTGATACTGATTTAATTGCTGCTTCATATTTTTTATAATTATATAATATACCTTTATCTATAATAAAAGAAGTATACGATTAACAGTTAATTTAAAATATTAATGATCGCAGAATAATATGTTTCTGTTTTTTTATTGGGAGTGAAAGGTTGTCTGTTGAAATACTACTCATATGATTGAATGAAAATTTTATCAAAACGGTCACAGGAATAAAACACTTTCAATTCATTAATCTAATCAAAAATATTTATTGTTAGATTTTGTGGTGTTTTATTTATTGACAATTTGTGTTTTTTATTTCTTGAATGTGAGGATTAAAATGAATAATAACTTGTTATACCGTATGACAATGTTAAGTAAAATATATTTTGTATATTAAATTATCAATTATATTGAATTAACAATAATTATTAACATTCATAAAACAACACCTTACAGTTAGATACGATAAAATAATATATTTTGAGAAAACTTACATAATAATCAATTGAAATTTAATATTTAAGAATAGTTTCCTAATTTTATTGTATATAGTTTTCTTAAAACCTAATTATTATTAAATCCTAATATCACCTACAAATACATCTTAAACAAACAGTAAACAAAAATAACTCCCATGTCAGTTATAGATCATTCTTTCAACAACTAATTAAAAAAATATGAATTAACAACGATAATAATTTTTAGGTAGCAGTAATCCTTTTGTAATGACCATTGGAATAACTGTTATTGTATCATTCATCCAACTGTATTCGCAACAACAGTATAAAGATCCTTGTACTAAAAACCAAAAGAAAAATTCTACAAAGTTAAATCGTATAAAATAAAATCTAGCCACATTACCACAAATTGAGCATGTAATACTGGTAAGATGTCTGCAGTTCTGGTTAATGGCGCGACTGAAGAGAAAGATAGAACAGCTCAATAACGTTGATTCTTAGTTAACCCTGATGATGATGTGGATAACATTAAATAGATTTCATAAATATCTGTTCAAATCATAAAAATAATATAGCAACATCTTCAGAACTACCGTCAATTGTACTAGATAACAATGATGATTACTTTACTACTAAATGAAGGTTTTCTACTTCTACCAGAATTGTTAAATAAATTCAATACCTTTCTCGCAGATAAGCATATAAATGCAGATATTGGTGAAGAAAAATAAATTGAAAATGTTGAAGGATTGTGTATACGAATTGTTACGGAGTTTAAGGATAAAAGAAAAATAATTGAAAAAAAATAAGAATGAACCTTGAAAATGGTCAATGTTATGTGAAGGATATGTCGAACATGTTATGAATAATTTAATTGATTCCCTAATCTATCGAATATATAACAACATTTACAATAGTGTGAAAATTGGAAAACCAAACGTTCAACAACTAGAACAGAACAGATGATAATATAATGTACAATTTTAGTAAATGAAAAAATGACAAGAATTAAAAACCCAGTTATCTGATAAATAAAGCTTTAAAAAAAAGAAAACAGATAATGGCGATGAACAATTTTCTTGGCAAATCCACAAAATTTAAGTTTAACTATAATAGTTAAGCGATATTACATTGATTTATAAAACAATACCGTGTTTTCAAAATTTAGTTATTCATATGAATAAATATTAATTTTAACTTTTACATGTTATTTTTAAACTAACTTCATGGCTATCCTGACCTAAAACTATTATTGATAGTCCATTTGATAACTACGTTTTAAACTTAAAGATATTGGTATACCTGTATGCTTTGAATAGAAAGATAAACAAACAATTCTTCTTATTCTTTCATTACTTTTTATGGTAAAATCTACCAAAACCAATAAAATATCCATTAAAATTAAACTAATAGAATTCATTGAAAATTAATAATGTATACTTGTTGGTTAGCTTACTTTTATGTATGCTGATTTTGTCTGCCCTTTCATTTAATACTAAATCAATTCTTGGTCGCGATGCAAACTATTTTCCCAGTTTTAATATTTTACAACATTCATATGCACTCGAGGATGAGAAGGAGGAAAATGAGGAAAATGAGGAAAAAACTAAAGGAGACTCAATTATGAAAATTGCAGCTGCAGGAGATTGGGATTGTAATGGAGAGACAAAAGATACTGTGAAAAATATTGTAAATCAAGATCCTGACATAGTGTTAGCTCTTGGTGACCTCTCGTATAATGGAAAAGCAAAATGTTGGTTAGAATTGATAGAACCAATAGCAGATATAACTTCCATAGTAATTGGAAATCACGAAGTAGATTCGAAAAAAACAACAAAAGACTACATGGAATTTTTTGGTTTAGATGAACAATATTATTCATTTAATTATAAAAATGTGCACTTTTTAGCATTGTCTACAGAAACCAAATATGATGACGATTCAGACCAATATGAGTTCGCTGTCCGAGATCTCGAAAAATATTCTAAAGAACCTTTTATTGATTGGATTATAGTATTTTATCATAAATTTGCATACACTTCTGCGAACGGTCTACCACCAGAAGAGGACTTTGCAGAAGTTTATCATCCTCTTTTTGACAAATACAAAGTTGATCTGGCGTTACAAGGTCATCTACATGCTTATGAAAGAACCTATCCAATTACATTTAACGATGATGACGAGGATGAACCCATTGTACAGAATGACAATCCCAATTTCTATGACAATCCAAAAGGAACTATTTTCTTAACTGTTGGTACAGGTGGTGCGCATGATATGGTTTTATCTTCCTTAGAAGATTTTACAGCAGAAGGGAGAGATGGTGATTTTGGAATACTGGATATCACCCTAGAAAATGATCGAAAGACTCTGACAGGTAAATTTATTGAGAATGGAAAGAAGGAAAAAGTTTTGGATGAATTTACTATTGTCAAAAATTGATATTTGATATTCTAATTACGATTTAGGGTATGTTTACAGTGATAGAATTGTTCTCGCTTCAATCCTTAAAATGGTTGAGCATTTGGGGAGATTTGGCAGTCCTTAAAGAATTATCTTAAAATTCTTGTTGTAGTTCTACGAGACTTTTGGTAAAAGATATTTGATAATTCTACTCTATTATATTGTATACTGAATTAGGAATTCCTTTCTAACATTTACTTTTTACTTTTAGTTACTCAAAGAGAAAATCCTATTTGGTTTTATATAAATACATATACATATTTTGTTAACTTTGTTTTAACATTCTCTATATGTCTTATCCATTGTATTACAATGGTAGTATCTATAACATCAGTAGAATTAATCAATTACAATTACAAAATTATCATCATTTAACCAAAGTTTTGTGTCAATCTAGTTTATTTTAAAATTCAATCTGTTAATTATTTTACATATCAATTTGTAATCTCAAACTAATGGCAATAATGTAGGTGGAAGGTAGTTTAGTACTACTTTTGTTTGTCTAGACAATATATGAATGGTTATGCATTTTCCGAGTTTACAAAATGGAAATAGATCGAACAGAAACCTCTACCATGTATCTTTTGATATTTCTCAGGCTTTTCAATTCATCGGTTCAATTCAAGAAAATAAAATAGAGGATAATAGATCTCTCGTTGAACTAGTTATTTATTTAAATTATTAGAACTGATCTGAAATCAATATAATTAACTAGTTGAATTTGGTGAATGATCGGGTTTAACAATTTCACATTTTTCGATTTTCAAACAGCAGTTATTTTAATATTTTATAGAAAGGTATGAAAACTTTTTTTTAGTGATACGAATCGTTACTGGAATATTTAATTTATATCTTCTGTTTTTTTATACCATAAAACAAAGATATGACTGCCAAATTTATTGAAATTTTTTTACAATAACTGTATCGGATCAAAATAGGTTTTTTATGGGTTATACCTGCTGCCAAACAGCAGTTAAAGTTAAGGCAATATTTGGTTGGCCTCCCAAAGATTTGATATTATTTGAGTAATTTTGCTTCTGCAATAAAGGTTCTGGGAATGAAGAATTATCGATTGTATTACTTTTAGTCTGGAATTAACTATTAAGATTCCATAAAACAAGGTTAGGCTTAAATACCTTTCAGGCAGGACAATCATAAACGTCTTTTTCTATCTATTGTTCATCCTCAGTACTCAAAATGAACTGCATCTAAATCTTCTGAAATTTATAATTCTTTTGGTTTTTTTAATGAGTTTCCACTTCTTTGTAAGTTGCCGTTTACAACTCTATATCACTCCTAATAATTCTTGTTTTTAGGCTATACTTTGAATATTAATAAATGAATTTAAGATGAAAATTTTATTACATCTCAACATATTGATTTGTTTACGATAATAGTAATATCGAATTTAGCTACACAATTTATGAAAAAGGATAATGTAATTGTTATATTAAGTTTGATGAGTACATTTATTTTTTTCTGTTACGATAAGATAAAATTCTTTTCTATCTCAGGATGAATTAAGAGAAAAGTCCAATAAGAAAAAGAATGCTAATTATGGCAAATATACAAAATTGTTATTCATAATAAAGCCTTGTTTTTTAAATGAAAATATTATGAAATTATTAACAATCTTGATCTCATTGATTATTGGTATTATTAACAATCTCAACTACAATAATACTACCAATAACAATTTAGAAAAGATATTTGTCCATATTTAATGGGGCTAATTTCAAATGATTTAATCATATATGTAAATGATTCATTTACAATGTCTAATCAGTCTCAATCCGAGACATGGATGAATTGGAATAGAACAATTGGTGTGCATGTTTACTTAGGCATTTAAATCTAAAATAAATATTATAGTCGTAGAAACAATAATCAATTTTCAAAATAGTGTAGGATCAAATTCCTTTGTCAAGCAGCCAGAGATAATTGATTCATATAACTTGGGATCTATAAAGTTAAAGTTGTAGACGAAAAAATGAAAAGTCATTTATAGTATATTATTTTGTGAAAATATTAATATTACAGATTATCAAAAAAAGAAAATGATTAATGGTTTAATATCTGGAATTATTTTGATTAGTATTTTAACATTGATATCAACCAATGAATATGCACAATCTCAGCCAGATATTGCATTAGATTTGATAAAATTAAAAGTAGTTACATCAGTTTCTCCTATAACAAATATAGTGAAAAACATTGGAGGAGATTTGATTGATCTCGTTGGCCTAGTGCCGGAAGGAGTTAATTCACATACTTTTGAGTTAAGACCATCTGATGTTATTAAAATCAATAAGGCAGATCTAGTTATTATAGATGGATTAGGTTTGGAAACAAATATCGAAAAAATTGCCGATGAACTAAAAAATAAGAAAGGAGACAATCTTCATATATTAAAGTTAGGAGACAATACTATTTCAAAAGGTGAATGGATATTTGATTTTAGTTTTCCAAAAGAAAAAGGAGATCCAAATCCGCATTTGTGGTTAAATGTAGAATATGCAATAAAGTTTGCCAATTTAACTAGAGATAAGTTAACAGAAATAGATCCTAGCAATCAGGGATATTATAATAACAACACTAGAAATTATATCTCACTTTTGAAAAAACTAGATGGAGGAATAAAACAAGCAGTAGAAAGTATTCCTGTAGAAAATAGGAAATTATTAACATATCATGATTCGTGGGCCTACTTTGCTCCAAGATATGGAATGGAAGTAATAGGTGCAATACAGCATTCAGATTTTGGAGAACCAACTCCTTTAGAGGTTGCTAGATTAATAGATCAAATACGTATCGAAAAGGTACCGGCGATATTCGCTTCTGAAGTATTTTCAAGTAAGTTTATAGATCAAATTGCTAAGGAGGGAAATGTAACAATAGTAGAGACTTTGAGTGATGATGATTTACCTGGACAAGATGGAGATGAAAATCATTCTTATGTAGGAATGATGTTAGAAAATATGGAAAATATGATCATCCCACTCGGAGGAAATATTGAATCTTTAAAGGAGATAAAGCCAATGGACACGTACAAACAATTTGAAGTAGAAAAGTAGTTTTGAGATTTCTTTATTTTTATCAGGAATTTATTATTTAAATGATTGTTTATACTTCTTTTTGATCATAAACAAGTAGTTAATTGTTTATAATTAAGGTAGTAAAGTAGATACATGTCCCTTAGTATGGTATACTTGTAAATCCCACCAGTGTAGATATTTATATATATTTATAGTAACAAATCAAATATTGAAAAATGAAATAGTATCTTTTGGAAATGAGACTAACACAAAAAATAATAAAAAAGATAGCATAGACTATGACTTTACTGATTTTTCTCTATAAGTTTATACAACCAATTCCACTTCAAATTGGTACTTTTCTATCATGTCTGCTCTATAAATTTCTGCTAAATTGACTTTTATGGTTTTTAATAATATACTACAGTACTGTTAAGTTAACGAAAGAGCTTTAGTTGTGAATGTTCTATTTCTAATCTATGGTTATTAGATTATTTGAAAGAAACAGAACATTTACATGTATAGTAATGTATTCTTTGTATTTGTACTTAGTAGCAGTTTAAGAAACACATCTAAAGCATTGGAACTGTTCAAGGATCAGAATAGAAGTTATGTTGCAATTTGGGAGTGAATTCAGTGTTTTGGTTCATTACAGATTTTCAAGAGAAAAAGAGTATCTGCTTTTATCATAGATGAAACCATTATTCAGATTGGTAATCAGCATCTCTGGTTGTGGATTTGTATTGAACCAAATCAGAGATCTGTGCTTGGAATCCATATATCAGAAGAGAGAAACATGTTTGTATCAGAGAATTTTATCAGATCTCTTGTATCCAAATATGGTAGACATACAGTTTTCACAGATGGAGGTACATGGTATCCTCAAGCATGTAACTTTTTGCATCTCAAATATAGATTACATTCACCTTTAAAGAAAAGTCTGATTGAAAGAGTGATCCAGTACTTTAAGGATAGAACAGAATGTTTTGATGATTACTATTC
Source organism: Nitrososphaeraceae archaeon (assembly GCA_031316115.1). GTDB lineage: Archaea > Thermoproteota > Nitrososphaeria > Nitrososphaerales > Nitrososphaeraceae > TH1177. Next base: position 74,942 of record JALDRC010000003.1, read on the forward strand.
ATGTACCAAGAATGGTAGTATAAAATGTGATCTACAGCATGTATACAATTGAATGAAATTATTTATTTATCTCTATAATTCAAAAGTTAGAGATATATATTGTTTTTAAAATTGGATGTGGAATACTCTTAAATTGACAGCACCTATCGATTCTTTGTTTCAATTCTGTAAAGCAACCAGAAACTTGCCCTGAATAGAACGGCCACATCTGATATAACTGCCATGTCTTTAATCAGATCCCTACTTGTTCTTGAATAAATTTTCTATCATATCCAGATTATTTTTGATTTGGGTGTATAGAGCATTTATATCTTTTATTGATTCTTGATCATTTACGGCATTAGAAAAATCTTCTCTAATCATTATTTCAGTATCTTCCATTAAATCTTTATCTAACTCTTTCAATTGGTCTTCAATGTATTCATAATTGTCTATGTATGCTATATCTACAAGTTCAGATGCTCCTGTATAATTTTGAGATTTGTATTCTGTCATGGTTTGATTTAATAAATTTTTAATATTAGAAACTATTTGTAATGGATCGTCGTCTTGAGCATTTATATAATTTTCTCCTGATAAAGTAATTATAGTTGATCCTACTATTGCCAAAAATAAATATATGCATTTAATATATTTTGGTCTCATCATCCCTAAAGAAATGTACAGGATATTTATATCGTTTGTTATTTCTCTAAATATAGAATAACACTAGGAAATATTGCTATTAAGATATGAACTTATTATATAAAATCATCTAAGCAGTTTCTACTTTTATATATTAAATTTACAAAATCTATTGACTATTATAATTTAGGTAATCCATCATCATAGTCAGATACTGGTATGCTCTGAATAGTTCACCCTCTATTTTATATAGAAAGTTATTTCTAATGCTTACATTAAACGAATAATGATATTAAAGGAGTTAACATTTCTAGAGTTATAATGTTATTTATTGTAATAGATTAGCAGATTAACAAAACAATATTTGTTTGATAAATAATATCAGTATTTACAAAATGAATGTAATTTATTTCACATATCGGACTGAATACAATTCTTTTGTTTTATTTATATACAACAATATTATAGCCAATAACTATATCGATTATTTTGGATTTGAAGAGGTCAATAAAATTTTAGATTGAGCCATTTTTTATGATGTTGTCTATCCTCTAATTATTACTAAGCTTAGATACATAGTAATGGAAATTATTATAGTAGATTTTTTTAATTTTTGTATTAATGGATATTTGATTTAATATAATATGAAAATAATTAGCTATAGTTTATCAATTTCAGTTATAAATAAAAATATTTTATATAATATTATTATCTATAAAAAGAACAAATAGTATATATTGGTGCACTCTGATTTTCAATATATTAGGATTTTCACTATATCTATTAATTATACTAACTATCTATTTCATAAATAAATACAAAGATGGTTCTTTAATATGTTATCAAATCTAAAAATCAAGAGAAAGATATTTTAGAACAAATCAACATTTTCTAAATATATTATATGGTAAAATCATGTGTTTTACCTAGTATAATAAAACTTTTAATAAAATATCACATATTCATATCATCTAGTTTTATATAGTGTTGATTTTGTTAAATTCTCATAGCAATAGTTTTTTTAACATTATAATATTAATTATGATGATAAAACTTATTTTCAATCATTACAATATTAGCGGATAAGGACACTAACACATAATTTACATATTTTTCCTTGAAAAGTTCGAGAATATCAAGTAGCTATTGAGTATAGATCATAGGGACATCAAATATATAAAGAGTTAAATTTCATCATTTAAAAAAATATTATTTTACAATTCAGAAATTTTTTTATTATTTATTGCATTGATATCGATATCACCTTCTCTGTATTCAATAAATATATTAGAAAATCTGGCAAGTAAGAATCTTGATTCGTTGATTTTACTTTTTTCTATTTTTTCAATTAATAATAACTGTTTCGAGAGCAGCCATTCGACTTTCCTATAAGCAGTAGTATGAGGAATTTTTTTTTCAGCTATGATCTCATCAACTGTTTTTGATTGAGTAATAGTTGAATCTAATATCGTCTTTGATACCTCATCTGCTAATGCTGCTAGGATAGCGTGTTTCAATTTGTTGTTTTTAATTATATTCAACTTAGAATTTTTATTCATTTGTGTTCAGCATAAAAAGTAAAGACGAAATAAAAAGACCCATGACTAGGAAACTTGTGTTAGTTATTCAGGGCGCTCAAAGTTTTAATAGCTTCTTTTGCATGGTCTAGGGCAGCTTGAAAGTTCTCTTCACTTACCATTTTGATTGCAGCTTCTATTCTTTTTTCTGCATCTGTTGCATTAGGATTATCTTTAATTTTATCTTCCATTATTGATTCAATTTGAAATAATATCTTTTTGGAATCTTTGTCTTCATTTTCCAATTGTGTAACTGTTTGATTCAGCAATGTCAATTCTTCTGTAAATTTATTTTCTTGTGCATATACATGAAAGTTTGTTACTGTTAAAATAGACAAACCCATCACAAGAGCTGATATTGCTACAACAAATATTTGATTTTCTTTAGGTTTCATAATCTATTTTTGAAATAATGAAATCATATAAAAAGAGTAGTATAACTTAGTTACGATGGTTCCTAATTTTGTTATATCAAAGTTTTTATTATGTTCTATTAGAATACACACAGACATGAACTTGGAACAGATCATAATAATTGGCCTTTCCGCAATAATATTATCTACTTTGATAATATATTTTATTGTAGCCAATAATGAATACAGCAGTCTTCTTGAATTTGCTGCAGAAGGTTTGGATGGTGAGATACAAGAACTTCAGATCGAGATCGCCCTATTTGCAGGATCTGGTTTAGTATACCTAGGTTTGTTGGCTTGGATTTTAATCAAAAAATTGAATAATATCCTACCTTACGTAATACTAATAGTAGTATCTACAGCACTAATCATCACGTATGCATTATCTCGAACAACAGGAGTTCCTATAATCGGGATAGAATTCTATATCGGTAAATATGATATAGCAACAAAAATACTTCAAGGTGTTATAGTAGTTATATCTGGATATTTGATATATAGAATAAAAACTAACAATAGACCAGTAAAAATTATGGAAAAAACATAGGGAAGAATTAATAGTAAAATTAAATGTATACAATCTTCTAAATGATTTTTCTCTTTATTTTAGTCAATAAATTTTTTTGGTACAATAATTGACTAAATATATAAACATCTTATTATATTGATATAATAAGATATTTAAATGCAATTTTGATACAACATCATTTTATGTACTTCTTTATAGACATTATATTTTCCTATTTCTTCAACCAGGTATAAGATAATGTTTTCAATACCATCCATATGTCATTACTTTGAAATTTAAGTACATCTGATTGGGAAAATAACCATAAGAAATAGCGATAAGCGATCGGAATAATTTTATCATGTATAATAAAATATATTAACTTGTTTTTTGAATCCAAAGTAATTAACTTTGTTTTATTTTATATGGTAAAAACTCTTCTCTCTAAATTTGCTTTAAGGATGAGATATATTGCTTGCAGTCACACCAAGGAAATATATAAAGAAAATAAACAGTAGTGTAATATGAAACAAGATATTCTAATTCTCATAAGTCTTTTCTCAGCATCAACAAGTTGATGTCTTACCTTTATTTTGTAGGCTGTAATCTTGCTAATGTGTTCTTTTCCTCTACCTTCTACATTAAGACTTCTATTTACAATATTCACCATCTGCTCTGAAACAAAACCGGTAGCATTTCTTACCTCGATTATCATTTTCTCTATCCTATCCGGAGTTCTACATGGACTGTTTTGTGGTCTTCTGGACCTAAGTCTTAGACCTGCGATATCTTCTCTGAACCTTTTTACTACTCACTTTAGCTGGCGTTTACTCCTGCCAATCATCTTTGCGGCTTCCTGCCTTGTTATCCTAATTAAGTCAGTAGCGAGTATTATAACTACTGTCTTATACCGTCTTCTAATTATTTCTGGCTGTTTCTTTAATAGGTTGATATACCGTTTCTCTTAGTACAGTTCTCCATTTTCAATAATCATTGATTTTCACTTCTTAATTTATTATGAATGAGGAGATGGGACATATGTCTCTTAACTTACTGAAATATTTCTCAATAAGAGCAAAAATCTTAAATATCGCCTTGAAACAACGGCAGTTATGTTTATTCAGTCACGTAAATTTGTATTTATTACTCTGTCTATGTTATCTTTTATAGCCATCATTACAGGCCAAGATACATTTGGCACCAGTGCAAGTAATATGTTCGATGAGAACCTTACCGACATCATCGGTCAGGGACAGTCATCACCGCTTAAAGGGATGAATTTCTCTAAGACTAACTCAGTTCACAGCCACGAAGGAATCTTGGAAACGACAATGATCATTGATGAGCATGAAGGTATGGTTGGAAACCAATCAGTCAAAGCGATAACATATAACGGCTCGCTCAATGGACCAACACTACACATAAAGCCAGGCGAAAGAATGGTCATTTACCTTGTCAATAAGCTTGAACAACCTACAAACATACACTTTCATGGATTACATGTATCACCATTAGGCAGCTCAGACAATATCTTTCGTGTAATTGGACCAGGAGAAACTGTAAAGTACGTGCTCGATATTCCAATCGATCATGAAAAAGGAACTTTTTGGTATCATTCGCATCTGCATGGCCTCACTACTAATCAAGTGGGAGGTGGATTGTCTGGTTTACTCATGATAGAAGGCTTAGAAGACTTGCTCCCTGATGAGTTGCACAATGCTGCTCAACATACGTTTATCATGAGGGGTTTTCCATGGCATTATTGGCATCTTAACTATTCTTCCCCGACCTATCAGACTATCAATGGAGAGATCAATCCTATTGTAAGCATTTCACCGAGCGAGACTCAACTATGGCGATTTGCGAATATTGATCCCGGAACGTTTTACAATATAACATTACCTGACCATACCTTCCGCGTCATTGAACAAGATGGTAACCCTGTTTGGGAAGTTTGGGATACAAAATACCTTGTAATCCCTGCTGGTGCTCGATTCTCAGTACTGGTTACTGGTGGAGAAAATGGAACTTATCCTCTCAAAATGTTGAAGTACAGTGGTGGTTCTCAGCTCCCATATCCTGAAGAAACCTTAGCAACGATAAATGTGCAAGGCAATGCTGGAGATGAGACAACAGATGTCAATGTATCTAGTCTAGTACCCATACAGGATCTAGGAGATCGTGAAGTCCAGGTTCAACGTACTTTAGTCTTCTCTCCGTCCACGTCCAACACAACAATGAACCGCTTTGGCGAGGCTGGAACTAACATGATCGATGGTAAGATTTTTGATCCTAACCGGGTCGACCAAAAAGTGAAGTTAGGAGATCTAGAGGAATGGACGATTAAAAATATCGATGACGAAGATCATACATTTCACATTCACGTAAATGACTTCCAGGTAATGTCGGTGAATGGTCAACAGTATGATGCCCATGGTTTGCAGGATACAGTTATCCTTCCGTCCAATGGTGAAGTGGTAGTGCGTATGCCATTTGAGGATTTCGTTGGAACATTCGTCTATCATTGCCACATTCTTCCACATGAGGATACTGGTATGATGGGTACTGTTCTGGTGGTCGATCCATTCACACCGCCATCCATACCACAATAGAGTTTTTACTTATCTTCATAGTCTCTGAGGATAACGATATAAAAATCTGTAGGTATGAGTATATTCTGCATATTGGCAAATTTCAAAGTTAACACAATCAACAGTGAGACTCCTATGACAAAATGAATCAACATTCTATGAAGCCGCATTAGAATTACCCTATAAAAAAGAAGGTAGAATTTAGAGATGTTGTTACCTTTAAAAACTAAACAAAAAATAAATAAAATAAAAGATGAAATTTTTTTCATGTATTATAGAAACTCTACGAGAATTCAAAATCAGTTTTTTCATATAATGAGTTTATAATTTCTGAATAGTTCAGCGGCTAATTACAAAGAATTTTTATGAATCTTTTCTCTCTTGTTTTGGTTCTTCTACTTGCTATGAATGAACCGGAATGTTTTGAATGATCCTGTAAATAGTATATGTATACATCCATGAACTTTCTTATCAATACTTAATACACATTGCTTCTGCATTCACAGTTATTCACATATACAATGCCATTTGTATATTCTTTCTGTGAATGGATTACTCTTTTGTGTATGAAACCATGTATGTTTTTCTAACTGGTCATAAGATCTATATTCATCTATAAATATTGTAGAACCATATTCTACATTTTTAAATACAATATCAAGAGGTGGTTTTTGAACAGAACATAGAAATATGTAATTCCATTTCCTCTTTGATGAATACATGTTATCATTGGACGGTCCTTGTAAAATGTACCTCTTCTACCTTACAATGATATGAGTCCTCTCTTCCTGGGTTTTCTTCCTGATCTTATTATCTTAACATGATATGATCTTTCAATCCTACCTCGATATAGAATTCATCACCTTCTGTAAGACCATCAAGTTTATTATATGTGGTTAATGATGATGAGGATATTTTTTCCATAACTGTTCCGATGAATCTACAGCATCTTGGATATGGTACTACCATTTCAAAAGATATCTTTCTTATAGAACATCTAGCAGATAATACAAAGCTATAATGCCAAAAATCATAACTTCAATGATGTATACGAATAGTGAAATACAGTACCTGTTTTGTCATTGAACCATCTTTCAAACTATTTACAAAAATATTTTTGATATGATCTGTAGTGACAATCCTTTTTGATATTATAAGAATGACAACGCGGACAAATTACAATACTTCCATCGAATATTTTGGATTAAACTGGTATGCCAGTATTCATCAGGAGGTGAAGAGAGAGTTAAAGTAAACACTTCTTAATTAGGTGTTGTTGATTCTAAAATTTTGCTGAAAAATTTGGAAATAAGAGCGAATCTGATCAGAAAATATATCATAATTGGCAGATATTAAAAGTCATATAACAATATACAACCTATCCGAAAACTCCTCCTCTCTTATAAAGTACATACAAAATCGAATATAGAAATATAGTTATCTTCCTTATTTTCGCATCTAATTGCTGTGTTGCATAACTCTATACTGTTAACACATTTAGCTTACCCATTATAGTCATATTATGTGAGAAATTGGAAGAATTACAATGAATCACTTGTAAGAAGAGGAGAAATATTACTTGATTTTGATGTTATTGATAATTGGTATATTGAATTAGAAGAGATTAATGGAGGCAAGGAAGGAAGAAAATTTGTATACCCAGACTCATTTATCAGATTGCTTGGATACATGAGACTATACTTTCATTTACCATATAGACAAACGGAAGGAGTAGTAAGAGAACACGCTTCAAACACATTATTGCCATCTATTCCTGATTATAGTAACATCAGCAGAAGAATCAACAAATTAGATATCACTATTTCTAATGATGATAAATCCATTGTAAATAACGATAATTTTGTAATTGCAATTGATGCTACAGGTGTTAAAGTTACAAACAGAGGAGAATGGATCAGACATAAGTGGAATGTCAAGAGAGGTTATCTCAAAATACATGTTGCTGTAGATATCAAACAAAAGAGAATTCTATCATTGCAGGTAACCAGTGAAAAAGTACATGATGGAAAAGTACTGCCTGAACTGATAGAAGATATCACAATAAACCAGAATAAGGAAATAGATATGACTATCGCAGATGGTTCATATGATAACAACAAAATATTCCAGTTTCTATCGTTTAACAATATCAAGCCAGCAATAAAGGTAAGAAAGAATTCAAGATGTAGAAAGACCAATCATTACCTTAGAAATAAGACTGTAATGATGCAGAGAACTGATCTTGCTAAATGGAAAGATAGCGTAAGCTATGGAAGTAGATGGATAGTAGAATCAGTATTCTCATGTATCAAGAGAATGTTTGGAGAATATGTTACTGCTATTAGATTTGAGAACATGGTTAAAGAGATGCTACTGAAAGCATCATTATATAACTTGTTTCAGAGAATAACTGTCACATAAATATCTGTTTTAGTATGATATGTTGATTTGTAAATCAGTTGTGCAACAAAGCACATCTAATCAATAATCACCTAAATCTGTTTATCCATGAGTATATATTCTCAAATACCCATCTTCTTCTGTATTTTGGCATCTTTCCTTTCTTTTTTTTAATTCCAAGAGGAGTGTCTTGACTTATTAATAGACTACGTTTGGTACCTGATTTACTGCTGTCTGTTGGGTTTGGTCCTGCACTTTTTCCCCCAAGAGATGCTTTGTTATTGCACTATCCATTGATTGCCATTTCCAGTTGATACCACCTTTTTCATCTTACATCTTTTGACCATCAATCCAGATATGTTTGAATATTCCAACTTGTCTCCATTCCTGAAATCTATCATGTAAAGTAATCTATGCACCAAGATTTGGTAATGCTTTCCACTGGCATACAGTACGTGCTACACATATAGAAGGTAGGATTCATTGTCCTTCTATCATCCAGCCTTGGACGACCTGTCTTTTTTTTCTTTTGGATTTATTTACAAGAAGATGTGAAATTTGATTCCATAATTTATCTGATATTTCATAAGATGAATCTTTAGATCTTAATTTTTCTATATATTTAATGCAAATCGTATTAAAATCTCAAATGATCTCAATTGTCAAAATAAAGATTTATGGAATTTAATCCATAATCTAAAATTATTTGTTACCAAAGTATAAAACTAACTGAATTATTTTATGTATCCTACGATTTAGAAACCTATTTAGGATATAGGTTCATGTTTTTCTATTGTAGGTTGCTGTCCTTTATATGTAATTAGAATAGTATCATTTACTTCGTAAGAACAATTATTTATCATTCTTGGAATATTGTCTCCTGCCTCCACTATACATGTAGTTCCTTCCTTGATCTTCACCATAGCTTCATCTGTTGTACTCCCGCTAAAAAGACTTTTAGCAGAAGATCCTAATAAAGCAAATATGATTACTACTGCTGCAATTCCAAATATTAGGCCTAATTTTTTAGGTGATATTGAGTCAAAACTCACATTTTTATTTTTTCATTCAAATATTTAATCATTTTTTACTTGACTTTGATAAGATTGTCCAACTTCTATTATTGTATTAATAAATTGATAATTTTTAATGCATACTTATTCAACGTTTACAGAACCTTATTTGTATTATAATCATTTACTATGGTAACAATATCCATTCACAGAAATTCCGGCAATTTCCTTTGGGTAGACCATCCCAACTTAAATATTTTGAAGCTATAGATCATTTTTATGTAATATTTCTATATAAAAGCAATCAGATGAAGTTATATGTAAAATATACCTTAAACATTGTTATTAATAAAAGTTAGATTTCTTTAAAACATAATATATATTAATTAGGAAATTTAAGTTAATTTGCATTTCTATAGCAATATTCTTCGAAATAGTATATTATATAAGATTATCGAATTTCTAGAAAACGTATAAATAAAATAATTCATTACTATGAAAGTCTAATGGAATACAGGGATAACAATGACTCTACTCAGGGAAATCCAAAAAGTCCAGCATATTGTGAATTTTGTCAGAAGGATTCCATAATTTTTGACAACTCTGCTAACGAATTTGTTTGTTCGGCATGCGGTTGTGTATTAAACAATGATTCATTAAATAATGAAACCATGCAGGGTTTCATTGCACAGTCGGATTTTACAGATCGTTCTAGAACTGGAATGCCAGAGTCCTTGGCAGTCCATCACAAAGGATTATCAACTCTAATTGGAATTGGTGATACTGATGCCAGAGGGAAGGCATTACTGCCAAAGCAAAAAATGGAAATCCAAAGATTACGAACTTGGAATAGTAGGTCTCAGCTTAATGATTCGATCTCTAGAAATCTAGAAAAAGCATTAAAATATTTGAATAATTTTGGTGATAAACTATGTCTAAATAATGCTGTGATTGAAAGTGCAGCTTACATTTATAGAAAAGCAGCAGTTAAGAAATTAGCTAAAGGTAGATCAACAATTGGGTTAGTTGGTGCTGCATTATATGCTGCTTGTAGGGAAGCATCCACACCTAAAACTATTTTAGATGTGGCTGAAATCTGTAATATATCAAGCAAAGATTTAATGTCACACTATAAATTAATTTTGAATGAATTAGACCTCCGTATACCAGCAAGCAAAGGACCTGATTATGTAACCATAGTTTCTAACAGATTAAAGTTGAGTGAAAAAACAAAAAGAGAAGCCTTACATATACTTGCTCTTGTTCAAGAGAAAGGAATATCAATTGGAAAAAATCCTAGGGCAATTGCAGGAGCAGTTATATATTTAGCTTCTCAAACATGTGATGAATTTATCAGGCAAGTTGAAATTTGTCAAGTTGCAGATATCTCGACCGTTTCATTGAGAAAAAGATGTAAAGAAATAAGAGCATTACCTGGCTTTGAAAATTTGGAAAAAATTCAGGATATATAGTTTATACTAGAGGCTTATTCATGGTAGCAACTATAATGAACTAAATATAGTTGCAGGTTGTACTCATTACAAATTTTTTCCATTGATAAACCAATTTTCTTTTGAATTTTCTTCAAATACTACAATTACATGTTCAGGTTTAGTCTTTAGGATCTGGACGGCTGTTTTGGTAATCTCAGCTGCAAAGTCCTTTTTTTGTTCTTCTGATCTTCCTGGATACATTGATATTGTTATAATCGGCACAAAAGTTATACAGATATCTTCTAAATAAATCAATCAATCTATGGAATAAATCCAGAAAATCTGCAATGTGAAGGAACTCCAGATACAATAAAATAGAAAGTTTTCAATTTAGATTAGTATTCATGTTTGGTATAGATAACCTTAAAGGAGATAATATCAAGTTTAAGATCTTTTTAATTTGTATATTATTACTTTTTGTGGTTTCTACCTCTGCATTTTCAGTGAAAAATATGCTAGGGTTTGATGAAGATTCGAAAGATATCGGAGAAATAGCAGTAGAAAATTCCGCAAAGGAGATCAGGATTGGTTACTTTCCGAATGTAAATCATGCACAAGCTATAATAGGATTTGGAAACGGAGATTTTCAAAAGGAACTTGGTACAGATATAAAAATTAAAGACAGAGTTTTTAATGCTGGTCCGTCTATAATAGAAGCTTTATTTGCCAATCAGTTGGATATGGCATTTGTAGGTCCCAATCCTGCAATCAATGGGTATGCAGCAGACAATGAATCATTAAAAATTATATCAGGAGCTAGTTCTGGTGGAGTACTTTTTGTGGTAAGGAATGACTCAAATATCAATTCTGTGGAGGATTTTCATAACAAAAAATTTGCATCACCTCAAATTGGAAACACACAAGATGTGGCATTAAGAAAATTTCTACTTGATAACGGTTATAAAACTACAGACAATGGTGGTGATGTAAAAGTTCTTCCCGCTGCAAATCCTGACATTTTTACTCTTATGCTAAAAAAAGATATTGATGGCGCATGGGTACCAGAGCACTGGGGTTCAAAAATTATTAAAGAGGCTAATGGAAAGTTATTTTTAGAGGAAAAGGATCTATGGAAACCAGACAAAAAATTTGTTACTACCCAGATCATAGTCAAGACCGATTTTTTAAAGAAAAATCCTGATATCGTGAAAAAAATATTGCGAACACATATTGATATCACTGATTGGCTAAACGAGAATAAAGAAGAAGGAATAAAAGTATTTAATGATCAAATAAAGAAAATCTCTGGCCAAGAAATTCCAGAAGAAATTCTAAAAGATTCGTTTGATAAAATAGAGTTCACCTATGATCCCATAAAAGAATCATTATTTGAAATGGCAAAGAATTCATATGAAATCGGCTATCTAGGAGACACTATGCCAGATATAAAGGGCATATACGATCTTGATGTATTAAATCAAGTCCTAAAAGAAAAAAGACTAGAGGAAATAAAATAATAATATTTTTTCTAGAAAATTTTTGGTTCCATTCAGATAATGAAAAATTAATTACAATTTACCTTTGTATTTCTAACGTAGGTGAATTTTTGATATGCGTTTCAATCTCTCTGTTAAGAGAAGAATTGACAAAATCCAATAAATTTTTTCCTAATTGTGAGTTATTATTTAGATAAAAAGTTTTATTTCCTTTCTTACTAGTCAAAATTATTTCTTTTTTAAGTAATGTCAGGAGGATCTTCTGAATATTCTGATAGGAAATTTTAGTTAATATGCTTATTTCTTTTGTTGAATATGAAAAGTCTTTATTAAAAATAAAAAAATCCAATACCCTAGCAATATCGTTCCCAAATAAATTTTCAATGGGACGTTTCCGATTATACTTTATCATCTAAATCAAAGATTACAAACATTGAAATAATATATATAGATTTGATTAAAATTTCATATCCTTATATATTCGAAAAAAATAGCTTTTACGTATGTTAAAGGTAGACGGCTGGAAAAAATGGTTCCTTTATCAACTTATTGGAGAAGGAGTTCATAATGCTGTTTATCATGATCAGATTCTACTAGAAATTGGGAATAATTATGATATCAACCTTGATAGAGCTTTGAAAGAATTGATTGATGATGGAATCATAATGCTAATTGAATCAAGGAGAAAGAAAAAATATATCGTTAATTTTGATAGATTAGAAGATGCACAAAAAATAATCAATATTACAGAAATAGCTAATCACAGTAGAGGAAAAATTAATTATGACCATAATAATGTTAATTATATTAATTTAGAAAATAATAGTAACTATATTCAGCCATACCTATCAGAGCCTGAGGGGTATATATACTGGTTTGATAATGAAGAAAATAGAAAATTTAGAAAACAGAGCGTTTACAGGATCTACGTTAAAGAGACAGATAAAATGAATTTTGCTGCTCAACTGATTACGAAATCAGTAGGTGGTTCAAAGATTATATATATAGGATCACTCAACGATCCCAACTCGTATATATCCAGATTATGGAGAGCAGTTCAATCGGTCTCAGAGGAAATGAGGGATGGGACATTTATTCTACAAAATATACAAGATAAAGATAGAATAGCATGTGGAAATAATAGACAAAGAGGAAAAATTGCCTTATCGATTTTTAGAAAACTAGGATTTATTCAACAGGCGGAATTTAAAGGAAATTCTACTCGCTTCAAAGTAAGCGGTAAAAAACCATATTCTATCACTTTAGATGAAATATTTAACATCTCTGGAAAATAATCTTTTGTATGACTTTGCTATCTTTAAATTAAATAATAAGTGTTAGAAATTTTAAATATTTTTGAAAATATTTGCATTTATTTGATAAAAATCATATACTATTATATGGGAATCCATTCCAGTACTGACTATTTGACTCAAGACAAATAGTAAGATAATAAACGCAATAACTATAACCACCAAAATTATAATTCTATATTTGATATCTTGAATTTTATTCTTTACAGGAGCTTTTTCTTGGTTTTTTATGGTTTCCTCTTTTTGGATTTGTTTAATTTCTTCTTTTTTCTTTTTTTCTACCTCTTCTTGTCTCTTTCTAGATTGCTTTGTATTAAGAATTGGTATTTTTTTGACAATTGATCCATCCTCTACTGAACGTTGTACTTCATACAGGATTACGTCATTATCAGGAGACTTGGAATTGAAGAGTTCAAGAGCTTGTGGGTAATCTTCGAATTCTTCTATTATTTTATCCCATTCAACCATCCACGATTTAGTTGGCTGATTTGAATCTTCTTCATGGGTATCACTCATTCAATAGGATTTAAACAATCTTATTTAATAAATTTTAATAAAATAATACAAGTTTCCAATACTTCTATCAACTAAAAATTACCTTGTCCTCTGTGAAATCAATGAAAAAATGCATCTACTATAAATGCAATAAAAATGGCAGTAAGATATGGGCTAGAAAATTTGAATACAGTCCATGATGCGCGTTCAGATGGTTTAATCAATAACCATAGAGACAGTGCAAGCATTATTGCACCAAAAATAATAGTTGTAATCAAATATATCAAACCGAATTGATTAAAGAAAAAAGGGAGTATACTAAAAAAAACCATCATTATAGTGGTGCCAGCGATAATCCTTACTGATGTCTTTTCATTAGAAACGACTGGTAGCATTGGAACATTTGCCTTCTGATAATCTTTTTTTACATGTAAAGCAAGACTCCAAATATGTGTAGGTATCCATAAAAATACCAAGGCAGCCATCACAATACCTATTTCTATATTCTGTGTGGTCACAGTAACATATCCTATAAGAGCGGGAGCACCTCCTGAAAATCCTCCTAAAAGAATATTTGATTGACTTCTTCTTTTTAACCATTTACTATAGACAATTATGTTATCAAAAAGACCAAAAACCATTAGAATAAATGCCCAAATATTGATAAACCATGAAAATATTAACGAAATAGCGGTCAGTATTAAACCAAATATCAAAGCATTTCTGGGAGAAACTCTTCCTGATGGGATAGGTCTATCTTTAGTTCTATCCATAATAGCATCAATGTCCCTATCGTTATACCCAGTCAGAGTGTCAGCAGCGGCTGAACCTGCAGCAACACCTCCTAATAGCAATATCCATGTTACTGGACTTATAGGAATGTCGAAGAGAAAAGAGGCAGTTAAGGCAGATCCAAAAGCAGTAAAAACTAACAAATACCAGATTTTAGGTTTTGTTAATTCATAGTAATTTTTTAGTTTATCAACTAATTGTATTTGGATCACAGTTTGACTTTCAACCCGGTTTGTGATAACTGATTCATTGCCTTGTTATTTATATCTTAAAAATACCATCCAAATATCATATCACATTTTTAGATTTCAGTAATTCAGCCAAAAGTACTGCTCCCTTTGCTGATCCCATTTTTTCATTGTGAGATAACAATACATACTTTATCCCATTCTCGAAAACTGTATCTTTTCTTAGTCTTCCAACACACGTAGTCATTCCATCATTAATTTCCCTATCAATTCTTGGTTGTGGTCTAGTTGGATCGTCATGTACTATAATGTATTGCTTAGGGGACGAAGGCAATCCACTAAGTTTAACATTATCAGAAAACCTCACCATTGTGTTTTTAACATCTTCTGGTTCCACAGGTTTCTGAGTCTCTACGAATACCGTTTCGGTATGTCCATCCATAACAGGTACTCGAGTACATGTACAGCTTACCTTGAACTTAGAGGGTTGAATAGAGTTATCTACAAAAGAGCCTAGGATTTTTTTAGTTTCAACTTGAACCTTTTCTTCCTCTTTAGGAATAAAAGGTATAACATTATCAATTATATCCAGGGCAGCTACTCCAGGAGATCTTCCTGCTCCAGATATTGCTTGCATGGATGTCATAAAGATAGAATCAATTCCGAAATTATCTAATATTGGTTTAAGAGAAATTGCCAGGCCAGTGGTTGTGCAGTTAGGAAGTGGACATACAAATCCTGCCCAATCCCTTTTTTTCCTTTGTTCATTTAATAATTCAATGTGATCGTCATTTATTCCAGGGATTAATATTGGGACATCTTCTTGATATCTAAAGGCGGCGGCAGTACTGATTACTGGTGTGGTGTTAGCTAATTTAGGTTCTATAATTTGAGCATCAGACGATTCTAAAGCAGTAAAGATGAGGTCAAAATCTTTCGGTTTTAGATCCTCTACAGAACTTACTATCTCATCTTTTATATATTCTGGAACCTGTTCTCTATTATGCCATCTTAACACCCCGCTGTTTGGATCTCTGATTGCATCGATATACTTTTTTCCAGCTGACCTCTGAGAAGAAGCTAAAAACTTTAACTCAAACCAAGGATGTTTATCTAGTGCTACTACAAATTCTTGACCTACTGCACCAGTAGATCCTATCAGTGCTACTTTTAACATATTACAAGAAATAACTAGATAATTACGATCTAATAATCGTTATTCATTAAAAAAAAGTTTTTACATGATTATAGATTATAGGGATCAGCTTCGTATTTAGATTTGAAAAGATCGAGGTATGATCAATAAAGATTCCTTGCGTTTTCAAGATGATGAAAATGAAATTAATAGATTAGATGCATGTACACATGGAGGTTTACATTCAATTGATAACATCGGTAAAATTAGATTGGATTTTAGTTCTAATATCAATCCACTGGGGATCTCAAATAAAGTAATAAAAAAAATTACAAAGAATATTAATAATATTTCATGTACCTACCCTGATCCCAAGTGCAAAGAATTAAAAAAAAAAATTTCAGAATATCTAGGAGAGGATATCACCCCAGATTGGATTACAGTAGGAAATGGTGCAACAGAACTAATACATCAGTTTGTAAGATCCTTTCCTTATAATGCAATTATCCCTATTCCCACATTTTGTGAATACGAATTAGCTGTCAGACGAAGTCAATTAAAAGTAGATTTTATCAGATATTCAGAAAATTTTCAAGTGGATTGGAAATGTCTACTGAACACATTTAAAAAGAGAGATAAAAGTATTGTATTTCTGTGCAATCCCAATAATCCTACAGGTACAATTGTACCAATAGAAATAATAAATTCTATCCTAAATAAAATAAAAAACAAGGATACGATAATTTTTATTGATGAAAGTTTTATAGAATTTGTAAGTAATCATAAGCAGTATTCTATGATTTCTCAGATTATAGCAACTAGCAATGTTATTGTACTCAGATCTATGACAAAGTCTTTTGGATTAGCTGGATTACGTCTAGGATATTTGGTAGCAAATCCCAATCTATTGAAAAAGATAAACAAAAACCAAATAGCATGGAATGTAAACAGTATTGCGCAGCTGGCCGGGATAGAAGCACTTAAAGATCAGGAACATTTGATAAAAGCAAAACTAATGATTGAGAAAGAAAAGAACCGAGTAAGAAAAAGAATCAAACAAACAATGAAAAATTTGAAAAGTTATGATTCAGCGGCTAATTATCTCTTGATAGAGTTAAAAGACGGCGATTCTAAAAGTTTTAGGGATAAATTATTGGATAATTTTGGAATATTAGTTAGGGATTGCAGTAGTTTCAGAGGACTATCGGATAAGTTCATTAGGATAGCTATAAGGACTCCTTACGAGAATGATATTCTTCTTAAATCTCTTGAAGGTATGAATAATTCTGACAACTAACTATCATAATACGTTTCTAAAATACCAGATAATAAAGGAGTAAAATGATATTTGACAAAGGCAAAAATATTGATGATACAAGGAACATCCTCAGGTGTAGGAAAAAGCATTTTAGTAACGTCTTTATGTAGAATTATTTCAGACCTTGGATTTCGGGTCAGTCCATTCAAAGCCCAAAATATGTCTTCTAATGTTTATAAAATTTCAAAATTTGAGCAAATTTCAAATATTCAGGCAGTTCAAGCATTTGCTGCAAGAACCAATCCAACTTGGAAAAATAATCCTATTTTATTACTTCCATTAGGAGATTATATGAGTAATGTCTTTCTCAAAGGAAAATTTTACAAAAGTATGCACGCATCGAATTATTATAGAGACTTTGTAATTAAAACCGGATTTCCTGTAGTAATAGATGCATTAGAAACTTTAAGAAAAGACAATGATGTAATAGTAATAGAAGGTGCTGGATCTCCAGCCGAAATTAACATTGCAAAATACGATATTGCTAATATGTTACTTGCAAAGAGAATAAATGCTCCAGTCATTCTTGTGTCAGACATTGAAAGAGGCGGTTGTTTTGCTAGTATTGTAGGAACTATGCAATTACTGAAATTCAAACATCAACAATTAGTAAAAGGGTTTTTAATAAATAAATTTCGTGGCGATAAGACTCTGCTCAAAGATGCTATAAAATATGTAGAGAAATCCCTAAATATCACATGTTTTGGTGTTATCCCCAAGATTACTGTTTCGTTACCAGAGGAAGATTCATTGGATAGTAATAGTGACAATAGCTTCAAACAAGATGGAGAATATTCAAATGAAATCTTGGATAACCAAATAGATATTTTAGCATCGGAGATAAAAAAGAATATCAAAATAGACTACATCTTGGAGAGGGTTTTGAAATTATCTAGATGATAGTCTCAGTTAGCATCACATTAATTCTAATAATATCCCTTATCATCGA
The DNA here is from genome assembly GCA_031316115.1 of Nitrososphaeraceae archaeon. Lineage (GTDB taxonomy): Archaea > Thermoproteota > Nitrososphaeria > Nitrososphaerales > Nitrososphaeraceae > TH1177. The sequence goes on from JALDRC010000003.1 coordinate 93,187, forward strand.
TATTTTATGTGGTGATCCAAGAAATCGATATCATCCTGTCGCATGGATAGGTAAAATGACAAAATATTTTATTCCAAAATTAAAAATAGATAAAGATGATAAAAAAGAATTTGAGAAAAAAAGAGGAACTGTTTTTACTGTTTTTTTTGTACTATCATCAGTAATTTTGATACATTTATCCTTGAGCTTTTTGTGTCATTATTATTACTTTATATTTTTTATAGTATCGGTTTACTTACTGTATAGCAGTATTTCTATAAAGAATATGGAAAATCATATAAATATGATTGTAGACGCTTTGCGTAAAAAAGACATTATTGCTGCGCGTAAAAAACTATCCATGATCGTAGGAAGAGATACCAAGGATTTAGAGGAACAACATGTAATATCAGGGGCAATAGAATCTGTTGCAGAGAGCACGGTAGATGGTATAATTTCACCTATATTCTATTTTTCAATTTTTGGTTCTTCTGGGGCATTTGTATTCAGAATCATAAATACATTAGATTCAATGATAGGATATAGAGACAATTATTTTATAGATATAGGATGGATGGCTGCTAAATTTGATACGTTTGCGAACTACATTCCAGCTAGACTAACTTCTATTTTCATAATTGTCGCATCATTTTTCATAAAAGCCAATTGGAAAAATTCTATAAAAATACTGAAAAGCGATAGACATGAAACACCCAGTCTCAATTCAGGTTATCCAATGTCAGCGATGGCTGGTGCATTAAATGTGAGGTTAGAAAAGATTAACTTTTATCAAATAGGTATCCCAGCTGAACAATTGACTGTAGAAAAATGCAAAGTTGCAATAAAAATAATGAAGATTGCAGTGGTTTTATTTTGTTTGTCAGTTTCTATCCCCTTTATATTATTGCTAGGTTTGGTTAAGTGGTGGAATATTTTATTTGGCATTTGATAGACTTTTCTCAGTATTATCATTTTTAACAGTTATACCAACAAGAGGCAAGAAATATGAAATAGAGTATGTTGCAAAAAATATGTATTTGTTTCCTATTGCAGGCCTCATAATAGGAATTATTATTGGATTCGTCTCTTTTGTTATATATGATTACGTCCATGGAATATTACTAGGCTTTATAATAACTGCAATGTTAATAGGATTCACAGGATTGCATCATACTGATGCCTTGTCAGATCTTGCTGATGGATTGATGGTAAGGGGGTCTAAAGAGGAGAAACACAGGGCAATGGCAGATCCTAGAAATGGAACGGCGGGAAGTGTAGTGATAGTTTTCTACATAGTAGGAACGGTAATATTATTTTCATATCTAGATGACAAATCACAGTTAATTTCTCTGATTATTATTGCAGAGATATTATCAAAATACAGCATGATTTTACAATGTTATATTGGGAAATCGGCTTGGGAGGGGTTGAATACATGTTTTGTTACCCAAATGAAGAATAATAAAAAAATGATTATATCTACAATCTTGATGGCATTGTTATTAATAATCTTTGGATATGATATCTATCAGATAACCATAGCAATTATGACAATGTTATTTGTTACCTTTTTTCTTTTGTTAATTTCTCAGAGAGCATTGGGTGGAGTTTCTGGAGATACTATTGGGGCTACTAATGAATTATCAAGATTTTTAATTTACTTTATGTATGTTATCCTGATAAAGTAGAGTAATAATGCAAAGAAATATTCCAAAAATCATAGGTGTAATTATGTGTGGTGGGAAAAGCTCTAGGATGAGGAAACATTACCAGACTGAAAAAACTATGATCAGGCTAGGAAATAAACTTATGGTGGAATATATAATAGATAGTTTAAAAAATACGAAGTTTTTTTTTAAAATAGTATTAAATACAACTAAACATACTGCTAGAACGAAAGCTTTCTTAGTAAAAAAATATGGAATGGATGTCCCGGATATAGAATTCTTTGAAACAGGGGGGAATGGATATTCACTAGATTTGAAATCACTGCTTTTAAAATATAGTGACTATATCATCTTTGTTTTCCCTGCGGATTTACCATTATTATCTCTATATGATATAGAAAATATATACAAGTCGTGCAAATTCCAATATCCATGTAATTCAATTATAATAGAAAAATCCTTTGTAGAGAGTTTAGGAATAAAACCGAGTGTTTCCTTTACTTATAGAAACAAAGATTATTGTTATGCAGGTATTGAAATATTCAATCCTAGAAAAATATCTAATCTGGAAAATAACATCCCAGAGAGATTTATCGTGAAAAATCAAATTGGTATTGCAGCGAATGTTAATCTAAAAACAGACCTAGAAATTGTACGAAGGATGATACAAACAAGAATCTGAGTTAATCAATCAAGATTAGAGATGATCTCACCCAATATCTTTGCTTTTCCACCGGACCGCTGAGCTAATAATTCATTACACGACTTACAATAGAGATCTTTTGTTGTATGTGAATAAATAATGGTTTTTCCGTCACATTTTGTGCATTTAACATTGTAATATTCACTTTTAGGGTTAGGAATTAATATATTCTCTTTCACTATCAATCACCTGACTTTAAGTTATTAGCCTATTTCTAATTTTCTCATTCGCATTCCTTCTTTCATGGATTTTCTTTGACATGTTTTACATGTATATCTAAGTGTGATTTTCTTAGTAGTTTTAGCTGTACGTTTTAATTCAGGAAATTTTTGACCACCATATCCTTTTTTATCTTCCGCGTGTCGTCTAGTACCTAAAGCACTTTTTCGGTCTTTTCCTTTTTTATAAATTGAAACAGATTGAACAGTATGACTTTTGCATTTAGGGCAAAATTTACGCATTTCCTTTTGCATCTTCATGTAGATTTTTTAATATTAGGGTTATTTAAGGAAAACTACTCTATAGAAAGCTGAAAATTGTGTTTGATATCAAAAAATTTCAAAAAAATAAATTTCGAGATTCATGAGACTTTGTATATTGAAAAAAATTTTTGTTAACTTACCGATTTTTAGTTTTACTCATTAAACGCTTATAAGCAACCTATCTCTTATCATACAAAGAAAATGGACATACTTGGTAATTTGATACAACAGTTACATGTTCCTATAAATATAGAGACCTTCGGGGTGTGGGTACCATTAGCTTTCGGATTGGCAGTAGGTTTAGTATATGTTATAGCCTCGGGGCTTAGACGTCCAACATAAAAACAAACAATACCTATTTTTATTTTTAAGAAATAAGATTAAAATCTAAAATTGATAAATTAATTATATAGAAATAATAGTTGATCTTCTAGAGCTTCGAATTCTAGTAAAAATGATTGCAATGATTTGATGGGAACTACAGGAACTCCACAAATCAATTTAAAATTCGAATCATATAAGGTTATCAGCATGGGAAGTGCTTTTTTAATTTTTTTATTATTGACAAGAAAATTTCTGGTCCGAACTACCTGTTTTTCTATATATAGCATTATGGCGGACCTGCTGTAATTTCTCCAATGCTTACAATCTATACAAAGAAGAAAATTATTTTTTACAGCAACAACATCTAACTGGCATCGAGGTTTAGTTAGATGGATATTCACTTTTGTATCGTAATCTGATTTGATTAAGACCTCTGATGTGAATAACTCAAAATCTTTCCATGTTAATAATTGTGAGCATGTTTGTATATCGCATCCAGATCGTATTGCAATTAATATCATTTGAATTTTGTCCGACTCTGAAAAGGATATTATCTTATTTTTGTGAGATAATCTTCCAATTTTATTAATATCTAAAAAGCTGATAACATCTGTAAAAACTTCGTTATTCTTTACCCCTAGCAAACTCTGAAAATAGTCCAAATTAAATGACTGAGCTTTAATATTCAAAAGAATTTTGTTAATGATAGCTTGAGATAACAAAGCGTACTAGATTGGCAAGTAAGATCAATAAATTCCTTCATTGGGAAATTATAATAGATATAGGTACCAGGATCTATTTCTTTCAATGTACTATTCCATATCTTATCCTGTAATCTGCCATAACAAACTCAGAATATGGAGCTAAAAAATAAATGGTATGTATATATAGTTTGCAAAAACCCCAAATAATGATAGAAGCTATTAGTGTTTTTACCAGTTAATACATGGGTTGTCTTCTACAATTTGTCACAAAATGTTATAAGATTCCCACTTTTTTTCAAATATTCTATTAAAAAAGATAGGAAAAACCTATTTTCTTAAGATAAACACCATTAAGAGTTATAAATTGAAAGATACTCTAACTCTACGGATATCTCTAAATCTTGTTCTGCATATATAGAATTGTCTTTCTGATTAGTTACAACTAAATTCAATTTAGATTAATAATAGTGTACTAAAATGATTTTATCCTTGATATTCCAGTACGGTATGAAAACCCAAAGAGATCCTGATAAAAGGATCGATGATTTAGTCCGATTTGGCTTTATCCAATTACCAGCCCTATTTTTACTCTTCCAGGAGGATTATACAGATTTAAAAGTATTAAAACTATTGTGAAGCTGGTTTTATACAATCTCTCTTAAAGTTTGCGTAATAAATATTATTAATAAATCATTATTCCTTGATAATTTTCGATTAAATCTCACTCTGCTATAACACAACTTCAATGTATTATACTATAATAGCTTTATTAATCTGTAAAATTCTGATTGGTTGAATTCTCGAGTAGCAAAGTTATGTTAGTAAAATCGTTCATAAATGTTGTTATATTTTAATGTCTAATGTATTATCTATTCAGATTAAATTTTAGTCAATCTAATACAATAGTTTGATATGAAATAATTAGCTAGATTTTATAAATTTTGGATTTGTATAATCTAGAAAAGACAATATGCTAAATCTATATTAAATTCTGTTGATTTTAAAATCCTTCTTTGGTGTTTGGATACTTATTAATATCCGTTTTAACTCTTCATCGGATAAAGCATGATTCAGTCTTCCGCTTGATGCGGCGCTAACAAGATAGTTTTCAACAGCCTGTGCAAGATCTGGTTTTACCAATCTGACATTAGCTAATCTTTGTCTAGCTGTTGAATCCAAAAGTGCCATCATTATTTTCTGACGCATTGCTTCTGCTTCAGCTTCTCTTTTCCTGAGCTCCTCTTGGTTTGGGTTAGATTGTGAATCTATACTCATTGACTTAGGAATACCTACTTAATTCGGGAACATCTTTTATAAGTTCTTTATGGATTTCTGTAGCTAATCGATCAGCTCTTTTCATTCCATCATCTGAAATTATTCTTCCATTTGGTTTTTTTACCAAATAACCAGAATTCTCAAGTTGTTTTAAACCGGTACGTATAATTGCTCCACTGGCATCAACGTGATGGGCCAAGAAATATCCTCTTTGCTTTCTACCGCCATATTTACTTTTGAGTTCTGCGACGGAAATTGGACCATGAAGATAGATTTTTCGTATCAATGAAGCACATCTTAAGTAATACCAATCTTTATTTTGAGGAATTTTTTCGGTATGGGGGCCTGTCTTTACAAAATAAGACCACGTAGGTGGTTCAATCTTTTTATCATTCTTTAAATGTCCCGCTAATTTTTCAATGAATTTGTCAGCTGGAACATCATAAACTTTAGCCATTATAACATCAGAATAATTCTAAAACCCCTATAAATCCTTATTCTCAAACAAAACAATCATAATAATTTCCTATAAACATAATTACATTTTAGACAAGTAATTCTTAACGCTTTTACTTGGGACCGTCCTATTCTCACTCTGGAATTATATCCTGGAGAAATAAAATTCTTACATTTCTTACAATAAAATTGGCGTATGTTATATGGAAGCTTCAGCCGTACCCTTTTCGCAATTTTTTTTGCAAGTCTTGCTTGATCGTTAGCCAAATCATAGTCTAGATGTTTTTCTTCAATGGCATTGTTAATCAAGATAGATATTCTTTCATAAGCAAGAAGCTTTGTTTCCTGTTTTCTCAAGCTATCTAATAAATCCCATCAAAAGAGATAAAAATATTTCACTTTCATTGTGTAGAATATTTTAAATTTCAATTTAGCCTTTTAAAATTATAAAGCAATCAAATTATTGACAATGGGATAACAGAGATAACAATGAAGTTTTCATTAGTGATTGCAGAAGCAGCTATAGAAAGCATTCCAGAAATATTACAACATAACAAAATTGTGAAAGAACATGCAGTAAGGCTAAATAAATCAGTTAATGAACTCATTTTGGATATCAACTATCATTACTTTGCTATGAAAAAGGCAGGATTGAAACATAGAGAAAAACGTGGACGTCCTGACATTATACATTTTTGCTTATTGTGTATATTGTCAACACCTCTTTTTTTTGAAAATCAAATCAAGGTATATGTTCATACTATCGACAATAAAGTAATATTTATTGGTGAAAATCTGAGGATTCCAAAGTCCTTTTTAAGATTCGAAGGTGTAATGATGAAATTATTTCTTGAAAAAAAAATTATCTCAAATGAGAAAGCATGTTTGTTGGAAATAAAAGATATGACATTGGAGCAACTTTTGAAAATAATAAAACCTGATGAAATTATAGGATTTTCTACCACTGGAAACACCAAGAGATTAGAACAAATATTAGCGGAAAACCTCAAATACAAAAAAGGGCATTATGTATTTATAGTTGGGGGATTTCAGAGTGGCCATTTTTCTGAGGAAAGCTTAAAAAGTATGGCTAAAATATTTTCTATTTCGCGATACAGTCTTGAGGCACATGTTGTAATTTCTAGATTGATTTATGAGTGTGAGAAATTTTTGATTCACCAAAAACCTAATTAAAACGAAAACATTTTTAATTACTGTATGGAGCTGAATATTAGCTAATTGAAATCGAATATAAAATTTTTCTTGTATATTCAAACATTCCTTGCTTTTTTTATATTGAATATCTTGATTTTTAATCCAATTACTAGTGTATTCGGTGATGGTTTGTTTGAAGAGAAATTACCTCCAGCATCAGTAGGGGATCGGGAGGCAAGCTTATATACTAAAATTAGCCCTCCAGTTCTGACATCTGAAAGCAAAGAAAATGCTTTTTTTGAATTAAAATTGTTCGATGCAAAAACTGATCAAAACATAGAACATGTTTCTTACTTTATAACAGTCACCAAAGATGGAAAATTAATTCTTCGAGATCTATTTCATTCACATCAAGGACCACTAAAGCTAAAAATAGATCCCCAACCTGCCCAGTTTGTTACTGTCTATGGTTCACAAGAGCCATTTCTTGGTGGTTGGGTTAGTCAAACTGGAGACATTTCAGTTAGCGGCCCTATTCTCTTGGAAGGTGGATTATATCATTTTGCCATAGAAATATTTGGTATTGATAATGACAGAAATATTTTTACCCCTGAGACAGCTCCGAGGTTTGATTCTTATCTAAGTGTTGGTGATGTTTTTAAGAATGATGTTGTTGATGGCGGAAATAACTATAATGTCACCATAATATCATATTATGATCAAATCCAGAATTTTACATATGATTCACCAAAAAAGGAGTTCTCATGGAAAATGCCATTTAATTGGGATCTTAATAGAATTAAAGAGCAAAACATTTTTGTTCATGAGGAGGTAAAAATACCAAAAATCTTTAGCACTTTTGGAGATTCAAAGGCATTCAATGCAACGGTAAATCTAAAACCAGTAACTGGAAGATCTCTTGCCATAGATCCATTTACAGAAGAAAATAATTTAATATTACACTATCTGTTGAATAAAGCAGACCTTATTAAATTAGCTGAAGCTTTTCAAGGTAAAGGAATAGAAAATATGACATTTACTTTGACCCCTTCAGAAGAAAAACCTATCGAAACAACTAAAGAAGTTGTTGCTGACAAAGGAGGAATTTTAACAAAGTTAGAGTGGCCTAACCAAGTAATTTCAAATCAAGATAACGAGTTAAATCTAAAGTTTTCAGACGCACTAACTGATTCAGCATTAAATGCAGATGTAAAGTATGATATAGCTTTTTATGATCAAAATGATGTTCAAACTATCAAGAAAGAAGATTTGGTGGCAAAGAATGCGACAGACTCACAAGTTTTTAATTTCCCTGAAAAAGGAATATACAGAATGGAAATAGATGTGAAAGCTATAAACTATCCTGGCGTAACATCACCAGATGAGACAAGGAATGGGTTATCGAGAGGAACTGTAGTCGTATCATAAATTATTTGAGCGATAAGAAGGAAAATTCCGGTTTTATTTATCTTCTGAATTTTCGCTCCTCATCTTATTTGTTTTCTTTTCTATCTTTTCTTTATTTTCTGGGATCTACAATAACATAAAGTTATATCTCGAATAAAATTAGAAATACAAGTTTGAAAATAATTTTTGCTAAACATTTGATTTGTATAAAACATTGTGATAAACAATACAGGCTCATACTAGAGAATTTAATAGAGAAAGATGGAAAAGAATGTATTGAAGGATTCTTAATATGTCCAAATTGTAATTCTAAATATCCAATTATTGAGGGTATAGCAATAATTGTAAATAATTTTCCAGGTTATATTGAAAATAGGACTGAAATGTATGGTAAATGGCTATTAGAATGTAAGACTGATTCTATGAAAGAATTTTTGAAAGATTCTGGAAGATCTGTATCTACCAGACTAGCAGAAAGTGACTTGTATGAAGATGGTGGAATTTGGTATTTTCCATACAAGTGGTTCCAGCAGGAAAATCATAGAGAGGACAGATTAATAAAATCTTTGAAATGGAACATAAACCCAGATGAACTTTATGATCGTGTAATCAACAGTATTAACCCAAAATTTGATGGAATAGCTTTGGATCTTGGCTGTGCGATGGGTAAATCTACTATAAAACTAGGAAAAAAGTATTCATTTGTGATAGGAGTCGATCTTTCTTTTTCCTTTATAAAGGAGGCACGTAAAGTGATGCAACAAGACTTGCAAGGAAATGTGGAATTCTGTGTAGCAGATACCTCTTCTTTACCTTTTCATAGGATGAAATTTGACTTGGTTTTGGTTATGAATTTGATAGAATTGGTAAATCCCAAAGAACTATTATCAACCATTCATAAATTACTAAAGCCACAATGTGATGTTATCATCACTGATCCGTATGATTACAATAGAAAGAGAATAATTGAAGACAAATATGATGCCCAATCCTTTAGACAATTAGTTGAAGACAATGGATTCGAGATCAATCCATCCAATAAAAAAAAGGAAGCATTTATTCCATGGATATTGAAGATCAATGAGAGAGTATATTTATTCTATTTTGTAGATTTTATTAGAGCAAAGAAACTATCAAAACACAAACTATTTTAATAATTGAATCGAAATAAATATAAAAATCTTTTATGATTGTTAGAAAATAATAAAGAAATAATAATGATGAAGATAACTAATATAGTGAATAAACGATCTTATGCAGGAGCAATTGATTTTCAAAGACAGAACAAAGCTTTCACCAAGATATATTCCAAAGGAATTACCACATCGTCAAAAACAAATTGATTTACTTAAACGAATATTTAGTAGTATTAAAAATGATCCGGACAAATATCCTTTAACAATTTTACAAATTATCGGTCCTACAGGTATTGGTAAAACTTCTACTCTTATAAAATTCGCAAATTTATTACAAGAAGAACTAGCAGATAATAAAATTAGTTCCAAAATTGTATACATCAATTTAAAATTATTAGGTGGTAACAAATATGCAATCTATAAATATATTCTAGGATCGATCGCACCTGAATTACCTGCACAAGGGTTAAGTGCAGAAGAAATGCTAAGACAGATGATTGATTACTTAGATAAAACTTCATCATACGCCTTAATAATATTGGATGAAATCGATTACTTGATTAAAATTTCAAAAGACATAGGTATAATTTATGACTTGACCAGACTTACAGAATTTTACCCAACTAAAAGATGTAATGTAAAAGGAGTTATATTTATTGCCAGGAGTACTGAATTTTATGAAAAGCTAGATGCTGCAGAATTAAGTTCCCTTGGACGGGTAGCAATAGAGTTTCCAACATATACCATCAACCAAGTGAGTGATATTATTATGCAACGATCAGAAGAGGCATTTATTGAAAAAGTAATTGGACCAGATATAATAGATTGGATTGCAAGAATTCTTATTTCACCATCCGTAAATGGTGATATTAGATACGCTCTAGATCTCTTAACCTATTCTGGAAATCTTGCAGAAAATGAAGGGACTGGTAAAATTCTCATAGAACAAGTCAAGAAAGTACATCAGCAAATATTCAACGGAATCACTGACGAGGATATTAAAGAACTTTCCAAGGGAGAGATAGTATCTTTGTTAGCGATCATTAGGGGGATAAGACTTAAACAAAGAGAATACACAGAATTAAAAGAAATTGAAATGCAAGCAATAGAAATAGCAGAAAATAATAATATTAAAAATATGGACATATACGATAGTCTAGATGAACTTTCTGCAAAGAAAATAATAACAGTTCAATCTTTAAAAAAAATATTTTTAGGATCTGCATCAATAGATGATTTAGAGAAAATTTTGGTCAAAAGACTTGACGCGATAAAAAGTTGAGCGAAAATCATTCCGTAAAGGATATAGTAGAAATTGGTTTTGGAACTATAGGCAAAATAAGAATATTAAGAGCATTGGCAGAAGATAATAAATTGCTAACTATTTACGCTTTACACAAAAAAACAAGTTTAAAACGTGAAGATATTAAAAGAAATATATCTGATTTGATATCAATAAATTGGGTTGTAGAAACAAAACTTGGAAATAACGTTTATTCTTTAAATAGAGAAGATTATTACGTTAAAAAACTAATTACATTTTTTCAAGAAATTGGATATATTGGTGAAAACCATTATTTATAAAAAAAGGTAAACAGATAAAACCTAATAGAAGATACGGTATTCAAATCCAAAGTAATAGAAAAGTTATAGTGGTTTAGATATGTTGATTAAGTTTAATAATATATCATCTCTAAAATACAATTATATTTGTTTATAAAATTATCGAATTAAAATTCTAACACACGGATAATATGTTTCAATATTTCACTCAAATATTTAGATTGATTATTTAGTTTATTTGCTATGAATTCTATTTTTAAATTACAAATAATTGTATCTTTAGATCTATAATTTACTTATAATAATAAACCCTCGTAATCACTAAGATTTTAGACTTTGTCTATTAGATGTCCGAATTAATCTGTTTATCTATAATATGTTTCCTGTCTAAAGTAAAGTTCCCACTTGCTGCAAATTGATCCTTATTATTTGTAAAATATCCTAGTTCTAATACTATTCAATTAAACTAATATATATTATGTTTAACCTTAAAGTATGTGTACTACTATCCTAATTTTAAAAATTTTATAGATTTTGATAAAAATACAAATCAATTTTTGTTGGTGTGAATATATGGATGAAGATTCTAAATTTACTATCATAAAAAATAAAGAACTAAAAAATGCCATAATAATGGCCTTGGCAGATGATATAACTAGAAGAATATTAGATTCAACTATTTCTCAGTCAAAAACAGTTGAACAGATCATAGCGGAAAAAAAAATTCCTCATACTTCTGCATATAGGAAAGTCGAATGGCTGCTCTCGAAACAGTTATTATTTATTGAAAAAATAAAAAGAAATAAAATAAAGGAATCAAGATTTTTACTTGCAAGGTTTATTAGCATAATTATTGAATATCAACATGGTCTTATTGAAATTCGAATATTGCTGAATAAAAATATTAATGAAATGAAGAAAAAGTGTAAATAAGACAAATTGTCATCACTGGATTGCATATTATACTAATGAATTTCTTACCTGTTCTCATAGCTTAGATTTCTAGGAAATGTTAGGCTAAGCTCAATTTAAATCATATAAAAAGAAGATCATATTATTTTGAAACTATCTACATATAAATAAGAAAAAATTTTATCATTTTATTTAGTTGATATAATTCATATTATTAAATAGTAGTCACTTTAATGTTGCATTCTAAAATCCTATCAATGTGATTAATATTCAGATCGATAAAACATGTGAAAAGGATTGTTACCGTTATTACTACACTATTATATCGATTTAAAAAATTATTAATATTATCAATATCATATATTTACCCATTAAATTTTGATGCAATAATTTTAGGAATCTAAGTAATCGATAATAAGATAAAATTATTATCTTTATAACATTTTATATATAATATAACTTTTTATATGTAACTTAGAATACAGACATAGTTTTTAGATATCTATTAGATGGCTATATTATCTATTAGTTTACAATTTTGAAATTATGATTGATAACGTATGAGATATAGATCGTTACTGATTTTTAACTTATCGATTACCATATTTTCAGGATGAAAATTTTTCAAATAATAATAGTATTTGGTTGGTAAACTTTAATTGAAGGTTCTTCGAATCTAATGTAAGAGCTAGCGTGTCATTCTTAAAATATCGTTTGAGTAGATTTAGGAGAATTACCAAGAATAGAATTTTTCTTATATTTAGATATATTTTCTTTCTATACGTTAAATTTAAGCTCAAAATAGGTTGGCTTTAGACTTTCATATACCTTACCGAATTAAGATCAAACCTAACATTCAATAATAGATTTATTAGTTTACATTATAATGGATTACAACAAGCTATGTAAATCAATATTTGCTCTACATGACGATATTAGATACGCAGGAGTTGTAGATGAAAGTGGTGTCCTGGTAGCAGGTGGAATGAAAAAAGGTATTGATTCTATTGTAGATGAAACAAGTGAAGAGCTGTATCTTGCTCAAACATCCATCAGGAGGTCAATGAGAGAAAGATTTGACGAAACAATGGGTAAAGCAAGATTTTCATATGTAGAACGTGAAAAAATATCTATTCTGACATTGTATTTAGATAAAAAAATACTCTTGATAACACTGGAACCTAATATTGACTCGCATACTGTAATCGATGTTGCTGAAGATTCTCTAGATATGATTAACGGAAAAATAGATAGTTAATAAATTTTTCATATTTCCTCATTTTCTTTTAAAAAAAGCATTCTATCTTTAAGAAATATCTGAATCTATCAAGTTATGCATTACTACAAGATCATTTTTGAATTCAGTTAATTCTTCAGGTATTGAAATGGAAATGGGATCTTTTAAAGAATTTTTTTTACCAGTATGCGGATTTATGGATTCTTTTTTTCTATTCCATACATACGAGTTAAAATCAATTATTTTTTGAGTATAAGATTCAAAATCCTTAAACTGATCTGTAAACATAGGTTTTAACTCCAAATGAATACTCTTTCTAGAATAGAGTTCTTTCCATAGTGTATCGGTAATAAAAGGACAGATTGGTGCTAGCAATAATAATATAGTAGAAAAACATTGGTGCAGTGTGTATAGAGCAGAATTGTGAGATTGTTGATTAGAATTATCATAAACCCTATTCTTTACCATTTCGATATAATGGGCTGCAAAAATGTTCCAGGTAAAATCCCTTATCTGGTTGGATGGTATAAAGAAATTATATAGATCATATCCTTTTAAACAATTTTTTACCAGTTTGAATAATTCGGATAAAATCCATTTATCAGTAGATAATAAATTCATTTCATGTCTATCAAGATCCGTTAAACTATCAGAAAAGGAGGATAGAAATCTACCTATATTCCATAATTTCGATAAGAATTTTTGAGATATAGCTATGCTTTGTTCAGAGCATCTAAAATCTTGGCCCAGATTAGTTTCACTAGCTGACCAAAATCGAAAAGTATCAGCTCCATATTGTTGTATTATAGGAAAAGGATCTATAACATTTCCTTTACTTTTACTCATCTTTTTGCCTTTTTCATCTACTCCATACCCCATAATCCAAGCATTAGTCCAAGGTAGCGAACCTGTTAGTTGATAGCACCTGAGCATCGAATAATATAACCATGTTCGGATAATATCTTTTGCTTGTGGTCGTATTGTAGTTGGATATATTTTCTTAAAAAAATGTGGATCGGATACATACTTAGAGATAAATAGAGGAGTGATACTAGAATCCATCCAAGTGTCGAAGGTTTTTGTTTCTCCAGTAAAATCGTTTGATCCACACTTTAGACAACTACGAAACGGTGGTTTTTCTTTCCATGGTTGATAATATTTGCCAGGTAAAGGGACATTTACTTCTTGACAAGTATTGCAAAACCAAACAGGTACTTCAGTACCATAAAATCTCCTTCTGGAAATTGGCCAATCTATCGATATAGTGTTAAGCCAATTATCTAATATTTGTTTATGTACTTCTGGATAAAAGCATATATTTTTAGAAATATCCTTAATAATAGGTACAAATTCTACCTGTTTTAAATAATAATCTTGTAATGGAATTATCTCTATTGGGGTTTTACTTCTTTCGCATATGGGAGTTCTGTGAATTACTTTTTCAATTTTTTCTACGAATCCGTCTTGTTTTAAATCGTTAATTATGTTTTCTTGTGCTTGTTTAATTTTTTGATTTTGATATTTTCCTGCTTCCTTTGTAATACGGCCATTTTGATCCACTGAAACTATTTCCTCTAACTTGAGATCTCTAAAGACTTGAACATCATTTTGATCTCCATAACTACAGACCATTAAAGCACCAGTTCCAAATTCGGGTTTGGCAGAATGATGGGTCATAATAGGAACTGACCTACCAAAAAGAGGCAATATCGCTCTTTTACCATGTATGCCAAAAAAACGATCATCCTTAGGATTTACTATTACAGCTTGACAAGCAAATAATAACTCTGGTCTAGTTGATGCTATCAGTATCTTATCATTGGTATTTTCGATTTTAAATTTCATATAAACAAGATTGGTTAAAATGTCATCGTAAATTATTTCTGCATCAGCGATAGTTGTACCACAATCTATACAATAATTATTAGGTCTATTAGAAATGTAAATTAGACCCTTTTTCCATAAATCTATAAATGTTTTTTGTGTGAGTGATCTGAATTCTATTGAGTCAGTTCTATAATATTCTTTAAAATTAGCACTTATTCCAAGATTTTTCATAATGCTAATCATTTCTGATTCCAGATCGTCTAGAGCAGATTTACATAGATCTAAAAATTTTTCCCTTTCCATTTGTTTCATTCTAATTTTGTGTTTTTTCTCAGTGTAGATCTCGACTGGAAGACCATTCCTGTCTATTCCAATTGGAAACAAAACTCTATTTCCATACATTCTTGCTGTCCTTGCAATCATATCTATCTGCGCATAATGAGCAGCTGCTCCTATATGCCAAGGTCGTCCTGAGGGATAGGGAGGAGGAGTATCTATTACAAATATATTTTGTGCATCGTTATTTTTATCGAAAGTAAAATTATAAATTTCTTCATTATCCCAAGACTCTAAAATTATAGATTCAAGTTTGTGATTCCAAGATTTAGAAGTTATCTTAGGTTCCATTTCCTTCTTTTAGACTTAATGTTTTAATGTGGTTATTAACGTTGATATCAAATGTAGAAAAATATGTCTATGATTATTTAGGTATGTAGATATCTTCCTGATTGGTTCCATTATTTAATAATCAAAAATATATTCTAGATTAATAATAAAATTTTTAGATTTGTTATTCTAGTTTAGCAAGAAGATGTGCACCTTTGTTAACTCCTTCATAGATATAGACTCCTAAAGCATCGATATTATCTGGCATGCTGGGGGAAAGTATACGAATGATTTCCTTGGAGAGATTCTCTACTGTTGCTTCATCAGGTAAAAGATAGACTGTGGATTTTGGTAATTGTAGATTAAAAAATCCTTTTGGACCATCAAACTGCACATAGCAATACAGATCGTCTTCTCTAATCAAATATTGTTTATTTATAAAAAATTTATGATCGAATTCACCTATCGCTTTTTTAATTATCTTCTTAGCTTCACTAAAATCCATTACTAATCCATTATTCATAGCTCCAATAATTTCTACCATCACGGTAGAGGTATGACCATGAAGTATAGAACATTTTTTAACTAAAGGCAGGATATGAGCATAATCGAAAGATAGCGATGGATCTTCGATAAAAATCGATCCTATTTGACAATCTTTTGACTTGAATAGGAAAAGGGAATCGAATTCATTAGTTTTACCTGCATATTTGGAAGATCCAATTCCAACAAGATCAAGATTTGGTAATGAATTTTTTAGTTCTCGGAAATTTTCTAAATCGTTATCAGATTCAATGATTTGTAAATATTTATTATTGCCGATTTTAAAATCAATTATCTTATTAGTTTTTTTATCTGGCAATGAAATTTTTACATCAATCTCATAAGGAGTTTCGAGAAAATTAAATAAATTTGATATAGATAGTTTGGTTCGATTCTCAATGAGAGATCCGTTATGATTTATATATTTAATACTACTTTCCACGAGATTTCTAGTCATTTTCTAATTTACTTAAATCAAAAGATTTTATGTATAAAAATCTTTAAAGACAAATTATACAAGTATAAAGGTATCACAAGTCCTGGGTAAATATAATCAAATAATATAACTAATTTAAGGAAAATAGCCAAAACATGTAAATATTCCTTCATAACGTAGAGTTTTAAAGAGAATTTATTAAAGATAAATTGGGTATCTATTTCAGTCTATATGATTGTTTGATATAAGGAGAAGACTATTGCAATGTGTTAAAAATAGTCTAGCCAAGGAGGTAGATTTTGCAATTGCATTCTCCGGAGGTGTAGATAGTTCCTTGCTTGCAAGAATTGCTGCTGATAATTATAGCGATGTTACTTTAATATCTATAGGTTTTCCTAATTCACATGATATCGAATTTGCTAAAATTGTTTCTAAGAAAATGAACATAAATCATTTAACATATGAAATAAGGATGGAAGAATTTGCTAAAATCTCTAAAAAAATTCTATTATCTATTCCATGTAATAATATTTCTCATATCGAAAACTGTATAGCCTATTGTTTTATCGCTTTAGTGGCTTCATCACAGGGATTTAAAATTGTTCTAACAGCAAACGGATTTGATGAGCTTTTTTGTGGATATGATCGATTTAGGCACTTATTTTCTAAAGGTATAACAGAGATCAATAGATTTATAGATGAAAAAATTGAAAATGAATTAAGGCTTTTTGAAGAAATTAATACTATGACAAGAGAATACGATATCAGTATACGGCAACCATTTTTATCAAATGAATTTATTTCCTTTGCTAAACAAATTCCAATAGATAAAAAAATCAAAGGTAGTGATGATTTTCTAAGAAAGCATATAATAAGAGAAGCTGCGATTTCTCTTAATGTTCCATTAGAAGCTGCTTTAAAACGGAAAAAGGCTTTACAATATGGATCTATGATCCACAAAAATCTTAGAAAAATCTTAAAAGACAGTCATACTCGAAAAATTCTTGCAACTAAGATCAATCACTAAAATATTAGTTTTGAGAAAATATCTAAAATAATAATATGAGAAAGATAATATTCTAATCAATTGTAATTATAAAATGATGTTTATCGCTATGTCAAATCTAGGACAATTAAAAAATTCTATTTTTTGTTTATCACTATTTATTTTTTATCCATTAGCAACTCCTATACACTTTATTGATCCATATTCTATCAAATGGATAGATTATACTGAACCAAATGGGAAAATTTCCTTGCAATATCCAAATTTAACAGATTGGAAAATCAATTTAAAAGATCATAATTTTAAGGAAATTGAGTATATTCAGGTATCTCATGTAGATTCTTCTGCCTATGTAAATATTTCATTAAGGATTATTCCAATAGATTTAAAAGATATTCCAAAATTTTTTGATTTTGAGGTTAGTCAATTTTCCAGAAGTACGTTAAATCCAGAGATATTATTAGATTTATTTGAAAACTATAATAAACCTAAACCAAATTTTTCAGTATTTGAAAAACATTCTGACAAATATACGATAGATGGTAACAAAGCTTATGGAATTTTAACTAGACAATCATTTGGTCTAGGAAATACGACGGGAATGTTAACTTTATATTCTATGGATAATAAACATAATTATCTCATAGAATTCAAATATATCTTTGATCCCAATTCCTATATTACTTATCTTCCCATTACAGAAAAAATATTGGATTCAATAAGAATAAAAAATTAAGTGTCACTTTTATGAATCATAAAACCTTTATAAAACACAATCGATTAAATTGATATTTTTCTTGTATTTTGAATGTCAACATTAACAAATCTAAAAAAGTATTATCCCAGCTAACTAAATGCTGTAAATCCAATTGTATTCAACTATTTCCTCATATATACTCTAATTACACTTTCTCAAACTAATTGTTGTAATTTGTTGTTGAAATCGTCATTATTCAAAATTAAGGTTTCTTGTATAAGACCAAAATATCCTACAATTACACAATCTTTCTGAGTGTTATTTAAAAATTATTTATTTTAAAGAAGAGAAGATAAATCTACTAACATATAGTGTTTGTATATTTTTCTAGGTTTGTTAGTCAAAAATACAATATTTGTTATTATTCCACAACTAATGCATTACTCCAGATAGTAAAGATTATCAAGTCTATAAATGAATTTTACTGAGTAGATTTTTTAGAGGACATAATTTGATTATTAACTATTAAAGATACATTTTCAATTATTTTTTTACCTGATGCAAAATGATTCTCCGGATTGAAAAGATATTTCAATTCATCCAGAGTAAAGTATCCAGATAGTACTGAGTCATTTTTGATTGCTTCAATAAAGTGTAAATCTCTATCTTTTGCTTCAAATGCAACCCTTTGAATATCTCTATAAGCTTCTATTCTAGGAACTCCCTTTTTAACTAGTGACTCTAATACAAATTCTGCAAAAATTTGTCCTTTTGTGATATCAATGTTTGATCTTATTTTCTCAGTCTTTACCGACAGACCACCTACAACCTTTATCATAGTACTGAGCATTTCTTCGAGTAAAATCACACCCATCGGGATAGTAAATCGTTCATTTGCTGAATTTGATAAGTCTCTTTCATGCCATAATGAAATATTATCCATTGCTACGTTTAACAGGGAACGTAATAATTTTGCTAAAGAGGAAACCCTTTCGCTTTTGATTGGATTTCTTTTGACTGGAACTGCACTGCTTCCCATCTGTCCTGTTTTGAATTCTTCTGCGACTTCACCTATTTCTGTTCTTTGTAAGTTTCTTATCTCAATTGCTATCTTATCCAGAGAGGTGCCAATTAAAGATAATACAAATTGTACTTCAGCTAACCTTTCTCTGGGGATAACCTGAGTTGCTGCATCTACAGGAAATAAATTTAAAATGGAAGAAACTTGCCTCTGAATTTCTATTGCCTTATCACCCATTAAAGAGCCAGTTCCTACCACTCCTAAGGTTTTGCAAAGTAAAAATCTTTTTTTTCCTTCTTCTATTCTTTCTAAATGTTTTACCATCTCTGCGGCCCATACAGCAAATTTTAGCCCAAATGGGATAAGACTAGCATGTTGACCATGAGTTCTACCAACTGCTGGTAAATTTTTGAAAGCCTCAGCCTTATTTGATAAAATAAAAACAAGTTCTCTGATTTTGGATTCTATAATCTCAAAGGAATCCCTTAATTGCATAGAAGTTGTGGTATCAACAATATCGTTACTTGTTAAACCGAAATGAACCCAAGGTTGTACCTTTACTGAGCACTCTTCGCTGAGTGCTTGTACAACAGATGCCATATCATGATCCGTGGTAGATTCAAGTTCTTTAACCCTAGCTAAGGTAATTTTTCCTGATTTTGCCTGAAAATTTATTTCGTCTGATGCAGATTTTGGTATTAATCCATGATCTGATTGGGCTAATGCTACTGCTGCCTCAAATTCTAGAATATATTCCAATCTTTTTTGTTCATCAAAAATCTTTTTTATTTCTCTACTACCATATCTTCCAGAATCAATTGGCAGAATACCCATATATCTCTAGTATTGATTCTATTAAGAAAATAAACTTTGTTAGAAAATATCACACCAGTAGAATAGAAATTGTTACAATGTAGAATCACTACTGTTTTTTTAACGAATCAAGTATCCATTTCGCTTGTTTTAAATGAACAGCATCGATCATCTTACCTTCAATCTTTAATGCCCCCTGTTTGTATCCTTTTTGTTCAACCTGTTGGAAAATAGCTATGACTTTATTGGCCCAATCTATTTCATTCTTTGAAGGAACAAAAACCTCATGTACAGGTTGTATATGCTTTGGATGGATTATAGTTTTTCCTGCATATCCAAACCTTTTTGCTATAGTTGCATCTTTTATTAATCCATCTATATCATCCACTTTTTGCCAGATAGAATCTAGTGCGGAAATACCGGCAGCTCTTGCGTCTACCGGAATCTTTGATCGAGCATAAGTATATTCTAATCCATCTTTTTCTACATAATCTAATTTCATATCATATAAATAGTCAAATACACCGAAAACTAGTGCAATAATCCTGGAATCACAAGAAGCAATATGATATGAATTCACAACTCCCAAAGAAGATTCGATTGACGGTATTATCTTGAGTTTGTCTAGGTTAATTTTTTTTTCTATTGTTTCAATAGTCTTAATGATCGTATGTAGTTCTACAACTGTGTTAACTTTAGGTATAACTATTCCATCCAATCCACGGGAAATGATGGATTTTAAATCATTTTCATAAAATCCAGATTCGAATGAATTTATTCGTACAAATATAAGAGGACCTTTATCAATCGAATTCACATTGCTATCTTTTATTTGAGTAGAAGGATTGTTTGAGATGGTTTGTAGTACCATTTTCCTCGCTTCTTCTTTTTCACTAACAGGAACAGAGTCTTCTAGATCATAGCAAATTATATCTGGAGAAAGGGACTTTGATTTATCTAAAAATTTTTTATTATTTCCAGGTATAAATAATAATGTTCTGAACATTATTTCCAGACTCACATAAAATAAATAAAAAAAAATAAAAACTATAGTTTTTGAGGTGTTGTAAGTATTTTGCCAATCTGATCTGCATTAGCCATCATTACATGACCTTTTGCCTGATCAGAAAACGGAAGTGTAGTTGATATGAGTGGTTTAATTTTACCTTTTCCTGTCCAATAAACAACTTGTTCTAATTCCGCTTTTGTTCCTTGGGTTGAGCCAAGTAAATTAGTGCCTTTAAAGAAAAGATATCTAAGATCAATTGTAGAATCGTACCCAGTAGTTGCTCCAGTAGCAACTAGACTTCCACCCATTTTTAAAAGAGAAACTTCCTGTGGAAAAACTGCCTTTCCAATATGTTCGAATACTACATCCACACCCTGTTTATTAGTAATTTGTCTTACTTTTTTGTACCAATCAGATTCTCTATGATTTACTACATGATCCGCTCCTAACTCTAGGCATTTATCCATTTTTTCTTTATTTCCTGCAGTAGCTATAACATCACAATTGTATAATTTTGCTATTTGAATTCCCATCATTCCTACTCCACTTGTACCTCCCATTATCAAAACAGTTTGTCCAGGCTTAATTTTGACTCTACCAACTAACATATGCCATGCGGTCATACCCACCATAGAGATAGCTGCGGCATCATCAAATGACATGTTATCTGGAATTTTAGCTACATTTACCTCTGGCAAATGAGTGTATTGTGCAAAACCACCCCACAATGGTCCAGTTTGAAAACCCCAAATTTGCCTCTGAGCACAATCGTATTCTTTTCCATCAGTACATAGATCACATATCCTACAACTCATGTTTGAATGAGAAACTACTCTATCGCCTATCTTAAATTTAGTAACTTCTTCCCCAACTTCCACTACAGTACCAGCTGCATCGCTCCCCGAGATATGCGGAAGAGGAGTCTGTACAGGCTCTCCCCATATTGCCCATAAATCGTTATAATTATAAGCCGCCGTTTCGACTTTGATCAAAACTTCATTTGGTTTTATTTTAGGAGTATCAATATCTTCAATCTTAATTACTTTGGTAGGGTCCTGATTATATTCTCTAAAAACTGCTGCTTTCATTGTTTTGAAAATGCTATCCATACTTAATATAGTTAACTAGTAAAATTTTAAAAAATTCAGTTGTTATGCTAAAAAGTGTTTTAATGAAATATTAAACTGAAAATTTTATTCCTATTTTTTTAAAAACATCTTTCCAATTTCCGATTTTCATCAAAGAAACCAAATCTTCCTTGGTATCTATATCAAAGGTCAAATTTGGATCAGTCAATTGCTTAACAAATACATTTCTGAATCTGGCCTCTAACAAATGATTATAATAACTATTATTGTCATAATGTGTTTTTATAATATTATGAGGTTTACGTAGCAAGATATTCGTTCCATCATATCTTTTCGATGGACAAATTATAACACCATTTGAAAAATCATTTGATATTTCACATAGATCGTTGATATCCTTTGAACTAATCAAAGGTAAATCGATAGGTATTACAAGACTTGCATCAATATTTTGAGTTTCTAAGTAAGAATCAGCTGTTGAAATTGCATTATTAACTCCTTCCCGATGATCTGTAATATTAGTAATTTTTTTGTGATTGCTTAGATGTTGGAAATTTTCAGTATTTGAAATGACTAGAATCTCGGATATTAAAGATGACTTTTCTAACTTTTTGATAGTTAAATCAAAAAAGTAGTTTACAAGAACCATTCTTTCAAACGGATCTAATATAGAAGATAATCTTGACTTGGAATTTCTAAGATTTTTTATTGGAACTATTGCTACAATCTTCAATTTTGGTTTTACCATATGGTTGAGATGAATTTTGCTAGATTAACTTCATCTCGTTTATTTCTCATGATGATGTTTGTATTGTAAGTCTTCACATTGATATTCATGATTGAATCTGCAAAATTCAAGTCTGAATTATGAACTACCAATTTGCGGATAAATTTTGAATAGAATTTTGCTATCCCCAATGGGGAAATTTCAATGTTTTTGGATTTAAGATATTTACCTGCTGGTCCGCTAATAGGTTTTCGTCCGATAATAGGAGAAATAGCTAGAATCTTATCTTTATTGGATTTTAATTCTTCATACACAGATTTAATTGATATAATAGGACCGATACTCGATACGGGGTTCCCTGGAGCTATTATTATCGATCTAGATGAACGTAATGATTTTATAACTTGCTTATTTGATTTTGCATTTTCAATGTTATTGTAATATACGTCATGAACTCTAGGTTTTCCTTTAAACTTTACCCAAAAATCTTGAATATTGAGGTCACCTTTATCAGTAACGATTCTTGTTTCAATTGGAGTGTCTGTAGCTGGTATCACATCATTTTGAATTCGATATTTTCTACAAATATACCTAGTCGCTTGTGACAAAGATAAACCTTCATTGATTAATTTTGTTCTAATAATATGGGTTATTAAATCCTTATCTCCAATTTTAAACCAACTATCTTCATCTAACTTTTTCATATTTTTTATAAAATTAAATGAATCGTCCTTTATTCCCCAACCACGTTTCTTGTCGAGTATTCCTGCTAGTCCATAAATAGTTGTGTCGATATCAGGACATATATACAAACCATGAAGCCAAAAATTATCGCCAACGTTGACTATTATAAATAATTCGGAGGTAATGGAGCTTAAACCACGAATTAACTTAATGGAACCAGTTCCTCCAGCTAGAACTGTTATCAAATAGCAAAAGAGATTAAGAAGATACATGTAAAATTTTCGTTTTTTAAGAATTTTTTATTTAATATTCATATACATTAAAAAATGATTGTTTTCTTAACGATTGTCCCAGATTTTTATAATAATATATTATTATAATAATAAGAGTTATATTCTTCAAAAGGAGAGGTTTAATGTGAACCGAAAGGTCTTAATGTCATGTTGGATTATGGGATTAATTTTATTACCTTCAGTTTTTTCACAGGCATTTGCTTCGCAGATGGAAATATTCATGGTGCCATCAACTGATACTTCTAAACCAGATTTTACTGGTTCGACATTTTTGACTATTAAATATCCTCCAGGAAGCGAGTTGTCAAAAATTTTTAATGGAACTACTGAAACACTTTCATTTACTTTAAATTCGACTGATCCTGGAATGGCCGAATTGGTAAAAACAGTTAACAATGCTATTCTTACGGAAAAAAATAGTCCCGTACAATTGGAAAATGCAACCGTACAATATGTAGCCCAAATTAGGGGCGATGAAAATAGAGTTTCGATTGCTTATAAACTCAAATTTGATCCTGTAATGACAAAGTTTGTACTTCCCAGTAATGGAACTACAGCAGTAGACTTAGATTGGAGAAGTTTCGTAGTTAAAGAACCTCTTACAGTAGAGGTTCCTCAATATGGTAATTTTGATATAAACTATCTCATTGCTCCAATTCAGGCATTGTATCCAGACGCTGCCAAACTTCTTTTATCATCTGAAGATACAAAAAAAATTCTAGAAGCTCCGCTTATGAATTTTGAAGAAATTGGTTTACCGATGGAAAGATGGCATTTCCTCTTTGATCCAACAGGAAGTCAAGCCACAGCTGCTGGTTCAGGATATGCTGAACAAGGAGGTTCGAGAGTAGTTTCTGTGTTTTCTCTGGGAGAAAGTAGTTTCCGAGAGGGAACTCATACAGTTACTGAATCTTCCGTTGATACAACTGTTGGTGGTTCTGAAATAAGTATGAGAACGTCAACCCCACCTCCAAGTGGCCAATTACAGATAGCAGGATTTGCAAAAATTCAGAATATAGGTGGTAGTGAGGTTGCATTTATTACAGCCAATGCACCTGAAGGAACTGTAACTTCCTCTGGAAATTTCCCCATTCAAGTATTACTTATTTTTGGTGGAATGATGGGAGCAGTTGCTATCTTAGTTCTTCTTAAAGCAAGGAAAAAATAATCTTTATTTTCTTTTTAATTTTTGGATTAATTATTTTTTAGATTAAAATGGATTGTTAATTTTTTGATCGTCAATAAAATTTTATTATAGTTAGCACTATTCAGTCTCTTTTAGCACTATATATATAAGTAACTATAAGATATAATGTTTACAAAGTGATATCAAACTTTTTTTTCTTAGGTAGGGTCTTCAAAAATGGTTTACATAAGAATTAAACGTATCAAAAATCACGACTATGCATATCTGGTAAAAAATACATGGATTAACAAAAAACCTAAACAGACCATAGTTAAATATCTAGGAAATGTTTCTCGTTTAAAAATAGAAGATATTCCTGAAGAATATATAACTGATCAAATAAGAACATTTCTTCAACGTGTCAATCGAAATACCAATGAACCTGAAATTTATGACATAAAGCTTCAAGATAACATATTCAATCTGTTAAAGGATCATGACATTAGTAAGCTAACCAAACTTTATCAGTCTATAGGTGATTTGGATCTGGTCGATTTTTATGAAAGAATGATTATTCCAGTATTACATAAAATTGGTGATCTTTGGGAAAATGGAAAATTGGATGTTGCTACTGAACATGTATGCAGTAACGCAACCTCAAATCTAATTAGTAGTATTAATTTAGACAAGACATATATTCAAAGCAAAAATAAAGGAAAAATTGTATTGTGCACTCCAGAAGGAGAGTTACATAACATAGGTTGTGAAATTTTAGGTTCTCTCCTGATGGAAAGAGGTTATAAGATATTTGATATTTCACCATCAATGCCTAATCAATCCATCGCAGAATACATTCACGAGATCAAACCGGATTTAACAATCATCTCCTTTACATTAAAGGAGTGTGTAAATAGCGTTGTTAGATTAATAAACGAAATAAACCAAAAAGACAAAAATTTTAGGATAGTGGTGGGAGGTACCGGTTCAAGTTTGTTAAAAAATAAGATAACAAATAACAGAAATATCAATAATAGATATACTTTTGTTTTAGAGGATGTAACAATTAGATATTTTATAAAAAATATTAAAAAATTTCTAAAAGATTGAAGTCTGTTAATTTCAAATAACTAAAATAACTTCCAATATGAAAGTTAATACAAGTTCAACATTACTCATTTGTTATTTAATAGGAACAGAATTATTGGAAAATAATTTTGAGATACTAGATAAAAATAATCATTATTTGAAATATTGGTAATTGGTTTAGACATTTTATATTTCTCCTACTTATATATTATTATTCAAAAATTTTTAAAAAAACTAATTGATTTGTCCAAAGTATTATAAAGAGAAAGAGTTAATTTTTTATTTTGTATACACAGGAGCTTTTTTTAGAATTACTATTTCGAAAAATTAATTATGCTACTATCTTTGTTCTATAAAATGAAAGAATTATTCCTGCTGCTCCAAGTGCTATAGCGACATAAATCATTAGATATATTACATCAATATCTTTTTGTATAGAATCAATTTTATCTAAAGATTCTGCTATTAAGGATTGTGTTGAATTTATTTCGTTGTTTGAATCTCTTATTTGTTTAGAAATATCGTTTATCAACGGTCCCATCTGTTTTGCGATATTTTGAGTAGATTCAGTAGTACCGCTGGATTCTATAGGAAAAGCTAATTTGTCAGTAGTTTCAACATCTTCTATCGCTACTTTCGTATCAACATTTTGATCATTAATTTTTCCATTTATGGACAGAGAATAAGATCCTATTTTCTTAGGAATAATGTCAGCTACATAGGCGCCAGCAGATTGTTCAGAAGGTAAAAATCTTAATTCTTTTGAAAGGCCTCCGTATGTTACGGAAGTAGAAACATCTTTTAGTGCGTTTCTAATTGGATTATCCTCTTCAGATACTGAAAGCCATACTTGATTCAAGAGATCTATCATCGGAGGTTCATTTACCCAACCTACTTCAAGAGTAAGATTTCCTATTTGAACTGTTTGATGAGCGAATACAACAGATGGATTTAAGAAGATTAATATCAACATGATAGGAAGAACAAGTAACAGGATTTTCATAGTAGGGTAATAGGTTGGGCCATATTTTAAGTATTAAAAAAATGAAGATGGGTAACTGAATGAAAATCGTATGTTTTGAATATTATGTAATATTCCCATCTATGATAATGAGTATTATTAGAAAAATTTTCTTATTACTGATTATCGATTTCCAAAGAAAACACTAAACTAAATACAGATAATACATGTCGGTTAATGATTGCAATCACTGCAAAGAGAAATTAATACTTATAACCTGATCTCTACCAGTGTACCATAAATTATATAGTTCTATTTGGTTAATAATTAAAGTCAATGTTTCCTATAAACAACTTTCAGATTTCATTCAAATTTATTCTTTTAAGTATACTATTGTTTAGTCTATCAAATTTTCTTCAAAATGTGGATGCACATCCTATAGTTATAAATTCTATTCCCAAACAATTTCAAGCTGTTGAAACAGCACCAGATAAAGTAACGCTTTTTTTTAGTGAACCAATAGTATTAAAATTTAGCCAAATTTTTGTTCTAGATTCAGAGGGAAATCATGTTGAAGAAGGTGATGCCACTAATTTAGATGGCGACCATGCTACAATTACTATCCCTCTCAAAAAAGACCTCCAAGCAGGAACATATACAATCGTTACCAAAGTTCTTTCTGCTGTAGATGGACACGTAGTAGATAATTCTGTTATTTTTAATTTTGGAGAGGGAGGAAGTGCTGCAGATCTTCAAAAAGCTGCTACCGAAAAGAAAGATATACTGAAATTGTTATCTCTTGAAAATTCGTTTTCAAGAATTCCAGGATATATTGGTCAAATAATATTAGTAGGTAGTATTTTTACTTTTTTGTGGATTCGAAAACCCTTTTTAAAATTTAATTGGTTATTTAATAGCGTTGAATCATATGCTACTGAGATTAGGAAAAATTTACTAAGATTAGATATTATTGCGACTTTACTCATTTTGGGATCTATTGTTGCAATGGTTTTAGTTCAAGCTTCATCAATCAACGGAACTATAGCTGATGTATTTAGTACAGAGTTTGGAAATATGGTTCTAATACGATTAGTTTTATCTATGGCCCTTTTTATTATATTAATAAATCTTTATCGTAAGATAAAGACATCTATTCTAAGCATAAAGAATTCAATGATAATTCTCGGGATTGGATTGGTAATACTGTTAACAAATAGTTTAATATCTCATGCTGCAGCATTACAAGATGATATTGTTCCCATATTTCTAGATTATTTCCATGGATTTGCTGCCTCTATTTGGATTGGTGGACTGATATTTTTGTCATTTGTGTTAGTTCCAAGACTTTTAAAGGTTAAACCTGAGATCTTGAAAATTAAATTGGGTTCTATTATAATACCAAGATTCACATCAATTATTTTACCAATCTTAGGGAGCTTGAGTATTACTGGTCCGACATTATTATGGTCAATTGAAAGTGATTTTTCGTTAGCGTTTTCATCTTTGTATGGAAAAATACTTGTTGTAAAATTGACATTAGCAATAATCATGATAATACTGGGTGCATATCATCAATTTATAACTCAAAACAAATTACAAAATCTCCTTGTAAAACCTATAACAAGTACGCAGAACGGAAATTATGATGAAACAGGAAATACACAATTAGTTATCGATAAATCATCTTTATTAAATAAATTTAAAAAGAACATACAGATTGAATCATTTATTGGCATTGGTCTTTTATTAGCAGTTTCATTAATGACGAATATGGTTTTACCTTCAGGAGAATTTCCTTCAACCGACAATGAAACCAATATTTTTACTACTAATCTCTTAGGAGGAGGGAATAATGTGATGAACAATGAAAATCAAAATTTGTACTCTACAACATTATTTGCTAATGATCAAAAAATTGATGTAGATTTAGAGCCTTTATCATTGGGTCAAAATAATATTGTAGCTACTTTTACATATAGCAACGGATCTCAGGTACAAAACATAGATAATGCCTCTTTAAATATAGTTCAGATAGAAAAAGGAATTGGTCCAATTCCTATCGAAATGAATAAAGACTCAGAATCCACATTCTCAGCGTCTATTCCTATTAGTACTCTTGGTTTATGGCTTTTTGAATTACAAGGGAAAACTTCAGAGCCAAACGTTCCTAATACCGTAGCATCTTTTTCTGTTGATATAAGACCTAAAATATCAGATTTAAATTTCAACATTACAGAATATAAATTTCCAGAACAATCTCTACCATTGTATCCAGTCTATCATTCCCAGAGTAACTCAATTTGGATTGGAGACACATCTCCAGGAAGTGGGAGATTATGGGAATTTAACTTGGAAAATAATAATTTTACTATGCATAAAATAACTGGAATAAATCTTATAACATTAGCTATTTTCGATCTTAAGAATGCTAATGTCTTATGGCTAGTTGATCCGACTTCTAATATTCTTGGGAAATATAATATTGATACAGAAGAATTTAATCAATATGAAATACCTGTAGAGGGGATAGTTACAGGTCTAACAATAGATGACAAGGATAATGTATGGATCGCAAACTTGCAAGATAATTCCATTATTAAATTTGATGCAGTTAATAATACATTTACATCATTTGATATACCTACAGAAAATTCTAATCCACTTGGACTCACTTTTGATGAACAAAATAACAACATATGGTTTATAGAGTCGATAGGAAAGATTGGTAAAATAAATTTACAAACTAACGAAATTGTAGAATATCCTCGGGAAAATGATACAGCAAATAAGAATATAATGGTAGAACCTACCTTTCTGATATTGGATCCGGATAGTTCAAATATATATATTAGTAATCATGGAAATAACAAAATAATCCAATTTAATCAGTTTTCTGAATCTTTTAAAGAGTTTGATCTAGGCGATCCAGAAGGCCTGGCATTTGGAATGGCTTTCGATCAGTATAATAATCTTTGGATAGCTGAACATGTAGTAGATACACTAGCATTGCTAGATCCAACTAATGGAGAAACATTTAATGTAAATATTCCAACTCAGGGTTCATTTGTTCAATATATTATATCGGATTCAAAAGGAGAAGTTTGGTTTGCAGAACAAAGAGGAAATGCATTGGGAAAGGTTTCTACGACTTTTACTCCTTCTATTTCACAGGCAAGTAGCAAATCACAGACTGCTATAAATGGAAGTCTTAATACTAATTTGAATCAAACTAATCCTATATTTTCCACGCAACTATTAGAAGGAGTAGACTTTCACAATGTTTTCGGTCCTATAATTATACTAGGGGTTTTAGGAGCTACAGTATTATATGTGTTAAATGATCGACAAGTTCGAATTAATCTACAAGATATGGAAAATTATAAACCATCTCAAAGAAAATATAAAAAAAGTAAAACTAAAAACTGATAAATTTCAAGAGCGTTGTATTGGACAATGATATTTTCCTTGATAGATTTTAATTTTTTATGTATTAATAATTCAGTTGGGTTAAAAGAATAAACTGAAATATTTCATTTATCTAAATACAATAAAACTCATGGTATAAAAATCGAAATTTAGCATTATACCTATATTTATTCGTTAACAACCTTATTTCGTCGCTCTGAATTAATCGTTATGAAAAATTTCCTATTCAATATTTAATAAAATTAGATGGTTAAATAGCTTGAATCTTTTAATATAAAGATTATCATGATGGATTGAAAAAATCAAATACAGAAGCCAAAAGACCTTTTTGTGGTTCGCGTACAGAAATATCAAATTTGGTCATCAGAGGATTTGTTGCATATTTTGGATCATCATTGATTTTAGCCAGCAAAAATATTTCATAGTCACTACTATTAGTGAACATATGATCAATAAAAATATCCCCTATAGGATAAAATTTATATGGAATTTGATCAACAATTTTCCCTAGTTTTTTATCTTTTATTATTATAGATGCGAATAATCCATAAACATCTAGATTGTCCTTTTGAACATTAAAATTCAATTTGGCAGAATCCCCATTTGGAATAGGTTCCTTTGGATATGGTAGAAATAAGATTTTGTAATTTTCAATCTCTGTCATTATTACGTTTGGAGCATCTTCTGGTATGTGACCGTAGACAGAACCATATGCTAATGAAGCAATGAGACACATAAATGTCAATTCTATTATGAAAAAAGTATTACATTTCAAACTAATATCATTGCCATTGTTGTCATTCAGTTTGTAATGAACTAATTGTAAAATTCATTTTGAATACATCAGGGCTCGGCCTATGAGCTACTAAACCAGAACCTGTAAAGTCTACTTCTCCTTGAGTGGAATCAGATAACAATTTATCTGTTGTATAATAGATTCCACCTATATTCCAAAGATTTGAAGGTGCCGTATTATTTGATGTTATCGTGTAGGCAATTATGTCTACCGGCAGAGTAGAATTGAACTTTACGATTCCGTGAAAGATCTTTTCCCCGGTGGTATTTACTAGATTTACTATCTGATGGGATTCATGACCCAACGCATTATGAGGTACAGAATTTTGATTTAATATTGTTTGGTCAGTATCTACAGCATTAACATAATCCACATTTATAAAGAGTATACTCGTGATTAAAAGGATTAAAGGAATAATAATCAAATACTGATGATTTATCATTTAGAAATTTTTATTAAGTTTTTTATTTAAAATTATTGGAACATTCTTCGATATGAATTAAAAATTCCAGGCAGAAAGATTTTAACAAAATTCGTTGTTTATAAAAACCTTAATTGAAATAAAATTATTTTTACAGTCTTAAATAAATTCAAGTAATCTATCATAGTATCTATTGATACTGATTCTAATATATAAAAGATAAAATTCCATTCAAAATATATGATACAATCTGATGTAATCAAATACTTAAGTAAATTAAACTATTGATTTTTTAACAAATTATGAGATTGGAGAAAATGTTTTAACAAATAAGAATTGAGAATATAGTTAAAAAATGGTTTATTAACTATCTACGCAGTTATCAACATAGAAATTAAAGGTAATTCATACATGATGAAATAATTGTAATAGGATATTTATTACCTAGTGCTAACCTCATTAATGCGATTTAAGATTTTTAAGCAGGTTATAAGAAATAATAGTCAATCATATGGTTCAATTTCTTATACTGCAAATTTTAATAGTTTCGTTAATATTCTTAACTTTTGCCACCACTTTAAAATTTGGCTATTCTGAACCAATTATTAATGATCCTTCTTTAAGTGTACAAATTATAGCAAAAGATTTTTCCAAACCAACAGGAATGGTATTTTTAGATAACAACATTATGGTTATTGAAAAAGACGGAGATGTAAAATTAATTTCAGAGGATACCAAAGAAGAATCTACATTATTACAATTCGATGTTGATACTAAAAGCGAAAGAGGATTGTTAGGAATTGAAACAAACGGAAATGATGTTTTTTTTTATCTCACTGATGCAAGTTCAGATCCAATTAAAAATAGAGTTTTTAAATACTTGTGGAATGGAAATGAATTGTCTAACCCCAAATTGATATTAGATCTTCCTGCGTTACCAGGACCCAATCACGATGCTGGAAAACTAGTTCTAGAAAAAAATAATCAAAATGGAATAACGGAAAATCTTTATGTAATAATTGGTGATCTTAAACATGATGGAATACTTCAAAATCAAAAATCGGAGGATGAACCCGATGATACAGGAGTAATATTCCGAATCAATGCATTAGATGGTTCACCAGTAGACAATAATCCGTTTATTGCAAACTCTGATTTTTCAAAATATTTTGCATACGGAATTAGAAATAGTTTTGGCTTAACATTGGATCCAGAATCTGGTTATCTATGGGAAACTGAAAACGGTCCTAGTTCATATGATGAGATTAATATTGTTAGACCAGGATTCAATGGTGGATGGAATGAAGTAATTGGTCCTATAGACAGAACAAACAAAAATGAAGGAGATCTAGTAATATTGCCTGGAGCGCATTATAAAGATCCAATCTTGAGCTGGAAAGACCCAGTAGCTTTGACTGATATCGAATTCCTGAATTCTTCCAAGCTTGGAATAGAATATATGAACAAAATGTTTGTTGGTGATTATAAGAATGGTAATTTATATTTTTTATCCCTTAATTCGGACAGAGATGATTTAGATATTAATATGTATCCAAGTGAATTGCATGATAGAGTGGTTGATAGTGACGAAGAATCATCATCAATTTTATTTGGTACTGGCTTTGGAGGTATATCAGATATTAAAACAGGACCAAATGGTGATCTTTATGTTTTATCTTTTAAAGATGAAGTTTTATATAAAATATCTAAAAATTAACCTATCTAGAGATATCGATTATCAAGGAAGTCGGGATGTCATTAGCTAAGGACCAAATTAAAAAATCATCATAAATTTCAATCCAATCCATTCCTTCGGATACTTTAGCCGTCAAAATGATTTCTTTTTCACTGTTTGTAAAGAAACTGGCAATTACTTCTCCATCGGATTTCATCAATTCTTTGGGTAATACTATTCCTTTCCTTCCTCCTTGAATATTTATCGTGTACGTGGTGTCCTTACAGGACGCTTTCCCTACCAAGTAACTTTGTCCCAAGTCCATCTTAAGAGAAAATTCTAAAGGATAATCAAAAATCTGACTCATTGTGTTTAGTAATATAAACGCAGAATAATTATTTAAATGTCTCAAGTTCTTAATTAATAGTGCCAACAAGTTGCTAACAAAAAAGAAACAGGAAATAACTATCAATTTCTATCGTTATTATTATCCATTATTAGAACTTAATTGACTTTATTTTTTTGAAATAAAATTCATTTTTCAAAATAGTTATTATCTTTAACTAGATCATTATTATACAGAAAATATTGTAACAAATTATGTAGATATACGAGAGTAGGATCCTTGTGTAGAAATTTATAATAACCATCAAGTGATTAGTTTTTACCACTCAAACGTCGATTATTACTTTAAATCATGGTTTTCTGAAATGGAGGATAAGTCGTGCTTCAATCCAATTATCTCGCAATATTCATTATTAACTTATGTAAGCGGATCACTGTAAACTTTCAATAGTAAACTTAGTATCGGTTTAGGTCCTTGACATCTTCTGTTTTACAGCATCTTCCACGAGGGATTAAATGTCCATGAGGACAGGATCTAGGATGTTTTAATAAGGTACATAATGCATCGGTGAATTTTGTTTTCATATGGTGTTCTATTCCACAAACCATCTCCTCATCAATTTCAATTTTTAATGCATCATTCATCATTACCTCTAAAAGTCTAGTATTTCGAATCATCTGCTTTCCTATTTTTTCACCCTTTTGGGTCAATTGAACTAAATTTCCTTTTTCGTATGAAACAAGATTTGAATCGTTTAACTTGTGTAACATCTGCACTACTGAAGGTTGTTTTACATTCAACAATTTTGCGATTGAACTAACTTTAAGTTCTTTACCCATTTCTCGTATGAACCATATAGCTTTTAAATACATCTCTGTATGTTCGGATTCTGCAGTACCTAGATACAGAGCCTCTTCGCTAACAATTTCGTGAGTGGTTTTCAAACTTACTTTTATCATAACGTCAATTCCAACTATTAACTTTATCCCATAAAGGAGAAACTAAATTTAAATCCCTCATTATATGAATATCTTTGAATGGATACTATTAACCGAATTACCGTCCTTGGATCCGGCATAATGGGTCATGGAATAGCTCAGGTATCTGCGATGGCAGGATATGAGGTAGTTATTAGAGATATCCAGCAATCCTTCCTCGATAAAGCGATGGAGAAGATAAAGTGGTCCGTAAATAAATTAGTTGAAAAGAAAAAAATAGATCAAAATGAAGCAGAAAGGATACTAAATAGGATACATCCTATTGTAGATATAGATCAAGCTTTAAAAAATTCTCAACTAGTAATTGAGGCTGTCCCAGAGGATTTAAACCTAAAAAAGAAAGTCTATGAAGAATTAGATAGATATACAAATGAAGATGTAATATTTGCTTCAAATACTAGCACTTTACCTATTTCAGAAATTTCATCTTTCACATCGAGACCTAATAAGACTATTGGATTACATTTTTTCAATCCCCCACAATTAATGCAATTGGTGGAGATTATTCCAGGAAAACAAACAAAGCAAGAAATAATAGATATAGCGATCAATTTTATAAACAAGGTAGGAAAGACCCCAATTCTTTGTAAAAAGGATGTTCCTGGGTTCATTGTTAATAGAATTTTTATACCGCTTGTTCATGAAGCCTGTTATTCACTTGAAAGATCCGATGTGTCTCTTGTAGAACTGGACTCTGCATCAAAATACAAAATGTATCTACCTATGGGGATTTTCGAATTAGCTGATTATACAGGTCTTGATGTTATACACAAGGCAACAACTGAGATGCATTCTCGTGATAAAAAGGTCATTTTCCCACATCCCAAAATTCAGGAGTTATATGACAAAAAGGAATATGGTCAAAAAACTGGAAAAGGGTTCTATCAATATCAAGGGGATAATTATGAACGAGTTCAGCTTACGGAAGAATTGGCAAAAAAATTTGACCCTATTGCATTGGTCTCTGTTGCAGTAAATAATGCTTGTTGGCTACTTTCTAATAATGTATGCGATAAAGAAGACCTTGAAAAAGCATTAAAGTTAGGAATGGGTTTAAAAAAGGAATTATTTCAAACCGCAGAGATCTTTGGTATTGGAAACATAATTAATACATTGAAAGATCTCCAATCAAAATTTGGAGTCTTTTATGAGCCAGACCAATATTTACTTATGTTGAACAAATAAGAAACTATATTTCATATTATCCCTTTAAGTTAGAATTTTGTTCACAGCTTCCTTTGGACTCTGAGTTTTATAAATTCTGATTCTTTTACGTTCGTCTAGAAATTTGCCTCCATATTTCTCAGCTATTCCTCCGCTACCGATAATAGCTACCATTTTCTTTTTCAACATATAGCCTACAGTTAATTCGGTTAATGTTCCTACCCCTCCACCTACTATGATAATTCCATCACAAGAAGATGCTACAATAAAATCTCTGCTAAATCCTATTCCAGTAGGAATAACAATATCGCAAAATTTATTGGCATAAGAGAAATCATCCTGTGGCAGAATGCCTACAGTTAAACCACCAACATTCTTTGCTCCTTTACATGCCGATTCCATAACTCCCCCTAAACCCCCACACAGTAAAACAGATTTAGATAACCCTATCTCTTTTCCCACGTCATATGCTATTTTTTTTGCGATAGGTGTGCACCTATCTTCATTATAACCAATTACAGAAATCTGTGTTTTACGCATCAAATATAAAAAAATATTTTATCTTTATTTTTTTGTTACTTGTAAATTACTATTTGTAATATATCTTATTATGGAAATCTAGTTGAAAATAGATTATATAGAACGGTAATCTCCATTTTCTGTATGAAATATAGAGTCAAGGATGTTACATTAGCAAATGCTGGCAAACAAAGAATAGATTGGGCAGAATCGCATATGCCAGTACTTTATGCTTTAAAAAAAAAGTATGAAATATCAAAACCTCTTAAAGGATTCAAGCTTACTGGGTGTCTACATGTTACTAAAGAGACAGGAGTATTAATCAGGACTCTGAAGGCTGCAGGAGCTGAACTGTCTTGGTGTGGGTGTAACCCTTTGAGTACTCAAGATGATGTTGCTGCATCTCTAGCAAATGATGAGGAGATTGCTATTTTTGCAAGTAGAGGTGTTTCAACGAAAGAATACTATGAAGATATCCATTCATCTATGAAGATTCTTCCAAATGTTACAATTGACGATGGGGCAGACCTTACTGTCGAAATTCATAACGAATCATCCTCTAATGATAAATATGATCTATTTGGAGGAACAGAAGAAACAACTACAGGAGTAATTAGACTTAGAGCACTAGAAAAATCGGGAAAATTGATGTACCCAGTAATAGCAGTGAATGATGCAGAAACCAAACATGATTTTGACAATGTTTATGGAACTGGTCAATCCGCTCTAGATGGGATTATTCGTTCAACAAATGTAATGGTTGCAGGAAAAAATGTTGTTGTTGCTGGTTATGGTCATGTGGGAAAAGGAATATCAAGAAGAGCTGCTGGATTAGGTGCAAATGTTATTGTAACGGAAATTGATCCAATTGCAGCACTAAAGGCAAAGCTTGACGGATATGCTGTGACATCAATGGATGATGCATCATCTAGAGGAGATATTTTCATCACCACAACTGGATGTAAAGATGTAATTAATTATAAACATATTCTTAATATGCAAGATGGGACCATCTTAGCAAATGCTGGACATTTCAATGTGGAGATTGCAGTATCAGAATTAGAAAAGAATTCAATAAATAAACAACCAATAAATGAACATGTTATGTTATACAAATCTCAGCAGAATAAAAAAATCTATTTGATAGGTGAAGGAAGATTGGTAAATTTAGCAGCAGCAGAAGGACATCCTTCTGAAGTAATGGATATGAGTTTTGCAAATCAATTTTTAGCTGTTCTCAAACTATCCAAGGAAGGTAAATCCTGGAAACCCAATGTATATACGGTAGACAAGAGCCAGGATCAAGAGATTGCAATGGCTAAACTAACTTCTATGAATGTTAAAATTGATGTTCTTACTCCAGAACAACAAAAATATCTTTCTGGATTTAGTGAGGGAACATAATAAATAAATCCTCAAAGGACATACAGAGAATATAAAAAGTATTTTAAATCTCTAGGGATGGATAGTCTAGTTTGGTTAAGATACCTGTCTCACACACAGGTGATCGAGAGTTCAAATCTCTCTCCATCCATATCGCTAGACATAAATTTTAGAACAACTAGTTTTATAGATCGCTTTACAATTTTCCGTAAATCGATATATCTTTTTTTATAATTTTTAAGCTTTTGTTTATAGGTTTATTTGTCTTACTCATTATTTTGCCCGAATGTCCTCATCGAAAACCAATTAAAAGCGAGATATAATCTGTCACACAATATATGGAAAATGTATAAAATATTTTTAATTATAATGTGAGATCATTACATTATTGAATTTCAATCATAGATATTTCTTTAATATTTCCTTTACTTCATTATCGCCTACTTGTTGGAAATTTTCATAGAATTGTCCAACAGCCTGAAAATCCCTAATTTCTTGTAAGATAATTACGTAGTCTGCAATTCTCTTGAGAATCTCTACTATTTCATCTTTAGGAGCCACAGGCACTGCTATAATTAACTTTTTTGGATGTTTTTCTCTTTTTAACCACTCTACAGCAGCTATCATGGTAGCACCAGTGGCAATTCCATCATCCACCAATATCACAATTTTATCTTCAAAATTTACATTATATTCTATAGAACCGCGAAAGGCATACATTCTGTGTTCTATTTCCTTTTTTTGTCTTATTTTTTCAGAATCAATGTATGAAGAGTCAATTTTTAAAGCATTAATTATATGTTGATTGCCATAAAAACTTCCATCTGGCATTACTGCGCCTATTGCTAACTCTGGATTATAAGGAGCTCCTATCTTTTTTGTTACCACAATATCTAAATCTAAATGGAGTGCAGAGGCTATTATATCGCCAACGACTACACCTCCTCTTGGAATAGCAAAAACCAAGATCTTTTCACTAGATAGATCTCTCCTAATCAAGAATTCTGAGATTTGTTCGGTAAGCTGTTTAGCAGCATCTACTCTGTCGAAAAATTTGGCCATCTAAAACACACTTATATTGTATGAATAATAAATAAATATCCTAATCATAAAAATCCATATACTTTTTAAAAATAAAAATATTAAAAAATTCCCTTGATATAAAATCACACTACGCATGAGATGAAAATTCTGTAGGAATCAATGTCCCCTATTGGACAATTCCCACACTAGATCATCAAACATAGAATTCATATGATTAACCTTTATTTTGACGCCTTCAAGGAAGTTTATGGCTTCTGCAGTGTTGTTATTTTTAATTAATGAAATTACTTGATCAACATTTTGTTCTAATATGTCGTGTGTAGTACGCATATCTTTAATCATTACATCAGAAGTAAATTGTGCAAAAGCGTTAGGAAAAATAGAGAACAAGAAAAGAATAATAATAGATGCTACTATCATAATTATAATTTCACATTATTTTATTTAAATTTTTAGGAAAATAGCAAAAAGAAACTATCATATTAATATTTTTCCAAATTTTGATTTGGTCATGATAAACAGATCCTTGAAAGTCATTTACCAAAGTTTCACAACCTCTTAGCATTCTAATATGATTGAAAAGATATACAATATTGAAAATAAACGAAATCAAAACATATAGAACAGGAGATAATAGTATAATAATAGATAGATACTTGTCTCTAGAATTTAAAAAAATGATTGAGATCATTCTTGAGCGACAACCAGAAATAACAGCAGAACAAATAAGGGATTTAATAGATGAAAAAAAACGGAAGATAGGTGCAGGCTACTTAACTGACCAAGGTGCTTTATTTTTAGTTGCTGCTGATCTAGGAATTTCATTTGATAATGACCAAGATAATCAGACGAATATAAGTGACTTATACATAGGTGCTCAAGATGTCAATCTTCTAGCACGAGCAATTTGCATTTATCCTATTAGAAAGTATATGAGACGGGATACTAATGAAGAAATCCAGAATAGAACTTTAACTATCTATGACAAATCTTCATCTATAAAATTAAGATTATGGGATAATCATGTTAATTTTCCTGATAATGAAGGTTTGAAACCAGGAGATTTAATAAAAATTTCTCATGGTTATGTTAAAAGCGGGATAGATAATAAACCCGTTATAAATCTTGGAGCTAGAGGTTCCATTGAATTATCAGATGAACAAACAGATATCCCATTAATTGATGAAAGAACAAAAAATATTAGTGATTTAAAAGAACCTATTGAAAATATTGCTGTAGTAGGATATGTTTCCTCTAACCCAAGAATATCTAGATATACTAATTTTAGAAATGAACCTGGTAAATCACTACAAATTATGTTGACCAATAAAGAAGAAAATATATCATTTAGAACCATCATTTGGAACATAAATGAAGAGCAAATTCCTGAAATATTCACCAAAGGATCTAAAATAAAATTAGTTGGAGTGAAAATTAAGGAAGGCAATCCACAGTACAGCAGTGCACAATTAGAGATTCATGGAGATGAAGCTACCAAAATAGAAACCATCGATTACGAAGAAAGATTAGATGAGGGTAAGGTTACAATTTTAAAAATAATTTCTAATTCTACGGCAGAGGATTCATCTGAGGAAAATTTTTTAGCTATCGACAAGGACAGAAATTTTGTTTCTGTTGTGATAGACCAAAAATTAATAGACGAAGAATTACAAACTAATAACATTATCGAGGGTATACCAAATAGGATTTTTGGGAATATTTATTATTTTACGAATGAGGATTCTTTTATAAGGGTTATTGATGAAAAAGATGATGCATCCTTTCCCGATAATTTAGAATTAGAATCAAAAATTAAAGAAATTGAAATATCAGAGAATCCTTATCTAATAGAAGCAATTGTTTTAAAGTCACCTAATACCTCAGAAGTTACCCTAAAAAGTGGTGAAAATGTTATCGTAACTGATACACTTATTGGAGATGACACAGGGGAAATAAGAATAACTGGTTGGAGGGAACAAAGTAAGATGATTTCGAAATTGGTTGTAGGAAATAGAATAAAAGTGATTGGTGCAATTGCCACTATGGGAAGAGAAAATAAATTGGAATTAACATTGAAAGGATTTTCTGAAATCAGAAAGATAAGTTAAGAATTAAATAGTATTGAATAAAAAAATACTAACTATCCCAAAAACCTCTAGTCAATATGTATTGGCGTTCTGCCTTGTATAATTGTCTAAATAATTCCTCCTCACTAACATAATCACGTAATATTCTCGCAGCAGTATCAGCTCCTATACCATGTCCAGCAATAACGTACACTGCTTGTTTTCCGAAATTATTTATGAGTGAAGATACTTTCCATGCACGGTCAAATTTATGATTTTCATCTTTTGATAGAATTTTCCTTTCAATTTTTTTTTGTATTATTTGCCTCAATTCTTTATCATACCAATGGGTTATAGTTATGAGCCTGGATTTACAATATGGACATCCAATGTCTGTTGGTGTTTCCTTTACAGTAAGAACTCTTTCCCATTTCCCACACCTAATGCAAATAAATTTTTGTTTAGTTTTTTCTATTCTTTCCTTAACTAATTCTATAACACCCGCTTCGATGGATGTGGGTGTCATAGAAAATTTTGTTGAATGATCAAGTATAGGTTTAGATAGAGTTGAAAAATCAGATACTTGAATCCAATGAAGATTAATTTTTAGTCTTTTAAAATTATCTAGTATGGTCCTAGTTAAGGAAATATCATATTTTTCATGAATTAATTCTCTGATAGATTCTTCACTTAAAGGTGTTTTAGAGTATTTATCATAAATAAATCTTGCAATTTTTTTATCATATATTGCTTCTTTATTAATAATACCAAATCGTTTGGCGACCATCCATACCTTCCAGTTTAAGTGATATGTATTATTCAATGAAGCGATTAAAATTGATTCGATATCATAATTACCTAAGAGGACAGATTCAATGTGAAATTTACTAATCCTAGCCGACGAAGTTAGCAGTATCCTATATGGATCGCTTCTAGTTTCTACGATATACCCAAGTTTTGATGAAATAATTGTGGAAAATAAAGAAGATAGAGTATTATTTATTTTTGTTCCAAAAGTTGAATGAATTATAATCTTGTTTTGAGCATTAGATATTTCTACGATTATATTATTCGAATCGGGCACAAGTTTAAACGAGGAAAAAAAATCAGTTAATACAGGATTATCAACCTTTATTTTATTATTTACAATCATATTTCTTATTTTCCCTACTTCAATACACGTATAATAATCCACGGGGATTAATTCTCCTACCCAGTATGGAACATTAATTTTATTTCCATATAATGGTTCTACATTTACTTGAAATTTCGGTTCATCTATCGATATTACTCGCCATTGTGATCCTTTTAGAACAAAAATGTTTCCTTTTTCACAATAATCTCCTACAAATTTTTGATCTAGTGTACCAATTTTTTTTTTACTAATAATATCTAATACATGAAATTTTAAAATGTGTGGAATCATTGAAATATTTTCAAAATAATATTTATAGGATTTGAGTTTTCTCCTAAACGTTTTAGATTCTCTATTATATTTAATTATTCCAGTTTTGTCAAGTATATCTAAACATGCTTCAATTGTAAATACGGAAATATTTTTGAACGGATAAGCTTTTGAAATAATCGAAAACGCAGAATCGATATTTATTTCATCTCTTGTTTCCAATGATAGTCCTACTAAATGGTGACATAAAACATCCAATGATCTAGTATGAATTAATTGTTGTTCAACAGAGCCATTTTCCATTCTTCTAATTAAAGCAATACATTCAATTTCATCATCAGGATTATTTGTAACGATCAATCCTTGAGCTGAGAGATTGCGTTGATGCCGGCTTCGTCCAATGCGTTGCATTAATTTAGAGACTTGTCTTGGAGATCCATAATGAATAACTAAATCAATCGAACCTATATCCAAACCCAATTCTAAAGAAGAAGTACAGACCACTATGCCCGCTTTACCACTTCTAAGCTTATATTCTGTATCTTCTCTTATCTCCTTTGAAAGAGATCCATGATGTATATCAATATCAACATCTTTTTGATTACGTAGAATAGTTCCGAAATATTCAGCTTCATCTCTTGTATTGGTAAAAAGTAGTATGGAACCGGAAATATTATTATTTTTAATATACTCTAGAATGAACTTGACTACATTATTTATCGTTCCTTTTACGAACTTTACTTGAAGATCATATTTTCGCATAGACTTGTCTTGAAGGATAGCACATTTGTTATTCGATCCTACTATGAATTTGCCTGTCTCTTTTATGTTTCCGAGACTAGCAGAGAGCCCTATTCTTGTAACTTTATTTTTAGAATAAAATTGCAATCTTTCCATAGATATAGTCAAATGTGATCCTCTTTCGTTAGATACTAATTCATGTACTTCGTCGATTATGATGTATTTTAGAGATTGGAAAGCTTTCAATAATTTTTCGATAGTTAGTAATATAGGTATAGATTCAGGGGTTGTTATTAAGATATCAGGAGGATT
This sequence comes from Nitrososphaeraceae archaeon, assembly GCA_031316115.1. GTDB lineage: Archaea > Thermoproteota > Nitrososphaeria > Nitrososphaerales > Nitrososphaeraceae > TH1177. Next base: position 136,406 of record JALDRC010000003.1, read on the forward strand.
ATTAGTTATCTGCTTTTTTACTTTGAGCGGTGTGTCACCATGTCTAATCTCTACAGTTAAATTTTCTGTTTTAGCGTAGTAGATTATCCTACGTAGAACGTCATTATTAAGTGCCCTTAATGGAGTTACATAAATGACTTTAATTCCTGGTTCATTTTTTACTAATGAAATTAATTTCATGACAGGTAATATGGCAGCTTCTGTTTTTCCTGATCCAGTAGGAGCTACTACTAAGCAATGATAGTCTCTTAAAATGACTTTTATTGCCAGATTTTGTATGAAAGTTAGAGTATTAAAACCATAACTAGAAAATTGCTCAACAATAATTCTTTCTGCTTTTTCATAGTTAAGTTTTGACAAAATTCTTTAGGTATCATTTTTTAGACTGCTTTTATCTGGCGTTGGTGAATTTGATTTTTCATAAACCATTATAGAAAATAAACCTGTTATAAAAAGACCTACTGCAATCCAAACATAGGTATCAAAATTAGAAATAGACTCTATTGCCATGATGTATTTACTATTGATTTTATTATCAATATATATTTTATATGGATTAGCTTAAGAATAAATATAGCAACACGTTGGAAAAAGTTTACGATGACAAAAAATGACAAAAGAGGTGCTAACCTAAAAAACAAATCTAGAAAAAAAAAGGCTGTGGCCCTATTATCTGGAGGATTAGATAGCAATTTAGCAATTAGAATGATACAAGATCAAGGAATAGATGTTGAGGCAGTAGCTATTAAAACACCGTTCTGCGATTTTGATTGCGGTAAAGGTTGCGGTCATCGCGTCAAAGAAGTTGCGACAGAACTCGGAATTGCCTTGAAAACCATTTATTTTGGTGAAGAATATCTTCAAATGTTAAAGAATCCAAAACATGGTTATGGATCTGGAATGAATCCATGTATTGATTGTAGGAGTATGATGTACAATGCTGCAAAAGATCATATGGAGAATATAGGTGCAGAATTTATCATTACAGGTGAAGTTTTGGGTCAGCGGCCTATGAGCCAAAACAAAAATGCATTATCAATCATTGAAAGTGAAACCGGTACTAAAGGAGTAGTAGTTAGACCGTTATCTGCAAAACATTTACCAATTACCGATCCTGAGAAAAAAGGTTTTATTAAAAGAGAAAATCTTGGATATATAAAAGGTAGATCTAGAAAGGAGCAAATAAAATTAGCAGAAAAATATGATATAAATGACCCGCCAAACTCTGCAGGTGGATGTTTATTAACCGATCCTATATTCTCTAAAAGGATAAAAGATCTTTATGAACACAATATAACTATTCCTGATATTAATGATGTTGAATTATTGAAAATTGGGAGACATTTTCGAATTTCTGGAGAAAAGAAATTAATTGTCGGAAGAAATAGAGAAGAGAACACAGTTTTAGAGGCTCTAGCGATAAAAAAAGACTTGAAAATTATTGTGAAAGATTATGTTGGGCCTACATGTATATTCAGAGGCAAAAAACCTACCAAGGACGAAATTATCATGTGTGCCAGAATTGCTGTTAGATATTCTGATGCACCTAAGAATGATTATTCAATAGTAAAAATATGTGGACATGCTTATGAAAACGAATTTAGTGTTATGCCTTTAGATGAATATAGTATAGATAATATAAGAATTTAAAAAAGTTTCTAACAAAGATATTTTAAAAGAAAATAAAACTTCAAATCCTTTGGATTCTTTCAAAGATGTCAAGGTATTTGATTATCAAATCTACCTTTATTTTTTGACTTAGCAAATCATTATCGTCTTTTATGCTGGTAACTAAATCAGAAATTTTCCCAAGAATTATCTTATCATAGCCTGATTTTTCGGCATCAAGAGTATTTATATCATTTGTTATTTTTTTTAGGCTCCCAGCCTCATGTGGTTGAGTTGTGTTACTATTACCAATATCGCTATTTTCTATTATCTCTAAACCGCAGTTTATGCATATGACCTTGTCCTTGTAACGAATCTGCACTCCACTGCAGTTATTACAGGAGGTTTTTAATAGAGATCCTCCTTTCAGTAATAATTCTGCTCCATTTTTTAGATTTGCTGTCGGATTAGAATTAGAATTCATTAAATATTTTATAAATTTCATACATAATTAGTTTATCTATGAAAAATAGCAAGGTATTAAAAGAGAGTAAATCATCTAAAGATAAATTATTTGTGTTAAAAAATATGACCCTAGAATAGCGAGTCAATAAATGATGTTAGTGACTCCTAAACCTTCTCTTATAGTTCTACTAACACTCATATTATAATTATAAATTTTAAATGAATAGTCGGATAAGATCGGAACCATTTCGTCTATGCTTTTGCTAAGATAATAGCCAGGACAATCACCAGTAAATTGAAATGTTGCGTGAACTATTGGTTTTCCGTCACGAGATTCTATCCAAGAGGCAAAAGGATAAAGCCAACAAACACCTGGTTTATCATCTTGAATTTTACAATATCCGTCATTGTCCAAGAATCTGCATTTAAGTGGATATCCATCCTCTTCTGGATTTTCATTTTTTTTCCTTCGTAATGATATCATTGTTAGAAATGTAATTAAATTTCCATATGTATCATTTTCCTGCCAACTAGATGTATTAGTTTCCTCGTTAATAAACTCAGATTTCGAGGGATATCCTAGTCTTTTACTTATGTGTGTAATGTCATCTTGTGTTAAAGGTAATCTTCCTTGTTTTTCGCAACAATTATGGCATTCTGGCCACAGGCATTTCCATATAACATAAAGATTATCATTAGATAATTTCGGTATATGAAATACTACTTGATTTATCTGAATTAAAGTATCTATAAGGTCATCCCTTTTTCCTAAATGGATATCATAGATTTTTGGATCGATTTTCCATTTTTTAGATATGAAGTCCAAGGAAGATTGTATAGAATTTTCTTTAGTCATTGTAAGATAATTATAGATGTTTAAATTTAATTATAACTGAAGTTATGAATTATTTTTACAATAATTTAGTAGCTTCGGGTACGAGTAGATATTGGGATTGTATATTTAGTATTTTATTTATTGAAACTGCTAAATTTTGTACTTTGTTCTTTTCCCCATGGATTACCAATACTCTTTTGAGCTTTGGTTTCAAACGACTTACATATGCAAGGGTTTGATTATAGTCGCTATGATTACTAAATCCATGGATGGAATCTATCTCGCATTTAATTTCAACTTTTTTTCCATTAATCACAATTTCTTTGGTACCTAATTGAATTTCTTTTCCTATTGTTCCCTGTGATTGGTATGACAAGAATAAAATTTTATTAGTAGGATTATTCGAGATTTGTTTTAATACTTTAAGAGAAGTGCCTCCTAGAAACATCGAGGATGGAGCTAAAATGATACTTGGTTTATTGATTTTTGATTTTGATGGAATTGGCTTGATGTTGTGATACTTAAACAAATAATTAGTATCAGAATTTTTCAGGTTATATGACAAATAATCTTTATACATCTCGTAAATAGTACATCCTTCCAGTATTGTGTTATCTATGTAAATATCTGCGAAATCCAACTTACCTGTATCTTGATTCTGATTTAAAGTATAGATAAGCTCTTGAGCTATTCCTATAATGGGAACTGGTATCAGCACCTTACCTCCCGATCGAATAGTTTTATTAATACTCTCAATTAAGAGGGGATCTGATTCTTCACGCTTATGTGGAGAATCTTTTATTCCGAAAGTACCTTCTATCATCAGTGTTTCCACCCTTGGAAAATTCCAAGAGGCATTATCTAGTAGATATGTTTTTCCAAATTTAAGATCACCTGTGTAAACAATATTGTGATCTCCATTTCCAATATGCATGTGAATAGATGAAGATCCTAATACATGTCCAGAATTGTAAAAAACCAACTTTATGTCTGGTGCTATATCTGTAACATCACCTAAATTTAAAGGGATTGTGTGTATGATAACATTTTTTATATCTTGATCGGAGTACAATCCGTGATTTTTGTGATAATCTAGAAAAAGCATGGTCATTAAGGGAAGAGTGGGTTCTGTACAATATACTGGTCCTCGATAGCCATACTTGAATAGATATGGAAGAAAACCAGTATGATCCATATGAGCATGACTTAAAACTATTCCATCGATTTCTTCAGGGTTAAAACCAGTTATATCCATCCTAGGAAATTTATGTAATGCTCGGTTTTCCTGCAGATTAATCCCGCAATCTAACAATATTTTGCTTTCATTGGTTACAAGTAGAAAACATGATCTGCCTATTTCACCACATCCTCCTAATGCAATCAGGCTCGCTTCATAAATATTATTTAATTTTGCTCTAAAAATGTTTTCTCCTACTTTTTTATAAAATGCTATTCGATAATCCGTAGCTTCTTTTAAAGTATTGTTTATGAATTGTATTGAAGACATTACTTGAGACGATTTTCTAATCTTTATTTTCCAGCCAGTCTCTACAACTAGATCTACAATTTGAGCTTCCCCATTGATTAGTTTGTTTAGATTATTGATGTAAATAGTAATCTCCCCTAAGGAATCATCAAAAAATATACTGTCAATGTTCTTCGAATCATAATGTCTATTTATTATGGATAATGTTTCTTTGTGGGATTTTCTAATAGACTCGTCAGTTCGTATTACAATTCTTTTTTTAATAAGACTAACCATATTTGTCAAGATCTTTGAAGTTTCCATCAAAAATTTCGGGTTAATTGTGTATAAAGAGATGAAAGGGCCTTCATACTCTATTTTTGTTAAACCAGATTCTTTTGGAAGGTTTTTCAAAATTGTTGCCGTGATGTTTTGATTATCACTTTCATCTTGAGTGTTTATAAAGTTCATATCGCTATCCTGTAATGTTTATGTCATGAAAAAAATGTCATTGGAATATAAATCAATTGTAATATCCAATTATCAAACTTTATTTTATTAATAAAAAAAAGTTGAAATACCAATAAATCCTAAGTGAATTAGGAAATAAGATTGGGTAGCGTAGATGGAGAAAATAAGATAGATAATAATAAGTCTAATATTCAGGAAGGAGAAAAGGAAGAACGTTTTCGTAAATTTAGATCATTTAGAATACCTGTGAAAGTAGATGAAGAATATGATGTTAAAATAGAAGCTATGAGTAAAAGAGGAGACTCAGGAGTGGCCAAGATAGAAGGTATGGTAATTTTTGTAGCTGGTACTAATGTAGGCGACCAGGTCAAGATAAAAATTACCAGGGTCGGAATGGGTTATGCTATAGCAGAAACTGTTAAAAACTAATAAGGTAAAAAAAAAGAAAATTTATTTTAAAGATTGTTTTCATTTGATAACTTGATTAGAAAATCGATTTGGAAATAAAATCCCATTTAATGGAGTTACCGAGGGAGATTTTAATTGGAGATAATGTTATTTCAAACCTAGGGAAATTCGTAAGAAGTATTAATAACGATATTTCCAATGTAGTAATCATTTGTGGGCAGAACGTTAAAAACAGAACTGAAACTATTATACACAAAACGCTACACAAAGCAAATCTAAATGATTATTGGTATATAAGAAATGAAGCTTCAATCCGAACAGTAGCTAAGTCAAAGTCTGAAATAAAGGAATTAGAACCGCATATTATTTTAGGTGTAGGTGGAGGAAAATCTGTAGATGTAGGAAAAATGATTGCATTTTATTTGAAAAAACCTTTCATAAGTATCCCTACTTCTGCATCTCATGATGGTATTGCAAGTCCCTTCGTTTCTTTGAGGGGAACTGATAAACCCCATTCGATCAAAGCGATTACACCTATAGGTGTACTTGCTGATACAAAATTAATTTCTGAAGCCCCATTACGTTTGTTATCAAGTGGGTGCGGAGATCTCATCGGAAAGTGTACTGCTGTAAAGGATTGGGAACTGGCTAGAGACGAAAAAAATGAATACTTCGGAAGTTATTCTGCCAGTTTAGCGCAACTAAGCGCAACCATTATCCTGGACAGATCAACCGATTTATTAACAAATACAAAGTTAGGTCTCAGAACGATAATTGAAGCTTTGATCAGTTCAGGAGTAGCTGCTTGCATAGCGGGTAGTAGTAGACCTTGTTCAGGATCTGAACATCTATTCAGTCATGCTATAGAGTATATTGCAGGCGACTCATGTGGGCTGCACGGTGAGCGGGTAGGTATTGGCACAATATTAATGGCAAAATTGCATGGATTAGAATATGAGAAAATAATACAAGCTCTCACGAATTTAGGAGCTCCCACAAAGGCAAGCCAATTGAATATTAGAGAAAGCGATGTTATTAAGGCATTATTGATTGCTCAATCACTGAGACCCGAAAGATACACTATACTAAGCAAGACTAAATTAAATAAAACCTCAGCTTATGAATTAGCTAAATCAGCAAGAGTTATCTAAGTGAGATGGTAAGAAACTAGTTTCTCACAAGCTACTTGTTCTTTGTTGAGTCTGAAGTGCTTGTTGAGTCTGAAGTGCTTGTTGAGTCTGAAGTGCTTGTTGAGTCTGATTTGGAGACACTTTGTGAAAGATATGACTCCTGGAAGATAATTTGTTTTAGAGATTTAATAAATTTAAAAATATCTGTAGAAACTGCACGTTTGAGAATTTGCAATCCTTCCAAAAGAAAAAAATCTTCAGGAATATGAATTTCAAGAATTTCTCCGTTGATTTCGAATTTTATTTGCTCTGTGTTGATAGGAAGACGTCTTTTGATTAAATGAATTATCTTGTCTTCATCTGTATCCAATTTCTTAAGAATATTGATATTATATACTAGATTTCTACTTGCAAGTCTATGATTATAATCTATTTGAACACGACCTGACCCTATATATCGTACTATTCCTGCCCTTTCATCAATCTCCACAACATCACCAACTTTGATATCGGAAGCTTTTTCACCTAATTTTCTTTGTGGAATCATTCTAACTTTGCTAGGGTCCCTTTGGCCGAATCCTTTTTCTGGAGGAATTTCTATATCTAGTGTCTCACCAACATTCCCTTTTGAAAGGACTTCATCCACCCCTTTAAGAACCCATCCTTCCCCTACCGATACTAGTCGAGGCTCATATTTTTTCACTGGGTCGTATAAATTCGAATCTTTTGCATCGTTTTCTCGTGTAGTTTCAAAAATCTCATTATTATCTTTTATTCTAGCAGTATAATCTAATAATATTAAGGATCCTTTTTCAAAAGGCATAAAAATCGCTATTAATTTACCTTATATTAAGCTTGACAAAAGGATAATAGAATTATATGTTCTGAATTTTGTCTTCTGCTACATATAATGCTTCTTTATTTACCTGCATTCCAAGCATAGACATAGCAGAATATATGGATGACATAGTCCTCATTACGTGATATTTGTTAACTTCTCCCATGCTTCCAATTCTGAATACCTTTCCTTTTAGACTTCCAAATCCTCCTGCGATCAAGACTTTGAACTTTTCAGATAATAAAGTTCTAAATTTTTTATCATCCATTCCGCTTAGATAGTTTAGAGCTATTACTACATTGCTTCTTGCATTTTCATCAGCAAAAGGAGTTAATCCTAATGTACTGAGACCAGAATAAAAGGCATCTGCACATTTCCTATGTCTTTCTATACGCTTATTCATTCCTTCTTCCAAAATAATATTTAACGCTTCATCGAATGCATAGTAGAGAGGTAATGCTGGTGTAAATGGTGTTTCTTTGTGTTCATTATAATATCTAAAATACCTATTAATATTTAGATATAGTATAGGTGATGGATTAGATTGCATGTATTTCTTGGTACGTTCATTTATAGATATAGGAGAGACACCTGGAGGTGCAGCTAATCCCTTTTGCGAGGCAGTAATGCATATATCTATATTCCATTTATCTACAGGGAGTTCATCTCCCCCAAGTACTGAGACTGCGTCAGCAATAAAAAACGAACCATATTTTCCACAAAGATCTCCAAGTTTGTCCATATACCTTAATGTAGTACCAGTGGATGTTTCATTGTACACGGCATAAACTGCTTTGGTATCTTTATTTTCTTCCATAGCCGTTTCTATTTCTTCTATTGGAGGATTCTTACCAAACGGTGCATTAATCCTTATAGCATTTCCTCCCCAACTGTCTATTAAATCCGCAAGACGGGTACTGAATTCTCCGTTAACAGGAATTATGGCCTTATCACCTTTTTTAATCAAATTCACTACAGAAGATTCTACGGCACCAGTACCAGATGTAGTAAAAAGAATAATATCACTTGTGGTATCAAAAACCTGTTGTGTCTTTTCAATAATTCCTTTATATAAGACACGAAAATCATCGCTTCTATGATTTATAATCGGAGCTAGCATCGCATTCATTACACGATTTGGAACGTTAGTTGGACCAGGAAGCATTACTAAATATTCCATAATTTTTCAATTACTGTCTGTTTAACCTATATTTTAATATATATTTGATTATAGAATAAAAAATTGAATATTTGAATCCTTTAATTTTGTATCATCGAAAGTGATCTAGAATTGTAAAAGGTAAACAAGTATTATACCTTGGATAGATTCCAGAAATGATGATATCTTAGAATTATTATAACTAGTAATCATATATTTTAATTCCTTAAAAGGTATTTGTAACTATATATCAAAGTATTTTGAATAATTCCAAGAATTAAGAATAATGGTTCTGATTTTTTATATCAGATATCTAAATATGATATAAGAATTTACTGTTATCTATTGTTATGTTCATAAATCGCAAAAAAAAATTATTGGAAAGAATATCAAAGTTTCGGTGTAACTCATTACTTGTTTTTCAACCAGAAAATATGTATTATCTTACTGGGTTTTGGGGCGAAGGAGCAGTAGTAATAGATGAAAATAATACAAAGCTATTGTCACCCAAACTAGAATATGCTAGAGCAATACGAGACTCAAAAAATTGCGAGGTAATTCAAACTGAAAGAGGCAAAGACATTTTGACTAGAATTAGCTCAAACTTAAAAGAGAATTTGTCGTTAACAGATTGTGAGGATAACAATACCTTAGAATATCTCGGCGATAAAGTAGGAAAAGATAAACTCATAGTTAATAATGACGTATTTTTTAAAAGTAGAGCAATTAAAGACAAAACTGAAATACAGAATATATGCAACGCTGCTAAAATAATAGATTTCTTATTTAATGTGTGTTTGGACGAAATAAAGATAGGGCTTTCTGAGAGAGAATTACATTCAAGATTAGTGTATGAAGCACTTAGAAAAAAGGCAATGTTACCTTTTTACAAATCTACATTATTCCCCTTTATCATAGCAGGTGGAAGAAACGGTGCATTGCCACATTCGGATATTACTGATAGAAGATTTAAAAATGGTGATTTTATAGTAGTAGATATCACTTTAAGATATAAAGGATATGTTGCAGATGCGACTCGGACGTTTGGATTAGGTAATATCAACAAGGAAATGAGAAAAGTGTATGATATTGTAAGAAACTCACAGGATTTAGGAATTAAAAAAGCTGGTACCAAACCCTTGGCAGGAGAAATAGATAAGATCTGTAGAGATTTTATTTCAAATTCAGGTTATTCTGAACAGTTTAATCATTCCACGGGACATGGGATTGGTTTGGCAGTTCATGAACCACCATGGATACGCCAAAATAATAATGATAAAATAGAGAATCAAATGAGTATAACTATCGAACCTGGGGTTTATTTTGAATCTAAATTTGGTGTGAGAATAGAAGACACTATTGTCATCGATGAAAATTCAAGGAAAGGTATAAAAATAGCAACAAAATTTTCAAAAGATCTGATAATGTTAGGAAAAAATTAATTCTTCAAACCAAGATTATTTGAGAAGTTACTTTTCCATCAGTTGTTTACGTAAGAAGATATTAGCTTTAACAGTTGTTTTGCTATTATTTCCTTACGACTGAGTTCCAAGTGAATAACTGGTTTATTTGAAGAAATTATGAATACTTCGTTGAAATCCGAACCAATTTTACTATTTTTTCGTCCAATATCATTTGCAACTATTATATCGCTATTAGATTCTTTTAATTTTTCATTTGCTTTGGAAATGAGAAACGAATCAGAAACATCATGATAGGCCGTAAACCCAACCAAAAAAATATTCTTATCTATTATTTTGATATCATTTATAATTTTTTTTGTGGGGATCAAATCTAACCTTAAACTCTGAACATTCCTACTATTCATCTTCTTTTTTTTGACTTTATTCAGTTTAAAGTCTGTAACTGCTGCAGCCATTATAGCAATATCGTATTGACCTGAAGATAGTTCTGAAACAACCATGTTATACATTTCATCTGATGTAGATACTTGAATAAATCTGAAATTGTTGCTGTGTATTTGTTTGGAAATAGAATTTCCACATATCTGTACTACTTGTGCTCCTAGTTCCAAAGCCTCGTTAACAATTGCTTGTCCCATTTTCCCAGAACTCAAGTTAGAAATTACCCTAACTGGATCAATGTATTCCATCGTACTTCCTGAGGTGATGAGAATTTTCTTATTCAATAAAATTTTCTTTGAGGTATTTGAAAAAAACCCTAAAATATCAGACAAAGCTTTTTCAGGGGTAGCAATTTTGGCTTTTCCCTCAATTATCGAAGGTTCTATTATAGATATTCCTATTTTTTTTAGTTTATCCAAATTCGATAAAACAAATTCATTCTGATAAATTGATTCATGCATGGCTGGAGCTATGAAAATTGGTATCTTGGAACCAAGAGACACAGTGAGAATAGATGTAATAGGAGTATCATCTATCCCACAAGCGAATTTACTCAAAGTATTGGCAGTACATGGATAGACCACTATTAAATCCGACATGTTAAAATCTCCTAAAGCAATATGTTCCATATTAGCCGTTAACTTATCAATCACGGTATTGCCAGTTGCCCATTTTAAAAAATTAGGATTAATTAGTAAAGTTGCGGATTCAGAAATTACTGGGATTACGTTTGCCCCATGTCGCATCAGAAGTCTGGCAAAGTCTATTGATTTATAAGCTGCAACACTGCCAGTCACGCATAGTATTATCTGCTTACCTTCTAATTCATTACCTAATGAACCAATTATATCTTTAGATGGGTGTAGGCCTCTTATTCTTTTCAAATTATGATAATTGCTCTTTTAATTTATTATATTCATTTTTATCCATGTAAAATGTGTGTTTCTCTGCTGGAAAACTTTCTGTTTTGACATCCTTGATGTAGTTCTGGGTTGCGTTAAGGATATTGGTATGAATATCAGCATAATTCTGGACAAATCTGGGTTTAATATTATCGTATAAATTCAGGATGTCATGAAGAACAAGCACCTGACCATCACAAAATGGGCCTGAACCAATACCTATTGTTGGAATTTCTATAGTTTCTGAAATTATTTTAGAGACTTCTGCAGTAACCATTTCAAGAACGATGCCAAAGACTCCAGCTTTTTCTAATTCTTTTGCATCAGTAATGAGATCTAATGCAGATCTTGATGTATTACCTTGAATTTTATAGCCGGTCCAAAATTTGGCAGTTTGAGGTTTCAATCCTATATGTCCTAATACAGGAATTCCGCTATCAACAATGCTTTTTATTGTACTAGCCATTTTGATACCACCTTCCAGTTTAACTGCGTCACATCCTGCCTTGATAAACTTTATGGCATTTTTTATTGCTCTTTTAGAATCTGTTTGATAGGACCCGAGCGGCATATCGGAAACAATCAAACCTCTTTTTGTACCCCGTGCTACTGCTTTGGTAAATAATAACATTTCTTTCATGCCTACAGGTATAGTAGATTCATACCCTAGCATAATCATCCCGCCACTATCTCCTACTAATATCAAATCGATCCCTGCTATATCACAAATCTTTGAACTCCAATAATCATAAGATGTAATTGCAGAAATTTTATTCCTTTTTTTCATTAATTTAATATCTCTAATGGTTAATTTTTTTTGAATATTTTCAATATCTTTATTTTTCATATTGTGTATTAGCATTTCCGCGTATTATTTTTAAGGACTCGTCTAGATTATATTGATTATCATATTTTTCCAGAATTTGTTCAAGTGAACCCCTCCCTTGATTTTTCAAATCTTTGGTAACTTTGATTAATTGTGGTATAGCCCTGACAATATTATCAATAATACTTATTGTACTTGATTGTGAGGTTCTTGAGAGTGGATTTAAATCAATTGTAATTACTTTTTTTCTCATCTTCGTTAGAGCATCTGTTCTATCTCCATCTTCTAAAGGTACCAAGACTACATCAGCTTTAAAGATTCCATTTTGATCAACATGTCGTCTAGAACTAGTTAATTCGGGAATATCGATCCTTTTGTTGTTTGTACCTAGTACAATTTTAGCTCCACATTTTTTTAATTTTTGTGATATAAGCTGTTCCCTTTTTTTACTTGTATAAAATAAATTTACTTCCAAATTAGAATTAGTCAATTTAGATAATTCTACTAGTTGTCCAGCACATAATGCCGCTGAATTCCCGTTAACAGAAACAACTGGGTTATTAGCCAACAAAATTAAAGCTGATGCAGCCTTAATTGCATTTATAGCATGAATCGATGTGCATTCTCCTAAGAGATAATCGAAGGCTTCTCCTCTCCCATGAGCGAGTAATCCTTCTGGAACTACTAACCCTGATCGAAATCCTTGTACAAGTAAATCTCTGATCAAGAGCGATTGTGCTCTGGGATGATTGGATGGAATATGACTATTTATCATGAGATTTCAATATCGCTCCCCGATTATCTATATCACATATGAACAGAGCTCCCGGAAATTCTTGGAGAATTGGAGGAATCTTCCTTACATCATATTTAGGAATCAAAGTAAATATTGTTTCCCCAAAGAGCGCTACACTCGACAAAATTCCAATATTCTCTAGCTTCTTAATTGGTTTTGCACAAACTCCTTTTGTGAGTCCCAGAATGTCTGCAAATTTTTTTGACAATCGTAAAAAATCGCCAATATCTCTTGAAAGAAGCAATTGTTCTGTCATTTGGTTACCTAAAATGTTAGATCGATCAAAATGCTTTGAAAGAATCTCTTTTGTCATAATTGGGTTAATACAAAATACAACAGCTGCATGGTCTTTTACTCTAATTTTTTCAAGTTGTCCAATTCCTGGTGCACCAAAGCCAGTTCTAATTTCTAGGCCACCATAAAATTCAGAAATCACCGTACCAAGGCCGGTTTTACAGCTGATCTCTGCGACATGAGCAATCTGTGCAGCTCGTTTTAAACTGAGATTTCTTTTAAGAACATGATTAAGTGCATAGGAAAGACTCAAGGCAGCTGCTCCACTAGTACCTAATCCAAAACCTATAGGAACATCGATAGTATGTTTTATCTTAATCAAATACTTAGAATCAACCTGTGAAAGATAATTTTGGATTACCCAGTCTGACACTATAGCATCGTTAACCAACAATCCGTTGATGTATATTTGATAGGAAGGAGCATTTGATTCATATAGTTCTACAGAAGTAGTAACACCCTTGTTTATCGAAAATCCTGCGCCTCTAGAACCATGAAAAAGATAATCAGTGTTATTGGAATCTATAGATTTTTGAAAAAAACCAGTAATATGGCATGGACTAAAAGCTGTAGAAACAGATAGAGGAACAGCAACAGAACAAGTCATAGAACATATTTAATAAAAAAAATAGAAAATATAAAAATATCTGTTAATTACCTAGTATTATAATTTATCGTTGATTACAGTAGAGTAAGGGAAGTCAAGCTTTGATACTGCCAATATATCAAAATCATTTATTAAAACCTAAAAAGTTTAAAACGTGATGATAGTCTTAATTAATGTAGTCCATTAAGAAAAGATGGTAAAAGAATTATTATTCTTTCTTTTGATAATATATTAAGAGCGAAAATTCTCATATAAAAATAGTTTTTATCATTTTTTATATTGCATTAGGATTTAAAGAGAAAATTTCATAAACAATTAAGTATTTTTTACTTTTATAAAATAATATTATACTTATCTTGAGAAATCTTCATAGAAATAACATTCTAACAAACAAAGATATATCTGCCCTGTTCACTTAACATAATCTTAAGTCACCTCTAATTTGGAATAGTATCATGTTACGAATTCTTCTATTATATAAATAAACGAATAGTTTGATCCAATTGTATACATGTTATAGATCACAATTATTATTACTATTCTTCTTGGTCCAAGGATAGTAATCATCAAAACATTCTGTTATGTCCTTAAAATACTGCATTCCTCTTTCAATCCTACTTTATTCAAAAGTTAAATGCAATCTATGTTTCAAATTCAGAAAATTGCAGGTTAAATGTTACCAAGTATATCCATCGGTGTAAACTATCTATTAGGCATATTTGGATATAAGAGATCATATAAAATTCGCTGTTATGAACATGTTTCTTTATTTGGATATATGCATTCCAAGAACAGAACTCAACTGGTTCAATACAGATCCATAAACAGAATTCTTGTTACCAATCTGAATAGTGTTTTCATCCATTATAAATTCAGATACTCTTTATCTTTGTTAAATTTGACACGATCCAAACCTTTTGCCTCCATTTCTAAATTGCTACTTGAATCCTATTTCGATCCTTTAACAATTCCAAGAATTAATGTATTCCTTAAAATCAAACCAAGAAAATACAGATAGAGAGAATGAATACATTTTAATGATAGTGGATGTTTTATTTCCTACAAATTTCAACAACATATATTGTTAGAATAGAACATTAACAGCTAAAGCTCTTTGGTCAAGTTAATACTGTCGATATATCAAATAGTTCATAGAAAGAACGGAAGTTGGTCTGGACCCATTAAAAATGAGAACACCTTGTAATGGAGACTTTTTTACTCCTAACAGTGTGAATAGAGGAGGTCAGACAGATGCAAGGTGTTAGTAAAAACAACAACCACAACAGCAATACTAAGAGTAGAAGATGGACACCAGAAGACAAGACAAGGATTGTAATGGAATCACTGACTACAAACATCACAGTAGCAGAAATATGTAGAAAGTACAATCTAAATCCAAATGTGTTCTATAACTGGAAACAGAAATTCATAGAAGGTGGTAAGAGTGCATTGTCAGGTACCAGTAAAGATACAATAACCAAGGATCTGGAAACAGAAAATGAACGTCTAAAGAGTATATTTGTTGAACAGACAATAGCAATAGATGCTTTTAAAAAAACGTTAGAAACAGGAAGGAAAGGTTAGCAGTGGTAATGATAATAATAAACCAAAACAACACCACACCAAGAAGGATTAGCATTAGAAAGGCACTGAGATATTCTGGCTGTAGTAAAAATATTTACTACGGAAATAAAGGTAACAGATATGCTATTGCTACTGCAGTAACTGCAGTAACTGCAGCAACGCCATCAACAACAAGGACAGAACAAGAGATACAAAAAATATCACTGCAAAGACCAACTTATGGTACCAGAAGAATGGCTGCAATGCTGACAAGAGTATTAGGAATACCTGTCAACAGGAAGAAGGCATAAAGAATCTTCAGAAAGATGGGTTACATCACGCCATCTAAAAGTAAGAAGGAAATCTCACGTTCAAAAGTACCCAATGTAAAAGCAAATAGACCAAATCTGGTATGGGAAGCAGATCTTACCTACGTACATTGTGGTATTGATGGATGGGGCTACCTTTTCAATGTGTTTGATATATTTACAAGAGAATGGGTTGGCTACTGTTGGATCTGTCTGCAGTAAAGGAAGATGCAATAATTGCGATAGAAAATGCACTTGTAACACACAAGGATATCGTACCTGAAAACTTGATTATCAGAACAGACAACGGTTCACTGTATACAAGCAAAGCATTTAGAAAATCTATATCTGTACTAGGATTGAAACTGGAACATATCTATTACAATACACCAGAACAAAACGGACACATTGAATCGTTTCACAAGACACTAAAGAAAGAATATATCTGGTCAAATGATTTCCAAAATTATCAGGAAGCAGAATCAGCAATCAATGATGAGTTCACTGATTACAACCAGAACAGAATACATTCTTCATTGGGATATCTATCACCATGTGAGTTTATTTCAAAATTGAAAGGACAACATGAGAAAGAAAAGGAGAAGGTGATAAATATTGGTAATGAAAGAAAATATCAGTATCTATATGAAAATGAGAAAAGTGTTCCTAAAAACATGGGTCCAGTCAAGTCAAATATATATTAAAGATATAAATATGTTATAAATTTGATAAATATCGTCAGAACACAACATAGTTTAACTGTGAACTTTGGATGCATTTGAAAGAGAATTATAAAATTCAAGTCACCGGTATGAAATAAAAATAAAAATATTATGTTCCAACTCGCTTTAGAAAAAAATCTAGTTCTATATATATCATATTATAATTGATAATATCCTTCTGTATATTATCTTCCTAAAGTAATAATAATTTAGTTCTAGGTATCATATTCCTTAATCAAAGAGAGAATAATTATGTGGTTACTAACAATAAATTATCTAAAACAACAGGTCGTAATGCGTCTTGTGTATTTGCGAAAATTTTTAACGTTACCGGTCCCACGGTCAAGTTTTTAGTAATGTCTTCATTTAATATAATTGAAAATGAACCATTTTGATCATTTATCCTAGTTGCCTGTCCGCTATTGATTACGTTACCAGAATAGTCTATTAAAAAATAAAAAATTGAAAGATTTGATTCAGGAATATTATCAGAAAATGATTGAAAATTAATTATTTTTTCTTCTCCAATCTTTATGTATTTAGAATGTGTAAAATTTTTAAGTTCTAGTGTTTTAGGTTTTTCTAGGTGGGACCAATATCCCTGTTCAAAAGGATATGTACTATCGCGAAAGGCTTTAATTTCCATAGTCCTTCCTGATGGATTATATCTATCCAAGAAAAAAGGACCGTTGCTTATCACTGCATGTTGCCTATCTTCAATCCATTTTATACTCGCATCATATCTTTTTATAGCCTCATCTAGTGTCACTATATTTTTTAATGGTAATGGAATAAATTTTTCATCTTTCATTTTGATCAATTCCTTTTTTATTAAATTAGCATGTTCTGGTATAATTAATGACAACCAATCAGCATTCTTTGTAATTGCTTGAGATTTAGAGTATGAAAGAAGATTCGAGAGAACTAACCTTTCTGTAGCAGCCGTGATTTCCCATGGTTCTTGTGGCCATAATCCTGCATTTCCAGCTATTTCATTCTTATCAAAATGCCATATGTCTATAAATGATTCTACTGTATCATCGGATAAAAATCTAAAACCTTTGTATAAAGGCAGGGCTACTTTCACTCTAGAGGTATATTCTGGATCTTTTGTGAGATCATCAACACCGTCATCTGATCCCCATTCGAACATGAAATACAAGGAGTATAGAAGATCTGCTTTATCCATTGGAATACCATGATGCCAATTTGAATAGAGTATTTTATAAGTTACCTTACTAAGAGAGTTTGAGTCTTCCCCTGCATTTGTCCAACCAGATTTGCTATCCCAAATTATTGCTTGTGGGTCAACTTCAAGTTTATCATAAGGACCTAATGTGGTAACGTTTAAGATATCATTTCTCATGGAGATTACTTCACCTGTAAAAGGATGTCTAAGGATAGAACTATCTGCGATATTAGAATAGATATTTGTGCTGTAGGTATCGCTAAATCCGCCAACCGAATTCCATGCTCCTTGATAAATCTGTTTGACGCCTATATTAAGAGAATTTGTTTTATTAGATTGAGCATTGAGTAATGAATACTTGTTAGTTATTCCCCCTCCAAAATCATTTACCAATCCTGAGACAGAAGATGAAGCAGCGAAGGGGTCAATATTATTCACCAAGAAAATCCTTACTGATTCTTCAATTCCCATTTTGGTAGCATATTTTAATAAATTATTCCTTTCGTATTCTGATGTAAAATTTGAAAATACTAATTTTTGAGTTACATCATCCAAAGTCGCGTTTTGGTATTGCCAAAATCCAGGATTTTGGTACCCTGGCATGTTAGCATACCAAGGAGCATAAAATTGAGCCGTATTTCCATCGTTATATCTCGAAAAAGCATTACTTGTAAATGCCTCTGTATATGCATGCCATTGAAGTTCTCTGGGATCGGAATTTTGTAAAACCCTCAAAGATTTATTTAAATCTCCATAATCTTTGATAATTTTGAAACCTATTTTACTCAACTCTGATGAAATTAGTTCACCAAGTATTTTCCGTTGCTGGTCATCACTGCGAATTAGAACCTTTAATGTAATTGGCTTATCTTTAAAATACCATTTATTATCCTTAAAAATGGCTCCGTTGTACTCTAAAACATCTTTAATTATCTCGAAAGCATATTCAGGATCATAATGAAATCCGTATGATTCGATGATATCCATAATAACAGGATAATCTGGAGAAAATATGCCTAATGAATCATATAAAGGAAACCCATAGCCTTGTAATATTTCATTAGAAATAAAGTTCCTATTGATAAGATAATTCATAGCGTATCTTACTTCGCGAAATTCAAATGGATTCAGAGTTTCATTTCCTCCCGGTGCCGGGTTGAGAAGTAATCCGAAGGTTCCAGACACTTTATCGTATAAGCTAATATCAGAACGGGCAAGAATCTCAGGTACTAGATCTAATGGGATACGAAAGTAATAGATATCTAGATTACCAGACTTGATTTCCTCCAAAGCAACATTTTCGTCAAGATAGTGAATAAACTTTATGCTATCTAGATACGGACCTTTAATAGATTCAGAATCTAAACAATATGATTTTGTAGTAATAAATAAAATACACGGTGTTAAAATCAATAATACTTTTAGTATATTTCCAACCATGATCAGAAGATTAGTTACTAGATAGGAAAAATGATTTTATAATTTTAAATGCATTTTTAGGCCTTTGTATCTATTTCTGATAGTTACCTCTGTCACACCAGCTGCTTCTGCAACATCCTTTTGTGTTTTATTTTCTCCATTCATAACACAAGCTACGTAAAGGGCCGCTGCAGCTAACCCCATTGGATCTTTTCCGGCAGAAATTTTTCCTTCTTCTGCTTTTTTTAATATTTCCAATGCTTTACGTTTAGTTTTTTCGGATAAACCCGCTTTACTAGCGATTCTTGCTACACATTTGACTGGATCTACAACTGGCATACGCAAGTCTAATTCTCTAATTAATAGTCGATAACATCTTGCTACATCTTTTTTCTTGATATTACTAGCATTTGCGATATCTTTCAGTGTTCTAGGGGTTTCAGTATCCCTGCAGGCAGCATATAATGCTGCTGCAACTAAAGCAGAAATTGATCGTCCTCTAACAAGACCTTTTTCAAGAGCTTTACGATAAACATATGCTGCTTTTTCTATTACAGCATCTCCTACTGCTAATTTATCTTTTAATCTGTCTAATTCACTGAATGCCTGCCTAAAATTACGGTCTACAGGTTCATGAACTTGACTTCTACTGTCCCATGTTCGTAATCTTTCTATGGTACTTTTCATGGATGAAGACAAGGGTTTACCTGATGCATCCTTGTCTACAGGGCCAATTATTGTAGCTAAGCCCATATCATGCATAGCGAGTGAAGTAGGAATTCCCGCCCTGCTTCTATCTTCATGCTCCTCTTTAGAAAAAGCTCTCCATTCAGGTCCTGTTTCTTCGATTCTCTCGTTTATTACAAATCCACAGTTACCACAGAACATCTCACCTGTAGAATTATCAGTTACCATAGGACCTTTGCCACATCTGGGACATCGGTCGCCAAATAACGAAATATCTTTAACCATTCATTTCACCATAAAGTTTTTTAATAACTTGATCAGTATTATTTATGTTTTATTCTATTATATAAACATTCTCATAAATGATACAAATAATTTCAATAATATATACAATATTGAAGAATTGAGTAATGAAATCTAAAATATTCCGATAACTGATCCAATCGACTATTGTACTTCTATCGCCTGTTCATTAAATCCTTTCTTGACGAGGTATCCTTTCACGTCATCTCTATGGTCACCCTGAAGCATGATAAATCCATCTTTGGCAGTTCCACCACATGCAAACTGACTTTTTAGTTCTTTAACGATTGAATGCATATTGCTGACTTTTGGATCGATTCCTTCTATCAGAGTAGTAGTCTTAGAAAATCTTCTGGTTTCAAGGCGGACTATGATTCTTGTCTCCTCTTTTTCTAGTTCACCACAGGGACATAAATCATCTGGTAATCCACATTTTTTACAAATAACCGCCATATTTTATTTCTTTATTCTTTCCTTACCTTATTAAGCCTTACCAGTAAATAATTTTCTAGCGGACTATATTTTTTATTAAAATAAAAAAACTAAATCGATAGCTATTTATTTAATATTGCGACATAAATAAGAATTGAGTAGCAAAAAGAAGAATGCCCCGTTGCCGGCTTCAAGCGCAGGTTTATTAAGATTTTTTGAAGATGAGACCAAAGGGGTAAAAGTAAAGCCTGAAATAATTTTGGCCCTTACTGGAGCTCTTATAGGTGGATCTATACTTATTAGAGTCATTTTTCCTGTTTAATAGTGGCTCAAATAATGAGCGAGGACCTTGACAATGTTTCTGATATTCACAAGCGATGGTCATTAACAAGAATTAATTTTTCTTCATATAAAATATCTTTAATAATTTCTTTAACTAGCTCATTTGTAATAATTTCTTTAACTGGTATCTATTTCGACCAGGATTTCCTGCATATATTTATCTATTTAACTTTTGGATTATGTTTTGTATTAACCAGTTATTTTATGGATTTTTACTTGTTACAGGGAAGTCCTGTTAATAATTTTTCAAAGATTTTGCATGTATCTGCATTTTCTAATTTACTTTGGATGACAATTTTGATATTTGGAATCATGTCATATATCATTTTTAAAAAAGATGGTATTCCATCTGGTTACATAATAGAAGGAATGATGTTAGCTATTGGATTAAGGATAGGAATTTTCACTTCCGTTTTTGGGGCTGAATTAAAAAAAGCAATACTAGTTGGAATAATTCAACCTATAATTTTGGTAAGTATTATAACACCGTTAGATTACTTTATTTATTTAACAAAACCTCTTGATATATGTTTTGGTTTGATTATTATAGGCCTGGGTATTGCATGGGCAATCTTTGCTAATAGATCTGGGCGACCTAATATTGAAAGTACCTTTTCTATTTTACAAGCTTTTCTTTCAGCCTGGACTGAAAATAAAGTAAAAGATATTGAAAAAATATTAGTATCCAAATCAATAGAAACATCAGTGTTTACTAGAATTTTAAGATTTAAAGATGATGGTAAGGAGATAAATTTAATCTTACCTGAAATCCATCCAGGCCCGTTTAAATCAATTGGTGGAAGTAATTTATCACATAGGCTTTGGAAATATTTTAATTATAAAGCAATAGTTTTCCATACTCCTTCAGACCATTCAGTAAATATTCCATCTTATGAAGAAGTATTAAAATATCTCAAATCATTGTCTATATATGACATTATTCAGAATGGCAACACCTGTTCCCTCCCTTTAAAGACAAGAAATGGAGATGTAACTTGTACTGGAATTGCATTTGGAGACATACCTCTAATAATGTTATCAAATTCACCCTCAGGCATGGATGATATTCCAGAAGTATTACAAGTAGATCTCGAGAGATACTCAAAAAGCATAGGATTTAAACAAATTTTAATGGTAGATAG
The DNA here is from genome assembly GCA_031316115.1 of Nitrososphaeraceae archaeon. Lineage (GTDB taxonomy): Archaea > Thermoproteota > Nitrososphaeria > Nitrososphaerales > Nitrososphaeraceae > TH1177. The sequence goes on from JALDRC010000003.1 coordinate 158,182, forward strand.
TCACAATGCAATGGGAAGAAAGTTAAATGAAATCGAATATAATAAAATGCTTGATATCGCAAAAAAATGTTTGGAAAAACTCCAGAATTCCTTGCAAACAAATTTCAAAGTAAGCATTGCAAATAGTAGAGAAATATTCAATAATCTGAATTATATAGATGTAGGAAAAGCAGGATTATCAATCTTTCTGATCGAAATTCTAAACAGACGGTATGTATTAGGTTGGACTGACTCAAATAATATGAAAAATGGATTAAGAGAACATATCATTAGTAAACTTGAACAAAAAGGCGTATATGTTTTGGATATTTGTACCTCTGATACCCATGAAAATTCCGGATTTAGAACATCAGAAGGATATTATCCTCTTGGAGAAGTTACAAGTTTTGAAGAGATTACGAATATATTCATTCAATTATTATCTGTTGCGGAAAACAATTTGATAGACGCAAAATATCAAATCATAGAAACAAAATCAGTGGTAAAAGTAATGGGTAGAAATCAATTTACAGATTATTCAAAAGCGTTAAATAAATCAATGAATTTAACCAAGGTTTTTTTGGGGGTTACATTTATAGTAATTGTGTTAATGTTGATATTTACAACATAAAATTTAATCAGATTGAATTGCATATAATTTATATATAGGTTATTTGTGTCTATTTTAAAAATAATTTCAGATAGAAAATCTAGCCTTAATGTATTTAAACGAATCAAATTCTCCAAATCTACAGATGCAATTTAACTATGAGTTTTCGATTCATTGTTTTTCAGATTCTCTTAATATAGAACCATTCCGACTACAATAGCAAATGAAACTTTTCTGATATTTCACATTATACATATACAGAGACAATTTTATCCAATTGTTAAACTAAGAAAAAACTAAAAGAGCCTTGCAATTTATCATAGGAGCCACCATATAAAGAAACAGATGAGTTAACCAAGTTCTATTATGATTAAATAAAAGGTAAGGTATTATGAGTTCCAAGTACTTAGAGAATAATTGGTATCTCAAGTTCTCGTAAGAACCTAACCCCAAAGCCAACAATAAGGGAATAAGCAACAACTATAGCAAGCAGCCCATATCCAAGACATGCCCGAACGGTTTAGACAATTGCCGTTATTGGTATGGGCTGGTTCTATTTAAAATTACATTTTATAGATCCAGACGGAATGCAATTTTTGCCTTAATCATAAGGGTGATCGCACAGCAATAAAAAAAATAATGAAAACATACCATTTCACTTCAAGCAAACAATTTATGAATCACAACAGAAATACAGACACTTAATTTTGAAAGCAACTAGTATATAAGTAAATTTTCCCTGGTTATAAGGTTTGGCTTGTTTTAGGCTTTAAATATTTATACCTTTAAACTAGAACTTCACAAGTTAAAATGGAACCATGATTATTATCATTTTTTGCACATAATAAACAGTCATGTTTTGAACCTAATGGATGTTGCTCTTGTATCCACTCTTTGATACATCGTAACGTACATATCAAAGGTATTGTCTTTATACCGGTATTACTACTCCCTATGCTTTCCAAATAATATTGGAGACCGTCTTTAGTTGTATCGAACACTAAATTTTGATGGTTAGTGGAGTATAGCAAAAGTAGAAAATGTCAATGTATGATTACAACTGATTCTTTTTAAAGGGAAATGCTTTAGAAATATAATATTCTCTCGTTTATCCCTTATTGCCCTGTAATTATAAGAGTTTTTCTGCTTGGAGCCTTTTTGATTACATTATTACAATCATTTGCTTCCAGTATAATCTGAGCCGAAATGATAATATATTGATCCAAAAAAACTTGACCGTAGGGCTGTTATCGTATGTATCAGTCCAGCTACTATGAATGTCATTACTATGATTAAGTATTGATGATCTAGAATATATTGTTGAGTCATTTCCTTAAGATTGATCATCGTTGCTTAAACGTGATACAAATACAAGTGGTTTTATCTTAATAATCTTGATATAATCATTGATATTAAATTTAGTATTTTTGAAATTATATAACTATAAGTAATACTGACTTTTTGGATATTATCCATTGCTAAATTTGATGGATTTTCAGGATAAAAGGTTATCACGATTTTGTAACTATAACTATATACTGTTATCTTGGGTATCTATTACATATGTCACTGTTTTTGTAGTAAGTATTTCTAATCTAGCTCGGATTTCCATATTTAAATTAAATAATTATTATTTGAATCCGCATGTCATAACAATATGTGTTAGGAGTAACCGTCAAACATCACCAAAGAGTTCTATGTACAATTTAAGTTTAATAAATTATAATCAAATGTTAGTTTTGTTAATTAATATGTAGATCAATAGTGTTATTTTATAAAATTATAAAATAAAAACCAATTATTTTTACTTTAGTATATAATTCAATTAGATAGAGAGAACCTCAGACTCTTACTCTTACTCCACAGTAACGATAGAGGCTTAGATTTAAATCCTCTTTATATCTCCAAACTTAGATTATTCTAAATTTGTTAATAATAATACAAATAATATTAACAAAACACAAAAAATCAGAATATAAAATTATAAAATTATGAAATTGGATTTGTTTTTACTTTGGAATAGACACTAATCATTATGTATAGAAAATATAATGGTTAAAAGAAAAAGTTTACTAATTATTTGTCATAATCCTCCGCCAATTGTAATTGATTCTGCTTTATTCTTTCTAATTCCTTTATATGCCCTTCAATGGTTCGAGACTGCTTCCCATAGACCTTTTCCATGAAAGGAATAGGATCACGCCTCACTAACCATTGTTCGAAAATTTGTTGATAAAATCTTTAATTGTATCATGTCTTCATTTCATCCTTGCTACTTTTTTATCCTATTCTATAGATATGGGCAATGTGGTTTTTAATACTGGTCTTTTGTTACCTTGTATCCTACTCATTTCTATTCATCTTCTTCTTTTTCATTGTCAATTTCATAATACTGAAATCGGTTTTGCTACATCTAAGGCATTCGTACTCTACTGCCATTATAGTTCTGTCTATTCTGTAGGTATATCCTCCTTGTTTCCATTCATGTTCTAAATTATTAGTTGTACATTCTATTGCGATTGTAGACATTTCTAAATCTCCAAATACAATAAATGAAAAGTCTTAGTAATCGTTCCCAGGATTGTTGTTGCCTGGTCTTGTAATCCATTGCTTCAACCGCTACTATTTCGAATATGTTTAATGTTCTGATAGATTCATTCTTGTAATGATCCGTTATTGGATTTCTCTTGCTTTGACTTATTGACAACTTCTTATCTATGGATTGGACTAGACCTAAATCAATAGCGTACTGGACTGGAAAAATGTGCTTGCATTTTGCTGCTCAACTGGAAGCATAGTCCCAACATGTACTAAAGTTATACTCATTTTTATATTATATGAAGTAATATCTATTTATCGACTCGGATTTCACGTAAAAATGGGATTTTGAGTTATTCAATGAATTCATACTGCGAGAGATTGCCAGCCTTCGGCCGCGGCACTCTCGCAGAATCTTGTTGTCAAATATTACAGGTAAACAACTCAGCAGTATCGAGATATCCAATTCCTAAAGCAAAATGCAAAAAATACAATATCCTCACATATACAAGGAGTGCTACCTTATGAATATTCTAATTGCATCGATGGTTTAGACGATAGAATAAAAGAAAGTTGGTTGATAGCCACCAGGTCGCAGAAGACTGGAAATGAAAAATAGAGATTGTCTTCATTAGACTTGATTAAGAATACTTACAGCACAAAAATGGATTTATTGACTGATACTTCCCTACTCAAAGACTCTAAAGTTCGTAGAAGATATTAAACAAAAACTAGAAGATTCATTCATCAGCCACCAAGAACAACACTCATTGACAACCAAGTTTTAACATGTTGATGGGATCTCTGATAAAGTAGAATGACATTCAAAGATCTTGCGAGGCTGGTAAATAACAACCTCGCAATGAATAGGAACTCCGGATATCAACATGCACCCACCAGTCATGTATCATCAACCCAGTCAGAATGCTTCACAGAGCAGTTTTGCCAGAAGCAATTTTGGATCTGGGTTGATATTATTAAACGTAGAACTCTATATATTCAGACTAAATGGAAATGTGGTTTTAATCATATCACAAAATTACCACGAAATAATTAAACTATGAGGAGAATCCATTATTTGACTACCAACAAATAGTCTTTGATGCACAAGAAAGTCACAGACACTTATTTATTTTGAAGGCAACTTAATTACGGATCAGTGAGTTATTTCTTCGTTATATGGCGTGGCTTGCATTAAAGAATAATGATTATCAGAATTCACAGATAGTTATTGTGACTAATACCAATATTGATTTGGCAATTAGACTTATCATGAGAATGAAGGGATTCTTTGAACCTTTAGGAATATTGTTTGATAGTAAAGAAAATGTATTGGAATTGAATAAATGCATGATAGAAGCATATCCTTCCCTCCATATAGATAGTTTTAGATCTTTGGATAATCCCAAATTCATATTATTGGATGAATGCAATTTTTTCCCAAAAGGTCATCAGGAAGATGTCAGAAGCGTTTCGGAGAGATATATTGCTAAAAGTAATCCCTACATAGTTTTAGAATCAACTCCAAAATCACCAGGGAGATGAATGCGAACAATTGGGCAAGAACCAGAAGAACCATGTCAGTACAAGAGGATCAATTTAGATTACAATTATGTTTTGAATAAACTCTACACCGATGAAGATAATGAAAAAGCAAAACAATCGCCTTCATTGGAAACGGTTTACAATCTCAAATACTTCTGTAAAATTGGTAATGTATTTTCTCTAACTGATATCGATAAAGCGATAGAATTAGGAACCAGATACAAAGATTTACTAATTAATCCATTTGCTCTAAATTTATTGGGTATAGACTTTGGATTTGATTTTAGTGTAACCGATCTATACATTACAGAACTAGATCGACAACTACAAATTGTAAGAATAATAGTAGGTTATAAATATGATAAGAAAACACCTAGTGTAACCGCGGATAGAATGTTCCAATTGCATTCCCAAATATCAAATCTTTCATGGTTCATAGACTGAAAACCGTGGAGGAGTAAACGAATGTAAGAGTAAACACGGTGAAAACCTTGAGTGGGAAAAAGTTGAAAATATCGATATTGAAGATGGTTGTATAATTTCAGTAAACTTTGGTAAAGAACACAAACAGATACTCCAACGCTTATATCAACTTCTTACAAAACAAAAGGTAGCAATTGATCCCAAGTACGATAAACTTATTCTATCATTGAAGACTGGCTATGCAGAAGAGTTTTCATTAGACAAAATATCTGCATTTCACAACCATCATATAAACAGTTTACGGCTTCTTTGTAAACGTGTACGATAGGAATGATAGTGATATTTAATTAATACGAGCGAATAACAATAATGGTAGATATACTTGGTACACAAAATAAGAGAAAATTTAACCACATTAACTGGAAACTATTATAGTTCAAAATCATAAGAGGATAAAAGATATCGTGTCCACTGTGAAACCTTTGGATTTCCATATAAGAAATTAAAGCCAAGAATATATGTTGATTTAGAACTGACGGACAGATATCTTCAGACTCTGAATCATGGTTGCAATCCTATGAATGTGGATCATTTATCCTGTAGAACATGGAAAACAAGAGAGTAATGTTGCAGGATTCAATGAAGTACCAGAATCAATTCATAACAACAAGCGCTTGAAGATAGAATATTTCATTCAACCCAGAAATAAAAGTTACTAGAATGATAGAATGAATTGACTAGAACCTAATGAATTGGACACAGACATTCAACAACGAATTGATAGAGATGCTATACTAATTAGTTATTCTGATAATTGTGTAGATTTATAAAATATAATGTAATTGAAGAGTAGGCAGAAGTATAGGAAATACTAACCTTCTACCGTGGAACACTACTCTCCAAATGCAGTACAATCCCAGTCCGCTTTATTATAAGTTAGTAAATATAGTATTTAGGATTTTAAGATAAAAGTTAGTGAAAACTAGAGAGTAAGATAATAGAATGAGGATTAATTAATTACTACTATCTCACTCTCCAGATTGTTTTCCTGCCTATACGGCAATATATCATGGGAAATATAATATTTAGTAGTTTAATAAAATGAAAGCCTGAGAGTAATTAGGTATAAGAGACACAGTACAAGCTTTTACCCTATTTTTAATATCATTCTCCGGTGAAATATATAGTCGTGTATAACATCTGTGGGAATTATGATATTTTTTGGTTATAAAATAGTGAAATAGAAGTTAGAGGGAGTAGTGGAATGAATCGTCGACAATCTAATATATAGACCCTACTATATTTAGACATGATCGTACTCTGGCTCGAGGTGTTGCGAATGTAATTTATAATTTTTTATTATACATTATTTGACTATTTATACCTAGGCCCAATTTCGGTATTGAAATCATATTTATTTTTTATATTTGATCTTGGATTCAGAAATAATAACAGTAAAAGGGGAGAGTGGTAGAAACAGGAAGTTTACAAGTTCGCACCTACCATAATGCTCTCCGTGCTATGATATACTTGGTATTTTTTATACTAATCGTAATATCTAGACTTTGGTGATAAAAGTTAGTAAAAAATGAAAGGTAAGATAGTAGAATATTTGACCTATATTCCTCCTAATACTATCTTATTCTCCTGGAGTTTATTCTTTGGGATATAGTAATATGTTAATTATGATATTTAGCAGTTTAATTTACTAACTAATTAGCCAATAATCTATTATAATTTATAAACTTCTCTTATCCAGATATTCGTAAAATGCATTGGTCACTACAGTAATTTTCATATTGTTATCAATCGTGTAATGCTTCAACTTCTTTCTCAAACCATAATCCAAATGTATAGTTGTCTTTGCAATTATTTGATTCAACGGGATTCTTCTAGGTTCTACCTCTGTTGTGGAGTTTGAAATCCTATTATTATAAATGGTTAACAAGCATATCTGTCTATAAATATCTCCATTGATCCATAATGACAGAATTCCATATATATTTAAATATTGAGTTTTACAATAAACGATATGCCAACAAAAAGCAGATAAACTCAAGCAGACATATCAACATAACAAAAGAAGAAAGAGATTCCTGAAATATTCAAAGGTTGGAACAACCATACAGAGTAATCATATAGAAAGCAACAATTAACCAATTTGATACCTGAAACTCTAGATTATAAGAACAAGAACTTTTTAATGAGCATATATGCAGATAAATATCCAGAAGCAATCCAGAAAGAGGATACCAAGATTGTAAGAGTAAAAGCATCTGATTACAATAGCAAGATAATAAAAAGAATTTGTTTATTGATATGAGAACTGGTATGGACGTGACTGGCGTAATAGAAGAGTTCCACCGGTGACAGACGTCTTAGAAGGCTTATACATGGAGCAAGATACTGAACCGATCTACGATAGAGAACAATTAATAGGTTATAACAGAGTAGGACAACATGAAGTAGACTATGTTTCATTCAGAAAGCATTAGATGATATTATAGCAAAGAGTACGATAAACAAACATAACATCAATTTTTTAGTAAAGACTTCAAGGCAAAGAAATGACTAATATACTTATGAACAGTTTGTAAATTCAAAATTTGAACAATATGTTGAACAAATGATGTATCCAGATGGCCCAACAAGGCACACTTACAACCACCAGAAGCAGAAACAAAAAGATACAGAGTAACTAAAGCAACAGAAACAATATTCCTAAATTTTATTTATTTATTTATTGTATTTTTATATTTCGTTCTAGTTCTCCCTGTTTTCTAATCTTTTGTCTGCTAGTTTGAAGGATTTGATTGAGCTTTTCATCCTTTAGTTTTAGGTTCTGCTTTCCTTCTGAGTCATCAACAACAGAAATGGATTCATATTCAAGATAAATTTGTCACTTTTCATCCTCCTTCTTCCATATTTCTTGTATTTGTCTTTCAATTTCAGCAAATTGTCTGGCATGCTCTCTACTCATTATTCTACCTTCTTGCGATGTAGTATCAAAATTATTTACAATTCTTTGTAATTTCTTCATCTCATCCTTCATATAAGAAATCTCCTGATCCTTTTGTTGTTGTTTTTCTAAACTTTCGTTATACGATGAATATTATAATACCATATTACAATTATTACACCATTTTGAATCACGTCTATTAGTTTCATATCAATTACGCCATGTATTGGATTTGTTAATGGTTGTAATCTCTCTATCTTCCTTGGTTAAGATACCTTTTTTATCCAACAATATTTTTGAGGATTCATCATTTAGATGTATATAGACTCTAGGCATCGCAATGTCTGCAGTCCATCCAGCATGTTTCCTTGATATACCTCTGGCAGAATAGTACTTTTTGTCAGTTAGTTATGAATGCCTTAAAACATAAGGGTTAAAGGGTTTTGGCAATAGATTCCTAATTACGGATTTATCTGGATTCGTAATATTCTTCTTATTCTCTTCAGAGTTTGCAAGTAATAACAGAGATGGAAAATATCTAACCTTGTAATATTCATATCTGCTGGCAAGTCCTTCTTAAGTTAACCCGGAGCCGTAATTATTATCTTTTGACACAAATAACCAGCAGTCAGGATTGGAACCGAATTGTGATTCCTTTGTATACATTCCTTGACATAAGGTAATGCATCTATCAATGGTACTGTCCTTGGTCCAGTCTTACCCTTTTGTATTCTAACAAGAGTATATTGATGCTTTCCATCTTTAATTGTATTAAACTCTAAATCTTTTATCCGGAGTCCTAATAGTTCATAATGTCTTGCAGAACTACCCATACCCATTGAATGATAACAGATATCACTTCCCAATGGACAATATCTTAGAAACATAGCCCTCCCTCGTTGGTTCAGTATTTGTCCGGATGCATAGAATGTTTTCTGCTTGGTAACTTTGAGTCCTTTAATACAATCAGGTTTCTCTCTCTTGGTTGAATCTGGTTGGTCAGGATTGTATAACCATCTGAAAAACTTGTTAAATATCATCTGTCTGTAGTTATGCGTATCAATCCAACGATTGTTATTATCATCAGCATTTCTAAAACTATTGAGATGTTCTAGAATGTCATTTTTAGTCATTTTTTTAAAAGATATTTAGCTGTAGAATCTAGATAGATATACAAGTGCTTTTATCTTTCCTATCTTAGTAGAATCATTGATATTAAATTCAGTTTGTTCTATAATTATATAATCATAGATAGCAGTGATATTCTCTTGATTCTTGAGTGTTAGATCTTAGAATTTTCTTGATGAAAGGTTTAGATGATTTTGTAACTGCATCTATCTTTCTATCGTTATTGCCATTATGTATTATTGCTGTCGTTGTTTCTGAGGTTTTAACAAGATCTACCAATTATAATTCTGACTTGCTTTCTAAATTAAATAATTATTGTTGGAACCCTCATGTGATAACAACGTGTGCTAGGAGTAACCCTCCTTCTGTTCTTACGAGATTTAGCTAAGCGGCCAACCTGAGCAGATGCAGGAATCTTTATCTCTTTTTGGCCTTGCTCCACCCAGGACGTCAGTTTCATTCTAGACAAAAAAACTCAGGTATAGGCCATCATAGATATTTTCATCTTGTCCAGATAGCTTTTCTGTTACGGCGCCAACTGTCTCCAGTTAATTATCACTAATTTGGGTGCCTGCTTTGAGGGAGGAGTTTCCTCTCTTTATTGAGTAACTCGTTCTCTAGCTCACAATTTAAAATCAAAGGATGTTCTAATATATATTTGGAAAATATTCTTTTTCTATTTTTACTATTTCAAGAGGATCAGTTTTTGTAGAATATAAAGTTAAAAGTTCTGAATTCAATTCTAAAAAAGTGTGACCCCATCTGAATTTATTCAGTAAGTTTTCAGCTTCACATGCATAGCCTAATATAAACAAAGAACCAGCCAATGCTTCAACAGTTGTTAATTTACCGAGTTTAGCATAATTTACTGGATTTCCTGCAAGAAGTAAGGGAAGTCTTCGATTGATCCCTTTCCTCATTATTCTAAATTTGTTTAAAGTTGATTGTATATGATTCCATGAACAATCAATTGCCATTAATGATTTTCCACTACAAAGGTCCTTCTGAGATAACACAACATTTGAGAATGGATTTAAAATAATTGCGCGATTAGGAATGAATTTTATTGGTTCTATAATATGCATTTTTGCTAATTTTGCAGCAGTACACTTTTTTGGATCATCTTGTTTTAACATCAATACAAGTATTTTCATAGAAAATGATTTATTAGTAAATTGGTTTATATAAATAAATACTAACTACCTTTCGAGAGGATTAAATTTTCTGAATTCAACGAATAAATAATTTATAGCGTATTAAATTATTATAAACTTAGTTTGATATAGCAACTACATTAATATTTTGTAAAAAAAAGACTAATTGCAATCAATTCTATTGGTATACTCCAAACCAATAGTTAAAGAAAATTCGTAAATAATAAAATATTTTTATTATATACATTACCAAATTTTCATTCATATATTTAATTGATTAGAATTATTAATGACTTTAGATAATTGTCCTCGTTTGTCTGATATATCTTGCTTAAAATTTCCATTTATCTTAGAAAAGGATCAAACTGATGCAGTGAATGCCTGGTTAAATAATAATAACAGAGGCTCTGTAATTTATAGTACTGGCACGGGAAAAACTGAAATTGCTTTTGAATGTGCTAGAAGATTGGCTATAATTAATAATTCCAGTTTTAAAATCCTCTTCTTGGTACCAAGAATCGTATTGATTGAACAAAATATAAAAAGATTGATGAAATATGGTATAAAAAAAAATATAATAGGCGTATATTATGGTGAAAGAAAGAATGTTAAGAACATAACTTTTAGTACTTACCAGAGCATTGTGAGGAATTTTGATTTATTAAGAAATGCTAATATGGTGATACTAGACGAAGTACATCTAATATCGCTTACAGCAAAGAAGTTCAGTAGTATTTTTTCAATTCTTACTAAAGATCCAAGTAAAGCCATTTTAGGTCTAACTGCTACTATAAATGAAGATGATCCTAAATATTCAGAAATAATTACTCTTATACCCCCAGTAAAAAAATACATGATTAAAGAAGCAGTTACTGATGGGAGATTAACAGAACCAAGAATTACTATTAGACCAGTCAGAATGAATTCTAAAGAGAATGACGATTATCAAAAAATATCTACAACGATTAAAGAGATTTCCCAAAAATTAAGATCATCTGATCCCTCTGAAATTAAGCGGTTATTAAAAAAAGGAAGTTATAAATCTAAACTGGCAAGTGAATGGTTTTCAAAGGTTCAAGAAAGAAAAAAATTATTAACTGAAACTTCGTCAAAATTAATTGAGGCAATTAGTATAATTAAACAACATCCTAATCAGAGAATAATGATTTTTAGTGAAACGATAGAATCAATAACCAAACTGAATGAAATGTTAACACATCAAAATATAAAATCAGAAGTAATACATAATAAGGTCAAGGCTAAACAGAGAAAAGATATCCTAGATAACTGGGGTACTGCATTTCATGTTTTGTTATCTGTTCATACACTAGAAATTGGATTCGATATACCTTCAGTGAGTATTGCAATTATAATTTCCAATACTCAAAATATACATCAATTAGTTCAACGTATCGGAAGAGTCATCAGGAAATCCCCATTTAAAACACGTGCTTTAATCTATGTTGTATATGTTGAAGGAACAAAGGATAGGAAAATTCTAAAATTAATAGAATCATCATTAAATGAAAAGGCAAATAGTGAGAATAAACAGAAAAAAATTTCTGCTTTTTTTTAAAAGTTTTATTGGTATAATACCTGGTTACCAAAATAAGGAAAGCAATTTAGTACAAATTTTTTGGTTTGTTGAACAATTAAGATTCACATAATAGTAATAAAAATCCAAATTGATTGTAGACTTACCGAGAATAATCATGATCTTAGTTCCACAAGAATTAGAAAATACTGCGAGTAAATATGCCTCCGAAGCTATAAAGCTAGATTCACAGGGATCAAGACGAAAAGCTATACAATTATATCAACATGCAATAGAAGCTCTTAACAAATTAATTCAAATCTATCCGGAATATAAATTAAATAAAATCTACATCGAAAGAGCTAATGCTTATATGAATAGAATAAAATCACTGCAAATATCTAACATTCTTGAAGATGAAAAAAATGATGATAAAGCTTCGAATGAAACTGTAGTCAAAAAAAAGACAGTTTCTGTTGAAAGTAACTCTGATCAACTTTGTAATGAATTTGATAATCTGGTTATGAAAGAGAAACCCAATGTCTCTTGGACTGAAGTTGTTGGATTGGATGATGCAAAAAGAGCTATAAGAGAATCTATTGTATATCCGACAAAAAGGTCGGATCTTTTCCCACTAGGATGGCCTAGTGGAATATTGTTATTCGGTCCACCTGGTTGTGGAAAGACATTATTGGCTGCTGCAGCTGCTGCTGAAATTGATGGATATTTTATAAATGTAGATGCATCTGCAATGATGAGTAAATGGTTAGGAGAGGCAGAAAAGAATGTTTCGAAATTATTTAAGATGGCAAATAAGGTCCTTGAAACTGAAAATATTCCAATGTTGTTGTTTATTGATGAGATTGATTCTTTACTAGGTACCAGAAATGGAGAAGTAGGTGGAGAAATAAGAGTAAAAAATCAATTTTTGACAGAAATGGATGGAATAAATAATAAATCAAAAAAATCTAAATTATATGTCATTGGAGCAACAAATAAACCCTGGAGCTTGGAAGCAGGATTTCTGAGAAGATTCCAAAAAAGGATTTATGTTACCTTACCAGATCATGAATCTAGAAATTATTTATTTAGGCAATACACTGAGCCTTTAAAGAAGGATAAAGGCTTTAGGATAGATGACCTTTCCAAACTTGTCCAAGGTTATAGTGCAAGTGATATTAAAGACATTTGTCAAGCGGCTCAATTGCGTGTGGTAAATGAATTATTTGAAAGTGGCAAGGCATTAGATGAAAATTCAGATCCAAGACCAGTATCAATGTATGACTTTAAGGAAATAATAAAAATTAGAAAACCTAGTGTTAGTATTGAAATGATTAGATCTTACATAAAATGGAGTGAACAATTTAAGGCTTTATGATCCCTTAATATTCCAGAGATATGTTCGTTCTAATTTAGAAACATAGCTCAATATAGTTTAATCATTAGAATATTTATTGAGAAAATCTGGAGACTGCATCTGTTATTTTTTTATCTGCCATTTGTTTATTCCCCCATCCAGAAATTTTGACGTATTTACCTCCTTCCAGTTCCTTATAATGTTGAAAAAAGTGTTCAATCTGATTTTTAATGTTTTGTGGTATATCATTGACGTCTTTTATAGAAGTAAATCCAGGATCGATTTTGTCTATTGGAACTGCAATAATTTTCGAATCAATACCCTCTTCATCTTCCGTATTTAAAACGCCAACAGCTCTCACTCTAATGACAGATAAGGGAACAAGTGAAAACTCACCTAAAACTAAAACATCTACAGGATCGCCGTCATCTTCAAGAGTAGATGGAATAAACCCATAATTACATGGATAAAACATAGCAGTGAATAATTTTCTATCAACTAAGAGAAATCCAGAATCCTTATCTACCTCGTATTTAATATTACTACCTTTAGGTATTTCTACTATTACGTTAAGTTTGTCAATTGAACCACTGGTTATTTTCTTTATTGCTAAAAGTTCATCTTTCATATCTGCGATATTTTCTTGCCCATTTATAATTTGTAATATAATATAAATGACAATATGACTTAAGGGGTAGAGATTACTATAATTTTACGATTTTACCATATTTACCTATATTGAGATTATTCTCTCCTCTAAATGCATGAGTATATCCATTTTCTATTAGTATTGTATCCCCCTCATTAATCATATTGATTTGGTCATCCCATAAGGATAATTTTATGCTACCAGTGTCATCAGAAACCTGAGCATCTGCAACTTTTGCTTGTCCACCAGTTCTTAAATTCACATTTCTGGGTTCAGAAATACTGTCTATTTTAACTTTAACATTGATTCCCCTCATTCCTGGTCTTAGTTCGTTAATCTTTTTTTCATTAACACTCATTTTATACGAATATAGAAATAAGAATAATAAAAATGAATAAGTAACGAAACTTGAAATCTATATACTTAACTAACCTAATAAACAGTTATCCTACTAATTGATGTACTTACACACATAGGTTACAATTTCATTTACTGACATGGGTAACACTCTCTAGCTCTGCTAGGAAGTTTATAGGAAATAGATTTACAAACAAAATATAATTTACTTCATGAAAAAGAATGGCCTGGAGATACTGTAATTGATATCTGTATTAGATATCAGATATCTAGAAAGATATACTACAAGTGGAAAAACAGGTACCTAAAGTATGGAATAGAAGGTTTACATGATAAAAGTACAAAACCTCATAATATCCAACCTGGAAAAGTAACAAAAGAGATAGAACAGGAAATACTAAATTTACGTACAACAAAAAGATTTGGATGCAATCGTATAAAATTCAGATTAAAAAGACTAAAGGAGGTATCACTAAGTACCAGAACCATATACAATATACTGAAAAGACATGGTTTGAATATCTTTTCATGTAAAATCAGACACAGAAAATACAAAAGATTTGCAATGAAAAAACCTAATCAAATGGTACAGATGGACATTTTAGGACCATTTTACATAGAGAATTGTGCTCAAAAGAACTATGTTATCAGTTGTGAAGATGATTGTTCAAGAAAGATAGCAAGTGAATGGACTGAGAGAAAAAGGAGTGTAGATGTAATAGATGTACTGGAAGACTACATAGTAGATAATGGTAAACCAGAAAAGGTAATGCATGATAATGGTAAACAGTTTACATCCAAGATATTCAGACGTTTTCTACGACGTAACAATATAAAAGATAAATCCATACCTGCTAGATATCCACAATTACAGGGAAAAATTGAAGCATATAACAAGATTGTAAAGAATGAGTTTCTAGCAGTAGAAAATATTCCTAATGTAGAAGATGGAAAAATAATGTATTCCATGTTTGTCAAAGCATACAATGAAGAAAGAGAACATGGTGGTATAGGTGGTCATACACCATCTGAAATGTTTCTTATAAAAGGAAGATTAAATAGTTATAATGGTAACAAGAAAATCAAGCAGATAAAAAGTGTTACCCATGTTGGTAAGTGAATCTGTTACCTATGTATACAAGTACAACAACTAATTATGAAGAAGAGTATATAATCAAAATTAATAGGATTGAATAATATAAAAAAAAATAATAAATTGCACATTATCGATTGTAATATCAGTAATACTTCAAATCCATAAATCCATCCATGTATATATTTCTTAATTTATCACATATCAATTTCATTAATTATATATCATTTTGAATATATTACTATTAATTAGATAATTTAATTCTCTTTTATTACGATACTATTTTTATGGAATAACGAATTATTCCTAATTTCAAGTTATAGATAAGATAATTATTTTGGTTTCTAATAGAATTATGTATTTTTTTTGTAATCACTCAAGATATCACTATAACGAGCATCCTTATATGCTATATATTTAACATATTCCCCATAACTCATCTCAAGAGAACAATGTGAACATTTTACTAGAGTAAAATCATCTGCAAGAAATGCGATTTTTTTACAATCTGGACAGATAATTTTCATATATCTAATATTTTGCTTGTAAGGAAATATAATGTTATCGTGAGTTTGAGGATTATGAGGAGGGTTACTTATTAAATCGCTTTTATTTGTTTTACTACTGGCTGTCTCCCTTTTCTAAAAACTCGAAAACCACAAATGCATTTTATTTCTGGTAAGGTGGATAATTCTTCAATTGTTACACTAGTACCACACCTCATACAGTCATATGTAACACTTCCTAATCCAGAGCTCATGTTATAATGAATTACTAACCATGATTTAATTGTTGTTGAAAAGCATTCGATTGAGTCTTGATCACATAATTAATAAGAAGTCTTGTAAGATATTAAATAAAGATGAGAAAGAAAATAGTAATTGCTAGTCTTGTTCTTATGGCTATTATGCTTTTAGGAACTTTAGCTGGTTTTTTAAATTTTGCTCCTAGAAATAATTCATTAAATTCAAATCCTGAACAGGCTCAAGAAATAATTAACAATCTACTAAAACCAGTCAGTGTCAATGCATCAGCTCTTGGAAATGAGCAGTCTAACTTAACGATAGTGGAGTTTGGTGATTATCAATGTCCAAACTGTGCAAGATTTCAACAAGATACTAAAGATCTCTTGTTCAAGAATTTTGTAGATACAGGAAAGGTCAAATTTATTTTTAAAGATTTTATAGTTAATGACCTACCTAGTGATAGAGCATCTACATTAGCTGCAGAGGCTTCTTACTGTGCGGCAGAACAAGGAAAATATTGGGATTATCATGATGAATTATATCGAAATTCAAATGGCGAGAATACTGGATGGGTAACAAAGGACAATCTAAAACAATTTGCTAATAATATACGGGTACCAGATCTGATGAAATTCTCTGGATGTCTTGAATCACATAAATATTCTTCCTTAGTAACTCAAAATGATAATTTAGCCAGAACTATTGGCTTAACTGGAACTCCAACATTTATTTTGTATAATGGCACTACTCCGATTGCTATACAGGGAGCATATCCATATCAAGTCTTTGACCAAGTAATTAATGAAATGACGTAAACAAAAATCTTGGATTTTCTGAGTTATAAACAAAGAGAAATGGAGAAAATTTATGATATTATTTTTTTGTGGAAATATTTTACAGAAATTACTGAAAGAAAAATACCTACTGATAATAATACAATGACACCGCTTGGAGCTAAATTAAAAAAATAAGATAGGATAATTCCAAAGAAAACAGAGAATATTGAAAGTAAAATAGATATTATCATTGTAGTCCTGAACCCTTGATTAAAAGTAAGGGCAGTTATGTTAGGAATTACAATCAATGAAGATATCATCAGGATACCAACTAATTTCATTGAGACTATTACAGTGATTGCCACCAACACCGTAAACAAATAATCAAGTTTTTGAACAGATATTCCACTAATTTTTGCTTGATCTTCATCAAATGCAATATAAATAAATTTTTGATAAAGCGAGAATATTATAATGGAAACAGTAACTGTGATTCCAAGTATTAGTAACATATCATCTAAACTCACTAACAAGATGCTTCCGAACAGAAAACTAAAAAGATCAACTGAAAAGCCATCTGAGATACTTATTAATGTCACACCAATACCCAAACCCAAGGAGAGTAAAACTGCAACCATTGAATCAGCATTTAACTTAGTATAATATCGTATCTTGTTTATTGCCAATGCAGAAGATGCTGAAAAAATTATCGCTGTCCAGATAGGATATATATTTAAAAATGTTCCTATTGCTATCCCACCAAAAGCCATATGAGAAATTGCATCACCAAATAATGATTGTTTTTTTAAAACAAGGAATAATCCGATCAGTGAAGAAATAATTGCAACAGATATTCCTGTAATCATAGAACGTTGTATATAAGCAAATGAGAGTAATTCAAAGAGATCGGTCATGATAGAAAATGACAAATAGTCAAAAATACGGTATTTGATTAATGATGTGTATGCATGTGTATTTGCATTTTTGATTCCGAATATTGTTTAATATTATTTTCATCAGAAAAAAATTTTTGTTTAGTCCCATGATAAAATATTTTTTTGTTGATACAAGCCACCTTATTAGAAAATTGATTTACTGCATCTAGATCATGTGATGTCCATATAATAGTAATATTATCTTCCTCATTTAGTTTCTCTAACAATAGATATAGGTTATCCTGATTCTTTTGATCTAATTCATTAGTAGGTTCGTCTAACATTAGTATTTTAGGATTATTTACTAGTGCTTTGGCTACAAAAACTCGTTGTTGTTGTCCTCCTGACAATTGACCAATTATTTTATTACGCAGATCATAGAGTTCAAACTGTCTTAAAACTTTCTCTATATTTCCACAATTTTTTTTGTTTGTAACTGAAAATGATACTAGTTCTTTTATAGTTAATGGAAATTTTCTATCTACATATTTTCGTTGTGGGATATATCCTATTTGGGTTAAGAGTTTTTTATTTTTTTTAAGATCCGTTCCAAATATTTTGATTCTCCCAGTATATCCATCTAATAAACCCAACATACAATAAAACAAAGTACTTTTACCTGCACCATTAGGTCCTATGATTCCCAAAAAATCACCTTCATCAACAGAAAATGAGATATCATCCAAAATTTTTTCAGAATCATATCTAAAAGATACTGAATCAAGCTTCACTAGTTCCATCCTACGCACCCTAAAGTTTTATTCTGTAAAATCATATGGTGACTGGAATAGTCATACTGTAAAGGTTGTAAGCATAATAAACACATACAATATAATTAATAAATATTAACTATATATGCTTTTTTTAATAATCATTATAAATTTTATGTATTTTTGTTAATATTTATTGATTTTGCTGCAAGGGGTGGTGTATTAATTTTTTATGATAAACCAATTAAAAATAATCCACTTTCGTATTTAATATTGAATGAATATTTATTTGATATGTCTATATTGAAGATTCCTTGAGATAAAACCAAATGGGATGAAAATGATCACCAAACAAAAAACTTCTAAATTTCAAGAGATGAGTGCAAGAAGATGGTTAATGAGATATCTCATATTAACAACCATAGCAATTGTTTTGTCGATAAAGGTATATTTTATGCTTTTTATTATTGATTTTACAGTAGGATTTTATAGTGTTCTAACAACTGCAATATTATTCACGTTATTTGCGCTTTCATTTTTAAAATACAAGGATCCGTTCATTGAAATTAACCAAGAAAATCAAACTAGCGAACACCCATTGATATCCATAGTTATTCCTGTAAAGAATGAAGAGGGAAATATTGAAAGATGTGTTGAATCATGTATAAATTCATCATATAAAAATAAGGAGATTATTGTGGTAAATGATGCAAGTACTGATAATACCCCTATTATTCTTGAAGAAATGAAACAAAGATTTGAAAATTTGATTATCATACATCTGAAAAAGAATGTAGGAAAGAAACATGCGATAAAAGAAGCTACGAAAATAGCAAATGGTGAGTTTTATTTTTTTATGGACAGTGATTGTAATATGAGTACAAATGCAGTAGAAAATGCTGTTAAAATATTTTTGTCAGATAAAGAAATAGGAGCAATTACTGCTCATGGCAGAGTTCGAGATGCAGAAAAAGGAAACCTCCTAGAAAAAATTCAAGATGTTTGGTTTGATGGACAATACAGAATTTTAAAAGGAATGGAAAGCTCATTTTCATCTCTTACCTGTTGCTCAGGTTCATTATCTGCCTTTAGAAGAGAAGCAATCCAGCCACATATTTATGATTGGGCTAATGATCGATTTGCAGGAATTGAGTTTCGATTTGCTACAGATAGAAGATTAACAGCATTTGTTCTGGCTAAAAAGTCAATGAATAGTAGACATGATATACATCCTCCACTTATTCGCGAAAATAGCAAGACTAGAAAAAAATATTTTTGGAAATTAAAGTATAGTACAAATGTTAATGTTGAGATCGGTGTTCCAGTAACTTTACGTTCCTTGATAAAGCAACAGATACGATGGAGAAAAAGTTTTATCAGAAGTATTTTTGCTACAGGGTTAATCTATTGGCATAGGCCACTCCCTGTAGCTATATTTTATTATTTTACCATAGTATTAAGACTTTTTAGACCATATATAATCATAAAATCACTTATTATGCTACCATTGAGTGGAGATTATCTAAGTGGATTAATTTATCTTTCAGGTGCTGCATTTGCTGGACTTATGTATGGAATTGATGTAAGATTAAGAAGACCTGGATATCCCAGATGGTTTTATAGACCTCTAATGAATCTACTATCTACTTTCTTTTTTACATGGTTATTAGTTTATGCTGCAATTACCATAAGAAATAAAACTTGGAGATAATATATTTTAGGATTTTGAATTCAATTCTGTCCGATAACTGAATTTGTCCTTTATATCAGGACATAATTTGCGATTTATATTTCTAATTAATTGAAAGCTCATGTAACTATTAAAATGGATCAATAATTTATATTAATTCATTGTTCTTATTAAAATGAAACTAATCAATAATTACCTCTTCGTAATACCTCAAAATTGTAATTTCTGAGATCTTTGGAATGGATATTTTATGATTAAGAACCATTTCTAAAATCATAGAAGGAAAATTGGCTCCAGCTAGAGTTGTAAAAAAAGTCCCGCCCCCAAGTCTAGGGTTAATTTCAATTATTTTTAATTCACCAGATTCAGATTGTTTCAACTGTATAAGACATGGCCCACGGATTCCAATATCTTTTGCTACATTTTTACAGAGATTTTCTATAAATATATTTTTTTCAATCTTTCCCTTAACAGAGATACCAGATTCTGTATGAAGCCTTCTTCTTGAGACAGCTAGAAGAGGATTTTCGTCTAGATCTGAAAGCACATCAACAGAGTATTCAATTCCTGGAAGATATTCTTGAAAAATCATATCTTTATATTTTGAGGTTACATATTCTAGGTCAGAAATATCATCTATTTTAAAGATATTTTTACTACCTTTCCCAAACCTAGGTTTAGCTATAAGAGGAAATTTGTGAATATCATCGTATGATAATGTTGAATATGCAAATGGAAATTTGTCATATAATTTTTTATATGATAACAATTTATCCTTGCATATCTCCATAACCTCTTTTCTACTTACTATAGGTCTAACATCAAGTTCAGATAAGATTTTGTAGTGAGTGCTATATTGATAAATGTCAAATCCAGAAGAAGGGAGTAAAACCTTAACTTCATATTTGTTGATAATTTTGATTAACTCTTCTAAAAAAAATTCGTCATTTGCCTTAGGGATAACTGAGTAGAAATCGCTTAGATAAAACCCTGCAGAAAGTGGATCTGAATCTGTTGAAATAATATTTCCTTTAAAATTACCTAGTCGCAAAGATTTAATGGTGCTAATTCCTGCTGGACCTCCTGCACCTGGAACAAGTACGTTCATATTCATAAAGAATAAGTAATAGAAGATTATATATTAGTGGGATTCAATTAACAATAGAACTAAAAGTTTAAACCGGAAATGATATCACAAATAGATATATTCATATAGAAATTGATAAGCTTTTATAAAATACATAATATTGGTTGATATTGTAGTTGAATACTCAACAGGATTATCATATTCATACAAATTATAATGATCATTCTGATCCGGATTTAACCATAGAAAATGTTTTAACACAAGCTAAAAGAAAAAATTTAAAATCAATTGCAATTACAGAACATGTTAGGAAATCATCTGAATGGGTTTACGATTACGTAGAGGAAATAGAACACCAAAGAAAATATAGCGATATCAAAGTAGTGATTGGATTTGAAGCAAAAATTCTGTTAGATGGTACCATCGATTGTCTTGAGAATTTAGCAAGAGATTTTTTTATTATTGCAAGTTTTCATTCAATATTTGCTAATAAAAAACTGTGGTTGAATGCCCTAAAGATCGCCATTGATAATAAAAATGTCGATGTATTAGGACATTTAGCTCCAGAAAAATCTTTCCAACTCTATGATCATGAAATAGAAGAATTAGGTGATCTGATTTCCAAAAATAACAAAATCGTAGAGTTAAATGCCAAGTACCATAGACCACCTAAAAAATGGGTTAATATTTTATTAAAAAAAAATGTAAGATTTCACTTAGGTAGTGATGCTCATTCCCTCGGTGAAATAGGAAGATTTGATTGCATAATGGATCTTATTCAGATAATAGATAAATACAATAATAATAAGTTAATCTAAAGATAATACATATTCTTTCAAATATAAAAAGTTTATTAGATAATATCTAAAAACATTAATATTTATTTATATGCTATAGTTTAGAAGATTAAAATATATTCTAATTTTGTGATGGCAAATAATTTTTATTTAAATTTTTGTACTGATATATATGAAGCATTCAGTTGTATGCTTTATATAGCCATATATAATGTAACCTGTTTCAAATTATAGGAAACAAAGGATATAAAATGTTTATAGATTCTATATCCCATGTGATTCTATTCTTCTTTCTTTGGGAACATTAAATCATATTAGATCATGAATATTTCTTAACATACTTGTAAAAATAGGAAACTCTAACAATTGGTTGTGACAAGATAGTATTTTTGATTTATTAAGGGAATTTGACTATAAAAAACTTGTTTGTAATCCAAAGGAAATCCAGAGTTATGGCCATAAAATTTTATATCTCTATAATCAATTTATCGATATTGCCCATAGTAAGTATCTCATTAAATGATGATATTATTGATGATATAAATAAATTGCAAAAGGAGTTAGGATTTTCAGGACGATCAGAGATCGTAAGAGCCGGATTGAGGAATATCATAGCAGAACAAAAAGAAAGAGAAAATTTAAACGGAGAATTGACAGCATTATTATTAATAATTCATCAGGAAAGAGATGATGACCAGGTAACTAACATGAGGCACGACTACGAAGAAATTATTACTACCCACCTGCATAGCAAAATAGACAGAGATAGATGTGTGGAAGTATTCCTTTTAAAAGGTGAAGCTGTATTGATAAGAGGAATGACAAAGAACTTTCAAACAAATAAGAAACTCGATCATGTTAAATTAATTACCATGTAATAACTAGAATATTTTCTATCCTGAAAATATTATAAAAAGGGAAAAGATTAATAGATTTTAATTCTTTGTTATGTATCCAGTAAATAGAATTATCTCACAGTTAAATCTAATTTGAAATTGTCAAGGTTGGTAATCAATTTTGAAGGTCCCATATAATTGCTTGTAAAATCTACAGCTTGAATTGAATTTTGCATGGATGATATACACTCAAATGCTAATATATTTTGAGAGGTAGTGCAGAATTTTATCAATTCATTGTTAAATTCTGTTAAAGAGTTACTTTTTAGTATTGTTTCATCATTATTGTCTTTATTTACTACTTTTAGTATAAATTTAACTATATCATTATTAGGTACATCCTGTTTAGATTGTGCTGTAGGCTGAGTGTTAGATTGAGGATTATTAACATTAAAAGAACCGGTATTTGATGCGATAATTGAATTTATGTCACGTAATGATTTTGGTTCTTGTTGATTATTTTGAATTTGATCTTGGTTGGGGGCTGCATTCATACCACTTACTATAGAATTCATTGTACTATCAATTATATTTCCTCGACTAACCTTATCAAGCATATTTATAATTGCAGTATCAATGGCCGTTGTATTTGCTTGATTATTTTTTGTATTAATATTTGTAGGTTGAGCAAACGTTTGTAAAAATTGGACAATATTAGATCCTATAAAAATTGTTATGATAGTTATAACTACAATCAAGACCATATTAATTCGCATTTAATGATCCTCCATGAAAAGTATAGATCTATTAGGTATTAATACAAACAGGAAGAATTTTTAAACAATTTCAACTATATCATTAAATGAGTTGTTTTTATTGTATAAATATTATATGAAAATCCATATACGTCAGGCTTTGTCAAAAACATTATAAAAATAAGTTAAAAGGAATTTTTGTTGATAGAATGAAAATTATTGGTTATCAGTCATATTTGGTTTATCTATAAGTTCCATTATACAGGTTTTAGGACTTTTGGTTATTTCTCCACTACAACTTGAAGCTCTATTGATCTGATATCCAAATAAGTCAATTGGCTCTACTTCATATTTTCCAGGATCGATGGATATAAACTGAATATCAGAACTTCCTCTAATAACATCAGGAACAGGATTTTCTCCTTTAACTACAAATGTAAAATCTGATGGTGCTTTATCTCCTCCATGAATATTTAATACCTCTATGATAACCCTTAATTTTGCATCATTCAATGCTGGTGGTATAGGTCTATTGTTATTGCTAATTTGAGAGGTTTCCTTGGGAATAGACGGTTCTAATGGCTTGGTTGTTACTTGGCTCTGGTTGGTTGTTACTTGGCTCTGGTTGGTTGTTACTTGGCTCTGGTTGGTTGTTACTTGGCTCTGGTTGGTTGTTACTTGGCTCTGGTTAGTGGCTAGAGATGGAATTTGCTGTATATCATCTAAGGTGATTACGCAATCTTTACTATCACCTGCTCCTATTGTTCCTGAACAACCAGCAGAATATATTGCTTTGTAGCCTATTGATTCAGATATAGTGACATTATAATTTCCTGCCTTTAGCGAGACTACTTGTCCGTCAGGATTTCCTAGAAATGAACTAGGAGTAGCTTGTATACCTGTTACTGAAATGTTAAAATCTTTAGGTTGTTTATCGCCACCGTCATTATTGATAACTTTGGTTAAAATCATAACTTGAGAGGAAGATGAATCGGTTAGAGAAGGTACCTGTTTACCAAATATGCTTATATCAGATATGCTAGACCAGTTATTCATACTGTTACCAGTGACTGTAATCCTTACAAATTTGGCTGTTGTATCTGGAATATCATAGACTTCTAATTTTGACGTCTCTCCGCTGCTTCTATTCGTGAATATTTGTCTATAATCACTTCCATCAGAGGATACTGAAACTGCAAAGTCTAGATTTCTAAGGTGTCCCTTATACCAAGCTATTCCAATATCGCAAATCTCTGTTTCTTTACCTAGATCTATATCAATCCAGGATTCCAAACCAAGATTTGACCATCTGGTTTCTAAATTACCATCCACAGCGTCTACTTCCGGATGATTAGGTTGATTTCCTATAGATGATACTCGTTCAGGGTTTATAGGAATTTCTGGGCATGGTGAGGGGAAGCCGGGAACAAATGGATTATTTATATCGATATCTGTAATACTAGCCCAATTATTCAGAGTATTCCCTATTACATCAATTTTTAAAAATCGTGTTTTGATATCAGGTATATCATATTTTTCTGGTTCACTAGTGAGACCACTGCTTGTTTCTGAGAAAATATTACTAAAGATTTCACCATCAGATGATGTAGAAATTGTAAATGTCATTTTCCTCTCGTCACCCTTGTACCATGATATATCAATGTTACAAACTTCTTTTTCCGTTCCAAGATCCAAAATTAACCAAGAATTAAGTCCTAAGTTCGACCATCTAGTTGATTTTTTACCATCAATCGCATCTGTAGGTGGACGGCCCTCTTGATTTCCTATCGCTCTAACATCTACAGGTACTTCTTTTTTACAGGCTGTGTTATCTCCAAAAGATACAAAAACTATTTGACCATCTAGATTAAACTTGTTATTAGCAAATCCATCATATACTTCTGCATTAGTTAAAGCTCTGTCCCAAATTCGGATTTCATCTATTTCTCCTTTAAACAATTTGTCTTTAAATAATGAATTTGCACCTACCGTTATACGAGTTTTTCCAGTCGAATCAGGTTCAGCTCCTTCTGTATTCATGTCGTTAACTAAAACTCCGTCGACAAATAATTTCAGAATTGAACCATCATAGGTTAAAGTCACATAATGCCATTCATTATCGTTTAGTTTATTTGGTGAGCTAATAAAATAGTTTGTTCCATCTAAAGTTTCAAATCCAGCATGCAGTTTTCCCATAGGATCGAAAAAAATTCCAAAATTCATATTTTCTCCATTAGCTTCTGATCCTATGCCTCCTTTATCTATGAGAAAAGAGTCAACCGAGTCATTGGAACCAGTTTTAAACCAAGCAGCTACCGAAAAATTATTCAATTGAAATAATTCTGAATCTTTAATATATTTGAAATTAGTACCTGTGAATTGACCAGTTTTACCTATTTGTGCATCTGCTGAGTATTTTTGAATAATATTAGAAGCTAGAATTATAAATGCTAAAAAAGTAATAAATATCGAAATCGTCCTTATATTTTTATTATATATATATTTTGACTTCGCCATTTATTATCACCAAAAATTAGAATTACTTTGATTTATCACTTTCAGAAATTTACTGATATGTGCTATAATCTGTTTTAACAAAAAAGTTTGATAAAAGAATAAAAAAAATTTACCGAATGGAATTTTTAAAAATTATTTTATTTTATTTGTTTTTCAGATAAAGATTTAATGTTTGTTTACCAAAATCAGAACTGACTTTTTTATCTTCTGTCATTCCACATTCCACACATTTTACACTATTATTTAACTTGACGGTGTCTCCACCGCAATTATTACATAAACAATATACAACACCTAGATTTTTATCATTTATAGTAGCATGAACAGATGAATTCATCAAGCTGAAGACCCGTCCTCTAACTATATCTCCTACCCTGAATACGAATCTTGGTTTTCTTTCTCTGTCTCTCCTGAAGTGATGACCTCCACTATCAGAAATTTTGGTAGATGCTATCGCTGAGAGACCTGAATCTGATTTTATATTATTTATATATAATATTCTAATGGAGATCATACTGCTGAATAACATTTCAATATATCCAACCAATTCATCACCTATTTTAGGAAAAGTAGCAACATTCTTTCTATTTATGCTGACTCGCCTATATTTAAAGTCGAAATTTCCTGTTCCGAGTGCAGAAGACCTTACAGAGCCATCTACTTCATAAGTATTGTTACCACTTTCAAATTCTTCAATATACGCAATATGATCGCCTGGAAGGAGAAATTTATCATCTACATATCTCAAACCTTTTAATTTTGTAACTTTACTCATAGAAGAATTGCTATAAATGAAAGTTAATAATTGTTCTTTTTATTTTGAATTTTTTATTTTTTATAAGAGCATTTTAAAGTGATTCCGTTATAATTGTTTCATATGAGTAAACTAATAGCCAGAATAAATGCTAACCCAATTAAAATCATGCTGATTCCTGCATAAATCAATAATTTGGTGTGTTTCTTATCTAAATTTTTTTTTAAATTGTTAAAATCAAAGAATTTTGAAATACCCATGGACGTTCATCTATATTTTAAATATCTTTGTATTGATAAAATTGTATTTGAGATGATTATTATAATAAATCATTCTCTAATACTTTCTAACTTGGATACAACATGCCAAAGAGTTGTTCGAATATGAGATTCCATATGTCTGTTTTGCGTCAAACTATCCAGCATGCTTACTGCATTGGCAGCCCTAACTGATATGCTACCATTTTTCTCTTCTCTTAAAATATCATAGATATCTCTTATCTGATTTCTTATCACACGAGGAAGATCTCTATTCTCTTTAAATGATTCTAAAGTTTCTATTGTACTTGCTAATCTTTCCATATTTTCTTTATCTCGAATTTCTTTTTTAAATTTCATAGCAATTAATTAAACCTCAATCACAAATAGAATAAATTATACATCGTTATTACGTATTTATTTGTTTTTAATTGTTGTTAGGATAGCAAGTCATCTATCGATTAGAAAAAGGGATTAAAATAAATATTCCCTTATCGATATTTTTTTTATGGAATGTGCAGTTTACGATACATATGTAACGAAAAAAGATGGTAAAATTATGCATTTTGATGTAGTAGTAGAAGCTAGTACGTCACATGAGAAAGCTATTGAATATGGTAAGTCATATTTAGAGCAAGTTGGTCAAGGTGATCAAACAATGACTCAAGAAGAGTGTCAATTTTGCCATGTCCAAGAAGCTCCGCCTATAGTTGACAAAGAGATTCGAGAGAAAGGTTATTATATTCAGAAAATGGAAGGATGTTTATAATTTTTTATTAACTATTTGTTTATGTACTATATTCGCGGAAAACAGACCTACAAATTTATTTAGTATAAACCTGGTTAAATAAATGTCTTACAATTTTTCTAATCTAAAGATAGCAGAACATAAATTAGAAGAATTTAAATCAAAATCAGTACATAAAGAACATTCAAGATTTTTTTTCCCCTATTTATGTGGAACATATTTTACCTATAGAAAAATAGATGTTTTACGGATTAATACAATAGCCGGATCTATCAGTAATCAAAAAAAAAAATTAGATATTTAGATATTGGATGTGGAAATGGTGATTTTTTAGAGAAAGTCAGGACAATCATTCCAAATGCAAAAGGGATAGATAACAACATTGATCTTTTATATTTGATTAACAAAAATACACCAAATTATATAGAATTTTACGATGTCAAATTTGGTTTAAATAAATTTTATGATGTTATCTTTGTAGGATGGATGGACCCTGGTCAGGATTTTAGAGATCAAGTTTCAGAAAGTACCAATGTAATAATTACAACATTAGATCAAGGGCTAAGCTTAGCTGCAGAGTACGAGGGAAATGGATTTAACAAAATTGCAGAATGGATTACTCCGTCGTGGGAGGATGTAAATATTGAGATATCCAATAAATATTATTCAAATTTAACAAAATCTCGGATAGAATTTCTTTCAGGTCTAAGAGGAAGCCACAATTATTGGTATGTTTATTGCAATAATGATACATATTGTAGACAAATTAAAAGTGGTTTGAGCAAACAGGCGTTATTTGAAGAAACAATAATCAAATCGAACAAATATGATTTTGAAGAAGTTCTTGATGATTTGGGATTTGGATTTTTAGAGACTGTAAAAAATAAAAAATTATGGGAGATTATTTTTTCCGATTAAGTGTTTTCATAAACAATACTTTAAGTAACGATGTTTGATATTGGATATCATATTGGAAATTAAAGTTTTAGGTGCAGCAAAGGAAGTAGGTCGGTCAGCTTTTTTAGTAAGTAGTGAAAATTCTAATATTTTATTAGACTATGGTATTTTACTTAAAAGAGAACCGGAGTTCCCTATACATGTTAAACCAAAAGATATTCATGCGATCGTTATTTCTCATGCTCATCTTGATCATTCTGGAAATGTGCCTTCTCTATTTTTATCCTCATCTAGAAGTCAGGTTATTGCTACTGCTCCCACGATGGATTTATCATATTTATTAATTAATGATATGCTAAAGATTTCAGGGTTTTACCTACCTTTTGAAAATATAGAAGTAGAAAATATGGTGAAGAATCATACCGATTTAGATTTTAGAACAAAACATGCTATTAATGATTTAAACATAACATTATTTGAATCTGGTCATGTAGTAGGAGGATCATCTATAATTGTAGAATGTAAAGGTAAAAAAATTTTTTATACTGGAGATATTAATACGAGAGGGTCAAAATTGTTAAGACCTGCAGACTTAGACTTTGAAGAAATAGATATGATGATAATAGAAAGCACATATTCACAAACTAATCAAAAGCAGAGAGAGCAATCAGAAAAAGAACTTTTAGAATTTGCTTATGATATTGTTGAAAATGATGGTACGCTATTTATCCCTGCTTTTTCAGTAGAAAGATCACAAGAAATTGCTTGTGTATTTAAAGCTGCTAACTTTCCCTATAAAGTAGTAATGGACGGAATGGCCCTAAAGGTAAATGAGATAATATCCAAATATCCAGAATTCTTAAGGGACTCGGAACTTTTTAAAAATGCAATAGAAAATGTTGAATGGATTCGAGATTGGAAAAGGAGAAAACAAGTTATAAAACAACCTTGTGTAATAATTTCTCCTGCTGGCATGCTGGTAGGAGGTTCGGCAATATTCTATATGCAAAATTTAATGAATTCGGATAAGAATGGCATCGCCTTAGTATCATACCAGGGAGAAAATACACCAGGAAGATTATTGTTAGAAAAAAAAACTTTCAAAATGAATGGAAAAATAAAAAAATGTTTTGCACAAGTCAAACAATTTGAATTTTCTGGTCATAATAGTAGAGAGGAATTATTCGAGATATTAGATAGAGTAAAAGGTAATCCCACTGTTCTCGCTGTACATGGAGACAATGATGTATGTGTCAAGTTTTCTGAAGAAATCTCTGAAAAATATGGGTATGAGTCATTTGCTCCTAATGCAGGTGATACCTATAAATTGTAATGTTATTGATGAGAAATAGAATTCCGATTATTTGTATCATGTAGAAAAGAATAGATTTA
Organism: Nitrososphaeraceae archaeon; assembly: GCA_031316115.1. Lineage (GTDB taxonomy): Archaea > Thermoproteota > Nitrososphaeria > Nitrososphaerales > Nitrososphaeraceae > TH1177. Next base: position 188,405 of record JALDRC010000003.1, read on the forward strand.
AAATAAATAGATGTTATAAAAGAATATTTGATTACAAAAAATACAGATCCATTTAAACTTAAAAAATGCACTAAATGTAAAAAAGACATATTACTTAATAGTATGTACTTTTTCTATCCTTTGTCTTTGCAATATTTTTGTATCGAATGTGCCGTAAAAGAAATTCCCAAAACAATTGAAATGCTCCAAAATGATTTAACAAAAATCAACAAAATTGGAATCTATTAAGCGATCCCATTGAATTAAAAGATGCAAATATATACTGAAAATAATAAATTTTTTGATCCTTTAAAAAGTATTAATAGCGGTCAGGTATTTCTTTGGCAAAAATATAATGATTCTTGGTACGGAATAGATGGTCAGAAAGTTTTGAAATTCACCTTAAAAAAACAATCTTTAGATAGAAATCAGAATAATCAAAGGGGAAAAAAATGGAGGGAAATTGAATTTCAATCTTATCCATGGAAAGAGAATTGGGAAAAGCTCTTCTTTAGGTTAGATGATGATGATGAAAGTTTAAAAAATACTCTATCTAGGGATAAAATTATTAATGGTATATATAAAAAATACGAGGGATTACGTGTACTAAGACAAAATTCTTTTCAATGTACTATAACTTTTCTTTGTGCTAGCAATACAAATATGAAAAGAATTAGGAAAATGTTAAATAATCTCTCAAAAAAATTTGGAAAAAAAATATCCTACGATGGAATAGAATTTGATCTCTTTCCTCAAGTAAGGGAATTAAGCAATGCGAGTATTAACGAATTAATATCTTGCGGCTTAGGATACAGAGCAAAATTTGTAAAATCTGTGGCAAAGGATATTGAAACTAAAACAATAAATTTTGAAGATATTGGAAAAAAGTCATATGAACTAGCCAAGACTGAGCTCCTTAGATTGAATGGAATTGGAAATAAAACCGCTGATTGTATTCTTTTATTCTCATTTGACAAATTAAATGCATTTCCAATAGATATTTGGATTTATAGATCTTTACTAGAGAATTATTCTTGGTATTTTGATGGTGATTTAAATTCATTCTCAACAGGTAAAATGACTAAAAATCAATATGATGCCATAAGTAATAGAATTAGAAATTATTTTGGGGAATATTCTGGATATGCTCAACAATATCTATATTACCATATCAGGGAAACAGCAAGAAAAGCATGGTAGATAATAATAAAATCATTCCTTTGTTCAATTAAGCAAAGCTGAGGTGATTTTTTTTATTAACTTGATTTGGTCAAATTTAAGGTAATCAAATTATCTTCGTTAGTAGGAGACTCTATTGTACCGAATACATCTATATCATCTAATGTTGAAGCAGCATCTGCTAAAATGTACGTGTTATTAAGATTTTCTGTAAAATTAGATAATGGAATAATAAGTTGAATTGTCTGATTTGGAGTTACTGTGAAATTTGTTTTGTCTCGTGCTATTTCTGAATCATTAATCTTATCTCTTAATTGAGCATTAATATTCCATGTCTCACCTAAATATTGTTCAACATCTAGGATTTTTACTATCACACTGATTTCTGAACTTTCTCCAAAAATATTATTAAATAATAATGATATTGAGAAGATTCCTATAATTGAATAACTAAATAATTTAAAAATAGAGGTCATCATTACAATAAAAATATAAAAGCTCTATTTATATAATAAACTCAAATTTAGAACCCTTTTTTGTAAATTTTTATCATATTCTATTATTGTAAAAGTCATCTGTATTGGTTAATAAAAATTTCTAGTCTATTTGAGGAAGGTAAATTAAAATTCAATTATGAACATGAGATTCCTGTTAATAATCTGGGAGTTTATTCATAGTATGCAATGATCAATATTTTTATACTCTTTATTGATATATATTCTCATTTAAAATGTATGTAAAATGTTTAATTCTGTACTACAATAAATAAACATTTGCTATATATATGTCATCAGTTTAAAATTTATTTTGTAATTCCCTAAACCTGGTTAATTCTGGGGATAATTTTTTAACTATATTCGGATCCTGAATCTGGGTTTCGCAAATTTATAGAACATAGCCAAATTAATTCTCCACTTTTAAATTTGAGTTTTAAATTTTCAGTCGATAATAAAAAAGAGGATTATTAAGAATATAGACTAATCATCTTTGGAAAAAGAAATCACAAATACCCTTTCCTGCTAAAAATAGACAAGTCTCATAAAGTTTATTTGTAGTACTCTGATCATCTTTGTTGACATCTTCACCCTCTAATGGTGATGAGCCAGCAGACTCTGGATTTATCGTTGTAACAAAATTCTTGTGTGTAGGCCTAGCTGTAAGCTCTAAATCAAAATTTTTTAATTCTCCATTTCTATAAATCGTTAATTCAACATTATCTCCAACTATTTTTTCTCGTTCAAGGTATGTCAATATATCATCTATTTTTCTAACGGGTTGATCATCGATCTGCAATATTATATCTCCTGTTGACTCGACGATTTCGCCATTTGAATTTACCAAAAACGTGCCTTTCTTTAAACCTGCTTTCTCCGCTGGACTCCCTGTAGCAATATCAGTTATTAAAAATCCTTTAGTATCCTTTAATCCAAAAAACTCTGCTATTTTGGTAGATACATCCAATCCAACTACTCCCAGATAAGGATGCTGATATTCACCTTCGTTTATCAAAACTGGTACTACTTTATTTATCGTATTAGAGGGAATAGCAAATCCGACACCAGAGTATACTCCTGTGTTAGAAAAAATTGCAGTATTAATTCCTACAACCTCTCCTTTGATGTTTAAGAGCGGTCCACCAGAATTACCTGGATTAATTGCAGCATCTGTTTGAATGATATCAGGAATAGAAAATGAGGGTACGATTTTGTTGTCTTGGGTGTTTTCCATATTTTCTTCTGATGAAGGAAGTAATCTCCCTAAGCCACTCACTATACCTACGGTCATAGAACCAGATAGACCAAATGGATTTCCTATAGCAACTACTGTTTCCCCTACTTTAAGCAGCGAAGAGTCAGCAAGCGATAATGGAATTAAGTTTTTAGATTGAATATCGATCGCTTGAAGAACTGCTAGATCGGTAAAAGGATCGACTCCTACTAAATGTGCTTTATATGTATTTCCATCAGAAAAAGTTATATCGAATTCCTTGAGTCTGTCATCTAAAGGTGCAATAACATGATAATTTGTTATTATATGTCCTTTAGTGTCATATACAAAACCAGAACCTAATCGTATTGCAAAATTATTTTGTAATTCATTTTGTGTAACCTTTACTACTGACTTTTCAACTTTGGTGAAAATATCAGGGAGAATCGAATCATTTAGTAAAAAGTTGTCTTGAGGATTCGAGATAGGATCATTTGATGCTTGTACATTGATAGATTCAAACCAAAAACCAGAATTCAAAAAATAGAAAGATAATACCAAAAATAGAAATCCATAAAATAAATAAAATAATCTAGACTTTAATTTATTAGTTAAATCATTTTTTAGCATTCAATCTTTCTTTTTACAAAGTATTATTTGAATTATTGTGTTTTATTATAATTGGAAATTATTGCAAAATTGGATCGCTACATGAATCAATATCAATTGAGAAAATCAGATCTACAAATAAAAATAATTTAATGTATAACGATATATTTTTTATTTCAAAAGTAGATGAATTATTGATGTTCGATAAGATAAAAACAAAAAGTTGGAAATGTGAATATGAGGAGACAGTTTATAAGATATATGATTGGGAAAAAAGACTTACAGGATATTATTATCCTAGATACAATATTGATAAAGATCAAGAAGAAATAGAAGATGACATCATATTTAAAATGAATAAAAATAAAGACCCAGTGGTTGGAGGGCATATAATGCTTCCAATGGTTAGATTAGATCTTTTAGATTCTGAATACATAGGATTAGAACAAACAATTTCCAATTTAGAAATGAGTCTCAAAAGGGTAAGAGAATGGAGAGATTGGATTGCTATTAATAAAAGTAGATTTCATATAATAAATAATTTTATTTGTACCTCTAGAGAGGATAGAAATATGTTAGCAATACTCTTAGATATAAACCAGAAAACAACCTTAGATGAAAAAGAAATACTATCAGTAATTAAACCATTATTAAATCAGCTCAATATTGATGGTTTAGTATAACAATAATAAAAGTTAAGACAAACTATGAATTATTACGATTAAATCTTATAACATTAGAATAATACTGTATTTCAAATAATACTCTTAAAAACTTTATATTAGAAAAACAAAGTTGACCTTATTTAATATCGAGAATTCTAGCCATTTCTATTTTGTATGTTAATTAAAAAAAAGAATCTTAGAGTTTGTGAGATTAAAAAATAAAACTCGAAACGGCTCTGACTATATGAAAATCTTTATTGGGTACCATTTCCTTTTGTATACAGGGTAGGTTCAAAATTAACATACTCCGTATGAGAGTGAGGCTCTGACTGAACCAATATCCGAGCGGCTATACTACTACCTCTTAAAGAAGGTGAATAGATGTTTGCCGCCTGTTAGCCGAATTAAAAAATAAGAAAATAAAAAGAATGAAAAAGAAAAATGAAAGGAAAGTGACATGTATAGCAAAAGCTATTTTAGATAATTTTTAATATGATGAATTATAATAGAAAATTAAGGTTAACAGGAACATAAGGAGCGCCTGATACAGATAAAGATTTTCATAGATGTTAATTTAAGATAATACTCACCTCCTTTTCTAACTCAAAATGATTATTATTTGATATGGTATCATTGTACATAGAAACACATAATTGTATCCAGTTATGTACATGAAATAAATTATATTCATCTTGTATACATGGATAGTAATCATCAAAACTTTCTATACGATCTTTCAGGTATTGATTTAATCTTTCCATCAAACTTTTCTCTATTGAAGAATGCAAATAGTGTTTAATCCAATTGTGTTGCATGCTTGATCATACTATGTACCACCATCAGTATAGATGGTGGGTTTACCGTATTTGGATACAAGAGATCTGATGAATTTTTCAGCTACAAGCATGTTTCTATCCTGAGAGATAGATTCCAAGCACAGAATTTGAACTGGTTCAATACAAGACCATAACCAGAAATGTTTATGTCCTATCTGAATGATGGTTTCGTCTATTATGAAAGCAGTTACTCTTTTTCTTTTGTAGATCTGACAGGAACCAAACCTTTGTATCCAATTCCAAACAGACACATGACTTCTTTTCTCATCTTTAAATATAATCAATGCTTTAGATGCATTTCGTAAACTTTAACCAAGAAAGTACAGGTAAAGAGAATATAGTACAATAAAGGAAGAGGTTTTATTCCTTTCAAATTTGATTTTATTCATATCATATTTAGAATATTCTTAGCTATAGATTTTACTGCTTATATGAACAGAGCCCTCGAAACTATTTTATTTTAATAAATCTTAATTATGTTTGACATATAATAACAAAACAAATTAAATTGTTTAGTAATAGTAAATATTAAATTTTATTTTTATAATTGTATATAAATGAAAGATTCGTTACAAATAGATTTTGCAAGAAATGTTGAACTTGCAAAAAAAATATTTAATTTATTAGTTATGGAATTGAGAAAACGAAAGCTTTTAAATATTTATGATATACAATTAAATGTAGATCAAGCTGATATTACAATTAATCTAAAGTCTGATAATTTACCAGGTTTTAAAAAAATAATCAAAAATATCCTCATGGATTTTTTCAAAAATGATACTAATTTATCTAGTTATGAAATATCTGAATTTGAGAATATCATCATAGTTGCAAAAAAAATAGAATTAGAAAAGCTCACTAGATTTTTATCTTGCGAAATCTGTGGTTACAAAACAATTTATGAAGAAGAGTTATTTACTCATAGATATACACACGCGGGATTATAAAAAGTTTTTATAAAAAGTATATGTGATTTAAAATATTTATTTATTTAATCCAAAAAACTCCCATTTTTTTTGTCGTATATCATAAATAATTACTGATGCACCATATTTAGAATTATCCTTCTGAAGTTTTTTATGAGCACTTCCTGGATTAAATATTTGGGTATTTTGGATTTTCCTAGTGTCTTTTTTATGAGTATGTCCATAAATCAAAATATCATATCTATTTCCTAACATCAATGAATTTGTTAAAATACTATTTGTGCCATGATAAATGCCAATTAAAAGATCTTCAATTTCATACTCACCGAAATCCCATTTGAGATCACCAGAAATAGAATTAAAGCTGTTTGCTATTCCCACTCTTTCTCCGTCATTGTTACCAAGTACTCCTACTAATTTTATATCGTTATTTAGATTTCCAAATTCAAGCACAATTCCAGGAAAAACATAATCACCAGCATGAAAGACATAATCTACATTATTAGAATTAAAAATTTTTATTGCATTCTTTACGTTATCTATGTCATCGTGAGAATCTGAGATTATTCCGATCTTCATTAATATTTATCACTCTCATTATATTTCTATCTCTATTTTATTTTAACTAGCAATATTAGAATAAAGTTTATTTCAGTAGAGAATATTAAAGTTATTGAATTATGAGACTATATGGAAAAACTTTTTTTAATTTTTTCTTCAGATCAGACTCTAATAAATGAATGGAATTTTATTGAATACTTTGATAAAAAGATTTTTGAACAAATAAACGGATTTGGAGCGAGAATTGATTTTAGGAATTACATGGCGTTAAGGAATAATATTATTCAAACAAAAAAAATACCAACAGGACGTTTTGAGGAAATAATTTGTGAAATTTGTAAACTAACTTTACCAACAGGATATGACAAAATTATCCTAACTCGAATCCAAACCGAAATACGGGATAAGAGAAAAAAATATAGCTTTGTAAACTGTGACGTAAGAAAGACAATAGAGAAATTGTCTGAAAATTATTGCCTAGGTCTAATTTCCTATCATGAAGAGTATTCGGAATTGCTGAGGAGATATAATATTTATGATTTATTTAAGTTTGTTTTAAGTTTTCATGAAGATATAAGAGGTGAAGATGAGAAGGAGAAAATATTATTAGTTTTGATTAAAAAAGCAAATGTTATCCCCTCTAATTGCGTTTTAATTGGAAGCAGATTGAACAGTGATATATACTATGGAAATAAATTAGGAATGATGACGATTAGATTAAATGATTCTATCTTTAGTTTACAGTCGCCTAAAAACCGATATGAAGTTCCTTGTTTTTCAGTTAAAAATTTCAAAGAGATAATAAAAATAATTTATAGTTCTATTGCTTGATTTATAAAAATTATTAATGTATAAATGAAAAGTCATTTATGTTACTATTTCGTTTATTCTATTTTCTTTAATCGCTTGTTTTACTTCTATTGCTATCCTTCGTCCCACTCCCATAGGATATCCATAATAGTATTTTGTATATGGACTAGTAGTAGATAAAATAGGATTACCAGGAACTCTAAAAGAAACATCATAAACATAAATGTCTAAATCTTTTGTTACTATACTCTGTAAAGAAAATGGTCCGATTAACCCTGGTTTATATTCTTCTTTTACTCCGTTTACAAATGCATCACCAATTTCAAAAACCTTTTCTAACATAGATTCACGTATGCTAGCTGGTGTATGTCCTATCTCTATATTTTGTAATTCTATATCCAATTCTAATTGTTGTTTTGCAGTTAGTGAGGAAGTGAAATCATGTAAATTTGTTTGTAATCTTCTTTCTATACCTAAGAATTCGGTTTCATTTTTCATAGGAGAATAGAAAAAGTTAAAATTGAAATATGTGCCTATAATGTACTCCTCTATTAATGCAGATTCGACGTCGTGTCTACTTATTAGACCGCTTCTGATTCTATTTTCTGTTTTTTCCAAAAAATCATCGTAAGATGATACGAAATAAAATGCTCGTTCTAATTTCCTAGTGGCCTCTTGGATTTTTACAATAGAAGGACCTGAGATTTTAGAAGGATCTTTGTATATTTTAGGGTGTTTAATATTAGATCGATTTAACAAATAATATTGATTTTTTGGATATGTTCTTTCTTCGGCCTTCAAAAGCTTTCGATTACCAAAAATAGGTATAAAAAAATGATTTTCTATGTTATTATAGCCTAAATACACAGAGAATGCCCTATGAGCAACCATAATGACATTGAGATCTCTGAGTTTTTGCTGGAACGATGGATCTAAAATATCTTTAAATTTATCTAAAATTATGATATTATTAGAAATCCTTTTAAATCTTAGATAAGGTGTCTCCCTACCCTTTTGACATATACAAACTGTTTTTATCGATTCATCAGTAGCACCATCCATTATTTCTAATGCAGAATGGCTTCCTAAAACACCCAAGTTAATATTTTTGTGATCATAGCATCTAACAATATCAGAGATATCCTTTTCAGATGTCATAGAGTAAAAAAGTTTTATTAATACGCCAATAAAATGTTTATCGAAAAATTGGAATGAAATATTCGATCATTTATTTTGATTTTTGTTAATTTCGTTTTCTATAGCTTGTTTCAATTCATCATCGTTTTTATTTGTATAGTCAATTCCTAAGGTATCCGCAATAGATTCTAGTTTCTCTCTTCCTACGTTTGGATTTTCATTTCTATACTTTTCAAGCTCTCTCTTAGCCTCTAATTTAGCTTTCTCAAATTCTGCTGAAGCTTTTCCAAAGGATTTAGCTAATTCGGGAATTTTTTTAACTCCAAAAAACAAAACTACAATTATTACAATAATGAATATCCATTCAAATCCCCCTGGAATTTGCAACAGGTAGTGTTCCATATTGAGCATCGTTTTTCCTGATTAATGTAATACTTACTAACAATTTAAGTGTTAAACAATGGTAATATTCTTTTAGATTATCTTTACAAAATGGAACAATTAGATCAAAAAAAAATATTAAGTCAGAAATAAGGCATTACTGTTATGCAATATCATAAAGCTGCGTATATAGGAAAAGAAAGATCAAAAAAAGCACAAATGAAATTATTTGAATATACAGGTTACGCTATGCTCACCTATACAATCAAGACAGGGAATTCTGGTTTTGAACCAGTAGGTGAGGAAATGTTAGTAGGAGGATTAACTAATGGTAATGAGATGATCATCATGATATGTGATGCAGAAGGGTTTGCTAAAGCACAATCCAAACCTATGAATATTAATGAAGGAAACAAAATTATTCAAAAAATGACAAATGATGGAATGCCTAGATATGAAGGGGAGATTAAGACCGTATCCTAATAATCTATTTTAAAATTAACTCCGTTCCTTTGTATTCTTTCCCCTCTAGAGTATTTATGATATTTTCGGGTGATGACAGTATTACTCGAGTATTAATTGCAGATCTTTCAATCACTTTTAAAGCTACTATGTCCATCAGATCGTACTCTCCTGCCATTGAGCTTCCATTTAATAACATGTCTACACACTCCTTTAATGTAATTTTTTCATATAATTTCGCTGATTTATTCTTTCTTGGATCCATATCGTAGATTCCGTTCACGTCTGTAGCATTGATAAATTCTTTTGCTCTTATTTTTTCAGCTATAAGTGCTGCTGTAGCATTTGTACTTTGACCAGGATGCAATCCGCCACTTACTATAATTTTATTACTAACCACAAAATTACTTATTTCATCCAATGATTTTGGAACATTTGGATAAGCATATTCCCCTAATGATGAAATCAGTAGTTTAGCATTCAATCTAGATACATCTATCCCTATCAGATCTAAACTAGATTCGTCTAAACCTAAATTTCTTGCAATTTGAATATAATACCTTGCAATGCTTCCTCCACCAGCAATTACAACAGGTTGAATAGTCTGATTGACTTGAACCAACATAGAGCTATATCTTTTTAAAACTTCAGCTTGTGTTTGATTATCATTCATGTTAAAAACACTTCCACTTAATTTTATCACTACACGATTTCTAGCTAAATTATTCATTGTTTAATCATCAGATAATAGATCAATATTTTTTAAAGCCTTTTCTAGTTTATCCCTATTAATATCAGTGGTATATACCCTTATCATATCTAAAAATCCAGATATTGAATCAATTAATGGGATTTCAGAGATTGGAGTTTCAAATTCCGAGTCTTTATCTACCAACAATATTGAATTCAATTCCTGTTTTGTTGGTGTTAAAGGCATAGAAGGAGTTCGAGAAACATCTATGAATATTAGATCATTTTGAATGTCAAGGGATTTTATTTTATTTTTGAGTATATTCTGTTTTTTTGTTAAGTCTATATCATCTGTTTTATTCTTATTTTGAAGAAATTTCTCATAAACACATTTCAACAATTGTCTATATTTATAATCTTTAGCTAATTTTACTGCACGACCAGATTTAAGAGAACATATGGCATCTATTATACTTTCATCGGTATATTCTATATAATCATCAATTGAAAGAGATGAAAAATGCATTTGTGAGTCTGCTTCTAGAAGAGAATGCAGTAACATTACTTCCGCGGATCGTACAGTTTTATGGAAATATACTGCCTTGAACATTTGATATCTAGAAATCAGCATTGATTCAAGTGAATTGATTGCTGATTTGTTTATCCCTAAATGACCATTGGAAAGTACCTCAAGTGAACTTATTAAACGATAATAATCTATTTTCCCATATTCTACACCAGTAAAAAAACTATCTCTTGGCAGGTAATCCATTATATCTGAAGAGAGAGCTCCTGAAATTAACTCATTGTAAAAAATAACAGCAGATTCTCCAAAAGATATTGTAGCTATATAATTAGAATCATAACCATATTTTGCCAAGATATCATGTATTATAGTTTCTCTAATGATTTTTTTTCCTATATTTTCATGACTAGTAGCATGTGTATTTTTCACCAAAAGAACCTCTTCAAAAAGATGAGAGAAAGGACCATGGCCAATATCGTGTAGTAGTGCAGCTAATCTTAAAATCTCAATCTGATCATTTTTGACGATGTATCCCTTATCAAGAAGGCTTTGCGCGGCTAAACCAGTTAAATGCATAGTTCCTAAGGAGTGTTCAAATCTTGTATGGTGAGCACCTGGATAAACCAAATGGGCACCGGCTAATTGTCTAATTTTTCTCAGTCTTTGGAAAACATGCGAGTCAATTAACTCCTTCTCAACTTCTGTAATTCTTATATATTTATGAATGGGATCGGTTATTTCGCCTACAAAATTCAACATATATAATCCTAGAAAAAATTATCAATTGTTGTTAATATATATAAAGAATGTACTAGTCTACATGATCGTCAAGAATAGAATATACAAAATATATAGTATGTAGAAAATCAAATGCTATTGTTGTATAGTTTCTTCGAAAAGATTTTTTCTAACTTTAATTGGAACTTCATAATATGATGCAAGGGCGATTGCGTCTGATGCTCGATAGTTCCTCAAGATTAATGTATCTTTTCTTCCTCTAAAATACAGGTTTGCGCGTAATAAAGAGCCGCTCAGATATATCCTTGTTTCCATTAGCAACAGGTCTTGGAGTACAGCTATCTCTTCCACTAAATTATAGATTGTAGGTATAGTGGTCTTATCACCTTGTTTAAATCGAAGAATATGTTTAGCCACTTCTCCAGAAAAAGCATTAATGGGAAATTCTTTTCCATCCATTGATTTCAGCACAAGAAAGCCCTCTAGTCCTAGATTATCTACGTAACCAATGTTTGAGATTTCGACATCAATATAATCATCATCAGAAGAGTGATTACTCATGATCTTTTATACACAATCTAAAACATAAGTGTTGTTTTAATTTTTTAGATTTCTAATGATTATAACATCATAAAAAATAATTGTGGTTGATATTATCACTATAAACAGACTGTTGAAAATTCAAACAATTTTTCGTATTCAAGGTTTCAGGATTATTCTACTAGCTATTATGTCAATAGTTATCTCGTTTTTCATCTATGCAGGTCTTACAAATCCATATCTAAATGATTCTATCTTTTTTACCGACTCTTTGTTTAACCTATCTATAGCAGTGTTGTTAATCACATTTATTTCATCAGTTGCTATATGTTTAGGTATCTGGAAGCTATATACTTTTAATTATCTAAATAAAGATCTAATTACATTTATTTCTGAACCCTTTAAAAAAAGCAAGAAATATTCCTTGTTAATCATACCTACTGCGGTTGGGTATGGAATTGTATTTAGCTTCTTATCTCAAATATTTGTATATGATCCAGAGATGTTGATTTCAGAATCGAACAATCATTATCCTTCGGTCAAAATTATTCCTTGTTGTGGTGCAGTAGGTTATGTTCCTATGATGTATGTTTATTTAACTCCATATTTTTTTATGTTTATTATTCCATTAAATCTTCTTTTGGTTTTAATTGTCTCTATGTTAGTAGGATTTAATATTTCACTATATGTTTATGCTCTTAAAAAAATAAAAGAAAAAAGAGAAGGTATAATAGGAGGAATTGGTGCTACCTGTGGTCTTTTTATTGGTTGCCCTACGTGTGCTGGGACAATCATCGCTGCCATATTTAGTGTGGCTGTCGGTACAACATCAATTTCAGCGTTAGCATCTTTTCAGATCTTATTTATATCAGCAAGTATTCCGATTTTGGTAATTACACCATTCTTAATAGCGAAAAGAATGAGCAGGAACATAAATTATACAAATTAATTATATTTATTTTAAGATATTCATTACTAATTTTTTAACTGCACTGAAATTAGAAATATATAACTTTCTTTTGAAAATTTATATGGAAAAGAATATTGAAGAATGTTGTAATATTTCATGCAATATTCGTTAAATAACATATTCTTTGTAAGATTATATTGGATGACAGGACGATCGAAAGAATCTTAAAAGAAATAATAGATGAAAAAAATTTGATAAAATTACTTAGAGATTTAGAGAAGGAAGAATCAATTTCAAAAGAAAAACCAATAAAAGTTGATAAAAGCAGACAAGTTTGGAAGACACCGAATTTAAACGAGTTTTACAATTAACAAAATTTTTTGATTTGTCATATATTAAATTGATATTTATATCATACTATTACTTACAATTAGACTTATGAGATACCAGATAGAGGTGATAATTACATGAAATTGGATTTGCCTAGATACACTGAAAGATTCGGTTCTATCAGCCTGCACGGTGTTCAAAGAGTATTTGAATTAGATTCTGGGTTAGAAAAAGGTAAAAAATTGTCTGAGCATATAGTAGGGATAGGAAATGAACAGATTTCAGAAATCGAAAGTAAAATGGCAATTGTAATTCCTATAAGAAATGAACGATTAAAGTTATTAGAAGGAGTCTTGAGCGGGATTCCTCATGATTGTATGACCATAATTTTGTCTAATAGTCCTCGGCAGCCAGTTGACAGATATAAATTAGAAAGGGAGTCATTGCAGCAATTTAATAGATTTGCTAATAAGAATGCATTAATTCTCCATCAGCGAGACGAAGGAGTTGCGGAGACATTAAAAGATGTGGGATTTACAGACTTGCTAGATCAGGATAAGCTAGTCAGAAACGGCAAGGCAGAAGGTATGATATTGGGAATGTTACTTGCAAAAATGGCCAAAAAAGATTATGTTGGATTTATAGATGGAGATAATTATGTTCCAGGAGCGGTAAATGAATATGTAAAGATATTTTCTGCTGGAATAGCCATGGCTAATACACCTTATAAAATGATTAGAGTATCCTGGATTTATAAACCGAAAATCTCGGAAAGCGGAATATATTTTTCAAAATGGGGCAGGGTTTCCGAAATTACTAATCATTATTTAAATTCCCTAATTTCATATTATACTGGTTTTGAAACTGAAGTAGTACGGACAGGAAACTCAGGTGAACATTGTATCTCTCTAAAATTGGCTGAATTAATGAATTTTTCTTCTGGGTTCTCTGTTGAAACATATGAAATAGTTAATTTATTAGAGCAGTTTGGAGGAATTTTACCCACAGATAATCAAGATGCAATGGATAAAGGGGTTGAAGTGATGCAGGTAGAAACAAGAAATCCACATTTCCATGAGGAAAAAGGAGATGCACATCTAAAAGAGATGATTAATGGTTCTCTAGGATGTATTTACCATAGTAAGATTTGCCATCCAAAGTTACAAGAAAAGATACTTGAAGAATTAAGAAATAAATCTACAATAGATCAAGGTGAAGAACCTCACAGTCTAGGAAAGATTAAACCTTTTAAAGACATAGATATAAAACTATTTAATAAAAAATTGCATGAAAAAGCTACTAGTTTGGTTCACTGGAATTAGAAGATGGTTGTATATTATTTAATAATATAATAATAAAAAAGAAAACGATATCAAAAAAAAAATTATTCTTTGTCGATAAATTCATCTGGATTTGGTGGTTCTGGATTGAGCCCTTTTCGTTTTCTAATATCAGCAATTAAATTTTTAAAAACAGATTGAGGAACAGGTTGCCAGCTTTTAAAATATGTGCTCCACATAGCTTTTCCTGCGGTACCCCCTCTCATTGCTTCTGAAAGATCAAATGTTTCTGATGCTGGGACTTCTCCTTGCATAATAGCTATTACACCTTTCTGATCGACATTCAATAATTTTCCTCTTTTACCTGATAAGATACCAGCAACTGTACCTATTTGTTCCTGAGGACATTTCACTTCTATTCCTAATATTGGTTCTAGTAAAACAGGATCAGCTGTTAACATAGAACCCAACATGGCTCTTCTAGTTGCTGGCATTAATTGGGCCAAACCTCTATGTGCTGGGTCTTCATGAGGAACAAAGTGATTCAAAACGAATTTTACTCCTCTGAGTGTTTCACGTGCTAGCCCTCCGGAGTGAATAACATCATCAAAGCCTGACTTTATTGAATCCATAGATTCTTGTATAAATTGAACACCTTTTGTTTCGTCTATTAACATGTTACCAGATGGATCTATAGCACTAACATTTCGAGCTTCTTCCGCGTTCCATCCTTTTTCTCTAAGGATCCTGGCGAGTTCTTTTTTATCCATATCTTCGCGTATTTGTCCTGTTTTTATCATCTCTATTATTTCGTCTTTGAGAGGTTCGACTCGCATGAAAATTTTGTTATGTCTATTTGGAGACTTACTCATTATAGGTCCAGCGCGTGAGCGAATAGTTTCTCGATAATTGATCAAAGGTTGAGAAGTTGTAATTTGTAAACCTGCCTCTTGGATAAGGGATGTGGCTATTTCTAAATGCAGTACACCCATTCCGGCTAAAAGGGTTTCACCTGTTTCTTCATTTATTTTCACTATAAGATTTGGATCCTCAACAGTAATTCTTCTGAGCGCTTCTACAAGTTTAGGCAAATCTTTTGGATGTTTTGGTTCTACCGCTATGGTCACAACTGGTTCTGAAACATATTTGATGGATTCGAAAGCTACAATATTCTTAACAGTAGACAAGGTTTCTCCCGCAACAGCATAATCCAAACCCAACAACGCCGGAATATTTCCTGCAGGTAATACACTAACGATTTCCCTAGTATTACCCATGTAAATATTTACAGATTGTACTTTGCCAGATCTTTTTGCGTCAATAAGATATATTTCATCTCCATCTTTAATTGTTCCAGAGAATAACCTACCTGTTGCTATTCTACCAGCCTGTGGATCAACGTTTATTGTAGTTACCATCATAACAGCAGGACCCTTTTCATCACAGTTAACTAACGCTTTTCCAATATCAGAATTAAGATCCCCTGGCCATATTTTTGGAATTCTATATTTCTGGGCAACATGAGGAGGTGGATGATGTTGAACTACCATTCCAAGAACTGCATCATGAAGAGGTGCTCTTTCAGAAAGTTTTTTAATGTTATTAGGATCATCAGAAGTATAGGCGTCATAAACATCTTTAAAGCTAAATCCTTTTTTTTGGGCTACTTTGAAATTAAAACCCCATCTATCTTTTGCAGATCCAAAAGCTACTGTGTTTCCTTGGATACTGACTTTCCATTTATCCTTAAGTTCAGGTTCAGCGTATAAATCTACAAGTTTGTTAAATTCTGCGATAATATTTGATAACCATTTTTGCATTGCGGGTGGATCAAGACGGAGTTCTTTAACTAATCTATCAATTTTATTGATATACAAAACTGGTCTGACTCTTTCTTCAAGAGCTTGTCTTGTTACAGTTTCAGTTTGAGTCATGATACCCTCTACGGAATCTGATACTACAACTACCCCATCTATTGCACGTAGAGCACGGGTGACTCTACCAGTGAAATCTATGTGTCCAGGGGTATCTATCATATTTATGACATATTCTTTCCCCTCATGTTCATAAAAAAGAGTTACATTAGCCCCTCTAATGGTCATCTGTCTATTCTGTTCAAGCTTCATGGAATCCAAAGCCAATGCTTGTCCTGCTACGGATGGAGAAATTATTCCTGATGCAGCCAAGAGACTATCGCTCATAGTTGTTTTACCATGATCAACATGGGCAATAACACCAAAATTACGAATTTGGTCTTTATTATCAATTATCCTTACAATATCCTGTGTGGATTTAAATTTAGGCATGATTAGACATAACCAAAAAAAATGAGCACGATTATTAAACCTTCCTTACTATATTGTTTTAGATTGGAAAAAAAGTCCAAAGTATGGAATACATCCTAGTAATATTAGATTAAATTATGGAATTTTATTAACAAAGAGTTAAGGGAAGTTTAAAATAAGGAGATATAATTTGAATGGTGAAATATATAATGTCCACTATCTCATTATTACAAAATTATTCTCTCATATCTAATATTTGTATGAAATCTATAAATGCTGGATGCTCAATATGGCAAAATAAAATATCTTCAAAAACTAGGAAACTATCGTAATTGAATTTTTAATTTCGCTAGTTTTTGTAGAATTTTAATATTTGATTATTTAACTATGGTAACTATGCTCTAAACTTTTTCGAACATGGAAAAGAGTAAATATTATTTGTAACAAATATCATTGCTCAATAACATAAAAATTGATTAGATTTTTAACTGATTATTTTGATCAGAAGATGGTATTAAATTTATGTTGTGTGTCGATTGGTATATTAGAGACAATTCTCCATTTTTTAGAAATAATTTATCTACCAGAGAAAAATTTTGAGTGTGAACAGACTTATATTACACCACATAAATAAGAATTTGATCCCATGGATATAAGTGACAAGTCAAGAAAAGCAATGGAAACTCTTGGCTTGACTAGTTACGAAATTAAGGTATATTTAGCATTGTTAGAACACGGACCGTTAACTGCTTCTGATATATCCAAAAAATCTGGAGTTCCGTATTCAAAAATATATGAGGTATTAAATCTATTAGAAGACAAAGTATGGTTGGAGTCAAATAGTTCAAGACCTCAAAAATTTTTTCCCAAGTCTCCTTCAACTGCACTTGAAGCCATAAGAATACAAAAAGAGAGTGATATAAAGTACAATGAAGACATAATTAGAAACGAATTGATGCCAATATATCAAAAAAGCGGAGTAAGAGAAAAACCGGAAATATGGGTTGTAAGAGGATTCTATAATATAGCTACCAAAGTTAATGAGATTATTCAGACGAGTCAGAAGGAACTTCTAATCGCTTTGCCACAAATAGCTCAAGAAATTGCAAAACCATTACAACCTCTCCTTAGAACATTATATGATAAGGGAATCAAAATAATAGTATTAGTATCTGAAGGTACCAATATCGAAATAATAAAATCCATATCTAGAATAGCTGAGGTACGGATTAAAGAAAATATGTTTGGAGGAGGGGTTATCGGTGATGAAAAACAAGTCTTGATATTATTAGGTGAAGAAAGGAGTGAAAAAGGTGGATTCGAACCAATAGCTATTTGGGCAGAACACCCAGGATTAGCTGGATATGCAAAAGATTATTTTCAATACTTGTGGAATGATGCTCAAACCAAAGAAATCTAATTGTGAAAAATGCAAAATTCATTTTTTAAGCTATCATAACAATCAATATATCTATACAGTAAGTTAAATTTTTATTTTATTGTATAGTGTGGATGTTGGCAAACGATGACGAAACTAGCCCTTCTGATGAATAACAATGATGTAGATCTTGAGTTTGGAGTTTGCCATATTCGATAATGGTTATATTAGGTAAATATCCATCTAAATCTTGTTGTGAATATATAAATAGATTTAAAGATTTCTTTGACCGTTAACAAACTCGACAAAGTTTTCCTTCGCTTTTGTGTACGGCATTTGAATAGGTGGATGTTTGAAACAATATGCTGAAACACTTTCTAGTGATCCAGATATTCCTCTATCGAGTGCAATTTTAGTTGCACGTATTGCATCAATCATTATACCTGCACTATTATAAGCGTCGGCAACTCTCAACTTTAGATCTAATTCTATCGGAATATTTCCAAATTTCTTTCCACGTATGCTGATATAACACACTTTATCGTTCCTAAGAGAATCTACATAGTCTGAAGGTCCTATTCGCATAGGGATATTGTAAGGAGACATAGCTTCTACCGCGCTTGTTTTGCTGATTCTTTTATCTTCTAGACGATCCGTATCAAGCATGTTATAAAAATCCATATCACCTCCTATATTCAATTGATAGGTCGAATCAACTTTAACACCTCTATCAATAAATAACTTTACTAAAGTTTTGTGGACAACCGTGGCACCTACTTGACTCATGATATCATCACCTGCACAAACAATATTTTTATTTCTAAATGCTGTATCCCATTTAGATTCTGAAGCGATAAAAACAGGTATGGCATTTATAAAAGAAACCCCGGCATCAAGACATTGTTCTGTATAATATTTTGTTGCCTCTCTGCTTCCTACTGGCAAGTAATTTAGGAGAACATGGGTATTAGTATTCTTTAAAATATTTGCCACGTCTGCTACAGGTTCTTGTGAAATACGAATTTTCTCGGATAAATGTTTACCGACTCCATCTAAAACCTTCCCTTTGGCTACTTTAACATTCAAATTATCTATTTGGATTATATTCATTGCGTTATTAGGTTCAGAAAAAATCGCTTTCGATATATCTAATCCTACTTTTGAAGCAGATACATCGAAGGCTGCAACAAATTCGATATCCTCAGGAGTATAACCGGCCAAATTATATGCGGTTAATCCTGTTGAATCTTTTTCCTTCATCGATTTATAGTATTGTATACCCTGTATAATGGCTGAAGCACAATTTCCTACTCCAGCAATTGCGACTCTAATTTTTTCTGACATCCCTTTTAAATAACGTGATCAATGGTTCATTTATATATTTTTAAATATCCTCAAATATCCTATCCATTAAATTTTTTTTGATATGCCACTATTTGAGGGAAATAAGTAAAAAAGGCAATATCAAAGGGAGAATTATCGTGAAGTGAATTATTAAAATATATTCCTTATATTAGGTATGAAGAGAGTTAATTATTCCATGGTAGAAAATACCTCATTAAATCTTTGGAGATAAAATATTTATTATAAAGACAAATTATCATATGGGTTTTAATCCCGAAGGATAATTAGAGTAATTTTAATTTGTTTTGATATTTTTTTGCAACTAGAAGAACTTTAAACTAAAACACGATTTACATTATTAGTAGATTTATGCGAGAAAATTGTTCAAATGCTCAAAAAAATCGTTATTTTATGTTACTCCAATATCGGTGACATCAAATTCATATCTATTTATAAATTCTATTTCTACTTTCAACAAAATGTTAATAATGATGAATTATTCCAAAATTTAACAAGCTATGAAGCGAAGCACTAGAGCAACCTCTTTTTTCATATCAAAAAATTTTACAAGATTATATGAATTTTATATGATTGAAATAGTTTTGTTAAATGAGATTTGAAATTTTACTTGTATGTTAAAATTGATATATCAAAGTTTAGCTTTGACGAGATATTGGGAAAATTTCAATTATTTAGTAATTTATCAAAATTGATATCACTATATTTAAGTTCATTAAAAGTATTTGTAAATATATGTTCTATTGCTAATCTTTGACTATGAGATTATTTCCTCTAAATAACAAGTATTTATAGAAATGCATTCTTGTTTTGTATTAGGGCTTTAATTTGAGATGAACAATAATATATCTGTTTCACAGACATTATTTAAAGATCAGGATAGAAATCTTGTAGTAATTAAGAACTAAATTAATTTATCATTAGATTAATTGTAATATTACAAGGACATAAAAGCACCGTAATTAATGGATAGATGAAATTCTATATTTCATATTACTAATCGGCCTTGCTGATTGTGGATTTGTTTTGAAATTATTGATCCAATTATGTATTTAATACATATTATAGAAAAGTTACATGTTTGTGATATTGGATTTTCTCACATTTGTTATCTAGGTATAAAAAAACATTAAATGTTAACTGCCAGAACAATCCGATATCCTTTAGCTATTTAACTTTATAAAGTTCAAAAAAGCAGTTTCTTTCAACATTAGATAAGATCCTTATCTAATGGATATTTGAGTATTTTAATGGCATAATTGAACATTTTGATTATTTCGATCAATGTCAAGAATAATAATTGTAAGCCACAAAATAACCATGTACACAAATAATATGAAACTATTTTTGGAGCATTATGATAACATTAATAACAAGCATTTTCTAATGAAAATTATTATTTTTTATATAACTTTAACTCTATACGACCTAAAATTATATTTTGATCTACAAAGAATTCTTATACTATCTCACACTAAGATCAACATCATTTTCATCTAGAGTAAATGTTACGGTTTTTAACCTGCTTTTGTAAAAAATATTTTTTTTACCTTTAGAATTGATATTGATTTTATCAATTAAAACAACATCCATAAGTTCCAATTTTTTAATCCTTTTATAGATAGTACTCAAAGGAACATTTGTTTCATGATGTATTTGATAAATTGTTTTGGATGACTTCATTATTGATAAAATAATTTTATATGTTTGATTCTGAATGAGGTTTTTTAAAAAAGTTATTTGTAGATTTTTTTCAATTTCCCAATTTTTTGTTACCTCGTATCTTGTTAACATAATTAGGCTGAACTAATTAGGGTAGACTAATATATAAATGTTGGTCAAGATATAAACTAGTTATTTCTTTTGAAAATCAGACATTGATTTTCTGGAAGATTCAATCATTTTCTTCTTTCTAGGTTGAATAACAAGAATATACAGAGAACCAACAAGATATACTGATAATAAAATAAGTTGTGCTACAACGCTCTCCAAAGTTGGATGTATTCCAGTCATGGTTGCAAGATTTACATCTAACCTCGGAATGACTCCGAATAAATGAGTAGTAGGAATATATCCTACTTCTTGAAATTCACGTATTGCATTTCCTAAGAATGTAATAGACATGTAAGCACCTATTCCCATTGTAACGCCAAAAAGTACCCGTAATGGTAGTCTTTTACCTAATCTGTTTACGATAAATGCTATTGAAATTATAACTACTAATCCAGCTATCAGACCTGCTATAATAAATAATTCCATATGTTTTGCAAAAGAAAACATCGCTTGATAAAAGAGAACTGTTTCAAAACCTTCTCGATAAACGGTGAAGAATGCAAGCAATACAAAAACCATTGCACTACCAGTTGCAGTAGCCTTCCAAACCTTGGATTTGACAAATTCAATCCATTTTTTCGTTTCAATTTTGTTAAGTACCCAGAAACTCACCCAAAATAAAACAGCTACTGCGGAGATTCCAGCAATTGCTTCTATAAGTTCTTTACTTACTCCAGAGATTTCTATAAGAAACTGAGCTATGAACCATGTTATTGCAGTGGCACCTGCAGCAATTATAATCCCAAAATACACATGTCGTTTAAACCGATCGTTTCTTGAAGCTTCTAAATAAGTAGTTATAGCTCCTATGATTAATGCAGATTCTAATCCTTCCCTGAATATAAGGGAAAATGACGCGGTAAAAGCGATACCTGGTGCAATAGATCCTACTCCTGACACGAGAATCTCTGATTCATCAAGCCCTTTTCGAATTTCGTAAATTGTATTTGAAATTTTTTCAGGGGATTCTCTTTGTTCAATTAGGTTTCTAAGCTCGGCAAACTTTATTTCCATTTCTAAAGTGAAATCCGGATCTATTGGTCTAAGAGGTAACTCAATTTTCTCATAACTATCAAGATAAGCAGATCGAGAGATCGCCAAAGCATCATCGTATTGCTCATTTTTATATAAATTTAGTACTTTTTCTAAGTTTATTCTGATTTGATCTATATCACTTCTTACTCCTTGTTGGGTACTTGCATCTGAGTCGCCAATAACTTTTCGTTCTCCTTGGAACGTACCAAATCCCTTCTTTAATAAATCAATATCTGCCAAGTTTTTCGCCTCATTATTTTTGGAATTCAACATCCTATTATTTGAAGAAATTGATTTATCATTTTGTAATAATAATTCGGCTTTATCTATTTTGTCCATTACATTGGTTACAAACAATTCTATGTTCTGTGGAGATTCATTCCCTTTTATTAATTCACGAAGATTTTCTCTGAGACTTAATTCTATGTCGACCATTAATTTTGGATTTTTTTCTTCTAGCGGTGCCTCCAGAAATTCATAATTATCAAGGTATGCGGATATTACTAGTTTATCTGCTTGTTTGTAATCACTGTTATGAATGTTAACTAAAGCTTGTTGTATTAGTGAACGGATGTTTGAAAAATATTTTTCATATACATTGGCTTTATTCGAATTTATTTTATTATTTGATAAATTAATTAATTTATCTTCCAATGAATCAAGTGTTGATGATAGTGATGGTAAGTCTTTATTTTTTAAATGTTTTTCAGCATTGGAAAACAATGACAAAATTGAGTTTTTGTCTTCATTGGATATATCTGAGATCCTAATAAATAGTTCTTTTGATTTGTTTAACAGTCCTGCAATATTTTCATACTGCATATTGATTTCAGACGAATGGAGTTTTGGAAGATCATTTGATATATTTATTACATCTCGCAATAGTACTAGAGAACCCTGAAGAAGAAAATAACTAGAATCTAGATTTTCGGCAGTAATTAATTTATCAATAAATGCTCTTATATCATTACGAATTTCAACAATAATTTTATCAACTATATCCTTTTGATTGTTATTAAAATTGGTCAAATACATTGGTAAATCAGTTATCTGGCTTTCTAGCTTGAGAGATAGAGATGGATCAACTGAATTCAATTGTTCTTTTATTGTTGGAAAAATGTTTTTATGAGGTACATAAGAATGAATGAATGCATTATTTATTTTTCCGGAATCCAGATTTTTACTAGCTAGTTCTATGTATGTATCTATTCGTTGGAGATTAACAAATACCATAAATTTCTCCTGTAAATTTGTTTCCTGGGTATTCTGGTCTGAGAGACTACTTGTATTTTTATCAACTTGAGAATAAACAGAAGAATATGAAAAAGAGAGAATTACAGATACCATAATAAGGCATATCGATAAATTCGACATATTTTTTAACCCTAGATTATGTTTATGACTTTCCATATTTCTTTATCAGTCTCTGTTTTGTAAAGATATTAGGTTATCCTAACTATTTAGCTCTATTTAAATATATGGAAATTTCTATTATTGTAAATAGCAATTTTAATAGCAATTAAAGAGTTATTGAGATAAATGACTTTCTCACTAACTATAAAAAAATAAAGTTAAAATTTTAAAGATTGAGAATTAATATGAATACTATTTAATAATTAAACATATAGTCATAAAGGTAATACACAGAGAAAAACTCTGTTAAAGATCATCAACCATACAGATAGATTTCAGATACTAAAATTACAAATCTCAAAAACAGAGGTAAAAATCTTGAATGATTGTTGCTTAAGAAATAATGATAAATATTCGCTATCAAAATTTTGACTGATTTGTATATCATATATCACCAAAAGCAAAACTAATCTTATAATTCGATTGTAGTGACCTAGGATAGAATCTTATTAATTAACTCTATTATCTAAAGATGTTCCTAAAAGCTATGTGTCTTCATGATTAACTCATTATAATATTATTACCAAAACACAATAATAGAGAATAATGGTATTATTGACATCAAAAGAATGTTATTTTATTTACCTATAAAGATAGTAAATTTTATAAGTTACGGTTATTTACGGAATTGTTATATGCCTAAACCCGGTTTTAAATCTATAACTGTAAGTGAAAATGTTTATAATAAATTTTTCAGAATATATGAAAAAAGAAAGAATCATTTAGAATTAAAGGGAATAACAAGTTTCTCTGGGTATCTAACAAGTATGATGGAAGAAATGATGATAAAACATGAAGCTTTCGCCAAACAAGCTCCATTCATGGAAAAAATTTCAATAGATAGTGATCGTGTATTACTTAAAGACAATAAAAAAAATCGAATTGTTGAAGTGATTTTGAAAAATGGGGAACTAATATGTGTATTGGATGAAAAAACAGACTGTGTTCATATTGGCTTTGTTTATTCTTTACCGCAAGTGTATATGATTTTAAATAACAAAGGAATAAAGGCTCCCAAGACCTTGCGTTGAAGAATTATAGATTATTATAAATCCGTTTGAATGGATTTAAATAATATCAATTTATTTTATTTTATATGATCCTAATTGAGTGACTTTACATTTTCTGTACCAGTATTATTGCAAATTCTAGATCTATTTGGTACTATGGCCTTTGCAGTTACTGGAGCATTAAAGGCGATAGAACATAAAATGGATATCGTTGGCGTGGTAATTTTAGCTTGTAGTACAGGATTAGCTGGGGGAATTATTCGAGATATCATTTTGGATAGAATTCCGCCTAAGATTTTGATAGACCCTTTTTATCTAATTGTTGCAGTTTCTACAGGTTTACTAGTATTTTTCTTATACAGATTCTTTAAAGAAAATGTTAATTTATTCTTAAAATTTGATGCCATCGGTTTAGGAGTATTTAGTATCCTAGGTGCTAGTATTGCTTATGAAACATTGGGTCTAAGTTTTATTGCCATGACTTTGGCTGGAGTGAGCACTGCCATCGGAGGGGGGATACTTAGGGATGTATTTGTTAGAGAAATACCCCTTGTATTTGTCAAAGAATTATATGCATCTGCAAGTTTTTTGGGTATTATTATTTTTTATTCAATGTTGTATTATAATGTAAATTATTATTTATCAATGCTAATATGCATAATTATAATTACTAGTTTTAGACTCCTTGCTATGAAATACAACTGGAATCTACCTCGAACCAGGACAAATAAGAATTAAGTTTGTTTGATTTATTATTAACATTGTAGTAGAAAAAAATTGTAGAAAGTAATCTTTAAATCAAAAAAAAGATTAAGGTACCTAACCTAATTTTTTATTCAAAAAATACATTTTTGGATATAGCAAATTGAATAACCTTATCATAAAAAATGAAAATCCTGCTCCTAGCAATATTCCTCCTACTATGTCTAATGGATAGTGCACTCCTAGATATATTCTGGATATACAAACTAAAGCTGCCTCAGATGCAAGGAATATAGATAGCATAGTCCTCTTGGTTGTTCCTCTGAACATTACAGAAACACCTGCAACACCGGCTGAAACAAGCGCTGCGTGTCCTGATGGAAAAGAAAAGGTATCTGTCTGTATAGTGAACTCGGTTATTTCAAGATCTGGGCGATCCCGTTCTACTAGATCCTTTGTTATAGAGATAACCGGAATAAGTAACAACATAGATAATCCGGTAATTAATGCTGTCTTTTTGCCTTCTTTTCCCCCTAAAACTACTAACAAAATCAACACTATGGGCCAAAAAATTTCTCTGCCATAAAAAGTAATTATCAACATAAAATTGTTCATTATGGAAGGTAAAAAAATGGCAATTTGATTTATCTGAACAAGAAGAAGCTCATCAAAATTCAAAGTTACATAAGAGTTATTAAATTGAGTAAATGCAACATATAGAGAAAGAAAAAAGAAAGATAGCAAACACAATACAGATAGCAAGGTCAGTCTATTCATAATCAACCAATACGATTTCCAAGGTAGATATATTAATTAATTTATTACGGAAAAATTTTGCTATCAATTTGAGTTTCCTGAGATTTATTTAGTGTAAGCAAATGTAAAAACTGATCAGACTTATTCTTATAATTTAATAGTATTTTATAATAGTAAGCAGAAGTGATTCCTGAAATATCTGTAGATGAATTTTTACTTAAATCAGAATCCAAAACAAATAATGGGTAAAAATAATTGTACTTTTCAAGAGTACCATTCAAGCTATAATATGATAAAATCACTACTTTAACACCAAATTAAAATGTTTGGTATTTTTTACCAATAAGTTTAAATAGTTTTGTAAAAATCCGCTGAAATTTTGTTAATACGGCTGTTATGTAGGGAAAATCATGGTTTTTATGCAAGATAACGGCTGTTATGTAGGGAAAATCATGGTTTTTATGCAAGATAACGGCTGTTATGTAGGGAAAATCATGGTGTAAATAGACCTTAACTAACAACATGCATCCCCCAACACATGGTTAGCGATTATGTAAAAATACTTATTTTACTCATTTGTAAAACCAGTTATCCTTATACCATGTTTCATATGTAAATTCAAGGTCAATCAGTACTGCTTTTCTAATATTAAATTCTGAAGTATTTTTCATCAATGATTTTAGATTATTTTTCTGTGCTGTAGTGAAGTTGAGTTTAGAAACATAGTACATACAACAATGATATTCTGGATACCTTAAGCTTTACCTATTCAAAAATTTATACCTATGAGTTAAAAAGATATGACACCATATGAGACATTTGACTTATGTAATTCATCACAAGCATAAGCAGGAATGGTATTATCATATTTTACTTTATTACAAAAAGTAATCTTTCCTTTATATTTGGATTAGTTTCATTCTTGTATAATGATCAATTCATTTTTGAATACACAGTTATGATATTGTAGTTTGTAGCATAATCTTTATCATCTTCTTCCAACTATTCTAACATATGCCAACAAACAAATCATGGCATGACTATAATGAATCTTTAATAGAACGTGGACGTGTCCTAATAGATTTAGATTTCATCAAATCATCCAATGAGGAAATTAACAATATGAATAAAGTTAAGTTGGAGCGCCATTCCAGTATTTTGATAATTATATACAGTTTTTAGCATTCCTAAAGATTGGTTTCAAGATCCCATACCGTACTGTACAAGGAATAGTACGTGGATTATCATAATATGTAAGAATTGAAGAGATACACTTTACTCATATCAGGCGAGGAATTCTAAGAATAAAACCAACTGTTGAAAATCTAGATTTTGATGATAATGATCCTATAACACTTATTGTTGATACATCAGGCTTGACAATTTCAAAGAAAGGAGATTACATAGAAGATAAATGGAAACGTGAAAAGAAAGAGTTTGTAAAACTGCATATATCTGTAGATGAAAAGTCAAAGAAAGTAGTATCATTTAGGATAACGAAAGGAAATGTACATGATACAAAAAAGTTTGGTCCTCTGGTAAAAAAAGCAGCAAGTAAATATGATATAGACAAAGTGTACTGAGATAAAGCAGATGATAACAGACATAACTTTAACATACTTGACAAGATAAATGCAGAACCAGCAATAAAGATTAGAAAAAATGCATCAGTCAGAGTTAAAGGTTGTCCATTAAGACGAGATGAAGTACTACTTATCAAGAAATTAGAATATGATGGATGGAAGGATTTAAAAGATACAGGTAGAAGATGGATTGCTGAAATAGTAGTTTCTGCAATCAAAAGAGTATTTGGAGAAGACCTGTTATCAAAAAAAGTTTAGTGTACAGAAAATTGAAGCCGGGCTAAAGGTTATGCTTTATAATAGATACATGCCATTGTAAACACAAATAAAAAAATAGAGCAAAATAATGGATAAAAGTAAACAAGGATGAATTAAGCTATAAACTAATGATATTGCTAAATAAACAAGATAGTAGATAGATAGCTTCTACTCTATAGCAGCTCGGATTTTAATAAAATAAGAATAGAAGATAAATCTTAATTGACATATGTTGTATAATTTATTATCTTATGTAATATAGTACTTGTAAATTAAAAAATAAAATAATTCCAAAAAAGATATAGTTTAGAAACTATATAATAATAATAGGTAATAGTATGAATACTCCTAAGATATTAAAAAAAGGACAAAATAGCTTGTTTTATAGACATGAATATCTTAGAGATACCCTTTCACAAAGGTATAAAGAGTGCGAATCATGTAAAATTAGAACCCAATTTACCTGCGTTGTATGCGGATTTTGTTGGAGTTGTCATTGGAAACTTGACCAACTTTCGAAGATACCAGAACATTTTTTAAAAGATTCAATCAATTTTAATAAACTAAGAAAAGAGTAATTTCACAGATTATAATCAATAAGAATTGTTTATTTGCTCTTTTTGAGTGATAAAAAGTATTTGGATTTATAAACATATAATATTAATTTTAGATAATGTCAATTCTGGAGAATAAAACTTGTAACTAAACCATTTTTAGATACGTTTGAGAATCTTAATATTACCATTTCCAATTTATATTACAGGTATAAAACAGTATGAGTGATAATTTTCCAGATAAATCAAAACTGTATTAAAAGAAAAGGAAATAGGTATATTTGGCTAGGATTCTAAGACTGTCGAATAATTGCGATATCATTTCTTTTACGTGTATTACTATACAAACTAAAACAATTGACCACACCTTATTACATCAGTTTTTTCAAATATTCGTAAGAATACTCTGCAACTTCAGACGGCCTATCTTGATATGGATATAATTCAACTGTTACAAAACCTTTATATCCTATTTTTTTTATAGCATCAAAAATTTCGGGAAAATTAATAGAACCCTTACCTGGCATTAAATGATAATGAATTCTATCATTTGAAATATCTGCTAAATGGAAATGTTCTATATAATTAGACAGTTTGTCAATAAGAGTAGATGGGTCCTCCTTTACACAATAAAAATGACCAATATCAAAATTTAATTTTACAAATTCAGAATCTATCATTTTTAAAACTTTAAGTATTTCACTTGAAGTTTCAATCAATAGCCCTGGTTCAGGTTCTACTAAAATTTTTATCCCTTTCTCTTCTGCAAATTTTGATGTTTGTTTTAAGCCTTTAATGAAAAGTCGGATAAGTGTCTCTTTATCGATTATATTTTTTTTTTGGGAATTTAATGGCCCTCCAGGTTCAGTAGACAGATTTTTTGCGTTTAATTTAGATGCTAAATTTATACAATTTATGGTATGGTTTACCCTTAAAACTCGCAAATCTTGGCTAGATTCTATCCAAGAAGGATGATAAACATCACCTATTGCATATAACGTAAAAGCGTTAAGATTAGAAATCTCTAATCTCATATTTCTAATTAATTTAATAGTTTCTTGAATATTATTATCCGTAAAATCTGGAGGATAGGCGTGAGGAATATCACACATTATTTCAATCCCTTTATATCCTATCCGGGAAATTTCTCTGATGGCATATTCTAGTGAATAACTTTTGAAAGCATTGGTACTAAAAGCTAATTCCATCAAGCAAGTATAACATAGTATATTATTATTAAATTAGAGTTTCCATTTAAAATTATTTGATTGTTTAAAGAAATTGAACGCGTTATAAAGAGTAACATTTTCTATATCGGTAAGACTAAATCCTTCTTTTCTCATTTCCCTAGCCATCAAAGGTACACTTAATGGGTCAGATATCCCCCAATCAGCAGCACTATTTATCATTAGACGTTCTGACCCATGTTTCTTTATTATATCCATAGCTCTTCTAGGATTTAATTTGGTAATTGGGTAGACTGTTAGACCAGCCCAAAATCCAAGCTCCAATGTTTTTTCTATGGTTTCCTCTGTATTATGGTCTATCAATATCTTAGATTTATCGTAGTTTCCTTTTCGTTGTATTTTCAATAATTTTTCCATCTTTTGCATTCCTTTTTTTTTATTCTCATGAGGTAAATGGATCATACAAAGCATATTTTGAGATCTTGCAATCTCTAGTTGTTTAATAAAAATCTCTTCTTCCGATTGGTTTATCAAATTATACCCAATTTCTCCGATTGCGACCACTCGTTCCCGATTTAAAAAACCTTGCATTTCATTTAATGCCTCCAATGCTAGAGGTCTATGTGCAGCCTCCTTAGGATTAACAGAGATACAAACATAATGATCAATTCCAAACAATTTAGCTCGTTCAGTCTCGAACGATATCATATGTTCCCAATAATCTCTAAAAGTACCTACTGATGTTCTAGGACTTCCCAACCAGAAGGATGGTTGAACGATAACTTCAATTCCTGCTTTTGACATGGATTCATAATCATCAGTAGTTCTAGAATACATGTGAATATGAGGATCGAATAATCTTGACATTCATATGAAATGAGGTATTTAAATAATAATAAATGTTCCCTACTAATTAGAAGGTGTATAAAATAAGCAAGAAATATATATAAATAGATGTTTTAGCCTTTTTATTAGATTCGATTTTGATAATATTATAATATATTGGTTACATATAATATATGCACATTAATCCAAAAATGAAAAGTATTATTTAAAAAATAATAAATATATTTAATCTATTCTTTTATTTTTAATTATACTAAAGTTATGTTATAAAAATCATAGAATCTAAAAAACCGAACAACTAAATAAGATCAAAAGATACACAATTGATCGGAATAGTTGAGAGATACATCAACCTTTTACTATCAACAAAAAAATAGTACAGGTTCAGATATTTTATCTATAGACTTTGCTGGAATAAACTTGAGGAATCCTTTATTACTAGCTTCTGGTTTTTTGGGTATTTCGCAGGAAATTTTCAACAGGTTATATAGGTCTGGCATAGGAGGCATAGTAAGTAAATCCATAAGCATCGATCCAATGGAAGGATATAAAGGTCCTACGATTATTTCGACTAATGAAAAGAGTTACTTAAATGCAATTGGATTATCAAATCCTGGAGCAGAGGCATTTTCAGAAGAGATTTCAAATAACTTGACTCCTTTAATTGTTAGTTTGGTAGGTTCTAGCGAAAAGGATTTTCCCACATTAATAAAAAAATTCGATAGTCTCAATATTT
This sequence comes from Nitrososphaeraceae archaeon, assembly GCA_031316115.1. Taxonomy (GTDB): domain Archaea; phylum Thermoproteota; class Nitrososphaeria; order Nitrososphaerales; family Nitrososphaeraceae; genus TH1177. Next base: position 219,609 of record JALDRC010000003.1, read on the forward strand.
TAGGATATGAAATAAATTTATCCTGCCCACATGTTGCAAAAATGGGGATGGAGGTAGGAGATGACCCTAATCTAGTAACTAAAATTATAAGAACTGTTAAAAATATAACTAAAAAACCTGTGATTATAAAAGTGGGAGTAGGCTCTACTGATGTAGTACAGCTTGCAAAAACGATACAGGATTCTGGTGCAGATGCAATTACTGCGATAAACAGTATTAGAGCAATGGCGATAAATATCGAAACCGGAATGCCTATACTGAGTAATAAAATTGGCGGTCTTTCTGGTGCATCTATAAAACCTGTAGGTATTAGATGTGTTTATGAAATTACAAAAAAAGTAGATATTCCTGTTATAGGTTGTGGTGGAATATTTAGTTGGGAAGATGTAATAGAGTATATACAGGCAGGAGCTTGTGCTGTTGAAATAGGTTCTGTTATAGGTAACAAAGGTATAAACATATTTCAACAAATCACAAGAGGACTTTTAAAATATTTGAATAAAAAAGGTTACAAAAATATCATGGAGGTTCATAAACTTGCCCATAAATATTAATCATATTAGAACTGTAAAAATCGAACAAGAAATCAAAGAATCTCCAACTGTTAAAACTTTTATGTTCAAAGATCCAATTGCATTCAGATCAAAACCAGGACAATTTCTAATGGTGTGGATTCCCAGAGTAGAAGAGCTACCTATGAGTATTATGTTCTCCTCTAAACAAGAGTATTCTGCTATCAGTATTAGAAAACATGGCATAGGTTCGACTAAATTATTTGATAAAAAAATAGGTGATATTCTTGGAATTAGGGGGCCATATGGAAATTCATTTACTGTATCAAAAAAGTTACAAAAAAATGTATTGTTAGTAGGTGGTGGAACTGGCCTCGTTCCCCTTATAAGATTGGCGGATTTCTTAAAACGAAATAATATAAAATATACTTTGATAATAGGAGCAAAAACAAAAGAAGAAATTCTCTTTTACAATTTGGCTAAACAATTAGTAACAAACACTCAATGTAAAGTTATTGTAACAACAGAAGACGGGAGTTTTGGAATCCAAGGAAGAGTTACTGATGGGATACTGGATATAATAAAAAAAGAAAATTTTGATATGATTTATACATGTGGTCCAGAACTGATGATGAAAAATATTTTTATGATCTCTTTAGAAAATTCAATTCCTATCCAAGCTAGTCTTGAAAGATATATGAAATGTGGGATCGGGATATGTGCAAGCTGCTGTATAAATGATAAAATTGTATGTAAGGATGGAACGATATTTGATCAAAAACAATTATCAAAAATGTCTGAATTTGGTAAAGTTTTTAGGGACAAATCAGGACGAAAATCGCGGTATTGAATATCTACAATTAATAGATATCAAATATAAGATAAATAGTCTTATAATAAAAAATATTCAAATCTGATTAAAATGTCCATTGGTAAATGTATTTCCAATGAATCAAAAAAAAATATATCTTCCAATATTATTCAAAATTAAAATTTAAAGTTTTTTATAATTTTCCTTTTTTTTGAATCCCCTGATTTTTTTTTGTATCTTCGAACGTGGTGGAAAATATTTATCAAAATTTGGATCTGTAAAGATTAATGATTTCTTCCCCTTCTTACCTATCTTTCCTATGATCTCTGGTTCTAAATGTATCTTTCTAAGATCTTGAATTAAAGAGTCAGTAATTTCTTTACTCGCTATTATGGTATGACATCCATTAACAGAGGATGTAGAATTTTGTACAAAATACTCTTTAATAGCATAGCAAGAAATATCTTGATATTTTATGGGAATATTATCTATAACCAGCTCATTATTGATATACTCAGATAAATGTTTTAAAGCCAAAATTCCTTTAGATAGTACTGGAAACACACATGTAATATTTTGGGTTTTCTCGTATTTGCTACCAAATTCTGGACAATATTTGCTTATAAGTTTACCTAGCTCGAATCTAGGATGAATTAAGTTATTGAAGATCTCTACTTTTATCTTTTTTAATAAATCATAAGATATATCGTTTTTTTCAAATAATGAAATATTTTTTTCATTAATCTGTGTTAGTAGATACAAATTGAGCGGCACCATTGAACCAAATGTATCAGTAAGTATCACGTTCATCCCTTCTTCTATGTCCTCGTATCTTAATGGTAATTCGTTAGATGTAGTAGCAGTTGATGTTGCCCCAAACAAAAGATCCCCTTTTTTTACAGAACTGTAATCTTCCATGTAAATATTGTTTGAAAGGGTAATTGAATCAAAATTTTTTCTAGTTGTGTCTAAAATACTCTCTGTAGGTCCGTCATAGATAGGATAAATTCTAAATTCCGACGTACATCCTAGAAGATTAAGATTTTCAATGGCACCTGAAACTGTGATTTGTGTATGAATCTCAGATTCTGGAGGAGCTGTAATATCAGTAACTTGGGTAATGTAGTTATCAGCGACTACATATCCTATTTTATTCCCCCTCCTTATCTGAATAAAATCCAATATTCCGAATTGTTTTTTAGAAAATGAACTAATTGCTATTATTTTTTTTGTATTCAATTTTGATTTAAAACTGCTAAGAAAATTGTTTAATAGATTAAATCTTTTCTCAGGATTTTCACTCACATTGTTAGTGATAAATAGAACTGCTAAGGCATTTTTAATCCCGGTCTCACTTTGAGAGAGAGTATCATTAAAATCATAGAATCTTCTTGTTAATTCCGGGACCTTCCCTTGACATTTATGAAAATAATCTATCCAATTTGGAGTAATTTTATAATTTGTTCCCTTAATCTTATTCAACGAAGGCTCTATTACATCTTTGTCAATCTCATTGGAAAAATTTGAAATCCAATTGAGAGGTTCAAATCCGCATTCTCTATATTTATAAATGGTATTCCAAAAATCCTGATTATTCAAGTAGTACAATATATGGTTGATTTTAATGATATTAAAATATAGATATTTTTATTGAGTACACACGATTTGATTTAAGGAACTCAATTTTATAGATGTTAGTAGGCATTAAGTAGTTTAGTTATATATTGGGGTTTAAACTCATTTTTAATTCAGAAATCGTCGAATAACTAATTTTAATATTAAAATAACAATAACAATATCATTAATTAAATTACTATGCATTTCTATCGTCATAGGCCGTAATGGATATCTGAAATAAAGACTAGGATACAAAATAGATTTTTTCAAAGTTTATTACTAAAGTAGAATTTAATTTTAGTCGACCATACTCAAAAAAAAGTCAGAAGATAAATTATAATTCGTTTTTGGCCTTTTATTTCAAACTGTAGATTTAAAACATGAAATATAGAGATTCAATTAGCATAGATTTAAATAAATAAAATAGATACTCGAATAATACGAGTTTAATTAAAAGAGGTAATTGTGATTTGAATATTAAAGATCTTGTTTCTGATTTTGAGACTAGATCTGCAGAAGAAATCTTAAAATGGTCTCTTGATAAATATGGTGAAAAAATTGCTCTCGCCTCTAGTTTTGGTTTAGAGGATGTGATACTCATTGATATGATGGTTAAAATTAACAAGAATAAAACAAGGATTTTTACACTAGATACAGGGAGACTTAATCAGGAAACATATGATTTAATGGATACAATATCTAAAAAATATGAAATCAAAATCTACACATATTTTCCAATTTCAAATCAAGTAGAAGAAATGGTGATTAGTAAAGGTTTCAATTTAATGTATGATAGTCTAGAAAATAGAAAGCTGTGTTGTGGTATAAGAAAAGTCAACCCCTTAAACAGGGCTTTGAGTTCATTAGATGGATGGATAACAGGACTAAGGAGAGAGCAATCGATAACTAGATCTCATATTGAAAAGATTGAACTTGATACTTCTCATGATAATAAATTGAAGTTATGTCCATTAGCGGACTGGACTGAAGAAATGGTTTGGGATTACATAAAAAAGAATAACATACCATATAACAAACTACACGATCAAGGATATCCCAGCATAGGATGTGAACCGTGCACTAGGGCCATATCACCAGGAGAAGATATTAGATCTGGACGCTGGTGGTGGGAACATCCATCTGAGAAAGAATGTGGATTACATCTTTCGAATGCGAACAAGAAATTACAGGGGAAAAGTCCTTAATTTAATTATTAGAATAAAATTATGTAATTTTATATTTAATGGGGAAAAAAATGAAATATGCAAAGAGAATCAAGAAACGACTGTATTAATACTAACAGGATACCAGATCCTCACGGAGGATCGCTTGTTGATCTGGTCATAGAGACCAAAAAATTGCCTGATGATATGTTTTTTGTTGATATAAATGATAACTTAAGAAATGACGTTGAGAATATTGGTTATGGTATCTTTAGTCCTTTAAATGGCTTTGTGGGAAAAGAGGATTTTGAAAGTATTTTAAATGTTGGGAGATTAAAAAATGGTTTGCCATGGACTATACCTATCGTTTTAGACGTAGATAAAAGTACTGCCATAAAATGTAAAGAATATGGGGAGATTTCTTTAAGGAATAACAATGAACATTTTGCATTTTTATTTTTTGATGATCATTATCAATATGATAAAGTACATTTAGCTAGATCTCAATATTTAACAACAGATGAGAAACATCCTGGTGTGTCTAAGACTTTTAAATTAAAAGATACTTTGGTTTCTGGAAAAATACAAGTATGTAAGAAGCGATTGCAATCTAAACTTGAAGGTTATCGATTACATCCGTCTATAACCAGAAAAGAAATTCAAAATCGAAAATGGAATACAGTTGTTGGTTTTCAGACTAGAAATATACCACATATAGCTCATGAAATGTTACAAAAGGCTGCATTAAATATTTACGATGGATTATTTATAAATCCATTAATTGGTAAAAAGAAAAAGGGTGATTTTAAAGATCAAGTGATTTTAGAATCTTATATGAAGTTAATTGAAAATTATTTTCCAATGGATAAAGTTATGTTTGTGACCTTGCATACTGAAATGCGTTATGCTGGACCAAAAGAGGCAATTCATCATGCAATAATGAGAAAAAATTTTGGTTGTTCTCATTTTATAGTAGGGAGAGACCATGCAGGAGTCGGAGATTATTATCACCCATTTGCGGCTCATAAAATCTTTAATGAATTCCCAGATCTAGGTATACAACCTATTTTCTTCCCCACTTTTTATTATTGCAAAAAATGTTTAGGATATGCAAATGAAAGAACATGTCCACATGGAGCAGATTATAGAGAAGAGCTTAGTGGTACTAGAATGAGAAAAATGGTAACAGAGGGAGAACTCCCTGGAAAACATTTACTTCGCCCAGAAGTAGCAGAAGTCATTACTAAATTTCAGGATCCGTTTGTAATATAATCAGAATATCTTTATTTGCGATGTGAAAAGTGCGTATTAGTTTAAACTTAAATTCATATTACTGTGTAGTATAGTGGAATAAATGAATTTTATTTCTCTTAAATTTCGATCTAGCTATTATAGATATATGCTGTTGCTTTCATGTCTTACTATATCGTTTTTACTGTTTAATTATAGTATTATTATATACGCCCAAAATGAAAGTCATTTGGACAATTCTTCAACTCTAAAAGATTTTCAGGTAATAAATACAGAAAATAATGAACAATTCATATTTCCATATACTGCCTCAAATACGGACAGGAAGAATCCAGCTATTTATACATATGATACTCCTAAAGGTATCAATTGGATACTAACAATCCAAAATAACATGACATACTCGGATTCACCTGATGCAAAAACTATAATAAAATTGATGGAACCAAAGCCAAGTGATAAATTTATAGAATTAGCTTTGTTTGAAAAAGATCATAAATTCTGGGTAGCAGTAAATACAAATGAATCAGGATACATTCGAGTACATGAAATGGATAAAAACGGATGGTCACTTGAGCAACCAATGACTGTAAGTCATGCAAATAATCAAGGATTGTCGGTAACGAATGGACAGCGGATAGTAATAGATAGGCTTTCACTAGATGGATTTAATCTTGGTTCTATTACAGTTTATGGGAAAGACAATATTGATTCTCCAACAAATACGGTTGGAGGATTTATTACATTTGACCTTTTGTTCGGGAATCCTAGGGATTCTCCAATTTATTTTTTACCCATAATCATGCTGATTGTAGTTGGTGCTGTGATTTTTTCCCTATTAAAATTGAAAAAACGGGATACAGATAATGATAATGATAATTAATAATTTGATCTTGATGCTTTAAACTTCAAGCTAGATTTCTTTTTTGGATAGAAAATATTTACAGATATTAGATAAATCACAATATCCACATTTGGGGTTTGAAGGTCTACAAATATTTTGCCCATACATTACAAAAATATTGTTTAAATCCAACCAATATTTTTTTGGAACTATCTTTGATAATTCTTCTTCAGTTTTTTCAGGTGTTTTAGTTTCTACCAATCCTATCCTATTTGAGATTCTATGTACATGTATGTCGACAGGCATAGCAGGTGCATTAAATGCATATACTAGAACACAGTTTGCAGTTTTCCTTCCAACACCAGGTAATTCTAGTAAATCTTCAAATTTACTAGGAACAGTTCCACCATGTCTTTCTAGCAATATTTTACAGACCTGTTTAATTCTATTTGCCTTAATGTTGTAAAAGCCTATACTATGAATTAGCAATTTTAATTCTTCTATATTTGAGTTTGCCAAGTCTTTTGCATCATGATACCTTAAAAAAAGCTGATGTACCACCTTAGTCGTGTTTTCATCTCTAGAACGTGCAGATAAAATAGTACCTATAAGAATTTTTAATGGATCTTTCCCCTCTTCCCTTTGTAATTCTTTCAAAGCTGTAGGCCTTGGTATTGTGTTTAAGGTTCGCAACTTTCCCTCCATTTTTTTCAAAATAGTTCCTATAGACTTGACCATTTACTTTTAATAGAACTTTATAACTTTCATGTTAGTTATAAATACTACATAAAGTGAATTGCTTCGACCGTTAGATCCTGATTTTTAAATGGTTTGAGTAAAAAAAGTTTACAAGCTTACATTAACATATGAACATTATCATTTAATAAAATATTGAATATTTTTGATTGTGTTAATACTCAAAAGAATTTTATCGATGAGATATTTATTTGTGTCTCGCACTACTATAGTTTTATTAAGCTCAATATTTTTATTCAACACTGTATATGCACAGTCATCTTCATCCATTTCTGACGATATTGAAAAACAAATCCAGAATTTAATAGGAAATACTATGAATAAAATGATCGATGATACAGTAAATCAAGTTCAACAAGACATAAATGGTACAGCAAGTCAAGATAATGAGAATATTAAAAATTCACCAGATTCCAAACTCCTTTCTAGTCTTGAAAGTATTGGATCTAATAATTTCGAGAAGCCTTATTCCCCAAGTCAGGGAAATCAACCTAGCATCGCACTATTTGCCAATTCTTCTGAATTTACACCCAATGCTGATTTAGCACAAAAATTTAAGAGCGACGAGAATAAAACCAGAGTAAAAGATCCTTCTGTTATTGGAATGGATAGTATCTCCTCAAAATCCTTTAATCTTAACGATGTTTTTCCATCACTTTTTAATTAAATTTAAATTTTATATGAATTAATTTATTCTATTTCAACCCAAATGCTGGATACTCTCTTACATTATTGGATTTAAAATAAAATAAAAGATAAATTGAGCCACTGTACTATTCTTTTAGTTATTTAGAATATTAAGAGACATCACTCTGAAATAACAAAAATCTAAAAATTATGAAGAACGTTCTTTAAATGGATTTACCTTAGTTTTGATTCTATCTCCTGGAACATCCGGGATGTCTATTCCCGTTCTTTGTTCTGCAATAAAATTGGCCTCTTCTAAAATCTTATTGACTTCCTCATTACTACTATTAAAATCAAATGTACTGTTCCCCATCTCGCTTGCATTATTTATTATATCATTAAAGGCATTGTTTATATCAGTTAGTTCATTATCGGCATCTGGTAATACTGTATTGATTTTGGATTTTATCTGTGAGAGTGCACCCATAGCTGGACCTAACGCTGCCATAGAATCTCCCATGTCTATAGTGGATTCCAATCTCATATGAACCTGTTCTAGAGCAAGTTTTAACTGAGACATTGTTTTTTCGGTTTTTCGTACTTGAGCTAATTCTGTTGAAATCATTTTACCATGGTGTGAATCATGTTTTTGTAAGGATGTTACAATTTGATCAAAATACCTTTTTTCTCTAGATTTTAATTTATCTAACATAGCATCTAGTTTTTTATTTTGAATTTGGATTCTATTCTTAGCCATTTCCATCTTTGGTTTCAGTGGTTGTTGAGATTTGAGTGACTCCCTCAAACCCAGAAATGTATTATTTTTTTTCTCTTTTTTATCCCAATTCTTACCAAATTGATTATCCATGACTCTTATTAATTGGTTTAATTATTTTAGATGTTAAGGAGCAATGTCATCTTTGAATAACTAACAAGTAATTTTTTATATACATTAAATAGAAAAATTTTGCTGATAGATTTTTATATAATTAAAATTAATCGATCGAGTACAAAAAAATCATATTTTTTAGTTTAATTCCTTTTCCTTGTCCTAATATTCTAATACTAATTTGATAAATAACAAATGGTAGTTTTTGATATGAATATTGATCATTGGTGCAAATTAGATGAATGTTTGTTAATTGCAGAAACTGACGAAATTTATAAAAAATATGCTGGATTTGAGTATTCTGATAAAATCATATCAAATATGGTGGAACTAAGATTGAAAAACGCTAATCTTTTTCTAGAATTATTCCATGATCCATTAGATCTATATGTTTCAGTGGCAACTAATGTAGTAGAATCTTCAACTAGAAAACTTGAATTAAAACTCCATGATTTAAGATCAATGAAAATAAAATCAAAAAAACATAGATTTGCTGACTCGAATGAAATATGCTGGAATAATTGGAGACAATATAATAGTCATGAAAGAGAGGATAAGAAAAGAAAAGAAGTTTATGATGAATTTATCTTTGCTACAAGATACATTAGTCCAATAATCATTAAAAGATTCAATGAGATCAAAAATACATATTCCAAAATAAATTTGAAGGATCACAAAGGAATTGATCTGGATCCATTGAATTGCTATTTATACAAAGAACGTATTTCATATAAAACATTAAATGAATTTGTCACCAACATGGGAGATAAGGCAAGTAAATCTTTTAAAAAATTTTTAAAAGATATTTCAATGGAAATTTTAGGTAGAGATTGCCAATATTACGATGATTTTTACTTTTTTAGAAATAAGGTTTATAATGAATTTGAAAATGTGTTCCATAATATAAATCCAATCAATGAAGTAAAAAGAGTGTTAAAGACTATGTCCTTTCAGTTAGAGCGTATTAGCTTTGATTCAGAAGATAGAAAAAATAAATATCCTTCGCCTATTTGTTTTTTTGTACAAATCCCCAACGATATACGAGTTTTGTATAAAAGCGAATCTCCTTATTTTGACATTCAGGGATGTTTTCATGAATTTGGACATGCAATGCACGCTAGTTCCATAGATCCCAATTTGGAATACTGGAAAAAATATTTTATTGCTATGGGCATATCTGAAATCTTCTCAATATTATTAGAAAGACTGACTAAAAATGAAAATTTTTTAAAAAGTTGCCTTGGAGTTAAGAATCCAAAAATATTAGAAAGTATAATCAACAGGAATAATTTCATGGAGTTATTTTTTGTAACTTTTTATTCTGCAAATTCCCTTATGAAAATGGCTTTTTGGAAGAAAGATCTAAATGTGGATGAGTCCAATAAAATTTATTCAGATCTAGTTTATAGATTCACAGGAATAAGAATTCCAGGTGAATATTGGATGTTGCATCATATCCTTCCTGATTCAATCATGTATGTACCAAGTTATCTTTTGGCCGCGGTGAGAGCGAAGGAATTAGAAGCATCACTACAAAATAAATTTGGAGAAAAGTGGTGGCTAGAAAAAGAAGCAGGGAGATATCTAAAAAATCTAATGTTTATGGGTTCAGATTTGGATTTGAGTTCGTTTTCTAATTTGGATAAAAATTTGTATTTAAAAGAAATTGTTAGGTAAATATCAATAATTAGATATAGGATTTCAAATTTTCATGTGATAAAGTAACATTTTAAACAAAAAAGGTATTGCAAATATTCTCATATTAAGAGCAGATAACAGAAGGTTGTAAAATTAGTCTAATTTTACTTACTACCTTTTAATATGGATACATTGAATAATCCGATTGTAAACCCAACCTAAAAAATTATAAGTTGAATTTTATTTATCATTAATGGAATGAAAAGAGAATTTATTGCCTCTAGGATAGAGGCTACGCAAGATGGAAGTCCTTATGTTTATGTAACATTCTCAGATCCTAATGAATACAAACCAGGAAGCGACAAGAGGCAGAATCCTTTTGGTGCTAATGTTATGGCATTTACTTCTCCAGAAGATCTGATGAAAAATTTACCAAAAGCAATGGGCGATATTTCCAAACTAATGTCTGGAAATTTAGGTGGAATTTCAGGAGATAATCCAACTTTTAAGCTAAGTATGAAAGATTATGAGGACATGAATATTAGAGTAGGCGATAAAGTAACCATCGAAATAAAAAAGTCTGATTATTCAGGGGTATACACATAAAAAGAAATTTATACTTTATTTTTTGAGAAATTAGAAAAATAGAGTAATATGTTAATATATTTTCATTTTAGTACGATTCTAGTATTAAAATATAATTAATAAAGAAATTGATATTCTTTCATAAACTTGATAAGTGGCAACAAGGATGTTTATGTTTAAATGGTTAATATAGACACTACTTCATCACTTGAAAGTTTTAGAAAGTTTATTATTGTAAGTACCTGTAGATCCTTTATTCCTGATAGTTACCTACGTGATTTTGAAGTATTTCCGGAGAGAGAGGAGGGACCCGGAGCAATCTACATTGAAGCGGTAGATAAAGTTACATTAAAAAGGATCCGAGAGATGACATTTGTCAATGCAAAGGAAGTTTTAGGAATAATTTATTCCTCAAAAAGTGGAAATACCCAGTTAAAATGGAGACAGATAAGGAAAAAAAATGGTAAAGTCTACGGAACAGCCTCTGCTAATGCACTGGTTAACCTTGTTGAATCTGGTGTTCTAACGCAAGAGTGGGTTAATAACTATTTAAAATCTTCTCAGGAGTTAAGTCATAAAAATAAAAAAAATAAAGCCAATAACAACAACGAGAAACCAGTAACAAATATTTCGAATAATGATGACATCAAGTCATCTTCTATACCTTCAAGCCAATAAGTATTATATGCACACAATAGAAATTACAAAAATAGTTAGAACTTACTATCAGACCAAGAAATTGTATGATCAGTAAAGAAGTTAGCGGTTCATCTGGAAAAGCAATATTGATTATTCCAGAAGATCCTGATGACCTCTTTATTCTTAGACGGGTTATAAAAATAGGAGATATTGTGATCTCTGATACTACCAGAGTAATAAAATTTGATAAGGAGTTTTCTAGACCAGATCGAGAAAGGGTTAAAATTCGTGTTTCTGTTAGAGTGGAAAAAATAAATCTTGATGAAACTATAGATAGACTTAGGATATCCGGTACTATTACAGAATCGAACAATGAAATGGTCGCAAAAGGAAATTATCATTCAGTTTTAGTTCAAATAGGAAACAAAGTTGTAATTGAAAAACCAAAAAAATGGGATGAACTAGATGTACATCTAATCAAATCAGATGTTTCGGGAACATTTATCATAATAGCGATAGATACCAATGAAGCAGGGATAGGAAAATTGACAGGCACGCATTTACAAATAATACCAAATATATATTCAGGGCAAACTGGAAAATACTTTAAAACTAATGTTAAGAAGGATTCTAATCCAGAAATCTTTTATGACCAGATAATAAATACACTCGAAAATATGAATAGTGATGAAAAATTCAAAATAATAATTTTTGGTCCTGGTGAAACAAAAAGGAAATTTTTCAATTTTCTAACGAGCAAAAAATCTTACTATAAAGACTTCTGTTCAGTAATTGATGGTATTGATGTAGCTGGTGAAGACGGGATTATGGTATTTACTAGATCTCCGATCATAAAAGAAGTAATGAGTCTCAGTAAAATATCGATTGTTTCTAACATTCTAGATCAAGTAATGATTCAAGTAAATAAAGGAGTAGAGAAATATGCTCTTGGGTTTAAGGACGTTTCTGAAGCTGTTAAATTAAAATCAGTAGAATCTCTTGTTTTTTCTAATACTATTTTTAAAAATTTCAAAGAACAAGAAGTAATAGAACTTTTAAATTATGCCGAAGCAATTGGTTCAAAAGTTTATGCAGTTGACTCTTCAACAGATATAGGCTTGAGGGTATCATCCCTTGGAGGAATAGTAGCGTTACTTCGTTACCAGATTAAGTGAAAAGGAAAGATTTGTTTTTGAAAATAAATATTTTAAACTTATATCGTTTTTCTCCGTATTAATAGTATCACTAACATATTCAGGGCAACTTAACAGCCATTTTGAAAAAAATCCTATTGCCGATTTGGTATAGTCATATACAAATAGGAATAATTTTATGTTATTATCGATATGTGATAAATCAATAATCCGGGTCTTTTCTATACCTATCAATCATAAAAGTAACTTTCTTATTCTTCCGTAAAAGACTCTTTTAGGTCTTTTCCAAAAAAAACTAGTAGACATTTTGAATGTAAAGGTTACATTCTTGTCAAGTTCTTTTATCTAAATGAGGATAAATTTTACTGCTATAATGACTCTCGAATAATGAGGAGATAAAATTACCGTCTACAAACACGTTTCTCGAAAAATATATAGTTTCCGAGGAACATAGTTTGGAGGTTCAATACAGAACTACCATAACAAAGAAATAGCCTAGTATCGTAATAATTTTTTCATCAACATCAAAGGCAGAAACAATTCTGCGTTTGAAATATGTGTATAGGATGAGAAAAGTATTGAATTGACTATTAAACATATCAACCACTATAACTTTTTGGATTTTAATTATCTTTGGATGTATTATGATGGATGGGTTCTCCAAGAAAGATCATCAAAAAAAATCCATAGCAAGAACACAGTATACTCTATTTCTGATCAATCGATATAAGTCAGATTAAATATGACATTTATAACAATAGATTTTTAGTCAAACTGGATGAATTAAAATATGATAACTATTATTTAGTTATATCCAATATTTTTCAAGAGGATTACTGATATGTTATCTACACCTCCTTTGATGTTTGCGGTTTCTACTAACCTATTGCACTTCGCTTCTACACTCACGTAATTAACGTCATTCAAAATCATAAGAATCTCCTCATCTGTGAGCATTTCGGTTAAACCGTCTGAGCACAATAAGAGATATTCATCAACAGAAAATTTTAGCTCATTAATGAAAGGTCTAATATTTGACATCAATCCAAGTGCTTGTGTGATTATATGACGCAGTGGATGTTTTTTTTTCTCACTTGTAGATATTACTCCTTGATCGTATAATTCTTCTACCAATGTATGATCTTTTGTTAATCTAGAAATTTTTTCGATCTTATTATCAATTAAATATGCTCTACTGTCTCCAATATTTGCAATGTACAAATTTCCTTTTTTTGAGACCAAAACTATTACAGCAGTTGTACCCATGCCTTTCAAACTATGATTATTTATACACTCCTCTAAAATCTTGGAATTTGCTATGGAAAGAGATTCAAGGAGAAAGTCATTCATGTGAAACTCCTCAGGATCTATTTTTTCTAGTTTTTGTCCCAAAAAGTTAGAAATTGTGTTTATTGCAATTTTACTTGCAATTTCTCCAGCACTATGACCTCCCATTCCATCTGCAATAATAAATAATTTCAGAGTGTCATTGCAGTATAAAGAGTCTTCATTATTGCTTCTAATTCTCCCTTTATCTGTTTTAGAACATGACTGGATGTTAATAGATTTCAAATTTGAAAAAAATTATCCTTTTAAAAATTGCATAGTCAAGGTAAAAAATATCACTAATTATTCAAAATTATTATCCTTTTATTGATTCAATCATCCATTTCAGATACGATTTGGCTACATCGTTCATCTTCACTTCAATAATTTCTGGAACATCGTATGGATGAATTCTAGCTATTTCTAATTTCAATTTAGTTGCTAGTGATTTAGTAGTTTTGAACAAAACCATTATTTCCTCATGGTCTTCCAATTTATTATTCCAAGAATAAAATGATCTAACAGGAACTAGGCTGATGCATGCACATAGTTTTTTCTCGATTACGAGATCATTTACATTCTGTATTATCGATTCCTTATTAGGAAAGGTCGATAGGATTATTACTGCTGATTGGTTTCTCCCCCGTCTCATTCAATGCTATAGAGATTATAGCTGTATTATAAGATTTTAGATCTTTTTAAGGAGAGGGTAACCAATTTCACAATTTTTCTTGCTTGATTTTATGATTTTCTTGTTCTATTAGCATATTAAATTTTATTGTAATAGCGAATAAAGATTTTTGAATGGTTTAATACCTACAATAATGGCTGTTAAGGACACTGGAAATAAATTTAGGATCTGAAAACTATCCTAGTTTTTATTTCTAACCAATTGAGATTTCACTATTTAAAAATGAAACAATTCATTGAGAAAGCTGATAAAAAATCCAGCTTATAGTTGTATTGTAATCTATGATTAGTGAAACCTTGAATTGATTCTGTATCTATTATTAAAGGTAAAAATTACTATCAAAATATAAAAATCCTCAAATGAAGGTTTTCTATTAAGTAATCTATTAAAACAGGTAAAGCAGCTCTACAATATGATGTATTCTTGTGGCAAATCTTCTGAAATATACACGAAATTGTTAAAGATTTTCTAAAATGTAATTGCAAAACCAATAAGACTTTTTTTAAACTAATATTGTAAGAGTTCTATCTTTGTTTTTCTCGAAAAATGTATAATCTGAAATTTGATAATGAACCTCCAAAGGTTCTATTTTAATGAAATTTTGAAAATCTTTCCATTTTTTGAATGAGAAGCTATGACAAATAAGTCACCATCAGTAGGATCTATCTTTATGTCAGTTATAATACCAAATCCAGTTCCGAATATTGAATCATTTATTTCTTCAGGATTATTTACTACCTTATCATTCAGAGATCCATTCAATGACAATCCAGTACGAGTAGAATTAAGATCAAAATGAAGAATTGTCCCATTTTTTACTCCTCCAACTAACATATCATCTTTATACTCCTTCCCAAGAGTATCAGAATGAATAAACCCAATTGTTGTGGGTGCAATTGTTTGATTCCATGTTAATGCTGGATCATAATATTTACCGTTACCATTAAAATTGATTAGATTACTACGATTAAACTCTTCTCCGGTCATATTCTGATATAGAGATGGAGTTCCCAGTACCTGCCTCCATCCGCTATTAAAACCTGGTTTGATGATGTTTATTTCATCACCATAGTGAGAACCATTTTCAGTGTCCCATAGATATCCCGTGACATTGTCAAATCCAATCCCGAAGCTATTTCTTATTCCATATCCATAATATTTGTCCAATAGACCAGAATCTCCTAATGTAAAACCATCCATAACGGTATCACCATTGGGTGTAATTCGCAAAACACCGCCTCTACCATCCGGTAGAGCAGTACCTTCTAGATTTTGAGCTATATTATCTCCTTCAGGATCCTTGTTTCTATTAAGGTCACCCATTACTATATACAAATTACCATCTGGTCCGATCCTTAAAACACCGCCATTATGAGATGGTCCGGGTAAATAAGGAAGATCTAAGAGTAAAACGGGATTAACAAGGTTTCCATCAATAAGCTCATATCTGTATAACTTATTTCCTAATATCTTTCCATCATCTTGTCCCTCGGTTTCAGTCACAAAAAGAAACACATAATTAAATTTAGATGTATTCAAAAAGGCTATCCCCAACAATCCTCTTTCACTCTTTGAAGCTACATTTAGATCTAAAAGTTCCTTAACTACTTGTCCATTAGTTACTCTCTTTACTTTTCCTGTATTCTTTTCTATAACTAAGAAATCATCATTACCGATAAATTCCATTCCTATCGGAAATTTTAGTTTATCAATTACCAACTCTGCTTTTAAATTTGGATCAGTTAACACTGGATCTATGTCTTTTTTGTTCGATTGAGCATTAATTTCATCAATATATGTTAATAAAAACAAAATACCTGTGAAAATTAAAAAGGTAATAGAAATATTTAGTATATAGATTTTAGTTTGTTGCATGTTTTCAAAATATTATATAGTATATTTTAACCTATTCAAGATTACAAATTTGGAAAATAGATATCAATATATGATTGACATTTCTGTTAGATGTAGACTTTAAGCCTTTATAGATGCTATAAAATCTTGAAACTAGTAATTGGCTCTTATAGTTATTTCTTTTGATACGGGGGAAGTTTTTAAATTTGTATACGGATAGGTTTTGATATCATACTTTTGATTTTCGTTATCTGGTTTTATAGTATCGATTAAATGGGAATCTGCATATAATACTTTTTGAAAGTTACCTCTTTTACTATTTTCCTTTAAAATTTTTTTATAACCAGAGTCCTCTATAATTATGTAATTGGTAGTTTTAAGAGGTTTTGTTGAAAAGAAACTCCTTTGATCCATATCGATATGAAATATTTGTTCTGGGATCCAAGCAAACATTGGATTACTTACCAGTGTAACTGTACCATTACTTTTTTCCATATAATGTACTGCTGCAGCTTGAGTT
This sequence comes from Nitrososphaeraceae archaeon, assembly GCA_031316115.1. Classification (GTDB taxonomy): domain Archaea; phylum Thermoproteota; class Nitrososphaeria; order Nitrososphaerales; family Nitrososphaeraceae; genus TH1177. The sequence goes on from JALDRC010000003.1 coordinate 236,486, forward strand.
TTTATATTGGATGAATTTGAATCGACAGACAAAAGCATGAATATAGAGACGAGTCCAATTATTGCTATTGCAGAAATTAAGCCATAGGGCAGAGCATTTCTTATTTTAATATATGGAATAAGGTTACATAATCCTACTATCAATTTAGATCCGGCTATACAGAATACAGGTAAGAGAATAATCAGATGGAATGAAGACACAAAATCAAGCCAGTATAAAAATACGAGAAATGGAATACTGAATAACAATATGAAAAAATCCTTCTTTATCGCTGCGTATATAAAACCAGAAATTCCCAATATGAATATAATTGGATCTACCTCAAAAAGAGATGTCAAGGAATTAATAAGGGGTTTACTTTCTCGCTGGGTTTGATGCAATACATCTTCTACCCAGATACCAAATTCGCCAATTGAATAAGCATGTGCAGGCCACAACATAGGTATAATTAGTACTGGAATAAACCATAGTCCAATACTTTTTAGTTTTTTAGATGGTGTATTTATATAAATTAGATACACTACAAGAGGAATCATTGTAAACACTGGAATTTTAGTGAATATAGCTAGTCCCAAAAATCCACCTGAGAGAAGGAGCAAAGATATATTCCTCTTTCCTATTGTATTTTGAGATTTATTAGGATCCTGTTTTAAATAAAGCATCAGTAATACAGAAGTAAGTAGTAAAGGTAATTGTATCGATTCAAGAAATATTCTCCTGAGGAGCCAACCATATGGGACAATCGCAAACAGAACGGAGGCAATAAAGGCTATTTTGTTACCATATCTCCTTTCGGTTATTTTGTACACTAGAAAAGTATCGATAATTGCAAAAATACTCATAATTAATCTTGGCACTGTATAAATAGATTCAATCGATTCTTCTGTAGAGGAAGGATTTAAAGAATCTGGATATCCTATCAATCCAAGTATACCAGCCATAAATATTTGACCAAAATAAGGGGCAAAATAACGATCCTGAGGTTGTAGACCCTCTCCCTGCATAGTAGACAAAGTTTTCCGCATATAATGTCCTTCATCTATATGTAAATTTGGGAAATCAAGTAAATTCCAGGTATGAGTAAAAGCACTTAAGATTAAAGGAATTAATAGTAACGCAATGTTGTTATACCTGTTAAAATTTTTATTTTTTGTCATTTGAACCAATTTGCATCATCCATTGAAAATAATTTTATTTATTAATAAATAACAAAAGAAATCAATCACAGAATTGAAGTAGCGGGAATAAGATTTATTTCTTTTGTCGTTTGCGTCCCCTACCGTAATTGTATAATTGCCATACAGAACCAATATAATCAAACATGACATTAAAACCCATCTTACTTTTACCCGATTTTCTATCTGTAAATGTATATGGTATCTCGTGAATAGGTAGGTTCTTTGTTTTTACTAGAATTTCTAAGAGGAGCTTGTAACCCTTTGTGTCTATTTGTAAATGTTCCAATAATGTTCTTGGTACAATAAAGAATCCAGACATAGGATCAGTAACATTATTAACACGTAATCCTATTTTGGCAATAATGGCTGCACATTTACTGATAATTCTTCGTCTAAATGGCCATCCAATTATTGCACCGGTTTCTATATAGCGTGATGCAATAACAATAGAATTTGAATCTGCTAATATTTCTTCTACCATATTTGGAATAATTTCTGGAGGATGGGAGAAATCAGCATCCATAATTAAGACATAATCCCCTTTGGAGAACCGTACACCCTCCAGAATTGCGGGAATTAAACCATTTTTCCCCTTTCTTATAAGAACTTTTAAACTATAGTTATTTCTTGCTTCAGATGAAGTTTTTTGTTCTTGATATCCAGAGTCATTCTTTATGTATGATTTTACAATTTCTCCTGTTCCATCAGGGGAGTTATCATCAACTACGATAATTTCAGTGAATACGTTAGGATTAAGATTTTCCTTTATTCTATCTATTAGTTTGACTATATTATCAGATTCATTATAAGTAGGAATAATTATAGATAAGGTATACATGGTCTTGGTTTTAATTTCCTGATGATTAGCTTGCACTTTATTTCAATAGCTCCAATCGATGTATTAAAATTATCGTGAGTATACTTGATAACATTTTTTCATATTTTTCTTAGTAAAGAGTTTTTTATGCATTTCTTCACTTATAAGATATGAAGTAAATATATCTTTCACTAAAAATCAGATGTAAATATTAGAAAAAAATAAATAAAAAATATAATTATCATTATGATAGAAGATAAATCTAGTGAAAGAATTACATCATATGAAGATTGTTATATAAGATACAGTAATACTGTTTAAATTCAGATTATAAATATTATTCTTGCGTATTTGTATTACTATAATATTCATGATATAATTAAAGTTAAATCGCAAATAGATTTACAAGAATTAGAATATTTCGAGACAAAGGAGTTTATTGATCCTGATATTACACTAACTGTAACTTCCTTTTCTACTGATCCAGATATGACGAAATTACGAACAAAAAGAAAATTAATAACGGGTGCTTTAAAAGATGGAAAAATATCTTATGACATAAAATATACCGAACATTTTGGAACTTCAGGAGCCCAATTCCAAATAAAAATTGCCTTTAATAAACTGGATATTTTTATCAATGAGCTAATTTCAAAGTCCAAGCATGTTACTTATGTTAATCTGGTCGAACCGTTGTTGAGATTTCTCTTTGTAGTAAAGGGATATGTGCTTTTACATTCTGCATGTATGTCAACACCAAACGGAATTGGATTCTTTCTCTCAGCGCCACCGGATACTGGAAAAACTACCACTGTAATCAAGTGTGTTAAAAAAGGGTTTTACTTCTTGTCAGATGATATGACAATAATTAGGTTACCTAATCAAGGGATATGTTTTCCAAAATCAATGACGATTAGTGCACATACATACAAAACTGCTGTCGAGGCCCAGACTACAGAATTGAATGGAGCAGAATATAATGAGAGTCAGGATAAAAGAGGAATGAAAATTAGAAGCTTAGTCCATTCAAAGACAGGGAGAAGTTTGATGCACAAACTAGCAGACAAAAATGTGCCAATTTTTACCATTAATACCATAGGACAAACGAAGATTAGACCCCCAAAATATCATATCAGGAATATTATAAAAGAAGCTAAAATTCAAGAACAAACGGTAATTAGTTCATTATTTTTCTTAGAAAAGGCAGAAGAAGGTGTTGAGGAAGTTCAAAGAATTAGTTCTGACGATGCTCTAAAAAGAGCGATAGCGAATAGTGACGATGCTTTTCTTTTTCCTCCATATAGTGATTTAATTAAATATATAATGATTGAAGGTAAAAGTGCATATGACTTGTTAGAAGATGAAAAAAATATGGTGAAAGAATTATTATCAAAAATTGAGTGTTATGTTCTTAGAAGTGGAGGAAGAAGATGGACAGATATGATTCTCCAGAAATTTAGTTATCAGAATTAGTTGAACATAAAACTGACCTTATTATGTTACTTTAAATAGCTTTAGTTTGGCATAAATGACTCGATTTACTAAGCACTTGAATTGTATTCAAAACTTGTGGTTGTTGTATTAAATTAGTATAATCCTTTTTTAATCTTTTATTTCGATATCAAGATTATTGACAATTATGATTATAACAAATTTGTTATAAACTTTATTAAAAAATGTAATTCAAAAATAAAAAAGGATTTAATCCATGTCCATGCCGCCCATGCCAGGCATACCGCCCATGCCGCCCATGCCAGGCATACCGCCCATGCCGCCAGCACCGCCCATTCCTCCTGGAGGTGCTTTGGATTTGGTTGCCGCTATAACGTCGTCTATTCTTAATATCATACAAGCTGCTTCTGAAGCTGATTTTATGATTTGTTCTTTTATTACGGCTGGTTCTATGACATTTTGTTTATACATGTCTGCTACGGTAGTACTTCTAACATTAATACCGGTCCATTTGCTGCCTTTGCCTTGTTTGGCCCTTAATTCAGCCATTGTATCAATAGGATCCATACCTGCATTTTCTGCAAGACATATAGGAAGAGTTTCTAGGGCTTCAGCGTATTTTAAGACTGCTAGTTGTTCTCTCCCTTCTAGATTGCTTGACCAGGATCTTAGGTGGTTAGCAATATAAGCTTCTGGAGCTCCTCCACCTGCAACTATTGCTGGTTTTTCTAGAACATCTTTCATTACCATCAGAGCATCATGTAATGATCTATCAGCTTCATCAACGACTCTCTGAGATCCTCCTCTTATTAATATCGTTACGGCTTTTGGATTCCTACATCCTTCAATAAATACCCATTTATCGGTCTCTACTTTTCGTTCTTGAACTAAGTCAGCAGAACCCAAATCCTTTGATGAAAGGTCATCGATATTATTGACTATTCTTCCTCCTGTTGCTTTAGACAATTTATACATGTCGCTTTCTTTGACTCTTCTTACTGCCAAAATACTTTCTTTTGCAAGATAATGTTGTGCTATATCATCTATTCCTTTTTGACATAACAAAACATTTGCACCAGAACTTTTTATTTTTTCTACCATAGCCTTCAACATTTTATTTTCTTCCTCGAGGAACATATGCATTTGTTGTGGATCATTAATTCTTATCTCAGCACTGATCTCTGTTTTTTCAATTTCTAATGCTGAATTAATTAAAGCGATTTTTGCCTTGGATATTTGTTTAGGCATGCCTCCATGAACTACTTCTTTATCAAGGACAATGCCTTTGATAAGCTCAGTGTCATAGATAGATCCTCCAGCTTTCTTTTCGACTTTGATATTGTCTAGATCCACTTTCAAGCATTTTGTCTTTTCATTAGTTTCTGCAATTTGACGTGTAGCATCAACAACGATCTTACTTAAGACTGGACTGTCTTCTGAAACTAGTTTAGAAGCCATACTTGTATTAGCTATTTTGATTAACAAATCTTTATCATCTGTTTTTATTTTGATAGCAAGCTTTTGCAAGACTTTTAATGCCTCTTCTGAAGCAGCGCTATAACCATCAATAATAACAGAGGGATGCACATTTTTATCAAGTAATTCCTCTGCCTTCTCAAGTAATGCACCAGCAAATATTACAGAAGAAGTAGTTCCATCACCTACTTCATTATCGACAGATTTTGCAACTTCTACAATCATTTTGGCAGCAGGATGTTGAACGTCGATTTCTTTTAAAACAGTCGCACCATCATTTGTAATGGTTACATCTCCTAACGTATCTACTAACATTTTATCCATTCCTCTTGGTCCTAAGCTAGATTTAACAACTTCAGCTACAATTTTAGCTGCAGTAAGATTATTCCTTTGAGCTTCTTTACCTCTATTTTCTTTTGTTCCTTCTTTTAATATAACGACTGGCACTCCACCAGCAGTTGTTTGAATTGACCCCATACTCATTTTCTATTCACCTAATAATAATAATAAAAAAGAAAATTATCCTATTTTTATAGTTTTACCTAGATTATTTAAAAGAATGATTAGTTTAACAATCTTCTTCTCTTTTCTTCGAATTTTTCTCTAAATTTCGGAACATTAATAATAAACCTTTCATGTTTTCCCTCACCTATTTTTTCAATTTCATCGTAAGCATTAATAATGAACATTACCTTTCTACCCTCGGTCGATTCGATAATAGCTTCCAATTTGATTTTTGAACCAACAGGAGTTGCAGCGAGATGTTTTATGTTCACTATTGTACCCACAGAATCCCAATCACTCTGTTTCAAACAGAATTCTTTTAGAAGAAGTCTACAAGTTTCTTCCATTTCAGAAATCATTGAAGGAGTAGATAAAACATTTTCTCCTTCCCATAAAAAAGTGGTGGTTTGATTAGAATCTGTTTTAACAGTTCTTTCCTTTTTTAAACCTATTTTTATATCAAAATCCAAATTCAGTCTTATTAATAAATTTGGAATGTAATTTAAAAGTTGATTGCTATATTGTAATAAATTATGAATCTAGTTATGGTTAGAATTGTCGTAAAAACTAAATCCATATTCTTTCCACTTTTTATCTACCAATGATTTTGTTTTTTCATCAACAACTGCCAATTTTTGCAGTTCACGTAAATAACCCTCTTCGCGAGTTTTTGTTGTTGCATCAATTCCTAATTTTGAACCTAAGTTCAACAGTGGCGAAGAAGGATCTAGTGTGTCCGTCGGGGTATTGTCTATTATTAAAGTATCTCTTTTTGGGTCTGCTTTAGTTGTAATTGCCCATATTACTTCATTTAAATTATGTACATTGATATCGTGATCGACCACGATAAAAATTTTTGTTAACGAGAGCTGACCCATTCCCCATAAGCCCATCATTACTTTTTTTGCTTGCCCAGGATATCTTTTTTTAATTGAAATAATAGCTAATCCTTGAAACCAACCAGATGGAGGCATTGAGAAATCTACAACTTCTGGCTGAAACATCTGTATCAGTGGTAAAAATGACTGTTCTATAACTTTGCCTAAATAGGAATCTTCCAAAATTGGTTTACCAACTACTGTTGTAAGATATATAGGATTACTTTTTCGCATAATTGCGGTCAAATTAAATGTAGGAAATGGTTCTGGAGGTGTATAAAATCCGGTATGATCACCAAAAGGTCCCTCTTTTCTAATCTCATTAGGATCGACATATCCCTCCAAAACGATCTCAGAATTTGCAGGAACTTCAATATCTACGGTTTTACATTTTATCAATTTAACGCCCTTTCTTCTTACTATTCCAGAAAAAAGAAATTTGTCCATTCCCTCAGGAACTGGGGCTACTCCGCTAAAAATAGTAGCTGGATCTGCTCCTATAACAATTGCTGTTTCTATACGTTTTTTCTGTTCTTTCATCATTTCATAATGTTGTGCACCACGTTTGTGCGTCTGCCAATGCATTATCCCCTTTTTTTCATTAACTAGTTGTATTCTATAAACTCCGATATTTCTGATCCCTGTTTCTGGATGCTTGGTTATAGTCAATCCAAATGTGATAAATTTTCCAGCATCTTCAGGAAAAGATTTTAAAATAGGAAGAGATCTGAGATCAGCGTTTTCGGTTTCGATTATTTCAGTGACGGGACCAGAATCGACTTTTTTTGGAGCATAATCTGCAATTTCAGAAATTTTAGGTAGAACTTTGAGTTTATTGATAATACCTGATGGAATTTTCATTTTTGTGAGGTCGGTAATTCGTCTACCAATTTCTGTAAAATCAGATAAATCTAGTGCTGTTTTAACTAATTCTAATGTGCCAAAAGCGTTACCAAACACTGGAAAATCATAACCTTTAACGTTCTCGAAGAGTACGGCTGGACGGTTGCCTGAATACATTAATCTTCTCATAATTTCGGCAATCTCAAGATTAGTATCTACCTCCGTTTTTATTCTGTTCAGTTCACCTTTATTTTCAAGGAATTGTAAGTATTCACCTAGACTGTCGAAAACCATATGACTTGTTACTGCTAAAATAAAAGACTTATAAAAAACAAACTATATTTATTTGCACAAAAAGATCATATATAAAATTAAATAAATAATAATAATTTATCTTGAAATTCCTATATATAATATATTGTTAGAGTTTATTGTAACATTTAACGATTTTTTATAATCCCCCAGATTATAATTGAACCTACAAATCCGAAAATTGCTAAAAGTACAGGTAGATCTATTCTGTTTATAAAATCTATAATCTCAGTAATGGTCAAGTTGTATAATAAATGATTTGATGCATTAATATGTAATTACAATTAAAATTTTCAATAATTGAGAAAACAATTGTTTACAAGATGTGATGCAATGAATATCTATAAAGTATTTTATTATATTATTGGTTAAATTCTATATTAGTATAGACAATCCCTAATTTGTTTTATTATTCGCGCTGTAGCTCCCCAGATAATCTCTTCGCCATATTTAAAAAGAAAAGAATTTGAAAAATTCTTGTAAGCGAAATTTTCTGACAGGCTATCTAATAACTCGAAGATAGGAATATTGAGTATACTTGAAACTTCATCCGATAATATCTTAGGTTCATAAATATGAGTCTGAAAAGTGATATAAGGAATGATGACATAATTAGAAGTCAAGGTTCTAACTGCTTGCAAAGAGCCTGCAATTTCTTCAACATTGAAATCAAGACCGATTTCTTCTTTCGTTTCTCTTAATGCAGTATTTAATAATGAGAGATCGTTATGTTGAAAAGATCCTCCTGGAAAAGATATTTCGTTACTATGGTGTTTTAATTTAGGACTTCTCTTGGTCAAAATAGTTCTTGGTATAGAATCGGTGAAATGAATTATTACTAATACAGAGGAGAGTTTAAAACTTGTAGACATCAAGCTATTCAAATCAATCCCCACTAGATTGAGTCTAATTTTTTCGATCATTTCATCCTTATTAATAAACAATATAAATAATTATATGTAATTATTTTTAAGATTTATTTCTCCAATTGTTAAAAATGATTTATTGGCTATAAAAAAACTACAATTAGATCAGTTGTATTTTATATTACTTTATATGAAAAATAAATGATGTTGTTTGATCGTTAATTACGAATTAAACCCGCCTAAGATTCTCCCAAACAAGTATTTTGATCATTCTAGATTATATTACGATATAGAAACCGTAAAGAAAAAAATTCGTTTAATAGAAAAATACGTTAATGGTATCCATTTCACTGATTCCGTTTTGGGAGTTCCAAGGTTATCTAGCATAACAATGACATCCATTATAAAAAAATTTGTAAATACAGTAAAAATATCATGTAGTGTTAGAACTAGAGATAGAAATTTCACTTCAATGTATCAATTGGTTACAGATTCTATATTATTAGAAATTGACAGCCTTTTAATATTGTTGGGAGATGAATCAATTGATGGTCCTAAAAATAATAATCCTCTTAAGCCAAGTCAATTCGTCTCGGAATCGAACAAGAATGGATTTACAAAACACATAAAAATGAATTTATCTTTTCCTAATAAAATTAAAAATTATAATCTGATAAATCAAAAGATTGCTGCAAAACCTTATGCATTTGTTACTCAGTCCATACAATCGTTAAATGAACTAGGCAACATAGTAGATTTTGTTAAACCTTTCAATATCAAAGTAATTGCTTGTATTATGTTACCTTCCGAAAAGAATAAAAGATCTGCGAATGCCATAGGATTAGATTGGAAGGAATATGAAAAAGAACCAATTGATTTTATCAATCATGCAGGAAAATTGGCAGATGAAGTATTACTGACTTCCCCAAATCACTTCTCATTGGCAGAAAATCTACTTAAAACCTTGAGATCCTATGGTTGATATTTTTTAGAATGAACGATCTCTGACTTCAATTCATAAAGTACTTTTCTTTGAAAATCCTTTAATCCATCATCTTCAGTAAGACGTGGTCGTCTATATTCTATCGTGATTTCTTTCTTTATTTTTCCAGGTCTGCTTGTAAATACTATTACCCGATCTCCTAAACAAATAGATTCAGTAATATTATGTGTTACAAAAATAATTGTTTTATTTGTTTTAGCCCAAATTAATTGTAATTCTACTAATAATAAATCTCTTGTTTGGGAATCTAACGCTGCAAATGGTTCATCCATTAGTAATACTTCAGGGTCTAACACTAAGGATCTAGCAATTGCAACACGCTGTTTCATTCCTCCTGATAATTGATATACATAAGCATCAGCATATTTGGATAGTTGCATCATATCGAGATATTGAAGAGCTATTTCACGTCTTTTCAATTTATCGACTTTGGCCATTTTAAGACCGAATTCGACATTATCTATAACTTTTAACCAAGGAAATAAGGCATTTTCTTGAAAAACCATAATTCTATCTGGTCCTGTTTCAGTTATCTCTCTGCCGTTCAGTATTACTTGTCCATAAGACGGTTTATCTAAACCAGCTAAAATATTTAAAAGAGTTGATTTTCCACAACCAGATGGACCTACAAAGCATACAAATTCACCATCATTGACTGAAAGATTGATATTTTCTATTGCATTGGTAATGGTTGAACCCTTTGCTTCCTTTCTTACAAAAGATTTGGTAACATTTTTTATTTCTAACTTAACCATAAAACATTACACCAGATTTTATTGTATAATTCAAATTTTCACCATTATCAATCGGTAGAAAAAGTAGAGACATGTAGAAGATTATTCTGGAATCTACAGGAAAAAGAATCACTATAATTTATAATGTTATATTTTTTGAATCTTTTTTCTAAATTACAAAAATAAAGGAAATTCTCTTTGATATTATCATGATGTAATAACATTTGGCTCTGAAAGTATTTTTTAATCTTAATCATGATTCAAATATATAAAAAGCTAGCAAATATAAAGAAATGTATTTTAGCAAATTATTTTTAATTTATCTAGTTTCTAGTTATTTATAATTGATAATATATCAACTATTGAAGCATTGGTCTTAAACCCCGCTGGATTTAGACTTGTCTTTGAAGCTCGAAACCCAGATAAGGACAGCTTTTCTATTATATGTGATAGCTTCATAGGGGTAGTTTTTAGGATCGAACTTATTTCATCAATCGAAAAATAATAAGGAATGTCATCTAATTCATCTAAACATGTAGTAAAAATTTTATGTATTTGTTTTAATTGTCCTTTTTCTGATCTGTCTTCTACAAAGTGTTGAGTTATTAGTGAAATTAGTTTTTTATCATAGAAATTTCCTATCCACAGCTGACCTGCGATGTTTGTTTTCGAGTCACAAATTTTGCATAAATTAGAAGATGTCAAAGATGTTATTGTTTGCCTATTTCTGCATTTAAAACAATGTTCAATTAAACCTATATTTGAGAAAATTTTGTTGGAAAGGGTTTTACTAAAAAATACTTTGATATAAACTCTTAAATAATGTCTATTGGAATGAACAAAAATTGGACTAATGGATATTCCTAATCTTGCAGCAGTTAGAGCTATGGAAGAAAGTAGGAGTCTTATTGCGGTCTCATTCGAATAAACAGTATTAAGGGAAACACCGTAATATTTTCTAAGGCAGGTCTTTTGATATTTTCCACTCAATACAGCAGTATCAGTTGCGGTAATAGAAATCAAACCTTCATTTTGGATAGAACGCAAAATACAATCAATAAATGGCGCTGGACTTCCAAACGGGTCTAGGTCAATTATCGAGAATCGCTTATTTGTGGGATTAGAATTATGTGAAATGAGAAACTCGCAAACATCCATTGTAGAAAAAATACATTTTTCTGTTATTGAATTTAAGGCTGCAGTTTCTCTGGAAATACTTATTGCAGATTCATTTATATCATTTATAAAAATTTGAGATACTCTTGGAATTTCAACCGCAACCCTTAACCCTCTTGAACCTATTCCAGCTAAGGCGTCTGCAAAGGTTATTTCTTCCGAATACTCCTTCTCGAGCAAAAATGCTTTATATAAATATATAGAAATATCTCTGTTTAATTTTGCTAAAGGATTGAAGAAAGCTGGATAATGAGGCGGTACTTTTTCTTCCAATGAGGCTTTTGGAACTAACAATTCTGTACAACCTTCTCGTATTCTTTGTAAATAATTAGCAAAAATTGTATTCATTTTGTCTTTGTAATTAGATTTGTTTAATAATTGTTATACATAATGAATTGTATTGATTTCATTAAATTTTCAATAATTTTAAATTGACATAAAATGAAGAAAAAATTGTTAGTATGCTGATCTGTGGAGTCGATGAAGCTGGAAGAGGTTCTGTTATTGGTCCATTAATCGTAGCTGGTATTATTATAAAAAAATCAAATATTAAGAAATTAACAGAGATAGGTGTAAGGGATTCCAAACTACTTTCTCGAAAAAAGAGAAATATATTATTTTATGAGATTGTAGATATCGTAGAATTTACCTGTATTTACAAAATTGAACCTGGAATTATCGATAATAACGTATATCTTAAAAATCTAAATAAATTAGAAGGAAAGGTCATGGCTACTATAATCAACCATTTAAGTGCTGATGTTACTTATGTAGATTCTTGTGATGTAAATATTAATAGATATACTGAATTAATTAGATCGCATCTTAAATCTTCTAATAACAATAGGAGGATCATTGTTATGCATAAAGCAGATATATTAAATATAGTAGTATCTGCTGCCTCCATAATTGCAAAGGTAATAAGAGACAAAGAAATTGAATTAATTCAAAGAGAATTTGAAAAAATCGGTAGTGGATATCCTTCAGATAAAAAAACAATGGAATTTATCAAGACGTGTATAATCGATCAAAACAATTGTCCTAGTTTTATAAGAAAGTCTTGGAAACCTGTGAAAAATATATTCAATATAAAACAACAAAAAATCTATGATTTTATTTGATTGTATGTGGCTTGGATTAGACCGTGATCTTTATCATAGGGTTCAAGAGTTAATATTTGTTCGATAGTGAAGCTATTATTTTGAAGTTTCTCCGATTCCTGAATAATTACATTTTTAGGATCTTGTGTTACATCTATACTTCTAGTCTTTATTACAAGTAAAATTTTTCCCTGGTCTTTTAAAAATCTATAACAGTTGCTTATTGCAATATCAGTTTGATCAGGTTGCGCGATATCACAATAAACAATATCAACCTCCCCATAAGTAGAAAAATATAGATTTGGTTTTCGAGCATCTTCTATAATAGGTATAATATTTTCTCTCTTATCTGCTACGTTCTCGAGAAGTTCTCTGGCTACACGCATGGAAGATTCAACTGCGAAAATCACTCCAGTATTCCCTATAATATCAGAGATATGACTTATAGTTGTACCAGTAGAAGCACCTAGATAAAGAATTTTTAATCCTTTTTTAATCGGAAAATCTTGTAAACCTTTTAACAATGATGCCGCGAGTTTACTCCTAAACGGATCCCATAATCTATACTCTTCTTTTTTATATAAGATTAATTTCTCTCCATAAACATTATTTCCTTTAACAAGATTTAATGTAGCTAATTGTTTCTCTCCATTCATATTTATCCAGATATAACCATCAAAATCTCTGGCATTATGTTCTTTGTATGTAAGATTATCGTAATTATTATTATCTATCATTTATGAGAAAGGAAAAAGGTGTTAATCAATATATAGATATTGTATTCTCTCCAATGCAAGATTAGTAAGACCTATTTCTTCTAGAAAATCTTTTTTTATGTTTTTTTTCAGCTTTATTCCCAAATTTTCTAGTTTTTCTTCTTCCGAACCTTCGATCTCCGTCCATAATTTTATTACGAGGATAATCTTTTTGTTTTACGATTTTCTGTTCCATCCTAGGTTCTTTGTATTTCTCTTGGATATTGATGATTCTCTTATTTAATTGATCAAACAGATCAGGATCTTTTTCCCCATTTCTAAAAAAATCAATTCTTGCTGCTATTGCAACCTTGGATGCGATAGTTCTTGCCATCTTTCCTCTTTGCCACCTTGGTGCAGAATGCAGGATTGGATGTTGAAACAATATACCATGTTTTGGAGGTGCAGCACCTGTCTTTAGGGATCTAAATAGAGCTTTTTCTGCTCCTAGAATTTGTATGGTACTTGCAGGAAGAGATGCAAGTTTAGATAGGCTTCCTGATTTTGCAATTAACCTTGCACCTACAGTAGATGTCAATAATTGTTTTACATTTGGTGCGACTTTTTCCATTGAATCATCTATTAAATTTACTAATATTCGTCTTACTTCGCTTTGAAGGATTACCTCATCTGCTAGTTTCTTTAAAATAGACAGGTTTTCTTCCAACAGGTCACCTCCTTTACTCCTCTGAGATGCACTTACAATAATATCGGATTTTTTTTGTTCTAGTCCAAGTTTTTCGAGTATTTCCGAGCTGATATTTTTTCTGTTACCTGCCATTCTTACTATTTCAGCATACGTTAGTATATTCTGAATAAGATTATCAAGCTCAGGAAAATGTAACCCATACCATTCCCTAAGTCTTGAACCGATTGTGTTAATTATTTTGTCTAACTCATCAAGAGAATTGATTGCTTGAATGATATGAAGATCTAATTTTTCAGAAATACGTTTTACCTTATTTGAAGATAGATCTATTGCAAATTTACGTAATTGGGAATGAGCATCATAATTACTAGAAGCAAAGCCTGCTTCGATCAAATAACTAAGCTTATTTTTAGAAATTTCATGTAGTTTTTCTTGAGGCATCAAATAACTTTGGATATTATTATTCCTCAGATATGAAATCACTCCGACTTCATTACAAAATACAGAATCATATTCTCGTAATTTGTCAGATAGGGATGATATCTCACTATAATCTCCATTAGCAATGGATAAATAAGATGAAACAGGGTGGATGAATTTTTTGGAAAATAAAAACCGTTTGTTAAATTTTTTTATTTCTTTCCCATTATCTATATTTACTTCATCTTTTATGATCAATGATCCTAATTCGGTTATGATAAGAGTACAATTTTTATCCATTCCAGAGTTATCAATTACACATTGCTATAAAAAAATATGTCTTGTTGTAATTTATAATTGATTCAAAATCTTAAGTTATTGATAAATATAAATGCCGCTAATTTGTAATGACATACTTGTTCTTTAGTTTTAGAAAAAAAAAAGTAAATAAAAATATTCAAACTAATGATAAGGTAAAAAACTTTCATAGACAAGTAAGGCTTACAAAACAGGTTGCTGATGGAATAATAACATATTCAAAGACATGGCATCCCAATGAAGGCATATTGATATTGCAGGGAAACAGTAAGAAATCAGGTGAGATTTACATAAATGGTTTAGTTTTACCTCCCTTTTCCTCGCATGGACCTTACTATTCTGGATTTCCTACTAGCGAGTTACCTCTGGATCTTTCATATATTGGAACAGTACACTCTCATCCTGGAAACTCAAATAGACCGTCATTACAAGATCTAAATGATTTTTTCGGTTTAATATCTATCATTATTTGTTTCCCATACGAATACAATACGATAGCAGCATATGATAGAAATGGAAAGAGTATTGAACTAATTATCGAAGGTGTTTAAATCTTAATTGAAAAACAAGTTTAAAATGCTAAAAAATTTATGTAATAATTTTACATTATGATAAATATGACTCTTGAGGAACTACGTGAGAAGGCGTTCTTTCAAAATACCATAGATGTATGGATAATGTTATGTCATGAAAACAACCAGGTTTCTTATGATGTTAAAAGATATATCAACTTTATTGATTATCTCAATAAAAGTGGTATTAAAATGGAAAAATTTCCTTTATGTATAAAGGAATCAGGAGGAATGTTCGAAAGAGGGATGGATAAGGCAAAATTTCTTGATTCTCTATCCAAGGTTTATTCAGAAGATGCTTCAGCTTATACTGTAAAGTTGACACCTAGCAATATTGAAATATTCAGAAAATTCTTTTTAAACTGACTTGAAAGTTTGCAATAACCTCTTTCATCCGATCTAGTTTTGTATGATTTATGGGGTTGTATTCGTAGTTTTAGTATTTATTAATTCAATTAACTCGGTAGATTTAGATTCTTTTGGATTGAGAGAATGAGCATGTTGTAGAAATTCTTTTGCTTCAATAAGTTTACCTAAATCATAGTAAATTTTCCCCTTATTGAACCAAGGTTTATCCCATTTTGGTTCCAATGCTATCGCTTTATCAAAGGAAAAAATAGCATCATCAAATTTCCCTTGCTTATACTGAATCCATCCCTTGCTATTCCAAGGTTTAGCCCACATCGAATCTAATTTGATAGCGTGGTCAAATGCATCAATAGATTCTTGATTCCTTCCCATCTTGAACAGTGTCCATCCCTTGCTATTCCATGGATTAGCCCAATTTGGATCAAGTGTAATTAACTTATCATAGATATTTAATGCTTCTACATATTTACCTAGCTGATAGAGTGCTTCTCCTTTATCAAACCAAATATTTATCCAATAAGGTAATGCAGAGATATCTGATTTATTTAATGATTTTAATTGTGAATCTACATCTCCCAACTTTTTCAATGCTAAATCATAAAACTCTGTCGCTCCTGAGAAATTACCCATTGTAGCCAAGGTATTAGCCTTGTTGATGTATGGAGCAGGCCAGTTTGGATCAAGTGAAATAGCTTTCTCATAGAAATGAATAGCGTCAGTCAGGTTCTTTTGTTTAAAAAACACATTTCCTTTATCCATCCAAGGAGCTGCCCAGTTTGTATCAATAGAGATTGTTTTTTCAATTTGTTTTAAAGTATTATTAAAATCTCGTTGTTTATAGAAAGCATATCCCTTACTGAGATATAGAGTTTCCCAGTCCGGATCAGCCGATATGCCTTTGTCATAAAATTCAATTGCTTTTGTTGCATTATTAACTATAACTTTGTTTGCAGTATCAAAAAAGGCTTTACTTGCTTTGTTGGTTGTATTGTACCTATCTTGGAAATCAGACATGTCATCATAGGAATCAAAAGAAGTAATTTGAGCATGAGATTCATTATTAAGGTAAAAAATTAAAAAGATGGTGAAAAATAGAGAGATTATTAAAATCGTAGATCTGATATCATGAAAAATATAAATATTTTTATTAAAATTAATCTGAGAATTGGCCCCAGTATTCGTCATTTTTATAAATGAACTAGTGTTATTCATAAACTTTATTTTATAACTGGAAATTATTTTCATTAAATATCTTAAATCATTTTGAACTTATTATTGTCTTTTTATTTTGGGATTGAATATAGATTCAAAAGTGCTCCCTATCAGTACAAATGATAATCCAGTTAATGCTATTAACATTCCAGGAGGTACCAACCACCACCACAACCCACGTGATGCTGCGGAAGCGATATGTGCTTCATGAAGGATTTGTCCCCATGTAGGAACAGAAGGATCACCAAGGCCTATAAAACTGAGCGACGCTTCAGCTAAAATTGCGCCTGGAACTGATATAGCAATACTGGCGAAGGTTAAAGGTAATAATTGTGGTATAATATGTTTGAAAATTATCTTGATATCTGATTGGCCAATCAATTTCGCCGCTTCTACATATTGAAGATTCTTGATCTGTAGAGCAAGACTTCTAGAGATTTTAGCAGTTCCCATCCACCCAAAAAATATAAGAAAAAGTACTATGATAAAGATATTTCTTCCAACAAATATGGACAATATAATAAGTAGAGGTAAAGTAGGCAAGGAATAGAAAATATCATTAATACGCATTAAACCTTCATCAGTTTTTTTTCCTTTATATCCTGAAATTACACCATAGATTAACCCTATGAAAATGGATATACTTGATACAGACAGTCCTATAAAAAGAGCAATAGGAGTACCCCATAGCAGACCAATAGCAAGGTCCCTCCTCATTTCATCAGTACCTATCAAACCAAAACGTTTTCCTCCTAGAATAAGCTTTGATTCTAAAACATTTTGTTTAGTATCGAAAATATAAAATCTCACATTAAAGATATAATCTCCTTTTAGAATCGAATTTGTAGTTGTATCTGAAAAGAGAACTACTTGTGGTCTCTTTGGATCTTGCTCATAATTAAACAGATCCAAATAATTCATTAATTTTTGATGAATATGATTGTCAGTTGAAAATAATCGTCCAGATATAGTGTTATTATTTGAGCCTGTAATTGAGGATCTTATTGAGTCAAAATATATTTCAAATTTGTTTTTATCAGGCCTGATAATTTCTAGTTCAATTGCAGCAGGTATTTCACTTTTTGACAGCAAATAGGTAATCATAAAATCTGTAGGAGACTGATCAGAATCAAAATGGATTTCGTATGAATGGGTTATTATTTTAACACCATTTTCATATGTTTCTGATACCTGCTTCTTAGTTTTTCCTTCTTCATGTGTATTGGTGTCTATAAATGAAGATGATGATATAGTAAAAATCATATGCTCAGGAATTTTTTCTCCGAATAATCCCATACCACTCCAAAATGGAGCTGCAGTCCTTGGATTATCAATCCAGAAATTTGGATTATTCCATTCCTTAAATGAATCAAATGGTATCGCCATTATTGCGTAAATAGTAAGTGAAATGAGGAAAAATAGAATGATAAATCCAACAATTCCAGTTTTGTGATATCGAAACTCTGACATAACATTAAAAAATTTAGTATCATTCACTCGTCCCCATATAGTTTCAGATTTTGTTTGATTAGTATTTGTTTCTTTAAAAGAGTGTATATTTTTTTTACCTGTCAGGTCATTATCGATTTCTTCATTATCAATTAGATTATTTTTGTCTTCATCAACCATTTAGATTGACCCTCGGATCAAAATATGAGTAAATAATGTCTACAAAAAAGATGGTTAAAAGAAAAATAAGTGATGAAATATAAGTCAATCCAATTATTATTGGAACATCCATTAATCCTATAGCATCGAAATATAATTTACCCATCCCTGGCCAATCAAAGACTGCTTCAACAGTAAAAGCTCCGCCAAATGAACTTGCAAGACCAAGTGCTATTATAGTGATTATAGGAGGTGCTGCATTTTTTAATGCATGAGAATAGATGATCTTTTTCTTTGGAATTCCAATGGCGAATTTTGCTCGGATAAAATCTTCACTAAGAATTCCAGAGACTATGTGTCTTACTATAAATGCTAATGAACCGAAACCTAATACGACCATAGTAATTAATGGTAATAACATATGATACAATAAATCTAAGGGATATGATGGACTACTTGGTGGAGTAACAGGTGTAGAGCGTGCTGGGAATATATTAAGGGAGAAAGCAAATATAAATATCATGATCATTCCGAACCACCAGACAGGAATACTATTACTAAATACTGCGAATATTGAATTTACCTGATCTATTCTAGATCTTGCCTTATCAGCCAAATAGGCACCCAGATAAATTCCTATCGCAGCTATTATTATGGTGGTAGTAGTAAATAACAAAAGAGTTTTTGGAATTCGTTCTATAATAATATCTTTTACATATGAAGATCCTGTATCAGCTACAAAAAAGTTTGACTTTCCTAGATCTAACAACATTACTTTAAAAAGTGTATTGAAAAATCTATTTGGAGAATACCAGGGTTCATCAAGACCTAGAGTTTTTATCTGTAACTGGATTTGGTTGTCAATATATTTCTGCCGTTCTCCTAAATCATTGAATCTGATTTTTTGATTATTTACAGTATCAATAACATTAAATTTTACAGATTCCTTAATAATATCATCCATACTTGGTCCTAATAGAGAAATTGTCAGGACAAGTATAGAGAACAAAACTATCACCACATTTATGATTCTTTTAAATAAAAAAAAGAATCCGGCCATTAATACCAGAGGTAAAAACTATATGATATATTAATCCTGTTATTCAAAAAAAAATTTGAACTATTCATATCTTGTATGTTAAATAAATTTGATAAACATTTTAATACTATCTAACGCAGATTAAAAGTATAATTTTATACAACTTCCGTATACGCAGGATCCAATAAAATTCACCAAATCATAAAAAATAGATCAATAGACTTTGCTTTAAATATAATATAATGTACTGAAATTTTATCATCTATTTTTTAGATTATTTTCCTTAATCCTTCTCCTTCTTCGTAACAAAAAGAAAGTGACAACAGAGGCAATTATCAACATTGATAAAATCAAGAGTGTGATAAACATAGGTGTTTTGGTAGCTTCTAGCTCGAATTGATAAATTAATTCATCGTTGGTATAATTAAATGTAATATTATTATCTTTTCCAACCGATTGGAGATCCAAAATAGTTTTGTTTGTTTTCAAGATATATTGATTTCCAGATACCAATCCACCTATAACAAACTTTGTTTGGATCGTTTCAGGAAATATAGTATTCCATTTTTTATAGTGGTTATTTTTAGAAAAATCTTTATTTATTGAGGATATGTTTACATAAGACGAATTTGGAAAAACTTGCATATCTAAAGAAGTCAATCTAGTAATATTTTGAATTGGTTTTATCTCCACAGTATTGTTTATAGTATTTACCATATTGGTAACATTATTTCCAGATAATAGTGAGTTATCAGTATTAATAACTTTTAAATTACTATTTTTGTCAACAAATAAAATTGACGTGTTGTTAAATAGAGAATCCCGTACAACATTGCCACTAGATGCTTTTATGTAGTAATCTTGTTTATCATTTTTATCTACAATATTAGAGTCAAATATATTATTGATTATTCTATCCAACTTTAATCCGATATTTAACCCACCTTCTATTATATTCCCAATAAATTTATTATTTTGTGTTCCATATTCTGCTATATTTATTCCACTATTAATCGAATTCTTTATGTTATTATTTGAGATTCTATTCCATGAAGAATTTGAATATATGTTTATCCCATAGTTATTGCTATTACTTATAGTATTTTGTATTATTGAATTCTCATTCCCTTTTTTAATAAATATTCCATTTCCATTTTTATCAATCATATTGTTACTGATAATATTGTCCTTAGATTCAGAAATCATTATTCCCATTGTGTTTGATTCAATCCTGTTATTTTCCATAGTAACATTATTTCCATTTTTGTCAATTAGAATAGCTATTCCGATATTATTTTGTAGAATATTATCTTTAATATCTATATTATTACATTCTCTTAAGCATACAATAGCATGTAGAGTAGTGTCATTGATTGTGTTATTTAAAATTTCTATGTTATTAGTTTTTGTATCCAATTTAATACCTTCATTATAACTATTAGATATTCTATTACTCTCTATCAAGATATTAGAAACATTATTCAGTAATTGTACTCCTAAATAGTTACCAACAATCGTATTATTGACAATTAAACTTCCTTTACCAGATAAATATGATATTCCTTCCGTTCCTACATAACCTTTGTAACCTAGATTCGCTAAATATGAATTTGTAATATTGGTTGTTCCTGCTGAATTCCAGAATGTCAAAATGTATGGTCGGATAGTCTCTGGGGAGATAACTAAAGGTGGAGAATTACTTGTCGAATTCCATCCTAATATTTTTGTATTATCTATTTTTAAATTTCCTCTAGAAATAATAGAATAGGGAAGATTATTTGAATAATCTGAATCAATCTTTAATGTTTTAGCAGATGAACCATCGATTTTCAAAGCGGCATTTTCTAATATCATAATATTTGATTTTAACAACCATTCGTTGGGTCCAATCATAGAAAGCAAATCGTTATTAAAATAAGAAGATATGCTGGGAATATTTACACTCCCACCGCATATTATAATTGTTCTAGTTATATTATCATATTTTAGACAAACATCTTCTGTTATATTTTTATTTTCTACTGTTATATTTTTATTTTCTACTGTATTATCATATTCTAATCCAAATGTATTTACAAGAAAAAAACTAGCTCCGAAAATTATAGAAAATATAAATAACGAATATAATACTTCTATCTTTATATGACAATACAATTGTGCTTATATTTTTAAAATAATATGCTATATAAATGACGGTAAAATTTTTAATATTGTAATTATCATTTTTTTTAATAAGAAATTTATAGAAGATTTATAAACTAGGAGATACATATATATAAAAAAATACGATGAGTGTATAATGAATAATTAATGGTTCTGTCTAGACTCACCTCGTATATTTATATTTGTTTTTTCGCTATTTTAATTATCTTAAATATTAGCTTTCTTAACCCACTCCCACCATCAATTGAAGCGCAAAATTCGAATGAGGTAAAGGATGGACCTCCATTTAATGGAGTCAATATGCATGGATTCTATACTCGTACTGCTCAAGCACGTGATAGTACAAATGATCTTCCTCCGAATTACTTTGATGAAAGTTTTAAGATTATATCTACCTCTGGTATGAATCATGTACGTTTCCCATTCTTTTGGGAAGCATATGTTAAAAATCCTAATGAATTTATACAAGAATTAGAAACAGTTGCTTCAGTTGCAGACAAATATAATATCAAAGTTTTATATGATAATCATCAGTTCCACACCTCATCTTACCTAAATCCCCAAAGAGGAACTGGATTTCCCTTTGCACTTTTTGAAGGAGACTTTTCGTTTTTTTATGGTAGTGGAGGAGGAACTAAATATCCTACTGCTAAGGTATGGTGGTCAAACTGGTGGGATAGAAATGTTCGTGATAAAGATGGAAATGATGGATGGACACTTCAAATGGAGTTTCTTAATAAAATTGTAGAGACAGTAGATAAGCATAAGAGTACTGTAGGATATGAAATTCTAAGTGAACCACAAGTTCATGATAAAACACAATGGTCGAAAATCGGTAATTATAACACATTTATCTCAGATTCATTAAGAAAATTAACGAACAAGACTATCGCATTTAGCATGAGTATTCCAGTGTCTCTAGAAAGTCCAATAGATCTTAATCCAATCAATCTAGCAAAAATGGCACCAAAAAATACCACTAACACTGTATTTAAAATAAGTGTTTATAGTTTACCTCAAGGAAATACATATCAAGAATCTCGTTTGAGTACTTTTGTACAAGCTGCTGGTCTGGCAGGAGTCCCCCTTTACATAGGAGAATGGAATAATGTCAAAAGGGATAAAATAATTGACGAGGAGGGAGAAATTATTACTTTTATAAATGAAACCTTTAGTAGTATCAATCAGACCGAGGCAAACCTGATGGTTGAAACATTTAAAAACCTGGATGTATGGGGCTCGGCCTTTTGGCAATGGAGAGTAGACTCACATCAAGTACAAAACTTTAATTTAATCAATGTAACTAATGGTAAAATCATTACAACAATATACTTTGATATAGTAAAAAATGCATATCAAATTGTTTATGGTGAAACAAACAAAACCACTAATCAAAACATAAATTCAAATAAAGAAAGTCAACTAGTGCTTTCGGATTGATAGAAACAATTCGATTGTAATACTGCTCAATCTCTGATTTTGAGACAATTAAGTTTATATTTTTTATGTCATTATTTGAGGCCTTTTTGATAGATACTTTGGAAGATTTAAAGGCATGAAAGGTTTATCTTGAACGTTTAACTTAATCTTAAAAATCAGTTCTTCCAGCGTAGATTTATATTGATTTCCTGACATTCGATCTCTCACCATTAGTTCAGATGATTCTATTTCTTTCTCTCCTATAACAAGTATATATGGAACCCATTCAGTTTCTGCATCTCGGATTCTTTTTCCGACTGATTCATCTCTATCATCTATGTCAACCCGAATCTGATTTTTATTAATATCTTTTTCGATTGTTTCAGCATAGACCATATACTCTTCTTTTATGGGTATAATTCTTACTTGAGTATGGATTAGCCAGAGGGGCAATGTTGCTCTCTTGCCTGTTTGTTGGATTTTAGCAGCTTTTTCCAATAGAGAATAAATGATCCTTTCTATAGCTCCACTTGGAGAATTATGTAAAATGATTGGATTGCGTTTTTGACCATTTTCATCTACAAATTCTATCTTATATCTAATCCCATTTTCAACGTCTATTTGGTCTGTGGATAATGCAGCCGCTTTACCAGAGTTATCAATATAATTAAATTCCCATTTTAAAACAAAATAAAAAAACCTTTCTTTCCACATTTCTATTAGTACAGGTTTTCCAAATTTCTTCAAGAGTTTTAAGATAAAATCTTTATTCTCTACATAAAAAGGAGCAGTAAACCTAACTGCCATCTCTATATCATCCTCTATTTTTAGATCAAAAGCCTTTAAAACATCTATGGATAGCTCAAATCGCTTAAGGAACTCTTCCTTAGATTGTTCCATATCTTTACAGAAAGCATGACAGTCTGGCATACTAAATGCTCTTAGTCTTCTTAAACCGACTAATTCTCCAGTTTTTTCTCTTCTAAAACTATATCTTGTTAATTCATAAAGCTTCAATGGTAGATTCTTATAAGTAATGTGAAAATCTTTCGCCATTAAAAATTGACCAAAACATGCAGCAAATCTGAGAAATAATTTTTTATTATCTGATAATATGTTATACTGTCTTGCAGGAAAACGATTAAAGTAACTTTCCATTGATGGATGTTTGGTATCATACATTATTGGTGTTTCGACTTCGATTGCACCATAATCAAGAACTTTTCTAGTTATAAATTGTTCAATTAAAGATTTCATCAATCTTCCCTTTGGATAGAATCGAACATTACCTGGATCGGAAGCTGGTTCATAATCTGCTATACCCATTCGCTTCATCAATCGCACATGTGGAGGTTGTTCTTCCACTACTCTTCTCTTAGAGGTTTCATAATCTATAAATTTCTTGAAATTAATGTTGTTAGATTTGAAATTTTCCAAAGGTATTAAATTTCCATCTAAATCAAGGATATACCATGATGATCTTTGTTTTTCTTCGGAATCTAATGCAGAAGAGACAATTTCTTGACTATCAATCAGAGAAGAATTTGTGGTTTGTTCAATTCCAATATCATCTTTATCAGTAAGAATTTTGAAATTTTCTGCTAGTGGATGACCTTTTACACTAATATTAAATGACTTTGTCCAACCAAAAGGAGCCCTTTGTACATCGTCTATAACATTCTTGGCTCTCTCTTCTAATTCTTTGATTAGCTCGAATGCTTGCTTAGGTGTAGCTAAATCAGAGCTAAGGTGTGCATAGGGATAAATCAACAATTTATTGACCTTGATCTGTTCTAGATATATTTTAATTTCCTTTAAGGCTTTATCGACAATCTTTTTGTTATCATTTTTTTCTATACATATGAAAACAACGACTAAATTACGCAGTTTTTTTGTTTCTACTTTAATCTTTTCTGCGTCACCAATTTCTTCAGAAATTGGTGTGTATTCAACATATTCAGAATGTAATTGTAACAAGCGCATGATTAAGAATCCTCGACTTCAATCACTGCTTATTTCCATCTAGCTCTTTCATTCTCACGATCATCTTTGGTAGACTTTTTCCATTCTTTGTAATGATTTCTACAGAGGTATACTCTCTTGTTGGAAGAAACTATATCTAGGTCGCTTGCCATCATTCCTTTAGTTTCACTCATAGACCTTTCTGCTTTTTCTTCGCATCCTTGTACACTACAACTTATACCTTTGTTTACTCTTCCCATTCGATAGTAAATTCCTTTAGAAATATAAAAGCTATACCCAATTATATTATTTTTTCTACGTTTTTTTAAAAAACTGAATGATTTATTTGAAAATAAATCCTAGTAAGAAAATTAAACAACCGATTATTTCAACTGTTAATATAGAATTTTTTATCTTTTTTGATGATGATCCATAAGTTTTTCTATTTGCTGATCTTATCCACTTTTGATCCCTGATCGTTACAAGCGCATATAACTTTATTACCGCGATCATAAAATTTATCACTACGTACACAGGTAACAGAGAGATATCTTCTGGATGGCGTTTTAGATGAGGTATTATCTTAATTCCTCTCCCTACCATCCATAGAATCAAAATAGAAATTGCCAGAATGTAATTATTAAGATACAGAGCCAAACCAAAAAAAATTGGGCCGAAAAACAAAGTAAAGATAGAAATAAATCTGTCGATAATGTGGAAAGCTAAAAACGGATGTTTCCATGCCCATCCATCCCATAAACTTACTAAATCTGAATTGTGACTGTTTCTAGACCATCTTAATCTTTGACCCCAAAATGTTTTAAAATCAGGAGCGGCGTATGAATATATTACGGCGTTACTTTGATAATATGTTTTCCATCCTTTACTCTGTACTATTCTTGTTAAACATTTATCTTCTCCTGATTCTTTTTTTCTGTCTAATACTATTTCATTAAGGAATTGATCCAAACTTCCTTCTATGACGTCCTTCCTATATAAAGAAGTCCGTCCTGACAAACATGATAATGCTTGACCCATTGCAGTTTGTGCAGGCAAATCATAATAATTTCGCATATCCCAAAAGATATCCGTTATTTTTTGCCATATTGTTCTTCTTTCAATGGGATGTTGACGAGTAGTAACTCCTCCTATAGTAGGATCCTCAAAAGGAATTAATATAGAATTTCTAATATCCTTTGCCCATATAGTATCGCTATCAACCAGCGCAATTATTCTATTTTTTGCTTTTCCTATTCCCTCTGCTAAAGCTGGTCGCTTTCCTGGTTTATCGATAACAATTAGTTTCATAAAAGGTCGATTTTTTGACATTTTTTGAAAAACTGATATATTTTCCTTGTCAGTGTGATCGATTACTCCTATAATTTCATCAGGTTTATTTTGAAGCCATGATTCTATAGCTCGTCTAAATATGAGAGGATCTTCCTTGTAAACTGGTGTTATTATGCTATATTTTTGGATACTGCATTTACTCGAGGCACTAATTGGATCATACAAGAGTGAAGAGGACTTTTTAAAAATCCAGATACTCCATCTCCATAATCCAATCAAGCCTAAGGGGAGATATATCCATATTAACTGATAATAATTGATTGCAACTGCACCCAGTGTTTCGGAAAACCATAGTATACTAGATTCAATTGGTTTGACAATTGAAATATTTTCAAAAGTCTGTGGCAAAAAAGTATAAAATAAAGAAAAAATAAGAAGTACAGATAATGTTATTATTATTGGAATAAGTGTGATTTCCACTGGAAATCTAATGTCTATTGATCTGTACATCTATACTAAATATCATCTATTCTAATTTATATGTAGATCGGAGGATTCTCCTACTAGAATTGCAAAAAAAATAATTTTTTTTCCTAATGTGAATATTAGTAAATAGTGGTATTAAATCTAAAAAATAGATTAAAGTAAATTAACTAACATCAAAACTTAATAATTTGCTATTAGACTTTATGGTTTTATCATATCATATTTATATTAATATTTTATAGAACAATTTATAAAAAAAATTATTGGAACTATCTAAAATAATAAGAGATAGTAGTACTTATATATCCAAATTATTGGTTTTTTATACAGAGGTTTGTAAAATTAAAAATGGTTAAAATTTCAATTATTGGTTCTGGTGTAGTAGGTTCTGCAACCGGCATGGGCTTTCAGAAATTAGGACACGACGTATTGTTTTATGACATATCCAATAAAAGAATCAATACCTTAAGGAAAGAAGGATATAGAACAGCAAACAATGTTCAGGAAGCAGTAGAACATGGACAAATAATTTTTGTGTGTGTCAATACTCCAACTGGTGCAGATGATGAACAAGATTTATCGCAAGTAAAATCTGCATTATTCTCTTTAACTGATGCATTCAATTCAACAGAACATAAGATAAATCCCCTTGTAGTGTTTCGAAGTACAATGTTACCGGGGACAATGAATGAAGAAGTAGTTAGATATATGGACATTCATTGTAATCTCAAACGAGGTAAAGAGTATAATATCTGTTATAATCCAGAGTTTCTAAGACAAGATACTGCATATGAAGATTTTTTTGTGCCTGATCGAGTTGTTATAGGTGAGGATTATCCAGATAGTTCAAGATTATTAAAGGAAATTTACAAACCTTTAACCGACAAAATCATTACTACAAGTTTTGCAGCTGCTGAAATGATAAAATATACATCAAATTGTTTCTTATCGCTCAAAATATCATTTTTTAACGAAATTGGAATGTTATGTAAAGAAATAGGTATAGATGATAAAGCTGTGAGTATGGGAGTTTCATTAGATAAACGAATAGGCAAATATGGAACAATGGCAGGAAAACCATTTGAGGGTGCATGTTTACCAAAAGATACAAAGGCTTTATCTACATTTATAAGAAAACGTGGATGGACCCCAGATTTACTTAAAGTTACATTAGATATCAACAAGAAGATAGAAGAGTTAGTAACAAGAACTGCATTTACGAAATAAAACTCTCTTTTTTTAAAAAATGAATTTTGATTGAGTATAAATTTGATACGTTAACAAGATATTGTTTTTCTTCTATTTTCGATGAGATAAACTGGTTCTCCGATCATCTATTGTAATAAATAGTATGAAATTATTCACAAATATTTTTTATCGGATATATATCAAAATTAGTAGATTGCTTATACATTTTAGTGTAAAATTCGATAAATTTTGTTAAGGAAATTAAATTTCTCCCATGAGTAAGATATAATGCAGCAAAAACATTAGCAAGAAATAATCGTTCTATTGGTTTAAGATTTAATAGATAGCCCAAGACATTTGCTGCATCCCATGAATCTCCTGCACCGGTCAAATTATGTATTTTAGTTAGTTTAACAGAACTAATAGAAAACGCTTGTTCACCATTAGAAAATGCCGTTCCATTTTTTGTGTGCAAATTAATAGGTATTTTAAATTCCTGTGCGAGAATTTGTGCAGATCTCTTTATTTTTTTACAATCATAATTTCCCTTTAAAATTCTATTTTTGAGCTTTAATTCTGAGAGTAATGAATTACATTCGTTTTCATTTATGCTCAATATATCAATTAGATCATTATTGTCTATTAATAGCCTACAAAATTCACTAGTTCGATCGCCAATATCTGCAGGATCAACAAAATGAAGTGAGTTAGGAGAATTGCTAAAAACATATTTTAAAAGGGATGTTCCTTTAAGATTTGTTGCCCAGTTTAGACCAACTACTGCTACTGCATCTCTCATTAGATTTTTATCTATCATGGTTTTGAATTTCTCTTTTCCAAAGTGAGCATTATCTCCTACATCACTAATCATAACGTTAGATTCAGGTTGAAAAGTTGACTGATTCATAAATTCAAGAGAAGTAGTAAATCCAGGTCTTCCATGAAAGATATTTAAATGAACATTTAATAAACCTAGAAATAGATTTTCTAAGATATTTTTTCCTATTTGATCAGCTGTAGTGAATAAATGAACTTCTAAACCTAATTTTGCAAGACAAAAAGAAAAATTTACAGCATTTCCACCTCCAATTTCTGTAGTAGAAATCCCCCGAATACTACCTCCACCAAATTTAGTTTTTTCATTAATTTTTTTGAAAAATTTTTGCTTATTGTTAATATGTATTATTCGATCTATAAAATAATCATGCATAACAATTATAGGTTCTTTCCTTTCTTGATAATCTATTATTTTTTTAAAAAGAATCTTAGGATCACAGAACTTTAAATTTAACCACCCTTTTTAATTATAGATCATATTCAAAATTATATTTTATTATATGATGGCGAAATTGAGAGTATAAACAAGATTATCTCCAAAAGACAGATACAATCCCAAGACCAGTAATAGCTAATCCACCATAAACTAAAGATGTTATTTGTAGTGTACTCGCCCCGATCGCTAGTCCAATACCGGATATAATCATGAATAATTCGGCAATTCGTCGTTTCATTTTAATCTGTTTTAAAGTAATGGATAATAAAAGCATTTTATTTATATAGCAATAAAAATTTGATTTACCAAAAAAATTATAGGTGAATTAATCCCCCTTGGGATCCTGTATGAGGAGATTGTCCAGCAAACTTCCTTCTAAAATGACCAGAAGGTCTTTTAGATAATAACTCTATGAACCATGCCTCGTGTTCGACTTCCTCTTGCATAATTCGTTGAGCAATATCATATGTTCTAGGATCTTTCCCAGCGGTCATATCACAAACTTCACCCCAAGATCTGATAGCACATTGCTCTGCTTCCAATAAGACTTTAATAATAGACTCTAGGTTCTCCCAATCATCTGGCAAAAATGCATCTGGACATCCCGCTTGATTTGCAAAGTCTCTTATATCTCTTGGTAGACTTCCTCCTAGTTCATAAAGTCTAGGCGTCATTGCTTCAAAATGATTTCTGTCTTCTATTCTAGCATCTTCGACTATTTCTTTTATTCCCTCACCTTCAAGACCTGTACAATGCATTCGCAAAATTGTATAATAATAATAGGTTGTAAATTCTGCTCCTACTCCTTTGGTTATCAGTTCTTTTAGTCTTTCGACATCTACTCCATTTTTCTTAATTACTTCTATGGCCACGATATTTGGAATACTTTCTTTTTTATTGTCAGTTGTCATACTATTCGATTTTTAATAATAATATTTAAATGTTATAGGATTTAGGATTACCAGTAAAGACTAGTAAACAAGTTATTTTAAAATCCTCAACAGAATCTATATATTAACTAACATTTGGAATAAAAAAATGGCAAAAAAATATCTACCAGGTAATATGAGTCATGTTCTTTGTCTCTCAATTTTTTGTACTACGCGTGTCTCTTGCTGCTTTAATGAAGAAAGATTAGAAAACAGCAAAATATAGTTAAAATAAGAAGTTTCTAATAAAAATGGCTATTACTTTATGTTTATCTCATAAAGAGGATGTTGATGGTATAGCTTCTGCTGTATTGATAAATTCAGCTTTTAAAACGGTCCAAACAATTTTGGTTGATTATTCTAATCTAATGTACAGATTAGAAAAACTTTCAAATGAATTAGAAAAAGTAACCAAAGGGTATAATAGAATATTTATATGTGATCTCGGATTGAACAAAAAAAATCATCAAAAATTTGTATATACTCTAAACAAATTCATTACATTAGGTTATAAAGTTACATACATAGATCATCATGATATAGATCAGGAGATTAAAAGGGAATTGAAAAAAATTGGAGTAAATATTATTCATTCGACGCAGGAATCCACTAGTGTTCAGGTATATTCGCGGTATAAAAAAAGACTTAAACCGGAAGCTGCTTTCTTTGCAGCTGCAGGAGCTTTAACTGATTATCTTGAAACTCAACCAATGGCTTCTTCTATAATTTCCAGATATGACAGACAATTTTTGATGTTAGAATCTACTGCATTATCATATATGATTTCCTCAAACCAAAATGATGATGATTATTTACATAATATAGTGATGAGTCTTTCGGAAATGAAATTTCCTCATGATATTGATGGTGGATTCCTTCAAGCCGAAAAATATGCAAAAAAAATATCTAATGCATTGAGATATCTCTCTAAAGAAATTAAAATTAGAGAGAATTTAGCCTTTGTCCAAAATACTTTAGACCTTGCCTCAAGTACTGTTGTTAATTTTATTTTGGGTATTTCTGAAAAAAAAGTTGCCATGGTTTATAAATTTAAAGAGGAAAAAGGTTCTTTTATTATTTCTATTAGAGGTTCCAAAGAATGTAATGTGCATTTAGGAAGAATTATTAATGAAATTGCATCGCAGCTCGGAGGAAGTGGCGGAGGGCACGATAAAGCCTGTGGGGCGGTAATACCAAACAAGAAATTTGATGATTTTATTGCTTTCTTGGAAGAAAAAATCTGAAAAGGTTTATAAAAAAATATAATGTAGGTTGATTAAATTGTTATTATTTCATCAATCTCAGAAACAACGATGATACCACCAGCTCCGCCGGATTTATCAATTTGAGCAGCATCTTTAATTACTGAAATCACTTCGTCTAAACTAGATTCGTCTACGATGGTCTCAACGGTTCTTCTGTTAGAGTAAGCCATTGTTGTCATATCTCCGTGTCTCCCGTATCTAATTTGATATTTTTCTCCTTTTCCTATTCCTTTGGCATCATAAAATGTAGCAGGTTGACCTAGTTTATTCAATGCTAATAAAACATCATGAATCTTTTCTTCTCTTATAAAAGCCTCAATTCTTTTTTTTCTCGAATTAGTAGATTCTTTTTTTACACTTGCTTTTTTCTCCGACAATCTAATATCAGTTATTAATGAAAACACCTTTTTTTAAAGTTATGTTTTACAAAAGATAATAAATTTTAATTTTAATTAATTAAAATGAAAAATTCTATTATTTTTAATATATAATATAAAAAGTAGGATTTTTAAGCGAAAAAACTTTGATTTTTGGATATAATAATTATGTGATTAATTAAAAACTTTTTCAGTTCTATGAATAGTTGTATTAGTTATTAAAAATGACCCAGGATATCTGCTCAATATCCTGAGTCAGGGTAATGTTCCCCTTCGGTTTGGTCGATGTAATTTTTAATAAAACGTAGGATAATTTAAACGTGATGAGATGTATTTGAAGCTGAAAATATTTCTAGCAGTAAAATAATTTATAAATAACATGAGCACATAAACAGAATGATGAATGATTTTAATAATAAAAGTTTTCTTGTAAATCAATTTCTTTGGATAGGTGTATCACTAGCTATAAGTTTGGCAATATCCATTATTGTTCCTTTTCCATATTCACTACCCATAATAATAGGTGTGTTCATATTACTAAGCTTTTACATGAGACAGAGAACAATGAGAAGGCTTGGTATGTCAGGAGCGACAATGTTTGGGAACAACACCGTAAACTATTATTGTATGAATTGCGGACAAAAACACAATCAATTAGCCTGTCCTAGATGTGGTTCCAAGATGAAAAGAGTAGGAACCTAAATAATTTTAGGTAAATATATTTTCTAAAGTTAGAAGCCTTCAGCTAACTCTGACAATTTTTTTTCCCATGATTCTGATTTTATAACACCGCTAGCAATAAGAATGCCTTGCGATCCCAGTTGAACAGCCTCAATGATATCACTTTTATCAACAATTCCTGCACCACATAAGATTTTTGATTTTGAGTATCTCTTTGCCTCCAGTACAGAATCGGATATTACAGACGGTTTTTCTTTACTTACTGCCTTACCAGTACCTATAAGTTCAGGAGGTTCTATAGCAATCATATCTGGATAAAACTTTGCAAAAATTCCAACCTCAGATACATTGGAAGCACAAACTATTGAAATCATATTTAGACTTCTCAATCGATTAATTAACTGTTCGATAGTTTTATGATCTACCCTATGTTCACTATGATTAATCAATGATCCGACAGCTCCATAAGTTTTTACTAATTCTGGAATAATGTATCCAGTGGTAGAACCTGGATTCTCGTTATCAACATGCTGGGATATCATAGGAAGATCAACAGAGTGATTTAGGTAATAGATGGTTGGTATAGGTGGAGCCAAAATTATCTCGATATCATATTTTTTTGATACCCCTTGACAGATTTGAGCTAATTCCAAGGTTTTTGGACCCGAAACCTCAAGATAATTCTTAAAATTAAGAATGATCAGCCCTTTCAATGAAATATTACCTTTAAATATTTAATCTATTAGTTCTTTTTTTTCTTTGGCGAATTAATTCTGTCTTTGTCTTGGAATTTTTCATTTAATTTAGCCAATCGTGCTTCATATCCTTTATTATATTCTAATTCTTCCGGAATCAATGTCGCCGGATGTATAAAACCTTGATTTCGCATAATCATAGCTCTCTCTGCTGCCCACATTCGTTGCAAATCCCAATCAACAGTTCCAAACCCGTCATGAGGTCCGGTTAATTTACCTTCATGCATACTAAAAACTAAGCAAGATACTATCGGAATGGAATAATTAATACTAGCAGATGAATTAAGTTTTACAGGCATTAAAGGCATGTGATGACTTCCTCGAGTATTTCCGGCAACGTAATGAGGATTATTAAAGGCACTGCCTACTTCTTCAGTTGCAGGGAAATTTTTTTGAGTTCTAACAATAGCAATTGGATCGTCCTTTCCGACATATGTTCCGGCAATATTATGTAATCTGTCTGTAGAAGCAGATAAAATATGGTCATTTTCCGACGAATATACGGAATGAATGACATACCTCCCTGGATACATAAGAGCAGCCTCCAATTCTGGTTTATCGTTCCATAATTTGAGCCGTGCGATCTTACCACTCATAACATCCATGACGTTAAAGGTTACTCCAGCCGCTAATTTTTCGTTGATTAATAAGCCAGTATTACTTCCTGCATCTACAAAAACTCTCCAAAATGGAAAATTAAAAGCTCCGGGTTCTGTCTTATCAGCTGCCACAATACAAAATACCTCACTGGGTCTTTCTTCCATTTCTATTTCTGCTACACCTGGGCCCATACCTTTGACATTTCCAGAAAATGAGTCTTTAAGTAAATCTTGTCCAGCACCATACAAACCTTGTTTTTTAGCTAGCTTGGTCCCTTCCGTGAATGCATCCCATGCTAGTTTGTGAATCTTTTCATTATCTTTTCCCAATTTATGTGTCATTATTATATGAATATCGTCTCCAGTGTATCCAATGTAATAATCAATTAGTAGTTCTTTACTCTTTTTTTGAACAAATTTGTTTACAAGATCGACCAATTCGTCACTTGGACGGGTATGACCGCCAATAGCACCAATGTCTGCCTTAATAGCTGATAACGTTATTTGCATGTTGAAAATTGAAGATTTATTGTTTATATCTTTTCTGATGTCATTTTATAGTACTTCATTTTAAATCCTAGTAGCTCACTCATATTAAAACATAATTTTATATTGAAAAAAAAAATACATAGCAATATGGATGGATAACACAAAGAAATCTTCAAGATCAATAGAAAATGGACAAAGATATACGTTAATTATTTGTGAAAAGCCCAATGTTGCAAAAAGAATATCTTGTGCAATGGGATCGAAAAATATAGAAAAAGTTTCCATTGCCAACAATATCATATACAAAATTAGCAACGATGTTACAAATTATGTCATAATATCATCCAAGGGACATCTATATACTCTATATGACAAACATAAAGATAGAAAAGTTTTTCCAGTATTTGATTTGAATTGGCATCCCGTAAAAGATGATCTAAAAAATATAAAACTTTTAGAAACCATTAGAAAATATTCTGAAAAAGCTGAAAATTTTATACATGCTTGTGACTTTGATCTAGAAGGAGAATTAATTGGGTATAATATATTACAATTAGCATGTAAAAATAAATACCATGAATCGTTGCGTGCAAAATTTTCTACTTTAACTAATGAAGATATAGTAAAATCGTTTAGAAACTTGCAAAGCCCTAACCCCAACATGGCATATGCAGCAATATTGCGGCACATCTTAGATTTTATTTATGGAATCAATTTTTCTAGATCTTTAATGAGTTCTATTACATTCAAAGAAATGAAATTTAACATTACATTCGGAAGAGTTCAAAGTCCTACATTAAGATTCATAGTCGAAAGGCAAGATGAAATAAAGTCTCATGTTCCTTTACCGTTTTGGACCATTAAAGGGAATTTTGAAAAAGATAATCATAAAATAACTCTTGTATATGAAGATGGTAAATGTAACAATATTTTAGAAGCAGAAGCAATACTTAAAGAATGTAAAAAGCATGACGGAATAGTTAGTGAAATTAATAAAACAAAAGAATATCTTGGTGCTCCTTATCCTTTTAATTTGGGAGCATTACAAAAAGAATCCTTTAGATTGTTTAAATTTTCTCCTACTTTTACTCTCCGTTTAGCTGAAAGGCTATATTTACGTGCACTAATATCGTATCCTCGTACTGATAGTCAAATTTTGCCATTTTCCCTTAATTTCAAGAAGATATTAAAAAACCTTTCAAAAATATCTAAAGAATATCAAAGTAGTGTAGATGTTTTATTTCAATTGAAAAAATTGTGTCCACATAATGGTATGCAGAATGATCCAGCTCATCCTGCAATTTATCCTACTGGAAACAAACCCAGTATTTTAACTTCCCAAGAATACAAAATTTTCGATTTAATTGTAAAAAGATTTTTTGCGACATTCGGAGAACCTGTAATTCTTTCCAAAACAATACTCTTAGTAAAAGTGAATAAATATATTTTTTCTTTAAGTGATCGGAAAATTTCTTGCTATGGATGGAGTCATCTTTACAAACCCTTTTACGTTCTTTCAGGGCAGATAAATGATCTTCCTGAGTTAAAAATAGGTGACAGATTGAAAAATATAAAGATATTTCACGAACAGAAATTTACTGAACCTCCAAAAAATTTTAATTATTCTTCTTTATTGTCAAAGATGGAAAAAGAAGAAATAGGGACAAAATCTACAAGAGGCAATATTATTGATATTTTGGTTAAGAGATGTTATGTTGATTTAAACAAAAACAATGCTATCTTACCTACACCCCTAGGAATATCTTTAATTAAATATTTACTTAAAAAATCCCCAGAAATTGTTTCTACAGAATTGACAAAAATTATGGAAGGTTATTTACATAATATAGAATTAGGGACAAAAGATAAAACAGATGTGCTAGATGAAATAATAGTTAATTTTTTAGAATCACTCTACAATTTTAAAATAAATAATGCAGATTTTGGGATCGAAAATTTCAAGATATCCAATTATCCTACCAATAAATATAACCATACTAAAGTTGTATTAGGAACTTGTCCTACTTGTCAGAAAGGAAGTCTCCAGATAATAAGGTCAAAAAAAACAAGAAAGAGATTTATTTCTTGTTCTCATTATTTTACTACAGGTTGTTCTCTCACCTTGCCTCTTCCGCAAAAAGGATTTATTAAATATAATAATAAGGCTTGTTCTCACTGTAATTGGCCTATTATCAATATTTTTTACAAGCCAAGTACAACCAAAGCTTTATGTATAAATATTAATTGCTCTAATAAAAAGAAACATAATTCTAATATAATTTAATAGTATAGATATCTTCTCTCCTATTCTTTAATAAAGGTAAAACATTTCTAACTTGATCAATTCTATCGTGGTTGATTTCTACTATTTCTATTCCGATTTTGTCACCCATGTCGGTCATTATTGAACCTAATGGATCGACAATCATGCTTCGTCCACAAAATATATTTCCCACCTGATTTGGTGCAATCACATACATACCATTTTCTATAGCTCTAGCTTTGAGCATAGTTGTCCAGTGTTCCTCCTTCATAATACCGTGTACCCATCCAGAAGGTATTGCTAGTATATCTGAACCGTTTAATGCCAATATTCTAGATAATTCTGGGAATCTCAAATCATAACAAATCATAATTCCAATAGTCCCAAACATAGTTTTAATTGGTTTGGCTATTTCACTGCCATTAATGAATTTGTCAGATTCCTTAAACCCAAAAGCATCATAGAGATGTAATTTTCTATAAACCGAAATTACTTTTCCATTTTTGTCAATCACAAAAGCGGTATCGAAAACTCGTTTATCTTTTCCATTTTGATTTTTTTCAAATAAGGTACCTATTATTCCAATTTTATTTGTTTTTGAATATTTACAAAGTTTTTTTAAAAAATTACTATTTGGAAGTGATTCTGCAATTTCATACAATTCATCCTGCGTTTGACTCTTTGGGGTAAATGCCATCTGAAATTCGGGAAAAAAAATATAATTACATTTCTCATGAGCTGCTTTTTCAATAAATCCAATTGAACTTTCCAAATTTTCTTTTTTATCAATTGATGATTTCATCTGAACTAGGGCAGCAATCATATTTTTTTTTGCCATTTTTTGATCTAAAACAAAATAATATATTTTCTTAACTAATATCTTAAATTATACAAGATTTGTTTTTATTTGATAGTATTCAATGATGGATATCATTAGTAGTAAATTCAATATAAATATACAAATATTATTTATTTCTATATAATTTGGATAAAAATTTTAACAATTTAGAATAAAAAATATCTTTAAAATTTGAAACGTATTCTTTCAAAGTTCTCTATAAAACCATCTTGATTTATTTTAATACCTTCCATCTTTAATAGTTCCTTTTTTATATGCCAACCGTAAGCATATCCGCCTAAAAGTCCATTAGATTGCACTACCCGATGACATGGGATAAGAATAGGGGTTGGATTTTTGTTTAATATCCGGGCTATACCTCGAGATCCATTGGGAATCTTTAGGATTTGTGCTATGTCACCATATGTAGTTACTTCTCCTTTTGGAATATTAGATAATAATTCATACACCTTTTTTGGATCTATCTTTAATATGTTTCACCTTCTGATTTTAGTATATCTATACATTATTCCGTAGTATTTTATAAACTGTTTATTTTGAAATTATATTGCTTTGCCTCAAATTCTATAAATAATGTCCGGATTAGATTATTTAGAAGATGGAATACTTTGATTCTCACATACATTTAACAGATTTACAATATTCGGATTATTTGGAACATATTTTGTTTGCTTTAAGGTGTATGAAGATAAAAGCTTGTTCTGTAACTGTTGACTTAGATACCACAAAAAAAAGTTTTGATATGTTTTGTAATGCTAGTGATATAGTATCACAGTTTGTGGGAATACATCCTGAATATATATCAGACGAAGACTTTGAAATTTTTAAGATATTGATTGAAAAAAACCTCGACAAGGTAGATGGAATAGGCGAAATAGGACTTGATCCGACTTATTCTGCTAGCAACGAGAATCGCTATAAAATTCAGATCAGAAATTTTGAATGCCTATTGAGTCTTGCAGAAAAATATTATAAACCTGTTTCCATTCATTCAAGAAATTCATTAGTTGACGTTCTCCAAATACTGCCTTCCTACAGGATTAACAACAAGTTATTACACTGGTTTGCAGGTAGTAAAAAACAATTAAAAACAGCAATGGAAATGGATTGTTTTGTTTCTTATGGTCCTGTTTTGTTATATTCTACTGATAAGAAAGTATTATTATCTAATACGCTTGAAGAAAAAATTTTGGTAGAAACTGATGGTCCTGTTAGATATTCCAAGTGTTTTAATCATTTACCAGTATCTTCAATTTCTGCACTACTAAGTGTAATAAACTCTGTTAGTGAAGGGGTAAATCTAAACTTTTATGATACAGCTAAACTTTTAAAAAGAAACTCAGAAAATTTTCTTGGTAAAAAAATATAGATAGAATTTTGACTATCATAGACTAGAAATGTTAGTATATTTTTTTCATTTTGTAATGTAAATAAATCATGCATAAAAAAAAGGAGATCAGGAGATATAGTCAATTGTTCCTATCTTTATGTCTTTGACAGGCAGGAAGGCATCTCCATTGGCCCTGGTCCAAATATGGTGTTTTTTAATAAATGATGGTCCTTGTTCTATTTGCTGTTTATCTCCTCCATTAGGTACACTTCCAGGATCCCAATCGTTTTTACCCCATTTTCTATCTTTTACTACATGAATCCAACCTTTACCTTCACCAAAATCTAACCACACATTTAACACAACTTCTTGATTTGTCCTATCTGTTCTTATCGTTAGGAAGAATTTGTATTCTTTGTTATCTACTAATTTAATACCATTGGGATATGGGAAAGAGAGTTCTCTCCCTTGATTGTTATGCCAATATTCTACCTTACTTTGAATTTCATCCCTGTGGATGGATAATCCAAATCCTCCAAAAACGTATTGACCATCAAGTGACCATCCATTTGTACCATGATTTCCGTCTTTAATTGATAGATTATCAATTCCTGGTTTGAGCATGAATATTCCTGTCATCACAGTATTAAATCCTGCTGTGGGTAATTGTGAAAACTGTGGAGAATCATGATAGTCCCAGTAAACCCTTCCATTTCCTCCACCTGATTGTACTTCTAACCAACCATCTTTTATTGTATGAGATTTTACCCCACTTGCTCCGCTGGATAACAAGACTGGATCGTTGGGAGCCGTTTTCCCTGAAGGAATAGTAATATCTTTACTTAGAGCTGATTGTGAGTCATAATACCATTGCACATTTTGGACAGGGAAGCTACCACTAGATGGTGGTGGTTGAGTGGTATCTGGTACACAGGTGTTTGTTCCTGTGTCGAGGTGTTGGCCTGCTGGGCAGGTTATAGGTGGTGGTTGAGTGGTATCTGGTACACAGGTGTTTGTTCCTGTGTCGAGGTGTTGGCCTGCTGGGCAGGTTATAGGTGGTGGTTGAGTGGTATCTATTTCACAGAATTTTGTTATAGGATCATAGTGCATACCTGCTGGACAAGATATAGGTGGTGGAGTTGTATCTGTTACACAAGAGTTTGTTTCAGCATCGAAGTGTTCACCCGCTGGACATGATGTTGTGGAAGATATATCATCTATGTTGATAAGACAACTTTTAATTTGCTTTGCGTCTATTTGACCACTACATTCAAGTTCAAAATTTGCGTTATATCCTGGTACATCATTGACCGAAACCGAGTATGGCCCTTCTGTAAGAGAAACGATCTGTATTAAATTGGAAGGAGCGGCTTTAAAAGACGGAGGAAAGGCAGGAGTTCCATTTATATTTATTATAAAATCAGAAGCTTGTTTATTACCTCCATTGTTGTTTATGATTTTAGTAGATAGTATCAGAAACCCTACCTTAGATGTATCTGACGGTTTGGGAATCTCTGCAATCTCAAGCATTTTCTTTTTGTCTTCTATTTGAGCATTAGGAGGCGATAATAATTCTGATAAAGGCAGGGAGTGCTTTATTGATTTATTCTCAACAGATAATGTATGAATCCCGTTAGGATAATCTACATTTATCTCACAAGATTTAACTTCACCAGAATTCATTATTCCTTCGCACTGCTCTCCTAGAAAGATTTCAGAATTCTTTGCATCATTTATTGAAATTTTATAATCTCCTTCTTTTACTGGAATTACTTGAATTTGAGGAGGTTGAACTGCTTTAAAAGAGGAAGGAGGTCCATTAGTTTCCATAACATTAATGGTAAAATCTAAGGTTTGTTGGTTGCTTTTTTCATCATTTATAATATTAGTTGAAAGTATAATATAGCCAAATTGAGATTGCTCATCTAATGATGGCAATTGAGCAATAGATGGACTTTCTAAACTCTCTTCAACAATTTTATCATCTGAAAATGAGAATATTTCAACTGGTCCTAAGAATGAATATAAACCTAATGTGGTTAATAATGGAAATAATGTAAAAACTATAAGATAGGGCCTTGCATTTACCATTAAATTCATTTTCAAATAGAGAAAAACGTATATTAGTATTAGGTTACAAACCTAAGTAACATTTAATCTAGAATTATTAATCTTATTTATTTATTTGGGAATTTTTTGTTCTAATAATATAGTAGATTCTTCTGAAATTAGAAATAATATAAATGAAATATAATAGAAATATTAGACATAAATACATTCAAAGTCATAATTAAAATAAAATTTGTATTGTATTTTAGAGTATTATGTTTCTAAGCAAAAAAAATTAAATGCAATTCTTAAAATAGTTAAACTAATAAGTTGAATTTAAGACGAAAAAAAATATAGCAAGTTTAGACTACTGATTTGGAGGAACGATTTCTCGTACCGAAAGATCTTTGAATTGCACATCAGCTTGATTCCATTTAATCATAACTGTTGGAGAACCCCATGTATATCTTTGATCCCATTGTCCTCCGCATTTTTCGGGTCCTGATGGACCTTTTTGTCCAAAACCTCCTTCATCTGTAAATTCATAGACTTTTTCCCATTTTCCATTATTTTCTTTATCGATCCAAAATTCTTGTTTCACATCATTATTTGGTAGATTATAGATTATTGCCTTTATTCCCAACCATTTACCTACAATAGAAGGTGAAAGTTCGCTAATCTTTTCTGTATCTGTATTTATCAAACTTAAATGCCACATTTCTTTTTTAGCTTCCAATTCTCCGTTAAAACCAAATGTGAATATAGGTGTTGCTCCTCCACATCCTCCGTTATCACTGCTATGATCTATTGACCGCGGTAAGAAACTATATCCTAATGAGGTATCGCTGGTGGAATTTACTTTGAAATATCCAGTAATTTCAATATTTGTCCAATCATCTTCATTAAACCAATATCCTTTTTTTGCAAGTTTATTAAACTCATAAGTAGTCATATTTGATTTGTTAAATTTGCCTGAAGAGTTTGAAGTAAATATCTCAAGGATTACTTTATCTTGTGGTGTTGGAGACCAAGATCCGTCTTGATTCTTTATCAAGTCCTTTATTCCAGCACCAATTTTTAATCGTGGATCAGACTTTATATTGTCATTGTTCATAAACCATTCATCACCAGCTTGCTTAGTTGGATAAATCTTGTTTATTCCAAATTTATCCAATCCAACATTTTGTATATTTGATGCATTTTCTTGTAAAGGAAATACTGAAGACGAGACTATAGATTTTGTAAGAGTAAAGGTATCTAATTGATTGCCGTTATTATCTAGAAATGTTCCAACTAATTTTTCACCATTATCACCAGATATATCTACATTAAGATAGCCAAATTTACCTATTTGTTTTGCGTTAAATTCGGCTTGATTGCCTAGCCCATGTAAGGAAACCCCACCAGTACCGGCAGTGATGAATATAGGTGCGCCAACGTTATTGTAAACATCAGTAGCTGTATCTGTTATTATGGGTTGAGAGGAGCTTCCAGAATTAAATTTCAGGGGAAAAGTTCTTTGATAATTATGATTATGACCGGAAAGAACCAGATCTACTTTATATTCGTCAAACAGTGGATGATATATATCTCTTAAACTTGTTAACCCTGAATGTTTGGTAGAGGTAGCATATGGAGGTTTATGGAAGTAAACTACCTTCCAAATGATGTTTTTATCCTTGGCTGCTTTTTCAAGTTCAGTTTTTACGAAATTATATTGGTCAGAATTTTTCGAGAAGGATTCCTGTGTGGACATAACTAGGAATAACGTATTTTCATGAACAAAGGAATAATATTGTTTATCTAAGTTAAAGTGATCTAATAATTGTTCAGTTATACTTGAGCTTTCTTCTTCATCACTATCATGATTTCCAATTGTAATTTTCATCTCATCGTTTAAAGGCTTTATAACATCAAGCCAACAATCAGCATCAGATTCATAAGAATAATCTCCCAATCCAAGTACTAACTCTGGATCTTTAGAGAGGATGGACTGTACTGTTTTTTTAGAATTAGAGTTACAATTCCAATCACCTGCTGCTGCAAAATTGAAAGGAACAAATTCACCTCCTGATGGTGGTTGAGTGGTTTCTGGTACACAGGTGTTTGTTGCTGCGTCGAATTGTTCGCCTGCTGGGCATGTTATAGGTGATGGTTGAGTGGTTTCTGGTACACAGGTGTTTGTTGCTGCGTCGAATTGTTCGCCTGCTGGGCATGTTATAGGTGATGGTTGAGTGGTTTCTGGTACACAGGTGTTTGTTGCTGTGTCTAAGTGTTGGCCTGCTGGGCATCCCACTGTTAGAGGCAATCCAGAAGTAACTTCTGTTATTGGGTCGTCAAGATTTACGACACAAACCATATTTTCGTCAGCATTAATAGTACCAGCACAATCATATAGGAATTTTGTAATATATCCGAAGTTATTCTTTACTGTTATATCAAATTGTCCTTCATTCAACGCTATAATATGTCCTAATGGTGATTGTGATCCTTTAAATGTAGAAGGTCTTGGATTGTTACCATTTATAGTAATTTGAAAATCAGATGCTATTTTTGTACCTCCGTTATTGTTATCAACATCTAAAACTACCAGTAGAAATCCTGTTCCTGGTTGATTAGGTACACAGGAATTTGTTGCTGCGTCGAAGTGTTGACCTGCTGGACATACTACTGGAGGAGGCAAGTTGGGATCATCTATATTGATAATACATACTAGTGTATCTTGGGCACTCATAGTTCCAGCACAATCATATAGAAATTCTGTTTCGTATCCAAAGTTGTCATTTAATTTTACAGAATAATTTCCTTCATTAACAGCAACTATTTTTCCTATTGGAGATTGCATACCACTAAAGGACGAAGGTATAGCTTCGTTTCCTTGGATATTGACGGTAAAATCAGAAGCTTGTTTAGTGCCATTATCATCATTAAGAACATCTGTAACTATCAACAGGAAACCTGTTCTTGTTGTAGGTGGTTGTTCTGTTGTAGGTGGTTGTTCTGTTGTAGGTGGTTGTTCTGTTGTAGGTGGTTGTTCTGTTGTAGGTGGTTGTTCTGTTGTAGGTGGTTGTTCTGTTGTAGGTGGTTGTTCTGTTGTAGGTGGTTGTTCATTTGGTTGTTCTGTTGTAGGTGGTTGTTCTGTTGTAGGTGGTTGTTCATTTGGTTGTTCTGTTGTAGGTGGTTGTTCTGTTGTAGGTGGTTGTTCTGTTGTAGGTGGTTGAATATCTGGTAGACAAGTATTTGTTTGATTATCAAGATGAAATCCCTCCTGGCATTCTGGAGTGGGTGTGGATGATTCATCTGAATATGATTCATAAAATATTTGTCCATTAGGGTTAAATATATTATCTTTAAATCCATTTAATACCTCATCTTCAGAAATAGATCTATCCCAG
The DNA here is from genome assembly GCA_031316115.1 of Nitrososphaeraceae archaeon. Lineage (GTDB taxonomy): Archaea > Thermoproteota > Nitrososphaeria > Nitrososphaerales > Nitrososphaeraceae > TH1177. The sequence continues at coordinate 280,539 of JALDRC010000003.1, forward strand.
ATACGAATTTCATCAAGATCTCCTTTGAAGAACTTATTATCCATGGACGAATCACCTCCGATAACCAATTCTTCATCACTGCCCAAATCTGGGATTAAATTTGAGGTTATTTTATTGTCTACTAATTTACCATCAATATATAATTTTAATGATTTCCCGTCATAAGTTAAGACGACATAATGCCATAATCCATCATTATATTTATCAGGAGAATTTACAAACACATTTGTTCCAGATGATGTTTCAAAACCTCCCTCAATTGTTTCGGATGGATTCAACCATATACCATAATTGAGATTTTCACCTCCTAGTTCAGAACTAAAGCCACCTCTATTCAACAATATTCCTACACCATCATGATCAATTCTATCAGCTCTAAACCAAGTGGCTAAAGAAAATTTATCTAGTTTGAATAGATCTTTATCTTTTTTAATTTTTTCTAATTTATCATCTTCAAAAGTTTTGAATGGTTGATATTTATAGTTTGATTGAACTGGAGAAATAGAGGAAAATGGGAGATATAATATTAATCCATTCAAAGGAACATCATCAAAGTTGTAGAAATTGAAAATTTCGTGTTGAGATAATGCTCTATCCCAGATCATCACCTCATCCACATTTCCAGTAAAAAATTTATCTTTTGCAAAAGAATTCGCCCCAATTCTTATTGCCTGATTCCCGGTATTATCGGGGTCAGCGCTTAATGAATCAACTTTTCCCACAATCTTGCCATCAACATATAATGCTAAAGTTGATCCATCATAAGTTAGAATAGCATGGTGCCAATTCCCGTCATTAAATTTATCTTTAGATGTTACAAAAATATTTGTGCCAGACTCTCTCTCGAATCCTCCTTGTATCTCTTCGGTGGGGGTAATCCAAATACCATAATTCATGTTTTTCCCAGGTTCGTCTTCGTTCATCCCTCCTTTGTTTACTATCATGCCCGGATCAATGTAATCACGTTTATCAGTAGAAAACCATACAGAAACTGTAAAATTTGTTAATTGTAATCTCTCGCTATTCTCGACATCAAGAAAATTTGAACCTGAGAATGTTAGGAAAGTATTAGATGTTTGACCATTTACTAAATGGTAATCAAAATAATTCAATACAATATAAGAGAAAAATATTATTATTCCAGTAAATAATACCTTAGTTTTCCTATCGGAATTTTTCATCGAAGTTGCTCCTAGAGTCTTTTTAAATTTATTGTACTATTTAAAATTGTCCTATGTCCTTTTTGTATAAATTCTATCTGTTAATGCTACCGTTAACACTTTTGAAATAGACCTTATGCCATGTACAACATTGTTAATTCCGATATTATTTAGGTAATTTAGTTTTTTTAAAAAATTCTCTTTCATTTATATGAAAAAGGATTCTGAATATTTATGGTGAACTCTATTTTTTTTAATAAGTAATAATAAGTCCACTATACTAATCATTTTCTTTCTTATTTTTTTATTAATTAATGTACTGTAATAATTTATTAGTTATTAAAAATACTATGTGTTATATTTAGATAGAATGTTTAATTGGATAAATTTACTTAACAATAGTAAGATAACGGAAATAAAGCATTTTATTGTCTATATTATTATTTATGATAACACTTGAAAGGGAAGAAGATTGCTGAAATTTATTAAAGCTAACAAGGGTCTAATTTATATAATAATAGGTAATGTTCTGGGTGCGGTAATTACTGGAGGTTTTTGGCTCTTATTGGCTTCGTTACAGAGTGTAGAAGAATACGGAGAAACTAGTTATATGATTTCTATGGCATCGCTAGCTTCGAGTATAGCCCTTTTAGGTTTAAACACTACAGTTACTACATACATACCAAAAGGGTTCCATCATATCCACATTGCAGCTAATCAGATAATTTTGTTTTCTAGTGTTGTTTTGGGTATACTTGTAGCTCAAAGAGATCTATTATTAGGTTTTTTTGTAGTAGGTATGACTTTTTGGATGATGAGCATTTATGAATTTTTGGGTAGAAAGTCATATAAACAATATGCTATTGCAAACACAGGGGCGCGAGCAACTCAACTTGTTCTTTCCATTATTTTATACTATATAATTGGGATTCCAGGTATAATTTTAGGATTTACAATTTCGTTCTTTTTATTTAGCTATAAATATTTTCTTTCAATGAGATATTTTAAAAAGGATTTTGGAGATATCAAAAGTAAAATGAAATTTTCGTTGCATACATACTCTTTTAATATGTCAAATGCTTTGTTAATGTACTTAGATAAAATTCTTATTGGTCCTATATTTGGATACATAGTATTAGGTTACTATCAGTTAGGATTTCAATTTTTGATGTTTCTTGGGATGATACCTATAAGTTTCTTCCAGTATTTGATTCCAGAGGAATCAAGTGGGAATAGAAAGAAAAAGTTGAGGATCGTAGGTATAGGTATATCAGTAGCGCTTGCTTGCTTGTTATATATTTTGAGTCCAATCATAGTAGAGTTATTTTTTCCAAATTATGAAAAATCCCTCAGTGTAATTAGAATATTAAGTTTTGGAATAATTCCTATGATGGTAACATATATAATTAATTCTATTTTTCTGAGTGAAGGAAATACTAAAGGAGTAGTTATTGGAGCTGTAATCTATCAAATTTTTCAGATAACTCTAATGCTAGTATTAGGAAAATGGATGGGAGTATCAGGTCTTGCATTTTCTGTTATAATATCTTTATCCATTCAAGCTATATTTCTTATGACTTTTAAAAAATTTGTACCTAAAAAAATAGCTCAATAATATTCGTAAAGATAGAGAATTGATAGAATATTTTTAACATTTAGAATTTTCTTGTTTTAATGATCTCAAAGACCTCTGCATATCTAGTGTTTATTTGATATCCTCTATAACTGCATCTTCCTACAATTGCGTCTATCCAGTAGTGACCACATCTAGTAAATTGTGATTTAAAACATAGCAAGCATTGTTTTTTTGTTTCTATATTATTGGTGATATCAATATAAAGTTGTGGTTTAAAGGTCTGTTCAGTTATACCTCCTGGTATAGTAGTTTCGTACATGTATAGATTATCTACATCACGGGAAGCAGATATTACAGCCTTAGTAAGAATCTGATGATCTTGGTGAGAATCACCAATCCATTGAGTAAAAACACTTGTCGGTTTATATTTTTTGATTAGATTATCAACAACGAAAACAAGTTTTCGATCAAATTTCATTTGAGATGGAGAAAGATCTAAAAATTCTGGTTTATGACATCCTAAGATTTTAGATGATGCAACTGATTCTGCTTGACGTATATTTTTTATGTCATTTTCTGTGAAGTTAGGGAGAGTTGCTATTATTGGTATTACATTAAAATCAAGTTCAACAAGTTTTGAAATTGTTCCTGCCATTCCTATTTCTAAATCATCAGGATGAGCTCCAAAAACTAGAATAGAAGCGTTCTCCATTTAAATTTGAGGTTAAATATAAAGAATATTAATAACTTTCCAAGATTATGCTTGATTTTAAAAAAATCTCAAAAAATATAAAACGAATTTAATTAATATCAGTAGTTAAAGAGTTATTGCTAAATAAATTTAGAAAAAACCTCCAACCAATCCTCGACAAAATAGGATCAATCTTTGCCACACTTGGAATATCACCGAATTCTATCACGGTAATGGCATTTATAATTGCCGTAATTTCTTCGATCATTTTTGGGTTAAGTTCCATACAGAATGGAATTTGGTTTAATACTGTATTATTAGGTAGTATCCTTTTGTTAATATCTGGTTTTTTTGATGTCATAGACGGGAGCGTAGCTAGGATATCAAGACAAACATCCAAAAAAGGGGCATTCCTTGATTCTACCCTAGATAAGATCTCTGAAGTAGTTATTTTCTTGGGGATAGCAATAGGAAATTTAGCGAATCCTATCTTATGTATGATAGCCCTTTCTTCCTCGTTGTTAGTAAGTTATACAAGATCCAGAGCAGAAAGTTTTGGAGTTGATTTAAGTGGAATTGGTTTTGGAGAAAGGGCTGAAAGATTAATAATATTGGCAATAATGGGAATCATCCCCATTCAAAATTTTTTAGAATATGGTGTAATAATAATAATAATTATATCGATTCTGACAATTGTACAAAGAATTGATAGAACAATAAAAAAACTGAGTTGAATTATCTAAGTCTTGTACTTACCCGTCTCTCAACTTCAGATCTTACTTTGACTATTCCTCTATGAACAGCACATGAAACACAATAAAATTTTACATCAGTAGCAGGAGAAATATATGCACCTTGAGCCCTCAACTCCTTTGCAAGAGTCGGTTCAACTAATGTTATTCTTCCAGTGATTTTTTTTGCTTTATCTCGCGGAACCATCGCTCCACATTGGCTGCAATGAACCGTACCGCTACTGCCTTTCCCCCCTTTAGTACGTCCACGACTCGTACGTTTCTTTGGCATGTAGATATCATTATTACCCCATACTTTAAAGGTTCTGGTAAAATTTGGCGTTACGGAAAATACAATAAATTCTATATTTTTAAAGAAAAAACTTAAAATTATGTTTATTCCCAAAATAGATATAGATATTATCAATAGTAAAAAAAATTTAACTTTAAATGAGAGATATATAAATAAACAAATCTCATGAAAATTGCACTTGTTAGTGACAATTACCAAGATATATCACTAACAGCAAAGATCAAAAAAATTCTTGATAACCTAAACATTTCAACTATAAGTATGACGGAGAAAAATTACGATGTAGCTAATCAGGTAGATCTTGTGTTAATTGCAGGAGGAGATCGTGCAATGTTAGATTATTTTCATAAAGTAGAAACAGATTCATCACCTGCTTTAGGTATTTATGAATCAGAATCAACTGGCTTCCTAGCACAAATTGATGTTCGAAATTTAGAAGGTATTTTGCCTAGGTTGAATAAAGGAGATTTCAGTATAGATGAGCTAGTGAGATTAGCAGTTAAGGTAGACGGAAGAGAAATTGAACCTGTCTTAAATGATGTAGTTGTTTTTCCAAGTAAAAGTGCAACACTTATGGAATATGTACTTAGAATAGATAATAAAGATGTTTGGCACGATAACAGTGATGGAGTTATTGTATCCACCCCAACAGGATCGACTGCATATTCTATGTCAGCAGGTGGGCCGATGGTCCTACAAAATTCACCAGTATTTATAATCGTATCTGTAAATTCGGTAGATAATACTCGTAGACCATTAATTGTACCAGATGAAAGTAGTATAGAGATATCGGATATTTTAAGTAGATTTCATGGCGAAGTAGTTTTGGATGGAGGAAGACGTATTGGAATTAAAAAAATATTAGAATGCACTAAACATAGCCATGGAGCTAAATTGGTAAGATTAATTGGTGAGGATTCTGCTACGACGCTCATTGCCAAAAAAATAAAAATTGCAGAAGAATTATTAAATATGCCACCTAGTGCAAAATTAATACTTAAAATATTAGAATATGAAGGTGCAATGAGTCAAAAAGATCTCGCGTCTAAAACCTTACTACCTGAGAGAACAATTAGACTGTCATTGGGTCATTTACTAAATCGCGGATATGTCAAAAAGAAAACATCTTTACGTGATGCAAGACAGAGAATATATGAACTCAAGATATAATACAAGCATCTATGAATGCTGCAAAAATTGGTTCTGGTTTTCCTGGTCTACTGTCAAATTCAGCATGATATTGTACAGCAAGATGAAACTTATTTTCAGGAAGTTCCAAGATTTCCATTCTTTTGTTGTTATCTGAGTGTCCTGATAAGATCATTCCGTTTTTCTGTATTACAGATAGATAATTCTTATTAAATTCATATCTATGTCTATGCCTTTTATAGATATAATTATTAGAATAAATTTTATGAGCTAATGTATTAGAGATAACGTTAATTTTATGACGTCCCAATCTCATTGTACCTCCTAAATCATTTAGTGTCCTCTGCTCAGGCATAAATTCTATTACAGGATCATTCGTATCTGGTTGTAGCTCAGTAGAATTAGATTCTCTCAATCCACAAATTGCTCTTGCAAAGGATACGATAGCTAATTGAAATCCAAAACAAATACCCAAAAATGGAATATTTTCTTTTCGAGCGTAGTCAATTGCATGGATTATTCCTTCTGAACCTCTTTTTCCAAATCCTCCTGGAACCAAAATTCCATCATATATTTTTAAAGAAGGTAGTTTCTCAGAATTATGTTCGAATTCCTCAGAATCGATCCAATTTATCGCAATTTTTTTACCTTGGATTGCTGCAGCATGAGATAATGCATGATATACACTGACATAACTATCAGGTAGTGAAATGTATTTGCCCACTATAGCAATATTCAAATTACCATGCATATTTGCAAATGACCTAGAAATTATCTTCCACCTAGACCATTTAATGGGTGATTGCTTTAGATATAATTTTTTCCGTATTACTTCATTCATACCTTGATCGGCAAGAATTTCAGGTACATGATAAATAGATTCAGCATCATGACAGGAAATAACGCAATTTGTATTTATATTTGCAAAAAGAGATATTTTTTTTCTCGTATCTTTTGAAAGCATAGTTTTACATCTCACAGCAATGATGTCAGGATTTATACCAATTCGTCGCAATTCTTGAACGCTGTGTTGAGTCGGTTTAGTTTTTTGTTCGCCAACCACATCAAGTATTGGAGCTAGTGTTACATGAATAAATAGAGTATTGCCATTTCCTTCTTCGAGCGTCATTTGACGAAATGCTTCTAGAAATGGTAAACTTTCAATATCTCCTACAGTACCTCCACATTCAACAACTAATACATCAAGTGATTCAGTTTTAACTATCTGTCTCAAGTGATGTTTGATTTCATCTGTAATATGCGGAATTATTTGAACGCATTGTCCAAGATATTTCCCTTTTCGTTCCGCATCTATTACTCTTGAATATATTCTCCCGGTAGTTAAATTATGATCCTTGGTCAAGGCAATATCTAAAAACCTTTCGTAATTTCCTATATCCATGTCACATTCACCACCATCCTGGGTTACAAACACCTCTCCATGCGCTACAGGATTCATGGTACCGGCATCGTAGTTTACGTATGGATCAACTTTTAGGCATGAAACATTCAATCCAGTTAGTTGCAATATCTTGGCGGTTGAAGATGTTATTATTCCTTTTCCAAGTCCAGAAAGTACTCCACCGGTAACAAATATATATTTTACATGTTGGGAATTTGTTGTTTTATTGAAGCGCACATCAAGGTTTAGATAATCTTATTTTTATTCCTTTTGTAAAATATAGAAAATTTAATAAGAAATACAAATTTTTATCATGGATCCATTATCTGGAAAAAGCGCACTCATTTTGAACTTCATTAGCCTAAAATTTTAAAATGGTTTTTGTTTCCAGTATTTGGTTGTAAGAATTATGATAATAATATATAATTATAAACATATTATATAACACATTTTCAGATTTTGTTTCAATAGTATGAACAATAGATATAAATAGGTTGTATTCTGGATTTTTTAGTTATTATCATCATTTTTTCTTATGTCATGTATGTAGGTTTATAGAATTGGATCTATCCAATTTTTTCATGTTTAAACTAGATAATTTCCTTCAGGTTGAATTTAATTTTTGTTATTATTTGAATCATTGTGTATTTTCTATAAACAATAGACGGTTTAAGTTAGATAAAACTCACATCCATTAATTCAAAAATATAATTATTATCCGCTATTGTATCATTATATCTAGATACAAAGAATTCTATCCAGTTATGTACATAAAATAGATTGCATTCTTCTTTGATACAATGATAGTAATCATCAAGACTTTCTATTCTATCTTTCAAATACTGGTTTACTCTTTCCATCAAACTTTTCTGAATAAGTGTAGATAGTGTTTCAATCCAATTAGGTTACATGCTTTATAATACTATGTACCACCAACAGTGTAAACTATATGTTTGCCACATTTTTGAACCAGAGATCTGATAAATTTATCAAAAATAATCATGGTTCTTTCCTCTGGGATATAAAAACCAAGGAATAAAGAGTGAATAGGTTTACAAAATCATAATCAATACTGCTGGTTGCCAATCTGAATAATTATTTCATCTTTAATAAAAGCAATTACTCTTTTTTCTTTTATAGATATGACAGTAACCAAATCTTTAAATTAAATTCCAAATAGAAACATAACTTTTCTTCTCATCTTCTATATAATCAACGCTTTTGATGCCTTTCGTAGACTGATTATAAGAAAATACAGATAAGAGAATACAATACAGTAAAATAAGAGTTTTTTATTTCTTTCAAATTTGATTTGATTCATAAAATATTTAGAACATTTTTAGCTAGAGTTTTTGCTGCTTATCTTAACAGACACGATAAACTATATAATAAATATATAAAATGTAATCTAATATTAGGTTAATCATCTTTATATTAAAATCTTTATCGATTTTTTTAAGAAGGTTATACTGGGGGTGCAATTTCTTATATTTTTTGATTTGGCCTAGAGGATAACAGTCAAAATAAGTGAATCATGATCTTAGGTTTGACTTTTTATCTTACCAAAGAAAAATCTTTGGTAATATGCTGTTAAGAAAAATCTTGTTGAGTTTATTTTAAGGTCTATTTTTTATGAATGGTTAATTCCTAGGAACTTTAATAATATACAATGGAGGCAAATTCATCCAAAAAAAATAATTGAATTATAACAAGATCCTAGACTTTAAAATTATAGATCGGTAAGATTTCTTAAATTAACTGAAGTATTTCATCTGATTTCTTGTATTTTAGGAAATATAAGAAAAAAGAATTCAAATAATTTGTTTTCATTAGAGTTAAAGAAAAATAAATTTTTAATTGTCTAATATTAATTATTATATAATTTTATTGTGAATTGCGAAGTGCGGGATTTGAACCCGCGACCCCGAGCTTGGGAAGCTCGTACCCTGACCAGGCTAGGCTAACTTCGCACAATTAGTATACAAAACGATCCAGGTATATAATTTGAGTAATTTGAATGCTTTTTTCATAAATTAGGACTATAGAATTTAAGGAAACGGAACTGGAAGTAGAAATGGTATTTTATTAACAGAAAGTAGATTAGTTTGCTTTGAATCTTCGAAAAGCAATTTGTTATTGGAATCTAATGATTCAATAGTTATAAATTGTTCTTTGAAATCTTCATCGGATTGATTTAGTTGAATCTCTGTCGTATCTATTAATGCATTGTTTATCATAGTTGAAAGTGATGATTGAGTTTTTGTAGTAGTAATAGGTTGAATATAGTAGTTTTCAAATTCTTGATTGGATGGATTAAGTTGAATCTCTGTCGTATCTATTAATGCATTGTTTATCATAGTTGAAAGTGATGATTGAGTTTTTGTAGTAGGTTGAGGAGAGGGTTCATTCATAGTGAATATTACAGGGAAATCTTCACCAAATACGTAATGCGTGGAATACACTAGCAATACCAATGTAAAAAGACTGAGTATAGTGGTTAAGGATATCGTTTTACCTCGGATGATGGATCGTAAATTATGTATATTTAATTTGAGATAGTTTAATCCATAGTATTATGAGATGAGAATCAACAATAAAATAGTAAGTAAAATAATATTAGAAGATTGGTACAGACAACATTACAGTTCAATTTTCAGATATCATAATTATGAAATAGATTTAAAAATTATAGAATATGAAATCTTATTCAAATAATCAATGTTAGACGCTTAAACAAAAGATTAATGGATTAGTTTTTACGATAGAGGAAGACTAAAGAAAAATGTCGCCCCTATTCCGTTAGGGTTATTCTGAGCCCATATCTTACCGCGATGAGCATCTATGATATTTTTAGAGATATAAAGGCCTAAACCAGTTCCTTTCTCAGACTTTGTTGCGAATTTACAAAATAAACGCGGAAAAATTTCTGGATCAATACCAGTACCGGTATCTTCTACACTAATCACTACTTGATTATCTTTTTTTTCTACGTTAATTTTTATAAAACCATTTGATGTAAATTTCAAGGCATTACTGATTAAATTACTAATAACTTGGTTGATTCTTTCCTTATCTGCAAAAATCCTTAAATTTACTGGATGGTAAATTGTATTAAGATTTTTGTGTCCACCGTCCAAGGATGATATGTGATTCTGAATATCCCTTATAGAATCAGATAAAATATCATTGATATTGAAATTTTCTTTGTGTAGTTTCAATGAATTGCTTTCTATTCTAGTTACGTCAAGGATATCAGAGGCTAATCTGTCTAATCTTTTTGCATTTCTGATTATTAGTTTGATTTGCTCCCCTTCGACTTGTACAGTACTATTTCGAGGATCAATATCGCCAGCAATAAGTTCAATTTCACCTAAAATAGGCATAATTGGAGTACGCAGTTCATGTGCCGCTATATTAATAAACTCTTTTTGCATTTTATCATGTACTTTTAAACGTTCGTTAGCTTGTTCTAAAAGCCTATTTGATTCCATTAATGAAATATTGGTATTTTTCACCTGTGATGTTCGAGTATTTACCTCTCTTTCCAATTTTCTGTTCCACGAAAGGATCAGGTATATTATACCCACAGTTACTGAACCTGTAATGACAACTATCAGAGTACTAAAGTTATTTTGTTGGGCTATCAGCGACCCAACATTACTTGCTAATTGATGTGGAAAGCTTACATATAATGTCCATAAATATTTGTCACTGATCAATATTGGTTCGTAGGATAAAGTTACTGTGGTGCCATTATATACCAAATCTTCTGCGGAAGATTTTCCCTGAAGAGAATTACTTAGAATACGATTGTAATCATTTTTAATAACATCTGGAATTAATGATTGAAATTCTGGAGAAAGATAGTTTTTGCCAATTAAAGCGGGATTTCGAGCATAAATTATAACCCCGTTTCTATCCATCAAACCTACATTTCCTACAATCGAAGATGCCATTTCATCTTGCAAAAATAAACCTAAAGATTTCACACTTAAAGCTGCTACAATTACTCCATCGAATGCTTGTTGTACCCCATATGTACCATTCTGAAAGGTTATAATTTGTTTTTTAATTATAGGATAAGAAACATATAAAAATGACGATGGACTATCTTCCGTTCTTATAGAAGTACTAAAATATGGAGATAGGGTTTTTTTTGGATTTAAGAAAAAAGATTGATTCTTAAAGTTAAGATTGGGGCTACCGGTGTCTCCTTGATAAATCTTACTTGATGTGACTATCCCACCATTTGAATCTATCCAATAATAGGTGTCAGTTATTTGAGAGGTTGATAGTTGTGCTGTATATAGAAGAGTTTGTACTTGATCAAGATCATTTTGTAAAATATAAGGAGATGAGGTTAAAAGTTCTAGATTTGAGATAATGGAATCGAGACTATGAACTAGAATTCTAGAGAGGTCATAAGTTTGAATCTTCGCATTTGATCGAATATCATCCTCCGCCATTTTTTTTATTTCCTCTGCGGTAAAAGAAGAGGATTGATATGACATTATTGAAAGAAAACCTATGCCTATGATTATAATTATTAATAGAACAGAGAAATTATTTTTTAGGATGGATAGATTAATCAAATATCGACAGATAGTATGATAACAATATAATAAATAAATCAACTAGAAATAATTTTCTAGAAAATTCATATACTAATATTCTACTGAAGCTTCAATTTGATAACAAGTATGATTTCCTAACAATTGCAAAAAACATAATGTTATTGTAATTATTAAATTATTGATTTTTATATCTTCTTCGAGTTTTGTTACCACAAAGTCTACATTCTGAGATATTTGGTGAATAGACTTGATTACAAGTTTTACAATAATTGGTCCACTTTCGAATATTTGAAATTCCTGCCGTTCCCAAGCAGAAGTTTTTGATCCCTAGGATTTTAGAGACGTTTTGAACTGGATAATCATCTGAGATTAAAGGATATCCTAATTGATAGGCTAAAGAAATTATAGAGATATCTGCTTTAGTTAGACGATTGATATCACCAGAATTATAAGCAGTTTTTTTTACAAGAGAGATAGATTGAATACTGGGTTCCATTATAACTAATAGACCTAAAACTATCAAGGTATCATAACTTGATGAATATAATAAATGTCTTACTTCATCCATTATGAGATTAGTAACGTAATATTTTTTACTATTTGAGAGATGAAATCCATAATAAAATGCACTTGAGTCAAGCACAAATGATTCAGAATCCCAGCTTTTCGATTTGCCTCAATCCTCTTTTTTTTAATCTGATAAAGCGAGCGTTAATCGGAAATCTTTTGACAGATATAGTTTGATCTGGATCGATGGAGAATCTATCTTGACCGTCGACTATTAATTCTAATTTGTAGTTACTACTTACCAGTATTTCATCAACAGGAACTACTAACTGAGGTAACTTATTTATTGGGGCTATTGGATTAATCGTTAAACAATCGGATTCTTCATGGACTATTGGTCCTCCTAATGAAATGGAGTGTCCAGTAGATCCTGTTGGAGTAGAAATTAGGAGTCCATCCATACGTTGAATTATTTTATCTCCGCGGTATGTTATAGTTATACTTGGAGTGCGGGTGAGATCTGATCTAAATAATAGCACATCATTTAAAGCTGGAGGAAATAATTTGTCTAAATAAGAGACTTGAATTCTAATGCGTTCATCATAAAAAAAATTTCCCTCAATAATCATATTAATAGATTCAGCAATGGCATCGATCTTGATTTCTGATAAAATTCCTCGTGTCCCTCCTACATTTATACTAAATACTGGAACATTACTAGGATAAAAACGGAATGCTCTTAATGTTGTTCCATCACCGCCAATAGAGATAATAAGATCTATCTTTTCCAATGTTGGTCCAAATTTATATTGTAATGTTGGAAAATCTGATATTTCAAATGATGGAATTGGATATACTTCGATATTTTTTTCTATCAAGAGTTTTGTGATGTATTCCTTAGATTCAGTAGCAACCAGAGTGTGATTTTTTGTAAGGATAGCAACATTCCGAATATTACTTGTCATTAATAATATCATATAAGAATCTGATAGACTTAAATGCATTATTATTTTGTAATTAAGTTTTAAAAGCAAATAATATTATAGATTTACAAAATAACAAGATAAATATTTAAATTATCTATGAAATAAAGCACACCAAAAAAGGTATTGAAGAGCGGGCCGATAGCTCAGCTTGGTGGAGCGTTCGACTGATAATCGAAAGGTCGAGGGTTCAACTCCCTTTCGGCCCAATATACCAATAATTCATGCATTAAGGGAATAAATTCAGGGTTAATATTGGAGAATTTTCCATCACCGAGAATATTGAACAATCAAAATTCATTATATCAACTAAACATATTAGAAGAAGTAAAATCATATATTTTAGATATTTGAATGTAAAAACATTTCGGAAGATATTTTAATAAATAAATAACAAATAGAAAAATACTTAATTCTGCAGTTAATAGGTTTAGAATTCTAGACACAGAATTGATGTAATAGTAGTTAAGAAAAAAAATTTGATAATTATTACTCAAAAACGATAAGACATATAATTGTATTTATTTTGGGATCTGCTCTTGCAATATTTTTATTATATAATAACCATTCAATATTTCCAATTATGTTTGAAAATTTAAAAAAATTATATTAATAATATTATAAAAATTTTAATGCTGAAATTTCATTATGCAGATTGAGATCCTAATTTGGTCAAAACAAGTTAAAAAATCTTGGTAATCTAAAATCATATTAAATTCTTTATTAGAACATTGCAATTAAGTTATTTGTCCTAATATAATAGCGATCTTTTCTGTTAGAATATTCGATTTAGATTAAATTTATAAACTAATTTTCCATCGATTTTATTTTTTTTAAATTCTAATACATAGATATTTGATACTGGATGGGTAAAAGTAATAAAAAAGATTCTGTCAACCGATGACAATTGTAAATGATAATCATAAAAATTAGAATATCTAGATTGTATTTCTAACTTTTTTATCAGGAGGGAGATATTCATGTGATTTTTTAGCAGATTTGATAATTCTGGATAATGGATTTCTTGTCCATAGTTGTCCAAATCAACTATACAGAATTTAGGTAGGTCAGGTTCTAATTTTTCCAACTCCTCATTCAATGAGTCAGAAAGTGTTATATTTTCTAACGAATTTTTTTGAAAAGAATTAACTTCAGATTTTTTAAAGAAATTTGAGATACTAGTCAAATTATCGAAATTGTCTTTGTTTGACTCTGTTAGTATAGAATAATAGGATTTAATTAAAGAAGACTCCACAAAAAGTTTAGCTGGTTTTTGAATTGATTCGTTTATGAATTTTAATAAAAACAACATAACACCTCGTAATCCAATTTTAAAATCATATTCTATTAATATAGTAGAATTATCTAAAAATCCTCCATTAAGATCATTATTCAAGACATCATAACCAGATCCAAATTTATTTGATGTGACAATTGATGATTTAAAAAAGGGATCGGAAGTCAGATAGTCATGGTAGGATTCTATTGTTCTGAAAATACCGTCTTGTAATGTAAATAAAAATGATTTTTTTGTTACGTTTACCCCTCTTAATTTATTTAAATAAATCTCTCTTAACTCGTGTCCTTGATAATTTTTATTCCTCAAAGTTACAACTCCATCCACTAAATAATCTAAAGTAGAAATTTCTGTTCCTTCTTGTACTAATATAAGTCTCCCTCCTGCTCGCTCTAACCACGTTTGTAAAACTCTCTCATTATTTAACCTTGATTCTCTATCCATAAATGAAGCTATTCCATCCCAGCTATCTACAATAATTAATGGAGCTCTTACATCCATGAGTTGATTTGTTATTCTTTCAAATAAAGATTCAGGTTCATCCAGTCTTGCATCTTCGAAGTAGGGTGCAAATAAATTTTCATTTTTTGAATATTTGCCATTTAGATTAGAATTTTTATTTTTAAGATATTTATTTATCCATTTAAAGTAATAAAATAATTTATTGGGGGAAAGCCTAGTAGATATATAAAAGAAATTATTCTTAATATTTAATACTCTTAAAATTGTCAGACATAATGCTGTTTTACCCCTGCCTGGTTCTCCCTTAATAAGTAATGAATAAGTTTCATTTTTAAGAAATCGTAATAAATCATCAGGAATTTGAAATGTATGATTGTTATTTTCATTCAACTGTATTCAAAGACATATTTAATCTTCTCTTATAATAATAGTTCTCATCATCTGAATATAAGAAAAATCTTAAAAAAGAGCTATAAAAAAAAATTATGAGAACCATGGATTGATATTTTTTTGAAATCTTAACGAATCAATTAATCCTTCAGCATAACCTATGCTTAACAAAGCTAATTCATACTTGTTTTGATTAAGAAATCTTTCGGAATCAATTAAATAATATTCTGCATTTTCCAACACATCAACCATTCCATGATTGATAATATTACTAGAATCGATAGTAGAACTATCTTTTTCTAGAAATGATTTCATTGTTTTTATCGCATCTTTTGCTTTAGGTAGATATTTATTAATCATTCTTACAGCAATATGTTGAAACAGTTTAGAGTTGTCAGATGGCTTATCCAAATTAAGATGTATTGAAGTGACAACATCAATTTCAGTAAAATGAAGTGGACCTGGAATTATTATAGAATGTGGTCCGTCACCAAAGTTGCATTTATCTAAAGAAGATATTTTTCCAGACTGAATTTTTTGAGAATTTTGCCCTATTCTTGATCCAATAATAACAAAGGTTTCGTCTGATATGATACCATATTTCAAATCTTTTTCTACTTCCTTCAAAAGAGAAATAGCAATACGTGGATTTAAGAATGAAAAATCTTTTTCGTCATTATTATTATATTCTGTTAGGATTAAGGTATGGTTACCAACCTTAAGATTTTCATAAATTGTAGAATAGACACTTATTGCAGATTGAGGATCAGACATAATGGTTGTTGTTCTTCCAAATTTATAATTATGTAGTCCACTTTCACCTATAAACGAAAAAATTCCAGATGACCCATGAATAATCTTTGTATTTATCATATGATTATTAGCTCTATTTCTGAGTTCATTTATGGTTGTTGCCATTAAAGGGTCACCATATGTAACCAAGGCTACAATAGAATTTTGTGATTGTGAAAGAATTTGTTTGGCATCTTCAACAAACCAACGTTTTACGATACTTATCTTTTTATTCTTTTCTGGATCCACAATCTGAATAAATTTTTCTATTTCACTATTGTTTATATAATTGGTGAATCTTTCGATATATACTATTTCACAACTCTTTAGGATTTCTAAAGCTTCTAAACTCATTCCTCTGCATCCACCTATCCCAAGTCCTATCAGGTATAACATACTAGTAATGAAATTAGTAATGATGCATTTATTATCTTTAAGATCAATAGAGTCTTACTAAATATTCTTTTTATAATTATACAATCTAGACATATGGAAAAGCGCTCTTTTGTATACTTCAATTCCAGTAACATATTCCTGAATATTGATATTTTCATCTATGCTATGAGAGGTATGTGGATCTCCTGGTCCATAAGTGACTACGGGAATTTTAAAGGCATTACCTATGATATTCATATCACCTGTCCCTGTTTTACGCAACAAAACTGGTCTTTTCTTACATACATCCAATATAGAGAGAAAGAGTGACCTTACTAATAGAGAAGAATTATCAGCTTCGAAAGGTTCTGTAGAATCTTCAATTATGTAGTTTGTTTTGATACCTTTTTTTGCAGATATATCATTAATGATTTTATCGATTGAATTCAGTACTTGTTGACAGGTATTAGTAGTTGGTATTCGTATATCCATTGTAATCTTACATTTTTGCGGTGTAACGTTATGACTTGAACCTCCAGTTATTTCAGTTAAACAGCAACTAATAGAGCTAGTTTTTTTTTCCTTATTGTCTGTTTTGTTAATTTCATTCTTTATTGCAATCCAAAAATCATAAGATTCTTCAATAGAATTTTTTGCCAACCAAGGCGCACTAGCATGAGCACTTTCAAGAACATCACAAATTAATTTTATAGCTAGTCTTCCCTTGTATGATATGGTTATATTCTGAATACCGCTTGGTTCACCAAAAATGGCATAATCAACTTCTAAATTATTTTTTACGAGTTGTTTGCTTCCTGTAGCATTACCTTCTTCATCAACCACTCCTGCAAAAATAATAGTTCCATTTTGTTTGGGGAACTCTGATGCTGCCAATAACATTGCTATTAAAGGAGCTTTAGCATCTGATGCACCGCGTCCAAATAAATAACCGTTCTCCATCCTAACCGGTACTTTATTTGGAACTGTGTCCATGTGACCACAAAGAAGTATTCTTGGATACCCACTTCCCTTTGTAGCAATTACATTTCCTACACTATCAATCTGGGCTTGTTCAAAGCCAAGATCATTTATACATGATTCCTTCAGCATATTAGCCAAAGGAGCTTCAGACCTTGAAGGTGTATAAAGGTCTAGTGATCTTCTTAAAAGTTCGACAGCATAAGTAGTAGAAACCAATTCTAATAATTAATTAGTTGTATTTTATGGAATAGTCAACTATTATTTCCTGAATTGCTATTCCTGTGACCTTGACTGTATTTTTAAATTCTGTAGTATTATTTACTTCGTGTACGACCAAACCATCTCTGGAGCTTTCCATAAGATCTACGCCTACTATTTTTCCACCTACTATTTTTGTAGATTTTAAACATATATCCTCAAGTTCCTTTGTAATATGACATGCTTCAGCTCTGCCTCCTAAGGCCATATTTGTTTTCCATGAATTACCCCCTGAATACCTGTAAATTGCGGCTACCACTGAATCACCTACAACTATAGCCCTAATATCCCTTGGGGGTCTATCTACGAATTCTTCTAGATAATATACGTGATAGAGTGGAAACATATGTTCCCTATCTTCTATAACTGCCTTGGCAGCATCAGAATCTTTTAGCAGAGCTATTAATCTTCCCCAGCTTCCAATGGTTGGTTTAATAATCGTTGGATATCCAAATTTGTTGAGGGCATTTAGTGCTGACTCAGCTGAGAAAGCTGTTATTACTTTTGGAGTTTTTATTCCCGCATTTTTTAATTTCATATGTGTAAAAAGTTTGTTGCCACAGACAATAGCAGTATCTAAAGGATTTATGACCTTTGCCCCTAAACCTTCCAAAGCAGCAGTTGAATGAAGGCTCTTGAAATAACTAACAGATCTCTGTAAAATTGTTTGATCAAGATATTCTGAAGGATTATTAAGATCCAAAATTAGATCTTTACAATCGATATTTTTTATTTCAATCCCTTTTTTTCTTGCAGCCTCATAAATAGCCTTTTCTTCCCACCTAATGTTATCATAAAGAAGAATGAGAGAAGTTGTGTTCTTCCTCTCAGTAGTCACTGTCCCCAGTCCTCGCCAACCACTTGAGCCGGTTTAATATCAAATCCATTCTCACTCTTTATTAGTTCATAACTGGAACCACAATCAGGACAAGCCACTATTTCCCCTTCAATAGAGTCATCAAGGATTTTTATTTCCGCGTCACATTCTTTACATTTTACCATTTTCTTTTTACTCCTTTTTCACATTTGTTGTTTCTTCATTAAGTATTTTTCTTTCCAAACGATCATCAAGGTAAAGTTCAAGAACATCTCCCATCCTTAGCTCTTTTAATCCGCGGGCCAGTTTTTCCGCCTCGCTTCTAGTCGTTTCGAGACCCAATAAAGATAACAAGTAAGCTGCTCCATTCTTACCTGCCAGTTCACCAAAAACAATTTTTCTTCTATTCCCCACGATTTTAGGTTCAATTATTTCATAAGCGGAAGGATTTCTCAGAATAGCAGCCAAATGTGTACCTGCTTTATGTTTGTACGCACTGTCTCCTACTAGTGGTTTAGATTCTGGAATTTCTAATCCGGTATATTGAGAAATTGTTTTTGATAAATCTTTCAACATATGTAATCTAAAATTATTTTTAGATTTGTATATCAACGTTAAGGCTATAGAAGCTTCTGCAAGAGAAGGTATCCCGGTCCTTTCCCCAAAGCCATCTATTGTAGTATGTAATTGATCAGCACCAGCCTCACATCCAGCTAACGCGTTGGCTAAGGCTAAACCTATATCATTGTGACAATGTACATCAAGAGAGGTCTTTGTCTTGTCTATATTATCATGGATAGTCTTGACTAAATTATACATTCCATTTGGCCGCATAATTCCTACTGTATCTGGAATGCTAATCCTTTCAATACCTATGTTACTAATTTCTTTACACATTTCTAAGAGAAAAGATGGTTCCGTTCGACTTGCATCTTCCATTGTAAATCTAGATTTTAGCCCGTAAGATTTAATATATTCTGCTACCTCGATTGCCCTTCTCTTGGCTTCTTCCCTAGATATTTTAAGCTTGGCAGTTAAATGAATATCAGAAATCCCCAAGTATGTCGCTACCCAAGTAGCACCAGTTTGAAGAGCTCTATCTACATCAGTTTTAATTGCTCTAACATGTGCTACGATATCAGCTTTTAGTTGTTGTTTGATGATAGTTCTAGTTGAATCAAAATGATCTTGAGAAACAACCGGACTGATCTCTATCTGATCAACTCCAAATGAATCTAACATCCAGGCGATTTGTATACGTTGCTTGCTTGTAAAAGAAACTCCAGGATGTTGTTCTCCCTCTCGTAAAGTAGAATCAAGTATTTTGATTTTTTTATTATCATCGCCTATGTTGTTATAAAAGTGCGCATAATAGTTTGGATCGTCTGATTTCAGTATCATATTTGTATATCTGAAACAACTTTCGCATAAGATATAAATGTTATCGCCATATTAGTTAACCAAAATACGAATTCAATCAAGAAACAAAGTGGTATGAATCTATATATTCATTTCATAGTTTTGAGGATTATTACTGTATTAGTATCTGAAACTCCTTCGATTTTTCTAACTTCATCAATGTAGGAATTTATTTGAGAGATCGCGGGAGCACTTATTATAGCGGCTATGTCGTACTGTCCAGTGATTTCATAGACAACCTCTATTCCCTCTAACTTCAATAGCCTCGAGGTAACGGTAGAAGTATCTGATGTGGATGCTACTGAAATAAGTGTAATTGCACTAGTTTTCTCATCTTGGCTTATCTCAATAGTAAATTTTTTTATAGCTTTATTGTCACATAAATTTTTTACCCTCCTTCTCACTGCTGATTCTGAAAGTCCTATGGAATTAGCTATTTCTACAAATGATCTGCGTGAGTCCTCCTGCAGTATTTTAATAATTTTTTTATCAAAGGAATCGAGATTATTTAACATTTCTTCTTTCCTCTTCCTTTAGTAATATTCTATCCATAATTTCCAGGGTTTTTAATACTTTTTCGTCATCTAAAACTAATGGTGGGAGTAATCTAATTATATTTCTTCCAGAATACAACATAAGGAGTCCTTCTTTTATACCATCCAATAACACATTTCTAACATCAAAACGAAGCTCTACTGCAAGCATTAGTCCTAGTCCTCGAACATCTCGTATTATTTTATGATTTTTCTTTAGTTCTAATAATCCTTGTTTAAAAATACCTCCGATATTCACAGCATTTTCTACAAGTTTATCCTCTAATAACGAATCAATTGTAGCAACTCCAGCAGAACAAGAAAGAGGATTGCCAGCAAATGTCGACGAATGTTCACCAAGTTTCATATTATCAATTATTTCAGGCTTGCATAAGGTTAATCCCATAGGCAAACCCCCTGCTATACCTTTAGCAAGACACATAATATCAGGAGTAGTTTTCCAATGTTGTCCTGCCCACATCATCCCTGTTCTTCCTAATCCAGTTTGGATCTCATCAAAAATCAATACCAAATTGTTAGCATCACATATTCTTCTAATTTCCTGTAAAGTTCCTTCTGGTGGTACTATAATACCTGTTTCGCCTTGAATAGGTTCGACAATAACAGTTCCAATATTATTGTCCAATTCTTCTTCAATTTTTGATGGAGTATGTGGTGGTACAAATTTGACACCATCCAGTAAAGGTTGAAAAGATTTTCTATATTTTTCACTGTATGTTACAGATAAAGACCCAAAAGTCTTTCCGTGGTATCCACCATTCATAGCAATTATCCCACTTTTTCCAGTATATTTTCTAGAAAATTTAATAGCTGCTTCTACTGATTCCGTTCCGCTATTACTAAAGAAAACTTTAGACAGCTTTGTTGGAGCTATATTGGATATTCTTTTTAAAAAATTTAATCTTGTATCATTGTATATTGACATATGACATGTAATTAGTTTTTCTGCTTGTTCACGAATAGCTTGTACTACCCTGTCGTTACAATGACCCACCAATGCTACACCATAGCCTCCCATACAATCAATGTATTCTTTTCCTGTAGTATCCCACACAGTTACACCTTTTCCCTTTGCTATATTGACAGGAAAACGTTGGTATAGATTTCCTAAGTATAGATCTTCCCCATTCATTTGCTTATCACCGTGCAATTAAAATGAGAGATTGCGGTAGAAATTGGATTTTCGACATTTCCTGATGCGATTATTGTCTCTGTAACACCCATTTCGAGAGATTCTGTGCACGCAAGTACCTTTTTTTCCATTCCGTAACCAATTTTAGGTATTGATTCTTTAGCTGTATCATAATTCATATTTTTAACTAATTCCCCGTTTAACATGAGACCGTTAACATTGGTAATAAAAATCACTTTATCAGCTTGTAAGCTTCCTGCGATATATGCCGCAGCTCTATCTCCATCTACATTTAAGAATTCGATTTCTTCACTTAGAGCAATTGGAGAAACAACAGGAACAAAATTATTTGTTACTAAGAGTTTTATCAAGGAAGACTCTACGTTTTTTATTTTTCCTGTATATCCCCCATCTATTGCCATCTTTCTTCCATTTTCATTTAATATTATCAACTTCTTCTTCCTTTCTGCTTTAATGGTAGCACCATCTATTCCAGAAATCCCTACAGCTGGAATACCATTATTAAGTAGCATTCGTACTATTGATTTGTTTATTTTTCCAGACATCACCATCGTATAAATTTCTGCAGTTTCTTTGTCAGTATATCTACTTCTTACTCCTGTTGGGGAAACAATGAATCTTTGTTCTTTACCCAACTTGTTCCCGATATTTGTTACTTCTTTGCCTCCTCCATGTACAAGCACTATTTTTTCGTCTTTCAGTAGATTTTTAATATCGAGTATAGCAGAAGGATGCAACCCTTCTACTATACTGCCACCTATTTTAATGACTATCATACTGGTGTCAATGGAGTAAATTTTAAGCCATCCGTCTCATCAAATCCAAACATTACATTCATATTTTGAATTGCAGAACCTGCTGCTCCCTTCATTAGATTATCGGATGCAGAGAGTGCGACTACTCGTTGATTATCTTCATCGATGTCGAATCCTACATCACAAAAGTTAGAACCTATCAAAAATTTCGGATCGGGGAACTTGTATAATCCTTTTTTGTCTTTAATGAATCTTATGAAAGGTTCATTATTATAAGATCGTCTATAAATTTTCCAAAGTTCTAATTCATTAATTGATTTATTTAGAAAAGTATGATTGGTAGTTAGTATACCACGAACAATATTTACTGCATGTGGGCTCATACTCACTTTGATCTCTTTTTTTGTCAAAAGACTCAATTCTTGTATTATCTCACCGGTATGTCTATGTTTTGCTGGTTTATATGGTCTTATAACTCCATATCTCATTGCATGATGAGTCCCGGCATTGCTTTGTGCTCCTGCACCAGATGATCCTATTTTGCTATCGACCACAATATGTTCTGTGTCAATGAGATTATTTTCCACTAAAGGTTTTACTGCAATCAAAGATGTAACTGCCATACATCCAGGACATGAGGTTAATTTTGATTTTTTTATTTCTTCTCTATGGAACTCGGGTACACCGTATACAGATCTAGAAAGTAATTCTGGATAAGGATGTTCCCAACCATACCATTTCACATAATCTTTTGGATTTTTTAACCGAAAATCAGCAGAAAGGTCTATGATCTTTAGATCTCTATCATACAAGTCTTTCACTATTTTATTAGCACTTCCATGTGGAACGGATACAAAAACCAAATCACAAGAGTCTGTAAGTTTTTCCATCTCAAGTTGTGAGAAGGTGAGATCTATGAATCCTTTCAGACTAGGATGAACTCTATGTACATATTCACCCGCTTGTTGCCTAGAAGTCACCATTGTGATCTCGATCTTTGGATGAGTAACAAGTAATCGTAGTAATTCTCCGCCAACGTATCCTGATGCGCCTATGACTCCTACCTTCATTCTATTAAACTAAAGATCAAGAATATTCCTGTAGCTTATGAATTTTATTATCATTTAAAAATAGATCTTTTTTATTGTTAGATAATTATTAAGTTCGATGATTACTTTCCGGTCATTTTTTTAAAGAGTCAAGAACATAATCGATCATGGCACTTGCAATATTAATCTGGGCTACTTGAGATGCTCCTCTAAATTCAACATTGCTATTTATTTCGTGAACTACTAATCCACGATTTTTATCTTCCATGACATCAACTCCTAGTATTCCCCCACCAACTGCTTTTGATGCATCTAAAACAATATCCTCAAGTTCGTTTGTAATTGGTGCTAATGCAGTGTGACCTCCTCGTGAGACATTCGTTCTCCACTCATTATTTGCAGAATATCTATATACTGCTGTTATAATTTGTTCTCCGGCTACAATACATCTAATATCTCTAGGAGGTCTATCGATCATCTCTTGGACGTAATAAATTCGTGAAAAAGGGGTATCATTTTCTTCCCTATTCTCTACAATCATATTGGCGACCTCTCCATCTTTTACTGGAAAAACACCCCTTCCCCAAGAGCCTACAAGTGGTTTAATTACAAATGGAAATCCTATTTTTTCTGTCAAACTCTTAAATGATTCAGAATTGAAGGAAAAATATGTTTTAGGAGAAGCAATTTTTGACTTTGCCAGGATGAGAGATGTTCTTAATTTATTTCCACAAATTTCAGTTACTTGATAAGTATTTGTTACTGGATATCCTAGAAATTCTAAGCAAGAGGTTAAGTAAAGTCCCCTGAAGTGACTTAAACAACGTTGAAGAAAAATATCTCCTAGAACATCATTGCCGTTAATATCTGTACTGATTGAAATGGTTTTGGCATCGACTAACCTAGTGTTAATTCCTTTTTTTATAGCATTATCATATAATGTTTTTTCTTCGAATCTTAGTTTATCATAAAGGATAGATAGTTCCATTTTTCTTTAGATTTTTTAAATTTATTCTCCCCAATCCTCGCCTACCGATTCTGCCCGTTTTAGATCCATGCTTCCATTTGAAGTAGATGATATTTCAAAATCGCCTCCACAATCTGGACAGGAGACAATTTCTCCCACTACAGCATCGTCAGGAATGTTCAGTTCTCCTCCACAATCAATACATTCTTTTTTCATTCTATTGTTCTTCTCCTTTATTCTCTTTTTTATTTAAAGTAATTGCTAAAGATTTTGCAGTAATAGATTGTAATCCCCAAAATTCAACAAAACCTTTTGCTAAAGTTTGATCAAAAACAGAATCAGAAGAATAAGTGGCAAGGGCATTATTGTACAATGAGAAATCAGATCGCCTTCCAACGACTCTCATAGAACCATTTTGAAGTCTTATCTTTACCATTCCTGTAACTCTGGTTTGTGTAGCATCTATAAACTTATCCAAATCATACATAAGAGGATCTTGCCATAATCCTGAGTAAGCCATCCAACTCCATTGCTGATCTACCAAATGTTTAAATCGTAATTCATGAGACGTTAAGACCAGTTTTTCCAGATCCTGATGCGCTTCGATCAAAATGCTAGCCGCTGGAGATTCATAAATTTCACGAGATTTAATACCTATAACCCGATCTTCCATATGGTCAATGATTCCTACACCATGAGCTCCTACTTTAGAATTAAGGTAATTTATTAATTCGACTAACTCCATTTTATTCCCATCTACACGAACAGGGATTCCATCTTCAAATTTAATCTCCAAATACCCTACTTCAGGATTATCAAGTTTTACGTACTTAAAACATTCTGGTGGAGGTTCTGTATAAGGATTTTCAAGCTCTCCTCCTTCGATTGATCGTCCCCATAAATTTTCATCTATACTATATTTTTTAACTTCAGTATTTATAGGAATATTATTTTCTTTAGCAAATTGAATTTCCTTATCACGAGTCAGATTCAAATCTCTGATAGGAGCAATAATTCGTAAATTAGGATTTAATGACCTTATCGTAATGTCAAATCTTATTTGATCGTTACCTTTTCCAGTACAACCGTGCGAAATAAAATTCGCATTTTCTTTGTTTGCTATTTCTACAACATTCTTTGCTATTAAAGGTCTAGCCAATGCAGTAGCAAGGGGATATTTATTTTGATATAATCCATTTGCTTTTATGCATCTTGTTATATAGTTTTCTGCAAACTCTGGGATCGCGTTAATATTATAATGCTTTAAAGATCCTATTTCCATAGCTCTTGACTCTATTTTTCTTAGGTCTTCATTTTGACCACAATCTACTGTTACTGTAATGACATCTAAATTATGTATTATTTCCAAATATTTTATACATACGGAAGTATCTAAACCTCCAGAATAGGCAAGAACACATTTTTCTTTTACCATGGTTAGCCGATGCGAATAAATATATTATATTTAAATTTTTGTTTTAAAAGAGATGGTTGCATTTGATAGCAGTAGCTCAAGAAAGTGAGAATGATAAAATTTTCATAAAATTAATGCTGTAAAATGTATGGAATTACAAATCTTTTATTATTTGAACAATTATTGTAGATTGTTGTGTACAGGAGATATACAATTGATGAGATCAAGGCTAAAGTAATTGAAGTTTTAAGAAAAAATGATGTAGGTATGTCGAGTGTAGAATTAGCAAAAGCTATCCACATTAATAGAATGACGATAACAAAATATCTAAACATATTATCTATAATAGGTTTGATTAAAAGAAAGAAAATTGGGTCAGTAAATATTTGGACTTTAGAACCAGGAATTGTAGATCTAGAACTTCCTTTAAATTATTTACAAATACAACAAAATTTTATAACAATGCTACTTGCCGACCAGCGAAATGAAACAACCAAATTATTGCTCAGTATATTATATTCAGATACTGAAAAGATAAGAATTATCAAAGATATAATTATTCCTACCTTTAATACGCTAAGGGAAATTTATAATAGGGGGAGGTTAGGAAAGACTGAACTCATTACATTAAATAACAGATTATTTGATTTAATGGTTTTAATCCTAAAACATTCAAATGAGAACAAACATCCCTATGATGTATATAATATATTCATAGCAGGAAATGAGGACCAGATATATAATACTAAAATTTCATCAATATCATCTGAAATCCTTGGATTTCATACTAGCCATGTCGGAAATATAGAACAATATATAGATCCTTTTTTTGACATAGACATTCAAAGATACATAACAAAGTCTTGGAGTAATAAAAAAGGATTAAAAAACATATTTTTATTCTCATCGGAAGAAACCTCACTTAGATTTCTTTTCACAACTGCAAAAGTTTTAAAGGATAAAATGATAGATGAGATAAAGATCATATTATTTGTAGAAAAAGATATTTTGTCTATTGCCAAGAATCTAAACCCCGATTATGTAACAACCGATCTGTCTATTTTAGTAACATGGGAAGAGAATTTAATTAAATATTTCAAGTGATATCTAGATAAGATGTAATAAATATTAAGTTTAGCTATCATAAATTATATTTTGTTACTATTTTTTTAATGTAATTTAAACCAGATTTAAGTAGATATGAAAAGTTTTCTTTAGGAAGAATAATTTCAAAACTCATATTTTTATTATAATTAATATAATTTAATGATCTCATGATAAGGTCAAAATCTAAATGTCCAGATCCTGGCATCAATCTATTGCTGTCAGACAAATGGACATGGCCTAAAAATTGTTTACTAAATTTTATTGTATCATAAAAATCTGTTTCCTCAATATTCATATGAAAAGTATCTAACATTATCATAAGATTTTCATTATTAATCGAAGATGATACATCAATTGCATCTTTAGCGCTAACACAAAAAGGTGTAGAATATCTATTTAATGGTTCGATCAAAAGGTTTATTCCGTATTCGTTGGCAAATTCTGATAATTCATGTAAAATAGGTATAGATTTCTTTAATATTTTCTTTTTTTCTCTAATAGATATCCGTTCATGATTAAAATCTAATGATACTGGATGATCTGACATTAAACAGATATTAAAAAAATAACCACCAAAATAGTTGCTCATTTTAATACAACTCTTTATATACTGAATTGAATATGAAATTTTTTTGGGGTCATTTGTTAGAAGAATAGGATTATGATTTTCATTTTGTGTTTGTTTTTTTGTCCAATCTCCAGTTACACCTATTACCGATAAGCTATAGGAATTTATTTTTTCTAAGTAGGATTTCCAATTAAAGATAGAGGGAGTAGCTTGAATTTCAATCCCACTGTATCCACAGGTACTAACAGCTTCTAGAATTTCATCTAATGTAGAATTAGTAAATGAATTAATTGTAATATAATACTTCAAAAAAAGTACCTGGAGAATTTAAACTGATTCAATTAATTGCTTTCCAATAGATATAGCATTAATAGAATTGTCAGAATCCTTTTCAATATCAGTCTTTGTATTCGAAACATATAATGAATATCCTTCCAATGTCTCCGGATTGTAGGGCCTTCCATGTGAACCTTTTATAAGAGAGGTATCAAATGAAATTGATTTAGTTTGAGAATTAAAAAATAATTCAAGTGGGTCATAACCGGGTTTTCTATGGATATCTACTCGTCTTGTAAAATTAGGAGCATTATCTATATCATACCACCAAAAATATGCAAACCATTTATCACGCTTTGATACGGCTATAATATCACCAGAACGTTCATGGTTAATATGATAAAACTGTTTTTCTTCACCAGTAATTATTATTTCGATATCTGATATATTTTTTAATAGATTAAATACATCGGCAATATCTCGTTTTTGTTTTATATATATATGAGCTATTTGATGATCAACGACAGCGAAAGCTTTGCTAAATTCAAAATCGACATATTCTTTTCCCTTTATCTTCCTTACACTAAGAAAACCATTGTCTCGAAGAATTAAATTGATATTAATTGCACCATTTACATCATTAAAAGAATATTCAGAAAAAATTATAAATCTAGTATCATCGAATATACCTATTTTTTTTGTCGATTGAACAATCTCATCAATTAATGTATCTGCTTTTAATAGATCTTCACGTACTTGAACACTATTTTTCCCAAATCGTTGAGCAGAATAATCAACATGAGGAATATATGTAAACAATAGGTTTGGTGTGTACTTCTCAATTGCATATTTTGTAGCCTGACAGATCCATTCACTTGAAGCTGGTGATGAAAATGGACCCCAATATTTAGACAAATCAAAGTCACCTATTTTTTTAGAGATTTCCTCATAGAAACCTAAAGGTTTTGAATAACACCACATCACCATTTCATCTTCTAGATGGATTGGTTTTGGAGTAATTATGACATCTGAATTTGCATAAAGGCTATTTTGATAAAAAAGTACAGCAGTACTCAGAGTAGGATTTCTAAGTTTCATAAAATCCCAGATCCTTGGAACTTGAACTAGAGAACTATATTGTTCCCAGAATGATACTGTATTTGTATTAAGATCCATAAATCCGTTTGCTATAATACCATGTTTATCTGGATATTCGCCAGATAGTATACTAGTCTGCACTGGACATGTTAGCGCAGGAAAGACTGGTTTTAACTTATAGGATTCACCTTGGTTAGCAAGATTGGAAAGTACAGGGAGTAATTTTGAATCAAGATGTTTTTCTTCCAGTCCTACGATATCAAGGACTATTGTATATTTTTTCATTATTTTCATATAGTTTAGAAGTTATTAAATTTAAATAATCCTGTTTGAATTTAATTTTTTTTCAGAAAATTGTGTACTATCAATTGTATTCAAAAACTATGTCATATACATTTTTTTTGATAGAAAGAAGATCAAAGGTATTAGTAGAAGTATCATTAAACCATATAAAATTCCAATACTACTAGAGATAAAGATAGAGTCAAACGCCACCATAAGAACTATTAGAATTGAAATCAATTTTTGTATCGAAAAATTTCTTTTAATTGACAAATAATGCGAATAAATTATTATCGTCGCAAAAATAGTTAGGTTTAATACCGAATTGACATTGAAAATGTCAATAAAAATTAAAAAAATCATGAAAACTATCATTAAATATATTGTTGAAAATGTTAAAAGAAATTTTTTATTAAAGGACTTGTCTTCTGTTTCGTTTCTGCTAAGCCAGGTTATTAGACAAACATACGAGAACTCCGAAATAATGATGATTGGTATCTTTGAGTCGATTAATTGAAGATCAAACATTGAAAATGAAAATGAAGTACTAGATCCTAATAAAATATTTAGACTCCTTATCGCACCCATATTAGGAGGACCTGAGATACGTTCCTTTGAATATGAATTGTATATAAAAATCAAAATTAACATTGTGATAGTTATTAGTAGTCCTGTCAGACTAGTATAAAGTGATAAGAATAAAGAAGATAAAAAGCAAGAAATGGATATATACAGAGCGTTTCTTTTGGGTATTATATTGGAAGGGAGTGGTCTTGAAGGCCTTTCTTTTTTGTCTTTTGTAATGTCAAAATAATCATTTAATACTACTCCTCCAATGTACAATAAAATAGAAACAATTAACAATATTGATAAATCGAGATAATCAGTATCTTGTATATCAGTAAATAAAAAATATCCTAATATTATATTAGGTATTGTTGTGAAAATATTTGGAAATCTTATCAGCGTCAAGTAATTTAGTATGGTATTAAAATTACTCATTAAGTGCACCAGAGAAGTTGGATCTCAAAATCCTTTAGTAGATTATTATTGTATCGCTTATCTATATCTGTAGATCTGGAAATCAAGAATTTCTGAAATAAGATCACAGATCTATTTTAAATTTTACGGATATTTCACGAATGAATCTATGAATGATTTAAAGCATAAATATTATTACTAATGTCTTTTATATTCAATATTTTCTTTGCAGTAGATCGTCGCTTATGACGTAATGGATATCTACAACATGGACATCTATTTCCCTCGCATTTTATATAGATAGTACATTGCGAACATCTTTTAAAGTTTTGATCATATAGAGAATATTTTCCACCTCTCTTATTTTTAAATCTGCTACATAGTCCCTTACAGCTCAATGACGAATTTTTTGAAAAGAGATTAATATCTAGTAAGTTTACATTGCAATAACTTGTACTGGATTTCTTTGAAAAAATAAAAATGCTCTTTAATTTTTTATACGCTATTATAGGTACTATAAACAAGTTCTTCCAAATTATTAAGTCAAGTGTCTTGTTAGATGTCATATCATTTAATTAAAATCAATAAATTTTTGAATATCGCGCCATGAGGTTTAGGAGGTGGTGTTATGTCATTTGTGATGACACCTGACTTTTAATAATTCGATTCAAACTATGCTATATCAATTAGATATGGAAAGTAGGAGATATTTCATCTTATACTAATCAGATTCAAAGTCTTTTCAGTTTTATATCTTTTAGAATTTTCATAGGTTTCAATCCTATATTAGTCAGATTCAAAGCCTCATCCTAGCAATCATGACTTTCCTATCCCAGCCAGGTTTCAATCCTATATTAGTCAGATTCAAAGTCTGATTCTGGGTGTTCATGATTGCCTTGGCTGATTCTGTTTCAATCCTATATTAGTCAGATTCAAAGTTTGCAGAGTAGAGACAAGAACGGTGAAAAAATCACTTTTCAATCCTATATTAGTCAGATTCAAAGATAGTTGGAGAGCAGCAACTTTCCAAGACAATTTAGTTTCAATCCTATATTAGTCAGATTCAAAGAGAGTATTTGATTGCAGGATGAATCAAAGACCTACCAGTTTCAATCCTATATTAGTCAGATTCAAAGACAGAATAGAAAACTTACAGATAGTCACTGAAGAAGAGCAGTTTCAATCCTATATTAGTCAGATTCAAAGATAGACGAAGTTACTGATCAGGAAATAACTGAATTAGAAAGTTTCAATCCTATATTAGTCAGATTCAAAGATGATCAATTCATTCTAGAAGTGTATAACGACAAACGTTTCAATCCTATATTAGTCAGATTCAAAGCAAGAATAATTAAAGAATTTGTATGATTTTATATTATGTAGATAACTATAATCTTCAGTTTTCAATAACATTCCATACATAAACCCCTGTAATTTATGATAATTCAATCTATCTACAATTTGATCACTTAATGATTTCAGGGTAATTAGGATTCGCATATATTCTGATTTCATAAAATATTGTATTTATTGTTATATTTTGTGATAATACATATTCTGGTATTTCTTACCTATCTAGCTAACCTGTCATAATTAAAAGAAATGAAGCAGCATACTCATAGTATATTAGTAATTAGAAAAAATATTACGAATCATGGATCAGAACTGAAAGAGTTTTACTTGGTATTAATGTTCTGATTACTGACTTAAAGTAATTGGAATATTAAAAATTTTGTTGGACATAATTTTTGCATTATTATACGATTATTCCAAACCCAATTATCTTTTATCGTCGAATTGAACAAACGCCTGTAATGCCAGATACAATTTTTCTACCTTTTTGCTCTTTGATCTAGTATACAATCATTCCAGAATCTTCCATAAGAGTAGATCTCTCCTTTCTTCCCAAAGTTTTTTGGCAGATCAAATTAGAGTTTCATATAGATCTTTTTGTATTTTGTCTGGAAATATGAGCAATCTTTTTCTCCATCATAATTGAATACACATGCAGACCGTTTCATACCATACTCCATGTTTTTAAAGTTACAACAACTTTTTCATGTTTTTCTGCAGATACATTTTGAGATATCAGTCAATTGTCATGATGAATGTCATTATTCCATCTTCCAAATCTCTTATCAAGATATTCTGATATTGCATCTTTTGTTCTTCTATGTTGGCATAGAATCTGTTTGCGTATACATCTGATTTTATCTTCTGATTTAATTATCTTTCATTTGGATTGAGGTATAGTGCCTTCTTTGGAAGATGTATTATAGTAATCGTCTTTTTGTGAATTTAAATATTCTCTGGTGATATTACTTATGTGTAATGATACATTATCCCATACAAGTGCAATTCTTTTCCAATCGTTTTGCTTTACATACATCTTGATATTTTCTAGATGGTGTATAGTATTGGCAGAATTTGATCTGTCATAGAAATCATACAGTAGATTCTGTTCAGGCCTAAATATGGATATGTACATAGAAAATCTCTTTCTACTACCATTATGTCTTATTTTTTGTTGTTCACCTTCAAAACTTATCAACTTTCTTATACATGGTTTCTGTGTTACTATTGTTTCATCTCTATATACAAGCATCACTCTTTTTTTTGTGGGCTGATGCTACCTTTTTGTAATTTTGTACCTTTAGCTTTCCTTCGTTATAATCAGCTACGTGTTCAAGTTCCGGTTTGGGTTTTTTGCATACAATATCCATATATTTTAGTATCCTTTGAAGGTGTCTGAAACTGATTGGAATGTCAAGTACTTTTGTAAGGCACTTTGCAAGTGATCTTAAACTCCATGTGTTTCCGATGTAACCAAAAATATGGGGATCGTTAAAAATTACAGAAAGTATAAGCTCTCGATCCTCATCTCTTATACGGGATTTTGTGCTTCCTAGTTACTTTATCTCCAATCCTTTTGTTCCTGTTTGAAGATATGCTGATATCTATCTTTGTACTGTTCTTGTACTAACACCATGTTCTTTTGCAATGTCTTCAAAAGTTCTAATATTGCTTTTCTGGATTACTGCCAATAACCTGAGATAAAGTTTCATGTCTGAAGTATTTTTCATCAATGATTTTAGAATATTCTTCTGTGCTGTAGTGAGGTTGAGTTTAGAAAGATAATAATTACAATTATAGTATTCTGGATATCTTAAGCTTTACCTATTCAAGAATTTATACCTATGAGTTAAAAAGATATGACACCATATGAGGCACTTGACTTAGATGCAATCAATAAAATTATAGATGTTAAAACTATTATTTTAATACCTATCATATTGCAAACTTACCTTTCTGATATACGCGCGAAAAATAATAATTCGTTACATTCATCATCCTTTCATAAATCCTGCAATAAAGGCAAATCTACGTATTCTAGTTGGTGATTGAAACCTATAATATGAACACTATTTCCTTCAGATTATTTTTTATTAATCTTCCATCGAACCAAAGAATCTATGGAGGAGGTGGGATTTGAACCCACGAACCCCTAAAGGACGGGATGACTCATTTATTCCAATGATCTTGAGTCCTGCGCGTTTGACCTGGCTTCGCGACTCCTCCTACCTACTATAGATAAATGCATTTTAGCTAGATATTTAGACTTATCATCTAGATATCAAATAATCGATTTATGAGGGAATTAGGGAATAGTATAAGTTATGACCAATTTCATTATTGGTAAATTTCTATCACAAACAGGATAATAATATATCGAAATTAATTATAAAATTGATTGATTTCTAGAATTTATAAATTTTATTATTTTCTTAATTCTACTGTAATCTATATTATAGCTGTATGTTTTTTTTTGATATAAAACTTCGGATCTTTATTCACCCATAACTTCCGATTTCGATTGTTCTTGTATGTCTTTATTGTAGATCTTCAAAAGAGATTGATATAAATTTTACAATGAGGTTAGACCTGTTTACAGTAATCTCCCAATTTTAGACATATTTATCCAAATAAAATTTTTTATAGGTCTCATTTTTCGTTAGTAATAATAAGATTTTTGCGTGTTAACCCTTATCTTTTTTTGAATTCAGGTTATTATTTTTCTAGTTTTAGAGAATATAAAAAGGTATCAGATCAATTTTTATTAAATTATTTATTTTTAAAAATACAAAGAAAAAGTCAATTAGAGAGTAATTATTCTTTTATATTTCATAAATTAAAAAGAAAGAAATAATCAATATTAGCAGAAAATTCAATCATTTTATTAACAGAATATAATAAATTTAGCTATAAATAAACTGATTATGTTACATATGTCAGAATCTTTTCTTGAGGCAATTCATAATAGAATAATCCTTTTTGATGGTGCAATGGGTACAGAAATACAAAAATTGAATCTACATCCTCAAGATTTTCCAAAAAATCATGACGGTTTCAATGATGGTTTAGTTTTAAGCAAACCTGAATGCATCAAACAGATTCATAGAAATTATTTAAACGCAGGTGCTGATTGTATAGAAACTAACACATTTGGTAGTAGTAAATTAAAATTAGATGAATATGGTTTTGGAAAACAGACAGTTGCCTTAAATAAACAAGCAACTAGCATAGCAAGAGATGTATGTAATGAATTTACTGATAGGCCTAGATATGTGATTGGCTCAATTGGTCCTTCTGGATTTTTACCAAGCTCAAATGATCCAGATCTAGGACAGAAACCACTAGAGGAAATTATAGGATCTTTCCAATTGCAAGTAGAAGGTTTGATTGTTGGTGGGGTAGATGCTCTTTTAATAGAAACAAGTCAAGATATTTTAGAAGTAAAGTTGGTAATAGAATCGTGTAAGAGAACAATGTCAACACTAGGACTAAAAGTTCCTATTATTGCCAATGTTACTTTAGATCAGTATGGAAAGATGTTGCTAGGAACAAATGTCCAATCCGCTTTTACTACTGTCAGTGATATGGGTATAGACGTATTCGGTTTAAATTGTTCAACAGGTCCTGATGAAATGACTCCTAGTGTAAGCTGGTTAAATGAACAAGATAATTTGCCAATATTGGTAATTCCCAATGCAGGTATGCCATATAATGATGCAGGCAAAGCAATATACAAGATGACACCTGATGAGTTAGCTATTAAACTTGAGAATTTTATAGTTAAATTCCAAAAAATCAAAATTATAGGTGGTTGTTGTGGTACAACACCTGACCATATTGCTAAATTGCGTAAAATGCTAGATCAATATCAAAAAAAATAAATCTATAATCAAACTCAAACCTTTAAATGAATTTATCATATGAGATTAATACTAACAAAAATCGTTTTAATCTATTATATTTTACTTGGTTATAATAGAACAATAGTAAGGGATGAAAAAATTTGGGAAAAATACCACGAATAAGCTCTGCATTAAAAGCAGTGGATCTACAACAAGATCCACCTCCTCTAATTATAGGAGAACGTGTTAATAGTCAAGGCTCTAGAAAAGCTAAAGAAATGGTCTTAAACGACGATTTTGAAGGTCTAATCAATTTAGCTAGAAAACAAAGTGAAGATGGAGCTCATTGTCTGGATATCTGTGTAGCTACAACTGAACGTTCAGACGAAAAAGAATTTATGCGTAAACTGGTTAAAAGGTTAAGCTTAGAAATAGAGGCGCCATTAGTTATTGATTCTACCGATCCTTCTGTGATAGAAACAGCGATTAAACAAATTCCAGGAAGACCAATAATAAATTCAATAAACCTAGAAGGAGATGGGAAAAAGTTTCACCAAATAGCACCGATAATGGTTAGGTATGGAGTTCCAGCTATTGCCATGTGTATCGGGCCCAATGGAATGGCAAAAACTCCAGATGAGAAACTGGAAACTGCCAAACTTTTGTTTGAAACTGGAAAAACTTATGGATTAAAACCTTGGCAATTTATTTTTGATGTATTAACTTTTACTTTGGCTACTGGACAAGAAGAATTTCTTGATTCTGCAAAAAATACCTTGGAAGGTATTAAATTAGTAAAAAAAAATCTTCCAGGTTGTTATACTACATTAGGATTAAGCAATGTTAGCTTCGGGCTACCGATTTATGCAAGGAAAATAATAAATTCCGTATTTTTATATCATGCGCTAAAATCTGGATTAGATTCTGTTATAATAAATCCTAAGGATATTATCGCATATCCTGATATTTCCCTTAAGGAGAGGAAACTTGCAGAAAACCTTATCTTTAATCTTACCAACGACGCATTATCTGAATTAATATCGTATTTTGAAAATAAAACAGAAACAAACAGTGCAGACATAAACACTACAAAATTAGATGTTGATCCTCAATGGACGTTCAATAAAAAATGTTATTATAGAATAGTTAACAGACTGAAAGAAGGTATCGAGTTAGACGTTATTGGATCTATAAAAGACAACATAATTAGTGATATTAAGGAAAATACAATCCATATTACTCATGAAAATGTATTTGAAATGGTCTCAAAGCAAAATGTTCATGATGCTGCAGTTAAGACGCTAAACCTTACTCTTCTTCCTGCTATGAAAGAAGTTGGTGATAAATTTGGAGCTGGAGAAATAATTTTACCCTTTGTTCTTAAATCTGCTGAATGTATGAAGGCGGCAGTTGCAGAGCTAGAGAAATATCTTATAAAACAAAAAGATGTATCAAAAGGAAAAATAGTATTATGCACTGTATATGGTGACGTTCATGATATCGGAAAGAATCTTGTGAAAACTATCTTGACTAACAATGGATATTCAGTATATGATCTTGGAAAACAAGTTCCATTACAAACAATCGTAAATAAAATACAGGAAGTGAATGCAGATGCAGTTGGACTTTCTGCATTATTGGTTTCTACTTCTAAACAAATGCAAATATTTGTAGATTATGCTAGAGAGCATAATATACAAATACCTGTAATGTGTGGCGGAGCTGCAATAAACAGTAATTATATTAACAGAATAGCAAAAAGTACTAAAATTTATGAACCAGGAGTATTTTATTGTAAGACCGCTTTTGATGGATTAAATGTTATGAATAATCTTATGTCTGAATCTAGATATGATTTTATAAAAAATTGGAGAAAAAAATTAGAATATTGGACCGAATCAAAAGCATATATTGCAAAAACTCAAGTATTACAACATAGTGGTATAAAACCAGTAGAACCCCCTAGACCTCCTCATATTAATAAAACAGTTAGACTTTACGAAGATGATATTGATCTAAATCAAATATGGGAATTCATAAACAAGAAATCACTTTTTGTTCTTTCCTGGAGTTTTCGTGGAAAAGGTGGAAAAGCATTAACTAATGAATCAGAAAAATTATTTGAAGAATGGAAAAGAAGGGTGATTCATGAAAATCTATTTTCCCCAAGAGTAGTTTATGGATATTTCAAATGCCATAACAGAGATAACAAACTTGTTGTAGAGTCTGCTGCTGGAGAAGTGATTTTTGATTTTCCACGTTCTACAAAGAATAAATTCTTATGCTTAACTGATTATTTTGGTAAAGATGATATTGTAGCATTTCAGGCCGTAACGGTTGGGAGCAAGACTTCCGATATCCTAGAAAAATGGAATGCAGAAAACCTTTATACTGATGCATATTTCTTGCATGGACTAGCAGTTGAAACAGCAGAAGCTCTAGCAGAATGGGTAAATAGCTTGATTCGTAAGGATCTAAAACTTAAGAATAACAGAGGTCTTAGATATAGCTGGGGCTATCCAAGCTGTCCTGATATTTCTCAACATAAATTAGTTTGGAAGATATTGGATCCAGTCCAGTCTGGAATGACTCTTACAGAATCAGGGCAAATAGTTCCTGACCATTCTACAGCTGCAATCGTTGTTCACCATCCTGAAGCAGAATACTTTCTACTGTAAATAATAATTCTTATTTTTGATCAGGTGCATCTCAATATCGGAGTAAAATAATTTATAAAATAATAATAATAATCATTGCATTATCAGATAATGTCAATATGTGATTTTGTATTTGCTTGCTCTATTGATGATTCCCCTGCCTATTTTACATATGATAATTTCGATAATATGATCATTATTAAATCAAAAAGTAGTTGCATGCATGGATTGGATGATTTTAGTCAAATAGAACCTTATATGGGAACTTTAGTATCTCATGAATCAATTCATGTAGTAATAAAAAAATACCAAGGGTCATCAGTTTCAGAAAAACTAGATGATTTAGAATTAATAGTCAAAAGAGGAGAACAGGCTTTTCAGATAACAATAAACAATTTTGCATTTGCCACTGATACCTCAGGATTAGTACTAGTCTAATACTTTTTGGTTTATGATCTCTTCTTATTTTCCCGACAAGCAAGTTTCAAATCTAATATGTAATTGCTCAATAATGCCAGTGAAGTTTTTTTAGTTTTAGTTTCTTGGATTTTTCTTATTATAGCACTTCCTACAATAACTGCATCTGCTCCTGCGTCGATCATGTTCTTCACGTGTTCTGGTTGACTTATTCCAAAACCCGCAGCGATAGGAATTTTACCTTTTGTTAACTTTCTAACTTTTCTTATAAAGGCAAATGTATATTTGTGAAATTTCTGCCTTTCTCCAGTGATACCGAAGACAGAAACGGCATATAGAAAACCACTACAATGTTCAATAATCATTTTAAGCCTTAACTCACTAGTGTTGGGAGAGACCAAGAAGATAGTGGACATTTCATTTTTCTTGGCTGCATTGACGTATTCTAATGATTCTTCAATCGAAACATCTGGTAATATAAAACCATCAATCCCTTTTTTCTTTGCATCTCTTGAGAAATTGTCATATCCTCTCCTGAATAAAATATTAGAATATGTCATTATAAGCAATGGTATTTCAGGATGTTTTACTCTAATTCTTTCGGATAATTCTAAACATTGTTGAGGTGTGATACCAAGGGTTAAAGAGCTATGTAATGCTTCCTGTATGGTTTTTCCGTCTGCAATGGGATCTGAAAAAGGAATTCCTATTTCTATCATGTCTGCACCAGACTCAATTAATGTATCAATAATCTTTTCTGATGTTTTTATGTCTGGATAACCTGCTACAACATAACATATTAGAGCTTTTTCTCTTTTATTTTTTAATTCTCTGAATTTTTTATCAATTCTATTTAAATTGTTAGGTTTCATATGAACAACACTTATTTTACAATATGTCTTTGAACTATTTCTACGTCCTTATCTCCTCTACCAGATAAAGTAATAACGATATTATCTTTCGGGTTCATTTTTTTTGCTAATTTCATCCCATAACTAACAGCATGAGCAGATTCTAATGCAGGAATTATTCCTTCGTATTTAGAAAGGATCTTGAATGCTTTTATTGCTTCTTCATCATTACATGGTTTGTAAATTACTCTCTTTTTCTCCTTCAAAAAAGAGTGTTCAGGCCCCACGCCTGGATAGTCTAATCCCGCTGATATACTATGTGTCTCCATTATTTGTCCTACTTTGTCTTGCATTAGATAAGTTAGCATACCATGAAGTATACCTATTGATCCTGTTACTAAAGTTGCAGAATGTTTTCCAGATCTGATTCCTGAACCTCCAGCCTCTATACCATACAATGATACCTCATTATCTTCAATAAAAGGATAGAATGAACCAATAGCATTACTACCTCCACCTACACATGCGACAATTGCTGTAGGTAATCCATTAAATTTTTCAATGCTCTGTTGCTTTATTTCTCGTCCTATTACACTTTGAAAATCTCTAACAATCATTGGATAGGGATGGGGTCCTACCACGGAGCCAATTACATAATATGTCTTTTTTACGTTAGCAATCCAATCTCGTAATGCTTCATTAATTGCATCTTTCAATGTTTGTGAACCTGATGTTACTGTATGGACTTTTGCTCCTAACAATCTCATTCTAAAAACATTAAGTTTCTGTCTTTCCACATCTTTTGATCCCATATAGATCTCACAATTTAGTCCAAAAACGGATGATGCTAAGGCGGTACCTACCCCGTGTTGTCCAGCACCTGTTTCTGCTATTATTCTCTTTTTGCCCATCCTTTTTGCCAGTAAACATTGTCCAATAGTGTTATTTGTCTTATGAGCACCACCATGTAACAGGTCCTCTCTTTTGAGGTGAATCTTTGCTCCTCCTACATATTTAGTTAAATTATGCGCAAAGTATAATGGAGTAGGTCTACCTGCATAATCTCTCAAATAACCCGATAATTCCTGTTTAAAATCAGGATCTTTACTATATATTGTATATGACTTTTCCAACTCTTCTATAGCAGGAATTAAAGTTTCTGGAATAAATCTTCCTCCAAATTTTCCAAATTTGCCTTTTTCAGGAAAATTATATATCATTTAGCTACACTTTTAATAAATTTACAGTAAAATATGAATTAATATATTGAAATGAGCATGAATCGAGCGGATAGAAAAAACTCAATTTAGACTATTAACTAGTTCTTTTACTTTCAATTCAATATTTTTATTGTTTTCCATTATACTAGTACCTATTAAAAAGGCATCTGCTCCTGCATTTTTTAGATGCCTGATTTGTTCTATTTTTTCTATACCACTTTCACTTACTATCAATTTTCTACCCTTATCGTTTTTGGCCAGTAACTTCTCTGTAATTTTTAAATCAATTTTTAGGGTATCTAGATTACGATTATTAATTCCTACTAGATCCTTCTTTTCACTCTTAAAATCCAATATTTCTTTAAACTCATCTTCTGAATGGACTTCATATAAAATGTTCAATCCCTTATTGTGTGAATACTCTGAAAATTTTTCTATACTTCCTTCTGCTAAATCTTTATCAAAAATAGTCTTTATTAACAATATATAATCAGCGCCTATTTTTTTGGCACAATCTATTTGATTTTCGCTTACAATAATATCTTTCATCAACATTGGGATGGATACATTCTCTCTAATGGTTACAAAATTATCTATAGATCCATTGAAAAGATATTTTTGCGTTAATACTGAAATTCCTACCGCCCCCCCTTTTACCATTTGTTTAGTTGTGTCTATTAAATCCATTTTCTCATTACTGACTATCTGTCCTTTTGAAGGTGATGCCAATTTCACCTCTGTTATAATAGGAATTTTTCTTATTCTATTCATAGCATATATATCATTTGTTAAATCCAATGTGTCATGAGATCTATCAAAATTCAAATCGTACAATCCTTCATCTATCGATCTAAAAGAGTTTTCAGCTAATTTTCTCAAGATATTTCTTTCATTATTTATCTTAAAAAAATGACTCATTCTTTTATATCCACTTTATATTAATCACTTGATTGATGTTATATTCATTGTGAAAATTAATTAATTACAACTAAATTTTTTTTAGATGGAATCAAAAAGCAAAACTTAATTATTTTTTAGGTATATTCATTATTATGACGAAGGTAGTAAATAAAAACATATCAATACTTCTTTCTGAATTTATCGAAGTCAGAAAGTTAACTGAAAATCTATTTAAATCTTTAAATGCAGAAGATGCCGTCATTCAATCTGATCCGTTTGGAAGTCCTCCGAATTGGCATATTTCACATGTTACCTGGTTCTTTCACCAAATACTAAGAAAATATGGGAAAGACATATCTATTGATAAAATAAATCTTAACTATCTAAATTCATATTACCAGAAATTTGAAAAAATTTTACCAAAAAATGAACGTGGAAAATTTCCACGACCTACCATCTCAGAAAGTCTCCTATATAGAGAAACCGTTGATAAGAACATACTTACATTTTTGGAAGAAATAGACGACCTAAATCCAATGTTATCAGAGATAATTTATGACATCCAATTGGGCAATCAACATGAAATGCAACATCAAGAATTAATGGTTTATGATTTTCAAAATTATTTTGAAAGATTTCCAGATCCCTATGATAACTATAAACCTTTTAAAATACATGGATCTAGTGAGTTTGTCTCAAAAGGAAATATCGAAGAAATGATATCGATTCCTGGTGGGATTTATAATCTAGGATTTTCTGGAGATGCATTTTCATATGATAATGAATTACCAGAACACAAAGTATATTTATATCCCTATAAAATAGACGCTACTCCAGTTTCAAATGGAGATTTCATGAAATTTATTGATGATGGAGGTTATAAAAATTATAAATTTTGGTTGTCAGACGGCTGGGATTTAGTCCAAGAGTTTAAATGGGAAGCACCTCTATATTGGTCTAAAAGAGACGGGATCTGGATAAAAAAAGATTTTTTTGGTTTAAATCCTATACAACTTGAAGAGCCCGTCATCAACGTAAGCTACTATGAAGCAGATGCATACGCAAAATGGGCGCGGAAAAGATTGCCAACAGAAGCAGAGTGGGAGAAAGCGGCTAGTTGGAATGAAGACTCGAACAGAAAATCATTGTATCCTTGGGGAGATTATCCTCCAACATCAGAAAATTCAAATCTACTTGACTCCTTTCTGTGGAAACCATCAATCTGTGGTTCTTATGAAAATGGAAGGAGTTTTTATGGATGTTATCAAATGATCGGTGATGTATGGGAATGGACATGTTCTGAATATTCGCTGTATCCAGGTTTTAAATCAAAGTTTTCAGAATATACTGATAAATGGGCTATTAATCAGAAGGTTTTAAGAGGTGGATCTTTTGCAACGCCAAAAAATCAAATTAGAAATAGTTATAGGAATTATTTTAAACCTCATGAAAGAATATTGTTTGCCGGATTTCGATGTGTAAAATAATAGCGTTTCTAACTTGGAGATAATAAAGATAAACTAAACCAATTATTGTCATCGACAAAATGTTTTTGGATTGAAAAGTTACTATTCTTAGCTAAATAGTCGATATCTTCTAGTTTATATTTGTATGAATTTTCTGTGTGAATAGTTTCATCTTTTTGAAAATTAAATGTTTGATTGATTTTTCTTATATGGATACTTTGTTTAACTAGAGATACTAAATGCATTTCGATTCTCTTCTTGTCTTCATTAAAGAAAGCAAGATGTTTAAATAAATCTAAATTGAATTCTCCTCCTAAATCTCTATTGATTCTATTAAGCACATTCAAATTGAATCTAGATGTTATTCCTTCGCTGTCATTATAAGCTGATTCCAAAATTTCTTTTTTCTTTACTAGATCAAATCCTATTAATAAAAAATCATTATGATTTAATCCTGTTCGAATAGTTTTTAAAAAAAATATGGCATCATTGGGTTCTAAGTTTCCCAGGCTTGAACCGAAAAATAAAATTAATTTACTATCTTGTTTATAATTATTCAAATTAATGTATTCCTTAGCCCTTCTTATTCCGTCAAAATAATCTGATGCTATAGGATAAATGGTTATTTGTGGTAAATCATTATATAGTTTTTTTGTACTATTAAATAACATCTCTTGAGATACATCAATCGGAAAATATTGCAGTTTATTATCTTGCCTATCAAGGAAATACTTTAGAATAATTTTAGTTTTTTTTGAACTCCCGCTACCCAGTTCAATAATGGACACATTTTTGTCAACAAAATAGTTCATAAGCTCACTGATATTTTTTAAAATAATCTTATATTCAATCCTTGTTACGTAATATTCAGGTTGAAGACAAATCTGTTCAAAAAGTTCTGAACCTTTCTTATCATAAAAATACTTTGGATTAATAAATTTTTTCTCTCTTTGAAATCCAAATATTAGATCTCTACCAAACTCATTCAGATTTTTCTGACAAATATCATGTTCAGCCAAATAATAAACCAAATAGATCTTATAATTATTAAATTCTTTGAAAATAATAATAATCTATTTCTTTTCTTTTTAGTTTATATTAAAATTTGTATTGAATATCAATATCCCTTGTAAAAACCAGGGATTATACCTTACCATCTTCAGTATGAAAGGAATTTTGACTGAATTATTATCGAGTAGAGATACTACTACATTTCAAAA
The DNA here is from genome assembly GCA_031316115.1 of Nitrososphaeraceae archaeon. Taxonomy (GTDB): domain Archaea; phylum Thermoproteota; class Nitrososphaeria; order Nitrososphaerales; family Nitrososphaeraceae; genus TH1177. The sequence goes on from JALDRC010000003.1 coordinate 324,546, forward strand.
AAAAAAGTGTATGTAGATTGTGAATCCCAATTTAATTGCTGGTACATAATATTACATTGGTTCTGTACTTCCCGTCTATTATTTATCTTAAAATATATAACCATGTGAATTAATTGACTACCTAACTTAGATTGCTTTTCTAATTGTATCTAGGGTATCAGCGAGTTACTGCATAATAGGTAATTGTTAGAAAAAAGACAGATGAAATGAAAGAAATATACTTTAAACTAGTAATATATTCATTCTAAGGATAGATATCAACCAAAACTAAGCGGATATCGATCTAAATATAGATTTATTGGTACTGAAAACTTTATTGTTAGTAATCATGAGAATGCTATTACTTCTCAATCTACTGAAATCTAGTCAGTGATATAATTTAATAATAGTATTTTTTCTTCAAACAAATAATTATTCTACATATATAATAACATGTTATTCAATCGTATCTTTAGCCCAGTTTCTAGTTCTTTGATAATGTACCTCTTTGATAATAAAATGTTCTCCCAGCAAAAGTTTTAAACATGAAAAGAATGTTTATTCAATAATCAATCTCTGTCCAACGTCTTCCAGTTTCTTATTATCTGTTATATCTTATACTATGCATCAGAGATTACTATTCATTACTGCTCTGCATTTCTTGGTTCTATTACTAACATTCTTTCTAATAGACATAACAAGCTCCAATATACAATGTTTCGAATAAATTTAAACTAGTTGTACTACCCTATGATTTATCTGCATATGATTTTCTAAAGTTATTAAGTTTAGAAATGTCATTTATAATGAGTATAAACTTCTTGCTGGTATAAGATGTCCATTTTACTTTATCTAAATTAAAATATTTGTTTTGATTAAGCAGTAAATTCAATATACAATCAGATAGACTGTGTGTTCTCATCCCATTTATCTGTAATGCAAGTACCTTTCTTTTATGTAGTAAGAAGACAAACATCAATTATTAGGAGTATTGATTCATAGTTCATGGTGTCCGTGTGAGTATTTTTCTTTAATTAGTACACATTTTCTTGCCATGTCTTATCAATAGAGCAAAATGTATTTCATTTATTCTTATGTTATTATGCAAATCCTGCTCTTACAATTCCTCATATACTTATCTATTTGAAATAGAAAATACGACTTTCAAAAAGGTCAGAAATTTTAGATAATTATGAACTGGTGTGCTAAGTCAAGTATCATAATTTAGGCCAACTACCAATATGTCTAAGATACTGTCTCACAGTACATAATAGATAATCTTCTGTTTCATAGTTGTAATTGGCACATACGTCTTTCTTGAGATTTCTGTTTACTTTTGTTTCAACTGGATTTAGGTATGGTGAACGTGTTGGTAGAAATATTACAGTTAACCAACATGATTGGTTTTCCTTAAATCTTTTAGTTTTTTTACTATGATGAAATGATGCATTATCTATTACAAGTATGAATCTCTTGATGTTTCTTTTTATTACATATCTTTTGATGCTTTTTAGATGGTTTATAAAATCAATACTATTTCTTGTTTTGCTTGTTGTAAATTTGATTCTGTTACAAGGATAAAGAAGTGTAATAAATGTATTAATCTTATTTTTAGTTCCTTTATGTTTTATTTTTTGTTGTTCTTCTCTTTTCATGTATGTTTTTGTAATGTATGGTCTTGTGTACAACCATGTTTCATCTTCAAATCCCAGTAGAATATTTTTTTAAAAGAGCAGATGACACTTTCTTGTATCCATCTATTTTCTTTTTCTTTTCCTCATAATCTGTACCTTTTTCCAGTTCAAGTTTTGGTCTTTTACATACAATACCTAAATCATTAATTATTCTCCATGTCTGCATTGGACTAACATTCATTTCTAATGAAGATGAAAGATATGCAGCTAAAAGTCTGATACTTCAAGTATTCTTTTGATAACCAAATGTTTTTGGAGACTTGTTTAATACTATATCTTTTACCATCTCTTTATTTTTGTCTGTAGAGATTACTGGTTTTCTTCCTGCATTCACTCTTTTGCTTCTTATACCATCTAATCTATATTTTCTATAATTGTTAATCCAATCATACACATTACGATAATTTACACCAACATTTCTGGCTATAGTTCTATATGGTATTCCTTCCATCTTTTGCTTTACTGCAGATGCTCTTCTGTATTCTTCTTTGTCTTTAGTATTCTTCATAAATACAAGTAGATCCTTTTTCTGTGAATTTGATAATTTGAGAACATAATTTTTAGCCATAAGTTAATCTAAACATACTACTACTAAGCTAAAGCTCCTTCTATCAAATAATATGAATAATAATGATTCATGTTGATGAAATATGAGATACTTGACTTAACAGTATTTTTGGTCATCTTTACTAATATTTTAGGTTGCGATTTAATAAATCTAATATTCATATTGATATGATTATGTTCTATTATACTGAAATTCATATCATGCATACAAATTTATTTTAAAGACTCTGAAAATAATGTGATGTCATGAGAATAATGATAAACACTAATTTTAAATCTATAAATAATTAAAAATCAGGATTATTAAAATTATCCAGGTGAATGTATGAAAATACTTGTAACTGACTATTATTAGAAATGATATTACTAATGTATTCTTTTTTAATATGATCTCATGATAGAGAAAAATGAGGTCGAAAAATACCCAATTAAAAAATAGGTGAAATAATCAAATGAATACGAAATGTATCCATGATGAACTTCTGGAAAAAGACCAAGTATAGCTTAAAAAAGGAATGTTCTAGGATATACTAATAACAGTGTAACGTTAAAAGATATAGAGGTAATTAATTGATGTTGATTGATACCGAATCTATTCTTGATTTCAAGTCCATCTTAGATAAAAGAAGGTATGAAGAACAGATGATAGACGGACAGTCTGGTTTTTATGATAATGTAGAACTGGTGTTTATCCCTGAAAATGTTTTTATTAATCTTTTTAATAACATTCGGCCCAGACACAAGATATCAAATATAGAAATTGATCTTATGATTCAGAACAGTCGGAAGAGAGTATTGAAAACTATTAAAGATGTATATCCCAATAGCAAGGATTCTTATGCGCAAATCTTTTTATCTTATTTATCTCGTAAATTTCTTCTGGAGAATAAAAATCAAACTAGAGAGATGGTTATTTTGTACATCGATTTGGTGGGATCCACAGCATTGACCGCTATATTGAGTCCTGAAGAGCTTTCTATGATCATCAGGATTTTTTGCCAAGAGATTTCTATTTGTATATCAAGATATTTTGGTTACGTATTAAAATACGCTGGAGATGCAGTTATAGGTTATTTTCCGCAACAACAACAATTATCTAAAATGGATCTATATGAACACACATTAAAATGTGCATTTTATATGCAGAAATTGTTGGATGAATCTATTAATGAAGTCCTTTTTTTAAATGGGTATCCTAAGTTAAAAAGTAGAATAGCTATAGATGTTGGTGAAAATCAAATAGTAGTTTTAGGATCAGAACCCGATCTATTAGGACATGTCATTAGCAGAGCAGCTAAGATAATGAGCAAAGCACCACCAAATAATATTGTACTAGGAGATAATATTTTCAAAAACATAGGTGACATTAGTAAAGAAAAATTTCCGAATCAAGACAAATTCATATTGTTTGAAACAGGAGAGATGTATTCTATTCATATATCAAATAAAAGGAAAGAGTAGTTTCAATATATTAAAGTTTTATAACTTTCTGGATTAAGTTATTCATATGGATATGGTGGAGCGAGATCCAGGACTTGCGGATATTCATACTTTTATATGGAATGAAAATAAATCGTTATTGATTAGAGGCAAATCTGGAACTGGTAGAGCTACTTTAGCTTTGGAAATAGCCAAGGATCATCTAAGCAAGTTTGAGGTCATATTCATATCTAGGAATGTCTCTTTAAATAATATTTATGCAAGATTTCCTTGGACGAAAGAATTTTTAAAATCGTATAATATTGTGTCTATTAATACTAACCCTGATTTTATGTTATCTGAATCTTCTGTTATCCTAAATAGCATAATGAACACCCTATCTAACAGAATTCAAAAAATTGAAGATCCGTTTATATCTCTAAAGGAAAAACCAAGACCATTTGTTATATTGGAAATTTGGGATAACATAATAAAGGAACTTGATAGTATGGATATCATACGAACACAAAAAATCTTATCATCGCTAATAGATAAAAATGGAGGTTTCATAATATTTTTGTCTGAAGATATGGATAATACAGATATAGATAATTTATCCGATGGGATCATTAATCTTGATCAATCTTTTTATAAATCTTATCGACTTAGAGAAATGCAAATATTTAAACTGAAAGGAACTGGAATAAATCGGTCTAAAATAGCTTTTACGTTAACAAAGGGACGTTTTAGAACATTTTCACCTCTATCACATAAAATAAATTTTGATAATACAAATAATTTTGTTTTTTTCCCCCATAAAGATAGAACATTTTCTACTGGCAACCAGAGACTAGACCATAAATTAAAAGGTGGATTTAAAAAAGGAAGTATAATCTCAGTTGAGATTGAAGAAGAGGTAGATAGATTTGTGTTTGTACCAATTTTTGTTCCACTTGTGTTAAATTTTATTTGCCAAAGATATGGAGCGTTAGTAATTTCTGCTTGGGATCAACCTACGTCTGCAGTAACGAGATACATTTCTCCATTTGTTAGTAAAGAACTTCTCAACACCTTTTTCAGAATAATAGGTAGAGAAGACGATGTGAAAAACGATGTTGTTTATGAAAGGCCACCATATATCATTCCAGGGATAGAGAGTAGCTTTCTTAAGAATTTTACGTTATGGGAAAAACAATATCAAGAATTAAGAACCAAAAGTGATGGATGTTTAGTTACTGTTGATCTTAGTTTTGTAGAATTACAGTATCAAGCTGAACTCTTGGACATTCAAAAAGCTATTATTAACTTTTCCAGTAAAATACGATCAAATAACGACTTGCTTGTAATGGTTTCTCGACCATCCTATAAATCACTGGATGTAATGAAAAGTGTTAGTGATATTCATTTAAGATTTTTTGAATTTAACGATGCTGTAATGTTAGCATCTATTAAACCTCAGTTTTTTTTATATAACATTCAAACAGATCAAAATGCAGGATATCCTAGATCTAATCTTTTAGATAGTTCATAATAAAACTTTTTTTTTATTTTTTTGAATTATTTGGGTAATTCGAAAATTATTATGTAATGTAAATTTTTTAATGATAGATACAGGAACAGAAATTACAAGGAATTTGTGATTTATTGAAATTTTTAGATTCCATTGTCTAAAATATTTTACTCTGTAATTATTTCGTATACTTCTGTAATGTGAGGAAATGATTTTTTTATATCCATATCCTCATTGGTAATAGGAATGGAAATTGTTTCATAATTGTCTTGAATTTTTTGCTTTACTTCTTTGGATATAATAATTTGATTGTTATCTGCTTTTCCTTCTAATCTACTTGCATAGTTCACTGTTTTTCCAATAATAGTGACCTGAGATCTAGTTCCAGTATCAATCAAACCAAATAAAACTTCTCCAGTATGTATGCCGCACTTCAAATTTATGTCTATATTTTTGTGATTAAAATCCCTATCCCATATTCCAACCCATTTATTTTTTATATTTTCAAACGATTTTCTTAAATCGATTGCTGAATTAATTGCTTGAAATACTCCAGAGTTAGGAGAATTGTTTTCGAACCCAAAATAAGACAAAATACCATCACCTATGAACTTATCAACAATACCTGAATTATCATGAATTATTTTAGTTGCAAGATCGAAGTATTCTCTTAGAAAACCTATGACTGTAACTGGTTCCCTCTCTAATTTATTACAAAGAGTAGAAAATCCATGTATATCCCAAAAAACGATAGTTAAATTTTTACTTTGTAATAGATAGAAATTTGGATTTTTAAGACTTGAGTAAATTTTTGGATCCAGAAATCTTTGTAATGTTATGTGATTAGGTTCTACGTCTTGAAAAATTGTTTCTCCGCTATTTGGAACTGAAATATTAATAGAGGTTGTATTTATTGCATTAGTAAGACTAAAATCTTCTCTCTGTATAGTTTTGTAAACAACTTTATCTTTATTTTGTAACATTATTATAGTTCCTTGTTCATTTGGGTGTAGTGAACATCTATAATCGATCCTAGGAAAAAAAGTCTCGAAATTTTTGGTTAAGGATTGAAGTGGATCTAAAAGTCCAATTTCAGCTCCATAAGGAACTATTTCTCGATCAAAAATAAGATTATGTTGCTTATGATCCACATTTAACCATCTAATTGACTCTCCAACAAATATCTGTACAAATCTGGGATTAAAGTATTTTTTACCAGGATGATCTAAAAAGTGTGGAATAATAATTGTAGTTAAATTTGCAATCATATATCAAATTAATTAGCAAAGTTAATAACCATTACGTCTTAATTCGAGTTTATCCTGTATTGTTTATTGGCACTAAAGATAATAAGAATTTTAATGATAACTAAATAATAAAACATACTTATAGCAGCATTTGATTAAGTTTGAATAATACCTGAGTTGTTTGTATTAATTTGATAATATTTCAGATCTAAAAAAGTATATCAAATTGATCATAAATATCATTCAGAAATTAAATTAAGGTTGAATGATGTCCTAATTTATAATTTTTTAATCGAAAATAATTTGAATGTTCAAACATTAATTTAATCGTTCAAGCAATTATTTTTATATATAATATAGATTTTTGATTCAATGAACAATCTTGTAAAGAAAAAAGATCTCAAGGTTCTAGGTATAGCAACATCGATAGTTCTAGGTATGATGCTAGTACTAGCAGGTCCATTAAACATAAAACTTACATATGCAGCACAACAGCAGGTAGAGCACGGTTCAGTATTAAAATTATCATCTGCAAATGTCCAAATTGACATACCTTTAATCAAAGGATATGTGAATGGAAAAGAAATGTATGTAATAGCAACTGATGCATCTGATAAAGAATCAGCTGATCTCATAACCAAAATTACAGGTTTTAAAGTAAATGTAGCTCCAGTTCTATCAAAAACACCAGAAGATGTTCTAGGACAGGCTTTTGCATTCACCAATGGAATACAAGGTGATGGACCATATGGATTTCAATTAGCAGTTTTAAGTGCCCATCCGGGTGATCAAGGATATACTCCTTTATATCAAGTAAATAGCGTAGAATGGGTAAACCAGGAGAATGCCAGGGAATTAAAATCTGTAGATGAAATTTTAACAGCTGAACAAAATGGAGAGTTAAAGATAAAAAAAACTATTACTGTTGTAAATAAACCAGCAGTAAAATGGGATGGCGGAGAGCTGATGGTAAAAGAAGGTGAAATTAATGATGAAACTCCATATGGTGGTGGACAAGTAACAATGATAGATACAGAAAACATGGTTGTAACTTTTATAGGACATAGAGGATGGGGTCCAGATGGAAGTACAATATATTATATTGTGACTGACGCAGTTCCTGATATGCCTGCAAACATGATGGGAGTAGTACATGCACCTTCAGACGAAAAGCTTGCTAATACTTCAGTAGCGGTAGATTTAACACAATTTACAAATGGAATAAATGGTACTGGACCTATGGGATTTCAACCTGGGATAGGACATGCAAATCCTACTGATCAAAATTATAGTCCAATGTGGAGAATACATTTTGCAGAATGGAACAATCCTACTACAGAAGCAAAATTACTACAAACTGTACTTGACCTAAATAATGCCAAGGATAATGGATTATTGACTATTTCACCAGCAATGGAAGGTAAACATGTTGTTAACTGTCCATTCTTTGATCAACAAACAGTATTTGAACATATGAGTAAAACCTAATTGATACAAATAGATTAAAACACTCTACTTTTTTATTTTTTGTTAACCTTTACAATTAATACTTTGATAGAGATTTATCTATATTAGTCTGAATTTGTAGCTTTTATTATGATTACTAAAAATACACTAGTATTATGTAAAGTAGTAAAAAAGAAGAAATGACATATAGTTTAGTTAAATATGTGACTTGAGTATTTCTTGACTTAATTAATATTTGTTGAATAAAGTAGATTAAATAATTATAAATGCTATCGTTTCATTGTTAGACTTTGATTTTCATATATTTAAGTTGATTCCTTTAGGATTTGATATTTAACAATTGTTCTTTTTTATATCTGCTCCAAAAATTTCAATTATCAGTTGAGAAATATATAACAATATATAATTGTAGCCTTGTTCAACATTTGTACTACTAAAATTAACTTACCAATTCAAATTGAGGAACAGCAAATAACTATAATAATAACAACATGGTTATTAACTTCTAAAGTAATCCTCTTTGTTATAATATTTATTTGTAAGGAAAATTACTTTAAATTCTAGCTTTCTTAACAAATAGTCTATTAATAAGTACTAGTTAAATAAGTATGTGAAATTTGTAACTTGGTTTCCCTATTATCAAGATATAAGGAGTAAATTCGGTTATAGCACTGAAAAAGATCAAAATTCTGCATATCTGCTCTCTGAAAAGATAAAACGCAAATCATTGGATCCTAATGTATTGAAAAAAAAAATTCAAGGGAAATCGGTATTTGTAATAGGTTCAGGTCCTGATTTAAAGGACTATCTTCAGTTTATAAAAAAAAATAGAACTATTCTCAAGATAGTTGCAGATGGTACAGTTAAATTTCTCATGGAAAATGGGATAACACCTGATGTTGTAGTTACAGACCTAGATGGTGATCCAAAATTTCTGCATAAGGCAGAAAAGTCAGGTGCGATCATGGTTGTTCATGCACACGGAGATAACATTGAAGAGATTGAAAAGTTAGTTCCTAAATTTAAGAAAGTTTTAGGGACAACCCAAGTAATGCCGGTTACAAATGTTTATAATTTTGGTGGATTTACTGACGGAGATCGAGCTGTCTTTCTTGCTGAAGAGTTTGGTGCAAAGGAAATAATTCTGGTCGGAATGACTTTCGGTAATACTGTAGGGAATTATTCTAAAAGTACTCAAGATATAGACATAAAAAAAGAAAAGTTAAAAATAGCTAAAAAACTCTTACAAACCTTGGCAAAAAACTCACGATCTGTTCTATACGATACCTCAAAGAAACCCATAACAGGTTTTAAAGAATTTGAACCTACTTAAAATATCTTTAAATTTTTAAATATGTTTTGTAAAGGAACTGACACTAATAAATCTTAGAATAACTTTATTACAATTTGTAACAATTAACCATCTATATCTTTATATTACTTGTGACATTCAACTGGTTTACAATGTAATTTTATTAGTGTAATTTCTATTGTATTGCACAATATTATTTTGGAATAATTCCTAGGAGATTTAATCAGACAGTAGTAGAATATAGATTGAGTATAATACGAATAAACAACTTTATAGTCTTTATTATATTATGAATCAAATGTTAAATTATTCGGAGGAGGATGTAAAAAAAGCAGCAGATTTACGTGAATGGTTGATTAAAAAAATTTCTGATAAACAAGAAGAGATAGATAAGCTTAGAAACCTTCTTGTTTTGATTGATAATTTATTAAAGCAAGAGAGTTTTAAACCTGCTTCCACTCTTGAGCGATCTCCCATCCTTTACGATGTTCATAGAAATAATGAGAATTATTTTGTGACAGAAAATAAAAGTGAACTCCCTAGCCTCGAAAAAAGTCAAGCTTATAAAAATATCAATAATAAGATCCCAAAAGAGGAAAATAAAGAGATCATAAAAGAGAAGAAGAACATTGATTACTCAAATTACGAAACCAAGGAATTAAAAAGACTTAAGGACAATCTCTTATTAGCTATAGTTAAAGTTTATTTGAATTTCATAGAGATAATTCCGGAAAAAAACATGTCATTTAATATCAATACTCCTCCATTCAAGTCATTTTTTATTAAAAGAATTATTGAGGGAATGATGAACCAAGATCAAGAGAAAGTACGTAAAAAACAAATAGAAGATACAGAGATGTTGAAATATGAGATAAAGGAGACGAATGGAATTATAAAGAAAATAGTTATAAGTAACTACCGGGAGAAAGAGAGATTGACAGATATATTCAATACTGTTGCTTGGGTATTTACTAGAATGTTGGAAAAGTCTAGTGGTTGAATTCAAGATTGGATAAAATAGTTATATTGGATTTTGGCTCTCAATATAGTCACCTTATATGTAGAAGAATCAGGGATTCTAATGTTTTTTGTGAAATATATCCTTATTCCATTTCATCAGATAAATTAAAAAATATTGCACCTAAAGGCATTATTTTTTCAGGAGGTCCAGCTAGTGTGTACGATCCCAATTCACCTAAACCTGATAAAAAAGTATTTGATTTAGGAATTCCTATTTTAGGTATATGTTACGGACATCAATTAATAATCGATAATTTTAAAGGCAAAGTCAAGAAATCCAAAACTAGAGAATATGGCAAAGCCATATTACAGATAGACGATAAGACAGATCTCTTCAAGGGATTAAACGATAGATTAAATTGTTGGATGAGCCATAGTGATGTAGCAGAGGAAATTCCATCGAACTTTAGAGTTTTGGCACATACAAATAATTCTCTATCTGCTGCGATAGGAAATCAAGATAAAAATTTCTATGGGTTACAATTTCATCCGGAAGTAATTCACACCGAACATGGTTTAGATATCCTGAAAAATTTTTCTATTGGTATCAGTAAAGCTGAACCAAATTGGACACTGGAAAGTTTTATTGGGAATACTATTTCGGAAATAAAAAAAAAGGTAGGAAAAGAAAAAGTTTTGTGTGCAGTTAGTGGAGGTATAGATTCAACAACAGTAGCCGTCTTGTTGAATCAAGCTATCTCTAATAACTTAGAATGTATTTTTGTTAATCATGGTCTTTTACGATACAATGAAGAAAAATCAGTAATGAGTTTATTCAAAAAACTAGATCTAAATGTAAAATATGTGGATGCTTCAGAAAGATTCTTGCAGAAACTGATTGGCATAATTGACCCTGAAGAAAAAAGGAAGATAATAGGAAATGAATTTATTAATGTTTTTATGGAGGAGGTAGAGAAGGAAGGTAACCAATTTCAATGGCTGGCACAAGGAACTCTTTATCCTGATGTAATAGAAAGTGGTATTTCAATGGGTCCAGCATCTGTTATAAAAACACATCATAATGTTGGAGGGTTACCTGAAGTTCTTAATCTCAAAGTTCTAGAACCACTTAGGTATCTTTACAAGGATGAAGTGAAGCGAGTTGCAAAAATGCTAGATATTCCTGACGACGTCATTGCCCGACATCCATTTCCAGGTCCAGGCCTTGCAGTTAGGATCATCGGCGAAGTAAATGAGGATAAAATAAGAATTGCAAAATATGCTAGTGAAATTGTAGAACAAGAGTTAAAAAATGCAGGTATTTATGACTCCGTTTGGCAGGCTTATGCAGCGGTTGGAGATGATAAAGCAGTAGCTGTAATAGGAGATGAGAGACTTTATGGCTATATCGTTATTATCAGAGTAGTGAATTCTAAAGATGCTATGACTGCAGATTGGACAAAACTACCACACGAATTGTTAGAAAAAATTAGTAATAAGATTACTAATGAAGTTGAAGGTGTTGCATGGGTAACGTATGCAATATCCAGCAAACCACCTGCAACAATAGAACCACAGTAAATATGATTGTATTTTTAAAATATTTAGATTTTAAGGAGACTTAAAATGATTTAAATATATAGACATTTTTAAAAACAATAACTTATAATCATTAAGTGTTTTAATATATAATTAACTTATTACTGAGTATAATTAAATGTTTTTTATACCCTTGACTTATTAAATTCTATCTTAATAGTAACTATATCTATTTGCTATGATATTAGATAATAATATACTACTCAGTATATTATTACGTATTTAATTTAGTATACATAAAAGAAAAAAGTTGTGATGTTTTCCAAGTTAAATAGTTATGAAGATTGGAGATTACCAATTTAGTTTTTAGATATTTATTAAAATAGTATATAATTTTTCAATTGAATGGCCGATCTTGAGTACAAATCATTTTGATTCTTGGTGTAAAGATACATTAAATATGTCTTAGATAAAGTAACGGTCTTTCCAGAATAAAGTTCAAGTTTTAAATTAAATATAATTTTTACTGTTTTAGAGAACAAGTTCTTTGAGATTATTCAGTTTTGATAACAAAATATTTTGATTGGTTTACACAAAGTATGAAAAAATGATAGTAACAATTATGCGAACATTATATTAATGTGTCCATTTGTCGAAAAGCAAATAAATTGCGAATATACTAATTTACAACATTGGAACGAATTAGTAAGATAAACCATAGAGATTATCTTTAGTTAGTATTATTTCATCTCCTATATTGACTAGAAATTGCTGTCTAATTTTTATATTATTCATATAATTTTTCCAAAGGTGAAGGTAATCTATCTTTAAAGGGAAAAAATTGAATCTTTAGATTGCATATTCCTATATTGGTGTAAACTATGTCACTGCCATATTCGAATACACTACATCTAATCAAATTCATGGTAAATCATGTGTCTAATTAACTGTATATTTGAATCTTTGATTATTGAAATGATTAAATTCAGAAGCATATTAAAAATATAGTTTTTTGAATTAGAAATAATGTTATCTATAATGAATGCTGAGACTCTTTTGCTGTTGTAAATCAGTAATAAATCAAATCAGTAGTTGAATCCCAGATCTAGAATGACAAAATTTTGTTTCGGTTTTGAAAAGATTCTACATTATTTAGATATAATTATGAAACTAAGCTAGCACAAATTCAAAAAAGAATCTAGTGTACATCGAGAATTTCTGTTTTTTTCAAATAATCTAATGCGATATATTAGAATTACACCATTTAAAGCTAATGTCTATTTCGCTAATAGAAAAGTTATGGATTCGCTTTATTAATATAAATCCAGATATAATAAAGAGAAAGTAACGAATGAAATTACCTTTTGAAAAACAAAAGCCTGACACTTACAATACTGACAAAGACGAACAAAAAGAGAAAAAAGACCAAAACAAGAATGAACAATTGCATACAAAAATAGAAAAGATAGAAATTACTGTGTATCCAAATCAAAGAGAAGATGTTGAAAAGATATTACATGAATTTGATATTCACTATATAAAAATTGCAGCAGAAACATACGAAACAAATTGCTACCACTATACGATATTTTCACCTTCATATCTTACTTCTGAATTGATGAATAAATTGTCTAGTATGATTGATACCAAACAGAGAATACATGTTATCGCACAAAACAAGATAGAATCATCTATTTCAGATTATTTCATGAATCTTTTCCAATCTTATCGCAAGACAGATAATGGAAGTATTAAACATATTGAACCTATTGAGCGAATTATTTCCAAAACAGATGATTTTCTTGCACATAAAAATGATGTATATATAATGGTTCTAATAGCCACAATAGCTTCGTTTGTGGGATTGATTCAAAATGAGGTTGCAATAATTATAGGAGGAATGTTAATCTCCCCCCTAATAGGCCCTATCTCTTCGTTTTCTCTTAACTCAGTACTGGGAAGAAGGAAACAACTAATAGATTCCATTAGATTTATTGCTAAAACCATCATTTCAGCAATACTAATCGCCTCAGCTGTTTCCTTTATCTTTTCTTTTTTCATAACTATTGAAATGACTCCAGAAATTTCTTCAAGGGCACAAGTAAACCCACTATTCATTATTTTTGCTATATTACTCGGTATTGCAGGTGGTTTAGCATTAGTGACATCATTTGCAGAATCTATGACCGGGGTTGCAATTGCTGTTGCATTAGTTCCACCTGCTGCAGTTGTAGGCATAGGGTTGGGAACCTTTTCATTCGAAATAGCACTCTTTTCTTTTTTAAATTTACTTGCTAATCTTTTAGGGATTGTAATTGGATTTATGGTTACATTTTTGATAAAAAAGATTTCTCCTCGAAAATATCAGGAAAAGAAAATTGCGGAAAATGTTTTAAAAAAAAATATTATTTTAATCATCGGCTTGGCATTATTAGTAGGCTTAATAGAAATATTTCTTATTTATCTCAAAATAATCTAAATCAGCCAAAGTGAAAATGTATTTCTTTCCATTTTTTAACAATAAAATATTTTATATTAGATTTATACATATCACTGTGGAAGTCAAAACATATTACTGATTTATGTTGAAAAGTGTCAGGTAAGAAATGAATGTAAAAGAATTTCATCAGATCCTTTGTTTTCTTTACATTATATAATAACACATAGAATTAATGTTATGGATTTATTCTTCTGATTTGAATATAGAGATATAAATATTTTGGTTAATTAAATCAAATATATTTTGGAAATTATTATAAATAGAATTTGGCAATAGATACTTGTTAGTTTTATGTATACTATAAAGAAGATATGAATTCTTTAATTGGAGAATCTTTTCAATTAAATCGATAAATAAATATATTTTGTTCTGAATATTAAGATTGAAGTTGAAGAAATATGCTACAGCTGCCTAGAATATTTCTTGAATTGATTTTTAATAATATTATAACATTGTATTTTACAAATATTTTGTCTATAATTATAGACATATCAATTTAATTTTCTAGAGAACTGGTTGAAATATTTGTTTTCATTTGCTTTTTGATAGATATGAATTAGAAAATTGAATGTTGCCACTATATGAATATATCATCCATACATTGACTTTTGCTCGGGTGGTAATTGTTCTCTCTGTTCCTGAATTGCTTTCATTATTTTATCTAATTGTTTTCTTATTATAATTCCTTGTTTTTTGAGTTGAGTTGGATCAATTTTCAAATTCTCCGTAGTTGTTAGTTTATCAAAGGACTCTATTAATAACGCAGCACCTTCAGGATCGGCTAATCCAGTTGGTGCTGGAACAAGAATTGCAGTACATGAAATACCATAGGATAAACACGAGGATAATAATCCTCCTGCAAGCCCTCCAATATAGGCAGTATAATTATAGTTTGTAGAGTTTTCTATCGCATTCCGGTCAAGGTTACTGTTTTTTTCGAACTTACTTATTTGATTCTTACTATATTTTCGATCTTTGTCTATTCCTTCACGATGAAGACCATCATCATGAAGTATAATGGTCTTTCTTCCCTCTTTTAACATACCATTTAGCGGAATGCTATCTAAAACTATAACTTCTTTTACATTATTTTCTTTTGACCATCTGATTAATGTATCCATTACTATATGAATACCGTTTATTAATATTGGAGCCTCACATACCATCACGAAAATATTTTTCTCTTTATTAGCGTATATTCTAAAAGGATGTCTTAACTTGCCCCCAATATAGATAACACCTGGAGTAATGTAATCTGATTCAAGGCATGCAATTTGATGCATGTTCAAATAATCTATGATAAAGCTTGTACTTATAGATCCGACTAACCCAGGGCCAGGAAATCCTGCGATTAGTGTTGGTTTAAAGGATTTATATTTTTTTAATGTTCGTATTTCACTAATATAGGTTCTATTCATATTATCTTATTCTCCCTAATTATCAATATCATTACCGGTCAAGACTTATATTTTTAATTATATTAAATTTTTTATATTTCATTAATATTATCCTCCAAAACAGCACAAAGTTATAATTATGATTCATAACAAATAGGTACATTTTATCATATGGGCAAAATTTTCTGAAACAGTATTTATTTTCTTTTTATTAATCAATACGAATTTTCTTGTTAGCCAGCTCTGCTAAGACAAGATAATATTCATCTTTAAACAAAACTTATTCTTATTATTTGCTTTAGTATATTTATACATAAAACAAAAAATCGCATACATTTCTGTAAATGAAATTGGTTACACTCTTATTTTTCATACATGGATATTAGTCATCAAAAATCTCTATTTTGCGTCTCAAATAGTAGTAAACTCTTTCCATCAAACTTTTCTCTGGAATAATGGATATAGTATTTTAATCCAATTATGTTACAGGTTTTATCATACCACTTTCCTCCGTCTGTATATATAGCATGATTTCCATGCCTCGATAAAAGAGATCTGGTAAATTTTTTAGCGATAATCATGTTTCCACGTTAGGAGATATAGATTCCAAGCATGATACTGTGGATTGGCTCAATAGAGAACGATAACTAAAAATGCTAATTTCATATCCAAATAATTGTTTTATCTATAATAAAATCATTTACTATTTTCCTTTTGTAGATCTGTCACGAACCAAACCTTTGTATCCAGTTTCTAACAAAAACACAACTTCTCATACCTTAATAGTACTATTAACTTTGTTATTTCTTAAACTTAGACCAAAAATGTAGAGATGAAGAGATACAGTGCAACATAGGTAGAAGTTCTATTCCTTTAAATTTAATTTTCATATGATAAATAGAATATTCTTAGCTATAGATTTCGCGGCGTAAATTAAGAGTATTTTATTCACTTAATGTTTATCAAATATCTTATTTTATCCTCTGTTGAATGAAATATTTATTAGAAACTACAGTATTACTGCATAAACTCAAAATTCTTTTTAACAAATAGAAGAGTACAATATGGAATGTAAAAGATAGATGTTAGATTACTATAATTCTACTCCTATTACTCTATTCGATAGACATATTTTAGATCATACTATCGATTTAGTCTATTACTTTATATCTTATGGTTTCATTCTATTTATTCACCGAGAGACTTGATTGAGTATGAACTATAATTACTTGAGATATAAAAATAATATCAAATTAGCTAAATAGATTCCAATGACTTGAATCTCCAATGCTTTGAGAACGAGTTGTTTAATTACTGTTATCTCATTTAAAAAATAAACATAAAAAATAGGAAGTTATTGGAATTCAGTTGTTCACTGGTTCTTTTTCTGTTGGTTTTTGATGGTCGTCAACATTACCAGAGTTTTCTTCTTTCTCTTTACTTTTTTTCTTCTTTTTAAATATAGAAAATAGGCCCATAATAGTATATTACATGCACATACAAATAAAGACATCTAATAAATCAGAATCTAAAAGACAAAATACAGAATTTTCTAGAGGAAAATTTAGTAATTTAATGAATAAGAATTATTGTATAGCTCTTTAATTTTGGTGGATTTAAATTATATAATTTTATTAAATAATACAAAAAAGGGATACAACTTTAATAAAAAAAATTAAAGTCAAAACAAAAAAAATAATAAATTTTAATTAAATGCGAATCTACCAAATTCATATTGAACGGAGAATATAACATAAAATATTCAATATTCCGTTAAACATTTACTGACTCCATTAAATATCTCAATCTAAAAATAGCATTATTAAAAATATAAGTGGGTTGATAGAGATTTTATAGTGCTTTTAATTTAATATTATTGTTCCTCCCTTTTTGAATACAATTGTGTTTCTGATTTGCATGATGTAATTAATTTAGTTTTAGTCAAATGTATACATGTTATAGATTGCAAGAGTTATTTCTCATTATTTTATTAAAGGGATAGTAATCATCGATACTTCATTTGTTCCTTGAATCATTGCATAGCTCCTTGATTAGGATTTTTATCGAGATGAATGTAATCTAGTGTTGAATGTAAAAATTTCTCTTCCTGTTGATAACCAGTACCTCCAGAAATATATACAGTAGGTTTTCCAGAATTATATGAGAAAGCTAATAAAATTTTTTATAAAATTTTTGTTCCAACCTTTTCCTTCTTCATATAGGAGTGTTCCTAGTACATACTTATGGATATATTGAATATAGACCTAAAATAAAAAATAATAGTCTCAACCTGAAATATAGTTTAAAGTACGAGGAAGGATTATAAATTCTGTTTCTATTGTCAATTTGTAATTAATTGAGGATGGGTCATAATTTATTTAACAAATATAGTAATATTTGCATTATAGTATCATCAAGTTTTACGTTCCTAGCATGTATTTGATTGCCATAGGATTATCTCTATAGGTCTTACAGTTGTAGTATACAAGTATTTGGTATAGTAAAACTGATAGTAACACTGTTGCATAACTCTTAGAATATCCTCTGACAGGTAATGGATCTATCCTGAATGCATTTTTGATATGTCCTATCAACGGTTCAATTGATATTCCTCTCAAAGAATAAATAACCTGTCCAATATTGGATTCATAGAATTCTATCAGTTTTATCCTTTCCTCTGGTGTATTTTTATATCTTTGTATAGGACACACCAATTGAAATCCCATATCTGTACTTAGATCATACAGTTCATGATCATCATATCCAGGATCTGCAGACATGTATGATATTCTTCTAATAATTGTAAATGGAAGACTTGCTGTCAATATACTGTACATCTGGTTATCAGGTATCTTAGCAGTTGTAAAATCCGCTGCCAATGGTACTACAATGGAACCAATAGTACTTGATATCAAATGCAGTTTCTATCCAAATATCCATCCCTTTGTATGACTGAATCCCCATCTTGCATCAGTATCAATACCAGAACGTGGTACTACTCCTTGTTCCATAGAGGATTTATGCCAGACATAACCTTTGGCTTTCATAAGAGTACTATCTGTTGAAAGAACAGATGGATCAATTATTTTATCATGAACAAAAAGTTCACCCATTATACTAATTCTGTTTTTAATATCTCTAGATATCGTAGCAAGACGTCTATCAAATGTTCTTTTGTTTGGTATTCTTGATAATCCACATCTTTTCATTACCTTTTTGTTATACCATAGATCCATTGCAAGATATTCATGTAATGCTCTGTTAGAATCTAGTCGGAACCATATACGTACTATAAAGCATCTCAGAATAACAGTAGGAGAATACACATATGGTCTTCCAGGCCGTGGTTTATTCTTATTATTATGTGGCCATCTAATCAAACCAATCAAATACAAAATGCTAATTAGAATGGATGTAGATCTATTTTGTACCGCTAGTTTGTTGGTTTGTATATTGTTTCACTAAAACATCGTACACTAATAAACTAGCTTTATTCGTTATGAAAATAGAATAATTATGACCCAGCCTCAAATAATTCAAATCTTTAGTTGAATATAATCCCGAAGATCATATACCTTTTTTTGGTTACTACGTAGTTTAAACTCCTTAAATCTATTCTATTCTGATATCAGATTCAAATACTATAAAAAGAATACAATACAAGAGTAAAGATGTTCTATTTCTTCCAAGTCGTATCAATATATATTGTTAGAAAACAACATTTACATCTTCAGCTCTTCTGGTTAATCACCAACACTTTGTTCTATGTTAGACATATAAAGAAAGCTCAATATAGATCTTAATTTAATAGATTAAAATTTATTTTTTTGAATTTTTCGATATCATATTTATTATAAAATAGATATACATTTGTTTTAAGATTATGTTTAAACTTTGCAGAACATGCAAGATCAATAAATTTGCCAAATCTAATATTTTTCATATTTTTGTAAACATCGCTACTACATAGTATATAACCTCCTTTAGCATAATCTACAATTCTATGAGCTAGTATAACATCAGATCCCCAGTAAGCTATTTGTCCATCTATTTGTTTTACTGGTTTACTAATACCACATGAAATGCCGGTATTTACTATAATTGTTTTTGAGTCAATTTCATCTTCGCTATAATTTTTGTTATTTCTTATCTTTGTGTTATGTTGTGTTAAGTATTTTTGAAGAACTAGAGAAAATTTTAATGCATCTTCTCCTTTATTGAAAATAATGAAATACCCATCTCCTGTTGAATTTATGTATAGTATTTTATTTATCCCCAATATTTCTGAGTTTGACTTTAAAATTTTATCTACACAAAGTCTCAATTTTTCTAATTTCTCAATTTGAATATCCAATGGAACATTCTCAGAAGAAGAATCTTCTAGATCAAGAACAAGATAATAGTAATAATATAATTTTTTTTTAGATATCATTGAATGTAGTTTTAATATAAGACTATATTTTTCTTATTATTAAGCAAATAAATGCTTGAAATGAAAATATAGTTAACATATGCGAGTTCAAGCAATTTAGTTTTTATGCAATTTAGCATTTTAAGATTAACCTTTCCTCTTTTCCTGAGCTTATTTTACAATATATCAATGTAGGTTTAATTGGCCAATTGCAAATTTAATATGGTATAATATCAATATTACTTTTTTATTGAAAGTTTTATTAAATACTTGTAATGTTTGTATGTACCTGGTTATTATTTGCTTATGATTATTTTACCAAATTCTTGAGTTTATCGATAACTAGCATTTGAGGGAACTTAAATCGATTACAAATCTATAGCGAACATCACTATTTATTATACGTTCATAGGCCTCGTTGATTTTTTGAATTGAAATGAGTTCAACATCGCATTCTATCTTATGTTTACTACAAAAATCAAGCATTTGTTGTGTTTCCAAAATACCACCAATTAAGGAACCTGTGAGATTTCTTCTAGCACTTATCAATGTATAAGGACTAATGTGAGAGTCTTTTTCTGGAATTCCTACGATAACCATCGTTCCATCAAGTTTTAGAAGATTCAGATATTCATTTAAATCAACATTAGCTGAAATTGTGTTTATCATAATATCGAAATATCCTTCTAGTTTTTCAAAAGTTTTGGGATCCGATGATGAATAAAAATAATCAGCACCCATCTTCATTGAATCTTTTTGTTTTTTATGGGAATGGCTTAATACTGACACCTCTGCACCAAGTGCGTGTGCTATTTTAACACCAATATGACCTAAGCCACCAAGACCTATAATCCCTATTTTTTTTCCTGGGCCGGCGTTCCATTTCATAAGAGGAGAGTAGAGAGTTATTCCAGCACAAAGAAGAGGAGCAGCATTTTCTGGTTTAAGATTTTCTGGCATATGAAGAACATAGTTTTCGTCAACTATGATTTTATTGGAATATCCTCCTTGAGTAATGGTTTTCCCATCTTTTTCTATCCCATTATATGTAGTAAGAAGTGAACTACAATATTGCTCAAGTCCTTTCTTGCAGGTATCACAATTACGACATGAGTCGACAAAACATCCTACTCCTACTTGATTACCAACTTTGAATTGTGTAACTTTCGAACCTACTTTTGAAACAACACCGACTATTTCATGACCCGGAACCATTGGATAATTCGAGCGTCCCCACTCATTTTTCACTTGATGAATATCTGTATGACAAATTCCACAATAATTAATATCGATCATTACATCATAATCAAGTAAATTCCTCCTTTCAAAAGAAAAAGGAGATAGAGGAGAAGAAGCATTATGAGCCGCATAACCTTTAACTTCAATCATAAATCCTAAGGTTATCAAAAAGGTAGTTATGAACTTAACGCATTTTTTATTGTAGCCGACTTCATGAAAATCTTAAATTTATTTGAAATTTATCGAATTGTTTATAATTATTACATTCAAATCTAAATTTTGATTTGGATTTTTATTATCTATTGGCAATAATTTCGTTCGTAGTTTTTCCTCCTATAACCTTTAATTTTTCAGGTATAGTAAAAATTAAAATATTGCATTATTGGTGATAGACATATCTCATTGTGAAGTTATTTGAAAATTGTTTAGAATATTTTTATATGCATCCAAATATTTTGTCAACTCATCTAACGTGGATGTAAACGAAAGTTTATACAATTTACTTCCTTCTTTAATATAGACATCATATTTTAGTATATCCTCTGCTGGTCCACCTATCGAGGTCAATTTTGAAAGGTAAATGTGTTGAAATGCATCTTTATCATCCACTGTTGTTTGATTTATCTCTACTAGGCGATAATCGTTAGATACACTTTTCGTTTCGTTTTGTTCTTTAGTAAAGTTTTCCAGGGAGGGAACTCCTGGACCAATAGTCGAAACATCAATTGATATTTCAGGAAGTCTAATACATGGTAAAGTGGTACATTCAGTTATAGATTTAGTATATAAGTTAGATCCTTCTGCATTCCACTCTGCAGGGTATTGAAATTTTACTCCTAAACTATTGTCTTCAAAAGTTGAAGTTTCTGATTGTGAAAAAACATGATCCGTGTCAGAGCTCAGTGAGATAAATAAAATAGCAATAATAGCTATGAGATAATTCTTTTGCAACATACATAGTAATTCAAAGTGTTTATTATTAATTTTGTTAATTTTTAATCCTTTAAATTTATTCACAAATTAAAATTGTAAATTATTCCATTCTATTAACTTTTGTATGAATATAAACTATCTAAAAATAATGAATATTGAAAAAAATATATAAAATATAAGTTTCGTATTATTAAAATACGCTGTGACTCTTATTTATCAATTTTATTGCAAATAACAATAAATATCATGTAATAAATTTAAATAGTAGTTACTCTCTTTTGAGGAGAAATTAATCTTCTAGCACATATATTTTATAACTTACAATAAAAAGTAAATCCTAGTCGGAATAAAAAAGGTTTTAAGATTTATTTCACTTGTAAAAATCCAATAAGCTGTTAGATTGCATAATAGAATAAAATTAGCTACATAACAAATTTCTTACCTCTGGTTTTTGTGATATTGTTTGTTTGGCGCAACTTGCCTAATTCTACAATTTGGTTGAAAAATCAATGCATATCCTAAATCTAATTGCTATATTCATTAATCCACATGATCGTCTTTATGAATAATTTTTAATAATAGAAATTTTTGATATACTGGTTTCCTATATGTTTAAAAATAAATGCGTTTTTACAATGTAAATTGGATATGCAACTTATATACTAGGGATAATATTAATGGGGTCGTATATGCTAATAGCAATTAATCTTGGAAATTGCTCCAAAAAAGATACTTATCCATAGAAAACCAACTAAATCTTAGTCAGGAACTAGGATCGTTTATAACCTAAATAGTAATAAAGTTAGCTACGTTAACAAAAAGCGTCCAATAGTGTATATACAAAAGAAAGAATGTATATTTATTTTATAGAATAATTGATGCAACAAAAATTCGACTTATGACTTGATAAATATAAAATTAGATGTTTTATACTCAAAAATTCCCTTCTACAGGTCTATATTATAGAAATGTTGACTTTAATGTTTTAGAATTAAACAATAACAAATATGTTAAATAATATCGAAAAGATCGACGCAAACTTTATGAGGCATTTGGGCAAATAGCGATTGGTATAATGGAGTACTTTTCTAACCATAAGGGGATATGTATTTCTATTACGCCCTGGTTGGCGAATGTTTGTTGGCTAGACATCCATTCATGAAAGTTGATATTGAAAGATTGATTAAATTTTTAGATAGAATAAGATAATTTAAAAAATTAAATTTTGACTACTATCAAAATATAAAATATTAAATTCATTTAAATTTAGTACATTACAATTTATATGTTTTTCTTGATACTAACATTATATGAAGATACTCAATGCAGGGCCTGTTTTTACCAAGCCAATGAGTGAAGATGAAGCAATAAATTTTCTTGCCAGTGGACGAAGAATTATATATCTCGGAACAATTGATGAAAGAAAAGAACCCAATATACATCCCACCTGGTTTTATTTTGATCCTAATGTAAGGAAATTTTATATAGAGACTTCTAAATCTTCTAAAAAAAGGGAAAATTTGAATAATAGTAAAATAATATATTTTTGTATTGATGAATCTAATCTTCCATATAAAGGAGTGCGTGGAAAAGGAAGAATAACAATTAAAGAAGATCTAGATTTTATTATTTCGATCTCTGAAAAAAATTTGCTGAAATATTTAGGGAGTCTAGATCATCCAATGGCTAAGGGTTTATTAGATAATGCAAAAAAAGGAAATTCAGTAGTAATTGAGATAACACCATTATATTTATCAACTTGGGATGATAGTAAAATTAATTGATTCGATAGTGAGGTCATCTTTATTTGCCTGTGTAAATACAAAAAAGATAAATAGAACAGTATTATCTAGCCTAAAAATATGGTTAATATCAATTTTTGAAAGATTTATTTAATCTAATCTTATAATTTTTATATCAACATAGCAATTTTTAGTTCAAATATAGATAAAAAATATGAATAAACTACTTTTTAAAAAAGCAAAGATAGAATAAATATATGAAAATTTTATTTCTTAGCATTTTCAGTGTTAGGCTACTAACGGTTTGGATCTACTATGCTAATTAAATTTTTTAAAACAAAGCAGAAATTATTTATGACTCTTCTAAAAGTAATGCTACATGGAGTTACCGTGGAATGATCCTAGAACGAATAAATTTGCCACTACTATTGGATTGATAACATCAAATGGACCACATGGTTCCAATATAATGTCATGTGAATGGACACATCATCTTTCATACAATCCTGGATTAATCGCTGTTTCAGTAGGTCCAAACAAGGCTACCGTTGATAACATCAGACAATCAAAAGAATTTGGAATCAATTTGTGTGCAGTAGACCAATCTATATTGTCTAGCATAGCAGGCGGCTATAGCGGGAGTAGTTATGATAAAATAGGAGCATTACGTGAATTAGGATTTCAATTTTATCATGGTACAAAAATCAATACATTAATGGTAAAGGGAGCTTCTCTTAATATTGAATGTAATCTATTTCAGGAAACTAGTTTCGGGGATCATATTATGTTTATTGGAGAAGTTCTAGATGCAATAAATAATCCAGAAAAACCCTCTTTAATTTACCATGATGGAAAGTATTGGTCTCTAAACGCTTTAGTAAAACCTAGTAAAGAAGAACGTGAGCAAATGCGTGAAGTGTTGGAAAGATACAAAAAATGAATGTAAGAATTTAATTTTTACTTTCACCTGATTAATATAGTGAATACCTGATAATTTTCTGATGTTTTCTTTTCATTTTTTCAAAAAATACTGAAGATACTAAAGTTCTATCTAAAATATAATCAACAATTTATGTTTGAGTTCTGGGACAATAAAGGCAAGTTAATAGGGTAAAATGATGTGAAGATACACTGTATTACTTACACATTATCTATACATTTTTAATTCAAACCTGTTGTAATTATTTGATATATTATTAATATTACACATAGAAAGAGTAAATCTATTGATAAATAAAAAATAATAAATTACATCTCTATTTAATCAATATATTATAATAACCAAAAGTTTCTATTCTGTATCCCAAATTCTGATTTATATGATTTCTATCATACTTTTATGCAATGGTAAGTGCAATAATGTTTTAATCAAATTACATTATGCAAGTTATCATCCAATGTGATTCCATCAGTTTAAATTATATGTTTGGCATATTTTTTAATTAATAAATTTATATGTTTTATTATATTAGACATAGTCATCTCTTTTGATACAGATTCCTAACAATGAACTATGTACCTTTTCAATATATAACGATAATCATTTTTACTAGTTTCCTATCCGGATGATGGTTTTGGCTATAACAAAAGCAGTTACTATTTTTCGTAATTGTATATGGAACCAAAGAAATTGCTGGTTCTATTCTAAACAAACAAATAGTCTCTCTTCTTATCAATAATTGTAGTTAATGCTTTAGATGTATTACGTAAACTTTAATCAATCATAGATAACTATAATACAGTACAATATAATTTAATATTCTTTTTTCTAAAATTTTATTTTATCCCATCATAAATAGTTCAGTCTAAGCTACATCTATTAGTGGTTATTTGAACACAACTACATCATGTATTGATAGAGTACGTCAGAGAAGATTATTTAACAGGATATGATGCTATTTCTAAAATTGTTTTCACTTAATAATTTTTTAATACATTAAAGATATTATTTATTTAATATAATCAAGAAGAGTAACAGCTCTCGAGTTTTCGTTAGTTAGATCATGATTTGTTTTATAAATCAGGTTAGGAAATCTATATTGTAGAGATCTTTTTCTACATTCATTTTTGACTAAATCTAAAATATTGTAACTGTATTCATTATCAACTAGTAAACTATTTTTTGTTATTGTAAAATCATTAATATTGTAAATCTGCATGTATTGTTTTATGACATCTTCTTTATGTAATGTATGTAAAATGAATTGAACTCTTTTCCAAATATCAGATCTTAGTCTTAATATCCCACTACTTACATATCCGACACCGTTTGCAGCAGCGTAATCCAATATTTTTTCCAAATTATATTTTGAATCTGTTATAAAAGGCATAATCGGATCGATATTGATGGCACAATTAACTCCTCCCTTAGCAAATCTTTTAATCACTTTAAAAATAGAATTAGAATTAGGTGTACCTGGTTCAATAATTCTTTTTACAATATCATCACAAGTTGTTATCGACCACACAATAAAGCAATTATTACTATACTGTTTATGTAACTCGAAATCTCTCTCAATTATTGTAGATTTTGTGAAGATATAATATGGAACTCCAAACTTTTGTAAAAGCTTTACACATTCTCTAGTTATTCCGTACTTTATTTCTGCAGGTTGATAAGCATCAGTTGCTGATGAAATCATCACTGGACAAGAAATCTTTTTTGCTTTTTTGAGTTCATTATATAATAAATTTGCTGCATTTATCTTTGTATAAATATGATCATAAAATTCTGGTGACCATTGATATGTGGCATAACAATACCCGCATCTATGATGACATCCTTGATATGGATTTATAGTCAAACCTTTCTTTCCGTATACAAGAAAATTACGAAGAAGGGATTTTCCTTCTTTAAATGAAATTATTGGTGTAGATCTTTTATACCATGAACCCATGTGGAATGTAATTCTATATAATAATTAAAGTATGCAATACTCTCAGAGAAGGGAGAGAGATACAAGAATTAGATCATATAATTCTAAAATAGTTAAATGGATTCATAAAAATTAACTTTGATTGTTTCTAAATAAGATTATCTTAAATATAAGAATTTTATATATCTATACTATGACTAAGAGTTTTGGGTGTCAAGATGTAGGCGTTGATTGTAATTGGACTACTACAGCAGATTCAGAAGAGGAAATGATGGAAAAGATTAAAGAACATGCAAAAAATCATCATGGATTTTCTGAAATTCCTAGTGATCTAGCTGAAAAAATTAAAAATGCCATAAAAGATAGATAGATCTTCTATTCTTTAATTATTTTACCAAAAAAAACTTTTTCTCTCTTTTTCAATACGGATTACAAAAAATACTACTTTTTCTTTATTCCCTTAATTTCCCTATAAAAAAGAAAACAAATTATGATATGTGATTTGGTATATAAAGAGATTTGTAAAAGTTTTATAAAAATTATATTATTGTCGTGAACTTGGAAGACATTCAGTTTTTGAATAAAAATATCCTGTATCAAAAGTAATCCAGATTTTTGCATCTCTATAAGAAAACCAAACTAACGATTAAATATATTATAAAGAATTAGCGGCTGTGTTAATTTAAGATAATATCCATCTCCTTTAATAAAAAATCATGACTATTATTCGCTATAGTATCATTATACATAGAAACAAAGAATTGTATCCATTTATATACATGAAATAGGTTACATTCTGTTATTCTACACGTATAGTAATCATCAAAACTTTCTATTCTATATTTCAAAAACTGGTTTACTCTTTCCATCAAACTTTTCTCTATTGAAGAATGCAGATAGTGTTTTAATCCAATTATGTTACTCGCTTCCTCATACCATGTACCACCATCAGTATAGATAGTATGTTTACCGTATCTGGATACAAGAGATCTGATGAATTTTTCAGCTACCAGCATGTTTCTTTCTTCGGAGAGATAGATTCCAAGCGCATAATTGTGAACTGGTTCTATGCAAAACCATAACCAATAATGCTGGTTACCAATCTGAATAATTGTTTCATCTATAATAAAAGCAGTTAGTCTTTTTCTTTTGTATATTTGACAAGAACCAAATCTTTGTATCAAATTCCAAACAGAAACATAACTTCTCTTTTCATCTCTAAATATTACTAATGCTTTAGATGTACTACGTAAACTTAAACCAAGAAAGTACAGATAAATAGAATACATTACAGTATAGTTATATGTTCTATTTCTTTCAAATTTGATTTTATTCATATCATATTTAGAATATTCTTAGATATAGCTTTTACTGCTTAAGTTAACAGAACCATACACATTACTATAAAAATGATAAAATGTTTAAGAGTGTATGCATGTTTAGGGATTTCTTCTGAGGACATGGATTATTGTACTAACATGATTTTTGGATTATAATGATTAGTTTGTTATTAAACATAAAAACCTACCTTTTATTTTCAATCGAAGTAAATGTTGGAAACGTTATATAAATATAAAATGTAATTATTAGATCTCTTCAAAAACCATCTATAACCTATCTTACAGGATCTTGTTTATCTAACAATTTTTCTTTTCCTCATCTAGACTATGATCGTGATATGTATACTATTTGGATGATTTCTTGTCTTTTATTTGGATTTACATGTTTTATCAAGATACATAATATGGTTCTTATTATTTTTTGGTTATGATTTGAATGATGGTCTTTCTTTTGTTAACAAAATTATCATTTGTATTTAGTCAAAAATTTTGATTATATACTAAGGGTATAAAATGAGATGAAAACCATAATTATATGTCAAACGATGCATGTAGGATCTTACTTCTATCTTCAGGATCTTGTCTAGTCATCGTATCTCCCTAGAGTTGATTTGATGGAGATTATATTGTGATTGACAATCGTATTTGATTCCTATCTTCTTTTCATATGATTTTAGTAATCCTGATCCATAATTCATTAAATATTTCTGGTTATTTCCATTCCTGAGATCTTCTTTGGCAGTTTGAACCTGAACAATATTCTCTGCATAACATTTTACATTAGTCCCTTGTCCTCATGACAAATACTATTTAGTCGAATAATTTTCTATTTGAAAGAATTATACTAGCGTTTGAAATCTGTTATCTTATTAAGTAATATATTTTTAATTTCAACGCATAAATCATAAAGATTATGAATAATTGTAAAAATTTTTATCATTTAACTTCTTTGGTTATTATCAGAAATTCACTAGCTATATTAAGTATTTTTGGGATTTGTTCTAGGTACAACGATTTCGTATTAATTGAATACTATCTAGAGTGTACATATGAGGAAAAAATAGTGTTATTTGGTCAAGACCTGTAATTCTAAATATCGATCTAAAACAAATAAATATTATATTTAACAGATAATTTCAATGAAAAAAATTACATTCTTGGTGGTTATTGTCTCTATCATAATTATTATAAATTCATTAACTCTGCCCTTGAATAATTTTTATCTATTAGTCGAAGGTGAGGAACAATCAATCTCTACTAGTAGTTCAATAAATATTACAGATCTTTTAAAAGTGAATAATAAAAATTCTAACATTCAATTAGAAAATAAAACGATTACTTATTTTGAAAATGCATCTGGTTACCTCGTGTATCCTACATCTGCCTCATATATGCCAACTGAAAATAACAATACCTCTAGCAATAATAAATTGCCAGCAATAGTAATGATTCATGAATGGTGGGGTCTTAATGATAATATAAAAAATATGGCAAACCTTCTTGCTAAACAAGGGTACGTTGTATTAGCAGTAGATTTGTTTAATGAAGTTGCTACTAGTCCAGAACGGGCTTCAGAGCTAACCAAGGCTATCAGAGATAATCCGGACAATGCAATATCCAATCTAAAATCTGCAGTCCAATATCTAAAATCATTACCCAACGTTAATCCAGATAAAATTGCTTCATTGGGTTGGTGTTTTGGAGGACAACAATCTTTACAACTGGCATTAAATAGCGAAGAAAATCCGTTAGCGGCTACAGTTATTTACTATGGTAGCCTGGTAACAGACCCAGAACTAATTTCCAAGATAAAATGGCCAATCTTGGGAATATTTGGAAGTCAAGATAAGTCCATCCCAGTAGATACAGTTAACCAATTTAAAGAGGTATTGAATGCAAAGGGAGTTCCAAATGAAATTCATATTTATGAAGGAGTTGGACATGCTTTTGCAAATCCATCTGGAGATAATTATGCACCAGATGAAACTCGAGATGCATGGGAAAAAACTATCACCTTTCTAAATAAATACCTAGGTTAGAGAATTTTACATTTTTTTTATTTGTAATGAGAATTTCTAAACCTAGTTGGTTCATAAATTAATTTAGTAATATTTTTTATTTATAAAATATTTCTCCTTTAATCGTTGATAGTTTACAAAAAATATGATTTACAATAATTGAATAATCATTTTAGATGTTTCTAATTTATATTTGAAATAAATATCATAATAAATAATTGACTAATGAATAAGAATGATAGTTTATACCAAGATTTATTTTAATATATATTCTATAATTATTTCTTTTAATTTAATGATGTGAATTTAACAAATTACAATAAAAAACATAAAAAAATTAAGCAACGATATCATTATGCAACTAACAAGGTTGAAAATATTTTTAATTTAAAAAAACATTTTAATTGGACGTTTCAATCAATATTTCCAATAGTTAATAAGGTAAATTGAGAAATATTGCTGGGGAAATGAATTAAAACTTCTAATAATTCTACAATCATTTACACATAGATATTATATATAATGCTATAAAGTCTGATTATTTTTCTTTACGTATAGTAATATATTTTCAATTAACGCCTGTTCTGGTTAATATAATGTTTTGTCACAATGCATTTACTAAATTATTTATATACCTACCTATCCGCTATGCATGGGAGGATATTTAGTACATATTATTGATATTTTTAAATTATATTCCAGTTTCATTTTTTGTTCTCTTAAAATTTTTATGTAACAACCAGCAAGAGATTACCCGCTATTTTAAGATTTTTTTCTATTTCTAATTATTAGATAGATAGCTATTAGCTGATTTCCAAATAGAATCCAAAATGATTAAACAGAATTAGAAGCGAAACAACTCTATCAAAATAACGATATATCCAATTGCAAAAAAGGAAATGGGTTGTATGTTGATTGACTTTTAACGACAAAACGTATCAAATCTCTGTAAATAGAAATACTAAGCATCGATTTGACTCTGATGATGGATTAAATAAATGGTTACCACTAACAATTCCACAACCATAACTCTCTAAACAAGATATTATAAAGTATTTAAAACCCAAAATCCAGTTATACCTTGATAGAATCTAAACGATTTTTAATTCATTTTATTTTATGAATTTATACAATTATAAATCTATTACGCTAGTGACATTAATAGATTTATAAAATAAAACACACTTTAGTATAGGATTTCTAAAATTTTTATAAATACTACCAACAACTATTATTATGGCTTTATATAGTATTACTAATTTTATTGTTGGAATATGTTTATTCATACTCTTTTACTAATCATACATATCAATAGATATTTTAAAATACATCCTGTTCTCATATTAATCTACAATATTTGAACAATAACCATTTCTTTTTAAAAGAAAGGAAGAGGGGAAAGCTGATCAGATGTCAATAGGTGCACCTAAGACCCAGATATATTCCAATGATTCTGATATCAGAAATAACTTATTGGAAGAAGGAATGAAATATTACAGTCATTGGCTTTCTGTTGAAGAAGGAAGTTTTAATGAATCTGACATAAAATTAGAACTTTTATTAAAAGAGGTAGATTACGAGAATAATAAATTGAGAATACATGACAACTTGCAGAACCAAGATATTGAAGTCATCATTAATAATGGTTCTCCTGTCTGCATAACATGCAAAACAGATGATTGTTCTCATGTGGGCTTTGCGATAGGTGTACAATTCAAAATAAACTAATTATAAAGAAAAAAAGGATATGAATTCTCATTCAGTTATTTCGATTTTCTTTTTATTATTATCCACACGATAGTTATTACTACTACTATCTAAATCTTCATTGTTAACCAAACCATTTTTTTTGATAAACTTCAAGAGATCAGTATGATCTTCAATATTATAATAATTTCTCATTTTAGATAAAGTATCATCATCATAAAAAT
Organism: Nitrososphaeraceae archaeon; assembly: GCA_031316115.1. Taxonomy (GTDB): domain Archaea; phylum Thermoproteota; class Nitrososphaeria; order Nitrososphaerales; family Nitrososphaeraceae; genus TH1177. The sequence goes on from JALDRC010000003.1 coordinate 356,627, forward strand.
TTGGTTTTTTAATATTTTTCTTCAATTTTTCTTCTTTCATACTTTTTTTTAACAAACATAATACTTAAAATTTTGGTAGCATAATACTGAAAAAATCAAGTCATAAGATATGATATTGATAATATACAACAAACGGTTTGTTAGGATTTCTAGATATAGTAATACTAACTGGACCAAGATTCTAATGAATTAATAAAAAACCATCTTTGTATAAATTACGATTTGACATTTTTTTAACCGTCTATTACATTATAAAAAAATGTGATGTGGCAAATAGATATTGCGCCTAATGTTCAGGTCGTATGATCCTACGGTAATCCAAACTACCTCGGAAAAACAGCACTAAATGATATTACAATACAGTTCTAATCAACCATTATTTTCATTATTATAATTATATTACTTTTGTTTTAATAAATATGATAATCAGGTACCCATAACTAGCAAAATAGGAATACGAATTTAGATATTAATAAATACAGAAAACCAAAACCCTACAAGCTTTTAAAATAATGATTTGTTTTCGATCGAGTCTTTATGGAAATAATAACTAAAGTAATTGTGAAAAAAAATACGAATTACAATTATTTATCTCGATAGCGAAATACTTAAGTTATTTTTTGTTCATTAAAACAAGCTATTATTGATTCAGTATACAAATACTATTTCACTCAACTAAATAAAAGGCAATTTGATGAATTGATCTTTTAATTAGTCTTATTATCTCAATACAATTATAAATAATGAGTTATCTGTGTGTTTAAAAAATGAAATTAAGAATTTTCGACAGGAATTTGTAATAATTCTCCCATTTCGTTATGCATATGAAGAAAGTTCAATCCTTTTTCAGTTGTCTTGAACTCTAGAGTTCCATCTAAATATTCTATGAGATCGTTTTCAATCAAAACTGAAAGATACTCCTTTAATTGTGCATAACTTAGGTAAGCTTTATACATAATTTTTGTTTTAGTTGCTCCTCCATTTGCAGCTTCTAAAATATTGCCTACTATTTCTGTCCTACTTCTATATTTCATATATATTATCTAGATGATTCTCCTATTTTAATATAATGTCAAGAGTGAAAATAAGAAAATTTGATCTACAATGAAGTGTTATGATAGTAGTGGATCTATTGTCTTTACAGAACAGGACTTTGCTATATATTATTCCAAGGAAATCTGGAAAAAAACAATGCGTATCCTACATTCAGCTGTTGTTAGAAATATAATATAATTTCTTTAATAAGAAAATCATAATTTCAATACTCAAACATGATCTTCACCATATAGGCAAGCAGTTACTCTATAATTGTTAACCGAATTGTTGGGTCATTTGGAATTTTTCCTGTATACAATCGTTCATGTCTCGATTTTTGCAAAACCTATAATAGAGAAGGTTTGTTAAATTTATGAGGCAGTATTAACTAATATACGTTATTATGATATTTTCTTTTACCTTTGATTATTGTTGTTTCTTGTGATTTCGATCTTATTGTTTTGAATTTGAACCTAGATAATATTTTATGATTTCCTATAAGAATTACAATCTAGTAAATTAAAACAACTTTTATTTAAAATCTAATTGTTTGTGTTATGTAATATCCGCTAGTATGTCATATTTTAATAGTATTATTTTTGTAAATAGTATCTAAAAACTATATAATAAAATAGGACATCATTGAAGATTTAGAGTCAGGTAAACATATATTTTATAACTTAAATATTTGTTGATATTCCAATTAAAAGTAAAATGTTGGAAAAGCAAAATTTCTATTAGGAATTCAAGTTCAAATGAGCATATGCAAAAAAGACCATCTGGTGAGAGTTTGAATCCAGAATGACTATCAGATCTTTTAATATAGTTGTAATAACAACCAATCCAATTTAGTTTCTATGCATTACTAAAAAATATTGTGTATTCTTGTTTGTCATAAAGATGCTGTTTAAAAAAATGGACTTATTTATTAAAGTGTTTAGATATCTATTCATGTATAATAGTATTGATTTCAACTAGTAAACAAAGTAATGAGACTGATATTAAGCCTATTTTACTTAATAAAAAACAGAGACGTTTGGGTAATGATCTTTACGATCTATATATTAACATAATAAAAGATGCTGAAAAATTAAAAAAATACTATGGATTAAGTGATAATAGTTTTCAGGATGATAATAGCAGTCGTGATAATCTTTTTTGTTATCTAGCATTAAGAAAAAGAAACATAGAAGAGATTCAACAACGATTGACCGAAGATGGACTTTCTTCCTTGGGAACATTGGAAGGTTATGTGCTATCTAGTTTAGAACAAATCTTGAAGCATTTTGGTTATTCTGCAAATTCCAATACATCCCTAAAAAAGATAGGTCTGAAAGATTCTAAAAATTTAATTTCAAATCGTAGCAAGTCACTGCTTGGAATCCCACGTGATGGGAGATTAACAAGTATTATGGTTACTATTGATATTGATCTTGCAAATCAACCACAATTACTAGAAAAGCTGCTAAAGAACGGAATGGATATTGCAAGAATAAATTGTGCTTTTGGATCAGTAAAAGAATGGAAAATTATCATAAAAGCTATCAGAGATTCAGAAAAGCGATTATCTGAAAAAGGAGAATATAATGGTAGATGCAGGGTATTTATGGATTTGGCCGGACCCAAAATAAGAATAGAAAAAATATGTTTGCCTGTCGATCCCATACAAATTCATGTTCCAAAGGATAGCTTTGGCAAATCTGTTAGATTAATAGAGGGATTTTTAGATAGTCAAGCAAAATATACTGAAAAGATGAATTTACCAGGTACATCTAACTTTATAGTTTCTATATCGAATGGAAAAGAAGAATTTGACGATCTGGAGATAGGAGAAAGGTTATTTTTCTATGATTCATCGTGCAGGTTTCACACAATGACTGTTCTAGAGAAAATTAGTCAAAGCAGAATTCGTGTAGGTGTAGGAGATACAATCTATCTCGATGAGGGAATAGCCTTACAAAGAGAGAAGTATTTCAAAGATTTCCAAAAAATAGAATGCGAAAGGAACCAAAGTGGATTTTCTCATATAACAGGGATTCGTAATGCAATACAAACTGGTCCTATAAGACCGAATACTTCTGAACTGGAAGTTAAGGCAGGAGACAGAATATTATTGATAAACAAACAAACGTTTAAAGATAATTCTGTCCTTTTGGGTAATGCTATTCCAAGGATTAGCTGTAGTATACCAGAAATTTTTAGTAAGATTGAACCAGGTCACAGAATATTTATAGATGATGGAAAAATAGGTGCAAGAGTGTTATCAGTCAAAAATGATTATCTTGAATTAGAAATCCTATATCCGTCGCATACTCCTGGAAAAATTAAGTCAAATAAAGGGTTAAATTTTCCAGATTCAAATTTAGAAATATCTGCTATAACACCTCAGGATATTGAGAATTTAAAATTTATAGTCAAAAATGCTGCTGCAGTAAGTATTTCTTTTACTCATTCTCCTGATGAAATAAAAACCTTGTACGAGGAGGTACAAAGGCTAGGATATCCAAATTTTGGAATAATAGCAAAGATAGAAACACGTAATGGTGTACATAATTTAGGAAGAATTCTTTCAGCTGGTCTGACTCTGCCAAAATTTGGAGTGTTAATTGCTAGAGGAGATCTAGCCATAGAAACTGGTTTTGAAAAACTATCGTTAATTCAAGAAGACATATTATGTTTATGTGAGGCATCCCATATTCCAGTTATATTAGCTACACAAATTCTTGAGACATTAGCTGAAAGCGGTCTGCCAACTAGAGCTGAAATTACTGATGCTGCAAGAGCACAAAGGGCAGAGTGTGTGATGTTACATAAAGGCAAATTCATAATTGAGGCTATAAAAATTCTGTCATTATTATTAAAAACAGAACAGATTCATCACAGCAAGAAACGTCAGATATTTAGGGAATTTACATGGCAGTATGGAATGTTTGATGTTAATGACAATAGTGATAAAAATCATACACATAATTCTGATGAAATTAAAATTTAAGTATTAAATTTAAATTAGTTAAGGATATAATTTTGGATAAATATTACATAGAGTCATCTAAATTTACATATAAGATACTAAAACGATGTCATTATGAAAGTAGAATTTAGAGACTAATTAATAAAATAGATCGATAATTATTATTTATATTGACATATTTTTCTCAAATCTTTTTAACTTGTGCTTTTATAGGATTGAACTAGACAAATTTCAATTTTTTAAAATACTTCTATACCAGTAAAAAATGGAAAATACTTCTAATATAAGAGAGTACTGATAACTTTGCTTTATTAAAATAATATTTCTTTTTCTATGATCTTAATTCAATTGCTTATGTTATTTTTTGAATGATATGTACAGACTTTATTTACGTCCCTTAATAGATTTTGTAATATTTTTATGTTTTTTATTCCAATGTTCTAAGAAACAAGAAATTAAAATATCAAAATGATTTGCACTAACATCATCTTTTTTTGCAATACGAGCGAATTCTCTCCCAAACTTGATGCAACTCCAACAACCTATGAAAGGTATAAGGGGAGCAATATAATATCCTGCTTGTTTTCCAGTATATCCCCATGCTTCTCCTACCACACAATACTTGGAGTCAGTAGCGAGTATCTTCTTATCTGTTTTATCAAGACCTGTTCTAATTTTCTTTGACCAGAATGGACAGATATCTTCAAATTTTAAATTTGCTTCAAAACCTGATCCATAACAATATTTATTTAAAGGAAAAAAATCCGGTTTATTCATAATAATTCTATTAGGAATGTTACTTTATTTCTATGTTCTCTTTTTATAAGTTTTAATACCCAAATAAGAATAACAAATCCAGCGGCTATTTGCTTCTATCTTCTTAAATCATTCTGATGGAAAGTCATATTGTTGTCCATTTGTTGTTTTTTTTAAATGTATGTAATTATATAAACGAGATTCATATTTAAATTAATTTAGGATTTTAGTTTTTATTTAAATAATCAATCTAACATTATAAAGATTTTAACTTATTTAATTCTAATTTTGATCAGCTTTCTAGTGATTTTAAGTTTAATCTAGTAGAAATTTCAATTAGGTTAAATCCTTTTACCTTATAATGTGAATTATTTCAAAAATTTCTTTAAATACCAACGATATTGTTTTAAAGTAGATGAAGGCAGCGGTATTTCATGAGAATAATGAAGATCCACGAAAAGTAGTAAAAATAGAAGAAATTGAAATACCCAAAATCAAGCATAATCAGGTTCTTATCAAAGTCGAAGCATCATCTTATAATCACGACGATCTTTGGGGGATCTGGGGAAGACCAATCAAGGTTCCTCTACCGCATATTTCTGGTAGTGACATTTCAGGAATTGTTGTAGATGTTGGAGAAAATGTTGTAGATATCAAAGAAGGAGACAGAGTAGTAGGACATCCTAATCTAACTTGTAGGATTTGTGTGGAATGTACTTCTGGAAGAGAATATGATTGCCGTCAAAGAAAAATTTGGGGTTTTCAAACCGGTCCATTGTGGGGAGGGTTTGCTCAATATACATATTTACCAGAGGTCAATGTTATAAAAATTCCAGATAATCTATCTTTTCAGGATGCAGCTGCTATTTCCATGGTTGGTTTAACTTCTTGGCATATGTTGGTTACTAGAGCTAATATTCAACCAGGAGAAACTGTACTAATCATGGGTGGAAGTAGTGGTATTGGAATCGCTGGAATTCAAATTGCCAAATTATTTAATTGTAATGTAATCGCAACAGCAGGTAATAAAGAAAAAATGGACAAATGCCTCAAATTAGGTGCTGACCATGTTATCAACCACAGAGAACCAGATTGGTACAAGAAAGTAAAAGGAATAGCAGGAAGACAAGGATTAGATATAATTTTTGAACATATAGGAAAATCTGTCTTTGCGGAAGAACTTGGGCTTTTAAAAATGGGAGGTACTTTGGTATCTACTGGTGCAACGACAGGTTATGAGACAAAATTAGACCTGAGATATCTTTTCTTTAGAGGACTAAACATAATTGGAGCTACTCAAGGTAGTCGTTCAGCATTAGAAGAGGTAATTAAATGGACAAGTAAAGGTAAAATTAAAGCTATCATTGATTCTGTTTATCCTTTTGAAAATATGGTAATGGGGCATGTAAAAATGATGGAATCACAATTATTTGGGAAACTGATTACTACTCCACAAAAATTATGATTTAAAATTAGTTACTCATTATAAATCAAGTTATGAACAGAGTATAATAGTGGATGTAATTTATTGTTATATTTTGTTCTATCTTGAATTTCAGTAGATTTGTAAAATTTTAATATAAATTACAGTATAACAGAATTGTTTTTAATTTTTTCGTAAATTTAGAATCTATATTCTATTTTACTTTTAGATAATTGAAATTTAAAACAAATTAGACATTTTATTATTTATTTTTCGGCGTTTTTGATACTAATAATGACTGACCGGTCAGTTATCTATATATATGAGGTGAAGTATATAATAAGTATGAAAACTACTTCAATAGAACCTAAAAAGATCAGTTCTAGTGAAACAAATATTTTCATGATATTGTTGATGATAGGAACAACAGGTTCGTTATTGCAAATTTCTGGAGGTAATTGGGATATTACGTCACATCTAATGCAGACACCTGAAAGCTTCTTTACTTATTCCCATCTATTGCTTTATTCAGGAATAGGTTTATTGGTTCTTACTACGGGATTTTCTTTTATCCTTTATTTGAAGAAAACAACAATAAGGAAAAATCGTATCTTCTTAACTTGTCTGAAATTGTTTATCATAGGTTCTTTAATGTGTATTATAGCCGGTCCATCTGATTACTTATGGCATGAAGCCTTTGGCGTGGATGGGTTATTGAGTCCGACTCACTTTTTATTAATTACTGGAATGTTTATAAATTCTCTTAGTGTTGTTATAGGACTACTATTTGGTAATTTTGATAAAAAAATAGAAGTTTTAAGAAAATTGGTGTTGTTATTTTCATTGGCTGGATTATGGCTATCAATAATAGGTTATGTATATTTATTTACATTACCTTTTTCCAATGGAGAAAATTTTAATTTCAATCCCGATTCTAATATTGCTGCATTATTGGTAACAATAACGATTCCATTAATTAATTCAGCTATCTTCTTTACTTCATCGATGACAATTGGGAAATTTGGTGCAGGTACTTTTGTAACCTCTATTGTATTAATAATAAATACGGTTACCAATATAATTCCTACAGAAAATTTGTTAACTACAAGTTTATGGTGGTATTTACCTATAGGAATTTTACCTGCTCTGTTAGCAGATATCTTTATTTATTATTACAAAAAATATAAAAGTATAGAAAATAAAACATTAATGTTAATGTTAGTAGGAATATTAATTGGTAGTAGTTTTTATTTATTTAATTTCCCGAAAATAGTTTGGGTATATGCAATTCCTTTAAACATGGAAACGTTAGTCAATAATTCATCAGAATTATTAATGTCTGAATTATATCAAAACTTTATTGCTACGCTGTCATTAACCGCTATTATTTCTATAATTCCAGGAGCAGTTATGGGTATGATAGGAATATTTATAGCAAAATCGATGATATCGAAAATCGGAATTTATCAAACATCCGCCCCAGTTATGCCCGTTATTGTTTCAAAAAAACCAACATATAAACAATATAACATAAAAAAAAGATAGAGAATGTGTCCAAAAATCACAGAAAGTCATAGACATGATTTGAGACAAAGATTAATAGATATAGCTTTAACTAGTTTTTCAAAATATGGATATGATAAAACAAGGATGGAAGATATCGCAACTACTGCAGATGTAGCCAAAGGAACATTATATTTGTATTTCAAAAATAAAGAAGATTTGTTTACAGCAATTTCAGAGAGAAATATAGAAAAACTAAAAAATCATTTTATCACTATATTTAATAATAAGGAGGAACTTATATCAGGACTTGAAACCTTCTATAAACAATTTAAGAATCCAGATAATAAAGTTTTTTTTGAAATAGTAGCAGAATCATCAAGAAACTCCAAATTAAGACAATTACTTTATGAACATAGAAAAAAAATAATTGAAATGATAATCAAATATGTTGACTTACAAAAAAGTAAAGGTTTTCTTAAAAAGGATTTACAATCAAAGACTATTGCATATATCTTAGTAGCACAATACGACGGTCTAAGGATTAATCGTATTTTAGGAATGAATGATGAAGAAAACAACAGAGTTTGGATTGAATTAATAAAAAAATTGTTTTACTAAAAAGAGCATAAAAGATATTATCCTTAATTTGACTATCCTTAATAACAGGATAACTTGCATATGATATAACTAAATTTTAGGCAGGATTCTAAAAATCTTCAACTTTTAAACAATTGTCATATAATATAGATCTTTTCTAATTCATTTTGATAATATGGAATTTTTTAGTTTTGATCTTAAGATAATTGTATGATTATATATATGATATTTTATTCAAACATGCCAAATAAAAATTGAAATAATAACGTTTTTCCATAAGACAAGCTTGCCGAGCTTTGTAATTTGATAGAATATATACATACTATATTTATATACTGATAAAATTATAGATAGATTATTGAAGATATTTTTATCTTTGTTTTTAGCGATATTATTAGTTAATATATTTTACTTGAATTCCTCCTTTGAAGAACTTTCAGAGGAATCTGTTCCACTTTCTCAAGAATTATTACCATCTTATGTTATAGAGATAACCACTGGTTCTGGTGGTAATTATAAATTTCAACATTTTTATCCTCTTAATATTGCTGTTCCAATTGGAACAACAGTAGCGTGGTTTAATGATGATCCTGAATCAGTACATACTGCAACAAGCGGAACACCTGGATCTTCTGACTCAGGAAGTTTGTTCAATTCAGGACTTATACCTTATGCTGGATCTATGCAATATACTTTTGGTAAACCAGGATTAGTTCCTTATCATTGTGAGGTTCATCCATGGATGGTAGGTTCTGTTTATGTGAGTGATAAGGTAAAAGATGGGAATAACATAATACTAAAATCTGGATCTGATATGGGATCAGATAGTACTTCATATGATTGGATGTTTAATACTACGAGAAATGATCGTCTATTATTGTCGTTTGACCCAGTTTCTTTCGCTGTAGAAAAAAGTATCCCCTTAACCTATAATATTACTATGTATGATGATCAAAAGAAAATATTTTCCCAACCGTTTGTTTCTCTTGGAGATGATCTACAATTAGAACTTGTTGCAAGTAATCTTGATGATATTTTGGTTTATGGTCCTGATTATAGCGATTCTAGAATAGGTGCGTATCATATTAGAAGTAGCTTGCCTGAGGGAGAATATAAAATCATAGCTGAAATTACATCATATGGTTCTAACTTGACTCAATCTAAAATCGCAGATGAATTCAAAGGTATCATTACTTCTTAATTGATAGGAATTAACAAGAATACTACTGATTTAGATTTTTATTTTAAATAACAATATTAGGCATTTCTATTATTTGTCATAATTATGATATATCTTTGTGTTCAAATCAAAACTTTTCTAGATGATTTTATCCTCTATAAAGTTCAAAAACATTATGATACCTACTAGCAATTATTCCGAAAACACATATATATCTGTCGAAAAGTCACATATTCCAAATATAATTTATTAATGTAATTCATTTTAAGATAAATATAAAAATTACAACCAATAATGTTAAAACTTCAAATACGATTTTACATTATATTTAATTTAATTTAAAATATACATATCATAAAAATTTGATTCATCTAAATATTATATTAAAATTAGTTGTAAAAAGGATATATATCTAGAAAGTTTGAATTCTTCTATTAATAAATGAAATTTTGCATCATAACTTGAAATAACAATTTAATTCTTTTCTAAACTAGAGATTGTAAAATATTTTGTTTATACTTTGGATAAATTTGGGTACTGACATAATCTTTTAGATAAGATTATATATTTTCAAAGAATATATATTAGCTAACTAATTTATTAATACATTAAAAGAACTATAAAATACTCCAATAAGACAATCTATAAAATTTGTTGAATTATATGAATTGGCAGATATAATAGTTTATTGACAGCATATTTTTTGTTAATAGAGCACAAATACAATCAGATTTTATGACTGCAAAAAATAAGTAAAATTAATTACGTATATACCTTTTTTTATAATATCTAGTGAATCGCAAAATGAGGGTTTATGCTTCCCTCTTCTGAACTATAGATTCTTTTTTTTGTTTTTCTAGTCAACTCATCAAATGATTTATAAAACTTGTTATTCTTCAACAATCGATTTCATTTGAATATGTTGGTCATATCACTACTATAGCCATTTTAGGATATCCCTTTCCATTTATATAGAGAAATTGGTTCATCTATCAAAACATATCCATGCGCTTTGATTAATTTTTCTACCGTCTCCTCGTCATAGTTTAGATTATGTCTATGATCCATACAGAATAATGATAAGTTTTTGTCAACTTCTTTTCCAAGGGCTTCTTCAGTATCCAAAACTTCCTTTTTCAGTACTTTTCTCATCAACCATGTGTCATCTTCAAAAGCATATCTTGTGCTTTTGTCATCATTTTTTACTGACATTGCTCTTGTGACTTTTTCTACTGCCTTTTCAAGAAAGACAGACTTGTGTGTATTATAAAAATCTGGGTATAGTATGTTTTTGATTTGCTTTATTTCTGTAGGTTCTATTGAAAAAAGACCGCTTGATTCACCTCTGTACTGTTGTTCGAAGAATTCAGAAATCATACGATTCTTGCTTTCTTCACTTTCCCAAAGGAAGATAACATGTTCGCCACCTTCCATGTTTTGTACAAACTTTATTATCTCTTCTATTTTTTCTGATATTTTTACAAATCCATTTTGTTCAAGGCTTGCAAAGATATTCATTGTTTTTATTTGATTACTCATACCAAATGATATCATGATATCGTTATATAAATGTAATGTTTATCGATATCATGATATCAATGCTAATAAAAGTATAGATAGGTGGTTAAGTAAAAATAGAACATATAATCTAATAATCGTAATCTGATTAATTTGCTTTAGATTTAATAAATAGAAAATCAGAGTTCAATTCAAGTAAAATTCAGTACCTGAATAATATAAAATAAAACTATCTTAAAAAATAAATTCTAGAATAAAAAATAGAAATTATATACAAATTTTTTATACGTGTACTTGACAGATCAGAAAATATTAATCTGGTATTTACGGTTAAAATGAGTTATGGTTTGATTTCATATACGATATTTATAGGAGTATCTACAGCTCTTTTAAAATATGTAAAACCACTTTTCTTTACAACGTCTCTAATTTTGTCTTCACCTGCTTGCGCACCTAGAGCAGGACCATTAAATGCTAACGAATTAGGTACACATATTAATGTTGAGGCAGCATAATATGTCTTCGAAATTGGATTTATATTTTCTTCAAGTTTATTTTGTGCATATGGTTCAACCACCATGCAAACACCATCTTCTTTATTGATTACATTTAATACATGAGCCAAAGCACCTTGAGGATCTCCCATATCATGAAGACAGTCAAAGAATGTTATAAAATCATAATTAGTTCCTGGAAATTCTGTTGCTGATGCTGTTTGGAATTTAACATTATTTAAATTCTCTTGTTTTGCAAGATTATTTGCCTTTTCAACTGATGTTTTATCAAAATCAAATCCTATAAAATTGGAGTTTGGAAAAGCTTTTGCCATAAACACAGTACTAAATCCAAACCCACATCCAACGTCTGCCACATTTATTCCATCCTTAAGTCTTTGTAGAATTTTTCCATTATCTATTGATGGAATCCATACATCTAATAAGCTTCCTATATATCCAGATTTAAAGAATTCTGCCCATCCTTCAGCCATACAAGGATGGTGTTCCATCCATGAAAAAGTTTTTTCATTTTTGAACATTTTTACAAATTCTTCCTCGTCTTTAAAATAAGATTTTATTGCCTTAAATGCACCTTGTATGTACACAGGGCTATTAGAATTGGATAAGGCTAGAGCATGTTCAGGGGGTAAGTAATATTTTTCTGTGGAAGGGTTATATTCTATATATCCACTTGCTACTTGATTTGCTAACCATTCTTTAACCAATCTTGCATTGGTTCCTGTCGTGGTAGCAAGTTGTTGAACATTAAGATATTTGTTTTCTTGAGCCATCGCTTTATATAAACCGAGTCTTTCTCCTAGAATAACTAGCATAGCCGTAGAGCTAGCAGCTATATCATTTACAGCTTTATTAATAAATTCTTGTAATTTTGTTTTATTAATAGAGCTACTTGGTTCTTGATTCATTAGGTATTAGATTAATATGATCGATTTAAGCTTTATTATACTAAGATAATGGACCATAAACATTTTCTTACAAAACGATTGATTATTAAAATATATGGTAGATCTATATTCTTTGAAAAATACTAAATTTTGATGTTAAGATTTATTCTTTATAAAATAAATAGTTTTTAAAGATGAATTTAACATGTTCATAAGGTTAAACTAGAATATATGCAATCCAAGAATAAATATAAGATAAAAACAAATAATTTATTTATCATTATAATCATAAAATCGCAGTTATCATATCTATTAAATTTTGAAAAATATCTTTGTAATAAAAAATCAAGATTTGTATTCCTATTACGTCAAGTGCTATCTTAACAGATCTACAAATCATTATACCGTATAGGATATCGTGAACACCTGTCTCTATCTGTCTGGTGCTAGATGGTTACAATTCTCCGTTCAAAAGTACCAAGTATTTCCATTTTCTTTTTGTTAGTAGTTGATTTGTTACTACTTTAGGTTTGAATCCTTATCTTATATAGACACCGGTAAAGGTCTTGGAATTGTATATGCAAATACTTGGAATCTATATTGGATAATTGAAATGAATAATCCTCTATATTATAGAATCACTTGTGACATTCAAGTTATGATCTTGCATTTTGTAAATTATAGAAAGTAGTATTGCTAAATTAAGGACTAACTAGAGTATTTTCTTAAGAAAAAATGTTACTTATAGTTACCATATGACTAGGCATTATTTAACTTATGGTTAGTTAAAACTCTATAAAGAGTGCATTCTTCATGTAATTCTTTACAATACATGTTTTGTCTGCGTTGGTTTTTATAGTAGTCATGCTGCAATCATTTCCGTTTTCATCTTCATATTCAAAACATATATCAAAATCAAACAATACTTCGTCATTGTTTGACGAGCCACTACCTTTTAGAGATCCACCACCTGCAAATCCATCATTAACACAGCTTAATTCTACATCTGCATCTTCAACTAGTTGGTTTATCCCGCTTTGATGTTTGATCTCATTAATAGTATAAATGCCTAGTTCTAGATTTGGAATTGTTGTTCCCTGCTGTGATCTTGTAATTGGTGGAACCAGTCTGTTCCCCTGATCTAAAACTTCTATATCAAAAAGATTCTCTGGCAATGCCTGACAGAATAATGTATTGCTTATGGTATGAACATCACAAAATCCATTCTTGAGAATTACTATCCAAATCTTGGCAATTCATACTAATACTGGTTCCTTCATCACAACCAAAGATCTCTTTCTTTACCGTTAATGAACCTGTTTGTGGTTCTACTTGACCGTTATTATTGATATTTGTACAAGTTACGATATTTCTATTAATATTATTCAATCCATCTCCATAATAGTTTCCCGACCATTGATCCTGGGAAGATGTGGGATCATTTTCTCCTATCATTCCAGTAGGCATATTCCCTTGTAGAGTCGGAGCAGGATTATCTACACCATTTATTATCATATTGCTACACTTGTTGTTTTGAATAATTGAGTAATTTCTTGTGGTATTTATCATATGGATCTTCTGTATAGTATTCTTGTTGTTCAGAGTAGTATGTTTGAGCAAAAGACGTTATAGGAAGAGTTGTAGAAATAGTTATGGCAATTAACACTAGTACCAAAAATAGAGTATTATTTTTGGATAGATTCGTATTCAATATTAAAACTAATCTTGTAAAATATATCTCATGTACGAATAACTGTTCAATACGTTTTGAATATAATGTATTTGTATACTTTTTTTAGCAAATAATACTAATTCGATCTTTAGAGGAGATTATTTTTTAGTTTAAAACTACAAAAAAGTAAAAGAATAAAAAAATAGATAATATTATGCATAAAGTCTATGAAAAGTATTTTGGATTTCAAATTCATTGTCATACTTTAAAATTATGTATAATCAGACAATGGATTAGGTGAAGATGTAGTAAAATCTGATTTTATGGAATCGGATTTCTTTTAATGATTAAAATTGAAATTCAGATATATATTCTGTAGATTCGTATCAAAGTTGATTCTGTCAAACAATCCATTTCTATCATCATTTTGTCCATTATTTCCATGAAGTTGTTGTGCTTCTACGTCTTTTGTCATCCCTTTGGGATATTGTTTATGTATATTCCATTTATATTGAGGTTAAAAATAACACATTTAATTTCTTGGATAATCGTACATGGTTCTGCTAGTGAGTTAGAAATAGACATTGATATTGTTCCTGCTTAGAGTACTACTGCTAACAAGAACATTGATCCTAATTTGGCTTTTGTAGTCATTAATCTTTTAATTTTTATAAAATATATTACACGAGCAACATTGTATATTTCATGGCCATAGTTCAGGATTATGATATTTTAAGTAATTGGAAAATATCAGATAGTTAGAAGGTTATTTTATAATAAATATAGATATTTTGAATAGTTACAAAACCAATTAATCTATTTTATAAAATTATAAAATTGTAAACAAACTATTTTTTATTTATTTTATATTTTTTTAGTTAATTAAAAAGATAATTATCCAAATCAATTTTTAAGTACAAGTTTTCTGTTATGGTGACAACATGTAGAATCTCCATATAAAATGATCTATTGGTAAGATATCAATTTTGGAAAATCCTGCTTCTTTTGCATATCTTTTAAATGTTGAAGGAGTCATAGCTGCTCCGGTAGCAGCAGAATTTGAATAAGCCATTGATTGTGGAAGGCAAAGTAATACACTAAAATTATAATAAAGTTTACCTGCAAAGTCATTTTTTTCCTCGAGTTTTTCGTTCATTTTGACATCTGCAACTAATACAACACCTCGAGAAGATAACATTTCTTTGATTTTTCTTAGCGATTCTATTGGATACGGCATATCATGAATCGATTCAAAAGTCATTACTAAATCATATTTACCATCAATTACAAAATTTTCAATTGTGAGTGGATATAATGATATTCTATCAGATAAATCAGCTTCAGAAATATTTCGACTGGCATTTTCTATTGAATTATTATCTGGATCAACACCGTCTATCTTAACTAGAGGAAAATTTTTAGCTATTGAAATGCTCGCCCATCCATCTCCGCATCCTACATCGAGGACATGTCCTCCCTCTGACTGAAGTTTTTCTTGTAGATCTGGAATAGAAGCTATCCATTTTACAACATCGTTTTCAAACATTGGTCTATTTCCTTCTCCTTGTGCGACTATCAGATTGGAACCATAATCAGAATATGGAACACCTTCACCTGTTTGGAATGCCTTTATCAGCTTATTTATAACTGAGGCGAAACTAGGAATCCAATAAACGAATGGAATTGTATATGCGATATTAGTTTGATCGCAAAATACTACTGCATGTTCTTCTGGGAGAGTAAATCTATTTGTTGGAGGATCATATTCTAAATAACCATTAACTGTCATGCACTCTAACCATTCCCTCAAATAACGCTCAGAATAGTTAGTCCGGTTTGCCAATTCTTCAGGAGTAACAGGACCATTTTCATGTAATGATTTAAATAAATTTAGTTTGTGCCCTAGGTATAATACAAGACACATCATGGCTGAATTCGTTTCAGTAAGAATCCGTTCTGAGATCTGATTGATTTTATCTTGATCCATTTAAAATTCCTATTTGATAACAAGGAAATAAATGTATTATTATCTATTTCTGTTAGACAATAACACCTGAATTATTAAAATATATACATGAGATAACTGCACTATAATGATAAATGATTTAATTTAAGGATCTCTTGACAATCAAGAATATTTATCCTAAATATAATCAAGAATTAAAACGATAATATTTTTTATTATATACATTTGTTATTGCTACTAATACATCATGGAGTGCCTGAGTTTTGAATAAAGTTATTATTTTGATAGATATAATATATATCTATTTATGTTTCAAAGTTTATTAAAATAATAATTTAGTAAATAATATATCCAAACCAAATCTATACGATATAAACACAGGATTTATTTTGTGTAATGTAAATACCAACTATTTATTATGAGATAATACAAATAAACCTATAAACATTGTGTTCTAAATGGTAATTCTAAATATGTCATATTTTCGCAGATCTGCTAATTCTTAAGTCTTTTCATGACGAGGAAAAATGTTTATGATATTGGTTTTAGTGGTTCTGATGTATCAATGACCAACTAACGGTCTTACCATTGAGACAGACTGTATTGGTAACCACCTCTTGATTTAAAAATATAGATCGTTATACTTCAAATAAAATATTGATTGAAAGAAAAAAGATATAATTAAAAAGAAAACCAAAGTTTTCTGATCAATATCAATCTTATAATGACAACATCGAAACTCATTTACATGATCTATAGATTTAGATATAACAAAATATTTATTTTGAGGATTCAGAAAACAGTATAATTCTTTTCAGAATATGGAATGACAAACCTAAAATTCGCATATCCTCAGTTTTGATATTATTTCTTATTACTTACTACTTTTTATCTATTAAATCATCAGAGTTTTTTTTAAAAAGTTGATTGTATAAATATAAATATTCATCTTGTTTTCTTTCAATTTCCAATAATTTATTCATGACTTCTTTTTTAAAAAAAATTAGATTTTCTTTTTCTTTTTTTCTTTCAATACCCTCAATTTTATTCTTATAATAGTTATTTGTAATAGTTGCTAACAAAATAGCGATAATTGAAATTCCAAAACCCATATACAACATAGCTACTGCTCTTCCTATGTTTGTGACCGGAACAATGTCTCCATATCCTACAGTAGTAACAGTAGCAATGCACCATCATAAGGCATCTTCTAAAGATTTGATCTGAGAATCTGGGTGTTTGTGCTCTAGAGAAAACATCAAAAAAGTTCCCACCAGTATTATTGTTACAGACATCAAAACTAGTTTCACTATTACATTCATATATATGAAATCTATTGGGGATATTTGTTAAGTTTGCTATTTTATATGTCAATGAACAACGATAATATCTTGTATCTTTATTCATTTTAAGAATTAGTTATTTTAATGCAATAAAGATAGAGCATGATTAATGACAAAAAATTACTGGTTTGATTTTTGGTATATTATTAAGAATTTTCTTTTTACAGTAATTATGGCTATAATATAGAATTCTATTTTCCAAAAATGAGCCATTTAAAATTAAATTATTTTTCAGAACAATCATGTTTAGAACTATAAATATAATGTAAAAAATTTGATTATTATGTTAATAAGATATGATGACTGAGAGAAGGTTTTATAATTTAGTATAATTATATTCCAGTTTATCTCAATATTTTAGAAAGCTATCATAATTTAAAAATTTATAATTGTAATAACCAATCCAAAAACTAAGAAAAGCAATATAGATTGAGTGTTAAGTATTGGTAAGTATTTGTAATTAGAAGATTTCAGATTTTTCTTAAAAAAAATTGATTTTAAAAAAATGAATATATTTTTTTAATCGTGTTTTTCTTCATAATGTGTGATATAGTCTTCATCGCTACTAAATGTCTGGTTGCATTTGCTACACAAAACTGGTTCACCAGTGGTATCAGTTTCCCACATATTTGATGTTTGTTAAACAAAATATTTAAGTATTAAAAAATTAATATTTTTATTCTTAACATATTATATAGGCTTAATTTCATCGCTATTATAATTTTATAATCTAAAATTACTAGACTAGATCTTTTTTAATATTGTATAAAATGAATCATAATTCTATTTTGTTACAAATCTAGAAGTATATGATGCATTATTTATTTCTCTTTATTATTTTTTCGTAAAATTTATCAATAAATTGTTCAAGTTCTACATTTGTATTTAGTTTATTTTTCCTTAGATAATAATTAAGTTCCTCTACTGCTGCATGATGATCTATGCCTATATTTTGTGCCAATTGTAGTGAAATCGATGATAATAATAATTTACGTAACATAATATCACTACCATAATTCAAGAGATCTGTAGATAATTCTTCTAAAAAACTTTTAAAATTTAAATCTATATATCGATCTTTACCCATTCTAGTTTTTAATGAAAAAGTTACCCCACAGATTCTTTGTTTCATATGAATAGTTTCGACTATTTCAATAAATTTATCATTTAGGTTTGATTCAGACTCTAGAAGTTCTGATAGTAACTCTGAAGCATATTGTTCACTAATTCCCATTTTATTTGCCATAGTAAACATTACATGACATGCTACACACCCATTTTCTTTGATTTTAGTAGTATCGATATTTATTTGACATAGTTCTTCATATAGTATCCTTTTAGCTATTTCTATTTGAGACACGATTTTCTATTATAAAAATGATAAATAAATATTTAATAATTTTAAGGAATAGATAATCGAAATATCCATCATATATGAGTTGAATGTTACCGATTTACAACAAATCTATAGATATAACATGCTATTTGAATATTGATATTAAATTTATCCTTATGTTCAAATAGTTTAATATGGTATATGTTTTTGTTTTTTTACAACGTAAATAGTGTTTTGAATAATTTTAAGGGCAGAAAATGAATAAATCGACAAATTACTAATGAATGAGTTTTTTAAATGCATGTTAGATCAGATTTTGAATCGAGTAAATACCTAATTGATATTATTTGTGTATATTTTAATTTACCAAAAATTAGTTTTACTTGAACAAATATTAATTAATCATGCTACATTTTAACTGGACTTGGTTACAATATCAAGGTTAGCGCAGTTTCTATTTTTTTTCATATTAAATTGTCTTGATAGTAAATGTTCTCCTAATAAAGATGTTAATGATCAAAATATAACTTAAGTGATCCATCTCTATACTGTATTATTTATTATTTCATTCTGCTCTTCATATTCAGTCTTTTTAATCATATTTACATGTTCATTTTTTGATTTACACTTTTTAGTTTCATCACTTGGATTCTTTCTAATAGATGTTATAGATTTGATAATTAATTTGTTCAGTAGATTGAAATTATTTTTACTATTATATTTCTTTATCGATATATTCTTCAATTTTATAAATTTAGGAAATCCCATACAATTGGTACAAATTTTTTAGTCCCATGAGCAGGACCCTAAGTTAATGAAATTTATATTATTATTTCAGGTACTAATTTTATGTTAGTTGTATTAAATAATGATATCTGGATTTATGTGAATGCGATTATTTTTGCAATTGGGAATAGGCTTGTTTAATCCTCTTTTATGTATAGAGTTTCAAAAATTTCTAGTAATATATCAAGTATTTATACACGGAGTTTATAGTATTTTTGGTAGTATAGCAGGTATTATTGAACTAATAAAAGATGGAATTTTCTATAATTTGGAGGATTTGCATTTCTAATTAGTGCTGGAATCATATTCATATTATTTCTCTTATTATTTAAATTATTTAAAATGAAGAAATCGAGTTTAGTGAATCATCATTGATAATTTATATCTAAAGTTTTTTTTATTCAATCCATAACTAATCTGTGAATAGAAAATCCACAATTAAATAACACTTGTTAACAGAGTATCAAAATAATAAAAGAGATGCCTACTAGATTTCATAATCAAGTTAATCACATCAATTTTTTATGACTATTATTTTTCTTACTCCAACTTTATCAACAATATAGTAATCGTCAACTATTTGAATAATATCTCCAAGATTTATTTTATTATGAGGTTTCTTTTCTCTGAGAGGTATTCCAAAAGGCTTTTCTTCCTCTTTAAATTTAAGCCAAATTCTGCCTGGATTTAAGATGTTTTTAAATTCGGATTCCCATACTAAAACATATAGAGTAAAAAATGCTTGATTGCTAATTTTATTATTTTTAATTATCAACTCTACTTCATGTTCTTTAAAGAAAAACACCTTTACTTTCATGATTAATTTATAGCTATTTTTAATATTTATTGATTATATATTAGTAAATGATTTGATGATACGAAAATATTAGTTTAATTCTTTATTTTTTTGAATTGTTTAAATCTGAACTGATCAGCAGTATAATATTTCATTTCGTTTCGTGGTTTTTATGAAATAATAATTAATTAATTTGATAAAGAAATTTTATAACAACTGCTTTTAACATGAGTGTGTGTTTACTTAATATTTTTCCCAGCTAGAAGATCGTAGATCAAAAAAGATATTTGGTCACAACTTGTAATAATAATTCCAATTCCGCATAATAAACTAATAATATTACTGTAATCATCAAGGATGATGAGTCCATCTTCTATCATAAATAAAGTTAAATTAGCAACAAATAAAAGAAATTCAGTAAAACAAACAAAAGATTGAATTTTTAGCCTATGTTAACTTAAGAGCAGAGTAGCGAATAATCTTTATGTGTATATTTTGTTCTATGAACAATTTTGATAGTTATTTTCAATTTAATTATCCATATTTCATAATTTTAGAGCCTTACGAACAAAAACTAAATTTTAGTAAATTGCATATTTGACATTTTATGATTGTGTATCTTTTTGGCATACTATTTTTTTGTATGAATCAATAAAGCTTTTTGCATACATATTAGCATATTTCTCTGAACCTCGATGAACTCCACCTTTTGTTCGTAGATGATGATAAAATTCATGTAACACTATAAATGGATTATAAAATATATCTGAATTTATACAATAGATCTTACTTTCTCTTTGAACGTAAACTGCATATACTGTTCTTCTTTTTCCTTTTATGGTTCCAACAGTTATTTCGGGTGATGTAACATTATAAAAGTTACTGAGATTTTGTAATGCTTCTTCTGTTTTTTTATTAAGTATCAAATATACTATCTTGGCCTTAGTTATATCATCAGGATTATTAATAATAGACATATAAATACAAAGCCTTGAATTTTTATAAAGATAATAATATAAAATACTTTATATTTTTTCGATGCTGTTAAGTTAACGAAAGAGCTTTAGCTGTGAATGTTCTATTTCTAATCTATGGTCATTGATTATTTGAAAGAAACAGAACATCCACATGTATAGTAATGTATTATTTGTATTTGTACTTTCTTGGTCTCAGTCTACGAAATACATCTAAAGCATTGGAACTGTTCAAGGATCAGAATAGAAGTTATGTTGCAATTTGGGAGTGGATTCAACGTTTTGGTTCACTACAGATTTTTAAGAGAAAAAAAGTAACTGGTTTTATTATAGATGAAACTTTAATTCAGATTGGTAACCAGCGTTTTTGGGTATGGATTTGTATTGAACCAATTCAGAGATCTGTGCTTGGAATTCATATATCAGAAGAGAGAAACATGTTTGTAGCAGAGAATTTTATCAGTTCTCTTGTATCCAAATATGGTAGACATACAGTATTCACAGATGGAGGTACATGGTATCCACAAGCATGTAACTTTTTACACCTAAAACATAGATTGCATTCACCTTTTGAGAAAGGTCTGATTGAAAGAGTGATGCAGTATTTTAAGGATAGAACAGAAGGTTTTGATGATTACTATCCGTGTACCAAGAATAGCAGTATAAAATGTGATCTACAACTTGTATACAATTGGATGAAAGTGTTTGTTAATCTCTATAATTCAAAAGTTAGAAATATTATATTATTCAAAATTGGAGGTGAAATACTCTTAACTTAATTGCACCATTTTTTCTATTGAATAGTATTCTTGAATTCACTCTTAACTCTTAAAACTTAAATCTTGTATATTGTATACTTTCCAATTTTTATTTTCTGTTTAATTCTTCAATCTCTAAATAAACTGAGATTTTTTATATATTAACTTCTTTTATAGAATCGTTTAATTTAAGATAATACACAGTATTCTAATCTAAAATAATTGCTAACACTTGCGATTATTGTATGATCATAAATAGAAAAAGTATTATATCTATTTATATAAATAAAATAGATTACAGTATCGTTTTTTATTGTGTATAATTCTCAAAGTATACTAGTCTTCCTTTTAAATATCTATAAACATTCTTTCCATCACTTTTTCTTTTTTTTTGTATGCTAATAGTGTTTCAATCTAATAACAGTATATGCTTTATGTTATCAAGTACTTATGTATTAGTTAGATCGTAATGTTTTCCATATTAATACAAACGATTTGATGCATTTATCAGATACAACCATATTTCTCAACTTAAAGGGATAAGTTTCAAAGGTGGAACAACGTATATTGTTAAGACAAAAGCATTATCAAAAACGTCGGTCTCTCATCTGAATAACATTTTTATATATAATAATAAAAATATTTACTGTTTCTCTTTAATATTTAGGAAGACTCAACTCTTTATATATGAGAACACACAGTAACAAAACATTTTTTTATATTTGAAAATCACTAACACTTTAGAATTGCTATGTAGACTCAATCCAAGAAATCATAAATACAGAGAATATTTTACTATCGATGTAAATTTTCTGTTTGTTTAACATAGTTTAGGTACATTTTATTAGAACATCACCATTCATAACTAAATTGCTTTTGTTCTCTTAACAAAGCCTTTTAACTTTAGGAAAAAAAATTTATTAATTCTGATTTTGAAAAACAAGGATTTATTGCTTAGATAGTCTAACAAAAAAATGTTAAGTCATAGTAATATCACATCAACCATTCACCTAATCGACTTCTTTCAAAATCAAGTTTCTTTTGATAGAACTCATATGATGGTGGATCAAGCCTAGTAGTAGGACCACTTTCATTATAAAAATCTGCATAAATATATCCAGCTTTTTTATCTCCTACTTCCATAAAGCAAAACCCTTTTCCATCAAACTTTGTTAGTGCTTTATTGTTATTGTTATCTGTAATTTCATTGATAATCTGCTGGCTGACTACCTTGGCTTGACCCTCTGCAAATATTCCAGCCTTTGGTATGGTTGTAGTTTTATCAAGTCTAATCTCTGTTACATCGCCTATTGCAAAGACATTCTTATATTTTGTTCTTAGCGTAAATTTATCAACATTAATCCAATGTTGATTACCATCTCTTAACAGATCAGAATTCTTGATGATTTGAGGGACCTGATGATTGGGAATTATTATTAATACGTCAAAGCTCGTCTTGACACCATTTTCAAATTCTATTGTTTTTTTATCTAATACTTTTTTTATTTTATGTAAAGGATGGAAATTGATGTGTTTCTCATTAAGCAGATTGACAACATCTTGACTCATTTTTGCTCCAGCTACAGGTAATGATATTGGTGTTGGTACGTAGATATTCAAATCAATAGAATCTCTTGTTCCATTTTTAATCAATATATCATTGATGATTAATGACACCTCATAAGGCGCTGGTGGACATTTATATGGAATATTTGCTATACAGATTATTATACGACCACTTTTGAGAGCAAGTATTTTTTCTCGCAGACGTGGGACTTGTTGAACATTATAAATGTTAAAACAACTCTCATTATCTTCAAACCCTTCGATTTGTTTCGGTGCAAGATCGGCGCCTAGTGCTATTATCAAATAATCATAGTGCACTTTATTACGGTTGGTTTTAGTAGTGACGCTATTTTCAGATGGATCTATCTTTATTATTTCATCGTTCAAAAATTTAATTCCCTTAGATTCTAGCTTATTTAGAGCAATTTGGGAATTCTCCAATCTTCTAGTTCCACTTAGTATCCATAAGTTTACAAGGCCCATCATAAAAGACTGGTTTTTGTCAATGACAGTAATTTGACATACTTCCTTTTGTAAACTGTTTCGTAATAAGTTGGCTGAAGCCAATCCTCCAAAACCTGCTCCTAAAATTAAGATTTGTTTTGCGGTAGCCACTTTATGATAATAATTGTATTGTTTGTATATTTGTATTGGGTCTTTGGATTGAATTGATTGAATTACCTAAATATTTCATATTATTATTAGATGCAAAGGAGTTTAATTATATTAATTGATTCATAATTTTTCAATTACTATACCTTCTAATAACAAGTATAGACGAAGTATTTTTGGATTATTATTTATTATTTACAATTAAGAAATCCTAATATGTTAGAGAAATTATTATTTTTTTATGTCAAAAAATAATAAGTTAAATTCAACGAATTTGAGTCCATTTACACAAATAATATTAGATTTTAAAGGAAAAAATATCCCAGATGAACAAATTCAAGCTGATTATAATAATACTATAAATTATCCAAACAATTATTTTGTAGCCCCTGAGAGATGGAATGAATGTTTTTACACCACATCAAGAAAAAATATGCTTTTATTAAGTCAAGGATTAGAAAATATTGTAAGAATAAAACCACCGTTTAATAAATTCGTACTACTAGCTCTCTTTCAAAGGAAAAGTCATTTTGATGCAGTAGCAGAACAATATGCTACTATTATTCCGTTATCAAAAAAAACATACCTGATAGGAGAAAAGGGATTAGCTCATGGAATAAATTTATCAAATGTTGAAATTATAGACTTTACTGATTTTGGGTTAGACAAAAATTGGATTGTTATGGCTATTGCTAATGATGAAGGATGTGCTTTAATTGCAGAAGAGTTTAAACCAGGACAATATAAGGGATTCTTTACAACAAATAGAAATCTTACAAATAGATGTACGGATATTCTAAAAGAATTGTTAAATATTGAAATAAAGAGTTAATAACAGTATTGTAACTATTTATATTAATAGATAATCATAAAACAGCAAAAAAACAGATTAAATATAATAAAATGTCTTTTTTTTAAACACTGTTAGCTAAATTATAAATTCATTAAGATTTGTTTTTGTTACTTTTAAATTGGTATTGTTATTTAATAATTCTTGTGCCATCATACCGAGGGATTTTTTTACGCTACTAGTTTTTGTTGGATCGGTTAATGGATCCAATCTAATTGTCAATTGTTGATCTTTTTGCATAGCCATGATATAAAATGATTGTACTTTTTGATTTTCTATTACAATAGTTTTAATTAATATTAAATTCTTATCATTATTAATAAATGACTCCTCATATTTAATAATTGTTGTACTGTCTATTTTGTGAATTTTTTTCTGAAATTGCGTATAAATTCTTTGAAAATCATACCTTCCTGTGAGAACTACATGTGGCATTTTATTAATTAGTATTCATAGAATTATTTAAAAAAATTATCGTTGACTAAGCCAAAATAACTTCAAAGCATGTATAACATAGAAAATTACGACCAATGTCAATATTGCTTATTTAAGGGCAGTAGGTTATGTTATTAATCTTGAAAATAACCATTAATGTATAGATGGATCAAAATGCAGATCAAACTTTTTTTACATCTCACTGACCACATTGAGATATTAGTTAAATGGCGTACACTCAAAAATACAAAAAAAAGATTATCAAAAATAAAATAGATTGATAAAAAAATCGTAATCTAATATATATTTATTATTTTTGTGTATATCACTATAGAACAGGTTATTAATAGCTTGAGTCTTTCTCTTATGATCTCCTGGTTATTTTCAAACGCATTCCGTACTTTGGACGTAATGTTGCTAATGGTTTCAAAATAACTTTATTGGATGATACACTATTCATCTTCCACAGTCTATCTATTATAGCAATAATAAGAATTGTTTCCATCCACGCAAATGGTTCTCCAACACAACTTCTGATTCCACCACCAAAAGGAAAATAGCTAAATCGTGGTAAGTTTTTCTTAAATTCATCTGTCCAGCGATCAGGAAAAAAAGCATCAGGCTCTGGAAAATAAAGTGGATTACGGTGCATTACATACTGGCTCATTAAGATTATTGATCCTGATGGAATAAAGTATTTGCCAATTTTGCAATCATTGATTGCTTGACGCCCTAACGCCCAGGCAGGTGGATAAAGTCTCATAGATTCTGTCAATACTTTTGTAGTATATTCTAGTTTTTGAATATCATCAAACGAGACATTTAGTTTATTATCAATCACCGAATAAATCTCTTTTTCAAGTCTTATATCAATCGCTGGATGTTCTGATAACAAATAAAATGTCCAAGTAAGAGCGTTTGCGGTAGTTTCATATCCTGCTAAAAATATTGTCATTACTTCATCTCTTAATTGTTGATCACTCATCTGTATTCCTTCTACAGTATCATATTGTGACTTTAAAAGAGTGAATAATAAATCATTTTCTTTGTTTTCATTTTTCTCTAGTTTTATTCTATGTTCATTAATCATTTTAAATACTATGGCATCCAAATTCTCTTTTGCGGTTTTGAATCCCTTGTTAATTGATAAAATCGGTATTTTTTCAATCAATTCACCAAATGGCATTAGAAGGCGATTGAAATAGTTCATACATGTTAGCAGTGAATCTCCAATTTGATCATCTTCTGGTTTAATATCGTAACCTAATACTGCTTTACAAATAATTTCCAATGTAAGATGTGTCATCTCTTTCTGTATATCTAGTTCTGTTCCCTCCTTCCAGTTATGACATAGATTTAGGGTTTTTTTTACCATTATTTCAGCATATGATCTGATCCTATTCGGATAAAATGTCGGTTGTATTAATTGTCGCTGTTTGTCATGATACTCACCTTCACTCGTAAGTAAACCAGAACCCAAAAGACGTTTTGATACCTGTAGTCCTCTACTTTTTATAAAATTTTTGTGATTAGCTACTAATACATCTTCTATATAATTAGGGTGATTCAAAAAATAGACATTCAGTTTACCAAATTTAAAATAAGATATATCACCGTAATTCTGAGATATTGTATTTAATGTATTAAGAGGATCACGTAGAAATTTCCAAGCAGTGGAATATGGAAATACATCTTTTGGTCCTGGAGGATATTCAATAGCATTTTTCATTTAAGAATTTTTCTCTTTTACATTCTTATATTAATATAACTTTTATCGCAATTTCATATAGATAAAAAACCTCATTTGGAATTACTAAAAAGATTACAAAAATTTGAATATTGTCTTGAAATAAAGGAAACTTTAAGGTTTAAAGATACAATATTTTAATTAGACAAATAATATTTCGATATTATCTCTTACTAATGTCGATAAATTTTAGAAAAGATATATTTATAACCTTAATGCATCTATATTCGATTGATTACATTGTTGGAATGAATATCAAAGAAATTCTATAAAACCACTTTTAGGAGGTGGTCATTTAGATGTAAAACAAATTATCCTTCATTCTTGATCTCTTTATACAAGAATTTATTGCAATGAAAATTAACATGATTTGAAATAGGATTTTATAGAGTATAAAGAATATAGACAATATTTTGGAAGATTATCTAAGTATATGTACCTTTTAATAGCAATACAAAGAATTTAAACATCCATGGCTTTCAACCGAAAAATATTAACTTATCTCAATCAAGTTAGTTAATCTGACATTTAAGGATAATCAAATGCTTCTAATGTCTTTCGAGGCACTTAATACTACAATTGCAGAATTTAGAAATGACAGAGGCCAACTTGAGGACACATTTAAAAGAATTGGTTAAGATATTCTATTCAGTCGGAATCCAGATTTTTACATAAGATATTTAGTAGGTGGTAAAGAAAATTTCAGATATATTGCTAGTTAATAAGGTTTTTCAATCAATAACATCAGCGCAGCTAATCCATATGTATAAAATTATATACTTAGAGCCTATCCCAAAATTAACCTCCTGGAAATAATAAGACTATTAGCTAATTCCACAAGACCAAAGTAGTTCTCATCTTTCTTTTCATATCTTGTGAACAATTTCCTGAATCTGTTATCCCATGAATTTGTTCTCTCTACTACCCATCTTCTTGCAGGATGCTTTTTCTGCAATAATTTGATTTCTTCTCTCCTGTGAAGTATATGTGGAATGTATCCTCTTTTGATGATTTCTTGTTCTACTTCTTTGGAATGATATGCTTTATCAAGACATAGATTCTGTTTATGTTTAGATTTGGATGGTGATGGTCTTTTGATAACAATATTATCAATGGTATTTGTGGCAACAGTAACATCGTGAGTATTGGCAGATGTTATAAAGTACAAAGAGGAATACCTTTCTTATCTGTTAAAATATGTCTTTTACTGCCTAATTTACTCCTATCAGTTGGATTATGACCAGTCATCGCCCCCCTAAAGGTGATTTTATAGAGATACTGTCAAGGGATTGCCAATTCCATTTGATTCCTATCTTCTTATCATATAATTTTAGTAATCTGGTCAATAATTTTTCAAATTTACCTGATTGCATCCATTCTTGAAATCTTCTATGACATGTTGAACCTGAACCATATTCTTTAGGTAACATTTTCCATTGACATCCAGTTCTCAGAACAAATACTATACCATCAAGGACTTTTCTGTAGGGAACGATTGGTCTTCCTATTGTATTCTCTGGTTTCTCATCTGGTAGAATATTTTTGATTTCACTCCATAAATCATCTGGAATTCGAGTAATAGTTCTAAGATGTTCTTTAATTTTTAACATTAATAGATATGATATAAAAAAAACGAGCTATATTCCTATCTATTTTTGGGATAGGCTCTTAGTAATATAGAATTGATGATAGAGTCAGTTGACAGCAAATAGATAGTAATCGATTAATTATTAGAGTTAATGTTATATTAATCCCGATAAGACAATCAAGGAAGTGAATGATGAAATACAGTTTACATAATTCTAAAGGCTTAAAAATTTTCAACTTATTTCTTGACTATATGATATTTTGAATAGAATTAGAAAAATAAAATATCTTTATCTATAATTGGATCTAATTTTATATGGATTATCAAACTTAGGTTATTTCGAAAAGTCAATTTGACTTGATAATATTCTTGAATTTGCATAATAAATTGTAAATTTATAACTTGTTATGCACTATTAAATGAGAAACAAATCTAATCTTAGATCATAATTGATAAAATCCTTTTCCTTATAAATTTGGATCTCATTTATTTTTCGACGCCGAAAAATATTAGCATTTTTTAGTGTATAAAATAATTTTTTGATTTTTCAATTTCCTAATTGATAGAAAATTTTAAATCTATAAAATATTATATTTACAGCTTATGGATAATAAGTTGTCCATTTTTGTTTTTGTATTTGTTTTAATTGGAACAATGTTGACTACATCATCTCCATTTCAAACCTATCTCACTACTAATTATCATAAATCTTTCTTGAATTTCAGTTTTATTCCATCAATCAATGCTGAGGATGATGGTGGTGGTGGAGATGGAGGCGATGACAAGAAGGATAAAGATGACAAGAAGGATAAAGATGACAAGAAGGATAAAGATGACAAGAAGGATAAAGATGACAAGAAGGATAAAGATGACAAGAAGGATAATGGCGATGGAGGAGAAAATGGCGATGGAGGAGAAAATGGCGATGGAGGAGAAAATGGCGATGGAGGAGAAAATGGCGATGGAGGAGAAAATGGCGATGGAGGAGAAAATGGCGATGGAGGAGAAAATGGCGATGGAGGAGAAAATGGCGATGGAGGAGAAAATGTTCAAACAAATGGAAAAAATGAAAGAGCACTTTCTTCAGATGGTAGTACCAGTAATTCTAAGGCCATTTCTGTAAAGGAGGTAAACAAAGATATATCAGCAAAAATTTTTGAATCTGATCCTAGTAGTAAAAGTATTTCTGTAGCACCTAATGAAGAACAAGATTCTGACGACACATCTTCAGAAGACGGTTCTTCCCCAAAGAGTTTAGATGGTATTTTTAAACAGACTTTTAGTTTTGATGGAGAAGATGGTAATAAAGGTACTGGAGAACCAGGTACTGGAGAACCAGGTACTGGAGAACCAGGTACTGGAGAACCAGGTACTGGAGAACCAGGTACTGGAGAACCAGGTACTGGAGAACCAGGTACTGGAGAACCAGGTACTGGAGAACCAGGTACTGGAGAACCACGGAGAACCAGTACTGGAGAACCAGGTACTGGAGAACCAGGTACTGGAGAACCAGGTACTGGAGAACCAGGTACTGGAGAACCAGGTACTGGAGAACCAGGTACTGGAGAACCAGGTACTGGAGAACCAGGTACTGGAGAACCAGGTACTGGAGAACCAGGTACTGGAGAACCAGGTACTGGAGAACCAGGTACTGGAGAACCAGGTACTGGAGAACCAGATCCTGATCTGAAAAACAAATTACCTGATGTATTGGTTTTGGTATTCAACATCCATGACGACGATGACCACCATGACCATCATCATTATACCAAAAAAATAATAAAATACAAAAGCAGTGAATGTTTAACACAATCAGGTTCTATTCCTTTAACAGAAAATATAGCACCAAGAACCCCTGTATTGGTGGCGGATTTCTATCCATGTGAACTAAAAGATGGTCGGGCTATACTAAATCTACCAGAAAACCCCAACTTGGAATTTGTAGTTATGCATATAGATAGAAATGGTAATGACCATGAAGGTATAGCTGTAGAAATGGACAAATTACAAACCCTCAGTAGAAACAATGCATTGTTTATGGTAGAGTTTGATGATAAAATGGAAGGAGAAAATCCTATAACAGGTAATGAAAAGAAATTAAAGGATATTAATGCAATTGCATTATTTAATAAATCAACTGAGACGATAGATTTTAAATCGGGAAATAGTCTTGCTATATCTGCTGTACTAAAATAATTACTAGAATTATATATTTCAATTAAAATTTGTTATTTTTTTTTATATGATGAATTGCATGTATTTAATATTTATTCTTGGAGAGCAAAAATATAAAATAAATATATTCTTAATATATAGTAACAAAGATTCAAGAAATAAGTTAAGTTTTAAATTTCAATGCAATACAACTATAACATAAATGCTTTTTCTAATTCAAGTTTTATGTTTCTGTATTAATGTGATTTCAACAACTTCATTATTTAATAACAAATCATTATATAATTTAAATTAAATAAGAATTGAAACTGATTTGCCCATAGCTGTTTATCAGGCATCTCTATAATTTGAATTGGTCTTAATAAGACTAATTCTAGAAGACTACTTCTTAATATAAGTTTCTAATCAAGTAACAATTATAGTAGCTTTTGAATTTTATAAAATTAAAATATATTATATTAATGTGTTTTATGAAATTAATTTTTGTTTTAACTGGTTAAACTCTTTTTCATTTATTATTCCTTCTTCTCTCATCTTTGCAAGTTTAAGCAATTCATCTGCAAGGTATGCAGATTTTTTAGACGAAGGATCTATAGATTTATTAGGGTTATTATCGTATTTTTGTTTTTTTGAAGGTAAAGATTTAGTATCACGCGCGTCCATTCCTGAACGAATTATTTCTATTAAATCTTCTGCCTTATCCTTTGGAATAGCTTCGATAATTCCTTCCTGATCATTTTCACCTTTTACTGCTTTGTTGCACAACTATGATTTTCGTAGATTTTGACTAAAAAAATGCATCCACAGTAAAGGAGAGAAGTTATATTTGCAATTTGTTCCTGGCAAAATTCCATATCATATTATCGATTTTCATAGTTGTGCAACAAAGCACCTTTTACTATACTATCTGCTATTCCTAACTTAGTTGAATTCATTAATCCTGGTGCTTAATT
The DNA here is from genome assembly GCA_031316115.1 of Nitrososphaeraceae archaeon. Taxonomy (GTDB): domain Archaea; phylum Thermoproteota; class Nitrososphaeria; order Nitrososphaerales; family Nitrososphaeraceae; genus TH1177. The sequence continues at coordinate 388,572 of JALDRC010000003.1, forward strand.
TTATTGTAGATGATAATAAACCCTTTTCAAGTTTTAAACTTGTAATTACATCGTAAGGTATATCTACAACATTTGATTTTATTCCGAGCATATACGGATCTCGTATTATTATTCTTCTATCTGTTGCATAAATGGTATTTGGTGTAAAATATGAGCCTCCTGGTTTTAGCTTTGATTGTCTTGCAACAATTAATACTTTTTCATCCTGATTTAACATTTCACTTATTTTATTAATCTCGTCTAAATCATCTTTATCTAAAATTTTTTTATTAAGATAGTGAGAGTTTCCATCCTTTCCCTCTTTAACCTCGTCAAATCCAAAAACCATATCAATAGTATAATTAAGATTTCTATTATTTCTTAGATTGGGAAAAAAGTATGGTAATAATTAATGTATGTAATTAAACTGAAGAATAATTTATACTAATCCTTTTCTCAGAAAACTTGTAGATATATTCGCCTTCTATATATCTCAATTCAGCAGTTTTTTATTATCACATATTATTTAAAAAACTGTGTATTAGTTATTTGTTGAATTAATCACTATATACTCACTATCAGACGAATCTGATGAAAAGAATAACTGTTTATAAATGACACGCCATAAGGTTTTGGCAATTTTTATCTTGTATCCAACCAGAAGACTGTAATCGATTTCATAAACATGACTGGTTACAAGTCTTTCTATCTATGCATAATGATACAATAGCAACTAACAAGGAATGCTTAATTCATCTGCAAGAAGAGATGGTAAATTTATCTAAAATCAATACAGCCCAAAGAATACCTTGCTACACTATTGGATTTTCTATTTAAACAATTAAAATTCATTTTTGTTCAAATAACAGCATGCTTTTAAAGTTTGCATTATAATATTAAATTTTTCATGGTATAATTTTTTGATATTTTTAATTCATTTTCTTCAGTCTGTTCGTGAATAAATCTATTTTATATAATAATACATAATATCTAGTTATTAAACAATTTATTATCAACAATTATTATTAAGAATATTTGAATAAACATCATCAAAAATCTTATAACAACAATAGCGTGGTAAAAAAATCTTTTTATGTTATAAATAAAATGAAAAAACTTGCATACAATTCAACATTTGTCTATCCTTTAGTTATTAAAGATGGCCAAGGATGTTATATTGAAGATATAGATGGAAAACAATATCTTGATTTCACTTCTAATATTTCTTCATGTCCACTGGGATATGGTCATCCTGAAATTAAAGAAATCATTAAACGCTATGGAGATCTTGGAGCTCATAAAATAGCAGGTCAAGATTTTTACTGTGAAGAACATATTCTTTTGGCTGAAAAATTAATTGCAATCACCATGGCTAATTCGAAAGTTTTTTTAATAAACACTGGAGCAGAGGCAGTAGAGAATGCAATTAAACTTGCATATAGAAAGACAGGTCCATTACCAGGAATCTCTTGTTTAAATGCTTTTCATGGTAGAACCTTAGGAGCACTTACCTTTACATTTAGTAAGGAAGTACAAAAAAGCAATTTTCCTGAATTCTCAGTAAAAAGAGTAAAATTCTGTACCTCTGATAATGATCCTGAAATAGACACGATAGATAAATTGGTGAATAACTATAAGATTTCATTCATTATTACAGAACTAGTTCAAGGAGAAGGTGGGCTAAATGTCGCCAGTAAAAAATTTGCAAAAAAAATTAATCATATATCTAGAAAATATAACATACCTCTCATTATCGACGAAGTCCAAACAGGATTAGCTAGAACCGGGAAATGGTGAGCATTCCAACACTATGGTATTAAACCAGACATTATCGCCATTGCCAAAGCACTTCAAGTTGGAGCTGTTGTTTTTGATAAAAAATTAGAACCACTTCAAAAAGGAGTACTATCCAGTACTTGGGGAGGCGGCAACAGAATAGATATGGCCATTGGTTTAAAGATAATCGATATAATCTCAAGAGATAAGTTATTAGAGAAAGTAAATAAAAATGGAAAATTTTTAAAAAAATGTTTAATGGAATTAAAAAATATTAACAATACAATAATTGATGTTAGGGGAATAGGATTAATGCTTGGAGTCGAATTTCATACAACAAAAGATAGAAATAAAGTAATAAATGAACTCTTTAAGAATAAACTATTAGTTCTTCCTTCAGGTGTGAAAACTATTAGAATATTACCTCCCCTTATTATTACAAAACAAGAGATTTGTAAAGGTATGGAAATTTTTGAAAGGGTTTTAAGAGAAATTAAATATTAGTAATACCTTGTTTGAAATCTTTTATCTAATTTTTGGTCAAATGTTATTAACAAGACATGATCTTACATAAGGAAAATTCATTTTTAGTAGTATTGTTGCTGTTGGTCGTAGTATTGTGTTTGATCAAAAGATGTTGTTGGAATTGGTATAGAAATTGTTCCTGCAACCAAAAGTAATACCAGAAATAATGAATTTGTTTGATAAACTAACTTTCAATGTTAAAATTAATACTGTAAATGATGTCTCAAGTACGAATAACTTTGCAATATGTTTTGAATATGAGGTAATTTGGATTGAGTTATTAGCAAATATCTATAATTAGAAATTTATAAAATATTATAGTATAAAACAATAATATTTGATAAAAAGGTTAGAGATCTATTCCAATATTTTCTATTACTATCTTTAGCTCTACCAAATTCATTATTGTCAATTACTATCAACACGATGTAAATTCTTTACAGAATCCAATTACAACTGATATAATCGGAAAGGCTTCTACCAATAACGATTCCAATAAACATAGTTGTCTGCAGAAAACCATGTGATTCTGGGTGAATAGTTATACCCAGTAAAATATTAGTATTATAAGAAACGAGTTTACCTCAAGTTCATTAGCTATCTATGCATTGATTTCATTTCTTATATATGAATACTGAGTAAAAAATGGAATAATTATGTAGATAAAGGTACTAATAATAATATTGTAGATTCTGTTATAGACCCTTGTAATATTTATAGAGATATTTTTTTTATATCACGATAAAGGATTTAATAAATATTTGAAATACTGCTAATCTTTACCAATGTTTAAATTATAATGTATGGCTATTTTATTTTTAGGAACTAATGCTAATTTGATAGTTATAAAAGCATGATAAAGATGTAAAATAAAATCAATAAAAGAAATTCGAATTTTAATTATATATTCTCTATTGCTATACTCTTGATATTAAAAGACTAATTATGGAATGAGAAATAAAATGACAACTTATTTTAAATTAGTTTTATTTTATGGATTTGTGTCTTTGATTTCATATTGAATCGAAGATTCTTCTTCGTTACAAGTAATAGAGATCACTGAAGAACCTGCTTCTTGAGAACACTTAACGGGATCACCAAATGGATCGAAATATGAATTAAATTGTGCAGTATAATTTTTTCCATATGTATAATAAAGATGTACACTTCCATCCTGAATAGGGTTAGTAGACTCTCCTTCAATAGTGTATTCTTTTCCAGTTTCTATTGTTTCCGGTATGGTATTCATTACATCAAAATTTTCCTTTGTTATCTTTTGGAGGCTAAATTCATGATTTGATTGTTCATTGTTTAAGATAATCTGTATACTTGTTGCATATGCTATTCTATCATGAAAATTCATATCTGATATCCCATTCAAAGGATATCCAATGATTGAGACTAGAACCATTACACATATAGAAGTTATCTTGATTGAATATGTCATTAGTATTTATAGTAGAGGATAAAATTAATCCCTTTAAACTTTTCTAAAACAATAAAAAAATAAAAATTGTCAGTAAGAATAAATTCTGAAAATTCTATGACTTCCTAATAATTAGTTGACATAAATTATTTGGTAACTTATTAAATGGAAAGTAATTCCTCTTAAACTCATTTTTGTACGATTATTCATATTAGTCCTTCTGTAATATTCTATTTTTCTATATGATTTCTGGCTGTGTTAACTTAAGCAGTAAAAGCTATAGCTAAGAACATTCTAAATATATTATGAATAAAATAAGATTTGAAAGAAATAGGACACCTAATTATATTGTTATGTATTCTCTTTATCTATACTTTCTTGGTTTAAGTTTACGTAGTACATCTAAAGCATTAGTGATATTTAGAGATGATAAAAGGAGTTATGTTGCTGTTTGGAACTGGATTCAGAGGTTTGGATCCTGTCAGGTTTACAGAAGAAAAAGAGTAACGGCTTTTATTATAGATGAAACAATCATTCAGATTGGTAACAAGCATTATTGGTTATGGATTTGTATTGAACCAGTTCACAGTTCTGTGCTTGGAATCTATCTCTCTGAAGAAAGAAATATGATTGTTGCTGAGAAATTCATTCGATCGCTTGTATCAAAATATTGAAAACATACCGTCTATACAGATGGTGGTACCTGGTATGATCAAGCATGTAACATAATTGGATTAAAACACTATCTGCATTCTTCAATAGAAAAAAGTTTGATGGAAAGAGTAAACCAGTTTTTGAAAGACAGGATAGAAAGTTTTGATGATTATTATCCTTGTATCAAAGAAGAATGTAATCTATTTCATGTGTATAACTGGATACAATTCTTTGTTTCTATGTACAATGATATGATAGTAAATAATAATCATGATTTTTTATTAAAGGAGGTGAATATTATCTTAAATTAACACAGCCAGACTTCTATACTTTTTTGGGTAATTCCTCATTGCTAACACATTTAGTAACTTATTTTTTAAAAAATTATTAATAAATATAGATGCATAGACCTTTTCTAAAAACCGGATTAATCATACCTTAAATAGAAAGTTAGTTGGAATTTATTATTGGAATTTTTGTCTATTATTCACATTCATCAAACAAAGTAACACATTCTAAATCCGAACTCCAATATTTAAATCATAATCCATTGCAAGAAAATACGTCTTCATTTATTACATATCAAATACTTGATAAGATAGTATCTTCATAAAAACTTAAAAGATTATTGTCTTCAAATATATCATCTCCAAATATTCCAAAACTAACTACCTTCCCAAATCCATATTTTAGTTCATACGCTGCAATAAGAAAGTTATATTTAGATTGAGCTTGGTAATCAATTAGGATTTTTGCAGTCGGATTAGTGATATATTGTTCTTCATGGTGAGAATAAGAAAATGGATTATTGTTAAAAGTAATCTCACAAGAAGAACCACAAGCAAAATTACTTCCAACCCATTCAGTATTTTCATCAGCCCATCTTTCTTTGATATCTCTCATTGCCCTTTCACCGTCAAAGCTCCAAGAATGACCTTTGACTAAACTAATTTTATTAGTTATTGGATCATATTCAACCTCTGTATAAAATGTGTTGGCATCAAACAGAATAAGAGTCCCACCATTATCTACAAATCTCTTAAAGTTATTATATTCCTGTTGGGTTACATATTCTAAATGACCTAGAACAAGAATATTATAAAAATTGCTATTATCTTGAGCAAAAATTAAACCATCATGTATGGCTTGATCAGTTAAGTAGGATAACTCCGCATTGGGAAGTAAAAGTGAAGTATAGTCTCTAAGATGGTGTAATCCATAGTTTTTCTTATGATCAAAACTTTCTTCGCTATTTAGTAAACTTTGTGATAATAAATCAACATCTGATATTACAAATTCATTCTCTTTTACTTGAGCGTATTTTTTATAAAAAGTATAAAATGCATTATGACCATATACTTCCTTATCACCATACGCTGCTATAGTAAATGTAGGTAATACAAAGCCTATTTTACTTTCTGAGGCTGATAAAGTTGACCGATCCAGATCTTTGTCTCTTGGTACCTCCTGTGCGTATAATATTCTATTATTTTCCTCGATCATTTCGTTGATAATGTTTATTTTTACAGCATTATCTTTAAAGTATTCTTCATCATAACTTTGTGAATATTCATCAACCATCCAATAATATTCTTCCTCTTCGTCTTCCTGTTGAGCGTTAACTTCTATTATATATACTGTTGATGATAATATAACACCCATTAAAAATAATAGAATATTTATATACATAATATTCTAAAGTTATATATACTTAAATGAAATTTGATGGAATTTTCTTTTAAATTTGTGATGTAAATTTTTAATTTTTACTTTATCAGACCGTCTATAATAACAAAATAGCAGTATTATATTATGTTTTTGTATTGTTTATAATTTTTATCACTAACATCACTATTGGTCTAGTTAGATTTGAAATCTTCTATAAATATGAATCGATGTCATTTATTTAATGTGTGACTGACTTTTTTAATATTAATCAATTTAGCATGCAATATCTAATATTTTATTAGACATGTTTAATAAAATAAAAAATCGACAAATAATTAAAAAACCCCCCATAACGCCATCTAAACCAAAATCACCATTAGAGAGAAACGGAGGAGGAAAACAATGATTCCGTTAAACGAAAAAGCAATAATAGAAGCGATTGAAAAAGTTAGCAGAAATGTAGTTAATATTTCCAGTGTTAGAATGGTAACTGATCAGCTATTACGAATATTTCCAATAGAAGGAGTTGGATCTGGTACAATAATTGATGATAAAGGGCATATACTTACTAACTACCATTTAGTTGATCATGCAAGAAGATTAAAAGTTGCTTTACATGATGGTAAAACAGTTAATGCTAAAGTAATTGGAACTGACAAAATCACAGATCTTGCAGTATTAAAAATTGAAAAAGATGACACCCGTATACTAGATACTATTGCATCTGCAGAGTTTGGAGATTCTACTAATTTAAAAGTTGGTCAAATCGTTATAGCTGTAGGAAATCCTTTTGGACTGCATGGAGGACCTACGGTAACAACAGGGATTATTAGTTCTTTAAATAGGCATATTGAATTTGAGGATGGGATATTAGAATTAGTACAAACTGATGCAGCAATTAATCCAGGGAATTCTGGTGGACCTTTAGTAAATACCAATGGCGAAATAATTGCAATCAATACCGCTAAAATTCCTTATGCTCATGGAATAGGATTCGCAGTTCCTATTAATACCGCCAAAACCATATTAGAGGAGCTAATACAATTTGGTAAAGTCAATCGTCCATGGTTAGGCGTTTCTACGATTAATATAACAAACAGGATCGCAAAGTACTATAGATTGCCAACTAATGAAGGTGCACTAGTAGTAAAGGTAGAAGAATACAGTCCGGCAGTAGATGCTGGAATAAGACCTGGAGATATTATCGAAGAAATAGATGAAACAAGAATCGAAGATATAACAGATCTTTCCTCTAGAATCAAAAATAAAAAAGTAAATGAGAAAACTGCCTTATCTGTTAATAGGTACGGCAGGAGATTCAATATTTTAATATCTCTCGAAAATCAACCTTAACCATTTATTTCTTTATTTTGGAAATAATATCCACTTTCAGATTGCTAAGCTATAAGACATCATTGTAATTATTAATATACACTTGGTTATACTTTCTAGGATAGATAATAATTTCATTTGCAGAAATGAGTACCACTTTCTAGTAATTTGCTATGAAGTGTATACAAAATAGAATTGTAAACAAAATAGAATTTAATCTATGAAAAAGAATGAGACGGAGATACACTATCTGATATCTGTACCAGGTATTAGATATCAAGAAAGACATAGAAGAAATGGAAGAACAGGAACCTAAAGTATGGAATAGAAGTTATACATGATAGAAGTAGAAAACCACATCATATAAAACGTGGAAAAGTAATAAAAGAGATAGAAGAAAATTACTGAATTTATGTATATCTAAAAGATTCAGATGTAATTATATCAAATGCAGATTAAAGAAATTCAGGTTAAAGCGTTTAAAGGAGATATCCCTTAGTATCAGAACTATACCAAATATTGAAAGGACATGGATGGAAGATCCATTTACGTCCAATACGAAATAAAAAAAGGAGAAAGGGTTTGCAATGGAAAAACCTAATCCAACGTTACAGATTTATACATTGTAACATTTTTATCTTGAAAATTCAAATAAAAAGAATTATTTTATCAATTGTGAAGATGACTGTTCAATAAATAAAAATATAAATTGAAAGGTCGGCAACAAAAAGAATCATAGAGGTTTTAGATGTACTAAGACCACATTGTAGAGCACGTTAATCCTGAAATGGTAATGCATGATAATTGTAAACAGTTTAAATCCAAGATATTCAAACGCTTTTTGAAAAAGAACATGATAAAAGATAAACCAATTTCAAAATGATATTCACAAATACAGGGAAAGATAGAACTATTTAACAATTAGTAAATAATGAGTTTGTATTGGTAGAAAATATCTCTGATGGAGAAGGTGACATGAAAATATACTCTATGACTGTAAAAGGAATACAATGAAGAGAACAAGGTGGTATAGATGGTCACGCATCATCTAAAGTGTTACTTATGAAAAGAAGATTAAATAGTAATAATGGTAACAAGAAAATCAAGTATATAAAAAGTGTTACCCATTTGGGTAAATGAATCTGTTCCCTATCTATGTAATTACAACAAATCGTATAACAAATTATGAAATAGTTAATTCTAAAAATAATTTAAAAAATAACTAATAAATAAATTCTATGAATTTTTAATTATTTATCTGCTTTGTTGCACAACTATGAAAATCGATAATATGATATGGAATTTTGCCAGGAACAAATTGCAAATATAACTTCTCTCCTTTACTGTGGATGCATTTTTTTAGTCAAAATCTACGAAAATCATAGTTGTGCAACAAAGCATATTTATCAATAAATGTATTTATAACTTCGATTAACTTATCTGTGAATAGAAACATAAGAGTATTCCTACTGTAACAAAATTTTCTACTTGATCCATTATGTGTTTATTCTTGAATTTTTCTGAAAGTTGTTATTTAGCCCTATTTGTTTGATACTTGAATTTTATAAAATTAGGCACTAGCCTTCTTAATTCTGTATAACTAAAATATAAAAAAAGAATTTTGATCTCAGTGACAAAAAAAGTAATTATCATTGGTGCAGGTATTAGTGGATTGTGTATTGGCGCAGTATTGGTAAATCATGGAATCAATGTAGAAATTTATGAAAAAATGTCAAAGGTTGGTGGTAGAACAGTATCTACTATTTTCAAAAATCATATACTGGATAATGGTTTTCATATAATGCCTTTTTATAAAAAATCCGCGCTTTATCAAGTTCTTCAGTTATTGAATATTCATAATCTTTTAAAACTTTCCAAGGTATCAGATATATTCTTCTATCATGAAAAAGAGTTTTTTAAATATCCAAAAGGATTAATGGATTTTTTAACTTTATCTTTATTACCATTCAGAAATAGGTTTCAAGTTTTAAAGCTAATAATTCCGATGGCTTTTGCAACTCTAAAACAAAGTGAAAAAAAGGATCATATGCCACTAAGTGAACTTACTAAAAAATTAGATAAAAGATCAAATTCCTTTTTTGATGCAATATGTATGTTAGCTTTTGCAGACACTCAAGAACATGTAGCTGTGGGTGAATTCATTCGTACAATAATAAAGGCTAATCCATTCAGAGGGGGTACAAGTGAATTTGGTTATCCATCTGAAGGAGGTTATGATACTATATCCAAACTATTAGCTCAATATATAACCTCATTTACAGGATCAAAAATACTAGTAAATGGAATAGTTAAAAGAATAATAATAAAAGATGATAAAGCAATAGGGATTGAGAAAAGTAGTAACTCATTATCCTCAGAAATTATAAAAGGCGATTGTGTTATAGTATCTTCGCCAGTATATTTAGCAATTCGTGACTTAATTGATCAAAACATTCTAGGCAAAAATTTTATCAAAAATGTAAATAGACTAAATAAAAGTACTTCAGTAATAGAAACCCATTATGGGTTATCAAAAAATATTGAAAAAAAACAAAGACAGATAGTATTTCCGACATCATCATCGTCTACTGTGAAGGGAATTTTTTTCATATCAAATATTACTAGATCTGTTTCTCCCAAAGGAGAATATCTTTTATTGGCAGGAACACCAGTAACAAGATCTGAAGCATATTCATCAAACTATAAATCAATAATTAAAGAAAAGATCAAAAAAGACATCAGTGAAATATATCCTAATTTTGAAAACTGTTTGATCTGGGAAAAAACAATGGCTTGGCAGATCGTAGAAAGTGTATCTAAAGAACCTGGGCTAGTTTGGAAACAAAAAATGCCTCATACGATAGACAACATTAAAGGGTTATTTTTTGTAGGAGATTCAACTATAAGTTATGGAATTGGAACTGACGCAGCTGCTCATAGTGCTTTATTATGTTATCCAAAAGTTTTATCATTTTTAAATAGTGATTGAAAAAAATTCTTAATCTTCTAAGACAGTATTCTTTTGTAAATTGTGATCTAATAGTAATCAAAAAAATATATAAAAACTAAATTACTCAAATTTTTGTTCTGTTTTTAAATTTTTTGATTTATTTTTCTTTTTTATTTCCTATGAATCCAATTTTAGAACTAATATCACAATGTGTCCAATTTGATTAGAACCCTTCTATAAAGTGGGACCGGATACCATTATGATTAACAATCAAATACAGATAATAATATATAATTACAAATTTTACAAATATAATATCATTATTGAGGAATTAAATTCAAATCTGAATTAGGTCTTACTCTGCCATTTGCATCTATTGCAGTATATAGAAAATGAAACTTGGTATCACTTTTATCCTGCTCAATTTTGAAATTTCCAAAATTAAATAGAGTACTTTCATTGTAAAGATATTTTGCATTGATGGTTGTATCAACTGGAATAGTTATATTATAAGTATTTGCATTAAGTGGTCCGTTGATTATTTCATAAAATGTAAAAGTATCTCCATCTTCGTCAAAGTCTTGAGTAACATTTACCGTCCCTGCAAAATGAACATCTCCAGCTATGAATATTACATTTTTTATATTATATTTATCTAAGAATTTTAGAAATTCATTTCTTTCCATAACAAAGGTTTCATTTGTTTTATTATTGGTCGCCCAGTTATCACACCCACCAAGCTTGGTTGGTCCATAAAAACAATTAGGTACTGTTATAGGAACTGGAGTTGAAACTATCTTCCATGTAGAACTAGATGATAATAATTTATTCTTCAGCCAATCAATTTGTTCTTTTCCATATAATGTTTTGTTATTTTCTCTTGTATCTGGTAAATTATTAAGGCTTCTATAAGAATGTGCGTCAAGTAGATATAAATCTAAATTTTTACCCCAATTAAACGATCTATAAATCTGGTCTTTTTCAATTTGATTTCTTTCTATTGGTGAAAATTTAAAAAACAAATCTATTCCAACATTGACCAGATTAGGATAGTTGTTTCTATTTCTATCATATTGATAATCAGATATTGAATAATTTTCCCATTTTCCCCCATAATTATTTATTACTTCATGATCATCAGATTGTGAGTAAAATGAAGTATTGCTAAGAAAGGTTTGCAAATATGGATCAGCCCTATTATATTTCCAATGTTCTAAGTAGGCCTCATTTAGTTGAGTTATATTTTCCCAGTTTATCTCTTTATCCATAATGCTTTTGAATTCTCCTTTAATATTTTTCCAAAAAGGATAATTTTTTACAGGAAAAGGAAATTTAGGAATTAGAGGACATTTGTTATCTGCATAAATTTGATCGCCATTAAAAATAAAAAAATCTGGAGAAATATTATTCATTATAGAAAAGATTGGATAACCTATTCCTTCTTGTCTGCAGAGAGTAGATCCACCTAAATCACCTGCCATGGTAAAATGAATATTATCCATCTGACCGTCATCAGGAGCTGTTTTAAATTTTCCTATCACCGAGTTAGAACTTGATGAAGAGTTATTTGATTCAGTAAACCAAATTTGATAATAATATGTAGTACTATTAATTAAATTGGTTAGTTTAATATGTCCTGTAAAAAAAGTAGATTCATTTACTGGTATTGACATGATCTGTGGATTTGATGAAAAGTCTTTATTATAATCATATTTTACATTCATTATAGAATCTGTGTTGGACTTTGACCATATGATAGAACTATTCTTTGTAACATCTCCACTTGCAACACCATGAGTAATAAATAAATTTTTTTCTTCCTCAAAAGATTTAGATATAGAATCAGAATAAAATAGAATAAAAAATATTAATAAAATTGATGAAAAGGAAAAATATTTAATCATTTTATTCTTTATTTAAATATCAAATAAAGAAGTAATTAAAATATGTTTTCAAAATAATGTCTTTTGGAAGTCAAAAAGATTAATACCGGTATTGATCAATTAAGATATATAATCTAAAATTACATGTTATACCAAAAATTGGCTTTTTCAATTTAAGATAAAATTCATATCTAGCAAAAAATCATGATCAATATTCATTGTTGTATCTTTGTACATGGAAACAAAGAATTGTATCCAGTTATATACATGCAATAGATTACATTCTTTTTCTTTGATAAAGGAATAATAGTCATCAAATGATTCAATTCTATCCTTCAAATACTGATTTACTCTTTCCATCAAACTTTTTTCTATTGAAGAATGCAGATAGTGTTTTAATCCAATTATGTTATACGCTTCATCAACTATGTACCTCCATCTGCGTAAACAATTTGTTTTCTATTTCGCAATTAATGATCTTATGAATTTTTCTCCAACAACCATTTCTCTCCTCTGGGATATAAATTGAAAACACAGCTCTATATGATGGTTCAATACAGAACATCAACCAGAAATGTTAATTATCAATCTGTATAACATTTTAGCCTATGATAAAAACAGATACTCGTTTCCTTTTGTATCCATGAGAGGAACCAAACCTTCGTATCCCACTCCAAAAAGAACCGTAACTCTTCTTCTCATCGTTAAACATGATCAATTCCTTAAATGTATCATATAATCTTAAAACAAGAAAATATAGGTAAAAAGTAGAGTGCTATAAATGAAATTGTCCTATTTCTTTCAGATATGATTTTATTCATATGATAAATCAAGGGTTCTTAGCTATAGCTGTGTCTGCCTAAATTAATAGAGCCGATAATAGAATGTTCAGAGGAGATTTTGACATAGATACCTAATTCATCATTCGTGACACTTTTAGCTAACCCATTGTAGTCATATTATGTGAACTGGAAGAGATATAATTATAATTATATACTAGTATAATAATCCTAAATATGTGGAAAGAATTGGAATTCTTTTTATTATATCAGCCTCGTTAGTCCTTTCTATTGTCTCCTTTTCTTATATGAAACTTAATCTCGTTGATGCTCAATCGACAACCGCAACTGATACTCAGCAACTTATTAGAGATTTTGAACTTGCAAAAGAGACAATTCAAAACAAAATTAATATAAATTTTCAACAATTAATAAATGAAATTGAAACGCAACTAGATTTTAATTCTGTTGATTCTTATTTATCACAGGCCTCGCAATATCTCGTAAATGGAAAAGAGTCTGAAGCATTATCAGAATTAGAAAAGGCAAATAGCGAATTGAAAAATTCTAGTAGGACTATTATGAATGCTGGAGATGAATTTGTTTCAATTTCAAAAGATAATTCAACACTTATGACTCAAGGTACAAAAAATATTTTAGAACATTTTGGAACAATCCTGAAAGATTTGGGAACCAAAGTAGATAATACTATGATCCAACTAAATTCCTAATTTGGAAATAATTAGGGTATAACATGGATTCGATCCTGAAAAATAGTTTTTAAATCGCATCACATATACCCTCTAATGAAAATAAAATATAAATCAGATCAAAGATACGGAGAATGAACATTAGCAGTTGGTTTTTCTAATATGATTTTATCGATCGCTAGGCAGCTATATTTTTATTTATTTTTGATAAATGCTCTAATTTACAATAATAAATATGCTATTAAGAGAAATAATAAGATCTGAATATAGAATCATTTCATCTAATAATGCTGCTAGCATTCTCATCAACAAACAGAAATGATATGGAAAAATAATAGATATCATAGGTATGAACTTGACACCGAGAACGCTAATCAGTATTTAAGAAATGCCAATAGAAACTCATTTTTTTCATGGTATCTGAGATTTTAATAACAGAAAGCAAACGAAATTTAAAACTTTTTGTCAATAAAACAAACAATATGCAAATTATTTTAGTGAATAGAGGTATAAAATCAGTTAAATCTTACCACATACATCAATCAATTTGAGTAACTACAAAAAAGAGAATAGTTAGATCTATGGAGACACCAAAGCAGTATTAATAAAGTTTTCATATTTTTCTTTTGAAGATACTCCAATAGTTCTATCCACTTCGTTACCTTTTTTAAATAAAATTAAAGTAGGTATAGAATGAACACTGTACTTTCCAGCTATTTCGTGATTTTGATCAACATCCACTTTAAATACTCTTACTTTTCCTCCCAACGAATGTGCTAATTGCTCAACAATTGGAGATACCAATCTGCAAGGACCACACCATTGCGCCCAAAAATCAACTAATACTGGTATTTCAGAATTTAAAACCAAAGTATTCCAATCCGATTTATTCAGCTCAACAATCTTTTTTAATTCGTTTGCCATAGTTTTATATTATCATCTTTGACAGTTATAGACTAACATAGTATTATCTAGTCAAAAAACTAACTAAATATTTAAGTTTTAAAGTAAAAACTGGTCATAAATTCTATTTCTATATTTTTTTTGGTGAAAATAACGTTATCTCGAAATATTTTTATCTTTAAGATATTCTTTTACATAATCTTTATGCTTTCCTTGTAAAACTATGAATCCGTTTTTAAAACATCCACCAGTTCCAATTTTTTTCTTTAGATCTTTTAAGATTTGTTTTGCTAAGTTTTTATCTCTTAAACCTTGAATAATTGTAACTGATTTATTTAATTTCTTTCTATCCAAATACACAAAAATTTCTGATCTACCGCTATCCAACTCATTTAATGCGTAATCCATAGAATTCAGGTTTTCATGATATTCAACCAATAATTTACTAATGCATTTAAACTATATATTGACTAGTTGTAATTTTTCCAGTCATAAGTTAATATTTGATAGTGGTTGTATTTATTCAATGTTTTACATAAAAATCCGGTTCTGTTA
>JALDRC010000004.1 GCA_031316115.1 Nitrososphaeraceae archaeon
CGGGCCCGTCGGGAGTTGAACCCGAGACAGCCGGATTTCTTCCATAAAGATAAAAGTCCGGTACTCTACCTGGCTGAGCTACGGGCCCTTCAGATTGCTATCTACCTTAGATTCAGTGTAGTGAACACTCATCGCTATAAATATTATTCTAGTGATTTCAGCTCATTTTGATTCAAATATGCATATATACATCTCAACTCAGCAGGTTTAGAAAATAACATGAAACTAAATAATTTTTTTCTGGTAGTCAATACTTTATTATGTTAAATCTAATATGCAACTAGTTTCTTTTTATTTTAATATTTTCCTTTCGATTTTTAAGAATTAAAACGCATGTAAAAGAAAGGAACTGAAATTTGAAATAATTGAATGATATAATCGTGAGTATTAAACTAGAGGACAATATTTATAGTCAGATGGTTGTAGAAATATTCTGAAAGAATTATTTAATTACGTACTTCTCAATGTCATGCATCATATTCTTTTTTAAAATATTGATTGGTATGATATAAAAATTAAGTAAAATAAATTTAAGTTTTTAATATTCCTTGGTAAAAATTCTTTATTAATGGTGATATTTTGATATTTTCAGAATAACGAAAATTACGATACATAAAAAAAATGAAGATTAAAATAAAATGATATTAAAAATGTATTTTAAAAATCAGTTGATATTGATTTCTTTTCCATTTTTAGTATCCTTTTCTTTTTCAAAAATGATTTCAAGTATTCCATTTTTAAAAGTACTTTTTGCAGTTTTTATGTTAATATCTCCAGGTAATTCTACAGTTTTTTTGTAGCTTTTATTGTTAGAAGGATTAATTGCGGTGATATCAACCTTATCTGGAAATGCATTTATCTTTATTTCATTCTTTTCTACCCCTGGTAATTCAACTACTATCTTTACTTCTTTTTCAGATTCGGTCAAATCTACTAAAGGTTCTATTTCAGAGGAAAGCTCAGGAAACCATCCTTTAAAACCACTAAAACCTTGTCTTCGTATGTTTCCAAATTCTCTGACCTTAGGTTTTCCATCCGGGCCTACTGTCATGGAATAGCCATAAACTACCGGACCGAATTCTCTTACTTTTTCTCCTTCTGGGGTCTTGTATTCTTTAATTAGGTTTTTTGGAATTCTCGATTCAATATCTTTGAATTGTTCACTAAACATTCTTTCAGTTTCTTCACGTATTGAATCCATTTCCTTGAAAAGATTTTTACTTCCATATCTTTCACGTGGCCTTAAAGGCATTCCAGTAATACGCCTAAACCATTCCTCAATTTCATCCTGATCCCAAAAACTCATAATATTACACCTTATTGTACATTAATATATCAATCATCTTATTTAATTTTTATATCAAAAAACTAAATAGAGAATAGAATTCAATTCACCAATATAGGGTGAAACAACAAAGTATTTACACTTGAATATTTAAGAATGATGATATTAATACTAGGTATATGGTGCCGATAATAGCTTCAGGAGTAATAGGTTTTATAATTGCTGAAATATTAACACATTATTGGAAGAAAAATAATTTAAAAGAAGTTTATATCTTCAACAGGCGCATACATCATGGGGAAATAGGGATATTATTATTAACTCTACTACTCTCAAGGGGATTATCTCCATCGCTTTTATCAACTTTTACAGGACTTGGAATAGGGTTAATTAAAGATGATATAAAGGATATTTCGAAATGGTTTACTTTCAAGGAGAAAGAAAATGAGAATGAAATGTTTTAATTGCTATACAGAATTTCTTCCTAATTTATCTAATCCTGTATGTCCATCATGTAGTTTCTGTTTTTACTGTAGGGAATTTACTTGTTTCCACAATAATATTTAAGCTATATCGTTTGTTTTGATTGTTCTGTTAAGTTAAAGGAAGGACTAACTGTGAATATTCTATTTCTAATCTATGAAAATTAGATTATTAAGTAAAAAATACCTCCAATGAGAGTAATGTGTTCTTTGTTAATATTTTATTTTCTTTTGCGTACAAAATATATCTAAAGAATGTATTCTTTTAATGATCAAAAATAGAATTAATGGTACTGTAGATATGCAATTGGTTCCAACCAACGTTTTGTTCGATTACATATTCCCGAGACAAGAAGATAATCTGCATTATCAGGATGAAAAGATCGCTCAAATTGGTAAACAGTATATTTAGTTGTGGATATGTGATGAATCTCTAAAAAGGTACTTGGGAGTGATATTACAGACCAAAGGAATAGGTTGATTCAAGAAAACTGTATCCATATTCTGATATCAGAATATGGCAAAGATATTACATGTACTGAACTAGGTTAGTAGTATATTCCAGGTACAGTTTCACATCTAAAACATAGTTTGTACTTTGCTTTAGAAAAAAGTTGGATAGAAATAGTTATACAGTATTTTAAAGATAACCTAGTATCATTTTATGCTAGTTAATGCCTATCCATAGTATAAGTGCATTTGTGTTCATAAATATAAACAATTGGATAAAATTCTTAGTTTATTTGTATAATGTAAAAGGTAAAATAAATTTTATACAAATTCAAGTTAAAGTAGTCTGAGATTAACCTGACTATTTTGATTATCATTATGTATTTTTTATTATATATTATATGATTTTGTTCTAGTTATTTAATTAGTATAATGTTTTCATAAAATAGGAAATTATTCTCCTAAAACTTTTATCAACACTCTTTTCGCTCTACGGCCATCAAACTCACCATAAAAGATCTGTTCCCAAGGACCAAAATCTAATTTTCCGCCGGTAATAGCTACTGTAACTTCACGTCCCATTATCTGTCGTTTTAGATGGGCATCTGCATTGTCTTCTCCAGTATCATTATGTCTATATTGTTCAATAGGATCATGTGGAGCCAATTTCTCTAACCACTTTTCAAAGTCATGATGAAGTCCATCTTCATTGTCATTTATAAAAACACTGGCAGAAATGTGCATTGCATTAACAATACATAGTCCTTCTTTTACCTGACTTTCGTCAACTACTTTTCTCACGTCTGGAGTTATGTTTATAAAATCTATTCTATTAGGAGTATTAAATGTAAGATATTTCGTAAGTACTTTCATGAATCTCATTCTTTTCTTTTAAAGGATATAATTGTATCCTAAATTTGTTTTATCATCCAGAATTATTTTACGATTCATTTAAAAAGCTAATTAAATGTATCCTAAAAAGAATTTATTTTTCTATTTCCACTATTTTTTTTCTGGAATTTAAACCTGATATTATTGTAATATTTTCTGTTGAAACTCTAAAATATCTTGACAATATTTTTATTAATTCTCTATTAGCCTTACCACGCTCAGGTTTATTCTTAAGAGAAACTTTGATTTCATCATTATTAGAAATCTCAAAAAATGACGATGAACTAAATTTGATAGTGATATAATATCTCACTTTGTAAACAGTAATTTATAAAAATACTCTATATTTATCTTGAAATGTTTGTGAAATCAAACTTGAAAGATATCTGAATTTTTAAATATAATATTTGAGTTCAAGAATAGCATATAATGGTAACACAACTTATCCATTCTTTGATCAAAGATTTTAATCCAAAAAATTGGATATCTCCTTTTCAGAGTACATCGATTCAGTATTTAATTCTAATGTTCTTAGTCTTTCATGGGATAGGTGTAATCGCTTCTATAATAGGTGCTTCTATAATAGAGAACACCGTTAAAGATTACCAGGATCCATCCTTACCTCATTCCTTAATTCCGGTTATTATGGCTGGGCCAATTGAAGAATCACTTTTTTTTGGAATCCCCTTTTATTTATTTGGAAATAATTATCTCCCTCTCATAGGTGGAATTATATGGGGCATGTTACATATTTTTAACACAAATACAATCGACATAAATCAATTAGACTATGCCAACTGGTTGTTTGTTATTCCATCGTTATTTTTCAGCCTAAGAACATGGATAAGCAGAAAAGGATGGTTTGCTATAATAGCTCATTCATTATGGAATGTGATATTCTTTAGTTTAAGTTGTTATACAAAGGAAATTATGTGTTCATTTCATTTTAATAACCAAGATATAAGTACAATTTTATTAGCTACGATATTGTTAACTATAACTTATTTACTAGTCAAAAGGATGAGAAGTAGGAAGTTATTAAACAAGGTCTAATTAAAAAATAAAATTGAATCTTCTGTATTATTATCCGTAAGAAGAATATCTCATTCTTAATTTTTCCTTCATTTTTGAAGAAATTTGTTCTGATACTTTTTGATTTGTTTTATCAAAATTGGGAAGTCTTTTTTCCGTAAAAAGGAATGGACCGTATATGTAATCCTTGCCTGCAATAGGTTTTACAGGTTCTATTGAAGATAGTAACGAATTAAGTTGTGTGTTAACTTCACTTTCTTTGATTGAATTAGAATTTTGTTCCATTGACAGGTTTTTAAGAAAATTCATTATTTTATTTGTCTCTAAATTTCGATATCCAAAAGAGGTTGTAGTGTTGAAACGTTTTTCAACTCTTGAGAGATCATTATCAACCTTAGCCCCCATGATTATAGGATTTGGTTTATAGATAGAGTCGATCTTTAATTGCCAAATTTCATCAGGATTTGAAATTATAGCATCAAAAAATGAATCATGAACTTGGGATAAAGATATAATAAAATTCCAATTCTTTGGTTTCAAAGAATATCTATTAAACAAATATCGTGCTAATTCAGATTCTTGTAAAATTTCCATACTATTATCACTTTATAAAAATTACATATAACTGTTATTTGTTAAAAAACTAAAAATTATGTAGTTAAAATATTTTTAAATAGCTATATTTCCACATAAACAGTATCCTGTTCGATACTTGTAGGATAACTACCCACTGGGTTAAGATTTTGTGGAAACCAGATAAGATTTCCATTGGTAATATCCCATTTTGCGCCATGCCACGGACATCTTAATTCTTTACCTTGCAATTCACCTTCATGTAATTCAGCTCCTGAATGCGTACATGTATTACCTATTGCATAGTAGATTCCATTGATGTTTGCAACCACAATCTCTTTTCCTCCTGCAGTTATATGTATCATTTTGCCCTCTCCAAGATCAGATTTTTTACCGACCATGAACTTTACCATAGAAGAATATGCGAATCTATCTTTATAATCTTTTAAAGAGAGTAAATAGTAAATGTCAATCTTTATAAAATTAAATTCAATAATCCATTTAAAATTTGATTTGTGTTTAATACCTACACACTCTTAGGATATCATAGTAGTATAATAAGTTTCAAATTTAAACAAATATGAAAAATATAATTTTATACTATGTATCTATTATATCTGAACGTTAAAATTCCTGACTTGCCAACCATTTATACTGCAATCTAATCTATGTAGCATATCCTCTAAATAATTGAATTTCAGGTTATTCCTAAATTCTAGTCTATCGAAGATCATAACCAATAGAAAAAAAATATAATAAATTGGATAAATCTGTCACAAGTAATGGATTTATATTTTACAAAACATTCATGAATAATATCAAGAAATAAGATTATTAAGTAAAAATCATACATCCTTCAAGCATAACTTCATATTCAGGAAATAGATTCAAATTTATTTTTCATCAAAAAATCAAAGTATTCTTCATGTTATAAAAATAATATTCTCTAGATCCACTCTTTCTTTCAGGATAATAGATAATCTAATGATTATAAAATCTAGAATATATAGCAAAAGAAAAATGGATCATTATACTTTACCATGTTTTTAACTATATCGAATTAGAAATAACACCACAAGATAACTATTAAAGATCATTCGATAAGAATCAAGAGTAAAATAGCTAGCAAGATAAATCAAAAACGATCATTAGTTTTAGATATATAAAGAAATGAAAATGAAAATGAAAATTGTAAATTTACGCTCCTGTTATTTTTATAAGATTAAAAAAGTTACATATGTACTAGGGCATCGACTGGTTGTATGGAAATAACCCCGATTTTTTTATCACTACTATCATTTACATGTTTGAGTTTTTCTATTAATTCCTGTAGAATGTCAGACTCTGCTATAGTAACAATAGTCTTACGTGTTGTTGATACTATGGCAGTCTGTCCTCCTGCTTTTCCTGATCTTATCCTTTGTTTGGATTTTCCATATCCATGTGAATCATATACTGTTGCTTCTAGCTGTAAACTCTCAATCTCTGTAATTATTTCGTCAACCTTTTCTGGACTTACAAAAATTTCTATCTTTTTTAAACCTGCTGTAACTTGATTTTTAACATTTTTGTCCGATTCTACTATTTCAAATGGTAAATTGGATTTCGCACTCATTATAAATAGCAAATAACAGAATATTATATAAGATTTGTTCTTTTGTAACTACCTAGTTATATACTGAGCCGTATTCGAATATATGAATTTTAAGAGCAAGACTAAACATTACAACTCTTAAATAATAAATCAAATCAATAAGGCATATGTTCTGTTGGATATGGATTATAAAAAACAGAAAACAGCAGCTAGTAAAATTTCTTTAAAAAAATATCCTTTACTTACGACATATTGTTTTTTTGAAATCATCGATAGGAAATGACAAATTCTATCGATAGATATACTCAGAACATAGAAGGAATTAGTAATCTCATACCTTTAGATGCAGAAATGCAATGGCAGAGAAATTATGAAAAGTAGTTAAAAATCGAGTTTTCAGGTTAGATATCTAATGAAACTATATAAGTACTAGGTAAATTACATGAAAAACGAAGAAAAATTGATAAGACCGTTATATAAGAAAAGTATTTTTATTTTTAGACGAGATTTAAGGATTGAAGATAATACAGGTTTAACAAATGCTATATTATCTTCAGATTTTGTATATTGTTTTTATATTTTAGACAGTAATATACTATCCACAAAATCTTCGTATACTTCTTTTTCTTTACCAATAGATCCTCATATTCTTTTAAGAAGAAGACAGCAGAGAATACATTTATTAAATTTCTTAAGAGAATCGTTATTGAATCTTCAAAGGCAATTTGAAAAACCGATTTTTAAAAATGAGAAAACAAAAAAAAGCGAGAGAAATTTTAGCGTGTCTAAAAAATTAGTTTTTGTATTTGGAGATGTATCATCAATAATAAAAAAAATAATTCAAATAGATAAGGATATTGAGACAATATTTGTTAACAGGGATTATACACCATATAGCAGAAAGAGAGATAATATGATTAAGAAAATTTGTGAATCTTTTAATATTAAATTTATAGAATGTAAAGACATACTCATCAATGAACCGGAAGAAATTTTGAATGTTAACAATAAACCGTATAGAATATTCTCTCAATATTATAATAAAGCCATAGAGTTACCATTAAAAAAAAATAATTCTCTTGATATGGAAAAACTCTTATCTAATGTTACTATCTTTGATGATGCAAAATTAAGAAATATTGTTAACATAAAAGTTATTTATGATTTAGATAAATTCTTTTCTTTAATTAACCCTAGACAGAAAGATAGCTTTTATAATTCACAAATATTGGTAGGATCAAGAGATAGTTATCTTAGATTGGTTTCTAAATTAATATCCACAAATAAAAAATATGACATTAATAAAACAAAATATTCATTTTATAGATCGGCAAGTTATTTTTCTTCCTACCTCAAATTTGGATTATGTTCTATTAGAGAAGTATATTCATCAATACATAATGGATTAGGACAGAATCATCCTCTACTACGACAATTATATTGGAGAGATTTTTTCGTATATATTGGGTTTCATTTTCCATTTGTGTTTAGTAATAATTTTCAAGAAAGATATAGTGGAAAAAATACTATCAAATGGAAAAATGATCCTATGGAATTTGAAGCATGGTGTAAGGGAAAAACAGGATTTCCTATTGTTGATGCAGGTATGCGAGAGTTAAATGAAACAGGATTTATGCATAATAGGGCACGGTTAATAACAGCTTCATTTTTGGTAAAAGATCTACATGTTGATTGGAGATATGGAGAAAGATATTTCGCATTAAAACTTGTAGATTACGACCCTGCCATAAACAATGGCAATTGGCAATGGGTAGCTTCAACTGGATGTGATACTCAACCTTTTTTCCGAATATTTAATCCATGGCTACAACAAAAAAAATTCGATCCTAATTGTATTTATATAAAAAAATGGATTCCAGAGCTTCGTGAAATATCCAATGATACAATAAATAACTGGCACAAAGATGATTTGTCTATAGATAACTTTACTAATCCACCACAGTCTATAAATTATCCTAAACCAATAGTTAATCACAAAAATGAGATCATAATCACCAAAGAAATGTATAAAACTTTAAAATGAACGTAATAATTATTTAGCGATTGAAATTATCTTAGGCTCTATTAATTTAAACAATAAAAGATACAGCTAAGAACAGCTTATTTTTAATACGAATAAAATTAAATTTGAAAAAAATAAAAATTTAAACTATATTATACTGTATTCTTTTTATCTATATTTTCTAGGTGCAAGTTGACGTAATACATCTATAGCGTTGATCGTATTTATGGATAAGAGGAATTACATGTCTGTTTAGAATTGGATACAAAGGTTGGTTTCTCTCAGATCTACAAAAGGAAACAAATATCCGTTTTTATCATAGATGACACTGTTATACAGATTGGTAATCAATATTTCTATTTATGGTTCTGTATTGAACCAGTACATAGCATTGTGCTTCGAATCTATCTATCTTTCAGGGGGAGGAAATGCTTGTTGCAGAAAAATTCATAAGATTTCTTGCACCAGAATATGGAAAACATATTGTTTACACAGATGTAGGTACATGGTAAGGTGAAGAATGGAACATAATTGGATTGAAACACCATCTATATTCTTCAATAGAGAAAAGTTTGATGGAAAGGGTGAATCATTATCTGAAAGACAGAATAAAAAGTTTTGATGATTACAATACTGGTAGACAAAAGGAATGTAAACTATTTCACACATCTAACTGATTACAATGCTTTGTATCTATATATAACGATATTGTAGTAAATAAAAATATTGATTATTTTGGATTAGAGGAGATCAATATCATCCTAAATTAAGATCCTTATTATACATCTAATTTATATTTAGTGACCATATTTGATTCTTTTTTCTTATTTATTTTTTATTTATAACTCTATTATATGCTTTTTATCCATATTCTATGAATTGTTTTATTTTTAGGATTAAATTAAATAAGGTCAATGCTGGGTCTGTTCCTATGCAAGAATTTTTTTAATAACAAAATTTAAAAATTTTGAGATTATTATAATATTACTACTCCATTTTAGAAGTATATTGTTTGAGCTACTCGTATATTGGCGAATGACCTTGCATGCTTTTAGATAAGATCTTCCTTCCTTTGTTTTTTAATTTTCTTAAATGGATTTTTTTTTCTACTATTTCATTAGATTTATTAACTGATTTTTCATCATTTGATTTTGCTTTTCGTATACTGTTTAAACTTTCATCTTTAATAAAAGTATACTCTTCATTCCGATAATCATTTGTGTTTATTATTCTTATTTCTTTTTTTTTACCCATTTTTCATTGCCTTGTCGTTTATATATTTACCTAGATATTATCCTTAGGTAATAAATTAAATGCATTTGGATATGGATTCCTATTTAAAAGTATATAATTTAAAAGAGTGGATATAATGGTCGCTAAAAATGGATATATCATCTAATGAGTTTATAAAAATCAGAACTAAATCTAATCATTTCTTATACTATTTTCAAAATGATTTTCTAGAATCAAAACTAGTTTAATTTTAGAAAAAGAATTATTGTAAGGATACAATGATCTCAACTAACAATTGTGTTTAATTACGTAACCGGAATAAATAAGAAAAGTCATAAAAAATAATCAAAAACAACATGATTCAAATATAATTCAATATAAAGCTATGATATGTATTAAATGAAAATAGCTTTTTATACTTTATTTAATGGTTTTAGATCTTTAAAAGAAATCTACATACAATCTCTACTCGTGAATATTATATTAGACATACAAATGTATTAATTTTTATCAAGATTTATTATTTATGTCCAATTTCATATCATTTATATTTTCTATTTTTGAAAAAATAGATGTATTTATTTAAGTATTTCGTAAAACAATTCTATATCGAGCTTTCCTAGATTCTAGATGTGCCAAAGCTTCGTTAACAGATGATAAAGGGAATTCTTCTACAGTAGGTGAGATATTATGACGACTACAAAAATCAAGCATTTTAATAATTGTAAAAGGACTTCCAATTGGAGACCCCCCTATTGATTTTTCACCGGAAATTAAAGGAAATATTTGCATATTTATCTGCGGGGCAGCACCTACTATGTGTAGTTTACCTCCAACACGAAGTGTACTAATATATGCATCCCAATCCAGATTCACGTTTGAAGTAACTAGAATCATGTCAAATGTATTTTTAGCTTTTGTTAAATGAGTTTTATCTTTTGAATTCAAAAAATTATGAGCGCCAAATTCTTTAGCTTCATTTTCTTTTTCAGGAGTGGTAGACATAGCTGTAACTTCACATCCCCATGCGTTCAAGAATTTAAGCGCTAAATGTCCTAAACCACCTAGACCCACCACCGCTACATGGTCGGTAGGTTTGGTGTTATTTTGGATAAGAGGATTAAAGACGGTAATACCTCCACAAAACAATGGACCAGCGCTTTTAACATCTATATTTGGGGGTAAAGGAAATGCCCACACAGATTGACATCGTACTTTATTTGCAAAACCTCCATGTCTTCCAACAATTACATCTTTTCCCCTCAAACAACGATTATGTTGTCCAGTTAAACACTGATCACAAATCATGCACGACCGTGCACGCCAACCTACTCCAACATATTGTCCAACTTTCAAATGTTTGACCTGGTGTCCTATATCAGATATTTTACCAATTATTTCGTGTCCAGGGACAAGAGGATATTTGGTAAATCCCCATTCATTGAGAAGCATACTTTTGTCACTATGACAAATCCCACAATACTCAATATCGATCTCCACTTCATCTGGATTCAAGGAACCTAATTCATATTCGAATGGTTCTAATTTTAGACCTGGTTTATGAGCTGCATAAGCTTGAACTTTCATGAAGATAAATAGAATTGCAGAGATTTAAATAGTTAAGGTTTAATAACAATTTTTTGAATCAGTAACACTCTAATTTTATTTTTACAGATTTGAAAGTAAGACTTAATAGATTATCTGAATAAAGCAATGATTTCCAGGAAATATACTGAATAAATCAAATATTTGATATGTATCACTAAACAAGACATAATTTGTTTCGTATTGTTTGGTTTATGAGGCCTATATGTGTGAACTCTAAATTTTAAATATTAATAATCTTCAATAAATATCAAATTTATTCATGTATGAAATATATTGAATTTTTGTAGTTAGTGTAAATTTAATAATAAACATAATAACCATGATCAACACACAGATGACATAAAATAACAAGAAATAAGATTACTGTAAGTCATTATAAAATTCAGAAACGCCTCAGTGATAATAATTATTGATATGATTTTAGTAATCACAGCTATTCCATTCTTCTTAGATTTGCAGATCAACATTTACAATATGTCAATAGAAAAATAACAGATAAACGAAATAAGCAAAGGATAGATTTATTTACATTTTTCCATTTCCCCTTACCACATCAATTGATTTGGATATCGCTTTTATTGAATTTCTTTTAATAATTTTTGCAACTATAATTCTAATTATAGTTATAATGACGTTATTGTTTAAACTATTTTAAATAAATTTTAGCAAAATAATAAAAAATATATCTTCAACAGATCATAGTATAAGTATAAACTTGAGAGGATCTATCCATATTGTTTGTGTAAATAACACCATTTCCAGGATCTATTTGGTATTTCAATCATAATTGGATGTCCCGTTTTTTGATGATGTTTAGTTGCGTGAATACCTACTGAAGAATCGCAACATCCTACATGCCCACATATCAGGCACATTCTTAATGCTACCCAGTTAGAACCTTCTTTTTCACATTCTTCACACCCTTTGGTATTTGGATGAACTTTACTTTCTTGTATTCCTTGAAAATGTTCACAATCTTGCATATAACCATTTGACAACTATTCTATTTAAAATATACACCTACCAGTAGGCATTCAAACTTTTAATAACAAATAAACTAAAATAAAATAAAAAATATTTGCTAGATATGCATTCTAATATTGGTGGTTAGCATCGTAAACTACTAAAAATAAAGTGGTTGGATATATTATATCATCCCATCAGTATCTCACTTGCTATGATTCCGAAGGTTACAGCCCAGATCCCGGACCATAAGCCCAACCCACCCCAGCATTTGATAAATTAACTCCATCGTTTTGGACTTTCGACCCTGTTTTGATTTTCAACGGATCTATTTTCCATACCCTTTCGTAAAGTCATACCTATATACAATATCATAACCATAACCATTAGATTTTATGGAATGAATTTAGCAAAAATAATAAGGTTAGATTTGTATTCCGATATCTTCTAATGTTATCTTCTTTACGAACTTATCGATCTCTAACATCTAGTATATTGTGAACTTGTAAATATTGTCCTTAAACCTAAAAATCAATACTTGGAACAGTGACTACTATTGATTCTTCTTACAATACCCCCTCTCGCCAAAGTTCTCCAATGAATATATCAGTGTATATTTTTGCTATTAAGAATGGGTAGAACGATTCCTTCATTTAGAATTGCTCTAATGTTAGAAGAACAAAGATGGAAATCATTTAAGTCTGAACTTGGAAAAGATGACAAAAAAATATTCACTTCGATGTTTTCAATTCCTTTACTCTATAATACTGCTTGTACTTTGTCTGTAAAACCAATTAGAATACAACCCATTTTGATGTCTATAACACTTTATCTTTATAAACAACTTGAGGAACGAAAAGAAAACAACAGAAACCAGTTTAATAATACTCAAAATAAAATCAATACAACTTTAGATAGTTATTTCGATCAACCTCTTGATAGTGTAATACTATCAAAAGAAATACAATCATGGCAGAAATTTTCAATGGGTCTACGAAAAAATGACAGAGAATTATTCAGACAGATGTTAAAGTCATGTTATGAATATTTATCTTCCATCAAAGCAATGGGAAGTGAACGTTCAACAGAATCATTATTTCTAACAATATTATTTGAACAACACAAACAATTGAGGATTTTATCTTAATCTCATTATTAGAGGAATATAATACTAATTTAAATCTTCATTTGTTCCTCTTAGATAGTTATAATAATACAAATACTATATTTGGAACTAGCCAGAATGTTAAAGTAACCTTGTTTGGTATATTATTCTGTAATTCATGCCTATATTTATGTATGTCAATAAAATCCCCGATATGAATGAGGGAATATCCAAAATTACACATACATCTACTAATAAATTTGGAGTAAGATATATCAACAATTTCTTTAGAGAAAAGTTTTATATTGCTTGTTAGAAGCACAAAACATGGAAGCGATAAAAAATATCATGAAAAATTCAATATAAAACCGGATTGGATAACTGAATTATCTAATGTAATGCAATATAATAGATAAATTTCGAGATAGAAAATATAAAAAATACTTTAAGTTTAAGGTTGACTAATTAGATTTGTATTTTAATATCAAGTTCTATCTTCTTATTCTTTACTAGATTGTATTGTTTCAATATTATTAATCCAGAATATTAGTTATCAAATCCTCTGGTATTGTCATTTTCAACGGTCCATAAACTAGGATCATTAATTAAAGAATTGTAATAATTAATTAATTTCTTGTTAATAGTAACGCATAAAAAAATGTTTAAGTTATTTTTAGTTAAGCAAAATATTATTCTAATTATTATTCTAAAAAGAGTCTAGAGTTGAAATTTTCGTAGTTTTTTTGTATTTTAATGCAAGGTTTCTAATGTTGATATTATTAACCTTTTATATATAATAATACGATCCAGTTTCAATTAAAAAATTATATTATAGCTGACCAAAGATAATTTAGATTATGAAATATTTCATGCTAGAATATATAGAACAATTAATTCATTACTATGTGATTGAAACGAATGAGGGATTTTTCTTGGAATATAAATTACTTTGCCTGGACAGATATCATTTTTAGTTCCATCTATATCTAATGATCCATTTCCACTAATAATATAATAAATTTCATCAAAATCATGAGGTTGTTGAGTATCTTGTTGGTTTTTTTTCAGCTTTATTACCCCTACCTCCATATTAGAGGTGGTTAAAATATTACGAAAATAATCAGATTCAGGTAAATTTAACAAGAGTGAATATATATCAAAAATTTGAGAATCAGATGTCATATACAAAATAGGTTTTAATAAAATATATAAATTTTATTTATGAAATACTCTATGTTATATCCCTAATTTCTCTCCACCAAAATATAGTAGAAGAAATAAAACCAACGATATTTTTATATCGAATATTCATAAGGATCCTCATGATTTTTCTTAATAATAATCCTACTTGATTTTTACACTTGAAATCCTATTAAATAACTCTTGTTAGAGTTATAGAATTCTAAATTTTTATTATTCTTCACTTTATAAGATAAAAAAGTAATTAGATTAGTATTTTTATAATTTAAATTTGAAATACATATAATTGATGGTAAAGAAAAAATATATTTTGAATATTTATATGTCTTTCTAGAGATAACAAGTCTAACTATTAAACAAACAATTGTATATGTATATATGACTTTATATCAATATTTGCTGTTGATATTTATTTTTATAAGTAATTAAATTGATTTATATCTGAATATAACTTTTCATAGGCAGTATTAGAAAAGAATATTATTAAAATGATGGAAACATTGATTCGAGTTTTAGATAGCAAGGATTTTTCTCATCAAATATTTATTATCTTCAATGATAATCCATACCAATACCATGAGAAAAGTATAGTTAAATGATGGGCATACTCAATTTCTAGATTGCCTTATAATTCTCTACATAATAAATGGTATAATCTATAATTTGGTAAGGCATATTTAAATAGAATATAGGGTATATAACATATGTTAACAATGTCATTTATTTTTTATAAACCGTTATTGATATTTGATAATAGATGTATTTCTTGTATCAAATTCGCGAAATTAGCAAATAAATTTTCAAATGGATGGATAAGTACTATCGGACATTTTGATTCTAATGAAATAACAAATATAAGAAAAATGATTTTCCCAGTAAATTACGATCCGACAAAAATGTTTTGGCTTATCAATAAAAATGGAATATATGGAGGTAGAAAAGCATTAATTCCTCTACTAAAGGAGATAATTACGGGTATGTTAAATAATAGATCATATAATATCGATAATTTTAAATTAATATGTGACAGTATTAATCAACGTTCATGTGATAATTCGATTAATATTGTAAAAAGAACTTTTAATGTATTTAGACATGGAGAAAGTTTTTCTTTTAAAGATTATTATTAATTTAAAATTCTGTTAATCTAATCAGCAAACAATTATAGATTACAATAATCTAATTATCTTGCTCTGTCAATTTAAGATAATACTCACCTCCAATAACCAAAAATCATTATTATTTTATATAATGTTATTATCCATGGAACTAAAGAATTGTATATGGATGTATATTAAAGATATTACAAACCTTTCTTTGCAGACATCGATAATAATTATCAAAAGATTCTATTCTGTCTTCAAATAGTATTTAGTTCGTCCCAAACTTTTTTCTAATGGAGAATGTAAATATTGTTATAAACCAATTACAAAAAGCATTAAGTACTTATTGTTCTTATAATAGGAAGCTAATTAGATCTGTATTATATTTATAATTTTTCGGCGCCGAAATTATTTTTTATCTTGTTTTTAATCTCGTGGCAAGATACTATTCTATTAGTTTAGGTTATTGTGTATTTTAAAAAATGAATAAAATTCGTATGTTTTTTCCGAAATTTATTCTAGAATAATTGTCCAAATAGTATGAAAATTATTTTATATTAAAAAGTACATATAGTATTGAAGAAAAGCATGATGAAAAATAGGTCCTTTAGCGCAATTCCGTCACTATTGTTTGTAATGATGACATTTGTATATGCATTACTATCGTCTGCCTTCTTAGATCTAGACCAAGTTATAGGAGAAGAAGACTTTACTGTTGATTTTTTGGCTGATAATATCAATAAGATACCTTCCCAACAGATAATCTACATGTCCTGTGAATCTCCTTGTCCTCCAAGTGCAGAGATGTGTATTCAAATGTGTGCATAGTATTCATAAGATAGCAATCCAATAGATAACAATTTTTTTTATTTTTTATTTCTAAACAGGATTATAAAATACTATTTTTTTCAAAAATAGAATTAAGTTAATCAACCAAGATAAGGTTTTGAATAAATGACGAGCCCAAGGAATATACTGACTCAGAGGTCTGGAAGCATTTTTGCTTTTATTCTAGTTCTCAATTTATTGTTAAAAATAAAAAATACCGCGATAGATCTAAAATAATACTAGTTGTTCTAAAGTAACCCTGATCATGAAGAGTTAGAAACAACGAGTAGGATTAGAATTTATGGCATATTTGAGAATTTATACCGTTAAAATTAACTAAATATGATGTTTATATCTAAATCAAAATTCAGTATTTAAACCTGGATTAAAATCAGAATTGTTCAAATTATTTTCCGTTTTCCGGTAGTTTGGGTGTTATTCTTCTTTACGGTAAAGAAGGATCCTTAAATACAAATAGATTTAATCATAAATATTCCTTATAAGCAGTTGGTTCATATCATCTCTTAATCCTAATTATACAATAACAAAAACCATTTGAATATATTATTTAACATCATTATTAAAAATCAAATAATCTTACCCGAAATTAACTTGGAATTATTTTTACCAAAATGTAAAATTCTTTAGTCTTTTTAGTACTATATTTCCAAATACCAAGCTGTTTTACAATTTTTGAGATTAGGTACATTTTTTTTTATATAGGATTGATAAGAGAATTGTTTACTAATTAGGTGGGGAATTTCAATATATATGATATATATTAATCTATAAATAGATAATAAGTAATTATTAATTTAACATGTCCATTTTATCAGCTTCTTCTAGCATAGACAGTATACCCCTAAATGAACATGTAATGTTACTCTATAACGATGATCATGAACGTAATAATGCTGCTATAAATTATTTAAATGAGGGTTTAAAAAAAGGATATCATTGCATTTATGCATCTATCGATGCTTATGATAGCAAAAGTAGCTCTAATATTTCGGCTTTATCCTCTAAAATTGATAATTATAAAGAAAATATTGAAAATGGTGATTTACAAATTGTTGATTTTAAGTCTTATTATGAATCAGCATTACATCTAGATCTTACACCTTTTAAAAATTTAAAGAAAGAAATGGAAAAAACTCTACAGAATCGCAAATCTCAAGGAAAGAAAGACGCAATATTAACATTCGCCGATGCAGCATGTTTTTTGTCATATAATAATCACTTGGCAGAATGTGAAGTATTAGAAAGGTGGTGGCATGAAACTACAACTGAATGGATACAAACTCAACAGAATATTACTGTGGTATGTCCTCACCCTCGATGTGTGCTTGATAATCCTTCACTATTAGATACAAAATATCATCTTAATAGGATGCATACAATAACTATTGATTCGAGTGAAAATATAGAAAACAAAAAGAAGAAAAAAGAAAAACGAATCCTTATAGTAGAACCAGAACCAGATATTCGGTGTTTGTATTCTATATATACAAAATATCTTGATTTTCTAATATCAGATGTAAAGCTTGTAGAGAATGGTAACAGCTGTCTAGAGTATATTTTTTCTAATCCAAATGACAACAATGATGATTATGATATCATTATATTAGATACCCATTTAAGCGATATTTCTGCTTTTGAAGTTGCACAAAAAATTCGTAATAGATATCCACATAAAAGAATCATATTTACTACAACCAATTCACTAAATAATATAAGAAAAATAATAGATCCAATGGGAATAAAAGATGAAAATGTGCTTTTAAAACCCTTTGATATTTATGATTTTGTTTCTATTATAAATAAACCAAGTAGTTGCTAACAGAACAATGCAAACCATTATGAAATAACATTGAGATAGTTTTCTCATGTTATTTTTATTATTAAAAAAAACATGTTTATTATCTTTCTCTTTAATTACGATCAAAGATGTATAGCATAACTTGTTTATAATCAAACCAATAAGAAATAAAGTCATTGATGGTAACTTAAGATTGATGCACCTCCAATTTTGATAGAATCGTGCTTTTGATTCTTGTATCTTATAGGCATAGATGAATGAATAGAGTGATCGATAAATACAGAATGTTCTTGGTACACTCTCACAAGCAATGGAAGATATATCAGATGGCAGATTTGTCATGTTAAAAGGATTACCTTTAGGACATCATACTCTCTATGCCAGTGGATTTTTAGCAGACTTTACTACAATTAGTACACTCAATTTTGTATTGGAAGTTATGTATGATTTAAATATAATCCCACGACAATAGTCTTTTGTTACTAATAAATTATAATTTATATACAAATAACTGAATACAAGTAAGAAGCCTTGCCATATTGGACACCTATTTTCGCACCGCTATCGATATTACTCCCGACCTACCAGTAGTTAAGTCTCACTAATCTGAGTAAAGAATATTCTGTATTTTATATTTCTAAAATTATGGGGAATGCAGACTTGAGTAAATACAAACCTTTGTTATTATAATCGATCTTGTAATATTTTCATTCAAAATTGATGCTCTTCATAAATAATCAAAGTAATCTGTCCAAAATCGTTTAGTAAATCAACAGTTGTGGAATTATCTTGAATTACATCATACTCTAATGTCTTTTTATTTATATCATAAAATGGATTAAATAATTCAATAATAATGATATCTTGTTTTCTGACTGATCTACAGCTAATACATCATTATGAGCATCAACTGCAAAACTATCTACGCCTATAGACCAATTATCTGTAATGTTTGTTGTATTTTCTGTTTTTACAATTCTATCTAGTCTATAAGAGAACAAAATAGTCTTGTCTGACAAATCATTTAAGTTATAATAAGTTGTATTGATTTCTGAAATTGAACCTGAATAAGTATGTTGTATTGCAAAGACTTTATGTTGTGAATTATTTAGGTTTAAAGCTTATTTTTGCTACTTTTTATATGACTTATTATTAGTAAACATCTTCAAAGAGGAAAAAATTCCTTAAATCATAAATTCTGATAATTTTTTTATTAATAATATTATGTAAGAGGACCTTATAATAAATTTAAATCTAATACAAAATATAAAAAGAAGAATTAGATACTATTAGTTATGTTAGGTTATTTAATATATGAAGGAAAAAACAGAACTACAAATTCAAGAGTATTAAATGCAGACGAAAATAAAATCGAACACACTTTTACAGAAGAAGGAAAATTTAAAGATATCGAAATAACAATGGTAGCAACTTTTTGGACTATTCCTGTAGGTAAAGATGTAGTTTATGCTGAGGGAAAACATATTATTACTACCCAAAATGGTCAGGAAACTGCTACCATTAGGGGATTTGGTATAGGAAGAGTAATCAATCAATCAATCAGTACTAGTTACCGTGGATCATTCTTTTATAAAACATCTTCACAAGACAAACTTGCTTTCTTAAACAATATGGTAGGAATATTTGAAGCAGAAGTAGATGAATCTGGTAATGGTGTTGTAAAGGTTTGGGAATGGACATAATTTCTAATTTTTCTACATTTTTACTATATTTATTAAAAAATGAAAATTTAAACATTATATGTTTTAGAGGTTAAATTAAAAGACCTAAAATCTAAAATCTATTTACTATGATGTCTCTGTTAAGTTAAGCAGTAAAAGCTACAGTTAAGAAGGTTCTAAATATGATGTGAATAAAATTAAAATGGAAAGAAATAAAACATTCACTTTTATTGTTATGTATTCTCTTTATCTATGCTTTCTAGGTTTAAGTTTACGTAATAAAAGTAAACCATGCATTGATTATATCTAGAGAAGAGAAGTTATGTTTCTGTTTGGAACTGAATTCGATGATTAGGTTCCTGTCAGATCTACAAAAGAAAAAGAGTAACTGCTTTAATTATCGATGAAACAATTATCCAGATCGAAAAATAGCAGTTCTGGATATGGATGTATATAGAACCAGTAAATAAATCTGTACATAGAATTTACATTTCCCAAGAGATAAACATATTTGTAGCTCAAAAATTCATCAGATCTCTTGTATCAAAATATGGAAAACATACCGTCTATACAGATGCTGTTCCGTGATATGATGAAGTCTGTAATATAATTGGATTGAAACACTATCTACATTCTTCAATAGAGAAATGTTTGATTGAAAGAGTAAACCAGTATTTGAAAAACAGGACAAAAACTTTTGATGATTATTATCATTGTATCAAAGAAGTGCAAGATATTTCATGTATATAACTGGATACAATTCTGTGTTTCTATCTATAATGATACGATATTGAATAATAATGATGGTTTTTTAAAGGAGGTGAATATTATCTTAAATTACCACAGACTGTTAATTAATTGAAGTTTCTAACAATAAACTCTATATACAAGATTCTAGAATCTAAAAACACAGGTATTGTTTTGTATTTTTGACATATCTCTAAATGATATATTCCAATTCTAATTTTAGAATATTCATATAAATTTGGTTTACTTACTGATATTTATTAAAACCAAAAGTTTTTTAATTATATATTGATACTTCTTTAGTGGCAAGAGATATCAGAATAGATATCTAATTGAGAAAAATCTTCATTTTGAATTAACTTTCAATAGGAATTGGATGTGGCGAATTATAAAATACCTTATTAGTCAAATTTTCTGATTTATAGTTATAAATTTTTGAATAAATAGCATTTACAAATTCGAAAACATTATCTCTTGATAATGAATTTATATTTTTAATAGGTTTAATCATCAAATACATCTCTTCAGGATGTCCTCCAATTTGAGATGGAAGCAAGTAATTTATACCATTCAGACATTTACAACCTAAATTTTTATAAAATTTAATTCTTCTTTTTCTAACCTCATTTTCATTAATTTTTTGCACATTATCTTTTTGAATTTCCATCAAAAGTCCAATCCCATCAGGGATTTTTGAACTAAATATCTTAAATGTAAAACTAAAAAGTTTTGTTCCTATTCCTTTTCTTTGGAATTCGTTTATAATTGCCATATAATCTAATAATCCAAATTTTAAAGATGGAAATAAATATAGTAAAGAAATACCTATTACTTTGTTATCTTGTAATGTTGCAATAATATGATAATTATTATCTTTTTCTATCATTGAGATAGTTTTTTCCAAAGGTCTAGTTTCTTGAGGTGGGAAATAAGTCAAATAAATATCTAAACTTTGTTTTAACAATTCATTGTCATTGTAAGTAATCTCCTTGAATTCTAACAAATTCTATACTTGTTTGATTCTAGATTATTTATAATGTTTCTCTAAATATATAATAATTTAGCAAATTTATTTATATCCATTGCATAAAAGAGGGATATAGTTGTAAGATCTCTAAATATAAGGGTCTATTAGAGTTATTTTGTTATAAAAGTACTATCGATTTTTATAGTCCTTATTAGGATTTTTGATTTTCAATAAATTAAAGTAAAATTTGTAAAAATAGAATTATCTAATTTTTTATAATAAGATATATGATAATGATAGTAACAACTGTTCTTTCTATACATATAAAAGGAATATAAAAAATTAGTACATATGTCGAATACAACGAAGCTTATGACCATGGGTATGTTGACTTTAGCAATGGTTTTTTCACCATTAGATGCATTTGCTTATGCAAATCAAGAAGGAAATTTTTTAGATCTAAAGAAGGCGGTATTGGATATAAGTGATAAAGTACTAACAGACATTCTAGTTGCGTGAACAGGATTACTTTTCCTCAATGGAATAAGAGATCTAGTAATTGACTCAACTTCAGAGATTTCGCCTGATGTCTACATGAGTATCTCAAATTCATATTCATACCTTTAACCTAGAAACATATTTAACGAGGATCAGTGTAATTCAATTGTATTTATTTGTTAGATTACATTCAAAATAAAATAAGTTGAGAGATCTTTTGATATGCCTGGAGTGACACCTATAGTTGTTCTAAAATAGAAGTCTAACAAATCGAGATTACTCATTGTATTTAGATTTTATTATTGGGAACCTATTTGTTAATTAATCGAGTAAAAAAGATAGCCGAATTCAGATTTAATTTTTTATCTTAGTAGTGTATGATGTATAGAAAGATGAGCCAAAAATAATCATAGGTATAAACCCATTAGGAGATTCAAGTCATGCATAGAGATCTGCCAAGAAATATTCTGGTATTGGCCTATAGTAGTCGACCATTGGGATGAAGAATAGTACTTATGACCAAAGTATGGATATGTTATTACTAAACGATCGGGGTGATTTACATCGGTTAATCTTTGTTGCAATAAGAAGGTATGTTGAACTGTAGTCTGAGTATCATTCTCTCCATTGAGTATTTGTATGCCTGTTGATTTGCAGATATAACCAAATATACTTAAATTGGGTATTAGATTAAAATCCGAACGGAATCACAGAGAACAACGTTTAATATCATTGCATTTGGACATATATTTTCACATAACTTTAGTACTATTCATAATTCGGATAATCTTTACCCAACATGCCAATCATGCAATGCTAAACTTTCTGATAACTTTTTTGATATAGGATTAAAAGAATAGATTCTAAAAAGAAGTCGTACAAGAGATGATTGGATAGGAGAATTTGAAGACGAAATTAGAAAATTTAAATTATCATTTTTTAACTCCCCGGCCTAAATCAACTATTATTGGGTTAATCAATCTATGTTTAGAATTCGTATAGGTACTCTTTACCAATATTTGTTTTCAGTTATTTTTACATTTCCGAAAATTTCCATTCAATACTTTCGTACTTGATTCAGTAAAGTTAAGATTATTAAATCTCTTTTTGCACTCTTCAGGTAGAATTATTATTATCTAACTGTATTATCGGTGCTGTTAAGTTAAGGGTATTTCACCTCCAATTTTGAATAAAATAATATTTCTAACTTTTGAATTATATAGATAAACAAACAATTTCATCCAATTGTATACATGTAGTAGATCACATTTTATACCATTATTCTTGGTACACGGATAGTAATCATCAAAACATTCTGTTCTATCCTTAAAGTACTGCATCACTCTTTCCATCAGACTTTTCTCAAAAGGTGAATTCAATCTATGTTTTAGATGTAAAAAGTTACATACTTGTGGATACCATGTACCTACATCTGTGTAAACTGTATGTCTACCATATTTGGATACAAGAGAACTGATAAAATTCTCTGCTACAAACATGTTTCTCTCTTTGGATATATGGATTCCAAGCACAGATCTCTGAACTGGTTCAATACAAATCCATAACCAAAAATGCTGATCACCAATCTGAATAATTGTTTCATCTATAATAAAAGCAGTTACTCTTTTTCTCTTAAAAATCTGCAATGAACCAAAACGTTGAATCCACTCCCAAATTGCAACATAACTTCTTTTTTGATCCTTGAACAGTTCCAGTGCTTTAGACGTATTTCGTAGACTGAGACCAAGAAAGTACAAATACAAAGAATACATTACTATACATGTGGATATTCTGTTTCTTTCAAATAATCTAATGACCATAGATTAGAAATAGAACATTCATAGCTTTAGCTCTTTCGCTAACTTAACAGCACCGTATTATCATACACAACAAGATAATTTATATATAAAATTAATGATAATATAGTAAGATTCTAACAAATAAAATCTATATGCAAGTTAGTAGAATCCTACTACATGGAGGATTCAACTGCCCACGGGCCAGATGATTTTTAGATTGCCAATTTTATTAAAAATACTTACAATCCATATCTCATGTAGCATATAATAAAGATTTACATATACTCATAATCCTGTGTGTGAGATAAATACCTGAATGAATTAAACCGTAATGATTGTCTGTGATACCTTTCGATAATATACAATCGTTATTCTTATAGGTTAAGATATTTGGAAGGATATATTGTATTAATAAAGTAAAAAAGATGAGGGAATACATTAGATAATAGTATACTTATTTTATTGAAATGTATTTAATTAGTCACGAAACACCATTAATATTTTCTATGGATAGATACAGAAAATCATAGAAATGTATAAATTATAATCTGTGTATTTTTGTAATGTTGAAATCCTATATAATGATAAGTTTTATTGTATCAGTATTTTTTATATTCTCATTAATGAATTCAATATCTGCACAACCTTTATCTATAGAAGAATTGTGAGTTACTCAACCTGAATTTTCTCAACCAGAATCTGTACTTTATAACCCTCAAAAAGATGTTTTTTATATTTCCAATATTGCTGGTACACCGAATGAGAAAAATGGTATGGGTTTCATATCAATAATTTCATCTGATGGAAAGACCATTGACAAAAAATGGATTGAAGATCTGAATGCACCAAAAGGTATGGCTATCTTTTCTGATACATTGTATGTCTCAGATATAGATAATCTAGTTGAGATAGATATAGAAAACGGTACTATAACAAATAGACATAATGCATCTAACAGTATTTTTTTAAATGATGTCACAGTAGATAATGAAGGAAATGTTTTTGTTTCTAATATGTTGACAAATACTATATATCAATTGCATCAAGGTAAATTAAAGCCGTGGATTCAGGATAAAAAATTGGAAAATCCAAATGGCATTATATTTGAAGATAACAAGTTGATTGTAGCATCATGGGGGGCAAACCCAGATAAATATTTTACCACAAACGTTCCAGGTCATCTGAAAGTAATTAATTTTGCAGATAAATCTATTCGTAATTTAGGCAAAGGTGATTCAATAGGTAATTTAGATGGTCTTAGGTCAGATGGTAATGGAAATTACTACGCAACTGATTGGATGGATGGAGCGCTTTTTATTTATTGACTCTAATGGTAATTTTCAAAAATTACTTGATTTGAACCCAGGTTCCGCAGATCTTGAAGTGATAAACGATCTAAACATGATAATTATTCCTATGATGAACAACAACATTATAACTGCATATAAAATTTCTCAAGATCTAAAATAATTAAATTATTTTTTAATATTATATGTAGAAACTACATAACACCTAACAAAATAATTGAGATAAATACTGCCATTTCAACTAAAACTGAATGATTAAAATTTCAATATTTATTAAATAATGTTTATTGTGTTAGTATTTCAGACTCCCTTTTTCGTATCCCTATTGATATTACTGAAAAGTAGTTTCTAACAGCTCAAATTTTATGATAAATTGTAAAATTAATAAACAGTAAATAATAATCATCAGATTGTCAGTTTAGAAAATTTTCA
Source organism: Nitrososphaeraceae archaeon (assembly GCA_031316115.1). GTDB lineage: Archaea > Thermoproteota > Nitrososphaeria > Nitrososphaerales > Nitrososphaeraceae > TH1177. The sequence continues at coordinate 25,622 of JALDRC010000004.1, forward strand.
AGATCTTAATATATTATCGAAATTCATAATTTAGATTGTTCTAACAATTGAAACGCTCTGAAGGATTGAAAAATATATTGTATATGGGCATTGTTAGTTTCTTTACAGATTTTTCTACTGAGATGGTAATGTCGGTATTGCCTTTATACATCGTCAAAGATTTGAATTTATCAAGGACAGTTTTAGGAGCCATAGAGGGTTCTGGTGAATTTATAAATTATATATTTCGAATACCTTCAGGATATATTTCTGACAAAATCGGTAAAAGAAAAATTATTGTTATAATTGGATACAGTATATCAACTTTCAGTAAACCGTTTTTTATATTTGTAACTGGTTTTATGGATACTTTTATGGTTAGAATTTCTGATAGGATAGGTAAAGGTATTAGGACTGCACCTCGTGATGCATTAATTGTTGATTCTGTTGAAAAGTCTGATTCTGGAAAAGCGTTTGGAATTCATAGAACATTAGATCAGATGGGTGCCATTATTGGTCCATTCTTTGCCTTTTTGATATTGGAATTATTTGGGAATATTCAGTATATTTTTCTGATTTCAATAATACCAGGTATAATTGCTATTTTTATTTTGATTCACTTTGTAAAAGACAAACTTGTGATACACGATAATAATAAAACCCTTATCAAAATTACATTCTATTCTAATTTAAAAAATCTTTTTATAGAAAATAAATCGTTTGTGTTTATAGTTATAATATTAGGAATTTATAGTCTTGGAGTGTTTAACTATTCTTTTGTACTTTTAAAATCTTCTGATTTAGGAGTTACGCAAGGTCTAGTCCCAATAATATACGCTTTGATAAATATTTCTCATACTATTATTGGAATTCCAGCAGGGATACTCTCTGATAAAATAGGCAAAGAAAAAGTTATGATAATTAGTTTTCTGTTATTTATTATTTCTCTAATTTTGATGTATTTTTCAGAAAAAGATAATCTGATATACATTGTTTCAATTCCTTTAATTTATGGTTTATACTTTGGTATCTCTGAAACCATGCAAAGAGCATTGATTTCGAATTACATATCTGAACATAATAGAGGAACCGCTTTTGGGATATATGGTCTGATAGTTGGTGTCTGTCTTTTAATAGGAAACATTACATTTGGTTATTTGTGGGATAACTATCACATTAACATGGCTTTATTATATAGCACTGTATTATCCATTATAGCCTTATGCTCTTTGTCTGTCTTTATGAAAATCAAGAAAAATTAATTCATTTTTGTTTTTTATTATTTTTAATCTAATTTCATATTCTTTAGGCTCTATTAAGATAAGCTAATATTTAATCTCCTATATTACAGATTGAAAACTAGATACAGGTTTTTATTCAATATTAAGTCTTATTAAATTAACTTAGACACAAACAAAATAAATTAACATTTATAAAGTTTAGTCGATATTAATAGACATGGGTCTGTACGGAATATATGGTAGTCATACTACAGAAGCCTGTCCACTGAATAGCTCTGAAACTCGAAAATTAATAATAGAAAAAGGTCCTTTAATAAATCAAGAGGCAAGGAATAATAACATTAAGATCGTAAATCAGTATCATTCGGCTTTAGAACATACTTTTCTATGGGTTGTTGAAGCTGATGATGCACATTTAATACAAACATTCTTTGCGACAAATTTAGCTAGATTTAATTCCTTGAAAATAGTACCTCTAATCACATTCTCTGATGTCATAGAACACTGTAAAAAATTATAGTAACATTCCTAAAATTTTTTATAGGCTTATTTCATTCAAAATCTTCAAAATTTTCAAATCTAACGTTTTTTCAAATACATTCAGTATCCACAGTAAAAAATATGGAAAAATCTTGTTATTTATTCTAACATCTTCCTAACAAGACAACACTTAAATCCTTATAATTAAGTTGTTAATTGTAGTATGAGATTATGATATTAAATGCATATCATATTTATATATAATTATTTTATTTGTTAGTCCAAAACGATGAGATTGTTAATTTAAAATAACAAATAAAAGATATTTTATTTCTTCTTATTCATACTTCCATTCCCAGATTTTATGTACATAATTCCCTGACTCTTCTAATTCATATTCATTCACGCCAACAAGATTATTTAAAAATGCCAATTGGCTATTGATATCTGCATTAAAATAAACAGAACCTGGATATCGCATTTTACCCGAGTTTTTAAAAGGACCTATTCCATGTCCTGATGCTGTAGCTACTATGCTTCCATCATTAGTTGATAATATACACTTTCCTGTACAAAATACTAAGTTATTTGGTTTAGGTTCAGTTATATATGTCCACATTTCGGTGACTTCAATATCTTTAAATTTTCCTTTTCCTAAAATAGTTATTTCTATGATTTGTGCTTCTGAATCTAAAACTCGTTGACCGGTAATCTTACCTTTACCTTCATAAACAAGTTCACCTAACATAAGTAATAATAAAGTATTCCTTCCATATAAATAACTAGATGATGTACTTACACACATAGGTTACAATTTCATTTACTGACATGGGTAACACTCTCTAGCTCTGCTAGGAAGTTTATAGGAAATAGATTTACAAACAAAATATAATTTACTTCATGAAAAAGAATGGCCTGGAGATACTGTAATTGATATCTGTATTAGATATCAGATATCTAGAAAGATATACTACAAGTGGAAAAACAGGTACCTAAAGTATGGAATAGAAGGTTTACATGATAAAAGTACAAAACCTCATAATATCCAACCTGGAAAAGTAACAAAAGAGATAGAACAGGAAATACTAAATTTACGTACAACAAAAAGATTTGGATGCAATCGTATAAAATTCAGATTAAAAAGACTAAAGGAGGTATCACTAAGTACCAGAACCATATACAATATACTGAAAAGACATGGTTTGAATATCTTTTCATGTAAAATCAGACACAGAAAATACAAAAGATTTGCAATGAAAAAACCTAATCAAATGGTACAGATGGACATTTTAGGACCATTTTACATAGAGAATTGTGCTCAAAAGAACTATGTTATCAGTTGTGAAGATGATTGTTCAAGAAAGATAGCAAGTGAATGGACTGAGAGAAAAAGGAGTGTAGATGTAATAGATGTACTGGAAGACTACATAGTAGATAATGGTAAACCAGAAAAGGTAATGCATGATAATGGTAAACAGTTTACATCCAAGATATTCAGACGTTTTCTACGACGTAACAATATAAAAGATAAATCCATACCTGCTAGATATCCACAATTACAGGGAAAAATTGAAGCATATAACAAGATTGTAAAGAATGAGTTTCTAGCAGTAGAAAATATTCCTAATGTAGAAGATGGAAAAATAATGTATTCCATGTTTGTCAAAGCATACAATGAAGAAAGAGAACATGGTGGTATAGGTGGTCATACACCATCTGAAATGTTTCTTATAAAAGGAAGATTAAATAGTTATAATGGTAACAAGAAAATCAAGCAGATAAAAAGTGTTACCCATGTTGGTAAGTGAATCTGTTACCTATGTATACAAGTACAACAACTAATAATGACAATTTTCTTTGAGTACTTTAAATAAGGCTTTTCTACTTCTAAACTATTTATAATTCAGATAGGAAAAGAGCATTTCTGGTTATTGATATGGATTAAACCAATACATAGTTCTATCCTCGGATTCTATATCACAGAAAAGAAATAGTATAACTGCTTAAATTTACCAGATCTCTTATTTCAAGATATGGAAAACATACCATCTAAAGTTATTTAGTAATTTACTATAGGATAATACTTCTCAGTATGTAGTAAAATATTATTAAATTTCCTTAGGAGATTGAATTTTTTTTTATTAAGCAGAACTGATTTCAATACTATTATATATCTATTATTTTTTGTATATCCCTATTAAATACCCACTCCAGAACCTAGAATTAATTTTTTTCAAACAATTCAATTTAGAAGAAAAACTCAATATCAGTCCTTTAACAATGAAATTCAGAAAACGATTAGTCAAATTATTTTTTTCTATTTTTAGCATTATTCTTGGATCAAAACCGCCAATATAACCTTTAAACAATGGTATCAAGTTCAATTCATTTTCGAACTTTTTCCAGTTATTAATTTTCATTGAATTTGTGTTATGCATAGCTAAAAGCTGGGGTGCAGTTTTTTTGAGAAATAAGCTATATATGCCTCCTAGATTAGGTACTCCCAACAAAAGAATCCCGCCAGGTTTTAAGAGTTCGGTATGTTTTTTTACTACAATATTAAGGTCATCAAAATGTTCTACAAAACCCAATGAATAGACTATATCAAACAATTGCATATCTTTATTGAAATTCTCAGAAAATAGATCTCTCTCATAAACTTTTATTGGAAATCCTGCCGCTTGCATATTCTCAATTGTTTGCTCATTGCCAATCTTTGAATAATCCAGTGAATGAAGATGATATTTGAATTTCTTTGCCATATATATTAAATAATGACCTGGCGATCCACCAATTTCTAATATATGAAAGCTTGAATTTTCAGGTAAATATTTATCAAAGATATTTAGTATTGAATTGACTGTTGACATCCGTGTTGTTCGTTTAATTTCTGATACTTTACCATTCCGGGCTTTCCAATAATTTTTCCAATAGTTATCCCAGAATTCTTTTTCAGTAAGTTTGTTGGTATTCATCTATGGACGTCCTATTTAACCGATGTTCAATTTAAATATATGTTATAGATATTTTGCTTATTTTAACAAAATCTACACTTATTTTTCATTACAATCAATGAGTTATTAGCTGAGTAGAGTATATTATTCTATAGTTAACTAGATAGAAAATATATATATAGTTTAGTCATATATTCACTCTTTTTCTGTATTTGCTATCAATCAGGACAAATTTTATCCACTAGATGGTGTGTTCTAGTATTATTAGATGTCTATTATGTCTTTTTGATGTTTTTCCTTTCTCTTTTGGTATATTCACTATGATGTTCCTTATTTGGTCGTAATATAACTCATCAGTAAATCCTTTTCTAATTGGGGGTTAAACAATATCAGAATAATTTTCTACTCGTGGGGGAGGTGTTATCAAATTTTCGTATTTGTAAAATTCAAAATCAGATTTGTTATTTATATTGTTAATTTGCTTTATCCAATATTCTTCATTCTTTATTTATTATGTATTGTGTCCTTAGAATATTAACCTTCAACTTACCTTAACATTTTCCTATCTTGTTTTTAGATCTCTTAATCTCCTTTTCCTGTTGAATATATGAATTCTTAAAATACTATAAAGTATATTTCTAATTTTCCTGTATTTCTCACCATGCTCATAATATTGTAGGACTCTAATATAATGGAATAAGCCTTTTTGCTAGGAGTTATATATATCGTATATCTATATATCAATTGCTTTGATCTGGAACAAATAACAAAACAGAATGTGTAATTGTTATGTAACATATATCGTAGAGAAGTTAAGAAATCCGTTTCATATCAGATTGTATATTTGAAATGTCTTCCTGGCCCTGTATTTGATGTTTTCGCATTTCATTTTGATAAATAGTTTATCTTTTATTCTCTGTATCTATATTCTATTACTTGGTAAATCAAATCCAAATTCAGGTAATTTTAATAAAACCTGACCAAGACTGGTTTTAGATAACATTGCAGAATTGAGCGATTATGGATTGAAAATATCTAATAAATGAAAGATTATTTAATCTTACTAATTATAAAAAAATCTATTTATGATTGTTAAATATAAATTTGTTAATTATACAATTGGCGTCATATCTCTTATTGTATATAAAAATTTGACAAATCTTTGTACTAAAAGAGTTATTATTTCATTTAATAAATCATAAAAAATTAGATAAATTTGAGTTATAATTTAAATACGAAATAATTTGGTTGAATAGAGGTACAATTAATATATGCTAAAGTTATAAATTATGACATAAATTTAGGATAAAATATAACATGGTCAACATATTTAATATACTTATTACTGGTAGCAAAGGTTTTGTAGGGGAAAATATTTGTAAAAGTTCCTTTAATAATAAATATAATTTAATAACAGATAATCACAAAGATGATCAAATAAATGATATAACAAAATTAGAATATTTCGATAATTTTAGTGATAAAATAGACTTAATAATTCACCTCGCTGCAAAAACCTCAATAAATGATTCATTAAACAATCCTTATGAAACTTATTATAAAAATATAGTAGGTACTTTAAATCTACTTGAATTTGCTAAACGAAAAAATATAACCAATATTATTTTTTTAAGTACATATGTATATGGAAAACCACAATATCTTCCAATAGACGAAAATCATCCTATTAATCCTCATTCTCCTTATAATAAAAGTAAAATAATAGCTGAAAGTTTATGCGAAGATTATTCGAAAATCTTTGGAATTGATATTGTTATTTTGAGGCCATTTTATTTATATGGTTATAATAGAAAAAAAAACACATTGATTAGTTCTATTTTGGATCAAATTAATACTAATAAAATAATAAAACTTAGTAATAAAAAAACTAGCAGAGATTTCCTGTACATTAGTGACTTTATTGAATTATTAAATAATATAGTAAATGCATTCCCGTCAGGGTATAATATCTATAATGTTGGATCTGGTACAAGCTATACTTTAACGGAAATATCCATGAGAATTGCTAATTTATTAAATAAAAAAGTACGGATCTGCTATGACGAGTCAATACGCAAACAAGATATAAATGAGATGGTTGCTGATATAACCAAAATATCTAAAGATTTTGATTGGAAACCTAAAATAGATATTGACCAGGGCCTATCATTAACAATAAAAAGAAGTAACGATGAAAAAGAGAACGGTAAGTAACTACCCATTTTCAACGTTATAATATATAAATGATTATAAAAGAATTAAAACGAAATAGATAAAGAATCAATTGTATATTCTTAGAATTAGTTTATTTTTTATTTCTAACACTCCCTAATGCAATCACCGTTTCCATATCTATCCCAGTACTCTGACTAGTATCTATGATCATCAAAATCAATAAACAACTTAAATTCTGATGCCATATTGGTATAAATTACAAAATGTATAAAAATTATATCTGGTCTTATTTTATTCTCTTGTTGAATTGCTTTTTATTTACAAGAACAATAGTAAGGTAATCCTCCTATGAAATAGTTAGTTCACTCCAGATTATAAATTTTTGAAAAAAAATTTGAATCATAAAATTTCTCATACTAGTTCTTTACTTTTAAAAATGCTTTTTCTTATTTCCAAGCAGTAAGAGAACTTTCAGAATAAAGGAATATTCATTTAAGCCAAAACAAAGGGTCGACTATAAAGGAACTGATAAATAAGAAATAAAAAAAAGATTTAGTATGACAGTAATAGATTAGTAAAAAACAAATTTAACTTACAAATGTATTGCATTGTGAAAATAGCTCATATTAATAATACATCTGGACTTGGCACAAAAATTTCAAAAGAGCAAGAAAAAAAATATAATCACCAGACCAAGGTTTTCGTTTTTAGTGATATTGTATCCAAACAATTTGGAGGTGAAAAATATAATTATAATTCAAGATTTTCAAAATTTAAATTTTTCAATGAAATAAAAAATTTCGATGTTTGGCATTATCATTATCCATATGGATCATTAAAGTCTAGTTTAGAAAAAAAGAAAAATAAGGACAATAATAAAATTTTGATAAAGCATTATCATGGTTCGGACTTGCGTGGAAAATTTGAAGATGAGCAATGTTTTGTTTCAACTCCAGATCTCTTAAAATTTGCACCAAATGGCATATGGATTCCTATTGCTATTGATGTAGATGAAATACTCAGGTATGATAAAAGACTGAAAAGGAACAACGAGGTTAAAAAAATTGCACATTATCCATATTATAAAATCAGAAAAACACATGGAGATAACTATAGTAAGACACTTAATATAATCAAGAATGAATACAACTGTGAGATTGTAGAAATTATTAATGTTAAACATAACGAGGCAATATCCCTAATTTCTGAATGTGATATTGTAATAGGGAAAATCATGCCAGAAATGGGATGGTTTAGTACATTTGAATTAGAAGGAATGTTACTAGGAAAACCGGTTATTGCATATGTTTCTAATGGATTATATGAAAAATATAAACCACCAATATACATAACAACAAAAGATACTTTTGAAAAGGATCTTGTTAATCTATTAGAAGATGAGAAAATGCAAAAAAAATTAGCTGTAGAGGGAAAGACATATGTTTGTAATATGCATGCAGTAGACAAAGTTGTAGATATGATAGAAAGATACTATAGATAATTCTACATTTGTCAAATTTCTGTAATTAAAAATTATCAATCCGCTAATCAATTTATTTATTAATTATGTTCCAAGCATGTATTTGATTGCTTTGGATTGTCTTTGTTAGTTTTACAATTATGATGTACGAGTATCTGATATAGAATCTCTGAAAATAGTAAGCACACAGCACATCCCATTTTTACAATATTCTCTTTATGTAATAGATTTATCCTAAAGAAGGTTGTATGTGTTTTATGAATTATTCATTTGAAGTACCTCTGAGGGAATAAATAGTATGTCCGAGGTTATATTCTTAATATTCCCTCTCTTTTATCTTGTCTGAAGATATATTTCGATATTATCTTACACAACATATCAACAGAATAAACAAATGTTCCATGATTGTTCAAATCATGATCATAATTTGCCATCTATAAAGTTCTTTTATTGTCAAAACAGACCTTTGATCCTATTATTTATTATAAATAGGAGTCTAGTATATATGCAGTTGTAAACTCAATCACCAGAAATACAAGAATAGAACCTATAGTTCTGTATCTGTGAAGTAATTTGTATCCAAATACTTAATTCTTTGCGTGACTGAATTCCTACACTCTTTCAGTATCGGAACCAGAACATGGTAATACTTTTTTCATAAGATATATTGTAATATATAGGATCTTTAACTTTACAATATTACTCCATGTTTCTAGAATAGACAAAACTGTTATGTGACCATCAACAAAAAAGTTAATGTATTGCAATAGATCTATTTTTAATATCTTTAGATATTACAGAAGTGCATCAAATGTATATCTTGGTTTTTTGGATAGTCCAATTCCTTTATTTATCTTCCCATTTTGCGTTATTTCAATTGGACTGCATTTATGGAAAACTCTATGTGAATCTAATTTAAAGCAAAGCTATATTTATAAGATCTCATAAAAGTTGGAGGATAAACATACCGTCTAACAAATCTCGTTTCTTCTCTTGCTGTTATATTGACAACAAAACAAACTAACCAATATAAAACTCCATTTAGAACAAAGCAGATCTTTTATTCTGTGGTACTTAGATTTGGATTATAGTTTTCACAAAGACACCATACAACGATAGCCTAACTTTATTTCTTATGAAACAAGAATAATTATGACAAAGCCTAATATGATCATAATGGTTTTTTAAAGTATTTTAGATTTTTTTACATAAAGAGAAAATATTTTAATTGCCTATTATCTCTATTTTCAGAAGTATGAAAATTCTTATTACGGGAGCTGCCGGTTTTTTGGGAAGTCATTTATCCGAAAAATATGTAGGGGAAGGACACACAGTATATGGGATTGATAACATTAGTAATGGAAATTTGAATAACATTCGAACTCTTTTACATAAAAAGAATTTTAAATTCATTTATGATGATATCAGAAAAAGTGATATATATACTAAAATTCCAAATGACCTAGATGCAGTTATCCATCTAGCTGCTCAAATTCATGTGGACAGATCAATTGTTAATCCTGAAGAAACTTTTGAAATAAATGTAAATGGGACATTAAAGATATTGGAATATTGCCGAACTAATGATATCGATAAAATCTTGTTTGCATCTACAAGTGAGGTATATGGTTCAGCACAATATGTACCAATGGATGAAAAACATATCCTTGGTGCACAACATCCATATGGAGTAAGCAAAATAGCTGCAGATAGACTTTGTTATACATACAATGAAACATATGATCTAGGAGTAGATATAATTAGATGTTTTAATTTTTATGGACCTAGACAAAAAGATACTGGTTATGGTGGAGTAATCGCGATTTTTATCAACAGAGTGTTACAGAATAAACCTCCTCTGATATATGGAAGTGGCGAACAGACAAGAGACTACACTTACATTAGTGATGTAATAAATGCATATGATTTAATTCTTAAAACCAAAGGTAATCCGGGCAAAAATGGAATAAATTTCGGTTCAGGAAGCGAGATATCTGTAAATAAAATAGCAGAAGTAATTATAGATAAATCTGGGATGAACAATAACCAGAAATTGAAACCCCAATACTTAGAATCGCGTCCTGTTGAAGTTCAAAGATTATTTGCTGATATAACTCGCTCAAAAGAATTATTGAATTTTAAACCTATGATATCATTTGAAAACGGAATCGAAATGTTAATTGAATGGTATAAAAACTTCAAATCAGAATTATGGACGTTTTGAGGAAATCCTAATTTTGTTAATTTTATGTAACTATTAATAAATTGAAAATCATTATAAATTTAACTATAAATTTATTTACTAATTTTGCAGAGTATAAATATTTTCAATCATCGATTTCAATATTTTCTAGAATTTAATTATCGCTTCTTTTTCAATCTAACAATTTGATAAAAGGTATGATAATACTTGAATATCCTAAATACCAATTTTGTAAATGAATCACTTTACCTTACCTACGGATCGAATAAATAGAAGAATATTTGAAATAGGATATTGGGTTGTATCCTCCGTTGGATAGGATTCTACTACATTGTGTATTGCTATTATAAGAAACTTAAATTAAAGGAAATATTCAAAATATATTAAATCCTTAAGAACTTTTCTAAGGAAAGAATAAAATCGATAGAGGTATAAAACTCAATTTCACCTTAGCAAAATAAATAGTCCAATTTATACGATAGATTAAAAACTTAAAAAAAATAAAGTTTTGAGATTTAAAAACTAATCAAAAAAAATTCAAGACCTTACTTTCCCTCTACTTCGATCGTAAAGAATCTTGTTCTTGTTTGCTGCAACGTGATCCATTACCGGTTCTTTGTCATTAAGTGTTATTTTTTCAGGTGTTTCTTGACTTGTTGTCGTATCACCAGAAAATGTAGGACTGTGATCTTGTAGATTTCTATCATTTAATTCATTCTGTACTAACTCTCTTACTTGACTTGCAGTAACAATCACTTTTTCTGGCTCGTTCTTTTGTTTTATTTTTGTTTTTTGTTTAGTTGAAACTAATGAAGAAGATCTCTTTTGTTTTTGGTTTTGTTGTTGTTGCTTCTTATCTGTTGGTATTTTCTTCTCTGTAGTTCTTCCTGTTGATTTATTTTGAACGGATTTTGTTATTTTCTTTGTAACTGATTTTGCTATGTCTTTTGCTACAGGAAATGAAACGCCTGCCCTACTTACAGTTTTAGTAAGCCTATCTGTATCAAATTTTTCCTCTCTACCAGTTGATCTTTTTACATAGATAGATTTACTCCCTTTAGAATTGATTTTTGATTTAGTATCTGTAGTATTTTTAGTTTTTTTGGTTTTATGGCTATTTGGAAAATTAGAAGTTAAATTAGATTTTGATACTTGTTTCTTTTTGTTCTTGGTATTATTTTTTACTTTTTTTTCTTTTCCACTATTTTTTTGTTTTGAAGTCTTTTTTATCAATTTTACTTATTATTATAAATTATATTAATTGCAAATTTAAGTATTTTTAAAAATAATGTTTATTTATTTTAAAATTAACATTGTCAATATATTGCTAATTAGAAGTCTCAATTTAGAATGAATTCATTCAATATAATTTGAGAAATAATATGTATTACATATAATAGTAACTCAATTTAGATAATATGATCTCCGCTCAAAATATATTGCAAGGACTGTAATAAAAATTGTCAGAACAATCAAAGTGAAACCATTATTAATGGATAAACCTATTAAAAATTAATAAATTCCATTTTCTTGCTTTCCACATCAAGTAGTTTTTTAATACAATGTTTTTTGATATGTTTAGAAATTTTAACAGAACCATATAAGAAGTAATAACGTTACAATTATTGGTATTCACGATATTGAAATTCAACTTTGATTAATTTATGGGAAAAGTCTTAATTATTCATAGATCAATTCAAATTGGTGATGCAGAGAACATTACTATCTAAAGTGAGCCTAACTAACATGATTTCCGTATTCAAGGCTTGATTTGAAGTCATTATATGCTCTTATTGATTGCTTCATCGAGAAGAATGACAGCTATAAAAGGTCTAAATACAGAATAAGCTTCATGTTCTGAATGCAAATCTCTCAAAACATAGTGATGAATTGGATCATGTTGAATTTCACATTGATATGATGGATAGAATTCATGTCCGAGATTTAGATATCTGATCAGAATGATTATCCAAGTTAGTTTTTGTTGAAGCAACATAACCCTTCAACTGGCGTTTGTTTATCGTTTTACCCATTGAAGAAAAAATACTAGATAAAATGATTGTTCTACATCAATAAGATGCAATAAAAATAAGCTAGAGAGAAGCTAAGGAGATGGTGAATAAGATACAAAATGCGTGTAACTAAGGACAAAACCTAACCGATACCAACAAAAATATTCATATATGTTGAACCAGAGGAAGTGTTCAAAGATAGAATCATCTGTTTTAGATTAATTAAAAAATTTATTTAGTTTATATGCTTCAACATATTATAATTATTTCGCATTTACAAATGTTACATATTGATTAATAGTTTGGTCTGAATTACTCGAATACAAGTAACTATAGGAGCATAAGAGTAACATACAACAACATCAGAATTCAAAATTCATTTTTCCAAAAGTGATATTCATCATATCCTTTAAACAAAACCTTTTCCATAAAACTGTTACATTAATTTTCCGAAATGACCAGATCTTCAATTAAAGCAATATATCAAAACAAGAAAAAGAAAAAATGATAAAATTAAAGATTACCCATTCTCAGGTTATTTTCTGTCTAGATAAATTAAAAGATATTTTTTCGATAATGAAGAAATAATCAAACTAAAGGAAAATGATATTGGAGGCATGAGTAATGCTACTACTATCTATCCTATAACATAAAAATTAGTCATCATCATCTTTATCAATACTTTGCAATTCAAAAGAATTAACTGTATTGTTTGCTGTGTTTAGATAAATAGAAAATTCTATTGGAATTGTTTCATATTTTAATGCATATGCTTTATGAAGATGATCTTTTAATTCACTTTTTCCATTATCATCATCAATAACAGTCCAAATTTCCATTACCTTGATTGTTTTATCCTTTTCTTTGCCAGTATTATCAGAATAGGTGTAAATTACTTTATATGCAGGTAATTCATCAACCATCACATTCGGATTAGATTCAATTATCTTAAAATCAGTCAATTCTAATTTATATGAAGAGATTTTAGAATTGGTATATTGTGCTAAATCCATTTCATCTGGTAAATTATGAACACTTACAGCAAATCTTTTATCTGAATTATAACATAAAAATGTATTATTGCTGTTACTAACCATTGTCTTAATTTGATCTGATGGAATTTGTTTTAAAGTTGAGTTAGGGCAAAATATTACAATCTTATTTATGCCAACCTCGTTATCATTTTTTATTTTCTTTTCAAATTCTTCAATTTTCCAAGTAGAAGGATATTCTATTTTTACTCCAAATATAGAATTTTCATATTCCTTCATATTTTCTATTGACTCCTGAGCAAAAATTAATGGTGATGAGTTAATAATACAAAAAACTGTAAATAAAACAGCGACAAGAGCTATAATTATATACTCTGCATTAGTTGGATGAGCGTATTTTTTTATCATACTTCTGATAGTGAATTAGACAAGAATTTTAATCATTGCACTTTAAAATTTTCATTCACTTGGTATTTATTGTTTGACCTCGTAGATTTGATAATGATCACAAAATTCAGTATATTCAACAAGCAATATTAACGAAAGAGCTTTAGCTATTACCTTTCTATTCTAATAATATATGTTGTTGAAATTTGTAGGAAATAGAACATCCGCTATTGCTGTAATGTATCCAGAGTATTTGTACTTTCTTGGTTTGAGTTTAAGGAATACGTCTAAAGCACTGGAACTGTTCAAGGATCAAAAAAGAAGTTAGGTTGTAGTTTGGAGGTGGATTCAATGATTTGGATCCTTTCAGATCTATAAATAGAAAAGAGTTTCTGTATTCATCATCGAGGAAACAAACATTGAGCTTGTAGTAAATATTTTTAGCATATATATTGATATGAAATTGTACTCTAGTATAGAACAAATGATCCCAGAGATTATTTATACTAGTATAGATAATACTGCTCTTAAATTGGAACGAATATTTTTATCCATCCTTTTCTTTGACTATCAAAAATATTATATAAGTTGAACGCCCTACCAGATAAGGTTAAGTATTTAAAAAAGATAAGAATTAATAGAATTGTTTCCTTACTTTATTACCATTATTTTAATTGCTATTGTCATTATATGTACATTATTTGTATTTTCTATAAATAATATTTCATCAGATAATATTGACTCTGGTATAACACTATTTCAAGAAAACAAAATAAGTGATAGTAAAATTAAAGATTTAAAAAATGATACAAAACTTGTTACCCTTTATAAAACTAACTTAGTTCCTGAAATTCGAGATTACCATGATATTCTTTCTACTGAAGTAAGTAAAGTCGATAATAATAAACTCCTGTTCACTATAGAATTAGATGAAGATGCTAACTACAATAAAGATTATGAGACGGTATACATTTGGTTATTGTTTGATGTCATTACTAGTACGATTTCGGATAATGGTAATAGTATAGATGATGATTTTTCTATGTTAAATAAACAAAATCAAGTATATACATTGATTATTCCAAATTTTGGAGTAGATTCAAAGTTTGGAAAAGATGTTGGATGGTATTTGGCAATATTCAATAATACAGATAATTCCTATACTCTACCCTTATCTAGAATTTCTAATATGCCAACAAATAAAGTTCAAGTTTTTATTGATCCTATATTCATTGGAAATCCTTTAAAGTTTAATTATGTTGTTTCCTCTATGATTAGAGTCAATAATACTTTCTTAGATAAACCACCAGATTATCTGATAGATACTGTTCCTGATAATTATGAATCATTCTGGAAACAATGGTTTAAATAATAATTTTATTAATTCGAAACGTAAACATAATTTAGTTAAAAAAAAGGCTGTGTTACCTTAAGACTAATTCACCTCCAATTTTAAACAGAATTAGTCTTCCGATTCTTGTATTATATAAATAAATAGAGTTTAATCCAATTGTATACATGTTGTAGACCTTAATTATTCATACTCTTTTGGTGGACACGTGAATAGTAATCATCAAAACCTTCTATCCTATCCTTAAAATACTTCATAACTCTTTCAATCAGACTTTTCTTCAAAGGAGAATATGATCTATATTTTAAATGTAAAAGGATACATGTTTTTAGATATCCTATACCTCCATCTGTGTAAACAATATGTTTTCCATATTTTTTAATTAATGACCTAAGAATTTTTCGACAAAAAGCATATTTCTTTCCTCTGAGATATAGATTCCAAGTACTGAAGAGTGAATTGGTTCTATGCAAAAACAGAACCAGAAAGGTAGTTTACCCGTCTGTATAACAGTTTCATCTATGATAAAAGCAAATACCCTTTTCTTTTTGCAGATCTGAGAGGAACCAAACAAGTGTATCCTATTACAAACAGAAACATGACTTCTTTTATTATCTCTAAATAGAATTAATGCTTTATATATGTCACTTAGACCAAGAAAATATAGATAAAGAGAATACATCACAATAAAAGAAGAGGTTTTATTCATTTCAAATAATTTTATTCATATCATATTTAGAACATTCTTAGCGTTAGCTTTGGCTGCTTATCTTAATAAAGACGATTTATCATAAGATGTGAATTTTCTCTTTCTAATTCATCTTATCTTTGTACGTGTACTGTTCCAATAATAAAGGAGAATATAAAAAAATACAATCTTAAATATTGCAACTACTACTAACATAAATACAAATAGTGCACTTGTTATTGTAATCATCACATTTATTATACCTACTATTTAATAATAAATTAAATTGTATCCAACGAACTAATGATTCAAGTTTTTTTTAACTATAAAGTTTTGAAAAAAAATCTTTTAAAAATAACTGCAGTAATATAACGATCAAGAAAATCTGTATATTCTCATTATTAAGTGATATCAATAAGTTAATTAGTAGACACAGTCTAGAAAATCACTTACCTGAAGAAGTTGAATAAAAATTACTTCAGTGTTCAAAATTTAGACCTTATACAAAAACAAATGTAATATGATTCCAAAGAACTCAATTTCTAGTAGATTATCAATAGATTTTGGAGATAAAGTGTTTACTAATTAAAATAAATAAACTTATTATTTATTTAATACTTATCTAGTTGTTGTACTTGTATACATAGGTAACAGATTCACTTACCAACATGGGTAACACTTTTTATCTGCTTGATTTTCTTGTTACCATTATAACTATTTAATCTTCCTTTTATAAGAAACATTTCAGATGGTGTATGACCACCTATACCACCATGTTCTCTTTCTTCATTGTATGCTTTGACAAACATGGAATACATTATTTTTCCATCTTCTACATTAGGAATATTTTCTACTGCTAGAAACTCATTCTTTACAATCTTGTTATATGCTTCAATTTTTCCCTGTAATTGTGGATATCTAGCAGGTATGGATTTATCTTTTATATTGTTACGTCGTAGAAAACGTCTGAATATCTTGGATGTAAACTGTTTACCATTATCATGCATTACCTTTTCTGGTTTACCATTATCTACTATGTAGTCTTCCAGTACATCTATTACATCTACACTCCTTTTTCTCTCAGTCCATTCACTTGCTATCTTTCTTGAACAATCATCTTCACAACTGATAACATAGTTCTTTTGAGCACAATTCTCTATGTAAAATGGTCCTAAAATGTCCATCTGTACCATTTGATTAGGTTTTTTCATTGCAAATCTTTTGTATTTTCTGTGTCTGATTTTACATGAAAAGATATTCAAACCATGTCTTTTCAGTATATTGTATATGGTTCTGGTACTTAGTGATACCTCCTTTAGTCTTTTTAATCTGAATTTTATACGATTGCATCCAAATCTTTTTGTTGTACGTAAATTTAGTATTTCCTGTTCTATCTCTTTTGTTACTTTTCCAGGTTGGATATTATGAGGTTTTGTACTTTTATCATGTAAACCTTCTATTCCATACTTTAGGTACCTGTTTTTCCACTTGTAGTATATCTTTCTAGATATCTGATATCTAATACAGATATCAATTACAGTATCTCCAGGCCATTCTTTTTCATGAAGTAAATTATATTTTGTTTGTAAATCTATTTCCTATAAACTTCCTAGCAGAGCTAGAGAGTGTTACCCATGTCAGTAAATGAAATTGTAACCTATGTGTGTAAGTACATCAATTAGTGACTATCACCATTGATATTTTTGTGATTATGATCTCATTTATTCCCATTGCACCGATATTTGGATTTGTCGCTATCTCACCAATTTTCTTTGTTAGTATAGGATTTATACTATTAACATATGTAGTCAAAACTGAGATAACAAAATGACTTTTTTATAAGTTAATAAAAACTTATGACTTTTAACAACAGATGATATTAGAACAACTTCACCATACAACAGATTAATTATTGTCCTAAAATATAGAATACTTTTGTTAAAAGCCCAAAAGATTGAAGAAATAATCTATAAACTATATCAATACATTATAATAAATATGAAAAAAGAATTTGAATTGCATCAGATTTTTATTTACTTTTTTACTATTATAATTATTTCTAAAATTATAAATCCTGTAATAGAAGATGGTTTATTTCAACATTATTTGGTAAATTGGCTAAAATTCTTAGTTTCTGATTAAGACATCTTTCATGTTGTTACCAGGGATATTGAAATTGGTGAAAATACTTTGAGTCAATCAGAACTCTATGAAAGATACAAATGAAAACTTAAAAAGCTAACATATTATAAAATTAAAAACCAAATAGTTATTATTACTTGTTACTGTCCATTCACATTTTGAAAATCTGGTGGGCGGGGGGAATTAAGATGAAATCAATAGAATATTAATTGATTTTATATTATACTCATTTTTAGAAGCAAATTCTTCTATAAAAATTCATCAAACGATTTAAGTGATATTCATTTTGAAGATTCTATTATCTCGAACTTACTGAGCATTTCCAATATAAAGAGAGATGAAATATAATACATATGACTCATTTTATTTACTAGTCGACTATAAATTGTGATCTGTTAACACTGTTTACGGTAATTTAAATAAATTGAAAGGGAATACTTTTTGTAGTTGGCGAAGAATAATATAAACTTAGAAATAGCTAAAAATCTAATTGGGTTAATCTTCACGTTTTTTGTAAAATATAAGAAGCAATTTGATTTGAAACAATATAACAAGACCAAGTGTATTATCATTTTTAACTTACCAACAATATTGTTGGATGAACCAAAGGAGATGTTGTATAAATGAGAATCCTTATGGTTTGTACAGAATATCCTCCAATGTTAGGAGGTTTAGGTAGATATACTTACAATCTCACAAACCATTTAAAGAACCACAATATAGACATATCAACTGTATCCAACCAAGCAGGAAATGGTACATATACAGGACTTTTCCCTGGCAATATCAATAATTCAGATGCATTTCTTAGATATTGCAAAACAACAAGATCCCAATATTGTTCATTCAACTGAACATGGATTGTACGGTCTATTTATAGATCCTCTAGTCCCAAATAAAATTGCTTCTACAATTGATAAATTAATATTATGTGCAAAATACCAATAGTTACTACTTTTCATTCTTCCTATACTTTCAAACAATGGATGAATTTACTTATCCTATCAGGAACAATCAGGGAAAAATGAACAAGTTAGATATTGGTTTACAACTGCTATCAAAATATTGGAAACATCTCATAAACTATAGATCTTTTCATGATTATAACAACTATATAATGAAAAAGAGTCATACAGGAATAGTTTTTCACACTATATGGCAAATCTAATTCCAGGTTAAAGTGATATATCATGGGGCAGAACCTTGTATTCAATTAATAGATAAAAAAGAAATAAAAGAAAGTTGGTTTACCAGGAAAATGGAAGGATAAGGTGATTTAAAATGGATTTTTAACATCTACAAAAGGATGGGATATTATCAAGAAAATGAATATTCCAGATAACTGAGTATAGTGATGAATCATTCAAAAGGTATATTATAGTAATGAAATAATAAATTTAAACAAGATAAAATCTACAAAACAATTAACTTGAATGTTTGTTTACCAGATACAGAATTATCTTTGTTACCATATGCATCTGATGTGTTACTACTTCCTTACAAAGTAACTTCGTGGGATTCAGTGTCGCGTTTGATGGATTAGCACATGGGTTACCTTTTATTGCTTCTTGGATTTAGATTTCTTCAAAGAATTTTCTAAAAAAGGTTTGGGGATATGTAAAAGAAATGCAGAGAAATTTGCAAAAGCATTAGTGGAAATAGATCAATATTACGAAAAATTTGCGATTAATGTAGAGATATTCAAAAATATGCTTAAATGGGATTTTCATATGTTTCAACATATTGAGGTTTATGAAAGGGTTATTGCAGACAAGAAACTACAGCTACCACCAAGTAACTAAGCGACATTATTTGAAATAACAAAATATCCAATAATTTTTCCCCATTTCATAAAACCCTGCTAATCATATAATATGAGGTTTAATTCAATGGATAAATACATCAGACCAACAATCTGTATAATCAACAATTGTTATAATTCTAAAGTGTATTTATTCTCTTATTTTTATGATTGTTGTCTATCTCATTTATAGAATTATAATAAAACTTGTTTATATTCAGATATCAAACAAATCACATAGATTGGATACACTTATAATACTGCCGTGGGACTTCGTAGGTACTTATATACGATTATAGAATGTTCGACCTATATTTATTAACTTAAATTAGTATATCTCTAACCTTCGGAAATTGTTATTTTCAAGAATAAAAAACATCATACAGTATGAATAATTTGTAATCTAATTTTACGTTAGTTAGTATATTTGATATCATAAAGATACCCGTTGTACTTAGGTTACAATTTCATTTACAGACATTGATATCACTTTCTAGTAATCTGCTAAGAAATTTATACAAAAGAGAATTACAAACAAAATACAATTCAATGCATGAAAAAGAATTGACCTGAGATACAAAAACTGATATCAGTACTGGGTAATAGATATCAGAAAAATAATACTAATAGAATAATCTGCTCCTAATGTATTCAACAAATGTCTTCAAGGATATAAGTAAAAAACCTCGTAATATACAAGCTGGAAATGTAAGACCTAATCTAATGGTACAGATGTATATATTGCGATCATTTTATCTTGAAAAATATGATCAAAAGAACTATTTTATCAGTTGTGAAGATGACAGTTCAAGACAGATAGCAAGTGAATGATATGCGACAAAAAGAAAGATGGAGGTTCTAGATGGTATTGAAGACCTCATTGTCGAGAACGGTAAACATGATAAAAAGAATACGTGATAATGGTAAATAGTTTAGGTCCAAAATATGCAAATCCTTTCTTAAAAAGAACAAAATAAAATACAAACCAATCCTAAAAAGATATTCACAACTACATGGAAAGATAGAAGCATTTAACAAGATAATAAAGAATGAGATTCTAGCAGTAGAAAATATTTCTAATGTAGATGCGAATAAGAAAATTAGATATTGATTTTACAACTAAAATGAGAGTACTTGAAACCATATCAGGTAAATTATAGATGGATAATACAAATCATCTGATAGTGCATTCATTATCTGGCACGTAATGCATTAATAATAACAGCTACATCCATTAATTCTTGAATTATTGCACCTACAGTAGGAGGAATAAATCCGAAACTTGCTATGAGCATGAAAATAAAGCTAGCACCTAAACCAACATAAATACTTTGTTTAGCAATATGTATTGTCCTTTTACTAATATTAAGGGTGTCTACTACCTTGGTAACATCATCTACTAATAAGACTATATCTGCTGCTTCAGCTGATATTGCAGTACCATGAGCTCCCATTGCTATTCCAACAGTTGCGACAGCTAATGCTGGAGCATCGTTGATGCCATCGCCAATCATGATAACATTTTTGTATCTTTTTTTAAGTTTTTTTATTGAATTCAATTTATCTTCTGGTAATAGATTTGCTTCAAAACTGTTAACTCCTATTTCTTGAGCAATAATTTGAGAATTTTCATAACTATCTCCACTTAATATCATTATCTCTTTTACTCCAATTGATTTGAAATTGTCAATCATGGACTTTACACCTGTACGGATTATATCACCAAATACTATGATACCTACAGGTCTGTCATCGATATTTACAAATGCCAACATCTTTCCTTTAAATTGGTTATTTTTTTTTAAATTTAGTATATTTTTTAACTCTTGCTTTTCAAATATATTTTCTAAAATACTTTGAGATCCTATTACAATATGTTCTCCATTAAGAAATCCTTCAACTCCGATGCCAGGTATTTCATGAAAATTATCTGGGATTGTCAATTCTCCATACTTTTCTTGGGCTTTTTTAGTAATTACCTTGGCAGTGGGATGTGATGATAATTGTTCTACACAACCAGCCTTAAGTAAAATATCATCGGAATTAACAGTATTATAAAGTGAAATTATTGTTTCAATGGTTGGAGAACCAAAAGTTATTGTACCTGTCTTATCAAATACGATAGATTCTGCTTTTCCTACCTTTTCTAGAGATAAACCACTTTTGATTATTATTCCAAGTTTAGCACATTTATTTATTCCTCCTATTATTGCTATTGGGGTTGCGAAAATAAGGGAACACGGTGATGCTACAACCAATACTGACAAAATAGTTTCAACTTTTCCAGTGATAAGGAAACCAAAAAAACTAATAAAAATTGTAATAGGAGTGAACCAGATTGCATATCTGTCTGCAATACGTTGAATTGGAGCTTTTTCTTCCTGTGCTTTTCTAACCATCGTGACTATTTTAGAGTATTGACTTTCTTCACTCAATTTATCAGCTATCATTTCAAAAGCATCTCCAACATTGACAGTGCCACTGAAAAGCAGGTCACCTGCTTTTTTCGTTTTTGGTATTGGTTCTCCTGTTAATGCTGATTCATCTACTACTGATCTGACTATTGTGGCGTTATTATTACCAATAATAAGATGTCCATCTATTGGTATCAAGTCACCGGGACGTACGACAAGCACGTCACCAATCTTTATGGAATTAACATCAATTTCTTCTATCATATTATTTTTCTTCCTATGCGCTTGTCGTGGTGAATTTGCTAAAAGAGCATCGAGAGATGCTGTGACTTTCCTAAATGCGTAATCTTCTAATGCTTTACCTCCTGATTGCATTATTACAATTACTACTCCTGGCAGTGCCTCATTAGATAAAATAGCAGTAATTATTGCAAGCATTGCAATAATATCTGTGGCAAAACGTCTATGAATTATGTCACGTATAGTCCAAAATATAATTGGTATACCCCCGATAAGCAAGGTTCCAATCCAAATCCAATGCCCAATATGCTCATTATAAAACCAATGAAATAAACTTCCAAAAATTAAACCTATTATTGCGAAAATTGGAATAGGATATCTTTTTATAAATATAAGAAAAAATTTATTGAATGTTAAATTCAAATCCTTTATATTATCAAAGGGTTTATTGTTGTAACGCAAATAGAGATATATTTTTCTATTGAAAGATTTATAATTTCTTCGGCTTTATAGAAAAAATCTAGAAGGGACAAACAAATTTACCATTCTATAAGTATTATGCTTTATTTATCTTTAGAGCGTTTATAGGCACTAACAATTATCCAAAATAATATGAAAATTATCATTTTATGAAAATTATGTGTAGGACATATGAAAATCAATTAGCTATTCTAGATTCCTATTAAATATGATTTTATATATTCTTCAAATAAACTTATTATGATAGACATGATGGTCTCATCCTTGTTCCCCATGATGGTATAGTATGCTACTGTAACCATGTTTCATCTTCTTTTTATATACACCATTAGTCTTCCAGACAGGTACCTATTCCTACCTTGCAAGTATGATGATATATCCATGCTTTTTTTCATGTACCCATACATATGGTTTTGCTATTTATCGTATCATTTTTATGCAACTACAGTTGTTTTTTTTATTTTCTATATTTTGTTGCAATGGGTGTAAAATTAACATTATCTTCTTTGGTTAGATAGTGTCTTATCTTTACATGGCAGACAATCTGCACTAGTACATCAACACCAAAATATATTTTGACATATTCAGTTCTCAATTTTGGCACGATGGTGTAGCATAGTGAGGCACATATGATTTTGTTTCCAATTTTCTGTAGTATAGTATAATGTGGTATTTTTGATAATTATAAAAATAAGCTAAGAAAAAAATAATTCATTTTGTAAACAACCTATTACTTTTTTCTTCATACTATATAATTGGCAACAAGTACAATAGATTGCCAACTATTATAGAATTTATTGCTTTTTCTATGCAGATTCAGTGGTACTATATTGTTTTTTTTAAAAATGCGACAACTGTTCAAATCCTAGATACTTTGATTGTTTTTATTTATTTTACAATAGGTTACTGTAGAATGTTGTCAAATATGATAGTTTCTTAGTGTATCTATCTTTTCAATATTATTATCAATCCATGTGAGAGCATAAAGCTTTTGAAAATTATAACAGGTTATAATGGTAGTTTTTTACTGCTATTGGGAGTAAATAAAATAACGAAAGAGGTATTATCAAAAAATATGCTCAATTAGGGATACAAATTGGATACTATTTTTAATATTTATGTGTATACTTGATATATAGTTATATAAAAGTAACATTGACTTTTCATAAAATGGATATTGTTAACTTAATGTTTATTTTTATCGTTGTGATTCTAAACAAACAAAGATTTTATTTAAAAAAATATGAAATCAAGAGTTCGGAGAATATCCCATTTTAATTCTTGTGTTTCTTATATTGTATTCATTTTTAAAAAAGAGATATGAAATATTCAATAATAGATTAAAATCTATTTGTATCGATATTATCAATAAATTTGATGATCTGATATTTATTGGGATAATCGATGAGAATTCAAGATTATTAACAGAAAAACATGCGTTGTTGTATAACAAATTACTGCTAATACATTTAGCTGACTTGTTATAGTCATATTATGTGAGACATTGGAATAATTACAATGAATCTCTAATAAGGAGAGGAGAGATATTACTTGATTTTGATATTATTGATAATTGGTATATTGAATTAGAAGAGATTAATGAAGGTAAGGAAGAAAGAAAATTTGTATATCCCGGTTCTTTTATCAAATTATTAAGGTACATGAGAGTTACATAATTGTTAATTATATGAGAATAAGAAAGATTGTTTAAGCGAGTTGTACAACAAAGCAGAAAAACATGAAAATAACCCCAATAGTTTGATCGAATTAATTCTCAGGTTATAAACCATGTGCGATCTATAAAGTTTGAGACTTCTAAACGATAATATCGATTATACGAGAATAATAAGGTCAGGGTATATTAGAATAACAAAGAATAAATTAAAACCTATTTTAATTCCAAGACCAAATTACAAAAAGTATCTGTATCTTTACGGAATCTTAGGGATCTACTGATGATTTCCTAGATGTAGTACAAGTTTTCAATACGACTTATCTGTTCAAATAATAATTTAAATTAATACAGCCCAACAAAAATCTGATGAGTGGAATATCGAGAAAATATTCCATCGTTATCAATTTATTAACTATTGAAATTTCGTATCCAAGTAATAACCACTTACTTTTTATAAGCTTAAAGCAGATCCCAGATTGATTTATGTTCAATTTGGACTCTATATCTCTATAGAAATTGATGCTCAATTTATTTTATCATATAGTAAAGTTCCAAAATGTACTTAAGGACATCTGCTCATATAGCAGCTATTAACAAATAAGAATTAAAAACAATTATTATTCCTACAAACAATAAGGCTAACAGGTTTGTAATCCTGCGATTTACGAATTCCCCCATCAAATTCCTATCTCTAGTAAAAATTATCAGTGGTATCATAGGCAGTGGAAGCATAATACTTAATATTACTTGACTGTATACTAGTATATTCAGCGGATCTATTCCTAAGAATATAGCTATTGTTGTTGGAATAACATTAATAAATCTTGTAACAAATCTTCTAAACCATACATTCACTTTTTTTCCAAGTAATCCTTCCATAATAACTTGACCAGCAAGTGTACCTACAACCGATGATGCAATACCTGAAGAAAGAAGTGTAAAGACAAATACTATTCCAGATATTGTTCCAAATAAAGGTATTAAAGTTCTATAAGCTTCAGAGATCGAAGATACTGTAGAATGAGGGTAAAATGCCGCTGCAGCCATTATCAATATAGCTGCATTTACAAAACCGGCCATGGTTAACAGTAGGATAATTTCTAGAAGATGATATTTTCTTAAACGCCTTTTTTCTAAAATTGACTTATTTTCCGATTTGTTCTTTGTGAGCCAAGAATGTAAAAAGAGTGCATGAGGCATAACAGTCGCCCCGATAATTCCTACTACAAGAAACAGAGAATTACTTGTTGTTAGTGATGGAACAAAAGAATGATACACAACCAGATATGGATCAGGAGATACTACAAATAATTCGTAAATATATCCAAATCCTATAATCGAAACAAAAACTATGAAAAGTCTTTCGATTAGATGAAACTTGCGTTGTGTAGCCAAAGCTAAAATTAAAACTGTATCA
This sequence comes from Nitrososphaeraceae archaeon, assembly GCA_031316115.1. GTDB lineage: Archaea > Thermoproteota > Nitrososphaeria > Nitrososphaerales > Nitrososphaeraceae > TH1177. The sequence continues at coordinate 51,733 of JALDRC010000004.1, forward strand.
ACTGCCCCAATTATGGCAGCATAAATCATAGGAATTCCAAATAACAAATTAAGAGCAATAACGGTACCGAGGTACTCTGCTAAATCTGTAGCAGCAGAAGCTGCCTCTGCTCCTAGCCAATATGGTATGATAAAATATTTTGATGGAAATTTTTTCCTGATTAATTCGGGTAATGTAAACCCAGTTGAAATTCCAAGTTTGCCAGACAGATATTGAAGTAACATTGCCATTCCACTTGATAACCAAACTATCCAGAGAAGATCATAATTGAAAGAGGATCCAGCTTGAATATCTGTTCCATAATTTCCTGGATCCATATAAGCCATACTAACTAATATAGCAGGTCCAGTATATCCCATGAACTGCAGTAATGATTTTTTTTTAATGGAAAAAAAATTTGAATTTGGCAATATACGTAATAATACAAAATATTCTACTCTACTATATATTCATAATTTTATTTTAATTGATATTTCTTTCATGAAGAAATAAACTATTGTACAATCTTTTATAGTTAATCTGATTAGAATTAACTAATGTTTGTTATTTTTGATGTTTTTCATTTGATCTTTTTGAATTGAATTTAATACCATACTCTTCAAATCCTTTTGAGGTACTTTGATTCAGTATTTCTCATACATTCTTTTTTGTTACATTTCCAGCTTGTATATTACGAGGTTTTTTACTTATATCCTTGAAGACATTTGTTGAATACATTAGGAGCAGATTATTCTATTAGTATTATTTTTCTGATATCTATTACCCAGTACTGATATCAGTTTTTGTATCTCAGGTCAATTCTTTTTCATGCATTGAATTGTATTTTGTTTGTAATTCTCTTTTGTATACCGTTATAGTTGAATTATTAGGAAGTGTTACCTATGTTGATAAATGGAATTATTACCTATGTTATCTAGTATAAAATATACTTGTAGGAGTATATTAGGCAGTTAGATAGCAAAATACATTTTTTAGTAAATAAAAATGGATATGGCCTTTCCATTCTCTACTTTTATAACATCTTCAAAGACTCCAGATTTCTCTTTAAATTGATAGTCTTGATAACATGATTATAAAAGAATTGTCAATGAAAACAAAACATATATAAAAAATAAACCCAAAACTCCTAATAAAAGTGATCATTACAATGAAGGAAGAAAACAAGAAATGATCGAAAGATGAGATCTTCATTAATTATAGGAGGTTATTTTTGTAATAGTTTAAGCGTTATCTTAATATTTTTCAGTCATGGGAAAAATAATTTCCACTTAATTCATTAACAATGTTTACCTTTATTTAAATAAATGCTATAATATATCTACATATGTTAAAAAACGAAGATAATAAAGTAGAAAGTATGAATAACATCTTAGTTCTTCGATCTAATGACATAGATTTTAACCAAGACTTAAGGAATTTTATGGAGTATTTGGTCAATGTAAAAGATGAATTGGATTTTAAAACCAAAATGGGAATAACAGAATTATTGTTAGAAATTCAAGAAATTTATACAAAAATTGTCAATATAATTTCCCCTTTTGATGAATTAAACAATATCGATTTATTTAATACAAAATTTAAGTATAGATATAATAACTTTTTAGGTGAATTTAAAAAAAATGGTATTGATATAGATTATCATTGTAATCAATTAAAAAAATTAGAAGAATATATCCTTAAAAATAATAAAATTAACATCCAAAGAAAGAGAAATCTCTGGAATCGTATTTTTAATAAAGATTTTTACAGGAATCTGATCTATCTAAAACAAGTCACCCATATTCTTACTAATTGGAATACCCATCACGCTATTATTCACAATCTATTTATTAAATTACCAGAACATCTATTTGATGAACTATCTAAAGTTGATTCTGTACTTCAAAAAGGAAATATAAATTCTGCATACATACAATTAAAAATAACAATGGAATTGAATAGACATAGATTAGATGATATCAAAAATTTGTTACGTGCTATAGAGGATATGCTATATAAATTATAATTTAAACAAACAAAGTTTAACATAATATAATCCCTAGTTTTAATGGTAGAGATAATGTAACTAGAAAATATTATATTGACTGAACACGAGCATATACAACAGTATAATCTATTATTATCAATAAAATGATTAAAAAAAGGTTTGGGATTTAAAGTTAAATTTTATACTTGAATGCCTCTTTTATATCCAATGTAAGAAAAACTTCACTTCCGTTGTAAAAATCAATGTATGTTGACGGAATTTTTAACATTTTTCTTCCTTGAATAGTCATGTTGGAACCATCTACTGCAATTATATTTCCCAAATCATTTCCATCTTTTGTTCTAACTCCTTTACGGACCAAACGATCCAAGTCATGAATTGTCGACATTTTTATTCATAATAAGTAACTCAATAAAAGAATATAAGCATTAGTTAACTTTGTTAACATCTTTTTATACTTGTTCTATTTAATTACTAAATAATATTCAACGAATACTTCAGTTTTGGATATATATACTATTTTAATATCACTTATTTATTAGTTTGAGAAGAAAATTAATATTATTTAAATTTAAAATGATTCCAGTAAATTCATCTTAATTTGTAAAAAATATTTATTCATATCAAGGGTTATAATCAGCATATATATGTCTGTATCTTAAAATAGAGTTAGATTTAAAAGGTTTTATACTTAGTTACCTCATCATAAGATATATTTAAAAGAACTTCACTTCCGTTAAAAAAGTCTATGAACTTGATAGGTATTTTATAAATCCGTATTCCCTGTACAGTGATATGTGTTTCATCAGTTGCTAACATATCACCTAGATCACTTCCATCTTTTGTTCTAACTCCTTTACGGACTAGCCGTCCTAAATTATGTACAGTTTCCATTTTTGTATTTAATCTTAGTTATATATTATTAATATATAATTATTAGTAAACCTAGTTAACTAAACTTGTAAAGAGAAAAAACTCATTTATAGTTGATGAGAGTAGGGTTCTGTTAAGCATTAAGATCTCTATTCATATGAGAACTAATAAAACATTCTAATTTTTAGCCATATATTATTTGTATTTATAATTTTCTGATCTATATAAGACATACACAACTAAAATATTAGATCTTTTGCATAATTAGTAACAATGTAAAATATTATATTTTTCACCTTGTTCAATCATAAAAATCTACATTCAATATCCAATAATTTTAATTTTTATATTTATTTTTGTAATATTTTTATCGATTTATCACTACAAAATATCTATTAATGCTCTTTAAGTACACAAATGAAGTTACACATATGCAGGGAATTCTCTTTTATGACTTATATCATTTCAAATTTACAAAAGAATAATGATAATTGATTTTATTGCATATGGAATTATGATTCAAATAGGAAATCGATATTTTTGATTTTGTAAAGATATTACCAAAACATAGTTCTATCTTGGGATCCTATATCACAGAGGAGAGGAGCATTATAGTGGGATTAAAATTTAGACCGCTTGTATCAAAGATTAAAACACACAATTTACACGTATGAGGGTACCAAGATGATGAAATATATAATATGATTTAATTAGAATACTATTTTCATTCCACATTCCGGAAAAGTCTAATAGAATGAGTAAACAAGTTTTTGAAAGAATGAATAAAATATTTTGATGATTACTATCAATGTAAGTAAACGAAAAAGAATGCATTCTATTTCATAGACATATCTGGATACAATTATTTTTATCTTATGATAGCTATACTAGCAAATAAGAGCAATTAGTTGTATGAGTTACATAGTAATCTTATATTATGGACAATCGTACTTGACTATCAACTACTATACAGGTTAAAAATCTTAATTATCATGAATTGTTAATAATTTTTAGGTCTTTCTGAATGATAAAATACTCTTTTGAAACGTTATCTACCACATCATATTCTAAATAATAGTTTCCTGGAGATAAAGGAGAAAAAAGTTCTATAGATATTGGTAAGTATAATTCTGTTATTTTATTGTAAGATTTAACAATGGCACTATGTACATCTTCAATACTTGGTATCTCATTGCCTTTTTCATCTGATAGGGTTATTGTTGTGGTGATATTGGTTAAATACATATTATTTCCAAATTCATCTTTAATTGCTTTATGTTTGAATCCTATTGGCTCTATATAGAGATAAATAGGATCTCCTGCAACAAATTCATGAGAATGTTTTTTAAATATTCCATAACCTAAGGTTGAATTCGGTTCTACAAATGTATTAAAACTGGACTGAAAAGATAATTTATCCCAGTGGGATAAATAATACTCCCGTAACGACTGAAATGATGTTAGGTTTTGAGTTGTACTGTTATTATCACTATTTTGAAAAGACATGTTCATGGGAAGTGAAGATGATGTTTTATCTTTTATTTCTGTTTTAATAGTATTTTCAATAAAAGGAACATCTTGCTGAAGAGTTTGGGCTTCAACGTTAGTTTCATTACTATCTGTTACTGAAGTATCGCTTTCGTATAATGCAGATGGAGGAACTTTTGATAGGGATTCTGAAAACAAATTATTTGAAGATGAAAGATTTTGATTTTTTGAGAAAGTTCCGTAACTGCTATTATATGGATTTAACAGAAAGATCGAAAATAACATAATAATCAAAACAAATATTATTTTTGATGAAAACATACTTTTGGTTTACAGATGGCCAATAATAAATTTTTTGATTTATCTTTTTGGGTTTAGTTTTGGATATTTAATATAAAATAAGAAAAAATCAAGTCATGTTTGCAAACTATATTGAAATAGATTCAAACAAATAATTGTGCAAGTGATTTTCATCTCATTGAACCTTTTTCTAATATTTGGTTGATTTCTCTCTCCACATGCCTAATCAATTCCTAAATATTTTCCAACCAAAAAATATGCTCTCATACATAAGCGATAGTTTTTCCAATCTATTTTATAATAAATTTTTTTAATCTCTGCACCATACTCGAATTTAAATTTGTTATACTTATTTTGGATTAGTTTAAACTCTTCTAGATTTATTTCAAATATCTAGATTTTTTTCTACTATTTTATGGAGTTTGCCAATAAACCTTAGGTATCTACTTATCACTCGAAATCTTTAATATTATATGTCATCTTATCGCTAAAAATCATATCTCTAGTTATATGGATGGCATCATAAATATTATTTGGTGGATCTCTTATCTTCCTTGGGTAATTTTCAACTCAGCAAATTTTTATTTTTTATTGGAGATGCTTCTGTTACTTCTCTTACAGATATGTTACTTAATATTCCTTCTTCCCAAAGTTATATCCTTTTCTCAATTTCTATTCAAGGTAAGAAATACAAAGGATAGTCAAGTAACCAAGATATGTTTATAATTTTTCAAAATAAAGATAAACAGTTAATTTTCAGTTCTATTATATCCATAATTTTTTGACTCAATTCAAATCTAATTTTGATTCAATTTTTTTGGATATATCAATAATAAAGGAAAGGAGAAAATTGATTAAGGAACAATTGTTGTTTCTGACAAATAAATAAATAAATAAATTATTCAATTTGTCCTCTAATTTCACCATCTGCATATGATTCAGAATGAACATTGACATATGCATCGCCATTATTCATCAAAGTTATTAGATCAGATATTTGTTTTCCCTCTAATTGTCCTTTCAAATCTAAATTATCTATTGTTCCGCTGATCATTAAAGAACTTTGTGTATTTCCATTAATCGTAATTGAACTAGAATCAATCTGCGACATCTTTTCCATAATTCCATGTTGAAAGATTGAAGTATTACCCAGGTTAAAGATATTGTTCTCCTTAGGTTTATACAAGTTTACTAATACATCTCCATTTTGTCCTTTTTTACCCTGATGTATATGAATCCCTGTTACGTTAGGAACGTCTAAAACATTCACTTGATAATGTAATATGTTTTTATCTTTGAGGAGCTCAAAAGATGCTGATCCGATAGCATTTGTTATAACTGGTGGAACTTGTTCATTTCCATTCAACGTGACGGTAAATTTCGAGTTTGACATACTATTAGTGGTATTATCTAAATTTGTAGTATTTTGATCCTGGCCATATGCGAAATTATTTCTTTCTGTTTGTAAAAGTGTTAATATTGTCATACCGATTAAAAAAATTATCCCGCCCATAGCAAGTAAATTTATTTGACTTTTAAGCATATGTACATATTTTTAAGATAATATATTTAAACATTAGTTAATCTTGTTAAATCATTTCTATAAGAGTTATTACATAATTTGAAATGCTTTAGATTTTAAATATTTTAATATGTTATTTTTTGAAGAAACTATAAATTGTAGAAGAATTAATGAGTATTGTTACCTATAAGGAATTATGCAAGAACCAATAAATTCCACTTTTGATTATAGATTAACGATGTTAACTAATGGTTATATATTATTTTATTTTTTGTTATTACTGCAAATAAAAATGTATGTAACACATACCGGAAATAATTTAGTTCACATGAGTGTTAGAACAAAAGATGGAAGTGATTTAGGAAAAGTCATTGCTGTAGATAATAGGGATATTACTGTAGGAGGGAAAAAAACATTCAAATTTCCAATCGAGTTGATTGAACAGTTTAAAAAAAATAACGTTTTCGTAAACATAAACACTAATGAAATATACAGATTTAAAATTCCTAAAAACTAATCTATTTTTATTTTAAGTGAACAGAAGAAGTACCCGCATTAGGCATGATAATATAGATTTTTTCCTAATTATAGAAAACAGATTAAAAGAGTATACAACAAGATTCTCGATAATCAAAGAAACAAAGATGAGAATATTGTAATAGCAATAAAAATGTTATTTGATGAATACATAACATCTAAACAATACGAATGCAAAGAACGAGAGAATTGACCTTCAGATGTATAGTATACAATGTTCAAAGGATGTTAATTTTATTATTATTCAATGGTTAAGTCGTGTATATTAGTTGATTTAAAATAATAAGAATTTATTAAAATATATGTATATTTATTGATAAATTGATTCGATAAATTTGTCAAATATTTTTAGGAAGCAAATAAATGATTTATTAGCTTTTGAAATCCTGACACAAGTGTTTATTGTTCTTCCAAATAAAATAGTGAGTTTTAATGAATGTTACTGTCTTTGCTATTAACTTAGTTCACCCAAGTATATATGATTCTGTTGACAATAAACAATATGTCACTTAATACCTCGAGTCTACAAGTCGTAGAAAAGAAACCAAATCTAGGAAGAGGTATATACTATAAAAAAAGTGATTGTAAATTTCTGTTATGCGGATCTTGTTTTTGGTGTACTACTCTTTTATATGATGAGCATAACACTAATATTAAAATATGTCCAATGTGTAAGAGAAAAAAATTATATAGAACAAAAATATTTTGAAACTTATTTTTTATATTTAAGGTTAAATAATTCAAAAGTATCTAATGTATTGTATAATAATTGTAACTAGAACGATATTTGTGAAAAATAGCATAAGATTTAGGTCTGTGATTGCTGTATTACTAAATATCTAATAATATTATTCTGTTTATTCCATTCAAATAATTTATTAAAAAATCTATAGTTTACTTGCATGTAGGATCTACATTCTAATTTTCATAAATATTGAATTAATTTGAAATTCATAGATATTAATAAATTTAATAAATACAATAAGATAGAATAAAGACATTAGTTCACGATACTTTCTATCTAAGGACTTAATTAAATTGATTTATATTAAATCGAAAACAATTAACTTGGTTCACACATGCTAATAAATGAGTTTAAAATAGTTCTGATATGACTACATATAAAAATCATAATAGCAAAAATTTGAATTCAAATGAAACAAAAGATATCATTCAAAAAAAACAGGAAGATAACTTGAACTCGGATACAATACTTTCTTTTTGGAATAAAAATAAAGTATCAAGTTACTTTTCTGGATATGAATCTATAATGAACCTGTCAAGAGAAACCATAGATAAGGAATTTAGATTACAATCAAGTATTAATAACATATTTAGACAATTATTTTCTAATATACTAAAAAATTATCTTACTGATAATAAAGGGACAAATAATGAACGATTTAATGAGAAATACTATGATATGATTAAACGACAAACTGATAATAGTGTTTATTTGGCTAAAACTATTTCCGATATTATTGTAGAAAGAATACAATTATTTAATAAAGTATCTGAATTTTCCTTTAATCATTACATAGATATGTTTCAAAAATATGTTCAATACCTAAATAATATCAATCAGAATACCCTATCTAATAATTTTTTATATCCTACTTACCAAAGGAGTGATACCATCTAGAAATGAATATTGCGGCTACTGAAGTACCAGTACAAGTACTTGCTAAAGTTTGCGGTTGCAACAATTATTATAGAAAAGTAATATATTCATTTGTAGATCAATATCATAGTTTATGTGTAGATAAACTAGATATTTTGTCAGCGCAACTAAACGCATGCAAGATCCTGTTATCCAATACTAATGATATTAATGATAAAAAAATAATCCAAAATGAAATTCATCATCTGGAGAAGTTTATCTCAAAGTAAGAAGTTAAGTCATGTTAAATTTAATTATTTTGTTGGTAATTAAAGTAGTATAAATGTGTATATCATATATGCTATCAGATATATAATTTACCAAATATTTTTAACATTCTAAATTGTATAAATGATTTTTTCTACTTATCTTTGGAGATTATATTCAGTTAGATAGCATACATTTTTGATAATTGTTATCCATAGAATCAAATTACATCCTGTATTTCGGATTTATATTCTAAATGATAGGAACATTATAACTGCTTAAAGATTTATCTGGTTCCTTGCAACTAAATAGTTAATACATATAATTTACAAGAATGAATGAACATTGTATGAAAATGATGTAATATAATTTGATGCAAACAATATCTTAGTCTAATTATACAAGTTAATCAGTTTTTGACAGAATTGGTTGAATGTTTTTACTCTAAGTTATGTAAACAAAAATAAAGGTATGATGTATTTCATATATTTCATTGTAAACATATGAAATAATAAATCCTAATTGCTTACAATTCAATAAACAGTATCAGGTTAAAAGTTAGGACTAATAGATAATTGTTTTCATTTAAGTAATACATACAAAAAAATATGATATTATTTTCAAAAATACTTGAATTGTAAAATCTTTCTAGTATTCTTTATAACATAATGCGTTTTTTGTTGACTTAATACTCTTTCAAATCCAATTTTCTATATAATTGTATTTCTGATTATCGTATTATTAGAATAACTGAATAGTTTAATCCAATTGTATACATGTTGCAGATCACAATTGTTTTTACTCTTCTTGACACAAGAATAGTACTCATCAAAACATTCTGTTCTATCCTTAAAATACTGCATTACTCTTTCAATCAAACTTTTTTCCAATGGTGAATGTAATCTATGTTTGAGATGTAAAAGTTACATGCTTATGGATACCAAGTATCACCTTCTGTGTACACAACATGTTTTGCAGATTTGGATACAAGAGATCGGATAAAATTCTCTGCTACAAACGTGTTTCTATCTTTGCATATGTAGATACCATGCCCTGATCTATGAAGTAGTTCGATACATATCCATAACCAGAAATGTTGCTTACCACTCTGAATTATAGTTTCAACTATAATGAATGAGGAAACTCTTATACGCTTGTTATAGAATTGTAAGGATCCGAATCTTTGAATCCACTTCCAAACTGCAACATAACTTCTTTTATGGTCCTTAAACAGTTCCAGTATCTTTGATGTGTTTCTTAAACTTAGACCAAACAAGTACAAATACAAAGAATACATAACTATACAAGTGGATGTTGTGTTTCTTTCAAATTTCAACAACATGTATTATTAGAATAGAACGTTCACAGCTAAATCTCTTTCGTTAACATCGCCTTGAATCTTATCCATATATTTTTCATAACTTAATAAAGTCTCATGTGTTTCCTAGATTTTAGTTTTTAATTTTTCATAATGTTATAAGAGCATAAGAAAATATTACTTTATATTTTATAATTAGAAAGAAAATAATATATCCTTCCGAAAAAAAATACAACATATAGTAAAATAGACTTGAATGAATTATTATTTTTGCAAGATTAAATATCACTGCTTTGTTGCGTAATTCATTTAGATAATCAATTTATTCTGTTGTAACTAACAATCATCTAATAGTGATACTTTGGAACAAGTTATACAATTATGCTTTTAATTACCTCTTTTATCATATTCTCAAATCAAATAGCAGGAACATATTCTCCAAACATTCTTTTAATACAGGAGAAGACAGTTTCTACAATCCATCCTTATCCATAGCTGACGCTATCTTTCCATTAACAAGATCAATTATCTGCATCTTCACAATCTTGTTTCTAAGATAATGATTGGTCTTTCTACATCTCGAATTCTTTCTTACCTTTATTGCTGGCTTGATATTGTTAAATGATAGAAACTGGAATATTTTGTTGTTATCGTATGAACCATCTGCGATAGTCGTATCTATTTCTTTATTCTGCTTTATTGTGATATCTTCTATCAGTTTAGGAAATAATCTTCCATCATGTACTTTTTCACTGGTTACAAGTAATGACATTATTCTCTTACTTTTGATATCTCCAGCAACATGTATCTTTAGATAACCTCTCTTGACATTCCATTTATGTCGTATCAATTCTCCTCTGTTTTAACTTTAATACCAGTTGCATCAATTGCAATTACAAAATTATCGTTATTTATAATGGATTTATCATCACAAATTTTGATATTTAATTTGTTAATTCTTCTACAGATCCTACTATATTCTGGAATAGATGGTAATGTATTTGATGCATGTTTCCTTATTACGCCTTCAGTCTGTCTATATGGTAAATGAAAATATGCTTTCATGTTTCCAAGGGATATGATAAATGAATCTGGATAAACAAATATTAGACCTTTCTTGTATTTATTCATCTTTTATAATTCAATAGTCCAATTATCAATAACATCAAAATTAAGTAATATTTCTCCTCTTTTTACCAGTGATTCATTGTATTTGTTCGAGTTCACATAATATGACTACAATGAGTTAGCTAAATGTATTAGCAATGATGAATTACGCAACAAAGCAAATATCGCAACAACTTTATTAAAAACAAACACTAGGCATATGAAGTTTAATAATATACAATACATATTATGCGTACTATTTACTCATGTGGATTGTAAAATCTTGTTATCAATATTTTTCAAATCCTGAGATTAACTTTGTTTACTGTCATTTAAATAGTTTAAACACTTAGAAAATCAAGTTTTACATTATGAATAAGCGAAACAAAACACTCAGTAAGAAATATCAGAAAAAATTTCCGAAAATAAGAATAGTACTTTTAGGAATAATTCTCACAATTGGAGCTTTGATAGTGTATGGTGGAATTAATTCTTTAAAATCTTCTAACGGCAATTATTTTTCATCACCTCCAAGAAATATTTTTCTAAAAGCGTTATACTCTCCAACTCATGGATACGCATATACTAGTCAATCAACTGGTACTGCTAAGATATTAAACAGTGGTGCAGGTGCAAATAGCGGTAGTGGACCAACACACGGTCCTACGCTGACAATGAATAAAGGAAGAACTTTAGCAATTCATTTAATAAACGAAGATACGGGAAAACATTCCAATCATAATTTAAACATAGATGAATTTAATGTTCATACGAAAGATTTAGGATACTTTCAAAGTCAAACAGTAACCTTTACTGCAAACAAAACTGGAACATTTGATTATTATTGTAGTATTCATCCTGAAATGACGGGTAAATTAATAGTGGACTAAACAAACCAAAATGCAGATAAATAATGCATTTCTAATAAATGCGATGTAGGATGGAAATGGATCGAAATAATATTCTGTCAATATTAGATGGGTTTATTGAGCAGATAGATAAAATTAGAAAATTTCTTATAGGTGTTTCAATTTCCTCATTAATCCTTGCACCAATAGCAATTTCATTAGCCTCTTTCTTATTTACTCATCCATCATTCTTTAAGGTTTTGGAAGCAGAAAATGAGTTTGGATTAGGACTTATTTTTTTTATATCCATTGTTTTAGTCGTATCTATTTTACTTTTTATTGTTGGGATTATACAATATAAACGAATTAGTTCATGGCATAAAAAATATTTGATTTATAAAAAAGAACGAGATGACCGAGATAGGTATATTTCTGAGAGATTTAATTGGAAAGCAGACAAAAGCGATGATGAATCGAAACAATAGTATTTTTACGTCTTTTCTATTTTTTTTATAACAATTTACTTTTATTTTCTCGGGAAAAATTTTTCATATGGTCCTAGGATTTTCGAGTAAAATTCTAACCCTTCAGGTGTTATCTTATAATATATTATCTGTTTTTTTCCTATAAATTTTTGTGTTTTTTCAATAAAATTATTTTGTTCTAACTCATCAAATATTTCTTTATGTTTTGTTAGGTTTAATCTACAATACAAAAGGATAGATGATTGATTGATTTCTCCATACTCGATCAATTTAGTAAGGATGTCAATAATCAAATACACTCTATCTCTCTGCAATAACTTCAAATTTTATTTATAATTGAAATCTTAAAAGGATTATTATGATATTTCAAGCATTATTTGATCAAACTTAATACTCTATTTAGTTTCGATTTTTCAAATAAATCAAATACTTTTTAAAAAATAAAGATATGGAGTATCATTAGAATATATTCAGAACTTTATATTTCTATTATGATAATTTAACAAATATTCAGTGTATGAAAAACAAATTTACTATCGATCTTTGGTTAAGGATCCTTATTTTATTGCTGAATTATGATGTAGACTCAAAGATTTGATACTTAGTAAAAGTGAGTATGAAAATTTAGAAGTGAATTTTTTCATAAAAAAACCTATGATTTTATTTTATAACAGCCATTTCAAATAAATTTTCTATTGCTTTTACAATATTATTTAAAGTTTATGGTGGAAAAATACAAAAGACTTAAATTTGCTGAATACTTTCCCATTAGTATCATGAAGTAGACTATCTTAGCCTTTATGCATTTTAAATTAATAAAACTGCTGTTATCATAAAAAAAGTATTACTTTGTGAAGCAAATGTCCATTCCCGATAGTGAGCTAATTCCGTATTGTAATACTGTATAATTATTATAAATATCAATAAATCACTTGTTAAACGAATGGAGTATTTTACTTGCTTATTTTAATCAGCAATTGGAATATGAATTAGAATAGATGAATCAATGTAAATGGAAAATAGGATATTATAAAATCCAGTTACTATATTTTTAAATTGTAAAAATGAAGCATTTTTCATTAATCCTATAGATAAAAAGACGTGGTACTGACACACAGTTCAAATACATTTTTTCAATTATCCTCGGATTATGCCAGGATATTTAAAATAAACAACACATTTAAAATTGTGTATTATCCCACCACATGTGTTACACTCCTATTAAACACTTGTATTGTTGTCATTTAATTCAATGAGATGTGTACTCTTTGTTATTTTATTACTGTATGAATTGCTCATGTCTCGTGAATCTGGGTCATTCCATATCATATTAGTTATGCCGTTTTCTTTAACACCGATTAACAAGTTGTAAATCATCCCCATTGGATAAATATCATTAGAAATAGAATAATATCATTAAGATGAATTACTGACTCCAATTTCTGTTTTCTTTAATTCAATTAGAAAATGAATACAATATTTATCAGAATTTTTTTATTCATAACATAACAAAAACGTGATTTACCAGCCAGCTATATTTTTTTGGCCTATGATTTTGGAGGGTTTTATTTTAAAAAGTAGTTCCCCTTCTGAACTGTTTCTCTTGCCATAAAGTTCTGCTTTATCATTACCCATATATCTTGCAGCTATTTTTGTGCCCCATTTCAAAAGTTCCTCTGGCAAATCATTGAATATATTCGCCACTCCATAAATAGTGACAAAAGAAAAAGGAGGATTTTGGTCATCTACACATAAGCTGACTCTATTATCACGTTGTATATTTTTTGCTTTTAGGGATTTGTAATATGTGGTAAAAATAATATTATCTTCATTATCTAATGTAAACCATATCGGAACTAGATGGGAGGTTCCATCCTTGTTTATTGTTCCTAATTTACCCGTAAAAGTTCCATGAAGAAGAAAAATACGAATTTCTTCCCTCGTCATTTGTTTCATATAATGGTGATGTAGATAATGACATAAGATTATTACTAGTATTTAAATTACCTGATAAAATACCTAAAAAAATTATGGAAGGATAGTTACAGTTAATAATTGAATGAATTGATTTCAATGAGATTTTAATTCAAGAATCTTCATGTATAATTTCCATTTGTTTGACCTTCTGCTATTACCTCCTATCGCTTTCCAGTTCTGCTCTTTTCCTTAACTATGGTTTGTTTCCTAATTCAGGTATAGTTGGTAATACTCTATTCATACATTTATGAGATAGTGACTCTTCCACATTGTTATAAAATACTGTAGAAGAGTAAGAGTTACAGTTGTATGCAATAAAAGTACTATTGAATTGTAATGTATTTATCACACTGGCCTTTACTTCAAAGCTTTCCCCTATATTGAATTTAGCGAGTTAAGTTTATTTTTTAAGTATAATTCCTGTAACTAGTTTATTTGCTAAATCATCTAGATTTGAAATCCCTGAATTCTTATAAGACTCGATAAATTAGGGAAGGATATCAACATTGCAAAGATATTGCTATCATGAGACAATAGTGTAATTTGAAATGTTCCACTGTAGTTTAGAAACTGCTCTGATTAAATAAAATTTATTGTATTTTTATATAATTTTTTAAATGTATAATAATTGCAAACAAAATATTTGAAATAAAAATTTGTTAAAAAAGGTTATTTTATCGGATTTTGTCCTATTTGTGTTTTTAAATGAAAGATTATTAAATTAAATTAAATTTAGCTCCTGAAAAGTTAAAGAATAATTATAATAACTATAGAGATCCTTTTTATCAACCACTAGAAGATGAATAATATTCAAGAATATTACTAACTATATCTAGATCAAAACTTTAAATTATTGAAATTTAGAATTTATAATTTCCATCTGACTTATGCACAGAAAGATATAAAATCTTCATGATAAGAAGAATTTAAAAATACTTAAGATCAGTTAAATCTATCTAGATATACTTGTTTGTATCTAAGAATAGTGTAAAATATTTAATATACTGCAAACCTCCTTAAATTAGTTAATATCTAGTTTATATTTTTAGCAATTTAATAACTCTTATCAAAGAGTAAATAATCTCATATAATATGTATTTTTTCTATGTTTCAAAAATATAAAATATTTTCTGCTAGAAAATCAAATAAGCAATCTTTGGAAGAATTTAAGTGTTGGATAAATGCGTGATGAAGTGATAGATTAATCCCCGCCCTTGATAGGATTATCAACTAATAAATTCACCCCTTGTCGCACTTCCTGGATATTCATTGTAATATTTGAAGCTATATCTATTGCATTTTCATTGTTTCCTGATTTTATTGCCTGAACTAATTCATTCAATTTATTTGTAGTGTTATCTAATATATTGGAAATCTGTAAATAAACATTAGACTCTTCTTCTCCACCAGAAATAACTTGTCCAAAAGATTCTTTTGCCAACAAAAATGTACTGCTTGAAAGAACTATAGAACTAATTACAAATAGGAAGATAAAATGTATGTATTTCATTAACCTAAATGATAATTACTATTATTTAAAATAAGTGGTAGAGATTTTAGCAGATTCTTTAGATTAAAAATAATCTTACTAGTTCAACAGTTTTATAATATCTCAAAAATGTAAGATAAAGAACTTATAATTTATACATCAAAAAATATAAGAACATTCTATTTATAATATGAAAATTTAACCTGAAAGATATAGAACATCTAACTAAATCGTATAATATTCTCTTTATCTATGCTATCTTGGTTTGAGTTTGAGGAACAATGACGACCATATTATTATTTAGGGATTAGAATAAAAATATATTTCTGTTTGAAATTTGATACAAAAGTTTTTTCTGTTAGATCAATAAAAGGAAACGAGTAAGCGTCTTTGCTATAGTTGAAACTATAATTCAGAGTGGTAAGCAACATTTCTGCTTATGGATATGTATCGAACTACTTCATAGATCAGGGCTTGGTATCTACATATGCAAAGATAGAAACACGTTTGTAGCAGAGAATTTTATCCGATCTCTTGTATCCAAATCTGCAAAACATGTTGTGTACACAGAAGGTGATACTTGGTATCCATAAGCATGTAACTTTTACATCTCAAACATAGATTACATTCACCATTGGAAAAAAGTTTGATTGAAAGAGTAATGCAGTATTTTAAGGATAGAACAGAATGTTTTGATGAGTACTATTCTTGTGTCAAGAAGAGTAAAAACAATTGTGATCTGCAACATGTATACAATTGGATTAAACTATTCAGTTATTCTAATAATACGATTCAAGAATCAGAAGCACAATCATATTCAGAATTGGAGGTGAATAAGTAGTAAGTTAACACATCCAAATTCAACAAATAACTAAAATTGACTTTAGGACAAGCAATAATCCAAAAAAATCAGTACTTTATCCTTACCGTAGTCATAAATCAGTTCAAAATATGAACAGAACACTAAGTTGTATTAGAATTAATTCATTGGAGGAATTGATTTGTTGATCAATGATTTGGATTATAGAATATAATTATATCATTATTTATATATTCAGAAACCGTTAATTTATTATTTATAATGACAAATAAAGATTCAAAGAGAATAGATAAGAATATAGAAGATACGAAGACAAATAGCGATTCTTTTCTATTACTTACACAATATAGTTCTGAAGCCTCCAAATTAATAAAATCATTTACAAAAAATTTTGTTTTTATCATACTAATTTTATCTGTAATTGCGGTACTTACAATTATTGATTTATTGAAGGATTTAGCTTTATTCAATATTCTCTCTGATACAACAACCGATGTTATAATAATTGTAGTAGCAATTTCTCTGATTCTATTCAGTATTTTAGTAGCTAGACCTTTATTTCGAACACGAAGAATACTGGCAAGATGGTCTAACCTCTTTGATCAAAACTCGATTAGAACTGGCATAATACTTTCAATAAATGACAAGACTAAAGAAGAAATTTTGGTAGCATTATCAGAAACTATTGAACAAATTGCAACGCCACTACAAAATTATTTGGCCAAATCTGATTGTTCTGAATTCTACAATGTCAGTATAGACGATACAATATTTGATATTTTGATAGATGGAGCAACAATCAAGGATATAGATTCAGTGGCTTTAAAAAATACTATTAGTGATTATGGAAGTGTATTAATTAAAATTGAAGAGAACACGATTAACAAAGATAGTACTCAAAAGTTTATACACTCTTTGAAAAATTATAAAAAACGAGGCAGGAAAATTGGTTTAGCGATTTTAATTGGAGAATCTGTTATTCAGGAAAGTTATGATTTCATTAATAAATCCAAAGATAAAATTACTGAGGAGAATATAATTCTAATAGAAAAACCTTCGAGAAATTCTGATTTAATGAATTTAAACAAAGTGTTGAATTAAGCTATATTTTCATTATTCATATTCCTAACAAATACTAAAAATTCATTAATCCATTTCACATATGCATCAAATCCTTTTTCAGTAATTGTATAAAATTTAGTATTAGAAGTATTTATGGAATTTATATATCCATTTTCTTCTAATTTATTTAAAATCATAGCAATTCTGTCTGGACGTTGCTGTTTTATACTTATAATTTTTGTCATTATATGATATTTACTTACAGGGGTTTGTTTGGAATACAAGGAAAGATATTCTATTATTGATAACATTGTATACTCAGATGAGAATCTCTTAGACTTTTCCAAACAATAGATCTAACTTTATAAAGGAAATAAGAAGTTATATTATGTTTATGTATCGATTAAAATATGTGTGAATTTGATCTAAGGCGGAATTAACTTGCTTAGTATCTAGATTTTCCTTATAACCTCCAGCTGTTTTTTATCCATTTTAATTTTATAGATTAAATATCCAGAGATAGCAACTATAATACCTTGAAGTATTTTTGTAATGAGATCATATTTACCGATATAATATTCTATACCTATCATAGGAACTCCAACTGTACGAGATAATGCATATGTTATTATTAGTATTGTAGAAATTGTTATTAAAACAACATAAGGTAATATATTATCTGTTTTTTTTACTAAAATCCATCCTAATAGACCTAAATAGATTAAACCCGAACCGGCAAATAATGCAATCTCAACTTGAAGTTCTGGTATTTCACTTTCTAATCCAGCTTCAGCAAACTCTATCAAATGTGTATATTCATTGGAGGCTAAAATAAAATATATAGTCAAAGTTGACAGAGTTATTGCCGCAAGGAAAATAATTACAATATGTATTGGCTTCATTTTCTTGATTTGTTATAATAAAATAGAATAAAAATATTAATATAACAAAATTGTGGTGACTACTAACTAAGTTCCAAGATCATTTTTATAGAATCTTTTTATCTGAAAATATAATTATAAAATCAACTACAACTATAAAAAGGCCTATGGTAACGATATCCTAATTATTCAAAATCTTCATAATTTTAATGTCTTGTTTATTATGTTTAAGTGATGCTTGAAAATTGTCTTTGCTTATCATTTTAATTGCTTTTTCTATTCGTTTTTCTGCATCCGTTGCTTACTCATTCTCTTCTATTTTATTTTCTATTCGTTATTCTACTCTAGAAAAATTCTATTTCGCATCTTTATCCTGATTTTCCAATAAGGTAAATGTTTGATCCGTAATATTCAGTGAGATAGTAAATCCATTTTGTAGAGCATAGACGTACTAATTGGTAAACAAAACTACTATGATTAACATGGGTAAAGTTCTATTTTGAAGTATTTTTTTTATTTTATAATTAATTAAGTTATGCTCATATATTGTCTTTATCTCGAATTTATAACCAAATTATTTTTTATTATTACCTTTTTTAGAAGCAAATCCAAGATATAGGAGTGTATTTCTTGTTATGAAAATGTAATGGCATAATATATAGTAATTTTCAATAATTGTTACATGATGATAAAGAATAAAATAATAGATCCAAAGCAAGTTTAGATTGTCAAAGTTAAAATTATCAAATGGGAATTTAATAAATTACAATAAAAAACAATTAACTAATAGTTTTTTTCTGTAATCGATAACATAGTATAATCATATTTATAAGTTACTTAAATTTATACTTTAGTAAACAGATGACATTACTTAAAAAATATATTCCTAATCGAAAATTATGTAAACCTTCTCTCATATCATTAATAATAACAAGAGTTCATATATACAAAAAAATCATGGATCAGAATAATAATAATCAACTTGAAAAAATCAATTATGACCACTCAAAACAAGAATTCAATTACATATGGGCAACTCAGGATATAGATAGTAAAGAATTCTATAAAAAAATAAAAATCGATGAAATTTTTATTTCAAAATCTGGATGATTATTCTGCTAGTGGTTGAATATTTAGATCACCTTTGCACATTACAGGATTTAATTCTAAAATAAAATAGGATTCAATAATTATATATTGTGTTTATAAATCAACTCTAATATCTGAAAATATTTAGAACTTTATTTTCATAAATGATCTATATGAATTTTTAATATAGAGTTAAATATGTTCTTGTTACTTCAATAGTATAACATTTATTATTTCCATAGTTTAAGTGAATATATGATATTATTGTAAATACAAATAAGAATCTGGATATTTTTAAGATTAATGATTTTTTGTTAATTTATTTCTAGTTGTGTAATTCCCATTTTTGTCATCTCTTTCTTCTCGACATCATAGTATGTTATTTGGAATAAATCCCAGCAAATAAATTCATTAAAATAGGATATACTATATTTAGCAAAGAAAAAATAAATAGAATATGATATTGATTTACATTATTTCTGAGCAGATAGAATATATTATTAGGTAAAAAACTATAATTAATTGCAAACATAGTTTGCCCGAAAATGAACATTTCCGCTATCACTAACATAGAGATATCCTTTTGGATCGATAGTTATATCATGAGGAATCAAGAATTGGTCATCCTTGCATCCTAGTATTCCCCATTTAGATAGAAAATCCCCATCATTTGAAAATTTTTGTATTCTCACATTACGAGTATCTATTACATAAACATCTCCAGAGTTATCAATTGCTATGCCATGATCTTCAATAAATTGACCATTTTGACCTCCCTTGGATCCCCACATCCCAAGAAACTTTCCATTATTATCAAATTTTTCTACTCTAGAGTTTTCTCTGCCATCTGTGACATAGACATTATCCTTTGAATCTAAAGAGACATCATGAATGTGAACAAATTCTCCTGGTTTGGAGCCATATGATCCCCATTTAGTAATAAATTTTCCATTATTATCAAATTTTTGAATAACAGGATTTTCTTGATCTCCTACGTAGATATTACCATGGGAATCAACACCTATTCCCCATGGTTTCATAAACTGTCCTGTTTTTGTACCTTTTGAACCCCACATCGAGATAAATGTACCATTCTGATCAAATTTTTGAACATGACCTGTCACATAATCGACTACAAATATATTATCTTTTTTATCTATTGCAATATCTTCTGGCTGGAAGAACTCGCCTTCTCCGTCGCCCATTTTACCAAATTTCAGGAGGAAGTTACCATTCTGATCAAATTTTTGAATATTACAAAGTATTGCATCACTGACATAGATATTTCCTTTTGAATCAGATGCTATTCCATGTGGATGTAAAAATTCCCCTTTTTTTATACCTTTTATTCCCCAACTATCAATCAACTTTCCACTCATATCATATTTTTTAATATGATGGAAATTCATTAAATCATTGGATTGCTTACTTTCTTTAACATAATTATTATCACCCAGAACGTCTGCAGTGAATGTAAAAAACTCATTATCCTTTGTGGGTTGATTATATTCTTTAATATTAGCAACTATTTCATTCACTAATTCAGAATCCTTGCAATTTTGTACTTTATTTAATTTTTGTTGAACATCTCCATAGACAAAAAGATATGGATTGATATTATTAAACAAATATAAAAAAATAATGAAAAAAATGAAAATTACGTTTCTATTAGAAATATAAATAGTGATCATTCTACATTAACTATATCATGATTGAATAAAATTGAATTCTTGTTGAGGATTAACAATATTGGTCTTTGAATCGTATATTTTATTACTCCTGATCAAATGATTAAAAGGAGTTAACAGAAGAGTAGACAAATTAGTAGATATACTAAGCTTACGAATATTTAATGGAAATATATTGGGAGATGGAAATACAGAAATATCTTTATGCTTTCTAGTCTTTTTTAAAGTTGATTTCCATTCTATCATATGAGTTATTAAGAGTGGAGTTATATATATAAACAGATGTGAACTTGGTTAACAGTTATGTTAACAAATTTGTTATCTTTTTCAGTAAATATTATTATAAACATTTTTCAGTATGTAAGTGAAAATTCAACTGATTTCTATCTTGCACAACAATTAAGATAGAAATCATTATCTAAAGATAATTGAATCCTTATAATAGATAATTTTGATAATTATCAGATTTCATGCCATAACTGTTTAGGGTTAATTGACAAGAATAGTAGATCATTACCTGAATTAGTAGATAAACCACATGATCATATCTTATAGACTGCTTTTCTGAATTAAAAATTTTTGGTATTAATCTGAAACTTTTTTATCCTCTGTCGGAATCCATACAAGAGAAATTAATTTAACCGAAATATCTTTCTTTGCTAACCTGACAGTTATCGTTTCTAAATCTTCGAAACTATTTCTTATTTTATGATCCAAGGCAGCAATCTCTTCCTTAAACTCATTTTCTAAATCTATTAACTGGTGTTGAAATAAATCTCTTTTTCGAATGGCCTTCTGGATATCCTTCTTTTCTTTAGTAGTCTTTGCTAATCTTCTCATTACGCTTGAAGAGTTGTTTCTAGAATATCTAGAAACCTTTCTTCCTAAAAATGCACCTATTAATGTGCCGCCTATTGAAATCGCTGTGTTAATATTTTGTTGATTGGATTGTTCTTGTTGTATTTCGACATCATATTGAGCTCTTTGAATCTTTTCTTGAATATTGCGTATTTTTGAAGAATATTTTTGTCTTAGTTTCTCAACGGTATTGTCTCTATTTTCTCTTATTAATGTTCTAATTCTATTTCTAAAATCACTTTCAGACTCTCCAAGCTTTGAAATTTCTTTCAAATCCTTAATTTTATACAGGCTAAGTTTTTGATTTTTATATAACCAATCAATAAAATCCTTTTCCCATCTATCATATTTTTCTGCTTTTGATGCGATCAAAGGCAATTCAGTGAAATTAGAACCTTCAGATTTTTTTTGAAGGTTTTTTAAATTTATATCTATTTCTTTGGAACTTGTCCAATCAACAGAGATCGGTTCATTAGTAATTGGCGTTATAACCTGTAGTTCCATTGTAGTATCTATTCCCAATTTGGAATCGACGAAATTCAGCGATGCTACTCCGATTATTTCTGGTCTATAATAAAATTTACTTTGTTTATTTATTCCCAGACTCTCAACAGGTATAAAATATTGAATAATTGGAGGAGGAAGTGTAGGTTGAGTTCTTGTAAGTTTAAGTTCATTATTACTTGAAATTTGATGAATATTATTTAGGGTTTTAGAAACAGTCTCTTTTATTTCTGTTTTCTTACCATTAATAGAGAATTCAGGTAATAATTTTATATCCTTTATTAGTTCTTTAATTTGATTTCTTGTAATAGGTCCTCGTAAATAGGATAATGCCCACCTGGTCTGAAAGATTTCTAAACCGTCTTCATGTGTATTACTCATAACAAAAACTCTGTTTTCTAGACCAGAAATT
This sequence comes from Nitrososphaeraceae archaeon, assembly GCA_031316115.1. Classification (GTDB taxonomy): domain Archaea; phylum Thermoproteota; class Nitrososphaeria; order Nitrososphaerales; family Nitrososphaeraceae; genus TH1177. The sequence continues at coordinate 74,845 of JALDRC010000004.1, forward strand.
ATTTGGTCTATTTTTTGCCTATTGAAATCTTTTGTACTATTTTGCGATGATCCTTCTAAACCATCTAATACTCGTGCTTTGTCTCTCTCTGTTTGCAATCGACCAATAAACCAAGTTCCTATGTTAGACAACCCTTTGTAGTCTAGGTCTACCGGATTTTGTGTAGCTAAAACTAAACCTAATCCAAAAGCCCTCGCTTGTTTTAATAGGGTCAATAATGGTTGCTTAGATGGAGGATTTGCTACAGGCGGCAAATATCCAAAAATCTCATCCATGTATAAGATAGTTCTAAGGCTGGTAGTACCAGATTGTGTTCTCATCCATGATAAAATCTGATTTAAAAGTAGCGTTACAAAGAACATACGTTCATTATCATTTAGATGAGCTGTGTAGAAAATTGAGACATTTGGTTTACCATTCTTATCGTATAACAATTTTCCAATATCAAAATCTACTCCTTCAATCCATGATGAAAAACTAGGAGATGCTACTAGATTATTCAATGACATTACAAGTTTGAATCTATCTTTAGCTGGAAAAAAAGATTCAATATCCAAAACCCCTACTTTCTTCATTGGTGGATTTTGAATGGCATTTATTAAACTTGTTAGATCAAGATCCTTACCCTCTTTCCATAATGTTTCCAGTATAGTAGATATAAGAATATGTTCTCTATCCTCTAATGGATTTGCTTGTATTCCTGCTAGGGTTAGTAAACTATTTACAGTATTTGATATCCTTTCTCTGAATAATTCAGAGTCTTCTAAAACCTCCTTGGACGGCACCGAAAACGACTTTACGATTGAGATAGGAATTCCTGCATTGCTACCAGGAGTGTATATGATAAAATTTGCTGAATTTCGTAGATCTTGAATACGTGCTTCTGGCTGCTCCCACTCAATTAATCCATTTTTCCATGTTTCCGCTTGATTTCTCGCGTATTCTTCTAATGAAATTCCTTTTTTAGCTGCCTCTTGTTCATTTATCCATGGTAAGAAATTTTCTCCAGTTAATTGCTGAAAGTTGAGTAATAAATTAGGAATATCTCCTTTTGGATCGATTATTATTAATGGAATGTCATCTATGATAGCTTCTTCGAGTAATACGGTGCATAGTCCTGTTTTTCCACTTCCAGTCATACCTAAACAAACAGCATGAGTAAGTAAATCTCTAGAATCATACAAAACTAGTGATTCTTCTCTTGTTCTTGAATGTACGTTATACTTTTTACCTAGATAAAAAATGCCTAATTTTTCATAATCTTCAATCATAAATCCAAAGAGTAAATAAAAGAATACTAAATATATTATATAGCTAACTTTTCCAATAATTTCCTGTTGAAATGTTTTAAGTGGTGAATAGACTTTGATTATGCTCTGTTTATAGTTCTGAATATTCGATGATTTACCTCTTGTATAACTACTTATTCAATTCAAGAAATCAATCCAAATCTTGATAGATAATGTATAAAATAAAATAGTATTTTACTGATAAATATCTTAAATAGAACGCCGTATAACAAGACAAATGAAGTAGCAAAAATATACTGTAACTTTTCATTTCTCATGTGAAAGTACACAGTTTTGCAAATTCAAAAACCACCTTGTAAAGATATTTCACACCTACTATCGATCGTATAATAATCTGGTAAAGGCCTAGATAACGTAAAAGTAATTTGTTGCATTCAACAAAGGGTATGTATTAATACAATAATAATTAATTAAAGTATGTCTAATTATTAAATTTTTATGTTCAATTAGAAATACAGTTAATCAGAGGAAAAATTTATTCTTATCCATTTATCAATTCTGATTGTAAGTTTCAAGATTAATTTCCAGACAAGCAATTAATTCAATACATAGATATATTAAAACAATATAGTAAATCCTTAGAAATTATATAATTATATCATATATCATCATATATAGCGAATATTGGCATTTACAAATGGTTAAAGGGTATATTCCAAATAGGGTACCATTGAGATAAGTCCTTTTCGAATGGTATATCATTTGAAATTTCTTCCATTATTTTTACCTCCATATTATTATCTCGCTTTCTTTTATCATCTATTTTTGGAATTGCTGGAACAAATGGATAAAAATTATCTCTTTTGTAATTATATATAAGATACTGATACTTATTTTGATCCGTAAGTGCAAAAGTAGGATCATCATATGAACTTTTATTTGTATATCCACTTGTATATTCAAACACAGCAGCAAGTATTTGTCGAGAAAATCCCTTCTCATGTACAGTATCTCCAATTGCATTAATTCCTGTTAAAAGATCTTCGATACTATTTCCTTTCAGGATAAACCAAAGATAATTATATTCATCTAACAAAGATTCAAAAGAAAATGATATTCTATTTTCGTTTTTTTTGTCTGATGCTATTCCTAAAAAATTTTCAATATACTTTTTCATTTCATGAAATGATTGAACACTCACATCCTTTACGCAAATTCCGCACCTTCCAGTAGATTTCATTCCTAATTCACTTTCCAATTTTCTCGAGGCTACAGATAATGAAGATATAGCTTCACTATCTATATATGGATTGGTTAATGTGACGTCTGGAGAACCATATTTTGATGTCCGTTCTTTTGATCCTTCAAAAAATTGCCTAATCTTTTTAAAAAAATTCATGTAATATAGTTTTGATTGGTCATATCTGAATTTATCGCTTTAATAGTAATAGAATTATATATATGGAGAATGATTATGTTTGCATCTAATAAAAAAAAATATTAAATAATTTATACTTGTTTATTCGAACGATATAGATCTCTCATTGCAATAAACAATTCTTCTTTATCTATTCCATCCGCTGTATTAATTTGAGTATTTTGTTTTATATTATCAAGCACTAAGTTAGTCAATTGATCAAGTTTATCTATGTCTTTAATCCCCGTAACCTCTGATAATTTTTTTACAATGTCATATCGATCAAGATTTTCTTGATTTGAAGTAAATTGTTTTTTTTCCTCCTCGTTAAATTGTTCTGTAATATTTCTAGGAAGTGATTGTAAAATATTTGAAGCATTTTGTGGGGTAGATTTTTGAAGAAACATCTTGGTTACAGCTCCTGTAGCCATACTTGCAAGACGGGGATCTATGCCAAAGGATTTTGCTATCATTCCAACCATACTTTCCATAATTTATTTAGTTAGTAAAGAAGTTAATAAAGATTCTTAATTGATTTTGGGAAATATAATTTCAATTACTATAAGCAGGCTAAAATCCGTATAAATTAACAATTCCCATTCAATAACAGAGACTGATATGAGGTATTAATTTCTACAGTAAAAACTACCAGATATGTTACCCCTTAAGTGAGAATTTTCAAAAATAAATATTCTTCTCTCTTTTGTTGAATCTTCAATACTAGAAGATTTTTTGTTTTAAATTTGATTTATATAAAAATACCTCAGCATTCCATTAGTTTTAGTACTCTGTAATTTGAACAAATTGGATAGTAGAACAATAAGTTAATAATGGTAATAGCATGATCAGGATTATATAAGTGTCAATATCTTCATCAAAACGTATATTATTAGTAGCAATTTTAAGTATCCTATTCATTTCCATAATATTTATTGTTATTATTTTTACAGCAAGGGATGCGCCTTATATTAGCTATGATCCTGTTCCATCTCCGTATCCAATAACGACGCCCTATCCAATTCCTATACCAACACCATCTCCATATCAGTTTCCATTTCCGGGACCATTTGGAGGAGATTATGATTTGGAATATCCACCATTTGAAGACCAACCTCTCATACCAGAAAGAGATCTTCGATCACTTGATTCTCCTTTTTCAGGTGACTTTCCACCATTTGAAGACCAACCTCTCATACCAGAAAGAGATCTTCGATCACTTGATTCTCCCTTTTCAGGTGACTTTCCACCATTTGAAGACCAACCTCTCATACCAGAAAGAGATCTAAGATTCACAGATGGATTATATGACTAGTAAACCCAAAAAAAAAAGATTTTATATATAGCCTAGCTCAAACCAAATATATGCAATGGGAATAAAACTTACTCTTCAAGATTATGTTATAATAATAGTTTTGATTGTTGCTGCAGCAATAATAATAAAGCTGTTTAGTTCATTTATAATTATATTAATTATAGGATTGGTAGGATTTTTTATATATAAAATGTATGTTGAAAAGAAAAAAGTGAATAACCGTATATAGTTTTGTAAATATTAACGAGGGTGAAAGATTCATTCAACAATCCTTATTTGTACGATTTCTAAGTTCAAAAGAATACAGATAACATGGTTTTTACCTACAGCAGGTTCAACTTCATTGATTGAAATCTTTTACACCTTCCAGTTCTGATAGGTAGTATGAGAAATAAAATCAGAAACGAAATTTAACTCGAGAAAGAATAATATAATATGCAGTAAATTAGAGATCTTTAGTATCTTATAGACTGAAAGTCGTATAGTCTATAAATAGATATCAACTAGACAAAATTTAATAGAAAAAAGGGAGAACACATAATAAATATTGAAATTAATTTTAGAAAAAAGATTTGGCTACAGCCATTTGATTCATAAAAAGCTTAGCGAATTATCGTATTAAAACGAAATATAAAAAATCAACAAAAATCAAGGAAACAAAAAGGACATAGTTTGAACGGTCATATAAAAGCAAATAATAACAATAATTTTTTATTAAACGACGTGAACATTATCTTATTGGAATATAACTAAACGAGATATGAAAATAAAAAATTTCTATTAGTTATCTTTGATTAAACCTTCTCCAGCAAAGATTTTTTTGAGGTCATTTAGTGATATATCTAAGTCTGGTACTATGATATCTGATTCCATTATTTCAGTGTGTCCTATTTTTTGACCTTTAGAAGTCACAATGTCATTCATTTTTTGAATACTATCATAGATTTCTTTTAGCTCTTCACTGTCATCATCTTCACTAAAGCTTTGGATTTTTTTAACAAGATCTACAATTTTATTATCAATTTCGTTTAGTTGTTCAATAGCTTGAGGATCAACTCTAAACTGACCATAAGTCATTATTCTAACGATTTTTTCTTGATTAGCAGACATTTGTACATGTTTACTCCTTATATTAAGAGAGTTCTGATTTCAATTTTGCTAATTCTTCATCTACTGCACTATTTAATGATACTTTTTTTAGTTCCTTTTCAATATCTGTGTCTTGGGGTTCATAAGTCTTAGTATAATCAGTCAGGATTCCCGAATCCAACATCTCATCAAGAGCTTCCGCTTTTGCTTGCATTTTATCCGTTTTTTCCTCTACCCTACTAAGAATCATTCCTACGTCTCCCATTTCTTCAGAAATTCCAGATATATTTTCTTTAATTCGTACTTGAGCTTCAGCTGCCGAATACTTTGCTTTCATCGTCTCTTTTTTGACTTTAAATTCTTCAATTTTTGAATTCAGACGTCTTTCTGCATCTTCTAATTTGACTTGATCCTTTTCTATCCCCTCTATTTGTTTATCTAATTCTTTTACCTGTAAACTTATTACACTCTTTCTTTCTAATGCCAACCTTGCTAAATCCTCTCTATTTGCTTTTAATGACCTACGGGCCTGATCCTCAAGAGTTGTTACATTTGCTAAAAGTTTCGCTCTTTGCATTTCTATTCTTTTCTTTGAAGTAATAACTTGGCTAATGTCTCGTCTTAATTTGTTTATTAACTCGTGTTGTTTTTCAAAAGAATAGTTCAACATTTCTTCTGGATCTTCAAATTTTTCTGCTACACTGTGTGCCTTTGCTTTAAAGATCGACATTATTCTTTCTAATAATCCCATTTTGAATATTGATAATTTGTTTAAATGATATTAAAGTGTATTTGTTGTTGTGACTATCTTAATAGTTATGTAAATTCACCAATAATTGATTTTAATTTATTTATCATTTGCTCATCTGAATCTCTTTTTATGATTTCTGTGAAAATCTGTGTTGGTTGATAACTATAATGGGTCCTAAAAAAAGAAAAATCAAATAGCAAACCTTCTAATATTGAACTTTAAAGGAAGGAGGTATGAAATATAAATTTTTTATACTTTTCAGAGTCAAGAATCTATAACAAAAAAAATAGAAAATTACAGTATAAAATATAGATATTAAATCAAATATAAAATTGAAAATACTTGAACATGTAATGTCAAATGAATTTATTAATAAGGAAATGGCCAAAAAATTGATACTTATGCCACAGTAAATAGGATATTGTTTGATATAAAAATTCCTCTTCATGGATTTGTTTTTATAAAATGTATGGATAAAAAGATAAATATTATTGGATCTATGGTAAAAATATTGAATCATACTATTATAGTCCTACTGTCTTCAATGCTATTTCTTTTCACAGGCTATTTTGTTTTTGCACAACAGTATGGTACATACCAAAGTGAAAATTTTGAAATATCAAATTTGAGCGCTATTTACAAGGGAAAATATATAGAAGACAAATATCAGATACTGGGAATAGTTAAAAACATAGGAAATGATACTTCTAGCGAAATAATTTTGATAGGTACTATTTTTGACAAAAACAACAATCTAATTGGAGTTTATAGAACAATCCCAATTTTGGACATTAGTAAACATGGAAATGATTCTCCATTTCGATTTGATATCTTTACAAATAAGAGTTTGTTTGATCATTTCAACATAGAAATCGGCGGAAAATAATTCTTTTAGTTATTGTCGATACAAAAAAATTTTTTCTATTTAAAACGTAAAGCCTAGCTTTTAATATACAGTTGTATCAGCTTGCCCTACACAACCAAACTAATAACAAAAGGCAATCAAAAAAAATTTATCGACGATCCATAAGATGAGTTTAATGTACTCAAAGTTTTGTTATCCTAGTAATCTAATTAAATTAACAACAAACGGTAGTAAAATGGCAATCATTTCAAAAATAGTAATATCAGGATCAAAAATATATGTAAATACATTAAAATTTATTCGTAAATAAATGATCGATAACATAGGTAATCAAAATATGACGAACTAAATGAGAAGAAAATTAGATTTTCATATGACCTTTTCCCAATATCTGAAAAATTATATCATAGAATCTAGCAGAAATAGTATAGTAAGCAAAAACATGAAATAAGACATAAAATGGATATCAAACTGCACATGAAGTTATACAACGTAAAATACACCTAATTGATAGTTTGTATAAAATACAACATTTAAATTGTAAAACTATAATTATCAATTGGACACGTAGATTTTCTTTCAGCTTAAATTTAGTATAAAAGTAGTTAAACTTTTCAAGGAAAATCTATTGTAATGTTATTACTTGTTCTCCCTTACTCACAGTTGTAATAGCATTATATTTAATGAATTGGAATGAAAATAAGTTGGACCTTCATATATCTTTCAATAAATGCAAAAAACAACACATATTACAAATTTGAAATTATATATAACTTTTGAGCATGAACTAATGAAGTCGAATTTAAAAATCATGATACTGTGGACAATGAATAGAAAATTTTCCTCTGCGATTTTTATAAAAAAATATCATCTAACTTTATTAGGATATATCTTCACTAAAATAGTAACAAAACCATTTTAAATATCTTTGCTATTATAAAGTTATTGTTAAAAATAATAGTAAATTTGAATTAGGTATAATCTTGTTGTTAATTTTATGTACTGGTTCGATTGTTAACAACCAAGCTTTAGGTCAACTAGTGATTGATAATGAGGTATTATCATCTGACAATAGTGGAGATCCCTCTATCACAAATAAAGTTAAATCAATTCCTCAAGTTCATGTTACTATCCAGGGAACGGAATTACCTGATAAACTGAAAGGTGGAGATGGAAATGATAATCTGATTGGAAATGATGGAAACGATATACTACAGGGTAATGAAGGAGATGATAAAATAGAAGGAGAGGATGGAGAAGATGTACTGATAGGAGGAACCGGAGATGATAAGATCAAAGGTGGAGATGATGATGACGATATAGATGGTGGAGATGGAGAAGATGATCTAAATGGTGGTAAAGGTAATGATGAGATCAAAGGTGGAGATGATGATGACGATATAGATGGTGGAGATGGAGACGACAAAATCAAGGGTGGTAAAGGTAATGATGAGATCAAAGGTGGAGATGATGATGACGATATAGATGGTGGAGATGGAGACGACAAAATCAAGGGTGAAGATGGTGACGACACTCTCAATGGGAATGAAGGAGATGACAAGATAGATGGCGGAGATGGAAATGATGTATTGAATGGAAATGAGGGGAGTGATGTACTTAAGGGAGGACCAGGTGCAGATAAATTCGTATGTGACATAGAAGATAAAATTATAGATTACAATTCTTTAGAAAATGATAGAATTTTGGGGCAATGTAAGTATGAAGATAAAGGAACGATAGAACCCAAACCTATTCTTAAGAAAGAAATTCCGAAATCCATTCCATCTAAGCCTGTTTTCGAAAAAAATAGATTGTTTCCAAGTTCTCCACCCCAACAAGAGGATAAGGATATCTTTAAATACTCTATTTCAAAACTGAGACAATTATTTGAGTAACATTTCTTTTAAACTTGAATAGAAATAACGTATTAATCAAAGAGACATAGTTTAATTTTACTATTTTCCAATAAATACTAATTATTGTCAATTCGTAATTAAAATACAATAAAGATGACATTTCTAGTGATTATAAATTGGTAATCTATTGCTTGTTTGAGCATAGTACTGTGAGTTATTTTTAATACTATTCTTTTTTAAGGAGGATCTATTTCTCTTATTTCAAAGTCATAAAGATCGAAATCAAGATTATTTGTCTTTAAAATAACTTTAGGAGAACCCCACGATATAACAGCTCCTTTAGTTAGTGCACCACATTCATCCATTTTTGATTCTCTAAGATCTAGTGTCCATTTCCCATCATCTATCTTTTCGTGAACTTTAATATAAGGTCCTTTGCCTTCATTTTTAATGTCTACATAGCTCTCAAGTTTTACTTTAGTGTTGGTACCAAAATTATACACTATTGATTTAAATCCTATTTTTTTATTATAGAGGTTACCTAAATCTATTTCCTTATTAGGATCATCTATAACATAATCAGCATGATATTGTTCCTTTTTCATCTGTAATTTTCCATCTAATGCAATATTATTGTGATAGCTTGAACCACCACAATATGCATTTGGGAAGTATTTAATCTCATCTTCTCCTTTGTTATCATGAAGAATAGAACGAGATACTATAGAGACAGATTGATCACTTTTTTCTGCATCCAACATTTTGAATATCATCGTAACTTCTAGATTCTTAAAATCACTGGGATATAACCAATATCCTTTTTTATCTAATTCACTAAAATTCCATGTTTCAACTTTTTCCATCATCTCTTCCTGAGTTAAAACTCCAGCCTCTGTTGTGAAAAAGTCTATTCTTGTTGTACCCTTGCTTATCCTCCAGCTTCCATCTTCATTTCTTTCATCAAAAATTTCATTATTTTTCAATTCATTAACTTGTTTAAGGTCGTTGGGATTGTTACTGTTAAATCTATAATATTCTCCATCAACAGTATCTTTATAAATAGGATAAATTTTTCCTTTCATTTCTAATTCGGGGATTGGAAGCAATCTGATGTTGGTAATCTCTGAAACTAATGTACTTATTAAAATAGAGGATCCGAAGATCGCAATTAATATATATTTATAATTAAGTTTCTTAAGAAATACAAATAATACTATACCAATTATGAAAATAATTATAATATAATAATTTTTAAATAATCCTAATATTACTCCTAGCACAGTAAAGATTATTATTTCTAAAATAAGCCATTTCAATTATTGAATTTAAAATTTCTATTTTCGCAAATATGAGTGTTCAATTTCCATGATGAATTTATTTAAAAAAGTAATAATTAGAAAAATACCAAATTAAAGGCTCTGTTAATTTAAGCAGTAAAAGATATAGCTCATAATGTTCTAGATATACCATGAATAAATAAGATTTGAAAGAAATAGAACGCCTAATTATATTGTAATGTATTCTCTTTATCCGTACTTTCTTGGTTTAAGTTTACCTAATACATCTAAAGCATTGATGATATTTAGAAAGGAGAAGAGAAGTTATGTTTCAGTTTGGAACTGGATTCAAAGGTTTGGATCCTCTCTAATTTATATAAGAAAAAGAATATCTGCTTTTATTATAGATGAAACTATAATTCAGATAGTACATTAACATTTCTGGGTATGGGTTTGTATAGAATCAATCCCCATCGGTATGCTTGGAATGTATATTTTAGAGGAGAAAATATGAATGATCATTGCTTAACAATTTATAACTTCTCTTATATCTAAATATGGAAAACATACTTTCTATACATATTGTAGTACATGGTATGATGAAGGCTGTAACGTAATGGGATCGAAACACTATATACATGCTCGATAATAGAAAAGTCTGATTGAAAGAGTAAACCAGTTTTTGAAAGATAGAATAGAAAGTTTTGATGACTATTATCCTTGTATCAAAGAAGAAGAGTGTAATCTATTTCATGTACATAACTGGATACAATTCTTTCAATTTATATGTACAATGATACTATAGCAAATAATAATCATTTTGAGTTTGAAAAGGAGATGAATAGTATATTAACTTGAGCCCAATTTTTGTTTATTTATTTATTAATTATTTTTTTTCCGTTGTGAAATAGAAATTTAATATACCTATTCTCTTATTTCACTTGGGTTACTTCAGTAATCCAATCAGGTTTTATATTGAATTTAGCGTGATGTTTTTCTACAGATTGTCTGTCTGGTGCTTCTAGTAAACAATAGAAAATATCTGCTTCTCTATTAAAGAATATGTTAACGTGTCTTACTCCAAATTCATCAGGAGGTGCATTTACGATCTCTTGTACATCCTTGTCTACTTCTGGAATTTTATGGACATCAAGAAAGATAGGCATAGATTTAGAAATAAATATAATGATTTCCTTTAATTAATTTATCTAATTTTAGTTCATATAGTGCAGAATTCAGTAAAAGGATAAATAGGTAACCAATCGAATAACACTTTTAACAAGTTGTGATTTTTTTTGGTATGCGTAAGATAAGAGTTATTTTGGGAATCAAATAATTGAAATAGAGGGAGTTCTGAAAAGAAATCCGGAAAAGATAAGACTAGAAGTCAGCCAAGATGTGATTAGTATGTAACAATTATGTCAATTTAACTTTCAAGTCATAATAATAAAGATATGTTTTCAGTCAATAACTTAAATCATACCAAGAAAATACTCTAACAAAAAGATAACATAATCATATTTTAAGTATTTTACAACTTCTATATAATAGGATAAAAATATAATTTCTTTTTACCCTAGTTCTCAATTATTATGTTATAACGAAAACACTAATTATTTATTAAAATAGATTACAAATAGATTGTGTAATAAACATAATAGGTATTTTTATATGCTATATGTTTAAGTTGTGTGTCCTAACTAATACTAATGTCAAAATATTAATAAGATATAATACAATATTCATTACACCATATCAACTAACAAAAGTTCCCTACAAATTATTTTTAATAAATATGTTTATCGCGCTTAATAGTCATTTTTTTTTGAAATCAAAAATATGAGAATTTATGTTAAAGAGATAGTATTAACAATATTGCTATTAGAAAAAATATCAATTCAGACTCAATTATCGTATATTCTCCATTGGTATCTATATGCTAAGATAAATTCGTATTTACTTGATATAATTTAATAGACAATTATTACTGGTACTAATTAAATAGCAGAAACAAGACAATAATGTGTAGTAACATAGATATTGTAAAAACAAAGACATTGTATGACTATAATATCCTTCCGATATGTTTGCATAGATGATTCCTGTGAATAATGATGGTAATTTTATACAGACAAATAATTTGACATATATCTATTGACATTTGGATATCTGTTTATTTAGCCTTTTTCACTTCGACTATCCAATCACATTCGATATTTATTTTTGAATGGTGTTTTTGTACAGCTTCCTTACTAGGAGCCTCCAACAGACAATAACATATATCTGCCTCTATATTTATGAAAAGATTCAGGTGACTAACTCCGAATTCATCAGGCGGGGAATTCATTAACTCTGTTACTTTTTTGTCGAGATCATTTAGCTTATGAACATCTAGATATACAGGCATGAAAACATAATGAAGAAGAATTACTTTAACTTATCTGTAAAAACTTCCAGATTTGGAACCAATGGTTATGAAGCAAGAAAATACAACCTTCTTTTCCTATCTAAAAATATAAACTCCCTTTTGGATATCCAACGATCTATCCCTGCTCTATACTTTAATAAGAAACTTAAAATATTAATTAATTTTCCACCAAAATAAATTAGTAATATCATGATATCTGTTATCTATTAGTAAATCGTAAAGTATTTTTCCTATCGGTTAAAGTAATGAGTTCTGAATTTCTATTATTATTCTTTTTTTATATGTTATTTTTCAGTAAATTTTTTTAATTTACATCTAAATTTTTTGTTATCTTTAGAAAGTCTCTTGTAGATCAAAATTATTATCCTAAAATGTTCTATGTTTATGGCTATCTTTCTGGCTATGTTAAGTTTTATTTGACTCTTATAATGAAAAATACCCACTAAGGAAAATTTAGAAGATGTTTAAAAATTATAGATTCAAGATATATTTTTCTGCTTGGCGATTAGGTTGAGCGGAATAATGGTCAACCAGAAATATTGAGCTATATCAACATTTATCAGGGAAATTGGAATAGAAATAAAAAAAACAGACGGTGGAATGATCATTTGTATAAGTATATGCCTCCTCAAAGTAGGACTTACATCATTATCTACTATCCTAATCTTTTGTGCATATATCCAGTTAAAAGCTAAAGTTGAGCCAGCCAAAGAAAGAATAGATGCGTATAATATAAACACGGTAGAATAATTTCCATACTTTATATCTAACATAATAAATAGCGATATCAATGTAACAAAAAATAAAAACAAAAGATTAAGCCCAACCATGATAGGATGAGAACCAGTTATTTTATTGAAAGCCTGATGATATGAAATCCAATAGATAGCTATTACAGCAAAACTAATAGCATAGCTCTCAAAATCAGGTATCATTTCCCATAATTTTGCTTGAAGCTGTTTTTCATCTAGATTGTTTGGTAATTCAGGTATTTGAATTGACAAAAGTACAATAGTAATTGAGAATGCAAATATCGCATCGCTAAATATGACTATATGATCGAGCTTTACAACAGGTTTACTTGAGTTCAATTGTTAACAGAATTTTGAATATTGTTATTTTAAAGTATTCTCTTGTCTCTATTTTTTCATTTTACACACAATAAAAGTTCAAGAAATTGTGTAAATCAAAAAAAAATTATCTTAAGGAAACTACGATGTAATCGAGAAAAATACAGAGTTATACAAAAACATAGTATATGTTATAAATTCTAGCACCAACTTGTGGATAGTCTATTAAAACTGTTTTAACTTTCTAATGAAACCAATATACGAAATCAAAAAATCTCATGTTGATGATTAGGTGAATTTACCTGTTGATTAGCGATAAAGAAAAATTAATTAAGAATTAAATCCAAGTAACAGGGAGACTTGTTCAATTTCTTTAACAAATATAGACAAAATATGAAGAATTCAAAAATGTCATTTTTAACTCCTGTATTTATATTATTTATAGTTGTAATAGGTCCGGTTGTAGTATATAGTGATCCGTCCTCGATTGTTTTTGCATCTACAGGTATAAATAACGACACTAATTCGTCTTTATCATCTATTCTTGATAATGACATATACACATTTGTAGAACAAAAGACAGCGATGTCTCAACCAGCTCCTGTAAAACATCCGGGACAACCATCTCATGAGGTAGTATTTGCTCTTCCTTTAAGAGATGATGGAAAGGTTTGGTCGGGAACGGCAACATTTACTGCAAGCAAACCAATAGAGGTAGAGATTCTTCATGCCTATGTTCCAAAGGAGAAACCAGACAAACGACACGGCGAACCATATCACGCAGTATTGCCAGGAAATAAGAGTATTGCCATTACCCATTTGAAAGACATAGTTGATGTACCTATAGAAATAAATGGTACTGGAATAAGTTCTGGTTCGTTTAACTTTGTGGGAAATGCACTAGTTTTTCATAAAACAAATGGAGAACCCTTTACCGTAACATATACTGTTGATGGTATGGTTAAGGATCTTGGGGTTAATCAATAAAATTATTTGAATCGGCAATTATTTTTCTTCAATCCAAAGTAAAATCATTATTTTATTTAATTATAACAATAAAAACAAAAACAAAGATCTATCGCTTTACACACTCAATAGGATATGTTATCGTTGATTTATCTATCCAATTGAGATCTCTAGAAAAATCCCTTATTAACTTCTGCAAATGAAAATTTTCTTCATTTTGATTTCAGTATCGATTGTTTTTTCATCTACTTGTTCTATAATAGAAATTGCAGTTCAAACAATTCCACCGTTTGTGATTGCTGGATTAAAATCTAGATTTGGTAATTTGAAGCTATTTGTGACAGTTAAGATAAATTCAATAAAGCTATCTAAAGAGATTTAAAATATCCATGAGGAATAAAAATATATTTCAAGGGAAAATAATATGAACAAACTTTTTGGATTCAATATCATAGTTATAAAGTATATTAATTATAGGAATTTCATTAGTATCTAACATACCTAAACTTATTGCATTAGTGGAATAATATATATCAACAGAGGTATCAATGCTTGTTTATTCTACAGTTCCTATTTGAATCACATTGTTTGTGGGTTTTTTATGTTTAAAATTCACAAATTTACAATATTTAGGATATTAATATGAACTACTAGACTCATAGTTCTCATTTATCCTATGATTGAAACTTTTATTTAATTCAAACATCTATCTAAATCCTTTAATATAATTCTAATTCTGGGCTTATTGATAGATTTTACAAGTTCATAAATTAATTTATTATATTCCCGAGATCTCAATTACCCGATATTATTTTGCTTTCAACAGGATTGTGGTTATTTATAGGTGGATTAATTTCCTTGACAATTAGTTTTGTATTTGATAAGATAAGTACTAATAAATTTATATCAATTTGGCTCTATTAAATTAAGCTGAACCAGATATAGCTAATAACATTCTATTGATCATACGAATCAAATCAAATTTGAAAGAAATAAAACGCCTAATTATATTGTAATGTATTCTCTTTATCCGTACTTTCTTGGTTTAAGTTTACCTAATACATCTAAAGCATTGATGATATTTAGAAAGGAGAAGAGAAGTTATGTTTCTGTTTGGAATGGAATTCAGAGATTTGGTTCTTGTCAGATTCATAAGAGAAAAAGAGTAACTGCTTTTATTATAGATGAAACAATTATTAAGATCGGTATCCAACATTTTAGTTATGATTCTGTATTGAACCAGTTCAAATTCTGTAATTGGAATCTATATTTCTGAAGAGAGAAACGTGCTTGTAGCTTAAAAATTCCTCAGATCATTAGTTGCAAAATACGGAAAACATGTTATCTATACGGATGGTGTTACTTGGTATGATCAAGTATGTAACGTAATTGGATTAAAATACTATTTGCATTCTTCAATAGAGAAAAGCATGATGGAAAGAGTAAACCAGTTTTTGAAAGATAGAATAGAAAGTTTTGATGACTATTATCCTTGTATCAAAGAAGAAGAATGTAATCTAATCCATGTACATAACTGGATACAATTCTTTGTATCTACGTATAATGATACTATATCAAATAAAAGTAATTTTGAGTTAGAAAAGGAGATGAATATTATCTTAAATTAATAGATCCCTTTTAGGTCAGATCTTTATAATAATTTTCAGATGTATTTTTAAGCTATAATATCTAATAATAAGATATATAGATAAATTAATAATGTCAAAAATATTTCATGGTCTTATGTTTCGAATTTTTGTGTTGGGAATAATTATTCCAATTTTATTTGTAGCAATAAATCAACTCAATTCAGATACTATGTTTGTGTATTCAAATGCAGATAGAACTTTTGTGTATGTTTCTAATGGTGATGATGGAGATATTACAGTAATGGAGTTAAACCTTAACTCTGGAAATCTGAAATTGGTAGAAAAGGTACCTGCTGGTCCTAATGTAATGCATATGGCTTTGAGTCCTGATCATCATTTCCTTTATGCTTCTATTCGTTCAGAACCTTTCTCTGTAATTTCTTATTCGATTAATTCGGAGACCGGTAAGTTAACTCAGCTTTCGAAAGAATCGTTACCAGATAACATGGTATATATCTCAGTAGATAAAACAGGACGTTTTCTTTTATCTGTTTCCTATAGTGGTTCAAAAATTGCAGTAAACCCAATAGCAAGTAACGGTGTAGTCCAACCAGAACCGATACAGTTAATCTCAACCGAATTAAAACCCCATTCAATTTTAGTCGACCAATCAAATCGATTTATATATGTACCTCATTTAGGAAATGATAAAATAAGAAAATTTTTGTTTGATGAATCTACTGGAAATCTTAAACCAAATAATCCTGATTTTGTCTATTCCAAAAATGGTTCCGGACCACGGCATTTTGATTTTTCACCAAATAACAATTTTGTTTATGTATCAAATGAACTTGATGGTACTGTTTATGCATATGAGATGAATAACAAGACAGGCATTTTAACTGAAATCCAAAGAATTTCGGTATTTCCACCTCCTAATATGACCGTAGAATCATCAACTACTTTAGGCAGAAATGATGTTAAAGATGTATCAGATGGTGTAGATACTGCCATTAAAGTTGCTGATATTCACATAACATCTGATGGTAAATGGCTATATGTAAGTGAAAGAGCTACCAACACAATTACCGCATTTTCTGTTGATTCTGCTTCTGGTAATTTGACCTACATTGGAAATTACAATACTGAAAAGATCCCTCGAGGAATTAACATTGATCCTGATGGTAATTTTGTAATAGCAGCAGGACAGAAATCTGATCATGTATCAGTATATGCTATAAATCGACAGTCTGGTGAATTGAAACTCTTGGATCGATATGAATCGGGTAAGGGTCCAAACTGGATTGAAATTGTGGAATCTAAGTAACTTTAACAATACGGACTTTTTTTTGGAATACTCTATTAATACGGTAAGATTTGAAGAAAAAGACATTCCAGTATAATATAATTACAATGTATCATCTATTGATTTATAAATCGAGATTCGACAGACCACTGTGGAATGAAATTATCCTAATATATATTCTGAAAAAAGATATAATATAAATACACACACCTGATGGTAGACAAGGGAGAATTAAAAATATTGTATATAAATCAAACTACAAATAAGAAAGGAAGACAACATGAATATTATATTAACTATGATGAACATCCAGTAACATCTAACAGTGTAAAGAACTAACTACAATAATCTTGTAATATTGTATTAGATAATAGGATTTTTATAGATAGGAAAACATCATTACTTACAAATAAGAAACTAAATAGTATTGAACTTAAAAGATAAAAGGTATAATAAAAGATAGTTGAGATAAACATGTTGAGTATAACACACAATCTGCAGGATAAAGTTTGGTGTAATTGATTCTTCTATCGAGGATATTGGTGAGATACTTTATCTATGAATAATACATACCTACACAAACTTGCATATTTATATCGCAAATTCATTCTTTTCTTGTTATAAATCTCCCAACTATAGATCAGATATTATAACAATCACTATCTAAAATGAAAAGTCATCGGTAAAATTTTATCCCTTTATGTTCTAGCAAATTATATATTGGTATTTTGGCAAAGTCGACGATTACAAATTCTATCAACGAATATATCCATATGAATATGGCTAACTCCCAACCAATCGCTGGGAGTAATATACCGTAGACTACAATCAGTGTTGCAATAATCTGTGTACCTAATACAGCTAAAAATAAATACATACTAGGTTTAATGGACCAAAAATGATACCTTGTTCTAGCTACAAATAAAAATAGGTGTCCAGCGATTGACAGCTTCAAATAGATCAATGATTGTAGTAGAGATGAATCTAGTTGAAAAATATCTTTTCCAATATACAGAAGGATAAAAGTAGAAGCAACTCCTATTATTCCTAAAGTAGTTGCTATTCCTAATACTCTTCGCATATGCCATCTTTCGGGTTTGGGAGAATATCTTACCTTATCATAAGCAATAGTAATAATAGGCATATCATTTAATACGACCAATAATACAATCATAATTGGAGTAATAGGATAAAAATTAAAGACCAGTATGGAAAGAGTTAAGAATAGAAGAATTCTGATCGTTTCCCCTATCCTATATATCACATAATTATTCATACGCTGGAATATTTTGCGACTTTCCTTTATTGCATCTATAATCACAGAAAGACCAGGTTGAGTAAGTACAATACCTGCTGCGGATTTTGCAGCATCTGTTGCCCCTTCAACTGCTATTCCAATATCGGCTTTTTTGAGAGCTGGAGCATCATTTACTCCGTCGCCAGTCATACCTACAATATGTCCCTTTTCTTGTAAAAGTTCTACAATACGGTATTTATGCTCGGGAAAGACTTGAGCAAATCCATCGGCATTTTCAACAATTCTTCTTTCCTTCTCTTCTGTTATTTGGAAGTCTTCTTTTTTCTTGTTTAGGCCTATCGATGATGCTTCAACTATATTTGTTCCAAGATTTACTTCTTTACAAATCTCTTTTGCAATTGCTATATGATCTCCAGTTATCATTTTGACATTGATTCCCATTGATTGTGCTTTTTTGATAGTTTCTCTTGAATCTTCACGAGGTGGATCTGAAAGAGAAATAATTCCTGCAAATCGCCAATTTTCATTAGTATCATTTATAGCAACACCAAGAGAACGATAACCTTTGCTAGCAAGGATATCTACCTTCTCTTGTACTTTTGAAACTATTATTCTTTTATTGCCTGACAATGAAAGTATAACCTGAGGAGCGCCTTTACAGACTTTAAAAATAGCACCAGATTTTTGATCCAAAATTGTTGCCTCTGATCTCTTTGCTACTGGATCAAATGGTTTGAAGAAATTTGTTTTATAAAATCTAATTCTTTCATAGATCTTTACGGATTTGCACCTTTCTATGATTGCATTATCAATTGGATCGTTATCTTCTTCTCTTGATGCAAGGGCAGCATATAGGAGTACTTCTACTTCAGTAATGGATGGATCAAAGGATTCAACTTCAACTATACTTAGCTTGTTCTTTGTGATGGTTCCTGTCTTATCCGAACAAAGGATATCTGTTCCCGCCATTTCTTCGATGGCTAAAAGCTTACTTACTATTGCCTGTTTTTTTGCAAGCATTGTAGCTCCAACAGCCATTGTTACTGACAGAACTGCAGGTAACGCTGCGGGAATTGCTGCAATAAGCAGGACAAGTGCAAATTGTAGTGTTTGAAGTAAACTCTCATGTCTAAACATTGCTACTAGAAAAATAAGTATTATCAGAAATACCGCAAAAGCGATAAGGTAATCTCCTATTTTTACTACAGCTTTCTGGAAATGACTTTTTGTCTTGGCTTTTTCCACTAGTTTTGCAGTCTTGCCAAAATATGTATTCGCACCTGTTTTTACTACCAATGCAGTCATCTCTCCCTTCTGAACTATTGAACCAGAATATGCTTCTTCAGAAACGTGTTTTTCTACTGGGAGAGACTCTCCAGTCAAAGCAGACTGATCTATAAGAAGGTAATTTCCATCGAAAAGTTTGACATCCGCAGGAACTATTTCACCAAGACGAATTCTTACTATATCGCCCGGAACAAGATATCTAGATGCCAATACAACCCACTTGCCATCTCTCAATACCTGTGACTTGGTTGCAAGCCTTTGTTTCAAAAGATTGATAGCATTGTCGGCTTTATGCTCATGCCAGAAAGATACTCCGGCATTCAAAAACAAAAGACTAATAATTATCCAGAAATCTGTCCAATGGCTAATTATTGCAGAAATAATAGACGCAGCCTCTATCATCCATGGAATAGGACCCCAGAAATAACCTGCAAACTTTTTAGCGGGATTCACCTTTTCCTCTTCAATCTCGTTGAATCCATATATTCGAAGACGTTTTTCTGATTCTGCAGAGGATAACCCCTCTTGGCTTGAAGATAATTTTTCAAATATATCTTCTACAGACATAGTAAAATACAGTGCTCAACTATCATTTAATTCTAGAGATATATGATGATAAATTTTTTGATTGAAATAATTTTTTAACTCGCTAGATCCATTGATTTTAGTGGTTATGTTATTTGAATTGTTTTGTAAAGTTGAACTTATTCTTTAGACCTTTATCGAGATCTGTTGTGAATACTTATTCGATAATCATTTTGGAACCAAAAATATGTCAGATTGATTTCACACACCAATGATTCAACTCTTAGTTTGGACATAGACTTTGAGTTTGATATTATGGTTTGGAAAAATAACGAGCAAAGAAGGATAAATGTTATTTAAATTATGTATAACAAGTGGGAAAATTCATAACATCTCTATAACCAAAAATATAAAAATAATTCATCTGCCTAGTTTATGGGATTAGAAAAGATATTACAAATATCCAAAAATGATGTGTCTATCATACTATACTGTCCATCATTTACATATTTCCTAAATAAAATATTCACACATTTTATAACAAAAATATTAATTATAATTTGATAATCTATTTACTTGCTAGAATTGATAATCAGAAAATATAAACTTTTTAGTATATTTAATTCTAAAATTAAATTAATTTGCTATAATTCATTAAATCAAAAATATTTGGATAGAGTTTTTTGGACATAATTAAGGTACATTTTTTTAAATAGAATGATATAACGAATATTGCAAATAATTTACTTGTGATTAAAAAACATAGTAAATTACCATTTTATAACCCATCAATATTCTTTATATTTATATTTATTACACTATAAAATAATGTTTTAGTGAATGCTATGAGTACATATAACTCACAAGGTAGTCAACAAAACAATTTGCAGGCATTATGTAACAATTCTGTAGTAAATTGTTTAGACATATTTTTCTACATAAAGGAAGAAAAGAATGATACTGGAACAAATATTGGTTCAGTAATAAAGTTAATTCGACCAGATTGGAAAAATGGATAGATATCTTGTCCTCTCAGAATATACATAGCAAATCAGACAATTTGGAAAGGGTTGTTAATTGGTTAAATAGTGAGTTACAAAAAGTATGTAAAGGAAATAAAGTTTTTTTTCAGAATTATACTAAAATAGATCAAAATCAAACTTTTTATCTTGAAAATATTATCTGTAATAAACAAGGTACAGCCACTTCAAAGTATAACAATACAATAATTATAGGTGCGCATTATGATAGTAGATCGGCAAATATTTCCGATATTAAAATTAGTGCTCCGGGGGCAGATGATAATGCTAGCGGAGTTTCAGCACTATTAGAACTTGCATATGTTCTATCATCCATGCATCTGAATAATAATATTGAATTTGTTTTATTTTCCGGAGAAGAACAAGGTCAATGGGGATCTCGTCATTATGTAAGAGTTTTAAATGAATCTCTAAATAATAATGCAGTTGTAGATCTTGAATTTGGATATGATTGGTTATCCACAACCTTCTAACCAATCAAACCAAATCATAATAGAACATGATGTTGGAAATAAACACTTGGGAAATGATAAAAATTCAAAACGAATAGCATTATTGATTCAACAAATAACTACAGAGTATACAGATTTACAGGCCATACTAAATAAACTTGGAAATAGTGATTTTAATCCATTCGAAGCTTATGGTTACACCGTTATAGGAATGCATGATGGAGGAGAAAAATTTAATCCTAATTATCATAAAAGCTCGGATACAGGTGATACTTTGAACATTAAATATTTATCTTCAATTACAAAGGTGATATTAGCTACAATTTTAATTCTTGATGAATTAAGTCAATATATGAATCCAAATTAGATAATTACATAAATATTATAATGTCAACTATCTTTTCAAGGTTTTCAAGGATTACAATCTTTCTTCCCAGATCTTATCCAAGAAACATAACTATTATTTTATCTATATTTAGATTGTAGATATCGCTATTTATTCCAAAAGATCATATTATATTTACAATGATTCTTATAATTGATGCAGGTTCATAAATTTATTTGGCTACATTAAAATATAGATTTACGAAAAGGAAATTTCTATTAGTAATATTTTTATTATTAATAATTAATATGATATTTTTAGTAACAAGCCAAAAACTATTATTTGCTTCTATTAACTAATTATTTATTTTAGAATATTTATGCATTGAAAAATTAATTTATTAATATTAAGAGATAATGTATGGTTAGCCTATCTATATATCTATTAATAGTCACTTATCTAACATAAAATGATATATCGTTAGAGTAATAAAATTACATATATAAAAATAAAGTAAAATTTAAATACTAAATCCTAAAGATTAACGACTTTTGGAGAGGAGTAAAGAAATAAAAATAATATTAAACAATTATTTTTATGAAATAGGAATAAAATCTTTCTCGTCAATCTCTATTGAACCGTACTGCCCACTTGTAGATATAGAACCAAATTTATTTACAAGACCCTCTGCCTCTTTCAATGCTTCGCCTTTTAGTTCTCCGAATTGTTTATTGTTGAGTCTATCAAGATTTGCAGTGCTCCAGAAAATCATTTTTCCCACATCGTCATTAGGCATGGGAGTTTGAATGACAGGTTTTGCTGCTCTAATCTGCTGTAGGTTAGTAACATCAATATCAACTATTATTTTATTCATTTTTCTACTTTAACATCATCCTTCTTATTAGCGTAGTTCTTGAAACACTAGGTTATTCTCTACTTGTTTACAAAGTCTATCGATTTCAGATTCATATTGTTCTATCTTTTTGTCATTGTACTCTTCGGCTAACTGCAGATCCTTTATTACTTCTTTAGCAGAATTCCATTGTACTAGTACGTGTTTGATAAAGTGGTACTGTGTTTCCTTTTACTGCTTGTGCTGGTTAATCTGTTCTAAAGTGTCTAAACTAACTCCTATTGTTGTCGTAGTTACTGGTTTGAACCTTCTGTGTCTACCCATCTTTGTAAACTCCCCTGATAAACAAAAAAGTTATTTTTCTTCATCTTTATCTTCAACTTCACAATACTGTCAGTTTTACCACAGTTAAGACACGCATCCTCGAATACTACCATATTCCTATCAATTCGTTCCGTATACTCTACACTTTTCCATGTATGTTCTACAGTATTAGTTATACAATCAATTACTGCTGTAGATAATTCTTGATTCTCCTATTGCGTTTAATGAAAGTCCATTTTGAACAATACTAGAAATATTATTGCATGAATAGCTAGTTTTGATAAATTATTAGAGGTTCCATTATTTCTTGTAGCACATCCTAAAAGCTATAGTCGTCTAGTTCGCAGAATTGTTGTCGCTGGGTCTTATTGGCCTGTTCTGCATCAATCTCTGCTTTTTCCAATATGTTTAGTTTTCTGATAGATTCATGCTTGTATTGGTCTGCTACTGTTGTGGTGTTGGTATCTCTCGTACTAATAGGAAGTTTATTTTATATTGATTGGACTAGACCTAAATGGATAGCGTACTCTGCTACAGAAATGTGCTTGCTTTTGTCTTGATTATTATATGCATAGTGCCAACAATTACATAAGGTCGAGTCATTTTTATATTCTACAAAGTAATACTATTACTTACAGACTCGGATTCTACGTAATAATCGTACGTGTTCCTAGTAGGATTGGAGTTCTGTGTTCTTTGAAAGACCCTGTTGAGAAGTGCCAGATTTCGACCGCGGCACTCTCGCAGAATCATATTTTCTTCATTAATGAAGTTTTTGTTTTGAAACTAAATGTTTAATAGTTATATTATTCATTGCATAATATTTATATGTTATCTCATTATTGGTCATATTATGCTATGCATATAATGCATAAATAGACAAATATATTATTTACATATTAAGTATAAACTCAATATTGACCAGAAAAACAAGTATTAGCGAGGAAACCAATTCAGAATTAACTAAATTTGGAGTTTACAGTGAAATCATATATGATATAATTCGAAAGTGTATTGATGTCTATAAACGCGAACTACAATCCAAATAATATAATTATTATTCCAAAAAAAAATAACCCAAGAAGTTAGTTATTCTTCCGATTTTTCTATCTAGACTTTAACAGGTACTAACGATGAACAAATTGTTCAACATCAGTATTGTTTTTTTCTGCTTGTAACTCTGATTGAGAACTTGATTCAAAAACATTAGAATATTGGTTTGTATTTCCAGGAAGTTGCCAGGTTAGTGTTACGTCGTAGGATTCTGCTTGACTGCCAACATCATCGTCTAAATACATTTCAAAAGGTGCTTTCATGTTTGGTTGAAGATCCCGTGGTTGTGTATAAGCATAAACACTTCCGATCATATCACATGTTCCATCATAAAAAGTTGCAATAACCTTTACAAATTTAACATTATCTTATACATTGTTTTTAACCTGTCCAATAAATTTTGTTGAATATTCTCCTTCTTTTATTTTTGAACTTAGTAATTCTACTTTTTTCTGACTCTTGTCCAAAAGAAGAGTTTAGCGATGCCGAAAAAATTCCAGTGAAAAGAACAAACATTATTAATTCAAATGAGTATTTCACAACGATAGTTTTATGATAAATTAAATAAAGTTTTTCTTAATTAATCGCTAACACTTCTTACACCAATCATTCAAAACATACCAAGGGATCAGATAAAAGGCTTACAATGCTGGAACTTGGAAACAATTAACTAAGCACTCAACCAAAAATTAAGTCCTAATGAGTACAGAGCAAGAGGTTACAAAGCAGTATGAAAGGTTATCTGACATTGTAGCAGAGTTAGGATGGAATATTCATGGTTCTCAATCTCACTACTTAGACATTTCAGAACTTATAGTAGTTTATTATGAGGTTCTTGGTAGTGCTGAACAAAGGGAACCAGTAAAGCAAAGATTAAACTATTATAGTTATAAATCCGATTACTAAGTGTAATAATAACGAAAACCAGAGTGGACAGAAGTATCTTATTGGAGATGTTGCGCACAAAAGAATACTTCTATCTACTCATGGAAAGGTTTGTTTTTCGACACGACATGATGTGTGCGAGTATTATCTCTTAAAATATAGTATATTATAGCATTTTGTCTAATATTATTATTTCTGGTATATCTTGATTCATAAATGTTGATAATAAATCCAAGTTCATAATTTGCAAATAAACTTCAAAAGTCAGAGGAACAAGAAGCAAAGACTGGTAATCATATTATTTTATAAATAAAAAATATAGAAGTTTATTTGGCAGAATCACCTATTGATTGCTTTGCTTTGTCCAAGTGTGTTTTAGCATCTTCTGTATCTCCAGCATCAAGAGATTTCTTGGCTTAGTCTAGATGTTGTTTTGCTTCATCACACGTAGGAGGACAGATAATATCTGCCTCAGCATTCTGGTCGGATATCCAAGATACAAACATAAGCGAAGATGCTACTAATATAGAAGATAACAATACTGTTGTTCCTTGTAGTTTTAATTTTTTCATTAGAACTGTGATATCCTTAGTGATATTTATTCTTGTTTCAAAATAAAGTCAACAGTTTCGTTAGAAATTTTAATATAATACATGATTATCAGCCCATACTTCAAGAACAGCACAGGTATAAACCGTCCTTGGAATGTTATGTGTATTGGCTGATACATAATGAATCAATTTTTGGAATTCGTCCTTCTTTTGTCAGTTGTTTTTGGAGCTAGCAGAGATATCATGCATTATCTCTACCTACTCTATTAATGTGAAATATTGCTTATCAATCTTTAAGTAAATTCAAAAGAAAAGGGGTTGCTGTTGCTATGACTAATTTTTTAGTTTATTAATCATTCAATCAATCGATTATATCTTTATTCCTTATACCATAAACAGAATATACAGTTCCTATATTCATCCCAAAGGGTAATTAATTCACATTTTATTAGTGTATCTTTGCAATATAAAGAGATAATCATAATGATTCATTATTCCAAATTGTTACTTTTGTTGGATTGATACGAATACAAGAATCTCCAATACCTATTTTCATATATTGAGGGTATTTTGAAACTAATAATTTATGAACATGTTTAAGGTTATATTTTTCATGGATTAATTCTGCCTTGCCCTTAATCAATATGTAAAATAAATCATTCCAATTCTCTGTATACTCATCAATCAACAGACAAACTTGAGGGTTGTGTTCAATATTTTTTACTCTTCTTAAATTGGAGGTTTTTGTAGATTTTGTTTTTTCATCAAGTGGAATAAAAAATGAATTTTTGTAATATACAAAAACTACAGGAATAGAATAAGGTTGAGAAGTTTTATCTACAGTAGAAAGCCTAGCAACTCTTGTTTTTTTTATAATTAACTTGATTTTTGAGCATAATTTCAATAAAGATATTTGTAAATGATGAAAATAAAAATACATAGGAAGAAGCGTACTCTATAGTGAAATTCTGCATATCACCTACACAACCATGGATAGATCCTACAAATGAAAATGTTATCCAAATTGACCAAAATGTAGAAGAAAAACAACGAATTTGTTTTTGGTAATTTAAAAAGATTAAAGAAATTAACACAAACGAAATATCTAGGATCTAAGTTCTATTGAGCCTAAACAACAATAGTCAATTCTTGTTCCTCTAACGCTTCTTAGCTTCTGGTCTGTATATATATTAGTTCGATTAAACTCATAACGAGTGTAATAGATGCAACTTTTCCTAATCCATTTATTCTAGTATATCAATCTTCAATAATATAGGTTTTGTCAGATGGATGAATGAAAGAATATTGTAGGATAAGATCATCAAAGGAATAATATCAAACATCAAAAATATCATTTGGAAACATAAGAATAATGCCAGAATCTTTTGGAAGCATTCAAGAAGGTTTGTACGAGAAAAGTTAACGTAACATGTTATATCATCCGAGAGTATGATTGTTTCATTAAATAGTATACATTAAGATTCTAACAACTTAGTTTTTCCCTAAAAAAAACATTTTTCCAAATATCATACCATGCTAATATTTGAGTAGGATTGATATTTTATCCAATAAATAAATAAGGTAAAATGATATATATGATTAAAATATGTTATATTCCTAATCTGGTCAAATTACTAAGGAATTTTATATGTCTACAATGTCTTTTCTCCAAATTAGGAAAAAATATTCAATCCTCAGATGCAATTAAAAATAATTTTTCAAGAATATTATTTCAAAACTCCTCAGGAAGAAGATAAGATTTGTGACCATATGTTTTTCCTTATTATATGATAAATTTCCAAAATAGAAAAAATAATAACTGTTATAAAATATAAAAAATGACAAAAATTGATAAACATCGAAAAACTATTACACAATTGTGAATCTGTTTTAGAAAACAACTGGAAGGATAATTTCACTATTCCAGCTACTACTCTCTATCCTCATCAATGGAGTTGGGATGCAGGATTTATAGCAATTGGAAATTCATATAGAGATACAGATAGAGCTATAAAAGAATTAGAATATTTGTTTGATGCTCAATGGAAAAATGGAATGATTCCACACATTGTTTTTAATGAAAAAGAAAAGACATACTTTCCTGCTGCTGAATTTTATGATATAAATCGTTCATCAGATGCCCCAATACACATAGGTACTTCTGGTATGACACAACCCCCTGTTCATGCCATAGCCTGTCATTATATATATCAAAATTCTACCAATACAGATCAGTCACTAGATTTTTTGAGAAGGATATTCCCCAAATTGATTAATTGGCATAGATTTTTAATGACCGAAAGAGATCCGGAACAATCTGGTCTAGTAACAATCTTTCATCCGTGGGAATCAGGATTGGACGATTCACCGATCTGGGATGAACCTTTATCACGTATAGTCATATCTAAGGGTGACTTGCCACAATTTAAGAGATTAGATGTCGTAGCAGTAGAAGGCGCTTCAGATACTATTCCAACCGATGAAGAGTACAATAAATTTATTTATCTTATAGAACTGATGAAAAAATACGAGTATAATCAGGAGGAAATGTATAAAAATTTTCCTTTCTAGGTCAAAGACATAATATTTAGTATTATACTTTATGAAGCAAATAAATATTTGTTGAAAATAACTGAGATTCTAGATAAGGATACTAATAAAGATACTACCAATTATAGACAACATAAAGATGATATTAATGAATGGCTTAAAAGAACGGAAAATAATTTTAACAAGTATTTTCTTCCTTCTGAGTCGGAAGCAGATACAAGCGAATTAAGACTATATTATGACTTTGATCTGGTTACAAAGAACTGGATAAAAAAGAAGACAATCTCATCACTAATGCCAATATTTGGTGGAATCCTTACCAGAGAAGAAGTTGATATTATTGTAAAATGGATAAAACGTGCATATCATTCTGAAGAAGGGATGCGAATTAACGAACCATTATTACCAAGCACTGGTTTAAAAGTTGACTATTTTAAAGAGGTAACATATTGGAGGGGACCAGTATGGGTCAATGTCAATTGGATGTTTTGGTTAGGACTGCTAAAATATGGATACGAAAGAGAATCTGAAATTATAAGGGAAGGTATATTTGAACTCGTGCAAAAGCATGGAATTAGAGAATATTACGATCCATTCACAGGCAGAGGATTAGGAGGAAAAGATTTTTCCTGGACTGCTGCTCTTGTAATAGATATGATAAAAAACAATCCATATAGTAACATCGAAAAAGACAAGTAATGATCTTTATACATAAAGAAATATAAAATACAAAATATACAATAGATTAAATACTTTATTACATCTCTGATCGCAAAATACTAAATTAAGATTTATTTTATATATATTTAATATAAAAAAGATAATTTAGGGATTATTTATTTATCTATCTAATTTATAATCTTATTCGGAAATATTTCATAGATTTTACCATTTTTTGACTGTCCGTTAACTACGTATATTTTTCCATCGTAAGGATTTATTTCTATATCGGTAATTGTTCCAAAATTCTTTCCTAAAGTAACTGATTCTAATTCTTCGTCAACATCTGCTATCCTATCAGCCAAATCCCCTGAAAGATCCAATCCAGTCCTAGTTTCATTTAGATTAAAATGAAATATACGTCCTTGTTTAACTGAGCCTACCAAGAGGTCATTTTCATATTCTGGACCAAAAATTTTTGAATCTAAAAATGTGATTGCCGTTGGTGCTACAGTATCTGCCCAAGTGAACACAGGATCATAATATTTTCCTTGTCCATTAAAGAGAATTAAATTATCTCTATCAAATTTTTTACCTTTAAAATTTTCATACTCCGATGATAATCCCAAAACTTGTCTCCAACCTCCATTGAATCCTGGTAAAATGACATTAATTTCATCCCCGTAATTAGATCCATTTTCTGTTTCCCACAGAAAACCAGTTAATGAATCAAAACCAATTCCAAAGCTATTTCTAATTCCATATCCATAATAATAATTTAAAAGTCCATGATCCCCTAATGATGGATTCTCAGATAAAACTGGATCACCCTCCATAGTCATACGTAATACTCCTCCACGTCCATCAGGTTCAATCCCATCATAAATATTTTGTGCTAATGTCATGTATTCTGGATTTCCTTCGCGATTAAGATCTCCAACGACTATGTACAAATTATTATCAGGTCCTAAATCGAGTACTCCTCCATTATGAGATGGTCCTGGTAAAAAAGGTAAATCTAAGAGCATTGTTGGGTTGACTAATTTTCCATCAATTAAATCATATTTATAAAGCCTATTTCCTAAGATCTCGCCGTTATCAATATCTTGTGTTTCTGTATAAAATAAGAATACCTTTATTCCATTTGTAGATAGATTCTGTTGAGAATTTTCATTAGATTCTATATTCATAACGTTTTTTGGATTCAAAATAGCTATACCTAACAAGCCACGCTCACTCTCTGATGCAACATTTACATCCAAAACAGGTTCATTCAACATTTCACCATCAAGAATCCTTTTAACTTGTCCTGTATTTTTTTCAATAACTAAAAGATCATTTTCACTAAGAAAATCGATCCCTGTAGGAAATTTTAGATCTTCTGTTATAATTCCTACTTGTAGGTTTTCGTCATAAATTAAAGGAGGTTCTTTTTTAGCACCAAAAGCATTGTCAAAATCATAGGGTAAACTTAAAAAGGTTAAAATCAATATGCTCAAAACAAAAAAATTGTCCAAATCAAATTTACTGATTGAAAAGTTAGATTTACTTACAATATTCAAATCTATTCCATATACGGTAAATAGACTTATTAAGGTTAAAATCTATCGATTCCAAAATCGTTATTTAATTAAGAGTCTATCCCAAAAATAGATAGGATTATAGCTCGTTTGTTTCCTAACATATCAAATAATGTTTAAGAGTAAAAAGTATGTTAGAACTATTACTCGTATTCCAGATGATTTATGGGATGAAATTAAAAATATTCTACCAGATGAGAAACCAGAGAATACAATAGGAAGACCAATTGTTCCCTACAGAAAAGTACTTGATGGAATAGTCTTTGTACTAAGAACTGGATGTCAATGGAAAATGTTACCCAAAGAATATGGTTCAGGTTCTACATGTCATAGAAGATTTCAAAAATGGATGCAAATAGGTATATTTGATCTAATTTGGATCAGATTACTAAAATTATATGATAAAAAGATAGGAATCAAATGGAATTGGCAATCACTTGACAGTATCTCTATAAAATCATCTTTAGGGGGGTGATGACTGGTCATAATCCTACAGATAGAAGTAAATTAGGTAGCAAAAGACATATTTTAACAGATAAAGATGGTATTCCTCTATCTACTTTTATAACATCTGCCAATACTCATGATGTTACTGTTGCAACAAATACAATAGATAATATTTTTATCAAACGACCACTACCATCCAAATATAAACATAAACAAAATCTATGTCTTGATAAAGCATATCATTCCAAGTGGAACAAGAAATCATCAAAAGATATTATAATCCACATATACGTCACAGAAGAGAAGAAATCAAATTATTGCATAGAAAACATCCTGCTAGAAGATGGATTGTAGAGAGAACAAATTCATGGCATAACAGATTCAGGAAATTGTTCACAAGATATGAAAAGAAAGATGAGAACTACTTTGGTCTTGTTGAATTGGCTAATAGTCTTATCATTTACAGGAGGTTAATTTTGGGATAGGCCCTAATTCTTGATTCAATGCTCATTAAAAAAAAGAAATTATGATTAAAAATTTATTCCAAAAAATTAAAATATAATCTTTTTCAATTTAAGAAAAACTATAATTTCTATAAACATTAAGGTAATTTGTATAAAATGAAATATTTGTTATCATAAGTTAGGATTTCAATACAGCAGATATGGCGAGGCTATTTCCTGAGTTAATCTCAATCGTCTCTGTTGATATATTAAACAGAGCAATAGCATTAATATCTTCTATTGTCTTTTCTTCCCCTGTTATTGGATCTATTCCTGCCATCTTATCATCAAAATTCACTGTAAATATTGCATTATTTTTATTCAAGCTTTGTATTTTATCCATTGGTACCATTGCACCATCATTCTCATCTCCATCTCTCTCTATATGCATGACTACAAATACCAGGTTTACATCATCGGGTAGGATCAATGTAGAACGACCATCTTGTAGTGTACATGGATGAAAATCAGCAATCAATACTGGTGTTTTTGGTCCTATTGGTCCTACTAAAGGAATTGAACTAGATTGTGTGAGGCATTTGCTATTTTTGTATTTTATTATTTTTTTAGTATGGAATTGATGTTTAGGTTCATCTTCGCCTTTATCGAAAATTGTCTTTATATGATCTATAACATCATCATCAGGGATGTCTTCTCCAGTGTTAGCGCCATCACTGTCTGCTTCTTCACTACCGGTGTCTGCTTCTTCACTACCGGTGTCTGCTTCTTCACTACCGGTGTCTGCTTCTTCACTACCGGTGTCTGCTTCTTCACTACCGGTGTCTGCTTCTTCACTACCGGTGTCTGCTTCTTCACTACCGGTGTCTGCTTCTTCACTACCGGTGTCTGCTTCTTCACTACCGGTGTCTGCTTCTTCACTACCGGTGTCACTTCTTCACTGGGTGTCTAACGCTTCTTCACTACAGGTGTCTGCTTCACTGCCACGGTGTCTGCTTCTTCACTACCGGTGTCTGCTTCATTTTTAGAGCTGTCTCCTTTATCGGAGCTGTCTCCTTTATCGGAGCTGTCTCCTTTATCGGAGCTGTCTCCTTTCTCTGCATCACTTTGAAAAGTCATAATAGAATCTACAACACCAGCAAAAGAAAGATTTTCGTTAGAAGGTATGTTACTCGAATTAACTTTGCTTCTTTCAGATGGAAGGTCATTTGTCATCTTTACAATGAGATCGTCACTTTTAGCATCGTTTGATATAACTGGATCCAAAGTTGCTGATATTAGATCTCCTATTGATTCAGCTATCTGACCATTTAAATTTACATTAAAACAGAATTCTATTTCGTTTTTATCTATATTGAAACTCCTATCAGTAAATCTTTCTATTCCTTTACTTATTGGATTTATAGTAGATCCTTGGTCATCATTAGTAACCTTGGATTCTTGGTATATTTCATTATTAATACCATTAAGATTTAAGTTGCTATTGCGACACTCTGTCTTTTGAATATTCACATCAGGATATTGGTCTTTAGAGTAGAAATCTTTAAAGGATGAAAATTTATCAATGGATGAAGAATCAAAAGACTGTGTAGGAACTTTTAAGAGATCATAATTAGATTCTGTTTGTTGATTGGCATAGTCAGCAAATACGCTTAGAATAATAAAAGTAGAGGAAAATAAGATTGTGGTTATGGTTACAACCGACAGTACTAATACTGTGGTGGATAAAAAAAAGGATTTCGATAAGGTTTTAAATAAATTCTCATCATTCAACGGACTAATAAAATGGAATGTTTTAAAGAATATATAAGATACTAATGATCTTTATATATATTTCAAATATATTGTTGTTTTAACATATTTTTTTGAAATAACTACGATTTGATATTTAGAAAAATTTTTTTATGAATAAACTATTAAATAAATTAACTAATGATTTTTAGTCATCTTCATGATTTAAATATATTATTTATTAATTAACGTTGATCTTAAATCAGACACCTTTTTAAATTAAAGTTTTTGATTCTTTTTTTTGATAAACAGAAATAGCTTTGTCAACTACATTTAGATTTATTATACTATCAAGGAATATCAAGAAACCTAGCTTGGTCAAGTATCAAACCATATAAATGTCAGTATTTAATCTAACTAAAGACATTTAAGATACATATTTGTTTGGAGTTACAAATAATAGTTATAATGACCATAACAATCAACCAAAATTCATATTAATGCCTAATTGTTGTAACCATAATTAATTTAGTTTCCTAATGGATAGGTAATTTTAATCAAAGTGTTATTCAATACTATTCAAAATACTTCTTGCAAGAAAATGACAGTAATCTAAAGAGGTTCTGTCACGTTAAGACCATTTCACCTCCAGTAGTAGATAGTAATTCCGTTCTCGCTTTAGCATTATATAGAAAAATGCAGAGTTTGATCCGATGGTATACTTGTTGTAGATCACAATATCTCTTTTGTAATTTTATATAGGAATAGTAATTATCAACATATTCAGTACTGTCTTTAAAGTATTCCATTATTCTTTCAATCAATCTTTTCTCAAAATGTAAATAAGTTTTTTAAATGTAAAACCTTGCATCCCCATTGATATCACGTGCTTCCTTCAGCATATATGACATTTTTTAATTATTTCTCCCAAGAGTTCTGATAAAATTCTCTGCTACAAACATATTTCTCTCTTCTGATATATAGATTCCAAATAGATCTGTAAAGATATTCTACACTGTTCCTTAACCAAAAGTGATGACTGCAAATCTGAATTATAGTTTCCTATATGATGAATGCTGATACCTTTCTTCTCGTAAAGATCTGATATGAACCAACTTTCTGAATGAATTACCTCCCAAACTGCAACATAACTTCTATTCTGATCCTTAAACAGTTCCAGTGCTTTAGATGTATTTCGTAACCTCAAACCAAGAAAGTACAAATACAATGAATAGATTACTATACATGTGGATGTTCTATTTCTTTAAAATAATCTAATTAACGCAGATTAGAAATACGACATTCACAGCTAAAGCTCTTTCGTTAACTTAACAGCATCTCAAATTGTATTTATATATATTTTTAAAAAGTCAGATAACTAGTAGTTTTCAAAAGCCAGAATTGAACTCATTTATCGGTATTATTTATGTAAGTAAAAACTATTATACATAATACACAAATTGATTTAACATTTTGCATTAATATTTCAAAAAAAGTTTATTATTGTGATATCAAATGATAAACCCACAATTTTAATTTTCTCTATCTTTATCATGATATCATTTTTGTTATCATTATTTTATTATCAATATCATATAATAATTACAGAAGAGATTCGTGAACTTGCTACTTCAGATGTCAAATCAAATATAGAAATCCAAATTCATGACCTTTCAAAACTATTGGATGAAAATATAGATTCAATACTTGATAACCTCAAAATTGTTGCAAATAATGAAAAATTTGACAGTCAAGAAATTAGAAAATCAGAACTTGCAAGTTTGAGTACTGATGCAGCTACTGATTTAGGTGATTTATATATTTGGATAAATAAAGATGGAGAGGAAGTATGGTCTAGTGAAGGTGATTTCTATTTTAATTTAAATGAAATAGATGTAAATAGTCAGGATTTCTTTTATACTCCAAGGGATACACTCAAACCTTCAATAGGAAGTGTGTTTTTTGATTCCAAATATACTAATTTAGAGGGATGGTATGTCTCGTATCCTATAATATCAGAAAAAGAGATCACAACTAGTGACTACAGTGACAAAGGTAATGATAATAATTCACATCAGCTTCAGGGAATTACTCAAAAAGAATTTAATGGAGTAGTGATGGCACTAATCGACGCTGAAACTTTGGGACAATTTTTACAACAAAAAATTCCTCAAAAATACGATGCATCAATAAATCTTTTTGACATGGATGGAAACATAGTATACTCTACTGATCCTTTTTTTATGACAAAGGACATATATAGCCTTGATCTAGACAACCCTTTAGTTACTAATATTCATAATTCTGTGATATCTCTTTTGAATTCCTCTTTTTATAACGATAATTCTGTTGTATATGATATTCCAGAAAGAAAAGTGTCGATAGCGTATCAACCTGTATATTTAGATTATAGTCAGCATAAACAAGAACAAAAATATCAACCGTTTACAATATTGTCATTAAGCGCTACTCATAAACTCGCAAATGATGTATCTTATCTATTAGATCAAGAAAGACTTTTTAGTATTTTGATTATAGTAGCTATCTTTATTGTTAGTATAAGTATAGCTCTCATTATAGTAATTTGGAACAAGAGGTTAAAAAATATTGTAAAATTTAAAACTTTACAATTAAGACAATCTAATAAGAATTTACAATCATCAAATAGACAATTAAAATTACATGACAAATTGCAAAAAGATTTCATAAATATTGCAGCACATGAACTTAGAACCCCAGTTCAGGTAATCTCTGGATATACTGAAATGATCATCGAAGATATAAAAAAATATGTATCCAAAAATAACAAAATGGATAAAACCAACATTAGAAACGATAAGAACGGAACAACGAACGAAATCTCAATCATTCCAAGAATAGATGCGATGGTTAAAGCTATAGATAGAAACTCGTCAAGACTCTATAAATTGACTAGTGACTTAATAGATGTAATTCAGATAGAACAAAACAAATTAGAACTAAAAAAAGACAGGTTTGACCTTAATGAAAATATTGAAGACATTATCCAAGATTTCAAAAAATTAAAATCTTTATACTATGATAATTTAAAAGATGTAGAAATAATTTTTCACAAATCAGAAACTTCAATCATTGTCGTTGGTGATAGAATGAGGATAACTCAAGTGATTTTTAATCTCTTAAGTAATTCTTTAAAATCTACCGAGACCGGAAAAATTATAGTATCAATATACAAACGAAAAAAAAATGAAAAATACATTTCAAATAGCCCTGCAAACTCATATGATAATTCTCTCATTAGTAATAAAAAGATTCAGTTAATCTCAAAGCACAAAATTGCTAATTATCATCATGATATTAGTTCTGAATACGAAATCATTGTTGTTGTTAAAGATACAGGTTCAGGTTTAAGTTCAGAAATTAAATCCAATTTATTTGAAAAATTTTCATCAAAGTCAGAAAAAGGAATAGGTCTGGGTCTATATATTTCTAAGAAAATTATTGAAGCTCATAACGGAAACATATGGGCAGAAAATAACCACGATTGTAAAGGTACAACATTTACTTTTACTTTACCATTAAAATGAAAATCAACTAAATATTTTCATTATTATTTGGAATAATCTTATAAGATTATATCTATCTTCATATTACACAATTATGTTTTTAATATTTATTCAATCTGATTTATTGGGATTTTTAAAAAATACCACCCTCACATTACATATTATATTCTAGTATTACTACTAAACCATAAAAATCTTTTCTAAAATCATTATTCATATCATAGAAGAATCTTAATATATAGATGGCTGGTTTCATTTTCTCAACAATTATTACTTCCTAAAAGCTACCAGAAAAAACAGTTTAAGTATTCATATGAATCTACCTTTTAATGAGAATTTAAAAGTACCTAATAACATTTGCATAAGGATTAAACTAGTTATTAAAAAGATTTTATGTTCAAAAGTTGGTAGACATTCTGGAAACATAGTCAGAATTATTGTTTTTACATTTACATTTACTTTTCCTAGTGTCTCTTTAAAACAAATAATGTTACTAGCTTGAAGAATGATAAATAAAAAATATAAATTATCATATAGCAATATATCTAAATAAATATTAAAATATTTGTAGAAAATAATTAGCAATTATTTCTATGGATTTTACTTGTATTGGTCATTAGAATTAATTCTACATAACTTATAATCTGATCTTCCAAACGTTTCTTTAATCGCTGTTCTTATTATGAATGAAGGTTCTTATTACAAATTCAGTAAATTTTATAAATTTAACATTAAATTGTTTTATTACTTTTAAATCTCCGCTGTTTTTTACAATCATAATGCAACTAAGACCTTACTATTATTTTAACTGAAATCACTTCTGTTCAAGTAAATGAAAATCTTTTTAAATTCTATTAATCATTTGTGATTGTTATAAATCCTACTTATGCTGTTCTGCGCTACTCATTTAAAAAATCTGTCATTCTATTTAAATTGATACTTCTTATCTATTAGTTATGTGTGTTGGATCCATTTCCCTAACCACACCTTCAGTTTACGTAGAAAACATACGAGGGTATGCCTTGATAAGTCATTTGATAAATGAATATAGATATGTGGATTTTCTACCTTCTGTTTCTATCCATATTATTTAGCTCTTATAGTTCATTATCCTATGTAGCAAATAAATAATATTTCTCTTCTTTTTACCAGAAATTTGTTGTATTTATCTCAGTTTCCATTATATGATTACAACATGTTGGTAAATTTGTTTCGGATCATGAGTTGTGTAACACAGCATAGATTCAAATAAGATTAGGCGAAAAATGTTTTTAGAAAACCATCACGTGATATATTATTTTAACAATCATCTTTTAATGTTATTTGATATCTTTTATAAGGCACGTTTCAATGAAAATACTAATTAGTTGTATTATGTTGAAAGTAAAAATCTAATCTATAAAATATAAAGATAGAATTTGAAAAAATATTTTCTTATTCCAAGTTGTTATAATTATTAGTAAATAATGATGAGTTAATTTTATGACATTGAAACAATAGGTATACTTGTATAGAGTATCTCATGATTTCCAGGGGTATAATCTTCCCATATAACATAGATATAGTTATCCGAAATGGCAATAGAAGGACATTCAGAATTACCAGTATTATTACTTAAATTCAATATTTTTGTATATATATTATCTTGATTAGTAGTGAATAATGACAACAATATATCTTCATTTTGTTGAGAAAATGTATTTTGCCAAACTATATAAGAAAGTTTATTGTTAGTGGCCGATTCTACATTCATGGGATACTTTATAAGTTCATTTAACTCATCCTGATTATTGATGTTATTATTCGATATTATTTGGGTAATTAACCTTGGATCTGTAAAGGTTTTGCCGTTGTCAATACTTTTGACATAATGAATATTGTCAATCTTCTTTGATAGAAATCCTCCCCAAATAACAAAGACTTCATTTTGATTGACTCCTATTTGTGATTCTCCAAAATCATGATCACTTAATTTAATAATATTGTCAAAATTGGAACCATTATCAGAACTTTTTACAAAATATATTCCAGTATTTTTCTTGTTTTCATCATTCCATGATACATATACATAATTCTTGAAAGAATTCACTTTAGGAAATGAATCAATAGTTGTATTATTTACCAGTTCTACTGAATTGTTAAAAATGTCACCATTATCGTTACTAGCCCTAAAAATAATACTGCTATCATTACCTTTTGTACTCCCTTGAGGTGTATCTTGCCAGACAACATATACATTTTCATCAAAACTAGAGATTTCTGGTTTAAAAGAATTTTCTGAATTGTTACTTATGTTTTTTGGCTGAGTAAAAGTGTTCCCATTGTCGATACTTTTTGTAAATATTATTTCCTTATTATTGTTAGATCCGATATTGTCTGCCCAGACAATAAATATACCATTCTCTGATGCTGCAATCTGAGGATGTTCAGAAAAACTAGTATTGTTACTTAAATTAATTGGATCGCTAAATGTTTTGCCTTTATCTTCACTCTTTATAAAGAAAATATCATAGTTGTGTTTAGGAAAACTTTTAGTAACCGATTCTTGCCATACAACATATACATCATTTTTAAATGCCTGTATCTGTCCATAAATTGAATCTTCATTATTATTTGTTAAGTTTGTTATGTTTGAATGAGGATAATTAATTAGTCTTTTATCATTTTTTTCTACAAGTTGTTCAAACAGATTATTTTTAGTAAATTCCGTAATAGTTGTTTCTTCAATTGCATTTAGATCATACCCACAACTTAAGGAAATTAAAACAAATATTGTTAAAATACAGTTTATTATTAAAATCCTAGTTAATGAGTTATACAAAATTCTAATATATATATAATAATTCATACTAATGAAATAAATAAAGAATATAGATATTTCAATATATCGTAATTATATTTATCAGATTACAACGTCATTATTACAAAATTTTTTACTTGTCTAATGAAATAATTTTTCTATCTGGGTATATCTTTATAGATATATCAAAACATTTCATTCAATTTGTATGGATATATGGAATAGTATAGTATTGAGTGGGAGTGAGATTAGCATAATGACTATCACATAATATATTAACATTGTAACAGATAAGACTAATGATATAGATCTATTATTTGAATTGTTTAGTTTTGTTTATCGAAATTTCGCCGATTCTAAAAATTATATCTTGCAAAAAAATCAGTATTTCGAAAATTACTAAATAATGGTTATTGTAGATCAAAATCAAAGATCTGTATTCCAACGTTTTTTAATGATACCTTCTTAACAAACCTTCCAATGTATATTTCATAAGATATGTCGTGAATGCGTGCATTTATCTGTCGCGAGCTGCCATATAATCCATCACATGAAACAGTAGATTATATTGAATACCAGTTACAATACCCAGTCTCCCCTACTTCCTCCAATAAATATATCTTATGAGAATTTGGAATCAACACTTAGAAAAATTCAACCATTTAGAACTGCTATATTGTTAGGAGAATTAAGATGGAATTCATATAAATTGAAACTTGAAAAAGAGGGTAGAAAAATACTCAGTCAGATGTTTTCAATTCCATCACTGTATAATACTGCTTGTACTTGTTCTATAAAGCCAATCAGAATAGCATCCTATTTTCATGTCTTTAATGCTTTATCATTATAAACTATTATATGAGAAAGGAGAGGACACCAGTAAGTAGTATACTATTGATTTCAAATATAACAAGGATATTATTTTAGATGATAGGGTTTTATTGGTAACTGGGATTACAGATAATAGAACTTAATCATAATTTGATAAACAATAAACAATGAACAGTGATTCTATCTATTTGAGTAACTCGTGTATATTTGATAATTGGACTAGGGAAAAATAAAAAATCTAGCCTAGTTGTGGAAATTAAAAATATTTAAAATAAAAAACCTTTTATTTTATAACAAATAGGTATACTACGAGATGAAAAATAATGAAAATTATATATATATTTTTTTATTTTTTATAGCGACTTCACTTTTAGTAATCTTTTCAACAGACAATAAAATATATAGTCAAAATGAGACAAGCAACAATACAATTAGTTCCCAAGAAATCGGATCAGAACTTAATGAAGTTAGATTTGAATCCTATACAGACAATCTAAACTCATATAGTTTAGACTATCCATCAAATTGGGATATTGATAAAGATAGTCTAGGAACTTTAAGAATCCAATCACCTTTGGAAAATGAAACCGATCCTTATGTGGATGTACTTCTAGTTACTATCAATAATATCACTGAAGGATTTAATGGACAAACTACAGATATGTCGTTTAATGAGTTAGTGAATAGAGAAATGGACTATCTTAAATTGGTTAATGATTTTGAGTTAATTGATTCTAGTAATATTAGTTTAAAAAATATTACTAGTCAAGCACATAAATTTGTATATACATACAGCGATCCTTCGATAGGAGATGCAAAAGCTTTAGACATTATGATTCCACATAATAATCAAATATACTATCTCTCTTATATTACAAAGCCAATGGACTTTGATAAAAATATTAAATTTGCTCAAAAGGTTTTTGACTCATTTAAGTTTACAAAAGAAGCAAACGAAGATAATGATTATTTATCAGAAGAGTTGTTAAGTAACCTGAATGAATTACCAGAATTACCAAATGGTAAATTTGATGCGCTTAAATCTTTCGAGGACACTCAATTATTGTTAGATTTTGGGGAGAGTATATCAAATAGTATATTTAATAATACTTCATTATTCTCTGCATTAGGTTATAGTTTAGTAGATAATATTAAA
The DNA here is from genome assembly GCA_031316115.1 of Nitrososphaeraceae archaeon. Classification (GTDB taxonomy): domain Archaea; phylum Thermoproteota; class Nitrososphaeria; order Nitrososphaerales; family Nitrososphaeraceae; genus TH1177. Next base: position 116,335 of record JALDRC010000004.1, read on the forward strand.
GTAATTGGAGCGGAGATAGTTGACAATAATTCTGTTAATGTAACTTTAGAACATGATTTTACAACTACTACGAATGCTCCCTCTGTAACTGTTGTAGTTTATAAAATTGATATTGATGTACGGGATTTGTTCTCCTTTTTAACTTCAGATGTATCGAATGCTGATTTATTTGAATCAAGAAACTCATTTCAATTCGAAAATATACCCATTTTTGATGTAATTAGTAATTTTAAGATAGGTAGTAACGTAATTGGACAAGGATGGAGTTCTCCAGTGGATATACCTATAAAAGTCAAGAATAGTGAATTTGCGCAAAAAGGAGCAGATACATCGATCTTATTAATTCAAGTTATTCCTATGGGATAGCCTATTATTTTAATTACTTCATATTTTTAAGAATTTTTTAGAATTTGAACAAAAAATGAGAAAAAATTAATTGGGAATCGGGAAAGTGTTAGATTTCAGTTTATAATTTAAATTTTTGATAAAAATCACTTGTTTAATAAATCATTATGTACAAATAAAAAGGATTTTTTATCGTTTTCAATTTTTATTATAATAAAACTAGTTCCAATCGTTAGCATAATAGATATGTTCTTAATATTGGTTTAAATATATGTTTAAAACATTTAAGTATATACAAAAGTATACTAAGCACTTATTAAAACTATGATATCATACAAAATTAGCAGTATACTGTATTATAATAAATATTTACGATGGTAATTGAAAATTTTATTTTCATATATATATGTCATGTCGGATGGGTTAAATACTAAGATTTTGTGGTATAAATTATTCAGGAGATAAGGATCAAACAGATTATATAAGCCATGATTATTTGGCAAGTATTACGAAATGTAAAAATCAAGAAACATCACAATACTCTCTTCAAAGAAACAACAATATAAAAATTATAGGTAACAGATAATACTATTTGATTGATAAAAAAAAGAAAAGGATTTATTCTTTTGATATTGTCATTAATATTTATATTTTCATTTATATATTTATTATCTTGGAATAATAATTACTTCAATATTTTATCGTTATTATCAAATAATGTTCTAGTAAAACCTATAAATTTAACTTCTGGTAGTAATCCTCAAAGTATAGATCAAGAAAAAGAACAGACGGTAGATTCTGAAGAAGTAGCATCAAAACAGATTCCTAAAAAGTTTATTAACCATCTGTGTGGAACTACTTTTCCCAAATCTACATATTTTATAAAAGAATATTCAATCCCATATTTCTGTTCGCAACCTGTTGGAATAGTAGTTAATACAGATCAGCAAAACAAGGAGGTAAATGAACAACAAAAGGTAAATGAAACTATATGGATAGCCGCTACTTGGACAGGCCACATAATTTTATTTGATCCTGAAAAAGGTTCCTTTTCTGAATTTATAGAAATTCCTAATTGGAAGACTGAAGATGTTTTTGGTTCTATGGTATGGGATATGAAATTTGACAAAAATGGAAATCTATGGTTTACTGATCAGCTAAATAATGCAATATGGAGATATTTTGTTTATGATAAAAAATTTGAAATGTATAAAATTCCCACAAGAGGGGCATACCCTTCATCAATTGCATTCGACTCCCAAAACAGAGTTTGGTTTTCTGAAATATTTGGTAAACAGTTAGGTATGTTGATTCCTTCAAAGGTAGAAAATAACACAACAAAAGGAATAATAGAATATGACTTTAAAGATAAGATAAATCAAAAATTTGTCACTATGGGACCATTAACTATCACCAAGAATAAGAACATCAATAATAATTCTGTTACTAGAGATATTGATGGTCCTAATAGTATAATTATGGATAAAAAAGATCAAAAATTACCGAGCGAAATAATCTGGTTTAGTACGATGGATTATCCTGAAGTAGGATCAGTTGTTCGTTTTGATATAAATACAAAGGAATTTAAGGTGTTTGAACTACCTAAAAACGCAGGAATTCCAGTTGGAATTGTAGAAGATGATCAAGGAAGGTTATGGATAAACGATCATGCAACAAATTTATTCTTTATGTTAGATACAACAACTGGAAAAACAAAACAATTTTCTACATCTCTTCCATCAACTAGAAACAGTACAACAACGTTACCATATTTTAATGAATTAAGAGATGAAAAGTTATGGTTTAACGAGCATGAAGGAAATGCAATAGCGTACTATGATATAAAGAATAGTACTTTGGTGGAATATCATATTCCTACGAGAAGTAAAATATGGGGTAACACCTCGAATCCTCTAAAATTTACTATTGACAGTAATGGATCAATATGGTTTACAGAATGGACAGAAAATAAGCTTGGACTTTTAGAATCGTCCAAAATAGGCAAGATACCTATAACAATGAACCTGTCTAAAAATAAGATGATTTTAGATTCTTCTGATTCTAATAAAGTTGATTTTGTAGATATTTTAATATTTAATAATATTGACAGTAAAACTGATAATAAAAGTAAAGGTATTTTTGAAACAAATTTGGTCAATAATAAACAAGTAAAAATGATAGTTTCATCGAGTTTATCAAAATCTGGTAAATTATGGAATGTAACAGGTAATTTTAGCGATAACAATTTTTTTATGTCTGAAATATCAAGTAATGACCAAAAAATAGGGGAATTAGAACATAATGATCAGGAGAACCAATTTAAAAAAATTAGACTCGGATTAAAACCTGAAGAGGGTTTAATTCCAGGAAATTATACTTTAACTATTAGTGCAAGATATGACAATAGTATAACGTTATCCAAAATTATTGATTTAGTAGTTATATAGATGACAGAGGTTAACAAGATAAAATAGATAAAAAGATGAAACTAAAATTCATAATTACTGAATATAAGTGCGAAAGCCTATTATAATAAAAAGACATAATATATCAAATGCTTCGTTTTTTCAATCAAGAGTTTCAATGTTATTTTTTTGTTATAGGCATCGCTTTTTCATTTATTTGTATTTCATATTTTTTATTTTTTGATACAAATCATCCAATTATATATGCACAACAAGATAATAATCAGAATTTTACTAAAATACATACAGTAACTATTCCTAAAGGAGCTTCAAATCCATCTATTGACATAACTAACCTGAAAGAACGTAGTTGGTATTTACCATCAAAACTAGAAATTAATTCTGGAGATATAGTGAAATGGATAAATGATGATAAAGAATCTCATACTGTTACTTCTGGAGTGGGTTCAGGTATGCAAGGTCTTCTAACCAATAAATTAGGAACACCTAATGGGTATTTTGATAGTGGTTTATTCGGCTCAGGTGAATCATGGTCATACAATTTCACAAATAAAAAAGGGGTTTTTTCATATTTTTGTACTTTGCATCCATGGATGATCGGAGCGGTTAAGGTAAATGAATCTCCCATAAATGTGTTACAAGGAGAAGAAAAGGATAAAATTAATACAGTTATTCCAGATTACCCGGTAGATGCTCAAGGAAATAAACTCTCTAGATTTCCTGTTCACACCTTCTCTAATGATGGAAAATACGATATAGATATGGGATGGAGTCCTCAGGTACTTACGACTAATACACAGTCTACATTTCTGATTGATTTTTACGAAATGCCCTCTAATACAAGAGCTCATCTATTACCTTTTGACTTTGTGATCATACAAAATAACAAGACATTAGACGAAACTTCTGGTATGGCAAATGTTGGTGCTGATGCTCTAAAATATACTTTTTCTAATCCTGGACCAGTTACCATCAGAATTGAAAATGTAGGAAATACTCCTTCCTATACAGAATTTAATACATTAGTATACAGTAATACTAATTTGACTTCCACATCAAATTCTGAAAAACAAGATTCAGAAATTACCTCATCTGTTGGGCAGTTTAGTACAGGACTCCTATCTCCTATTTTTCTTGTTCAGCTTACATACGCAATAATATTTTTAATCCCAGCAGCTGTAGGAGTAATAATTTTGTTATACAAAAAAGGTAAAATATAATATGCAGATAATAGATTGTGGAATTTATATAACATCGGGGATTTCACTAGAGGATACTAAACAAATCATTACTTAACAATTAAATGTAAAAAATCTACAAAAGATTTTCTTTTATTGATAATGAATAGATGCTTACTTCAACACAAAAATACAGTTTTATTCATTTGTATGGTATGTACCTGGATAAATCAAAAAAATAATAATTCCATCATAATATTTGGAGCCTAAAACATAATTGCTATTTTTAGTGGATAATATTTTATAATATCATACAATATCATAATCATCATAATGCTTCGAAGACATATCTATGTAATACTATTTCAGCAAGTAATAATAATAGTTAAGAGCTTGAACAGTATGCAATAAAAAAGTTAAAATGAATTTGCAAAAAAATGTTTTTTTGGATTTAATTCATGTATTTATTAGCAATCAATTGGAAATTATCATCAGTTATCTTCAATATTTTATGTTTTTATCTTTGGATGCATAAAAATACAATATTTATCTAAATTTAAGAACAAAGAATAAATAAATTTAGTAATAGTCTAAACATTAAATGCTTACGGTTCATATTATTATTAAATATCCTTGTTTTTCTTATCATAAATTTTAACGAAAGATAGGATTTTCTTATTTCATTTATATCAAATTGAAACAGATTTTCATGGAATTTCAAATAAAGGAATGGACAGAATTCATATTGGTGTGTCAATATTTAGTAGGATCAAGATCATAACAATTCAGTATCATACTTTCTAGATATATTCCTGATATCATCATGAGTGATTTTTCTTTTAGGTTCTGAGAAAATATCTGGTACTTCTGTTCCAGCTTCCATAAAGAAATTTTGAAACCACCCTTGATTAATTAAACATATTAATTTACTCATATCGTTATTGATATTTCTTAGAGAATGAGGTGTACCTTTTTTTACCAGTAATTCGTCTCCTTCATTTGCTACCATTTTTTTATTGCCGTACTGTACCTCTACTTTTCCATCGAGAACAAGAAAGAATTCATCTATAGTCTTATGTAAATGTAAAGGAATCAGAGAATGGGGTTTGAAGTATCCTTCAATAAGGATATATTTTCCACCCGTTTCCTCACTACTTTTTACTATTATATTATATGTGTCAAATAACCACAAGATTTTCTCTGAGATATTCTTGTAATTACTATTTTGAATTGTCATTTTATTTATTGGATAAATGATACTATTCATACTAATAAAATTTTAGATCTGAAATAATTCTTGATATTGAATTATAATGCGTGGTTATCCTATCTCTATTATTAATCAGTCAACTAATAATAAAGAAATCACTAGAGTAATTAGATCTATATAATTAATTCTTAGTTCTAGTTTGTTGAAAATAGAATAAAACTATTTCTAATATCAAAGAAAATATTAAATTTCTTCAAGGTTAATAGTCATATCCAGCAAAATCCCAAAGTATGATGAGTAATAATAGGTAAATGAACAATACAAGAATGGATAGGTAGACAAAGCATTGTTGTCATCCAATTCTGCTTTGTTACACAATTATGAAAATCGATAATATGATATAAAATTTTGACAGAAACTAATTAGCCAATGTATTTCTGATATAAATATAAAATCATGTTTTTGAAATCAAAGGTAACAAAAATCAGAGTTGTGCAACAAGAAATTAAAAGTGCTATGTATCCTATGTAAATGATAATGAATAGACTTCCAAGAGGAAATATACCTTCAATGATAAGCAAAATGAGGATAAAAAAATTAATACACAATTAATTTCATCTTGAAGTAATTGTTCATATAATTCTTGAAAGTCGAAATTTTTTAACAAATTTTGTGCGTTATTCAATAATCTTTCTTTATCTACTCCAAATAATTTATCTCCAATCTCTTCAAGTTATTCTCTATCTACGCCTTCCAAAATTCCTCTAATTATTCGAGGAGTATCTATAGGAAAAGACAAATCATTAGATCCTCTATTTTTTCATATAAAGAATTTTTATCATTAGATCTTGATGATAGTAATTTTCTCTTTCTTCTTGATATACAAGGGCTTGACCTTTTAATATTCCTGAAGACGTAGTAAATAATAACCTAAAGATCAGAACAAAAGCTAATGTTATAGTACGCTTCATTATTAGTAAAATATCAAATCAAATATATTCCAAATGGATTGAGATAATCTTCTATATCATAAATATATTGTAAAATTTAAGTTGAATGAATTATAATCAAATGTTAGTTTCGTTAATTAGTATTTATATAATAGAGTTATTTTATCAAATTATAAAATTATAAACTCATTATTTTTATGTAATATTATTATTCAATTAGATAGATAGAAACTCAAACTCTTACTCTTTCTCCACAGTAACGATAGAGTAATAGACCTAAATCCTCTTTATATATAAGTTATAAACAATATTGTGACTTTATTAATGGTATAAATAATATAAACAAAACAAAAAATAATTAGATTATAAAATTATAAAATTATAAAATATAATTGCTTTTTAGTTTAGAATGGATACTAATTAATTATTAGTTAGAGAAAATCTAATGATTAAATAAAAAAGATTAGTTGTTTGCTATAATACCCTCCAACAGCAGTTGATTCTGCTTCAATCTTTATATTTAATTTATGTAGTCTTCAACGGTCCTAGACTGCTTCTCATAGATCTCTTCCATGAAAGGAATGGTATCACGCCATTCTAACCACAGCCTACATATTTAGTTGATCAAGTCGTCAATTGTATCATGTCTCCTTTCATCCTTGCAACTTTTTTATCTAGTTCCAAGGATAAGTGTGAATCTTTATTTCATTAATTCTTGAATCGTCTGTATTATCATAGTTTTCCTGTGCTTGTTTTATTATTTGCTTTAATATTTTCATATTAAACAAGTACAATTTGTAAAACATTTCATTGAAATATACTCCTTTTTTATAAGGTGATTTGGATTCAAATAACGTTTTGGTTCATTGTATATCAGTAGGAATTAGCTTGTGGATCATATAAGAACATTTAAGAATATTCAAATTCTGAGTTGTAGAAATAATCTTTTTTACCCCAATATAATTATTACATTCTATGGAGGATCATAGTAATAATAAGTATGATTTTTCAAATAAAATAGTAGTTGTAACAGGCGGAACGGGAGCTTTGGGAAGTTATATAACAAACGCCTTTCTGCGATCCAATGCTCAAGTTGTAGCTACTTTTGTTAAGGAGAGAGAAAATTCTCAGCTCGAAAGAGAAGGTAAATTGAAAGCAACGTTAATCAAAGCAGACCTAACAAATGAAGAGGAGGTGAAAAGGTTGGTGTCCAATGTTTTAGAACAGTATAATCGTATTGACATTCTGGTAAATGTTGTTGGAGGATACATAGGAGGTAAACCAATAACTGACCTTGAAGAAAGAGAGTGGGATTTAATGATGACATTAAATTTAAAAACGGCATTTTTTATTAGCAAATATGTAACTAGACACATGTTAAAGTTCAAATATGGAAAAATAATTCATATTGGTTCAAGAAATGGCCTACACTCTGAGGGATATGATTCAGCTTACTCAGCTTCTAAATCAGGATTAATAAGGCTCGTAGAATCATTAGCTGAAGAAACAAAAAAAGCAAATATTAATGTAAATTGTATACTACCAAGCATAATAGACACACAAGCAAATCGCAAAGCAATGCCAAATGCAGAATTCGACAAATGGATAAAGCCTGAAGATCTGTCGGATGTAATATTATTTCTAAGTTCAGATAAAGCAAAGACCATAACTGGAGCTGCAATACCAACCTTTGGAATAAATTAAATGTTAGCAAATATGGATGTGTTGGTCTTAACCTAGGAAATACATGCTCTTAAAGTTTAACATACAAATCCAAGATATTTAGAAAATATTTCAATCTATTAACTAAAAAATCATTATTCAAGAATTATTATTGGTTTTTCAGTAATTACATCAAAATAGGAAAATCTGTATCAATATATGGATCTTGTTAAGTTAATATAATATTTCCATCCTTTAACCAAAAATCATAATTGTTATTTGTTCTAATGTCATTCTAAATAGAGAAAATGATAGTAATAATTTTTATTTTCCTTCTTCTGCCTTTAACAATTGATTTTGGAATAACAATATATTTTTCATTAATTTCTGTTCAGAAAAATTTACATCCAAATCAATAGATGATAAATCTAGTGCCTATTCTAAGGATTTATAAATAATTATATCTGGATTTTATCCATACGTTTTTTTAGATTGTTTTGGCGCGTTTGCTGGTTAAAGTTGCAGAATATTAATATAATTTATCAGAACAACAACACCAACCAAGAGAAGAACATGAGTTAACTAAGTTCTAACATAGTTAAATAAAAGACAGATGAATTATATGATTATTAAAGATCTAGTAAAAAAATCACACTGTCCTCAAATGACGACAATAATAGAATCCATAGATACAAGCCTATTTCTGTCACCCATGCCCAAGTCCTGCTAGAACGGTCTCAGTGCTATACCGTTCTGGGTATGGGTTGATCCTATAGAAAAATATTAAGAATATATCAGCTAAACGAAAGTATTGTTAACACATTTTCGGATTAACACAGATGAGTAGTAAAGAATATCTTTTATTTGACTATGAAAACATTCAGTCAATATTAGATTTATTGTTACATCTAGTACTGTTGCAACTGCTACTAAAATTATTTAAAGTATTCAAATGCTCAAGAATTTCCTATTTTGATATTTAAGATTTCTTATGAAAAATAATTTGAACCAGATCAAAGTTAATAAAATTTTACCAATTTTTGTAGTGAGTTTGATATTGAATTCTACCTGTGCAATAATTATATAATCTCATAGAGCATTCACATTTTAAGTGTTTTATCTACTTATTTACCCTGATTAGCAAAGATCTGCATATTCAGTTACATAATTATAATCTTCTTGTCTATTGTTCTTCTTGTTGTTTATGTCGTTGATCATATTATTCTATTTTCAACCTATTTGTTTTAATGACATTTACTAGGTCATTTACAATAAAAATATATCACAGAATACCTAACAGGAATTCAGATATGTACAAGGAAACTAAAGATATTCCGTTTGAAACTCATTTAGTTCAAATAGATGAAATCATTAAAGGTAGACTTTTAGAATTAAGAAAATTTGTAAATTCTTTAGGAAATAATGTTATCGAAGAAGTCAGACCACACAGAATATCATATTCAAAGACAATAGTGTTTCGTGTTTTTTTAGATATTCAACCCATTAACAATGAACTAATTCTATCCATCAAAAGAGATAGAAGAAATCCTGCTAAAATATTTAAGATATCATGTAACAATCATGACTTGAATGAAATAAAAAAAGAAATTGAATATGCTTATAAAAATATCAAATGATCGATAATTTATCGATCTTCAATAGACGATTTTAAAATCAGTGTATTCCCCTATAAATCTCTCATAAAGTATTTCAACTTTATCTACTCTACTATCCTGGGGTCCCTTGTGACACCATTCGACAACTTTATCTACATCTGACTTTAAACCTTCTAAAATACTTTCAACATCTCCATTTTTGAGATTTCTAACCCAACCAGTTACATTATTTTCTGTAGAAATTTCTTGAAGATGTTTCCGGAAATAAACTCCTTGAACCTTACCAGAAACAACTAGATGTACTCTTACATGTTCTAATTGTTTATTTTTTTCATTATAAGCATCTCTATTTAGGTCATTATTACTCAATATAAATAAATGAAAATAAGATGATCAAATATAAATTATGAGAAAAACCTCACAGTATTTTCTTCATATTATTTTTTTTCAAAAAAAAGTTCTTTTTAACAGGACTTTTTTCGAATTACTTTACCATTTCCAACAGTTTTCATTACCATAATTTTTCTAGTTTAAAATGAGATTACATATCAAAAACTGGCTCTGTTAATTTAAGATAATATTCACCTCCTTTTCTAACTCAAAATGATTATTATTTGCTATGGTATCATTGTACATAGAGATAAAGAATTGTATCCAGTTATGTACATGAAATAGATTGCATTCCTGTTGTCTACATGGATAGTAATCATCAAATGATTCAATTCTATCCTTCAAAAACTGGTTTACTCTTTCCATCAAACTTTTCTGAATTGGTGAATGTAGATAGTATTTCAATCCAATTACGTTACATGCTTGATTATACCAGGTACCACCATCTGTATAGACAGTATGTTTTCCATATCTGGATACAAGAGATCTGATAAAATTCTCTGCCACAAACATGTTTCTCTCTTCAGAAATATAGATTCCAAGCACTGAAGAGTTAATTGGTTCAATACAAATCCATAACCAAAAATGCTGGTTACCAATCTGAATAACTGTTTCATCTATAACAAAAGCAGTTACTCTTTTTCTTTTGTAGATCCGGGAGGAACCAAATCTTTGTATCCAATTCCAAACAGAAACATAACTTCTTTTATCATCTCTAAATATTACTAATGCTTTAGATGTATTACGTAAACTCAAACCAAGAAAGTATAGATAAAGATAATACATGACAATATAATTAGGTGTTCTAGTTCTTTCAAATTTGATTTGATTCATATGATAAATAGAATGTTCTTAGCTATAGCTGTTTCTGCTTAAGTTAACAGAGCCCAAAAACTATCGAATAAGCTTCAACAAGGTAAAAAGAAACATAATTTCCAATATTAACATTAAGATTTGAAAGGCACAATATATGAATTACATCATAGGAAGCATATAAAGCCCATGTTATTGTAGGTATTTTGTTTAGGATCCTTTAAATCTCATTGATTTAATCTAATTGATGTTGTGCTATTTAGAGATAGCTCTAATTTCTCTGGGATATTCATGTTCTAAAAATATAGTATAAAGTAAAATATAATACAAAGCACAAACTAGAGTTATTTTATTTCTTTTATATTCAGTTGTATTTATTATTTTGGAAGCTAAAATCTTTTCCTCATTGGCGTGGATTTTATTATACATAATCAACAAAAATTATCCACAGGTATAAGACAATTCATTTAATCTCTAAATATTTATTTGTCAGTTCTCCAGATAAGGGTACAGATATATTATAAGGAACATTAGTTGCTCTCCAATAGGATTAGTATTCCCAATAAAAGAAATATACTATTTTACCCTTGAAGATAAGAAATCAAGATATGATCTACTGCCAAATAAACATAGAAAATAAGTTAGTTACCAACATTTATAAAAATGAAATCTCCCAATTCTAGAGATTATCTAAACTATATATGTTTGATTATTTAGTCATTTTAAATGCTACTGCCATTAAAATGAATATATATTTTCCGTTGCTATGATTTTGGATAACATTTGTATCAATCCTATAGGTGATAAAGTTTTGGTTTTACTTTTATTTTAGATATTATTTAATCCATGATGAATATTCTAGCAAAAGAACTTAATATCATAGTATTCGCACTTTTACTTTATATTCTTCCTAATCTAGACCAATATAAATAACGTTATTAAATTGAAAGATCATATTTTAGTAGAACATAATTCTTCGAATGAACTATTATCAAATATAGTTCTGTAATCTATAAAATAAAAGTGTATGAATGTATTAAAAATTCGTTTGAATATACAATTCTTGTATCATCTTTATACCTTGAATAAGGATTTTGAAAATATCTAAGGTTAATGTAATCTTGCTTCGTATACGATATAAACTGGTGCTTCCATATTTTTATACCAATCGATTTATCTCAAATTAACGAATGTATGGATCTGGAATTTTCCCCCATTTTTTTAGGAGCTATCTATAAAATATACAAATTAAAATTGTTATTAATAATTATTAAAAAAATTCTTTTAAATGGGTAAAAATATTTTTAAAACATGAACATGTAATTTATAAAGTACATTGTTTAGTTCAATTATCCTAAACTACATTAATAAAATATCATATCTAATAGGTAGAAACAAAAGTAAAGATAAGCTATCCTAACGATAGTATGGAACAGTTACTTTTTGATCTGGTCGTGTATCACGTTGTTTCTTTATTTTCCTAACTGCATTCTCATAATCTTTCATTGAAATGAAAGCTTCAGACGTATGTTTAGCAGCTTCTTCAGGGGAAGAATATTTTCTCAGATAATCTTGTAAAACAAATGATATTGCTACATTAACAACTGAGCTAACATCTGCTCCTGTAAACCCATCAGTAAGTTCTGATATTTTTTCAAAATCAATATCACTAGAATTAGGTTTATTTTTTGAACTCATTTCTAATATGATACGTCTTGTTTTCTTATCAGGAAGGGGTACGAATAATATCTTATCAAATCTTCCTGGTCTCAGTAAGGCAGGATCAATCATATCTGAACGATTAGTAGCAGCAAGAACGACAACACCAGACAAGGCTTGAATACCATCCATTTCGGTTAGTAATTGGGAGACTACCCGTTCTGCTACCATACTATCACTTTCTAGTCCTCTGATTGGAGCTATAGAATCTACTTCATCAAAGAATATAACACAAGGTGAAGCCTGTCTTGCACGTCTAAAGATTTCACGTATACCTTTTTCAGATTCTCCTACCCATTTTGACAAAAGTTCTGGGCCTTTAACACTTATGAAGTTGGCTTCCGATTCTGTTGCAACTGCTTTAGCTAACATGGTCTTGCCTGTTCCAGATGGACCATGTAATAGCACACCTTTTGGTATTGTATGTCCAAGTTTGTTATACATATCTGGAAAACGCATGGGCCATTCTACTGCTTCCTGTAGTTCATGTTTAACTTCTTCTAGACCACCTATTTCTGACCAATGTACGTCTGGGGGTTCCAGATAAACTTCTCTCATAGCTGATGGCAATACATCTTTTATAGCATGTTCAAAATCACTCATGGTTATGATTAGTTTGTTCAATACGTCTGGTGCTAGTTTTTCGTCTTCCAAATTAAGTTGTGGGAGAAGACGTCTAAGGCATTTCATTGCTGCTTCTTTGCATAGATATTCTAGATCAGCTCCAACAAATCCATGAGTTATTCCTGCAATCTTGTCTTGATCTACATCTGTATCAAGTGGCATGTTACGAGTATGGATTTGTAAAATCTCAAGTCTACCTCGTTTGTCTGGAACCTTTATCTCGATCTCTCTATCAAACCTTCCTGGACGTCTTAGTGCTTGGTCTAGTGCATTTGGTCTGTTTGTTGCCGCTATTACGATAACTTTACCTCTTGCTTCAAGACCGTCCATTAAGGATAACAATTGTGATACAACTCTTCTTTCTACCTCTCCTGTTACTTCCTCTCTTTTTGGAGCAATAGAATCTATCTCGTCAACAAACATTATAGAAGGAGCTTTTTCTTTTGCTTCTTTGAATATCTCTCTAAGACGAGCTTCAGATTCACCGTAGAATTTGCTCATGATTTCTGGACCAGAGATACTGATGAAATGAGAGTTACTTTCATTGGCAACTGCCTTTGCCAAAAGTGTCTTGCCTGTTCCAGGTGGTCCATGTAATAGTACACCTTTTGGAGCTTCTATTCCAAGTTTCTCAAATATTTCGGGATGTCTTAATGGAAGTTCAATCATTTCTCGTACTTTTTGTATCTCTTCTCTTAACCCACCAATATCTTCATATGTAACTTGAGGGACTCCACGGAGGGTTTCGCCTTTTTCTGCGATATGAAATATAGTTTTTTGAGTTACAAGTACAGCGTCTGCATTGGCAGGGGATACACCAATAACTTGGAATGTTAGACGTCCTCCAAAATATGGAACCATGACATTATCTCCCTTAATAATTGGAACACTTTCTAATGCGTCAGCAAGATAGCGTTCATCTATTGGGGGAATAGCTTCAAGAGGAGAAAGTAAAATTTTTTCTGCATTTAAAGATTTAATTTTTTTAACAAAAACATTATCACCTATAGCAATTCCAGAATTATTTCTTACAAGACCATCAATTCTTATAATGCCTTTTCCTTCGTCTGAAGGATAAAGTGGTAAACACTTTGCAGTGGTTCTACGTTTGCCCCTGATTTCTATGACATCACCAGTAGAAACAGCTAAAGAATCCATAGTATCATAATCAATTCGAGCAATGCCACGACCTACATCACGTGTGTAAGCCTCTAGTACCTTTAGGGAAATAGTGTTCTGGCTCAATACACTTATGAATTATCAATCAAAAATCACATAATAATCTTTGGATGCTTTCATAAAAAAAATTTTGACAAAATATCTTTTCTTTTACTTTTTATTCGTATAAAATTAAGTAAAAATAATCATGATTCTAAGATTATAAACTAGATCAGGATGGATAATTAATTATATATACCATTTTACCATTCAAAACACAAAAGTTAAAATCACCTAACGATATCGATTCCTTTAGATTTACTTTGGGAAAGAGACCACTAGTACGTAGACGAGGACGTGGAGGAAAACAATTTAGAGCCATCAAAGTAGGAAAAATTGCTGCAGCAAAATATCCAAATTTCAAATTAGATGAGAAACACTCTGGCGAGATAGTTGATATTGTTCATGAAAAGGGAAGAGATGCTCCATTAGCTAAAGTAAAATTTGATAATAATTTAATTTCTTTTATTCCAGCTCCAGTGGGTATTGCTGTTGGTAGTACTATACAAACAGGAATAGGTACACCAGCAATTCCAAAAAATATATTGCCGTTAGAATCTATCCCAGATGGGACTATTATATGTAATATTGAACGAAATGCAGGGGATGGAGGAAAGTTAATAAAAGCTGCTGGTTCTTCAGCGGTTGTATTTTCACACACTACCGAGGGTGTGAGTTTAAAACTACCTTCTGGAAAATTCCTCACAATAAATCAAAAATGTAGAGCAATGATAGGGACTATTGCTGGTTCTGGGCGAATGGAAAAACCTTTCCTAAAAGCTGGAAACAAAGCAAAATATATGAAAGCTAGAGGTAAATTATATCCAAAGGTTCGAGGAATAGCTCAAGCGGCGGTTTATCACCCTCATGGAGGTGGTAGACATCAGCACATAGGCCGTCAATCATCAGTCAGCAGAAACACGCCGCCAGGTAGAAAGGTTGGAATCATAGCTCCACGAAAAACAGGAAGAGGTAGGTTAAAAGAACGCAGGTAACAATTTATTTCTGATTATCATTTTATAATACTATTTTATTTGTGCTATTATCTCAAGTGTCGTTTGATATTCTTTACGATATTTCTAACAATGAGCACAATAATGCTTTTTGTATATGTAATCTGTTTTCTGCTTCATCCCAAACAACAGAAGATTTTCCGTCAATTATTTCAGCAGTTACTTCTTGACCCCTTTTTGCTGGTAAACAATGCATAAAAATAACATCATTTTGTGCATGTCTTAAAAGATCGGAATTAACTTGATATTTGGGAAGGAAAATTTTTTCTCTTTGGATTTTTTCATTATCTTTTCCAAGTGAAACAAAAGTATCAGTTATCACAATATCTGCATCTTTAACTGCTTTAATAGGGTCATTTATTACATTAATATTACAATTATTTTGTTTTCCTTCTTTCTGTGCCAATTTAACTATCCATTCTAACGGTTCATATCCTTTTGGACATGCTGCTGTCATATTTATTCCAGTTTTGGCACATCCTATTAGAAGATCATTACAAACATTGAATCCATCTCCTACCCACGCAAGAGACAATCCCTCTAATTTCCCTTTATGTTCTCTAATAGTAAGAAGATCAGCCAATATTTGACATGGATGAAATCGATCTGACAAACCATTGATAACGGGAATTGTCGATGACGTTGATAATTTTTCGAGATCTGTATGATCATATACTCTTGCCATTATACAATCAAGATATAAAGATAAAGTCCTACCTGTATCTTCTATTGTTTCTCCTTTTGATAACTGCATATCATTTGGGCCCAAAAATAGAGCGTGTCCTCCTAGTTGTAACATTCCAGCTTCAAAACTTACTCTTGTACGTGTAGAAGGTTTTTGAAAAATCATTCCTAATATTTTTCCTTTTAGTAATTGTCTGTATTTGCCTGAGTCAACTTCTTGTTTAAATTTTTCAGCGGTATCTAATAACATATGAATTTCATTAGAATCGAGATCCTGTAGACTAAGAATGTATCTATTCTTTAAGAATGTCATCTAAATCATCATCTGTTAGATATACTACGTCCTTTTCTTTTTCTACGTCTCCGTTCACATTTGCATCGTCTTTACTATTATCGGTCTCCTCGTTTTCTGATTTCGATTTTTCTGCAGATTTTCCTTTGAACTTTGGCTTTTTTCCAAATAATGAAAAAAAACCTTTTTTTTCATTTTTTTTGTCTTTATTTTCCATACCTGATTCTAAATTAATTATATCATCAGATTCTCTTCTTTCTTTAGATGATTCTTTTTTTGAATCATCTAAAGTTGGATTAGATAGTTTTGTTTTTGTCGAATCAGATTCAAATTCAGCATCGATTTTACTTTTGCTTATTTTGGTATAATCTTCCTCTTCATTGTATTGCTTTTCATTATCATGAATTTTTTCATTTGCGGCTATTTCTGTTGTAGAAGAATTTGTAGCTTTCTCTGTAGATAAATTGTTTTCGAAGCTTGATTCTTGAATTTTTTTTGAAGAAAGCTCTTGATTTAATACTTTAGCTGTATTTGCATACGGCAATTTGGAAGTTTTATTTTCTGTTTGTAAATTTGTACTTCTATTAGGATTATTATTTGTGATTTCAGGAGAAAGTGAGAAATTAAATAACGACTCGATAAATTGATCAATATTAAATGGAATTATATCATCATAATTTTGTCCTATACCAAGATACATAATAGGTTTTGATGTTAAATAGGAAATCGAGAGTATCGAACCTCCCTTCGAATCCGAGTCAGTCTTAGTTAATATAGCACCATCAAATTTTGTATAAGAATAGAATTCCGTTGCTTGAAATATAGCATCATTTCCCGCAAGCGAATCGCCTACGAAGATTTTCATATCAGGTTTTACAACCTGAACAATCTTATTAATTTCATCCATGAGATTCTTTGCTGTTTGCATTCTTCCCGCAGTATCTATCAATACTGCATCAACCCTATGTTTCTTCCCGTACTCGACCGCATCCCTTGCAACCGCCGAGGGATCGGCACCGTATCTCTGATGAATCATTTTTAATGATAATCTTTTAGCATGCTCCTGTAATTGCTCTATTGCTCCTGCTCTGTGGGTATCAGCAGCTGCCAACACAACAGATATATCATTTTTTCTAAGTAGGTTAGCAATTTTTGCAACAGTGGTAGTTTTACCAGTTCCATTAATCCCCAAAAAAACTAATACAAAAGGATTTTTCTGTTCTTTTTTGGCTTTAATAACTTCTACTAGATCCAGACTTCCGGATTTTGAAATAATTTCATATATAGATTGCCTAAGATGTAACTGAATTATTTCGTCTGCCCTATCGCCCTTTTCTAGAGTCATTCCCAGTAATTTAGTTTTAATATTGTTGGTAATATCAGTAATGACTTCCTGAGCAACATCACTTTCTAATAAGCCTATTTCTAGGTCTAGTAAAGTGTTTTCAAGATCCTTTTTTGAGATTTCTTTTTTACCGATGTCGGAAACAATATCAGAAAAAGCTTTTTTTAGTTTTTCAAACATTTTGTTCCACCCAAACTAGTGATTTGAATTATATTTCAAAACATCATTCTCTAATTAGATTTTATGTTTCGATTTTGATTTTGATTGGAACTTGCTTGTTGTAGCATAGTGTTGGCTTGAATTTGAATCTGTTCAAGTTGAGAAGTTAATTGTTTTTTTTGAGTTATCAATTGATTAAATGCTATTTCAAATTCTTTGATCCTAGATTCAATATAATTTAATGTATCTTCTCTTGTCTTTTCAACCGTAACACCTGCTCCAACATTAACCAGTAATGTATCTGATGAGGCGATATTGGTTTTAATAAAAACACCTATACCTATTGGCATTAATGCTTCATTTTCTTTGCCAGGAGGAATAGTTTGAAGAGCATGAGATGCAAGACGAGCTTCTTCGATTAATTTTGTAACCGTAACTTCCCTTCCAATTATCTCATTGAGATATAATTCTAAGGTTTTAGAATGTTGAGCAAGTTCGGTTAAACGTTGTTCTAAATTGATATTCTGAGGATTATTTTCTTCGCTCATCATTAGTAAACTATTTTAACTCCATTTATAACTGTGACGAAAATAGATGATAAAACTATAGTTGGGTGTTAATGCATACAGGTTTACATTTATACTCTAGAAACTTTCATCATATCAAACATTTTGATTTGCATCCCATAACGATCCTCATTATTTTTCATATAATTATAAATACGGAGTAAATCATAACAATTTTTGAAGAGTTTAAACGTTCCTGTTATTTTCATCATAATAAATTTAAAAACTAGAGAATAAATATTGAAATATTTCAGAACTTGCTCACGATATGATGGGAAATTATCATAGTTTTTAATGAATAGATCAGCACATATGGTTGATGGTATTATTCCTTCTCCAAGGAGGGGATAAACTGTTCCTATGGATTCCCCAACTCCAATTGTTTTTAAATTGTCGGTAAACGGTTCAGATTTGGAAGGAGGACTTATTCTAACAGGTCTTCCATTTTTTTTTATGAATTCACATTTATATTTTTTAAAGAATTCCTCCACGAAGTAATTATGATTCTTACGAGTAAAATCACCTGCACCGATATGTGCATATCCATTTCCTAAAGGAAAATACCAAAAGTAACCAGACATGGAGGGAAAACTTTTTAGATAAAAGTCATCAAAAGGGAGGTTATTGGGTTCATACTTGACTTTATATTGAACGCAAGGAATCCACATTTCATACTCCAATCTTGGGAGATAATTTCTATGAAATCCGGTAGAATCAATTATCAAATCAAATTGAGATTCCAAGATATCTTTTTTTGGAGCTTTGCCAAACTTAATTTCAGTTCCCCGAATCATATCTTTTATTAGTTTTAATTTATCATAGCAAATCATTCCTTTTAGTTTTATGTCAACATAATTATCTCCATTTAAGTCAACCCTCATATTTTTTCCATCATGTAGGACATAATCTTCAAAATTTAGACCGCATTTCTTTGCATATTTAGCCATGACATCTTTACAGGTGGCCCAAGCACACACAGCATCGTGATCTTTTTCCTGCATTCTTTCGAATCCAGTAACATGAATATCATGTTTATCACTAAATTGATTTAAAAGGTATGCACCTGCTACTCCAACTCCTATCACAGCAATCTTCATGAATATATAATCTCTAAAAATTCGAAAATAAAAATATATTGAGAGAAATATGTATTTTAGCACTATTGAAAAAGAAAATTGCGATGCCTAATTCTGCTCGCGCAGGTATCGCTATATTAGTAATTGGCGCAATACTTATGGGAATAGGATCTTACCAGGACAGAGGAGCTCTTTCTTTATATGGATTAATAATGGCAATAGGTGGATTTAGCCTTTACATGATTTCATCGGTCTATATAGCAAGAAAAAATAAGCAAAGCTATTCTAAGTAGATCGCTGGTTTAAACGGCCTTGAAAATTTTGATCTCTCTTTTGGATCGTATATGTTTTGATCGTCTTCTGAAGATACAATGATCTTAACACTTTTGTTATTTGTTGTTATCTCATTTGCGAGTAATTTCTTACAATCCTCTATTACATAAGATTCGTTGAATAAATCTATATTCATAAGATTGGTTCTTGAGTCTGGCGATACAGATAATATATCTTCGATTATTTTCTTGACCAATGAGGGATATCTTTTAGCTTCATTGGTGTTAGGATCTTCAATAAGTTTTTTAATTATATCTCCAAAATCTCTCTGGTTATCTATCGATATCAATCGCAAAATTTTCTGATAAATTATTTTTTTTATAATAGAAGAACAATAAATATATATTGTGTTAGGTGTTTTTTTTGTTACCTTAATAATCTTGTTAATATCATAAATTAATGTATTTATATATTTTTCAGATTCTTCTGCAAAAGGATCGACTTTTTCCTTTTGAAAAAAAGGCCAGGTGGTTAGAGTAATAGAATTTATGTTGCCAAATTTTTCCCAAATTTCTTCAGTTATATAAGGAGCAAAGGGTGACAACATTTTTATTCTCAAAGACAAACACAGTAATAACATAGCATCCACTATGGAGTGGTTATTTTTTCTTTCTCTTGATGATGATCTTTTTTTATACCTTTGAATTTCCTGCTCAAAAACGAATAATAGATTATGAAGCACTTCTCTTACTCGTAATGAATCCATCGATTCAGTTACATCATGAATAAGTTTTTGTAATTTATTCATCATCCATTTATCTTCGATTTGTAGAAATTCTGATTTGTTATCTATATAAGAATATAGGATATCTTCGAAAGTTTTATTGGCAGGAGTAGGTTGAAAATTTTTGAATCCTTGAATTTTTTTTTCAAGTAAACTACTATTTTGAAGTTCAATAGATTGATAATAAAGTTCAATTAGTTTAGATCTTATTGATTTAGCTGTTTCAAAAGAAAAATCAGCGTCTTGCAAAAGTTCTGCAGAAATCAAGATAGATAACCTGATTGTATCTGCTCCGTAATTCTGAATTGCTTTTCTAATTGGAATTATATTTCCTATTGACTTTGACATTTTTTTTCCATCCATGAGTACAGAACCATTTATCACTATCTGTTTAGGCCAATATTTCTGATCAAATATAGCTATATGATTAAAAATAAAAAAAGACAAATGATTAGGAACCAAATCTCTTCCTGAATGCCTAGAATCAACAGGATAAAAGTATAAAAATTCTTTCCTGATTTTAGATATTAAAGAATTGTCAACTTTACATTGTTTTTCAATATCATAAATGTTACCTAAACCTAAGAAAATATAGTCAAAAAAAGAGCCATTGATATTTTCAATGTATTTATTCAAACTATATTTGTCATTGTTGACAAACTTAGCTATAATATAATAGGCCATATAGACTACAGAATCGGAAAGGCTTTCTATGATCCATTCTTGATCCCAGGGAAATTTTGTCCCTAATCCAGATTTTCTTGCACATGCTCTTTCTTTTAACCAATCTACAACATTATGAAATTCTTGTCTGAGTTCTTCTGGGAGTATACTAATAGAATCGAGATACTGATGTACTTTCTCTTTCCATTTTGGATCTCCGTAATTGATGAACCATTGGTCATTTAATAATTTTACCACACATTCGCTACCACACCTACACTTAGGAATTTTTACAAATTCATAAAATATTTCTGCGATTTTTTTTGAGAGTAATTTTTGTTTTATGTCATCCTTTGCATCTTTTACATCTTTTGCAAAATAACTCCCTGTATTTGATAACATTTTTCCTTTATAATATTCAATATGATATAACTCGGTTGTAGCCCGTTCCAGAGCTTCATCCATTTGACTAGTGATCCCATATTTTGATATTACCGTTTCAACTGAAACATCAGATGACGATGGCGTTTTCAAATCTTCGTTTCCATTCACATTGTTTTTATATAATATTTGTGATGTATTGGATTGACTTTCAGTAGGATTATATTCTTTTACCTCAATTATTTTTATTGGATGAACTGTCTCTAACTCTAAGTTTGGAAAAGATGTTTTTATTTTTTTATCTTTTTTTAAATCCATTATCGCCTGATAATCGTAAGGAGCATGACCAGGAACAGACATAACTATACCTGTTCCTGCATCAGATTTTACAAATTTTGCAGGAAAAATCTGGATCTTTATTTCTCCAACAGGATTAATGACATATTTTCCAATCAAATCTTTACCAGGAATAGTATTTAACAATTTTATGTCATGATTAAGAAATCCTAACTTTTGGTAACTTTCTCTAGTTACGATCCATCTTTCGTTATCAATGTCTATTTCTAAATAATCAATATTTGGATTTATCCATAAATTTGTAACTCCAAATATTGTCTCTGGTCTTAAGGTTGCTACAGGTAGAAAGATATTTTTATTTAACAATTTGAATTTTATTAATGTATATTCATTAAATTCTGGTTCTACATCACCTAATGTATCATGTTGACTGACTGGATTATCGTCTCTAGGACACCAACCTACAGGATGAGAACCTTGTACTATTAATCCATTCTTTTTTAACGTATTAAATTGCCAAACAACAAATTTCGAAAACAATTTGTCAATAGTTGTAAATTCACGTGTCCAATCAATAGAGTAACCCATCTCTTGCATTCCTAGCTTAATTTCTTTATGAAAATACTTAGCGATTTTTTCGGGGTTTGAAAATGTTTTAATTATGTCTTCTGGAACATTATAAATATTCTTAAAATTATCTATCAGGTCAACATCTCCAGACATCACTCGTTTTGACATTGCTAGAATTGGGGTACCGGTATAATGAAAACCCATAGGAAATAAGACAGTGTTTCCTTTCATTCTCATATAACGAGCATGTACGTCAGCTAAAGTGTATGTCCTACCATGTCCAATATGTTGAGGTGAATTCGGATATGGAAAAGCAACTGTAATAAAATATTTGTTTTCCTTATTGTAATCTGGATTACATACAAATAAATTTTCAGTATTCCACCTTAACCTCCATTTTGATTCTATCTTGTGAAAATTTATTTTTGATACGGATTCACTGTAATCCATCTTGGTTTTTTCTCCCTAAAATTGTATTGTTTATATAATTTTCTCCTACCAAGACCTCATCAATTTTATTCTTAAATTTACCTCCCCCTTGTCCAAACCTCTTATCGCCTCCTCCAGAACCACCTAACCTACCTGACAAATCTTTTGCAATTTGACCAGCATTGTAGCCATATTTTCTAGCCTCCTCACCTACAAATATGATTACTCTAACTCCATCACCCTTGGAAATAAAAGAAATATACAACAGGAGTGGATCTAAAACTATTGATTTTTCTCCTATAAGGATATGATAGTCTTCATCTAATTCATTATCAAAAGTAGAATATACCTTAACTCCATCACTTGATATTTGTTTAGCATTAGAGCATACATACTGTGCCAAGATTATTGCTGTTTTTCTCATGAAAATTTTTATTTTGGTCCTTAATTTTTCTGATTCATCAAAATATCTTGTAAAAGATTCTACTATTCTTTCTTTACTTGACCCCAAAGTATTAGTAATAAGTGAGATATGATGATCTTGTTTGTTTACAAAATCTATTGCATGTTTGCCTGCTACAAATTCGAGTCTGATAACACCATCTTGAATTCTTTCAGATTTAAGAATTTTTATTAATCCTAACTCACCAGTTTTACTAACATGTGTACCTCCACATGCTTCTATATCGAAGTCACTTATATTCACTATCCTAACATTGTTAGATGGAACAACTCCTCCTTGGTATATTCGAAAAGAAAATTTTTGCTCACTTTCTCCTCTTTCATATTCCTTAATATTAACATCTAGATTTTTCATGACTATATTATTAGCAATATTTTCAATATCAGATACCTGTTCTTTAGTTAAAGCAGAGTGATGTGTAATATCAAGCCGTCCATAATCTACATCTTTAAATGCAGAATTTTGCCAAACCCATGAGCCAAGAGTATTCCTTGCAGCCGAATTTAAAATGTGAGTTGCAGTATGATGTTTAGTGATTGAATCACGACGATTTGAATTAACTATGCAATTAACGATAGAACCTTCTTTAATTAAAGAAGAAAGGTTCTCTACTTTATGCAGAACAATATTTTTATATTTTATTACATCAGAAACTGAGAATATATCTATAGTTCCATTATCCGGCTCTTGTCCTCCACCACGAGGATAAAATGCAGATTCATCCAAAACCACATATTTGTTGTTTATAATTTTTAATACTTTGGCTGAAAAGCTTCTTAAAAAGGGATCTTCATAAAATAATAACCTAGTCGGAGGTAATTCTTCATCAATATCAAAGAGGCTATTATTACTTTGTTTTTGAGCAGATTCATGAAGCTCTGCTAATTTTGCATAAAAATTGTGAGGGATATCTGATATAATATCAAGCTCCTTGAGAAAGTCTGGGGTAATCCCATCTGAATCGTATAACTTGATGAGATCATCTACTGTGAGATGTTTTTGTGTCTTCTTTAAATTATTAGCAATACCGTTCATTCTATTTCTAGCATTTATATATCGATCAGACTCTATTTTCATTATTTCCAACACTTCATTCCTATATTGTTCTAATTCAGGATACATATTTTTTAGGTATGAAATATGTAAATCAATTAAATTGTCTATTTTTATATTCCACTTGTTCCTTTCAATTATTGCAAGCATCCTTCGTAATAGGATACGTAAATTGTACCCTCCACCTACATTCGACGGTAGAGAACCATCAGAGATAGCAAACAAAAGTGTCCTACTATGATCAGCAATAGTATAAATTGCTTCATATGGTGAAACGATCTTTTCAAGTTTTTCAAATGAAAGATGCATTTCTTTAGCAATCTCACATTTTAAAATATTTACATTATCAGACTGATATCCATTTAAATAATTAAATTTGTCTGACATTAGTGTAAAATAAGTTGAAAGAAATTCTTTGTTTTTTTCTAACCCAATACTATTTTCCATATATTTAATTACGGATTCGAAACAAGAATCATAACTGGTTGGAGTACCCATAGTGATCCAAGCAAGTCTTTCCAACCCTGCCCCCATATCAATAATTTTATTTTTCATAACCCTGTACTGATTAGCATCTCCTTCAAATTCTGTGAATACTGCGTTACCTAGTTCTAGCCCACGAACAAAATATTCTAGAGAATATCCAAAGGCTCCAGCCCCCATCCAAACATCCTCTACGAAAGTAATTTCACTTTGATTTATTCCTAAAACATTTGTGAGTAATTTAAAATCTAGATCAATGCATCTGTCCTTCCAGTAACCTCCTTGAATATCTGCGTTACATGTTTGGCCAATCATACAAAAGCTTGTATAATGCCTTCCACTTATTCCAACATTCTCAATATCATTAAATCTTAAACAAACCTGTGGTACTACGAGAGGATTGGAAGGTAATTCGAAAATAACCTTATCACCGATTATTCTCTGAAAATCTACAATGGACGCGATTGTGAAATAGAGGTCTTCTCTCCATCTACATACCACCGGATATCTTCTAATAATTGAATGATCCTCAGTTCTAAAATGATTTTCAACTTCTTTCCATGCTGTTACATAATCTAATCTTTTTTTGGTAGGAGGATTTCCGATAAAATTATATCTTTCGTGATCCGGACAAACGGATTTATCTAATATAGACCAAAAAAATTTTCCACAAGTTATACATTTATGACGCTGAAATCCTAATTTATCAAATAATGCGACTCTATAATATTTATCAGGATTTGATGAAAATAGCGTAGATATTTCTTGCTTGCCCAACTAATCCTACGGTTATTATAATCTATATTAATGCTTTTTTGAAAAATAATATTGGTAGAAAATACATATGTTAATAGGGATCTTTATTTTGAGAGCGAATCTTCGATGAATTTTTGGTATGCCTCTTTGGGAGCTGCACCAACTGTTCTAGCAATCTCTTTGCCATTTTTAAACAATATCAGAGAAGGGATAGAATGTATATTGTATTTTACAGCGATTTCTTGATTTTCATCAACATTAACCTTTGCTATTTTCACCTTACCATCTAAAATTTTTGAAAGCTGTTCTACTGCCGGACCTACCATTCTACATGGACCACACCACTCCGCCCAAAAATCAACAAAAACAGGTAACTGTGAGTTTATCACTTCTTTTTCCCAAGAAGATTGGGTTACATGAACTAAATTATTACTGTTTGTCATATTCTCAAGATCTAAGCAAGGATATTTGAACTATGCTGATATAAAATAAATTTTGATGAATTGAATGTTACTCTTCCTTGGTATTTGAGGGTTTAAGTCAGGATTAAATAATACTGTTATTGCTAATAATAGGCTTTATCTAAAATTACTCAAAAAATAAATTAGTCTGATTTAAACCTTATACAATACCTAGGTTGTGAAATTGGCTCATAAGTTGAAAGAAGAAGAATTAGGAGATTGGAGAAGAAGTCATTATTCATCAGATATTAATTCTGAATATGAAGGGAGTATCGTGACTGTAATGGGATGGGTGTCAAGTATCAGAGATCATGGAAATATTCAATTTATAATGTTAAGAGACAAAGAAGGAGATTTACAAATTATAGCTAAAAAGGGACAGTGTTCAGATAATATATACGAAGAAATATCTGCAATAAGGGAACATACTTCTATGGCAATACGTGGAAAAGTAATTACACAGAATAAGGCTCCAAATGGCATAGAAATAATACCAATTGAAATAAAAATATTTTCGATTCCTTTAAAAGCACCTCCATTTATGATTCAAAACAAGAATCCAGCAGGAATAGATACCAGATTAGATTTCAGAGCTATCGATTTAAGAAGAA
Source organism: Nitrososphaeraceae archaeon (assembly GCA_031316115.1). Classification (GTDB taxonomy): domain Archaea; phylum Thermoproteota; class Nitrososphaeria; order Nitrososphaerales; family Nitrososphaeraceae; genus TH1177. The sequence continues at coordinate 142,845 of JALDRC010000004.1, forward strand.
AACAGTTACAGAATATTTTTAATATCAGGAATTCAATCTTAAAATTTGTAAGAGAATTTTTATTTACGGAAAAATTTACAGAAGTTAATACTCCAAAAATTATTGCTACTGCTTCGGAAGGTGGTACCGCATTATTTCCTATATTTTACTATGACAGGGAAGCATTTATGGCACAAAGTCCTCAAATATACAAGGAACAGTTAACAATGTCATTTGAAAATGTCTTCGAGATAGGTCCTATATTTAGGGCTGAACCTTCACGTACAAATAGACATTTATCTGAAGCTATTTCTATAGATATCGAAAAAGCTTTTGTCGATTATAATGATATTATGATCCTATTGGAAAAAATGATAAAATATGTAATAAAATCAATAAAAAAGAATCATACTAAAGAGATTTCTGAATTGGAAATAGATCCAACTGTTATTAACAATATAATTAGCAGTGAAGGAAATCAACATTTTCCAAGATTCAAATATTCAGATTTAATAGACAGATTGAATAATGCAGGAGAGAGGATTAGATGGGGAGATGACATTTCTCCTAGTGATATTAAGAAACTTAATGATGAAAAATTAGAAGGATTTTATTTTATAGTAGATTGGCCATCATCTACTAAACCATTTTATGTGAAAGAGAACATGATTGAACCAAGAATTTGTGAGTCATTTGATTTGATGTATAGATCTTTAGAAATATCGTCTGGAAGTACCAGAGTGAGTAACAAAGATATTTTGGTAAACAAAATGAAGAAAAAAGGACTCAATTTGAATTCATTTGATTATCACTTACGTATATTTAATTATGGAATGCCTCCTCACGCAGGATGTGGTATTGGATTAGAAAGGCTTTTGATGATAATTACAAACGTAGAGAACATTAGAGATACTACTCTATATCCAAGAGATATAGACAGATTATCTCCTTAACAGAAGTGTTGTATGAATGATTACTAGAGAGAATTTAAAACATCTTAGTAAGCTTTCCAAAATACATTTATCTGAAGATCAGTACGAGAACTATGCCAAACAGATTGAGAAAATTGTAAAATATTTAGACAAATTGGATGAAATCTCACTAGATCAAACTGAATCGTATTTTACAACAAAGGAAATTGCTGACTTAAGAGATGACGAAGCTAAGGAATTTCATAATGAGATAATAAACATGCTTAAAACTAAAAAAAATAGATTTGTTAAAGGTCCTAGGATGAATTAACATGGCTAATTTACCAATTTTAGATATTCAAGGTGTATCAAATGGTATTAGAGATGGAAATTTTACAGTTGAGGAATATATCACCTCCTTATTGAATAGAATAGAAAAGATAGACAAGAAAATTAATGCCTTCATAACGATAAACAAAAATGCTATAAACCAAGCCAAAGAAATAGATAAAAAAATAAAAAATGGAAGACCTATAGGTCCTTTGGCTGGAGTAGCGGTTGGAATTAAAGACAATATAAGCACTATGGATTTAAAAACTACCTGTGCTTCCAAAATGCTTTCTGAATATATACCTCCATTTAATGCTACGGTAGTACAAAAATTGGTCGACAATGATGCAATAATGATAGGGAAACTGAACTTGGATGAATTTGCCATGGGATCTACAACTGAATGGAGTTATTTTGGAATTACACGAAATCCTTGGAATACAAATTATGTTTGTGGGGGTTCATCTGGTGGAAGTGCAGCAAGTGTATCATCACAGATGTGTACTTTTTCGTTAGGTTCAGACACTGGAGGTTCTATACGTTGTCCTGCAAGCTTTTGTTCGGTTGTCGGCTTAAAACCTACGTATGGAATGGTTAGCAGATATGGACTTATATCATATTCCAATAGCTTGGAACAAATAGGCCCTATAGGTAAAAACACATCTGATGTTAGAAAGATATTTTGGACTATTTCCGGAAAAGATATTAATGATGATACTTCTTTAGACAAGAATAACTACAATTTAACAACTAATAATGATTTTAAAAAGAAAATAAAAATTGGTCTAATCAAAGAATTAATTGATGGGGCAGACCAAGATGTTTCAAAGTGCATTTATTCTTCTTTAAATACTCTTGAAAACCTTGGATTTGAATGTGAAGAGATTTCATTGAAGTATACAGAATATGCACTTGCATCATATTACACTATTGCAACAGCGGAAGCAAGCAGCAACCTTGCTAGATACGATAACATAAGATATGGATTTCAATTAGATCCAGATGATTACGAATGGAATTCATATTTTTCAGAAACTAGAGGAAATTTTGGAGATGAAGTTAAACGTAGAATAATATTAGGTACATATGTTTTATCTTCTGGATATTATGGAAAATACTACGTTAAAGCTCAGAAAGCAAAATCTATAATTAAAATGGAATTAAAGAAACTTTTTAAGAAATATGATTTATTAATTTCCCCAACGGTACCTGTTCTTCCATTCAAGATTGGAGAAAAAATCGACGATCCTTTGAAAATGTATTTAATAGATATTAACACGGTTTTAGCTAATTTATCAGGTATACCTGCAATCTCAGTTCCTGCAGGATTCCGAGATGATCTTCCGATTGGTATTCAGATCATGGGAGATGAATTTCAGGAAGAAAAGATTTTAAACGTAAGTGAATTATTTGAAAAATCTATTAATATTAATAAATATCCTAATTTATAATAACATTGACTATAAAAATTGGTTTAGAGATACATTGTCAATTAACTGAAATACAGAGTAAATTATTTTGTTCTTGTTTTTCAAATTATAGAACCAAAGATATAAATGAAAATATATGTCCTGTGTGTGTTGGATTACCAGGTTCCTTACCTCTTTTAAACAGAAATGCGTTGAATCATGCTATAATGATTTCCAAAGCACTTAATTGTGAAATGCCTGGAATGATGATGTTTTCCAGGAAAAATTATTTCTATCCTGATCTTCCTAAAAATTTTCAGATCACACAATACGATACAGACGAAACTAATACCTGTATCGGAAAGAGAGGTAAAGTGTATTATGGAGATGGCAAAAAGGTTAGAATACTAAGGATCCAATTAGAGGAAGATCCTGGTCGAATAGTTTATGAAGAAAATACAAAACAAGCCTTAATTGATTACAATAGATCTGGTGTAGCATTGGTAGAAATTGTTACAGCACCAGATTTTGATGATCCGAAAGATGTAAGATTATTTCTAAACAAAATAACTTCAATATTAGCACATCTTAATGTATGCAGAACAGATTTAGAAGGATCGATTAGATGTGATGCCAATATCTCTATTGGAGAGGGTAAAAAAGTAGAAATAAAAAATGTAAGTTCATTCAAGGATGTTGAAAAAGCTCTAACATATGAAATAGCAAGACAACAAACTATGAATGTACATGATATAGAGATAAAGGCTGAAACAAGACATTGGGATGAAAAGCGTAAAATCACAAAACAATCAAGGTCCAAAGAAGAGGTAGAGGATTATAGATACTTTCCCGAACCAGATATTCCAAAAATTATCGTAGATAAAAAATATATTTCTTCTCTTAAAATTCCAGAGCTTCCTGACGATAGGAAACTAAGATTTATTAGTCAATTTGGATTATCAGAACATGTTTCCCAAGTACTAATAGATAACAAGGAGTTGGGAGATCTGTTCGAATCCGCAGTGAAAATATATTATTCTCCTGTATCGATTTCAAACTGGATAGTTAGTGATATTTTGGCTTTTTTAGACTTTGATTCATCAGGAAAGAAAACTCTGGAAGAAATGAAAATTAATGCAAATCACATTGTAGAAGTAGCAAGACTAGTGGATGAAAACGTAATAAATAGAACAGTTGCAAAGAGTATTTTAAGCAGAATTATTAAAACTGGTGAATTACCTTCTAAAATAATCAATGAAAAACAGGTTTCTCTAATTACCGATGAAAAAATTTTGAGCAAAACAATTTGTAGTGTATTCGACAAAGAAAAGAATGCAGTAGAGGATGCAAAAAAAAATCCAACTGTTATTAATTATTTGTTAGGAAAGGTTATGAGAGAGACAAGTGGCAGGGCTGATGCCAAGATCACTTTAAGATTGATAAGAAAGAATTTAGGAGTTGGAAGATAAACAATTGAAGTTTTAGTTAAGGATAGACTAAATAACTTTTGACTTGGAGATAGAAGATACATACCCAAATCTTTGTACCATTGCTCTACTGCTTGAAAGTGTAATAATGTTAGGTTTGGCTAAAACCTAATAATTGTATATAAAAATAAAACCAGTTATTTAGATATATAGTATTTTTATTCCAAATTTGTGGTTGTTTTATATTTAGTTGTTAGAATAAACAAAAAATATTTGTATATGGATATTCTAAAATAAACATATTATATCTTACTGAGTAGATTTATTTTTGTATTATGTTATTTCATAGTTATTATTGATGCATTTTAAACTTTTAACGTAAATTGATGAAAAACATATAGAAGTATTTAATTTTATATTTGAATCAAATTAATTGTGACTATTATATAAAATATTTATTCAAGAAAAATCAAATTTTAATCATTTTGTTATAGATTTTAAGATATTTTAAATATGATAATTCATGCCAACAACCCAATACATTTAAGATTCCTTCTTACATAACAACATATTCCATTCTTTTTGGTAATTGTAATTAGCTGATGTACTTGTATACATAGGTTACAATTTCATTTACTGACATGGGTAACACTCTCTAGCTCTGCTAGGAAGTTTATAGGAAATAGATTTACAAACAAAATATAATTTACTTCATGAAAAAGAATGGCCTGGAGATACTGTAATTGATATCTGTATTAGATATCAGATATCTAGAAAGATATACTACAAGTGGAAAAACAGGTACCTAAAGTATGGAATAGAAGGTTTACATGATAAAAGTACAAAACCTCATAATATCCAACCTGGAAAAGTAACAAAAGAGATAGAACAGGAAATACTAAATTTACGTCAACTAAAAGATTTGGATGCAATCGTATAAAATTCAGATTAAAAGACTAAAGCAGGTATCACTAATACCAGAACCACATACAATATACTGAAAAGACATGGTTTGAATATCTTTTCATGTAAAATCAACACAGAAAATACAAAAGATTTGCAATGAAAAAACCTAATCAAATGGTAGATGGACATTTTAGGACCATTTTACATAGAGAATTGTGCTCAAAAGAACTATGTTATCAGTTGTGAAGATGATTGTTCAAGAAAGATAGCAAGTGAATGGACTGAGAGAAAAAGGAGTGTAGATGTAATAGATTGCTGGAAGACTACATAGTAGATAATGGTAAACCAGAAAAGGTAATGCATGATAATGGTAAACAGTTTACATCCAAGATATTCAGACGTTTTCTACGACGTAACAATATAAAAGATAAATCCATACCTGCTAGATATCCACAATTACAGGGAAAAATTGAAGCATATAACAAGATTGTAAAGAATGAGTTTCTAGCAGTAGAAAATATTCCTAATGTAGAAGATGGAAAAATAATGTATTCCATGTTTGTCAAAGCATACAATGAAGAAAGAGAACATGGTGGTATAGGTGGTCATACACCATCTGAAATGTTTCTTATAAAAGGAAGATTAAATAGTTATAATGGTAACAAGAAAATCAAGCAGATAAAAAGTGTTACCCATGTTGGTAAGTGAATCTGTTACCTATGTATACAAGTACAACAACTAATACAGTGTCTTTTATCATTTGTTTTATCAATGAATCAATCTTACTGATTCTCTACCTAAATTCATTCTTTGTTGGTTAGTATTCTATAAAGACCATAATTTCTGTGATTGTTAATCAATTTATAGATACTACGGTAATTGACATCAATATTTCTAGCTTTATCCATATATCTCATTCCGATTTTTTCCCTTACTGTGAGAGATCTTATGTACTCTACATTATCCTTGGTATTGTCATGAAGGGAATCTGGTCTTTTTCTGAACGAGATAGTATAATTATATAATATTTGGTAACTTATTAGCTTATACCACGTTAAAGCTCCTTCTATAAACAAAAATGAATATTAAGTATTGATTAACTACCAGATGCTTGATAAATCCTACTTTATATATTACCATCTATTTTCTTCACGTAAAAATACCTGTAAAATCTAATTTTGGAAAGGAACGTGAAAGCTAAATCGAGTTATGATAGTGTTAAGATAGAATCGGATAATCTATGATTGATTTTTCCTTTCAAAAAACAAAAAAGATGTGTATTAGATGATTTATATATAAATAATAGATAAATTTTGAATTGACTAATGATCTTTAATTTATTACTACAAATTAAAAGGAGTGACTAGGATAAACGATTTAGAGATTAGAACAAATCTAATTATCTCATGTTTTCTAAATGTTGTAGAATCATTGGAAGAAATACACCAACATCTGTTACTATTCCAATTGCTTGAGTAGTACCTCTATCTAATAGTTTAGTAACAACAGATTGATTTATATCAACTGCTATGACTTTTATGTATGACGGTAACATATTTCCTACTGCAATTGAATGTAACATTGACGAAAGCATTATAACCATGCTTGCATCTTTTAAGAGTTCTTTATATTGTCTCTGTGCTTCTACAATATCAGTAACAACATCTGGAATAGGACCATCGTCTCTTATAGATCCAGATAGAACGTATGGTACTTTATTTTGTATGCACTCATACATGATTCCTTTTTTTAGGATACCTTTTTCAACCATTTTTCTTATAGATCCATACTTGAAAACTTCGTTGATTGACTGCATATGATTCCTGTGTCCTCGAACTGCTAAAGTTCCATCATCGATATTCATTCCTAGAGATGTCCCTAACAGCGCATTTTCAATGTCATGTACCGCTAACGCATTTCCTGTAAGTAAACCATGAACGTACCCCATGCTTATCAATTTAGATAAAGATTGAGAGCCACCTGCATGAACTATTACTGGTCCTCCTACAATAATTATTTTGCCATTATTTTTTTTGACTTGATGAATATCTTTCGCGACTTTTTTAATAATATGTTGAGTAGGTCTCTCACTAGATGAATTACTACTCATGAATTGGAAAATATCTACACCCTGACGTGGCCTTTCTTCTGGAATAATTCTTATACCTCTTTCCTTGATTACTATTAAATCTCCTTTTTTTATGTCTCTAATCATAGTGCATTTAGCTCTATTTTTTTGTGTATCAACCATTATACATTTATCCATCATAATATTTTCTACATCTATCCATTTTCCATCATAACATACCTGTGTGGGTTTATTGGTCGTACTATAAAAAAAATCTGGCATAACCATATCAGATGGTGCCGGTTCCAATAAAACATCTTTAGTTATAATCGGTTGTGCACCTTCCCTGTAAATAGCATCTAAAATTTGATCTAAATGTTTTTGATTGTTTCCACCTATCAATAGTCTGGCATAACTGGGATCAGTTTTCTTTCTCCCTACGGTAAATTCTAGAACTTTAAAATCTCCTTTTAAATCCATTATTTTATCAAAAATATTAGTTAAAATCATTGAATCAATTAGATGACCTTTAACTTCTATTTCTGTTTCTAATTTCCTTGCCAAATTACATTATTAGAATGGAGTTTCGTACTTAAGGATTAATTCTTGATTCATACTTAAGGATTAATTATATTGGTAAGGATAGTTTTCCAAAATATTCTTTTAAATTTTGTTCCTTCTGTATTTTAAAAATGATATTATTCTTCTCTTCTTCCGAAAACCATTGGGCGATAGATTTAGCTATTCCATTAGAATCGCATAAAACGATCATATAGCCATTTGTTTCTTTAACGACTGCAAATAGATTCTCCTCACCTACTGGTTCCCAGTTATTTGATTTATTATCTTTTAGTGCAAGAGCAGGCATAGCAGTATTTCCGGTATAAAGTTTTAAAAGGTCTCGTGCTTGTTTAACACGTTTTTCTCCAAGTTTTAATGCCATGAAATATTGCATATTATAGATAGTATTTTTTATTCATCGGTTATTTTAAATTTTTTAGTATATTGGCTACGTATGGAATTTCATATAGTGTATAATTTTTTTCTCCATCATAAGGGCTTTTGGTAAACTTCAAAAATTCTGCTAAGTGTTTTATAGGATATCCTTGAACAGAATATTCCTTAGCCTGTAACATCATTTCTAGCTTATCTAGATTGTGAACTAACTTAGCCTCTTTAGAACGGTTGGAAATAAATTCTTTCCATATATTCATGTAGGAAATTGAGATATTTGACGGAAGCGAAAATAATATTGATTTCATAGCTTCATTTTCTTTAAATCTTTTCTCTTTTTTTGGAACTTCTCCAGGCATAACATCTCCGATTATAGCTTCCGCCAAATCATGGATAATACACATCTTTATTACTTTGTGTGTATCTAGACCCATAATGTCTGAAAAAAACATGCATAATGCCGACAACGAATAACTATGATCTGCAATAGACTCTCCATCTAGTATTTTCCCTTTTGCTAGCCAACCAGTTCTTTTAATTTTTTTTAGCTTTAGAACGGATTGAATAAAGATATCAATTTTAAATTCTTTTGTTTCATGTTTAGGATTTTTATTGTTAAATGGAGTAAATCTGCTCTTATTAGAAGAGTTATTTGTATTAAACATATTAAATAAGAAAAAATTCAAAGTTTTATCTTTTATCCATATAATATATTGCAGAATTGAAAATAATTGAAATATAGAGTGGTAATTTTTATAAAATCTAGCAGAGTAAGTGGTAATAAATACGGTTTTAAAAAAATATCGAATAAATTTGCCAGTAGTAATGTAATGATTGCAACAATTACTGTAAGTAGAAATATAAAAATAACGTTTCTCAGTTGTCCCATTTAAAGACAAGGTTTTGTTAAATATTACACTATTTTAAGGTCTCCATGCGATATCAGAGATTCTTAATCTTTTATTTATCAATCTAGCCAAGACAAAGAATAAATCGGATAATCTATTTAGGTAAATGAGAATTAGTTTGTTTATGGTCTGATTCTTATTTGTAATTAATTTTGAAACACTAGTTTCTGCTCTTCTAACTATGGTTCTGGCTATGTGAATATAAGCAGATTCTATGGAACCTCCAGGTAAGATAAAATATCTTATAGGATCAAGGTCCTTTTCATATCTATCAATATTATTTTCTAAATTTTCTATCATTTCTTGTTTCACCCTTCCTGTATTAGATTTTAAGTTAGGATCGGCAAGATCAGATCCGATAATAAAAAGATCATTTTGTATAAGATTTAATAGATTTATCACATCTTGAAACAAAAAATTCTTACTTTGTCTTTCTGACAAAACTGCAATACACAATCCGATATAAGAATTGAGTTCATCAACGGTACCGTAAGTTATTATTCTTAAATTACTTTTTGAGATTCTTTTGCCTCCAATCAGACCAGTATATCCTTTATCTCCTGTTTTTGTATATATTTTCATGTATTTTTATTTGAGATCTTTAAAATAAATATTCTCCAGATATTTGAAATTTTAAATTACATAGTAAAAGGATTTAATAAGAATGTACATCAGCTTTATGTTCTCTGAGATGCTTTTTTTTCTTAAACCTTTCATTACATTTGTCACATTTGAAAGGCATGTCGAATTCCAAAAGAAACCTTTGTTTCCTTTCTTCTGAAGTCTCTATGACTTGATCTGATTCAGAGCGAACTAAATTATTCATTCCTATTATCTTCTAAAAAATTATTTTTAATCTTTATTTACTTTTAGATATATAGTTATATGAAAAAAGTTATTAACAAAATTACTTTGATTTTTATATAAATAAATTAAATGTAATTTTACATTAATACTGAATAATAGAAATTTTATATAAAATCTATTAAAATATATTCAAAATAGAATTATATACTGATTGAATCTATCGATATTTAATGCCGTCGTAGCTCAGCCTGGGAGAGCACTCGACACGATTGATTGATTATATTATCACGTGAGTGAAGCTGAAGACCGAGCTGTCGTGAGCTCAAATCTCACCGGCGGCATTGATTAATATTAGATTATACAGTGATATTATGATGTATTATTGAAGGTTCTAATACAACTAATCAGAAGATTATTTTGTTCGCATAATGATTCCTTTTCCTTCAGATTGTACAACAACTTCGATTTTAGTGAATATAATAAATGCGTAAAATGTGGAAAAACACTAGATTCGTTCACAGGATTCGATGAAGATCTCAGAGGATGAAATATTAGTGATTAAGGTTAGTCTTCAATTACTAATAGTGAGTTGGTGGATGGGAGCTGCGACAGCCTTGATATCATTCCTAATCCCAGTATATAATTATCACATTCTTGTTGCTGGATTTGGTTGGTCGATTATATTAGGAAGTACAATCTTAATAATCTACGAAATTAGGAGAATAAAGGAAGAAGATAAAAAAACAAAATTATGAAAATATAGAACCAAATATCAAAAATGAATAAAGTCTATTTTCTTTTGATTGTGAGTGTTCACACTCTTAAAGAGAAATTTGATAAATTTGTTGTTATTATATTAGTCAACCTGAAATATTTCTAGATATTTTCTTTGTAGGTCTAGCCTTGAATCGATCTCCATGATTAGATCAAATAGATAATTGTATGATAATTTAGTTTTTCACAAATATGGGTATATTTTTATGTGCTTGTTGAGAGTTCTACATTTTATTTTTGTTATATCTCTTTTCTATCTTTCAGTATTAATTTAGATATAGTGAAAAAATTGAAGAATCTACAACATTGGTTATTCATAACATCTTTCTTTTATGATGGTTCTTCCTAGAGTGATATTTCTATTATCTGGCTCTTCATCTGAAGTAAATAGATCGATGAACTTTCCATTAATTTTGTATTTGATTGTGATTTAAAAAAACTATTTTTTTGTAATAACCATTTTTTTCATAATAATGGCAAAAAACAAGTAATTTTGACATAACAATTAATAAAAAGAATGTTCTGGTACCATTGCGTATTCATGTTTAGTTTATCTTCCACTATATTTTCTTGAACTATTGTAGATAATATTCCTAGTATTCTTTTACCTAAATACGATAATTTGTAATTGCAAAAGATTGTATGACTTTGGAGTATTAAAATTGATTATACGTGTTTAACATACTCAACTTTTTTCCATTAAGAAAATATTGGTTAATTAATAATAATAAGATTAATGATTTTCTTTTCCACCTTGTTCCTCTATTACTACCAAGGTAACGGTTGATGTAATGCCAGGTATTTTTCTAATTTTATTTGTAATGGTATTATTCATCGATTCTGTATCACTAGACCTAACTTTTACGAATACATCATGAACTCCGTATGTTCCCCTTACCTCTTTGACATCTGACAAATTCGTCAATTCCCTAATTATCTTTTCTTCAGAACCTAAAGTACAGTTAACCAAAATATATGCAGTCGGCATAAGTTAATCTAATCTTGCTTTTATTTTAGTTTTTTTTTTTTCAAGCAAAATATCGATATTTGGGGAAATAAAATTATCAAGACTCAATTGTGGATATCAGGAGTTTAAATCCAAAATCTATTTTAAAGTTAAATAGGCATTATTTTAAGAAATGCGAGTTCCACTAAATGGAAATGACGAGTTTGTTTCGGACGTAAATAATGTAGTCAATCAAATCAATGACGAATTTATAGAATTTTTAAGACCAAAACTAAAGATGGAAAAAGTTAAGGTTATGTTGGGTGATGGAACAGTTACTTCTTCGGAGACTTTTGATCCAACAGAAATTAGGAACTTGTACTCAAGTTTTTTAAAAAAATTGAGTGAATGGATTATATCGGATGTTTCTGTTTCGAAAACTGAGGACTTACATCGTTTATTTTTTCAAATTTCAATAATTATCGATAAATTTTACCTTTATGGTTATTTTGGAATCCAATATCATTCCCTAGCAGTTTATAAAGTAGATAAAAAGGTTCTTGAAATTCAAAAAGAGTTAATAAAATTGGACCAAGAATCGTTTGAAAGATTCTCCTCACTGGCTATACAAGGGAATGAGAAAATAAAGGAAGAATTAAAAAAATATGGTTATGAAAAGTTAGATTTTGAAGAATTATTTACTTTAATTTTTGAAGATTCTTTGTTAATGACAAGACTCGAAAAAATTGCATTAAAGCATGAGAATGAATTTCCAGATATAGCAGAACTCAATAAAAAAAGAGAGAAGTTACTTTTGGAATTAAATGAGATGATAATACACCTTTATAGAATAACACCAGTAAAAATAGATTACAACAGATTGATCCAAGGAGAAGAAGGAATAATATCTTATTTTGACATAGAAGTTATTAAGAATAAAAAAAGTGGAATAAGGGATCCATATATCAATACAAAAAGTATTAAATCTCATACCACAAATCAAATTGTGAATAAATTAAATGAAGTGATATACACTATTAGAAATTCGAGTCATTAGTTCCTTTAGTTTTATTAAATAGCAAATTATAATTAGAAATGCAAACTTATTCTTAGATACAATGATTGGTAAATTAAATTTAGAGACAATGCCAGTCTATAAAGATATACTAAATGCCAATAGAGTATTAAAAAAATACATTGGGAAAACCCCAGTTTATAAATCTAACACTTTTTCTCGATTTGTAGGTACTAATATATTCTTGAAAAACGAAGCTTTACAAAAAACAGGATCATTTAAGGTAAGAGGAGCTCTTTACAAGATAGAGTCTTTATCAGACGAAGAAATAAAACATGGAATTATAGCTGCATCGGCTGGTAATCATGCACAAGGGGTAGCTTACGCGGCATCTATAAGGAATGTTCCATGTACTATTGTTATGCCCATTAATGCATCTCCTGCTAAAATTGCTGCAACAAGATCTTATAATGCAGAAGTAATTCTTAGAGGGTCAGATTATGATGAAGCTTGGTTAGCAGCTAAAGAAATCGCAAGATACGAAAAAAAGGCAATAATACACGCATTCGATGATCCCAAAGTAGTTGCTGGGCAAGGATCATTAGGATTAGAATTGCTAGAAGATATTCCAGACCTTGATGAGGTTTATCTTCCTGTTGGTGGTGGAGGATTGGCCGCTGGAGTTGCCATAGCGATAAAGGAGAAAAAAAATAATGTTAAAATCATTGGTGTAGAATCACGAGCGTTTCCAGCTATGAAGGAATCTATAGAGAAAGGATGTCTTCAATCAAAAAAAGGTGAGTTCAGTATTGCTGATGGAATTGCTGTAAAATCTCCTGGAAAATTAACCTTTGAAATTGTAAAAAGATATCTTGATGATATTGTATTAGTTGATGATAATTCCATAGTAAAAACCATGTTTCTATTAATGGAAAGGTCCAAGTTGGTGATAGAACCGGCAGGAGCAGCAAGTTTGGCTTATTTAATGGCCAATGGTCATAAAAATAAAAGCAAAAAAGTTGTATCAATTCTTTCGGGGGGTAATGTAGATATGTATTTACTTGGCCAAGTAGTTGCTAAAGGACTCATGCAAATGAATAGAATGCTGAAAATTTTCGTACTATTGCCAGATAAACCAGGAGCCTTGAAAACAGTAGTAGATGGAATTTCAGATCTTAGCGTGAATATAGTTGAAGTAGTTCATGACAGACTTAGTTCAAATGTATCTGCAGGAACAGCAGGAGTCTATTTAAGTTTAGAATTAGAAAATACCAAACATTCAGATCTTTTAATTGAATTCTTTAAGAGAAAAGAAATAGATTTTAAAATAATCACATGATTCTAGAAACTAGTAATCTTGAAAACTAACTTGCTTTTATTTCCTATCGTTCTAAAATCCTGCTCTTATGGGATCATTTGGTTTTATAATTTCTCTCAATAACGTGGTTGCATAGGAACCTTTGGGTAATTTAAATGAAAGATTTATTGAACCAGAGTATCTAAAGTCCATACAACACAGAGAGGTTTGCCTAAATCCAGATTGTACGCTCAACTCTTGTAGGTCTTTTATGTAAAAATTATTTGGTGAGATATCATCATGTTTTATGATTTTTTGTATTATATCATCAAATCTACTGTTTTTTCTTGGTTGAAAATTATATCCTATTAATCGCACAGCTGGAATAACATCTTTGATTGAATTTGATTCGTGTCTATACCTTCGGATTTTTCCAAAAACCAATGGTTTTTCAATTTCAAAACATAGGTCTTCTTCCACACATCTATGAATATCTTCTCCCTCAAGTAGAGCTGTACTAATGCATTTATTAAAAACATACGATTGATATGCATGAACAAATAGTCTTCTGATAGATAATGGAATTGATCTTAATGCGGAAATAGATCCTTTGCCATTTAGTAGAGTAAGTATTATTTTTTTTTCTAAATCCATCCCTCTTGGTATATTTTTGATCAATGTAGAATAATTTTTGGGATCCCTGCTTTTTTCTCGGATCTCTTTTGAAAATTTTGAATCATAGTCTGAAGTATAGGAAAGCAAATATTCTATTGCCTTGTCAAACTGTCCTTTAAGGATAGATTTTCCTACCAAATGGGTCACCATCCGTTCACTTCCAAATCTTTGTAATCCATAAAAATTGGCGATTTTGTTAATTTCCTTGGTAAAACTCTTTAAATTATTTTCCTGTACATCATCAATCTTGATTTTAAACATATTACCGATGAGATAAGATTTTGATAGTGGTTTATTTAAAAAACCTATTAAGGATAATTTGATTGTTGAAGTTTCGATTTTTTTGGGGATGTTCTTAGTATTTTCCGAACTTGCGTATTGAGTTGTTATAGCTTTTGCATCTTTAATTCCTAATATTTTTAAAGTTAACCCTGTCTTTTTTTTTAGTTCGATTATGGCATGATTTGAATCTAAACCCTTTTTTTCTAACAAAAAAATAGGAAATTTATGGATTTTGTCTTGCTGAGAAGAAAAATAAGGAAATTTTAAAATCATATCATTTATTAATTCAAAAACATAGAATTCATCACTCTTTTTTTTTATCCTTCCATTTATTCCTAAGAAATCAGTACAATAACATTCTACACCTGCTTGACGATCTATATGGGGAACTTCTTTAATCACACCATCAAGTTATTGAAGATAAATATAAACAATCTCAATAAATAGGAATGTACTAAATAATGATTTATATTCAAATATCACAATTTAAATAATTATGGGATTAGGATTGTATATGGCAAGAGAAGTTATGAAAGAAATAAATAATAAATCAAAGGAATTTTACGAATTTGTTCTTCCTCCTGTAGACATGTATGAGGATGGAAATGATTTAGTTGTTGTTATAGATCTACCAGGATTTGACAAGAAAGACATCAATCTCAGAATCACAAAGAATATTTTAACAATAAAGGCAAATAAAAAAGAGAAAGATGTAGCAGGGATAGTTTACTTTAAACATAGGCCCACAAATATAAATAAAAAAGTAATTTTGCCTTTTTCGGTGAAAGAAGAAGAGGTAACGGGAACTGCTAGCTATGTAGCCGGTATAGTAACATTACGTATTCCTCTTAAATTCGGGACTGAAATTTTAATTTCGTAATACGAATAACTACTGATTAAGATTTAAAAATGGGGGTCGGGCCATTTTTTTTATATTATTTATCAAAATGAATAATAAATATTTTTATTATTCTGCTGACAAGTCCCAATAATTAGCATCTTTGAATTCTGTTTTTGGTTTTCCTAATGCTTTCCAGTCTTTAAATGATTTAGAATACAATTTCACATCTTTTATTCCTGCTAATTTCAATGCATAAAAGGCCAATCCAGATAATGTACCTACACTACCACAATATGTGATGATTTCAGAATCCTTTTTAATTCCTCTATTTTCTATAAATCTTTTCAAATCATTTCTTGGTCTCAGAATGCTGTTGTCTGTTCCCAACATTGTATATGGTATGTTTTTTGCATTTGGAATATGTTCAGTTAAAAAATTGAGTCTTTCTCTTGAATCTACTAACACAGTGTTTTGATCATTTTGAATAGATTCCACATATTTAGCATCAGCAAAAATAGATGGATTTATTTTTAAAGTGTGCTTAGTTTTAGCAAAGGTATTATTCTTTTTTTCGATCTCTAATCCCAGATCTTTCCAGTTTGCAAAAGTCATTTCAAGCAATGATGTATTTTCGTGTCCAACATATTGAAATGTCCAAGCTACTCTTGCAGCTAATGCTCCGAATGTATCGTCATAAACTACTACCGGAATATTATCTGAGACACCAATATTTTCAAGTATTTGGATTATTTGTTCTGGAGTATCATTAGAAATTATTTGTGCCAGAGGCAGAGATACTGCAGTTGAAATATGTCCTTTCTTGTAATCTTCGGTTTTACGAACATCAACAACCCTAACAGTTTTTTTTCTAATTAATGTTCGAAGGGTATCAACATCACATATTATGGGAAGTTTTTGATATGATTTTATCCCAAGTTTTTTTGCAATAGTGGTCTTTGTACTAGTTCTTTGTGTATTTTGTGTTTTTTTTTTATCGTTACTTGTCTTGATTTTAGTGGTTTGTTTTTTTAAAATATAATTTTTTTTCAAGCGGCGCATTCTCCTCTAGCAGTCTTTGCAATAAATTTGACATCATTTCCATAATCTTGATATGAAGTGGGAGATTCTTCTGAAGGAGGAAGTTGTACAATAGGTGTCAAATGTGTTTTTATATCTTCTAAATTTTTTATTGTTGCAGGTCCATTTCCATTTACAACGTGATCAAGCCATAAATCCAATGGTTCGCTATTTTTTTCTTGTTTATATAATTCTACAATTTTCTGGATAACTTCTATAACTCTCTTGGCTGGTACTCTCATTACTGGTTTTCCTAGTTTAGAATCCTTATCTGATCTTCCACCAAATAGCATAGTATATACCGGTGCCATTGTGTTGCCTATTCTTGTAGCACCTCCAAAAAATCCTATTGTTGCAATCTCATGTTGTCCACAAGAATTTGGACATCCACTTATTTTTATTGTTGAAGATCGTAGACTATCATCAACATCAAACCCTAATTCTAAAAGTTTACTCTGAACTTCCTTAGCTAATCTGTGAGAATTTGTGATTGCAAGATTGCAAGAGGTAGTACCTGAACATCCCACTGCGGATGTTATAGTTAAAGCACCAGAATTTGATAATCCAGTTGTATGTAATTTTTTGTAAACTTTAGATAGGTCAGTATAATGTACATATCTTATGGCAAAATTTTGTTGAGGAGTATTTCTAGCAACCCCTTCTAGTGAAAAGTCTTGTATAATAGTTGCTAAAGACTTTAATTGATTTGAAGTGATATCACCAGCTCCAAGAGTTACAAATACTGTGTAATAGCCTTGTTGTTTTTGTTCTACTGTATTTGTATGTAACCATCGAGTATAACTTGAGCTATCTATAGAGATGGATTCGGTTACAATCGGTAGTTTATGATTGGATTTCATTTTATTAAGAATTGAGTTGGATATTAGATTGTGACTGAACTGGTGTACGGAAAAAAGATCCCGTGTAGACTCGGAGGTTGTCATATAAAGTATTGTTCGTTCCTTCAAAATTAATTTTTGAAATTTTTCCCATCCCATCTCATTTACTAAATATCTCATTCTATTACGTGCCATATTCTCTCTGTTTCCATGTCTATCGAATATTCGTATAGTCGCCATACAAGTGGAAAGAAGTTGTTCTTCGGGGGTAAAATCTTCTAAAAGATGTCCTATGAATGAAGCTGCTCCTAGGCCGCCACCGAGGTAGATTCTAAATCCTCTCCTCCCATCCTGAATTGCAGGAATAAGTCCTATGTCTGCTATTCTAACAAGACCATGTTTATCACAGCAACCAAAATTAATTTTGAATTTTCGTGGTAGATTTTGTGATATTGGATTACGCAAAAAGAATTTCGCTATTGCTTTAGAATATGGAGTAGCGTCAAATATCTCTTCAGAGCATACACCTGAAAAATGGCTACACATTACATTTCGTACCGTATTACCACACGCTTCTCTAGTAGTTAAACCAACTTCTACTAGTCCTCTCATTACCTCGCTTACATCTTCTAACTGTACCCAGTGTAATTGAATATTTTGTCTAGTTGAAACATGTGCAGAACCTATTGAAAACGATTCTGACAAATCTGCGATCTTTTCAAGCTGTTTAGGAGTGATTTCACCACTTGGAATTTTAATTCTAATCATACTATAATCTGGACGTAGTCTAGAACCGTACGCACCATGTTGAAGTCTAAATCTCCTAAAATCATCATCAGAAATCTTTTCTTGACGATATGATTTAACTTGATTAGCAAAATTTTCAGTTTCCTTTTCTAAGCCCCATTTTTCATCAGGCCTAGTAAAAGACTTTTTTTTATGTTCGACTTTAATGAAATCTTTTTTTTTCAATAGATTAGTGTGTTGTTTGAAACCATATATTTTTTATGGAATAGTATTTTAAAATAATAGTACAAAAATTAGGCGGCAATTTATTGTACGAATATCATAGTTTATTAAATAGATAATTTTCTAGTTAAATAATACACAATATGAAAATAATATAGTGATTTCTTCATAAATATGAGAATTATTTAAGATCTTTTAGAATTTTTAAAATCGTAATGTATTATTTTGGTATTTAATTTTTTATTTTTTCAACCAATTTACCGGTAGGAGACGGTATTATCTTTAATTTCGGAGATTTAAAATCTAATCTCAGTTCCTGACCATTAAATATTCTATCTAAAACTATGGCAAGTGCAGCTATTTCGGAATGCGGTTGATTACTAACAGATATATTGTAATCAGATAGTTTATAAACTTCACTAGGAACTTTTTCTGCTCCAACAATTAAAAGAATTTTATCATTATCCTTTTTTGTTTTTTTAAAAAAATCGTCAACATTGATGCCATACATAGTAATATGGATAACAAGTCCGCCATTTTTCTTCCATTTTTGTAGAACATTTTTCCAATTTTTAACAATTTCTATTTCAAAATTATTGTATCCCCATCTATCATTGACATCAGCTATAGTTAATTTGATAGAATCATCTACATCTGTCATGTAAATTTTTTGACACCCAAAAGCTCTTGCAACTAGGGCTACATGAGTAGTAGTACGATCATCTCTAACCAACCTATGTCCTAGCCGAAGTATCGCAACACTCATTTGAAAAATTTCCTATTATTTTTTATAGAAATTTTTTTCCCATAAATTATATCGCCTATCAAATCTTTTAATTTATCGAGATTATGACCAGTCTTAGAGGATATAGGCAAAACTATATGATTGGAATCCTCCAATCCTAAATCTATGTATTTATCATATGCATCATTTAGATCGGTTAAATCAATTTTATTAAATAAGTAAATTATTTTGGTATTAGGAACTTGTAGTTCATTCATTATATGAAGAGAACTATTTAATTTAATTTTAATATCATTAATTTTTTGACTAATATCTAAAACTAATAATATTAGCTCTGAAAATACTAATTCATTTAAAGTAGATTTAAATGCATCTATCATATAAGCTGGTAACTTATTAACAAAACCAACAGTGTCTGTTATCAAGACCTTGTTTTCATTAAGATTCAGAGCACGAGTAAAAGTAGTCAAGGTAGTAAACATTCCTTGACCGGTGATCTTAGATTCACCAGTTAAATGATTAAATAATGTTGTCTTCCCAGCTGAAGTATAGCCTACCAAGGAAATGGTAGGAATTCCCAATTTGTTTCTTTGATAACGATATAATTTTCTTCTTTTTTCTTCTTTCTCTAACTTTTTTTTTAATATAGACATACGAGACTTTATATCCAAAATGTGTATGTCTGCATCATATTTTCCTAGACCAAAAAAACCTGGTTGTTCGCCTATTTTAGCAAGTCGAACTTTTTCTTTAACCCTTACCATTTCATATCTCAATTGAGCTAATTTAATTTGAATACGAGATTCCGAATTACTTGATCTTCGTTCAAAGATCTCCAAAATAATCCTTTCTCTATCTATGATCTCTTTTTTACATAAACTTGCTAAATTATAATGTTGAGAAGGTTTTAGTACTTCATCGAATATAATAACGTCTATATTCATTGTATCTAAAAGATCCTTTACTTCTAAAGCCTTACCTTTCCCAATACCATATCGCGACCTTGTAATATGTTTCTGTTTTACAATTTTTTTTACATCATATCCAGCTGTCTCTGCAAGTGATAGTGCTTCATTGATAGATTCTTCTTCAGGATATGTTATTAGAATAGCCTTAGCGTTCATTTATACTTCATCATCGTCTTCAATAAGTCTTTCATACAATTGAATTCCTAGAAAACGTTCTAGTTTCTTGGATATTATTTCATTAGGTTTTAGTCCTCCTGTTTCTATTTTTTTAAATAAAGTTACTTTTTCATTTATTTTATTAGCAACATATTCTTGAGTATAACCTTTTTTCAATCTAGCATTGTGTATTATATCAGCAAAGTCTGATTTTAATACATTATCATCAAAGAACTCAATTTTATTGAATTTTAGATTAGTAGGTTTTTGAAATGGTTTTTTAGTAGAAGGTTGATTTGATATTTGTTTTTTAGGAGGCTGATTTGATATTTGTTTTTTAGGAATAGGAGGCTGGTAAGGTTTTCCGCGTTTAGAGCAGGATAAACAGACATTGAAAATGCTGCCATCGATAATCACTGTTTTAAGTCCTTGTGTTGATCCACCGCATAATTCACAATAGGATGGCATGCAATTATCTACAGATACCAAGAAATAAAGTCCTTTCTTTTTATCAAAATTTTTTGATATTCTGTAATTTAAAATAAGAAAGATAAATATTTTATAAAATTAGTAGAACAGAAATCATTGAACCCATTGCCTTTGGATGAGAAAAGAAAACTAGCTGCTCATATTAGACTCCTCTTCAATACAGAAGTAAGTAATGAATTTTCCAAAATTCAATGTGAGTATTCTAAAAGAACTGGCAGGATAAAGAATTTTTTCGTGAATTCGGAATTGTTTGCTACTTTGCGAAAAGATGGTCAGATAGTTTTAACATTATTTGGAGCAAGGCAAATGTTGAGATTTGAGGCGTTTAAACAAAATTGTATAATTCCAAAGGATGAAGCGGTACCTTTCATTAGTGAAGGAAGATCATTATTTTGCAAACATGTAAAGTGGTGTGGAAACAACATAAAAATTGGCTCAGAAGTAGTAGTTATAGATGAGAATGAGAATGTATTAGCTGTGGGTAGGTCATTATGTTCATGCGTATTAATGAATAAATTTGATTATGGAGTAGCTGTGAAGATTAGAGAAGGAATAAAAAGCAGAAAATAACCAGTATAAGGTAGGGGATAAAAAAAATGATGCGTGGTGGAAATAGAGAAATGCGAAGAATGCTAGGGAAGATGGGTCTAGAAATGAAGGAAATGGATGGAATTGAAGAAGTGATAATCAAAACAGAAACAAAAGAACTTTATTTAATAAAGCCTCAAGTCGTCGAAATGAAGGGAAAAGACAGCACTATTTTTCAAATAGTAGCGACAGATATTGAGGAAAGACAGCGGGCAATTCCATCATTTAAAGAGGAAGACATATTATTGGTTATGCAACAAGCAAATGTATCTAAAGAAAAAGCAATTCAAGCATTAAATGATGCAAAAGGAGATATGGCACAAGCTATACTGAGTTTAACAACATAGTTTATTGTGATGAAAAAAGATACCCTATAACATTCTCGAGGGCCTGTTTAGATATTTCCTTACAAGGAAGATAAAAAAATATATACATATATCGAATATGGTTTTAATTATTAGATTTTTCTCTTTATTTTAGGTTATTTATCTAAACTTGATCTTGATCAAGACCCCATTTAGATCTTACCTTGGATTCAAGTTTTGAAAACAACAGTCTATCAAAAAAAAGTCCAATTGTAAAAATTGTTATCATTGTTGCTATTATTTGGTCCATGAGATGAAATTCTCTTCCTATAAACAAAATATGTCCCAGTCCTAACAACGTTGTAATCAATATCTCTGCTCCAATTAATGCATGCCATGCGAAAGACCACGCTTGTCTGATCCCAATAATCAAAGAAGGGGTTGCAGCAGGAATCATAACATGACGAAACATGGAAAATCCTTTTGCACCCATGTTTCTGGCGGCATTTATGTAAATTGGAGATATGTTTCTTATACCACTGTATGTTGAAATCATTACAGAAAAGACTGAGCTCATTATTACTACAAAAAGTATACCAAAATCATTTATTCCAATTAACAGAATAGCAAAAGGTACCCAAGCAATACTCGGAAAAGATTGCAAACCAACAGCGAAGGAACTTAAAGTATTACCAAAGTTTTTGAATTTTACCATTGCTAATCCTATTAAAACTCCAAGTACAAGCGAGATAGCAAATCCGATTACAAGACGTGAAAGGGTTATTCCTACATCTAAAAGAAGAGATTGATAAAATAATAATTTAACAAATGAATTTCCCACCATTAATGGTGAAGGAAATGAAACCTCTGGCCATATTCCCAAGAGAAAAAGGAATTGCCAGATAGCAAGAAACGCTGATAGGAAAAGAAGAGTATTAACTAGAGCCTTTATGTTTAGTTTGGTGTTAATTTTAAAACCTTCATACCCTTTAGACATTGACTACACCATTTTTTCTCTAGTAAACAGCATAAATTTATACAGATTTTATATTATTATAATTTATTTTTTCGTATTTTTATTAAAAAAACTAAGATATTCTTGATAAAGAAATAATGCCGCGATAGTTTTGCAATCAATTATTTCAGCCGTCATGCATTTTTTTATAGCAGTTTTAAAAGAATATTTTTTTAATCTTATATTTTCATCATCATCTTTGCATTGTTCTTTGCTGACTTTTTTTAAATTAGTTACTAGAAAAATATACATCATTTCAGTATCATATCCTGGTGCTAAATACCATTGAGTTAAAAAAGTAAATTTGCCTGAGTATCCTGTCTCTTCTAATAGTTCTCTTTCTGCAGCTTTCTCCTTGGTTTCTCCTTTTTCAATTTTCCCTGCTGGGATTTCTAGTAATACCTTTCCTGTTGCATGACGATACTGAGTGATTAAAAGTATATTGTTATTTTCAAGCATTGGAATAATTCCAACAGAATCAGAATGTTCTACTATTTCTTTTTGTATTGTTTTTCCTTCCAAAATAAATTCATCCATGCGCACAGAAATTTTGCCAGAATAAATTTTATTGCTATTTAATAACTTTATTGATCTCATATTATGTTGAAATTGATTTAAAAGATATATTTATCTATAGAAAGACAGATTCTTTTATTTATTACATTTAAACTTAAGTTAATTTTATATGATCTATAAAATCAATGTTATAAATGGATTTCTTTGACGGGAGTGGAAATATATTGATCCCTAAATCCGTCAGACCTATTATAGATTTTCAGGAAACTATTTTAGGAAACAAAGAAGGTGCTAAAAAACAATACAGAATGGGAAATCTCCATATAAGAGAATATAATGAATTCTATAGTTTACATGTTGATAAGGTTGATCCAAGAGACAACCCTCTTGGACATTTAATAGAAGATGCTCCAGACGTTCTAATTGGGTTAATTTTAGCTTCAGCTATAGGTATCAAAATGGGAAGAACATATTATAACAAGATAAATACCGAAGATAAGAAAATATTTTTAAATTCAAAAGGATTAGTACAAGCTTCTTTGGCCACAATTGGAACATATATGCTATCTAGATATATTTCCTTAACATTAAAAAGAAAAGTTAATCGCATTCATTCAAAAGATAAATAAAATGTGGAAAAAAAAAAATTCTATAAAGATTATTAAAATAATTATCAAACTATTTCCTTTAATAATAAATTTTAAGAAAGATAGAAGGGAATGGGTTGCTAAAGAAGGAAGAAATGTTGATGAGAATAAATATAGAAAACATGCTAGAAAAGCATTAAAAGTGTTCATAGAGTTAGGTCCATCATATATAAAATTTGGTCAATGGTTATCATCCAGATCAGATATATTACCACAGCCATATCTAGAAGTTCTTTCGACTCTACAAGACGATGTTCCAGTTGCACCATTTGAGAAGATTAAGAAAACGATTGAAAATGAGTTAGGTAAAATAGAATCAGTTTTTGAATCATTTAACCCTGAAGCTTTCTCAGGAGCTAGTCTTGGACAGGTATATCACGCCAAATACAAAGGAAAAGATGTAGTTGTAAAAGTGGCAAGGCCTGATATCGAATCCGTTATTGGACAGGATATTTTGATTATGAAAAAATTAATTCCATTTGCAACTAGGTTTATTGATCCTAACCTCCGCTTTTCGATCGAAGGGATGTTCTCACAATTCATTGAGACTATTTATGAAGAAATGGATTATCTAAAAGAGGCAGAAAATTTGTTGGCGATAAAAAACAATTTGATAAATGAAAAAAAAGTAATAATACCTAATTTACTACCTGAAATAACTTCAAAACATATAATTACTACGGAATATGAACCAGGTATAAAAATTACAGATATTGAAACATTAAATAAGTTTAGTATTGATAGACAAAAATTAGTGGTATTGATTCATCATGTATTTTTTAAGATGTTGTTAAGAAATAATATTTTTCATTCAGATCCTCATCCCGGAAATATACGAGTTAGAAAAGATGGATCTATTGTGTTATACGATTTTGGAATGGTGGGAAAATTAGATAAAGAAACTAGACTTATGTTGATAAGATTATATCTTGGATTAATTGACAAAGATCCGGTAAGAACAGTAAACGTTCTTATGCAATTGGGAACTTTAGAACCCACTGTTAATCGTACATTTGTAGAAAAAGCATTGGAATTGAGTATAAGATCATTACATGGAAAAAAAGTTGACAGAATGGAAGTCAGATCGCTAATGGATTTATCCAATAAAACATTAAGTAAATTTCCATTTCGATTACCTAAAAATTTGGCTTTATATATGAGAATGACTTCTATTTTAGAAGGAATTTATCACCACCATAAAATAAAATTTCAATTTGTAAAAGTCTTATCAAATCTGTTAGAACAAGAGGGTTTATTAAAAGAAGCATATATAGAAGAAGTAAAATTTTCATTTTCAAAATTTTTAAAAAATATAGAAACATCATCTAATTTGTCTGAATCAATAAAAACATATTTAGAAAATCAAGAAGTTCGTAATAGAAACAACATAATGTTCTATAGATCTATTGTAGTAAGTGTGTTTTCCTCTGCTTTATTCATAGGATCTGCTATCATATTAGCATACAACCCGATCGTGTCATACTTTGGATTCACTGGTTCTATTATACTATTTTTGCTGACTTTAACTAAAAAATTAAATTAAATAAAATAAAAGTAAAATAAAATAAAAGTAAAATTAGTATTTTTAGAAAATAATCTTTTTTAGAAATATCCATACTCTTAATTTTTATTTTAGATGTTTATAGTTATTTTGAGGATGGAGTTTTTTTTACATGGAGCTGTATTTAGTTCATTACCAGTTCCAGAATTATCATCCGAATTTATTGTACAAGATTTTGCATTTATTATGGTCATTGCAGCGATCATGCTTTTCATTACACATAAATTAAAACAATCTATGGTCATTGGATATTTACTTGCTGGAATGATCATTGGTCCGTATACACCTCCGTTTTCCCTTATCCAAAATGTGGAAACTGTAAACGTATTTGCGGAATTGGGAATAATCATGCTTTTATTTGTTATAGGGATCGAATTTCCCATAGCAAAACTTAAGCAAATTGGAAAAATCTCAATGATAGTTGGATTAACTGAATCTATCGGAACGATGTTAATTACTTTCTTTGTTGCTCAAAATTTAGGGTTTTCGGTGTTTGACTCAATGTTCTTAGCTTTAGCAATGTCCATAACTAGTACCGTAGTTACGATAAAAGTTTTAGAGGAAATGGGTAAAATAAAGGAAAGGTCATCGATATTAATTTTAGGTGTTTTGATTGTTGAAGATATAATAGCTATTACTGCTTTGGCTATACTTCAATCGATAGCAGTAGCTTCAGATAAAGATATTTCTATTATACCCATATCCATCTCTATTGCAATCGCAATTGTATTCATTGGTAGTATTCTAATTCTGGGATCCAGATTTTTACCCACAATAATAGACAGAATTGGGAAAACCAATGATTATGCTTTACTTCTGATTGTAATACTAGGACTTGCTTTTGGACTGTCTTTTATAGCAAATATTTTAGGATTATCTGTTGTAATAGGTGCATTCTTAGCAGGAGTATTAGTTGCAGAATCAAAAAGTGCGACTATTGCGAAGGTAATAACCATTCCTTTAAGAGATGTATTTTCTGCACTCTTCTTTATATCTATAGGGGCATTAGTTAATGTTTCAGTCATACCAATGTTCATTATTCCAGCCATGATATTGATATTAACTGCATTTGCAGCAAAATTAATTCTTGTCTTAGCGGTGTTATCAAAATCCAAGTTTGACAATATCGAACGATTAAGAGCTGGATTAGGATTAGCAACTGCAAAGGGTGAAATGTCTCTTGTAATAGCAAAGGGCGGACAGGATGTTGGTGCTATCACATCGTCTGTCCTTCCAATACTAAGTGTAGTAACAATAATCACGTCTTTTGCTTGTCCATATATCATCAGATTTGCACAAAATATAGGATCCTCAAAAACAGATAACAAGATAGATGAGGGAAAAAAAGCATAAAACTATAGAAAAATTAAAAAAAGGACCAGGTAATAGTTTATAACAGATATATGTCTTCTGATATTAAAATTAACGAAAGTCCACCTCATTTCATGGTTCTTGATGCGTTATCTAAAGGGAACAAGGATATAAAAAAGATTTCAAAATCAACAAAGATGAGCAAGGAGGAAGTTGAGATGGTAATAAACGATTTAGCAGTTCAAAGATTAATAATAAAAAAAGAAAAAAGAGGTTTTTTTGGTAACAAAAAAATAGATATCTCAATAACTGAAACTGGAATCCGACTACTGAATTCAAAAAAAGAAGAGCTAGAACAAAAATGGCACAAAGCACGACGTATTTACAATAATGGCAAAGGGGATAAGGCACAATTACAAACATATATGGAAGCAAATAGATCTTGGATGCCTGTAATGTTATTTATGGGAATAACAGATATATTGTTTTTTATGACCATGATGTCATTTGTTGGTATGGCTTTAAATCCTATGGAGAATTCTATGGTTGGTGATGCAGGAACAGAAACCTCAGCAGGAGAAACAGGGACTGATATGGAAAGTTCTGATACAGGAGATTTCGGGGGTTTCGATGGTGGAGGATTTGGAGATTTTTAAAAAATTCTTACAAAATGTTTTCCCACAATACAACAATAAAATGTAAAGTAGAAACTCTTAATATTATTTAATTTTCTATCCTGAATAGAAATATGAAATAGCATCGATAATTTTAATTCTTTTTAAAAACTTTATCTCTTAATTTTTAAGATCGTCGATAGTCTTATTTTCAATATGATATAAATTCCTGTTATTGTTATTTACAAGCAAATTATTTTGATTATTTGAATTTAAATCTTGGAGATTTTGCAATGGAACAGAGTATACATATTCCCTGAGTTTTTTAGTTCGAAGTAATTTGCCTTTTGTACAATATCTTGACAAGTATGTAGAAATTACACTTAATTTAATAGATTCTTTGTATTTTTCTTCATAAAATGCAACGATATCCGATGAAGTAAAAGATGTACTTTGAAATGATTGCTCAATAATGTTCCAAATCTTTGAATCTATTGATATTATTTCTTTGTTGTCAGTATTATTATTAGAATTTATTATTTTACCAGATTGAACCATATCCACCAATTCCATAATATATAAAACCTTTTCTTTTGAAAAATTTCCCTCTAATGAAAGGTTATATTTATCTCCCTGGCTATCTTCTACTTCTATCTTTATCTTTTTTTTTGAGCCCAAAAAAGTTCTTTGCTTACTACTAGATATGAAGTTGTTAAGATTTATAGTAAATAATATTAGATCTAATACTCAAATTTTGTTGACTGATTTATGCATATTCCGATAATCAAAAAACACAGAAAAGACAAGAATAATTTTTATAATGAGTTTTAAATGAAGCAACAGAAAATCAAATTATTCTCAAATGATGTTTTCTATATTATGTTACTAAAAATAATTTACCAGAAATTAGGATATAATTAAATGTAAATTTCTCTACTATTTTCAATTATAATTTTTTAAAAACACCAATTGAATTTAAAAAAATACCTGTTGATGCTATTCATGTTTAACCTACATAACGAATGTGAAAATAAGAATGGGTTTTACTTTCATTTTGTTAATGATCTATTTAATAATTATTTGTTATGTTTAATGTCAAAATCTATCTCGTTGGAATTCTTTATCTAGTTCTTTTAAAAGCCATTTTTGTTTATCAGATATTTTCTGTGGAATATCAATACGAAGCTTAATTAATTGATCGCCTTTGCCATAACTACCATATCGAGGTAAACCTTTACCCTTTAGTCTCAAAATTGCATCTGATGATGTTCCAGGTGGAATCTTTAATTTCTCAAGGCCATGTAAAGTAGGAACCTTTAATTCTGTTCCTAAAACCAAGCTAGTATAATTCACATTTAAATTATATAATATATGCCCATCATCTAGTCTTTCAAATATTTTGTGTGGAGTAACATGTATTCTAATCAATAAATCTCCATGATAACCACTTTCAGAATATTCCCCTTCTCCAGTTAATTGTAAAGTCATTCCATCTTCTACCCCTGCAGGAATATTGAGTTGAAGTTTCTTTGTTATTTTTACTCTACCGGATCCATGGCATTTGTTACAAGGATGATCAATAATTTCTCCTTTTCCTTTACAATTGTGACATGTTTCTAAGGAAATAAATGTTGAAAATCTACCTTGATTATATGTTCTAGTAGTTTGTCCTCTTCCGTTACATTCAGTACATATTTTTGGCTTGCTGCCTTTTTCCGCCCCTGATCCATTACAATCATAGCATCTATCAAACTTTGGTAATTCAATTTCATCTTTTTTTCCTTTTAAGACATCTTCTAACGAAATTTCCATATCGTATAAGATATCTCTACCTCTTCTTCGTTCACTACCTCCCATATTAAAGGTAAAACCGCTAAACGGATCTCCAGAGGTAAATCCGCCTCCTCCTCTTCCTCCAAACATTTGTTCAAAAATAGTTTTTGCAAAGCCACCAAAACCCATATCTTTGAATATTTCCTCAAAATTAGCTTCAGATCCTCTAAATACCTCTTCTGTGCCTATATGACCATAAGTATCATATCTTTTTCTTTTTTCATCATCAGAAAGAACTGCGTAGGCTTCAGAGATTTCTTTGAATTTCTCCTCAGCATCTTTGGATTTATTTCTATCAGGATGAAATTTTAGAGCTAGTTTACGATAATTGTTTTTAATTTCATCCTTACTCGCTGTCTTTTGTATTCCTAAAACTTCATAATAATCTCTCTTATTTGCCATTAATACTATCACTAAAAAATAAAGGTAAATGAATATACATACACGGTTATAATTTCTTTTACATCAATTTCATGATGAAGATTTATCATTAGAACCACCAGGATTTGATTGGGTTGCTTCGGCTGTTGTTTCACCTGTTCCCGTTGTTTCACCTGTTCCCGTTGTTCCACCTGTTCCCGTTGTTCCACCTGTTCCCGTTGTTCCACCTGTTCCCGTTGTTCCACCACTGGCAGTTGCTCCAACGTTTCTGTAAATTTCTGTGCTTATTTCTGCTAATAGAGTTTTTGTATTTTGAATTTTATTCTTTAGCTCTTCCATATTGTTACTAGATAAAGTGTCTCTTAATTCTTGTATCGATTTATTAACTTTGTCTTTTTGTTCTGGTGTAATTTTATCCTTTAAATCTTCATTAATTAGCTTTTCAGAGGAATAAATGATATTATCTGCTTCATTACGTAATTCTGCTTCATCCTTCTTTTTCTTATCAGCTTCTTGATATTGTTCTGATTCCTTCTTTAATTTTTCAATTTCTTCTTTTGATAATTTTGTATTTGCGGTTATAGTGATTTTTGCTTCCTTGGATGTTCCTAAATCTTTTGCTGTTACATTTAATATTCCATTAGCATCAATATCAAATGTAACTTCGATTTGAGGTATTCCTCTAGGTGCTGGGGGTAATCCACTCAAATTAAAAGTTCCTAATGAAACACAATCTGCAGCCATTGCTCTCTCTCCTTGTACTACATGAATAGTAACAGCAGATTGATAATCAGCAGCAGTTGTAAAGACTTTGCTTTTCTTTGTAGGAATAGTAGTGTTTCTTTCGATCAATGTTTCTTTTACTCCTCCGAGGACTTCAAGACCTAATGTAAGTGGAGTAACATCCACAAGAAGAATATCTGTTGAAACATCCCCAGAAATTATTGCACCTTGTATTGCTGCCCCCATTGCTACTGCTTCCATAGGATCTACACCTCTTTCTGGTTCCTTCCCCATTACCGTTTCCACAAATTTCCTAACAATTGGCATTCTTGTCGGGCCACCAACCATAATAATTTTATCGATATCACCAGCTGCAAGTTTGGCATCTTTTATTGCCTGCAACATTGGAGCCTTACACTTGTCTACTATTGGTCTTGTTAGTTCTTCTAGTTTTGATCGGGTTAGAGTGAAAACAAGATTTTTGGGTCCTGTAGATGGATCATAGGCAAGAAAAGGCAGATTTATTTCAGTAGAAACAATATTAGACAGCTCTATTTTTGCCTTTTCTGCAGATTCTCTTATTCGCATCATAGCTGCCTTATCGTTTCTGACGTCCAACCCAGATTGGTGTTTAAATTCTTGTATAATATGTTCAATAATAACATTATCCATATCTGTCCCTCCCAATTGAGTGTCACCAGATGTACTTTTAACTTGAAATACTCCACCACCCATTTCCATTATTGTAACATCTAATGTTCCTCCGCCAAAGTCAAATACCATAATCTTTAGATCTTTTTGAATTTTGTCTAAACCATAGGCTAAGGATGCGGCAGTAGGTTCATTAATAATTCTTTCTACTTTTAATCCTGCTATTTCACCTGCATCTTTTGTAGCCTGTCTTTGATTATCATTAAAGTATGCTGGAACAGTAATTACTGCTCTGTCTACTGTATCGCCCAAAAAGGCTTCTGCGTCCTTTTTGATTTTTTGTAAAATAAATGATGATATTTGCTGAGGAGTATATTCTTTCCCTGAAATACTGAATTTAAAATTTGTACCCATTTTTCTTTTTGCAGCCATAACCGTTCCTGTTGGATTGGAAATCGTTTGCCTTCTTGCAGGTTCCCCGACCAACAAGTCACCAGTAGTAGTAAATGCAACTACAGAAGGAAATGCTTTTCCCCCTACGGAAGCTCCTTCCGCTGCTTGAATTATGGTTGGTTTTCCACCTATCATCGCAGCAGCGGCAGAATTGCTAGTTCCTAAATCAATACCAATAATTTTTCCCATAATTAATTATTCACCTTGATGAGTTACCTACTTATTGTTAGGTATATTTTTTTTTTTCGATATAATTACTAGACTTGGTCTTAAAATTTTATCATCAATCATATAACCAGTACGTATTTCATCCGTTATAACATTTTCATCCTTATCAGAATCATAAGAGAAACTTACTACATCATGTTGATTCGGATCGAATACTTTACCTATGCTTTCGATTTTTTTTACGCCTTCAGATAGCAAGATATTTTGAAAATTTTTTATTATTCCATCTAATCCTTCAGTTATAACATTGTCAATATCTTTGTCCTTTTTTATGATATCTAATGCCCTTTGATAATCATCTAGTAGATTTAAAAATTTTGACAAGATATTAGCTTTATTTGTTTCTATAGTTGAATTCATTTGTTTTTCAATTTGTTTTCTGTAATTATCGAAATCAGCCATCATGTATTTTAGCTTGTTTAAAGTTTTTTCATAATCCTTTTTTGTTATTTCTAATTCAGATTTCACTTGGTTAAACTCTAAAGTTAGAATTTCATAATTTTTGTCTGGTTCTTTAGCTGCCTTATGATCTGGTTCTTTAGCTGCCTTATGATCTGGTTCTTTAGCTGCCTTATGATCTGGTTCTTTAGCTGCCTTATGATCTGGTTCTTTAGCTGCCTTATGATCTGGTTCTTTAGCTTCTAATATTTTATCATCAGTACTTTCTACCACAGTTAGTGATTAAGAAATAAAGCAAAATAATTAGATATCGATAGCGTTAAAACCTTACATAATATGAAAAGGATACAACAGAATTAACAAACAATAATTGAATGCATCGATTAAGTTTAACAACAAAATATATTTACAATCACATAAACCTCTTCGGAATCTTATTACTAAATTCTATTTTTGTGTAAAGTTTCCATAAGACAAGGTATCTGCCGAATTGGATGGTTAACATTGTAAAAGCATATCTAGTAAATATTGTGGGTCACTAATTGATTTGGCCATCTGTTTTATAACACTATACATTATTATATACAAATCATAGAAATTAAAAATACTAGAAAGTTTACATAATCAACTCATCATTTATTTGCATAACTGTTAATGCTTTTCTGTCCTAGGAATTATTCATTATCTATTTGAACAATTTAGAAATTAAAAAATAATCTTAACAAAATATATTCTAATGTATTATCCTAAGCTTAAATCAGGAATGTTAGACTTTTCATCTCATTATTTTTTTTATTTTTTAATATGAAAAAAGCTTACTGATCATCTATTGGTCAATTCACTTTTTTAAAAAAAAGTATCGCCAAAAAAATAAAATAGCGTAAGTTAAAAAGTTGTTACAAAGAAAGGCAATCAATAATTGAAGATCTAAAAATGAATCTGATATTGTAACAACATCATCTAATTGTAAATAAGTCTAATAACACTCATCTCAATATAACTAAAAACAATTTAGATAATGAACTCATGTCTTTGTTTACATAACTATTAACTTACAACTACAATAATCCCTTGATGTCATGTATTATTGCTTTAAACATACTTTTCTATCATCCAATATTTTATATAATTACATATATCATATCTAACCTTCACTAATTAAAACACAAAATAAATTAAGGATTATTGATTATGGTTATGACATGGTTTCTTCGGATGATGAAATATCAGTCTTAATGAACAAAAAAATGAAAGACTTACAAAGAAAATTTAATGCTCTAATAGAATTAAAAAAAATTAATAAACCAATAATCTTAAGTGATTCAAATTTTGATATTGAAAAAAGTAAATATCCATTACTATTAGTTGATTTTTGGGCTTCATGGTGTGGTCCATGTAAAGTAGTTCTTCCTATTATAGAACAATTAGCACAAGAATATACTGGAAAAGTAGTTTTTGCAAAAATTAATGTAGATGAAAATCCAATTTTGTCCAAAAAATTTGGAATTCAGAGCATTCCAACTATGATTCTCTTCAAATATGGAGAAGTAATTGATATTATCATTGGTGCTCTGCCAAGAGGACAAATCGAAAGCAAGTTAAGGAATTATTTAGAAAAATGAGTATGAATTTCTATTTTTTAAGGAGAATACTAATATCTGCAGGATACTGTACTGTAATTTTAGAGTATTTCTAAGATCCCTTAATCAAGGTTTGATCAAGTCTATGCATAATTTCCTTTAATAGAGGACTTCGCTCCACATGCTTCACATAATAAAAATCCTAATTTCTTATTTTTTTCTGTTCTAGTATCTGGACTGCTACAAACTGGACAAACAACATAATTTTTTACGTATCTATCAATTAATGCACCGAATGAAGAACGTTCTTTACGTCCTAGAAAGATTACTCTATCACCACTAATATATCCAGCTGATGCAAGCTCTTTATTTAAATAAAGGAGTAGTTTTTCAGGCTCACGTCGTAATGCTTTGGGGAATTCCATAAAATTTCTAAAAATAGTTCTCTGTCCAACCCAAATTATCTGTGGTGTTGGTAATTCTAATCTGGAAATATCTTTTCGTGATGTTGAACCAAGTTTAGCATAAATTCGATCTAATAAAACAGCGTAACTTGATTTAGTTTGAACATTCACAAATCATTAGAGAAATTCTCTATAATTTATTCTATGATGTCTAAGAATTATTGTAGTGTATTTGCAAATATTGAAAAAAAAATAAAACTTATCTATACGTGTTATACAAACTCTGAAAACAATAAAAAGATGATATAAACCTATGGAAAAGTGGCATTGTAATTATTGCGCAATTGATCAATTCTATATCATAGTTAGTTAGTCGTTTTTATCCACTCAAAAAAAGGTTCAAGTATATGATTATAGGGTAATTTTTGATGATCTGAAGTATTATATCCTACCATCACCATCCTGCCTTCTAGTTTATTAATCAAATCTGGTGATAGTTCCCATTTTTCAAATGGTTTATTAATTATTTTAAAAAAATAATCCTGTTTAAAGTGAACAATATGTTGTTCAAAACAGCCAGACAAAATTGTCGGATCCCGTAATATACATAAATTCATATTTTTAGCATCAAGTCCACGATTATCGATAGAGATTTGTAATATTCTCTTGAAGTATTCATCTCTTATAAAGTTAGAGTCTATCTTATTTTTTTCTGAGCTATTCAAAATTTTTATATTTCTTGTTATTTGATCAATAGTTTTTCTTGCAAGACTACGAACAGACATTATATCTAACTCTCCTCTAACTTTATGATTTTTTCCAAACAGATAAAATGTACCAATTATTTCATCTTTATTGATATATGGAAATTCTGTTTTTTTATTGATAAAATCAGATAATCGTTTTGTAATGTCTTTTGGAAGAAAAATTCCCATGTAGGAATCAGTCATTATTATCAAATTTGTAATCCCTTGAATCACATATTTTGAACTAAAATTTTTTATAGTATTGTATTTTGATATAAAAGTTCTTAGACATAAATCACAATTTCTTTATTTCAACGAATTAATAATTAGATATTGTTAATATTTTTAAAATAAAAAAAAGAGTTAGTGTGCGTGTGGTGGAGGCGCACTTCCTTTTGATAACGATTCGCTGAATGTTCCAGCTGCTTTTTCGTGAAATTCCAAAGATGATTGGTCTACTTTAATTGCTTGAGGTGGACATACTGAAACACATGCCATACACCATATACAATCATGTTCTCTAATTGGATCTGCTTTATCTGTAAAATCTTTTCTCTCTTCTTTTACGCTTGAACCAGTGCCTTCGAATATCTGTTTATCAGCATCTTTTGCTGGTACATCATGTTCTGTTCTATACCATTGGAAAACTTGAACAGGACATGCTTCTATACATGCACCGTCTGCTACACATGAATCCCAATCCACAGCCACCATTGTACCGCTTACACCTAAAGGAACTTGTTCTTCTCCACGAGCTGTATATGCTGCTTTTACTTCTTCATTTTCTGCTGCTTCAGCTTTTCTACCTGGTCCCCATCTAAAGTGGAATTGTTCACCATCACTACCAAGTTGTATTTTACCAATAACTTGATTGTTTTTTGGAAAATCTGGATCTATTGGCATTAATCTATCCATGAATACATATTATATAAATCATATGTGAGATGATGTTTAAAAATTCTTAATTAATCAATGCTATATAAATAATGTAAAAATATTTTAATCCTGCTATCGATTTATGTGATTAAATTTAAAAAAATAAAAAAAGGAAACTAATCATTGAATGCTTTTTCAGCATGCTGGGTTATATCTATTCCTGCTTCTTCCTCTTCGTCTGATACACGTAATCCAGTTGTCTTGTCTATTATCTTAAATATTGCTATAGAGACTCCGAATGCAAATGCTGCCGCTACAGCTATTCCAAATGCCTGAATAGCCAATTGCATTGGGTTTCCATATAACCATCCAACGGGCCCATCAGGATATACGAGAGGACTAGCTGCAACACCGATTGCAAGAGCTCCTAGGATTCCTGTTACACCGTGTACCGAACTAACATCTAGAGCATCGTCTATTCTTAACTTCTCCTTGAACAATACTATACCATAGTAAGAGCCAAACCCAAGTACTATACCTAGTACAAATGCTGCATCTCCTGTTATGTATCCTGCTGCGGGTGTTATTCCAGCAAGACCAGAAATCGCTCCGTTAATAACAGCAGCTACAGAGGGCTTTCCTGACCGTTTCCATGATAAAAAGAGCCAGACCATTGTACACGTTGACGCACCAATTTGAGAGGTTAGTAGCGCATTTCCTGCTACACCGTTTGAAGCCAATGCACTACCAGCATTAAATCCGAACCATCCGAGCCAAAGCATTGTTGCACCGATTACAGCGAGAGGTAGATTATTCGGTACCATTATTTGTGGTCCAAAGTTCTTCCTTCTTCCGAGGACTAAACCTGCCGCAAGAGATGCCATACCAGCACTAGTATGAATAACTATACCTCCTGCGAAATCCCAGACTCCTAGTTGAGCAAGCCATCCTCCACCCCAGATCCAATGGGCCAATGGGAAGTAAACAAACAAGCTCCAAGCAATTGTGAAGATGAAAAATCCACTGTACTTCATTCTTTCCGCATATGCGCCTGATATTAACAGAGGTGTAATTACGGCAAACATCATCTGATAAGTAGCAAATGTTACCCCTGGAAATGTAGTCATTGCACCAAAGCCTTCATGAATTCCCACTCCTTGATAGAAGACGTGATCGAGGCCACCTATTATACCTCCTTGATCGGGTCCAAAGGTTAGTGTGAATCCAACGATAAACCAAAGTGTAGAAACTATTGCCAGTCCTGAAAAGCAATGCATAATCGCAGAAAGACTGTTTTTGAATCGTATTAAACCTGCTTCAAAGAATCCGAGCCCCGGTGTCATCAACATTACTAGACCAGTTGCAACCATCATCCATGCAGTATCACCAGTATCTAATGCCATTCCTGTTGCATAAATCACTACATAGTATTATAAAAAAGTTTGTTCTTTGTAGATAAAAAATTATTCCTATTCATATAATCAAAAAAAAATGCAAAATTTTGAAAAATTATTGAAAAATTGATAATTCTTTTTTTAATAGATCTGCAATTTGTTCTATATCAGTTTCTGAAACAAATGGATGAACGGGTAAGGATAATACACATTTACTAGCCCACTCGGTTGACGGTAATAGTCCTTCAAATCCAAATTTTCGGTAATAAGGTGTAAGGTGAACTGGTGGGTCGTAATATATTGCAATACCTATTCCATTTTCGATTAGTTTCTTTTTTATGTGTTCTCTTAACAAAGAATCTTTTGTACCCAGAAAACATAATGTATATAAATACCAATTAAATTTCTTGATATGATCTTCTTCAGGTATTTTTAACGTTTTAATTTGTTCAATAAACTTTTCTAATAAATTGGACAATAAAATAGAGTTTTTTCTTCTAACTTCCAATATATTTTTGATTTTTTTCATTTGTATTTTTGCAATTGCGGCACTTATTTCGGGAAGTCGATAATTCAATCCAAAAATACGAGTATCATATCCTTCGACCATTCCATGATTCCTTATCATCTTTAATATGTCTGCTATATTGTCATCATTTGTTGAAACTGCACCGCCTTCTCCGGAGGTTAACACTTTGCTGGCGTATAAGCTGAAACATCCTAATTTACCAAAGGTTCCGGTATGTTTGTCTTTATAAGTTGACCCTAATGATTGACAAGCATCTTCAATTATATCCAATGAAAAACTATTTGATATATCGATGATTTCATTCAAGTCGGCTGGATGTCCATAAAGATGAACAGGAATGATGGCTTTAGTTCTATTTGTTATTTTTTTTCGTAAATCTTGAGTGTCTATTGTGTAATCTTTCTTATTAATATCTACAAAAACTGGTTTAGCGCCAGTTGCTATAACGGAATTAGCCGTAGCTACGAAAGTAAAAGATGGTAATAATACCTCATCTCCACTTTTAATACCTATAGAAAGCAAAGCGGCGTGCAAAGCAGCAGTTCCTGAATTAACAGAAATGACATGTTTTACATTTAAGAAATCTTTGAGAGAATTTTCAAATTCTTGTACGCGTTTTCCTCCTTCCCTTGAGGCACTAGTAAGTATATTTTCATCAAGGACTTTCATAACTTCTTTTTTTTCTTCTTCGTCAATCCAAGGTCTATTAATTGGAATCATGTTATGATTTAGCTAAAGTCAGCGTAATTAAGTTTTTGTAAAAAGTGGATTCTATTTATCTATTGTTACTATACACTCAAACATATTTAAGTTGAATAAAGTTAATGATAGTATAATCACATCACAAATTAGTTGTTTATCAGCGTATTTTTTATCCAGGTAAGAAAAATGATGTATCATTTACAAAAATATAATATATTATAAAAATATAATAACAGGTTATCTTGCCTATTTGTTGTGCAGATGTGGCAGAGTGGTCTTCTTATTAGAACACAATAATGCGTCGGCCTTGAGTAATCTTCAAGGTTATAAGCTAGCCGATTCGCCTTCGGGCGATCAGGAGTTCAAATCTCCTCATCTGCGCTTTTCATGTAGAAAATAGATTAAAATTTGCTCATACTTGGAAAATGAAATTTATATGCTATTTACTTTGTAAATTTAAGCTACACAATGGAGAAGAGAATTCTAATTATAGCTATTTTTGTTGTAATTGCAGGAGTTGTTACAATTATAATGACACCTTCTGATACTACAATTCCTATTCCTGAACCTGAGTCATTACTCAACAAAACTACTTCAAATCAAGGGATAGATATAATTGCAGAAAATCTAAACACTCCATGGGCTATTGATATATCAAAAGATAACAGAATATTCTTTACTGAACGTGATGGAAAAATAAGAACGATCAGTAGTGATGGAAAAATCATAGAAGAACCAGTTGCCTTCATAAGGGCAGAACAACAAGGAGGGTCAGGATTACTTGGAATCGCATTGCATCCTAATTTTACAGATAATCATTTGATGTATATTTATCATACCTATATGAAAAATAATCAACTGTTTAATAAAGTTCTTATCTTAAAAGAAAAAGACAATAGAATTATTCAATCAAAAATACTAATTGATGACATACCTGGATCATTATATAATAATGGTGGTAGATTAAAAATAGGACCAGATAATAAATTATATATAACTACAGGAGATGCTTCCAATCCACACCTAGCTCAAAATATTTCTTCACTAGCTGGAAAGATATTACGTTTGAATTTAGATGGCTCAATTCCCAAGGATAACCCATTTAAGAATTCACCCATCTACTCATATGGACACAGAAATGTTCAGGGAATTGCATGGCATCCAGAAACTAGAGATATGTATGCATCAGAACAC
This sequence comes from Nitrososphaeraceae archaeon, assembly GCA_031316115.1. Lineage (GTDB taxonomy): Archaea > Thermoproteota > Nitrososphaeria > Nitrososphaerales > Nitrososphaeraceae > TH1177. The sequence continues at coordinate 182,267 of JALDRC010000004.1, forward strand.
GGTCCTTCTGGATTTGATGAAATAAATTTAATATTACCAGGGAGAAATTATGGTTGGCCAGATGTAAAGTGTGAAGGTACAGCGACAAGTGAAAAAGCTGTATACTGTTTTAACCCGGCATTAGCTCCAAGTGGGATTACATTTCCAGCATCTGATAAATTAGGATATAAAAATGATCTTATAATAACCACATTAAAAGGATCTCATTTGAGACAGATAGATACAGATTCGAACCAACAAAATAACATATTGGTTGGTTATGGAAGACTACGGGATGTTGTAGAAGGAAATGATGGATTTTTATATGTGTTAACGAGTAACAAAGATGGAAGAGGTATTCCCGAAAATAATGATGATAAAATTTTAAAAATACTTAAGTCATAATAATTCCGTGAAAAGTCTCAAAAAAAGAGATAATTCAATACCAAGAAAATTCTATGAATTAGATCTTGATGACCGATTAGATTATCTAAAAAAAGAAACCAATCTCACAGCTAAAGATACAAAGTTATTAAAAGATTTACCAAAAAATTTCTCATTTAATAAAATAGACAAGATGATAGAGAATTGTATAGGTATAATACCAATTCCATTAGGAGTTGCTACAAATTTTGTAATTAATGGAAAAAAATATTTGATACCAATTTCGATAGAAGAACCTTCTGTCATAGCAGCAGCAAGTAAGGCAGCTAAAATCGCAAGTATAGGTGGAGGATTCACTGCAGAGGCTGATGACTCCATAATGATAGGACAAATCCAATTGATATCAAGAGATAAAAATAATAGAGATCGATTGAAAAATAAAAGAGAAAGAGAAAGAGTAACTAAAATAATCATAGATAATAAAGAAGAACTTTTAAAAATTGCAAATTCGCGAAGTATATCCGTTATAGCTAAAGATATCAAAGTTAGAGAACTCTATGATGAAAGTATTAACAATATGGGATATATGATAATAATAGAGTTAATTGTAGATACAAGAGATGCAATGGGTGCAAATGTTATTAATACAATGTGTGAATCGATTGCCCCTAAAATTGAAAAAATTTCTAATGCAAAAGTGGTATTAAAAATATTATCGAATTATTCAATACATAGATTGGCAAGATGTAGGGCAACTTTCCCTAAAAACTTGATAGGTGGGAAGAAAGGGGTAGATAAAATATTACTAGCATATGCTTTTGCATATTCTGATGTTTTTCGAGCAGTTACTCATAACAAGGGATTGATGAATGGAATTGATGCATTAGCTATAGCAACTGGACAAGATTTTCGTGCATTGGAAGCTTCTATTCACGCCTATGCAGCAAGAGATGGAAAATACAGATCATTAACAAAATGGTATAAATCAAGAAAAGGGGATTTGATTGGAGAAATAGAGTTACCAATGGCTATAGGGATTGTCGGAGGCATAGTATCAGTACATCCTATTGTAAGAATAGTTTTAAAGATACTTGATATTAAAAATGTCAAGGAATTGGCATCTATTTTTGCTGCTATTGGACTCGCACAAAATTTTGCTGCCATCAGGGCATTAGCTGACGAAGGAATTCAGAAAGGTCATATGAAATTACACGCCAGAAATATAGCTATAACAGCTGGAGCAAAAGAAAACCAAGTAGACTTTATTGCAGAAAGAATGTTAAAAGAAAATAATGTTAGTGTAAACAAAGCTAAAGAAGTAATACAACTAATTAAAACAACTAGAAACTGATTTATTAACAATTAGATATATATCGGATAAATAGATTTTCCTTGTATATTTATGCCCAGTATAGTTAAATTTGCCGTACCAAAAGGAACTATAGAAGAAGCAACCTTTAGACTATTAGAGGAAGCTTGGCAAAGAGTGAGTGGCAGAGCTAGAACATACAGGATAAAGCTAAGTGATCCTGAAATAGAGGTAAAGTTACTTAGACCACAGGAGATTCCAACATACATACAAGAGGGATTATACGATATAGGTATTACAGGAAGAGACTGGATAAGAGAAGCAAGAGCTGATGTAAAAATATTATTAGATTTAGAGTATGGAAAAGTAAAACAGATAATTGCAATTCCGGAAAATTTTCAATTTAATAGTTTAGATGATATGATTACTGCATATGCAAAAGATAAAAAAACGATAAGAATATCTTCAGAGTATCTTACTACAATATCTGCACATATTAAATCCAGAACAGCATATAAAAAATATTATGGTAGTAGTGACCCTATGATAATTACTCCTTGGTTAAGGATTGGAGAAAATAAAAATGTGGAAATTTTTCTTTCATTTGGAGCAACTGAAGCTAAACCTCCAGAAGATGTAGATGCCATATGTGATATTACCGAAACTGGAACAACTCTAGTACAAAATAATCTCAAGATAATAGACAAGGTAATGGAATCTAGTTCTGTTCTTATAGCTAACAAGAATTCTCTAAGAGATGACAAAAAAAGAGAAAAGATCGCAGACATGGTTGCTTTATTGAGGGGAGTAGTTGAGGCAAGGAAGAAACTTCATATTTTTGTAAATGTTAAAAAAGAAAATTTAGATGAATTATTGAGTAAGCTTCCTGCGCTAAAAAGACCTACAATAAGTACTTTGAGTGAGGAAGGATGGTACGGTGTTAATACAATAATAGATAAAGATGAATTCATCAAAATAGTACCTATTATGCGAAAACTTGCTCAAGGATTAGTAGTGACAGAACCCAGACAAATATTACCATTAGAAGAAATAAAAATTGAAAAAGAAGATATCTAATTGATAAAAAAAATATTTATTAAAAATTCTAAAGGAGATGTAAAGAATCTAAGAAAAAACACGTTCAGTATTTTATCTTCAGATATTTTTAAAAAAACATCAGAGATTATCGAAAATGTTCGAATCAATGGAGATAAAGCTCTGAGAGAGTATACTTATAAATTTGACAATGTCACCCTTGATTCTATAAAAGTAACAGATAATGAAATAAAAGCTGCATATAATCTTGTTACTGAAAGACAGATCAGAACAATCTCTGAAATAAAAGAGAAATTAATTGCAAATGATGTTAAACTTTTAGATCATGTTAAAAAAATATCTGTTTTATATTCAAATGATAGGAGGATAAAAAAATTTGTTCAACCGATTTCTAGTGTTGGATGTTATGTTCCAGGTGGTCTCGCAAGATATCCAAGTACAATGATTATGTGTGCAGTTCCTGCAAAGTTAGCTGGTGTAAGTAGGATTGTTGCTATTTCTCCAGCACAAAAAAATGGTAGTGTTGATCCTTTAACCTTAGTTGCAGCAGACATTTGTGGTGTTAATGAGTTTTATAAGATAGGAGGGGCTCAAGGTATTGCAGCATTGGCTTTTGGAACCCAGAGTATTGCTTGTGTAGATAAAATAGTGGGTCCAGGGGGAATTTTCGTTACAACAGCCAAATTATTGGTTTCCAATAAAGTATCAATAGATATGATGGCGGGTCCAACAGAATTAGTTATTTATGCTGATTCTCAAGATAAGGCAAGGTATATTGCGTTAGATTTAGTATCTCAAGCTGAACATAGTAAAGATACAATATGTGGATTAGTTACTAGTTCCACTCGGTTAGCTCATCTGGTTGAACAGGAAATAAATGAAATTCTTAAAGAAAACATACCTCGTAAGGAGATCGTTTTTGAAAGTTTAGATAAAAATGGATTTATAGCCATAGCTGAAAATGAGGATGTCGCTATAGAATTTGTAAATGAATTTTCTCCAGAACATTTTCAAATTATGGCTAAAAATGAGATGAATATAGCTAAAAAGGTTACATCAGCTGGTTTAATACTAATTGGCGAAAATACACCCTCATCCGTAAGTGATTATTGTCTGGGTTCTAATCATGTCCTTCCTACAATGGGTTTTGGAAAATCACGTGCATCACTATCAGTATTAGATTTCATAAGGATCGCGACGATTGTAAAAGCTACAAAAGAAGATCTGAAAAAAATTGAACCTTTTATAAATATGATTACAGAAAAAGAGGGATTAATTAATCATTATGAAGCACTAAAAGAAAGAATAAAAGGCAACCAAAAAATATTGAATCAAAAAAAAGGATGAAGAATCGCTGTGCAAAATTGGCTTGAAAAAAAATATGATGAATTAGGCAAAATTGAAGGGTATGTAAAACCTGAAAAAAGTGAAGGGATTAAACTAGATTCAAACGAAAATTTTGTTATAAGAAATGATTTCATTAGGGATATTTCACTAAAAGTATTAAGAAAGATTGATTTAAGGGAGTATCCTTTAGAACAGTTTGAAGAATTTTATACGCAATTATCAAAATACACAAAAATAAAAAAGAGTTATTTATCCATAGGAAATGGTTCGGATCAGATAATAGATCTTGTTTTATCTATTTTTGGGAAACATAATAGAGTTACTACATTTACTCCGACATTTTCATATTTTATTGATAGGTGTAAACTCTATTCTATAGCCATAGATCAAGTACCTCTCGAAAAAAATGATAACTTGTTAGATAAATCAAAATTCATTAAAAGTGCGAAAAAATCACAAATAGCTTATATCTGTTCGCCAAATAATCCTACTGGAAATCAGATTGAAAAGCAGAAGGTAATAGAAATCATTAATGAACTTGACGATAAATTGATAATAATAGATGAAGCATATGTAGAATTTGCAAATTATTCGATTTCAAATGAAATTATAAAAAAAAACAATGTTATCGTTCTACGAACACTATCTAAAGCATTTGGTTTAGCAGGTGCTAGACTAGGTTATTGTATATCTAACGAAAAATTTTCAAATTTATTTAGAAAAGTCATACAGTCTCCTTATCCTATCAATACCATATCTCTGTGTATAGGATGTGAAATTTTAAAAAATACGGATTATATTAATGAAACGATAAAAGGAATCAAGGAAGAGAGAGATAGACTTTATTTCTATCTGAAAAAATTAGAAAATAAAATAAGGGTTTTTAAAACTGATGCTAACTTTATATTCATACAGATAAATGATAGTGAGCGATACTATCGTTTATTAGAGTTATTAAAAAAAGAGAAAATCATCATAAAAGCATTCGATAAAATTGAAGGCAGAAATGGTAGATATATTAGAGTTACCATCGGAACTAAAGAAATGAATAAAAGATTCTTAAAGATATTTAGAAAAATATATGAAGTATAAAAAGATAACAAAAGAAGATATAATATCTGAAAATATAAAAAATAAAGAAATTTATCTTACTGGCATTGTGATGGATATAGATGGAGTATTAATAGATGTTAATAAATCCTATAATGAGGCAATAAGAAAAACCGTTCATTTTATAACATCTAAATTGAAAAAATCTTACGCTAGAAATCTTGTTAATGACGAAATAATTTTGAGATTTAGACAATCCGGAGGATTTAACAATGATATGGATACTAGTTATGCGATTTCGCTTGCTTTGTTATCTTTGAATACTTCAGATAAGATAAATCCTAAAAAATTTCTTTTAAAAATAGCAGAAAATTCCAATGAGAAAGGTATAAGGTCCGTAGAAAAATTCTTGAAATGTTATTTAAATAGCGACTATAGTAACAAATTGGCTAATGGATTTAATGGAAATATAGACAAAATTAAAAAATATTTGGATTATCCTGGACCAGTAGGAAAGAGTATAGTTTCTACTATTTTTGATGAATTTTTTTATGGACAAAAATTGTTTAAATCTAGATATGGATTTGAAACTAATTATTATCATGGGAAACCATTAATAGAAAATGAAAAGATAATAATTACCAATAAAACCATAAAATATTTATCTAAAAAATTTGATGGTAGAATTTGCATGGTTTCAGGAAGAAGTAAAATAGCTGCTAGGTTCTCTTTGAATAACAAATTTAACTTATTAAATGGACACAAAAGTATATTTCTGGAAGATGAAAAAAGAAAATATGGAAAACCTAATCCGTATGGTTTGATCAAAGTTATAAATAGAATGACTACTGCTAATGCTTTATTATATTGTGGTGATTCTTTTGAGGATTTAATAATGGCTAGAGCAGCAGAAAAAGAGATAAACTTAAAGAAAAAACCTAACAGAAAAATAAATATTCTTTTTTGTGGGGTTTACGGGCTTAGCGCTAATCATAGAGAACTAATTAAAAAATTCAAGGAAAACAATGCAGAGATTATAATCAAAAATATCAACAATTTACCATATATATTAAATAAAGTAGACGAAAAAGAATGTTAGTTGAGTTCCAATTCATCTGAAGGTCCAGAATATCGTGGTAGATTTATGAAAAAAGAAAGGAATACTCAAGAAACGAACATAAAAGTAGAAGTAGATATTGATGGAAAAGGAAGCGTATTTTGCAAAACTGGATACCCATTTATCGATCATCTTGTTTCAACTTTTGGTAAACATAGTATGATAAACATTAGTGTTGAAGCAAAATCAAATGACTCAATATCTCATCATCTAATAGAAGATTTAGCAATAACACTTTCGCAGACATTAAATAATGCCCTATCAGATAGGCAAAGAATTAGAAGATTCGGTTATGCCATAGTACCTATGGACGAATCATTGGCTGTTTCATCAATCGATTTAGCCAAAAGGCAATTTTTTAAGCTTAGTTTGAACCTTGATACTAAACAAATAGAGGGAATCCCTAGAGAAGATTTAGTACATTTTATGGGAAGTTTATTACAAAATCTTAATGCATGTACTCATATTTGTGTGCAATATGGTGAAAATGATCATCACAAAATAGAAGCAGCGATGAAGGCTTTAGCAATAGCATTGAGGATGGCTGCTTCCATAGATGATAAACAGACAGGTGTTCCAAGCACGAAAGGAGTCATATAAATAATGACAAAAATAGCAATTTTCGATTACGGAGCGGGCAATTTATATAGTCTAAAATGTGCGTTGGAGAGGAACGGAACTAAGGTTTCGATAATTAAGACATTAGAAAAAACCAAAAAATTTGATGGATTAATTTTACCAGGGGTTGGAAATTTTGATCCTGCAATAAGATCTATGGAACCATTTAGGAAAAATTTTTCTAGTATAATAGAAAAGAAAATTCCTGTATTAGGGATTTGTTTAGGTATGGAAATGTTATTTAATAGTAGTGAAGAAGGAAAATTAGAGGGATTAAAAATATTAGATGGTGTTGTATCTATGCTTCCAAAAAGGAAAGTCAAAATTCCACATATGGGTTGGAATAATCTTGATATAATAAAGAAGGATAGCAAAATATTGAAAGGAATACGAAATGAATCCTGGGTATATTTTGTCCATTCATATCACATTATTCCTGTTAATAGAGAAATAATAGTTGCAAAATCTAAATATGGTAAAGATATCCCTGTTGTTATTGAAAAAGACAACATATTTGGTACACAGTTTCATCCAGAAAAATCAGGAACTCATGGTGAAAAAATTATTAAAAATTTTTTGAATATATGTGATGATCAAAAATGAAAATTATTCCTGCTATTGATATACTTCAAGGAAAAGTTGTTCGATTGACTAAGGGAGATCCACAGAACAAGATTATTTATAGTGATAATCCCATTGAAATCGCAAAAGAATTTGAAAAAGAGGATGTGGATAGAATTCATTTAGTTGATCTTGATGCTACATTAAGAACTGGATGGAATGATAATAAAAACAATAAAGACATTATATTAAAAATTATAGAGTCTATTAAAGTCCCAGTACAAGTGGCTGGAGGTATAAGATCATTTGAAGCTATAAATGAAATAATAAATGGAAATGTAGAAAAAATTGTAATTGGGACTTTGGCATATAAACAACCGAATGTGTTTCAACAAATTCCAAAAGAAAAGTTAGAAAAAATAATTATTTCAATAGACCAATATAATGGAATAGTAATGATTGATGGGTGGAGACAACCATCTGGATTTAGAGTGAATGAAGCAATGAAACTTTTCATGGCTAAGGGAATAAGAGAATTTTTGTTAACAACGGTAGAAAGGGATGGCACTTTAAATGGACCAGATATAAATATGCTATCCTATGCTTCGAATATATTTGGTTCAAAAGTGATTGCCAGTGGAGGAATTTCAAGTCTAGAAGACATAATACGTGTTAAAAACATCGGTTGTTCTGCCGTAATACTTGGAAAGTCTATTTACGACGGAAAAATAAAGCTGAAACAAGCAAGAGCGGTTGCCTAAAATGACATTATCAAAGCGAATAATTCCTTGTTTGGATGTTGACAATGGAAGAGTAGTCAAGGGAATAAACTTCAAGGGAGTAAAAGACGCAGGTGATCCAGTAGAATTCGCAAAGAAATATACAATACAAGGTGCAGATGAACTTGTTTTTTTGGATATCACTGCTTCACAACAAAGGCGGGAGATTATAAAGAACGTAGTAAGAAATGTTGCCAAAGTAATAAATATTCCCTTTACCGTCGGAGGTGGAATAAAAAAATTAGAAGATGCAAGGGACATACTATTGAATGGAGCAGATAAAGTATCAATTAATACATCAGCAGTCCAAAATCCAGAACTGATAACAGAGTTAATGTCTATTTTTGGAAGACAATGTATAGTAGTTGCAATAGATGTTAAAAAAAATTATGAGTATTTTGATACTAAAAAGAAAAATATTTTACGTGAATATGGTGACAATAACGCAAAAAAATACTGGTTTGAAGTAAGAATTTTTGGAGGAAAAGAAGGCACAGGTATAGATGCAATAGAGTGGGCAAAAAAAGTAGAACAGTTAGGTGCAGGAGAGATACTTTTAACAAGTATCGATGCTGACGGAACAGAAGAAGGTTATGATTTAAGATTAAATAATATTATTTGTAAAGTAGTAAGTATTCCAGTAATAGCTTCAGGTGGATGTGGAAAAGCTATGCATATGTTAGAAGTATTTAAAAAGACAAATGTAGATGCAGCATTAGCTGCATCAATTTTTCACTATGAAAAATATACTATAAACAAAGTGAAGAAATATCTGAGAAAAAATAACATTCATGTTAGGATTTAGGATCATACTAATCCAAATATATTAAATTAATCATAATTAAATTATAAAATATTATTTATTTAGACCTTGTAAATGACCTTCTTGATCTAATTTTTCTGCGTGAGCAGCAATATATCTCCAAACTATATCTGCCTTATCGGATTGAAAATCCCATGGAGCAAGGAGCACCAAATCATTTTCTCGTATCCACATTCTTCTTTTAATTTTTCCACGGATACGACATGTACGGACTTTACCATCGGTGCATTTTACAATAACGTTATCTCCTCCTACAAGTTTGATAACTCTTCCAAACATTTCCCCTTCATGAGGCATTACTAGTTCTTTTAACTCAGCCTCATTCAAAACTTTTCTTTTGCCTAACTCTAATCCTTCCTTAATTTAGTTAAACTAAAGTAACTTAAAAGTGTTTGGCAATCAAAAAATAAAAAGATAAAAAAGCAGGATATTGATTATAATAATATATTTGTTTGTATTCTTTTATGGTTACATAATGAGTATATCAGATGCTATTTAAAATAAGGAAGCACCATGCTATTTATTGAGGGAATTTAAATGCTTGTTTTTTAGTCGTATTAAAAAATATTTAAGATAACAAAATTAATCTTCAAAAAATCAGAGAAGATATTTTTATTAAAATTCTTTCAGAAAATTGTATTTATAAAATGCTGTATATTGTATTTTAAAATAATTATAGATTTTGTTAACATTTATAAATACATCATTATTGTAAGAAAAAAATCATTATTACAGATGTAATTAGATTAAATGTTATATGAAATCTCCATATAAAATAACAGAAATCACTAATAACCTAGTATTCACGGATTGTGAATCTGCAAATGCGTTAACATAATAAAGAATAAGATACATTAATCTCAATAACTGAATGTTGATTTAAAAGAGATAGGTGAGATTATAAACTAATTTAAAGTTTATCTATTAACAATGGAGTTATTTATAGAGATGAAAACAAACAATGCTTAATAGTCTAAGGAAAAACATAAATTTTGTAGCTATTTTTGCTATAACTATTATTTCTCTGACTGTTTGCACAGTATTTACGTTTAGCATAAAGGAATCAAGTGCCATAGTAGTAAGTTCCAAAAATGATATATTAGTTTTATATGCAGGTTCATTGGCAAACATTTTTGAAAATCATTTAAAACCAATATTTGAGAACTTAACAAATTACAATCTAAAAGGAGAGGGAAGAGGTTCCCTACAACTTTCTAATTTGATTACGGACGGATTTAGAAGACCAGATATATTCATAAGTGCTGATACAATTCCTATCAAAACTTTAATGAACAATGATCCTCAATTAGCAGACTGGTTAGTAAAATTTGCTTCTGCTGAAATTGTTATTGCATACAATCCACAAAGCTCATTTGCTTCAGATTTTTTAAAAGCTAAAAACGGAACGATGGAGTGGTATAACATTCTTGAAAAAGTAGGATTCAAATTTGGAAGATCTGATCCCAAGTTAGATCCTAAAGGATATTATACTATTATTATGGCAGAATTAGCAAATATCTTTTATAATGATTTTACCATTAAGGAAAGAATATTAGGTTATGATAATAATAACAAACAGATTTTTCCTGAAGAAGTGTTAAGTTCTATATTAGAGATAGGACAGGTTGATGCAATTTCTGCATATAAACATGAAGCTATAGCAAAAAAAATTCCCTATATTACCTTACCCAACAAAATTAATTTAGGCCATCCCAATAACACTAATTATTACAATCAAGTAACTTATAACCCAAACTCCAGTCAAACTATTTATGGAAATCCTATTTATTTTTCAGTTACAATTCCATATACAGTAAAAAATTTAGAAGGAGCGAATAATTTTCTAAAATTCCTTTTATCGACTAATGGTAAAAACATTTTGAAGCAAATAGGATTGAATCCTATAGACCCAATCTTACAAAAAGACTGAAAAAATAATATTTTAAGAGTGTATTTATATTGTGGAAATAAAAGTAGGTTAAATATAGTCAATATAAATGATATGAACAGCTTAAGAAATAACAATCTAAGTCCAAGTAGAATAAACGTTTCAGGATTTAATTTTCTTCTTGTTATTATAGTCACAATCCTTGGATTATACATAACATATCCTATTTTTGGGTTAATTTATCTAATAGAACCTTCAAATCTATTAAATTCACTAATTAGAATAGAATTATTTGATTCCTTATTATTGAGTTTAACCACATCAACTATTTCAACTTTAGTCATAGCCATTTTTGGAATACCTTTAGCCTATGTTTTGGCCAGGTATAAGTCTAAGATAAAATTTATACTCCAAATAATTGTAATATTTCCACTAGTTCTTCCACCCTTGGTTAGTGGAACATTGCTTCTAGGAGTTTTTGGGCCATATTCATATCTAGGAAGACTAATCCCTATCGAGTTTACACAATCAATCATAGGAATAATTATAGCACAAACCTATGTTGCTTCGCCATTTCTAATTCTTCCTGTTCAGGCGGCTTTCGAAGCCGTCCCAGAAAAATACGAGATAGTAGCTAGAACATTAGGGAAAAATAGAGGGTATATTTTTGTAAATGTGTTAATTCCTTTGGCTAAAAAAGGGATAATCATAGGTTTGTTGATGTCGTGGATTAGATCTATTGGAGAATTAGGTGCTACAATGATGATGTCTTATAATCCTCATACCATTTCAATTCAGATTTTTGAAGATAGTGCTATTGGTGGAATAAGAGATTCAGTAGCGGGAATCGTATTAGTTATCTTAATAGCAGTAGTTGTATTAACGATTTTTATCCTGATACGAAAACAACCTGTTAGATTTGGATGGTAATTGTATAATGGTTTTAAATATTATTAATGTTACTAAAAAATTCGACGATTTTTCCTTAGGGCCAATAAATACTATATTTGATAATAATATAACAGTGGTTATAGGATCTACTGGAAGTGGAAAAACCACACTTATAAATTTGATTGCGGGAATTTTAAAACCTGACACAGGTCAGATAATGATAGATACTATTGACATAACAAATCAAGTCATAGAGGAGAGAAAAATCGGTTATGTTTTTCAAGATCCTTCGTTGTTTCCACATTTAAATGTGTATGACAACATTCTTTTTGGACTGAGAAAAAAGGAACGAAAATTAAAAGAAAAAATAACTTACACAAAGAAAATCATAGACGAACTTGGAATACATCATTTATTAGATAGAAATATCAACAATCTTAGTGGAGGGGAAAGACAGAAAATTTCATTAGCTAGAATGCTTGTATTAAATCCAAAGATAATTCTCTTAGATGAACCCCTTTCTCATATTGATCCTATAGGAAGAGAAAAACTAAGAGGAGAATTAAGAAGTATTTTGAAAAAGCAAATGGTACCAACAATTTATGTGACTCATTTTGAGGAGGATGTTTATTCATTAGCAGACTCAATTATCATATTGGAGAATGGAAAAATCGAACAAAATGGAACTTTTGAAGATCTTTTAAATAACAATATGAGATCTTCATCTGAATTTACTGAGAAAATTTTAGCAGTAGGGAATTATTTGATAGGAGAGGTCATTTATTCTCAAGACAATCTAACTAAAGTCAAAGTAGGAGAAAATATTCTATATGCAATAGGAAAGTTTTCCTGTAAATCTCAAATTGGTATGATAGTCAAACGAGAAGATATATTACTTTCAAGAAAAAAGATCATTACAAGTGCACGTAACATCATCTTTGTAAAAATAATAGATATGAGACATACTTTAAACATGGTGGATGTGTATTTGAGATCTACAAATCTAAATTTAGTTGCACGAATCACAAAAGATGCGGCAGAAGAACTTGAGATCACAATAGGTGAACACATTTATGCAATTTTTAAGGCATCCGCACCCCATCTTATTCGCCAAGAAAATAATCTTCATTAAAATACAGATTTGTGAATTGGAAATCTTTTGATTTTTTGTTTCTTTGTTAATTCAATATCAGATAATATTTCTTATTTTAAGAAAAAAAGTATATGTGGTTTGATATTAGAAATATATGGTTATGATGATCCACTGTTTTATTCTGTTTGTACTAGAACATCACCTATTTCATCTGGTGATGTATCATTAATAGGTACATTTACTTGACCTAACTGATCTCGCACCTGAGTTTCAATGTCTTGAAGACTTTGTGATACTAATTCATCATCACCGTCTGCCAATGCCGCGTTAGCTTGATCAACTGAATTTAGTATTTTTGTAAGTGAGTCTACTGGAAATTGTACTGTATTATCTTCCTGAGCATAGGCTTGAGATCCTTGATATAATGAAAACCCTGCAGAGCCAAGCATGGAAATGGCTATCACTACTGATATGGTTTTGTTCAGTCCAATTTTCGATATTATATTCATGATTAATATAAGTTAGCTTTTAAATATTTAAAAGTATTGTATTGAAAAATGATAATAAAACAAATGTTTCTCTTGTCTAGGTGTCGATATATTTTTTCTATTAGTACTTTATTGTGTATTATCCCACCATATGTGTTACACTCCCATTATACACTTGTACTGGTATTATGTAGTTCAATGACATATGTACTCTTTTGTTATTATAGTATTTAATGAATTGCTCATGTTTTTTTGATTCTTGGTCTTTCAACTTCATACATCCAATTCCATCTCTCGATCTTTCCAAGTACAGTAGGTTTTGCTATACGACCCATAACATGGTATATGTCATGTTCCTTGTATAAAGAATCATAATCTAATTGCAATGTAGAATGTGAATTATAGAACTCTGAACCGCGGTAAGTTAGCATTTGTAATGGCTTCCCATACTATCTAATGGTGTGTTTTAATAGATGGCTAATCTTGTCTGATGTACCTTCTATACATTTGATAGATGATAATATATATCTGCTGTGATCATCAAAAATCGATATCAACCATTTTCCTTCATTTTCTATAACTTTTAGTTCAAATTGTCATAATTCATTTGGAAATTTACGCTCAAATCTTATTCACTTCTTAACTGTACTACTTTGTGTTCTATCTTTTTATCTATTCTATGGATTTTATGTGGTCTTCTAGAATTATTTTTTAATCCATCTAATCCTTCTTTTCTATGCTTTTTCCAGTATCTATAGAAACTTATTCTTGATATGTGTGCATGTTTACATATGTCAGTTACTTTCCATTTTTCGAGTTATGTCTTATACGCCATCTTCTTATCTTTTCTGGATCCAGTCTATACTGCATTTAGTGTAACAACAACACTCCTTAGTCTTATTACCGAGTAAAAAGAGTAGAACAGATGTCATGGGATAATACATATTAGTACTTAATTGGTTAATTTAAAAATATCCCTAAAATTATTCTAGAAATTCTATTTATTCTTTGGAGAAAAATAAAAAATTCTAACAACTTTATTAACTGATTAAGATTATTAAATATTTATTTTTGTTACATAGTATGAATTACATCTTTTCGGAATTTGACTAGAATAAATAAAAATGCAATCCAAAATATAAAAAAGAATTATTAGTTATTGGAATATATTGTTGATAAACATAACAGAGTTATTAGTTGAAAGATAAATTTACAATTACTGCGGAAATTAGTGTTATACCAATTCGTATAAACAATAAAAGCACAGGGATGAGTGAAGAGATCGCTGCTGTATATGATGCTATAAAAGAAATAAAAAATACCAAAATAACTCTTACTGCAATGGGTACTCAGATCGAAGCAAAAAATTTAGAAAACATATTAGAAGCAGTAGAAATATCACATAAAATCCTTAGAGAAAAAGGTATTACGCGAATAATATCATCAATAAGAATTGATGAAAGAACTGACAAATATCAAACACTAAATACAAAAATAAATTCTGTGAAACAAAAACTTAAAAAATAAAATTACCCTAACTTATTTGTACTATATAAAGACATATACTAGTTCAGTAATTATATTATGTCTATTTAGTTTACTTTAACTATATCCTAAGAATATACGAATAGATAGATAAACTAGTTAAATTTAAAAATAATGATTCAAGCCTAGAGAACTAAAATATGGAGTTATTGTAATCTACAAGATCTCATTTGATTGTATCAGAGGGATTTCAATGAAGATATAGGTATGTCTATGTAATATTAGATTATATTTTGAATTCTAAATATATTATTAATACAGTCTAGTTTCTCTCTTTATGTCTCCTTTATGGTAAAATTATTATATCAAATCATTATTTTGGAAAACATTTTATCAATATATTTTTTTTATTATTACATTGTGATTTAGTACGTAATGATTTGATTATTAAAAGAGTAAATTTTCAACGTGGTGAGAAACCAAAAAACATAAACAGTTGTAGTCGTATGAATTATAATTAGGATAGAAATTGATAGATCTACATTATTATTCATCCCTCAAAAGTTTTTTGTTTTTTGGCATTTGTTTTTATATATTATGTATAGGAGTGATATCTAAATCTAATGCACAAAATTTTATAAATGATAGCGAAAAGATACAGTATAAACATTATAAAACATTAGTGAATGGAATTTTCATTCATTATGTAATAAGTGGTAAAGGAGAGCCTATTGTTTTATTACATGGTTGGCCAGAAACATGGTATGAATGGACTGGTATTATTCCTGGATTAATTTATAACAACTATAGCATAATAGCTCCGGATCTGAGGGGTTTAGGAGATTCAGAAAAACCACAAAGTGGATATGACACAAAAACTGTTGCGGAAGATGTTTTTCAATTAATAAAAAAACTTGGTTTTAGTAAAGTCTATGTTGTAGCTCATGACCTTGGAGGACCTGTTGCATATTCTTTAGCCTCTGCACATCCTGAAAAAATACGAAAGATGATCATACTAGATACCTTATTACCAGGTTTTGGATTAGAAGAAGCTGGAAACTTTTCTCCTAATGGATTATGGCATTTTTCATTCCATGCAGTCAGGGATCTGCCAGAAAAATTAATTGATGGAAGAGAAGATATTTATCTTAATTGGTTTTATGATCATGGAACTTACAACCAATCCGCGATAAATGCCGATCATCGAGATGAATACATCAAACAATATTCAAAACCTGGTGCAATGCGTGCAGGTTTTGAATATTATAGAGCAATATTTGAAGATGCTGAACAAAATAGAGAATATGGAAAAGAAAAGATAGATATTCCATTATTAACAATAGGTGGAGATACTGCCATAGGCAATTTTACGACGAGTACATTTAAAAAGATTGCAAATAATGTTACTGGGATAACATTAAAGAATACAGGACATTTTATTCCAGAAGAAAGACCAGATCTTTTGATAGGACAGATACTTGATTTTTTTAAATAACTTTTTTATCCTGAAATTTGGGTAATTTAGATCTCTTTACTTTTGAATAGTTAATCTCAGTTAATCTTATAACATATATTTTAATAATCTAAAATTAATACAAATAACCAAAATTTAATGTTATTCTTTATAGAATTAATTCTTATTATAAATCTTTAATTGTTATAGAATTTTTGCTTGATTGTATCAATATTGTTTATTGTTTATTTGATTTTGCAATAAAAATTTATTTTTTTAAATTTCAAGTATATTTTTGAATATATTTTATTAAAAAGGAATGTTTTTGATATTTAAATAAAAAAAAGGAAAAAATTTATTTATTTAACGGTTGTAGGATCTTTCTATTTTTTTTGCGTAATTAAAGTTATTTTGCACAATGTCATTGTAATATCGTTGTGTAAGTTCTACTGTTTTACTAAAATGTTCTACACCACCAATAGCTATTTCATTTATAGTATTTGTT
The DNA here is from genome assembly GCA_031316115.1 of Nitrososphaeraceae archaeon. Lineage (GTDB taxonomy): Archaea > Thermoproteota > Nitrososphaeria > Nitrososphaerales > Nitrososphaeraceae > TH1177. The sequence continues at coordinate 199,093 of JALDRC010000004.1, forward strand.
ATGTTGATTGTACCATCTTGTATGTTTCTGTTTAATGTATTATATGTTTCAGAATATCGTTCTGGAATATTGAAATTTTCCCAATATGATTTATAGGTATTATCTAAAAGGTGAGCGTAAGATGATTGATATGTATTAATAATATTTTTCTGTAGCTCGATTGTATTATTTGATATTTCTTGTGATGTTTTGACAATCTGTTCTTGAAATTTTCTAAAGCTGTCTACATTCTTTTCGAATATTCTTGTATTATCTTCTTGAAATTTATTAATATTCTTATTGATTGTAGCTGTGGTTTCAGATAGGTTAGAGGTGGTATCCTTAAATTGTTGTTTTTGTTGTTCTAAATATTTTTCTGTAGATTCCTTAAATTTGTTTGCGCTGTCTTTTATTTCATCTTTTTTGGTTGAAGACATATTTCATAGATGTATTAGTAAATAGATAAATATTAGTACTAATTACTATATATTTTTCATTTTATTATATAGAAATTATAATTCAAATTATAATATAATCAATCAAAGAATTTATAAAAGGTACGCTTATGCCTAGGTAAATAGAAATTATAGATAAGAATTTAGGAATTTTATAGTATTTGGCTAGGAAAGTATTGAATTATAGAAAAAACTACCTCAGAGAATATAGAATATTATAATTAGTAGATTTGACATCTGTATGGGAAGAGCTTTATAACTGGATATCTGAAAGAGATTTGGAAGTTTGATCTTGATACAAAAATGAAAGGAGTATCAGTTATGAATCATACTTCGAAATATCCATGAAAAGAAGATACACCATGTGCTACTAGGGTCTTACCGTTAGAAATATTTAGATAATAACGAGAATTAAACATTGAAGTATTCAGCAATAGATCCTCCTTATTTGGCTACCAAATGTAGTATAAGATATTATCGCAATGAGGCGGATAGAGTATTATGTATCAAATCATATCCAAAGGTGATAAAACATTATTGCGCACATCTACATATTGCTCCAACATACATCGTACAAATGAACTTGATATGTAACTTTGCATGCCAGGTAAGTGATATACTAGTATTTATTTATAGGCCGTCAGAGCGTGTAGGTATTCCACATGAAATTTCAACAAAATGTTTATGGGTTATTAGCGTAACAAACTGCTCTCATGCTAAATGTTTAGAGTTGTTATTCTAGGGTTTGGAAATGTAGGATAGTTTAATTCTTGACTGCTTGTTCAATATGTGTTAATTGTAATAGAGATACAGGTTATTTTAGGATTTATTTTTAACAGATCGAGAAATGTTCTCAATATTCCAAAGGTAATGAAAGTTGTGAAAGAAAAATGCAAAGCTATCCTAACTGGAATATTGTCGATATTACATCGTAGATTAAGATGAAATCTCACTAATTTAGATATTTTTATTCCAGCGTCTATGTGGTGTATTATAAATAATAGAACTGTATCAAAACCACTTGAATATATTGTTAAAATGATTTCAGAATATGGCAAAAAATATACGTGCTACAGATGATGCCTGAGAATATGTATTCAAGAACAGAATCTAGTTGCTACTGTATGTCCTGCATTATGTTTGAGATGTCATTGGTTCTTTTGTTGGATATAGAGAGATGGTATAAAAGGTAACGTTTGATCTTGTATAGATTAATATAATTAAAAAACTGAAAGTATTTACATATATTATAATAAAGGAAGAAAATTCAAGAAACAACACTATCTTGTTTTCCAAACAAATAGTGTATAGAACAATGTTGTTGAAAAAAGCTCAATAATTGTAGTCAGTGAAGCTTATCATAAAAATAATATCTTATCAATATAGGGAGAGTTTGCAAAAATATATTTTATGAGATATAGAAATTTGTTATAATTCATTTTTTATTTTAATGTGTTATGCATTAGCATGAAAGGTACTTTCAAAGTGATTCTTGTAATGAGAGATTTCTTTCCAATATAAAATTGAATTATATAGTAATATGGATTGAAAATAATATCTATGATATATTTTAATCTGATTATCATAAACAGACTTATGTATCTAAAAGTAAAGTAAATTTTTATTATTGATAAATATATTGCATTAAAAATTCCTAATTCAGTCCAAATTGTTTATATATGTTTATTAAGTGATACTACTTATACTACCTACTATCGTCCATTTCTCAGAGTATTGTTACATATTGCACAAAAGTTTCTTCCTTTAAAATCTGTGTCGTACAGTGAATTACTAAAATACATCACACATTTTTTATTATAACAGTGAGATAAATCAAAAGTATGACCCAGTTCATGGATCGCTTCTTTTACAATTCTTCTATGGAATAACGATTCATCAGGTTTGAGTCCATAGAATTCTCTTAATCTTGGAAGATATATTGCTGCTAGACTTCCTCCTTTATATGCTTCACCAAATACAAAATTTAGATTATCTGAATATGCATCCAGATCACATATAACCAAAATTTTCTTTCTTTTTGTTGTTGATTTTATTTGATTTGAAAACCACGTTAACAAGTCGAAGGATCTCACTTGATTTCTATTTTTGTCTATAAAATTCTCCATATTAATTTTTAAGGAAGAGGCAATGTTCACATTGTAACTAGGAAATTCTTAAGATATAGAATTAGCTAATAAATTCAAAATTTCATAATCAATTGTTGTTTGAACAGGTTGTATAATAATCTGCATTTCTTTAATAGTATCTATTATTGATTAACAATTTTAAAAGATGTTGTAAACTTGAATTTTAATTGTAATAAATTTAATTTTTAAAATATTGACTGCATAATAGCTGTTATTTTACATTTATGTATTTTAACACAAATTCACGAACATTTCTTTTAATTAGCAAAGTTATTTATTAAACGCAAATTCTTTTTCGAATTTTTCTTCTGATTTTCTCTTATTATCATAGAAGAACTGTATTACAAGAGCTGTAGCAGTTATAACTAAGCCACCTACTACACCAAACAACATGACTTCACAACCCATACTATATCATATATGCTCTGATATATTTTAAGTTATTTCTTTAACTGTGACCGATCAAAGAGGATCGGATATAGACAACGCATTGATAAACAAGATGACAATGGTTATTGTATAAAAATAAAACATAGTATATAAAAACTCGAAAAAATAATTTTCCTACTTCAAGGATTCTATATTCCTCATAAAAAAAAGGTATATTTTGACTCCCTTAATTTAAAATACTATCCAACCGTCTATCATCTAAAATAATCGATATTATTTACGTCAGCCTCATTATATATAGAAATAAAGAATTGTATCCAGTTATGTACATGAAATATACTACAGTCATTTTGTCTGCAGTGACAGTAAGCATCAAAGATTTCTATTCTTTCTTTAAAAAAATTGATCAAAATCTTTATACAATAACCTAAACTTTCATGAAAGCGTATTTCGATTTATTTGATTTTAAAAGAGTTTATTATTATTTTAGCCTCTTGCAGATATTTCTCATAGTTTTCATTTGATCCTTTAAATTGAAGTACATATGCTTGATTGCCATTTATTGTCAATATACTCAAAATCTTACTCTGAATATTATTATAATTACTATTATTTTGAGACCTAACATCAGATTCTTCAATATATTCTATTTGATGAGCTGGGTTTCCTGCAAGATAGGTAGAATTAGAATTTATGATATTAATACTATTGTTCAAAAGTCCCGGAATCTGTTTTTCTTTCATAAATCTGGAAGTAAAATTATCTAAAGTCTCTTCAGCCGGAGATAAAGGATAAAATTTTATCATCAAGTAAGGTAATTTGTAGACACCTTCAAAAAAAATATATCCTAGTTGCGAATACGACATTGTAAGAAGGGGAGCTTCGATTAAATCCGCCGTTGAAGGATACTCAAATTGAATTCCAAAATAGCTATTTGTATAGGTTTCGGTAAGTTGAGTTTCATTTGACTTTTTCAATTGAGAATCAGAATCAGCGAATATCTCTTTTATTTTATTATTTTGATGATTATTTATTGAAAACTGTTTATTTATTGTTGGCTCCTGAACAATATAGATAGGTGTTAAAATAAAGAGAAATATGAATAGTATTGTGATTGATGAAGTCAAAAATAAGGAATTGATGAATTTCAAGGTCTTAAGAGCAGTATTATTCTCATTCAAATATAAATTCTGGTTCTATCAAGATATGAAAATTTAGTTTAAATCTAGATTCATTTTATTATAGCTTTTAAAAATATCCTTTATATTAGTAGATAATGTAAAATAGTTAATTAGAAGTTAATATGTTATTTCTTTTGATCTTCATATTTTGCCAATTTTTTAATTAATTTATTTTTAACTTCTTCCCACTCTGGTTCTATAATGCTATAACATACGGTATGTCTTATCCTTCCATCCCTCATTATTTTATGATAACGTAAAACTCCGTCTTTTTTGCCACCTAATCTCTTTATTGCTCTTCGTGAAACAGTATTGAGAACATCTGTACGGATTTCTACAGCTATGCATCCTAGTTTTTCAAAGGCATATTGTAACATCAGGAATTTTGCTTCAGTATTAACATATGTCTTTCGCCACGATTTGGCTATCCAAGTATGGCCTATCTCAAGTCTATAGTTATCATAATCAATATTTAGATAACGAGTGGTACCAACTATCGTATTAGAATCTTTATGTATAATTATAAATGGCAAAATAACACCATTTTTTTGCAACTCCACCATCCTTTGTATATATATAGGAATTTCATTAGATTTTGGAAATTGAGAAAAACGATTATTCCATATCTCCCATCTTTTGCTGCAAGAGTAAGACCTTCTATATCATTAATCGACGGAGGACGCAGGACAATATGTCTCCCATAAAGTGTTATCTGTTTTATTTCTAACACATTATATATCCAAATAAAGTAAATATAAATGAAAAAATATCTAGATATTTACAATGTTAGAATATATAAGAGTGTATTCATTTTTAGAAGGTCATATTTATCATATTAGATTTTGAATTATTAGTTAAAAATGTAAAAACAAACATATAGTAAGATGGATGAATATATCCTATTACATGAATATATAATTAATGGCTCCTTTATGTTATTATGATATAAAATTTCCTAATATATCATTCCTTAAATCATCAATTAGATAACAGATAATAAAGATATTTGAAAATTAAAATACCAGCTTCAATACTTGAATTTATTACTATAATTTTAGGAATTAAGAGTAGTAATAAGATAACATAATTCAAATTTCTTTTATTTCATAAATTATCTCACATTTAACTTTATATTTTTCATGATGTTTAACAACTGCTTCTTTATTTGGTGCATCTAATATACAGAAGATCACACCAGCTTCAATATTATAAAAAAACTTTTCAACTTTGACACCAAACTCATCAATAGGTTGTTCCATAGCTGTTTTTAGAATGGTTTCATCTACCTGTATTTTTGCATGTGAATCTAGGAATTTGGGCATTATTGATAAAGATAGTATATACAGTTATAAAATTCAATTGAAATATTATATAATGATTTTAAATAATTTAGTGAAGAGCTTGTCGCATTTATTTTGCAATAAATTAAGTAAATTTAGCTTCTTGTATAATACAAATTTCCCGACATATCTATTTCTATAATCAAAAAACAAATAATATAATTAGATCACTTTTTTGTTATTGAGTATAAAATAAAGATAAATTAAATGTTTTAAAAGAAGTAGAAAAGAATTCAATTAAGCTAAGCATTGAGGTTGTGGATATAGAATCTTTCATTTGCTTCATCATAACCAATATCATCAAGGGTTATTACTTGAAATCCATTTTCATTTAAATATGCCATCTCCTCTTCAAATAGTTCTTGAGAAGTAGAAACCGAATCATCAGTTGATATTTTATGATATCCAATAATAGGAATAGCATTTATTTCTCCATTATTATTAAAGGAACTTTGCTGGTTTACAATCTGAACAAATTTATCAAAGAGTGCCTGTGATACCTCTTCCCCATGAGGACCTTCTTTGATTTCATCATTAATTCTGTCGTGTTCTCTATCGTGTGACCATTCTTTCATTGCATATTTATTGGTAGGAGTAGGTTTTCCATCATAAGAGTATGGTCTGCAATCTGTAATACCTTGATAATTTTCTTTATCATAACCAAAATTTTCCCATCCATCACAATTAAGAAACATCAATTCTGAATGTCCAGTGAATGCCAAATCAAAATTTCGGCCTATCGCATCGATAATCTTCGGATCATCCCCTCCTTTATTATATGGGGCTTGGAATATTGTGGGACTAAAACCTTGTTCTTCTAAACAATCTCTTCCTCCACTAACAACTGTATCAATTTCACTGGATGATTTTAATTCTGTTAACCTTTTATGTTCTAATCCATGAGATTGAATATCATATCCATTTTGATATAACTCTCTAACCTGATCCCAATCCATACCATCTCCATCATTGACGTAATCACAAGCTATAAAAATACTAGCCTTGAATCCATATTTGTCCATAATTGGCTTTGCCATAGAGAATATTGATTTATACCCTCTATCAAACATAAGTATTACAATTTTATCGTCGTTAGTTAGTTGCCCTTTTTCTTTATCAGAATTATCATTAGACAAAAAATAGTCATCTTCGTCAGATAATGACTGAATATCAGGAGTATCATTACTTCGATATTCTTCTTTTTCTGCTAATTTTTCCTTTTCTGCTCCATAAATTCCATAATTATTCTCAAAAAGAGAGTCTAGGGTTAACCTATCCTTGTCATTATAGATATTTTCTGTAGATATCAAATCATTGAGAATTAAAGCAGAAACACTTTTAAAAAATAAGTTCCCATTAATTAAAATAGCAGATGCGATTAATAATCCTATAATACTTATTATTATTTTCACAATATAGATTTGTAGATTTATTTTATATAAAGTGCGTAGCTAAAATCAGTAATAATTTCAGATATACAACCCCTATCACATATATCTATAATTTCGGAAGTAGGATGATCAATAGTAAAAGCTATAGCTAAGAACATTCTATTTTGATTTGAATAAAGGAGATGGGAAATGAATTGAACTTCTAAATATATTTTGTTCTATTCTCGAAGTCTATAATTTGTAGATTTAAGATTTAGTAACAAATAATAGATTTGTTATATTAAAAAATAAGAGAATAAATTGTGATTCTGTTAGTTAAGATTTAGATCTTCGCAAACCTACAAAGAGAACCAATAAGTGTCTTCTTTTAATATAAATGAAAGAATTATTGAGATTTATAATACTCGTTAATTGTCATAGTTTTGTACGGGCTGAACCAGTTTACAAGATAGTGCATACAGTGCATGGAATATATATCTGAAAACAGATAAAATACCTGGCATTGTTAAATTCATGATTTCGTGTATCACAATATGAAAAGCCAGAAACTCCAATTAGATGATTATAGAATACATAAGTGGGTACATATCTCGTGAGAAGACATATCATCTGCAGTGACGATATCAAAAAAGTTGATTGAAAGCACTAAAAAGTCTTTGAAAAAATAGTATTGAAATTTTTAATTACCATTATCTATGTGCTTAGAGTTAATCTAACTACATTTCATGTTTATAATTTACAGTGTTTGATAGCTATCTAAAATGTTCCAATATCAAATAGTAACAATTATCTGTAGTAGAGATAGAGATTATTTTAAATTATTCTATTTTTAGGAAAACATATATCTATTTACATTAATTAAAACCATCATTACAAAATATATCTCCAAAATATTTAGTAATACCAGTGTAAATTCTATTATTATAATTATCAACAAGAACATATTATGTATACTTTTAAATTGCGAGTCTTGATTAGCAATATGATATTATTTGAAAGAAAAATTAATCTTCATCTGTTAATTCATTTAAATATTTATAATTTATCTTTATCTAGATTTTGAAGTAAAAGATTTAGAATCTACATTCTTGGACATTATCCTCTTTGAAGCAATTATAGAAAGTGACAAGAACACACCTGAAATTAAGACTGCTGTAAGAAAGATCATATCGTAGGCAATGGAAGAAGGAAAAGAATAGCTAACTCCTTCTAAAAGAGATGGTGAGCGAAATGTTTCAAGATAAATGCCAGATATTGCTGGACCAATAGACATACCTATAAGAAATAAAAGAACGGTAATACCCATTGACGTTCCGCTTACATTAGTCGGCACAGAAACTAGAGTAATATTGAATCCCCCTATTTCAGCTAATGATAACCCTAATGCTATAATAGACAAATTTATTATTATTTCAAATTCACTAGAATGATATATCAAAATACCTGAAAAACCAATGAAGCCTATAATACTCCCTAGTATTGTAGGTTTTATATTTCCAAATCTAGAAATCAAAAATCCAGAAATTATTGAAACTACTAATGAGACTAACATAAATGGAAGTTGAACATTTGCTGCATCGATAGCACTTCCCCCAAATCCTGCTGGTGGAGGGGTGCGTATTAGTAATGATATGGTTTGATATATCATAAACATAGCAATTCCTATAAGCATTAACAAGATATTTGTTGGAAGAAGTATTCTATCTTTGAGTATATTCAGATCTATTAATGGATTATGTATTTTTTTTTGTTGAAATATAAATATAATAAGTGATATAATTGATATACTAGAAAATAAGATAACTAAAATAAAATTTATATTATGATTTATATTTGTAAAATCATTAATATTAGAATTTCCTATCAGCGTTATTGAAATTAGAAAAGAGGATACAGTTGATACGAAGGCTATTGTACCTCTGAAATCAATAATCTGTCGTAATGATGAAACAAATTGGATATATTCAGTTTTAACATACAGAAATCTTATTATGATTAAAATAATAAGTAGTGCAATAGGTGTTATTGATATAAATGTTGATCGCCATCCGAAATATTCAATTGTTATAGCTCCTAAAGATAGGCCTATTACACCTCCTGCAGCAAATATGGATGTAAGGATTCCTTGAGCAATAGATAGTTTATGTTCTGGAAATTTATCACGGATTAGCGCAAAAGTGATAGGAAATACAGATATTCCTATTCCTTGAAATATGCGTACTATTATAATTGTTGAGATATCTGGAGCAATTATTCCAAAAAAAGTTGCTATTGTATAAATAATTAGTATTACTATTAGAATTTTCTTCTTCCCATAGATATCAGATAATTTACCTGCAATAGGCGTTGCTACAGCTCCTGCAATCAGATATGCAGTAAGTATCCATGCAGTAGTATTATATTTGATATTAAAGTCTTGAACTAGATCTGGAATAGCAGGTATGATCATTGTTTCGCCATAAATAATAACAAGACCTATACTACTCAATATTGTAAGCGTAATCCATGCATCTTTAGATATTTTAACTTTAGAAACAGATTCATAGTTCCTATCTAGACTATCATGATTATGTTCACCATTAGGATCTTTTTCATTATGATTAGTAGGATTACTCATAAATTGAACACTTGAATTAAGATAATGATGCTTTGGTTCACTTAAAACTTATGGGAATTTTCCATAATTGTATTGTTATCTTATAAACCAAATATAATTCAATAAATAATGAGCATTAGTTTTGATCCTTTGAACACAAGACAGACATGATATAAAGTTTTTTAATAGGAAAACGATCAAAGATAATTCATTTCTTTTCAATCTATTATTCTGGGAGTTAATTTTCTATGGTTCGATTTACCTTTTATTTTATTTTATTTTATTTTGAGGATAAGTTATAAAGGAAATATTATTTGTTGTGTGGAGTACATTCATTAGAAGAAATCAATATCATAATATTGTTATCTTGGTCCTTAATTTTAGACATGATACCACCCCAGTCCTGTTTTTTAGGTTCTGTAATATATACCCCTTTATTTTGCAATTCTGTATACGTTTGATCTATATTTTTAGTATAAAACCAAAGATTAGTCATCGTTCCTATTTTGTTCTTTGCTTTTTCGATTTCTTCATTTGTCATTATATCAGGATGGGGTTCCATTAAACTAATTGTAGTAGTAGAATTCTTGGGCGCTACCTCTACCCATTTTGTGTTCTTAAAAGGATATTCACATTTTAAATCAAATCCTAGTTTGTTAGTATAGAATTCTATTGCATTTGATTGATTTGAAACAAATATTACTATTCCTCCCATACTATCTATCATATTATATAAGACGATGAAGCTTGATTATAATCTTTGTCTATCTGTTATGAATATTCTATATGGTTTAGTAAAGATCGAGTAATCTATAGAAAATAACATAAATTTATATTAATCAAGTATACAGGATATAGTAGAATCATATTTATCTAATTAATAAGAATTATTCAGATAATATATGGCATTATATTCCAAATATTATGTTTTATTCCAAAATTATGGTTATTTATTGTATTCATTAGATTAAAGAAAAAGATATCCTAACCTTTCTATTCTAAGATATATCGTTATGATTGTTTATAAATATAATATCCAAGTTGTTTATTATTTGTAATTTCTTTTCGAATTTTATCTTTTTAGGTTTGATATTGAAATATAAATCAATTAATTTTATAAATACTTAATAGAAATTATATTTAGATCTAGATTAGTATACGAATGTTTCTGAAGTAATTAAATAGATTAAAATTAGATCTCAAACATTGAAAATTAAACCTAGAACATTGTTACTCCAATAATTTTTCAGCATAATATATTATATTTTGTTTTATATATCCATTTTTTTAATACATAGTATTGCAAGGAGATATTGAAATACTTATCTGTTCTAAGTATGAAATTAAAGAATATGATAATAATAAACAAAATAGTTTTGAACGTTATCATTATTTTTGTCGAGTTAAAAGTTAAAAATGTTGTTAGATCCTATTTCTCTAAGATATTATTTTTTACTACCATACTCTTAAAATGCATCTTGCATACAAGAGATAAACTATTGAATAATTAATTATAGTTTATTGGTAGATCTTCTTTTGTTTCTAAGGGGATACTTACAACATGGACATCTATTCCCCTCATATTTTATGTAAATATCACATTCACTGCATCGTTTAAAATTTTGAGCATATAAAGAGTATTTTCCTCCCTTTTTACTCTCAAATTTACTGCAATTCCCTTTGCAATCCATTCTTACTATATGAGATTTTTTGCGACTTATTTAAAAATCAGTAAACCTAGTTAATTGTTATTCAACAAATACTTAATATCATTGTTATTATGATCTCTAATAGAAAGAGTTACTGTTATTAAATATGATAGATAGCTATTTTAATAGTAATATCCTTGGTAAACAAGCATATTAAAAATAGCAAAAAAAGATTTCAATACACATAATTAGAGTTACACTATTTTATGATTATAAGTTTATTTTAATTGAATAAGTTATTTCTTTTTCTAACAGAAAATACATATAGAAAATTTTAGTAATTAAGTCAATTTGGTGGCCTTTAACTTTTAGTCTATTAACTATTTAAAAAAATGATATATAGATTGTTAGTTGGCTTGTTATCAATAACAAATTGCTACTAATATTCTAATCGAATTTTTTAATAATCTTCTTAATTTTAGTACGTATATCTTAACTTTTATTTCAGTAGTAGAATGAGATAGTAGGTTAACTAAATGCACCATTCCTTTTATAGATCCGTTCTTTGAATATTATATGATACGAGCATATCTTTTAATTATTTGTACTCCAAAGATTAAATATCAGATTGTTAATTATTTTAAAAGATTGCCAAATGTTATAAATGTGGATATTACTTATGGACCGTATGATATTGTTGTAGAATCAATATTCAATACTAAAGACGAAATAAAAGAAAAATTTGAAAAAATTACAAATTTCGATAAGTCATTGTCAACTTTTACATTAATTAGATCTGAGGATATTTAGATTATTAATAAAAGTTGCAATAATTATGCTTGATAATTTGTAATAATCAGGTTACACAATATTTAACTCGTAAAATTTGCTAATATTTAATAAAGTATCGAGAATACATAGATATATTACTAATTTTAATAGATGTTTAATTTATAGTCAAATTTTTAATTATGTTGATTTTAACTTTACTATGCTTTGTTAATCTTTATAATATCGTTGCATTTTTTCAGAGATGATATTATATATTCAAATTCTGCATATATACTACTAAATATTTACAATATAAGTATTTGACTTTATTTAACTCATACCATGATGTAATCGTTCAAGAATTTTTCATGTTTTTGAATATGACATTTTTCATTACAATAATAGTCTATGAATATATAACACAATATTGGATTTTTTTTTATAATTGTTCTACAATTATCACAATATAAAATATTCTGTGAAATAAATGATGTAGTATTTGCTCCATTATATTGATCTAAAGTTGTATATGATTTAATTTTACTATCCTTATCCAAATAATCCATTAATGAGTTATTATAGTATTTTTGTATAAAAATATTTTAAAACTTATTTCGATATTTGGCACTATAAGTTTTATTATTTTAATTTCGTCATTTATTTCTTTTTTCTTTCCATTTTAAATAAAGTATTTAGGTCTTTCGAGCAGTTTCTAATACAATATTTAATATTCTAAAACTCACTAGCTTTTTAGCCGAAAAATCTTCCTATGAATATATGGTCATTTTATCAGCTGCTTCTGATCCAAAAGCTATAAAAACTGTTACACTTGGATTTATGTAGACAATGAGATTATGGTCTTAGTCAAAAGGTTTGTCATCATCAATGTCAGAAGTAATAGGAAATATTCTTTCATATACATTGTAACAACATTGTAAACCGAAATCTATTTTGTATTTGTCAAAAAATAACATGATAAATTTCGCTAAAATATATATCTTCATGAAGTTAGAACTAGACCAATATAAACGATAATGATAAAATCAACCAGCAAAACAACAAATCGGTTAATATTTTCCAACTCTAAGAGCAATTTCATATTGTTTCGAGTCCCCTTCATAATTGATTTATGAAGATAATACTAAAAATAGACATTTTTATTATATTAAAAGTGTTATTATTATTCAAAACCAAAATAATCCATTTAATCATCTTTAGATTTGTCTTCATGATTTCCAAATACTAGTTTTATTTATTTTTACTAGATTTTATTTAATAACTAACCAGTAATCAATAAATAGTAGCCTAAAACAAAAACTAGTTCTGGATATTGAACTATAATATTTTCCAAGGTTTGTTCTGGTTCATTATTACAATTCTAATCTCTTACAAACGGAAAGTTAAAATTTGAATTATCTCTCGTGTTTTAACATCGTTTTCCTCATTATCTTCATCGTCGTCTTTATCTGCATACGAATTCAGTAAAAATTGAATTCTTTTTTTCATTCTTATCTGACTTCAAAAGGTATTGGTGAAAAACATATAAAAAAATGACAACAATAGGCTTTAATTCTTAGCAAACAATTGTAGTGGCTTAAACTTAATGTTTGTAATATAATATACCTATTACAGTACTTTTATCAATAAAACTTTGAAAAATTGAACAAAAAAATATTTATAATAGTTTATTTGAAAAAATGGATCAACAATCGAACACATAGAAAATTTATGTGGAATATGTTAATATTGTATTTGATTGAAAAATTATGAGTTTGAATCTTTATTCAATCCTGCTATAACATAATTATTGAAACATTATTAGAATTTCAAAACGAACAAACATAGTAGATAAAGGTAAGTTACAATGTTAATTTAGTAATTGCTATAATATTGGAATTATATGTATTAGGCAAATGATTAAAATGTATCTGAAGATTAAAAGGAATGTTAAGAAAGAAAAGATTTAATTTTCAAAGAAAGGTCTATACTGAACATCAAAATTTGGAGAGTTATTTGCAAATTGCTTTATTGTAATCATATTGCATATTTTATCCTGAAGCTCTGAATGTTCTACGAATTTCTTTTTACAAATAGGACATATCGTAGATCTATTATCCATGCTAGGTGGATATTGTGAATATTCCTAATTATAAAAAAACATTTCTACTAAATAGGAGTTATTAAATTCAATCCCATGATATCACAGAATCAACTTATTAAAGTATGCAATATTGAAATAATATATTGGCGTATCTATTTTTTTTTTAAAAATAAAATCCTTTTAAAATTAAAAAAATTTATGGACTGGTTAGTGGGAATAGATGAAGATGTATCTTTCCAAGACTGTATATTGAACCAGAACCAATTAATTTTAATTCGGTTGTAATTTTTTGTAAACCAGCAATATCAAGCACAGTTGAACCAGCAAGATCACCGCCACCACCAACTACAACAATATTTTGTTGATCTGTCTCATTAGATACGGCATTCATATTATTTATTACCACTTGTAATTCATTATCACTTATAGGATTTACATTTGAAATTTTTAGTCCTTTCACAGAACTCATAACAGCATAATTAGGTTCGCAATAATGAGGCGGCATATCTGTACCCATATGGCACATTTGCTGGACTATCCCAGGAACATTCATCATCATACCGTGACCTCCTTCTCCCATCATGCCGGACATACCCATTCCCATTCCTGACATGCCCATACTCATACCTTGACCTCCGTCTCCCATGCCTGACATACCCATATTCATACCGTGACCTCCTCCGCCAGTTCCACCCCCGTGTCCAGTTGCTTGAGCATTTGCAGATTCTACTGGGAATGATTGGTCAAATCCAGATCCAGAGAAGACAGTAGAAACAATTCCTATTCCTAAAGCTATTAATACAAAATGAGATATTTGTATATGCATTGTGAATTATGGTTATTTTTAAATTCATAAAAGGATTTCTATCAATCTTTGTATCATCAATATTCTGTTTAAAATTCAGTAATTTTATAAAAACAATACTTTACACAGCTTATTCTAGTTTGAAGAATAAATAGTTTACACCAATAACTTTTATTTTTATCACTTTACATAAAAAAAAGTCATAATGTTTAAATTTAAATAATTATTAAAGTTATTTTTATATCTGTTAACTCTAATAAATAATATGAGTGGAAGTCCTATTAAGACTTTTTCATCTAGTAAATATCTTAATCCTAATCACAATTTATTAAGAGAAATTTCTTTGTTTACATTTATAATTATTACCACATCAATATTTGTACAATCTATCCATATGATGGAACATATATCTCAAACAATCCAAAAATTTGTTTTAAATTATCAAGTTGCTCAGGGAATAATTGGATCAAAAGTCGATTTGGAACCTATCCATTTTGTTTTTAATCTAACATATTTAGTTTTAATCATCTTAACATTGATATATTTAAAACCATCTCTGAAAACTAAGGATCTAATCTTTATACTATTAATTACTGTACTTATTTTACAAACATGGCATTTTATAGAACACTCTGTGAAATTATATCAACATCTCACTATAAATTGTAAGTCATGTCCGGGTATATTAGGTAATGATTATAATTTAATTTTATTACATCTTTTTTATAATTCTATTGTATTTATTCCGTTAGTACTTGTATATTTAATTATCATAAGACATTATCACAAAATGATAAAATACAGTTAGAATCTTCAATTGTAGTTGTTAGTTTCTGGTTGTATAAAATCGTTATTTATTTTATAATACGATAATTCTTGATACATGCAATTTTGTAAAATTTTTTAGTTTGAATTTCTACTTTACAAACATATGTTTATATTGCAAATCCATTTTTCTTACCAGTTCCTATATCATAAGCCTCTAAAACATCAGACACAAAAATTTTCCCATCAGATACAGACCCAGTAGTTAATCCAGATAAAAGTTTTTCAATAATTTCATTTGTTATTTTGTCATCAACAATAACTTCTATTTTTGTACGGGCACCAAATCTTGGACTATACATCATAACTCCTCTTCCTACCGGTATTGGCGCCCATTTGGTTTTTCCTCTCCCATTAATATGATAAAATGACATACCTCCTACCTTAAAATTTTCTAATATTGTATCAGCACGTTCTAATCTTTCATGTGGTATTATGATCTCTATCCTTTTCATAATTAATAATATATTTCTTAGTATAATAACACTAAGATTACAATTAACTTAATTTATAACTTCTATTGTAATAATTTAAACTACGTTACATAGCAAAGGCTATATTAATTTAATATTCCTTTCCTTTAACTAAGGATCATTATCATTTGGTTGGTTATAATTGTACATAGAAACATAAATTATATCTAGTTATATACATGAAATAGAATGTATTTCTCTTCTGTATATCTGGATAATATCCAAACTTTCTAATCTCTCTTTAAAAGAGTGTATTACTTAATCAAATTTTTATTCAAAGAAAAATGAAAATTCCAAAAGAAAAAAAATACATGTTTGTAGATACCGTGAAACATGATATGTGTAAATAGTATTTCTACCGTGCATTAACATAAGAGTTCAAATAAATTTCTCTTTCTGGTGCAAGTATTTATCTATCTATCTCCTTACATAAAGATTCCAAACACATAACTGTGTATATTCAATAAATACAAAACCAAAACCAGAAACTTTAGCTACCGATCTGTATAATAGTTTCATCTATAATAAATGTGATTATTTTTATGTTTATTAGATATTTGATATGAACTAAACCTTTGAATCCATTTCCAAACTGAATATAATTCTTTTTGTTTCTGATATTAACAATACCTTAGATGTATTAAATAATTACACGAATATCTGAATTTCATTCATCAATGATTGTCCATTTTAATCATGTTGCAATTTTTGCAATAAAAACTATTACTATCGATTACTTTTAATTGTCCATTACATTTGTTGCATAAAAGTCGTTGTCGATCACCTAATTTCTTTTTTAACAGGTTAAGGATAATTGGGATAACTAATAGAATTATTACAAAGAGAAATAATTTGGTTAATAGAATGATAAATGGAATTATAAATCTAGTTAGAATATAACCCAGTAGTCGTATTAATAACCCTTTATTATTTAATCTAGAATAATTCTTATATTTTTCCATATGTTGAATCTATTTTTATAATAGACCTAAGAGTATATTAATGATTCAATTGAACGAACCTGAAACATCAAATTAAAATACATTATAGATATTAGATTTTTATCATTTGTTTATTGAATGGATTAAACAAATTCAATATCAAGGAAGAGTGAGACTAAAAATATTATACCAGACATATTAAATGATACTGAAAAAGTAGTTGTAGAAACAATTAGAATTAGATTATCAATTGAATAGGTTTTACAATATTTATAAGATCACGGATTTCCTATGTCTAGAGATACTTATTTTAGACATAAAAGAAAAGTCGAAGAGAAGAAATTCATAAGACTTTATTACATACCCACGATAGATTTTCAAGATCAGCATCTTGATAATCGAATTGATAACCTTAATGAGTATAGAATTAAATAATCAGATAATCATAGCACTTCAAATATTTTCTATTCTTATTCTTTATTTCTTAAATTATCAAAAAACCTCTAATTTTTTTAGTAGATTGTATTAATGTTTTTCATATCTGAAGTTTAATTTTTGAATTCCTGTTTGGTTAAAAAGCAAGTCATTTTTCAAATCATATCTTCTTGTTTTGTGATTTAGATCTAGTTTCTGTAATGAATTACTTTTATCCAGTCCTTCTGCTAACCTAGAATTGGATTCCTGGTACTATATTTTTTGATGTAAATAATGTATTGAAAGTCCAAAAACAAATACATCATAACAAGGATTGAAACTGAATATTAAATTCACCTATGCCGTATTACCCAAATTTAAAAACAAACAAAGTCTATAAAACTTTGAATATTTTATTTTATATTTGAATTTGTTTAATCTTTTTATTTTTTATAATACACCCATTAAAATTATGCCTGGAATAAATACTGGAGATCAGCCCGGAGAGTGGGATTCGAACCCTTATCCATCAAATGTGGGTTCCACCTTCTAATATTAAATAATTTGGGTTTTTAAAAATTAAAACATCTACTATACTTGATTTTAAATGATATTTATTGACTATATATTGCTAACTTCAAATAGTTATTTCTTTTTTGTTGTTGTTTTTGATTACAGGATATTATTAGTAAGGCTCAAACCTGTTTTTATCAAATATTGTTATACTAGGCAAAAAATCAAATACATGACTTTAAGGGACAAAGAAAGTCTACAAAATGCAGAGAACTATTATCATATTTGCTAATATCTAAAATTAAAAAATGTTTCCAGTCTAACAAAAATATGATTTTTTTGTTTAGTAAAAAATATTTTTTTACCTTATTCAGTTAACAATAAACTAAGACATATTAAACAAAGACTAGATGAAACGTGATTACAGTCTCGATAATGATAGTTAGTTATAGTTAGATCTTGAAATATTATATTGGATTCTCAGGATGAAGTTATGATTCTTGAAAAGGACCGTTCTATTCTGAACATCTAGATAAAAAATACCAGTTATCATATCATTCCAGGATCTTCAAATTTGTCGAGATAGATTCTATTCTACACAATTGCTTCAACTTTTATGGTCCAGAATTGGTCGAGAAGAACACAAGATAACTTGATTTGCTATGAAATTTCCCGTTTACTACCTATTCACCTAATATATTGGATTTTTACTTTTTACTCTCATGTGTGTTTATATTCTACTTCTTCCGAATATAGGATTGATAAAATAATATGGCATACCCAACAGGTTTTGGATCAAATGCTAGAACCAATGGAAAGAGAAGTTTCAATGACTGGTGGAACAATGTGCCTTCAGATTTAAAACAAAAAGCCAGAAAGGGAGACGAAAGTAATAAACCATTATTAAATCAGGTAAACTATGTTTTATTACATCTACATCTTGCAGGAAAACACGACGTAAAACCATCTCATGAAGAATTAAATGATTGGCTGCATAGCGGTCAGGTAGACGTCTTTAGAAAATAATCCCAATCTTTTTTTTTGATTTCTTTAGTATCCAAAGTCATCCTTGGTTTTCCTCTTCGAGTCTTTCAGACTCAACCATATCCTCAATACCGCCACTAGAATAATAACTGTTCCTCCAAACATCATTGCCAGCATCATATTATCGGGAGTCATTTCTGTTTCTGTCGACTAATTAATTTCTACTCTAGTTATATTCTGACTTCGAGATTCTCATGGATAATCCCTAAACACCAATGGCAAAGCTATGAACCTGCCTATACTTCTTGTGCAAGTCATCAGACTCAATTAATATTAAATCATTTTTGATGTAATGCAGTACACACATTGAGCATTTATCTCCGAAAGTGGAAATATCGTTACAATCGATCATATTGTTATTATCTATTTTTCTATTTGATATTGTTGTTAATATCTTCTTTCATATCTGTTGTTTTTTATCCGACTTTTTAAATTCTGTATATATGTATATATGTGGCAACAAATATAGATAATAACTATCTCTACTGTCAGAATTAAAATCATTAAAATTCTATCAAATTATTATTGCATTTAGTTGTCTTTAAAGTACAAGAATGTTTTATTATCACCAACAACAGAAGGATCTATAGCCATATTGACGTTATATTGGCATGAACGGTACCAAAAAAAGTGGGATTGGTAAGAGTACGGGCTTGCTTTAGCATTATTTACCACGTTATGTTTAAGGTGGTTTAATTGCTAATTTTTACAATATGATTCTACGAGTTGAGCGCGGGGAGTGGGATTCGAACCCATAAGGTATACTTGGGCCTATTCTGAATTTGTCTCCAGTTCTAAAAGTCTCTATTTTTCTCGCTATTGGGTTGTCTTTTGCATTGTAAGGTCTTGGCTTGTAGGTTAGTATTTCCCTTTCAATAATTCTTGGCTATCTTTAATGCTTGTAAAATCGAATGACATGTTTCTCCCATATAGATTGGAATATCTTCATGCAAAAATGAAATATAGTCAGTATGATCAGAATGCATATGAGAAAGCAAGATTCCATCAATCTCTGGTCTCTCGGTTTTACGACCGGCTAGATGCATCAAATCATCCCGATATACCCCAGAAATATCAGGAGCTAATCCCATCGTAATAAAATCCATTATACCATTTGAAATTCTGGGATTAATGAATTCCTCAAAAAATTTGTCTTTTCTACTAAAGCTTTTTCCAAAATCCAAGAAAATACTAGTATCTTTGTCCTCAAGAAGGATTTTGTTACCCCCAATTTCGTTAACTCCACCAAAAAAGTAATGCTAGTTTTTGAGTTATTAGTAGTTCGCAAATAAAGTAGGTTTAATCTACCTGTTTATTTCTTTTTAGTTCTCATTATGTGATTTTCTTGTTATTAATAAATATAGATATGAGAAAACTAAAAATAGGAATTTATATCTTCAGAAATTATCGCAATTTTGATCCTATATTAGGCAGATTCAAAGTTGAATCTTTTCAGAGTATTTCAACTGAGTAACCTTAGTTTCAATCCTATATTAGTCAGATTCAAAGCTTTTGAACTTTTTTAGAGTATTTGAGTACGATAACCTTAGTTTCAATCCTATATTAGGCAGATTCAAAGCCATTGTTTGTATCAACAAATATCCTAATCTAATACAGTTTCAATTCCATATTAGTCAGATTCAAAGCCAATCTTGAAGATATTTTTGAAAAGGAAAGAGATTCAAATCTTTATGTGAATGTCTCTACAGGAAGTAAAATTGTTTCAATTGTAGGAATGCTCTCATGCATGATCTGGCGTGCAATTCCCTACTATGTCCATTTGGCTTACAAAACGAGTGATAAATTAGATACCAACCATAATTTTAAAGATGAAACTGTTTCAGATATAATAGACATACCAGTCTACAAGATAACAAGTCCTAAGATAGACTCCCTCAAAATTCTTGATATATTGTTGAAAAATAATGGGAAGGTAAAGAAAAAGAAGCTGATCGAACAACTGGAAGAAGAAAGACTTATGATAGTCTATCGCAAGCAGCCAAACACAGTAGACTAAAGGCACTTTTAAATCCCCTTATAAATACAGAGGATAATCCTCTCGTTAAAGTTGATTATTTGGGTAGACAGAGCAACGTAATTCTTACCGAACAAGGAAGAAATACTTTAAGGATTTTTGGCTAATTATTCAACTATTAATATGTACGGTCTGTAAATTTTGATATATGCTTAAGCATTATTTTAGAACTTGAAATAATGTGAGTATAAATAGAATATTTTTGGTTCTATCCCTCATTAAATTCGAAGAATTCCAGTAATTGATTCTTACTTCCACAAGATGTCTTAACATTTCTATTTCCCATCTTCTTTTGTCTGTATTCAAATGCTTCTATGATAGTAGAAACTTCCTTGAGACTAGATATACCATTAACTTTATTTCTTTTTAGTTCTTCAATTAGAGTAGTTGTGAAAATTACTTCAGCATTGTTGTTTGTATTCATAAATGGAATTAGACTATTTTCTAGAGAGAAATTTAATCTATGGACAAAAGGCTGGTTTGGAACATCACATTTTTTAATACTTTTATAGAACTTATAATAAGCATCATTGATCTTATTTATTAAAAAGCTTCTTAATGAAAGATCAAACTCTTCTTTACTGTCTTTAAATTCTGTGTTTTGGACAAAATAGTTTATCCATTCAGGTTCTTTTAGATCTGCCTCTTTATACATCTCAAGATTATTTCTGCAATTTCCCTCCAGTCTTTTTTACCCTCAAGGACCAACTCTTGATTTTCTAGAATATAATTAACAACAAAGTTTCCTAATAACGGTAACTCGTGTTTTATTCTCTCATTAAATAGTTTTTCAAATTCCTTTGTTTGATTTTCATCAGTGTATTCATCTTTCATGTATTTAATTAATTTAAAAAGATCTATTTTGTATGTAGAATCTAGAGCTATTTGAGCTCTTTTCTTCCAATGCTCTAGCAGTTTTTTTTCTATTGTATATATCTTGATTCATTTTACTCTTTGGCTCAAGATTATTTACGTGTCGGTTGTAGTTGAAATAGCATCCAGAGTAGTTTGAATCATATTTTATGTTTTTGTCGTCATATTTTGGACTTCGAGCTGAGGGTTCAATGGAGGGGATGGGATTCGAACGCATTACTGCTATCCATGGGTTTAGACAGCCTATTAAATATTCAACTATATCTAAAGTCTAAATATAACAGAAATGAAAAGACAATGAAAAATGTAAAAAAGAAATATCCTATTCTGTGACTATGTTGTATTTTATATCTTGAGCAAAATTAGGCTCTGCACAATCTGGATCTAGACAAATTAAACTAGGATTCATTTGTTTAATCATATTTTGATCACGAATTCAGCGGTTGGGTTGGACTCAAAACTCGAAGTCGTAGTTCGGGATTTATAATATCATTCTATATGACTGAAATAATTAATAATAATTAACTAAAAAAAGAACCAATGGTATTAGATAAAATGGCGACTCTTATGTAGCTTCAGGTTGTGGTTCTTGATATTCTCCCCAACCCCAGATTCCTCTCTGTTTCCATTTCATATAAGCAAATATCCAAGACTTTATCATTAATCCTACGTCGTATGAGGTATAGTCAGTTGACCAATCTTCATCAGGTTTTAGATAACATATAGTACTGTCTATGAACATATGGGGGGTTTGTGTTGGATCAAGGTAAGGTTCTATTAAATGTACTTTAGGAGGAGACAAAGGATAATCCTGTACATACTCTATTAGAAAAGTAAAGTATGTTTTTTGATAGCTTCCTTCAATTTGAAGTTGGGTTACAGGTAGTTCAAGTACTAATCCAATATTACCATTATCCATCATATGAAATTTCCATGCACTATTCAATTTGAATGCTCCCTCTATCTCATTCGCTTCATATTGTATACCCCTAGTGCCGTTTCCTAATACATCAAGTGATTCTTCCAAGTTAATCAACTTTTGAAATGATTTGTGAACATATTTTGCAGTCAGGTATTTTTTGTAATATACGGTCTTCCTGATATAAAACAAACGTTTCAGCTTTACTATTTGGTAAGTTCTTATTAAACCAATAATAAATATCAGCTTTGAAAGATTGGTCAATATCCTTTTCTCCTAATAAAGTACTTAAAATAAATTTTACCGTTGGTAATGTTATGAGATCAATATCTATTCCAAGTCCTGGTTGTGTCAACATGTCCTTTACATCTCTTCCATAATTTTGAATGTAATTTTTATCTATTATTTGTGGTTTTTGAAATAGTGTATCATCCCCATACTTCTTATACATACATCTATAGCATATAGATTTTTTACGTGGGTCAATCCTTATCATTATTCCTCCAATAATTTTTTCAAAGGCACCTGCAAATATAATTGGTAGATTTCTTTTGTAACCAAATTCATTAATAGTTTCGTTCATGATATTATCTCCTGTAGCTGAAACTATAAGATCAACTTTAGACAATAAAGAATCAAAGAAGTTTTCTATTTTTTTATTTTCTCTAGAAAAAGGTTTTTCAACTGTAGTAATCTCAATTGTAGGAACTCTTTCTAGAATATGATCTTTAACTGCTAATGTTTTATATCTTCCAACATCTTGTAAGGAACAAATATGTCTAACTATGTTATGATCCATTAGAACATCACCGTCTATCAGCGTTAATTTTCCTATACCGCTCTTAGCTAGATGTAATGCTATTAATGATCCACCAGAACCTAAACCTATTATAGCAACATTTTTTTTATTAATTATTCCTAATGGATAATCGGGCGTGTCAATTCTAATATATAGATTAGAAAAGTCTTGTATAATAACAAAAATTTCGTATATGTTGTTGCTAATATCTTTGACAAAATTTTTTAAAGATCTTTCTTCTTTTAATTCTTTTATAGATATTTCAAATTGTGGAATATTTGATATATTAAAAATTAAATTTGACTTTGTGAGTATAATATTTCCTAAATTAGGTAATTGATATTGTGTTTTGTTATTATTGCTGATGGTGATAGAATTAATATTTCGTATTTGATAGGTTGATTCATCAATGATGGAACCAGTAACAAAGAATACGGATCTTTCATTGTTTTGAAATTTCTTGTCTAGTAAAATTTGTTTTACTTCTGGAAATATTACAATAAATACTGTTTTTATTTTTGTTCTATCTCTAGTCAATATAAATTTATGGTTTTCCATATTTGACATTTTTAATTTTTTTTCCCTGTGAATTCAAATTAAATACAAAAAGAGTTTTTAAAGTTGTAAATACTCTTTTTATTACACTTTTTAAGTTGTCATTTTTGGTATTATTTTCTAAATGTGAAGATAGTAATTCAATATAGTGTGGTGATTTATCTAACACGTTTTGTATTTTTGGTAATATTTCAACTTTATTAAAAAAAATATCTGAAAATGAAATTTCTTCCAATATCTTTGAATGTTTATAGTCTAAAGTAACTCCAATACTAATCTTATCAGTAAAAGATAACTTAATATTTGGAAAATTAATAAATATAGAATATATAAATTTGTTATGTGAAATAGCTTCATAATCTAAACGATCATATCTTTCCTCATAAGTTAATTTATAATTAGGTGATTTATTGGGTTGTAAACAGGTAAATTTTTTACCAGTATGATCTTCTATCTTTCTTGATAGGTTTTCAATGTAATTAGTAATGTTTATTTTTTGACCTTTTAAAATTTTATCTAATTCGTGTATGTTTATTATTTTCTGAATCTCAAGATCTTTTTTGATAAATTCATCTTTCTCAAAATAATAATTCGTTGCTATTAGGTTATAATTATTATTACAAAAATCTATGATTAAGGATAAATAATTTCGTTTATGACTATTCTGTATAAGAAATAACTCTGCTTGTTTATCATCACCATTACTTGGTCCTCCGTATCCTAAATGTTTATGCCAATTTCCTAGATAAGCAAGATTATTTTTTTCCATTTGTTTGGTAATATTTATTGCCAAGTCCTTATCCATTTCAAAATAGACTTCTGTTCTCTTTGCATTAGTTGAAACGTGTATTATATTTAATATTATGATACATTCTACTACGGTCTTACCGAAAAGTAATCCACCTGTTTCGACTTTTTCGTGTCTGTTACTTTCATTAACTATACTATTAATTGCATCTTCTGTTATGATTAATTTTTTATGTACCATTGTAAAAGTGTTTGATATTAGGAATAGTTATCTTTCCAGTTTCTACATCAACCATATTTTCTTCTCCTCTTTTTTTAAGAATTACCTCTGCAGCTTTATTTTTTATCTCATCTATACCTTCAAAGACTGATTTTAAATCTCTAGGCATTATAAACATATATATGAATTCCATATATTTATCATTTTTCTACTACTTTATTAAAAAAATTAATCACAAAGTATAAATAATAAAAATTAATAAAAACTAAAGAACCTAATTATTATGCATTGTTTGGAATAGGTGATTTTTTCTTCAACAAAGTTAATGCAAAGAAGGTTTAGAATGTTATGAAGAAAAGACTTTTCCGAGTGAAGAATTTATTCTATTAAGAAAAGTGAAAACAATATACAAGTTAAATTTTGTTATAGAATCTATCTTTTGCTCTAAATCTGCAGATTTACTAATCTTTTTGTATTGCTTTGTTTTCTGTAAATTTTGCAGAGTCATTTCTTCTTTGTTATAAAATACTTTCTCAGAAATGACTTTGATAAAGTCTTTGTTATCTCTTTTATAGAACCCACGTTTGAAGCGCGGGGAGTGGGATTCGAACCCACGAGTTCTTACGAACATGGGATTAGCAATCCCACGCCCTACCAGGCTAGGCGACCCCCGCTCCATGAAATCTAGTATCCAATAGTAGTATTAACTGTTTAAACTTAAAATGTTATATTAACCTATTATCGTCCATTTACCATCACTAAAGACAAACCTACTATTCTTATCTCTATTAGTATTTGTTGCTTGAAACGGAATCCATTTGCCGGAAGAATCATCAAAGGAATAAATAACTTCAAGCATAGTCTCAGGTAATAAATTGAGTTGAGAAGGAATAATATCTACAAGATATTCAATTTTTTCAATAGCCATGTCAAATTGTTTTTCGAATTTATTTTTAATACAAAAAACTATCTCAGAATTTAGATTATTCGCTCCAATAAATTTGAATAAAACTACTACCGGCATTTTACCTCTTCTGTGTTTAATTTCTTTTAAAATATTTTTAATAGACTGCCATCTGTCAGGTCTAATAGAACTAAAGAATAAATCATCGAATTTACTAGAGAAACTCAATTCTATGTATGTAATAGAATCATCATCCCCCAGAGCGTAAGATTGTTCTTTTTGTATTTCATCTATTGATGTTTCTTCCTCCATAACATAGAATGATTTGGTTAAGTAGGTATAGATTACTTCTCTTTCTCCAATAGCAAGATCGTAATAACGAAATTGAACATATGCTTCCAAGAATATTTCTTAATGGTAAAAACAAAAATTTAAACTTTAAAGCTTGGAAGCGGATTTACATTTTCACATAATTCCACACAAAACAAATCAGAATATAATAAAAAACAAAATTAGTAGTGTGTTGGTGTAACTATCATTTCTATTAGTTGTTTATGAATAGATAGGTAATGTGTACCCTTATAGGTTACTTTATATGTTTGCGTATTGGGATAATATTCTAGTAGATCTTTATCTAATAATAATATAAGATATTCTTTTAATTGTGAGTATGAAAGAAATGCACTATACATAATCTTTGTTGCAGTAATTCCATCAGTACTTTTACTATTAGAAACTGATTCTAGAATAAAAGCTATAATCTCATTCCTGCTTCTATTTTTCATACATATCATATTAAGTATTAATATGTTAACTTTAGGATAGAATCGATTAAATAAAATAGATAGAATATAGAATTTTTAAATTCTATAAGTATTTTGTGCAAGATTCTTTAGTGCGATTCAAGATAGTTAAATAAAATAGTAAAATATGTTATATTAAATTTATTTAAAGAAATTTTAATATTAAATCAAAAATAGCTAGTATTTTAAATTATATCATAAAATTAAAAAATATCATAGAAATTTATATTGAAAACATCAGATTTTATTTGATGCTTTTCCTTTAACAATATTAAATGGCAAGTCGTCAATGTGAAGTTTGGATCCATTATATATCAAATCTATTTCAACTAGCACAGTTCCAAACTTTTGAATCTTAGGATCAATTATCCATGAATATGTAGACAATTTTGAATTAGAAATATTCAAATAAAAAGATTGAGCGATACCTGATAAATATATTATATTTCCATTTATAATACCATAATTAGCTGTTTTATTATTAAGAGATTGATCATTTAATAGAAAATTGATGATTTGAGGTTCTTCCAAACTTATTTCTTTATTTAATAATGTCACATTTAGTGATATTGAATTATTAATTTTATATTCTTCAGAAAATATAATCTGTGAAAGAAACACCAATGAAACTACCATTATTACCACAATAAAACATAGATACCACAAAGCAGGATAAATCAATATAATCTAGTAGAAATTAAGAATACTATAAATCTTGGTATAAAATTTTATTGATAAATTTATTTTAATGGAAAAATGAAAAAGAATGTTGGATTATCAAGGGTCAGAGTTAAAGGATATAGCATCGTTTTTGATGACTACTTTTTTAGAATCTAGAAAGGGATGAAGAGATATATTGATAGAAAGGTTAGCTTCATCGACCATTTCTACATAGAATATTACATCGCTTTTTTTGTGTATAAATCTTCTATTTGAAGGTAGTATAACCCAATTTTCTTTATTTTTATATCTTAGCATACTAGTAACAAGGATAGGAACACGAGATTTACAATTCTTTAGAAGTAACATTAAGAAATTTGAAATAATGTGTTGAACATTACCTATTCCTTTAAAATAATTAGAATCAATTTTTTTATAATATAAATTATAAAAACTGTTTAATGAATCAATAATAATTAAAGAAGTAGTTGAGATATTCAAGATAATTGTCTTCAAAAGAAATTCTAGTTCACCTTCGTCTGGTGTAAATACACAAACAGATTTTGGTGAATAATTTAATATAAACCCAGAATTTGCATATGCCGTAAAAGTAGTATCGAAGTCAATATAGACTGTCTTTTTGAAAAAAGAAGTAATAGTTGAGACAAAACAAAGTTTAGCGTATGGATCGTAGAATAGCAATGTATTCAAACTATTTTTAGTAAGAAGGGAATCAAAAATATCTATCATGCTAATATTAAAACAGTTAAAAACAAAATAATAATGTTAAGTCTAATATAGTGTATAGAAAATACCAGAATATATAAAAAAGTTATTATTAAATAAAAGCTTTAGTTTATGTCTTTTTCCCCTTGTCCTTCTATGACCATCATGGTCAAAGTAGATCTCACTTTATCTATTCTCCTTACATTCCATGTAACTACTTCACGCAATTTATCCATTGACTCAGAGCGAATTCTAACTATAATATCATAAACTCCGAACACTCCACTTACCTCAACAACTTCGGGCAATTTTTTTAGTTCCTTGATAATATCAGCTTCAGATCCTAAATCACAATTTATTAAAACATACGCTGTCGGCATTACAAAATTATATTATATTCATATATTAATCCTTTTAGTCTAGAAATACAAAAGGAATTAAATTAATAATATGTGAAAGAAGTATTATCAAACCAAAAATAGATTGTAATAAACAAGATTGTACAAAAGAAATACAACAAAACAATTATTTTATAATCTTTAGTGAATTTGACTGTTGTTAAAAATCGACGGTTCTTTTGGAGAAGGAGGAGGACAAATTTTGCGCTCTGCTATCTCACTTTCTGTACTCTTAAAGAAACCTGTGGAGATATTCAATATCCGCTCGAAAAGACCTAATCCGGGTTTGAGACCTCAACATATTCATTCTGTTAGAGCATTAACCAGAATTTTTAATGCTAAAGTGGAGAACCTGAGTATTGGAAATAAAAGTATAAAATTTATACCAAATACTCACAATAATGATTTAGATATTTCTGATATTGATATTGATATCGGGACTGCCGGAAGTATTTCCATGATATTGCAAACAATAATTCCGCCTGTTTCGTTATCTAAAAAAAAAATGAAAATTAAAATTATTGGAGGAACTGATGTTATGGCTAGTCCAACAATAGACTATATGAAATATGTAGTTTCTGAAATGTATAAAAGCATAGGAATCAATTTTACAATAGATACTGCAAGAAGAGGATATTATCCTAAAGGTGGTGGAATAGTATACGTAGAAATATCACCTTGTAATAATCTTGGTCTGATAAATTTAATCAAACCTAGAACTGGTGAACCTAGGATAGTGGGTGTTTGTTCCAGACTTCCTAGGAATGTTTTAGATCGTCAAGTGTCAACTGCACTTTTATACCTTGAAAAGAATGGTTATAGATGTAATCATTATATAGCCTCAGTTGAAAATTCTCTTTCTCCTGGATCTTCTTTACTAGTTTATACTAAATCTGATATTGGTCAATATATAGGAGGAGATGCTGTTGGACAAAAAAACAAAACTGCTGAAGAGGTTGGTAAGGAAGCAGTAAGTAAATTCCTTTCAAATTACAATAAAAAGGTGCCTATAGATCATTATTTGGCAGATATGATAGTCATACCTGCTTGTTTGGCAAAAGGTAATTCTAAATTTATGACTGGAAGGATTACAGAACATTTGAAAACTAATTTATATATAGTGAGTAAAATGATGGATTGTAAATATAGTATAACGCCTATCAAGGAAAATTATATTGTGAATATTGATGGTATCACAGATTTTTGTATTTAGAAAAATAAATTAACGATGTTATCTAGAATTTACATACATACATATAAACAAACACATACATACATACATAATAAAACTAATATTCTAAATAATTGTATATATTAAAGTGGAAAAAATCCGGAAAATAAACAGATGTTTAATATGTGGATGTACTGAGCATAAACTTATAGGTTGTATAGAACATTGGAGAAATCATATTAAAAATAAGAAAGGGATATGTATTAAAAAAAGATAAATGTATTTTAAATTACAACTAACACTAGGTTAAATCTCTAGATGACGTTTATTTATATAGATTAAACTTTTCAATTCTTTAATACATATAAATCGAATATTTAAAAAATCAGTAATGAGAATGTAAAGAATTAATATTATAACATCTTTTTATCCATACTTTTCATTGCTAGCCGCGTAATATTTTGAATAGATAATATACTAATATAATGAGATATTTTTTAATTGCCATTTAGTGTTATTACCAAGATTAGTTCCGCAATTTTGCAAAGTTATCAAAAATTGGTTAATATTATACTCGATTTATCTACTATTATTTATTTGTAAAGGTTTAATTTGTTCTTGCTTTTGTTTTGGATTTAATACAAGTAAATGTTATAATGTACAAATTATATTCAATATGGAATATTAGGAATATGGTAGATTAAATAATTATATAAAGTTAGTAAGATTATTTGAGTTCATATAGAGCAACAGATAGTTTAAAGACCATGCTATCATCCGTTAGATCAGCAACAGGAAGAAAATACTTTTGTGTTTCTTCTTTATATCGTTTAACTTTTTCTTTATGAGCACTATTTTTAAGTGTTCTTATATTATCTAGTCTATCTGCTAGAATAAGAAATCGAAGTGTTTTTGAGATCTTTGAGAGTGCTTTTGGATCTTTGAATGTTATATCTCTAATATCATACTTCAGACTAGATAACACAAGATTTAGAGACTGTTCTTCCATTTTATTTGTAAGATTATTTTCGAATTGATTTGCATGTGTTTTATCATAGATGTCATGGAGTATTGCAGCAGAAATAACATATTTATCTTTTATATTTAATTCTCCTGCCATTATTAGCGCTACTCTAAGTACATGATTAATGTATGGTTCTGATTTTATGTCATCATAGAATTTTCCTTTATGAATGAAATTTGAAATACCAAACGTACGAGTTATTATAACTATACTATCTAATGATTCTTCAAATATTTTTAGTAATTTAAAGAAAAGTAATTTTGTAGAATCATGCATCCGAGTGGTATTCATATAATATATCAGCTACGAGTTCATAGGTTATATATAACCAGTATAAAAATTTATTCAGTATATTTTAATATTTTCAATCAAAAAGAAAAATGTAAAATGAAATTATTTCATTGTTAACAATGAGTTTCGAATAATTTGAACAGTATTTTATTTTTAGGAACTCATTATCCAAAATTGGTAGGATTCATTTAGGATGTAATAGTGTCAGATGAGGTAGGCTGTAAAGAATTATCAGTAACATTTTCATCCTTTATGGAATCTTTGTTATCTATTTTATTACTATACTTTGCAGTAGTTTTTTTTGCTGATGTTGCTGCCTTCTTTGCAGTAGTTTTTTTTGCTGATGTTGCTGCCTTCTTTGCAGTAGTTTTTTTTGCTGATGTTGCTGCCTTCTTTGCAGTAGTTTTTTTTGCTGATGTTGCTGCTTTTGATTTTGTATTTTTACTATTGGATTTTGTTTTTTTATCCATAGACATGTATATATTTAAAACACTTATTCTTATATTAATCGGAAACAGAACAATTTAAACGATGATACTCGATATGTCTGAATAACATTGAAATGAAATATATTGAAAATAATAGAAAATAGTAAAAAAGAAATTTATTCAGATCAATTTTGCAAAACTATATCTATCCAGAAACCTTCGTACTTATGACAACCATCTTTAACAAACTGTGTATAGTAGATGTCATATAGCTTCATCAAGTCAATTATCAGTATTTTTACAAATATGCATGTAATATGTTACTCAAATAGGGTCTTTATGAGTAGTATAATAACTAATCTCGTCCTTGTTTATATTAGGAAGTATGCAGAATTTTGTTTGCTCCTAGTTTAAATTTCTTAATGAATTTACATAGTCTCATACATGATCTTTTTCCTATCTTGTAAGCGTTATACTATATCCATATATTTACTCTAACAAGTATGTCATTGTATTCATTCACTATCATATGTTATAGCTGTAGCTGTTACAGATATAGATTTTATTTTTGATATTTTGTTAAATTTGGTTTGAAATCTGTATTAGTATATCTGAAATGCTGTTGAAACAATGAAATGAGTAATCTTGATTGATTGAGAACATCTACTCAAATTGACAGTTTAACAAATTGTATTGCGATTTTTAATCTATTGGCAAAAAACTCATATACTTAAGGTTGTGATTAAATAAAGTCGAATCAAGAAAGTAAATATATGTGTTATAGATGTAAGGACAATAAAATATAAGACATTATCCCAAAATCATGATATTGGTTTTAGCTAAAATTGTTATGATTGTATAATTAGATATTCTCGTCAATTGTAGAAACTTTCTTAATATTATGATTATTAAAATACATAGTCTCTAAACATTCTATAACTAATCTTTATACGATCTTATTGTAATAAGTAATTATAATTTGCCAAACTACGCAGATAGATATGATTGCTCTAAATATAGATAGGCAATATAATTCAACATTGTTTAATAGTATGTAAATAATTGTTCTGCTAATTACACTAACGTATTTGAATATGGTTATTTCAATAATTAACTGTATAATTTTTTAGCTATGATTATTTCTAGAGATCAAAAAGAATAACTCCATAAATATGGTAAACAAACATAAGTATCTCACAAAAAATCAAAACCATAGTTTAATTTCCTGTTTGATGTTTTAAATGTGATTATGGCTGAGGTGTAAAAATCTCTTTGAAATAAAAAATATCAAAGAGTAGTAGTATTTTAATTAAATAATCAAATTAAATAAATATTGAAAAAATAATTTTCGCTGACATTTTAGACAAACAGGAGATAGAGGTTTTATTTGTTCAAGATAAAATCATATCCCTTGAATAAAAATAAAAATATGTTTTGTTTGTATTATAATTTAATTGCTTTGTGTGTAATCCAAACACTAAATAGTTTGTATCGTACAGGTATTTCTCTTGTAGATTTGATTATTCCTTGAAGGAATATTAATTTCTCATTCTCATTTACTAGTACAAGTTATATTAATAATTCTATTCAATAACATCATTAGACGTAATCAATCAAATACATAAATGGTGCCATTAAAATATTATATTAGATAGAATCCGTACTATTTTTATCAAAATAATGATTTTATAGTTTCGATCTGATTAGGATATATTGTATATTTTTTGAACCAAAAATTTACTAACTTTCACCTACAATCATTATTTCTAGATAGCTCATTACAAGCAGAAAAAATAACAACGGATTTCTTTCGTACCAACATACCAAGAGGTATTAATTACCTACTAGACGAACTCCTTTATCCATGATAAAAAGAAATTATTTTCTTTCTATATTCGCAAAGAAAACAAGATCTTTGTATACATTAGATGTACATATTTAACCTCGTTTATCTAATAATGTTTTAGATGTTATCCAGATTAAATCTAATAAAACAAAGATAAAGAAAAAACAATAGGTAGATTAGAATATGTTTTATTTTTGTCAACAATATATATCCACAACATTTGATAGTCTTTCAATTGTCCGATTGAAATATATTTTTTAATTTTTTGTTAATAAGATCGTTTATCTTTTTACCATCTACCTTACCACGGAGACTAGCCATACTTTTTCCCATCAAGATATTTATAGAATTGAATTCTTTTTCCTTTATAATGCTCATATTGTCTTCTATTATTTGATCTAAAATCCTATCTAATTCTTTATCACTTACTGACTCAATTCCAAGAAGGTTTATTGCCGATTCAACACTAGTGACTTCTTTTTTCATAAGTTTCTCAAAAATTGGAAATACAGATTCCTTTGCAATTTGACCTGAATCGATTTTCTTGAAAATATCGACAAGTATTTCTTTTGTTAAATTATTTGATTCATAACCCTGTCTTTCTAAATTAATGACATCTTCTGTAAGTTTTGAAGCTATGAAAGAAGGAGCAAGTTTTGTGGATAACGATAATTCTTCAAATATTTCAAAATATATCGAATCAAAAATTTTTTCGCTTAGTGTTTTATTTATTTTGTATTTTTTGCTTAATTGAGTTATTGTTTCGTTCCAAGATTTAGGTACTTTTTTTCTGAGAGAAAGTACAAGATCATTCTTTATATTATATACTGGAACATCTGTCTCTGGATACATTCTAGCCGATCCGGGTTTTGGTCTGCTATATATTGTAGTGCCATCTATCAATGCAGATCTAGTCTCAGAAGGTACTCCTAATTTTACAATTTCTAATCGTTTACATAGTGCATCTATAGCAACAGACATTCTCTCTTTGGGCCCTCCTATAATGATAAAACCATCTTTTTTATCATCTATTTCTAATATTTCCTTTATTTTGTCAACTTCTTTTTCTGTAATCCCATAGTTTGGTAATTCATCAGAGTGAAATATTCCACCAAATCCATAAAAACGTACCAATTCACCCAATTGTTTCCCTATTCTTATATTTGGATATGGTTCATAACCAAAAAAACCTTTAAAATTTTTTACTCTAATGGCTTTGATAGTATGATTAGTATTACTTAATATTTTTTTAACTGTTTTTGATTGTGAATTTATAAAGATATCTGTTATTTCACGTACATTATCTGCTATTATATTTTCAAGTCTTTCTTTTTTCAATTTTTCTGCAATTAATAATAGACCATGTTGTCTAATTGATTCATATTCGATTACTTTGATAAGTTGATCTAATCTTTGGACTCCTTTTACTTCAACTACACCAATACCATTATTAATGGAAATATTGACATCTTGTCTAATACTTCCTATTCCTCTGGCAACTCTTTTGCTTGCTCGTAAAAGTCTTCCTAATGTGAGGGCTATTTTCATTATTTCCGATGGGGTACCAGTAACAGGTTCCAAAGCAATTTCTATCAATGGGATTCCTAGTCTATCAAGTCCATATTCTTTAATGTTTCCATCATCAGATATCAATTTTCCAGAGTCTTCTTCTAAACAGATTGTTTGTACTCCTACTTTTTTGTTATCTACATCTAGATATCCCCCTAATGAAATCAACATTGTTCTTTGGAAGCCGCTGGTATTTGACCCGTCGATTACTATTTTTCGCATTACGTTTATCTCATCTACTATTTTAGAACTTAATGCTAAAGAAATAATTAATGCAGTTTCCAGAGCATCGCTATTAATTCTATGAGGTGGTTCTTCATCGGCTTCTACCAAACAACTGGACCCAAAAGAAGAATAATATTTGATTGTACGCATCTTTGAGAATTCGAATAAACTTGCTTGGTCATAGGAACCAAGTTCACTTTGTGCTGGACGTAATTTTCTAAAGAAGTATGAATCATAATTCTCAGGTTCTATGCAACCACAATTGCAAAATAATTTTGTTTTTGTTAATAACTGTTGATGAATCTCAAAACCAACTTTTAGAACAATTTCTTTTGAATTTGCTATCACAATATTTATGCAATAAATTGTATATTTTAATCATTATAATCATTATCAGCTTAGAATATGAGATATTGGGATTATTTCATTAGATATATTTTCTTGCATTTTTTTTAGAATGGAATTACGATTGTTTTCGTTTCCTAACAGCCACATTGCTTTTACTACAGCTGTTTCAGAAAGCATGTTTGATAAAGGAATAACTCCAATTTTGATTAAATCTCTTCCAGTATCGTATACGGTTAGACTTGTTCTACCCCATATACATTGCGATGTCATAAATACTAAAACTCCTGATGTTATTGCATTCTTCAAGTAAAAAAGACAATTTTTATTCAAATGGCCTAATCCAGTCCCCTCAATAACTATTATCTTGTATCCGTTATTAGTAACATATTCTATCAATTTTGGATTAAAACCTGGATAATATTTTAATAAAAATACTCTTTCATCGAATTTAGAAGGAATTATTTCATGCAATTTGTTTTTTCCAGATTCAAAGGATCTCTCGTTTAAATTGACATTGGAAATAGTTTTATCATCCATGATAATTCGATTCTTATCGACTGTTGCTAGAGGATATGTATCAATTGACTGAAAAGCATTTCTTTTGCTTGTATGATTTTTTCTAACACGTGTTCCAATATGACAAGCTATAAGGTCATCAGACATACTAGCATGCATAACGACAAAGACCCCGGAATATTTTAATTGGGTTGCACAAATCACAGCAGAAATTAAATTGGAAGATGAATCTGAGGAAGGTCGATCTGACGATCTTTGAGCCCCAACCAGAATTACAGGAATTGGAATGTTTTGTAAGGCGAAACTTAATGCGGAGGCAGTATAGCTCATAGTATCAGTACCATGTGAAACTATAATTCCATTGTATATTCCTAAATTTATTTTCTGTACGATTTTAGAAACAATTAAGTTCCATTCTTTAGGTCCTATATTTTCACTATACTCATTTATTAGAATCTCAGTATCTATTTTTGCATATTCCGAAAGTTCTGGAACTGAATTGTAAAGGTCTTGAGCTGAGAGAACAGGAGTTACCCCACCAGTACGATAATCTATCTTGCTTGCTATTGTTCCTCCTGTACTTAACAACAAAATTTGTGGGAGATCAGATTTTAATTTATCTAGGCTAGAATGATCAATATTTGTAGATTTGGAATTATTCATATTATTTCTTGATTGATCTTTTGCTAGATCTGAAACTAAAGTATTGATAGATTTAATCTTTTCAATTTTGAGCCCAACATTATAGCCATTTTGTAGTTTTATTACTATATGGTCTCCTTTTTCATACTCATATCTTGGCATAAGTCTCCCCATTATTGTGGTATTATCCTTTAGACATATGTTAATAATATCACCTATTTTCGTTTTTTCTAATACAGAAGTCATAGTTTCATCGTTTGACATAAAATAATTGCCTTTTATGGATAATTATAATCTAATCCTGCTGTTCCCTAGATTTTGCCCAGATTTTTTTTAATCGTTCAATACCAGATATCTCTTCTATTACTTTGGTTGTTTCTGGATGTAATAATTGTTTCCAATTTCCCTCTCTAATCATAGCATTCCTTATTAACGTTCCCGTAAATTTTTTTCTATAGTAGAGTGTTGGTTGAGATATTTTGATTCTTCTTTCTTTGTATAAGATAATTGTAAATGGATCATTGGTAAAAACAATATCATATCTGGGAACTAGTAAATCTAGACTGTATGTCCAAAGTGCATGTACATTTGTATCTGGAACTGGAATTATAAGAATCCTATTAATATCAATTTCATCAATTTTTATTAAAGTATTTCTTATCATTTCTATTCTTTCACCTGCTGTAAAAGGGTTTCTCAAGTCATGGCTAGCTTGGGCACTACCTACAATTATGATCAATAAATTAATATCTTTTAAAGCGAATTTGATACCTTCTATATGACCGTAATGCAAGGGTTGAAAGCGACCTATGAATAATCCAGTTAACATTAAGAGAAAAGACAATTATTAAATAAATAAATGTTAACTAGGATAGTTAGTTATAAAATGATATTACGAAAGATATAAGAATAGAACATTTAATGGTCATAAAATTAAATTTTATTATTAATCAACATTAAACCAAGTAGTAATGACATTACGATTGTAAAAAATCCTCCTGCCAAAAATCCATATTGGGTTTTTGATGTTATTGCAAATCCTGATTTATAGAGGAGAAATGCGCCCCCCATACCAACAAAAAGTATGAATGTCATAATCAGGGTTTCGTTTATAGTTTGTATAGATCGGGAGGGAATGAAAGTGATACCTTCAGGTAAATTAGATCCTTCAAGTATGGCATTTATGAGACCTGAAGATAATGCAAAGAAGATAATGAGATAAATTATAGATACAATAAGGATAGTTTTTGATTGGCTAAATTTCAACAACTGAGGCATATAGATATTAATATAAATAGTTTATTAATACATCTGTTTAGTATCGTTTTAATTTAATATTCATTTATGTATTTCACAAGACAAATAACTAAGTAGGTTATTGATTGACTTTCTCCAGATAATTCATCTTTATAATATATACATAATTTATTTTAATTAATGGGAATAAAAATAGAACAGTTTGTTTACTTCTAATCTATTTAAAAAAATAGATTGAAATATTTGAAGATATTTTAAAAAATACTTAATTTTATTACATTTCTCCCATTCCACCAGGAGGCATTCCACCGCCACCAGGTGGTCCGCCTGATTTACTAGAGGCTATCACATCATCTATGCGTAATATCATTGATGCTACTTCTGTTGCAGATTTTATGATTTGCTCTTTAACACTAACTGGTTCAAATATATCGAGTTTTGACATGTCTGTAATTTTGGCATTTCTTGCATCAATACCTACCCACTTTGTACCCTTGCTTTGTTTAGCTCTTAAATCGGTTACAGTATCAATAGGATCCATTCCAGCATTTTCTGCGAGTGTAATTGGGATAACTTCTAGAGATTCAGCAAATTTTTCAGCTGCTAATTGTTCCCTTCCCGTCAATGTACTAGTCCATTCTCTTAATTTGCTTGCAACATAAGCTTCTGGAGATCCGCCACCAGCGACTATGGCTGGTTTCTCTAAAACATCTTTTGTTACCATAAGTGCATCATGAATAGAACGTTCCGCCTCGTCTACTACCCTCTGAGATCCTCCTCTTATCAAGATTGTAACTGACTTTGGATGTTTGCATCCTTCAACGAAAACCCATTTATCTGTCTCTACCTTTCGTTCTTCTACAAGGTCTGCACTTCCCAAGTCATTTGAAGTAAGATCATCAATATTGTTTACTACGCGAGCACCAGTAGCTCTTGCCAACTTTGTCATATCACTTTCTTTTACTCTACGAACTGTCAAAATATCTGCTTTGGCCAAATAATGTTGTGCAATATCATCTATACCTTTTTGACAAATAACTACATTAGCACCGATAGATTGAATTTTTTCCACCATATCTTTTAGCATTCTATTTTCTTCTTCAAGAAACATTTTCATTTGATCAGGAGAACTGATGTTTATTTTTGCATCGAATTCTGTCTTTTCTATTTCTAATGCGCAATTCAATAACGCAATTTTGCTTTTCTCTATCCTTTTTGGCATCCCACCATGAACTACTTCTTTGTCAAGCACTATCCCCTGAATTAGAGTTGTATCTTTTAAAGATCCTCCTGCTTTTTTTTCTACTTTTATATCATCTATGTCTACTTTATTTTTGGAATCGAATGTTTCAGACACTTGCAAAACAGCCTTTACTACATTTTCAGCTAATTCATTAGCCTCTTTTGATACTAATTTAGTTTGCATAGAAGTTTTTGCTATTTTTATTAGACTCTCTTGTTCATTTCCCTCAACTTTTTGTGCAATTTTATTAAGAATATCGATAGCTTTCAGGGCACTTTTTCTGTATCCATCAACTATTATGGTAGGATGAACATCTTTTGTAATAAGATCTTCAGCTTTCTCAATTAATGCACCAGCTAAAACTACAACAGAAGTAGTACCATCCCCAACTTCGTTATCAGTAGCTTTACTTATTTCCACCATCATTTTTGCTGCAGGATGTTGGACATCTATTTCTTTGAGAATGGTTGCACCATCATTTGTTATGGTAACATCGCCTAGACCATCCACTAACATTTTATCCATTCCTCGTGGACCCAAACTCGAACGAACTATTTCTGCTATAAGCTTTGCTGCAGTAATA
The DNA here is from genome assembly GCA_031316115.1 of Nitrososphaeraceae archaeon. Classification (GTDB taxonomy): domain Archaea; phylum Thermoproteota; class Nitrososphaeria; order Nitrososphaerales; family Nitrososphaeraceae; genus TH1177. Next base: position 238,890 of record JALDRC010000004.1, read on the forward strand.
TTGTTCTTTTGTGCATCTCTACCTTTTGTTTGAGTAGCTCCTTCTTTTAATATTAATACTGGTACGCCACCAGCTGAACCTTGTTGAATTGACATCTTACCATTTTCACCTAAAATTAATCTCTAAGAATCTGACAGAATTGGGGATATTTTAATTTTCTGCAATATTTACATTTTTGGAGATGTAGGATCTAGAAAAGATCATAGATAACTATCTTCTATTTGTCAATATTGAGTAAAAAATCCAAAAATGTTAGATTAGCAGATCGGTTATTTTCTATTCTCAAACATTGTAGAATTACATTATACATCCATGGAAAGAGTAGTAATTACATCTTTATTGTATGACAACACTTACAATAAGACAGTATGAATATGAGTTACAGAATGTTTACAGATTGGCTTGTTGAAGTATATTATCTAGGACTATTTCTACAACTATCCAAGATACCGTATGATACAACACTACAGAAATTTTCTAATAGAATCAACATCACGATACTTAGAATAATCTCTTCATTTATCCTCTTTTAGAATACGAGACACATATTTGCTAGCATAGATGCTACTGGATTCAAAATACCAGATGCATCCGAGTAATATACCAATAGAGCAAAACTACGAAAGAAATATGCTAAACAGTCAATAGGAGCAGACGTTCTTAAATAGATAATCTGCAACATCAAGATAAGACGAGCTCCTGTTACCAGCAGGCACGATAACATAGATTTCAAACCAAAGTTAACAAAATATCAAAAATAAAATCTGTATCTGTAACAGTTACAGCTATAACATATGATAGTGAGGAAAATCATATCATTGTAAGAGAGAAAATACATTGATTCAGTAGAATGTCTCAAAGATATCAACAGGTATCAATATGAAAACTTGTGGTAAATATAGAAAGGAAATGAAACGTAATTACAACAAGATTTTGTCCAATCGGCGTAAAAAGGATGAAACTATTCAGTTATAAAGAGATTGTTTGGAGTACATATCAACTCTATAATTATAAGAATGCAGAATAATGAGTTGGTGCTTATCTATAGCATACAATACCCATAGGATGCTAAATTTGTTAACTATTATGGGATGGTTTCTACGAAGCAGAGATATATTTAGAATAAAAATGAGTTTTATTCAAATAATGAATCATAGACTCCAGAATTAATGTCGATGTATATCTCTTTAGCAGGTTTATTTTCAACTTTTATTCCGTTGCTAACACAAGACCCGATAATCTCCTTTGATGAATTTTTTAAATCTAATGCATAAGATACATCCATCTTCATTCTCGCAATTTTAACTATTCCCGACATTGATATATTTCCTACATAATCTTTTCCAGCTGTTCCTGAACCTTTTGTGATTCCAATCTCCTTAGCAATAAGAGCTGTTGTTGGTGGTATACCTACCTCAACATTAAATTTTTTAGTTTCAGAATCTACTTCTACCTTGACAGGAACCTTCATACCAGGAAAATCCTTGGTTTTATCATTTATTGTATTTACTACCTGTAATACATTAATACCTAAAGGCCCTAATGCTGGTCCTAAAGGAGGTCCTGCATTCGCTTCTCCTCCTGTAACTAAAGCAGATATTGATTTTTTTTCTCCCATATCAAAAAAAGATTACCCCCAAATATAAATAGTCTTCAAATTATTTTATATTAATATAACAAGATAAAATTAATTATTGATGAGGGTATCATGGTGTTTTCTTTAAATAATTTGCATCAACAGTAACAGGAATTTGATACGGTGAATCCAGTAACAAAACAGTAACTTCCTGTTTTTCATAATCTACACGTGTAATTTTTGCTTTCATGGACTTGAATGGACCGGCAATTACTTCTACCGTATCATCGATATTAAGTTCAGTTACTACTGGTTTCTTGACAAGATACTTTTCTATATCGCTAAATGGTAGGTCCCCTCGTATTTGGCCTCTCACATGTCTGATTCCATAAAGGGCTTCATATGCAATGTTAGAATCAGGCGCTTCAACTATAACATAACCCTTGAAGTGTTCTAGTATTAGAACAGAATACAAATCGATCTTCTTAGAATTGATCTTATTTTGTATTACATTAGCGACTATATTTTCTTGACCTCCAGTTATTCTAATTGCAAAAAACTTAGAGTCAGAAGATCTTGAATTATTTGTTGATCGTAATTGGTTAGCTTTCTCTTCTGTATCAATATCTGAATTTGTATATTTCTTTTGATTATTCTTGTTATCTAAAATATCTGAATCTATATTCTTTGAAGTATCTAGATTCAAATCTGATTCTCCTTTATTATTCTTATTATCATAATCCATCATATCATCGAAATCGTTTTGAATCTTTTTACTTTTCATTAATTTTTATTCAATTATTAACGATTTAAAGTATTTTATAAATTTAATTCACGATACGAATTACATTTTAATAAGATAGTAAATGAATAAAGATTTATTTAAAATAAGTATTTATTCCAACAAAAGCAATTAATGTCTAAAGTTCTTTAAAATCAGGTTTGGTTCTAAACCCATAAGTTTTTAATAGATGATAGCATTATTCAACAAAAATTGACTGAGTCTATACAAGTAAATCGATTAGATTTACTCGATAGAAAAATTTTGAATGAAATTCAATGGTTTTTTCCTCTTATAGATAGACCTTTCCTTGATATTGCTAAACGCTACAATATCTCGGAAATAGATGTTATGAAAAGAATATCGTACATGAAAGGAAATGGAATAATAAGGCAAATAAATGCAATTTTTGATACAAGAAAATTAGGTTATAAAAGTGCGTTGATTGCTTTTGCAGTAAAACCAGAGAAATTGACTTCAGTGGCAAATGAAATTAACAAACATCCAGGTGTTAGTCATAATTATGAGAGAAATCATGAATTTAACATGTGGTTCACTTTAGCTATCCCTCCTGGCTCAGATATGAAAATTATTTTGGATAAAATGTCATCTTTGGATGGAGTAATTAAATATCGATTACTTCCAACCCTTAAAATGTATAAAATAGGAGTGAAGTTGGATATGGTTAACGAAGACTCTGTAAATCCCAAACCAACTGATAAAATTAAGGAATTGAATCCAGAAAAGATACATTTAAGTGATTCTGATAAAGATTTTATCAGAGAACTACAGAAGGATTTAGAAATAATACCAGAGCCATTTAGGAAAAGCGCATGCAAGTTAAATATTACTACTAACGACCTTTTTGAAAAAGCAAAAAAATTCGAAAAAGTAGGGATAATGAGGAGGTATGCAGCTATATTAAGACACAGAGATGCAGGTTTTACTGCAAATGGAATGATAGTTTGGAAGGTCCCTAATGACATTATTGATGACATCGGATACAAATTGGCTTCCTTTTCTCAGGTGAGTCATTGTTATAGAAGACCAACCTACCCAGATTGGGAATTTAATCTCTTTAGTATGATTCATGCACGTAGTATTGAATCTGCAGAAAAAATTGCAAAAGAAATCTCCGATATTATAAAAATAAACACCTATAAAATTCTCTTTAGCTCACGAGAGTTTAAAAAAGAAAGAGTAAAATACTTTGAGTAAGATAAAAACAGCCTACACTACAAAAGAAAGTAAAATTATATAACATAGTATCAAAAGAATTAACGTGTTGTCCTCTGAAATAACTCCTCCAAGTAGCACCTCTCTTAAAACACTAGATATATCAGATATTGCGATTATGAATGAGCTTTCATACAGTCTACGAGACAAAATTTTAGAATCATTTAATATTGATCCATTTACCACTCCTGATCCTTTCGATCATGGTGATGATTTAATTTATAATGTATTAATTGACAAAGAAAATCCAAATAGAATTATAGCTATAATCGCAACTTTTAAAAATTTAGGTGAACAAACATTTGATCTGAGAGATCTCAAATTACATAGATTACAAGAAATAAAAATAACGCAAGAGAAAGCGAAGGAGTTAAAATATCAATTGATGCCTAAAAATACTAATAATTTTTATTCAATAAGACAAGATGGCAGGATATTTGGATATATCATGTTTGCATTTCAGATATGTGGACAAAATGATTAAACTTAAAATTCAGAATTAGATCATAAAAATGGTTGTCTTTCTAGTTCTAATGTATTATCTGGGAGTATTTTGATACCCATTATATTCAAAATATGGCTTCCTTGATGACCTTCTCTAGCTAGAATATTTTGAGCGATTTTTAATCTATAGGATGGAACCCAATGTTGTCCTATTTTGTATTTTCCATGTAAGTCCAATGGAATAATTTTTATAACTGTTACTGTTCGTACTGATTGCATTCTTGGATCCAGTCTTTTGTATTTGCCTTCTTTTTGATATTTTTCCATCAGAGCATTAAGAGCAAAGGCTTTTTCGTCATTATTTTCAACTATGAAAGATTTCCCCTTTATAACTACACTGATATACAGTGTATCTGCTTGAGAGGCGTCTGTTGGATGAAAGTAATATGATGGTAGAAAAGCTATATGTTTATCTACTTCAAACCCTGTTTTTGAATTTCTTTTTATATTGTCTATCTTTTCACCTAAGGGATAAGAGTGCATATAAATAGCATCTTGATTTATAATAGAATTATCGATTTGAGCTTGGACATAGACGAAATTCATTGGTATTACTTGTGGATAACCAAATTGATCTATTGTTGCAATTCTGCCTACTGACTGGCTATTAAGAAAGTTTATTATATTTTCTTTAGATTTTATTTCCAGTTTCTTTACAAGTTTCAAATTGACTTCAGTTTTTTTATTGATGATGTAAATATTTGATACAATGTTATTGCCATAATGTTTTTTGAGTTGTTAAATATTTTTCTTGTGATTCGAAATTTAGTATTTTTTTAATTCTCTCTGCTCTTGCTATTCCAAATCCTGGAATCATAGATAATTCAGCAACAGTAGCATTAAGCGCTCTTAAAGGTGTTTTGAATTTTTTGAGTAACCTTATAGCTAGTTTGTCTCCTACTCCAGGTAATGAAGATAAAATGGATAATTGTTGTAAATGTATTTTATTTCCTTTCTTGATTTTTTTTATTAATGGACCATCTATAGATGTACCAGTTCGAATGACCTTGTTTCTTAATGAAATTATAAATTTTGTAGTATATTCAGCTGAAGGTGTATGGATAATTGGTATCCTAAAAATTATTGCAATTGTTGCCAGTGCCTCATAGATTTTAGTAATAGTATCATATGACACCTTTCTTATCTGACTAGAATTACTATCAGTTTCAATATCTACCACTAATTGATTTATATTTCCTTCAATAATTAAAAGGGGCTTAGAATAAAAATGCATCAATTCTGAACATTGAACAAAAAGTCTTCCATCGTAAATAGAATTAATCAGATCATTAATAGTCTTTCTTTCTATCGCTATTTCTGGAGATATAATATAATCGCCTACTGTGAGATTTGCAAAATCCACATGTAAGTTGTTTGTTATTAAAAAATCAGGAATTCGAGAATTTTTTTCTCTTTTATCAACAACTATCCGAAAAGACACAATTATATTTCAATAAATTTGCTATTTTACTTTAACTGTTCAAATTACGGGACAAGAAATCGTTACTATTGTTGGCTAGGTGGAGCTCCTTTAATCATTTGATTAATCTTATTTTCAACTTCTTTTAGATTTTCCTTTACTCTTGATTCTTGCTTGCTTAATACCATTACTCTCGTATTTGCTAATTCTTTTTTTTCAGCTAATTCTTTTTCGACATCAGCTTTTTCTGTTTTTATCAATAAAGGTCCAGCATTCTTATAAATAGAATCAGAAGTTTTTGTTTTGTTCAATTCCTCCAAAGCTCTATCAGTTTCAACAATTTCCAATTCAATTTGTTGCTTTTGTACCATAATTGCTTGTAAATTTTGTTGAAGTTGTTGCAATCTGGATATTTGTTCTTTAAGCCAAGGAGGTAATTCATTTTCTTGACTCAACTTGTTTTAAATTATAAATGGATTTAATATAAATATATTGTTAGAAGTTACACCTGATAATTAATAGATTCGCTTTGCAACAAGATTAATGAGTTTTTATTATTCCTTTAACAAGAAACATTTCGTCTACCGATTACTTTAGATCTCAAATGAGTCAATTAAACAACAAGACGTTGTTTGAACTAACCTGAGATATGAATTAAGTATAGATCGGAAATTTGATAAGTCAGAACCATTTGTATTTACTGAAAAATATAGATTTTTCGAGTGGTAGAAAGAAAATATTTCTACTGGTGGCATTTCGAGAATATCTATGTCTGGTTTTAGGGATACAAATATTGACTTTACAAAAATATTTGTTTTTTCATCAGAGAGTTGGAAAGAAATATTGATATTAGCTCTAAAGTTTTTCAATATTTATATCGTATGCACCCGCAGCAACTTTAAAATTACATTTTGGACAAAACCAAATTCCACACGCTATCCGTGAAAATCTTAAAGAGCTACAGGCAGGACAACGTCTTTTTTGTTTTAGTGTTCTATAAACACTTCCGTATCTTTTTCTTACAGTAGCTCCAAATTTGGTTCCAAGACCTTTTAATCCCTTTTGACTTTTTTTACTTCTAGTTACCATTTATGATTTCATGAGCTCCTTTATTTTTTCTCGTATTTGCTCTCCTTTATTTCTTGCTATATCGGCAACATATTTTATTTGATCCAATGTGAATGAGCCAGTCGAACCTTTTTGAATGGCAGTATATTCCCCATTGGAATTGGTAGTTATTGTTATTCTTGCTTCCATACATGATTCTTCTTCCGAGGTTGGATCTAGAAGGATAGTATCTCCTATCTTTATTGCAGTTATTGATACTGGTAATGTAGTAATGGGTGGATCCTTTTTGTTACCTGTATTTATAACCACATCATCTTGGATTTCAAAAATTGGTAATTTACAGCTAGTTAAAGCAGAAATTACAGCATAAGAAGTAGCATCAAAGAGATTCCCATCTGCATTAATTATGCTACAGTCTACAAATATAGTATAAACAATTTTCCCATGAATTAATACTAATTTTTCCAAATCTACCATTTCAGACTCTCTTATCCCCCTATCTACCACTCTTGCAAGCTCAATAGTGTCTTCATCTGGAGGTCCAGGTTCAATGAAAGGAGACGCAGTAGGTAAAACTTCAGCAGTAACAATTAGAGCCCCTTTATGCTCTAATCCCTCAAATGGTTCCCCTGTCTCAACTTTTATACCAGCAATAACTTCAGAATTTCCTAACTTTACTTGAGCTGAGCCATCTGCCTTCTTGATTACATCAAAATCTATTTCTAATTTCCTAAGTTCATCTAGATTTCTTCCATCAAGTCTTTTTCCAGTAGTCAACAGATCCAGCATTTGACGCTTACGTAGGTATTCAAGTATTATAGGAGATTTCCTAGATAAGCTCATTCTTTAATCTCCTCAGTATTTTCATCATCAAGAGATAAATCATTACCAAAATATTTTTCCATCAAAGCTTTTCGCTGTATTTCGTATACCATTTTACATCCTTGCAATGCTTTTTCCAAACATTCAGTAAATTGTGATTTATTTAATATTCCATCTAGTTGTAATAATGTTATTTGTTCTAGATTAGGCAGGTAAGCAACAGGCATATCAGCTGAACCTTCTTTATCTTCTACATCATTTATATCCAATGCTATTTTGTTATTTATTTTACCAGCTGCACAAGCAGCTACCAAATCACGCATGTTTATTCCTGCATCAGCTAAAGCTACCGACGCAGCAGTTATTCCAGCACATCTCGAACCTCCATCTGCTTGTAGCACTTCAACAAAGATATCAATAGCAGCACGAGGATAGTCTTCCAACACTACAGCAGGTTCTAAAGCTTCTCTAATTACCTTAGAGATTTCAATTTCTCTTCGGGAGGGAGCTGGATTTTTACGCGTATCAGTTGAAAATGGGGACATATGATATCTACATCTTAATACACATTTATCTGGTTGAGCCATATGTTTTGGGTGAACTTCTCTTGGTCCGTATACTGCTACTATTATTTTATTTTTACCAAATTCTATGAATGCAGATCCATTCGCCTTTTTTAATACTCCTATAGTAAGTTTAATTTCACGCAACTCATCTATTGAGCGACCATCTGTACGTTTTCCAGACTCATCTATTAGAATAGTTTCATTCATTTCTCACAACCTTCCCACTAATTAAGAAGATTCTCCTTTAGAAATTGTAATTTCACTAGTATTGTTATTGGTTTCAATATCATTTGTTTCTGAATTATTTTCATTATTATTAATGTATCCTTCTTTACCTACAGTAGTATTATCTCCTTCTTTTTGTGGTGATTCGTCTTGTACATTCAATAAATCCTTAACTTTTTGAGTAAGATTTGATGTATGGGCTTCGTCTTCGACCATTTTAATAGCCTGAAATGCCAGATTCATTCCTTCATGATTTTGTCCACTTACAACTAGAATTCCATTTTGTCCTATCAATATTTTTGTCTGAGTAGCTTGTTCAATTGTTTGTATCATTGACCCTCTTTTACCTATGAGACGGGGAACACGTGTAGATGATATTTTTAAAAATTCACCATGTAATATTTTCCCCAAGTCTCTTTCTTGAATAGATAACATAGGATCACGTGTTCTATCAAAAGCAATTATCCTAGCAGTAAGTAAATCGCCTGGAGCAAATCTTTTTTTCATATCGTCTCTTGCTGGGGAAAAATCTCTTCCAAATACGTCTTGAGCTGGTAAATGAGCTGAAAAACATGAATTTATATCCACTTCCCAAGATAAAGAAGAATTATCTATTATTTTTCCAATTACGATGTCATTAATCCTTGGAATATATATACCAGATAGTGGAATTACCCTTATTCCGTCTTTACTTGATTCTGCAATTCCTATTCGTGTAGATATTATTGAATTCTCTTTTTTAATTACATTCATGAGAGGTTTATAATTGCCTTCTACGATAACATCTCCAGGAATAACATATTTTTTCTTTATTTCTAACATAAATCAGAACAACATCTCCTTTTTGACAAAAATTACAAAGATAAGTATTTTATTCAGATTTTGGTATAAAAATCTTTGATCTATTCTCACTTTCAATGTTCTGTTAATAAAAGATATTTATTATTGTTATTATTGCTCTTGGACTTGTGCAGAACCTTTAGTTGCAGAATTAATTCTTTCGATGAACGTCCCTTTGATTCCTGCGTTTATTTCAATTATGGCTCTCAAAGAACCGTCGTGCAACCATTTTTCATCTTTTAAATCCCCTATGTTCTTCAAAACACTATAAGATTGTGCAGAAAACTGTGGCGGGATAGTTACAACTAATTGTAGTGTTTCAGATTTCAATGGTAAAATTTTTCTTATGGAATCTATAACTTTTTTAGCTTGGTCTTCAGGTTTCTTGAAAGGATCGATTATTAATCTTACTTGGTCCATCGCATTTTCGATTCTTACTGGTGGATGAGGAATGTGTGTTTTCGGATCAATAAAATTTTTATTTATATATTGAATAATCTGTTTTTTCTTTTCTCCCACCATCCTTCTACGTTGTTCAGTTGTTAGATTAATTTCTCCTTGTTCTAGTATTTGTTTAGCTATTTCAGTTGAATCGATAGTTTTGAATTTTCTAACAAGTTTTTCCTCAGCTATTCTTGTACCCTTATTAGCATCAGAATATATTTCATCAGATACCAATATATTTGATAGATCAATTTTCTTGCCTAGTTTATAATCTAATGCAGGATCAGGCTTTACTAAAATCTCAAATTTATCGTTATCAGCAACTAAACGAACTATTGTTAATTTATTATCAGTCATAAATTAAAAAAATACTAATGTAGTATATATGCATGTATTGTAGGTGTTAAATTACGAATATATTAATTTACAAAAATAATATTTGGTTTAGCGATATGATTTTTGTTTCTTTCGTCTTGCGCTAGGACCACCAAATTTTTTGGATTCTGTCTGCCTTGGATCTCCTGCTAGAAGATGTCTATCGAATTCATTTATTCTTTTATGGATATCTTGCCTAATACTTTTTGATAATGGATGATCTTTTGGATCTCGAGCACCTTTTGCTTCCCCAGTTAAGGCTCTAGATATTGCAACTGCAACAGCAAAAGCTTGTCCCATAAACCCACCACCTTCAACTTTTACGCTTATATCTATTTTATTGCGTAAATCACCTACTATGTTAATTGGTGTTAAAATCAATTCTCTAGATATTTCTGGTTGTATAACCTCTGCTGGAATATTATTAACTCTAATTTTTCCATTTCCCTTAGATATAGTTGCTACTGCTCTTGATGTTTTTCTTTGCCCTGGATACAGATCAACTATTGTTGTTTTTACCATTTTCTATTTACTCTCCTTTCCATCCTATTTCCTTGGCAACCTCGCCAATAGTTATATAATAGGATTCAGATTTGGTTATCTTCGTATCGTCGAATATTTTTATTTCTTTTGACCCTAATTCCTTTGGTATTCCTATATATACTCTTAATCTCTTGAAGGCGGAAATTCCACTTGGTTTTCTTCTTGGAGTCATAGCTCGTACCATTTTTGTTAAAATTCTATCAGGTCTTCTTGGATGATATGGGCCATGAATAGGATTTGTAACAGAACCTACTTCAAGACGTTTTTTATATTCATCAATTATTGTATAACGATTTCCAGATAACATAGCTTTTTCTGAATTGATGATTGATACTCTATTCCCCTGAAGTAGAAGTTTTGCAACGTGAGAGCAAACTCTGCCGGCAATACAATTCGATACATCAACAGTTATTTGTTTTGTAATATTATTATCAATTTTGGAGGTAGCATTATTGATATTTTTCTTACTTTTACCCAATTATTCTTACACCTTTTCCATCTGGATATTGTTCAACAAGTTCATTAATGGTAATAACTTTTCCACCTGAATCAACTATTTTTTTCATTGCTGGAACTGATATAGCAAATGCACTAAGTATTATTTTATGTTGAAGCATTCCAGAACCTAATACTTTGCCTGGAACAATTACAACATCTCCTTCCTTGGTTATATTGTCCAACTTACCAATATTTACCTCAGATTGCCTTGATCTAGTTCGTTTAAATTTTTTTTCTATAGATTTCCAAATAGGACTTTGTTTTTCTCTATATGCATTACGCAAACTCGATATAGTATTATTTAAAGGGTAAGTAATCATATGACCTTATCCTCTTCCATAGTAACAATCCCCAAATAAACCTACCTAGATAGCACTTTGAAAATCTAGATTTTTTACAACATCGCCTAAAGTAGTTAATTTTGTATTGATAATATTAACAGCCGATTTTAAGATTTCCTCGGGAGTCAAGGAACCAGTAGTCTCTATTATCAATATAGATTCATTTGCATCATTTCCATCTTTTACTATGGCAGCGGTAGTAGGTTGCCACTTTGCATGGTCTTTACCTGTACCTAGTCGGGCATATGCTTCGAATTTTAATTTCTGACCAGGTGCTAATGTAATTATAGGAATATTCATACTTACTGGTTTTACAAATTCATCTTCTGATACTAGATCTCCTGAAGTAACAATTCTAGTTTTTTCAGTAGATTCAGAATCAAGGATTAACAATACACGACATTTAGAACAACCTAAAGTATTATTACAATCGCAATGCTGAGGTAACACAAATTTATTTAATTCTGTTCTTAATGGTATAAGACCTAATCTATGAGCAATAGCTTCATCATGCATGACAGAAGAGTTTTCCAAAATCACAACATCATCTATTGCTAAAGTAGGAACCTCACTAATTGAAATCCTACGGATTGCATTCAAATACTGTCTTGGCATATTAGTGAATTGGAGTACTATTTTCTCATCTGTTTCTTGTAAAACATTTATAGATAAATTCAATATTTAGTATCGTTTTTTGTTCAAAAGACTCTTAAAAATCTACCGAATATGACTAAATGGAATTTAAAAAAACCTAAAAATTTAAAGGGAGATATATGTTTTTTTAAGACATCTACTTTATTAATTTAAGTTAATTTTTTAGAGTATCTTCTTTTTTGTGAACGTAATGTTCTTTTATCTTTTTGGAATAACAATTGCTACATAAATATCCATTTATTTGCCAGTCTTTCATTGATTTGTATTTAAAGAGATTTATTATATTATCACATATAGAACATTTTATGGAATTATACATACCACCTAGTTACATATAGACATTATAAATATGATAATCTTTTTATATAAAAAATGTTAATACCAGGATATTCTCAAAATAAGTTGAATTAAGATAAATTAATTTTTATACTTATATTAATTTCATCTTGAGAAAAGATCAATGTTAGGCAATTCATGACTTGGGGTGCACATTTAAAAATAATATGATTGTTAGATTTAAAAAAATTAAATAAGACCCTTTCTAATCTATTATTAGTTAGATAAATGGGACTTAATGAAAAGATTATTTTCGTGGCTATTCTAGGTCTTGGAGCTATAGTAGGAGTTATAACATATACCATATTCATGGGACTTGTACCTACTGCCGGAGACACACGATCTATTTATAGACAAGATTTACCTCCTAAACCAGCAGAGGCGAGTGCCGGAGCGAAATCCTCGGTAGATGTGTCTTCTGTCGAGCCAGACGTTACCCTAACCATTTTAGAAGGAGCAGCAACACAAGGGAATCCAGATTATGATCCAAAGGAATTATCTGTAAAAGCTGGTGATATAATTAAGGTTGATAATGTTGACACTGTACCTCATACTGTTACGAATGGTGAAGGTCCTAACGATCCAGACGCAGGAAAAGTATTTGATACCAGTATTATAAATGCAGGAGAGGCTGCAATAATAGATACACAAGAAATCAGTCCTGGAGATTACGCTTACTATTGTGCAGTACACCCATACATGACAGGAACGCTAAAGATAGAATAAAGAATAACTTATATTTTTTTTAGGCAAAATCATATCTATTTTTAATAATTTAGGATATCCTTATATTATGTTCGCAAGATAGTTACAAGATTATGGTTTTTTTAGAAATCAAGAATTTACGTGCAAGTATTGATGGAAAAGAAATTCTTAAAGGTTTGAGTTTAGATATAGACAAGAATGAAGTACATGCCATAATGGGTCCGAATGGTTCAGGTAAAAGCACCTTAGCAAATGTACTTTTAGGTCATCCCAAGTATTCCATTATCTCAGGTGAAATAAATGTAAAAGGGAAAAGTATTCTTGAATCATCTACCGATGAAAGAGCAAAACAAGGTTTGTTTCTAGGTTTTCAATATCCAATAGAAATTTCAGGAGTTGGATATTCACATTTTTTAAGAAATGCATATAATGCTCTAAACAAGTCATTACTTGAAGATCAGAAAGACAGAGAAGTTTTCATTACTGTTAAAGAATTCCATGAATATGTAAAAAGAAATTTGGATAATGTTGGCTTAGACCCCTCTTTTTTAAGTAGATATCTCAATGAAGGTTTTTCTGGTGGAGAAAAGAAACGATCTGAAGTAATGCAAATGTTAGTATTAAAACCAAATATTGCAATATTGGATGAACCTGATTCAGGTCTTGATATTGATGCTGTAAAAGCAGTTGCTCAAGCTATCAATAATTTAATTGACACAGGAGCAGGAATTGTGGTAATTACCCACTATGCAAGAATTTTAAGATATCTTACCAAGCTTGACAAAGTTCATGTAATGGCAAAAGGTAAAATTATAAAATCAGGTGGAAAAGAATTATCAGAAGAATTGGAGACAAAGGGATATGGTTGGTTAGGTATAGATGAATGATAGAGATATAATAAATCTATTTGTATTTTGTTGAAATTGTCTCTAAAAAAGAACAACAACCATACCAATAATAAAGAAAAAAGTAACAACGAAAACGTGAATATAAATGATCCTCCAGTAGTAGAAAATAAAAATAATTTACTTTATCTAAATTTTTCTTTTTTCAAGATTGATCCAAAATGGAGATGGTTAAATGAAATAGGGAAAGAGGAAGCAATCAAAGAATTTGCAAACCTGTTGGAAATAGCTAATACAAAAATGAAAGTCATACCTTATTCTACAATAGGCCTCAGACAGGATGCAGATTTTATGTTATGGATGATAACTGAATCGATAGAAAAAATGCAAACACTTGCATCAAAGATCTATCTTACAATATTAGGTAAATATATAGAACCATCTCAAATTTATCTATCATGTTCACGAAAATCAGTTTATTCAAGTCAACAAAAACCTGGTTTTGAAAAAGATGTTGTTCCATTACGATATAACATAGTATATCCATTTGTAAAGTCCAGAGAATGGTATCTACTACCATTCGAAAAAAGGAAAAAAATGATGGATGAGCATATAGCAATTGGTAGAAAATTTCCAAATATTAGATTAAATACTTCATATTCGTTTGGTCTGGATGATCAAGATTTTATGCTCGCATTTGAGACAGATGATCTAAAAAGTTTTCAAGACTTGATAATTCAATTGCGCGAAACTAAAGTCAGTAGATATATCGTAAAGGATACTCCTATGATTGTTTGTGTAAATAAAAAAATCGAACAAATCATCAAAAGTTTAGGATGACAAATATGATTGCATTAAAAGAATGGGCAATTGTGTGTAAAGCATTAGAAGAGGGAAAACAAATTTTGTTACTACGTAAAGGTGGTATTATGGAATTTAGGAAAGGTTTCGAAATCAAACATTTTGAATTCTTTTTATATCCTACCTATGAACATCAATCCAAAGAATCAATCAAAGACGAATACAAAAAAGAATTAGAAACATTATTATCTTCAGGATATGATAACAACAAAAAATATAATAAAAATACAATTAACTTGTATGCTAAGGTGAAGGATATTATAGAAATACCAGATAAAACAAAATTACTAAATTTACAGAATTATCACATATGGAACCAGGAATATGTTACCTCTCGTATGAATTATAATCCTAGTAAACCATTGTATATGCTATTATTAAGAATATACAAACTAAAAGATCCATTAGTTATTGATGTTAAAGATGAATGGTCTGGTTGTAAATCATGGTTAGATATTGATATTGAAAAAAATTGGGAAGATTTCGATTCCGAGCAATATTCTGGCAAACATATCATGAATGAAAAAATTGCTGAGAATAATATAGTAAATAATAAAAAAGCTCTAATACATCCTGTGTTAAATGAGGATAGATTCAATGAAATCTTCAATCATATCAAGGAGGCAATATTAGTGAAATGAAATATAGAAAATTAGGTCGTAGTGGAATAAAAGTAAGCGAAATAGGATTTGGAGCTTGGACAATAGGCCTTAATTGGTGGGGAAAAAGTATTGAGGAAGAGGATGCAGTTAAAATGTTGAAAAGGGCCTATGATCTAGGGATTAATTTCTTTGAAACTGCAGATATGTATGGTAAAGGTAAAAGTGAGAAAATTATTGGCCAAGTATTTAAGGATATGCGAAAAGAAGTGATTTATTCTACTAAATGGGGATATGATCTATATAATAATGAACAAATAGGACACAATGAGATTCCTCAGAAGCATACTAATGATTTTTTACATTTTGCATTGAAAGAAAGTTTGCGTAGATTGCAAACAGATTATATCGATGTATATAGTTTACATAATCCGAAAATAGATGCTATGAAAAATGATATTCTTTTTGATGAGTTAGACAATTTAGTTATTGAAGGTAGTATTAAAAGTCATGGAGTAGCATTAGGTCCAGCAATAGGATGGGAAGAAGAAGGATTGTATGCTATGAAAAATAGAAATATTACTAGTCTTCAAACAGTATACAACATTTTAGAACAGGATCCTGGTAGATCTTTTTTAAATATTAATTTAAAATCATCTGACAAAAAAGAAGTTAAACAAGATAAAAAATATGATGTAGGAATAATGGTCAGAGTTCCAGATGCATCAGGGGTATTGACTGGAAAAATAAATGAAGATACTATCTTTAAGGAAAATGATCATAGAAGTTACAGAAAGAAAGAATGGATAGTAGAAGCAATGAAAAAAATTGATAAAATTAAACCTATAGCAGATTCCAGGGGTTGGAATATAGCACAATTAGCGATTAAATTTATTTTATCAAATGAACCTATTTCTACGGTAATTCCTACAGTATTAGATATCGAAGAATTAGAATCTTTTGTAGATATGTCTGATGGGAAATATCTAAACAGACCAGAGTTGAACCAGATAGAAGAAATGTATGAGAATAACTTTTTTGTGAATAGTGTGATCCATAACTAAATATTTATCTCCTGATTTTAATTTCTTTAAATTAAATCATGTTTATACAATGTCTTATTATCGTAAACCGAATGGATCGAAATTATTAATTGAATTCATTTAAATACAAAAAGTAGAAAATAATACATTACAGATAAAATAAGGATTGTTATTATGATAAGTATTATTTATACTCAAGATATCCTATTAATTTTATAAAGTTATTCTTTATTTTTCATCTAAAGATGAGAACTTGATTCACAATGAAGTTTTTCATTTTTATCGAATGTTATTTTTAATTAATCAGAAATACATATTCTTTACGAGTATGCTTGTGTATCAAATGATATTATGTATTAATAAACACCATTAGATGTATTTTTATCAATTTCTTCATTTTCCATTATTTTGGTTTCGCTTCTTTTAGTATCACTGCAATCTTTTTACAAATTCATGTTCAAATAGAAAATTTTCTTATAACTATCTTAATCTTTTCTTGAAAGATTCTTTCTCATATCTAAGATGATAAAAGAATACGCAAATTCCTCTGTTGAAATAATACTACAATATTAGTCACTATGCTTTAGCATAATATCCTGCTTTTCGCTCATAAATTTGTCCGTTTGCCATGGCTTTGTTTATGAAAGTTTTTGCGTCATCTTCTGTGAATCTTCCTGTTTGAGTAAGTTCCTGAATAAAGCTTTTTTCTTCTACATCATTTTTATCTTGTCCAGATAAAGCGTTAAAAACTTCCATAAAGAGTTTTAGTTTTGAAATTTCACTTTGTGGTTTACCATGTAAAACACCTAAATCTACTTTACCAGTATTAACATCTACACCTGCAGTTTCTAGCATTGTTTGTATTAAATAAATCGCTCTCTCTGCATCGTCTGAATCAACATAATCTTTCAACAATAGTTTGGCTCTAGCAGTTGCGAGTCTTACAAGACCTTCAAGTTGCCTTGGAGTTACTGTTATCATTCCTTCCGATTCTACATTCCTCATTTTCATATAGTAATTTCTTATTTTGTCAATTGCTTCTATACTTAATTTTGGTTCGATGGTTCTTGAATAAGCAAGATATTTGCTAAATAGATCTATATCAATAACAAATTGAGTATTTCTTTCTGTGTCTCTATGTATCTCTAAAATATGGCTTGCAATAAGGTGATCTTTTTCTCTCTCTGGTATGTCTCTTATAACATAAACAATGTCAAATCTTGTTAAGAGTGGAATAGGTAAATTTACATTTTCAGTAATATTTTTGAACGAGTCGTATTTTCCGTATAATGGATTAGCAGCTGCTAAAATCGATGTTCTTGCATTCAGTGTTGCAACAATTCCTCCTTTAGCTACCGAACAAGTTTGTTGTTCCATAACTTCGTGAAGGGCTGAGCGATCCTCTGGTTTTATTTTATCGAATTCATCGATACAAACAAGTCCTTGATCCCCTAATACAACCGCTCCTGCTTCTAACATCATAATACCTGATTTATCTCTGATGACAGCGGCGGTTAGACCTGCAGCTGTGGTTCCTCTTCCTGAAGTATAAAGTCCTCTTGGTGCTATTTTAGCTGCAAATTTTAACATTTCCGATTTTGCTGTTCCTGGATCACCGACTAAAAGTACATTAATATCTCCCCTTCTAGTCGATCCATCATCAAGTTTTTTTGTTACTGATCCAACTATCAATAACAAAACTACTTCTTTAATGACTTCATGTCCGTAGATATGTGGAGCATAGGATGAGATTAAGATATCATAAGCGTTGTTTTTTCTACCTATAGCAAATATTTGTTTCTCATCTTCAATACTTATTTCTAATCTTTCCGTTGTTCTATTATCTCTATCTCCAGCTCTACCTCCAAGATATTCTATATTGTTTCCTTCCATTCTGAGTCTGAAAATAATTGTTTTGAATTGTGACTGTTGTTCATGTTCTATCCTTACTATCCCAGTTAGCAGTATCCTATCTCCGGGTCTACATTGATCAACTAGATCACCTATAACAGTAACCTCAAGATAGTGAGGCAGATTACCTGCTGGAAGATCTTCCGGTAATTCTTGCAATCTTACCATTTGAAAATCAATAAAAATACTAGTTTCCGGATCCATTTCTAATTCTTTTTCAGAACATTGTTTACATTTTGATGGTTTCTTTAATACCAATCCTTTTAATTGAGCCTCATTTATATCACCACAATTAAGACACTTATAACCAATTTTTTTTGCTAATGGTTTAACTTCAGAAGTTCTTACTACCATTCCAGATACTCCAAGTAGTTTATTAATTGCTTCTGCATTTATTTCCCGTAATCCTTTTTGTACGGTATAATTCCCTATTCGAACTTTAATGTTATTCTGAATTTCTTCTGCATAATCTGGATGAATTTCATAAAGTATTGTAAATACTGCTTTGTTGAATGCTTCTAACATCTCATCTGGATCATCAGTAATTTTTTTTGCTAGGTAGGGTTTGAATGTATCAAAATCTATATAATCTACTATTAATGAAGTAGAATTTATTGCCATCATGTTATTGATTCGATCGAAATATTTGTAATTTCCAGATCTATCTTTAAATGCACGTAGGAATTCTTCTAAATCATTAACTAAAGCGGATTCAGTTTTCTGAAACTCGGTCAATTCTTTTCACTGCGATTTTTTTAAATGAAGAGGATAAATTATGAACAAAATTATATAATTCTTTTTCTTCTGCTGATAATTTTTTTTCTAATTCGATTGAGAGTGAGGATGCAGCTGCTAATTTTACAATTTTTTCTATTCGAGAAGCTACAAAGGAATTTAGTGAGACTAATAATGACTCTTTTTCATTTTCCTTTAATCTTTGAATATAATCATTTACACGTATATAAAAATCAACATCTATTCCTGATAAATCATGAGGTTTTGAAATTCTTTCTCGATTCAACGATCTAGAGACATAAACCAAGAAATCAATATCTTGAATTTCTATATATCTATTAGATTCCAAAATTTTTGCTAACCATCTAGGGATTGATGCTATCTCTCCGTCTTTTGCTTCGAGGAATAAATTAATTATATTTATTGAAAAATTTTTTTTGAATGTAATACGAACATCTTCCATTAGATATTTTATATAATAGAATTTTTGAACAAACTCGATTTTATCTTTAACGCCGTCATAACCAAAAATATTATTAATATTATTCACAGTTATAGATTGGTTCAAACCTAATTTTATATTGTATAACTATAATATTAAACCAACTGACCAAATAATTATTAATAAAGGAATCGAAAATTAGAGGTATTCTTTTCAAAAAAAAGAAAATTGTTTAAACCATAATAAGATATTAATAAACTTATTTTAGATATTCAATTTAAAATGCCTTCAAATAACAACAGTACCAATGTTACTGATCTAATGTGGGTCGAAAAATATCGACCTAGAAAAATTGAACACATTGTTAATCAAAAGGACATAATAAAATCTCTAAAAAATTTGATTAAAAAACCTGATGAATTACCTCATCTTCTGTTTGCAGGACCAGCTGGTGTTGGAAAAACAACTACAGCAATTTGCCTTTCAATGGAGCTATTAGGAGATGATTGGAGAAGGAATGTACTTGAGCTGAACGCTTCAGACGAAAGGGGTATAAAGATGGTTAGAGATCGTGTAAAAGAATTTGCCGCTGTAATTAAAATTCCAAGCAGAATAGAAAGAAAAGGAAATGGTAACAAAAAGGAGGTACCATATAGAATCATAATACTTGACGAAGCTGATGAAATGACATCTGAAGCACAAACTGCTTTAAGAAGGATAATTGAGGATAGTTCTAAAACGACTAGATTTATTATAATTTGTAATTATCTTTCACAAATCATTGAACCCATACAAAGCCGATGCGCAATATTTCATTTTAAAAAGCTTGAAGAAAAAGACATACAAGAAGATTTAAAAAAAATATGCACTAATGAAGGACTAGATTATGAAGAACAAGCTTTATCTAAAATCTATAGTTACACAGAGGGGGATCTCAGACATTCTATCAATATACTACAAACAGCATCAGCATTTGGTCAAATTAACCTTTCTAATGTTACTTTAGCGATGGGTTTGTCGGGTAGATCAAAAGTTGGAGAAGTAATAAAATTAGCTATTGATGGAAAGTTCAATGATTCAAGAGTTAAACTTCTTGAATTACTTTATGTATATGGGCTATCTTATACTGATTTCTTCAAATATTCATATCAAGAAATAAAAAATATGAAACTGGAAAATATTGAAGAAATTATGTCAATAATGGCTGAATACGATTATAGATTAACGGTTGGAGCCCACCCTGAAATCCAACTAACCTCTTTTCTTGCTCAATTAGCTACAATAGGTTCCAATATTAAGTCAAAAAAATGAGAATATAATTAATTTTTATTATATTAATGATATATAAGATTACAATTGTCTAGATTAGCAAATAAATCATATAAAATATCAGATAACATCGTTTGTATAGTTAGTGGTGGATTAGACTCGATTTGTACCTCTGCCTATTTGAAAGAAAAAGGTGTTACCCTATATGGGATAACCTATGGTTATGGCCAAAGATCTAATCAGGAAATTGAATGTGCGAAGAAATTTTCAAATTATCTTAATTTCAAAGAACATAAAATTATCGATATCTCATTCATGAAAGAAATTTATGGAAAAACTAACGTATTAACCGATAAACAACAAGATATTCCAGAAAATTTCGATTATAGAATAGTAGTACCCATTAGAAATGCTATTTTTATAACTATCGCTACAGCATGGGCCATGAGTATTGGAGCAAAGATGGTTGTGTTTGGAGCACATACGGATGATAAGCATTATCCAGATTGCCGACCAGAATTTGTTTCATCTATTAATGAAGCTTTAAACCTTGGAGAGAGTGATGGAATTTCTTTAGGTATACGTGAGAAAGTCTACATATGGTCTCCTGCTATCGATGGAATTGGAAAGTCAGAATTGATTAGAATGGGATATCAGTATTTAGGTGATCATCTTTTTGAGACATGGAGTTGTTATTCTAATGGTATTTATCTTGATAAAAAGAAAATACATTGTGGTACTTGCGAATCGTGTATAAATAGAAGAATAGCTTTTAGAAATGCTAGCATTAGGGATAAAACAGAATATGCTAATAAAAAATAAAAAAGTACAGCTCAGTGAAATATTCACTAGCATTGAAGGGGAAGGAATATTCTTTGGAACAAAGACTATGTTTATAAGAATGGCAGGATGTCATTTAAAGTGTTATTGGTGTGATACAGATTATGCTTTATCAATGAATAGTGGAAAATGTTATTCTATAAATGAAGTAAAAAAGATGATCAAGAAAAAATTAACTAAAAATACATATAAAATTAATTTTACAGGTGGAGAACCTCTAATTCAATATGATATAGTAAAGGATTTGGCCAGGTTCGTAAAGGAAGAAATAGGTTTAAGAACATATTTAGAGTCTTCTTGTTATGATTTTAATCGGTTTGGTGAAGTCTTGCCATACTTCGACATTTGTAAGATCGAATTTAAAATGAAAGATTCAAACGTAGTAGAAAAAAAGTACTATAGTAACCTACTTAAAAATGAAATGGAATGTTTAAAAATGGCCATAAATAGTAATAAAATTACGTTCGTCAAAATAGTTGTTTCAAAATACAGCAACTTTGATGAATTTAAAGAGTTGATAGATAATATTTTTCATACAGTATGTGCACAAAGCTTAGCAGGATTTATAATACAGCCTACTACAAAGATAGATGAACCAACAGTGGACAGTTTGTTAAAATTCTATGATCTAGTTTATCCAAAGTATAATGATGTTAGGATCATTCCTCAGTTGCATAAAGTAATAGGAGCAAGTTAATTGAAGTATGTCCAATAAACGAATACAAAAAAAAGACTTTATTAACAAAAATAAAATCGAAAAGTTAGTGCGACAGTTGCTTATAGAGTTGGGCGAAGATCCCGATAGAGAAGGATTAGTTGAAACACCTCGACGTATAGCAGATATGTATGAAGAAATATTTTGTGGATATGGTATGAGTTCGGAGTTAAATGTTAGTTTCAGCGAAGAAACTAACGCCATAATTGCCAGGGACATACAATTTTATAGTATGTGTGAACATCATATGCTACCATTTTATGGAAAAATCCACATAGCTTACATACCTAATGGTAAGGTATTTGGGATATCGAAACTAGTGAGACTTACTGAGAAATATTCTAAAAGAATGCAAATACAAGAAAGATTGACCAAGGAAATTGCTAATGAAATAACAAACAGAGGGGTAGCTGGTGTGTTAGTAATAGCAGAGGGAGAACATCTTTGTATGAAAATGAGAGGGGTCAAAAACAATAGTTCCATAATGACTGTAGCCTATAGAGGCATATTTGAGGAAAGAGATCTTCGGGAGAATGTACTTTCTTTGATTTATACAAGACAAAACAATATAATAAACATATGAACAGCTATTGATTTTATTTATAAAGATGGTTGTTTTCTTATTTTTATGCATTACTTTTGAATAAATGAAAATATCAAATCATATTATTATTTTTAGAATAATAAGGCTTATAATGAAGTAGATTTTTTATACGTAAGAAGAATGGCAGACGCTGTTTTTAGAGTCCAGTCTCACAAGTTTACTCAGGATAACATTCAGGCAACTTTAGTTTGCTCAAAGTGTGATGAGGTATTTTCTAAGGAATTTTTACTAGATCTAGAGGGACAAACCACAGAATTTAAATGTCCAGTTTGTAGTGTTATTGGAGAAGCCGATCTTCCTTATAAAACTGCTGAAGAGAGAGAAGAATTTGATGATGACTTAGATGAAGTAGAGGAAGAAAATAATGATGAATTTGATGAAGAATATTAATATTATATATTTTTAGTCGTATTGTCATTAACAATTAATTAGAAAAAAGTATGTTTAAAACAGGTTTAGTAGCATATATTTATTTATAATTATGCAGCAATGTCAAAAATGTGGAAAAACAAGGATTCATTCATTGAATTATATTTTTTCTAAACTTATTTGTAATGAGTGTTATTTAATAATTAAAGAAAAGTCCAAGAAATGAAATCAAAGAAAATTTTGGATATTTTTTAATGTTTAAATAATTTTATTGTTTTGTACCACATTTTATACAAAATTTAGAATTGTAGTTGATTTTAGTACCACATTCAATACAAAATTTTGATTCATCGTATTCTGAATCTAAATTAGAATCATGAATCCTTGATTTTTCCAAAACTTTATTATTCTTCTCCTGCGAATCAGGAGATATTGAAGTAGATGTAAACATGTCTGTTATTGCACCTGTAGGTCGAAATGTTTCGTCAACATCAGGCAGTAATTTGGTATAGATATCAACATTATTATTTAATTCGCTATTTTGTGGAATTTCTTTAGTTTCTAAAAAAAGCATTATTCTAGGTACTTGTTCTCCTTTAAATGCAGTAAGTTCAGATAACCATAACACAAACTTCTTTAATGTCATTTCAGGAGTAGAAAAGGTAAGTGAGTGTGTAGACATATATTCTTCGGTGGCAGATTTACCATTAAATACCTTCATAATAATCTCGAGTATATCGTTTGTTATTTTTAATTATTGCGAATTACCGCATTTACTACAAAATTTTGCTTTAATTGGATTAGATTTACCGCATACAATACAATTTTTTAGTTTCTTGGGATCTCTATCTTTAGATCCCTGAAATTCAGTATCTACTGGAATTCTATCAGGTTCTATCCTAGAATTCGAGGAATTTCCCGAAATAGGATTCGGTCCTATATTACCACCTCCACTAACAAATCCTCCAATTCCGAAATCCGAAGATCCTTTAGCAGAAGGATCGAATAATCCTCCAGTTGAACTCTTTATTGAAGAACCTTTATCAAAAGCTGATTTCAATTCCAATATAACTTTAATAGCTAAAAAATTTAGTGCAGAGCTTGCTATAAGATATTTACCTATACTTGCAAAATATTCCTTTTCATTCATTTTACCTTGTTTATAAAGCTGTGTAGAATCTATTAATGACTCATATTGAACTTGAGTATCATCAATTAATTGTTTTAATTTTTCAGTCAATCCTCCCAAAGTATCAACACCAAAGAATGACATAATAAATTAATAGTTGAAGGCTTTGACTTAATAAAGTTTGGATAGAAGTTTTATACTATACTTGAATAGTAAACTACATTTTTAAGAAGCAATAAATTGAAACAAAAATTCTAAATTTTTTGCAAATTTACTAATAATAATTTATAGAATTAATGTATTGTTATGTTCTATTTAATATTTTACAATGTATTTTTAGAATAAATATTAATGAAAAAAAAGGCATATCATAATATAAGTTATATTACGATAATAATAACAAGATGTTTTCCTCATGTTCTAACATATTTATAAGATCTTGAATTATCTTTTTTGCTTTTATAATTAATATTAGACAAGTATATGATATAACAACATTGAAAACAACACTATGGTACAATTCTTGGGATATATTCTAATAGATAAGGAATCCATTCTGAACTAAGATTTAATATGCTATATCAACTCGCCTATAGATGTACTTAGAGAACAGATATCCTGTATGTTTTAAATTCAGCTTTAAAAGTTAGCGGATGATATTCTAAATAAGCTACGAAGATTAAATGAAGAAATAAAACCTCTACCCTTACTGTTGTCTATTCTTTACATCTATATTTTCTTGGTATGAGTTTTAGAAATACATTTCAAGCATTAAACATATTTAGGGATAAGAGAGTGGGTTACGTGTGTATAGAAATGGATTCAAAGGTACGGATCCTTAAATAAGAGTAAAAACCGTCATAATCTACTCACAATTATGGTTACAGTTCTGAATTGAACCATTATATTTCTATCTGGGAATATACATTTCAGAGAGAAACATGCTTGTTACATAAAATACATCAGATCGCTGGTTCAAAAATATAGAAACCATATAGTTTACATATAGATAGGTGTTATGATGAAGTATATGCTATTATTGGATTATAACATAAGTATTAGCCATTTCAGAGAAGTTTAATGAAAAAAGTGAATTAGTATTTGGAAGATAGAATAGAAGTTTTGATGACTATTCCCAATGTATTCAAAAAAATGTGACAGTAATCTAGTTAATGTATACAAATGGATACAATTATTTGTATCTAGATATAATGATAATATAGTAAATAAGAATTACTTGGTTAAAGGAGGTGAATATTATCTTTAATTAACATAAACCGGATCAAGCTATTGACTATATAAATTCAAAAAGCAATGGAAGCAATTATTTTTTTATACTAGAAACAACTCATTTAATTAATAGTGAACGATTTCTAAGCAATTACATTATAACTAATCAAATGTAAAAGAATTCTTAAAAATACTTTTTAAATCATCTCTTTCATTTTCATCTAAAAAATTGATATTTTTTTTTAGTTCAGACAGCAATTTCTCTGTTTTCATGTCTCCGAGTATTTCCCTAAGTTTTCTTTCTGAATTTTCTCCAAAGTTTGAACTTAGCAATTTCACCACATCATCTTTCATATCAGGACTGAGGTCCTTTAATGAATTTCCTATAATTTTACGGTACCAATTGATATCTTTAGGTCTAAATACTGCACCCATAATACTATATATTAATTTTGAATAATAAGTATATTGAATTTAGAAAATTAGGTTGTTGTAAAGAGTTAGTAATCAAATAAAATAATCTTACACTTTATATCAATAATTAAATCAAAGCTATTAATTTTGTTGTGATAAATGTCATGGATTTTTATCCATTTTGAATCCTATCAATAATGCAAATTCTAACCATTTCCAATAACAATCAACATCAACATAACCAATTTCTTTAAGCCATCTAATCTGAACGTTTAGGTTGGATAGCCTTTTTTCATGTTCTGTATTTACAGGTTTTCTTTTCATTGCTTTTCGAAAATACTGTTTTAATTTTATTGAACTTGATGAAATATGATCTAGATTGCAAAAAATACCTCCGGGGTAGAGAATAGAAAATATCTCAAAATAAATTTCTTTTTTACGTAAGTGAGTCAAATGGTGTATAGCAAAACTAGATACTACAGCATCAAATTTTCCTAAATTAGGAAGTCTGTCATTTAAATCGTGTTTTACTACGAGTACTGTTTCTTCACTTGAAAATTCTCTTTTTAACTCTGTTATCATATGTGGAGAAAAGTCCATAGCTACTGCATGAACTAGTGGGAATCTTTTCTTTACCAATTTTATTAATCTACCATTTCCTGATCCCAAATCTAGAATTCTTCTAGTCGAATCAGGTAGTAGCTCAAGTAAGACAGATTCCCCTTCTTTTCTATGGGGGATATGATCTATTCTATTCAAATAATCGGTAACTCTACCAGAAGAAAGCCAATTACTAGGATCGTCTATAGTAATTGTTTTTTTTAGTTTATTCAAACAAGGTAAGAAATAAGTATATATTATAAGTAACTTTCGTGGGTAATTATATCAATAATTATAAAATTTAAGATTAAAATAGATTGAAATTATTTATTTTAATATAAGTATTAGAATTAAGCTTCTTCAATCTATTAGTGTTGATGTTAATCTAAAAAAAAGAATATTTTTTATTTAGAAACTACTATAATATCTATTTCCTTCTGTTTTTCAGAATCAGACTCTTCCCGTTCCTTTAACAGTTTTTTATATTTTATCCTTAGTTTTTCGGGTATCTCATACTCGAAACACATTGTATTTATATACGATTTCGTCCTAATAAAGATTACAAGTTGATTTCTTTGACTTGATCTTATAAAATTAAAACAGATAGGTATCAACAATTATTTTGAATAAATAATAAGTAATGTTGCATTAATTACCAGAATAATTGTTAGATAAAGTCGCTTTTTTAATGGATTTTTGATTTATAAATTAGTAGAAAAAAGGCTCAAGATAAACAAATTTTTTAGAGTAGATTAAATATATCTTTCAAAATTGGGCATAGAACATAATAGGTAGTTGTAGAATATTTCTACATTATTCCATATCTTAACAGAGTCTAATTTGATGCTTTAGAAAATATGAGAAATGTTTTACGGAAGACCAATGTAAATTAAACAAATAATTTCAAGAACATAAAGCAAAATTTTATTCTATCTAGAAAATAGCTTTAGGATTTAAGTTAAATAAAAAACATTATTAGTGACCCTTTCCTTCAATCATTTTGAAGGCATGAAATATACTAGGTAGAAGGAGATCCAAAGATTGCGATACCCCTTTTGTACTGCCAGGGAGATTTATTATAAGAGTTTTTCCTCTAATTCCAGAAATACCTCTTGAAAGCATTGATAAAGGTGTTCTTCTTTGACCAAACGATCGAACAGTTTCAGAAATTCCATTTGTTTCCCTTTCTATAACTAATTTAGTTGCTTCTGGTGTAACATCTCTTTTACTAAAACCCGTGCCTCCAACTGTTATTATTAAATCAGCCAGTTTATCATCTGAATATTTAATGAGCTTTGTTTTAATAGTACTAATATCATCAGGCATAATTTCATATCCAATTACATCAGTATTATTTTGATTTTTTAATCGATTAACGATCATTTTACCTGATTTATCAATTCTTTTCCCATTAAATGTAGAATCGCTTACAACAAATATAGCAATCTTAACTTTTTTTTCGAGATTTTCAATATAATCGTTTTTTCCTCCAGTCTTTTCTAATAATTTTATTGATTCTATTGATAAATGATCATCTATGGGTTTTAGCATGTCATAAACTGTAAGTATAGCCATAGTACAGCCAGTTAATGCTTCCATTTCAACTCCTGTTTTCCATACACTTTCAACTCTAACAGTTATTTCTATCATGGATTCATGTAATGATAGATTTACATCAACATGATCAATTGGGATATGATGACAATAGGGAATTAATTCCCAAGTCTTTTTGACACCTAAAATAGCAGATATTTTTGCGGATTCTAAAACATTTCCTTTTGGAATACGCTCTTTCTTTATAAGTTCAATACTGGATGGAGTAACCTTAATAGAAGACGTAGCTGTTGCAGATCTTAGTGTATCTACTTTATTGGATACATTAACCATTCCACTATGGAAATTATTCTTACTCATTTATTTTTACACCATTTAACCACTTACTATATGAAGCTGTTGTTTCCTTTTTCCATATTGGACATCTTTTCTTAATATTATCTATTCCATAACTGCACGCTTCAAAAGCTTCTCTTCTATGATAAGATGACACAGCTACAATTACACTTATTTCCCCAACTGCTAAATTTCCTATTCTATGAATAGCTATGAATTTATTTATGTTCCATTTTTCAAAAATTTCTTTTTCTATTTTTTTCAATATTTCTTGTACCATTTCTCCATATGCTTCATAAAATATTGATTCGACTTTTTCATCTGAAATATTATCTTTGACATGCCCTGTAAAAATTACTACAGCACCAGACGAATTATCTCTGATCTGAGAAAATACGTAACTTTGATCGATAATATTTTTAGTTATCGAGATCATTCTTCTATTGCTTTATTGCCACACAGAGATATGATTGTTACATATACTTACTCTCAACAGAAATACTATACTAAAATATTGATCTATCGATAATAAGTAAAGAAATCTAAACAATAGAAAGAACGATTTTTAATTTATATAACGAAGTATTTTGGGCTCTTAAGATATGGAATAATGTAGAAATATTCTACAACTACCTATTATGTTCTATGCCCAATTTTGAAAGATATATTTAATCTACTCTAAAAAATTTGTTTATCTTAACATAGCTCAAATTATTTTAGAAGATAGATTTTTTTCATGAGTTTTATATTAACTTTATAACACTACATTATAATACTAAATAGAGTAATATTTATGAAATAGGATTTGTTGTTTTTACAAATAAACTCAAACGATAAAATATCTAATGATAGAAAGGAAACCAAGATACAATATACAAGAATTGTATTTAATTCTGACTAAAGATATAATGTATTCATAATAGATGAAGTTTAGAAGTTGGCAAAATATTATAGATTATGAATTAAGATCTTAATTTCCTATTTAGAAGGATTATAATCTCAATTAAATTATGATTTGTGTCATTGATCTTCTCAAATATTTTTCTCAATCTTAGAATGAAGATTCATATAATATGCCATATTAAATGAATATCCAAGTTATGAAATTATTAACCAAGTATAACTTATTATTCGTCTTAAATACTTCTTAAAGCTTGCTTCCTTCTAGCACTCATATTAATCTCTTGTGTTTCCGATGAGATCAATTCTATTAATCTTGCTCTTTTATTTGAATCAGGTTTAGTTCTAAGCAGACGTCCCAAACGTTGAATAAATTCTCTTTTACTACCTGTTCCGCTAACAATTATACCTAATTCTGCATCTGGAATATCTACACCCTCATCTAGTACTTTGGATGTTACTATAACATTATATCTATCACCCTTAAATCCATTTAAAACATCATGTCTTTCCTGTTTACTTGATTTGTAGGTTATATAAGGAATAAGAAATTTGTTTGAGATTGTATATACTAATTTATTATGTTGTGTAAATATAATAGTTTTTAACCATTGATTCTCATTCAATATCTTTGTTAATTCTTCAATCTTGGATTTACTATTTAGAGCAATGTCTAAAGCATTATTTCTAGCTAGTAGAGCTTCACGAGCATATTTATTTTTCCCTGATATCATGATTAATTTCTTTAAACCGACTGGACCCCGCAAATTAATCCCGAGTTTTTTTAAGAGGATCCGATATAAACAATAATTTTTTTCATATTGTTTTTTTTCTTCTTCTGATAATTTTACGTATATTCTTTCTAATTCAAATGATGCTAAATATTTAGCTCTTGTTAATTCATTAAGTTGTGAGGAGAATACAATACCTCCTACTAATTTTGGAAATTCTATGTGTAGATTATCTTCTCTTTCATATGTAGCAGTAAGACCAAGTCTATATTTTGAAGTAAATTGTTCTGCAATTGTCTTATATCCTGGTGCAGCCAAATGATGCAATTCGTCGAAAATAATTAGATCAAATTTGTTTCCTATATACGGAGCTTTAAGATAAGCAGAATCATATGTAGAGACAGTAATTCCACTTACGTTAAAAATCCCTCCTCCTATATTTCCTATCATTACTTTGAAATATTTATTAAGAATACTAGTCCATTGATTCATTAGATCAATAGTTGGTACTATGATAATTGATGAAGAATTAATTATTTCAATTATCTTTACAGCTATTATTGTTTTCCCTGACCCAGTAGGTAATACTATACATCCTTTTTTTCCTGCACCTAGCCAATTTTTAATTGCTTGTTTTTGATATGTTCTGAAAGATAGTTTAATATTTGAAGAAACATTAAGCTGTGGAGTTGGAATTATGTCATTAACATCATCTTCATATTCAATCCCGCTTTGTTGTAAATATGAGATAATGTTTGAATGGTATAAAGCTTGTGCTCTTAATTGGTTTGTTCTTGGATCTGGTACTGTATAGGGAATTTGACCGAGACCTGATAAAATAATTGAACCTTTATCATATTTTAGAAATACTTTTAGCAAGAGATAAGTTATAAATATAATTCTTTTTATTTAATCTTTTTAAATCTAAAATTTATGCTATATTTTTTTAATAATCTTGACGTTTTCTCCATGCGAACATAATAAATACAAAAGGAATCATCATGATAGCAGTAGCTATAAGGATAGGTTGCATAATTCCAGCGTCAACTGGCATTCCTACTGCATAAAAATACGGAAAAGGATAAATGCCTGAAACAAAAAACCACATAGCAATTAGTCCTAAGATGAAAGGTGTGTTTCTTCTTAGAAAACTTTTAGGTTGTTTTTTGGAAATGGCACATCTTTTACATTTACGTTCAGACTCTATTAGACATGAAGAACACGTATTTCTATCACAATATACACATGAGATATTACCAAATTGCGAACCACAAATATGACATCGTTCCAATAGTTTAATAAGATGAATATAATCTATTTAATATTTATTTATATATAATTAATTTCTATTAAACTTTTTCGATAATATGTAAATTATGTCTATTAACGATGCTAGACATCATGAACAAAAATAAAAATTAGGGGTATTAGATTCCTTTCTATTTTTATTTGCTTTTGTTTTAAGGAATAGATCTGCTGTATAGTTTTCCTTCTAATGCTAGTTTGTACATCTCTGCTACATATGGGTTCTTTCCTGGTGTTTCAGCACCAAGTTCTACCAAACGTGCATACACTCTTACTACATATGCAAGAGCACCCATGAAAGCTACAACTACTCCCATGTTGAACATCCAGTGGTTTGGTACCGCAAATATTTCTTCTACGAACCAAAAGTGCCACATTTCATTAACACCTATGGTAAACATTGTAGCCAAGTAACCGATTATGGTTATCTTTAATCCTGTGTTCATAGAGTTGTTTGGACCCTACAGTACTCTTCTGTCATACATCGCTACAAATCCCCATCCCAATGGTAATGCAATAAAGGGCTGTATAAAACCACCAATGGGCAGGTGTAAATGCACTATCTCTAATTGCTGTTTGATGTAATGAACCATCAACAAAGTTGTCTACTTACGGATGCAGCAATAGAACCTAGCATAATTACCATTATGTAGATCTTTTTTAGTCTTTGAATTTCTACTTCTTTCGGTATGAGTGCAGGCATCTGAGCCATTTTTATCAAGGATTCTTCTTTAAAGTAACATTTAAGTATATATTAAAAAAAAGAATGAACAAAGATAAAAATTATAGATAAAAACAGATAATTATTGTAGAATATATATTATTTATGGATAATTGTTATGAGATTTATTATAACAATAGAATAATCATTAATGATTATCATTAATGATAAACTAGTTTTAGATAAACTGAAATCTAAAAGTTTTTCCTAAGAATAAAATTATCATATTTTTGGAATATATCGAATTTGTTTTGTATATAAAATCTATGTTTTGGGAAGAAAATGTAAATATCATTATTTGATAAATACAAAAAAGATAAAAAATTAAATCTTATTTAAATCTTATTTTAAGTAATAAAACAATAAAAACTATTTGATAAAAATTGATATCTATAGATCATTTTACATCATTATTTTTTTATAAGTTATAAGTTTTCTTGTAACGACGAGTAAATTTTGATAAACAAGAATTTAAGTTAGCCATACGAGTTAAAAGAGTTTTAGATTGTTATGATGTAATTAGTTTTATAATATGTATAATAAGATCATTATGCGAACCTATCCTTTACTTTCTAAATTCTCCATAATATTATACAAATATGAAAATTTTGCGGATACTTTAATTTAGTTCTGGAAAGAGATAAATAATATTTATTTATTGTAATTTCCATGAAAGATAAAAGTATATTTTTTATCC
This sequence comes from Nitrososphaeraceae archaeon, assembly GCA_031316115.1. Lineage (GTDB taxonomy): Archaea > Thermoproteota > Nitrososphaeria > Nitrososphaerales > Nitrososphaeraceae > TH1177. The sequence continues at coordinate 271,674 of JALDRC010000004.1, forward strand.
TTTCGATTCTAACAATTATCCTTTTGCTAACATCTATAGATCAGGTAACTTTTTCTCAAACTGACAATACAAGTATCGTGGAAAATACTTTGGAATCTGAGAATCAAGTTAGTTTTGCTGGAAATACAGCTGTATTGGATGAATTAATAGATAACATGAGTAATAGAGCTGAACAGGTTGTTGGTGAGAACGTAACAGAAGGAGCTGAACAGGTTGTTGGTGAGAACGTAACAGAAGGAGCTGAACAGGTTGTTGGTGAGAACGTAACAGAAGGAGCTGAACAGGTTGTTGGTGAGAACGTAACAGAAGGAGCTGAACAGGTTGTTGGTGAGAACGTAACAGAAGGAGCTGAACAGGTTGTTGGTGAGAACGTAACAGAAGGAGCTGAACAGGTTGTTGGTGAGAACGTAACAGAAGGAGCTGAACAGGTTGTTGGTGAGAACGTAACAGAAGGAGCTGAACAGGTTGTTGGTGAGAACGTAACAGAAGGAGCTGAACAGGTTGTTGGTGAGAACGTAACAGAAGGAGCTGAACAATTAAATAGATCTAACGAGGGACCTGAAGAAAAAGAAGGAAATATCTTTGATCAAATACTTGAAGGACTTGGAGGACTATTTAAGTAAGATTTTAAATTTAATTTTTTTCTGAATTTTACTTTTTGTAGTTTTAACTGTGAACCAAAATACATTAATTTCTAAGAAATATCATAAATTTACCAAACATTCTCCAATTAGTGTATATTCAAATACACATATTCTAGACTGGGATAATAAACCATTACCATTCAAATTCTATAAAAATCCAAATCATATAGATTTACCAAGAAATTTTCCCCTTCCAGATCAGAATACTTTTGTATCTTTAGAAAAAGAACAAAGTTCTTTTAAATTTCATCCAATAAAATTAGACATCTTAAGAGTTTCTCAACTTTTATTCTTTTCAGCAGGGATTACTAGAATACTTAAATTTAACAATGCAGTGTATTACATGCGAGCCTCATCGGCTACAGGGGCTTTATATCCAATAGAAATTTATTTATCATGTGCACAACTACCAGGTATAAAGGATGGAATATATCATTTCTGCCCAGCAGATTTTACCTTAAACAAATTATATAAAGGGGATTTTACAGACACATTATATCAGATCTCTGGAGAAAACATAACAATAAGACAAGCACCAATAACTCTTATTTTTACTTCTATTGGATGGAGAAATTCTTGGAAATACCAGACCAGATCTTATCGTCACTGGTTTTGGGATGCTGGTACAATTATATCAAACTATTTAGCTCTTTGTAATGCAAACTCCTTTTCAACTGAGATTATTTTAGGCTTCCAAGATGAGAATCTTAATAAATTACTTTGTTTGAAACAAAGAGAAGAGGCAGCAATAATATTATCGCCCTTGTATACAAATAAAACATTGAAAAAAAGCTCAAATTCATACAAAAAACAATTGTTTGAATTTGAGACTATTCCACTGTCTAAATATGTGATAGAGTATCCAAAAATATGGGAACTACATACAGGATCTTCTTTGACTGATAAAGTTGATGTCAAAAAATGGAACAAATTAGGAAAAAAGGTATTAGATGATAAAAAACTAAATAAATTAAATATGATACAAGCAATTGGTCTAAATGGATATAGTTTAAAAGATGTGATTCTTAAAAGAGGTTCTACAAGAAAATTTTCTATAAAATCGATAAGCAAGTCACAGTTGGAACATATTTTGTATTTGGCAAGTAAAACGATACCATTTGACTTTGTTGAAAATTATAGCTTAGTAGATGCTTATATAATCGTAAATTCAGTAAAAGAGCTTGAATCTGGCAGTTATTTCTATAATAAAAATAGTTATAAACTACATAAACTCGAAGAGGGTAATTTTAGAAAAGTATCTGAACATTTGTGTTTAGATCAAGAATTATTCGGAAATGCAAGCATTGTTTGTTTTTTTATGGCAAATCTTAATAAAATATTAAGTATATGGGGTAATAGAGGATATAGAGCTGTACAGTTAGAAGGAGGAATACGGATAGGAAAAATGTACCTTGCGGCATAGGCTTATAATTTAGGAGCTTCGGGTTCTACCTTCTATGATGACGAAGTAACAGACTTCTTTGCTCCCCACTCCGTGAACAAAAATCCAATAACAGCAATTGGAATAGGATATCCAAGTTACACTTCTAAATCCGGGGAAATATTAAGTATAAAACTAGATCGGAATACCATATTAAAAGATCTTAAGAGAGATATTTAAAATTATAAATGAAATCCTGCATATTTTGAATAATTTTCTATATAAAAATTACAATAATTGGTTTATCATTAATGATAATCATTAATGATTATTCTATTGTTATAATAAATCTCATAACAATTATCCATAAATAATATATATTCTACAATAATTATCTGTTTTTATCTATAATTTTTATCTTTGTTCATTCTTTTTTTTAATATATACTTAAATGTTACTTTAAAGAAGAATCCTTGATAAAAATGGCTCAGATGCCTGCACTCATACCGAAAGAAGTAGAAATTCAAAGACTAAAAAAGATCTACATAATGGTAATTATGCTAGGTTCTATTGCTGCATCCGTAGAAGTAGACAACTTTGTTGATGGTTCATTACATCAAACAGCTATTAGAGATAGTGCATTTACACCTGCCCATTGGTGGTTATACAGCCACTTTATTGCATTACCATTAGGATGGGGATTTGTAGCGATGTATGACAGAAGAGTACCTGTACTTAGAGGTCCAAACAACTCTATGAACACAGGATTAAAGATAACCATAATCGGTTACTTGGCTACAATGTTTACCATAGGTGTTAATGAAATGTGGCACTTTTGGTTCGTAGAAGAAATATTTGCTGTACCAAACCACTGGATGTTCAACATGGGAGTAGTTGTAGCTTTCATGGGTGCTCTTGCATATGTAGTAAGAGTGTATGCACGTTTGGTAGAACTTGGTGCTGAAACACCAGGAAAGAACCCATATGTAGCAGAGATGTACAAACTAGCATTAGAAGGAAAACTATACAGCAGATCTATTCCTTAAAACAAAAGCAAATAAAAATAGAAAGGAATCTAATACCCCTAATTTTTATTTTTGTTCAAAATAACAAGATTTTATTTCTTTTACTAAAAAAAGTTGAGAAACAATAGAAAAGTTAAACGATTAAAAAAAACTCCTGCAAATGAGTTTAGTCAGGAGGAAGTAGAATTATTCTTGAGTACAATAAAACAATCAAATGAATATATTAAGATAAGAGATCTTAAAAAAATCTTTAGAAACAAATTAGATCTCTTAAAGATTAATTCCATTCTGAAATATCTAGAGAGATCTAAAATTATAGAAATTGATTTAGATGGTAATATTATTTGGATTAAGAATAATACAGATAGACAATTAACTTTTTGGGAAAAAGCATCAACAACTAGTGATTGTAAAGGATTATTTAATAAAAAAATATTGGATCAAAATCAATTCTAAACATGATTACAACAATCCTGACAATACATAATGAGAAAAACATCTCCTAGTTTAAGATCATACCACAAGAAGATAGTTTAGATATTAAGACAGTAAAAAATAATTATTTTTACTGGAATGACAGAAATAGTTATTGATTAAGTTAATATTATTAAAATTGATAACATGAAGAACAAGACTGCCTATAACTTTAACTATGATAAATAAGATAGACATTATAGACTTAAATCCTTCGTTATTATCTTTAATTTATATGCCTGAAACTAACAGAAAAATAATACTAGTAATATTACTTTCTATTATAGTCATTGGCATAATTGCTATTCCATTAGGAAATCCAAAGTTTATTTATAGAGCAATAGGACTAGAACTCACATTTATTTTTATATTTCTTGCAATATTGAAAGGATATACTAAGATTATTTATATATGTGTCCCAATAGCAGCTGTAGTAATAATAGCTAATACTCTTGCTCCTCAGCATGTAGATATAATGCTAACATTTTCTAAACCATTGAATGCCATATTACTAATAATCGGTGGATATGTATTACAAACGTTATTAATATACTTTAGCATAAACTATCTATATAGAACACGTTCTAAAAGTTTATAAAAAATCCAGGATATAACATAATAATAATACCAAATAGAATTACAGAGTGAGTATTATACAAGATTGAGGGAAGGTCATGTTAGTTTAAATCTATACTACCTACAGTTTTGAATAGAAAATCATTGTTTCTAATTCTTATATTATTCAGATAAACGGATACATTGATAAGATTGTATACATGTTTTAGATCACAATTATTTAAATATGTTTTACATATTCCTCAGTAAGAGATCTGATAAAATATTCTGGTTCAAACATTGTTTCTTCTCTGATATGTATACCAATTAGCATATATTTTCTAATCATGTCTTATTATAATCCTATCTGATAGGTAGTAAAAGCTATCTACCATCATGTTTATTCAGTAATATCATAACTGTGTATTCAAAAAATGAATTGATTAAATTATACAAGAAGGAAACTAATCCAAAGGTAAAGGAAAGATTATTTTTTGTAATAAAAGTAAAATATGATAATATTATTCCTGCTTATGCTTGTGATGAATTACATAGAAGTAGACCTTGGGGATTATATTGGTGGGATAGATTCTCAATAGGAGTAGCAGGATTAAAAAATAAGCCAAAAAGTGGTAGAAATCCCGAGATATCTAAAGAGACATTACATGAAATAAAAAATGAATTAGCATCCAGTAAACATGGTTGGACTACAAAACAGGTAACAGATCTAATTGTAAGAAAAAGTGGAATAAAATATCATTTCACTCATATATACAGACTCATGCACAAGTGGGGATTCAAACAGAAAGTACCAAGAAAAGTACATGTAAACACAGCATCAAAAGAGGAAAAAGATCTTTTTAAAAAACAGCCAGAAAGATACTGGACAATCTCACACAAAAGAAAGAGTTTACCGTAGTATCACTTGATGAATCATTCTTCTTCTATGATTCTCTTGTGAGAAAAGTATGGATAATAAAGAATGAAAGACCAATTGTAAGAATCACAGGATCTCATCAGGAATCTGTCGTATTTGGTGCTACAACTCTTGATGGAAAACAGATGTTCAGACAGTATACCTGGTTTGACCAAAATACATTTTTAGATTATCTAAAACATATACATAGAAAATTCCCAAAATGTTACTTGTTCCTGGATAAGGCAAAACCACACTACAGATCAAAAAAGGTATGAATATTTTGATAAACACAAAAAAGATTTGATTCCAGTATACCAACCGACTGCATCTCCAGAGTTTATGGTACTGGAAGAGATATGGCATATAGCCAAGAACTATCTGCTTGTTCGTCAGTACTATTCATCATTTACAGATTTTAAAAATAAATTATCTCAATATTTTAGAACAAAAAGATTCAATCTGGATATGAGAAATTATCTGCTTGCTAAAATTGACAATTAGAAAACATAAGCTAGTTGGTATATAAGGAAAGATTTTTGAACAGATTTAATAGATTCATAACCTAAAGGGATGTTCTATTACCTGAAAAATTATTCTGTCAATAATAAATTCCAAAACTCTTTAGTTTTTGTTATAAAAATATGAGTATTATAAATCAAATAGTTGAATCTATTCAACCATACAATAGTATGACATTTTTAGATTTAAGTTAAGTTCCAAATTCAATGGATGTATTGGATAGACTAACTCTCTCAATAGTACAAATACATAGAAGATATTACAATAAAATGATAGTTTATTTCTTAATATTAATTGGCTATATTGAGAACATATGTAGATTATAATAAAACATTCAGATCGGTGCTGTTAAGTTAAGAGTATTTCACCTCCAATTTTGAATAAAATAATATTTCTAACTTTTGAATTATAGATATAAATAAATAATTTCATCCAATTGTATACATGCTGTAGATCACATTTTATACTACTATTCTTGGTACATGGATAGTAATCATCAAAACATTCTGTTCTATCCTTAAAATACTGCATTACTCTTTCAATCAAACTCTTATCCAATGGTGGATGTAATCTATGTTTCAAATGCAAAAAGTTACATGCTTGAGGATACCATGTACCACCATCTGTGAATACTGTATGTCTACCATATTTAGATACAAGAGTTCTGATAAAATTCTCTGCTACAAACATGTTTCTCTCTTCTGATATATTGATTCCAAGCACAGATCTCTGAATTGGTTCAATACAAATCCATAACCAATAATGTTGGTTACCAATCTGAATAATTGTTTCATCTATAATAAAAGCAGTTACTCTTTTTCTCCTGAAAATCTGTAATGAACCAAAACGTTGAATCCACTCCCAAATTGCAACATAACTTCTATTCTGATCCTTAAACGGTTCTAGTGCTTTAGACGTATTTCGTAGACTAAGACCAAGAAAGTACAAATACAAAGAATACATTACTATACATGTGGATGTTCTGTTTCTTTCAAATAATCTAATGACCATAGATTAGAAATAGAACATTCACAGCTAAAGCTCTTTCGTTAACTTAACAGCACCTTCAGATCTATAGATCTTTGGTTGTTTACAAAGTATAGAACAGATAAGTCGATTAGCTTTTTAATAACTACATGAAAAAATGTATATAAACAACTTTTTTATCATTTGTAAGCCATTATAATCAAATGATTAGAGCTGATACAATTCTATTGGTTTATTAATCATCTTTATAAATAATCTCTGTTACTTATTTTATTGACAATATTATTCGCATCTATTTTGGAATAGATAGATATATCTTGGATATATAATGATTCTTTACATTGTTTTTTCGATGTCATTACAAAAGAAATAACATTTAGTATATTCGGGATTACTATTATCGAATCTGTTGATGCAACAATCCGAAATTTCATATGATTCAGCATTTTTAACCTTTACCAATAATTGGTATTTCGGAATCTCTGAAACAGAATCATTGATTTTTTTAGCTATTTCTTTTAGTATCGGATCTGATGAGGAAATAATAAAATGACCTTCATATTGAGCTGCAGTTCCAGGAAAATAAAAAATTTCCTGAACTTCAAGTACTCTATTTGACATAGAAAAAAAAACATGTTAATGTTATTTAAATTAAATCTTTAAAATTCGTATTTTCTAAAAAAAATTTATAAATTACGTAATAAAACAATCTATTAATTAACAGAATATCTCCACAGTTAATCATTACTAAGTTTAGAAATTACATAATATTACTAATATCCTTATTTTGATATACAGTCATGTGTAATTGTTATTGTAGTAAGATCAAAGAATTTTTAACGTATTATAAACTATTTGTGTAAAATACACTAAAGGATGATTATTAACATTGTAATTTTTACAAATTTGATGTTTTTGATATTAAGATAGTAAAAATAATATGATTATTACAGTTTTGTAAAAGAATAATATTAACAAAGAATAAAAAAATAAAAAATGTTTTCTTATTGGATTATTATGTTTTATTAATTCACTGGACTAAATACATGTATATCTGCATCTTTTCCATCTGGAACATATACATTACCTTCTGTATCTATAGTTATTCCTGAAGGATCTTGTAGTCTGTCAGAGATTGGACCATCATTTCCAAATTGAGAAACATATACACCGTCATTATTAAAAACTTGAACACGATTATTCTTATTGTCAACTACCAAGACATTATCAGATGAATCTATTTCGATACCAAAAGGAAAGTTGAATTCTCCGTCACCGTTACCTGCTTTTCCAAATTTCATAAGAAAGTTACCGTCTTTGTCAAATTTTTGTATACGATCGTTAGAAGAGTCAGCAACAAAAATATTTCCTAATGAATCTACTGCTATTGCAGTAGGATCCCTAAATTCTCCATCTTTAAATCCGGTTTTTCCAAATTTCATAAGAAAGTTACCGTCTTTGTCAAATTTTTGAACATTATCATTTTCACCAAAATCTACTGCATATACATTATCTTCTGAATCGATACCTAATCCACCTGGACTAATAAATTCACCTGCTCCTAAACCAAATGTGCCAAATGATGTAATAAAATTCCCATTTTTGTCAAATTTCTTGATCGCATAATTTGGATTTCCAAAATCTGAAATATAGACATTATTTTCAGAATCAGTGATAATACCTGCTGGATTTGTGAAATATTGTGGACCATTACCGAGAACTCCAAAACCAAGTATAAAAGTTCCATTATTAGTGAATTTCTGTATAAGATTTGAACGTCCTGTGAAATCTCCAACATATAAATTATTTTCAGAATCTGCAGCAATTCCTCCTGCTTGATTGAACTGACCTATAGCAACTCCTTTTGAACCCCATTTTGATGTATGTTTATATTCTGTGGCCCCAAATGAATCAACCAGACTAATATTTAAGATTAAGAATGACAGGATCACGAAACCAATGATAAATATTCTAGGTTGAGATCTCATAGAGAGTTAACTTGATAAATACTATATTAACATTCTTATAAAATTTCATAATTTATTTCTATTAAATCTTAGAATATGATTTTTCTATTTTTGAGTATATTCTAACTAGAGAAAAAAATAGTAAATTAGTTTAAAACTATGATAATTATTTAATGAGAAATTATTAAATATTGGAATTGACATAGATGATTCTTTTAACCAAGTATACAATCAGGTAAGATATTAATTTAAAACAATGCGAAAATTCATGATATTTTAATAGTTATAATATTACTATAAAAAATAACATCACGCGAGCATCTGAACAAAATGAAGAAACTAAATTTATTTTTAAATATAATCACACATAGTATAAGACAAATCAAGATATTATCATCAAGATATATAGTAAAAAACAAATTTGTGTGATAGATAGTTTATAGAATCATTTACTGGAATAAAGAATTAGAATAATTTAATACGGCGTCATTAAAAAGTTATGTAACTGAGATTATCAATTAAATAACTATAAAATTAAAATTATTTCTGAATATATTGTCCGTACTCTTATCGGTTTTGGTTGTCAATATTGGTTATTCCGTAAAGTAAACCATTGCCGAAGTGACTATTTACCTTAGCTGGATCTATCCATGTGCTTACAAGTGTATTATTAATAATTTGTACACCTATTGGTACGTTTTCTATAGGTTCATCTTTCATACTTATGGTTGCAGTTCCATTGATAAGCAGAGTATTTTCATTTAGTTTCTTAGTCTCTCCTAGATCAAAATTCGTAAGAGTATGGGTATGTCTAGATGTCCCGTCAGTTTTAATCATCTCAATAGAGGCATCATAAATATTCAGACCATTTTCATTCTGTGTCTGATTGTTCAAATTTGTTTTCCAATTACCAAAAACTACCCAAATTGGATTTTCATTTTCCTCTACAATTCCAACTAGATTTCCAAAGATGAAATCATCGTCAACAATTCCAGGTGGGAATGCCAAAATTTTTTCAAAAGAAACCAAGGATAAACTGCCAACCATCATTATAGAAGCAATAAGTATTGAACTCATTTTCTTATTTTTTATTAGAAATCTTTTCATCGAATTAATTACTAGAATGTCATTATTATTTTTTCGCATCATTTATTGTTATACTAAATGATAATAGTCATCATCATAGTTAACACATCATACTAATGATTCGGTTTTTAATAATCATAATTCTCTAAAATTAAAGTTCTCATACTAACCTATGAGGCTTAGTTTTATTATTCTTTATGGAAATCTGTAATTTGTGAATTATAATATAAAATGATATAAGTTATGCCAGAAGGTTTGATATAGTGGAAAATAAAATTCATGTCAAATCAAACTTAATTTTTATATTAATATTTCTATTTCTTTAAAAATATAGCATCTTCAAAATATAGATGTTTTAATTATGGTGAATACTCATTTAATAATATAAAGGGAAAATAACTGGAAAATGCAAATTATGTTGTTTTTCTACTTGATTTGAAGTTTTATTCATGCTAAAATCAATGATAAATTTGAAAGTACCTACAAATTTTAAAAAAAATCTAGAATACACAAATGGAAAATAGGTATATACAATAATTCTCCAAAATTAATAGCAGTTCAATAGTTTGGATTAGATGCACCTTGATAAGGTAGTATAGGAATACAGAATAAAGTGTGTTTAATTTGTAATAGAATTTATTATACAGGCCAAGCTCCATGTTACATCAAGAGTGTTTCGTCTATTTTCCACATTTGTTTTTATGACTTGTATGAGTTTTAGCAAATTAATTAGATGGTATCTCAAAGCTTTATAGTAATAAAAAGATTTTAGGTTTACAACGTCAGTAGGATTTTAATTTTATGATAATTTGTAAATATTTTAGCAGATGTCCAAAATATAAAATTTTAAGCATAAACAACTAGAATTTAATAGACATTAGATTTTTATATGAAATAAACGAAAAATTATTAACTTTTGTCAACTGATGTAAGTAAACCTAAAGCTCCTAAAAATAAAAGTGAATTGGCTGAACAGGTATTTCAAGCTATAGTAGAAGGTGGAGATAATGGGATATTCCAAACTGAACTTTGTAAATCTTTTTCAATAGATAGTAGAGATGGTTCAAGGCTGGTAGGAAATTTGGAAAAACAGTCTCTTATTTCTAGAGAGAAAATTTTGTATAAAGGAAGATGGACCTACAAATTGATAGTAAAAAAAATACCACATTTAAAAGATGAAGATAAAAAACCTATCGAGATAGATAGTGTAGAAGGTGCACCATGTTTTAGTTGTTCATATCAACACTTATGTTCAACGGAAGATGAAACTAGCCAATATAGTCCTTCAAAGTGTGTTTGGATAGAACAATGGGTTGTGAGTGACTCACAAAAACGAGGTTCTGACGAAATTAAATAAAATATTTTTATAATTAACCACATTAGGTAAAATGGTAAAATTATAACTTACTCTCAAATTGTTTCTCTATAATAACAAAAGCTGATTCAATCTGGCTTGTGCCAATAACCTCCCAATTAATATAATCCCCCATTGATGTAGAATTTTTTATTAAATCTTGAATCAAGTTTAAATTAGAATTTGTTGGTTCAAGTATTAGAGTAGATTTTAAGGTTGTTGTTTGTTGAGGAGACAATTGTGGTCTACCATTTAGTGGAATATCTTCATATGACAGAACACCATGACCTAAGAATTCATTATTTCCAAACAAATCATATTCTACTTTAGAAGTAGTTGCAGTTTTATCAGTTGGATTATAAACGTCTAATGATAGTAATAATTCTACATTATTAGTATCGTTGGAAATACTATTTATTTCTACATTAGCTAGTTTGAATTCTATTGCATCTGCATCAGGAGCGTTAACAAGATATTGAATTTCTGGGATAAGAATTATAGTCAATGCTAATGCACCTATTACTGCAAATAGAACTATTCGTCGTTTACTAAAGAACATACAAATACTATTATTGAATTTTGTAAAAAGAATTAAAATGTTTCTGTACTAATAGCACTAGTATAGTTTCTCAAGTAGTTTATATCATGCAGTTGAACTTTATTTGTTATGATTTTAATCGATGGTATCATTATTTGGATCCATCTTCTTGCTGCTTGTATTTGGGTAGGTGGCTCAATTTTTATAGGGTTGATTCTTGCACCTATGTTAAAAAATATTGGAAATTCAATTGAAGAACGACTTACTTTAATGATAAAGGTCGGTAGAAGGTTTAATAAATTTGCTTTTCCTTCTTTCATCATTTTAATTGTTAGCGGAATATATAATTCTAGATTGTTTTTCGAAAACCCAAATAACTTCTTTGAAAGTGATTATGGCATATTGCTTTTTATGAAAATTATATTGACAATAATTACTTTTATTAGTTATATAATTCATATCAAAACTTTTGGAAAAGAAATTGAAAATAGAATTTTGGAGGATCATGACCCACAATACTTAAAATCTATTCGTTCAAAACTAATTGGTTATGGCAGATTAATAGTAATTCTTTCTGTATTTATTTTATTATTTGCAGCTTTACTTGATTCTGGTGTAAAATTTAGCTAATGAGTTTTATCTTATTTGATCGACTGACTAATACAAATTACTATTCCATTATATTTTATTAATAGGTAAACATTTTTTTGTAATTTACATAGGAATTAATAAACTAGATTTTTTTGGTTTATCATAGTATTTTTTATACACTTTTATTATATTTTGAAGATTTAATTTGGTTTTTTGACAGTATTATCAACAATCGAAATTTTATAGCACGATTTTAAGTATAAATTTAATTGAGATTTCAAACAATACAACATATTGATATAATTCATACAGATATACCTCTTACATCCTTTTTAATCGATGTCTCATAAACCACTATTTAATTAGTGAATAAAAATAAAATTCTCTATATCGTTTGTTATTTAATTTGTTATTTAATATATTCTAATTTTAGATTTTAAATACATAAGACATTCATATCTTTCTACCTATTCAAAAAGAATACAACATATATTAAAAATGAGCTATTTGGTATATGTCAGCATCTTGGAATTTCTAGTCAAGTATTATCACAAAAAATAGTAATAATATGAAAGATTCTAATTTAAAAGAGTTAGGGAATGGAAATAATTTAGAATTTGTTATGATAGATAAAATTTATATCACAAATTCAAATAAGGAATATAATAATATGAATAAATAATAATTTAATTACAAAATAGATAGTCTCGTTTTCCTGCTTTATCGGCTGTATTTCCACCGATTTTTACTAAAACGAATTCTTTTTTATGATCCGAAAATGATTCATTAATTTTTAGTTCATTTGAGTGCAGTCTTTTATATTCTGTCATATCTAATTTTGTTCGATTTCCTATTTCTGATCCAAGATCCATATCTTTTACGATTTCTTTATATTCTTCTTGAATTACACCACTAAAGACCATAGCACTACTACCACTTCCATATGAACCAAATCCTATTCGTTTATTAGTTAGGTCAATATTCTTCTTGTATTCAAACTCTAATAAACTTCTTAGTCCCATATACATCGATGCAGTATATAGATTTCCTATTATCGCAGATGCTTCAAGAGAACTTAACATTTTTTGTTCAAAAACTTGCTTAAAGAAACTAGTTTTTATAAAAGCACGTCTAAATTTTTCATCTGATTTCATAAAATCTTCATCCGCCAATATAGATTCAATTGTTCCTCGAGGATCTTTAGCTATTGGTTCTTCAAACCCAACTTCTTCAATTATTTGTTTCCATCTTTTTAGGTGTCTCCATTCATGTCGTAAAAGGTATGCTAATGCTTTTTCACCCATCTTTCTGTAGGGAATATGTACACTAAAATAATCTATTTTATCCGTGATTGATTCATCGTTATTTATCCTGATTAAACCAGTTTTTAAAACTTTTTCTTTATAACTATCAAAAGCTTTTTTGACTTGAATTAAATACAAATAATTGGAATAATTGCCATTAACAAGAGGTGTTTCCCTTCCAAAAGGACGATAAAAATCATATTCATTTTTAATGATTGTGGAAGTAACTTTTGGGTCGAAAACAACCAATCGTGGATTTTCTTTAACAAGCATTGCAATGGCACCTGCTCCCTGTGTGTATTCTCCAGCAGAACCCAGATCATATTTTGCTATATCACTTACTATTACAATAGCTGCATGTCCATTGTTTTCTTCTGCTCTAATCCAGTTAGCATTATCGTATAGAGCATAGGAACCACTAACACATGCAAATTTGCATTCTATTCCGCCAGCATGTTCAAACGATCCTTCTCCATAGATCTGTTCTAGCATACCAATTACAAAAGAATTCATTGCTTTTGATTCATCAAGAGCTGATTCAGTAGCTACATACATTCTTCCTATATCTTTTGGTTTCAAATCATTTTTCTGCATTAAAGTTAAACATGCATTAGCGGCCATACATGCAGGGTCTTGATTAGTATCAACAATAGCCATTTGCTTCATACCTATCCCATTTTCTAATTTATGTGGATCAATTCCTCGAGCTTTTGCAAAGTCTTTTGAATCAATATATAGTTTAGGAACATAAATAGCCATATCGTCGATACCTACAGACATATTAAAGCCTAGTTCGCTATTTGGCCATTTAAACGTATATACAATTTGTAGAGAATTTTTGGCTTTATTATCATATTGTAAAAAAAATATATCAAAGATGTCTTATTCTTACAGAAAATAGAATTCTAGAATATACTAAAAAAAACGAATAATATTATAAAAATTATCCCGTTCTGCTGCTTTAAATCCAATTTGCTTAATAGATTCGATTATTTTAGTTGAAGTTAGCTCCGTAGAACGTGCTCCTGTGGCACTAACAACTTCCTCACCAATCAACGTTCCACCAAAATCATCAGCTCCAAATAATAATGCTAATTGTGCCATTCCTACCCCATTTGTCAACCAAGAAGACTGAATATGAGGTATTGAACCATTGAATATTATTCTAGAGATTGCAATCATCTTTAATAATTTCAGTCCTCCAGAAGAATATCTAGTCAATCCTTCTAACTGCATTTGAGTGTTATTAGGTTCGAATCCCCAAGGAATAAACGCTATAAAGCCATTTGTTTTATTTTGCAGTTCACTTATCTTCATAAAATGTTGTATAACATCGTCATCATTCTCTACTGAGCCATACATCATAGTTGCAGAAGAACTAATTCCAAGATCATGTGCTTCATTCATTATTCTAATCCAATCATTACTTTTGATCTTTAGTGGACTTATTTTTGATTTAACTTCATCAACCAGAATCTCTGCTCCCGCACCTGGGAGTGAATCTAAGCCTGCCATCTTTAGTCTTGTTAATACTTCTTTTGTACTACTTCGTTCAACTTTTGATATCATATCAATTTCTGAGGCAGAAAGACCATGAATTGAGATTAATGGAAAAGATTTTTTAATCTCTTTAAAAATTTCTTCGTAATATTCTATAGATAAGCTGGGATTATGGCCTCCTTGAAAAAGAATTTGAGTAATCCCAAACATTTGTTTTGAAATTGAGATTCTTTCTAGTATCTCCTCCTTTGAACGAGTATATGATTCGATATGTCTAGGAGGTCGATAGAAGGCACAAAATTTGCAATAAGTTATACATACATTCGTATAGTTTAGAATAATATTATTTATAAAACTGGCTGTTGTATCGAAAAGATTCTGTCGTAATTTATTAGATACTAGTCCTATTGCATAAATATCATCTGAACATAAAAGCTTTTTATAATCTTTGAAATTAAGAGTTTTTCCTTCCAAAACATCATTTAAAATATCTCTAATTTCTGAATCAATAGTAATTGAAGATAATATGTTTTGCAATTATTGACTATATTTGATTCATTCTATTTATTCGTTACAAAGACTTGGATAATCTGAAATAATATATATATCAACAAAGGATATGATAAAGATTAATTAAACTTGTTTGATAGATTGTGTATCAAATCAGCTGATCTAATAGAAAAGGTTTTAGCTGGAGAAGAATTGTCTCATAAAGAAGGTAGTGAATTATTTGAAGAGGATTTTTTCACATTGGGTTCAGCTGCAGACTATATTCGAAATATAAAAAAAGGAAATATAGTTACATTTGTATCCTCATATTATCTAAACTATACAAATGTTTGCGCTGCTAGTTGTCCTTTATGTGCATTCTATAGAAAAGGAAATGAAGATGATGCTTATACTCTGACTACAGAACAAATTGTTTCACGTGCTAAATTTGCAATTGAAAAATTGGGAGTAACTGAATTACATATAGTAGGAGGATTTCATCCAAAACTTGGACTTGATTACTATGAAAAAATGATAAAGAGTATCAAAAAAGAATTTCCTAATATCAAAATTAAAGCATTAACTCCTGCTGAAATATTTTTTATATCTAAATTAACGAAAAATTCCATTAAGGAAATTTTAGATAGACTAAAGCATGCTGGCTTGGATGCACTTCCAGGAGGAGGGGCAGAAATCTTTAGCCCTGAAGTTAGAAATAAGATCACAAGGGGGAAATGTTCTGGTGATGAATGGTTAGATACTGCTAGACAAGCTCATGAAATGGGATTAAAAACTAATTCAACTATGCTTTTTGGTCATATTGAGAAACCACAGCATATAGTTGATCATATTCTAAAAATTCGAGATCTACATAAACAAACTAAAGGATTCAATACTTTCATACCCTTGAAATTTAGTTTAGATAATACCGAATTGGAAAAGACAGGAGAGATTAGGAGAGAAAGTTCATCAATTTATGATCTTAGAGTTATTGCAATATCTAGAATATTATTAGCAAATATTTTAGATAATATTTCAGTTTATTGGGTAGCATTAGGAAAGAAAATAGCTCAAGTTGCATTGTCATATGGCGGAAACGACTTTGTGGGTACAGCATTTTCTGAAGAAATTTTTAAAGCTGCAGGAAAAAATAGTGGTACTTCTATTGAAGAATTAGCTAGACTATCTAGAGAAATAAATAGACAGCCAGTGCAAAGAGATACATTTTTTAACATTATAAAAAAATACTAACTTGGATAGATAAAATTGTAAACTATTTAATTATAGGCTTTAGGCGAAATTAATTGGAAATTTGGGTAACAGATGTTTTTCTCTAGCTAAACTGAATATTCTTTCAATTGCTTTTTTCCCGTTTTCGCCCATATCGATTGTTATTTCATTAACATACATATTAACAAATTTTAATATTATATTTTGCGTTTGCCCTCTTGCATACTTCATTGCATAGTTTAGAGTTTCTTCCATATTATTAAGTCCATAGACAATCGACTTTCTGAATATAGTATCAAAATCTCGTATTTGTTTTAATGTTAAAGTTTTATTACTAGCGACATTTATCCCTAATGGAACTGGTAGACCATTTGTCATAGAATGCCACCATGCACCTAAGTCAATAATCTTATAAAGTCCTAATTGTTCATATGTAACTTGGAGTTCATGTATTACAACTCCAGCATCAACCTCATTATTCACTATGGCATCAGGAATTAAATGGAATGGAATCTCTTTTATCTTAGTAGGAGATGAAAAAAGTGATAATAGAAGATATGCAGAAGTCATTTTTCCTGGAATGGCTATTATTTTTGTAGATAATTCAGTTGGTGAAATTTTTTTTTTTGCAAGTAAAGTAGGGCCATAATTAATTCCAAAACTCCCTCCAGACCTTAGAACAATATAATCTTTTAAAAATGCATACGCATGAACAGAAATTGCAGTAACGTCTAACTCATGATTTAAGGCACGCGTATTGAGTTTTTCTATATCTTCAATAATATGAGTAATACGAAAATCGTGGGAACTGACTTTTCCACTTGCTAATCCATAAAACATAAAAGCATCGTCCGAATCCGGAGTATGTCCTAAAGTAATATCAATCATATTTGATTTAATCCACCTTCAATCTAAATTATCTCAATAAAAACTTTGACATTTATCAAATGTTATTTAAGATTTATTTATTAGATAAACTATATTTTAATTATTGAATAATAAAGATTTTATATATCAGCAACTCAAATGGATAGCGGTATATTTTGTTATTAGTTTTATTATTTCATTAATAATACCCTTTCCTTATTCATTGATTGTCATTGTTTTAGTAGTCTTGGGTATAAGTTTTTATGTTAGAAAAAGACAGATGACTAAATTCAAATTAGAAAATTTTTCAATGTTCAATTCGAATAAAGTAAATTATTTTTGTATGGTCTGTGGTATGAAACACAATAACTTGATGTGTCCAAAATGTGGTTCAAAGATGAAAAGAATAGGATAATAATCAAATAATTATTGAATTATAATTGAATTTACAAACAATATCATGAAAGTTTTATCTATAAATAATTTCCATGAAATATACCAGTATTATAATATAGTAACACATTACTTAATCCTAATATAATTTGAAATTTATGATTATTGGTACTATAATTGCTTAGAAAAAAAACGTATATTTCATTTTTAGTAAGCTTATTGCTATTAATTGTTATTGATATTTCTTCATATGCTAATTTAGTATACGGTAGTGATGGTGGTGATGGTGATGGGAATGACAAAAGAGAAAAAGCTAAGCATGATGAGGGTGATGGTGATGGGAATGACAAAAGAGAAAAAGCTAAGCATGATGAGGGTGATGGTGATGGGAATGACAAAAGAGAAAATTCATTAGAAGAATTGTTTGAAAACGATGATGAAAACGATGATGAAAACGATGATGAAAACGATGATGAAAACGATATTCCATTTATATTGCCATTTAATGCAGTACCATTTCCATAAATTTAAAATAGAATTATATTATAAAGTTTTTAATTATTTCTAAATGCCATAGTGAGGACAACACTGCATAATCTCAGGATTATCTGACTTGCAATACAGGCGGGGGTTGTAGAGCCTGGCCAAATAAATAAAAAAATTGGAGACGCGGGACTTAAGATCGAGGTAATTGGTGATCCCGTCCTTTAGAGGTTCGTGGGTTCAAATCCCACCCCCCGCAGTACCTAGAAATTAATTATAAGATTTTTTAAAATCTATGACTTTTTTTACAAACAATTCATGTATCCTAGTATCAAGTGACAATTCAGGATGAAAAGAAGTAGCTATAATATGATCTTGAATTACAGCGACTATTTTATTATCAAATGAGCACATAATATCAACATTATCTTGAACATTGGTAATTATAGGAGCTCTTATGAATACTCCTTTAAAAGGAACTGGTCCCAAAGTTGGAATTTTAAGATTAGTCTCAAATGAATTATGTTGTCTACCAAATGCATTTCGTTCTACAACAATATCCAATACGCCTAACAATTGTTGTTTTGTCTGTCCGATAAATTTATCATACACTTTCTTTGATAACATTATCAAACCTGCACAAGTACCCATTACGGGCATTCCATTAGAAATACGATTTTTAATAGTTTGAAAAATTTGTCCATTTAGAGAAATTAGATTTCCTATAACCGTGCTTTCGCCTCCAGGTAAAATTAAACCATCTAAATTTTTGATCTCTTCTGGATGTCTAACTGAGATTACCGTTCCTTTTAAATTCAAATTAGTTATAGATTCTTTTGTAGAATTAATGTTCTCTTCTATATCTCCCTGTATTCCGAGTATTCCTATTTTTAATTCGTTCAAATGGAGGGTCCTCTTTCTTGCATACGTAATTCAAGGTTTTTTGTATCTAAACCCAATAAAGATTTTTTTTCATCAACTAATTTTTGAGCTTCCTTTATTACTTTTGGATCATCATAATAAGTTGTAGCCAATACGATGGCTCTTGCTCTTTGTTCTGGATCCTCTGCCTTGAAAATTCCAGAGCCAACAAATATGCCATCACAACCATAATTCATAACTAAAGATGCATCAGCGGGTGTTGCCACTCCTCCAGCGGCAAAATTTACGACAGGTAAACGAGCGAGTCTAGCAGTCTCTTTTACTAGATTATATGAAACTTTCAAGTCTCTAGAGAATTTGATTAATTCTAGGTCATCGTTATCACGATAAATTGAATTTAATTTTCTAATATCATTATTTACGTTTTTTATATGTCTTACTGCTTCTGCAATATTTCCTGTTCCTGGTTCTCCTTTAGTCCTGATCATAGAAGTACCTTCTTCTATTCTACGTAAAGCTTCCGCCAAGTTCTTTGCACCGTTGACAAATGGAGTTGTGAAATCCCATTTCCAAATATGACTTTCCTCGTCTGCTGGTGTAAGAACTTCGCTCTCATCTATCATATCCACTCCAGCAGATTCTAACATCTTAGCCTCTGAGATGTGACCTATTCTGCATTTAGCCATTAACGGAATTGTGATTTCATCCATTATCTGTTCTATAATCTTGATACTAGCGGTTCTAGCTACTCCTCCTGCTTTTCTAACATCATATGGTAATTTGTCAAGCACCATGACTGCTACTGCTCCAGAATCCTCTGCTATCTGTGCTTGTTCGACTGTTGTAACATCCATTATAACACCATGTTTTTGCATATGGGCAAAACCTCGTTTTACCAAAGTAGTTCCTTGAACTATTTGTCCCTCTTTTACATCCTTAAATTTTATGCCCTTGGGCTCAGATTCCGTTGCCACAAGAGAGATATTCATGTCTTACAATTATTAAAAAAGTATCTATTATAGGTTTAGTTTTTAACAGAAAATGAATTCATTGAATTCTTGAGGTTAATTTGAGAATACAGTATTATTATTTAACATAATATACATTATCCAAATTTGAAGTAATGTATTCATCGTCAGTAGAATTTATTTCCAAATTCGAAAATTTAATGATTGATATATTTTGTCGAACCATATATGGGTTGTCCTAGATAATTACTATCTAGTATTTTGGGTTCTAAAATAATGCTTATTGCATTTCTTTGTAGAACTAAATAAAGATCAGTATCAACTATTCCTCTAGGAGTGATAATTTCAGCTGTGCCTTTAATAACGTTATTTTCAGTGTCAGACAATCGAATAGAAGTATGACTTTCTGCTATAAAATTAATAATTTCAAATATGTGAGGAGAAATTCCCTCTCTAGAAATTTTTGATATTTTGGCATTAAAAGTGATTATATCTCCATTTCTTACATCTAGCATCCAACTGCCATTGAGAACTAATAATTTATCCATAGTTTTGTATTTGTTGTCATTTGTTATATCAGAATTAGGAAGTAGTTCATTTAAAGAGAAGCTTGATTCTTTATTGGTAAGTATATTTACCAGAGTTGAGGTAAGAAGATCGACGAGTTCTGTTTGTTTTTTATTTTCATTAAAAGACAATAAATTTGAAAAACTATTATCATTTTCCATGGGATTTTGATCATCCAATAATATTAAAGAAAACAAAGTACCATTTAGATTAAAAGATGTATCATTACTATTTCCAAATTGAGAATATAAATTTGAAAAAGGGGTTGACTCGCCTAGAAAGATAATTTTGAGTATGATTAAAAATGAAAGGGTTAGAACAAATAGAATAATAAACCATTTCATTAGGTGATTATTTTCAGTTACCTTTTCCTATTAAGTTTATTTAGAGTAGTTTAATCAAAAATTACTTTGCTTAAATTTATCAGGATCTAATTTAGTTAAATTACACCTAACTTCGTTATTTCTCCATAACATCTCATTTACTTGATCATCATCAATATATGTATCCCATCTTTCTAAAATAGTATTTAAAATTTCAGAACTATTATAGAGTATATTCCAATATGGATGATGTTCTGCAGTAGTATACGAAAGTTCTAAGACATCTTTTAAACTCTCTCTAGCTATTTCTAATATATCAGAATTAGAAGTATACAATTTAAGGGAGCCAGATTCGCAATCAGACTTGACTTTAATGTCTATTCCCTCGTTTTTTAGTTCATTTACTAAAGAGTCAATTCTTTTGAAAAGAATATCAAACTCTAAACTATTGGAAGACATGAAATTTCTTTATTTTATTTGATATATAACTTTTAAAATTTTCAAGATTGAGGGATATAATATAATCTTTATATTTGATAAGTATCTTCAAAGTCGTCTACATCATCAAATTCATCATATTCATTTTCAATGTCTTTTTCAAATTCATTAAGATCGTCAGACATAGAACAACAATATCTATAAATATAAAATATATATTTTTTTTATTTTATAAAATTTTTAAAATTTAATGTTCATAAATATACTTGTTTTAAATTATAATAATTTATAAGAAATTATATTCATTAATAATAAAATGGGGGACACTTCGAAAACTGGTGAATACAAGGAAGACAATTCTTGTGAAATTTGTGGAAATGATATTGAAATATGCATGTGTGTCTGTCCATATTGTGGTGAACGAGATTCCTGTGAATGTTGTTTACATGATGCAGCAACAGGAGGAGGATAATATATACGATTCTCCAAACTATTAATAGAAAGAATCTATTAATAAAATACTGAATGGAAGATAAAATTAAAGAGATTTCTTGGGTCATTGGGGGAGCACAAGGAAGCGGTGTAGATTCAGCCGCAAATATATTTTCAAGAACCTGTGCTGAAGCAGGTTTGTATGTTTTCGGTAAAAGAGAGTATTATTCTAATATCAAAGGAGAACATAGCTATTTTACAGTTAGGATATCTAATAAACCAATACGATCTCATAGAGAAAGAATAGATATTTTGATATCTTTTGATGCAGAAACAATATTTCGTCATGCGATGCAAGTTTCTCATGGTGGAATAATTATTTGTAATTTAGAATCAATTAATACCTCAGTGAACGAAGTTCCTACTATAGATGAAGAAATACATAAAAAAATAGCCAAACAATTGGGAAACAATGAAGATGAAGTTAATGTAAAGAAAATACTCGAATATGTAACTAAAAATTCGGTAACATGTTATGAAATTCCTTTTTTAAAATTATTACAAGATTTTTCAGAGAAAATTGGGAATCCTTCCTTAAGCAAACTAGCCAGAATGATCAATGTCATGGCTATATCAATCTCATTAGCAATGATAGGATTTGATAAACACAAATTATTTAATGCAATAAATTATACATTTCATGCCAAACCAAAAATAGCAGAGACCAATATTGCTGCTGCTGAATATGCTTATAATTATACAACTCAACTATCAAAGAACAAGAAAGATCTTTTTAATGGTAACCAACAAAGTTTTTCAGACATAATTTTAGTACAAGGAAGTCAAGCATCAGCAATAGGAAAAATTGTTGCAGGATGTAGATTTCAAACATATTATCCAATTACTCCTGCTAGCGAAGATAGTGAATTCTTGGAATTGAATGAGATAATAGAACAACTTGATGGAACAAAAGGTTCAATATTAGTAATGCAAACAGAAGACGAAATTGCAGCAATTACTATGGCTATAGGTGGAGCTCTAACAGGAGCAAGAACTTCTACCGCAACATCAGGACCAGGTTTTTCATTGATGGCAGAAGCTTTAGGATGGGCTGGGATAAATGAAGTACCATTAGTTATTTCCTTATATCAACGAGCTGGTCCATCAACAGGATTGCCTACTAGACATGAACAGGGGGATTTATTATTTGCAATCAACGCAGGTCATGGGGAATTTCCTAGAGTTGTTTTCGCTTCTGGTGACATAGAAGAAAGTTTTTATGATACAATTATGGTTTTTAATTTCGCAGAGATTTTTCAAGTACCTGTTATCCATTTGTTGGATAAAGCTATAGCTAGTAGTATAATGACATTCAAGAAATTTGATCCCAATAAAATAGATATTAATCGTGGAAATCTGATTGAGAAATTTGATAATCAAGTATATTCCTCTAGATCTTCTTTCAAAAGATTTGAATTAACTGAAGATAATATTTCAAACAGGGTTGCTCTTGGTACAGAACATGGTATATTTTGGAATACTGGTGATGAACATAATGAAGAGGGACATATATCAGAAGATCCCGAAATGCGCATAAAGATGATGAATAAAAGAATGCAAAAACTTGATTTAATGTCAGAAAAAATAAGTAACGAAGATAAGATTAAAATTTTTTATGAAAATTCAGAAATAATAATTACAAGTTGGGGTTCAACAAAAGGGGTTATTTTGGACACATTAGATTTATTAAGGGACGAAGGTATTAAAGTTAGATTTATTCAAATTAAATTGTTGAATCCTTTCCCTACAAATTTGTTAGAAAAACTTCTAAATAATGTAAAAACGATCATAAATATTGAAATGAATTATTCATCACAATTAGCAAAACTAATCAAACAAAATCTAGATAAAGATATTGATTATGAGATTGTAAAGTATAATGGTAGGCCGATTTCTATCGAGGAACTATACATCACATTAAAAAAAATTGTGAATAATGATATTAATAACAAAAGAGTTGTGTTAGATCATGGGGTTTAAGCCTTCAGATTACAAAACTGATGTTCACAACGATTGGTGTCCTGGTTGTGGAGATTTTGGGATTTTAAATGCAATACAGATGACATTAGCTGAGTTACAAATACCTCCGTTTAAGACAGCGATTTTTTCAGGTATAGGATGTTCTGGAAAGACTCCTCATTTCATTCATACATATGGAATACATACATTACATGGACGAGTATTGCCTTTTGCACAAGGCGCTAAACTATGTAATCCAGATTTACAGGTAATTGCTGTGGGAGGAGATGGCGATGGACTAGGTATAGGAGTAGGACATTTCATTAATTCTGGAAGAAGAAATATTGATATGACATATATCATATATAATAACGGAGTATATGGACTAACAAAGGGACAAGCTTCACCGACTTTAAAATTAGGTATGAAAACAAAATCACTTACTCAGCCTAATGTAAATGATGCAATAAATCCTATTGCACTAGCATTTATTTCTGGATTTACATTTATAGCCAGAGGATATGCCTATGATATTAGACATCTTAAAGATCTGTTGAAACAGGCAATACAACATAAAGGATTGTCCTTTGTAGATATACTTCAACCATGTCCTACCTACAACGATATTAATACAAAAGAATGGTTTCAAGGAACTAAAATGGAGGATTCTGGAAAAGTTGTACCTAGGATATACAAATTGGATAGTACAGACTACGATGGAACCTTAAAGGAACCCGAAAAATATTATGATTTAGCATCCAGAGTTATAGAGAAATCAAATGAATGGAATGATAAAATTCCTATTGGAATATTTTACCGAAATGAGCACATCCCAACATATCAAGAAAGAATATCTGAAAAAATAGAAAATTATTTAAAGTATCCTCCAGCTAAACAAAAAATAAGCTCTCAGCAAAAAACAAACTCCAAAATAGATCAAATATTAGAATCTCTATATGTAGGTAAATAAATAGCCTGGAAAATTACATATTCATTTTACTTTCTGTTTTATATAAATATAAAACATCTTTAGTATTAAATAGAATAAATGATAGTTTGAAAATTTGTTGTCATGTAGATAATTTTTGCAACAAGCAAATACATGAAATTTTTGTTTATGCTTTATGACAATCAGAGATATTATAAAATTTGTTCAAAAAAATTAAAAGAAAAATGAAGGATTTTTAATCCCATTTACTCCAGGCTGCCATCCATCTATAAGTCCAAGTATTGAGTTTAGCACCCAATGCAGCTATCGGCACACTAAGAACAGCTCCTGCTCCTGCACCCAAAGCCACTGGACTATTATAGAATTTACCGACCTGGGGTTCTATTGGCGTCATATACGGCGGTAATGTGGGTCTAGGATACTTGAATGCCATTTCTAAAGGATCCTTAACCAGTAGTAAGTTTATCATGTTGAATACCGGTAGTGACATTCCAACTAGTGTTCCACCAATTAGGATCGCAGCATGTTTGTTTCTCCTTGTTGCCCAATATGACAGGTCTAATAGCATTGCAGAAGGAATCCAAACTGGTACTACGATGAAATCGTATGGATATCCCAAAGCGAACCATGCACCTTTTGCAACCCATGTATATATAGTCATAATTGTAGCATAGTATGTGGCCGTACCTGGAACTCCTGTGAAGAGCATGTAATATATCGCTCCTACCACAAGCATAGTAGATTGTGAAATAGAAAATACGACAAATGAAGTCCAAGCCCAATCGGTGTAGAAGATATAGTCACCAGCATTGATCGTCAATAATGTACTGTTAACAGCAACTACTACTATGAATAGATAGTGCGTTGTACGTCGTAGCCAGACCATTAACAACCTACGCTTGAAAGTTGTATATAAAATTTATTTTTTTTATTCAAAATAATATGTACCCTAGTTTATAGTAGTAAATTAGAATTTATATAATTAAAATAAAAAAAAAGGTTAAATAGAAAAAAATGGTTAAGGACGGACTGGTTTTTCGCCTGCGACTTTCATTATAAATATAAATCCTAATGCTTCTATGACAGTCAGAACAGATAATGCGTAAATCCCACTAGGTAACGGATATGCCCATGGATATACAGTTACACCTACATAAACTCCCCCTGCAGTCGCTACCCAACACAGTATGAAACCAAGAACAAAAATTCCTTTCATGTGTTCGACTCTACGGCCAATCATTCGTTCTATCTCATCACGATTTCCACCATCTACTCTTCTCCCGTCGCTGCTATATCCTTTTGGTAAAGTCATATGCTATTATTGAATCCATCAGCCCTTTTAAATTTTGCTATTTATTTATATTATGACAATATCTCATTGGATTTGTCTAGAAATTTGGAATTTTTTAAATCAAACAGATTTTTTTTAATAAAATACTTTTAAGAAAAAACAGCAAAACATATATCCATGTTATTCATCTTCCCTAGTATACGAATATGATGAAAAGTGCATTAGCGGTAACTATCGGAATAGTTATTGTGATGTCCACTGCAATTACCCTTATTCCTATTGAAGATGCAGAAGGTCATGGTGTCCAAGCGCAGCTTCAGAGTAGATTCGTAAGAATCCAGGATGAAGCATTTTCAGCTCAAACCTTACAAACTGGCGAAGAATTAACAGTAACTGGACAATTGCAGAGCCTAGTTAATAGGCCACTTAGAGCATGGATATCGCTTTTTAGTGAATCTACAAATGCAGGCAACAGATGGGAGTTTACATCACGAGATCCTCCAGGAAACGTTTTTGAAATTCAACCACAATCCACAGTCCCATATACAGTCACTGCAAAGGCTCTTGAACCTGGAATTTATCACGTACATACACAGCTTAACGTTGCTACTGTAGGTCCAGGTTTAGGTCCAGGACAAACTGTTCAAGTTTCCGGGGAAGCAATATTGAAACCAGTACCATGGGAAAATGTATTCTATCAAGTTATATTGATTGGTGCTGGGTTAGGAATAACCTTTGCTACCAGACCTTGGCAAGTAATTTAAAACAACCTACTTTTTTTTATTTTAACATTAATCTGATATTTTAAAAATTATTATCTATCAACAAATTAATAACGACTTTGAGTAGCTTGTTTTATGTATGGATATATTTAATACATTTATCATCTAAATTACTTTTTGTTCTTAGGCAAAACTTTATAAAAATACAAATGAAAATTTTTTAAAAAGATTGGATTCGCAAATAGTGATTTAATAAAGAATTCATATAACAAGGTTCTTATTTGATCATTAGGAATAATTATATTGTACATATTAAAAATTCTAAAGTATTTTCTATATGGAAAATAATCACAAACTACTTAGTTCTATCATTTAGATATTGTATCGTCCTTTCAATAATTTCTTTTTATATATGTTCTAATTTCAGAAATTTACATACTTGGTAATAACAATTACGATAACTTGTGAATACAAAATTTTATATCTTTTTAGGAGATCTTTCAGAAATCGCTCAGCAATTATCTTTGTTTTCAATAATAAATCCTTCTATTTTCTTTTTTGAAATGATTTCTTTTGATAAATGGTAAAGAATTTCAGAGGTTCTTAAAGATTAAACCCGAAGAATCCATTTGTAATTCATAGAAGACAGAATCTGAAGTTGTTGTTTTAGTCATATGGATAATAAACCCTAAGTTACTTAACTGTAAATATAGTCTAAGTTGAAAATAGAATTTATCAATCTAATGTAAAATTGTATTGATTTTAAATTCAGAACGTAATACCGCACGATTATCACCTAAATCTTAGAAAGTTGTGTATGTGAATTTAACTCAATTGAAAGGTAATAGTTTGACAAAAAGTAGAATATATTTTTATCAAATTAGTTGGGATGGTAAATAGGTTGTGTTAACTTAAAGAGAGCTTTAGCTATAAATGTTCATTGTAACAAGGTATGTTGTTAAGATTTGTTAGAAACAGAACCTCCGCTATTATTGTAATGTATTTCCTGTATTTGTATTTTCTTGGTTTGAGTTTAAGGAAAATCTCTAAGGTATTAGTAATATTTAAAGATAAGGAACGAATGACTCAGAAACCATCATCGCTAACCAATATTCTATAATTCAATATTGAACAAACAGTCAAAATATGTTAGATTAGCAGAGCAGTTATTTAGTATATTAAAACATTGTAGAAATCAATTATACTTACATAGAAAAAGCAACAATATCTACACAGTATGGCAACATATTGTATTTGCTACAATAAGACAGTATGAAGGTAAGAGTTACAGAATGTTTACAGATTGGCTTGTTGAGGCATATTACTTGAGGTTGTTTCTCAAGTTATCCAAAATATCTCATTATACAACATTACAGAAATTCACAGATAGAATAAATATCATGATGCTAGGAAAGATAGTCTCATCTTTTATCCTCCTTACAAATACAAGATACATATTTACTTGCATAGATGCAACAGGATTCAAAATAACGTTTGCATCAGAGTATTATACTAACAGATTTAAATCAACAAAGAAATATGCTAAATTATCACTTAGATGTTCTTAAACAAATAATCTGCAATATCAAGATAAGACGAGCTCCAACAAGACATGATAATGTAGATTTTGGATCGATTGTGACAAAAATATCAAAAATAAAAAAATTATCAATAGTTGTTGCAGATAAAGGCTACGACAGTGAAGATAATCATGTACTTGTAAGAAATAAACTACATCGATTCAGTATCATACCTTCAAGATATGAACAAGTACCAGTATGTAAAACTCGTGGTAAATATAGAAAGGAAATGAAACGTGGATACAACAAGATTATATACAATCAGCCTAGCGTAATAAAGATGAAAATATTGTATCCGTCATAAAGAGATTGTTTGGAGGACATATCTCATCCAGACTGATAAGAATGTAGAACAGGTAATTCACATTCAGATGCATAGCATACAATGTTCATAGAACGGTAAAGTTGGTTGTTATGGTATTGATTTCTGCAGAGCCGAAAGAAGTCATTTTGCAGTCTTGAACTAGATTCAGAGATTTGGATCATGTGATATTTAGAAGAGAAAAAGAGTATTTGCATTCATCATAGATGAACTATCTATATTCAGAGTAGTAATCAACATTTCTGGTTGTTGATCTGTATTGAACCAGTTAGGAATCCTGTACTTGGATTATATTTCTGAATATAGAAATATGTTTGGAGCAGAGCAATTCATCAGATCGCTTGTTGAGGAGAAATATGGTAAACATATCGTTTACAAAGATAGTTGTACTTAATCTACAAGTTGTAACTTTTTGCATCTAAAACAATTGATTGCGTTCTCCTTTTGAGAAGAGTCTTAAGATTAATGCAATATTTTGAAGATAGAACAGAATCCTTTGATGATTACTATTCATGTATCAACAACCAAAATAGAAATTGCAATTTACTGATGTATCCAATTGGCTGAAACTATTCATTTATCTATAAAATGCAAATCAGAAACACGATACTATTCAAAACTATAGGTGAAACAGTCAGAAGTTAAGAGGATCGATTTAAAATCTAAATTGATAAAATTGGAAAGCAGATATTTTCTTTGATAATATTGTAAAAGTTAAAATAAAAAAAAGATAAACTTTGTTAACTTAACATAGTAAATCAATGGTTTACCAGTGATGTTTTTCGTCTGGCATTAAACCAATCTGTTCTCGTTCAAAGTACTTTTCTAATTCTTGAGTCCATTTCTCTTTTGCAGATTGACCGCCGAGTCCTTTTCTTCGAAGCCAAAAAGAAATTACTCCAAGAAGGAAGACAGCAAACAGTATTGTTCCAAAGATATACACCATAACATCGTAGAACAGTGGATCATAGCTTGGACCTATCTGTTGAATAAGACTGTGGAAGCCATTACTAACCATTGCACTGAGATTGGTGATAGCATCTACTACCATAGCATATAGCAATCAAAGTCTATGATATATACATTTTGGTATTTTAGAAATTTTAGAGATATAAGGATGATTTAAGAAATTGTATTTATTTTAGAAATTTTAGAGATATAAGGATGATTTAAGAAATTGTATTTATTTTAGTATAATAAAAAATAAAAAAAGTTAGTATGTTGCTTGCTGACGTTGTCTACTTCTACTCATTGCAAAGAATGCAGCTGCAACTCCTCCAA
Organism: Nitrososphaeraceae archaeon; assembly: GCA_031316115.1. Taxonomy (GTDB): domain Archaea; phylum Thermoproteota; class Nitrososphaeria; order Nitrososphaerales; family Nitrososphaeraceae; genus TH1177. The sequence continues at coordinate 301,754 of JALDRC010000004.1, forward strand.
AGATGGCTATAAGAACACCAATGAATATAGCTGTTTGCATTGTATCCCCACTAACCATTGAAGTACCTGAACCATATGCTCCAGTTTGTTGAGCATTTGAAACTTTTTCTTGGGCGAGTTTTAGTTGTTCTTCAAGTGAACTTGGAGCAGTTGTTCCTCCGGTGTATTGAGCCAAGGCTGAGTGAAAACTGCTTAAAGTTAAGACAGTTCCAGTCAATAACACTATTGCAGTAATCATCGAGATATTTGATTTGTTCATACTATACATCATCTTTCAGCTTCAATTATTTAACTTTTTTTATGTAAAATGTTAATTAAGTAACATTTAAGATATGTAAAAAAACAAATATCAATATGGCACGTACTCATGCTCATACTCAGGGTAAGTCTCACTCTACTAGACCAGCTATCAAAGACGCTCCTAGTTGGATAGGACTCAAACCAAAAGAAATAGTAGAAATTATACTTAAATTATCAAAAGATGGATTATCTCCTAGTGAAATTGGTTTACACCTTAGAGATGAATATGGAATACCGTTGGTAAAACCTATTCTTGGAAAGTCCATTACTCAGATATTGAATGAAAATAATATTTCACAACCAATGCCAGAAGATTTAAATAAATTGGTACAAAAAGCACTTGCCCTTCAGAAACATCTTAAGGTACATAATAGTGATCATAGAAATGTCAGATCTCTTGAGTTAATTGAATCTAAAATTCATAGAATTTCAAGGTATTACAAGAAGAGTAATAAAATACCTACAAATTGGAAATATTCAGCAATTATTGCACAGTTAGAATAGATAGTAATGAGTAAAAATGAATTTAATACAGCTCTTAAAATTATTGTAGAGAAGATAAATCAATTTCTTGAGAAAGACATAATAATAATTGGAAAAAAGAATTGCGATGGACTTACTGCAGGAAGTCTTTTCTCATATGTATTACTAAAATCAAATACAAAGTTTACGTTGAGACTAGAAGCTGATCTAGATTCTGATGTGCTCTCAAAAATAGCTTCAGAGAACCATGATTTGAACATTTTTATCGATTTTAGTTCTATGGAAAGTTCAAAAATTAATAATTTATTTAAAAATAAATTTATAATAATAAATCATGATATAGCTTTTAGAGATCAAATAAAAGAATATGAAGAAAAGCAAATTAATCCCTACTTATATGGAATTGATGGAAATAGAGAAATAACTTCATGTGGGTTAACATTTTTACTTTCAGAAAAAATTAACAGAGAAAATAAAAAATTATCTATATTACCGATAGTTTCTGCTTTAGCAGAAAACCAAAATTTAGGACCTAAAAAATCGCTAATTGGGTTAAACGCAGAAATTGCATCTATGGCTGAATCAATGAGAATTTTAAGTATAAGAACTGATCTTATATTTAACAAGCTAGATCAAAAATCATTACCTGAAGCCTTAGCATACAATATTTCTCCTTACATTGAAGGAATTACTTGGAATAAGGAAAATTGCTACAAAATTTTGAAGAATGCCGGAATAGTTATGGATAGAGGTAGAAAAATGAAAACATTTGCAGAAATTTCAGAGGAGGAAAAGAATATGTTACTCGATGCTATTACTAAATTTATATTTTTATCTCATTCTAGAAATGACGATATGAGCAACCATATTGAAAAAATAGCTAATAACCTAATTGGATGTATATTTGAGTTTACAAAAGAAGACATAAATAGTATTTTGAAAAATGCAATGGATTTTGTATTTGCAATAAAATCTTGTATTAATTACAAAAAAACTGGATTAGCTATAGGTATTTGTATGGGAGAAAGAAACAATACATTAACAGAAATTGAAGAATTAGTCTTACATTATAAGACAAATATTATGAATTCACTTGAAAAAATATTTAAAGAAAAATGGCGGATCTTGGATAGAGATTATATGGTTTTTGTACATGGAGAAGGAATTCTAAATGATGAAATAATTAATGATATTTCTTTGATCCTTGGTGAATCTCTAGCGTTTAAAAAAAAGTTATTATTTTTAAGAACATTAACAAATGACGAAATGTACAAATTTTACATTAAGAAAGGTGTTGACTACAATTCAAAGAAACTAGATTATATACTACAAGGATGTCAAAGATATGATAATCAGGTTCAAAACTTTGATGACCAAGTCATAATTAATATCCCTTTCTCCAAAGTTGAAGAATTTTCTTCCTTAATGAGAAAAAGATTAACTGAAAATGAAGACATGTGATAAAAATGTTTTTAAAATATCAATTAATATTGAGGTAGAGTTTTCAAAAAATAAAGAAAAAGATGCAATTATGAAAGCTTTACTACCAGATAATATTAATTTTCCATGTGGATTTAATTTGGAAATGTCATCAAAAAAAAATTCATTGATTATCAATATAGAATCTACAAATATTGCTACATTAATAAATACAACAGATGAAATTTTAAATCATATTTCAATTGCTACAAAAGTGATAGAACATGATTGATCCTAAACTGTTAAGAAATGATGTAAATAAGGTAATAGATATGTTAAAAAAAAGAAATGTAAGCTTTCCGATAGAAGATTTACTTGAAAATGATAGAAAACGAAGAAAATTAATAATAGAATTACAAGATGTAAGACATAAAAAAAATAATATTGCAAATATAATATCTTCAAAAAAAAAAAATAAGCAAGACATTGAAGAAGACATTCAATTGATGTCTCAGATTGGAAATAAAATCAAACTACTAGAAAATGAAATATCTGACGTAGATTCAAAATTTAAAAGTCATATTATGTTACTTCCTAATTTAATTCATGAATCTGTTCCTATCGGAAATTCAGAAACTGATAATGTTATAATCAGGAAGTACGGAACAGTTAAGGAATTTTACCATCCTATAAAGGATCACATTGATTTAGCTCTTAATTTAGACTTGATTGATATTGATAGAGCTGCTAAAATATCAGGTTCTAGATTTTACTTTCTTAAGAATCAATTGGTAAGAATAAATCAGGCATTGATTAGTTTTGCTTTAGATTTTTTATCTGAAAGAGGATATACCTTACTACAACCACCATATATGATTAGAAAAAATTCAATGGAAGGTGCAGTCATATTAGAAGATTTTAAGGATGTCATATACAAAATTGAGGATGAAGATCTATTTATGATTGGTACTTCTGAACATGCCATGGTTTCTATGCATATGAACGAGATATTAGAAGGTTCAAAATTACCTATAAGATATGCTGGAATTAGTCCTTGCTTTAGAAAAGAAGCAGGAGCACATGGTAAAGATATGAAAGGAATTTTTCGTGTACATCATTTTGACAAGGTTGAACAACTAGTTTTTACTCGCCCTGAAAAATCATGGGAAGAACATGAACGTATGTTAAGTATTGCAGAAGAGTTTTACAAAAAACTAGGAATACCGTATAGAGTTGTGTTGTTATGTTCATCTGACTTGGGCAAGATTTCTGCCAAAACATACGATATAGAAGCCTGGGTCCCAGCTCAGAAACAATATCGAGAAATAGTATCGTGTTCAAATTGTACAGATTATCAGGCGAGAAGACTATTAGTTAGATTCAGAGATAAAACAAATGAAGAAACTAGATTGGTTCATACGCTAAATAGTACGCTAGTTGCAACTCAGAGAACTTTGGTAGCTTTAATAGAAAACTATCAAAGTCCTGATGGCATTATAATTCCAAATGTTTTGCAAAAATATATCGGGGGAAATAGTATAATAAAATTTAAATGAATAGAATTCTTAAACTAAATATTGATTAGTTTAAATTTTTAGTAGAGTAGTTATATTATGGACTCATTCAAAATATTTATATGAATATAACATATTTTTATGAATTATAATATTAGAAACCTAATTCTAATGATTATTGTTGTTAAGAATAATATTGAATGCTATGAGGAGTTTGTAAGTATATTATTTTGTTTAAAAATGACTGATTCATTAAAATATATTGTAATATATAATTTGTGAGATCATTTCAATTAGAGTTATTTAGAATTAAGTTTCTATTAAATTCATTAAACGTAGTTTTAATGTCATAGATAATAGTAGAACGAGTCGAATCGATGAATAGAAGAAAATAGAATGTTTACATATCTATCTATTCTTACATACAAGATGCCTGAATTATTTCATATTTTTAATTACATAAACAAATAGAAAATTGAACAAAAGTGAGTCAGAAATATTGTTTCACCGCATTTTCATAAATTAGTGATTTCATGATTGAAGTATGTTAGAATATTTACTGTCTCGTTTTAGAAAACTATCGAGATAACAAGCAGCAGAGAATGGATATATGATAAATTGAGTACTACAAAAGATACATGTATATATGTAGAAGATAATATGAAAAGTGAAATTTATTCTTACAAGTTATCTTGAACAATTTCATTATGAAATTACTATATATTTATTTGCTAGAGGAATAGAAATTATTAGAATAGACTATTGGTAAAACAGTAATATAAAATTAGCATTTAGAACAAATTCCTAAAAAGAAACAGATCACTTAAATTAATCTTAGATTATTCTCGTTTTGATCATTACTAGAGATCTAATAATTAAAGCTAGATAGCAATGCGTGATCTAAATGATTTTTTATTTTTTCTGAATAATTCAATAATTCGATTTCACTAGCGATATAACGTGTTGGCCATCTTCCATTAGAATTGTCATTTTTAAACCTTGGTATAATATGAACATGTACATGTGGAATAATTTGATTTGCAGATCTTCCATTATTTTGTCCAATGTTAAATCCGTCCGCGGAGATAGCTGATACCACGGCTTTTGCTATTATACTTACTAATGAATATAATTCTCCCACCTCCTTAGGTGGCATAAAAAGTAATGTATCATAATGTTTCTTTGGAATAACTAAAGTGTGTCCAGTTGTAATAGGATATTTATCCATTATGGCTAAAAAATCATCATCTTCATAAACTATAGTGCCTTGAATATTGCCTTTAATAATGGAACAGAATATACATGAATTGTCAACATCATGATTCATAATAATTTTCTTTTTTTAAGATGCTAATGTTATTTAATCCTTGATATTAGGCAATGTCAACGATTTATGATTGGTTGAATAATGGAAGGTAATGGTTCTTATCATTGATGCTCTGAGCAGAAGTTATATAGCCAATACATCTGTGTAGTTTTATATTATTGTGTGAAACAATTTAAATGGCTGATTTAACAAATATCTTTTTGATTTATATTTTTATATAATGTAGTTCGATGAGGAAATGTTTAATCTTCAAAGAAATTTTCTCTGATAATAAGTATAAACATTCAGCTTCTAAATTAGTAAATATCAATTACTAGAAATAGCCAATTTTAAATACAACCATCCTGTCCTATCTTTTAAATTATGGCAGAAGCTGTGAATATAGATGATTTTAGTGTATCTGTATCATTCAAATGTCCAAAATGTGAATATCAGAATGATGAAATATCTGCGGCTGATTTAACAAATGGTAATGCTCCATGTGGTATGTGTGAAACTATATTCAAGATTGAAGGATTTGATACTATAAAGATTACAGCTTTGATAGAATAATCATAGTATTTTATAGGAGTGTCATATACTAAATTTATTTAACAAATCAAAGAGTATAAAAATAAAATATTAGATCCTTTTTTAATGGAATTACCTAGTAGAGAGACACTAGAGGGATATTCAAGATCCCCACATAGAGCGATGTACAAAGCAATGGGACTAAATGACCTAGATCTAAATAAACCTCTTATTGGCGTATCTTCTACCTCAAATGAAGCTACACCTTGTAATATACATTTAGGGAAGCTAGCACAATTTTCAAAAAAAGGAGTATCAGATTCTAATTGTACTCCTAGAGAATTTACAACAATTGCTGTATCTGATGGAATAGCTATGGGTCATGAAGGAATGAAGGCTTCTCTAGTCAGCAGGGAAATAATTGCAGATTCTATAGAGATAATGATGAGAGCACACAAGTATGATGGTTTAGTCGGAATTTCTGGCTGTGATAAAAGCCTTCCTGGAACTTTAATGGCAATGGCAAGGTTAAATCTTCCGTCCATTTTTGTGTATGGTGGGACTATAATGCCTGGAAACTGGAACAATAGAGATGTTACTATACAGGATGTGTACGAAGCCGTTGGTTCATACGAAGCTGGAAATATGAAATTGGAAGAGCTAATCCAATTAGAAAATGTAGCATGTCCTTCCGCAGGATCATGTGGAGGAATGTATACTGCAAATACAATGGCATCTGTAAGCGAAGCTTTGGGAATGTCGTTACCAGGAAGTGCTTCTCCTCCAGCAGAAAGTGAAAGGAGAAATCAAGTTTGTTATGAGACTGGGAAGAAGGTTAATAATTTAATAGAAAATAATATTTGTCCCAAAGACATAATGACCTTTGAATCTTTCGAAAATGCAATAGCGATTATAAATGCTTTAGGGGGATCAACTAATGCAGTTCTCCACTTGTTAGCTATAGCAAGAGAAATGGGGGTTAAACTTACTTTAAGAGATTTTGAAAGGATTAGAAAACAGACTCCTCATGTCGTCAACATGAGGCCTGGTGGATTATATGTAATGCTTGATTTGGATAAAATTGGAGGCATTCCTATCGTTTTAAAGAGTTTGTTAAAAAGAGGATTGATCAATGGAAAAACACTAACAGTAACAGGAAAAAGTATGGAGGAAAATTTAGAATTATTTACAGCAAGTACTAGTGTTGATGAAAATATCTTAAGACCATTTGATAGACCTTTGCATAGTGAAGGCACTATTAAAATTTTGAAAGGTTCTCTAGCTCCAGAAGGTGCTGTAGTAAAAATTGCGGGAGTGAACCTAACGAATTTTATTGGAAAAGCTAAAGTATTTGAAAACGAAGAAAACGCATTCAAGGCAATTGAGAAGAAGAAAATTGTCGAAGGAGATGTTATTATTATCAGATATGAAGGTCCGAAAGGTGGACCAGGTATGAGAGAAATGTTGGCAGTAACTGCTGCTATAGTAGGACAAGGATTAGGAGAAAAAGTTGCTATGGTTACTGATGGTAGGTTTTCAGGTGCAACGAGAGGATTAATGGTAGGACACGTTTCACCAGAAGCAATGTTGGGCGGTGCTATAGGTTTAGTAAAAAATGGTGATAAGATAAGAATTGATATAATGAAAGGACGTATAGATTTACTTATATCTAAAACAGAATATATCAAAAGAGCAAAAAAATGGAAACCAATAAAACCACATTACAAAACCGGCGTACTTGCAAAATATGCGTCATTAGTTAAATCAGCGTCAGAAGGAGCTATAACTAGACCAATTTCTATAGGATAAATAAAAAATCTACTTCTATTCCCTTTTGGATTTATATTGAAATAGATGAAGAAATCTATAATTGAAGGAAATGATCTTCTATTTTATTTATCTATTATACAGGTTGTAGACATTTAAGATTAATACCTAGATTCCTTTTCATAACTTGATTCCCGTAAACCATTCAACAATTCGATTCAGTATTAAAGTTTGACTTTTATGAGAACCGTTATAGAATATATCGATTCCTAAATTGTATGAATTAGGCTAAATTAGAAATATTTATGTATTATATTATTAGTGAAATTCTATTTTCCATAAATCATGTTTAGATGATTGTAATACCAACTTTTCACCATAACAAAATCCTAATTCATCCAATAAATCTTCAAAATCATAACGTTCTTGCCAATAAAACATGTTTTTTTCTTTTATGAAATGATTTTTTAGAGAATTAATAATTTTGTCAGATTTTTTTGGAGTAGAATATACATACCAAAGATTATTAGCTGTGCGTAGACTTGACAAAAAATTAAAGTTAGATTTTTTAGATTTTGTATAAAATTTATTCATTAGTTCTGTATTTACATCAATCCATGAGGGGGTTCTCCATGATGCTATTTTTTGAAAACCGAACTCTTCATATTCACATCCACCGTTTATTCCGCATTGACCTCCAGAATCAAAAGTAGTAATTATACATTCAGATAACTTAGATACATGTGCACGAAAGTCAGTTCCTGGTTGCATCCAACCTACGAATGCAATATCAAACGAATTTTTTTTAAGATTCAGAACTTCCAGTTGAAATGAGCGAATGTAATATGGTTTTTGTTTGTTTAATATATAAAATAATGTCAAGTTTTGTTCTACTCCTAGAGCATTTGGTAAATATGTTCTTATTTTTCCTAAAAAGTCACCATTTCCACAACCAATATCAATAAATGTAGGATTTGAAGAAAGAGCCTTTGCAATTGCAACAATTCGTAAGACATCTATCTTCTTATAACAAAAATACGTGCCTGAAAATAGCGGAAAAATAAACCTTTCATGATGCAGAGGAATATCTTGCGATTTAAATTGTTTATATAGAGTATTGGCTTTTAAAATTTCAGTTAGTGAAAAAGACAAATTTGAATATATTTAGATACAATATATTTTATTATATATTATGATTTAATAAAAGAATTTGACGATTATAACGCTGTTAGAAATACCCAAAAGGCTTATTAATCTATTGTATTAACACATACTATGGGTAGAAATTTTAATGACTGGTGGAATACTGTTCCAGCAGATTTAAAGGAAAAGGCACGAAAAGGAGATGAAAATAACAAACCTCTTTTGAACCAAGTTAATTATGTACTTCTTCATTTACACTTGGCAGGCAAACATGATGCAAAGCCATCTCATGAAGAACTAAAAGACTGGCTACATAGTGGTCAAGTTGATGTTCTAAGAATGAATAAATAATAATCCTAAATTTAGATAATTAATTTTATTTTTTTATTATGTAATTTTAATTTTTGTAATCAATTTTTGAATAACTAGTAATATCATTATAACACTGTTTTGGTATTGACAGAGGGTTTAAATAGTTTCACAAATATCGGACCCTTAGTGAAATATTGAATGACAATTGCAATACTTCCAGATGTTGATGAGCAAAGATGTATAGGATGTGCACTTTGTGTAGAAATTTGTACTGCTCTTGGTCCAGATGTTCTTAGGGTAAAACCAGTAGAAGGCTGGAAAAGAGGTAAGGCATTTGTCTTTTATCCAGAAAGATGTATATCTGATGGTGCTTGTGTAGGAGTTTGCCCGACACATGCAATATTCTGGATGAGACCAATGGAATATACTCCAGGCCAACCTGTACCATTACACAAGAACGGTGTATTTGATAAAGGCTGGGAAGAAGGTTAAAAAAAGTACAATTAAAAATTTTTTTTTTACATTCTAAATTTATAGTTTTTTAAAATTAAATCTAATACGGTTAATATTATTATGACAAAAATTGGAATTACCGGAAACCCCGGCGTAGGAAAACATACTATTTCTAAACTATTATCAAAAAAAATGGATTTAGCAATAGTAGATATAAATAATATAATTATTTCTAATAATACATTTATTAAAAAAAATGATTTAGCAATAGATATAGATATAGATATACAAAAATTGAGACAACTCATGAGAAATGAGTTATTAAAAAAAAAATAATAATTGTTGGTCATCTTCTACCCTATATAATAAAAAAAAAGGAGCTTGATTTTGTTATAGTATTAAGAAGATCGCCATATTCACTTATTCAAGAATATTCAAAACGAAACTATGCTAGTGAAAAAGTCCAAGAAAATATTGCTAGTGAAATTTTAGGAATATGTTTTTATGATACATTAACAACTTTTGGGAAAAGAAAGATTACTGAAATTGATACCAGTGTAGATACTCCTAACGAAACTATAAAAAAAATCATTAATCAGTATGAAAATAAATTAAAAAGAGTGTCTGGTAATATAGATTGGCTTGATTTTATATATAAAAAGGGAGATATTCAAAGATTTTTAGAGTATTAAATCTAAATAAATAAATAATTCTATTTTATTCGAAGATTCAAGTTATATATACCTGAAATAATAACCACAATCGAACTAGTTTGTCAATAGCGTTTAGAAAATTTGGAGAGGAATGTATTCAGTTTTTAGGAAAAAAAATTTCCATAGAAACATCGGATGGTAAAACATACGTTGGAACATTAAATGGTATAAATGAAAGGTTAGATGTAGTATTAGACGATCTAGAATCTGGAGAAATCATAAAAATTATAGTAAACGGATCTTTTGTCAAAGAAATTAAATTAATGGAAAAACCGTTTGATTTAAAAGCACTTGCAGACAGATTTTCTAGAGTTTTTCCTGGTTTAGTGAAAGTTAGAGAAGATGTGGGTGCTATAATAGTGATGGATAAAATAAAAGTAACTCAAAATGGGATTGAAGAAGGTGGAGGTCTTGCTGCTGATAGAATCAAAGCTATATATGACGAGTTTATCAGGGAGACCAAAAAGCAAAGTTGACTTTTGAGGTCAGATATAATGACCTAGGCGGACGTATAGGAAAACTTGAAACCTTGCATGGTACTTTAGATACGCCAGCATTTATTCCGGTGATCCATCCAGTCAAACAATTAATAGATATTAATTTTATAAAGAAAATAGGATTTAAAGCTGTTATAACAAATGCATACATCGCATGGAAATATTATGGTGATGAAGCAAAAAAAAGAGGAATACATAAAATAATTAACTTTGACGATATTGTAATGACAGATTCTGGAGGATATCAGGTTTTAGAATATGGAGAAGTAAAAGTCAAACCAAGAGAAATGGCAGAATTTGAAATAGATATTAGAACTGATATTGCAGTACCATTAGATAAACCTACAGGTTATGGCCTTAACTACAACAATGCGTTAGAAAATGTTGAGCAAACTATAAAAAATGTTCAAGAAACTTCGAATATAATAAAAAACAAATCTACTAATCAAAGCAACGAAAGTAGTAAAAAAATAGATATAGTTTGGGCTGGACCAGTGCAAGGTGCAGAACATTTGAATTTAGTAAAAAGATCTGCATTAAGCTTTGATGAAATGGGATTTAATCTTATGGCTTTGGGTAGTCCAGTGGAATTAATGGAAGCATATGAATTTGCAACACTTTCTAAAATAATTTATACCCTGAAGAAGGTAATCCCTTCTAAACCAATCCATTTGTTTGGAGCTGGACATCCATTAACAATTCCTTTAGCTGTTGCATTAGGTTGTGATATGTTTGATTCTGCATCATATATTTTGTACGCAAGAGATAATAGATACCTATATTCTAATGGAACTACAAGATTAGATGGACTTACATTCTTTCCTTGTTCATGTTCTATATGTAATAGCTTTTCTCCAAAGGAATTATTAAGCCTAGACGAAACATCACGTATAATCGAACTTGCAAAACATAATCTATACGTCTTGAAAACAGAAGTCAATTCTGTGAAAAATGCTATATTAGAAGGAAGATTATGGGAATATTTAATGAGTAAAGCTCATTGTCATCCAAAATTGATGGAAGCTGTAAGACTATTAAAAGATTTTGATAATTTGGATCATGGCACATCATTATTCAAAGAAAAAGCAATTTATTTTAATGAACCTTACGACCAATATAGGCCTGAAGCTAGAAGATTTAGAGAAATGGTTACAAAATATAAACCAAAAGAAAAATTCAAAATTATTTTATACCCAGAAACAAAAATTCATCCATTTTATACTTCAAAAGAATATAGTAAATTAAAAAACAAATTTCCTAATACCGAAATTTTTTCTTATAACCCATATTTAGGATTAATTCCATCAGAAATTTCTGATATTTTTCCTGCTTCTCAAAATCTTACTTGTTATGAATACGATTCAAACAGTCTTGCAGAACAATATCCTACATTTGTTAATTCTTTAATACATTTTTTGGATAAAAATAAAAAAGAGGAAATCATAATAGTAGCAAATAATTTTATGAAACAAATTATTTATCTTATTAATCGGAAATTTGAAAGCCTAAAAAGTAGTTATAACTTTAAAATTTGTAACTATGATGAAAATTTTGTCTTTGAAAGATTAGAAGATATTTTAAAATAATTAAAATTATAATAAATTGTCTTTATACAAGACAAGTGATGTTATTTTTTTCATATTTAGTTATTTCTGAATCTAATTGTAGTGTCATTCCAATTTCGTCTAATCCTGCTATTAACATCATTTTTTTTGACTTTTCGATTTGAAATTTGAACTTTTTATGAATAGAATTCTCCATCAATTTTATTTCTTGGTTATCTAGGTCTATTTCTACAGAGAGGTCTTTATTCTGGAAGAGATAATTTATTTGTGGTTTTGGCAAAGTTATGGGTAATAATCCGTTTTTTATACAATTACTATAAAAAATATCTGCAAATGAAGTTGAAATAATAGCCTTAAATCCATAATCAGAAAGAGCCCAAACTGCATGTTCTCTTGAACTACCGCTACCGAAATTATCCAATGTAAGCAATATCTGACGATTAACATATTGAGATTTGTTCAATATGAAATCTTTTTTAGGTTGACCGTCTTCTTCATAACGCCAATCATAAAAAAGATATTTACCAAATCCAGTTTTTTGAGTTAATTTAAGAAATTGTTTGGGAATTATTTGATCTGTATCAACATTTACAAATGGAAAAGGAATAAATTTACTTTCAAATTTATTGAATGGTTTCATAATGATCTTATATAGGAGATATATTTATATCAATTCACGTACGTCGACGAAATGCCCTTCTATAGCTGCTGCAGCCGCCATGATCGGACTTACTAAGTGTGTTATGCCTCCCTTACCTTGTCTTCCTTCGAAATTACGGTTTGATGTACTAGCACATCTTTCTCCTGGTGACAAAATATCGGGATTCATTCCAAGGCACATGCTACAACCAGAATCTCGCCATTCAAAACCAGATTCTCTGAAAATTTTATCTAATCCTAGTTTCTCTGCCTGAAATTTGACCATTTGAGAACCAGGAACAATTAATGCGCGAACTTTTCCAGATACTTTTTTTCCTTTTACTACAATTGATGCTTCAATAAGGTCTTCTAATCTTGAATTAGTGCAAGAACCTATGAATACTCTATCGATATGAATGTCTGTGATGGGGGTTCCAGGCTTTAATTTCATATATTCTAGCGCACGAATAGCAGCATTTTTTTCATCTTCATTACCCTTGGCAAATTCATCCGGACTTGGAACTGCCTCAGTAACATCTACAGTCATAGAAGGATTAGTACCCCAACTCACTTGAGGAGCTAGATTTTTAATATCTATATCTATAATTCTATCAAATTTAGCATTATTATCTGTTATAAGATTTTCTCGCCAATGATCGACCATTTTTTCATAAATTTCTCCTTTTGGTGAATGTTCTCTATCACGGAGATAGTTGAAAGTTTCATCATCAGGAACAATCAATCCTGCTCTAGCACCAGCTTCAATAGACATATTGCAAATTGTCATTCTTTGTTCCATAGAAAGGCTTTTAATGATCTCTCCTTGATATTCAAGAACAGCTCCTTTTCCTCCACCAATACCTATTTTTCGTATTAAAGAAAGTATCATATCCTTTGAGGATATGGCATGTGTATTTTTAGGTCGTCCTACAAAATTTATTGCAATATCTTTTGGTTTAGTTAACCATAAACATTGAGTTGCGAGAACATGTTCCACTTCACTTGTACCTATTCCAAATGCAAAAGCTCCGAATGCACCATGAGTAGCAGTATGGCTATCACCACAGACAATTGTTGTACCTGGTAAAGTAATACCAAGTTCTGGACCAATCACATGCACAATTCCCTGATTAGGATGATCTAAATCATATAGATTTATTCCAAATTCGTTACAATTTTCTCTTAGTGTTCTTATCTGGTTTTCAGAAATTTGATCAACTATAGGAAGATTTCGCTCAGTTGTTGGTACATTATGGTCCATAGTCGCGAAAGTAAGATCAGGACGTCTAACTCTTCTTCCATTAGTTCGTAATCCCTCAAATGCCTGAGGAGATGTAACTTCATGAATCAAGTGACGGTCGATATATAATAAAGAAGAGCCAGAATTGATTGATTTGTTATTTTTTGGTGTATAAACTATATGATTTTCCCATATTTTTTCAAATAAAGAAGACATGTATATGATCTATACTAACAAGTAAAATATAATCATATATTGTGGAGATGTACAGAATGAAAAAATACTTATTAGTAGTAATTTGACTATTCTTGATCGTTATGCATTTTCAAGATAATAGATATTCGGAGAACATTGCAGAACAGATAAAGAAGGGTACTACTACATGTGCACTTTCTTGTGTAGATGGTGTTGTACTTGCAGCAGATACTAGAGCCAGTGCAGGATTTTTTATTGCAGATAGAAATGTTATGAAAATACAGAAAGTGGATCGACATCTTGGTATGACTATTGCTGGAGGGGTAGCTGATGCACAGAATCTGGTAGATACAATGAGATATAATGCCAATATTTATAGAATATCCAATAAAAGGAATATACCGGTTCATTCTGCAGCTCGATTATGTTCTAATATTTTGTTTAACCAAAGATATTTTCCTTATTATGTTCAGATTATCATGGCTGGATATGATGGAACTTGTCCTGGTCAAATATATAACATTGATTTATTTGGTTCGTTAACGGAAGAGAAATTTATTTCAACTGGCAGTGGTTCACCAGTAGCCTATGGTTATTTAGAATCAGAATTTAAGGAAAACATGAATGTAATGGATGCCTATAAAATAGCGTTACAAGCTATTGCAGCAGCCATTAGAAGAAATGCTGGTACTGGAGATGGAATTAATGTAGTAATAATAGACAAGAATGGATATAGAGAATTATCCAAAGAAGAGAAGCAATCTGTAGGAGCGAAATATTAGTTACATTACGTTAATTTTCTAATAATACCAATTATCAAATGATAAAATATTTTATATTATTTTAACATACATAAAGAATGATAAAATAAGATCAATTATAACAAAATAGCCTAATTTTATTTATCTAAATGGAAAATATAGAAAGAAATAATGAGTAAATAAAATATTTATAAAACTATTAATTTGTGAATCCTATAATAAAAATATAACCAAAACAGCTATGTGACCATTCTAACTATTATTTAACTACTTTCATAACATGTAAATGTTGTTGCTATTCCATTTATTCAATTTTTATCATCACCTATATTTATGAAGTTATTATAAATAAAAATAGCATCTTTTTCATCCTTAGCTCCAACAATAGTTGCTGTGCCGCTTGTCATAAAACTCACAGATAATTGTTGCGATGGATTAGTATCGTTGGTTGTTGCAGTCATTCCTAATGTACCAAGAGATTTCACATTATAACCTAACAATTCTGCATTTTGTACTATCTTATTTAAATTTATAGATGATTTTATTTCTCTTGGTGTAACCGTGTATGTTCTTTTTCCTCGATCTCTTCCACATAATTCCTCAATTATAAGATTATTTTCTGTTTCTAAGCTTTTAGTTACTTCTATCTTTTCTTTTCCACATGATGGACATTCATCATGTCTAAACATACTAATACGTTCGAATGATAACTCATTAAGATCTATGTATAATAATGTGTTTACTAAGGTAGGTTTTTGTCCCAATAATACTTTTATTGCCTCAGATACTTGAATTCCTCCAACTAGATAAAGAATGGATGGATGTACTCCTTCTGTACTACATGTTGGCATATCATCTTCTGATAATGCAGGAAAGATACACCTAAGGCATGCAGAATTATTTGGAATGATAGTACATATTGACCCTAACATTCCTAATGCACCTGCATAAATCAGAGGAATGTTATTTTTAATACATGCATCATTTAATGCATATCTAGCATCAATACTATCTAGTGCATCAATAACAATATCAAAGCCCTTGACTATATTTTCTGCTGTATATGAAGTGACTGAAATTGGAAGTGCTTCGATCTCAACATTTGTATTCTTTTTTTTCAAATGTTCTACAGCTGCTTCAACTTTAACCTTTCCTAGATCTTGTTCAGTATACAAGTGTTGTCTATGTAAATTGGATATTTCGACTACATCTCGATCAACAATTCGGATTTTGCCAATACCCATTGCAGTTAATTGGGTTACAACAGGATTTCCAATACCGCCTACACCTACTACACAAACTTTTGAATTTCTTAATTTTTCCATTCCGATAAACCCAATTTCTTCTAACATTATTTGCCTAGAGTAACGTTGGATATCTTTACTGTCTAGTTCTTTATTAAGTTCTATAGTGGATTTATCTGAGCCTCCTGCTACAGCTGGAAGGATATAAATAGAATCACCTTCGCTAAGCAGAGCAGTCATTCCATTCTTGTTAAAGCGCATATTTTTTCCATTTATATATATATTAATTAATGCCCTTGGTTTACCATTTAAATCGAATACCCTACGTTTGAAGTCATCGCCTAAACTATCAGATACCTTGTTGAAAGCGTCTTGTAGATCATTTGCTTCTAATGATATTTTTTTTTCCCCAGACCCCTTATTCAAAACAGAGGGGATTATAAACTCGACATTAACCATTTATCTATCACTATCACTCTTATTTCATATATATTATTCATTCATTCTAGTTATTATCTGATCATAGCCGAGACTAGTTGAACATCTGGTTTAATGATTGAAGGTTTAGGTAATATTTCTGTAATTGCCTCAGTAGATTTGAGACCATTCCCAGTAACATAACACACCACATTAGAATCTCGATCTATTTTTCCCGCATCAAGTAACTTTTGTAATACTGCTACAGATACTCCACCTGCAGGTTCTGTAAAAATACCTTCAGTTCTACATAATTTCAATATACCATCTATAATTTCTTTATTATTAGCAGATTCAGCAAAACCGTGATATTGTCTCAACCTTTTTAATACATATAATCCATCTCCTGGGTCTCCTATTGCGAGGCTTTTTGCTATTGTATCAGGCTTTTCTACTGGAAATATTTCATCACGATTAGATTTAAAAGCGTCAACAATAGGAGAACAACCATGTGGTTGTGCAGCGATTATCTTCAAATGAGAAATATCCTTTATCAATCCAATTTCATTTAATTCTTCAAATCCCTTACAAATAGCATTTAACATAGCACCACTGCCCACTGGTATTATTAAATAATCCGGTACTTCCCAATTAAGTTGTTCAGCTACCTCATAAGCAAGTGTTTTGGATCCCTCAACATAATATGGACGCATATTAATATTTACTATACCTATCCCTTTTGAATCACCGATTACAGAAGCTACTCTGTTAGCATCATCATAAGTTCCATCAACTGCAACAAATTCTGCCCCATAAGACAAAGCTTGAGCTATCTTTACATATTCCAAGTTAGATGGTGCAAATATATAACACGGTAGTTTAGCTACAGCGGCATGTGCTGCGGTAGCTGAGGCAAGATTACCAGTTGAGGCACATCCTACTGCTTTAAGGTTAGTTTCCTTTGCTCTAGATATAGCTACACCAGCTGGTCGATCTTTGAATGAGAATGTTGGATTAACTGAATCATTTTTTATGTATAATGTTTTTAATTTTAGATCTTTGCCAAGATTAATTGATTTCTGTAATGGAGTGAATCCAGCATTAATACTTACAATATTATCTTTATCTTCAATAGGCAGTAATTCAAAATATCTCCAATATGTTTTGTCTGTTCTAGAGTCAAAGGTATCTCTTCTTATTGAATCGGGGTAAAGATATTTAACATCAAGAGGACCAAAACACTCCTCGCATATGTATCTAAATAATGGTTCATATTCCTTCCCACATTCTCTGCATTTTAATGACTTTATTATTCCCATTTATGATAAATGGATAAAAAGCCATTCTAAATAAGGTTCTCTAAACACAAGTTTAGTATTACTATAATTTCCTTGTAGAAAAAAATAGAATATTAAAACAAAATGATATCATATATTTTCATTATATTGATATTATATAAAAATTTTATTGGATTCAGATTATTATTTAGAAATTTTTTATTTTTTTAAAATATTGTGGAAACAAGAATTATTTCCGGTATGACAAGCTGGTTTTTCTGATTTTACTACATAGATCAAGGCATCAAAATCACAATCAACTAAAATATCATCAACAGGTTGTATATTTCCAGATTCTTCACCTTTCATCCAGAGCTTATTATGAGATGTACTCCAAAACCATGCATTTCCTGTTCTAATGGTATTTTCAACTGCAGTTTTATTAACATATGCAAGCATAAGGATATTCTTCGAGGCTTTATCTTGAACAATTACAGGTAAGAGACCATTCCTTTTTGCAAAATCAATATCATTTAATGTTTTAAAGGCCACTACAGTATTATTTTAATTTATTTTAGATATAAATGAGTATTGCATGTTTAAAGTATTAGAAAATTGTTATATTTATTCCTGTATATATTAAAATATAAAGAAAATTATATAATTACTTTTCAAAATTCAGATATCTAATAGAATTAATATTTAATATATGTTATAGCAAATCATAAAACGATGAAAAGTATAATTGATGATAAAAATATTCTGCATATTGGTTTTGATGACACAGATTCAAGATATGGTAGATGTACTACTCATTTAGCTTTTAAAATAGTATCAAATTTAAAAAGAAATTATTCGTTAAATTTTTTAGATTACCCTCTTTTAGTAAGATTAAATCCTAATATACCTTGGAAAACTCGTGGAAATGGTGCTATATGTATTAGGTTAAGAACAGATAACAACAAAGATATCGAAAGAATAATAGAGGATATAAGAAATGAATTAGAAAGATGTTCGTATATTGGTAATGGTGCAAATCCGGGTCTTGTTTTTTTTGAGGGACTAGAAATTCCCAATGAAATTAAAGAATTCTATAGGTTTGCAATGTTTGATATTTTAAGTAAACAGAAAGCACTAAAAATAGTTAAAAAAAATAATATGAAATGCTTTGCTTATGGTAATGGACAAGGATTGGTAGGCGCAACAGCAGCATTAGGATGTATTTTAGAATCAGATTATACATTTGAAGTAATAGCTTATAGAAAATCAGATAATCTTCAGACTTCCAGAAAGATTGATGTTTTAAAAGTTATTGATTTTGACCGTTCTATGTATCCTTATACCTTTAACTGTTATGATTATATCCATAAACGAGTATTAATTGCACCTCATGGACCGGATCCAGTTTTCTGTGGAATTAGAGGGGAGGACCCAAAAATTCTATTAAATGGTTTAAAAATGTTGGAAATCAAAGAAAAATTAGAAGGCTATCTGGTTTATAGAACAAATCAGGGAACAGGTATGCATTTAAATAATAAACTTGAGTTAGCTAATACCAAGACATATACTTCTGGGTTTTCTAGATGTAAAGTAGTAACAAATCCTTATACTATACAGGGGGGTCACATATTATTTGCAGTAATGGATAATTCAGATACCTGTTTAGCAGCAGTATATGAACCTACAGGATTAACAAAAATTGCTTCGCAATTACATATAGGTGACTTCATAGAAATTGGATTTGGAGTAAGAAAAGCGACATCTAAACATACTAAAGTACTAAATGTAGAGTATATTTTAATTTTAAAAGCTGTCAATATTTATGAGCTTATTAATCCCAATTGTAAAAATTGTGGGAAAAGAATGAAATCTGAAGGCAAGAACAAGGGATTTCAATGTAAAAGATGTAAAACTCTTGATAGATACGGCGAAAAAGTAAAATTATTAAAACCAAGAACAATCAAGGAAGATCTATATATTCCAAATGCAAAGGCACAAAGACACTTAACTAAACCATTACATAGATATGGAATGGAAAAAAATGGATGGAATAGAAAAACTGACGTTTTTTTGAATTGGTTTGAAATTTTTGTATGATTTGTAAAAGGATTTAGCGGGGAGTTGATTTGAACTTACGACTACCAATATCAATAACATTGGCAGAAACCGCTCTGCGGGTTATGAGCCCGCCGGGATAACTTTGCCTAATTAATATCTGGCTTCCCCACCCCGCTGATTGATTTTTGTAGTTTACAACTATATATCTCTGTCTATTTAGTTTATTAAAATTTTCTTATAATTATTTGGATTCTATAGTATTAAAGTAATAAAATTTTTATAAAACATTTTTTTTTGATTTTAATTTTGATGAAATTTCTACAATCTTGTACAGATTTCTAGTGTTTAATTTAATAAAGAAATGCGGGAGGTGGGATTTGAACCCACGAACCACTATAAGATGAGGTTTCTAAGCTGATTCTTCTGAGCTTCATGTTATTACTAAAATAATCTCACGCCTTTGACCAAGCTTGGCAACTCCCGCTTATTAAGAGATATATAATTACGTTAAATAATAATTTTTTTTATTGTATCGACTTAAATTGAAGATTAAGAACATTTATCTATAAATTGAAAGCCCTGCTCAACATTATTAATTCTGGACCAGTAGT
Organism: Nitrososphaeraceae archaeon; assembly: GCA_031316115.1. Taxonomy (GTDB): domain Archaea; phylum Thermoproteota; class Nitrososphaeria; order Nitrososphaerales; family Nitrososphaeraceae; genus TH1177. Next base: position 322,199 of record JALDRC010000004.1, read on the forward strand.
TAAATTTCCCACTATGACAGATTTAGAGTTTGCTATTATTCCTGATGCTAGATAAGGTACACCACCATTGATTGTTACTGGTTCTAAATTGACGTTTAGAATATCCGATATCGTTTTTATCTCTGTCTCAGTAGCCCCTGGATGAATAACACCCCCATTATTTGTGATAACAACTATAGATCCTGTTTGGCTTAAATCAGAAACACCTATAGAAATTGCTTGCACATCTAATACATCACTAACTTGTTTTATAACGTCTGAACACAATGGCGAGACGATGGCTCCATAATCATTAGCAGCTATTAGGTTCCCGATTGCGGTGTATTTACTCCTCAACCGTTCAACATTTAATTTACTTTGATTTTTTATAATATTGATTTCATCATCTGAAGCAATTGAAGAAACAAGTATTCCTTTATTATTCATGACCATCATAGGTCCTAATAATCTTGTACCAGCTATAGAAATGAAAATCGGTTTGGATATTTCAAGATATTTAAGTAATACATCAGATTTTGTTGAAGCAAATCCTAATGGTAACATTAATGAGGTATCATTACATTTTACAAAAATTCCTATATTAGGACTCTTGTAAAATGCATATTTGTAAATTCCCAAGATATATTATTTGATAATTATAAAGTATGAATATGAACTTATTGAAAATGATTAAATTGTTTGTCTATGATTAGTCTAAGGACCTATTTTTTGAGAATTTGACCAAGAGTAAGATTTATTGTTATGGGATTTGATATAGGTTGTGTTTTTTCCAAATTGGTAAGTTGTACTATAGTATTAACGGTTGTTATTGAACCATCTACTATATTAGTGGCAAGTTGAATTGGTTCAGAGAAATTATAAATGAAACCTTTAGGAAAAGAAGATGTTTTTAATAATGTACCATTAGTCGAATAAACCTTCATTATTGCATTTATAGATTTATTAGTTATTTCAAATGAATTGTTATTATTTTGAAGAAATGTTAAAACAATTTTTATTTGATTATCATGATTTAATGGAGAAATAAAATGGGCATATTTAATTTCAAAATCAATTTTTTCGGAAATTGCATATAGGTTTTGATTATTATAAAAAAATGATAACAGAAAATAACTTAGTGTTAAAAACAATAAGAAATTCTTAATCATTTAACAACTCGTATTTCGTTTATATGTTTTAAAATAATATCTATGTTAAATTAATTTGACAAAGAGATATAATTTGTTTTATTATATCCAATTATTCTTTTCGAATGACGGTGAATTTACCTTCAATTATTTTTATGATATATACATTCTCTTTGAATATAAGTTCTAATTCATTATTGCTTTCATTTATATCAACCAATTCTTTTCCTTTCATATCAGTTAATTCAACCATATATGATAAAATGAAGTTCTGATATTTAGATTATTTGAAATTCATATATAAGTAAAGTAATATTGAACTTGAGGTATAAATATAATTTAATAGATGTGGGCTATTGAAGCTGTTGATCTATCAAAGACATATAAGGGTACAAATACTCCTGCGCTAGATAGAATTTCTGTACAAATAGAAAAAGGACAAATTTTTACATTATTAGGAAGAAATGGTGCGGGTAAAACTACATTCGTAAGAATAAGTGCAACTCAATTATTACCTAGCTCAGGAACGTTATCTATTTTTGGATATGATGTAAAGAGTAATGCCAAAAATGTCAGAGAATTAATATCAGTTGTACCTCAAGAAGGGAGACCTCTGCGTGTTCTTACACCTTGGGATCATGTTTACAATTGGCTCAAAATTAGAGGTAAGAGACGTCATGAAGCAAAACTAATAACTGAAAACATACTTCGAAGACTAGAATTATTTGAAGTAAAGGATAAACCTGCCATGAATTTGTCTGGAGGTATGAAGCAAAAAATCCTAGTTGCTATGGCTTTAGCAGTTGATGTTGAATTATTATTTTTGGACGAACCCACAATTGGTCTTGATCCTGTTTCTAGACGACAAGTATGGAGTTTAATTCAAGAATTAAAGAAAGAAGGAAAAACCATATTGCTTACGACCCATTATATGGATGAAGCAGAAATATTATCAGATAAAATATTGATAATTGATAATGGACGAACAATAAAAGAGGGAACTATGAAGGATCTAAGGAAAGTTATTTCTCAAAATATCCGTGTAGACATATCAAGAAATTCTTTAGAACTAGAATCATTGAAATCTTATGGAAGAGTAGTAGAAACGGGAACTAATAGTTTACGATTATTTACATTTGAATCACATTTGAAAGAAATATATAATCTGGCGATAAAGAAAAATATTTCGATTAGTATTTCTCCAATTACCCTTGATGATATCTTTATATCACTAGTTCAAAATAAAAATAAGTAAAGAATAAAATAAAGATATGTGTTGGTTCTTTCGAATTTGATATTAATTTTCAAGCTATTTTAGGTAAATTGAATTTCTATATCATTTACTTCTTTAATAGCTCTATTAATTTCATTCTCTGTTTCATTTCCATATATTACTAGTAATCGATCGTTGTCATTAATTATATAGTTTGAAATAGATTCTATTCCAGTGTTATTCCCGTTTATATACGCATTTAATTTATTTGCATTATCATCACAATAGTTGGTTCCATTGTCAAACACGATACAATTATTATTATTTTCTTTATCTAAATTCATTTTTATAGTTTCAAGGAAATTTCCAAAAGTCACATTTGTAGCATGTCTATGAAGAGTAGTACCATCTCTATTTTCTACGTGTATGTAATCTGATTGTACTTGATATTTTGGTATACTTAAATCAATGTTTTTCCCATTAATTTTGATTAAAAATGCTGCATGTTCATGTGCTGAACCTAAAGCTCCGAATCCTGATGGACCCGGTGGTGAAAATAACAAAGCTGAAATTATTCCAAGTATAACAATACCTCCGATTATAGGAAGAACTACGTTTTTTAGAGTTTTACTACGTTTTTTTCTGGTTATATCTAAATAACTTTTTTTCTTCTCATTATTATCTTGGTTTTTATTATTTTTATTAGACATAATAATAAGTGATTTTGAGTTAATTTGCCTAATATATAATATATGAGCTTTAAAGTATTTTATTTTAGTATGAAAAAAATTAATAATAGCAAATTTAAAATAAAAAGAATAAGTTTGATTTATAGACGTATATGCTTTTCTTTTGCAGTCCAATAGGCTTAGGTCATGTTACACGAGATATAGCAATAGTAAAAAATTTGAATATTGACAATGAATCATTAAAATTTGTTACTGGTTATAATGCATATATATTCGTAACTAAAAATGGTTTTAAAGCTTTAAATGTCTATCACCCCCCTGCATTCAACATTGAAAATGGAATACTAACTAACTCTTCTACTTGGATAATAAAATATTTTTTATACTATAAAGAATCTAAAGATGTTGCAAGAAATTTAATTATTAAAGATAAAGATAAAATTTTAATAAGCGATGAAGATTTTGCGTCAATTGCTGTTGCAGAAGAAACAAAAAGAAAAAGAATTCTTATAACAGATATTTTAAATACGAAATTTACTAGTGGATTATTTTCGATCGTAGAAAAACAAATGAATAAAAAATTACGGACTATGATTAATAGATGTGATTGTGTAATAATTCCAGATTTTGGCAAAGATGTTGATAACATAAGATTTGTTGGACCAATTGTAAGAACAATTAACGATAATAGAGAGAATTTACGAAAAAGATTTAATTTCGATAAAAAAACGATTCTTGTTTGTATTGGAGGAACTGGTTATGGTAAATTTTTAATTGAAAAAGTAATAGAATCTTTTGTAAGGATAAAAAAGAGAATGGATGCAGATCTTGTTATTGTTTCTGGTCCATCCTTAACAATAAAAGATTCAAATGATTTTAGAATTTTAAATTTTGTACCTAATTTAAATGAATATATTTATGCTTGTGACCTTGTTATTTCTCTTGCAGGAAAATCCACTATTGATGAATCTATTGTATACAATACTCCTGGAATTTTCATTCCTTTAAAGAATCATTTTGAGCAGGAACAAGGAGCTAAAAAATTAGGTTTTAAATTTGATGATATTTTTAAACTTGATGAGTTAATACAAGAAAAAATCTCAAGTAATAATCGAATGAAAAAAATCAGGGAAAATGGAGCTCAAAAAGCAGCTAAGATTATCCAAGAATTGCTTTAAATATTTATTACTTTAATAATGTATCAAAGTATTATCCTGGATGAATAAATATGACTGAAGTAATTGTCGCAAAGTTTGGTGGAAGTACCATAGGACTAAATGGAGATCAAATACCAAATGTTATAGAAAGAATAAAACTTATGAAAAATGAAGGATACAAAATTATTGCAGTATTTTCTGCTCCGATAGTAGAATATGAAGGGAAAAATCGATCGATGACAGATATTGCTATAAATATAGGTCGCAAGTATGCGGTAGGACGAAGTGTGGATACAAAAATTTTCTATGATACATACTTAAATATCGCTATGAATCATGTTTCTGAAAAATATTTAAAGGAATTTGAATACCATCTTGAAGAATTTTATCATTATGTAACCACTTCTTTAAATAATACTACTGAGAATAAGCGGTTCACAGATATTAATAGATCAAAAACTCTTGCATATGGTGGTGAGATTACCATGTCATATTTAATGGATTACATTCTGAAAAGTAATGGATTAAAATCTAATCATGTAGATATTGAAAAATGGCCAATAATTACTGACGATAATTTTGAGGCTGCAAATTTTATGGTTGAAGAATCTAAAGTACGTAAAAACGATCTTCTCCAATTAATAGAAGAAAATGAAGTTATATCTATTGGGGGCTTTATAGGTAAAACTGTAGATGGTTTAGAAACTACATATGAGAGAGGAGGTTCTGATAGAACTGCTGCAGATATTGCGATTATTCTTAATGATGATATTAAGACACAAATTGATTTTGAAAAAGATAACATAGTTCTTAGTGCTGATCCTAAAATTGTAAGTGACAAGCTAGAATCTATCAAATATTTATCATATAATGAAGCTAAATTAGCTGGTATGTTTGGAATGAAAATTCTGGATCCTATCGCTATAAAAGAAATAGATGACAATAAGTTAGATATCCCAATAGTTATAACCTCAATTCTTCAACCATCCAATGTTACACTAATCAAGAAATATTTAGATAACGAGAAAAATGAATTAGATAATGCTCATGAGAAAAATTTTGACCCTTTGATCAAAATTGTCACTGGAAAAAGAAATTGTGCGATAGTTAGAATGGAGAGTATTAGCGCATCTTATTTAATAGCATCACTTGAAAAGGATAAACAATATCATAATTTCTTAAAATTGTCCCCCTACAAAATAGATGATATAGAAATTACTAGACTGCTTTTTTTGGACGCAGACTATGTTAAACGTCAGGAGAGACATTTTAAAGCATTTTATCCAAAAACAGAGTTTGTATATGGAAGAGGTGTGGTTACTTTAATAGGAGATTCGATGTGGAAAATGCCAAAAATCGTTTCTTCTGCAAGTAGAACTTTGGGAGATAATGATATAAATATTTTAAACTTAGACGCTCAAGAGGAAACATCAAGGATTTTAATAATAGTTGAAGATATAGATAACAATGTAGCTAATGCAGTAAAGGCAGTTCATTTACAAAGAAATAACGATCTTAACAAGAAAAACTAATAATTTTCTGTTTATAAATATCATAAAAGAATAAAATATCATGAATAATAGGCATATCTGGATTGATGGATCTTTCCACAAATGGAATGAAGCCAATATTCATGTTTTAACTCATTCATTACATTATGGTACAGCAGTTTTTGAAGGGATACGATGTTATAATACTGTTGATGGTCCAGCAATATTTAGATTAGAAGATCATGTAAATAGACTATTTAATAGTGCTAAAATATATTTTATGCATATTGAATTTTCTAAAGACCAGATAGAAGATGCAATAATAGATACAATTAGGAAGAATAGCATAGTTGAATGTTATGTTAGGCCCTTGGTATATTTTGGATATGGAAAAATGGGGATTAATCCTTTGAATAATAAAGTATCTGTTGCTATAGCATTATGGAAGTGGGATGAATACCTAAAAAAGGAAGATTTTGATCATGGGGCTAGAATAATGATATCTGGTTGGGCTAGAATAGATTCTAGAACTATGCCTGTTCATGCAAAAGCTACTGCCAATTATGCTAATTCTGCTCTGGCAAGGATGGAGGCAATAAAAGCTGGATTTGATGAAGCTATTATGCTCAATACCATTGGAATGGTGGTGGAGGCAAGTGGAGAAAATATTTTTATTGTCAAAAACAATATTCTAATCACTCCTCCCATATCTTCAGGAGCATTAGAAGGCATAACACGAGATACGGTATTGAGATTGGCTAAAGATAATAATATTGTAACAAAAATTGTGGACTTTTCAAAAGATGAATTGTATTTAGCAGATGAGGTATTTTTAACCGGTACAGCAGCAGAGATAAAAACAGTAGGAGAGATTGATAATAGAATGATAGGAAATGGGGGAACAGGAAAAGTAACTCAACAGATAAAAAGCATGTTTGAATCTTTAACAAGAGGTAATCATAAGTTTAGTAAACAATGGCTTCATCATATTAATATTGAATGATGACTTATTGATTTCAGATTATCATCATTAACTTAAATTTGATAGGAGAAGCAAAAAAGATGAATAATATTAATTCAAATAGAGAATATCTTAGTTGGGATGAGATTGAAAATCTCATTAAAATAATTGGTAGTAAAATCAGAGAAAAAAATGAAAAATATGACTCAATTATTGGTATAAAAAATGGTGGAATTATTCCTGCTAGGTTAATTTCGAAAGAACTAGAAATTAATGAGATTGAATTTATATCTACTAAACAGAATCATTATAATAAATCTTTTCATAGTATATCTAAGGATAAAAAATATCTATTAATTGATGAAATATATGATACTGGAAAGACATTTCTTGAAATTAAAGATTATTTAAAAAACATTGAATATAATTTTGTATGTCTGCTGAGTAGATATAAAATAGATGAGGATAAGATAATTGTAGGTAAAATTTTGAATAATAAAAAATGGATTGTATTTCCATGGGAATAATTCAATTTAAATCTGAAGATTGAATTTCTTGTAGTCCACTATAGATCTATTGAGATTATTTTGTTAACATATTAATCATAGTCATATGTAGTTGCATTATGCAAAATTACTATAGACTATCAATTTGGTTAATAGCTGGTATAGTTTTGGCAGCAAATTTACCAACAATGTTAGAAAAGACATATGCAGCGATTACGATCAATGGAGCTGGAGCAACTTTTCCATTTCCATTAATTGATACTTGGAGAGTTGAATATCAGAATGTAAAACCAGATGTAAATATTAACTATCAATCTATTGGAAGTGGAGGAGGAATAAAGCAATTTACTGAAAAAACTGTAGATTTTGGAGCATCTGATGCACCGTTAAATGAGGAAGAGGAAAAGAAAGTAGGTGGTAATGCTGTTCATATTCCGGAAACAATTGGTTCTGTGGCGATAGTTTATAATTTGCCTCAGGTTGGTGATTCTGAGCTAAAGTTGAGTGGTCCAATAATATCTGATATATTTTTGGGAAAGATAACTAAATGGGATGATCCTAAAATAAAGGAGCTCAATCCTGATGTAGAATTGCCTTCAGACACTATTTTAACAGTACATAGATCTGATGGTTCTGGAACAACATTTGTCTTTACAGAATATTTATCAAATGTTAGCTCACAATGGCATGAGCAGATTGGTACAGGAAAATCTGTTCAATGGCCGGTAGGAGTAGGTGCTCCTGGTAATGAAGGGGTAAGTGGTTCAGTAAAAAGTACTCCTAATTCAATCGGATATGTTGAGTTAGCATATGCTTTAACTACAGGTCTAAATACTGCATCCATCCAGAATAAAGAAGGAAATGTAATAAAACCCTCTTTAGAGTCTACATCTGCAGCTGTAGCTGCTTCGGTAAAGAATTTACCCAAGGGGAATGAATCATGGACAGGTGTATCAATAGTTAATGCAGATGGAGCAGATTCATATCCAATAGCTACTATGACATATCTCTTGTTATACAAGGATCTAAGTGCAAATCCTACAATAGATGAAGCTAAGGCTAAAGCATTGATTGACTTCATATCATGGGCTATAACTGATGGTCAGCAATTTGCTCCAGATTTAGGTTATGTTCCTTTACCTGAGGAACTTGTAAAACTGGATCAAGATACTCTAAAATCAATAACGTTCAAAGGAAATCCTATAGTCCAGTAGGACCCAAAATATTTATTTTTTATAATTCCTATTTTAGGATACTATTACTATAACTAACTAGCTAGACAATGTCTTAATTTTTAATAGATCACGCATAATTAGCAGTTAGCAAGTTGGATAATGGTGGATAAGAGAAAAAAGAAGGTATAATGCAAATTTTTTTTAATAATGATTATTACATAGAAGAAAAAATCAATTGGCAAGATTTCTAACTATTATTAGGTTACATAAATAACTGATCATAACAACAAATTGTATAAGGAGGTTTAACAATTATAGTGTTTAAATCTTATAATTGGATGGTCTTTTTTCTATATTGATTACTTCAGTGATAGTTTGATTTAACGCTTCTTCTGCTATGTCACTAGCATGTTCTGCTGTACGTCTTATATCCTCAAGTAAAAGTTTAATATAGACTTTATAGAGATTAAATTCCTTATCATCTAATATATCTAGCAATCCCATAATTTTACTTTCAAGTAGTCTAACATTTTCAACTCGATCCACAATTCTATCCGCCATTGAGTAATCTCGTCTTAAAAATGCCTCAACAGCATCACTGAGATCTCGTAACGCTTGATTACTCATATCTTTTAGATTTTCAAGAATTTCACTTGGAATTTTAGATTGTATAAATATGCATTTTTCTGATATTTTAGACGCGTGATCTGCAATTCTTTCAATACTTTTTACTGCTAATCTGTAACTTAAACAATCAGACGTATTTTTTAATCCAATTTCACTTAGCACACGTTCATTTTTAGTAGCAATGACAAGATTTCTCAGGATATAAAGACTAAACCTATCAACTTCATCATCAGATCTGATGACAGCATTAGCTAGCTCATAATTCAATTCAGATAAAGCAAGCATTGCATCTTTATGCATTGAAGTAGAAAGTAAAAACATTCGTCTAACTGCAGTATTTACTGAAAGCTCGGGAAGAGTAATTAAAACCTGAATCGTGATTACATCTAAAGAATCAGCAATAATTTCAGTACCTACTAAACTTCTTCTAACTATTTCTCTAGCAGCTTCACGTTGTAATGTGCTAATCCGTCCTAATTTTGATTTTAAATTTATAATATTATATCCAGCTAAATACATTGATACTATCTTACGTTTAATAGAATTAGCACTATCTTCTTTTAATACTACGATACTTGCTTCATCCACAGATTCTTTTGATATTCTAGTAATATCAGAAACTATTGATAAAGTATTATCTGATTCCCTTACAATCGTAACAGGGTCTCCTGGTTTTAGGTTTAGTTCACTAACCCATTTTTTAGGCAAAGATAATACATATGTAGATTTACCGGTAAACTGTATTTTCCTTACTTCGCCACTATTAGAGTATATTGACAATAGTTAAAGAAGAATAGATAGCATTAGTATAGTTTATGTTGGTTATTAATTTAGATATATATACTCTATATAGATCAATTTGCTAAAAATATAATTCATACATAGACATACAGAAAGGAATTAATGCTTTGAAGCGATATTCTTTCGAGATAATAGTCTTAAACCGATATTCAAGCCCAGTACTATCAAAATAAGAATAAGTGCGGCTCCCCAACCTTGAGCATGTGCAGATTCGTATGGTTGGGAGGCTAATCTCCATATTCTAAGAGGAAGAGCATCTACAGGACCCGTAAAGGAGGTAAAAAACAGACTGGTTCCTAATATGGTCATAATTAATGGTGCAGTCTCACCCGCAATTCTTGCAATTGATAACACTATTCCTGTTAATACTCCACTAAGTGCAGTTTTAAGAACAATAAACAACGATATTCTCCATTTGGGAATCCCAAGAGCATGGGCTGCTTCTCTTATTGAATTAGGTACTACCTTTAATGTTTCTTCAGTTATTCTGGTTACAAGAGGAATCATTATTAGAGATAGAGAGAAAGCACCAGCTATAACAGAGAATGAACCAATTACAAGTACAATAGCGATATATCCCACTATACCTACAATGATTGATGGGAGACCAGTTAGAACATCATTGAAAAATCTAACCCCAAAGGCAAACTTATTGTTTCCACTTGCATACTCTGATAAATATACTCCTGTCAATACTCCTACTGGAATAGCCATCAAAGAACCTAACCCTACTACTATCAATGTACCTTGGATAGCAGGTCCAATACCCCCTTTACCGGATCCGATTGCACCAGGACGTTCGGTTAAAAATTCGAGACTAATAGCTGAGATACCATTTTTTACTACTTCAAAGAGAATACTCGCAAGGGGAATTATAGCAAAGATAACACAGACAATTGATATAATAGTTACAGATTTATTAATATAATCTCGCTTTTTATACGTTTTTTCCATCATAGTTAGGATAGTTTTTTGTGTATTAACATAATTAGGAATTTGATTACCTTTATCCTGTTTACGATCTTGATTACCTTTATCCTTCCGCATTTTTACATTCCACCCACTGGGGAGGTTTTAACCATTTTGTATACAAGGATACGAGCAAAGACATTGATTACCATTGCAAGAACAAGTAAAACTGCGCCTAGACCAATCAAAGCAGAAAGATGTAGATCTGATGCTGCTTCATTGAATTCATTGGCGATCAAACTAGACAAGGTTTGACTTTGTGAAAATAGAGATGTTGGTATAGCATTTAATCCAATAGCATTTCCTATAATTAAGGTAACAAGCATTGTTTCTCCAATGGCTCTGCCTAAACCTATAATAGTAGCACCTAAAATTCCAGATTTCATGTAAGGTAAAACAGCTATTTTTGTTGTTTCCCACCTAGTAGCTCCTAGGCTATAAGCTGCTTCTCTTTGAATACTTGGAACTACTTGTAATAATTCTCGTATTATTGAAGATATAATAGGAATTATCATTATTGCTAACACTACACCAGCTGTAAATACATCTAAACCAAAAGGGGTTTTGGCAAATAAGGGTATTGTACCCCCAAAGAGATCGTGCAATGGTCTTTCTATATAATCAACCATCCAGAACCTAAAAACAAATAACGCCCAAAATCCATAGATTATACTTGGTACTGCAGCTAACAATTCTACAATAAATGATAACGGTGTTCTTATCTTCGATCCAGCAATTTCAGATAGGAAAATAGCTATGCCGAGACTGACTGGTACACCAATAGCCATTGCGATACCAGAACTCACCAAAGTCCCAATAATATAAGGTAATGCCCCAAACGATTCTCTTCCATATACTGCATTCCAATCTGTTCCAGTAATAAATCCAATTATACCTTCCTTTGAAAATATTGCTATTGAACCATCACCAACAGCAAAAAGTATCAGAGCTAAAAGAAAAAGTGTATAAACTGCAGCTCCTACAATAATCCATTTAAAAATACCATCAAATTTTGATGTGCGTTTCAGTGAAACGAGAGATGGATGAGTTTTATTTTTACTGTCTTTTAGTATCGAACCCGTTGATATTATTACGCCTCGATTAATTAACGAATTTAGTGGTTTTTTTAGTTATCATATAGTTTTAACATAGATCAATATAGTTTACTATAATTTATATACCCATCTCAAACCATTATAAAGTGTTATTTAATCCTGCTTAAATGCATTGAATAATAAATACCATATAAAAAAACTATAGGATTAAATACAAAATATTTCCAAAATAGATATAAATTCAATAATTTTATTTTAATATACAAATTTCTAACACAAAGAATTAAAATAATGAAATTAAACAAAACAACAAGAGGAAGAAAGTGGAACAGAAACCATCAGAAAATGTGATCGATGAAAAAAAAGATAGTTTTAAAATTTTGGGGATTGGGTCAAGTTTGAATAAAAAGTCAACAAGTACTAGAATATTACAAATTACTCTTGAGAAATCTAGGAAATACGGAGCAACTGTCAGTTTGCTTAATTTACGAGAGTTTAATTTACCTATTTTTAATCCAAATAAACCCAGAGAAACAACCCATGATATTATAAAAATAAACGAGGAGGTAAATGAATCTGATGCTTTTATATTGGCTACTCCTGATTATCATGGTTCAATGTCAGGAGGAATGAAAAATTTCCTAGATTATTATTGGTATGAATTTTCTGGTAAGTTATTTGGATATATTGTATCATCCCATGAAAAAGGTTTGACGGTTATAGATCACATGAGAACAGCAGTGCGTCAATGTTATGGATGGAGTTTACCTTATGGATTATCAATAAATTCTGAAAATGATTTCGATATTGATGGAAATATAAAGAATGTGTATTTGAATCAACGTATTAACAACATGGCTAGAGATATGGTAACATATGGAAAATTGCTTTCCAAACAATTTCTTTATGATGTTAATACAAAACAAGAGAATACATTTGCATCTCAATTTGTCAAAAAATAATTTTTACAATTTACTAATCAGATACACAATAGATCTAATAATACAGAAAGAAAATAGATAATGATTTACTTCTATTTAGTTGAACTATCGAATGGAATTTTTAAAAATTTGTCGATTTTATTCCTAAGTTCGTTCTGAACTTGTTCTATATTTTGATTTCCGTTTATTTTTATAATTCCGTATTTTTTTTGTAATCTATAAAACTCATGTTTCATTTTCATTTGATAGGATATGAAAGATTCTAAAAGGTCGTCAGAAAATCCAATATCCTCCCCCGATTCATAGTAATCAAGAAAATTATCTTTATCAAAAATTCCTCTTAATAGTTCTTCTGTAGTTTTTTGAAATGCTCTTCGTATAAGTTCATTTGGATCTACATCCAAATAAAAAATAAGATCAGGTTTAATTGCGAACCCATATAGATTATGTGACCATGTTCTATTTATTTTTCTCACGGCATCCCTAGCCATAAGTGTATAGATATATCGATCTGCTAAAACTATGTATCCTGCTTTCAAAGCTGGGATTATCTTGTTTTCAAGTTGATCTGCAAAATCTGCAGCATAAAATAAACTCATTGTTCTTTTTCTTAATAAGTGTCTCTCTTTCGCCTCAACTATTCCTTCACTTATTAATTCTGATCTTCTGAGACCGGTGTTAAGAACTGCATGACCATTTGCCTCGAGGTAATTATTTAATAACGATATTTGGGTACTCCTCCCTGATGAATCTGGCCCTTCTAATATTATTAATTTACCTTTTGATTCTAAATTCTTAAGATATGGTATTCCATGTCCATAGTATTGAATAATACTAAATTTTTCCATTTTAATTCTCTCCATCAAATGAAATTACACTCTTGAATTTTTCTCTAACCAATTCTTGTTGCTTTTCTATATTTAGTGTTCCATCTATAACTGTAAAATTTTCAGAAGTTATCATTTTTTCATATTGTTCTATTATTCTGCTTTGAAAAATACGATAACTTTCGTAAATGTCATTACTTAAATTTAGATCCATTCCTGCCTCATAATATTTTAGTTTAGGTCTTCCAGATAATATTCTTCCAGCAGCAATGTCAACAGGAACCCTAAAATAAAAGGTTATATCTGGTTTTAAAGCAAAACTATATAATTTCTTTATCCATAATGGATTACATCCTCTTACTATATCTCTTGCATATGCAGTATAGATATATCTATCTGCTAAAACTGTGTATCCAGCCCTTAATAATGGGAAAATATTTCTTTCATATCTATCTGCAAAATCAGTAGCATGAAGCAAAGAAAATGTTGTAGGTGTAAGTTGTTCTTTTTTCTTGCCTCTTGAAGTTATGTTTTTTACTATTTCAGATGAGTTCCATTCAGATAAAAAAGCTGGTTTATTATTGAATCTAAGCCATTTATCTAATAAATGAATCTGAGTGGATTTTCCTGATCCATCAATTCCTTCAACTATAATTAATTTACCCTTTATCTCATATTTATCTTTCTTTATATTTTTTGTATTAGTAATTATATTTCCAGATCTGTTTTTTATTTGTCTCATTTAATATCCTTACTCCTAATTTTAAATTGAGTTTTTTGATACTGCTTATATAATATATATTGTATCGAAAGATCAAAGGAATATTCTAAATCTGATATAATTTCTTCAAATAAAATTTCTGGAAAATTAGTTTTGCTTCTATTTCTTTGGAGTATAATATCTAAGAAAAGTATATGAGTTTCTTTTCTATGATTTTTAATTATAACTTTCAATTTATTTTTCTTGATGAAAATAAAGAATTTTAATAAAGCAGATATTCTTTCTATTATTCTCTTGGTTTGTTTTTTATCAAATAAGGGATTTAATATTGAATAATATTGATGAGAGAGTTCTAAGGCTACCTTATACTTGTTAATTGAGAGTAACGACAATGAGAAAATAATTTGTTCCTGGTGGTTGAGATTTAAGATATCTTCATCAAGGAGATTTTGAAATTGACTCAAATAAATATTATTATTATATATGTAATTGTAAATATAGGGAATAGCTTTATTTATTATGTTAAATTCGTATTTACTAATCAGTCCATAACATAGTAACTTATTTATAAAACTGTGTGATTTAGTTTCTTTTGAGTTATTTATCAAAGTTTCTTCTATATAATTTTGTAGATGATTTTGTGAAATAGATGGTTTAATTTTTAAATATAATAAGTTAATGAAATGCAGTAGGATGCCTTCTCGTAATCCTTTGGTGCTCACCTGTAAATTGTTGAATTTCAATTTTGACATAAGTGAATAAATTGTATGGATTCCCATTTGAATCGTCTCTGCCCTGTTAGAACTTATTACATCTATTTTTGATAATTCTTCTTTATTCATATTCAATAAATTATTTTCAATAATGGATATAGAAGTATAGTCAATATTGTATCTATGTAATTTTGAATACGGATATTCTTTGATTAATTGATCGTATCTTGCCAATGCTCTTAATGTTCCTCCTACTCCAATTAATACAACAGACTCTGGTGATATTTCTAAATCATTCATACTAGTAAGATGATTTTGTATATATGAATTTAGAAGATTGAGTTTATTTTTTGATTTTTTATTATAGAATATATCATTAAATTCACTAGCAGAAAAAAAATATTGGGAAAGTTTCAACGATCCTAATGGAAGGGATATTATTTTTTTGATTTGATAATTATGTGAATACACAATCTCTAAACTTCCTCCTCCTAAATCAAAAAATAAACAATTTGGAGTACAAATAGAGCTTTGTGCTCCATAGTATGAAAAAATAGCTTCTTCCTCTGGTGATAATATTCTAAATTTAAAACCACTTTCTTCTTCTACTCTTGTCATAAATTGACTTTTGTTTTCGGCTTCCCTTACAGCGCTAGTTGCAAATGGCAATACATAATCGATTGATTCCGAGTTAACAACATCACGAAAATATTTTAAACTCTGAATAGTTCTATCCATGGCGTCACGACTCAGCATCTTTGTTTTATGTAGTTCCTCGCCAAGTTTGACACGTATAGATTTATCATAAAATATTTTATAGTCATATATATTTGATGAAACTAAATAATTAACTAGTTTTAAGGAATTATAACCTAAATCTAGTACAGCTATCTTTTTCTTTTTCAATGAAGGGTTAAATGATTTTCTATTAATATTTGTATTTAAATTAGTTTTTTCAATACTCGAGATGTAAGTAACCATCTTAATTCTCCTTTGAGTTTTGGAACCGTAGAAGTTATCCTAATTTTTGATAAACCAGATTTTTTTAAAACTATTCTGTTGTTTATGTTAAGGTTATTACTGTTTTTACCATTATTTTTGGATATAATATCACTGATCATATTACTGAGATATGGTTCATGTCCAACTATTAGAATAGAAAAATAGTCTTTAATTGCGGTCAACTTGCTATATAATAACAATTTATTATTTTGTTTGGGGATCAATTCATCACATAATTCTACTTTATTTTCTAGTTTATATTCGTCATGTATGATAGTGGCAGTTTGTAGCGCTCTTGGAAGAGGACTAGATAGTATGATATCAAATTTTATATCTAATTTTTTCAATGATTTGGCAATTTTTTTAACTTCTGTTTTACCATCCGCAGTCAAAGATCTTTTTAGATCTTGTGTAGGATCAGGGAGTTTATCTCCTGCATAACCATGTCGCAAAATAAAAAGATCCAATACTAA
The DNA here is from genome assembly GCA_031316115.1 of Nitrososphaeraceae archaeon. GTDB lineage: Archaea > Thermoproteota > Nitrososphaeria > Nitrososphaerales > Nitrososphaeraceae > TH1177. The sequence continues at coordinate 338,646 of JALDRC010000004.1, forward strand.
TATTGCTTCATGGTTTAAAATACAATATAAAGCATTTCAACTAAAACTTGTCGTATTATTATAAAATAAAAATATTCAGTAAGAGACCATAAATCTTAATTTTTATCGCCTGATCCATTAATCAAAAGAAAAAAAATAGTTTAGTACTATTATTCATTGATCACATGGAACAGACATGCTAACTGTATGTATTTTTTTGCCTTCATCTTGTATACCGTCATTATCTGCATCATCGAAGAATTGAATCTGATATCCACCCTCCACTAGAGGGCCCTCTATAAATGCATCCTCATGGAATCCTCCTGTACCGTTAGTTGAAAAGTATCCGAATGAAGAAATGGAATTTGTATCAGGATGTATCACTTGCCAGTGTACATTACTGTCAGATTCAAATCCATTTACATTAAATTTAATTCCATATCCTTCTATATCGCCACAACCTGGTGACATCATAATTACAGGATCTGATTGTGCATAGATGTTAAGAAAAATTAATGGTGATAGTACTAATATTGACGTAAGGAATATGAATTTAATACTATCTGTTTTCATAGTAGATATATCATATTATTAATTATTAATTTTGCTATATATTATTTCTATAAAAAAATATAGAAAAATTGTTAGATTTTTATTATATAAAATTTAATTTAAAATTATATTGTTTTTTATATTTGAATTAAACTAATTTGACTTATTCTAATTTGATATACATTACATATATTCTTAAAAAAGGTTGATATTACTCATAGATAAAATACTAATGAATAGTATTTGACAGAAAATTCTGTCAGGAACATTGAAGCAATAAAAGAGATGGAGACTCTAAAGCTAGAATATCAAATACGATGCAGTCATTATGAACTTGAGCTTATTGATGAACATAAAAGAATAACTTGTGTTATATGTGGAAAAAATTGGTTATTCTTAGAAAAAAGAGGTTATTCCAAAGTTAAAGCAGCGTATATTGCAGAACAAAATATTTCATAAATATAAAAAAATAAATTTTATAATGACAAATATAGTTCCTAATAATTAGGAACATAAAGTAATGTTAATTAATAAAATTTCAAGTTATTTAATTATTTGCTTAGTCTTAAGTTTATAATACCTATATCTATATTTATGGTGTTATCTTCAAGTACATTCTTTTTATTTTGATCTAAAAGGGATCATCTAAAACATGTCCCTCTACTGTGATATTCTCTTTTACATATTTTTTTATATCATCGATAGAAGATATTCTGAAAAATCTATTAGTCCATTTATTATTAATTGCATCTGTCGCATCATACTCTACAGAGAGAGCTTTTCTGGATCTACAGAACGCCTTCCACAAATTAATTACATATCCTAAATCATCATTATTTTTAGCTAAACTATTAGTCAATAAATTTAACCATTTTTAAAGTAAAATATAAACTATTATTACGATATCTAATTTTTTAGATATTTTGTTTCTTTTTGAGATATTCTCTTTTGAGATAGTTCAATACTATTATCAATATCAATACAATTACTATTGCTGTTATTGCTTGTACAATTGATGTAATATACAAGTCCATTCGAGTATTGAATATAACAATTTCTATTGGCGCAACAAAAATAACCAAGAAAAAAGATATCGTTAAAATTATACCCCATATCGTTCCTATTAATAAAAAGAGATTTGACATTGTTAATTCTCACTATATTCTTCCTATAACAAAATAATATTGTATAGCAATAGTAATAAGTGCTAGAAGAGCAGAGAAAATTGCTAGTTTAAAGATTTTATTAGTTGATTCTTTTTCTGTTAATGAACCATCTACAAGAATAAGACGTAATAACGTGATCGGAGCTTTTTGATCCTTGGATGCAGTTAATTTGAAATCTTTTGTTAAGAAGGTAGGTCTGCTATTTATTTCTCTGTGTTCCACTACTTTCTTCACACTAGAAAGAAAGAGAAATGAATTAAATATTGCTGGAAGTAATGCTATAACTGCAATGAGTTCTGATTTTCCAATTATTGCTATTGCCCCATACATTGCACCTAACATAAGAGTACCGGAATCACCTGGAAAAATTTTACTCGGAAATTTATGATATTTATAAAGTGCTAACGTAACAAAAAACAGTGATAGTGCTGCTACTAAGATCTCCATATTTCCAAAAATATAGACACTTATAATTAATGGTATACAGGCGATTAATAGATAACCACTAGCTACTCCATTTAATACATCTATTGAATTAATGGTATTCCCAACGATCGGAATAGCTATCAGTATTAATGGTATATATAATAGCGGAATGAATGCATGCCCAAATATAAGATTGAGATTAGTATCGTAAGCATGTAGTAATATTATTGGCATAGCAGCAGCTATTAAAGCTGCTGGTTTAAACCAACCTGGCATGACTTTTTTATCATCAATATATCCAACAAAAAACGCTATTATTGTTGTAAATAGTATAGCAATAATTTCTAAGTTTAATGTAAATAGATAAAGTAATAATAAAGAAATAGTAACTCCTATTATTAGAACTGGACCTGCTGGTCTGGGAATACGTGGTTTTTCTGGTTTATGATAGTCGTCTACTACTTGTCCTTTAGAAATCAAGTATTTGATTGCTTTTGGCATTAGAAGATATACTGAAAAAAATGATACAGTAGAAGAAAGTATTATAGATATTAAAAAAATAAAGTTATTATCAAATACTATCATTTTGGCTTTCACTAGACTTTTTTTCTTATAGTATATGTTTGTATATCTTCATTACACTAAATATTGTACAAAATTCAATCAAGTTTAAGATATAATCGCTGATTTCTGATTTCATGTCAGTTTAACAATGTGTAGTATTTTCTATTTTTGTGTTACTATTTTACTAAAAAGAAAATAATATAGTCATGAATTACAGAAATCATTAGTTGGTTATTTTAGACTATTTTTAATTTTCTTGGCAGTTATTGGTCCAATTTTGGATATGTGTGATAATTTTTCCTCAGGAGTAGCTCTTAATGTGATAATATCTTTGATCCCGGCATCATAAAGCGTTCTAGCCCTGATCCTTCCTATTCCTTCTATTTTTATTATTGGTATTAATTCTTTCTTTACTCCATACTTTATTCTAATTTTTAAATTGGCTAGGATTGGAAGCAAATCTCCTCTATTAAATAATTTGGCAAACTCATATAGAGAATATGATAACCAATTTCCGGATTCAGAAATTTTGTACATATCTCCTGGTTCAACCCCTAATTTATCGCTTAAATTTCTATCGTTAGTTTCGTTGATCCATTCATACAAGGCTAGAAAACTACGTGAACAATTATACTCATCTATTTCTAGTAGTAAATTCTCAGAATGTCTTCTAATTATATCATAAAAATTATCTAGATCTTTTTTTCTTAAAGATAACTTTGGGTAAAAATCATAACATTCAGTAATTAAATGTAAAAATCTTATCTCTAGATTTTCATAATCGATAGATTCTGTCATATCTATATCATTTTTTATGTGTACCTTTGGTATCAAATTTATTGCATTTCTAAATTCTACAGCTGACAGTGGATCTAAATACAAAGTAGATGTTTTTTTGCCAAATTCGGTAGAAAGATATCTTTCTTTTTTTGATTTAACTAAACCCCACTCTTCTAGTGATTCCAAGGCTGTGTCAAGTTTAAAGATAATAGTAGATTTTCTAGATTTTCGACCAAATAAAGTATCTAAGAATATTTCATATAATTCTGTTTTTTTTATTCCTGGTACAGTAGAAATTGTACTTAATAGATGAAATCGTAAAGCTTTTTCACTAAATAATTTTGATGTAATCGGTTCTGGAGTTCCTAGAACATAATGATCATAGAGATCATCAGAATTCATTCCTGATTCTGTTATAATTATAGATTCTCCAAAAGTATCATATTTTGGTCTACCAGCACGTCCACATAGTTGTTTATATTCAAGAATACTGATTGGAACATTTGATCCATAATCAAAATCATATCGTAAAACACTTGCAAGTATAACCCTTCTTGCCGGCAAGTTAACTCCAGCTGCTAATGTAGGAGTAGATACCAATAGTTTTACAATTCCTTCTTTGAAGGATTCCTCAAGAATTTTTCTTGCTTCTGGGTCAAGACCTGCATGATGAAACCCTACTCCCTTTGAAACCAATTTTGCCAGATTTTTTGTAAGTTCTGTATCATTAGATATTTTTAAGAATGTTGATGAGATTTTTGTAGCTTTTTTTATTTGTTCTTTATTTAATAGTTTAAAAACACTTTCTGCTGATCTAGCGGCTAATGAGGCTGCTCTTTTTCTAGTTTCAGCAAAGATTATAACTTGTCCACCTTTTTCTATAGAATCCAATGCTACATCTATTGATTCAGATGAAATTGACGAATATCGATTTATTTTGAATCTTTGGTTATCGTTTGTACGTATTACTCCCTGATCATAAACACCCTCAATGAGATTTGTAGGTCTCCAATCACTTTCTATAAGTTTACAATCTAGCCATTCAGAAATTTCGACAGAATTTGATACAGTGGCACTTAATGCTAAGATTTGTGATTCTTTATAAAATTTTTTTATTTTGGTTATCATCATTTCAAGGGTTGGACCACGATCTTTATCGCTTATCAGATGAATTTCATCTATAATAAAAACTCCTACATTAGACAACATTTCTGTATTATTACGTATGAGAGCATCTAACTTTTCATTTGTTAAAATTACTATATTTGCATCCAGGAGATCTTTTCCTGAAGAATCGTAATCTGCAGTAGCTATTTTAATAATTAAATTATTTTTTACTTTATTCTTTTTATCTTTATTTTTGTTGATACTTGAAGTTAATATTTTTTCTTCAAAATTGATACTGTCGAGAGCTAAAAAATCATTGTATTTTTCAGTAGCTAGTGACTTTAAAGGTGTGATATAAATCACTTTTTTATTTTTCTCTAAGGCTTTGACTGCAGCCATTATTGCAATTAAGGTTTTCCCGCTTGCGGTAGGAGATGTTATTAGTAAATTTTTTCCTTCCAAAAGGCCATTTGAAATTGCTTGTTTTTGGATTGGATAAAGTGAATCATAACCTATTTCCTTCATTACCATTTCAAGATTTTTATCTTTAATTTGTTGTAATGTCATGATTCCTTCTCTCCTAATCAAACAAGTATTAGATGAGATATTATTAATTGTTGTATTTTAGTAAGAAACTATAATATGAAAATAATTAATCTAACATGCTTGATTATTATGAAGATTAGTAAATTCAGAGATAAAAGATGAAACAAACGATAGATATTAAATATATAGAGAAGAAAAAAGGATTATTTTATTACATGCCGGGGTACCCAAGCTAGGTAAGTCAACATGACCCTAAGAGGGGTCAGCCTCGAGATCATATTAGGACGTGCTAGCTGATGTCTATCCAGACTCGTGGGTTCGAGTCCCACTCCCGGCGCTGAATCCTCGGTTCGAATCCTATTTTCTGTTTCCATTATTATTGTTAATGTTAACTAAGAATTAATCTTTTTCTCTAATTATTACACCAAATGGTTTTGAGTATCTAGTAATGGATTGAATTAAAATTGCTTTTTTTAATCTTTTTTAAATTATGTTAAAAAGAAGAGTTATGTTGAATTTTAAAGTATCTAGAAAGAAAATAAAATAGTAGTTGAATCTCAATATATCGTATTATGATTTATAGTAATTGGGTAGATTTTAGTTAATTTTTAACCTCATCTTTATGCAAATGAATAAATCTTTAGTAAAGATTGTAAACATTAGAGCTAAGTTGTTTTGCTCATAGGTTTTTGGTCATACATGTGTAAAAATTTTAGTACAGTTGATTGGTCAAAGAATGGACAATTAACTATATGCTTACCATTAAATACAGGAGTAATCTCTATCAATCCTTCTTTTCTTATCTGGTTTAGGTCAGACATTGTCTGTAATACTTGAGCTTTTTGTGGATCTTTCCATGCTACAAACAATATTCTCCACATAGGACTATAGTTTGGATCTTCTAGATTTACTGGTGAGATAGGAGGTTGGAAGCCCTGAGGTCCACCATCCTTTATTCCATTGATAAATTGATAGAAATCAACTGCTACTGGTGTATATGATAATAATTCATTTGCAGGAGAGTAAACTATTCCGCCCTTTATGATATCATCAGTCATAGGTGTAGCATCTGTTACCAACCAATATATTGTTGTACCATCTGGACCAAATCCTCGCATAGCAACCATCGTAACCACCATCTCAGTAGTATCAACGTTGGTTACTTGTCCTCCAACAAAAGGTGTATCATCATATATTATTTTATCAGATCTAATTTTAAGAGAATCTCCTTTCCATTTGATTGCTGGAGAGTTTATTGTTAGATCTGGAGTGGTATTATTAACCCGTAATTCTCCTGCTCTTTGAGCTGATAGTATTTCTTGTTCAGATTTTAATTCCGTTACTTTGGATTGATTTAGCCACTCGACAAAATTAACATGTTTTAGTGAACTGTAACTGGTATCTCCAGGTTTTTCGGTTAATACTGTAGGTTGAAAACCAAGATGTCCTTTGCCTGTTAATCCATTTTTAAAGATATATGCTTCATTCAATGCAGCTAGTGGAGTTTGTTTTAAAACTTTAGTATGATGTATAGGAAATTCTCTGTTATGTTTTGTTAACTGGTGGGATAATATATTATCAGATGAGTCAAAAGTTACAAGAAAAATTTCATTACCATTTTCATAGCCTTTTTGCATTGGAATATCAATTACAATTTTTGACATTGCCAATTTCAATTTAGATCCTGGTCCTTTCATTTCTGAAAAATTAACATCAGGTATAACTTCAGACATAGTTTTATCTATGTCAGTATAAGTTTTTGTTGTGCTATTTGCTATCTGAAATGATGATGATTGTGGTGGTAATAATGGTTGTTTGAGTGACAATGATGATTGTAATTTAATTTCTAACAGAGCATCTTCGTCTAATTCTGAGTCTAATAATTCTGATCTTGATGTTGTAATATTTTGGTTTAATGGGTATTGTGCATATCCATTTTGAAGAAAAACTTGTTCTTCATGTATAGAAAATAAATCCAATTCTTTGTGCAAAGATAGAAATGTTGAACTAAAAATTACAATTATTACTGTTATGGTAATTAAAATTAAACATAAGCTATATACAAATTTAGGTATAAAATCATTACAATCAAGTTTATTATTTTTCATAATTTTATGGAGATCTTGTTTTATATAACTATTTTATGAATTAATATTTAACATATATCTCATAATTGGGAGAGTTTTTTTGTTTTAGTACTATTTTTTCCATTTTTCAATATTTAGCTCTAGAGTTAATTTGTACTGTTTGTAATTCTCAATCCCGATATTTAGTCTATCTTAATTAATGAACATTCATGAAATGTAACCAATTCTCCTATTTTCATAAGGATCTTTAAATAATTATTTTGATACTTTCGTAGATATCTGTTTTTTAATTTGTTTTAATGCAGAATTTATTTCGCAATAATATATCTAAAGTTTATCGTAGTAATATGGATCTACCTCTCTAACATTAAGATGTGACTCAATCAAATAAGTGAGTAATAAATATGCAAGATGTCTGTATCGGATTTACAAGTTGCTATCATTACTTTTTGCTATTGTTTTAGTCTTAATTGGACTTGCCAGTTTTACGCCTATTCCATTTCTCTGAAATACATATTTCTGCTATTGATTAACTAAAAATCAACTTTTATTAAGTTATTATCTAAATTAGATATAAATTTTTATTCCTGGAACATATTATAATATTTTGATTCTACCTATGTAGAATAATTGTCTTATATTAACCCTAAACCCAATTTTTCTTTCTAAGGTTTAATACATTATAATACTTTTTTTGATTTTAATCTTGTTATTTTTATTTTCATATGATTATCCAGAACAATTAATCAGATCCAGATATACAAATTGGCAAATGTTTATCGTTGATGATTTGGTTACCCATATAAAGAGTCTAAAACATATCCTCACCTAACAACCAAGAGCTTAATATAGATGTACCAGGTACTCTAAAAAGTTAATCAGTTAAATAAGTGAACGAGATAACAATAAACACTTTTATATGTATTCGGCAATAGTATAATCCAGAAGGTTTCCACATGATTTTAACATATATTCTAAAAAATCGTTAGCAATTTAACCGAGAAAAAATAAAAACTACCTTATTGAAATACAGAAAAGACAATAGCTGGTTTAGAAGACGTTGGTTAGATTTTAGACAAGGACACAGTATTTATTTAATCTTTATTTTGACCTTTGCTAATTTTATAACAATTCAATACAAATTGTTATTGGATAAAATTCCCTCTGTGGATTCCCTAACTGGAGGTAATATTATAGGATTTGCTACCATATTTATTGCATTATATGTTCCTCTAGGAATAATAATAGGATATTGGCATAGAAAGAGTCAATGGAAAGTAGAAGCAGAAGCCTTATTTAGAGAGAATAAAATCGGAGCCACCATGTGGTTATTTGTGATAGATCTAATTGATGGAAAAGTCACAGAAAAAGAAAAGAAAGAAATGAGAGACATGTTATTAAAAATTACTAAAGATAGGCATAAGATTTCTGGTGACAAAATTGACAACAATAACGATAAATAGTCCTAATATTAAATTAATTCAATAAAATATATAAAACATGTTTTATATTCTAATTGCTAAAACCTAAAAACAGATTGAGAATTCATAATATTGTCGACCAACAATATTTCCAAACAATTATTGTTCAATACTTCGTAAAATATTATGATCGATAATATTTATTAAGTTTAAATGAGTTAATAGTCAAGTTATTAAAATATTGTATTTTGTCTTTTATCTGTTTCCATTACTATTTTTGCTAATGTATAATCAATACAGGACGTATAGAATTTTCTATTACCTTTCTTGATACACTTCCTAATGTTTTAATTTTTGAAATTCCTTTAAGGCCTACATTTCCCATTACTATCAAATCTATATTTTCTAGTTCTGAGAACTTTAATATTTCTTCTGTTGGATCTCCAGAAAGAACCACGCCTTTTATGGAAAAACCATTAGATTTAATTTTTTTTATTTTATCTTCCAGCGTTTTTTTAGCATCTATTTTAATGTCTATTGCCGTATCTTTTAGATACTGTTCTAAGGTAATCATATCACCTGTCTTTGGCGACTGAATGCGTCTTGAAGAAAATGATCCCGTCGAATATGAAGACAAGTTGACTACATGTAATAGTATAAGTTCTTGTTGTTGTTCCTTCATAGATTTAACAAGATCAATTGCATAGCTTAGAGCATTCTCCGCAGGTTTAGAATAATCATATGGTACTATAATCTTTTTGATCATTTCAAATATTATAGAATTTAATATCTATATTTCTTTAACTTTTTGTACTTTCTGATATAGGTTACAATCTCATTTAACAAGAGTAACACTTTCCAGTTCTTCTAATAGATAGTGTAGAAGTTAGGAATCTCTTTCATCAACACTTATCGGTATTATCAATACTATTTGATAGAAAAATTTTGCTTAGCAATAGTATGTTTAGATTACTACAAGCCTAAAAATTATATTCTTGCATTATTTGGTTCTCAGAAAAAAGCACTGATTTCATTCATTAAGAGTATCAGAGACAAAGAAAGATACAGAAGAATATTTGCAGTAAAGTAAAAGATGGTAGAAATATCTTAGAGCCTATCCCAAAAATAGATAGGAAGATAGCTCCTTTGTTTCCTATCATCTCTCATAATGTTTAAGAGTAAAAAGTATGTTAGAACAATTACCAGTATTCCAGATGATTTATGGGATGAAATTAAAAATATTCTACCAGATGAGAAACCAGAGAATACAATTGGAAGACCAATTGTTCCCTACAGAAAAGTCCTTGATGGTATAGTATTTGTATTGAGAACTGGATGTCAATGGAAAATGTTACCTAAAGAATATGGTTCAGGTTCAACATGTCATAGAAGATTTCAAGAATGGATGCAATTAGGTATATTTGATCTAGTTTGGACCAGATTACTAAAATTATATGATAAAAAGATAGGCATCAAATGGAATTGGCAATCACTTGATAGCATCTCTATAAAATCACCTTTAGGGGGGCGATGACTAGTCATAACCCTACTGATAGGAGTAAATTAGGTAGTAAAAGACATATTC
>JALDRC010000005.1 GCA_031316115.1 Nitrososphaeraceae archaeon
AATTATAATGAAGTATTTGTTACTGACACTAATATAATTATAGTTAAAGATGTAAACGACATTTGATAAATGAAAGGTTTAGTCTTAACCCATAATTCCAATTATATTATTGTGTCTTGAAATAACACTATAAGATAGACCAATGACCACCATTCATATATTCAAATCTCATTCAATCCATTTTTAATAAATTACAATAATTTAAATGAAAAATTCCAATCATTTAGATAATCAATAGTTTATCAAATTTACATATTATCTTTATCTAAATATATTGTAAAAATATAGACTCCAAATAACGACTTTGAGATTCGAGTTCCTTCTTCCCGCTGAACTTGTAATCAAAATATTATGAAGCACACGACCTAAAATCACATCTTTCATTTTGTAATTATTATAATTTTTTTATTGTTATTGTAGTGTTATATAGGATTTTGAACAATATAAAATATGTCAAATGATATTCCTCTAAATGAATCTAATATACAAGATATTATAAAAAAAGAAGCAAGAGGGCTTGGCGATGATAGTGATTTTGGTGAAGTTCAAGAGGTTTTAGGAGAACACGTGATAACTAAAAAAGGAACGGTAGGCTCAGACAGATTCTACTTTCCTAAAAATCTAATCGAAAGATTTGATGGTAATACTGTATACTTTAAGATAACCAAAGATGAATCAAAAGAATATAAAAGAGATTATTGATTAATTGTTATCCAAAACAAAATACATAATACTGTTTAGTATGTATCCGTAAATATTTAACTAGCTAATCTATAAATCAGACTTTGAATTATCCTGTTTCATCTGGTTTCATTTCAAAATTTTTTATTTTTTTAATAAATTAAATCTATCTATATCTAGATATAAATATAGAACTTAATTTGTAATGAAATAATCAATAATTTGATATTATCCAAATCAAGGGATATTATATGATTTGTATCATACTTAAAATAATGATTTGTATTATTCTCTTTACTATTTTTTATCTTCTGGATAAGCCTCTTCGGCAATTGTCTCTATTGGTTCTCCTGTAGGTAATGGGGTGTCTCTATTGACTTTATATTTTGATAATTCTGGAAAATTTTTTCCAATTATGACATTCATTCCAACTGCGATTATTTCAGATTTAGGAATATCGTATCTATCATTAGAATATCCAAAAACGATTATCTTATCAGGAGTTTCTTTTACGACATAACCTAAATCATCTTCATTCTCCGCGCGTACCCCTTTGTTAAAAAGGGATTTAGGATATTTGCCTTCATAAGTTGCTAGATCAACTTGATTATCATTAGCTCCCCATGGATCAGTTCTACTTGTTGGTAGAGGATCATCTCGTTTTGCGGCATATCTATTTTCTACATCTGAAAATTGAAGACCAATAAGAACATTTGCACCTACTTGTTGAATATCAGATATTGGTATATCATATCTTTTTCCTTTTCCGCCAAAAACAATTATCTTATCAGGGGTTTCTCTCACAACATATCCAATATCAGGATTATCTAAAGTTTTAACTCCTCTGTTAAAATATTTACCTGAAACCATATTTTTTATATATTATGGTTATATAAAAAAGATTCTCGGGATAATCATTTTACCGATTCTAAATCAGGAGATCACTATAATATGTAAAAATCTCGTAATTCAGGATTGTGAACTATTTAGGTGGAATTCCTGAACGATTGAATATATTTCTCAACATTTTATTTTCGCAATAAAGTAGAAAATAATAGATATAAATAATAGAGGTGTGGTTTTAGGAGTTATTGTGAATGTAAAAAAAGTTTTAAGTTACTATCAAGTAAAATTCTAAAAACTTTCGGTTTAGAGGATCTAGTTTTAAATTAATTTAAAATATTACCAGAGCAAGTGGCTAGGAAATATATGCTATTTTTTACTTTTTAAAAGATATAAATTTTTTTTATGTGCACTACCTCCCCGCCAATTTAGTAATATTAGAGTATAGTTATCAAAAAAAATAGAAAAATTACTTCCATTCCCATATCTTTACAATGCCATTACCTGATTCGTCTACCTCTGTTTCAAATATTCCGACGGTGTTGTTTAGGAAAGCAAGTTTGCCATCTGAAGATGCTTTATAAAAATTTGATCCACGAAAACTACTACCATGTTGTCCTTTCGACCTTCCTATTCCATATCCAGTAAAAATTGCAGTTTCTCCTCCATGCTTAGTAGTTATTATATGTTGGCCTTCGCCATAGACTACATCATCATCTACTGAAACAGTCCAAAAAGTTCCTAAAAATGTAGTATCAATGTCTTTGAATTTTCCTTCTGATGTAATAGTGTGTTCAATCTTGTTTTCTTTTGTATCTAATACTCGTGAATGTACAATCCTAGTCGCCCCTTCATATATTAAATCTCCTAACATATCTGAATATCAACTACTAATAATATTAAATAAATAGTATGGGTTCTAGAAAAATCAACTTATATTATCATATACATTCATAGTATTTTTTAATAGCTAAATTAATGTTATTAGAATAAGTACTTAAAAATATCAAACTTTATAATATTTCGAATTATAAAACTCTAATGTTGTGTCTAGTGTTTTAGTGATTAAATCTACGGTGAAAAATTGTTTTTAATGTATGACAAACTTCTGATAAGTTTTATCTGGAAGGATTATTGTCAGGTTTGTTGTTGGTAAAGTTAATTAAGCATTTTAGTAATGATAGTTCACGTTTAAATTTGGCGGGATTTTATTAATTTTCAATTTGAGAAACAGTAACAAGTCTATTTGGACTAACAATTACACCAATTCCCTGTTCTCCTTGTGAAGTTACAAAATAAATACTAATAAATATAAATATTTAAGTTGTTTTATTCTTTAGACATAATCTTCTTTATTTATGAAATGGAATATCAATAATAAAAACAATCCAAATTAATAGTCAGGACTAGGTCTAGTTATCCATTCAGAAAAAGAATACTTAAATTCAAAGGTACAATAACAATATACACATTCTTTAAATAACCAGTAATCATTAAAAAATTCAATTTCATTTAATTTTCCACACTTAGGGCATCCTACAGCGTCCATTTTCAAGTATTGGTTATTTTAAATAATAATTTTATGTTTACGCCATTTTATTCTCTTATTTTTTTCTATATCTCTTTATCTATCTATAACCTTCATACCTTAGTTGATTTCGTTTGAAAGTACTATACATATATGGATCTATTTGTTAGAAATATCTAAAAGGTTTGTTCATACGTTATAGATATATTCTATATCATCTACTATTACAATGAATAGTACGATAAAAATTGATCCGTCTTTCGGAAAGCAGCGATATTGACAACAGCGGCAATATAAATGACCATCCCTAAGTCATTAGCTCGATTTCTAATACTCGATTGTCAAAGATCAAAAAAAGGGTCCAGATGTAAGCATACAGAAAATATCTCAAAGATATCCATTCTGTGTCTATATATACAGTGAAAACAACATTATATGAGATGATAAATTTTGAAATGTTAATCTGCACTGGTTGAATATTTCTTCGATTAATTTAACTAATCAGCTACGTAGATACAAAGACTTGTGAACAAATGATAGTGGTTTAGTTCTAAAATTAGAAGATAGCCCAGCATGTGAAGTAGATGTAAGACCACGATATATGAAAGAGATATAGGAGACAAAATTTGAATAATAACCTATCATTTAGAATCAAAAAAGAAGTAAAAATTAGAAAATGGCCTTATCTGTTAATATGTAAGATAGAAGATTTTAGATGATAATAATAATGCTTAATACTAAACCTGCTCATTCCATATTTTTAAAAATAAAATCACTTACGTAATGGTAAGCCGATATATATTAAATCACTTACTAATTTATATATACTTACTTTGTGATAGTTATAGTGGTTTGTGAACTAAAAATAGAAAACGATTTTGAAATCAAGAAAGGAAATAACAATACAACAAAGGATAATTTACCTAATTTATTAACTTCGAATATAGATAAATATAAACAAACAGTATGTGAAGATAAATACATATCTATAACTGATTTGCGACAGACTGATATAGATATATTAAATATTTTATCAGGGAATAAAGTTGAAAACACAATAACTATTTTGTCATTCAATGGTTTAAAGATTCGATTAAATTTACATCAAGAAAAGTTATCAAGATCCTTAAAAAGATTGAAACAATTAGAATTAATTGAGAAAACTCAAACTGGATATAAATCAACAATTACTGGTAAAAAAATTTTTTCACGATTATTTAAGACAAAGCAGCATACATCTAGAAAAAATATACAAATCCTTGAAATGTATCTTCCATTTAAAGTACTCAATAAAAAGGTAGTGGATACTATAGAAGGGAGATGGTTTGGAAATTTAAGGTGGATAGGAATGATTCAAAGTTTAACTGGTTATCAATTACAATGGAGAGATATAGAAAATTTTATTGAAATAACATTACATATTTCTGATAATAATATAATAGTCGAAACAAATGATAATAATCCATTACATATGTCCAAAGCATTTAGTTATTCTACAAAAATAATAGCTTGGATTAGTGATATAATAATGAGAAAAAAGTTATGGATAAATTCAATTAATGATATGAAATTTAACAGAATGCAAAATTAGTAAAGAAAATAAAAAATTGATCAAGAAAAATATTTAAGAACTGTTATAAAATATATCTTCGATAGAGCAAATTAAATTTCAATTCTAGAATAATAATAAACACATCAAAATATTTTATCAATTTAAATACTAACAAACATACGAAAAAGAGTACGAAAAATTTGTTTGATTTTAATGAAATTATTTTGCAATATGAATCGATTAAAAAATTAAAATGAAATCTAAAGAAAAAAAAAGAAATGTAATACAAGCAATTATAGATATGTGATCTCTTTATTCAATAAAATAGTTCTTTCACAAATTTTCATGGGTCCGTTCAAGAAAATTTATTATTTGAATCAAGTAAAAATATTCTACATATACATTCTGAACAGACAGGGCATAACCAAAAAATTTAAATGTATATATTAAAAATGTTTCTAAAATAAAATGATCAAGACCTAAGTAACCTTATAAATTCAGTTATTCTATATTATTCCATTTCCGATTTTTTCCAGAAATGCAATTTCTGATAATGGTTTTCTCTCTCTTGGTAAATCAGCTTTCTCTTTAAATCTTTCAGGCAGGATTTCATGAGAATCTTGATATCCTATTGCTATCATTATCCCAACTTCATAGTCGTCAGGAACTTCAAAGACTTTTCTTGCTTTCTCTCGATCAAAACCACCCATCTCATGCATGATTAAACCTTGATTAAATGATTCAAGAAACATATTTTCATTAGCAGCACCTAGATCATGGAAATGAAGTCTGTTATAAACTGCCGTGTCAGTATATGTTTTTTTTGTTATTGCACAGATTAAAATTGGAGCTCTTTTTGCATAATCATTTATTTCTAATAAAACAGATCTTGCTTTATCCATCTCAGTCCTATTTGCATCAGTAAAAATTATGTAACCCCACGGTTGTTCATTTCTTGATGACGGGGCCCATCTTGCCGCCTCTAAAATTGACAATAGTTTTGATTTTTCAACCGGTTTTGTTGAAAAAGCTCTTGCACTCCATCTTTTTGCTATTATTTCATGTATAGGGAAGTTTGTAAGTGCCTTTTTAGATATAAGGTTTTTTCTACTAGACAAACAAAATCACCGATTAATTTTGCACTTGACTCTTTTTTATTGTTCTTCCTTCCTACTAATTTTATATCTCTTTTCCCGTAAACTCATTGATTGAAAAATATCATCTGATATTGGCATACGTCTCATGAGAAGAACAGAAGACTATCAAAATACACATGAGAAGAGTTTGTCATATTATCCGGTACATATACATCAAGCACAATCTATTATCAATTAGTGGACTGGACCCATGTTTTTGGGAACACTTTTCCCATTTTCATATAGATACTAATATTTTCTTTCATTACCAATATTTATCACCTTCTCCTTCTCATTCTCAATGTCAATAATTTGTTGTTGCAGTTTCCATTTTGAAATAAACTCATAGGGTGTAAGATACCTTAGTGCAGAGTGTATTCTGTTCTGGTTGTAATCAGTGAATGCATCTCTGATTGCTGATTCTGCTTCCTGATAGTTCTGGAAATCATTTGACCAAATATACTCCTTCTTCAGTGTCTTGTGGAATGATTCAATGTGTCCGTTTTGTTCTGGTGTATTGTAGTAGATATGTTCCAGTTTCAATCCTAGTACAGATATAGCTTTTCTAAATGCTTTGCTTGTATACTGTGAACCGTTGTCTGTTCTGATAACCAGGTTTTCAGGTGTTATACCTTTATGTGTTACAAGAGCATTTTCTATCGCTATTATTGCATTTTCTTTTACTGCAGACAGATCAAAACAGTAGCCAACCCATTCCCTTGTAAATACATCAAACACATTGAATAGGTAGCCCCATCCATCAATACCACAATGTACGTATGTTAGATCTGCTTCCCATACTTGGTTTGGTCTATTTGCTTTTACATTGGGTACTTTTGAACGAAGGATTTCCCTCTTACTTTTAGATGGCGTAATGTAACCCATCTTTCTGAAGATTCTTTGTACCCTCTTTCTGTTGATGGGTATTCCTAATGCTCTTGTCAGCATTGGAGCCATTCTTCGGGTACCATAAGTTGGTCTTTGTAGGGAGATTCTTTGTATCTCTTTTTCTATCGTTTTTGTTGTTGATGGTATTTCTGCAGTAACTGCAGTTACTGCATTAGCAATAGCATATCTGTGAATTTTATTTCGGTAGTACATATTTTTACTACATCCAGAATATCTCAATGCCTTTCTAATGCTAATTCTTCTTGTTGTGCTGTTATTGTTGTTTATTATTGTCCTTACCACTGCTAACCTTTCCTTCCTGTTTCTAACGTTTTTTTAAAAGCATCTATTGCTATTGTCTGTTCACCGATGATCCTCTTTAGACGTTCATTTTCTGTTTCCATAACTTTGTTGATGTTATCTTTACTGGTACCTGACAATGCAATCTTACCTCCTTCTATGAATTTCTGTTTCCAGTTATAGAACACATTTGGATTTAGATTGTACTTTCTACATAGTTCTGCTACTGTGATGTTTGTAGTCAGTGATTCCATTACAATCCTTGTCTTGTCTTCTGGTGTCCATCTTCTACTCTTAGTATTTCTGTTGTGGTTATTGTTTTTACTAACACCTTGCATCTGTCTGACCTCCTATTCTATTAACACTGTTAGGAGTAAAAAAGTCTCCATTACAAGGTGTTCTCATTTTTAATGGGTCCAGACCATTAGATCTGTATCATTTACTATTTTAGATGCTATCTTGTTCTCCATCATTCCTCATGAATATGTCGTGAATTTGGATTCTATCTTCTTAAATTTGGTTTAATATGCTTTGTAGTCTATGCATAGCAGTATTAATGGTCGAGCTTATATTTGAGAGAATGTTTTAACAAAATGGTATTTTCTTTGTGTTAGTATTCTACGTGCTATTTTTATGACCTTGCTAGATATAGAGATTTTATTTTCCTGTAATTAATTATTTTGTATGTATCCTTTTATACAGTAATATATTTGAGATTTTAAATGTGCTGATGTTCAAGTCGATACCACACAGACATGTGCCAGATCTCTTATTATCTCCTATACATTATGGGCTTCAAAACGTACCTAGAAACTGGAACCATAATATGTTACCATTATCGTAAACTTAAATTTGATACAGTAATTATAAGTTACTATAATATCGATTTATCTCTTATTGGTAACATGTGTAATTTTCAATGTGATCAGCTATTTACAATCAAAAGCCATGAAGTTAGCTTTATCTATATACAAGTACTAAGATGCTATTTGAAAATGGCTTAATAATGCCTGGTTCTGGTACAGATTCAATATAATTGATAAAGAACAACAGATATGTCAAAAGAATCTAACTGGGCTCAATTAGCTTTTGAATGTTATCAAAGACTTTTATAACATTAAAAAATGCGGATAACAACCCCCTGATATGTTTTAGAGAGGTAAATAATCAATATATTTTTCATGAAATTTTTTTGTATTACCTTGGTCTAAACATTTACAATAATCTGAATCTTGAACACCCACAGAGAATGAAAAAACAGGAAAATGTAAGTTTCAAGATGAGATAAACTTTCTGATGTCTCATTTTTTGTAGAACCTCTGCAGCACATCAATAAACATCATCTCAAAAGGCACAGATAAAAGGGAAAAAGAGAATGAAAAAACAGATGAAAAATAATAATAATGCAAATAATCTAATAAATGGAATTCATCATGTTACAGCAATCTGCAGCGATCCACAAAAAAATATTGATTTTTATACAAAATTATTAGGACTCAGATTAGTAAAGTTAACTGTAAATTTTGATGATCCTACGACATATCATCTATATTATGGAGACGAGACTGGGCATCCAGGTACTATACTAACCTTCTTTCCGTGGAAAGATGCCCCTAAGGGTTATAGAGGAACTGGTCAAACCATAACTACATCTTTTCTAATACCTAAAGACTCTGTAGATTTTTGGAAGGCTCGTCTAAAAAAAAATGATATTTGTTTTGAAGGACCTATAAACAGATTTGATAACGAGGAGCAAGTAATAAAACTATATGATCCAGATGGACTCGAGTTGGAACTTGTTGCTCATTCATCAGCTAAGGAAAATGATGAAAGATTTTGGAAAGATGGTCCAATTCTCTATGAAAACGGCATAAGGGGTTTTTATTCTGTAAGTTTATGTGAGGAAGGATATGAACGTACTTCAGAAATATTAAAAGAATTAGGGTACAAAATGATTTTAAATGAGGGTAATCGATTTCGATTTCAACAAGACAAATCACAAAATAGCACAAGAGCTGCCAGAATAGATGTACTATGTTTACCTGATATTGCTCATGGAAGAATTGGAATAGGAACAGTTCATCATATAGCTTTTAGGACATCAAGCGATCAAAATCAATTATTAATTCGGAAAAATATTGCAAAGATTGGTCTAAATCCTACACCTGTGTTGGATAGAACCTATTTTCATTCAGTTTATTTTAGAGAACCTGGAGGAGTATTATTCGAAATTGCCACCGACCCACCTGGCTTTACAGTAGATCAAACAGTAGAAGACCTAGGAAAAAGACTCATGTTACCTAAATGGCTTGAAGATGTACGCGAAAGGTTAGAAAAAGTATTGCAAAAAATAGAATTACCTCAATATGAGAATGTAGATAATGAAATAAGAGGATATAACAGCCTTGATTAAATCAAACAGTTTAGGTTTTCATCATATATTTGTTAAATCATCTCATGCTTCCAATAATAATTCCAATAACAAAAAAAAATCTTACCAAACATATAGTAAATTAACACTTGTATTATTACATGGAACTGGTGGAAATGAAGAAGATCTTCTTCTCATAGGAAAGGAAATAGAACCTACTGCAGCAATATTAAGTCCAAGAGGTAAAGTTTTAGAAAATGGTATGCCTAGATTCTTTAGAAGACTATCGGAAGGAGTGTTTGATATTAAAGATCTTAAATTTAGAACTTGTGAGCTTTCAGAATTTATACAAAAAGCTTCTTTACATTATAAATTTGATTTAAACCAAACGATAGCAGTAGGATTTTCCAATGGAGCCAATATCGCTGCTAGTTTACTCCTACTCCGGCCGAACATACTTCATGGTGCAATACTTTACAGAGCCATGATACCCCTAATTCCAGATCCTTTGCCTAATCTTTCAGACAAAAAAATTCTATTATCATCTGGTATAAACGATCCCATAGTTTCTAAAACTGAAACGGAACGTCTTTTTAAATTACTTTTAAAAACTAATGCAAATGTAATGTTAAAGTGGCAAAATTCAAGTCATAATTTAGTTCAAGAAGATATACTAATTGCAAATAAATGGATTTCAAATCGTGTTACTTTATAATATTCAAAATTAATAACATGCAATATCATTCTAGTTTTTTTAACACATATAATATTATTTGTCTCATATGTTCTAATTAAGAATTTAACTTAGTTTAAACAATTAATATCAGTATACTACTAGGAGATAACATTGATCACCAAAAAAATATTATTTATATAATACAAATAGGTTCAAAATAAATTCTGTTTTGGAAAAGTTGAATCTGGATATGGTGAGAAATGTGAAGTTGAGATTTGAAAACCATGAATTCTCAGATTATAAAAATATGTTATAGATTTCTATTAATGTAGAATTTTAATTTCTAGGTAAAAATAAGAATTGGATTTTTATAGAATTACGATTCTTAGAGAACGTTGTTAAACAATATTTATATGAAAATGGAAAATACTGGTTTTAGTAGAATGATCACTTATATATTGAATCCAGAAATTGAAGAAATATGATGACCGATATATTGAATCCAGAAATTCAAGAGTTAAATAGAAAAGCAGAGCAATATTGCCAACTTCTTTCTAATATACACAATGAGATTAGCAAAGTAATTGTAGGTCAAGATAAAATCATTGTCAAATTGATATTGGCATTATTGTCAAAGGGTCATGTATTATTAGAGGGAGTTCCAGGTCTTGCCAAAACTTTATTGATAAAGACATTATCCGAATGCATCGACTCCAATTTTGTAAGATTGCAATTTACTCCAGATTTATTACCCGCAGATATTATTGGAACCAAAATTTATGACCATAATTCTACTTCATTTAGAACAGTAAAAGGACCAATCTTTTCTCATTTTGTTTTAGCAGATGAAATAAACAGAGCTCCGCCAAAAGTCCAATCCGCATTATTAGAAGCAATGCAAGAAAAACAAGTAACTATACAAGGTGATACGTTTCCACTCAAGGAGCCATTTTTTGTTATGGCTACTCAAAATCCCCTTGAATCAGAGGGTACCTACAAGCTACCTGAAGCACAAATTGATCGATTTATGTTTAAACTCTTGATTTCATACCCTCGAAAAGATGAAGAATCAGAAATTATTCATAGATTTACAGAAGGGATTGATGTTAAAATCCAAGAAATAATCTCTACTGATCAATTAATGGAAATTCAAAAATTTAATCACCAAATCTATACCGATCAAAAAATTCGTGACTATGTTGCACAGATTGTTGATGCTACAAGACATCCAGAAGATTATGATCTTGACATAGACAACAATATAGAATATGGTGCATCACCTAGGGCTTCTCTCTGGCTAACAGTGGGTGCGAAATCCAATGCAATTCTTAATGGTAGGGGATACGTAATTCCACAAGATATTCAAGATATTGCCTATGATGTATTACGCCACAGAATTCTTCTTACCTATGATGCAGAAGCAGAATATATTACTACCGATCAGATAATTAAAACCATACTAGAGAAAATACCTGTTCCTTAGGTATTTTTACAATCTTCTGGAAGTGATTTTTTGCAACAAACACAAGAAATTCTAAAACAAATCAAAAAATTAGAAATTTCTACAAAATATCTAGTGAACGAATTGATTACTGGAAATTATCGATCTACATTTAAGGGACAAGGTATTGAATTTTCAGAAATTAGAGAATATAGAACAGGAGACGATATACGTTCTATAGATTGGAATGTTACTGCTAGATACAATCAACCTTACATTAAAGAATTTGTTGAAGAACGAGATCTGCAAGTATATTTTCTTTTAGATATGTCAAGTTCTGGAAGTTTTGGAAATAAAATTCCTAAAAAAAGAAAAGCATTAGAAATTGTAGCAAGCTTGATGTTTGCAGCACTGAAGAATAATGATAATATCGGTATTTTTTTATTTACTGAGAAAATTGAAAAATTTATTCCTGCTAGAAAAGGGAAAAAACATGTCATGCAAATTCTAAGCTCAATCATTTCTTTCAAACCAAAATCAAAGACTACTAACTTGAAAACAACACTCGTTCAAATCACACAAATTCTAAAAAAAAGATGTATTTTGTTTATACTTTCGGATTTTTTTGATTCAAATGATTATATAAAACCGTTAAAAATACTGAGGAGAAAACATGATGTCATTATCTTAAAAATCTCGGATTTACGTGAGCAAGAAATTCCAAAAATAGGTTTAATAGAGCTTGAGGATGAAGAAACAGGAGAACAGCTTCTTGTAGATACATCCGATCCAGTTTTTCAAAAAAAATATACCGAGATTGTATCAAATAATGAGTCACAATTGATTTTAAATCTTACAAAATTGAAAATAGATTTCATAAAGATTTTATCTGATGAAAATTACGAGATCCCTTTAAGAAAATTCTTTAAAAAGAGAACTAGGAGATAACAATTTGGCTGGATTCGATTCTCAGATTGTTTTAATTGCACTTCTTGTTATTCCTGGATTGTATTTTCTTTATTATAAAATAATATCTAAAAAGAGAAAGGAAGCGATTAAATTCAGTAATTTAGAATTTGTAAAATCTGCAATAGGTAATAAAAGAAAATTACGGAGGGATCTATGGATATTTTGTCTGTCTTTAACAACAATTGGATTGATGATTATAGGCTTTGCTAATCCACACATCCCACTTGAACAAAGTAAAGAGGGAGTAAATGTAGTGCTTGTAATCGATGTTTCAGGTAGTATGCAAGCTACTGATTATGAACCTGATAGATTGGAGGCAGCAAAAAATTCTGCAAAAATTCTTGTAGAGTCATTACCTCCTAAAGATAATGCAGGAATTGTAATATTTGGGACAGGTGCAACTACTGCAGCATATCTGAGTCCAGATAAGGACAAGGTCTTAGAAAAACTCACTAATATTGCGCCAACAAACGGGGAAACGGCTATTGGGGATGGATTAAGTCTTGGAATTGATATGGCAACATCTATTCAGAATAAGAAAAAAGTTGTGATTTTACTCAGTGATGGAGTAAGTAATGCAGGAGTAATCTCTCCATCAGAGGCCGTATCTTTTGCTAAATCAAACAATATTCAAGTTTACACAATTGGACTTGGGTCTGAAGGAAAAACCATTCTTGGTTATGATTTTTTTGGGAGACCGCAATATGCAGAACTTGACGAAAATACACTCAAAGCAATCGCTGAGCAAACAGGTGGGAAATATTTCAAGTCTGTTGATATCAAAACATTAAATGAGATTTATCAAAATATAAGTACTGATATAAAACGAGAAAAAGAAGAAACTAACATTAAAGATTGGTTTTTTGTCTTTGCACTCGGCTTTTTATTTTTACAGATATATTTGAGATATGGCAGGGGTAGAATAATACAATGAAAATAATTGGTATTTTATTCTTATTCATCTTTTTAGTTTCCCTTCAAGTTGTTGATGCACAAGATATTTTGTTCTCATCTGAAAAAACTGAATATTATTTTAATATTGGTGAAGAGGCTATAATACCAATTGAAATAAACAATACTTATGGAAAACAGATTTCTGGCATCTTACAATATACTATGACACAACAAATCAACCAAGGAAATGTTCAATTCTCAAATTCTAATACAGAAGCAAAATCCCTTGTATTAAACGAAGAATCCCAAAAAATTACTTTGGATTTAGGTACGTCTGATAATCCTTCTGATTTAATCATGAATCTAAATTTCAATTATAATGAAAACGGAGATCGAACTGTTCCACTAGGCCCTATAATAATTCATTTTGTATCAGATGATTCTCAAAAAAATAATCAACAAAATAAATTACAAAGCTCTTCTCAACCAAACACACAGTCTCAGCAACAAGATTTCTTTTCCCAACAAGAACAACAAATGCAACAAAGGCTAGATGAACTACTTGCCAATCCAGAAGATTTCTTTTCCCAACAAGAACAACAAATGCAACAAAGGCTAGATGAACTACTTGCCAATCAACAAAACCCTTTACAAAATCAGCAACAACGGCTTCAAAATAACCAGTTATCTCAAGATAGCAACGCATTAAAGCAACAGATACAGAAACAGTTACAGCAAGATGAACAAATAAAAAAAGAGTTTGAAAAGAAAGTATTATCTAATGATGATTTTCGTAATAGACATCAATATCTTTTAAAGAATGGTTATAACGTAACTAATGGTAGTTTTAATCCCATCTCTAATGATACTGGCAGTTTTGATATAAGATACAACAATACCAATGGAAAATGGGCTACGTTACAAGGAAATATGAAAGATGGAACAATAACTGATCTCAAACAACAGACACAAGAACAACAAGAAAAACTTTTGGAAAAATTAAAGCAAAATAAACAATTTCAACAATTCCATAATCAGTTAGTTACAGAAGGATTTTCTCAAAATGATGTTAATTTTCGATCTAATGAAAATGAAACTGATATAAGACTTCAATATGAGAATCAAAAACATGATAACGCAACAATTACAGCAAATTTTGAAAATGATGAGATTAAGAATGTTACATTAGAAGATAATAGTTCTAACACCTATGATCTAATCCTTTTATTAATATCTGTGATAGTTATTGTATCTGCAATTTCTATTTATTTTGTAATAAAAAAATTCAAGAAAAAAACATTTACTGTTATCAATGATTCATCTCCAATTCCAAAATTAAAATCCTATGAATACCTTACTGAATCAAAAAAACTAATATCGCAAGCTCAACAGTATCATGATAAAGGAGAGTACAAGGAAGCTTTTGGAATTGCAGGAAAAGCAATTAGATTATTTTTGAGTTACGATGCCGGTTTTAAAAGAGAAACAACCAGTGAGGAATTAATAAGATTAATACAAAAACATAATTACCCTATAGAGACTATTAGAGAATGCTTGAAAATTATTGATTTAGTAGAATTTGCTAAATCTAATACGACCCCGGATGATTTTAAAAAAATTATATCACTTTTTAACAAGTTATCAAATAAACAAAACATCAATAAAACTTAAAACTCGGCTTTTCCAAGATAGTATCAAGATCATCATAAAATCAAAAAATGAGAATTATGCATAAATAATTTGGTTTAGTGTGGCTTGTACAACTTTTGTTTTCTTTGATTCTCAGCATTTTTCAGGACTTATTTTCTATCAATTTATCAAACTATCTTTAGATTTCATTTCAACTGTCTTTGATGAATAGCTTGCTTTTCCCTTAAATAGCATCTGGATTCTAGAATATATCACACAAAGAATAGACATCTTTTCATAATAATTAACTGATAAAAGTAAGCGATATAGCAATTTGAATTTAGGTTTAAATAAAGATCTCAAAGGTAAAAACTACTATTTTATCGAATTTAGTTGGATACATTTTTTAGAGTCTAAAAATATATTAACTAACTACAAAATCTCTATTTAACAATATAGACTAAATTGTCATACTTAAAATTTCAAATCATTAGTAATGCTATCAGCTAGTTTCACTACAACTTCCAAAGGAAAACAAGTAATGCAAAGTTTCAGTAATATTTTAAGAATATTTATTAATGTTCACAAATAATTCGTAATATGAAATTTAATTTACTATTTTCTTTAAAATATACTAGATTAATATTGTTTGCAAGTACTGTTTTGGCTTGTCTATTTTCTATTTCGATTGCCGATATAGACTACATTCAGGCTGCGACTGAAAAAGAGTATGATTTGCAAGAGATAAAGGATGGAGTATACATTCTATCTGCAAATGGATACAACGTCATGTTTTTGACAACTGGAGAGGGTATTATTGTAGTTGATGCTCCACCAAGCATAGGTGATAAAATCTTCAAAGCTATATCAGAGGTCACTAACGAACCTATAAAATATCTTATTTATAGTCATGCACACAGAGATCACATAGGAGCTGCACATCTTTTTCAACCATTTATCCAAATAATAGCAGAAAAGAATACTGGAGATATTTTAAAAGCAGTTAATGATCCTGAAAGACCTATTCCAACAACAACATTTATAGACAATACCACTCTGACAGTAGGAGATAAAACATTACAATTGACATATCCAGGACAGTATCATCAAAGAGGTGACATTTTCATATACGTTCCAGATCAAAAAATCATAATGGTAGTTGATCAACTTACTCCAGGTGAAGTACCATGGAAACATCTTGCTGCTACGCCAGAAGTACCTGCATTGATGAGATCGTATGATCAAGTTTTAGAATATGACTTTGATGTGTACGTACCTGGACATGGTAATACGGGTACAAAAAAAGATGTCAATATACAAAAAGAATATGTATCTGATCTAAAAAATAATGCACAATTAGCCATAAATAATGTTAATTTCACTGAGGTAACCAAAAATGTAGATAGACAAAATAATGCTGCTATTACAGAAGCATATTTTGATGCATTAACAAATGCATGTGTAGAAAAAACAGAAGAAAAGTGGAAAGGTAAATTACATGGTGTTGGGGTTTGGACAGATGAACATTGCGAAAAAATGATTCAAAGTGTAAGAGTAGATTGATTAAATAAAATTGTAGAAATCCTCAATTTTATAATAAAGTGAAATTAACAACATTGAGATGAGATAGTATTCAATTAAGTTATTGTACTATTAACTTTCCAATTATCAGTGATGTATTTTATTTTATCAAACAGGATATTACTATTTAATTGGATTGATTTAATTAAAAATAATGGTCGTAGAATTTTCCTATGTTTTCTATGTGATTTACCTTCATCTAACAATAGACCATTCCCTAAAAATGGTAAGTCTGCTGCTATTGTTTTATAAAATAATTTGTTTTTCTTGTCAAAATTTGTTCTATATGGATTGAATTACTTAATATCTACATCATTTTGTTTTAAATTTATGTAAATTATATTTCCATATTTTTTGTATCACGAATATTAGAGAATTGAAATGAGTGTCATTAACTGTCCATAAATTCAAAAATAGAAATTAGACTCCATGGTGAAAGTTGTTGTCTGTTATTATTTGTCAATAATATATTTAAAATAATAATATAACTTTATAAAAATTTTTTTTTATAATGAGTTTTGTTAATGAGATCTGATTATGTATTAATCCTAATAGTTTATTGGCTAATCCACTTGTGACTTTGAATATAATTAGATTTCAGATTCTTGGAGTGTAACTAATACTCTTATTTATACAAATCTTTATGCGTCAAATTTTGAAGTAAAGAAGCAAAGAGTGTAGAAAAGCCAATTGTGAAAGCCTCAGAACACTTTGCGTCAAATTTTTATGTTAGATATTTGTGACATAAAAATATAGAGAAAAAGTAGAATGAATGATATGATTAAAAGATCTTACCAATTAGCTCCTGATTTGACGATATACAGAATGGTCAATGGTATGTGGCAGGTTGCAGGCGGACATGGATATATCGACCATGAATTGGCAATAGCAGATATGATGAGATATCATGATGCTGGATTTACGAGTTGGGATCTAGCAGATATTTATGGTCCAGCAGAAGATGTTATTGGTCAGTTCCGGCACGAAGTATTAAGATTAAAAGGAGAAGAAGAACTCAAAAGAATTCAGGCATTAACAAAATGGGTTCCACATCCAGGAAGGATTACACGTTCCATGGTTAATGAAAATATACAAAGATCCCTTCGCAGGATGAATGTTGACTCTATTGATTTACTTCAATTCCACTGGTGGGATTATAACAATCCGTATTACATGGATGCTCTCAAATACCTATCTGACATTCGCGATGAAGGAGTAATAAAGCACATAGGCCTTACAAATTTTGATACTGAACATATACAGATCATAATAGATTCAGATATAAGAGTTGTATCCAATCAAGTTCAGTATTCAATTATAGACCGTAGGCCTGAAATGAAGATGATACCTTTTTGCTTGGAACATAATATCAGTATTTTGGCTTATGGAAGCATTTGTGGAGGACTTTTGTCAGACCGCTATCTAGGAAGAACACAACCACCATCCATAGCTGAGTTGAATACATCAAGCTTACGAAAGTACAGAAAAATGATAGAGGCATGGGGAGGATGGAATTTGTTTCAAGAGCTCTTATCAACTCTAAATGGAATAGCACAAAAATACAAAGTAAGCATTGCAAATGTAGCAACACGATACATACTTGACAAAGCAGGAGTAGCAGGCGTTATAATAGGAGTTAGACTTGGAATAACTGATCATAGAAACAATAATGCACAGATCTTCAACTTTAGTTTGGATAAGTCAGATTATTATGATATAGATGCTGTATGTAAAAAGTCAAATGATTTGTTTGAGGTAATTGGAGATTGCGGAGATGAATATAGATGATAATCACGTCAGTTTGTATTACCTATATCTTCAGAAGGTCTATTATAATTGCTTTCCTAATTTTTTTATTAATTAAATTACATTGCTCTATTAGTTCTAGTGATTTTCTAGTTTGATAGCATTGCAGAAAGTTACAATATTGTCTTCATATAAAAAAAATTTACAAAATTACAAGTCATTAAACTATTGTTATTTACAAAATAAAGATAATTTTCAATCTTTAAATTTGTTTTAATATTAGATTACAATAATCTAAGAAATATGTTTTTATACTATTTATTAGCTAGAGTAAAATTCTGTTTTTTGAATTTGTGGTTTCATCTCAAAATTAATACTAAATAGTCATTAGATCTTCCGACATATACCTAATACACATATTAAATATTTGATCAATAATATTAGTATTTTAACTAACATATTAATTATTATTTGATATGGAATATTATTTAATATAGTAGTTGAATTATAAAAAATGTTTATTATCTTGAAAATTTTTAAGAACATAATCTTTCTGAAGTGTTTATTACTACATAATTCAAGTACATGACGTCAAAACTGTGCCTCCACATAACTATTTTGATATCTGAAATCATCGTTTCGAAAATTGACTATATTATTTTATCACAGCTTATTCTAGTGGATTTTTAAACATAAATTATTATTTTATTAAATGCCTAAATTTATTTGCATGAGAAAAAGGATTTATGAACATCTATGCCGACTTGTTCTCTATTTTCATTGTTTGTATTTACCGCCATAAATTCCACTTTATTTTTTCTATTGACAACCGGTGTTATTGCAAAAAATTCTGTTTTCAATTATTGTAATCATCTAGTTCTAAAAGTATAAGAAAATATAAAATTACTTAATATTATCCATTTTAATGCAAAGGGTAAGAATATAGAATAAAAGCAAATATTTACGACATCAATGAATATACATGATTTATAAAAATTTCTTTAGAAACACCCTTAGAAACATAGCATTCTTCACCTAAATCAGGGTAAACTTCTGCTAATGCTTTGTAATTTATGCTTGATGCTGTCATGAAACATATATGAAATTGTTTTATGGTATCACTTTTTACTTTTTTTTCTATTTCTCGTAGTTTATTATAAAGATCAAAACCTTCTCTCATAGACATTTTAAAACCAATAAGAACAAGATCATAGTATTGAGGTTTAAATTTCTGCTCTGCAAGATTTGGATCGTTTATTATTGTTAAATCGAATCCCTCATCTTCTAACCATTTTTTATAAGTTAAGGAACTATAGATATCGTCATCCACTATTAATATGTTTTTCATTGAATATTATATCTAACAAGTAATAAACACCAAAGGATATAAAGACTTAAAGATAAACCATTATGATGAAGGTTTTGCGCTAACTGTGTTAATTATTAATACATAAAAAGGCATGAATACAATAACACTATATAAGAAAAAAGATAGAGGAATATCGATATAAATAAAACAATATTGAATAATATGAGAATAAAAATGCTAATAGCTTGATCTAATACTCTAAAAATAGGCAAGCGTAACTAAATAAAATCAAAATTATTTAATAATAAGAACAATAAACAAACAATTAGCTTAAACACTTAAAACTTTTGCAGATCCTAGTATTACCTTAAATTATTTATATCTAAATGAAATATAAGTTGTTGTTATATATCTTTGAACGATAATAACCGTCACAGTATTTCCGATATCAAATATGTCAACCATCCTTTAATTAAAAAAAATTCGATTGAATATAGATCATATCAAGACAATATTGTAAAGTCAGCAAGATATAAAAATACGATGATTATTCTTCCAACCGCTTTAGGTAAAACAGTTATTTCTGCTTTAATTTGTGCAGATATAATGTATAATTATAAAAAATTAAAGATATTAATATTGGCTCCAACCAGGCCATTAGTTTTACAACACATGAATTCATTTTTATCTTTTCTCCAAGTCATAGATGATCAAAAAATTATAATGACGGGAAAAACCACCCCTAATTTGAGAAAATCAATTTGGAAAAATGATCATATCAAATTAATTTTCGCTACTCCTGAAATCGTAAGGAATGATTTATTACAAAATAGGATAAATTTGGGCGATTTCGGTTTAGTGGTTTTCGATGAAGCTCATAGAGCTGTTAAAGATTATGCTTATACTTTTATAGCAAAAAAATATCTTGAATCTGAAAAAAATCCAACTATTCTAGCTATGACAGCCAGTCCAGGTTCAGATAGTGAAAGAATAGAACAGGTTTGTGATAACTTGAATATAGAACACATTGAATACAGAAATGAAGAAGATAGAGATGTTAAGGCTTATATCAATCCTATTAATATCAAATGGGAATGGCTTGTTCTTCCAGATGAATATATTTCTATTGCAACAATTCTTAAATCTATGTTGAATGAAAAACTTTGGTGGTTATCTTCTCGAGGTTTGCTAAGAAAGAAAAATACTGATTATGTATTTAAAAAAGATTTGATTGAGCTTGGGAACATATTGAAACAAAATTTAAAGTATTCGAATCCCCAAAATCAAGGATCTCTTTTTTACGCAATGATGACTCAATCAGCAGCATTATCATTAATGTATTGTATAGAATTGATTGAAAGTCAAGGATCTTTTTCTTTAACCACATTTATGAAGAGGATGGAAAATAGTGAAGGTAAAACTCATTCTATACTTCTAAAAGACTTACGAATGATAGAAATTAAAAATAGACTATTAAAGAATAAGATTGTTCATCCTAAAATTGAATATATTGTAGATTTACTAAAGAAATATAATGATAATAATAAATCAATTTCTAACACAAAATCAAAAGTATTAATTTTTACCCATTATAGAGATACTGCAAAATTTCTGGTAGACATATTGGAACAAAATAAAATTAAAGCGTTTCGTTTTGTAGGACAAGCTAATAGGAAAGATGACATTGGAATGAAACAAGATGAACAATCTACCATATTGAACTCATTTAGACAAGGAGAATTCAATGTATTAATTGCAACATCCATAGCTGAAGAAGGATTAGATATTCCGCAAGTCGATCTAGTAATATTTTATGAACCAATTGCTAGTGAAATTAGATATATTCAACGTAGGGGCAGAACAGGAAGAAAATCTATGGGATCTGTAATTATTTTAGCTGCAAATGATACTGTTGATGCTCGAATTCTATATGCTAGCAAAAGAAGGATGGAAAATATGAAAATATTATTAAATAATATAAAATCTAAATTAAAACCTATAGATAGACATTTACCAAAACTTGATCTGTATAGTGAAGATGATCTAAATAATTTGTATAAAGTCACTGAAAAACAGAAGAAAAGTGATTCTGGTACTCTTTATAATGAATATGAAGATTTTTTATCATCAAAATATATACAAAAACATGGTAACAAAAGAATTATAACAATGGAGAAAGAAGAAATACAGCATAATGATCTTGATGATGATTCTAAAGTTTTAAAGAAAAAGGTAGAAAGAACAAGTAGATTTATTTATAATGAATTATTAAAGATCTATACTTCACAATCATTACAACATAAGTCATTATTAGATAAATCTTATTTTTATGATAATATTAATAATGTAGATCCTGATATAATTGATGAATCATTAAATCATCTAGAAAATAAGAGATTAATTAAAATCAATAATAATGATGACACAATTGATCTATATTTTAAAAATGTAAGTGAGATTAATTTCTCTAATAACAATTTTAAAAATAATAATAACAATATAAATTTGCAAGGCAAAAAAAAGAATAATGGTTGTTATTATATTTGTGTAGAAAAAGTTATCTCGGGCAAAGCAATAGTTCTAGTAGATGGTAAATGGCATGCTACATTGAATTATTATGATTATGAAGGTCCACGAAGGCTTTTAAAACGAGGATCTGAATTTAAAGCTACTTCGGAACTATATTATGATACAAGCGGTGTTTTTTGTGTTAGAATTAAAGATGTACTATTAATGTAAAAATCAGTATTGATGATATGAAAATATTCTGGTTTGTTTAATCGTTTATATTTGCAGGTTCCAACCTTACTTTTTGAGAATAACTCATTGAATATTCTTGATATAAGGAATCTTCAGATAGATTCCGAGCACAGAATTTAAGAGCCGAATACATGACCATAGCAAAAAAAACTGGTTTGCTGCATGAACAAAGATTTCATCTATAATGATCTCGTATACTCTTTTACGTTCGAAGATCTAAGAGGATCCAAATATCCAAAGGTTTTATTTCTTTCAAATTTGATTTTTTTAAATGATAAATAGGAGGTTGTTAGCTATATCTTTTTCTGCCTATCTGAACAGAGCCAAATGAGCCTTGTATAAAAAATAATTAATAGAACAATATCATTTCAAAATTAAAAATATAATCAGGTTCTTTTTATATTATTGTATTTTATTTATTAAAACATACAGAACATTTGTCAGAGGTATCGATTGTACCTTTTTGGCCACAAATTGAACATTTTTTTCCGTAATTAACAGTATTTTTTGGAGCTTTGATTTTTTGTAGGCAATAACCGCAAATAGGAGCTTCCATTGAATAACTTGAAAGAAAGCCTTTACCACATTGATTGCATTTTAAACTATACATTTTACCCTTAGGTTTCCACGTAAGTCTTCTAATCCAATTAAGAATCATTTTATTATTATATCACTCTTAATTATCTATATTTCTTTAGATAAGGAATCAATGTCTAACGAAAATAATATAAGAATATCCAATAAACAAGTAGAGAAAGTTCTTTTTTATCTCAAGAAATTTAATTAGTTATCTTAATAAAGTTCTGTAAGCGTATTTTGTGAATACTAATATTTATTTCGATCATCAATATCTTAATTTATTTGCTTATATGAATAAGAGATTTCAAATGGATCTGAATTTGTATTGTTCTTATTAATATTATTACAAATAACATGTGATTTAAGGTCTTGATTATATGAAAATTAGTGGATACAGCGACTTTGTATACATACTATGTTCAACCTAGTTATAGTTTATTGGTAGACATCTTGTAAAGCAAGCATTACTACTATTTGTTATTATAATTGTTATTATATAGAGTAATTGATATAGTGAGATTTTACTGCTTAATTTAGAGTATAAATTAAGAGTGATCTAATAATCTAGTGAATAAGATTAACGAGAGTAGATTATTTAAATCAAGTCATACAATGAATATTTGTCTACATTTATTTATATAGAGCTTTTTCTCAGCTCTCTAGTTCTTCTTCCAATTATTAAAATTCCTAGTTTTTTCCATAATATAAAAATAAGTAGAATTATAAAATGAAATCTAATATCACACTAGAACATTGTTAAGTTATCAAAACTAAACAAGTGAAGTTTAGTATTGACTGCATTCATGTGAAAAAAATAATAATTTAACCAAATTGATATATAATAAATATGATAACATATTTTAATGTATTCATTACTAGAATTTTTCACTAATTTACAAAATAAATGTATTGAATTTAAAAAGTTTTATTTCTCAAAAGATAATTTGTAATTTAAGATATTTGACTGTTATATTTCTGCAATACTTTTAGGATGTAGTTCTCAGCACTCTCCTATCTTATTTTGTCATGCTTTAAAGAAGATTACTTGTAGTAGAAAATACTGGATGAACTTTAAATCCAATTTAACAGAATAACCAGATTATAGTTTAACTTAGTTTTATTTTTTCGATATATTATAACACTTAAAAGTATGAATTCTATTTGGAATGTCATATTATAAGAGATTACCAAAAGAGATAACTTTTAAGTAATATTAATAAATTATAAATGATTTTGATTAATGGATCTTACAAAAGAAGAAGAAAATGCTCTTAATGGTAAATATGGATCTGGATTAGAAAAAGCCTATAAAATACTAGAAGCTATAGGGAAAGCCAATAATGCTACTAAATTTATTCCTATCAAATGGGCGCATATTTCTGGAGTAAATTTTAATACTATCGGAGAAGCAGGAGTAAAATTTCTTAAAGATCTTGATAAAAATACAAGTGTTTCGGTAACAACTACTTTAAATCCCATGGGATATGATTCAAGATTAGATAACGATTTAAGTGCTAATTTTAAGGAAAAACAAAGAGATATAATTAATTCCTATACTCAATTAGGAGTAAACCCTACATTTACTTGTATACCATATGAGATATTTGATCTTCCTAAAGAAGGTAATGTTAGTTTTGCCGAAAGCAATGCGGCAGTCTTCAGCAACTCCATTTTAGGGATAAAGACAAATAAAGAAAGTGCAATAAGTGCGTTAGCAAGTGCGTTAACTGGAAAAGTGCCATATTCGGATTTACTAATTGATGAAATGAGAAAGCCGAGAATAAAAATAAAACTAGAAACAAAAGTAGAGTCTGAAACTGATTATGGACTATTAGGTTATTTTGCAGGGAAAACTATTAATGAAAATAGTGTTGGCATAGAAAAAATTAAAGATCTAAACCTTATGAACGGTAAAGCTCTTTCTGCGGGCTTGGGTACTTCTGGTATGTGTGGAATGTTTAGTATTAAAAATCACAACAATGCAGAACTAATATCATTTGGAAAGGAAGAAATGAATAAAACGAGAGAAGAATTAGATACTGCCGAAAAAGGGGAATTAATAGTTTTTGGAAGTCCACAGCTAGGTCATACTGAATTAGATAATTTGTCCAAAATAACAAAGGATAAAACTTTTAAAAAGAAATGCATGATTTTCTGTCCGCGTATTGTTTCTGAATCCGTACGAAATAGAGAGATAATACTTAAATTACAAAAAGCTGGAGCGGAAATTATATGTGATGCATGTACATGTTTAACCCCGCTTATTACTAGAGATAATTATGATTCTATAGTAACAAATAGTATAAAATGTGCATATTATATGAAAAAATCGAATAAAATAGATGTAGCATTAAAGGATATGCGCACCATCGTCACAGAATATTGCGAGTAGAAATAGGTTGATTGAAATTAAATGTAGGAAAATAGTTGGAGGAAAAGCTAAAGGTCAAGTATTGATAACTACTCAGCCTTTGAATATGCTTTCAATGATTGATAATGTTTCAGGTGTGATAAAGGATGAAAAGCATGAATTATTTAAAAAAACATTAAAGAACAAGATACTCATTTTTCCGAATTCAGTTGGTAGTAGCGTTGGTGCATACGCCTTTTATTCCTTAAAAGTAAATGGAGTTAATCCACTAGCTATTATTTGTACCCATAAATGTGATACAATTACAGCATCAGGATGTGCGATTTCAGATATCCCATTGGTAGATAATCTAAATTTTAAAACAGAATTAATGATCGAAAATGGTACAGAGATATTTCTTGATGCAGATAACGAAAAAATCGTTATAAATAAAGTTTAAGTTAGAAAGTATTCCTGATTAATAATTGGTACGTGGCACTCGATGGGCGAACTGACTGTAAAATATGCAGGATGAAGATCAAAGTCCACGTACCATATCATCTATAAAAAAATAATAGATGATAAAATCATGATTTAATCGTATATCATTACTCTTGTGGAGAAATTATTATGATATTATCACCTTTCAGTAAAAGATTTCCAAGTTTAGATTCCTGATTATTTTTATATTCTGATGCATTACTTAAAATAAGATTCATATGTTGATCAAATTTTTCCAGTATTCCTTTAACAATTTTATCCCCTTTTAATTTTATCATTATTTTCTTTCCAACATTTTCTTTCAAAACTTGAACAGTTACGTCTATTGACAATAAGATATTAAGAAACAAAACAGTATATAACTTAATTTATTTTTATCCACATTGCTAAATTTATCAAATAATTCCTGTTTTTTATTAGAGTTCAAAAAAATGAAATTTTGTATTAAATATCATTACGAAGCAAATTTTTGACTCTGGGCTTCATTAATGATAGAATGATACTCACATTAATGAAACATCATGAGGTTGACTTTCAAGATATCCAGCTGAAGTAATTCGTATGAATTCTGCATTATTTTGCATTTCTGAGATATTCTTTGCACCACAGTAACTTAATCCTGATCGCAAACCTCCCACTAATTGACGAATTATTTCTACAACACTTCCTTTGTAGGGCACCATAGCTTCTACGCCCTCAGGAATGTAGTCGTTAAGATCGTCAGAATCAATAGTTTTTCCTTCTTCTCTGTACCTTCTTCCCAATGAAGCATAAAGAGACGCCATACCTCTATAAATTTTATATTTTTTTCCGTTTTTGACTAGAGTTTTCCCTGGACTCTCGTCTGTTCCTCCTAATAGACTTCCTATCATGATAGATGAAGAACCAGCAGCTAGAGCCTTGGTAACATCTCCTGAATTTCTTATTCCTCCATCAGAAATTATTGGAATGTCATAATCTCTAGCGGTTTGAACACTATCCAATATAGCGGTCAACTGTGGTACCCCCGAACCTGTTATTACCCTTGTAATACATATGGAACCTGATCCTACTCCAACTTTAACTGCATCTACACCGGCTTTGATTAGATCTTCTGCCCCTCTTCCAGTAGCAACATTTCCGGCGATCAGTTCACAGTTCTTGAATGCTTTTTTTATTAGCCGAATGCAATTTATGGCATTTTCGCTATGACCGTGGGCGATATCTACTACGATAACATCTGCACCTGCATCAAGTAATGCCTCAGTTCTTTCTAGGTAGTCTCCTTTTACTCCAACTGCTGCGCCTACTAATAAATGGCCTTTCTTATCTTTAGAGGCATAAGGATATTGTTCCATTTTTAAGATATCCTTGCTTGTGATAAGACCTACTATTTGTTTATATTTATCAATTATAGGTAATTTTTCAATTTTATTCTTATGAAGAATTTCTTTGGCTTGATCAATTGTAGTTCCTACTTCTGCATAAACTACATCCTTGCTCATTACTTCAGATACATTGCTGTCTTGATTTTTCTCAAATAATATGTCTCTCTTTGTGAGAATTCCTATGAGTTTTTTATCTTTCTCTACCAGCAAACCCGAAACACCGTAATCTCGCATTGTTTTTTTTGCTTGTTTTATGGAAGATTCTATAGATATGGTATAAGGCTGTTCTATCATAACAGATTCGGATCTTTTTACTCGCAACACTTCGTCTACCTGGTCTTGAATGGTCAAGAATCTATGAATTATTCCGATCCCACCTTCTCTTGCTAGTGCTATAGCCATTGATGACTCCGTTACTGTATCCATATTAGCACTTATTATAGGAATATTCAGCTTGATGTTTTTCGATATTCTTGTTTTTAGATCTGTTTGAGATCGTGATACAATTGGAGAATACTTAGGTACTAATAATACATCATCAAAAGTGAGACCTTCTTTGATATTCATTAAATGCGTCTTTATAATATAGACTTGAAGAAGGATTATAAGCGTTTTGAACTCTTATCTACTCATAAATCTTGATAGATCCATTTTATACAGATTAAATTTGAATATTATCAAAACGGTTTAGAATCTTGAGCATTTGGGCTGTATGTTGAACGTTATGTGTTCTAATTATATTGATTCCATTAATTATGGCTAGTGCTTCCAAAATTAATGAGGGCAATAGTCGTTCTTCAGGTTTAAGATGGAGTATTTCTCCTATAAACGATTTATTTGATATTGATAGACATAATGGAAATCCTAAGTTCGTTAACTGTTTTATTTCTGAGATAATATGTAGGTCTCTTAAATACCACGGTATATTGATTTTGGTAAAAAATGGATTTTTTCCTTCTTGACGGAAAAAACCAATCGATGGATCTAAAATAATGTTGTGATTCTTAATTCCAGAATCTATTGCTTTTTTTATACTTCCGTACAATATTCTATATGTAGAATTAATATCTCCCTTTGAGATCTGTCTCTTTGAGTACGCACCAAGTATTATTTTTACCCCGTATTTTGCTACTATTTCTGCCATTCTATCATCGTATTTCAACCCACATACGTCGTTGATAATATCAACACCATGACTTATTGCATTTTCAGCTACTATTGCCCTCGGGGTATCGATAGATAATGGCAAGTCTGATACTCTTTTTATTGCCTTCACAGCTTTTACTAAACGTCTACTTTCCTCTTCAGGAGAAATTATTGTATCTAGATATGGAGCTGTAGACATTCCACCTAGATCTATAATATTAGCTCCTTCATCTTCTAATTTTTTTGTATAAGAAGAAATATCATCCTTACTAATCTTAATTGAAGGGATGTAAAATGATTCTTTACTGCAATTTATAATGCCCATGATTTTTATAGCGCGGTTTTTTTGGAAATTCAAATCTGTATTTTGATTACCAATATACAATATTATTCAATGTAATTCCTTTTTTCCTATGACATTAAATTATATCATAAATTTGGTAAAATCAAAAGGAAGATATAGGAAATATAAAATATTATTTAAATATATTACAGAATGATTCTAATAGACGAAGAAAAGATTTTTGAGATAATTAATAGAAGAAAACCCTTGTCTGTTGCTATAAATGGTCCTGAAGCTCTTTTTCCAAAGATCCAAGATACAGCAAAAAAAATTATGAAAATCTTTGCAATACCTGCCTATGTAATAGGAGATCCGTGTTGGGGATCATGTGATCTAAATACACATGCAGCAGATGTTCTTGGTGTAGATTTATTATTTAACGTTGCTCATACTATATCATTCGAAACTTTAGGTACGAAAGTAGTCATGATTAATGCATATGACGATATCACATTTACTAAAATTGTCACCAAATTTGCTACTGAAATAAATAATAAACATATTAAATCAATAGGATTAGTTACAGACAGTCAGCATCTTACACAAATTGAACCTGTTAAAAAATTGTTTGAAAAATTTGGTTTCAAGGTGATAATAGGGAAAGCAAAAGGACAGCTTAATCAAGGACAGGTTTTTGGATGTGAATTCTATCCTGCTTATGATATACAAAAACAAATAGACGCTTATGTATTTTTAGGTCAAAGTATGTTTCACTCTATAAGCATAGCTATGTCTACTGAAAAGTTGACCTTTATGTTGGACCCTTATTTAAATGAATATAAAGAGATAAATGAATATGCAATTAAATTTGAAAAAAAAGCAGTCTTATCTATCTATAAAGCTCAGGAAGCTGAGAAAATTGGAATAATAATTGGTTTAAAAGAAGGTCAATTTGCAAAAGCTAAAGCATTAAAATTAAAAAAAATCCTTGAAGAACTCGGTAAAGAAATACAACTTTTTGCTATAACTGAGATTACGGAGGAACGACTAAGAAACTTCAAAGATATTGACGCATATATCCAAGTAGCTTGTCCCAGAATCGCTACAGATAATCATTTTACAAAACCAGTTCTTTCAGTTCCACAAGCAGAGGCGTTAATAAAAATTTTAAAACATCAACCAATAGAAAATTTTTTGCAAATACGCCACTGGTTGTAAATTAGCTGAAAAAGTATTTACAATTTGCGGAGACAGCCTATTGGTACCACCATAAATAACAATCCCAATCTCACACCTTGTATGATCCACCACGTAGACGAACCAGCATGGATACGTCACCTTAGGGTTGCTCCCTCCCGGACCTGACCCATTTCGAGGATTAACAGTCAAGACCATACCTTCGTATAGTCTGCTGCTCATACCCATCCAATTCGGCGTAATTTCATTTCAACTTGGTATGTAGGAAATCACTATCTAAGGATTTACCCAACAGTTACTGACCCCAGCATAAAGCCGATTTCCAGAAAGGGGTACGGCTAACACCCCAGTCCTCCCTGCCTCCGCGTATTATATTCGAAGATGAAACATTATATTTGTTTATTAATTAGATTGTAAAATAATAAGATTCTTACAAACAGAGCAAATACCATGGTTGGATTCATGTCCACATCGGTTGCATTTATTATGCTTGATATCTGAATTGAATTTAGAGATCTTTGAAATCTTTAACAGAGAACTAAATGTATTGTATTTTATTCCAGGTCTTTGTTCTTCTAGTAAATTAAAGAAATTTCTTAAATCTGTTCTTATACCTTCATTCATATATGGACATTGTTCGGTTTGAAATGGAATATTTTGTTGGAGGGCATAGAAAACTATTTCTTTTTCATAGATTTCTATAAAGGGTTTAATCTTCTTCATTCCATTAAAATGATAGTTTACCGGTTCTGGATTAAGCCACCCTATCCTATTTACATCTCCAGAAATAATATTGATTAAGAAGGATTGTAACTGATCATCCAGATTATGTCCAGTCGCTATGATATTTGCACCTACATTCTGAGCAGCAATGTCTATAGCTCTTCTTCGAAATGTTCCACAAATAGAACAGGATGTCATCTTTTTTGAAGGTCTCGATGAAATGGCGTCATCCATATTCATACCAAATAGGTCTTTATATGAAAAAATTTCATTTTTAACATTTAGTTTTGCACAAAAATCCTTTACCAGTTTGAGGGATTCATCTCTGTATCCCATTATTCCCTCATCTATAGTTATGGCAACTAATGTACAAATATTCTTTCTTGTTGTTATCTCTTTCAATATATATAAAAGAGAAAGGCTATCTTTTCCTCCAGAAACACCTACTGCAATTTTATCATCGTAGTTGATCATAGAAAACTTGGAGATAGTTCTTGATGTCTTTTCTTCGATCGATATAATAAAACAAGATTTGCATAAAGTTTCTCCAGAGTAAGGTCTAAAATAAATACCA
Organism: Nitrososphaeraceae archaeon; assembly: GCA_031316115.1. GTDB lineage: Archaea > Thermoproteota > Nitrososphaeria > Nitrososphaerales > Nitrososphaeraceae > TH1177. The sequence goes on from JALDRC010000005.1 coordinate 31,025, forward strand.
TTTTTATTTTTACACTTTGAACAAGATAGCGAAGACATCTTACAAGGAAAATTAGTGAATAGTAGCCGTTATTATTGTTATGGTGTTTTTCTTAGCTTAAAATTCTAATCATAACTTTTTATCATAATTTTGGATATTAGTAAATCTATTATCACAAAAATTTACTAAGAGGGTTTATTCGTTTGGATTCCTGTATTTAATTAAATTGAAAGGATTTTAGAAAATGAGAAAATATGCAATAAATCGTTTATCAAAAAACAATTGGTGAAGATAAAAAACAGATAATTAGTCCTATAGAAACAATCATCTCTAACAACACCCCATAGTTAATTATGAAGACTAAACAACAATCAAAATACGATAGTTTATACCAACAATGCTTCGTATTTTAAAGCATTATAGGATTATTCCTAGATATTCATATACATACCTACAAAAGTAATCATATTATATCTTGTTCTGGCAGTCCATATAGTACGTTCTACAATAAAATAGTATGAAAGATATAGAATATTTAAAGATTGATTGGGTAAAGCGATAATATTTAAGATTATTCTTAATACTATCGAATATTTCACATAATACTAACATACAGAAATTTACAGGTATAGTAATTGGTTCAAAAATTCTATTATGCTTGTAATAATATTATTTTCTCCTTTTACCTTTTTTATAAATACGAGACACATATTTACTAATATTTATGCTACTGGATTAAAAATAACAAATGCACCAGAATACTATAGAAATAGAGCAAAATTATAGTGAGAATATGGAAGAAAAAAGAAAATATACTTCATTGTAAATAGTAGTAGATGTTCTAAAACATGCAATAACAAGAGGTAGTTAACTTCAAAATAACCCATTTAAAGCCAAAACAAAAAAATAACACAACATAGATTTAATATTGACTGCAACAAAAATATCAAAAATAAAATTTGCTATCTGTCATTGTTGTTTGTGTTTTTTGTTGTTACATATAAAGCAGATTGCGACAGTGGATGATATAATCATGTACGTGTTGGATGATAGAAATTACATGGCCACCAGGATTATCTGAACAATTATGAATTATAGATGTCAACAGAATTTTCAATTCGTAGAAGATACAGAAATGAGTCCAAACATGATTAATACAAGGTGGTGTACTAACAAAGAAACGAGTATGAGACTATTTATTGTATTTGTTTTAACTAAACTCTTTGGAGAACATATTACATTTATACTCCAAATCAGATAACTAATATCGGATGTTATTATAAAATCCTCAAATAATGGAGATTTTGGCTATTATGTTGTGGTTTCTATATAGCCAGCATATAAACAATAATCAAATATAATAAAGGTCAGTAATAAAAAAATGTTATTTTTATTACAATAATTGTTACATATTTAATAATATAAAACTACTTCTATGACTATTATTATGAAATAAAAATGAGATTAGAAAATAAAATCTTCAATAATTATATAGATTGGTCGGTTCTGGGAGGAGTAATCAACATATAATATAAGAGAAGATTATGTTAGAAGTAAAAATAGAAAAGATGGACTACGCAAATTATGTTTAATGTCAAGATAGGAATAAAATTGATGAGAAAATATCAAACATTCTAAGTAGCACAATTGTGGATCTTATCAATTCGATACTATTAATATTATTATTATGTATATAATATGCCAAAATATTCCTATTCTGACTGATGACTTTTCCGAATTAGGAATTAACTTCCATAAAAAGGTACATTTAGCCATTAAAATTAATATATTATAAAAATAAATGTGAGATATGACTGCAAAAAATGTACTAGATTATGTTAATTTCAAGATAATAGATATACTTAATGAAAATTCATCAGTGCCATTTGTTGAACTAGCAAAACAGATAGGTATTTCTGATGCAACAGTTCATACAAGAGTTAAAAAATTAATATCTATGGGAATAATAAAGAAATTCTCGATATTTGTAGATAATAATTTGATAGGTTATGATCATCTTGCGTTTATTATGGTAAAAGTGGAGAAAGGAAAGGCTGACCAGGCCGTTATGGTATTGGAAACCATTGAAGAGATATTAGAAATCCATGAAATATATGATAAGTTTGATCTATTAGTAAAAATAAGGGCAAAAAGTCTGAAGAACATGAGAGATACAATAGTAAACAAAATTCTAACAATTTCGTTTGTTAAAGAGATCGAGTTAATGACTGTTTTGAGAACTAGAAAAGAAGAACAGATGGTATCGTTAAGAAATGATCTTTATGAAAAATCAAAAGATTTTTTTGGGATCGGTTGATTTAAGCAGTAAAACATGTAGATTATATTCTTATAAAGAAGCTATGAAAATTAAATTTGAAAGAATATAACATCTATCTTCAATGTTATCTATTCGCCGTATCTGTATTTTCTAGTGGTTAGTCTACGAAATTCTCTAAGATGTCAACGCTATTTAGAGATAATACAAGGAAAAAAGTGTATGTGCAGAACTGGATTCAAATAGTAGGCAGTTCTCAAATATACAAATAAATACAGAAGATTTTTTGGATTCAGTATATATGAAACGATTATTTAGATAGGAGAAATATTTCACGTATATAACTGAATAAATTTTTTGTCCCCCTATAATGAAAAAATCATATCAAATAATAGTCGATATTTTTAGTTAAAGGATTTTAGTAGTAAATAATCTAGTATTTTAATCTAGCATTTTTGTGATTTCAATTTTAAAACTAGATTTTTTGTTTGTCCTTCTTAGAGGCTTGCCACCAGTCTAAATAATCTTCACGAATCCTTTTTTTATGGTCTTCATAATTTATCTCTGATTTATTACGTAATTCATCCATTTTTTCGCGAGAGGCGTAGAGTCCACAACTCTTACAAATAAAATTCTTTGTTGATGGATCTAATTTTAAATCTCCCCCACATTCTGGACAAAATTTAACCAATTATATAAAAATATATCAAGACCTAATAAAAGGATTATCAGTAATTATATTACATTACTGCTACTTTTTATCTGCCAAATTTTAGGCTCTGTTAATTTAAGATAATACTCATCTCCTTTTCTAACTCAAAATGATTATTGTTTGCTATAGTATCATTATACATAGATACAAAGAATTGTATCCAGTTATGAACATGAAATAAATTACATTCCTCTTGTCTACATGGATAGTAATCATCAAAACTTTCTATACGATCTTTCAGGTACTGATTTAATCTTTCCATCAAACTTTTCTCTATTGAAGAATGCAAATAGTGTTTTAATCCAATTACATTGCATGCTTCACTATACCAGGTACCACCATCTGTATAGATGGTATGTTTTCCATATATTGATACAAGAGATCATGAATTTTTCAGCTACAAGCATGTTTCTATCTTCAGAGATATAGATTCCAAGCACAGTGTTATGTACTGGTTCAATACAAAATCATAACCAGAAATTTTTCTGTCCTATCTGAATAATGGTTTCATCTATAATAAAAGCGGTTACTCTTTTTCTTTTGTAGATCTGACAAGAACTAAATCTTTGTATCCAATTCCAAACAGAAACATGACTTCGCTTTTCATCTCTAAATATTACTAATGCTTTAGATGTATTACGTAAACTCAATCCAAGAAAGTACAGATAAAGAGAATACATTACTATACACGTAACTGTTCTGTTTCTTTCAAATTTGATTTGATTCATATGATAAATTGAATGTTCTTAGCTATAGCTGTTTCTGATTAAATTAACAGAGCCAAATTTTAAGTATTTTTTATAAAAATTGTTAAATATTATATTAATACGTGTTACCCTTGTAAATTTCAATACTTATTTTATGAGATGAGATCAAACAATTATATATAATTTGAAACTTATCAATAAAAAATATTTTGGGATTAAATTGAAATCATTAGATAAGATAATACTTGGTTCCTTATTCATTAGTAATTTAGACAAAAGTTTAGGATTTTTAGATCGACTGCAAGAGAGACATCAAATAGATAAAAAATTTTTTTATCCACGGATTTTACAACTATTGGAAATCGGTTTAATAGAAAAAGAAAAAACTAATAATAACAATTATAGGTTAAGCATTTTAGGAAGAGAGGCACTAAAGGTTGTTCTTGTTGGAGGTGTATTTGACATACTACATCCAGGTCACATATCTACATTAAAGGCAGCTAAATCCTATGGAGATCTGCTCATAGTAGTAATTGCAACCACATCTACTGCGGTTAAAATTAAAAATAATCGGAGGATTTACCACTCTGAGGAATTAAGGAAGGAACTAGTATCTGCTCTCAGCTTTGTTGATCTTGCATTGATAGGAAAAGAAGGAACATTGTTTGATACCGTAGAATTTGTTAAACCTGACATTATTGCCTTAGGATATGATCAGACGCACACAGAGAAATATATTTCGGAAAATTGTAAAATAAGAAATATTGATACTCAAGTTATTCGATTGAATACACCTATTCCTAGAAGTAAGAGCTCCGAAATAAAAAAGGAACTAGGTGAAGCTGTATATGATATTTAAATAAAAGATAGGAAAATTAGAGTATATTATGGGTTTTAACTTTAAATTTTATGATATCTCCATTTTCCAATTTAAATTTATCTTTGATAGAAAATGGAGCTATGATTTCTATTATCGTGTCGTCATAATGAGTTCGTTCTAGGATTAATACCATACCATTGATATCGTCACTTTCATTCAGCAATGCGGGATAGCATTTAACCCATCCATAAGTTCGAATCTCATCACTAAAGCCATCAATCAATATGGCAGGGAATTTTAATATCTCTTTTTTTCTATCAACATATAACTTTGAATTTAATTTTATATTGAGTGTACCAGGATATGGTTCGTATCCCAATTTCTCTTTGAAACGTTTTTTATAACCCGGTAGAGACATGTAATATGATCCTTCGCCCATACCAGAAATTATTTCTCCTTCGAAATTCATTGTTTTTCTAAATGTCTCAATTGATGTCTTTAAAAAAAGATATAAATTATACACTTCTTGAAAGCCTTTTTCGGTAACTCTTATACTAAATTTCTTACTATTTTTGTTCCGTTCTATTAATCCTAATAATTCTAGATCCAGTAATTCTTTTGAAGCTAATTGTTGAGAACAATTAATTTTTTTTGCAAGTTCTGTAGTAGTAATTTCTATAAAATTATTTCTGGCTCCGTATACTAAAAGATGAGATAAAATAAGAATGTATTTTATTTTTGGATCTTTCATTAAACTTGTTATTTTAGTCCTATTTCATTAAAGGTATTAATTTTAATTGATGGATTTCTTTTAATGTCAGCTAATCGATGACCTACTATCTGTGCTATTCCTGCTTTATCTGATGCGTCTATTAACCTTTGTGTGACTATACCGTCTAAGATAAGGACCTTCCCTCCTGTCGTATCATCTAATTTCTTTACTATTTCAGAAACAGGAACTTTAATTATTGTGTTCATTGAACTATCCAAGAGTATTGCTTCAAGTGATTCATTGATTTGTGAATAGATTTCACGTATGACTGGATTATGTTCAATATTATCTTTAGAAGTATCATTTTCGATAGCGACCGGTTCGATAATGTTTTGTTGTGATAAAACTTGCGGTACTTGCTGAGCAATTGTTTTTTCTTTATCACTTTTGTGATATTTTTTCTGCCCTGAGAATTGTGTGAGTTTACGAGATACAAGTTCCCCTTTTGGTGTCTCAGATATATTACCCAATATTTCGGATATTTCAAGAGGTGTACACTCTTCTACCTCTCTCCCCTGTGGAGCCCTGTAAACCTTTTCGATATTAACTAATCCTTGCAACTCCTTCAAGATCAAATCACCTGCACGATCTCCATCCAAAAATGCAATAACTTTTTTACCATCTGTAAGAGTTTTGATACTTTCATCAATTTTTGCTCCTTCAATTGCTATAGCATTATCAAATCCTGCTCTCAGAAGGTTAATTACATCAGCTCGTCCTTCTACCAAAATAATCCATTCAGAGTTAAAAACACCTGTTCCGCAAGCTAGTTGAGCCTTACCGAAGGAAGTAAGCTTGCCAGGTTTACTAGCATCATAGACATCCTTAAGCATCTCTTCTCCTTCACTAATAGTTTTAGTTGCCCATTCTTGAACAATTTTTTTAGCTCTGTCAACGATAACTTTTTTCTTTATTGCTCTGATATCGTCTATTCCTGACAAAACAAATTGAGCTTGAAACGGTCCTACTTTGTCGATGCTTTCTATAGCTGCCGCGATAAGAGCTGCTGTAGAAATATCAGTACTCATTGGTATTAACGCGTCTCCCTTGGCAATATTTGATTTGGTATCTACATTAACTTCTATTCTACCAACTTTTGAGACCTTTTGTAATTCATTTAAATTCATTTCAGGACCTAACAAACCTTCTGTCTGTCCAAATATAGCACCAATAATGTCTGCTTTTTCTACGAGTCCATCAACCTCGAAACTTAATTTAACGTGATATTTTACTATTCCAGTACTTGGCAAATCCATACCCTCTTATTTATTGTAAAGTAAAAATAAGGTCAACTGGCACGCATATAAGTGCTTTGACTAATATTTTTGTATAAATCTTATATAACTTTAGTAAATTTGAACTTTTTTTTTAAAATTCATAATAAATATCTAATAAAATATATCATTATTTATAGTTGTTAATTTTAAATCGTAATACATATCATAAATAATTGATGGAATGTAAAAATATTTTAGGTAAGAAATTATAATTTAATATCTCCAATGGGCATAGGAGGATCTGAATGGATTATAATAATTTTAGTTACGATATTCCTGATTTTTGGATCCAAAAGATTACCAGAGATTTCAAGATTAATGGGAAGAGCAGTTGGTGAATACAATAAAGCTAAACAGAGTATAAATAAAGAGGTAAGGAATATTTCCAGTGCGAGTTCCGAGAATATCGAAGAGGCTAGTACTTCTAAAATAACTAAGATTGCAAAAGGTCCAGTATCTTCTGAAAGAGAAAAACTAGAAATAATAGCAAAGTCATTGAATATAGATTTTGATGATAAATCAGACGAGGAACTCCGACTGATAATAGCAGAAAAAATGAAAAATAATAAAAACTAATGTATAAATTGTAATATGTATGCAGTTACCTAAAATTTTCTCAGATTAGTAAATGGACATTAGAAATTCAAAATTGCTATTTTAGGTCAATTTAGGTAAATTCCCTGTTATGATAATATTTATTGTAAATCTAATTGAGGAATATTCCTAAATCATAGATATGAAAAGATAAGAGCAAGGGAATGAATATACATAGATTATTTTTAATAAATTATACAGATATATGTCCAGATAATTAAATCTACAGACTCATTATTAGATATATTTATTATTAACTATTCAATTAGATAGCTTGACACTAAAATATGTCTTCGAATTTTAATGAAAAAATAAATCCATTTGAAGTAGCGTTAAAACAATTAGAAGAAGCAGCCAAGATCATCAGTTTAGATAAAGGAATGTTAGATATTTTGGCTCATCCTAAAAGGGTATTGACCGTATCTCTTCCAGTCAAGATGGATGACGGATCTATCAAAGTCTTTACAGGATTTCGATCCCAACATAATGATGCACGAGGTCCACACAAAGGTGGAATTCGTTACCATCCAGATGTTACAATAGAAGAAGTCAAAGCTTTGTCAATGTGGATGACATGGAAATGTGCAATAGCTGATATCCCTTACGGTGGCGGTAAAGGTGGGATAATTTGTAATCCCAAATCTATGTCAGATAACGAACTTGAAAGATTGACCAGAAGATTTGCATATATGATTGCTGATATAATAGGTCCTCGTACAGATATTCCTGCGCCGGATGTATATACTGGTGGAAAAGAAATGGCTTGGATAATGGATACATATTCTGCCCTAAAAGGCAATTATGGACAACCAGAAGTAATAACTGGAAAACCTATATCTGTAGGTGGTTCGTTAGGCAGAAATGAAGCCACAGGAAGAGGATTAGCATTTACTGTCAGGGAAGCAGCTAAAAAACTTAATATAAATATGAAGGAAGCTACAATTGTTGTTCAAGGTTTTGGAAATGCAGGTCAATTTGCTTCAAAATTAGTAGAAGAACAAGGAGCTAAACTCATTGCTGTATCAGATTCTCAAGGATCTGTTCTGAACGATAATGGAATAAATGTAGATAGTGTAATAAAACACAAAAAAGAAACTGGATCGATTGTGGATTTTGAAGGATGTAGATCTATATCAAATGAAGAACTTTTGGAAACCGAGTGCACTATTTTAATACCGGCAGCATTAGAAAATCAGATTACTGAGAGGAACGCAGGTAAAATAAGAGCAAAGATAGTAGCAGAAGCAGCCAATGGCCCTACTACTCCCGAAGCAGATGAAATACTATACAATAACAAGATACTGACAATACCAGATGTTCTTGCAAATGGAGGAGGAGTAACTGTATCTTACTTTGAATGGTTACAAAATTTGAGAAGAGATTATTGGACAGAAGAAGAAGTGAATAACAGACTAGAAAAAAATATAACCAAATCATTTCACGATGTTTATGAAACTCATGACAAATATAATGTGGATATGAGAAAAGCTGCAACTGTTCTTGCGATAAATAGAGTAGCTGAGGCAACAAAGATCAGAGGAATTTGGCCATAAATATAAAATAACAAGAAATTTCAACGGATAATTTTATTTTTCCAATCTCAACTTTTATTTATCAAAACTCAACAATAAAATTTCAAATTATTTTAATGACATTCTAGGTTTTTCCACCTAATAAAATTAATGTAATTATATAATTGATATAAAAAATAAATATACTAATCGGTAGAGAATGAATGACCACATGAACAGCTTTTTGTAACATTAGGATTATTTATCTTGAAGCCAGATCCCATAAGACTATCTATATAATCTATATTGGCTCCATTTAGGTATCTTTTGCTGTAGGTATCAATCAAAATTTTTACTCCATTTTGTTCTATTACATGATCATCTTCTTCTGAATTTTCTTCAAATCCCATTCCATAAGATAATCCTGAACACCCCCCTCCAGTTACATAAACGCGTAAGAAAAGATTGTCTTTCCCTTCTTGCTTCATAAACTCTGCAACTTTTTCTGCAGCTTTTGGAGTAACAGTTATTGTTTCTGATTGTTGAACATTTTCCATAATATTTAAAATATCGTTTGAAACAATATAAGTTTTACGTGATTTGTAAGAGGTTAATTGGGGTTTGTTAGTTTTGACCATTGTGCTAAACTTCCGGCAGCTGTTACCCAGGAAATTACTGAATGATATACTGGTACGTTATTTTTTTCTATACGTGTTGAAATATCTTGAGTAAAAGGACCTCCTAGTGCTCCTATCAAAATAGGTTTTTTCTTCATATTTTGGAATTCAGATAAAATATCTACAATATCCTCTTCTAAAGGATCATCTTGAAATACAAACCAAGGCATGATGATATCTATTTCTGGATCATCTAAGAAAGTCTGGATAGCGAATTTATAGTCATCTGCATTTGCTGATCCAGTTACATCCAAAGGATTACCTATCACATATGTTGGAGGATAATGTTCATGAAATTTTTTCTTGCTTTCTTCGCTTAATTCTGCTATTTTTAATCCTAACCTTTCAAAATGATCTATCGCGGCTATTATGGGTCCAGCTCCATTAGTTACCATTGCTACCCTATTTCCTTTGGGAATTGGTTGCAAAGTTAAAGCTTTTAATGAACCAGTTAATTCTTCATAACTATCAACAGAAATGATTCCTGACTGATCGAACGCACCCTTAACAACGGAATATGAACCTCCTAATGATCCAGTATGGGAGGCAGCTTGTTTAGCACCTCGTTGTGATCTGCCATTTTTAAATACGACTATGGGTTTTTTCTTGTCTTTTATTACTTTTTTAGCAGTATTCATGAATTTCCTTCCATCACCAAGTCCCTCTACATATAATCCAATAACAGAAGTTTCAGGATCATCTGCCAAATACCATATCATATCTGCCTCGTCTACGTCTGAACGATTTCCATATGAAATCATCTTGCTCATTCCAAACGAATCTGAAGTTTCCATAAATGCAATTCCAATAGTACCACTTTGTGAAAGGAATGCCACATTTCCATTTTTAGGTCTTAGCATTCGATCATGTCCCTGAAAAGCACAATCCAGTCTATTTTCACCATTAAACATACCTATACAATTTGGTCCTATTATTCTGACATTTAATTTTGAAGACAGGTTTTTGATTCTTTGTTCTATATCTGCTCGTTCTCCCCCCAGTTCTTTTCCGCCTCCAGAGATTATTACCATATTATGTATTCCTTTTTTTCCGCATGTTTCTAGGATATCAGGAACGAATTTTAGATCCACAGTAACTATTACTAAGTCCACTTGTTCAGAGATTTCATCTAAATTTTTATATGCTTTTAAACCGAGTATTTCATCATATCCTTTAGCATTAATAGGAAAAATAGTACCTTTATAATCATATTTTGATAGGCTTTTAAGAACAGAATTACCTACTTTGCCTTCTTCTGGAGAGGCTCCCACTAACGCTATCGTTTTAGCATTAAAGAATTTATTCATATAGTTTGAATCTGGAACAGATTTTGAGACAGGGTCCTGTAAATTTGTATTTAAAAGAATTTTGGCATCTACTACATAGTAATTCTGTGGATATGCGATAATTGGATTAAAGTCTACGCTATCAATATATTTTGCCATATCTATCCCTAATTTACCAATTTTGACAATAGCATCACTTAAAATATTTAGATCAACAGGTTCTGATCCTCGAAATCCTTTTAAAATTTTATTTCCTTTTAAATCATTAAACATTTCCATAGCATCCTCTTTTGTAATTGGAAGTACTCTGAAAGATACATCTTTGAATAATTCTGTATAAATGCCTCCTAGTCCTAGCATTATTACAGGACCAAATTGAGGGTCATTTTGTAAACCTACTATTAATTCCACTCCCTTAGGAACCATCTTTTCAAGTAATACTCCTTTAACGTCATATTCTTTCGAAAGGCGATTATACATATCTAGAAATGATTCTTTTGCCTCTTCTTCATTTTTTATTCCAACTTTAACTCCTTGTACATCAGTCTTATGCAAAATTTGATCTGATACTATCTTTGCAACTATTGGGAATCCAATTTCCTTTGCCTTTGATGAAGCTTCAGAATCGCTTGTAACTAAAGAATATTCTGGAACATTTATGCCGTATTCAGAGAGAATAATCTTCGCAGATTCCTCAGTGATTATTTTATTTCCTTTCTTAATAGTGTCCTCAAAAATTCCTCGTACTTTTTCCCCATCTACCATAGAAATACGAAAAAACTTTAGTATAGTTTCTAATTAACTTTACTTATTATTCAATATTATTTAGTAAAAATTAATGAATCTCTGACCTATTATTATTACTTATCTTTTCTAAGTATCCAATAAGTAATGTCCTTCTAGATTCCTCAGTGATCAATTCTCTTGTATTTTCTATTAAAATTCTGCAAACATCTAATTTTTTTCTAATGCCAGATACAAAGTTATCGTATACAGCAAAGTGATATAAAGCATTATAGATTTCTTGCATCTGAGCAAATAAATTTTCAGCTTTTTGATAATCTCCGATTCTAATTTTGTCATATACCATCCTTTTAATTTCACCTATGCTATCTAAAAAACCTAGAAGATAGGATTGACTAGATACTTTCATTTCCTCTAAACTAGGAATTGGTCTATCTTCTGCAATAGATAGAATGATACTTGCTTCCACTAATTCTTGTTCAGAATTAGATAAATATCGTGATAAATCTTGTTTGGCAAAATTTTGTAATGAAAAGTATAGTTCTTTTGCTTTGTTCAATTTTATTTTACTTTCATCAGTGTTGTTCTGATGTATGTCTATGATGGTTTGACTACATAATTTTATTAATTCTCGAGATTCCTTTATTAGATGTTCGCGTCTATTTTCTACATTTTTGAATTCCTCATTTATGATGTTTAAGGAAGATTTAATATTTGGAGGTAGCACAAATTGGTTTGATCTTTTTATAATATTATCTTTTATTATTGTTCATATTATTGAAATGTGAACCAAGGTTTTAACATGGGAAAAATAAAGAAAATTTAACGTGGGAAATATACGTAGGAGTAGAGGATATAGTTATGAATATCTTATTGTTAAAAGATTAAATAATAAACAATGGATAGCAAAGAGACTCGGAGGATCAAGTGTTGGTTTGCCGGATATTGTTGCAGTTAATAATTATAAAGAAATTTTACTAGCTATTGAAGCCAAATCTGGAACTGGGGATGCATTATATGTCCCAAGTGACCAAATAGAGAGATGTTTTTCAATTATAAAGATGTTTAATCATTATAGTAATAAGCATGTTATTCTAGCCTTCAAATTTTTACGTAAAAAAAGGTTTAGAAGGAAAAATGCCACTGTATACGAGAGCAGGAGACTCGTTGAATATTACAAAATAGTAGATATTTTGGGGGGAAAGAAAAAAATTCCACAAATCAAATGTAATTACATTGGTGAAACATTTATGGTTTCAGAAAGATTTACGAAACAAATTGAATTTCCCGAATTTAAAATGCCTTTTCAAACAAATATAAGAATTGTTAATAATAAAGTATAGATCGAATAGAAAATGATTATCCAAGTTAAAAACCTGAATAAATATGACATTGACATAAGACAAAGATTCGAAGAGTTTTCTATTAGTTCTGAACAAATGTACAAGATTGAAGATATAGGTCACAACATTTTTGGTATGAAAAAAGTTTTAATGATGGAAAATGCAGGATATGGTATTGTCGAATTCATACTAAAGAAGTTTAAAAATATAGAGAATTTAAAAATAACGGCAATTTGTGGAACTGGGAATAATGGTGGCGATGCTATGGTTGCAGCTAGACATTTATCTATTTATTGTAAAAACCAGATAAATGTAATTTTGCTAGGAAAAGTTAATAGAATAAAAACTGAAGAAGCTTCAATGAATTTTGAAACAATAAATAAAATGAAAAAATCAATAAAACTAGAAATTTTTGAGGATTTAAATTCAAAAATCAAAAATAATATAATAAAATCAGATATAATAATAGATGGAGTTTTCGGAACTGGAATACAAGGAGATATCAAATATCCACATTCAATTGCTATTGATTTAATAAATAAATCTCAAGCTTATACTATTGCAGTAGATATTCCTTCAGGTTTAAACCCCAATACAGGAGAGATAAATTCTAATTGTGTTAGAGCTGACAGTACTATTACTTTTCATCGAGTTAAAAATGGCCTTTTGAATAATAAAAAGTATACAGGGGTAATCTATTTGAAGAAAATTGGATTACCGAAAGAAGTGGAGGATGATATTTTTTAATATGACTTTTGTTGTAGAACAGATTCAAGTAGGACAAATGGAAAATTTTACTTATCTTGTAATAGATAAAGACGAAAAAGAAATAGCAGTTATAGATCCTTCATGGGATTTAGAGAAAATATTTGAAATTATCAAGAAAAATTCCTATCATGTAAAATACATAATAAATACACATTCTCATTTTGACCACATATTAGGGAATGAACAGATAGCCACTATTACTAAATGCCAAATAATTCAACACGAAAATTCAAAGGATAAACATGATATCTCAGTAAAAGATAAGGATATAATTAAAGTTGGAAAGATAACAATGGAAGTAATATCTACTCCTGGACATTCAAAAGATAGTATTTGTCTGATAATTAATTCACAAATTATTATTACAGGAGATACATTATTTGTGGGAAATTGTGGCCGAATAGATTTACCAGGAGGAGACATTAACGATATGTATGAAAGTCTATTTGGAAAGATAATTAAGTTAAATGACGATTTAATAGTTTATCCCGGACATAATTATGGAAATAAACCTGTTTCAACTATAGGAGAAGAAAAGAAGAATAATTATGTTCTATCGCCAAGAACTAAAAATGAATTTATTGAATTGATGTATTGAGAATAAAACATATGGAACGTCTTTTTGAGGATATAATAGTAGTTAATAATTTAATAGATGTTAAAGAAATAAAGATTATTAATCCTATATTTATATGTGTCATTTCTCATACAGAAACTAGTAGAATACCAGGATTAACTATAGCTGGAGCTAACTTAGACTTGATCCAACAAACTCCTACTGCAGATGCAGAATTTCTTTATTATGGAAAATGTAAATGTATTAATGGAGTGCCAGCAACTCCTGATGGAAAACCTACACCTGCCATCATCACTAGAACAGCTCTGAATATAGCTTCAATACCATTTTTGGTAGTAGATGCAGGTGTAAAAATTAAACCATCAATTCCATTTTATTCATTTGATTTGCATTGTGGTAACAATATTCTAAATAATTTAGCTATGATTCTTGAAGATGTAAAGAAAGGATATCAATATGGAAGAATTTTGGGTGAACAATTAACAAAGAGCAATGATTTAGTTATTTTAGGTGAAAGTATACCTTCAGGTACAACGACAGCCCTAGGAGTGTTATTATCTTTAGGAATAGATGCCATTAATAAAACTAGTAGTAGTATGCCATGTAATCCACATGAATTGAAAAATCAGGTAATTCGAAGTAGTATGCAAAGACATAACATCAAATTTGGGGAGTTTAAAAACAAACCATTTACTGCAATTTCATATATGGGAGATCCGATGATTCCATCTGTTGCAGGAATAGCTTCTGGAGTGCTTGATAATGGAGGAAGAGTAATGCTAGCTGGCGGGACACAAATGTGTGCAGTATTGGCATTTTTAAAGTGCCTTAAAATCAATACCAAAAATATATCGATCGGTACTACTAAGTATATATTAGATGATTCTCAGGCTGGTTTTGAAGAATTAGTATATTCAATAGATAAAGAAATAGGTGTTTTGGCGGTTGATCTGCATATGAAAGAATCGAGTAAAAGAGGCTTAAAAGCATTTTCTGAGGGTTTCGTAAAAGAGGGCGTAGGTGCAGGAGGAGTATCGATTGCATCGATTCTTAAAATGAAAGGGAAAATTAATGGTTCAAAACTTTTAAAAAGGATAGAGGAGGAGTATCAATTAAAAATAGGACAATTTTTTTCAGGAAGGATGTAAATATATAATTTACTATTTTTAGTACTCTTAATTTAAGATAACACTCATCTCCTCTAAATTAAAATCTTGATTATTGTTTGCTATTACATCATAATAAATTGAAAGAATTGTATCCAGATATATATAAAATAAATTCCATTCATTTCTTTGCAAACATGAATAATAATTATCAAAACATTCTATTCTGTCTATCGAATTGTTACTATCCCGTTCCATCAAACTTTTTATAAATGAGAATTTAGATAATATTCAAAGCCAATTACATTAGATACTTTATAATACCACTTACCATCATCTACATAGACAGTATTTTTTCCATACTTTGCAACTAAGCTAATGAATTTTTCTGCAAGCATTTTCTCTCTTCAAAAATAGAGATTCCAAGAACAGAATTTGAACTGGTTCAATACAGAATCATAACTAAAATGTTGGATACCGATCTTAATAATTCTTTCAGCTATGAAGGTATCTATTCTTTTTCTCTTGTAAATGTGAAATGAACCAAATTCTTGAATCTTGATTTATTCCTAACATATTTCTAACATTATTAGATATAGCTTTTACTGCTTAAATTAATAGTTATTTTTTCTTCCTCTTTCCTTAACTGAGCAATAAGAAATCATCTTACGGTTACAGATTTAGCTAGATTTCTTGGATAATCAGGATTGGCATTATTTTTTAATGCCAAATAATAAGACAATATTTGTAAAGGAATAATTTCAATAATTGGATACAATAATTTATTTATTGTAGGAAGTTTTATAAAGTAGTCATATATCTCATTGGTCTGATTAGAGATTCCAATGATTGTTGCACCCCTTGATTTCATTTCATAAACGCTATTCAAGGTGTCAGTATATGTGTCATCGGATGGATTTAGAACAATTACAACAGTATTGTTTTCAATCAATGCTAATGGACCATGTTTAATTTCTCCTGCAGCTATTCCTTCTGCATGTATATATGCTAATTCTTTGATTTTAAGAGATCCTTCTAATCCGATGGGATAATGTAGAGATTTACCCAATATGTATATGTCTTTAGTTTTTTTTATATCTTCAGCTATTTTTTCAATATGTGACTCTTGTTCTAAAACTTCATTAATAATATCACTGAAATCAGAAAACTTAATCTCAATTCTTGTAGAAGATAATTTATTAACAATAGAATAAAAGATTGCTAATTGTCCTGTAAAACTCTTCGTTGCAGCTACACCAATTTCAGGACCGCAATTAATTGTTAAGTAATGATCACTAAATCTTGCTAAAGAAGAAGTAGGAATATTAATTATACTAAGAATTTTAGCATGATTTTGTTTTGCAATTTTTGCTGCGTGTAAAACATCAGCTGTTTCGCCACTTTGAGATATGGCAATTAAAACTGAATTTTCGTCTAAAAGTCTTGACATGTATTCAAATTCACTTGACATTACTATTTCTGTTCTAATATCAGATAATTTATTTAACAAATATTTTGCTAGCATTGCACAGTGATAACTTGTACCACTACCAGTAATGAAAATATTTTTAGATTTTAATATTACATCAATAAACTTGTTAATTGACTCTGTTTGTATTCCAAACGCTTTCTCTATTGAATACTGCTGTTCATGTATTTCCTTGTGAGTATAGTGTGCGTATTTACCTTTATCTATATCACCTAATTCCCATGCCACTTGAGTTACGTCTCTAGAAACAGGATTTCCATTAAAATCATAAATAGAGACATTATTTTCATTTAATATAACTATATCTTGGTTATCGAGAAAAATAGATTGGTCAGTATATTCAATAAAACCCAAAACATCACTAGAAATAAAGTTTCCATCTTTTCCTAATCCTATAATCAGAGGTTCGTCCTGTCTAGCTCCTGCTACTAATCCTGATTTAAAAATTACGACAAATGCATAAGAGCCTTTTAAATTCTTGCATGTTTCAATTACAGCTTGTTTAACGTCATTATATTTACTGTAATGGCATTCTATTAAATGTGCAATGACCTCACTATCAGTTTCACTTTTAAATACGTGTCCATTATTCTGTAGATCTACCTTTAATTGCTTATAATTTTCGATTATACCATTATGAACAACAACTATATTATTATTACAATCCATGTGAGGATGTGCATTAATTTTATTTATGCTTCCATGAGTAGCCCATCGAGTATGTCCAATCCCTATTTGACCTGGCATTGCATCTAGTTGAAGAGATTTTTCTACTTCAATAACTTTACCTACGTCTTTTCGAACAAGTATTTTACTGCTTTCCATAGTAGCCATTCCTACACTATCATATCCTCTATACTCCATTCTTTTTAAGCTACCAATTAATACAGAAGCAGCACCAAATCTTCCGGTATATCCTATAATTGAGCACATTTAACTAATCAAGATAGGACAAATTAATTTAAATACTATTTTAAAAAAAAAATACTACTATTACAAAATTTGTTTCAATTGTTTGGTATTTCTACTCATAATTACCTGAAAAACACCCAAGAAAAATTAATACGGGTATAAAATAATTTATAATGCATAACAGGAGTAAAATCTAGTGAAAAAAAAGACCATAGTTTATGAAAGAGAGGGAACTACTTTTGGGAAAAAAATTTTATTGTTCGATAATTCCACAGATATGCGAATATTATCTAACCATATTGCATGGAAGATAATAGAACTATTAGCCAAAAAGCCAATGTATCCAGCACAAATTGCAAAAGAATTACGAATATATGAACAATCAGTATATTATTATGTTAGAAGACTTGTTAAAATCGGAGCTATAGAACAAACAAGTGTAAGTCAAATAAGAGGAGCTACTGCGAGATTATATAGTACAACTAGTTCATCTTTTGGTCTAGAACTTAACACTGAACAGGATGTTGATTATCATTATGCAACCAAGGTTAAACAAAAAAACATTCCTGCATTACTAAATGATTATTATAAAGAAAATTCGTTTGATGGGTTGATTGTAGTAGGTGCTCCTGACCCCCATGGACCGTACAAATCATCGGCTAGAGATGGGCATTACGCTGTTCATTTAAGTTTTTACCTAGGTACATTCTGTGATAGATCTTCGAATTTTATTGTAAAGCTTGATGTTGATGCTAAAGCAGAAAAAGACATAGACAACAAAAACCTAATTTTAATAGGGGGTCCAGGTACAAATATAGTCACTTCAGAATTTAATAGTTATCTACCGATTAAATTTAATGAGATGAATTATTGGTCTGGATTAACTGATAATGCAGGACGTATTTTTAATATGGATAACCATGGTTTGATAGCAAAAATTAAGAATCCATATAATAAAGATAAACGTATTATAGTATTAGCAGGGGTAAGATCTATAGGTACTAAATCTGCAATTATAGCGTTAACAGATAATGGAGAGAAATTGATGAATGATTCAAAAGAGGAATGGGCGATAGTTGTTCAAGGTTTTGATATGAATTCTGACGGAAAGATAGATCATGTTGACCTAGTCTCTTAATTCTCATCTATTCAGGATTTGATGTATTTAATTTATTGATAAAATCCTGATTCAAAGAAATTCGAGATTCATCTTCCTTTTTAACAGGATATCCAGGTATATTGATAATTCTTTCTCCAATAGAGACGTGACCATGAACTACTAACTGTCTAGCTTGATGTGGAGATTTTATTATAGCTTTCTTCATAACAACGGTTTGAAGCCGTCTTTCCAATATATCCTCAATTTTTAAATTTAAGACATCATCCAAGGTAGCAGATTCTTGTACTAAACCTAGTCTTTGCAGATATGTTAGAAGTTTTGTCTCCTTTTCTTGTCTGCCTTCTATAGTTAGTGCTAATAATTCTCGTGCTTGATTTCTAATATCAGCTACTTTAGTCTGTGCCTTCCATAATTCGTTTTTACTTCTAAGACCATAGGACCCGATTAAATATAATTCTGAATTTAACTGATCTGTTGTCCAAATCTGTCGAGGTCTTCGAAATGTTTTTTTAGATTTCTTAGGATCGCCCATTATTCACCACTTTTCTGCACTTTCTGAGTAGTTTGACCACTTTTGCGAACACCAACAGCGCTTCCCCTTCTACCGGTCGTACGAGTACATTGGCCTCTAACTCTCAACCCAAACATATGCCTATATCCTCTCCAGCTCATAATAGATTTCTCTCGTTCAATATCATTAGATATTATAAAATCTAAATCAGAAGTAATCAGATGAACATCAGAACCGGTTTCCATATCTTTTCTTCTATTAAAATAGAAATTTGGAATACCAGCTTTATTTGGGTCCTTTAATGCCATTTCTATATCTCCTAATTCCTTATCTGTTAGAAATCCAACTCGAATATATGGATTGATATTTAATTTCTGAAGCAAAACTTGGGCAAAGTTGTAACCAAGCCCTTTTACCTTACTTAGTGCTACAATCACTTTTTTTTCTCCCTCTACATCTTTCCCTGCAATTCGAATGATATACTTATAGTCGCCTGATGACAATCTTAGAAACTAAATTAAGATCCTAAATAAAAATCATACTAGAAACCTACCAATCATAGTCAAATAGAAGGAAAAATATATGATACAATAAAATTAAGACTTCGATTTTTGCTTTTGTTTTTGATAGATAATTTCATTTATTGGAAGAATTGAGCCATAATACCAATAAATTTCTATTTTATAAAGTTTAAGGTATTTGAAGCGAATATCAGGATTATAAAAAATAGGAAGATCAACGAAATTATATTCAAAAATCTGTTTAGAAATTAGGATTGGCTCGGTAATAATTTTCAATTCCTATTTCTGAATATAACATCTGAAAATGTTTAAATTTTGTATTTAACAGCAAAAATTTATTGATTTTTGAAGTTGAAAAATTAGTTTCTCAGTCGTATTCTACACTGCCAGAATATACGGAAATAATGCCAGGAGTTCCCGAAAAATATAAAGAAATTGGGACTCTCGAAGACCTATTACTAATTAATTATAAACATTCAGAAGTAAATAAGCAAATTAGAGGGAATTTGATAAGATTTCTTAAAAAAGAAAAAAATCCATATCCAGGTATAATTGGATATGACCAAGAGGTGATACCTGCAATCAATAGGGGGATTCTATCAGGTCATGATTTATTATTTGTAGGACAAATAGGACAAGCAAAAACAAAACTTGCAGAAGTGATATCAAAAAATTTACTTTCACATATTCCCATTGTCAGAGGATCATTAACGAACGATATTCCCACTACAATTCCTGAAAGAGAACTCGTTTCTTTGATAGAAGATAAAGAAGTTATGCATTATTCTCCAAAATTTAACGTTTCAAAGGAAACTGAAGAAATTATACGTAACAATGGACTAGATACTAAGATTGATTGGATTAGTGGAAAGGACAGATATAGATATATTTTAGCTACTCCGGATATCTCCGTAAAGGATCTAGTAGGACAAATTGATGCTATTAAAATTGCAAAAAAAGGTGTAGAA
Source organism: Nitrososphaeraceae archaeon (assembly GCA_031316115.1). GTDB lineage: Archaea > Thermoproteota > Nitrososphaeria > Nitrososphaerales > Nitrososphaeraceae > TH1177. The sequence continues at coordinate 51,694 of JALDRC010000005.1, forward strand.
ATATACAATATCGAATCATATTCTCCTGGTCAGTTATTACAAGCTAGACATGGGATTTTATGTATAGATGAATTACCAGTGTTAGATCCTCGAAAACAAGTTGCGTTATTAAGCATTCTTCAGGAGGGAAAATTTACTACAGGTTCTTATCCTGTATTTTTTGAACCAGATCTGAAAATTATAGCTACATCAAATCCAATAGATTATACCCACTCAGGGAAAATAATAGAACCTTTATTTGATAGATTACGTAGTCATATCGAAACTCAATATCCAAAAAAAATTGCAGATGAAATATTAATAATTGTCCAAGAAATAAGACCGATTAATCCAGAAAATATTATTTTACCTATTTTTATTTTAAAAACTATTGCATTAATTACTAACCTAGCTCGAAAACACTCGGATATCAATCAAGAAAAAGGTGTTAGTGTAAGAATGTCAGTACATTCTACTGAAATAATCATAGCTGAAGCTGAAAGAGTAAGATCATTATTGTATGAGGTTAAAACTGTGCCAAGGTTTTCAGATATTCAATGTATTCATCAGACATCTAAATTTGAATTATCTGAATTAGAAGATACTAATAAAAATAGAATGGAAATATTGAATAAAATTATTTCTGATTCAATAAAAATAATTTCCAAAGAATATATGGATGACTTGAATCCTAGACAATTCAAATTATTAAAAGATGAATTTCAAAAAAATAAACAATTTGTGGTATCGCAGACATTTGTTGGAAAAAATAATTCGGAATCCACAAATAATAACTATGAAAACCAATTAAAAAATTTCCCAAATTTAATTCAAATAATAGATCAAATTTCAAAAAAATTAAAAAAAGAAAAAGATGAATTTGTAGAATTATTAATAAAAAATGGAATTCAAACCAATGGAATATTATTTGCCGAAGATAATAATTTAGAATATATGTTTTCAATACTAGAACTTATTTTAGAAGGGTTAAGAAATTTAGACAATCCAATACTAGATAGAACGGAAAGAGATACTTATGAAAGTACAATATAACACAGGAAAAGATTTTATATATTTTCCATTTGATGATAAACTAGATGGAACTCAAAGAAAAGAAGAAGAAGACGAACAAAATTTATCTAATGAGGCTTTAGATGAACTGCTTAAAACAGTTGGAAGAGAGGTTCTGAAAGAAAGAACACCAGCATTAGAAGAGTTAGAATCAACATTACAAGAGATATGGAAGAAAAATAAATTTAAAGATAATATTAGTAATATCAATAAAGTTGATGCGAATAAATTTAATATTAATGATAATGAAATAAAGGAGAAAAAACAAGGTCCTATAATTTCCTTGCTCATTAAGAAAGGATATTTGAAGAAATCAGATAAATGGTTGAGTAACAAAGGATTTACAATTGTTGGACAAAAAATTCTGCACGATGTCATGAAAGAGCTCAAAGGTGGAGATTTTGGATTACATGAAACAAGAAATCAAGGTAATGGCTCATTGATATTAGATACAACAAAGAGATATGAAGTTGGAGATGATATTAGGCTTATCGATGTACCAAAATCGTTGTTGAATTCTATCCAACGGCTTGCAAAAAATAAGAAAAAGATAGAGCTCCCGATAGAAGTTGATGTTGAAGATTTTGAAGAATATGAAACGGTAAAAGATGTTAGAGTTGCAATAGTTTATTGTATCGATCTCAGTTCTACGATGAGATATTCAACTTTATATGGAGATTTAAGTAGAATCGAAGCAGCAAAAAAGGCGTTGTGGACTTTATATCTATTGAATAGAAAATATTTTCCATCTGATGTTATTGAAATAATAGGATTTGGTGCTCTTGCTTCAAAAGTTAAGCCTACAGACATTCCCTATCTTAAAACATTCGAACCTGGAACCGATTTTCTTCATTACACGAACTATCAGGCAGCTTTAAGATTGGCTAAAAAAATATTGAACAAGAACTCCTTTGAAAGTAAAAGAATAGTCTTGATTACAGATGGTCATCCGAGTGCATGTTTTATTGATAATGAGGAAAAGGAAAAAATGATATCTCAAAGACCTTATTCAAATTTTTATATTCCCGATGATGAAACTAAAAATTATATAAAACAGACCAGGAATATGGACCTGGATGTTAGATTTGGAGAACTAGTTTACTTATGTTATCGATACAGACAAGTAGATCAATTTATAGGCGAACACACTATTATAGAAGCAAAAAAATGCAAAAAAATAGGAATCGAAATTGATACAATAATGATAAGTGAAGAAGATTCTTTATTGAACTATGTGAATGAAATGGAAAGAATTGTGAATGGGAGATCGTATTACATAAACCCAGAGGTAATTGATAAAATATTACTAACAGATTATATTAACAATAAAAAATTAATGATAAGTAGATGAATATATAATTTATTCATAGCTTAGGTTAATTTATAAATTAATTAATACAAATTCATTGTATGAGTAGTGTAATTGAGAGTATCAAATATTTAGATTGGAATGGATCGATTGACATTTTAAATAGGGCTAATAAACTTAAGCTCTTTACTTTAATCATTGGACCAAAGGGTACTGGAAAGACATCACTTGTAAGAAAATTTGCAGAAGATGTTAAAAAAAATATTTTTTCAGTGAATTTTAGTTTAAGAACTAGGGAATCTCACCTCATTGGAACTAAAACTATAGAGAATGGCGATATTAAGTTTATTGAAGGTATTTTAATAAAGTCAATGAGAGAGGGAGGAATCCTTTACCTAGACGAGTTAAATGCAGCTGAACCAGATATGCTTTTGAGATTGGATGAAGCATTGGACGAAAGAAGACAATTAATACTAAAAGAAGCAGAGGGACAAACTATATATGCACATAATGAATGGTTTGTTATAGCTACCATTAATCCCTTATCACATGTAGGAACAAAAGAGCTGCCTCCACAATTATTAAGTAGATTTCCCATCAGAATAAGTATGGACTATCCACCAGAAGACATTGAACTAGAAATAATTAAACATCATGCAGATGTAAATAACGAAAATATTGTTTTGGTGCAACGTGCAATAAAGTTAGCAAAGGGATTAAGAGAAGCAGCAGCTGTTGAAGAATTGTATTATGGTCCAAGTCTAAGAGAAACAATAGCATTTTCTAAATTAATTAACATAGGAACCGATCCGAAATTATCTGCTGAGATAGTTTTTGCTAATGTATATAATCAATGGGGAGAAGTAGAATTTAGAAAAGTAATGGATATGATAACTTCTATTTTTGGATGATCATAAATATGTCATTAAGTAAAAGAAATTTAAGAAATGACATACTTTTAGACATATCGATTTTTTTAGCAAGACGATGGTCTGAAAATCCTAAAGTTATTGTTTCAATATCTTCTGATAATCATCCGCATACTGATATCGACAAACAGCATATTTTTATTTCTACTTTGAATGATTTTCATGGGGAGGATTTTGATAAATATAGACAATGGAGGGTAACTCTATGGTACGAAGCTATGAGGATAAAATATAGTACAAAAGTTAAAGCATCTAGCAAAGATCATGCATATGGTTTTATACTAAATTGTTTAGAATCGAAAAGAATTGAAACCCTAGGCCTTGAAACGTGGCAAGGTATGTTTAAAGAAATTATTTTCTATGAAGCAATGTCATGGATGTCAAAACCTTTACTAAATTCCATATACGGAAGACACAAAATAATAGAGGCTTTTTCACAATATTTCCTTACTGGATATATTAAAGGTGAATTATTTGGTAATGAGTTTGATAGGGTAAAAAATGCCGTCGATTACGCGAATAAATGTATAAATGATGCAATTGAACATAATCGAGGAACAGATTGGTTATATGGAGAAGTACGAGAAATCATAAAACGATTACAGATAGATCCTTTATTATCAATTCCTATTATTACCCCCAGATCGAAATTAGGAATGGCTCTAAACAAGTCAGAATTGATAAAACAGTTAGAAAAAATTGTAAAATCTAAATTAGTGAGTAAAGAATTTGACAAATCAATTAAGGAAATAATAGAAGCTAAGGAGGTAGTAAAGGAGTATGAAACCCTGATAAAGGAAAGTAAAAAATCAGAGACAAAAGGATATGAAAGTTTAGAAAATTTTGATATAAGTACACCCAACAAGATGGATGTAGATGAATCAGAAATATATGATATAGAACTAATTCAAAAAGTAAAATCTGCTTTTAGAGATTGGAAATCTGGTTGGATAGAAGTTCATGAAGAAAAAGGCGATGAATTGGATGTAGAAATTTATCTAGAGTCACAGAATAAACCTTTTCTAAAAGATTACAAAATTTCAATTAGAACAAAAGTTGTAATTTTACTGGATCATTCTAGTAGTATAGAGGATTCTGAACTAAAGTACAAACAAGCAACTGTTGCATTATGCGAGGCATTAGATTATTTAGGAATAGATTTTTCTGTTTTTGCTTTTAGTACCGAGTCTAAAAAGGTAAAGTGTTGGCTAATCAAACCCCCAAAGATTCCATGGTCCACTGTAAATGCAAGAAGATTAGTTCAGATTAGAGCAAGTGGCGGAACACCATTAGCAGAAATCTATTCAATATTGCTATGGTTTATCAAATCGTTTAAGCCAAACATCATGATCACTCTTACAGATGGAGAACCATCCAATTATGATGCGGTGAAGGAAATGGTTTTGAAATATAGAAGTATGTCAATACACATGGCAGCGCTTGGAGTTGGAAAAGACATTCAAGATTTGATAAACATAGGTCATAATTTGAAATATTTAAATTATAATAAGACATTGGCTAGTAGAGTCGAAGATATTCCAAAAAAAGTGATCAATTTGCTAAAAATTTAAGATATTCCATGGATATCGTTATCGAAATAGTCAACCTACAGATAGGCATTCGTCTAGATGTTATTTTTTAAAGTTATTTTAAATTTCATATCGGAATAAACTAATAGAAAAGATATCAAGAGAGAGCATATAATGATAGTCATCATCATAATGACCAACAATTATCAATCTCTATGACAGAAAGCAAGAAAATTGATTCTATAACTCCTGCTTCTCCCTGCAGACCATATATCAAAAAGATGCTAACTAATTCAGAGATAAATAATTAAGAAAATGCCAATATCATTTGTGATTATATAATTGCTGAGTAAATTGAAATTAAGATTAAAGACAGAATTAAATATGGCAAAATCCAGGTGCTTTTGTATTTATCACGTTTCCGTGATGATAAGAAATCATATACTGAAATGACATCACAGGATATACTCAACTATTGAAATAAAGTTATCGACTTATCTAAAAAAACTACTACTGCTACTACTATCAAGAAGGAAAAAATGTCAAGATGGTTAGACTAAGGAAATTAGTTTCAGTCACAATGACATCTATATGGTTTTTTTGGAAACTTTAGACCATATTAACCTATAGAAGCAGACAAAGGAAACACAAGACAATTTCATAAAACACATCTTGATAGAATGGAAAATATCCTAAAGAAGAGATAAAAGACTTGTTTGCAGAACTACATAATAACAAAAAGATAGATCAGTACGAGACTGAGTTAGAGAGATACAGAGTTATTATATGGACTAACCTACCAATCTAGGAACTATGCTAGTTATTTATTTAATTATTTATTATCTCTTTTTGTTTCTTTAATCCATTCTGAAAGTCAGTAAACCTGAGGTTTTTGTAATTAACTTTTATTTTAATATACATTAAAATATTTTTTTTAATTTTTTTTATTAGTTAGGATAGCAGTTGGAAGATTAAAAGTGTCAAATTCTATATAAAATCAAGTGCGAGTACTATTCCGAGATCGCCAAGCTTGCTTTTTTATGCATATAAAAAATGTTGGAATTAAAATTATATTTTTATATAGACCTATTAAGCTATTGATATTCCAATTAAGAGAAGGTATGCGTATCTTATTTTATAAAATAATCTTTACTAATTTTCTAATCTTCCCCAATTCCAAAAATCATGATACTACTATAGTCTAACAGTCTCTGAAATTTGTTTGTATATTAGATATATCATACATTACTCTGTAGAACATTGAACATTAATAATAAAATCAAAAACTGGAATCTTTATGTTAAATAAAATTATCATATTTTAATGATATTGATAAAACATATTCTATATAAAAAAAATTTGTGATTTGATTCACAAATAATATCCTATTATTTTAGGTTAGTCCTCAGTTGTATCCTTTACCGTACTTTTCTCCTTTGTCTTGACCGTAGTTCATTGTATGTTCATCATACCAAGTAATTTCCTTCTTAAACAAGACATCTCCGGTTCCAGGATCTACTCCTACCTTATACTTTTTCATGTTTTCGTCTACAACTTTAACTTTATAGATAAGATAGTTGTGTGCTTCAGTTAACTCTGCCTCCTTAACAAAGGAATTCGATCCTACACTATTTTGAGCAGTGGTTATTGCATCTGTTATGGTTACATTTATTTTAGATTTAAATGCCTCTCCAATTGTAGCATGTACATCAATTGTTCCTGTCCAATTCATCATCTGCTTTGATTCAGATTTATTAGACATTCCCATGGTACTGACTTCACCCATAGATTGCATACTTTGAATATCTTCTGGTTCGATTTGAGCAAATGCCTTTACTAAATTGTCATTACTGTTGTTATTGTAGTTGATATTACTAATAGCACCAATAACTAATAGCGACATCAGGGTTGTTGAATATGCTATAACTTTTTTCATTATAAAAAATAGTGATTCATTATTAATAATAATTTTGTATATTTTCTATAGTTAGAATAGTTTTAGATATGATTTTTGAAACTTCTAAATTTATCACAAGGTGGAAAATTTTTAGGTTCTTGTAATAAAATATGATTTCATGAATTAAGTTCTGTGTTTGCATACTGATGAATGAATAAATTTAAAAGTATTTATCATGCATGCCCTCTATTTTGGAGAGCATAAAGTTCCAGACATAATCATAGAAAAGTGAACCTTCTTAGATTAGAGAAATTGAAATGTTTGAAGATACCACATGATGATATAGGAATACAAATTTATCATTTAAGTCAGGGCAGAGTGGTTAGAATAATTTGATACCTAGTAATGATTGTTGTAAAGACAGATTATTAGTTTTTAACTTTAATTTTGTTTTGTAAATTTTCCCAGTCAGCAAGAAATGTTTTTAGTCCTTTATCAGTTAATGGATGAGAAAGCATTTTTCCTAAAATTTCCGGAGGCATTGTAACTACATCTGCTCCTATTTTTGCAGATTGAATTACATGAATAGGATGTCGTATACTTGCAACGAGAATTTTTGCTGTATATTGATAATTTGTAAAAATTTGTTTTATTTCACTAATAATATTCATCCCATCTTGACCAGTATCATCGAGTCTACCGATAAACGGACTTACGTATGAAGCACCAGCTTTTGCTGCAAGAAGAGCTTGATTAGCAGAAAAAATCAAAGTGACATTAGTTTTTATACCCTCATTTTTTAAGATTTTTACTGCCTTCAAACCTGCTGGAATCATTGGAATTTTTACTATAACGTTTGAACCATACTTTGTAAGATTATGTGCTTCGTCAATCATTTGTTCTGTTTCGGTTCCTATAACTTCTAAACTCACTGGTCCTTTAATAATATCTACTATTTTATGCATTATCTCTTCCGGATTTTCATCCTCTTTAGAGAGAAGAGTAGGATTAGTTGTGATTCCGTCTACCATACCCATTTCATTGTAATGACGTATAGCCTTCAAGCTAGCAGTGTCAAGAAATATTTCCATTTATTATTCTTGTTAAATTTAATACGTTCCGTTCTATTTCTTTTTCGCTTAGGCCATATTTTTCAAGCAATAAATCTAACTCTGTATCTCTAGCAGATTCACCAAATGTGTCCATAATACCAATACGTTTTACATGACAAGGGTATTCATCACAACATACTTCAGCAACTGCACTTCCTAGACCTCCAATATAATTATGTTCTTCTACAGTAATTATAGAACCTGTTTCTTTAGCAGCTTTGATAATCATCTTCCTATCAATTGGTTTTATGGAATAACAATCTATTACCCTGCATGAAATACCATAATCCTTTTTCAAGTTATTTGCAACTTTTAAAGATTTGTAAACCATTAATCCACAACTGATAATAGTCATATCAGAGCCATCCCTCAAAATATTTCCTTGCCCAATTTTAAAATCTGAATCATTTTCGTCATATATTACTTCGCTTGATGGTCGAGCAAGTCGCATGTAAAAAGGTCCTTGAGTTTCTACTATATTTTTTATAAGTTTTGTAACAGCGACGGCATCAGAGGGCGTTATTACCTTCATATTAGGGATTGATCGCATTATAGATAAATCTTCTATCTGCTGATGTGAAGCCCCATCAGGACCTACCGTTAAACCTGCATGAGAGACAACTAGCTTTACATTTAGATCTGGATAACATATTGCATTCCTTATTTGATCTAGACATCTCCCTGGTAAAAAGGCTGCATATGTACTAGCAAATGCGATTTTTCCTCCGATAGCTAAACCCGCAGCAATTGAAACTAAATTAGCTTCTGCTATTCCTATATTAAAAAATCTTTCAGGAAATTTATCCCCAAATTTCTTTGTTTTAAGGGAATCAGTAGTATCCGATCCTACACAAACAATATCCTTATTAACAGAACCTAATTCTACCAATGTGTTACCATAAGCAGAACGCATATCTGCATATTTGATATCAGAGTTCATTTAGTTCTCCCTCTATACCAAGTTCATTTGCCAATGGAATCAAAATATGTTTTCGTGCAATTAACCAATCTTTTCTTATATTATTTTCATCTGCCTTTCTTAAAAGATTTCTCTCAAGTGTTACATTTGTTTTGTGTCTTAATTGGATAATAGCTGCATTTATATCATTATTCGAAAAGACAGCACTTCCTGCTACTAATATTCTTGCCCCGGCATCATAAACCTGTTGAACTGTAGATGCATCGATCCCCCCGTCTGCCTCAATATATCCTTTAAATCCTTGAATTTGTAAAAACTTATTTAAACTAGCAATTTTAGATGTTATTTCTGGAATAAACTTTTGGCCTGAAAATCCTGGATGTACTGACATTACTATTATTACATCGATAGAATTCAGAAAAGGTATAATCCAGCTTGGAATATTGGATTCGGGGTTAATGGCTATGCCTAAACTAATCCCGTTAGACAACACTTTATCTCTTATCAACATGAATTGCTCTTTATTGCAAGTCTCAGTATGAACAGTAATGATATCACAAGCTGCGTCAATATAATCATCGATATAAAGATGTGGCTTTTCAATCATAAGATGAGCATCGAATGGAAGATTGGTTATTGGGCGTAATTTCTTGATTGTATCTGCCAAAAAAGTTCTATTAGGCACAAACTTGCCATCCATTACATCTAAGTGAACAATATCAGCTCCGGCTCGTTCAGCCTTCTTTATTTTTTCCTCATAATTTTCTTTTTTACCGGCAATAATTGATGGAGCAATCATATAATCGCCTACTAATTCTTCTAGCAACAATGGTAGTTGTTCAGGGTTAGGCGCTTTTCCATGCCATTTTGGATTATTTGCCATATGTTTTATTCCATTGCCTTTTATTGTATTAGCAATTATAATTGTAGGCTTATCTTTTATTTGATTTGCTTTATTCAAAGCTTCCATGATTTGTTCTAATTTGTGTCCATTTATTTCAATTACATTCCAATTAAATGCAAGCCATTTATCTCTAACTGGATTTAATGGCATAACATCTTCAGTAAAACCGTCTTGTTGTATACTATTTCTATCAAGAAATGCAATTAGCTTATCAAGTTTATATTTTGGGGCTGTCATTGCAGCTTCCCATACTTGACCTTCATTAGTCTCACCATCACCTAATAACACATAAACATAGTTGTTTCTGTTGTTAATTATATTGGCTAAAGATAACCCAATTGATACTGAAAGACCTATACCTTCTGAACCAGCAGAAAATTCTACACCAGGCAAAGAGTGATTTTCTAGATATTTAGAATACATTACAGGATGACCTTGCAGTCTTGATCCCAGTTTTCTCAAATCCTTCATTTCTTCCGTTGGAAAATAACCTGCAACCGCCAAAGTTGCGTAATAACCAGGAGCAGAATGACCTTTTGAGTTTATAAAGTAATCTCGTTCTGACCATTCGGGATCCAATGGATTGTGTTTTAGTATTCTAAAGTATAAAACACCCATTATTTCTGCTGCAGAAAATGATGCTCCTGGATGACCAGATCCAGCCTCAGATATACCTTTTATGGCATTTATCCTAACTTGACGGACTTTTTCTCTCAGATCCAAATAGCGCATACCGAATTTCATTTACCATATCTCCCGACCATGTAAGTTGGATAATGGAACAAAATATTAAGATAGATAAAAATCTAGCTGGTTCATTTTTTATATCTATTATTTTAAAGTATACAATAGTTTAAAATATTCAAGCTATAATTCAAAAACATGTTAAGAATTATAGCAGATAATATTGCAAAAAAAATAAATTCTCAATTGTTAGTTATAGGTTGTTTTGCAAATGAAGATTACTCGGTAATCTTTGAGAAAATACAGCCAGAATTAGGTAAAATCGGAAAAGAATTTATAGAAAAATCTAGCTCAAAGTTCGGTTTGATCAATGGATTTTCTACATTAAGAACTTCTCAAAAAATATTATTTGTTGGTTTACAAAATAGAAAAGATTTTACTCAGGAAAAGGCTAGAATAATTACAGGAAAAATAATAAATCACTTAAAAGAATTTGAAATCAGAGAATTTTCCATTATTGCATTTGATTCATCTGAAGAAACAATTGAAGCCATAACTGATGGAATTATTCTTTCAACTTACTCCTTCAATAAATATAAATCAAAGATTGAAAAAAATGTTCTTCAGAAGGTAACAATAATTTGTGAGTCAAAAATAAAAAATCCTCAGAAAATTATTGATAAAACGTGTATAATATCTGAAACAATAAATTTTGCTAAAGATATAGCTAATATGCCTCCTAATGAATGCTCTCCAGAGTATCTAGCTAGACTTGCTATGAATATGAATAAAGAACGAGTAAAAACAACAATTATTGATTACAAGGAGATGGAATCAGTTAAACTAAATGGAATAATCTCCGTAGGGAAAGGAAGTAAAAATGAACCAAAATTTATAATCTTAAAATATATTGGAACTAAAATTAGTGAAAAACCGGTTCTATTGGTAGGAAAGGCAGTAACTTTTGATTCTGGAGGATTGTCTATTAAACCAAGTGAAAAAATGGATGAAATGAAATTTGACAAATGTGGAGGAGTGAATATTATCTCAATCATCAAAGCTCTATCACTTTTAAAGCCTAGGATGAATGTAATAGGAATAATCCCAGCTGTAGAAAATATGCCTTCTGGCTATTCATATAGGCCAAGTGATATTATTGAGATGTATAATGGAAAAAAGGTGGAAGTATTGAATACCGATGCAGAAGGCAGGTTAATACTAGCAGATGCATTATCCTATGGAATATCTACGTTTAACCCTAAATATGTAATAGATATGGCAACATTGACTGGCGCTTGTATAATTGCTTTAGGATCTAATGTAGCTGGAATAATGGGAAATAATTCAAATTTAATTAAAAAAATTTTATCAATTTCTAATACAACCGGAGAGAAAATGTGGGAATTGCCTTTATTCGATGATTTCCATGAACAGATCAAAAGTAATTATGCCGATATAAAAAATATAGGAGGCAGGGCAGGTGGAGCAATAACTGCAGCTGCTTTTTTGTCAAATTTTGTAGAAAATGTTCCATGGGTACATATTGACATAGCTGGAACTGCATGGATTCAGGAGGGAACAATTTCTAAATCTTATAATACTAATGGAGCAACAGGATTTGGAATAAAAACTATTATCAAATTGTTAATAGGAGATTCCAAATAATAAAAATTTTTGAAAGCAATACCAAGTCAATTTAACGCCAGCACTGCCCCTTCCCAACCACTCTCGTAGATCAGTACTAGGCAGCGACGACAGGTTTGACTTCCGGGTTCGGTATGGGACCGGGTCGCGCCCTGCCACTATGACCGGCTGTTATAGAGAATCAAGGTGGTTAATTTAATCCTTTTTGAAAAGTTAATTAAAAATAAATGCAATGAATATAAACCCAGCAAGAGATATAATACATATTTATAAAATTAAAGTGAATAATTAACTTGATAGAACCGTCTTCTAGGGTAGCTGTGTTGGATGAAGAGTTATGCAAACCAAAGAAATGTGGATTAGAATGTATAGTTTACTGTCCAGTAAATAAGACAGGAGGTGAATGTATTGTCCAGAGACCCGAAGATGGCAAAGCAGTAATTTCAGAAGATCTGTGTACGGGATGTGGAATATGTGTTAAAAAATGTCCTTTTGATGCAATAGTAATTGTTAACTTACCAAAAGAATTAGGTGAACATAAAATTCATCAATACGGAATAAATTCCTTCAGATTGTATCATTTACCGACACCTAAGAAGGGGTCTGTGGTAGGACTATTGGGAAGAAATGGAATGGGTAAATCGACTATAATAAACATATTATCTGGTAATTTGAAGCCAAATTTTGGTGAATATGGTAAGAAAGTAGAGTGGGAGGATGTCTTTGAAAAATTTCATGGAACCGAGTTAAAGACACATTTTGAAACTATATCAAGTGCAAATACAAAAGTATCTATAAAACCTCAACTTGTATATAAAATTCCAAAATTTTTTAAAGGAACTACAAAGGAAATGTTACGTAAATTTGATGAATTGGATATGTCAGATCAAATTGTAGAACAATTAAACCTTACAAGTTCATTGAATAAGAACATAAATGAATTAAGTGGCGGAGAATTACAGAGATTGGCTGTGGCGATCACTACGGTAAAAGATGCAGATTATTATTTTTTTGATGAACCCTCATCCTATAACGATATTTATCAAAGATTGGCTGTTGCTAAGGTAATTCAAAATTTAGCTAGGAGAGGAAAAACCGTTACAATAATTGAGCATGATCTTACGCTATTGGATTATTTAGCTGATTATATACATATTTTATATGGTGAACCTGGAGCGTATGGTATAGTTTCCAGTTTGCAAACTACAAAAATAGGAATAAATAATTTCCTAGAAGGATATATTCCATCAGAAAATGTAAGATTTCGAGAAAAAATGTTTAGATTTGATTCATTTAATCCAACTGAAGACATATTGCTAAACACAAAGGTTACTCAATATTCAACTTTAGTAAAAAAATTTAATTCTTTTAATGTTAAAATATCTGCAGGAGGAATCAGAAAGGGCGAGGTAATTGGCATTACAGGTGCTAATGCTTTGGGAAAAACTACATTTATGAAGATAATAGCAGGTATTGAAAAAACTACTGAAGGTACTGTAGAAACACACTCAAAAATATCGTATAAACCACAATATATAAGTCAAGATTACGATGGAGATGTTAAGTCATTATTATATTATGTTTATCAAAATGCCATTGAAGGGAGTTTAGTTGAGGAACAGATCATTATTCCAATGGGAATTAAAAAATTATATGATAAAAATGTTAAAAATTTAAGTGGTGGCGAACTTCAAAAAATAGCTATTACTTCCACACTAATTCAAAATGCTGAAATTTATGCATTAGACGAACCATCCGCATTTCTTGATATAGAAGAGAGAATAGCATTAGCAAAATTTATTCAGAGATTCGTAAGGGCACAAAATAAATCTGCTATAATTATAGATCACGACATGCAGTTAATAGACATTGTTGCGGATTCTTTAATAATATTCGAAGGTTCTCCAAGTATAGAAGGTTATGCTTCTGCACCAATGTCAAAGATAAATGGTATGAATCAATTTCTGAAAAATATTTCAATTACGTTCAGGAGAGATGAGAGTACAGGGAGACCTAGGGTAAATAAAGATTTAAGTCGACTAGATAAAATGCAAAAAGAATCAGGAGAATATTACTATTTAAGTTAAAAGATATGGCACATATGCTTAAGGATGTATTAATAAATACTCTATCCTTAGAAGAAATAACTAAACTATATTCATCCTTTGACGTAATAGGAGATATTGTTATAATAAAAATCCCAGAATCACTATATTCTAAAAAGTACTTGATTGCCAAAACGTTATTAAATAAGATCAAAAATGTTAATACAATTTTTCAACAAACATCTCCAGTAGCAGGAGATTATCGTATAAGAAACCTAGAATTCTTAGCAGGGGAAGAAAAAACGGTTACAGAATATAAAGAACATGGATGTGTTTTCAAGGTTGATGTTTCGAAAACATATTTTTCACCTAGACTCTCAACAGAGAGACTCAGAATTACAAAGTTAATAGGAGAAAGGGAGATAATCGTCAACATGTTTGCTGGGATAGGTACATATTCCATTATATTAGCAAAAAAAAACCCCGACTGTATAGTATATAGCATTGATTCCAATCCAACGGCTATAGAACTTTGTATAACCAATTGCAAATTAAATAAGGTTGAAAATAGGGTGATCCCGCTTTTAGGCGATGCGAATAACGTAATATCAAATAAATTGATAGGAGTAGGAACTAGAGTATTGATGCCACTTCCAGAAAAGGCATATGAATTTATAGAGTCAGCAGTATTATCACTTGAAAATAAAAAAGGTATAGTTCATTTTTTTGCACATATCAAATCTAATAACAAAAAAAACGCTATTAATGATGGAATAGAGTATAGTATGAATATCTTCAAAAATTATAAAAAGAAAATAATTACATGTAGAGTGATCAGAGAAGTAGGTCCTAGAATTTATCAGGTTGTCACAGATATTTATTTACTGTAATTTTCAGTATTTACTCATCAGATAATTTTGTAGTCTGAGAAGCAGATACCATTGTGTAGCCTATCCAAATAAAAACAGTAACTACAATACCAACGGTTGCGGTTATAGTAAGTTTAATTATTAATAGATCATAAGATGATAAAAATAATAGATAAATATATGCTAAAAATAACAGTAGCGGGATAGTTAATAAAAAGATTCCAGTTGACTTATTGCCTTTCATTATAAGAAAACGAGATTAAAATATTATATATCTCTAACTAAGATCTTTTGCCATCAAGTATGCATCCTCACCGTCTCGATAGTATGAAGAAAGTTTAGATTTGATGTGAAAGCTTATATTTTGGTATAATTTCACAGCAGTGGCGTTACTTACCCGTACTTCCAGATAAACTTCATCTCCTTTTCTTTGTCTAAGACCTTTTATTGCTTCCAAAACCAAAGCCCTTCCTATTCCTTTGCCTCTATGTTCTTCTAATACAGCAACAGATACGACATGTCCTTTTTTAACAAATCCTAATTTCCGGAAATTAGAAAAACCAAATTCTATTTTGCACATTATATAGCCTATTACTTGATTTTTAAGTTCTGCCACAATGAAAGCCTCAGGAAGTTCTGTTAGAAGAGAGCTAAAAAAATAATCAGAATAATGTTCAGGAAGTGTAACCATATTTATATCAATGACAGATTTAAGATCCTCTTCTTCACAATGACGAATAATATAATTTCCAACATTTCTGAGTTCTGATTGCAAATGTATAAGATTAATTTTGATAAAGTATTTAACTGTATATAAACAATAAGAGAAGGAATTATTAAATATGTTAAAGAATTAAAAATTTTTAGAACTTATTTTTGTAACAAAGTAACATCAGGTTCAGGACACACCAAAATCTTGCTATTTTTGCCGTATGTTGACATAAATGTTACGAGAACCTCTTTAATATTATTAAAGGTAACAAATCCTAATTTTTTATGTGTGTAGTAAAAAGGCAACGATGAAACAATCCCAAGATTGTAATGATTTTTTAGAAAATCTAAAAAAAATAAATGTTCTGCCCCATTAATATAATTTTTTTTAATTTTATTTTTGTCTAATCTTCCCTCGATAAACATTTTTAATGCTCCTTCTCCTATTCCTTTATTATTTTCTGATAGCAAGACAGCTGAGCCATTTTTTTTGAGTACAGGTAACACATTCCATAAGAAATTTAAGGAATTTGTTAAAGTCATATGATTTTCATATTCATATCCAGAGCTAACAATAATTGACTTATTTTCTCCTACATTATAAGTAGATCTAGAATTTAGAGTAGAAAAAGATTCTTTGAATGAATCAGCATTAGTATAATTGATATTAATAATTCCCGAAGCACATGATATCAGATCAATTGAATATATATCTAATTTATTACACCATTCCATAGCAATTTTTAGTGGTTCATTTATAGTACCAGGTTTTGGAAATTCAAAGTCAAAAGATGAAAAAATTTGATGCATAAGGTTATTTGATGAATTTCTAATTAAAATTGTAGGAGTTCCACTAAAACCAAATACAGGATCATATGACAATCTAGAGATGAAAACAACTTGATCATACTGTTTAATTTGATTTATTAGATCTAGTGGATCAAATTGAAAAAAATGTTTTATAGAATTGGAGAAAAAGTTTTTGATGAGAGAAAAAATCTCGGGATAAGTACCTATTGAAAATTCAAATTGAGGTTTAGAGTTGAAAAGTTCAATGATAATTGAAATTATTTTTAATACGAATTTAGAACTTGATAAAGGAACAAATAAAGTATTTTTGGAGAATTTGATATTTGCTAAAAAATCATTAAGATATTCATCAGATAGAATTTTTGGAGATTGTAGGATTTGATTAAGATTTTCCTGTTTGATATCAAGAACTACGTTTGTTGTACCATATCCAAGCCATATTTCTGGCATATAGATAGTATTGTAAAAGCGTTAAAATAAATCTCTTTCACATAACAATACTAACATGAATGATTTTCAGGAAAGATTGACACTTTTTTTAATAAATTCCAATTCATTAAAAGTTGGTAAATTTAAACTATCTAGTGGTTTAGAGAGCAATTATTACATAGATTTAAGGAATATCCAGAGCTATCCATCAATTTTTCATGAGATAGTCATATTGTTAAGAGATAAGATAATCAAGGAAGAAATTGAGTTTGATCTACTAGCTACAGTGCCTACTTCAGGATTAGTATTTACTTCTGCGTTAGCATATGAAATTTTTAAACCTTTAATTTATATACGAAAAGAAGCAAAGGGATACGGTGTCAATAACCTAATCGAAGGTAAATTTGAGAAGGAAAATAAGGTTTTGCTTATAGATGATGTTATAACAACAGGAAAATCTCTTGTTCATGCTGTAGATATAATTAGAAGAAGAAATTTAAAAATAAATACGGTGTTATCCCTACTTTTTAGAGGAAATGAACAAACGATTCAAACATTTACAAAAATGGGAATAGATTTAAAATTTTTAATTTCTATTAAAGAGATTTCGAATATCATTTCCTCTAAAAACTTAATGGGAGAAGAAGATAGAAAAAAGTTGAGACAAGTAAAAATATAACTAAAAGAGAATATCGGGTAATTAGCCCTCGTAAATCATCAAATTCTTTTCTTCTAGTAGCGTATGCAAGTTATGGACTGCACGATAAACCTCGGCTTCTTTTTTTGCTCCAGTACAAACTAGTTTACCACTAGCAAAAAGCAAGATAACAGTCTTTGGATCCAACATTCTATGAATTAATCCTGGAAATTGTTCTGGTTCATACATACTCCTTGGAAGTACACGAGCAGCTAACTCAAGGTGAATTTTTCCTCCTAAACTAGCCGATGCAACAATATTCTGTATTTCTATTATCGGTTCATTTTCGATATTAATACTTCCTTTCTTTAATTTTTGGACAACACTTTTTACTGCTTTTATAGCTTGATCTTCAGATTTCGCGCCTGTACATACCATCTTTCCAGAACTGAAAATTAGAGTTGCAGTTTTTGGAGATTTTAATCTAAATACTAACCCTGGAAATTGGTCAGGGTGGTATTCAACATCTGGAAATATTTGAGTAATTTGATTTAAATTTACAGTTTGATTAATTGTGGCAGATGCTACCACATTTTCAATACTTACTATAGGTTTAGTTTGCGGCATATTGGTTAAGCGTTCTGTGAACTATATAAATATATTATATAAACTTTTATGAAACATAAAATAAAATTATTATTGATATGATAAACAATTAATTTAATTATATATTATTAACCTATAAGTAAAATGTCATTCAGGATTGATAAAGATTCTATAGGTGATATACAAGTTCCAAAAGATTCCTACTATGGTCCATTCACTGCTCGAGCATTAAAACAATACATAGTTACTGGGCAAAAATCCCATATTAACTTGGTGAGAGCATTCGTGATGATTAAAAAATCTGCAGCATTAGCAAATATGGAATTAAAAGTACTTGATAAAGAGATAGGAAATGCTATCGTTACAACCTGTGATGAAGTTCTCGCTGGAAGATTTATGGAAGAGTTTGTAATAGAATCGATAAATTCAGGCGCTGGAACAGCTTTCAATATGAACACAAATGAGGTAATAGCTAACAGAGCTTTAGAAATTATTGGAAAAAATAAGGGAGAATATAATATCATAAGTCCTAACGATCATGTTAACATGTCCCAATCTAGTAATGACACCTTTCCTACAGCAATGAATATTGCTATACTGATCAATGCAAATCTTATGATTTATTCACTAGATAAGTTATTAGATTCATTAGAAAAGAAAGCAAAACAATTTTCTAATATTATTAAAATTGGAAGAACTCATTTGATGGACGCTATACCAGTTACTCTAGGGATAGAATTTGAGGAATATGTTTTTTCTATTAAAAGAGCGAAAGAATCAATAATATCAGCAAAAGAGAAGTTAGAATTTATAGGAATTGGTGGGACAGCAGTAGGCACTGGAGCTAATACACCCAATGGTTACAAAGAGAAGGTAGTAAATCATCTAGCAGAAATATCAGGATTAAATTTAAAAGCATCTGGAAACTTGTTTTATTCTTTACAAAGTAAATATGATATAGTTAATTTCTCTTCCTCACTGAGGAATCTCTCCTTAGAGTTAATTAAAATGGCTAACGACTTAAGACTCATGGCTTCTGGACCTATTGCGGGATTAGGAGAAATCCTTATCCCAGCAGTTCATGCAGGATCTTCAATAATGCCTGGAAAGGTAAATCCTTCACTTGCAGAATGTCTAAACATGATTTGCTTTGATGTTATAGGACGAGATCATTCAGTTGCATTGGCTGCTCAAGCTGGTCAATTTGAATTAAATGTTATGTTACCAAGCATGCTAAAAAATATCTTAGATTCTACTGACATGTTTATAAATTTCCTTCCAATCTTTGCTTCCAATTTTATAAAAGGAATACAACCAAACATTGAAAAATTAAGAAATCAGGTAGAAAGGAGTCCTATCTTAATTACATTATTAAATCCATATATCGGATATCTAAAAGCGGCAGAAATTTACAAAGAATCATTAAAAACCGGAAAAGGTATCAAAGAACTAGTATTAGACAAAAAATTGATGAAAGAAGATGAACTAAATAATATTTTATCTAATGAAAAAATATTAGAAGCGATACGATAATTTTATTAGTCATTTTAATTTCCAGAGCACTATATATGTTAGAAAACAGAGTAGTCTTTATTTTGAATTATTAAGTATTATTGATAAAGGTTTTGATGGTGCATATATAAAGGATCAAATCATCAACAGCACAGAGAAGACATATAGGATTATAAGATAATAGTTCTGAGCAGATATTTGCATCTGGTGATTAGAATGAATATAAAGTTATTTCGTATAATATATACAGAAAGTGTAATTTCAACTAATTTTATTATTCTTAGTATTGAAGTTTAATTTATTAAAATAGAAAAAAGAGTATGTTTTACTATCAAATGAAACTTAATTTTATTATATTAGTTAAATGCATAACAATAATATAGGATTTTCAAATAGCAGATAGTTTCTTTTTTTTTAATATTAGATAATTACTAATTTCTTATATTGCATTAGTTATAGATTAAGCTATGCATCCAGACGACTTGAATACTATCTGGTACTGTGAAGATTGTCATGATAGTTTCTTTTTTAATTCGGATGTAGATGATCATAAACACAAAACAGGTCATAACAAAATACGTAAAATAAGTTCCGTCTCAGGTGGAATGATTTGATTAATTAATAAATTAGAACTTGTTTTTACTGTAAATGTATTACATTTTTAACTAATATACATGCATTAGCAATTCATAGTAATCAACTAAAATAGAATGATAAAATTTTCTATCAATAATCTCTTTTGTTTAGATAAGCAGCGAAAGATATAGCTAAGAAACTTGTATTTGTGAAATTAATAAAATCAAATTTGAAAAAATACATTTCCTTGTATTATACCCAATTATCATAATCTATACTTGGTTTAAGTTCATGTAGTACATCTAAGTATTGATTATATTAGACATGAAAAGAGAAATTACCTGTCTGTATGGAATTGGATTAAATGATTGGTTCGTACAAGATATTCAAAAGAAAAAAAGACTAACTGCTTCTATTATACATGAACCATTATTCAAATAGGAGAGCAGAATTTTTTGACTGTAGTTTTGCTTAGAACCATCTATAGTTCTGTGCTTGGAAATTATATTTTGAAGAGAAAATGCTTTTTGCAGAAAAATTCATCAGATATCTTGTATCTCAGAATAGTTTGATGTAGAGTCAACCAATATTTGGAAGACAGAATAGAAAGTTTTAATGACTATTATCCTTTTAAACAAAATCAAGGATATATATTACATGTACATAACTAGATGCGATCCTTTGTTTCTATGTATAATAATACAATAGTGAAAAATATTTATGATTTTTTATTAAAGGAAATGAATATTATCTTTTAACAAAGCAGATTAGGGGGATATTATCTTTAATTAATAGTACAGAAAAAAGAAATCAACAGTATATACTTTTATCAAACAATTATACTTGCAAAATTTTTTCTAACTCTATTACTTTAGCCTTGACTAACTCAAACCCTTGTTGCCAAAAATTACTAGTGGAAATATCAATTCCAATTTCATTTAATAGATGATCAGGTTTTATAGATCCCCCAGCAGAAAGTATTTTTAGATAATTTGGAAAAAAAGAACGACCTTCCTTTTTATACTGATTGAATAGTGATAGTACTAATAAATTACCAAATGAATATGCGTAGCAATAAAATGGAGTATGATAAAAATGAGGAATATAGAGCCATTCCCATCGAAAATCTTTGGAAACAATCATAGAACTTCCAAATTGCTTATTTAAATTATCGTGATAAAGATGGGAAAGGTCATCGATCGTAAAATTTTCTTTAGTTATTTTCTCATGTGCATCAATTTCGAAAAGTGTAAAAAATGATTGACGCATTATAGTAGCGTACATATCATCAATTTGCTCTGCTAACAATATTTTCCGTTCATTAATTTCCGCTTCTTCTACTAGTTTTTCATTCAATAACATTTCAGCAAATACTGATGCGGTTTCAGCTAATGGCAAAGGTGCATTTGAGACGGTTATTGGTAAGTTTCTGGAACATAAACTATGTATAGCATGACCAAATTCATGGGCTAAGGTTGAAACATCCCTTGACTGTCCATTAAAATTAAGCAGCACGTAAGGAATTATTTTAGGCGTAATAGTAGAACAAAATGCACCACCCATTTTGCCTTTCCTTATTGCAGAATCAACATGGTTATTATTTAATATCAACTCAGCAAAGTCTCTGAATTTCGGATTAAATGATTCAAATACCTCTAGAACTAAATTGACTGCCTGTTCATAAGTATATTTTTTTCTCTTACCTTGTATGACTAATGGTGCGTATAAATGATAACGTGTTAATTTTTTCATACCAAGCATTTTTGCTTTCAATATGAAATATTTTTGGAAGATATCAGCATATTGTCTACAGGTATCTAATAGAACATCTACTACTTTGTCATCAATATTATTATACATATTTCTAACCGAGATCGGGGAGTTAAATCCCCTCACTTTAATATTTTCTTCATACCATTGAATGATTAAATTAACATAGATTTCACCCAATATTCCACTATATTTCTCATAGACATTCAATAACGATTTATATGCAGCTTCTCTCTCCTGCGGATTGTGACTTCTTACCAATGACATTAATTTTTCCTTATTTGCAAATTTCCTTTTCTGTATCTTATCTACTTTTTTGATATATGCCACAAATTCGAAATCATTAGTCATTCTATCATAAATCTTAACGAGTGCGCTGGGTCCTGTTACCTCGAAAATATTTACAAGTTTTTCTTCTTGTTCTGAAAGCGTATACTTTCCCATAAGTCTTTTATGTCGAAGAAATTCCACATATACGGGATCAATATTTCTTATTAGTTCATCAGCTTTTTTCTGACTTAATAAATTTTTAAACCAAATATCAAAATAAAGTAATTTATTAGAGATTTCTGTACCAAATAATTCCATTTCTGTGACTAATGCAGAATAGGTGTTTGAAGTAGTGTCGGAACTATATTGTAAATGTGCGTAACCCATTATTATGTTAAGTTTTTCCGAGATCTTTTCTATTTGTTTCAAAATAGTCATAAATTTTGGGGTAGTGATAGAATTATTTAGATTAGATTTAAATTTTTCAAAAATTTTCAGATCATTATTGATTTCCTCTATATAAATCTTGGAATTGATATTTTTGGTATCTATAAGATCTGTTAGATTCCAGTTTCCTAATACAGGTTTTTCAAATAATATCATAAATTAAACATATTCTCGAGTTTAAGTCATATTAATAGTTATCATCACACAGATAAATAAATTTAAACATTTATTTTGAATTAATAAAAAATAAATGAATTTGTAACTGTTAATTGTGTTAGAAATAAAATTACTAAATCTTATCTAGACCTATGAGTTGTTATTAAGTAATTATCGGAGATCTTCTAGTAAACTATCATCACGATAATTGTTTGGATCTAACCTAAATCCTTTTGTTGATTCATACGGAATTTCAAGTAATTTCAGATTATAATCTATATTTTTTTTCTTAAATTGTTTTGATAACCATAATACAAATTGTTGTTCCACCGTTACCCCTTCTTCGTTTATTATATCTTGATAAATTTCTGTTAATTTTCCAATAAATAGTGGATCAAAATAAATTTGAAAAAAATCCCATCCAAATGCATTACCATTAGAAGAAACTTCATAATCAAAATTAAATCTTATAACTAACTCTAATTCATCTATATATCTAATAATTTTTGTTCTTTCCTTTTCAAAATTCAAACATGCACCTGAAATGATTATTGGAGGAGAGTTGTCTAAAACTTTAATCAATAGTTATAAAATGGCAAAAGAAATATAAAAATGCATCTATAATTTCATTATCAAGTAAATTACAGATTTTGAACCATAATAAAGTTATTTCGTACAAAAATCTTCTAGGATATTATAAATAATTACGTTCTGTAAAGATATCTAATTCATTATATTAACTTTAAGATATTAAATATTAACTGAAAATTAAAGCTAAAGATCTGATATATATTCTTGTGTCTAATTTAAAATTATAATTATATAATTGATCATATATATACATATTGCTACAGAGCTTATATTTCTTGGAATTATAATAACTAAAATTAGATATTTTTCAGTATATGACCAATAAAACTTTAATAACAAATTCTGAAATACAAAATAGATACTAATAAAAATTAGGCAATATATAAGATATCATTATATTCTGTTTCGATAAATAGAAATAACTTGATTTAATATTTTGAGTTTGATGAGTGTTTAAATATCTAAAGTCAATAGTTTATCTTAAATTCCATCCAGTCAATAACGCATTGAGCGTTGTTGATGAACATATTCATAATCTTAAAACAAATAATAAAGAAATAGAACATAAACTATATTCTGTTGTATACTTTTTATCTATATTTTATTACCTTAATTTAATGTAATACATATAGACATCATATTAAAGATAAGAATGATAGTTACGTGTCAGCATTAAGACGAATACAAGAGTTTCGTTATGGTGATAATTATAATAAAAAAATTAATAGTAATAGTTGAAACAATTCATAATCTTCGTACCCATTATTTCTGGTTATGATTTTCAGTTAAATCATTACATAGTTCTTTCTTGGGAATAAATCTCAAAATAGAGAAACATAGTTGTTCCTGAAATAAGCACAAAATCTTGCATACAAATAGTGAAAACTCTTTTGTTGGATTATTACCATCCAACATAGGTATTCTTCTTATGTTTAATAGGAATTTGTCTGTATACAACGAATTCATCAGAGAAGGTGATTATTTCCATATGGATATTGCGTTTGTTAAATGATAAATAAGGAGAGAAGGTAGTAGTGTAGGAGGAGGAAACAATAACTATGAACAAAAAAGAAATAGGGCAGACAGTTTCTTCTATATCATGATATTTAAAATTTCTAGCATTTTTCAAAATTAGATTTTCCATTGAATATAGATCTTTACAGGGAATTTTCAGAAGAGTAGTAGACTATATCAAAATCAAGGAAATTCATTTTACAATTCTGAGAAGATGTATCAAGACAATGTGTATTAAGTGTAGGATATTTATATACAAAACAAAAACAATAACAACAGTATATGTCAATCTATAATATCGGTAATTGATGATGCATCAGGTCTTAACGTGATCTAAAAAGGTAATAATTATATAAAGGACTATTTGAAAAAAGAAAAAACAGAGAAAATAAGAGAAATGGTATCTCAAATCAAATATTTCAGTTGATGTAAAATCAAAACAATAGTTTTAAGTTTGCCTCAATAAGAGTACAGTTCATCATAACAAGAAGTTTTTATACTTGTGATAAAAGAGATTTCTAAAAACAATAACATTACAAAATATAATCCACATTAAACATATGACAGTATAGTTAATTTTAATCCGTAAGCAAATTGCATATTAAGCATCTGACTTTTATCAATAAAAAGAATGAATGCTGATAGTATTGTTAGAAGAACAAGAAAGGGGAATCAAGAAATTAACAGGTATATCTATCTGATTCGAAAAATTTGATATGCAAATTACAATCTACTAAAAAAACTCAGGTCATAGATGGATTAAGGAGTAGATTTCAAGTCAATAAAACATGTACTAACTCAACATTTACTGGTAATGAAATATAGAATGCAGAAAGCAGAATCTACTATGGAGAAAGTATTGGATAACTAGTTTTTCTTTTTTTAGGATCAAAATTCACTACTTTATGATTAAAATGTATTATTGTTGAATTAAGGGATACAATAATGAAAAAATGTAATGTATACAAATGGAGTAATTTGGTGTGCTCAAGCGTGTAGCAATATTGGATTAAAATCATATTGACACTCTCTATTTTGAAAAAAAGTTTGACTGAAATGGTAAACGGGTATTATAAGGATAGAATTGAATAATTTGTAGTCAGTATCATTATGGTTCATAGAAATAGAATCTATTTCTAGAATAGAACGATCCAATTCTTTGTAACTTTTCATAATGATGTTAATACATATAATAACAATTTATTCTTGATTAAATGAGGGAGATTTTAAATTAAAAGCACATGATATTGACATTATTTATTTCGATCTGGAAGAACACTAAATAATACTTCTTCTATCTTTGGAACTGAATCAAAAAAAATAATCTCATCTGGATTTATCCATCTATACTCCGAATTTTCCCAGTTAAGTTTGATTATTTTGGTCATTGATAAAAAAAGAAATGGATGGATATTTAGTTTTATATAATTATCAAATGGAAATAATGAAATTACTTTACCTTTCTTCAAAAGTTGAAGCAAATTTTTTTCAATTCCTGTCTCTTCAAAGATTTCCCTATATGCACATGTTAAACTATCTTCGTTTTCTATATATCCACTTATGCCGGCCCATTTATTTCTCATAGTTTTTACATTGTTACTTCTTTTCAATAATAGCATCTTATCTGCATTTAATAAAAAAACAGTAACTACATCATGAGATAAAGATAGTTTCAAACAGGAAATATATATTATAAAGTTATTTATTAATGCAATATTTTTTAAAGTTTTATGATTTCCAATCCACTTTTGTTTATCAAATCCAATATTCGTTGTTTTTCTTTTCCCAGACCTTTATTGTCTAGTGCTATATGGGTTGTTTGTTCACAACATTTTGTAGTCATTTGCTTTAGGATACTTTCATTGATACTCTTTAAATTGTATTTAGAACAGATATGACCCATAGCTATATCTGAATTTAATAACAAAAAATTAAATTTTGACCCGTAGTGATTTCCTCCAAGCCCTATGCCTATTTTTTTTTTATGGGTTATAGGCCTTGAAAGGATAGTAACGATACTTTTGCATACAATAGCAGCAATATCTCTATTATTCCATTCTTTTTCTGTAGAACCTATCTCGACGAATAGAACAGGTTTTTTCAAAGAAGTAGGTCCATGATGCGTAGCTTCAATAGTAATTTCAAATGATTGTAAATCATCTCTAAGTTTAGAGACATGTTGTAAATAGCCTTTTTGAAGAGACGGAAAAGTAATACCTAATTCACATGGGTTACCTCCATAGCAATTATCTTGAAAATTACCAGTGAAATGACATGTCAACGATGCCTTTTTAGAACTTGAAAAATGTTTGGATAAAAAGATAAAAAATTGTGAATTTGGAACTTTTTTATCCAATTCTTCAGCATATATCAATGGAGTATCAGATTTATACAATTGGATGTTATCATAATTTTTCGAATAAAATATATTTTCATGTTTAGAAGGTAAAAATTCTTGTTCATTCTCTAGATATGAACTCATTGTTTTGCTAGCAGGGTCCGAATCGGATACTACCAATGTAAAAAACATAATGATACTTATTTTCTAAAGATACTATATTACTTTGGGACTAATCTATAACGAATTTCAAGCAATAATTTAAATAAAATTATCAAAAATCAAGAAAAATCCATAACATTTAACATTGACATTGGATATTTTGATTTATGGATAATTGGGTAGAAAATACCTCTGACGATATAGAGGTTTCTGAAATACTTACTGTTCCCAATATAAAATACATGGTAGAAGCATTAGAGACTTTGCTACAAACAAATTTAGATGGTGAAAAACGGGCTAATGTCATTAAATTGAGAGACAAATTAATTAATATATCTGGCTCAATAATGAATGATTTTAATTAATATATACTTTACCTGAAATAGAATACCTATTTTATTTATTGTTGTGCTTTTAAAACCATTACATTTTCTCTCAAATGTGCTAGTGATCTTATTTGGCCTCCATTAACTTTTTTATAAAGGCTCCAGAATATTTGTCGATTGATATCATTTCTATTTTTTAATACTTTCAAATGATACCTCATGCTTCGTATCTTCCTTACATAATTCTGTTTTTTTCCCATTCTAGCAGTTTTCTTTCCTTTTTTTGATCCTGGACCTGTACCATGTTTTTTCTTTGTCTCTAATTTTGTTTTTGCTCTGCCCCTTGATGTTCCGCGAGGTTTTGTTGTCCAGATTACCCTGTTCTTTATCAAAGAACGAATATCATCTCGAGTAATTGAATCAGCGATATCGTCTAACTTGTCTGGTTCAAATCTTATTCTATTTGCACCCACATTCAAGATTCTAGCAACTAGTTCTCTTTTCTTTTTAAGATTTACGACCATTTTTAGTTGTTAGCCTCTTTTGATGTAACGAGTTTTGAGTTAGAATCAGATTTACCTGGATTTAGAACTTTGATCCCTAATTCAAAAGCTTTTGATACGATTTGTTTTTTCTTTAATTTCCCTACAGTGCGAGAAATTCTTGCCGCCTCATTTTTTGGGTTTAATTTTTCAATCTCATTGACATTGCACACTAATCTATCAACATATCCAGAGGGATGGAGACCACGTGAAATTTTAGGTCCTCTATACCCTATTTTAACTATTGATGGTACGCCAGATACTTGTAATCTCATCTTATTATCTTTGCCTTTCGGTTTTCTCCAATTTTCTGCAAGTCTATCATATCTCCAACTTTCCTGTCTAACAAATTTCGGTCTATGTTCTGAAATATTTCTTCTCTTTTCAAGCAATTCCTTATTTATTACCATGTATCTGCAGGAAAAATTAATTTCAAATTTTCAATAAATACTTTTCCCCCATTATTTAAATGCATAATTCTTGAAATACAAAATAAGCGCATAAATATATCACAAAGAATAATAATGCAGGACATGAAATAATCGATATGAAAAAATATGAATTACCATCCTTACCTTATAATTACGATGCATTAGAGCCGTATATTGATGCACGAACTATGGAGATACATCACACAAAACATCATCAAACATATACCGATAAGCTTAACGCAGCGTTAGACGGGTGTTCAAACGATGTTCAAGAAAAAGACATTGTAGAAATACTTTCAAATCTTGAAATTGTCCCTGAGGATAAAAAAAGTGCGATTAATTTTAATGGAGGAGGATTCGATAATCATCGAATATTTTGGCATAATATGAAATCTAATGGAGGAGGAGAACCAGGAGGAGCTATTGCAGATGCAATAACTTCATCATTTCAGAGCTTTTCCGCTTTCAAGGAAAAATTTTCATCTACAACAGCAGTAATCCAAGGCAGTGGATGGGGATGGCTAGTATACAATCCTTCA
This sequence comes from Nitrososphaeraceae archaeon, assembly GCA_031316115.1. Classification (GTDB taxonomy): domain Archaea; phylum Thermoproteota; class Nitrososphaeria; order Nitrososphaerales; family Nitrososphaeraceae; genus TH1177. The sequence goes on from JALDRC010000005.1 coordinate 80,452, forward strand.
AATAATAAAGTGGAATACAAATCTATGCCTAATCAGACAAGTCCCAGGACTGAAGGTTTGATTCCCCTACTAGGATGCGATGTATGGGAGCATGCATATTATCTAAAATATCAAAATAAAAGACCAGATTACATTTCTGCTTGGTGGAATGTTATAAATTGGGATGATGTCGAAAGAAGGCTTAATGAAGCATCTAATAAATAAAAATTTAGATTAAGGAATATTTTTGCAAACTAACTTATTTTTTTATATCAACATTTCAGATAATCCATGAATAATATCTTTAGTTTAGATACGAATTAAGTCTAGTATAATTATATCAAATATGTTAAATTCATTCAATCCTTTCAAGTGCCCCTAAAATAAAACTATTTAATCTCAAATTTAGAAAGTTATTTCTAATTTTTACGTTATTCAGATAAACAAATAGATTGATCTAATTCTATAAACGATTTAGATCACAACTATTCATTTTCTTTTTGAAACAAAGATAGCAATCATCAAAACATAAAAACATATCTTAAAATATTGCATTACTCTTGTTTTGGAGTAACAGCCTAATCAATCATTTATAAAGTGGTTTTGTTGATTTCGAATTCATTAATGGTTCATGTGGTTTTTCCTATATTATTTTAGTAACTGTAAAAATAATTCTAAAGATATCATATTATGAATTTTTTCATTCTTATTATTTTCGTCATTCTTTAAAAATGAGATTTATGTTCTAAATCAAGTTATTTTATCAATTAGTGCAATCTAACATGAAACAAGTTTGATCGCCATCGAAAAGATCATTTGACAATATTTTACTTGTTATATCGATAAAATAGTATTATAGAAAATAGTATTAAAAAACATTAATTCATAGTAAAAATGTCACATTTTTAAAAAAAATTGGAAAAGATTTCAATATTTTTTGTTTTATAAAATATATGACTAAAAAAGTGATATAGCGCAGCGAATTTCAATACGCATTAGATAATCAAGTTAGAGACACTTCTATGTATACATCATCAGGTATTCGAAGACGCATTAGCTGTCTTATTGCTTTGTCATCAGCACCTAGGTCTATTACTCTACGGTGTATTCTTAGTTCATATTTATCCCATGTATTTGTACCTTGTCCACATGGTGACTTACGAGTAACTACTTTCATTTTTTTTGTTGGAAGGGGATATGGACCCTTTAAACTAATTCCACTTTTTTCCCCTATACCTTTAATTTCAGAACATACACCTTCCAAAGTAGAAAGATTAGTGCTCGTTAGTTTTATTCTTGCTTCCTGAGGCATTATTAAATTTCACTTATTTTTTCTCGTATTTTTCTGTGACTGCTTTAACAACACCAGCTGCGATTGTAGTTCCCATGTCCCTAAGTGCAAATCTACCGATCTCAGGAAATTCCTTAAATGTTTCAATCGCAAGTGGTCTGACTGGTCTTATTTTTACTACTGCGGCATCACCAGTCTTTAAAAACTTTGGTTTATCCTCTAGTACTCCTCCTGTTTTAGGATCGATTTTTGCAAGAAATTCTGAAAGTGTTGCAGCTACTTGTGCCGTATGTGCATGTAGTACAGGAGTATATCCTGGTGCCATTGCTGTTGGATGATGAATAACTATAATTTGAGCCTCGAATTCTTTTGCCACATTTGGTGGACTGTCTACATTTCCTATTACATCACCACGATGAATGGATTTTTTATCTATTCCTCTAAGATTAAAGCCGATATTGTCGCCAGCTTCTGCAGAATCCATTTGTGTGTGATGTGTTTCGATAGATTTTATTTCACCTGTTATACCTGCTGGCATGACAATAACTTTGTCATTAGCTTTTACTTTGCCGGTTTCAACTCTCCCAACAGGTACTGTACCAACACCTGTTATAGTATAGACATCTTGAATGGGAATTCTCAATGGTTTACCAATTGGTTTTTCAGGTGCATCAAACGCATCTAATGCCTCAAGAAGAGAAGGTCCTTTATACCATGGCATATTTTCAGAATTTTTAATAAGATTATCACCTTTCCAGCCAGAAACTGGAACAAAGTTAACTTTTGCTATGTTGTATCCAACCATTTTCAACATTTTTTCTACCACTCCTTTGACCTCATTATATCTAGATTCGGAATAATTAGAATCATCCATTTTATTGAGAGCCACAACAATTTGTCCAACACCCAAGGTTCTGCATAAAAACGCATGCTCTCTAGCTTGTCCTCCTGGCTCAGTAGCAGCTTCTGTTTCTCCTGATTTAGTTGAAACTACTAGAATTGCAACATCTGCTTCGGAAGCACCAGTTATCATATTCTTGATAAAATCCCTATGTCCTGGTGCATCAATTAGAGTAAAGAAGAATTTTTTAGTTTCAAATTTTTGAAATGCTAAATCGATTGTAATACCTCGATCTCTTTCATCCTTAATACTATCCAAAACCCATGCATACTTGAATGTATCACCTTTCCCAGTAGCTTCTGATTCTTTTGCGAATTGTTCTATAGTTCGTTGATCAATAACTCCTAAATCAACCATTAAATGACCAACTATAGTGGATTTACCATTATCTACATGTCCAGTAACCACTAGATTCATGTGTGGTTTCTTGCTTGAACTCATACACGGAAGAGTATTTATCAGCTTTATTTATATTTCGTTATTATTTAGAAATATTAATGAAGCAATTTAAGATTTTAACATTCAGTTGTTCTTAGTTTTTATTCCACCTATTTGGGTATAACAATATATTCCAAAAAATAATAATAACAATAGTTGAACAATTACAAAAAACTTTCTTTAGAAGAGATTCAAATTAAAATGGAAAGATTAGACGGTTGGATTGTTAAGGATCGAAAATTGAATAAAAATTTTGAATTTAGAAATTTTATTCATGCCTTCGGGTTCCTCACGAAAGTAGCGTTAGAATCGGAAAAAATAAACCATCATCCTGAAATATATAATGTATATAATAAAGTGGAAATATCACTTTCTACACACGATATTGATGGAATTAGCGACTATGATTTTAATTTAGCTCAAAGTATTGACAAAGTAATAGTTGATTAAAGGTATTGAATATTGTTTTCAGAAAATCAAATATCTGCATATAGAGCAAATTCATGAGGATGAGGTCTCAAAGTAACCTCTCTATGTTCTTTTACACCGTGATCAATTATCCTATCGATTCATTAAAAATCGGTTTAAGAAGCTCTATCATTTTTTAGAGACTCTACTGCCTCAAGTAAACTTGATGGCAGTTGTTTTATATTTAGTTCCTTCCTTCTTTTTGAACTCATTTTAAATATATCTTCATCAATGGGATCTCCAATAGATGTTTTCTTTTTTATTCCATCAATTCCAGCTGCTAAAATTGCAGAAAATGCAAGATAAGGATTACAAGATGGATCAGGTGCTCTGAATTCAATTCTTTTCATATTCGAAAATTGTGCACCACGAAAATGTCCAGGTATTCTAATAATGGCAGATCGATTTCCAGTACTCCAGGCTACATACACAGGAGCCTCATATCCAGGAACCAAACGCCTATAAGAATTAGTAGTTGGAGATACTATTGACGCCAAAGCAAATGAATGTTCCAAAATTCCGCCACAAAAATATCTTGCGATATCAGAGATTTCAGCATAATTATCGTTCTCATCAAAGAATAGATTTTTACCGTTATTCCACAAGCTAGTATTAACATGTAAACAAGAACCATTATCGAGAGCTACTGCTTTTGGCATCATAGTTGCAACCATATTATGTTGTTTTGCTATATTTTTTACTATATACTTGTAACTCAACTGGATCTGCGGCATTTACTAATGTATCATATCTTATGTCTATTTCGCATTGTCCAGCAGTGTCAACTTCATGATGATGTGCATCACATATAATGCCAAAATTATTAAGTATTTCTACACATTCATTACGGAAATTTAAAGTATCAGCAGGAGTGTTAGGTAAATAACCTTCCTTGAGATTTAAGGTATAGTTAAATCCATCTGACGACCAAGGAGATTCTCTTGAAATTATTTCATAACTTTGTCTATGGGACGGTGTTAAAGTATCTACTCTAATTTTATCAAATACAAAAAACTCTACTTCTGGTCCCCCAATAAGATAATTCATAGCCGTTAGCTTTCATATATTCTTCAGCTTTCTTTGCTATGCCTCGTGGATCCCGTGAAAATTGATCTCGGTTAGAACCACCGCTTAGTATATCACAAATTAATCTAGCAGTAGGATATTCTGGAATCCATGGAACAGTTGCAAATGTGGATGGATCAGGTCTGATTATCAAGTCAGATTCTTGTATTTCTGTAAATCCACGAATGGATGAACCATCAACCTTTGGTAACCCACTATCAAAATCCTCTTTCTTGAACATATTTGCTGATAATTTAATGTGATGAAACCTTCCAAAAAGACTAGTAAATTGAAGATCTATAAATTTAATCTCATTATCTTTTAATAGGTTTATTACGTCATCTTGAGAAAATCTTTGTTGTTCAATCTTACCATCAATTATTTTATGAGGTAATTTATTTCAATATTAAAATGTGTCTTATTATAAAGCTTTGAGAATTTAGATAACTAGAAGGAAATTGTTTATAAATCATTATATTTTGTTGAATATAATATTTAATGTCTAATGATATTGAGGATGATCTAAATTTAGAGATAGCTTATACCACCCTGGCAAAAGAATTTCAGATTCCTAGTCTACAAGAGATCCCTTATGATTTGTATCAACAATTTGCAAAAACAATTAATGACTTGAAATCAAATGAATATCAAAATGAGGAAAATAAAATAGTATTTAAGTTAATAGAAATGTTTTCAGAGATTGCCACTCTTTTGCTACAAATAAGAATGGAGAAGATTTACAATTTAGAAAAATACAATAAAAGAGAAGAAATAGATTACTCAAGAATAACCGATGAGGAAAAATACATTCTCTATGACAAGTATCGTGTGAAAACAAAAATAGACGAGGTAAATTCTTTAATAATTAATGGTAGGCCAAGAGTTCTGGAAGGAATTTCAGAATCGCTAAAACAAAAAAAAGTACTTATAAGATTTGTGAAATCAATAGAACAATTTGTCGGCGTTGATATGTTACATTACGGACCTTTTAATTCAGAAGATATAGCAAATTTACCTCTAGAGAATGCACTCTCGTTAATAAATAGCAACATAGCCACTAAAGTTCTTGTCAACTTTAAGTAGCAATAAGATTAAATAAACATATAAGTGAAAATATAATTAAGATATTGAATTGACACATAACGGAATAGAAATCGATCAATTTGTATTACTTACGATTTATCCGGCTCTAGCAATATTTATAATTGCATTTATTTGGAAGAAGATAACCCTAAAAAAATCCTTTCAGTATCTAATACAAGCTATAACATGTATAGTTTTTGCAATATTATACTATTTATTTATACCAAATGGAGGAGCCCAAGGATTGGCAATAGTTCTATTTTTATTTAGTTTTGTATTACTGCTAATGGCTAGAAAACAGAAGATCGAACCAGAAGAAAATAACGAAACAAAAGATTTCAAAAAGTTTTCTTTACGTGATTGAATTTCAGTTTAAAGATCGGTGTAATTTTATTGTAATCAGTATAATAATTAAAAAACGTTTTCTGATATTGTTAAAATAATTCAATTATGCAATTTTTACGATATACATCTATTTTTTATATAGATTGAACTTTTTCTGACGCATAAAAAATCCATTAATATTCAGGACCAGTATTTGAAATCAGATAAAAGTAGAATATTATTGACTTGAATTATTTACTGTCCATTCCAGTTAATATTATTATACAATTAATAATAACAATTATATAGAAAATGGATAGAATTATATAAAAAAAATTGAATATGAACATGCTCAGTTAGTTTTGCTAAATAATATAATCACATTTTAGTGATCTTATTCCATCAATGGAAAGTTTTGTTTTAAGAGAGAGTACTATATAAAGTAAATCAATGAGACATAATAATTCTCTTGTACAATACAGTTATTTTAAATTCTAGTTTATATTAATTTTCAGGGTTTTATATTGCAATATGCTGTAAATCAGAAAGATTAAAAAAGATACGACAAATATGAGATTTAAGAGTCATAAAATTATAGACTAATTACGAGGAAATTTCTACATTGTACAATGTATATCAAGTGTTGATTATCAACATTAAATTCTATTACCTTATTTTTTAATTCTTTTTCTACTATTATAAGCTCTAAGAGTGAATGATATTTTACAGAAATAATATTCAATTTAACTCAAAATTAAATATTTAGAACTCGATATTTAATTGGCTTTAAGTGATTAACCTATTCGAAATAAGTATTTTCAAATTATTATTTGCTAGTTATAATTAAGAAATATTTAATATCCTTTAACAAATTCAAGTTAATATGTTTTGTAATTGTAGATGTATAAAATGCAAAAGTCCGGACTTAGACTATTCTGAATTTATTGCAGCAGATGGTTTCAATGAAGTTCATCATACCTGCAAAGATTGTGGGAGTCATTTTAATCATCTTGATGGGGAAACTTACGAATTGTGTATAGAATGCAATTTTATAAAGAGATGAAATTTGATTATGAGTAAAAACTACCTGTAAGTATTATTATCTACCTGTACATTAGTTTAGTTAAAATTTATTTAGCCTTTGTGATCAATAATTTTCAAGCATTTCAGAAAATCATTAAAAATGTCGACTAATAAATCATTTCATAATAATTTGTTTTTTATTGATATATCTGCTTTCATTTCATTTTCAGGATTAATACTTATATTTTATTAACACTTAAAAGTAGGAATAATATTTATGTAGTGATATGGCTGCCCGAAAAAATACATCTAGAAAGATAAGACTAATAAAAAAAATGAGGCAAAACAGACCGGTGCCAGCCTGGGTCATCATACGTACTCATAGACAAGTAAGGTCTAATCCGAAAAGAAGATCTTGGAGAAGGTCTGATGTAAATATAGGATAATTAGGAGGTATGGAAAAAATTGTCTAATCAAGATAGTGCAGATCATGTTTATACTGTAAATCTTAGCAAGGCCTGGTTGACTCCTAAATATAGGAGAACGGATAGAGTTATCAACATGATAAAAGAATTTGCAATACGACATATGAAAAATGAGAATGTCAAAATAGATCAGGAATTAAATCAACAGATATGGAAAAGAGGAAAAACAAACCCGCCAAGAAAGATCCGTATAAAAATGTCTGTTGATGATAATATGGTGTTAGTTTCATCATATCAGGACTTCGTTGTAGAAAATAACACCGAAAAGAAATAGATGAATAATTGTTTTCAACGATTTTATAAAATATTATTTAGAAAAGTAGATCCAATAATCAATTAAGAATTAGATTTATGAATGTATCAAATCTGCTTTTAAAGAATACTGGGAATAATTAGAAATCTTAACTTTGACTGTATCACCTATATCCAACCCAGAGTTAACATCTTTTATTATTACAGATTTATATGCATAATTCCTTCCCTGAAAAGTATTATTATTTATTTCGTCTATTAACAATTCACCCACCCAGTTTTTCCATATAGAATTTCTCTTTCTGGATATTGACCTGCAAACACTATGCAAAATCTCCGAACGATTTTTTATAATATTTGATGGAATTTTTTTATACTTGGAAGAAAATGTACCAGATCTGGAACTATATTTGGAGATATTTACGATATCTGGTCTGGTGAGTTTAATTAAATTGATAGTTGAATTAAAATCATATTCGGATTCTCCAGGAAAACCCACTATTATATCGGTGGCAATTGTTATTTCTGGAATTTCTTTTCTAAATTTTAAAACAACATCCTTGAAAGTATCTATATCATGACCTCTAAGCATACGTTTTAATATTTTTCCGCTACCGCTTTGAACAGGTATATGCAGGAATTTGTAAATTTTATCAGACTCTTTATAGAGTCGTAATAATCCATCTAATATATCAGGCAAATACATAGGGTTCATCATTCCTACTCGAATTTTAAAAGTTCCGGGCAATGATGAACATGACTCTAATAATTCTACGAGATTTGAATTTATATCCCGCCCATAACAACCATTATCAGTGGAGGTTAACCAGATCTCTTTACATCCATCAACAACATCATTTTCTAACTGTCTAATAATTGATCCGTTGCGGTAACTTTTAAGCCAACCCTTTGCAATTTTTGTCTGACAAAAAGAACATTGACTTAAACATCCTGTTGCTATTTCTATGATGCTAATGATCTTATTTTGACGAATACGTGGTAAATTTATCTTTTCGTGATTAGAATCATCTAAAAATACACTTTTTCTCCTAAATTTTGCTAAGTCAACCACATCCAATAAACTATTTAATGAATTAGGGCCTATTAGACTGGCTTTTGGATTTATTTGTTCAATTTTTTCTCTTTCTGTCTTAGGAAGACATCCTGCAACTACTAAAGGTTTGTCGGTATTTGTTAAATTATATATTTGATGAAGAATTTTATGTTCTGTAGAATCTTTAACAGAACATGTTACTAAAATATTAAGATGAGATTTGTTTTCATCATCAACTATATTGTATCCTTGCTTTAATAACATACCTCTTATTATTTCGGAATCTGCAATATTGGCAGAACATCCATAGGCGTGAACCCATATGTTTTTTATAGGGCTACCAATAGATTCAGTCTTATAAAAAGACTCGTTACCTGAATCAACATTAGAATAATGATTTTTTTTCCCCATTATAGATGAGTCTTTCTTTTTCAAAATTGAAATTGTTTTAATAAGATCGGTGTCAAGAAATCCCAAATATTTATACCTCGAATAATACCATAAAGAATTTAACTATTTATGCGGGCATTGGCAATACTTATGTATATTTTTCTTCCATTTTATTATATTTTGGAAGGTTTACGAATTCGTTAAATTCGTTAAATGTGATCATTTTGTTTTTCAATTTGTACGTCATGCCTGTCTGTTTCAGAGAGGTTAAAATATTTTTTATTGCATAAGTTGAAGAATATAATGCAGAGAGTGGAAAGACAACCATTCTAAAACCTAGTTTTTCTAATTCCTTTGAGGAAAGGTTAGGGGTAGCTCCTCCTTCAATCATATTAGCTAAGAGCGGAGCATCTATTTCTTCAGTAATTCTTTTCATTTCTTCTATAGTCTTTGGTGCTTCTATAAATATTACATCTGCCCCAATTTTTTGATATTGTTTGCCTCTTTCTATTGCTTCATCCAAACCATATTGAGCCAGGGAATCTGTTCTTGCTACAATAATGAAGTCATTGCTTTTCCTAGCATCTATTGCAGCTTTTAACTTCGGAATATATTCTTGTTTAGTTATTACTGATTTTCCTTTCATATGACCACATCGTTTAGGCCAAACTTGATCCTCAAGAAAAACACCACTGGCTCCTATTCGTTCCAAATCATTCACCATTCTCCAAACATTTAGAGGGTTACCATATCCTGTGTCTATGTCAACTAAAATGGGAATTTCTACAGAATTAATAATTCTCCTAGCATTATCTATTGTTTCCCCTGCATTAAGAAACCCAAAATCAGGCATTCCAAGTAATGATGCAGATGTTCCATATCCGGTTTGAAATGCCGCGCTAAAACCCACATTCTCAGCTATTCGAGCACTTAATGCATCATAAACTCCTGGTAGGACAATTATATCTTTTTTGGTTTCAAGATGTTCTCTGAGTGAGATTGTTTTCAATTTTTTCATTTAATTAATTAAATTATATAAACTTATGAACATTTGAATAGAGTAATAATATGTAAGGAATAATTGATAGTGTAGTTATAAAATTTTTAAAATCAATTTGCTTGTTTCTCAAAGATTTCATAATTAGTTTCTGAATATTTTGTAACTTCGATTTTGCAATTTTCACATATGTAATATTTTACTGGAGGGTCATGACTGATAGATCCGTTTATCCAGATCATCATTGCATCACAAATAGGACATTTCATTGTCATAACTAATATATCTAAGTTAAAGACTTTTAAAAATCTTTCAAGTATTATTATCGATTATTATTATTTTACTACACGTTATGACGTTGTCTATTTGACCATTTGGAAATGAAAGAGATGGGATATAGTAAAATTTTGTTAAAAAGAAATCTAAAAATATCTAATGTTGTATTTCTAGTATTAGAATTTAATTTATATAATATTTAGGCTATTATTTAGGTCTAATTGATTCCAAAAGTTATAATCATCTCATATCCAGGTTGAAAATTTTTAATCTACTAGTTTTCTAAAATAATTTACAGATTTAAATTAGTCTGCTCTAGGAAATCAATTTTTTAGATACTTAGTTCTAAATATTAGTATTTTATTATTTGAATCATCCTCATTAAATTTCTATGATCCAACATTGCTGAAGAAATCTTAATAAATCGCTAGTGATATAAATATTTCAATGATATCTCATTGGTTTTCAAGAGTAAATAGTGTTATTCCTAGAGGATTCTCAAGGCATTATATTTTAAACTTGTTGAAAGAAAAACCTATGAGTGGTAAGGAAATTATAGATTATGCAATTTATGAGAGTGAAGGAAAATGGAAACCTTCGCCTGGATTAATTTATCCCATGTTGGGAAGACTATTAGAGGAAGGTTTGATAGTTGAAATAGAAAATGGAAAATATAAAATCACACACAAAGGTCTAGGTATTGCAGAAGATATTCAATCTATCCAGAAAATATTACAAAAACAATTAGATGTTATGTTTAGATTTGGAAATATAGGTAAGTTTATGGCTATGGATTTAATAGACAGATTATCATCTGTTGGATCAACTCTTAGTTCAAATCTCGATAAGATGACAGAACAAGAGAGAGAAAAATATAAGGAATTTTTAAGAACCGAGCTTGAAAAAATAAAAGATCAAGAAAAAGAACTAAAATAGTAAACTCAATAATAAAATTACAAATATATAAAAAAGATCAATATAATTTAATAGTGTGATCTCGGATTTTTTTAACTCCATAGATAAGCTTAATTTGAAAATAGATGAAATCGAGAAAGAAATCGAAATTCAGGCGGAAAAGATAAGTGAAGAATTTAAGAAAAAAAGCACAAAATTAAAAGAGAATGAGAACTATTTTCTTTCTGGTATTCAATATGGAGTTCCTTTAAAATCCTATCTTATCACCTCTAAGGGGATAGAAGTCCTTGGAGAAGAGGTAATTGATATCAATGTATTCATCAAAGAGGTAATAAATTTCGCAAATAATCCTAAAAGAAAAATAGAAGTATTGAAAGAATTAGCTAATCATCTGCAAAAATTTCACGAGGTAATAGCTACAAAAAAAATATAGAATTCCAATATTAATTAATGATAAATTAGTTATTTTGTTATTTGAAGCAAAAGAAATGGAAATTTTTCAATAACTTCCATCATCTTTCGTGATTTCTATTAATTTAATCTTTATTAATTTTCATAGATATATAAAAGAAGATAAGTGGTTACAAAGTTCTCATTATTAAGGTTTCCAAGAATATATTTGTCTAATAGGTTTTATTTGACTTGAACTTCAAATTCTGCGAATTCAGGATTTATTGGAACAAAGTTAATTCCTAATACTGGAACCTTGATATTATATAAACCAGGTGATTCAAACTTGTATGGTATAGTGACTATTCCTTCTGCGGTATGTAATAGAGGTTGACCTGTTAGTTTAGATGCAGAAAAGATCTCTTGATTGTCAGAAGAAATTATCAAGTCATAATCTACGTGAACTTGAACAGTACTACTATTTGGTTCAAAAAAAGTTATCTTAAATTTGGTTTCATCTTGTGAATTAATAGGAATTGGTAAAGGTGAAATTTTTACATCGAGGGAACCTCCGTTGGTACTAGAAAACATATCAGAATTGATTTCATTGGGTGTTGAATAGACTGATTGTTCGAAATTTAATGCAATAAATGATATTGTTATGAAGGAAATCATGAAATATTGAAGATATTTTACTCCATTCCACATACCAAGTTACTTTATACTAATCATATTTATTTATTCACTAAAATTAATGATTGGAGTATTTAAAATAATTTAAAAAAATCAACATATTGACCGTGAAATCACAAATCATAACTCAAGATATTTTCATATTATTTTGATTTATAGGTTTATTGTTTCTTAAATGATAATCCTATTTGTTTAATTCATATTACAAAACAACCATCACTTTAAATAACATTATTTCAATTTATAAGTAATTTATTTCTGACTATAATTGTTAACCAACAAAAATTAATAATTTAAGTAACTGGACTCACAGTGCAAGCCATATTGATATACTATGCTAGATAAAGGTGATATATTCAATTATTTGTATTTTTTTGATGATTTTACGATAAGATTAGATTTTTAAACAACAGTATTAGTTATCATGATTATTAAAATATAGCTAGTACACTATAACCTGTAAATTGTTAAAAAGTTGTTTCAATTCAGAACAAGAACCAAAAATATCCATATTTATATTAGATTGAATAGTTATTTTAGCAGTTCTAAAAACTAGACCTTTTTCACAATATTTAATTTCATGTAATTTATCTAGACGTTCACTTATAATATCATCAGATTTTAGAAAACGCCCTCTTTTTGCGTAAAGTATTATTCTTAAATCTGTGATCAAGAAATTATATCTATTTTCTCCATATTTTACTTTAGTCTTACTTTGAAATTTAATATTTTCATCAGGTAGTAAGAATTCGTGAATACTCATAAGACAGACTATTAACATAAGGTTTATTATTTATTAACTCAAGTCATAACTAATTCTCAAAATTGATAATTAAATTTAATAATTACTAGTAAAAGAAAAATTTTACTAAAAATATAAAAATAATAATTTATCATGTTAAATTATCTTTCTTTAAACAAAAATTATTTGATTCATTAACTATCAAATATATACCAACAGTGTGAAAATAAAAATGATAGCAAAATTGTCATCAGGAATGTCTGTTAAAGAACATTTTTCTGAATTGCGATCCAGAATATTAAGAATTGCTATTATTATTATCATTTTCATTATTTTTTGTATTACCTTCGGGATAAGTCTTTATTCAATTAAAATTGATTCATTCTATACAACAGATAACGTAATCACATTCCCGATCATTTATCCTGATCCTTTTAACAATATAGCAATACAAACCACTACATTTATGAAATTAATGTTGCTTCCTCCAGGTGTTGATCTCATACAAACAGCACCAGGTCAAGCGTTTGTTGCACAGATTTATGTAGCTTCTTTGATAGGTATAACATCCTCAATACCCCTAATTATCAAGGAATTTTATGAATTTCTAAGTCCTGCTCTAGAGGAAAAAGAGAAAAAGAAAAATAAACTTTTAAAGATATTTATCCCTACAGTAGGTTTATTTGCTTCAGGAATTGTCTTTTCGTTCTTAATTGTCATTCCTTTTACACTCGATTTTTTGTATAAATATGGAGAAGCTATAGGTGTTGAAACATTTTTAAATATAAATGATTTCATTTCATTTGTTCTTCAATTTCTTTTAGGATTTGGTATTGCTTTTCAGCTCCCCGTTATAATGTATATAATATCACTGTCCGAGATAGTAGATAATGATTTTTGGAAAAAAAATCTTAGATACGCTATAATTATCTTTATTATTTTCGGGGCTGTCATCACACCAGATGGTAGTGGGGTTACCATGTGGTTTATTTCAGCTCCAATGATATTACTATATATCTCTGGAATATTTGTTGTAAGAATAAAATCTAGAAAAAATTATTACAAAAAAACGTAATGTTTATGAGGAGTTATGATTTGTGAATCCCTACAGGCTTAAACTATATAGTATAATACTAAATAAATCCACAAATATTATCAATAAATGAATTTAAAATGATTCTAATTAATTTATACATAAATCATGTTTTTATGATGCTAATAAACAAATCTGTAAAATAGAAAAGATTAAAAATTTAATAATTATTATCAATCTAGAAGAAAAGTGTATCCGGAATCCGACCGCATAATTGAAACAAAAATGTTTAATAATATGTTGGAATTGCCTGAGAATAAAAAAGTTATATTACTTTCTTCATTTTATTCCGGAGAAGAACGTAGAGTTATCTTAAAATTTTATGATCCTGATTCAAAATTAATATATTTTTGGAAGGATCATACCAATCATAAACCTTATTGCTATACAAAAACAGAGTTCAAAGAAAAAGCCTTAGATATTGAGAAGGAACAACCGAAATATCAAATGCAAGATGATAAAAAAATTGATTTTATTCTGGACAAGGAGATAAACGTAATTAAAATCATTGCACCGGATCCCTTATCAATAGGTGGTACTAGTGATAGTGTTAGAGAAAAAATACATTCTTGGGAAGCTGATATAAAATATCATGAAAATTATTTATATGATAATTCTCTTATTCCAGGTACATATTATTTTAGAGTTGGTGATAATATTGTCGAATACAAATATGAAATAACAGAACAAATAGAACGACAATTGAATTATACTTTATGGAACAAAATTTCACACCAAGAAATAACAGAAATCGATGAATATAAGTATTATATTTCTAACTGGGTAAACTTATTGAATCAACCTATACCATATATGAAAAGATTAGCAATAGATATAGAAGTTGAATCAGAAGAGGGCAGAATCCCTAATCCAAGAGATCACGATAAAAAAATTATAGCTATAGGAATGGTTGGAAGTGATGGATTCAAGAAAGTATATGTTCTAAATTATGATGACTATGATGATAAAAATCCGAACAATAAGATGATCCCTGAGGCCATGGTGTTTGAAAATGAGAAGGATTTGATTTCAGAAGCATTCAAAATAATCGAATCATATCCGATAATTCTTACATTTAATGGGGATGACTTTGATTTACCATATTTGTATACAAGGGCACAAGATCCACTTATAGATAAATATCAGAAAAAAGCCATAGAAAAAGATAATATTCCAATAATAATAAAAAAAGAATCTCTTATAAAGAGAGGAATGCAGGCAGAACCAGTTCAAATTAAACATGGAATTCATTTAGATTTATTTCGAACGTTACAAAACAGATCTATTCAAAATTATGCATTTAATCACAAATATACAGAATTAACATTAAATGCAATATCAGAAGCTCTATTAAATGACCATAAATTAGAATTTACTGGAGATATAACTGACTTACACATGGATAAATTAGCGGAGTATTGTTTAAAAGATGCAGATTTAACTCTAAGATTAACTACCTTTAATGATGATCTATTAATGAAATTGCTTGTAGTTATATCTAGGATAGGACATTTGCCGTTGGATGATATTTCAAGATTTGGAGTTAACCAATGGATAAGAGGAATGTTATACTATGAACATAGACAAAAAAATGCATTGATACCAAGACGTGACGAATTAATATCAAAAGGAACTTCTTCTACTACTGCGATAATAAAAGAAAAAAAATACAGAGGAGGTTTGGTAGTCGAACCTAAATTAGGGATCCATTTTAAGGTAGTGGTAGTAGATTTCGCTTCATTGTATCCTAGTATAATTAAAGTGCATAATTTATCATATGAAACTGTTAATTGTTCACACGAAATTTGTAAGCTTGATCCTAAACAACATATTCCTGAGACCACCCATTGGATTTGCAAACGAAAAAGAGGACTTACGTCCCTTTTAATTGGTTCATTAAGAGATCTTCGAGTTAATTATTATAAATATTTATCAAAAAATAAAACAATTGAAGGAGAAAAACGTCAAACATTTGAAGTAATAAGTCAGGCTATAAAAGTTATTCTAAATGCTAGTTATGGAGTAATGGGATCGGAAATATTTCCATTATACTGTTTGCCAGTAGCAGATGCTACTGCTGCAATTGGGAGGGATACTACAACAAAAACAATTGAAAAATGTAAGGAAATAGGAATAGAAGTAGTTTATGGTGATACCGATTCGTTATTTCTGAAAAATCCTTCACCTCAAAATGTTGATATTATATCAAACTGGGCAAGAAATAATCTAGGAGTAGATTTAGAAATTGACAAAATGTATAGATATGTTGTATTTAGCGAGTTAAAAAAAAATTATCTTGGAGTATTGCAAGATGGTACAGTAGATGTCAAAGGTTTGACAGGAAAAAAATCTCATACACCTCCATTTATAAGAAAAGCTTTTTACAAAATACTAGATATTTTACGAGAAGTCGGATCCGAGAGTGAGTTCGAAAATGCAAAGAAAAAAATTAGAAAGATAATTAAAGAATATGCCATTAATTTAGAAGAAGGAAAAATTCCAACTAAAGATTTAAGTTTTAACGTAATGGTAAATAAGTCTCCAGAAAGATACGGAGAAAAAACTAATAATTCTAAAATACGATCTATAGATGGTAAAAATATAGATTATATAACCTATAAGGGTTTACCCCAACATATTAAAGCGGCTATGTTATTAGATCAGTCAGGTAAACAGATAAGAGCAGGAGACATAATATCATACGTTAAAACTAAAACAAATGACGGAGTAAAACCTGTGGAACTAGTTACTAATATAAATGAAATCGATATTGAAAAATATCTAGAAACAATGGAATCTACTTTTGATCAGATATTAGCCTCGTTGAATTTTAATTTTAAATCCATCTTAGGAAAGGAGAGGCAATCAAGTTTAGATGAATTGTTTTGGTCTAAAAATAAATAAATGGTAGTTTATTTTATCTACAAAGGAAACAAAAATAATTGAATTTGTTTGATAAAATAGAACATTTTTTTATTCCACCTGAGAAAACTCAAGCTGGATACAGTTTTATGGATGTACCTGATAGGATATCATTCGATGATTCAGAAGCTATCTTATATGGTATCCCACTAGATATAACAACGAGTTTCGGAAAAGGAACTAAATGGGGTCCAAAGGTGATTCGAACAACGTCAGCAAAACAAATTGAAACATTTCTTTTAGATAGTAATATTGAAATTCATAAGAAATTAAAGATATTCGACATTGGAGACTTTAAATTGCCAGGTTTAAAGAAGAAAAATTTAGATGAAATATTTGAAAAAATGTCTAAAAACATATCTGAGATAAATTTTGAAATAAGAGAGAATAATAAAATTCCGATAGTACTAGGAGGAGAGCATACAATTTCTTACTTTACGATAAAAGCTACTACTAAAGAAAATCCAGTGATATTACATTTTGATGCGCATAGAGATATGAAACCTGTATATGATGGAATGAAACTATGTCATACAACCCCATTTTACCACTTAATTAAAAACAAATTCATTAAAGGTTCAAATTTGATTCAAATAGGAATTAGGCAAACAGATCGAGAAGAAAATTATATAGCCAAAAAAAGTGATGTTACTACTTTCGATGCTTGGGAAATACATAATAATTTTCAAGAAGTTAAACAGAAATTAAAAACGATCACAGATAATAAAAAAATCTATATTTCTTTTGATATAGATGTATATGATATATGTTATGTTCCGTGTACAGGAACACCTGAACCCTTTGGATTGAATCCGTTTGAATTAATAGAAATTATAGATTCGATAAGCAAGAATTCAAAATTAGTTGGTTTAGAAATAGTTGAAGTAGCTATGAAAAATGGTGATTACCGAGAAGGTACTCTAGCAACTCAAACTTTGTATAGAATCATTTCTAGGTTGATGAATAAAAATATAAAATAAAAAAAAATTTCATCAAGTATAGGACCAATTCAATAAGAGATACCGATCTTTACGTATACTACCCAGATAAATTATTAAAATATCAGGTGCCTTGGGTTTTTGGTAATAGCAGGCTGAATATCTCGCCGAAGCTTGATACTTACACCTCTATCCCATCAACGCTATCTTCTATAGCTACCCTATTCTTTACAGAAGGTTGTCTTTTCTCGGGATAGGCTTCCTCCTTAGATGCTTTCAGGAGTTATCCTAAACAGCTTAGCTGCTCAGCCTGCCCTGTCGGACAACTGATAAACCAGAGGCTGCGTTGCCCTGTTCCTCTCGTACTAGGGACAACTTCCCCTCAAACAACCACGCCCCTGTCAGGCAGAGACCGACCTGTCTCACGACGGTCTAAACCCAGCTCACGTTCCCCTTTAATGGGCGAGCAGCCCCACCCTTGGCTCCTGCTGCAGAACCAGGATGGGAAGAGCCGACATCGAGGTACCAAACCGCGGGGTCGATAGGAGCTCTCGCCCGCGACGAGCCTGTTATCCCTAGGGTAACTTTTCTGTCACCACCAGCCTCCAATAGTGAGGACATGATGGATCGCTAAGCCCGGCTTTCGCCTCTGAATCTCGTATCATTGGAGATCCAGTCAGACTGGCTTTTGGCTTTGCCCTCACCGGCGGAGTTCTGTCCCGCCTGAGCCAATCTTTGGGCCCCCTCGATATTTTTCAAGGGGGTGCCGCCCCAGCCAAACTGCCCACCTGCTGATGTTCCCGTAAGAACGGGTTAGCAATACAATAACAAATGGCTGGTGTTACATTGTTGCCTCTGTCAATCCCAGAGAACTGACTTCGAAGGCTCCCAGCTACTCTCTGCATAAGGCATCATACCACAACAACAGGCTGCAGTAAAGCTCCACAGGGTCTTCTCTCCCCGACAGAGGTTTGTGGACTGTTCGTCCACGTTATGTGGCTTCACCGGGTTGTAGGCGGGGACAGCGGGGCCCTCGTTGTTCCATTCATGCACGTCGGAACTTACCCGACAAGGCATTTGGCTACCTTAAGAGAGTCAGAGTTACTCCCGGCGTTAAACGGCCCTTAGCCCAGTTGGACCCAGGTTTTAGGTACCGTCACTGGCCAGGATACATAGGCCATACAAATCCTTTCGGACTAGCGACCAACTGTGTTTTTATTAAACAGTCGGGACCCCCTTGTCACTGCGACCTGCAGTCCCCATTCTTCATAAAAACTGCAGGCACTCCTTATACCATAGATACGGAGCTAGTTTGCCGAGTTCCCTCGCCATACGGTATACCCGATAGACCTTAGATTACTAATCCAGGGCACCAGTGTCGGTTCTCGGTACGAACTTGAAAGAATCTCCCTATACTTGCTTTCAGTGTCTCCTGGATTCAGATAAACCCTCCTTGCGAAGGGCCATTCTCACCTCATCACAGTTCTCACCATTACGATACTCCCTATGATTCGAGTAATTAGACAGAACGACGATTCTGTTCATCTTATCCGGAAGCGACAAGTAAGGTACAGACGATCTTCCAAGGCACTGGAATATTAACCAGTTTCCCTTTCGGATAACTCTGTTGAGGTTATTCTTAGGATCGGCTAACTCCCGGCTGATGACGCATTGCCGGGAAACCCTTGCCCATACGGTCACCGAGATTCCCACTCGGTTTTGCTGTTACTACCACCAGGATCTGCAATAGTAGATTAGTCCACTGGACTTCACAGCCCAGCTTCTGCCCAATCACTACGCCCATCTACCACACACCATTTTAAATGGTGGTCTAAAGTATCGGTAATCTGCTTTAGCCCCGTACATTTTCGGGGCTCCCAAGCTCGGCAGGTGAGCTGTTACGCACTCTTTAAAGGGTGGCTGCTTCTGAGCCTACCTTCCTGCTGTCTTTGCTCAAAAACACCCTTTGGTTTGACACTTAGCAGATATTTCGGGACCTTAACTTTAGTCTGGGTTGTCCCCCTCTCGGTTATGAGGCTTACCCCACATAAACCCGTCTCCTAGTTTCTCAGATGCTCGTCCCTTCGGAGTTCGAATGGACAGCGAGCCCTTTCGAGCCCTTACTGTCCGATCGGTGCTCTACAGAACAAGCCATCTCTACTAAGGTAGGACTGCGATCCAATTCGATGGGAACTAGCGATCACCGGACTAGATTGGTTTTTGACCCCTAATCCCAGATTAGAGGACCGATTTGCACGTCAGGACCCCTGCAGACCTCCAGCAGGCTTTCGCCCACCTTCGTCTTATCCAGGAATAGATCGTCCGGTTTCTAGCCTTACTGCTATGACTTAGACCCTTTCAGATCCTTCGTCTCACAAAAAGTTGCACGAAATTGGTTTCCCTTCGCCTTCCCTTTGCAGGTTAAGCTCGCCATAACAGTAAACTCCCTGGCCCGTGTTTCTAGACGGAACGTATAACTCTAGAAGGTTTTAGACTCTTGCGAATCCTCCACCTGATTCCTTTCGAGCCATACACGTCTGTAACCGGTTGGTTTCAGGCACTTTTAACCCCCCTTCCGGGGTACTTTTCAACTTTCCCTCACGGTACTAGTACGCTATTGGTCTTAGATAATATTTAGCCTTGGATGCTACTTTCACCCATATTCACTGGCCACTGCCAAGGCCAACTACTCTTGTTATAGAACAATCCATTCCTCTTTTATCTACGGGGGTATCACCCTCTTTTCCAGTTCGTTCCAAAACACTTCGATTCAGAAGTTTGGATCTAAAATCTATAACTCACCACATCTCTATATTGTTACCAATATAGATTCAGTTTGGGCTATTCCGTTTTCGCTCGCCGCTACTTGCGGAATCTCGATTGATTTCTCTTCCTCGTCCTACTCAGATGCTTCATTTCGGACAGTTCGCCCTCCCAAGCATAAAGCATGGGAGTATATGAGAGACCTCATTCGGAAATCCTGAGATCTACGGTCGCATGCACCTACCCCAGGCATATCGCAGCTTGCCACGTCCTTCTTCACTTTCTAAGCCTAGTCATCCACCAACCGGCGTAGTTGCACCAGCTTTTATAATCTGGATAGTAATTCTACGCGATCAGATATATTTTAATTTGAAGCCAACTAACCATCTGTCATTATTCTATATTTTAATAATATATGAATAATCGGTTAATTGTTGATCCTATACTTGATGATCATTGTAAACTTTCGTTTACTACATCCTTCATTCCTAAATTTTGTTTAGGAATTGCATTTTTTTTAGATTACAAACCCTTTACACAGGTTGTCCGACCTTATACTAAGGAGGTGATCCGGCCGCAGGTTCCCCTACGGCCACCTTGTTACGACTTCTCCCTCGTTGCTGACCCCAGGTTCGATAGTGCCAATAAGACACCACCTCGCCAAAAACCAACTTCGATGAAGCGACGGGCGGTGTGTGCAAGGAGCAGGGACGTATTCACCGCGCGATAGTGACACGCGGTTACTAGGGATTCCATATTCATGAGGACGAGTTTCAGCCCTCAATCATAACTGAGGTAAGGTTTAGAGATTGCCTTCTCCTTTCGGAATTGGAACTTATTGTCCTTACCATTGCAGCCCGCGTGTGGCCCGAGGGTTTCGGGGCATACTGACCTGCCGTAGCCCCCACCTTCCTCCGTCTCAGCGACGGCAGTCCCTCTAATTAGCCCCAATACTCCTGAGAGCATCAGTAGCAACTAGAGGTAGGGATCTCGCTCGTTACCTGACTTAACAGGACACCTCACGGCACGAGCTGGCGACGGCCATGCACCTCCTCTCAGCTTGTCTGGTAAAGTCTTCAGCTTGACCTTCATTCTGCTGTCTCCCCGGTAAGATTTCCGGCGTTGACTCCAATTGAACCGCAGGCTTCACCCCTTGTGGTGCTCCCCGCCAATTCCTTTAAGTTTCAGTCTTGCGACCGTACTCCCAGGCGGCAGACTTAACGGCTTCCCTGCGGCACTGAATAGGCACTAAGCCTATTCATCACCGAGTCTGCATCGTTTACAGCTGGGACTACCCGGGTATCTAATCCGGTTTGCTCCCCCAGCTTTCATCCCTCACCGTCGAGCGCGTTCTGGCAAGCCGCCTTCGCCACTGGTGGTCTTCAATGGATCAACGGATTTTACCCCTACCCACTGAGTACCCGCTTGCCTCTCCCGCCTCCTAGCTCTATAGTATCCTCCGCAGCCCATCTGTTAAGCAGATGGATTTAACGGAGGACTTAAAGAACCGGCTACGGATGCTTTAGGCCCAATAATCGTCCCGACCACTCGGGGTGCTGGTATTACCGCGGCGGCTGACACCAGGCTTGCCCACCCCTTATTCTACACCATTTTTAGAGGTGTCAAAAGATCTCCTTATCGGAAATCACTCAGAGTAACCTTGTCAGGCTTTCGCCTATTGCAAAGATTTCGCGCCTGCTGCGCCCATAGGGCCTGGGCCCTTGTCTCAGTGCCCATCTCCGGGCTTCTCCTCTCAGAGCCCGTACCGGTTTCAGGTTTGGTGGGCCATTACCTCACCAACAGCCTGATCGGCCGCAGTCCAATCCAGAGGCCATATAGATTTGAACCATAAATCATTCCAGATATTATGATCTATCCTGGTTTATCCTCAGTTTCCCGAGGTTATCCAAGTCCTCTGGGCATGTTGACTACGTGTTACTGAGCCGTATGCCACGTATTGCTACGTCGACTCGCATGGCTTAGTCCCACTCTGATAGCAGTCGGGTCCGGCAGGATCAACCGGAGTCAATCCTTTTTATTTATAAATTTAAAGAGTACGGTCGGACAACTATGAATTGTGCGGGTTTGTAACCATTATCAGATTTAATTACTTTATTAAATCCTCATAATATGAGCGCAATTGGAGATCAATAAGTCACATTTTGGTCTTCGACCAATATCATTATTGATGCCGCCTATGCTTTGCGTTCTAAATTCCATCTTTCACTGTATCATATAAATCTTCGGCTCCTATTTTTAATTTTTTTAAGATTTTGATTATAGCTTTTAGATTTATTCCCATAACTTTTAAATTAGTTCATTATTTCTTTCAAACAGTTAAATGAAAATACCTAAAAAAATGGATGAATTTCAACAAATCTATAAAATAAATACTAAAAAATCGCACTCTCTCTATAAAAAATCCTCTAACATTTTTCCTGGTGGTATAAGTCATAATATTAGGTTTTTCAATCCATATCCATTTTTCGTAAGAAAAGCTAACGGAAAAATTATCACTGATGTAGACAATAATAATTATATTGATTATTGGATGGGGCATTGGGCTTTGATATTAGGCCATTCGCCAAAAATTGTTTCAAAAGCTTTAGCGAAACAAGTAATGAATGGAACATTATATGGTACTGTAAATAACCTGAGCTTAGAACTTGGAGATATAATTCATAACCTGATCCCGAGGGCAGAGATGATGAGATTTGCTTCTACTGGTTCTGAAGCCACCATGTATGCAGTTCGCCTAGCTCGGGCTAAATCAGGCAGGAAATTTATAGCAAAGATTATTGGAGGATGGCATGGTTTTAACTCTACACTGTTAGAAACCGTAAACTATCCATTTAGTTCTGCCGAAGGTATGGGATTTAACCCAGACAGAAACTACATAAAATCAATACCATTTAATGATTTGGACGCGTCATTAAAAATCCTTAACTCTATAAAAGACAATTTAGCATGCCTAATAATTGAACCTGTCCTGGGAGGCGGTGGATGTATAGTACCAGAAAAAGATTATTTACAAGGTTTACAAGAATTTGCAAAAAAGAATGGTATTATTTTAGTATTAGATGAAATTGTTACTGGTTTTAGGCTTTCTATAAATGGAGCATATAATATGTTTAAATTAGAACCAAATTTAATAACACTTGGAAAAATCGCAGGCGGTGGGTTACCTATTGGTATTGTTTGTGGTGAAAAAGAGATTTTATCATTGGCTGATCCTAAAAATAGATCAAAAGAGGGGTATTGCTCAATCGGAGGAGGGACATTTTCTGCAAATCCAGTGACTATGGTTTCAGGAATACAAACTTTGACTTTTTTAAGGAAAAATAAAGATCAAGTATATGATAAGATAAATAATTTAGGAAATTTTATACGGGTAGAACTAGAAAAGGTCTTTTATGAATATAATATAAATGCAATAATAACTGGGATAGGGTCGTTGTTTCATATCCATTTTCCGAATGACAACATCATCAAGATAAAGAATGCTACGGAGGTAGCATTATGTGATCGAGAAAAGTTGAAAAATTTTCATTTTGTATTAATGGCTAAGTATGGAATATTTTTTTTACCAAATAAAATGGGAGCAATATCATATGTACATAATAAACAAGATCTCATCAAACTAATAGAGTCGACTAGATCGATCATAGAATACAAATTATTGCAGTAATTTACTAACACCACTTTGAATTTAAAGTGCATTCTATCAACATTTTTCATCCATTAAAAAAGGAATACATTATTTTTTTAATTTTTTTTTTAGGCTGCTTTATTAAAATTATTCCTGAATTGGTAGCATATCCCTTTCCAATAGGATATGATGTCGTAAATTACTATATTCCATCGATTCTTTACTTTGAAGAGTTAAATTTTGAAAAATTTCATATATATGTAACCTTACTGTATATTCTATATACAACATTCCATTTAAGTGCCCAAGATACGGTGATCATTTTAGCATCAATATGCTATGGTTTACTTTCGGTTATGATTTACTTATGGTCACAAAGATTTTACCTTTCAAAAATTCAAGGGTTATTTATGACTATATTCGTGATATTTCAAATTTCTATGTTAAGAACAGGGTGGGATCTACATAAAGATATATTTGCCATAGTAATAATGTTGCTAGTATTTTACATCATTACTTACAAAAATCGAGATTCTTTAATCAATCTTTTTTTAATTTTGTCATTAACAGTTCTAACCTTATTTGTAGACATAATGATATCATTTTTAACATTTGTAACTTTAATAATATATTGTACAATCCATAAAAAATGGATTTATCTATCTTCGATAATAGCAATCACTTCAATCACCCTCACAATTATATTAATTTCTAATCCTCATAATACAAATCCCATCATTAGTAATATAAATAAATTAATTAACGAAAATTTTACTATTGATATTAGATATAGTCAAATAAATATGGTTTTGTTATTCATAAAAATAAATCTACTTAATTTACCTACATTCATTGTAGGACTCAGATATTTAAAATCGAGTATCTTTTATATATCTACAATAATTGTTTTGATGGGATCGATGAGTTGGATCGTTCTGCCTAATACTAATTTGCTCCTTCCAGATAGATGGATAATCCTTTCTGGTTTGTTTTTATCAATTTTTTCTTTTTTTGGTTTGATTTCATTGATATATAAATCTCAAAAGTTAAGAAATCATATAATGTTCTCTGTAATTCTTTCATTTTTAATTATTATCGGATTAGCATATATGGTCATGCCTAATAACCAACCATTTCCCATCTATGCAGTATTCAGAGAACATACAGATTTTTTTATTCCTGCAAGCATGCAAACGAATGTTGTAGATATAGATCATAACCAAGACCTCTTGACAGCAATAGAGTGGATAAATAAAAATACACAATCAAATGCAACGATATATGGAGAAAATCATCTAAAAGGATGGATGAAAGTTACTTTAAAGGGAAATAGAACGTTTGATACTTATAATAACAACATGGTTAATAAAGAAGTAATTTATTTAATAGACCACAAAATAAAGAACCAGATTAATCAAGATGTCGATATCTTGTTTACAAAAGGAAATTTTAACATTATAAAGAATTTGTATTCAATGAATAGCGTAAACAATTTAACTAAAATGAAATAATAACTTGCTTATTGAAATATAGAAAAGACAATAGCTGGTTTAGAAGACGTTGGTTAGATTTTAGACAAGGACACAGTATTTATTTAATCTTTCTCATGACATTTGCTAATTTTATTACAATACAGTATAAATTGTTGTTGGAGAAAATTCCATCCATAGACATTATAACTGGAGGTAATATTATAGTATTTGCTGTAATATTTGTTGCTTTATATGTTCCTTTAAGTATAATAATAGGTTATTGGCATAGAAAAAGTCAATGGAAAGTAGAAGCAGAAGCATTATTTAAAGAGAATAGAATAGGAGCAACTATGTGGTTATTTGTGATAGATCTAATTGATGGAAAAGTGACAGAACAAGAAAAAAAAGAAATGAGGGATATGTTATTAAAAATTACTAAAGGCAGGAAAAAGACATCTGATGAAAAAATCGACAATGATATAGACAATAAAGCTACTTAATCATGTATTAAATCATTTTACTAAAACATGAAAAAATAGATTATTTTGTATCGACTGATTCAAATGTGTTTGTCTTTTGATAAGAATATCCAATTAGAGAGATGAGGAAAGTCATTGCATAGTTTTTCGTATTAATGAATAAAATTATGTATTGTGATTTTTTTGGAAATTACTCTTCATACCAATCGATATTTATTATATGTTTTTTAGGCAAAGATACTACTTTGGTAACTGATTCTATTTTGGATGACAATATGTGTTTTAATTCCTCAGAAAAGCACTAGATCATATTGGAAGTTGAATAAAAGTATTTAGTATCAAGATACATGAAAGACAAGACATTTGTTTGATAGGGAAATTGAATTCAGATATTTTTTAAATTTTTTATTTGATTAATAGATAAATCTCCCCAACATATTTTCTGATATCATTATAGTAAGTATTTATTCGTAATTCCACAAAGCCATATCATTATTTTAGAACCGAAGCAAAAGATTCAGTGAATTGATTAATGTTATTTAAAAAAGAAAAATAAAATCTTCTTTTAATGTCTGCTATTATATACCAAATTTTCATATAATTTTTACTACGTTAATTCTACCACTCAGAAGAATTATATGACATTCATCAACATATCGATATCTAAATATAACTAAAGATTGGTAAGGATCGCGTTTTATAAGCTAATCAAGTTTTGCATTTACTGAATATACACCATATTCTTGTAGAAAGTAATTTATAATTTTAAAATCATAGCTTTAAGGGCTCTGTTAAGATAAGATAATATTCACCTCCTTTAACCAAAAATTATTGTTATTATTTGTTATTACATCGTTATACATAGAAGTAAAGAATTGTATCCAGTTATGAACATGAAATAGATTACATTCAATTTGCTTACAAGGATAGTAATCATCAAATGATTCAATTCTATCTTTAAAATACTGGTTTGCTCTTTCCATCAAACTTTTTTCTATTGAAGAATGTAGATAGTGTTTTAATTCAATTACATGACACGCTTCCTCTGCAATTATACCGCCATCTGTATAGACAGTATGTTTTCCATATTTTGTAACTAATGATCTAATGAATTTTTCTGCAACAAGCATGTTTCTCTCTTCAGAAATATAGATTCCAAGCACCGAAGAGTTAATTGGTTCTATACATATCCATAACCAAAAATGTTGACTACCAATCTGAATAATTGTTTCATCTATAATAAAAGCAGTTACTCTTTTTCTTTTGTAGATCTGACAGGAACCAAACCTTTGTATCCAATTCCAAACAGAAACATGACTCCTTTTATCATCTCTAAATACTACTAATGCTTTAGATACTGCGTAGGCTCAAACCAAGAAAGCATAGATAAAGAGAATACATTACAATAAAAGAGCTGTTCTATTTCTTTCAAATTTGATTTGATTCATACGATAAATATAAAGTTCTTAGCTATAGCTGTTTCTGCTTAAGTTAACAGAACCGTTAAAACAGTAATAAATCTAGGACAAATCTAGGAAATGATCAAAAGGATTTGTTAATTATATTTATACGTGATAGATAACTTTTTAATCTTTTATGCTGAATGCTCTTTAAAAATTGACGAACGTCTTCTTCATAAAGATTTACATTGTGACTTTGATAACCTTTCATCATATATAAGGCGCCTTTTGGATTTTTTAAAAATACTAAACCGATCCTAGCTATTGAATATAATGAGCTATATCCTAATGCTTTGAGTGATTTTCCATACGAGATATAAGTTTCTTTGTTATATGAAGTCCTAGTAGGTCTATTGGTAGAACTTAATAAATCATGCAATACCTGGATTTTGTATCCTAATTGTTGAGCTTTTACTAATAAATATGTTTCAAATCCATAGTTCAGTGGATATTGTAATCCTATTTGCATCCAGAAATCACTTCGGACTATGCGGCCTGATCCTCTAGGGACAACACTATTTTCCCCATTGATTTGTCCAGAACATATTGCTAATTTATTGTTTTTATCCATATGTTCTAATATTATCGATATATAGTTTGATGGTAAAATATGATCGGCACCTAAAATCATCACATATTCACTTGGGTCAAGTTTCACTTTACTTAATCCTGAATTAATTACTCCTGCTAAAATCGGTGTTCCTTGGGCGTTAAATCCCCTATCCCTTATATCTAAAATTTCAACATTTCTGAATTTTGAAATAATATTTTTAGTATTATCTACCGAACCGTCATTTACAACTATTATCCTATGTTCATGGATTTTTTGTTTTAGCAATGATGAAAGTGTCTCACCAATAAACTTTTCTTCGTTTCTAGCAGGAATGATTGTCGAAATTTTATATGTATAGTTCGTCAATAGATGTATACAATAAACATATAAAGCATTAAAAAATTTTTTGATTGCAAATCATAAAGACATATATTTTTCATAGGTAATTAATTAGGTAGATCTCAAGATAATTTCAAAAAATTATATTAGTTTACAACTTATTATAATTATTTAAAAAATTTTCTGTCAGAATTAAATTATAACTAAGGATATTTTGATCCTTATAATAACAATTAACAATATTGCGATCAAAAAGATCTAAATTTTAATGTAAATGTAAAATATCGTGATAAATCCATTGAAAGATTTACTTTATATATCAAAAGAGACTATGTTAACTTAACGTAAGAGCTTTAGCTGTGAATGTTCTCTTTCTAATCTATGGTCATTAGATTATTTGAAAGAAACAGAACATTCACATGTATAGGAATTTATTCTTTGTATTTGTACTTTCTTGGTCTCAGTCTACGAAGTACATCCAAAGCAATGGAACTGTTCAAGGATCAGAGTAGAAGTTATGTTACTGTTTGGAAATGAATTCAAAGGTAGGATCATGTCAACCTTACAAGAAAAGAAGAGTTTACGCATTCATCATAGATTAAACTATGATTCAGATTGGTAATAAGCATTTTTGGTTATGGATCGGTATTGAACCTGTTTACAGTTCTGTGCTAGGAATCTTGATCTCAGAAGAGAGAAACATGTTTGTATTAGAGAATTTCATATGATCCCTTGTACCCCAATATGGCAGACATACAGTTTATACCAATGGAGGAACATGGTATCCTCAATCATGTAACTTTTTACATCTCAAAGATATATTGCATCCACCTTTTGAGAAAAGTCTGATTGAAGAGTAATGCAGTTTTTTTAAGATAGAACAGAATGTTTTGATTACTATCCATTCATCAAAAAGAGTAGAAATATTTGTGATCTACAACATGTATACAATTGGATTAATCTATTCATTTATCTAGATAACACAAGAGTCAGTAACACAGTTCTATACAAGATTGGAGATGAATTATTCTTAAGTAAACATAACCATAAAAGATAAAACTCAAAGAGAATTTACTAATTTATTCATTTTTTCGAAATTTATTTCAAATCCAAATCTCCTTTCATCTTTTTTCATATGTCTATACATTTTCATCAACAAATGAAAGTGTTTAATAGTATTTAATTTATTATCCATTTTTAGTCTCAATATTCTGTAAACATCATCATAATAATTAAATTTCTTTAGAACTAGATTTTTATATAATTTATAGTCAAAAGTAGAAGGATTATTATCAAAAACCTCAAGAAATATCTCACAACATAGTAATGATGGAATAATCCCTTCACCTAACATTGGAAACACACATCCAATTGATTCACCTATTCCTATTACATTATTTTGAAAAAATGGTTCCATTCTTTTTGGTGGAGATAATCTAATAGGTCGTCCTATCTTTTTTAATATTCTAGCAGAAGGATTATTTTGGAAAAATTCCTTTATTCCATAGTATTTCCTATCTATATCTCCGGCACCAACAAAACCTTTCCCTTTATCCAAAGGAAAATACCAAAAATATCCTCTTGCTCCCTTATAACCTATCACATAGAATTCATCAAGTCCTTTGATATTTTCTACTAAATATTCATACGCAGGAATAATAAAATCTTGACTAGACTTCGGCAATAATGATCTATGCAATCCGGTACAATCGAGAACATAATCATAGTTTGAAAAAGGAAAAGAAGATGAATTACATTTAAAATCATAAATTACATTTACATTTTTCAAAATGTCTTGTTCCCATTTTAGTTTGTCATATGTTACAAGTCCATTAAGCTCTAAAAATTCTGTCCTGTTATTAGGCAAATCCATACGTAGTTTTTCCCCTTCATGTAAAATATAATCTTCGAAATTCAATCCAGCGTTGTGTGAAAAAATTTTAAGGATATTCTTTGACGCTCCCCAAGCACATACCGCCCAATGATTTTCTTTTTTTGATGATTCAAAAATAGTAACATCATTTCCTCTTTTTTGTAATGAGAAACCCAGATAACTTCCAGAAACTCCTGCACCAGCAATAGCTATTTTCATAAAAATAACTAAATCCTTTTTTCTTTATTAATTCTTTGAATCTGATTAAGTTCTAAAGATGTATAGAAGTTTTTAAACAAATAATCTAAAAAATTTAACATTATAATCTTTAAAGGTAATTTGATTTGAATAGATCTTTATTTAGAAATATCTGAATTTATATTTGTAAATAATATTATTTAGTAGACATATTGTATTGATTTAGATCTAGTTATATGCTAAGTAGCTATTGTACTAATAAATAGTTACATTAAATATCATATATACTTAGTTATAATAAAAATAATAGATTAACATAAATATCTCAACACCAAACCATCTACTAAATGAACAGAACACTAATGGCATATATGTTGGCAGCAATAGTGGCTTTCTCTGCTATTGCAGGAATAACAATGCAGCCAATACCTCTAAGTGCACAACAAGTTACACCACAACAGACATTACCAGATCCTGTACCACTCGCAACTAGTCCATCATGTGGTCAGGTAGTAACAACAAATGTAGTTTTAACCGCAAACTTGGTTTGTGAAGAAACAGATGGAATTATAGTAGGCGCAGAAAATGTAGATATAGACCTTAACGGACATACGATCACCGGACCAGATGTAACTCCAGACGGTGCTACAGTACCAACACCAAAAGATTCTAGCAAAGTAGGAGTTATGGTGCCAAATCATAATGGCGTAACAATACGAGACGGTACCATTGAAGGATTCCAAGCTGGTATCCTGTGTACTGGATGTCAAGGACTTACTATTACAGGAGTCACTTTAAAAGATAATCAAATAGGTCAATTCAGTACTGGTGCTACAACTATATCTACTAGACTTTCAACTATAGTGGGTAATGCAATAGGTATTGCTGGACACTCGACACAACTAAGTGAAATCGTTAACAATATCATATTCGACAACGACCTAGCAGGAATAACATTAGTAAACTCAGATGACGCAAAAATATCACTGAATTCCATCACAGAATCAAATAATGGACTCTATGTAGATAACCAAAGTAATGATAACTTTCTATTCTGGAACAATGTTAAGCTTAACACTATAGATATTAACAATGCTAATGGATTACCTGTGAATACCAATAACAACCAATTCGATCAAAATAACTGTGATACCTCTAATCCAAGTGGTATATGTATTGGACAGTAAATAAAATCTCCACCAATTCTTTTTTTCTAAGTCAATTTAATATAACAATAGGATAAATTTTAATAAAAAAGTATTAAATCAAGTTTTATAATACCTTAATTTTATCGTATATTAGAGATACAAAGATTTACAAAGATTAACAAATCTAATAGGTATTTGAATCTAAAAACTATTAGGGTTTTTTGAATAATAATCTGAAACTCTATATTTTAGATATTTATCCTCCGGAGAAAATTTTGCAGGTTTAGGATCAATAGTATCGACAAGACAAAAAGAACACTTGAATTTTAAAGTATATCTATTACACACTGTGCATTTCCGGAGGAGATGTTTCATATTAGTGTATCAACTGCTGTTGAGTTTTCTTAGATTCTTGTCTTATAAAGTTAAAATGTCCTTCTTCGTTTTCTATTGCTAACTTGACCTTTTCTATACAATTGTTTAGAGATTTTTCAGCCATCTTAAAATTATCAGCTGCAACTACAAGTCTATACTTAGGAGCAGCAATGTATGTGATCAATATTTTTGTATTCCCTTTTGTTTCAACATTTCCCAAGATGGATTTTATTATATCTACTCCATTTGGTTTATGAGACGATATTTCAATTATTCCTCTGATTTCGACATGTGCAAGAGAAATTTTGCTGCTTTCCACTTCAATAGTTTTATTAACATCTGCGGGAAATTCAAAGACATCTAGTACATCTATACCTTTTTTTGCAACTGCTTCAAATAGATCATATACATAGTCATATTTTGTTAGTATTTTTTCTTCAATTTCCTTGATCTGTTCTTTTGATAAATGAGTTTTGTCCTGTATTATTTTCATAAATGCATTTGCTTTTTCGTTTTTCTTTACTTCAATGATTTTAGATTTCTTTTCCTCCCCAGATACTTGTTTTAAAGACAAATCAACTTCGGATCTTGCTCTATTGACTCGAATTACCTTTAGAACAATCTTTTGGCCTGGTCTAACATATCTTTCGATATTTCTTATCCAGCCAGTTGCAATCTCAGAAATATGTAAAAATCCTGTGAGATCACCATATTCTTCTAAAGCTACATATGCACCATGATTAGTAACTTGTTTAACATTAGCAAAGACTATATCCCCTTCTTCTGGGATATTTTTTAAGTCATCCATCCTTTATTTACCCAAACAAACTAAATATTAATTATGTAGCTAAATGGTAATATGGATTTATTAATAATCTATTCCTTTTTTCGCTTTTATTCCTCTTTTAAATGGATGTTTGATCTCATTCATCTCTGTTACCAAATCTGCTATCTGTATTATTTCCTTTGGTGCATAATTACCTGTTAAAACAAGAGAGGTTTTTTTTGGTTTTATTTCTATTAGTCTTAAAACTTGATCTGAAGTAACTAGCTTTAGTTTGATTGCATAGTTAATTTCATCAAGTATTACGATATCATATGAATTTGATATTATCTTAGCATGTGCCAGATCAATAGCTTCTCCAGCAGCCTTTTTATGTTCTTCAAATTCGTGATCATCGTCTAAGATTCCTATGAATCCTTTACCTGCTGCAATCATCTCGAATTCAGGTTCAAGTCTTTTAGAACTAGAGAGTTCTCCATAAAACCATTCTCCTTTGATAAATTGAACCATCAATACTTTTAAACCATGGCCTACTGCTCTTAAAACTATCCCTAATGCAGCAGTAGTCTTTCCTTTCCCTTTTCCAGTATAAATCAATACAATTCCATCATCTGTTGTCATCTTTCAGTTAATCATTTTCTGAAAATACAAATTAATATACTTGCGGGAGGTATTCGGTTATTGTAAATAATTCTGTTTACTAGTTTGATATAAATAATTAAAGAAATATTTAACATTAAAATTTATATCATAATAAGAGTAATAATGAACAGTGATTCTTCATTTATGCAAAATAAACATATAATTTTACAGAATTGGAATGATGAAAATGTTCTAATCACAGATATTCTAACTAATGTAATTACTTTACTCAATTTTAATGATAGTACTGTTAAAAATCAAATTATTCAAGTCTTAAAAAATCACGACGGATCTACAACTCCTTCTGACAAATGGTTTGATGTTTTAAAGACGTTAGCAATATTATCCGTAAAAAATAATGTAATTTTTTCACAGGCGCAGATTTACGACCTATTAACAATATTTTCTAAGATAGCAGATGAGAAAAAGAAAGAGGTTGTAAATACCGTTACCTTTAATGTTTATAAAGATATCATGGAGAATCATTATAAATTTGAAGAAAATTTAAAACTAATTTACCCTGTAATTATCGTTAATCTTATGCATATAATTAAATACAGTAAAGATATTGATGGAAATCCTGTTAATTTATTTTCAATTAATAATTATTATCAAAAATCTAAATCCAATATAGAACAAGAATTGCAAAAAATAAGATCTTATGAATTTCAAGATAAAAAATTTGAAGGTAATAATAACGAAACAATCAAGTTATTAGGATTATTGACCGGAAGAAATGAAACAGATTTACTCCCCTTGTATTCAAGTCTTCAAGAATCTGATCAGAAAAAAATTATTGATTTGTGTAGTAATTATCAGAAAATTGAGGATTATGGAAAATTAATCGAAACTGAAAAATTTAGTGATGTGATTGAAAATGAGATTGGTAGAAAATTATCTGATAGTCAACTTCAACATGCAGCGAACTCTATAAAAAAAACAAAAAAATATATCGAAAATGTCTTAGATGGAGGATTTCTTCCAAAAGGAAAACATGGTATCAATCATGTGAAACATAATATAGAATACGGATTTCAATTAATGGGTATTATGAAGTCTAAAAGGAGAAAGTCAGAAATCAAATCGGATTGAGAATTTCAAGATTCCCATTAGCAAAAAATTACCAAAATTTGAGAGTAGGAACTCAAATAGAAAAAGTATGTGGTATTTGCTGTTATTATTTGATCCCAATAAAACAAAATTATTTATTGGGAAATGGTGAAAATATTGCAATTTGTACTCTATCTAGTTTAGATTTATTGGACAAAATTGGAAAAGACAAAGAACTCATTAACAAGATAGTGATTGCCGGTAGATTACTTTCTGAAAATAAAGGTATTGATTTGATTATAAAATTTATAAATAAAAATGAAAAATTACGTCACCTCGTAATTTGCGGAAAAGATGTAAATGGTCATTTATCTGGACAGGCACTTTTATCGTTAAAAAAGGATGGAGTTAATGAGCAAAATAGAATTATTGGTGCGAAAGGTAGATACCCCATATTATCGTCTTCCCTAGAAGAGATTGATAATTTTAGGAATAAAATAGATTTAGTGAATCAAATTGGATTGACAGATGTGAAAAAAATAAAAACAATAGTATTTAGTATTTAAGTTCTTGTCTCTTTTTATTAATTTTATGTTTTTTTGAATATTCTTCTACTAGTTCTGTGGGACTCATTCCAAGCTCTAACGATGCCTGAATAACAAAATGAAGAATATCTACAACTTCTTCCTTGGCAAGTAGAATATTAAAATCTTGAGATCTTTTCCACCATTTCCAATTAGTCAGCCTTTGAAGCTCGACAGCCTCATGTATAATAGCTACAGAAAGAGATGAAATCTTTGCTTCCAATTTTTTCGGATACCTAGAAGAGGTTACATACTTTTCTAGATCTTGTTGCATTTGGAAAATATCGTCTAATTTATCCATATAATAAGTCTAATTTTCTAATATTTAACTCGTGGAACAAGATCTTTAAATATGATATTTATAATGGGGTATTACTTGTATAATTAATGGAATATGCTAATCCTAATGTACTAGTTGATACAAAATGGGTAGAAGAACACATCAATGATAACAATGTACGAATAGCAGAAGTAGATTATGATCCAAAAACAAATTATTTTCTTGGTCACATACCAAATTCAGTATTATTTGATTGGAAAAATGATATAAATGACCCAACTACAAGAAATATACTTTCTAAGGAATCGTGTCTAAACTTATTACAAAAGTCTGGAATAAATCAAGATACTACTGTTGTTCTATATGGAGATTTTAATAATTGGTTTGCAGCCTTTGCTTTTTGGGTATTTGAATACTATGGTATAAAAAATTTGAAAATA
This sequence comes from Nitrososphaeraceae archaeon, assembly GCA_031316115.1. Classification (GTDB taxonomy): domain Archaea; phylum Thermoproteota; class Nitrososphaeria; order Nitrososphaerales; family Nitrososphaeraceae; genus TH1177. The sequence continues at coordinate 116,260 of JALDRC010000005.1, forward strand.
ATGAATGGAGGTAGGAAAAAATGGCTTGAAGAAGATAGGTCAATTTCAAAAGAAGTTCCTACTTTTCCCACGGGAAATATTACTCCTTCTGAACCGAACATAAATTTAAGGGCTTTTCTAGACCAAGTCAAAGAATCACTAGAATCTGAAAAAACGGTTCGAGTAGATGTAAGAAGTCCTCAGGAATTTAGTGGTCAAATTACAGCCCCACCAGAATATCCTACAGAACATGCACAAAGAGGTGGCCACATCCCAGGATCTGCAAACATACCATGGGGAAAAGCAGTTAATGAGGATGGTACTTTCAAATCTGCAGATGAGCTTTATGATTTATATAAAGCACAGGGCATAACACCAGAAAAAGAAGTAATAACATATTGTAGAATAGGAGAACGTTCATCCCATACATGGTTCGTTTTAAAACATTTGTTAGGATATAAAGATGTAAAGAATTATGATGGTTCATGGACAGAGTGGGGAAATATGATAGCAAATCCAATTGAAAAATAATAATTAATTTATTTATTATTTTTTAGTTTCGTTTTCTTTTCTTATCAAAAAGTGAAAAAAATGGTTTTCTTTTCTCACATCTACTATAGTCTGAAAGTTTTCTTTTGACCACCTCTCAATTTCCAAATCTGCTGTTACATCATCAGATACTAAATAGATTATCTCTCCTGTCTTAATTCGAGGTATTAGATCATCCAATTTTAAAAGAGTTGCTGCGCATTCTGATCCGATTTCATATAACTCATGATCAGGAAAAAACTTGAAACATCGTATATTTAGGTTTTTTATGGTTTCTTCAAATATCTTGTTACAATCTTGTATATTTTTCAAATATTTGATATCCTCATCTAAATTTGATGGATTGATAGTTACAAACCACCCTTCTTCATAAGGACTATCATTTACTAACTTAGGAAATTCTATGATTTTATCATTCCTTTTTTCTATTTTACCGTAGATTGGGGACCTTAATGTTCCGAAATATCTTAAACTCTCAATTGAACTAAAACGTTTTCCCTTATCTATTGTTATGTTTTCCTCTTTTATTTTAACAGATATTAATTTTCCTGAAATAGATGCCATAATTGGGGTTATGCCTAATTTTATAGAGTTTTTGTTTGAAACATCTATCCAAGTAAAATTTTCAATATCATAAAGCAAGGATTCAGGAAATGTACAATTGTTTATAATCATATCGCGACATAATAAACATTCTAATTTTAGTCTTTAGTCCATTAGAAGGTTATTGCATCTATTTTTTTAGATTTACAAACAATTAAAAAGTTTTAGATAAATTCGTTCAAGTTCTTAAAATTTTAGAAATTAAAAATATTTAATATAATTAGAATTAGAAATAATAATAATCAAAATGAATTTTGATAATAATTTAGATTTAATGAATAGTCTAGCAAATGATATTAAAACATGTAAATTATGTCAGTTATCAAATTTTAGAAAAAATGCTGTTCCAGGAGAAGGAGGTTTTAAAAAAAAACTAATGATAATAGGAGAGGCTCCTGGTTATTATGAAGATCAGGTTGGGAGACCTTTTATTGGAGCTGCAGGTAAAATACTGAGAAATATTTTAAAAAAGTACTGCATTGATGAGGATGATGTATTCATTACAAATATAGTAAAGTGTAGGCCTCCAAATAATAGACAACCGAAAAAGGAAGAAAAGGATCTATGTATAAGATATCTCGAAACACAAATTGAATTGTTACAGCCAAGACTTATCTGTATTTTAGGAAATATTGCAAGCTCATATATACTCGGATTGAAATCACTAACACGTGAAAGAGGAAGGATTATAGAAAAAAGAAACAAGAACTACTTTATAACTTATCATCCTGCTGCTACAATATATAATAGAGAGTTATTGTCAACTTTTGAAAATGATATTAAAAAGTTGGGAGAGATAATAAATAACAATTAAATTGGTTATAATCTGAAAATGAAAATAATATTAGGTATTACAATTATACGATATTTGACAAGATCTAAAAAATTTAACTTAGATTGATATCCCAAATAGTATAGTCTATCTTTAGGTATTGAAACAATAAATGAGTTATAGTCTATCTGAAATTACTTGTTATAAACAGGATAAATTCCTTTATCCTCAGTTATAGAATCAATTCAATGACAATTGACATTTAACTTTAGACTGAAAGCTTTTTTATCTGGTGAAATATTTTATATAATAAAATGCCAAGGAAAAGCTCGAGCAAGACATCTGAAAAAGAAGGCATTCCCAAATGGGTGGAAGATGAGATAAAATCTATAGAACTTAGCGAGTATGAAACATTAAATCGTGTTGGCTATATACTAGAAATCTATGACAAAGATAAAAAATTAGACATACAGTTGTATGAAGCATTACCAGATGGAAGAACCATTGTAGAGGGTATTGATGTACCAAAATTTCATGATTTTTCAAAATTCATGAAGGGATTTGTTTATGAATTTAAGATAAAAATGTCCAAAGGAAAGATTAGTGATAAAACTAGAGAATTTCTCAAAATGCAGTACATGTTGGAGATGGACTATATTTTCCAGTTTGAATTAGTTGAATTACAACTAATGGATGTTGAATCTGAAGCTATAACATCAGATATAAACGAAAGCGATGAATAATAATAAAATTTATTGATTTATTGAATATATCGCTAATTTGGATATACCTATCTTATTTTATACAATAGTTTTTTATCTCCAACTAGTTAATCTAACTATTGTTGTTTTCTAAAATGTATTCCCCTATCTACAGTAATTTTCATTAATGCTATCCACATGATAATTAATGGAATATGATAAGATGCGATCCTCCAAGCTATTATTACTGTCAAATGGGAGTCCGCTAAAACATCATTCAATGATGGAATGCGATCCAATCCAGAAACGTATGCCCATAAACCTAATTCGGTCAGACCAGAGCCTCCAATGGTGATAGGCAGACTTCCTAATTGAGTAGAAGCAGCAGTTGCTAGAATGGAATTATACAATCCTAATTTCGGTTCGACTAGTCCACCTAATATTAAAAAAGACACACCTTGAGAAACAAACGCAAAAAAGGTAATAATAATCCCGACAAAGAAAATCTTAATTGTTTTTGAAGAGTTGAAATTCTCTCTACTCATTAGGCATAGATCAGACATAGCAACATTGGTATAAGTAATGATTTTATGAGATCTTTCTTTAGATAAAAACCTTTTAATTATTTTTACTACAAAATTAGGTAATTGAATATTATATTTAGCCGAAAAAATGACTACAAGTAACCAAAAAGATAAAACGGCAAGTGAAACTAAAATAATTATTGTTCCAATTAATGTAGCTCCGTTGTAAATAGCAATAGTTCCAGCCATTAAAGAAAGAATGGTTCCAACGAATACATCTGCAATTATTTCCATTGTAGCAATCCAAGCTGCTATGCCTGGAGGAACGTTTTTCTTAGTTAACCAGGCGATTCGAACTATTTCTCCTCCAACATATGAAGGTGTAGTATTAGTGACAAATTCGCTACCTACCCTTACTAAAATAAGTTTAGAAGAGGAAGCTACTTTATATTGTAAAAACTTGTCTACAAAATATTTAAATCTATAAGCTTGTAAAAACACTTTGCCTAAACTAAAACAAACAGAGAGTAGAAAAGGAACTAACCCTACACTAAAAATATCATTTATGGAAATAGGAGAAAATATGAATAATAGGATCATAGGAAGAAGACTAACAATAATTGCTATTAGTCGCCAGTTCAATTTATCTAAACAGTAAACTAATTTAGGTATATAATAATTAAACAATTTGGTATAATATAACTAAGACATAGTTAGATTGTGGCATTATATTGTATTAAAAGCATATGAAATTTGAAAACCATAATATTTGAAATTTCAATTAATAATATAAATATGAATATGATATTTATTACTGGGACAGCCGGTTCGGGTAAATCATTATTAACTTCTAGACTGGTAGGATGGTATCAAGATCGTGAAAATAATTCTGTTGCATTGAATTTAGATCCCGCAGTAGAAAACTTACCGTACACACCAGATATAGATATTAGAAATTATATTGATATTGATGAGTTACAGAAAAGATACGGATTAGGACCTAATGGTTCTATAATTATGGCATACGATTTGATTGCAACAAAGCTCCCAGAAATCCAAGATGATATAAGTGAACTCAATCCGGATTATGTTTTAGTAGATACCCCAGGTCAGATTGAACTGTTTGCATATAGATCGAGTGGATCGTATTTTGTTAATAATATTTATTCAGAAAATAAGGCAACTATCTTTTTAATGGATGGCGTTCTTGTTTCTTCTCCTATAAATTTTGTATCCTTATCGTTATTATCCACATCTATTAATCTAAGACTGAAAACAGCGCAAATCAACGTTTTGACAAAAAAAGATTTAATATTGAACAATTTGGAGAATATTGTGAAATGGAACTCTTCTAGTTCATCTTTAATGGAAGCGCTCGATAAAGAAAATAATTTCGAATTTTCACTTCTTAGTAAAGATATCATTAGAAATATTTTTGGAAATAGTTTAAATTCTGAGTTAATTCCTGTATCTAATTTAACCCTGAATGGATTTATAGAGCTTTCTGCTACCTTAACAAGAATACTTAATCAAGGAGAGGAAATTCAATATTGAATATGACAGATACTTGCACGGCTACTGCACCCTCTTCCACTGCTAATTTGGGACCAGGTTTTGATATTTTTGGATTAGCATTAAATTTATTTGAAGATACAGTAAAGTTGACTAGGAAACAAACAAAAGGTAATAAAATTATAATCAATAGAATTGTTCAATCAGGTCCAGAAATCCCTCTCGAAACACAACAGAATTCGTCTGGCTTAGTAGTTAAAAAAATGGCTCAAGATTTCAAAATTTCTGATGACATAGAGATAGAGATTTTCAAAGGAATTCCGAGTGGTTATGGGTTGGGTAGCAGTGCAGCTTCTTCGGCAGCAGCAGCATATGCATTTAGCAAGTTATTTAAATTAAAAATGGACAATAATTTATTGGTAGATTATGCAGCAGAGGGAGAGATTGCATCTGCAGGTACAAAACATTATGATAATGTCGCGTCATCATTGTTAGGTGGTTTTGTAATAGTTAGAACTTTACCAAAGATAGAATTTATAAAAATGCTACCTCCTGAGGATCTCAATATTATAGTAGGTGTTCCTCAGATAAGAGTACCAAAGAAGAAGACAGAAGCAGCCAGAAACATACTTCCAAAGAATGTCTCTTTAGACAATGTTATACAAAATATCTCAAATGCTAGTACTGTAGTAGCTGGATTTGCTTTAAAAGATGTCCAAATGATTTCCAAAGGAATAAATGATATGATAATAGAGCCAGTCAGAAAGGAATTGATACCTAGTTATGAAATTGTAAAAAAATATGCACTTGACGCTGGTGCCCTTGCTCTCACCATTAGCGGTGCAGGACCGTCAATCATAGCAATTTTAAAAACAGATGTAAATTCTAAAAAAATTATCAGTGCAATTCAAGATGGATTTAATGAGTCACATATAGAATCCAAGGTTTATTTATGCAAACCAAGTAATGGTGCAAAAATTATTTAATTGGACAACACATATTGAAGAATATATTGTCCAACTTTGTTAATCATTTTAATTTTCATGTTCTGAGTGTTATTGCTTTACTTCTTTTTACTTTTATTCAGAAAAGCGGACATGAGATTCTTGCGATCTTCATGTGCAAAGCATAACGCCCATCCATAAATCTCCATTCTTAATCCTGAATCTATATCCATATCCATTCCTTTATTTATCAAGAACTTGCTGGTTTTTACCGCATTATAACTATTTTTTGTGATTTCCTTTGTTAATGTTAGTGCTTCATTTATTAGCTTTTTATTCAAAATTTTAGCTATTTTTTTATCTCTTTCCTTCACTTTAACGACATCGTCTTGAGGTACTTGATCCGGAATTTCATCCTGATTATCTATTTTAACTACATTATTGACCAGACCAATTTCATATGCTTCCTCCGCATTGATCATTTTTCCAGTAAAAATTAGTTCTTTTGCTTTAGATGGTCCTACTATCCGTAGTAGTCTTTGAGTTCCTCCCCAGCCAGGAGGAATACCAATAGTTACCTCTGGCTGACCTAATTTTGCGTTAGATGAGGCTATTCGGATATCACAAACAAGTGCTAATTCGCATCCTCCCCCTAATGCAAAACCATTTACTGCAGCAATTACCGGTTTATCTAATTTTTCTATTTTGTTTAGTACTGCTTGAGCTGAAGACGCATATTTTTCAGCCTCTACAGGACCAATATTAACCATGTATGAAATATCAGCCCCAGCGCAAAAAGATTTTTCACCCGAACCAGTTATAATAACTGCTTTGATTGAATCATCGACTCCAACGATATCGATAGTTTTAGATAGTTCCCATATAACATCAAGATTCATAGAATTTAATGCTTCTGGTCTATTGATTTTGATTAATGCTATTTCACCCATAGGTTCAAGAAGAACATATTTCATTGTGGACATAATATGATTCGATTATGATGATACGTCAATTAAAGTTTATTGAATACTTTAACACATAATTGATATTGCAGTAATATTCGATGTTATAGTTTTAAATCGGTTAAAATGTATAATTTGTGATCAAAAAAGGAAAAAAGAAAGATATTATGCTCCAGCCATTCCGGTTCTCAAGTCTACTGCTTTGTGATCTTCTAGTTCACTTTGAGCAGCAGCCTTGTGCATGTCGGATAAAGCACAACCCATTTGAGCCTCTGGTTTGCCGCGTCTCATCAATCCTCTATATAATCCTGCTTCCAGTGTTTGACCATGTTGCTTTTCCCATTCTTCAACTGGAATACTGTACTTCTTTTGAATTCTATCTCTATACCATTCAGGAATAACATTAAATGCACAGAATGGTACTATTCTAAGGTCAGGTGTCAGGTAATGAATATCACATCTTTGCAATCTTTCTAAATCTTCGTTATACTTATCTTGGAAATGCATCATACCAAGGAAGAGAGACCTAACATGCCACGAGCCTACAGCATCGAAATTACGTTTCAAAAGTATACTCGAGAACATCTTTGCTAAATTAAGACCATGTGGTTGTTTAGTTCTATCCACAAATTGGTTTAATTTACGAACAACTTCAAGCATTGTCCAATATCTATTTGCTCCGGAACGTAATTCATCTGCTTTCTCTTCAAAATATTCCAGTAAACCTTTAATATCTACAAAAGAGGTCAAAGGTATTAGTTTTTTAGTCTGTACATCTTCAAAAACATATGTTCCTGCACCACAAGCAAAGTGAATGGATAATTCGTACTTTGGTTTTTTACTAAATGCTTCAATTACATCAGTCATAGGCATGCATGATGGAACTGGTAACCAAGCATCTTTAGAAATATCACCATTAGTTTGTTCTTCGATTCGTTCAATACAATCAGGAATTGTTATTCTATATTTTTCTCTCTCTTTCTTACCCATTCTTCCAGTAAGTGAAACAGGCTGAAAGTTTACTGCATGTACAACATCCATGTTCTTTTGTGCATATCCAATTATTCCACCTAATTCATGATCGTTTATGGATTTTATTACTGTTGGAACAAAAACAACAGTCATACCACATTTTCGAGCAGATTCAAGGGTATATGGAACTTCCCAATGATTCTTTGGATTAGTTCTGGGTGTAACACCATCGAATGAAAGATAAAGATTACTTACACCTGCAGTTCTTACTTGCCGCATTGTTTCTGGTGACATTGCTAATTTGATACCGTTAGTATTTAATTGAATATGATCTACGCCTTCTTCTTTCATAATTTTTATTACATCTGTTATATCGTCTCGTAGCATTGGTTCGCCACCTGTAACTTGAATTGAATTTCCAGCTATTGGTCTTTCCGCTTTAAGAGTTTTCATCATAGCTCTTATTTGTTCATAATTTGGTTCATAGAGATAAGCTCCTTCTAGACCTTTCTTAACATAAAAGAAACAGTACCAACATGTCAAGTCGCATCTATTGGTAACGATCATATTTGATAAGCCTGAATGTGATAAGTGATTGGTACATAAACCACAATTTGTTGGACACGCACACTTATCTACCATTACATTAGGTGCATGAGCTCCTTTGCCATCTTTCCAATAAGTACTAAATTTCCTGTACATCTCGTATGAACCGAAATACAATTCCTCGCATTCGCCATGAGATGGACAAGTTTTTGTCATGAATACTTTGCCATCTCTCTCGAAGACTTCAGCATCAAGAATCATATTACAATCAGGACATATACTTTGTGTAAATCTAATAGTTTTTTTTGTTGTAGAAACTTTATTTGTAATATTAGATATCTGTATTAATTCCATAATTCTCTTCCTTAATTTGTTGATTCGATTGTATTAATATATAAATATAATTATAAGAATCCTAAGGTGATTAGGTTAGCTATAAAAAATGTAGAACATGCTTATTGTTATCAAATTTTTTTTATTTTTTATGATGATCATTAGTTTGTTGTTCATTATCGTCTGTTTGTTTTAGAAATTTAATGATTTATTATTAAAACTAGTTGTTTATATCAATTAAAGAAATTAATTTTAATTAATGAGATATAATAGAAAAATATTAGATTTTCAAAAAACCAAGTTCCAACTAGTAATTCTGACAAAAAATTTAGAAAAGATTTTATCGATATTTTATTTATTTTTAAAATAGTATAAAATAATACTTCACAATATCCTCTACTCATCTCGAAAGACAAGTTTATTCAATAGCAATTAAATCAAGTTATAATAAAGAATTTAATAAATCGATTAAGTATTCTAAATTAATATAACTTCATTCTACTAATGATCGAATAAAATTCATTAGGATTTTTATGACGAGATATATTAAAAGAAAACAAAAACCTTACGTGCGTGAATTCAAAAACCTTACGTGAATTTTGATAGTTTTATTTTACAAAAAAAAGAATTTTAGTAAAGAAAATAATTTTACATAACTCTACTATCCATATTGTGAATGTGCACTTTTCATTCCAGGTTTCATCTCTCTCTGATTCTTTACCTTTCTTACTGCATCCTCAAAGTGATGCATTGTTACTTTAGCTTCCATAGCATGTTTTGATGCTTCTTCTGGTGTCGGATATTTTGCAATATATTCATGCAGTACAAGAGATATAGCGGTATTTACAACAGCTGCAACATCTGCTCCACTAAAGCTATCAGTAATTTCTGCTATACGTTTTAGGTCCAGATCATTGCTAACAGGTTTTCCTTGGATATTAAGATCCAATATTCTCTCTCTTGTCTTGACATCTGGATTTGGAACATAAACTATCTTATCAAATCTTCCTGGTCTCAGTAGGGCAGGATCAATCATATCTGCACGATTAGTAGCAGCAAGAACGACAACACCAGACAAGGCTTGAATACCATCCATTTCGGTTAGTAATTGAGAAACCATTCTCTCTGTGCTTGCATGACCAGCTCCTTCTAGTCCTCTGATTGGAGCTATAGAATCTACTTCATCAAAGAATATAACACAAGGTGAAGCCTGTCTTGCACGTCTAAAGATTTCACGTATACCTTTTTCAGATTCTCCTACCCATTTTGACAAAAGTTCTGGGCCTTTAACACTTATGAAGTTGGCTTCCGATTCTGTTGCAACTGCTTTAGCTAACATGGTCTTGCCTGTTCCAGATGGACCATGTAATAGCACACCTTTTGGTATTGTATGTCCAAGTTTGTTATACATATCTGGAAAACGCATGGGCCATTCTACTGCTTCCTGTAGTTCATGTTTAACTTCTTCTAGACCACCTATTTCTGACCAATGTACGTCTGGGGGTTCCAGATAAACTTCTCTCATAGCTGATGGCAATACATCTTTTATAGCATGTTCAAAATCACTCATGGTTATGATTAGTTTGTTCAATACGTCTGGTGCTAGTTTTTCGTCTTCCAAATTAAGTTGTGGGAGAAGACGTCTAAGGCATTTCATTGCTGCTTCTTTGCATAGATATTCTAGATCAGCTCCAACAAATCCATGAGTTATTCCTGCAATCTTGTCTTGATCTACATCTGTATCAAGTGGCATGTTACGAGTATGGATTTGTAAAATCTCAAGTCTACCTCGTTTGTCTGGAACCTTTATCTCGATCTCTCTATCAAACCTTCCTGGACGTCTTAGTGCTTGGTCTAGTGCATTTGGTCTGTTTGTTGCCGCTATTACGATAACTTTACCTCTTGCTTCAAGACCGTCCATTAAGGATAACAATTGTGATACAACTCTTCTTTCTACCTCTCCTGTTACTTCCTCTCTTTTTGGAGCAATAGAATCTATCTCGTCAACAAACATTATAGAAGGAGCTTTTTCTTTTGCTTCTTTGAATATCTCTCTAAGACGAGCTTCAGATTCACCGTAGAATTTGCTCATGATTTCTGGACCAGAGATACTGATGAAATGAGAGTTACTTTCATTGGCAACTGCCTTTGCCAAAAGTGTCTTGCCTGTTCCAGGTGGTCCATGTAATAGTACACCTTTTGGAGCTTCTATTCCAAGTTTCTCAAATATTTCGGGATGTCTTAATGGAAGTTCAATCATTTCTCGTACTTTTTGTATCTCTTCTCTTAACCCACCAATATCTTCATATGTAACTTGAGGGACTCCACGGAGGGTTTCGCCTTTTTCTGCGATATGAAATATAGTTTTTTGAGTTACAAGTACAGCGTCTGCATTGGCAGGGGATACACCAATAACTTGGAATGTTAGACGTCCTCCAAAATATGGAACCATGACATTATCTCCCTTAATAATTGGAACACTTTCTAATGCGTCAGCAAGATAACGTTCATCTATTGGGGGAATAGCTTCAAGAGGAGCTACAATTGCTTTTTCAGCTGGAACTGCTTTTATCTTTCTTACTATAACATTATCACCTATAGCAATTCCAGAATTATTTCTTACAAGACCATCAATTCTTATAATGCCTTTTCCTTCGTCTGAAGGATAAAGTGGTAAACACTTTGCAGTGGTTCTACGTTTGCCCCTGATTTCTATGACATCACCAGTAGAAACAGCTAAAGAATCCATAGTATCATAATCAATTCGAGCAATGCCACGACCTACATCACGTGTGTAAGCCTCTAGTACTTTAAGAGAAGCACTATGATCAGGTAGTCCACCGCTACCACCGCCACCGGAAGGTCCTCCTGCAATACTACTTCCGCCTCCGCCTTTATTGTTGGCGCTTCCTCCTGTTCCTCCTACACCTCCGGAACTGCTAACACCACTGTCTGGCAAATTACTATTCACGTCAAATAATTTGAAATGACTACATATACACCTTTGTTTGCATAACCTTGGTTTCCATAAAATTTAATACATAATATGACTAAAATTATATGCTGATAGGAACACAATAATTTAGTGTCAAAAGATAATTTATATTTAGAAGGATTTGCTTCACCAGAAGGAACAAAAAAATTTAGAGATGATGCATTAATAAAAGGTATATCTAAATCTCATTTTAAAATTTTTGATGAATTGTATTTATCAAGTATTGGAATGGGTACTTATTTAGGAGGTCTATCCATAAAAGAAGATTTAGAAATAGAAGATGCTGTTTATGAATCCATAAAAACGGGTGCCATTAATGTTATTGATACTGCAATTAATTATAGAGCAATGAAATCTGAAAAAAGCATAGGTAGAGCTTTAAGAAGATTGATAAAAGATGGAATAATAACTAGGGATGAGATATTTATTAGTACAAAAAATGGATACATTACCAATGATGGAGACTATCCACAAATTGATGTATTAGAGTATATGCAAAAAATGTACATATCAACAGGTGTTATTAAAGAAGAAGAAATAAGCTCAGGATACAACGTTCTAAATCCTAATTATATAGCAAGATGTGTGGATAAATCTCTTTGTAATCTAAAATTAAAAACCCTGGATCTTGTTTATATTCATAACCCCCTTGAAAGCTGGAATCAAGATATCAACAAACAAGAGTTTTTTGAAATGTTATATAAGGTATTTGAGGTTTATGAGAAATTTCGAAAAGAGAATAAAATAAGATATTATGGAATAGCTACGTGGACCTGTTTTAGGGTAAATGAAGAGAATAAGGAATATTTATCACTTGAAGAGGTTAACAATTTGGCTATCAATGTTGGAGGAAAAGATCATGGGTTTCGTTTTATCCAATTACCTTATAATTTGGTATATAGTGAAGCTCTATTTCTTAAAAATCAATCTATTGCACAAGAAAAAAATTTAACAATTCTAGAAGCAGCAAAGAAATTAGGGATAGGGGTATTTTCTAGTGTCCCATTATTTCAAGGAAGATTATTGAATAGTAAAATCCCAGAATATTCAGAGAATTTAACTAATCAGGTTTTGAAATTAGTCCAAATAATAAGATCGACTCCTGGAATATTAGCACCACTTTTAGGTCAGAAAAAGATAGAGCACGTGAAAGAAAATATGAAGGTGGCAGAAATTCCCTTACTATCAGAGAAGCAATTTAAATCAGCAATTAAAATACTTACAAAAAATTAATAGATTTAATAAATTCTACTAAAGAAATGAAATAAAATGAAATAAAACGATAGCTTATATAATATCCGATTGGGTCATTTTCCTTATTTTTTCTTTCCAAGATTGTGTTATCTCATTTTTGTCAAAATAATCTAACGGTTTTTTCTTTTCATTTTCATCATTCTTAAAAGGTCTTAACCAGCGAGAACCAAGTAATTTATTCTCTTCATTTTGATTACGATTATCATCTTCTAGGATTAAATTATCAATGTCAAAAGTATTATCCTTGGGATTTAAATCATTGGAGCTAGTAGTTATTTCTGTTTTGACCGGTTCATAAAATTGTGGTAAAGGTACGGTATCAGTAACAGATACATCATCTTGTGAAAAAATATTGGTATCACTGCTATTATTATTTACACTAGAACTTGCTTGCTGTGTATTTATAATTTGATCAGTTGTCTGTTTTTCATTAAGAAATTCCTGTAATAGATGCATTTGGCCAATAATTTGACCTCGGCCGCAATCAGATAATCCATTTTTCTGTAAAAAGGGCATGTATTTTAAAATAGTGCGAAATTCCTCTATCCTAATTTTAGCAGTTTCCTTTGATGGTATAGCCATTTCAAAAATATGATCTAGTCTATTTTTAAATGAAAGGATGTTCAATATTTTTGTTAATTAGCATTCTAAAAGCTAGCTAGTATATGGAGGGTGGGGGAGTATCAAACTATTTAATTTTAAAGTTATTAACAGAGAATTCTTACAAACCTATTGAATAAACATTAATTACAAAAGATGAGTATAAAATATGAATTTATTAGTGAAAAAATTTGTTTTAGATACAAGTATAGTAATTGATAGAGAAATAACCAAAATGTTGCATTCGGGTAAAATAAATAAAAATGATGAAATAATTATTCCTTATGCAGTATTAGATGAATTACAAACACAAGCCTCAACTAATAGAGAACATGGATTTGTTGGATTACAAGAGATTCAAGAAATAAGAGAAGAATGTCAAAAACAAAACATCAAATTAATCTTCTCTGGAGAAAGACCGAATTATGATGATATTCTATTAGCAAAACATGGAAGGATAGATTCTATTATAAATGAAATTGCACGTAACGAAAAAGCAGTCCTAATTACAGCTGACTATGTTCAACATATTGCAGCCTTGGCCCAAGGAATCGAGTCTATTATTATAAAACCAAATAACAAAATAACCAAATTCAAATTCGAAAAATTTTTTTCAGAACAAACTATGAGTGTTCACTTAAAGGAAGGAGTATGTCCTTATGCCAAGATTGGGCATCCTGGAAATTTCCAATTAGCAAAATTAGAGGATAAGATAATTACAGGTGAATTTCTAAAGGAGTTAATAAAAGAAATATATGAATTCAATCCACTGAATGCTAACAAGTTATATGAAATCAACCGTGAGGGAGCAAATGTTATTCAATATGACAAATATAGAATCACCATAACAAGGCCTCCATTTTCTGACGCGATAGAAATCACGATCGTAAGACCAATAGTTCAACTTTCTTTAGATGATTATAATCTAAGTGAAAAACTTTTGAACCGTTTAGAAGAAAAAGCAGAGGGTATAATGATAGCAGGACCGCCTGGATCAGGAAAGAGTACATTAGCTAGTAGTCTTGCGGAATTTTATATTAAAAAAAGCAAAATAGTGAAAACGTTTGAATCTCCAAGAGATTTACAAGTACCAAAAGAAGTTACGCAATATAGCCCACTAGAAGGAAGTTTTGAAAATTCTGTTGATGTGTTGCTATTGGTGAGACCAGACTATACTATTTTTGATGAGATTAGAAGGCTGAGAGATTTTAACGTGTTTGCAGATATGAGATTATCGGGGGTAGGAATGATTGGAATTATTCATGCTAACAGTCCTATAGACGCAGTACAGAGATTTATTGGTAAGGTAGAAATGGGAATGATTCCTCATATCTTAGATACTATTATATTTTTAAAAGATGGTTCTGTAAACAAAGTTTATGACCTCAAGCTGACTGTTAAAGTCCCTACAGGAATGACTGAAGAAGATCTTTCAAGACCGATAGTCGAGATCTGTGACTATGAATCTGGTCAATTAGAATATGAGATTTACACTTATGGTGAAGAAAATATTGTTGTACCTGTAAGCGAGATAAAAGGGGAAAAACAATCATCTAATAATGTAAAAAAAATGGCTGAATCCAAAATAAAGGATATTGTAAGAAGATTCGATCCTAATGCGGAGATAGAAATTGTATCCAATAATAAAGTAAGAATTAAAGTGGATAAGGAATTGATCCCAAGAATAATAGGAAAGGGTGGTTCAACAGTTTCAGAGCTTGAAGAAGTTATAGGTATGAAAATTGATGTCGAGGCAAGAATACCTGTATTAGGAAACAGCATTAACTTTCAAATCAATGAATCAGGTTCCTCAATATTATTTGTAGTTGATAATAAAGAGATAGGCAACAATGTAGGAATTTATATTGATAATGAATTTATATCAAGTTCTCAAATTGGAAAAAAAGCAAGGATAAAAATTGACAAGAGGTCAGAATATGGAAAGAAGCTTTTAAATGCTATTTTAACATCAGCAGATATCAAATTATTTAAGACTAGATAAAAATGATAAAAAAATGTTCAATTAGATTGATCAAAGATAAAAATGGTTGGTTCCTTTATAATAAATAGTAATTGAAGAACAAACGTAAAGTTATTTTTCAGGGAGAGAAGGGAGCGTATAGTGAAATGGCTGTTTTAAAATTTTTTCCAGATGCCATTACAATTCCAATTAGATCCTTTCATGAAATATTTGAATCTATAATCAATGATGAGAATGAAATAGCAGTTATTCCAATAGAAAATTCGATAGAGGGCAGCGTTAATGAGAATTATGATTTGTTGTTACAAAATGATATAAACATAGTAGGTGAGATCTTTCAACGGATAAATCATTGTTTAATAGTAAATCAAAAACATGATAAAAAAATTTTAAAAGTATATTCTCATCCACAAGCCCTTGCGCAGTGTAGAGAATATATCAATAAAAGAGAGCTAGAACCAATTCCTACTTATGACACTGCAGGTGCAGTAAAAATTATTAAAGAGAACAATTTGACAGATGCAGCTGCTATTGCTAGCAAAAGAGCATGTGAATTATACAACATGAAAATTATTGATGAAGGAATAGAAGATAGAAAGAATAATTTTACTAGGTTCTTTGTCATTTCAAGAAAAATAGTTACCAAGTCCACAGGTAACGATAGAACCTCAATAATATTTGGTTTAGAGCATACTCCTGGTTCATTATTCAGAATTTTAAATGAATTTGCTATGGAAAGTATTAATCTAACTAAAATAGAATCAAGGCCAACCAAAGAAACTCCGTGGGAATATTATTTTTATGTTGATTTAGAAGGTCATCAGACTGATAAAAAGATTAAAAATACACTAGAAAACATAAAAAACAAAGCAAAATTTTTTAAATTATTAGGATCTTATAAAAGAGGAGAATTTTAATTTCTTCTGATTGCCCTTATCCCCATATATAAAATTACTATACCTGTTGCAAGTAGCATTATTTGACCAACTATAGCAAATTCATTCCCTTTTGTATCTGCATATCCATCAAGCAATACATCGTTATTTCCCGTATTAAAAATTTCTATTATATGTTTCCCATTTTGATCTGCTTCAAAATCATAGACAAAATTAGATGAATTACTTGTTAGAATTGTAGAGGTTTTATTAGGATATGTAATGGAAACATTAAAGAAAGACCCAGTTAAATCAACAAGAGCAGTACTTCCAATTTCCATATCCGGAGAGAGCGTATCTTTAGCACCTGGTTTAATAGTACCATCTATGTCAACTTTTACTATTGTATTTGTATATATGATAGAAATAATGCTAATGGAAATAAACACCGAACCAGCTATTAATAATCCATATGAATAAATCGAATTAGATATGCGCATTATAGTATTATTCATCTTTGTGACAGCTATTAATAAATTTGTATCAAAGAATAAACGATACAAAATTTACTTCACTTCTAACTATAAGTAACTATTAATGATACTACATTTAGTTTCTTATCTTTAATATTGAAAAAATAGGCATATCATGAAGATATATACATGAATTTATTAATTACATCCAAGACCTATCGCTAGATTATTAATATTAGTTTTCATCTTGTCTATATAAGAAATATTGTTTTCCTGTTCTACTTTATCTATTCCTTCTATAGGACTAAGAACAAGAACATTCCCGTTGGGGATTTCTGAAGCAAGTATCTCTGCCAATCTGGGATCTCTTAAGTCTTCTGAATAAATAGTACTAATATTGAGATTTTTGGCAAGAGATATTATTTTACTGATCTGTTGTGGTAAAATTTCTCCTTCTGGAGATAAACCTTGAACTGAATATTGTGTTAACCCATATCTATTTGCAAGATATTGAAAAGCCTCATGAAATGATATAAATTCATTTAATTTACAATCAGAAATAGATTTTTTTATGTTATAATCTAATAGATCTAATTGTTCTACAAATCGTTCTGTATTTTGTTTATAATAATCTGAATTTGCTGGATCCAATTTAATCAAATATGAGCTTATTGATTTGGAGATATTTTTGGCTATAATTGGGTCTAACCAAATATGAGGATCAAAACTAGATTTTACATTTGTTGATTCTTTATCTTCCTGTTGTAATTCTATCAAATGAACTCCATCACTAACATCAACTAACTTGGATTTATCAACACGATCTTTTAGCCAAGAATCAAAACCAATACCATTATATATAATTAAATCGGCATTTTGAAGTTGAGAAATTTTTTGAGGACTAGGTTCCCAATCATGTGGTTCAACTCCAAATGGTATAAGAGTAGTTAAATCGATCTTATCTCCACCCACTGCTTTGGTAAATTCATATAGTGGATAAAATGATGTCACTACTTGAAGTCTTGTATGGTTATCGGGATTTGTAATTATGCTTTCTTTTTGTAAATCAAGGCTAGAAAACGAGGGATGAGGAATAACAAGACATACAGATAGAAATGTTAAGGATATTTGAAGAATAAAGAATTTATTCATTAGTTATTAATAATTTTTAATAAATATATATATTTATGTTATTAATTCTTAATGATTTTATCTTTAATCTATAATAAAAAAGTAAATTAATCGAAAAAAATTTGGGGGTAAAACTGTTAAAAAGATGAAAGATATAGATTTGATGTGTAAAAGATGGATTGAGATCTTTAATTAATATAAAATAGTGAGATGATCGATTACTAATTTATTTATTTATAAATAGAATAAAAAAATAGAAATAAAAAATCTAAAGAAAATTTTTATTAATTTACTAATTTTAGCAAAAAAAAAGTAAAATAAGGTGAGACATCAAGAGATAAAAAACTAAGATGAAAACGGAAATTATCTTAATTCAAGTTTTAAGTATTATGGCAATTTTGATTATTTCTAATTCTAATAATTTAAAAGCTTATAATGAAGAGTTTTATTCTACTAACCAGATCGTGAACAAAAATAATAATATGACTCTTGATATTTCTGATCTAGTTTTTGAACTGGATTCTAATCCATTTGATATACCATATTCGGATTGGACTGCAAAATGGTGGCAATGGGCATATTCAATTCCTAAAGACATCCATCCGGCATATGATAGTACTGGTAAATTTTGTCATGTGAATCAAAAAGAACCTGTTTGGTTTTTTCCTGGTACATATGAACATCCAGTAATTCGTCATTGTGAAATTCCAAAAGATGTAGGATTATTATTCCCCATATTAAATTCAGAGTGTTCTTTTGCAGAGTTTCCAGAAATGAAAACAAAGGAGGAATTGAGTAACTGTGCTAAAGAAATTCAGGATACAACTGTACCAGAGTTTGTGACATTGAATGGTATAGAAATACCTAATTTAGAAAAGTATCGTATTCAATCAGGTTTGTTCAAGTTTACATTACCTGAAAACAATATATTGGATCTCCCTAAAGGAACTACCGAAGCCGTATCAGATGGATATTGGATGTTTTTAAAACCATTACCTCCTGGAGATTATGAGCTTAAATTTAAAGGAAATCTTAAACCAGTAAATGAAATAACAAAAGATAATACAACAGATGAAGAATTTGCGGGTCCTGTAGGTTGGAATTATACATCTACATATCTATTGACTATAAAATAGATCAATTGCATTATTTTTCTTTATCTAGAAACTAAATTTTGCATAATGTATAAAACCAATACTAATAAATTTACATTATATAGATAGTTACTTTAAATTGGATATATATTAATTTTACATTAAATTATTTAAGACTAATCAAGATTTGAATTATCTAGGGTTGATATTTCTCTTTTCAATATCTAAATTTAAGAGGAATAAACATGGTTTTAATATCTCTATCCCGTACAAAGTCAAATGTTTATCAAATCTATCTTTTTTCAGTTCTATATTTAATTTATTTATTCTATTTAGAATGATTCTTTGTAAAGTATGTATATCGTTTTTCACAATTTGTTTTATCTCTAATATCCATTGCAAAGTTTCTATTTCTAATTCTAATTTTTGATCAAAGTTATTATTTTCTTTGCGTACTGCTTTTAATTCTTTTATAGTCTTTTTAAGAACATCCTCCAAATTACTTTCATATCCTAACATCATCTCAGTTCAATATCTCCTATCAAGAAATCCTCATCAGGGATGTGTATTTTAACATAGGATCACGATTGGGAAAGGGAGGGGAGGGTGGGAAGTTGTTGTTCTATCACAAGAGGAGTTGTATGTTACAGAGAGAGCATATCTGGTAAACTAAAAGATGACTAATAGGTTAAAAAGATAAGATAGAAATTTTGATGGATAGTTCTAACTAAGGATAAAATCTTATCTTAAAGTTGTTTTATTATTTTGAAGGATTTTGTAAAAAATGTACTTTAAATATTATAGGTAAATTTTCAGAGTTATGAATTAAGAAGAATATGTATACCTTCATCATAAATAGAATAAAATAAAGATAAATATTGAATGAATTTTTTAGTAGATTCTTTAAAGCATTAGCATTAAATGTTATATATTAAAAAATATTTTCCCTATCTTTTTTTTAACATCTTTTGGCATATTGTCATCTTCCATTATTTTGTGAAGATCGTTTTTATTAATGCACAGACCAGTTTTATTGATTTTATAAAACCAATTTATATCTTCAGGACTTATTACTACAACTGCTCTATTGCAATCTTTCATTCCACAAAATTGTAGATCATCAGAACTGAAACATATATGATCATTTTGACATCCATAAATCATTGTTATAATTATATTGTTTTATCATAATAATTTTTTTTGTATAAGTTGATATATTTTATATTCAATAGACGATTATCAAAATAAATGGAATCAGAATCTACAAAGAAATTGCAGAGTCTAATTGATAGTAACTATAAAATTGAAAAAATTTTCCCTCCTATTTTTGGTTCAGACGCTGAAGTCAATATTGTAACTGTTACACTGGTTTCAAGCGATGGAAAAAAGGAAAACATAAGAGCATATAGAGAAGAATCTCATTTTTTAAGAGAATATATTAGAAAAAACAAATTATTTCATCAATAATTTATGGAATGAAGATTATCTTAAGACAATCTACAAGAGATTGTGGATGAGAATATTATAAAAAATATGAAATTTAGATTTGAAAGAAATAAAATATACTGTTATTGAAGTATTCTCTTTATCTATCTCTACTTTCTTTATAGTCTCTGTTTTAGTAATACATCTAAAGCGTGAACTTTATTTAGAGACGAGAGGAAAAGATGTATTTCTATTTAGAATTGGATTAGGTTTTTGAATGTCAAACACAATAAAATACAAAAAATACATAGCATAGATTAGGTCATAATGCAGAGGGATATCGAGTATTTTTGATAAAGTTTTAGTATCTAAAAAATCAAATATATTTTTGTATTTAGAATCCATATTTTAGAGGATAGCAACATGTTTATTATTGAAAAATTCAATTGATTGGTGGTTCAAAAATATGGAAAAACAACTCGCTATAGACAGATGGAATTACGTGGTATTATGAACAAAGTTGTATTATCTTGTGAGTGAACCATTGTCTGTATTATCCATTTAAAAAGAACATAAGAGAATAGGTCAATCAGTATCGAAAAATACATTAGATGAAAATATTTATGTTTATTATCCTTTATACACAACAAATGATAAATGCAATCAAGCTATTTCATTTTCAGAATTGAATATGCTTCTTTGTACCTTTTATCTTAATATTATTTATATTTCAAATTGATTATATATAATTGATTTAGAATTAATTATATAGAATAAAAAATTGTTTTTACCAATACAAGTTGAATTGTATTGGTAATATTCCTGTATTTTTTATTGACTTGGATTTTTATCTTCTATCGTTTTAGCCATTCAAATGAAGAGGGTCTTGTTGCTCCATTGTAAGCATATCTGTGTAGTATTCTGGTAGATTGTAGACCCATCCAGGATATGGATTGGGAATAGCGAGTACCCCCTGGCCTCCTGTACCATCCAATGCCATTGTGTCATCATCACTTTCATAAGTTGATGATATCGAAGGATTATTGTCTTCTGTAAGCAATATTCTTCCTGCTATTTTAGCATCAGAACCGTCACCATCGTTATTAGGATCGGGGTCCACAACTGTCAAAGCATTTGAAAATTTGCTGGCTACGTATGCATAGTATGGATAGACTTTATCACGATCTTGTGGGGATACCTGGCTGAGGTCTTTAAATCCAAAGTTTGCACCGTGACATCCTGGATCACATGGAAGATGAGCTACAACTTCATCTGTATTTGGACTGTCAGGATCTGTGTTAACTATAGTGATATTTGCAGTTAGAGTATTTGCAGTAACCATGAATTTACCAGTGGGATCAACAGGTGTTTGTATTGGCAACGCAGCATAGTCTCCATCTGGAGAAGGCTCAAGTAGATTTATGTTTTTCAGCAACTCACCAGTTTCCAAATTTACGACACTTATGGTGCTATCTAGAAGATTTGCTACATAGTATTTATCTCCCTGCGGTCTAATGGCTGTAGCTATAGGTACGGCGCCAGTAGAAGTATCCTTTCCGGTGGTGGAATCAATTGTTCTCTGTATTGTGTCTGAAGCAAAGTCATAGATTGTAGAATCTGCAGTTAAGGCATTTGGTGTTACCATTTTCGATCCATCCGCACTGATCCAATGACCATGAGGATGTGTTGGATCTTGACCTGATTTCTGCATTGGAATAATTCTTAGCAAATCTAGTAGACCATCAGAGAGTTCTAGTTCAGCTACCCCTTGTTCTCCATTTAATGCAACATAGGCTAAATCAGTCAGTGGGTTAGTTATAACATGTGAGGGTGCATCTCCAACATTGAATACATCGATAAATTCACCTGTTTCTCTATCAAATACTGCAAGTCGTTGGTCAAACCACATTGTTTGGTATATAACATTTTGATCTTTATCAGTCCACATGTTGTGAGGATGATTCATATTTATTTCAGGAAGAGATACTTTTCTTTCTATCTCCCATGTTCCAGTATTTATTCTTGTTGCAGTTCCAGGTTTTGACTTACCCTCCGTTATTTCAAACTGAGTATCTACCCATACTTCACCTAATCCTGGTATTTTAGGGTCAAATAATTTTCCAGTCAGATCCTCTTCAGTATTTAGTGCTGTCAGGTTCACAATAGTATTTCCACCCAAGGTCACATTTACAGGAGGAAGTTCTGTAATGTATGTTGGTTGTGTATAGTCTTTCCAATTGTGTATGTTAGTAACTTTGAAAAATGTTTTCACTAGTGAAGTGAATATACCAAAGGTAGGATCAGTTGTGCTTGGTTGTGTATTGAGTACTACTCCGTTGGCTAGTTGTAGCTGTTCTCCTACATCATAAGCAGGACTACCATTTGGATTAGTAGTTTGTGGATCATCTACCAAGGCACCTGCAAACATGTATGGATGTACTTTACATGTGAAAACATACAAGCCTGGGTCCTCAAGTTTTACTATCGCACCTCCTTGGTAGCCAGTTATTTGATCAAATGGCATGTTAGCTGCTCCCTTAGGCCACAGCAGACTTGTAACTGTATGAACTGTATTTGTATCAGTCATAACAAAGTGAGCTGTACCTCCTGGATTGATAATTCCAAACGATCCGCCTAAGTGAAGCTGTGGAGCTGCACTGTCTAAATTTGCTACATTTCTGAACCACGTACCTGGCTCATCAGTTATTCCGAAAGTCAGGAAATTACCTTGTGTAGCTGTAGATGGAGAAGCTTGGTCATATGGAGAAGCTCCAGCAACACTCTGAGTATTGCTGTTTTTAGCACCCACATTAAATATTCCCATCATTCCTGCCTCCATGTGTGCGAAAACATGACAATGATATTGCCAATGTCCTGCTCCCACAAATTGGCCAGCTTTAACTATAAAGTCATGTGAATCTTCTGGATGTATTGTCTTTACATCTATGATGTCACTTGTGCCTGGATCTAGCCATCTGTGCGCGTGTAAGTGGAATGTATGGTCGTGACCTGATCCTAGGACATGGAATTGAACTAGATCTCCTAAATCTGAACCTAGAGTAGGGTTAGTCCATAATGGGGTCTGTTTATGATTCTCATCTATTTCCATACCCCAAAAAGTTGAACCAACCATAAACAATACAAATTGTTTTTTAATATCATCAGGATTTATTTTCTGTATTTCTCCATCTACTAGACCCTTTTCTAGTCCTGGGTAGTCATAAGTACCAGAGTTTGGATGTACGATAATTGCACCAAATAGACCCAATTCTCTAGTAAAATCGTCTGCAGAGTATTCAATACTTCCCACTTCATCTGGTTTTATTGAGTCTACCTTTACTTCATTATTTTCTAAAATACTTTTTAGAATCAGAGTGTCTCCTTTATTTATCTCTATACTTGGTCCTGGAATTGTAGCATCAACAGAATATCTATCTGTTAGATCAGTTGGACCGTTTTTATCTATGGCTATATGTTTTACCATTTTATAAGCATATTGACCATTTTGTAATCGTTCTATTTTTACGGTCACTTGATGTTTTTTGGAATCTTTACCATAGTCATAGTTACCATTGTCATAGTAACCATTACCAGAGTACATATCGTCATAGTTACCTTTTTCATAGTTACCATTATCATAGTAATTATTATCATAGTTACCATTGTCATAATAGTCTTGATCATTATATTCTGAAGCTTCAGCAGTTTTGATTATCGGTTGACCAGAGGTATCACTATCAACAATTTTTTTGTCACTGTCAAGACTGTTATATAGAGCTGTAGGAAGCGTTGAAGTTAACAATATTGCTGCAAATAAGCAGAGTATTATGTTAGAACTAATTTGTTTCATTTTTCTTTGCACCTTCCTTCCTAAGCTTCTCCAGGTTGATCTCCTGGTATGCTTACTCCCATGCCATCAACGATAAAGTCTCCAAACATTCCTGATTTGAAATGTGATTGAATTATATCTCGATATTGAGAATCTCCTTCGTCTGCCACAACAGTAAACACATGTACTGCAAGAGGACCTATTTCTTTCTCGTTTATTATTTGATCAGTACCTGGTTTTAACCACTCATAACCGGACAACTGAAATACTGTAAAATCAGTTCCTATACCGAGTAGATGAAATCTTACTAAATCGTTATTGACAGCCTTGATTGTTGGATTTTCCCACAATGCTTTGTGATTATACTCACCATAATTATTTACTGCTTCATTACACCAAAAAGCATCATCAGATATCCAGCATATTACATCTTTAGAAATATCATCAATATTTACAATTTCAGGTTCTCCATTGATTAAGGCGTTGGTATAACCATCACCATCGTTGATAATTAAAGTTCCAAATAAACCACTCATTTCTAAACCGTTAGGATCCTTTCCTATAGTATTTAGACCTAGTGTGTGATCATGATATGGCCATGTTCCAACTGTACCTGGTCCTGCAGTCCAACTATATGTTATTGTATCACCAGGATTTATTCCTTGATCTCCGACGTTGTTAGTTACTTGTAATGTTCCATCACTAGTTATAGGATAATGTATTCCATGAACATGAACACTTACCATAGCATTTTCTCCTCTAGATTGGATATTGTTTTCTAATGTAAGAGAAACGACATCTCCTTCATCGATTATAAGTGTAGGTCCTGGAATAGTGGGGCCTGGTTCGTAGTTATTGGTTAGATCTTTAATTGTATTTCCAGTATCCATATCGTTAACGAGATGTTGTACCATTTTGTAGGCATACAAATTTCCTCCCAATAGAGGTATTTCTTCTACAGCTAAGGTAATTTTGTGCAGAACTGGAATATGATGAGGTTGTTTGTAGTATTGAGCAAATGCACTGTTTGATGAATGCATTGTATTTCCCAATCCAATAATTGACGCAATCAATAAAGTCAAAAATATTGGATAAGTCTGCCGACTTTGTTTCATTAAGGTTAAAAAATCACTTTTTTTTTAAATGAACTTCGTTTCTTCATTATTTGAAAAAGAAATTAAAAAAAATAATATCATTAATTTAACTAAGATTATTTGATACATTGTTGCAGAATGTAGAGAACAGTAGCGGTAGCAAATAGAGTTTTTTACTTAATTTAATCGAGATTGTTTGCTTTTTAATTACATTTTTCAATAATAGTTATCATTTTTCAGCTTCTATTAATAAAATTGCTACAGATAAAAAGAGGAAGAAGTAAAAGGATGTTCTTACTTTATCTAGTATGGTAATAGAGTTATTCCTTATTTGGGAATGCTTCTACTATGTAGGTTGTGAGAGGGGAGTTGATATTACTAATACAGTTGCAACGTATATAGGTATAACTATGGGAACTGTAATAGCTTTAGGGATTAGTTGGTTTATATACAATAGACAAAAGAGAACTTCCGAGCAACAAGATAATCTTTTATCACATATAAAACAGATGGAAGAAAAACATGAACTATTGTTGAATCGGATTGAGCTATTTGAGGAGAATAATAACAAACTATTAAATAATATCTTTACATTAGAAAAGAAAATTGATTCATTACTAGAAAAATAAACAAAAATATAAAAAAAATTAAACTAAAAATGCTGAAAAAATCAGCACATATTATTAAATATTCAGGAATCTTATTTTAAAGAAATATCCAAAGTCATTGGCAACAATTATGAAATTTTTTGTAATTATGTTTTTTCTTAATCATCTTTGTAATTCGTCATTGTAAATATCCTATTTGTTATTGTTTGTGTCGCTCTATTTATAGTAACATTATATATTTTCATATTCTCGAATTTTCTAGTATGATATAATCTATAACTGATTCAAATTCTAATGGATTTACACTAAAAAGATCTTTATATTTAGCTATATCTTTCATACTATTTTCATTATTGAGAGAAGATCAGTACTAAATTTCTCTTTAAATATTAGTAACATTGATTGATAATATAATATTGGGTATATCCTCTCTTCTTAGAATTATTTATTTGAGACTGGGTCATAATTCAGTTAGCAAATATTGTAATGTAAGCATTATTGTATTATCAATTTTTATGTTCCTAGTATGTATTTGATTGCCATAGGGTTATCACTGTCGGTCTTACAATTATAGTATACAAGTATTTGGTATAGCAAGACTGATAGCATTACTATAGCACAAACCTTATCATATCCTCTAACAGGTACTGGATCTATCCTGAATGCCGATTTGATATGTCCTATCAAAGGTTCTATAGATGTACTTCTCAATGAGTAGATAGCCTGTCCAACATTAGATTCATAAAATTCTATCAATTTTATCCTGTCAGGAGATGTATTTTTATATCTTTGTACAGGACACACCAATCTAAATTCCATGCTATTACTGAGATCATACAGTTGATGATCGTCATATCCAGGATCTGCAGACATGAATAAGATTCTTTTAATTGTTGTAACAGGTAGACTTGCTGTCAATATACTGTACATCTGATTGTCAGATATGTTGGCAGTTGTAAAATCTGCAGCCAATGGTACTATAATAGAACCAATAGTACTTGATATCATATGCAGTTTATATCCAAATATCCATCCCTTGGTATGACTGAATCCCCATCTTGCATCAGTATCAATACCAGAACGTGGTACTACTCCCTCTTCCATAGAGGATTTGTGCCATACAAAGCCTTTGGCTTTCATAAGAGTACTATCTGCTGAAAGAACAAATGGATCAATTATTTTATCATGAACAAAAAGTTCACCCATTGTATTTATTCTATGTTTGATATCTCTAGAGAGCGTAACAAGACGTCTATCAAATGTTCTTCTACTAGGTATTCTTGATAATCCACGTCCTTTCATTACCTTTTTGTTATACCATAGATCCATTGCAAGATATTCATGTAATGCTCTGTTAGAATCCAATCTTAACCATATACGTACTATAAAGCATTTGAGAATAACAGTGGAAGAATACACATATGGTCTTCCAGGCCTTGGTTTATTATTATGTGGCCACCTAATCAAACCAATCAAATACAAAATACTAATTAGAATGGATGTAGATCTATTTTGTACTGCTAGTTTGTTGGTCTGTATATTGTTTCACTAAAACATCATATACCAATAAACTAGCTTTATTCGTTATGAAAATAGAATAATTATGACCCAGCCTCATTTATTTAAAAAATTGTTATTACAAATAATTCATTACAAGTCCCATCTATATTAATAACGATATAAAATTTGTTTTAGAAAAATTTTTTGGAGAGTAAAAATAATAATTGGGTGAATAACAAATAAAAACCTAGAGTTTATTTTTATTTGAAATCGTTATTTTTTTGCAAATTTAAGCACTTGCGATTTGATTTTTGATCGAATTTCTACGGGTGAATATTCATTTATAGATTTTTCAAAAATTTTTAGATCAAAATATTTATCTACAGAATCTAGGACTATTTTTTTGAATTCTTTCGGGGCTACCCCAATAAGTGTATTCAATTCTATTTTTAAATTTTTTCTATCATCTTTAGTTATGAAAGATTTTGAACTTGCGTTTAATCTTTTATGTTTTGCGTCATTAATTGTATTGTAGTTTTCTGGGAGTTTAAATTTTTTAATTTGTCTTTCAGTTATGGATATTTTTTTCAAGTCTAAATCTAGAAAATATTTTGGATATTCGGTATAAATATCTCGAATACTTTTGAAAAAATGATTTGAATCTCCAAAATAATTTATGTGTAGTTTTTTACCCTGTTCTTTGTAATAGATTAATCTTCTGATATTTTCATCTAAGGAATTTAGATAATTGTATCTGTTTAGCAGAATAATTCGTACTTGTCTTTCCTTTAAGATGTTTCTAAAAGTAGGTAATAATGATGCTTTTTCTATCCACATCTCAACGTAATGAGGTTGATTATGCCACCTTGGAATAGTCCTAGCATATATGTACGGTATACTTTCTAATCTTGCAATTTCCTGATTAATATAATCAATTAATGGAATGTATTTTTCATACATTGGTTGGAACTGGGTATCATGATTGTTAACTCCAAGGTTTGATAATGAAATTTTACCTGTTTTTCTGGCTTTATAAAAATATTTTTTAAAATTTTGATAATCTCTTTGTGAATTTGACACTGCCATAATAGAAACAAGGTAATAAAAGATAATAGACAAGGTAGGAATTATGTTATGTTGTTTGAAAACATCTAATCTGCTTTGTATTAAAGGTAAGATTTCTGTTTCCCAATCCATCTATGAGAATATGGTTAATAACGGTTATAAACATTTCTTAAACGTTAAATTTATAAATCTAAAAAACACTAATACTATATTGCCTCAACCAGGTCAAAAAACAATAACAGTAAGTGGAAAAATACTTAAGAGATTGGAAGAACTTTACAATGTAGAAAAGATAAAAAAGCCTAATCTCTCATTTGCGCTATTTGTTTCTGAATCTGCTTTGATAGAGATAGAGCGACGACGAATTCTTAAAGAAGCACAATTGATATCTCTTATAAGTTTAACAGAGGATACGATTATTTTAAAAGATGTAAGGAAAAAGAATAGACTTGTAGAGGTACAGATAAGAAACAAAAATTTAAAATGTATTACGGAAGAAAAATTTGATTGTATTCATGTTGGGTTTGCATTAGCACTTCCTGAAGTTAGAAAAGCATTGAATAGTTGATAATATTGGTGATGATTATCATTACGTAAAATCAAATATTGGATATAATGAAATAGGATAATATTATTGACTATTTATATCAATGTTATTTAAGATATGCATCACCCAGCAATATGGTGTTTTTCATATGGTTTTCAAATTCTTCATCTGTGAGATTTTTCTTTAAATTTGTCATAAATACAGCATCTTCTCCAACTACATAGCGCAGGTTGGAATCATCGGAATTTATTATATTTAAGATTTCTTTGGCTACTGTTGATGGGGAAGATGCTTTATTTTTCAGCATAGATTCAATTCCTCTTAATCTTGTGTGTAATAGATTTGAATAACTGGAATTTTGTCTGGATTTATTTGATAATCTAATATTGTTAAAAAAATCAGATTTTATTACACCTGGTTCCACTAAAACCACATCAATACAAAAATTATGTAATTCATATCTTAAAGATTCAGTAAGACCTTCTAGTGCAAATTTAGTAGATACATAAATAGAATTGAATGGAACACCGAACTTTCCTACCATAGAGCTTACATTAATTATTTTCCCTTTTTTTTGTTTCTTCATTGTTGGTAATACTGCTTGTATAGTTCTGACAGATCCAAAGAAGTTTGTTTCAAATTGTTCTTTCATTTCATCTAATAAAGTATCTTCCAATGCTCCGAAAATAGCGAATCCAGCATTATTTACAAGGACATCTACGCGTTTTGTTTCAGATATGATCTTTTCTATAGATTCTGTAACAGAATCTTCATCTGTAACATCTAATCTAAGAATTTTGAGGTCAAGACCTTCTTTCTTTACCAATTCTGCTAACCTCGATGCTTTTTCTAAATTTCTCATAGTCGCATAAGTTCTAAAACCATTTCTTGCAAGAAGTATAGATGTTTCAAACCCTACTCCACTTGAGCACCCTGTGATAACAGCAGTCTTTTTTTCGTCCATTATTAAATATTTATTTAATTAACTTTAAAATTTTGTTATAAATATACTATTTATTGAAATCGTCGAGTAAATTGTTAAAGCATTTTCCTGCCTTCTACCTGTGACCTTAAAACTTTAAAGTGATATTCTTTTTATAATATACTACGTATTATGTAATCTTATTTAAATTATCGAATACTGTTTACAAAATGACAAATTGGATAAAGAAAAAAAATTTGATATTTTTCTTTTCAATTTCAATAAATAAATATTTGTAAAAGTTGATTGTTACTGAATTTCGGTTCTTGTACCGTCAGGATTGTATGAATAAATTTTTCCCTCCAATTCATCTAATGTTTTTTTGTGACTACCATCACAGAATGGTTGATTATTGCTTAATCCACACATACATATCCATCTACTCTCATTTCCTACTTTAACTTCCATAGGACCTCTATCTTCTTTTTTTACAAGTCTTGCCATATCTAGTACTGGTTTTATTTCTAAATTCATATAATAATAAGTTTACGTATTAAAGTAGAAATAAATTTATGTTAAAGAATAAAAAGATTTAATGTAATAATCCAGCTTTCTTGAATAAATCTTTTTCAAATCAATATAACATTCTAAACCTCTATTGTCTAGCGATATTAAGGATAAAAAGAGTAGTGAAAAAGACAGAGAAAGTTAAGATTACAATTAATCTCTAGTTAGACATGGTAAGATAATGTTTAATAGATTTCATTCTAAAATAATATTTATTTGCTATTAAACAAAAATCATCATATTATTTGCTATTGCACTATAATACATAAATACAAAGAATTGTATCCAGTTATAGAATTGAAATAAATTACTTTCGTTTTATTCTTTGAGCTTACACCGATAGTAATCATCAAATGATTCAATTCGATCCTTCAAATACGAATTTACTCTTTCCTTATGCTTTTCTGTAATGATGAATGTAAATAGTCTTTCAATCCAATGACATTACATGATTCATCATACCATGTACTTCCTTCTGTATAGACATGATGTTTTCATATATGGATACAATATATATCAATTTTTCAGCAAAAATTATATCCAACTTGTAGATATATATTCCAAGCGTAGATTTTTAAACATATTCAAAAGAGACCCATAACAATAAATGCTCATTGCAAAAAGATAACAATTTTATATATTATAATGACAGCAACTCTTTTTCTTTTATTATATATTTGACGAAATCCAAATCTTTCTATATTATTACATACAGACACTTAACTTCTTTTTTCATCTCTAAATAGTATCAACACTGTAGAAGGATTGCTTAGACCAAGAAATTACAGATATATAAAGCGAATATTTTGCAATAACAGGCGTTAGATATTTTATTATTAACATATAACTATAAATTTTGTATTAGTTTTAAAACATTATCAGACATAGCTTTTACCGCTTAATTTAATAGCATTTAGATGTTGAAAGTTTAACACTTATAACCACTTACATTACATTTATCAAAATAAAATGTCACATATTAAAAATAGTTTAATAATAAACAATACCCTTATTGTTTTTATTATCAATCTTTTTCAAGTTCTTTCAATGCTTCGTTCATCTCTTCATCAGTTATTTTCTGATAGATCATGATATCACTTACCTCATAATCTTCTGGTCCTTTTCCTGATGTTCCCGGACTAACTGCTTCAATGGCATGTTTATTCAAAGAACTACAATATTTTATCCAGTCAGATAGTTCTTTTCTCATTTCTGGACTAGGATCTATCTTTATTGACTCAAATATTGACTCAAGTTGTGTCAAAGCTAGAACTATTTGTAGGTATATTTTTTCACAATTTATCTTTAGGTCTGTATCATCTGTGCTATTTTTGATTTTACATATCAGATACTGAGAATTATCTAAGGCAGTAGCAATAGTAGAGGCTCTTACAAGTTCAATTATCTTATTTGAAAATAATCCCGTGTTTATTTTGGCCGTTCCTACATCTACAGTAGGAAGTGTTAAAGAGATTTCGTTTCCTATCCTTTTTACCATTTTTTCACAATCATGACCTTTAAGTTTGGTAGCAATAGTTGCTAAAATATTCACTGATTTTGTTTTTTAGGATAAATATTTAAGGTTTGTTTTAATGTGAAGCTCGAAATATAAAGGCCTCAAAATTTTTATAATTACCTAAAGAACATTACTATATAGAGTTGAACAATACTGATGTCGTTAACAGTAATTCAAGCAAGAGGGCTCTTATTATTGCTGTTAGCGATTATGATACTTCTTCTGGTTTAAAATCAATAGGATTTTGTAAAAATGATGGCAATAAAATGTATGAGATTTTGAAAAAAAATGGATACGATATTCCTGATAACCGTAAACTGATTGGTCATGTAGATTCTCAAAAGTTAAGAGAGATCATTTATGATTTCTTTACCAATGAATATAACAAACCAGATGACACTTTAGTATTTTATTACTCTGGTCATGGTATACCTGACAAATTTGGAACTACATTTTTATCTCCATCTAATATCGATTCAGAACATCCATTTAAGAAAGGTTTCTCTTTTGATAGCTTAACTAATTGTATGTTAGCTTGCAATTCTCTTCGTATTGTAACAATCTTAGATAGTTGCTTTAGTGGCTCATTAAAATTAAGTAAAGGACTAGATAGTAAAGGTGGAGAAGAGGCAACAACAATAATAGCAAATAAGAGTATATTAAAACAATCAGAAAAACTAAATCAAGGAGTTGGAAGATGTCTTTTAGCAGCAAGTCAGGGATATGAAGAGGCATATGATACTCAAGAAAAAGATCACAGTATATTTACATACTATCTGTTGGAAGGTCTTGGAGGACACAAAAATGCTGTTGATGATCAAGGCAATGTGACATATGCTACTCTTGGAAAATTCGTGACTAGAGAAATAGGAAATTTACCTCCTGAAAAACGTCCTAGACAAACACCAGTTAGAAAAGGTGAAGTAACCGGAGGAGATATAATACTTGCAAGCTATCCTGATAAACGAAAGACAAAGGAAACTGATATTTTTACACTTCATGGAAAGGCAGATTATTATTATCGACTTGGTAAATATCAGGAAGCTTTGGAATGCTATGATTCTATTTTAAAGATTCAACCTAATGATGAATATATTTTACTACATAAAGGTAATATATTAGTCCAACTAAACAAAGATAAAAAAGCGTTAGAATGTTTTGATAAAGTAATTTCCCGAAACCCAAATACGTTAGAACCTTGGTTATATAAAGCCCAAATAAATATCAAAAATAAAAATTATGAAGCTGTCCTTAGTTGTTTGGATCAGGCTTCAAACATTAATCCTCATGACCAAAGAGTATTGAATGAATATAAAAAAGTTAAATCCATGATGCGATCCTTAAAAGAGAAAGAAAAACAAACGGACATCATAATATTTGAGGAAAAAGAAGATAAACAAAGACAAAAAACAGATATTTCTTTTGTCGATACCTTAATAGATAAACAAAATCAATCAGAATCTGTACAAAACAGAATAGAATCGGATATTATTATAAAAGAAGAGAAAGATAAAAGTAAAGAACAAAATAATATCACTAGTAAGAGTAGCGATAATAAACCTAGTCAGGATATTCTTCCAACATTTTCAAAAATAACATCGGATACAAAAACAGATACTACCTCTTCAGGCAAATCAGAAAATAATAGTTTGTTTCAAGATAGTTCGCATATAACAACAAAAAAAAATGCTGGAATTACAAAAGATCTGGAACGATTTATTCAGAAAGATATCTCTCTAGAATCAGATAATAAAGAAAATAACTATTTTAGTTTAGATGGTAATGGAAATAGTAAATCTGGGCGTATCAATATAAAATTTATAATCATCCCAGTTATAGTAGTAGCAGTTATCGGACTAATACTTTCTATTAATTTCTTTAGTGCGCCAGAACCCAATATAGAAAATACAAAGACAGTAGAGCCACCTCCTACAAAAACAATTCAAGAAACAGAGAGATCAGCAAATGACTTGGTTGAAACAGGTTTTGCTCTTCACAGACAAGGTGATGACCAAGGGGCTATAGAATATTATGATAAAGCTTTAACAATAGATCCGAATTATGCTGATGCCTTGATTAACAAAGGTGTTGCTCTTCACAGACAAGGTGATGACCAAGGGGCTATAGAATATTTTCAGAGGGCTTTAGCAATAGATCCGAATTATGCTGATGCCTTGTATGGTATGGGGATTGCTCTTCATGCACAAGGTGATTACCAAGGGGCTATAGAATATTATGATAAAGCTTTAACAATAGATCCGAATTATGCTCAAGCTGAAAATAATAAAAATCGTGCACTTGAAAAATTACCTAATAAAAGATAATATTTTCAGAATAACATCAAAAATCATAAATAAACAAATGGGTTATAAAATAGTAACTAGAATGTTATCTAAAAAATGCCAAAAATGTGGGAATAAAACAGGCGAACTAGTTAGGATTAATTTAAATAAAAATAATTTTCGTTATTGGTGTGACAAATGTGTTTTTCTCGAAATAGAAAAACAAAATATATGGATAATGAATAATTATTTTTGAGAACTAGTAATAAATTGAATATTATTTATTATTGGATATTCTCTGTATTTTATCTTACAGGCCATACAATAATAAATTTTCATCTTGGTAGTGGCATTTTTTTCTTTGGAAACAAGATATTTCAAATCATTTTGACAAAATGAGCATTTCATTTTATTTTTTTTAACACTTGTATAAGAATTTAGAATGTTAAAATTCAATAATGTTAACTACTGTTCACGGATTTATAAAATTATTTATATCATTTTTTTTGAAAGTATATGCTAATCTATTTTTAAGATGTGATTCTATTTTTAAAAGTTGAATATATAGATTGTTTGTTATTGCTTCATAATAAAGTAGACTTGAATAAACATTTAAAAATATAATATCAAGAAAGAACAACCTTTTTTGATTTTTATTTGTAAATTTGAATCAAGTTTTGAGCCATTATGCTCAATATAGTTGTGACATAGGTTTATTTTTTCGGCGCCGAAAAAGTATTTCGGAAAAGATAATTTGAATTTGTAAGTTCCTTGAAATTATCAATAGCTATTTTCTCAATAATGCATTTATTGAAAGTAAAATCAGTACAGATCTAGATGTTAAATATAGTTATCTGTTTATGATCAAGTCTAGATAAATCTCAAGCCATAGGGCGTGTATTTTTGATGATGGAATTACTTGGTATAGGAATATATTTTATAGAATTTTCTTTTCAAGTTTATTTTATCGAGTTAATTGTTTGTTAAAATCTTTGGCGATGAAATATTAGATTATTAGTTGTGTTTAAGCATCTAGCATAAATATTAGGCATAAAAAATACACCAAATCTCTTTTAAATATCAAATTGGGTATTAAAGATATGATCTTTATAACTCTTATGTTATTTGTGAACAATAATGGTAATTATGTAATACACAATACATTATATTTACTCCGTCAAAATTCTAAAATCTTTGCTGTAAAATATGACTATAAATCCATACTTGGTTTTGTAGGTGGAATCAATCTATGAGATTTTTTGGTTCTAAGGGAATTAGGTTTTCAGATACTACTACAAAATGTTGTATTGGTTTCATTGATTTAGTAAATTCTACAAAAAATACATTAATGTTTTACAATTCACAAGAAACTAGAAAATATTATACCACATTTATTAATTCAATATACGAAATTGTAAAGAAAAATCAAGGTAAAATAATAAAAAATATTGGTGATTCAGTATTATTTTATTTTCCAAAGACATGTGATAATCCAAGTATGGCTTCTCTTGCTGAGGTTTTGGATTGCGGTTTTGAGATTTTGAATAATCGTCAAAAAGTTAATAATGAGTTAGCGAAACAGAATTTTCCTCCATTTAATTATAGATTAAGCTTGGATCATGGAACAGTGGAGATAGCATTATCTGGAGAATATAATCAACTTGATTTATTTGGTTCTACTGTAAATCTATGTGCAAAAATTAATTCTATCTCTCGACATAATAAGTTAATAGTAGGACAAAATTTGTTTAGGAGATTAAATGCATATTCTAATTATTTTGAAAAAAAATATACATTCACCAAATCTGCAAGTTATGAGATATCCCTGGATAATGCATATTCTACTTATATAATTGAGAAAAGATTGAGTAATGTACCAGTTATCAAAACCTCTAAAGATCTAGATCAAAGTGTATCCCATTATTCTAACGGATTGGTCACTACTAAATCTCCTTATATTATAAATGAAGAAGAATACATCAAAGAGATAGAATGCAGACATTATGATATAACTAAAAAAATAGTTATAATTGATGATGATCCAGATGTTTTGTCCAGTCTAAAACTATTTTTAAGGGATTCAAAATACCATGTCACTCTATTTACTGAAGCTGGGCAGGCATTGGAATATTTTCAATCTAATCCATTTTATAATAATTTGCTAGTCATAGCAGATATTAGAATGAAACAATTGAATGGATTTCAACTTTATCTACACATAAAATGTATGGATCCTACAATAAAGTTCCTTTTTATTACTGCATATGATATAATTGATGAAGTATCCGCATTGATACCAGGATTTGATAAAAGTAATATATTAAAAAAACCTATAGATCAACGAGCATTTTTAAACAAAGTAAAACATTTGTTACCAAGTTAAATTTTTTTATTTTTTAATTTATATTTAGAAATAATCTTTATATTTAAAGATAGAAAATAAAATATACAAAACTTTAATAATCTTGATTAAAGTAATATAATGAGTTTAAAAAGGTATGAGAAGTTTACAAAGAAAACATGATCATAATTTTTGTTTCTGTTCATACGTCCCTCCCCAAGTTCTTGAAAATTTAGCTAGAGCAGGCATAAAAGAAGCAGTATTAAGCATCAATCAAAGTAAAATTTCTAGAGA
The DNA here is from genome assembly GCA_031316115.1 of Nitrososphaeraceae archaeon. Lineage (GTDB taxonomy): Archaea > Thermoproteota > Nitrososphaeria > Nitrososphaerales > Nitrososphaeraceae > TH1177. The sequence continues at coordinate 153,050 of JALDRC010000005.1, forward strand.
AAAACGAGATCTAAAAGATATAAAAACTGATAATTTTATGATGGAATTTACATCCTTAGAATCTGTGGGCAAGGCATCAAGATATGTTTACGATTCAAAGAATAGCTGGATGCAAAGAGTTGATAAACCTGTTAGGAAAGAAGGCGGCAAGGCAATTTCTGATAAAACAGTAAATCTTGTATATGATTTTGTAGGTGATGTTAGAGAATATTTTAAAAAAATTCATGGACGTAAATCAATAGATGATGCTAACATGGATCTTATTTTAAATGTTCATTATGGAGAAAAATATCAAAATGCTTTCTGGGATGGCGATGAAATGACTTTTGGTGATGGAGATGGAGAAATTTTTGTAGACTTTGCTAAATCACTAGATGTAATTGCTCATGAGCTTACTCATGGTGTAGTACAATGGGAGGCAAATTTAGAATATAAAGGTCAGCCAGGTGCATTAAATGAGCATTTTGCAGATGTTTTTGGAACAGTAATAACCCAATGGGTTGAAAAACAGACTGCAAAAAATGCAGACTGGTTAATTGGAGATGAGATTATGGGACCCAAACTAAGTGGAGAAGCACTCCGTTCCATGATCGAGCCAGGAACTGCCTATGATAACGATCTCATGGGAAAGGACCCACAACCATCACATATGAAAGATTACTATAGTGGACCAGATGATAATTATGGAGTTCATATAAATAGCGGAATACCTAACAAGGTATTTTATTTGGTTGCTAATGAGATGGAAATTGGAACTAAAGATGCTTCGATGATTTGGTATGATGCTTTGAAAAATCTCTGGCCAACAGCTAACTTTAATGATGCTGTAAAGGTTATAGTTAGATCTGCACAGACTCTTACTGAGAAAAAAATAGTGCCGAAGGGCTCTACTCAAAAAGTGAGGGCAGCATTTAAAGAGGTTGGATTACCAACTACCTAGATATTTGCTGCGATCTGACACAACTAATTTTTTTGTTAGGTCATTTTATTCTGGTGAGTGAAGAAAAATAAGATTATAGAAAAAATCTATTGGAATTTAAAAGTTAATAGAATAACAGTTATCTTCATTGTTCTATATTTGACTTACTATATTTGAATATTTTTTATGTAATTGCTTTTACAAAAATATTACAAAATATCAAAATATTAATAGATATATCTATAGAGTAATTATAGGTGACAAAAATAGATTTTTCTTTTTCAGGGGGATATGCTAATATCAAAGGATCTTTTAAAGAAGATCTAAAAAAACTACCCAATAACATTTCTAAGGAAATTTCAGAATTGTTGGAAAGTTCAAAGATCTTTGATCCTGATTTTAAGTTAAAGAAAACCTCATTTTTTCCACCGGATATATTTTCCTATACTTTGATCATAAGTAAAGAAGGGGAAAAAAAAGAATTGTCTTTTAATGATGTTATGATTCCTGAAACTTTACAACCATTGATAGCTCGTTTACGAGAGCTAGCCTTGGATGAAAAATATCGAAGAAAAAAGTGATTGCATTTTTTTGTATTCTATCTATAGATAACATATATACAGAGATTCTTAGTTTTTTTCTATGACTAATATATTCTTATCACAGGATAATATTTTTAATTGAAAAGAAATTTTTTGTTGTCTTTCATCTGAAAGTGAGATTGACAAGGTATTCTGATCTAAAAACTTGTATGTCCCTATCAATTTTTCTTGTCTATCAGTTCTACCTATAATATATTGAACAAATGTGCCATTTCTTTTTATCTCAAATCCCTGTCTTCCTCTAGATGGTGGAAATTTAAATGTAGAGGGTCTGTATACCTTTTTTCCTAGAGAATCTTCTTCATATGAGTGAATCCAATGATTATAAATACATTCAAGAGTCATTATTTTGTAATTTTCTTTAGCTTAAATTATATATTGCATTTTGGTATAACAATTTCGTTTAATGAAAGAAAAGATAAATTGATTCAAGTTTTTTATTATTCATCCAAATTTAAATTCCCAAACTGGAAGGTGGAACATATTTATTTGCACCATCAAATATCAGAGTAGGTTTTTCCTTTTTAATTGGTTCTTCTTCCATAAAACAATTTAGTGCATCTGACTGAGTTAAAGAGAGTCTTGGTCCACTCAATGTTGCTTCCATTCTTAACACTTGTCCTTTGGTAAACATAAACATGGATTCATCATCAGTATAATCCATATAATTTACAAACATATCACCATCTGGTGCATTATTACATGATATATGTGGAAAAGATGGAGTTCCATAATTTTCCCCTGCCTGATTAGGAGTATCAGCCACGTTATCCGATCCGCTACAAGGGTCTGACAACCAAGTGTCATCTCCCCAGATATGATAGAGGTTTAACCAATGACCTACTTCGTGCGTAGTAGTTCGTCCTTTATTGAATGGTGGAGCAGCAGTACCCATGTTACCAAAAGCTGTAAATGTAACAACTACTCCATCTGTTTCTACCGGACCACCAGGAAATTGTGCATAACCTAATAAACCTCCTCCAAGATTACATACCCAAATATTTAGGTACTTTTCTGTTGGCCATGCATTTATACCGCTACTAGATGAGAATTTTACTGAATCATCCGTATCAAAAGATGATTTATTTGTCCTAGTTCTTGTTATTCCATTTGTGGTATTGCCTTCGGGATCTCGACATGCTAATTTAAATTCAATGTAGCAATCTGATGCCAAAGGACGAAATGGAGATGGAATAGAACCTATATCAGAATTTCTCATTCTATAGTCTTCGTTCAGAATCTTTATTTGACTGTTAATCTGCTCTTCAGATATATTTTGTTCTTGAGAATTCCATATTACATGTACTACTACTGGCAAGGTTACAATTTGCGGTCCTTTTTTTATCAGTGATCGAACTTTTCCCCATGTTAGACTATGAGCCTCTATCGACCTACGATTAAATGCATATCCTGGAATTTGATCTAGTAATCTTTTATTGACTTCAGATGTACCACATTTTCTACGTTTCTCACTCATTGGATATATTCTAGTTGGGATTTATATAAATATATCAGAAGCAAATATAATAATAAATTTGTGATTAATATTCTACAATTATAAATAATAAAAGATAATAAAAATTGTAAAAATAGGATAAGATTTTATTTCTTCTGTTTTGTATTCCAGTAATATTACTACTATTTTACTTTTTTGCTTCCTTTAAGATCGTAGCTAGAACCATTTTTGTGACAGAAATAAGGAAATCCATATTCAAATTAGCTGGAATATCTGAGCTACTGTGATAGTGCGGATTGGAAGAAATCGCTGAACCATCGTATGCACCTATACAAACATAACCTCTAGCTTCAAAAGGCATGTAGTCACTTGCATCTATTGGATCAAATTCTACATCCAAATCTGTATATATTTTTGCCATCTGTTCCATGGTTAATCCAAACAATTGTGAAGCTTCATTATTTGAGGATTCTACACCGGTTTGACCGTTATCAACATCTATATTTGTAGTATTATTAGTAGATAAATAACCTGTTTCTCCACACATATCTAGATTGATTAATAAATGAATATCAACATCATTTATTTTCAAATAATTTGCATAGTGTTTTGAACCCCATAATCCTTGTTCTTCGCCTGAGAAAAAAACAAATTGAATATCATATTTTGTTTGAAGGGGAAAAAGTATTCTTGCTATTTCCAATATAGCTGCTACTCCACTAGCATTATCATCTGCCCCAGGAGCTCTAGATACAATATCTTCAAAGTCATTTTTTAGGATAGTGTCATAATGTGCACATATCAATAGTATCTTTCTTGAATCACCAGTTTTTGTACATATTACATTTTCTAAAGTGAATTCTTCTTCTTGATATAAATGGATTTTTATATTTTCATTATCAGTGTATCCTAAATTGCTCAATTCATTTTTAAGCCAATTTCCTACATCATAAATATTAGGTGATTTAGTGTGTCTATTATGAAAGGATGATAAACGTTCTATCCAATTTGAAATATTTTGTCTTGATACTAGTTCAAGTTGAGATTGTATAAATGGATCAGTTTCAACTGTGATAGTTTTTAAAGTTCTGAATCGTTTAAACTGTTGTGATATGGATGGAGTTTTAGTTTTGTCAGGAGGTGGATATTTTTCTATAATATTTTTTTGTTGATCCATAAGAAAAATTATTTTTATCTATATAAAAGTAGATTGGTAGAGAAGATGAGATAACAAGGATAATAATAAACTAATAAAATTTAATATCAAAATTGTTTTAAATTATTTTTGTATAGTTATGTTCTTCAATTTTAAATGATAATGATATTCAATTGAATGTTAAATCGGCGGAGCTTCCGGATTACTTGGATAGAAGTCGATCTTCCGTTTTATTTTTAGAAATTAAATTTATTTTACTTAGTTTGATTCCTGAACTTATCAAAGATGATGCCTTATGGAGATATAATCAAAGTTATGAATTGAAATATACTAATTATTCTGTTATCATGAATAAACCAAAAGGTTTAGTTTTTTTGACTGCAGTATATATTGATGTTTAACAACTTTATACTGTTGCTTAATTCATAATTGTCTATTTTTTTTTAATATTAACTGATATTTTTTGTTTGTGTTTATAATGCCATGTATTTATTATAAATCATAATCTTTAGACCGGCTTCAATTTTCTGTGAACTAAACTTCTTTGATAACAGGACCTCTCCAAATACTCTTTTGATTGCAGAGAAAACTATTTCAGCAATCTATCTTCTATCTGTATCTTTCAAATCCCTCCATCCATCATATCCTAATTTCCTGATAAGTAGTACTTCATATCTTCTAAATGGACAACCTTTTGATCTGACTTTTGCATTTTTTCTAATCTTTTGCTGGTTCAGCATTAATATTGTCAAGTATGTCAAAGTTATTTCTGTTATCATTCTGCTTTATCCACGTACACTTTGTCTATTTCATATTTACTTGCTGCTTCTTTTACCATAGGTCCAAACTTTTTTTGTATCATGTACTTTTCTGGTGCTGTTAAGTTAACGAAAGAGCTAAAGCTATGAATGTTCTATTTCTAATCTATGGTCATTAGATTATTTGAAAGAAACAGAACATCCACATGTATAGTAATGTATTCTTTGTATTTGTACTTTCTTGGTCTCAGTCTACGAAATACATCTAAAGCACTAGAACTGTTCAAGGATCAGAATAGAAGTTATGTTGCAATTTGGGAGTGGATTCAACGTTTTGGTTCATTACAGATTTTCAGGAGAAAAAGGATAACTGCTTTTATTATAGATGAAACAATTATTCATATTGGTAATCAGCATTTTTGGTTATGGATTTGTATTGAACCAGTTCAGAGATCTGTGCTTGGAATACATATAACAGAACAGAGAAACATGTTTGTAGCAGAGAATTTTATCAGATCTCTTGTATCCAAATATGGTGTACATACAGTTTTCACAGATGGAGGTACATGGTATCCACAAGCATGTAACTTTTTACATCTCAAACATAGATTGCATTTACCATTGGAAAAAAGTTTAATTGAAAGAGTAATGCAGTATTTTAAGGATAGAACAGATTATTTTGATGATTACTATCCATGTACCAAGAATAATGGTATAAAATGTGATCTTCACCATGTATACAATTGGATGAAATTGTTTGTTTATCTCTATAATTCAAAAGTTAGAAATATTATTTTATTCAAAATTGGAGGTGAAATACTCTTAACTTAACAGCACCTTCTATTTCCTATATTTCTTTAAAATATTAATTAGTACATCAAATTCTATTTGTTCAAATTTCTGGTAAAACATTTCTACAGTCGTAAAATTTTTAGTAGAAGGTATTATAATAGATTCAATATGATCAACTTCTTTCATCAATAATTTGAATACTGATTTTGGACAAACTGGAACAAGAATTATCAAACTTTTTGGGTTAAACTTTCTAATCCAACGCGAAGAAACAATTAAAGTAGATCCAGTAGCAACTCCATCATCAACAAGGATGATATCTTTTCGATTAATTTTATTAGATTCAATCTGTTCCCCTAATAAAATTTCTCTTTTTTTTATTTCTCTCAATTGTTTCTCTTTTTCTAAATTTAAATAGCTTTGGGTAATTCCTAAGGTCTTCATGAGAGGAGTATTAAGATATATTGTATTATCTTTCATTATAGCGCCTAAAGACAATTCTCTATCAAATGGAGATAAAATTCTACGTGGAATTAAAATATCAAATTGATAACCAAATTTGCTTGCAAGAATGTCGCCTATGATGACACCTCCTCTAGGAATTCCTAAAATTAAAACATCTTCAAATCGAAATTCATTGACCTTACTTTTTATGATCGAAAATAACAATTCAGATGCACTTTGTCTATTCTGAAATTTAATAAATGATCCATCAAAAATTTTAGAGAGAATATTATGTATATATGATTGCAATATGTTTGTTATAATTAATATTAGCTTGATATCTTTTTTGATTTCTGAATTTAGTTATAAAAGACAAAACTGATATGATATAATTTTAGAAAATAGATTCTTAAAATAATAGAACAAAGAATGGCATTAGATTACCAAAAGAGCAAATAGATATTAGATCTTTTGCGTAATTAGATAAAATCTACATTATATTTTCATTGCAATAAATTATGATTATTATCTTTTACGGTGCTGTTAAGTTAACGAAAGAGCTAAAGCTATGAATGTTCTATTTCTAATCTATGGTCATTAGATTATTTGAAAGAAACAGAACATCCACATGTATAGTAATGTATTCTTTGTATTTGTACTTTCTTGGTCTCAGTCTACGAAATACATCTAAAGCACTGGAACTATTTAAGGATCAAAAAAGAAGTTATGTTGCAATTTGGGAGTGGATTCAACGTTTTGGTTCATTGCAGATTTTCAAAAGAAAAAGAGTATCAGCATTCATCGTAGATGAAACAATTATTCATATTGGTAATCAGCATTTTTGGTTATGGATTTGTATTGAACCAGTTCAGAGATCTGTGCTTGGAATACATATAACAGAACAGAGAAACATGTTTGTAGCAGAGAATTTTATCAGATCTCTTGTATCCAAATATGTGTATATACAGTTTTCACAGATGGAGGTATATGGTATCCACAAGCATGTAACTTTTTACATCTAAAACATAGATTATTAGCGGATATCTTAATTCACCAACCTTGGAGAAATTTATTTTCAAAATATGAAATGAACTAGACTGGATTTAACATCTAAGAGCAGAGTTGTAAATATTTCTGATAGTTAATCTATACTTATTTGATAAAAAATCTTATATCTTATTAATATAAATCTACATAAAATGAGTGATCATAATAATGGACATCGAACCGTTGCAGGTTTTTTGGATGATAAGGAAATAGAGGAAATATTAGAAAAGAGATTCAAAGTTCGAAAATCTGCATCAGGTCGCAAGGAACATGATCTCACTGAAGAGCGATTAAAAATGATTGAAAAGTGGTATAAACATGACCAAGAACATCCTAAGGTTTACAGACATCATGACCCAATCGGACCAGGAATAAAAAATTGTAATGAAGCTGTTTCAGAATATATGAATTGGATAGCGAGGGAACAAAAATCGACGAGTTCGTTTACCAACAAAGGATCATATAGAGATGAAAATTCATTTATTTTTAAGAGAGGTGAATCAACTATTTATTTTGCAACGGTATCTCCATTTCAAGATCCGTATGATTTTCGAGATATTAATCTCACTGAACCAAACGATGGGCTATTAATAGCAACATTTATGTCAATGGAATCACCACAATTCTATTCTTTAATTAAAGATTATACAGAGAAAGAATTATTAGAATTTATACTACAAGACACAGCAGGAATATTTGAAATAGAAGCTTATCTTGATGACGAACCAATAAATGGATGTACAGTAATACAAAGTAAGTTTCAAACAACTACTGATATTCCTAAAGGAAATATAATGAATGTCAAACAAGAAAATATGGAAAGTAATAATTCTATAAATCAGCTATATTTGTGGATAGGATTAGCATTAAAACCAAAGTTCATTAATCAAGGAGATCATCTTCTGGAATTTAAGGTAAACTCTAAGAATTACCGTATTAATGCTAAATTACAAATAAGTGGAATGGTAGGGGTTAGTAGGGAATGAGCTAGAATAATCAATGAAGATTGAATATTTTAAAAATTACGATGTAATACATGATTGTTATTCTTTTCTTTAATTTTTTGTTAATTTAATATTAATTATTACAAAATTAAATTGTATTTTAGAAATCCAATTTTTGTGTATAGATATTAGGATATAATGTTTATTCAGAAATAACGAAAATCATAAATACACATCTAGAGATTTTTATAGTAATGCAAATAAAATCACTATTTTTGATTATATTTACCATGATTGTTCTTTATACATTAGCAATTCCTACAACAGAAGCAGAAGATAATGTTAAGGAACATGAAAAATGGTTAAAAGAATATTGGAGATATGCACTAAACATTTCTAATGATGAAACTGTTGAGCAGGGTAATTTATGCTTGATTAATAATCCAACAAACACTTCATTTCCTATTATGTTGTTGGATCCTTTTGAAGTCGGTTACAAAACACAAACCTGTATTTTACCTTCAGATAGAGAACTTTTAATCCCTGCTTATACTGGAGAATGCGATACAGGTAGTGAGTTAGGATCAGATGCTTCCTCAGAGGAAATACTTCAATGTGCTCTTGGGGCAGATGCAGGTTATCTTGATTTTACCTTGACACTAGATGGGAAAAGGATTGTAGATATCAAAGATGTATCGGTAGGAGATAACCCAACTCATCCCAATTTCTTTGAGGTGCAAACTGGTAAACTTTTTGAGGTAAATCTACCAGAAGATAGTGAATGGATTGATATTTACCCATTAGGAGCAGGTACTTATCAAGCACAAGCACATGGTTTTTTCGCAAAATTAGATAAACTAGCTCCTGGAAATCACACATTAGGATATACGCAAACTGTTAGTGGTACACGAGGGTTGGGTACACAAGGAGGTTGGTCTGGTGGAGCTAACAAGGTTTTATACGACATAACGATAAAATAGATAAAAAAAATTGAAATGAATTCCTATTTGTAACAGATATTAATTTTAAATTTTATCATGAAACTATTCATAACAAATCTATCGCAGTCATACTCTAAATACATCTTTGTACTTGTGTTATTATCTGTTGGAATAATAATTTTCGATTCATCATTTGTTAGACTAGATTTAATGGATTTAAATTTGTTCTCAAAACTTTCTTTATTTGTGATCCTAAGCATAGTTTCTTTATGCATAAATATTTCTCTGATTCGATTTCTTTATTTTAACTATAAGAATTCTAACAAACGATATCGAAAACAGTTGAAAATCTATTTTATAGCATTTTTAACTAATCAAATTATTTATTTTATACTCTTATACATATTGTTATACCAAATTATAACATTAGAACATTATCAAAAAACAATTTTAACCATTATGCTAGATCTTAATTTTATAATATCTCTATCATTCTTAATAATTATTATTTTTAAATTATTTAACTGGTTTAAACATAATAAAAACAAGATTATTTTATTATATGCATTATCTTTTTCGTTATTTTCTATTCATATTATAACTGGATTAGCATATCTTCATGTAGAATTAGCTTACAAAAACGAGGTTATAAAACCACTTCCTACGCGTTTATTGTTTATGGTTATTTTTTCTACTAATGACCAAATTACCCTCTTGACCGATTTGTTTGATCTGACTTTCATATCATCTTTTATACTGACATGGATAGCTACTTCTTTATTATTAAAACAATATACTAAAAAGCTTGGACGAGTTATTTTTTGGATTTTGATATGTTTGCCGTTAATCTATTTGTTTTTTTCGTATGAATTACTTATTTACTACATTACTGGACAACATATTTCGATATATAGTCATCTTGTTGAGTCAAATATTAACAAATTTATTCCCTTGGACCTATTAGACATTTTTTTTAGATCTCCAAAACAAATTGGAGGAATATTTTTTGGGATTATTTTTTGGATAATAAGTACTAAAATCAACGATGATAAATTTAAACAAAATATGCTTACAACCTCTATAGGAATAATTTTTTTATACAGTTCAACAGGAATTTATCCAATAATCCTAACAGCTGTTCCTCCACACGGAATCTTAATGCTTCCATTTTTAGTTCTTGGAACATATATGATAACTATAGGTATTTTTAATACTGCAATAAACATTTCAACCAATATAGAACTCCGAAAAAAAATCTATAATAGCATTGAGAAGGATTTTGACTTACTAAAGAATCTAGGTGTTTCTCAGATGGAAGTAGAATTGGAAGAACAATATAAAAAAATCACTAATATGGTGGATAAAAAAGAACTAGAAAATTCGGAAGATTATGATATGAGTCCAAAAAATGTAAAAGGTCTTATAAATGACATATTAACTGAAATGAATAAAAGAAAATTACATAGTAAATAAATAGTCCATGGGAAATTTTGTTTTCGATAAAATTTGTTATTAGATAAATTTTACAATATAATATACAATTTAAAGGATAGGATAGAAATACTCTTTATGGTTCTAGTTTGTTAAATCGAATTTCTAAAGATTTTTACTTAAAGTTAATATATTTACATCTGCAAATTGAAAATCAATATGATTAGTCATTTCAAATATTTATCTCAGTTTATTTGTAACATGTTAGAGTTATATTTGGTAAACAATATCATATTTTGACTTAAGGTAACATAAAATGTCAAGAATATTATTCGAATTTTTTACAAATAAAGCAATATTATAACATTTATCGAAATACATATGGTGTTTGATAAAGTTGATAAAAATCTCAGAAAATAATAATAGTAATTGCATTAATAATTTATTTAAGGTTTCTTATTAGAATGGCGATGTATCTGAAGGCCAAAAATATTTTATACTTCTAAATCCAAAATAGAGACATGATAAAGTCCTTGAAAAAAACAAAATATATCTTGTATGGATTACTTGCGGGAAGTTTGGTATTAGAGAATAAGGTTAAAGGAGATTATAAACATAATTAATTTTAAGATAAAAAAATAAACTAAAAACTAGTTCTAAACTTTTTATTTTCTTTCACAAAATCTTGTTCATGGCTGCATAATCAATACATTTAAATTCATTTTATTTCCGAGCAACATTAAACATTTGAATTTTTTTAAATTTTTATTCACTACAATTATGATCTTTAATGATAGCAAATTTACTGTAATCTCATCGATGATAAAAGAGACAGAATACTTTATAAGTTATAAAATATTTTTATTCATAATTCATTGGAAACAACAATGTTTACTTGTTTTAAATCTGATGCAAAAATTTTAGATAAATCTTACGGTCAATGGACAACAAAATGGTGGGAATGGGCATTAAGCACGACTAGAGCTTCAAACCCAGTTTTAGACAAAACCGGTGAATACTATGATATAAATCAACCACCCTTTGGGGTTTGGTTTTTGGCGGGCATATTTGGTGATGAAGAAAAAAGCCACCCAACACGGCAAATTAATTTACTGGAGGGATTAGCTTTATTGATTCCGATCTTAAATTGTGAGGCAAATAGTATAGAATACCCACATTTAAAGACTGACAGTGACTTGATAGAACATGTATCGAAGGATATAGAATCAGTAGTAAAAAAAGATTGTTTTATTAATAATATAAATATAATTCCAGAACGTGTACAATCTGAACCGAGAATATTTGAATTTACTCTTCCTGAAGAAAATGTTCTTGGTGTTAAGGGTGGGAAATTAATTCGTGTTTGTGCAGATGGATACTGGATTTTTTTACATCCGCTTCCGAAAGGAAATTACATAATAGATTTTGAAGGTTCTTGTGAATTCGGAAGACTTAGTTCAGGAGCAAGATATGAACTGAAAGTAATATAGTCTAGAATAAAGGATCTAGCGTTTACTAAAGATAATTTCTAGGAATGATCTACTGTCGTTTTTTTTTTGTGGGTCTTTGCTGATTTTAGCAAATAAATGGTATCTTTTAAATGGGATTTAGATAAGATTGTCTTTTAAATTTAAAACCAGGGATAATTCATTATTATAAGGTATTACTAAATGGGAAAAAAAATAGTGTCATTTTTACCAAGTGCTACTGAAATTCTCTATAATTTAGATGTTGGATCTCAGGTGGCAGGAGTAACTCATGAATGTACTTATCCAGAAGAGGCAAAATTAAAGCCTAAAGTAATAACCTCCTGTTTTGATCCATCTCAATTAACAAGTAAAGAGATAGATAAAAAAATTTTTGATTTAGTTCGAAATGAAACATCCCTATTTATACTTAATGAGATACTTTTAAAAGATCTAAAACCAGATCTGATAGTAGCACAAGGGATATGTGAAGTGTGTTCTCCGTTTAAAAAGGAAATATTCCATGCCATATCAATATTGGGATACCATCCTGAAATTTTAATTCTTGATCCTCATAATTTAAAAGATATTCTGAATAATATCATGGAAATAGCAGAAAAAGTAGATAAGATACAAAAAGGTAAAAGTTTGGTAGAATTTCTCAACAATAAAATCAACATTATAACTAATAAAAGAAAAAATAAAGATATACAAATCTCCTCGCGAATATTGTGTTTGGAATGGATTGATCCTTTCTTTACTGCAGGGCATTGGATACCAGAAATGGTTGAAATAGCTGGAGGAATCAATGGTTTAAGTAGAAAGGGAGATCGATCAAAAATAACTTCTTTAGAAGAGATAAAAAACTTTGATCCTGACAAAATAATTTTGATGCCATGTGGTTTTGATATAGATAGAACAACAAATGAATATGAAAAAATATTAGAGAATAATTCATCTTGGAATTCATTGAGAGCAATAAAAGAAAAAGAAGTTTATGTCGTAGATGCAGGATCATATTTTAGTAAACCAGGACCGAGAACTTTTGTAGGTGTTGAAGTGTTGGCAAAGATCATTAATCCTAATGAATTTAACTATATCAGAGTCCCCTCAAAATCTTTTATGAAACTTGACTAGTAATAATTTGAAAATTCAATTCTTAAAGAAATTTTAATCCTACAGAATATTCACATTATACATATATCACTAATTAAAATTAGATAGATCTTCAACAAATATATAACAATATTTAATTGTCTCAAATAGTAGACTTATATTAATGCTGTATATAACAAATAACCTCCAAAAAATGCAATAATACCACTAAAGAATAAAAGAATACTCTTGTAATATTTTTCTTTGATAATCGATCTTCCTTTAAATGCCATGAAAGATGTAGTTCCTAACCAAAAATAATCCATCCAGATATGTGAAGAGAAAAGGATTACTATACCCTCATAATAGCCAAAAAAACTGATTGAATCTGAAACAAGTTTCAATCCAAGAGTAGACCACCATATTAAAAAAAATGGGTTAAGTGCCGTAAAAATAATGCCTATTAACAAAGGATTCTTTATATCATACTTTGATCGTTTGCTGTTATTTGTCTCTGAATATTTGTTAGTCATAATAGAATTGATCTGTAAAATTGAGAAAAATATCATAAAAATACCTCCAATTACTCCAATCATTTTTAAAACATCTTCAGATAAAAAAAAAGATGAAAATTTATCCAGTCCATAAAATAAAAAGATTATCAAAGGAAGTTCTACAATTGTATGACCTAAGGCAACTTTTAACCCATTGAAAGGGCCATATTTACTTCCATAGTATAAATTAACAAATAATAAGGGACCAGGAGACAGGACACCAGAAGCAGATATTAGGATAACATAAAGAGAAAATTCTAAAACCATGTATTTAGTTATCCCATTTACGATTAAATTTCATAATTTGGTCATGCAATATATTCAAATTGACTATTAGTTCATTTTAGAGATATCTAGGAGAAAATAGATTCTTTATTCTTTATTTTTTGGATTATATTTTTAAAATGCATTAGGGTTTCATCATCAATAATACAAAATTCTATATTTTCCAGTGACGTCTTACTTTGCAATAAAAAGTTTACCGATTCATTCAATAGAATATCAGCACATTTTTCTTTAGGAAATCCATAAATTCCAGAACTAATAGCTGGGATGGAGATAGTTTTAAATTCTTTTTGAGAAGCTAGTTTTAAAACACTTGTAATAGCTTTACTCAACTTGCTATCTTCATTTCCTTCACCCATTTTAGGCCCAACGGCATGAATAACAGCAGAGCATGGCAAATTACCAGATGTTGTAATAACAGAAGAGCCAACTGATACATATCCTATTTTATCACTTTCGATTTGTATTTCTTTTCCACCTTTTCTAACAATTGCTCCAGCAACACCTCCTCCATGTTTTAGAAAAGAGTTTGCGGCATTTACTATTGCATCAACCCTCCTTTCAGTTATATCGCCTTTTACTAGACTTATTACTTTATTATTTGTCAAGTTATATTCATCTATTAAAGTAGTTTTCAATAGTAAACTATGTTAGATGAGAAGGTAATATAAAATAAAAAGAAATTTCAATATTTTTGTATCGCTTAAACTGAATGAATTCCTATAACCTAGAAAATTCATTATTTATTAGAATTCAAACATTTGAAGGAAATTAAGTTTTATTTAGTATTAAAATACGCTAAGAATGTAGGTAATATTTCTCCTGCCTTTCCTCTAAAAGAAAAATCCATAATATGATTAAAAACTGTAGGTTCAGGATTGACCTCTACTAAAATAGCTCCATTTTCTTTAGCATAGAATGGTAATGTGTTTACCGGTCCAACATTTAGAGAAGTTCCGATAATAAACATTATATCACAATTTGTAGATATATCTTGAGCATTTTTCCAAGTTGTCTGATTCAAAGGCTCCCCAAAAAAAACTATATCCGGTCTGAGTACACTATCACACAAACTACACATAGGTGGTAATGATTTTATTATTACTTTATTTATGTCCTCAACAAAATTACAATTTGTACATTTTGCTTTCAAAATATTTCCATGTAGCTCTACTATATTCTTGCTTCCTGCTTTCTTATGTAAACCATCAATATTTTGAGTCAAAACATTGGAATTTTTTAATTTTTCTATTTTTGCAATGGTAAAATGTCCTGCGTTTGGTTGACAATTTAAAATCAAATTTTGCCTATCTTGATAGAATTCCCATACCAATTTCGGATTTTTGTAAAACCCAGATATAGATGCTAGTTTCATAGGATCGTATGTTTTCCATAGACCTGCTGGACCTCTAAATGTAGGAATACCACTTTCCTCTGATATCCCAGCTCCAGTTAAAAATACAATATTGTTTGAATTTGCTAAAACAGATTTAATGGAATCCATTATCATCGGATTTATATTCATATGATTTATAATTTCATTTCTATCTAGATGAAAATATAGACAGGTTTTTGCTATTTCAAATTTCATCCATGGATATGGATATACTGACTAATATGAATTCCATAATCTATCATAATAAAATTCCGATAATATTTGCGATGTTGTTATATGATTTATCAAATTTTTTATAGTATAACATATCACTTGGATTAATTTGAATTAATAATCTACCAACCTAAAAGAGGTTTCCTAGTTTCAATAAAATGAGATGATAGATCTATATGATATGGATTTATGAAAGGAACTACAGAAGGTAGCAATAATTTTAATATTTAGTTATAAAATAGCAATTAATTTCAATATTTTTATCAAACTAAAATGATATTCTTTCTAATTAATAACAAATCTTGCTGTATCATACTAAGACCAAAAAAATAGTGTAATGATCGAATTTATGATTATAATATCAGATCGATTCTCACATTTTATCATTTAGATTTGAAAATAATTTATGTCAGATTTTTCTGGATTTGGTTTAGAATATCTAACATCATAGAATCATCCATTTTTGGTTTATTATTTTTAAACAATGAATGAACAGGGCCTCCTCCATCCCCATATTTACGAGGTATAATATGAATATGAACGTGAGGAATTTCTTGACCTGCTTCCTTACCATTATGAATTGCAATAGTCGAACTATTCGCTCCTACTGTTTTCTCTATAATTCCAGTAATTTTCAAAAGTATATCAAATAATGCCATATAACTTTCTTTATCCATATCATTAATTTTATAATAATGAAGTTTTGGAATTATGAGGGTATGTCCTAGTCTTAATGGATACGCGTCAAGAAATGCCAAAGCCTTATCATTTTCAAATACTATGTTCGAAGATATTTCTCTGTTAGCAATTCTACAAAATATACATGAATTATTTTCCATACAGTTCATTGATCAGGAATTGCTGGTATAAAATAGTTGATCAAAAAAATTTTGATCTATCTTTATAGAATTGTTTATAATTGTTTATAATTGTTTAATTATTCAATCTTTCTATACAGGTTTTATTTGATATTTCTTTAGATACATAATATGTTTTATGATAAATATAATTAGTAACATAAATAATACTACTGATATCTTAAGTATTGTTCTTAACATTAGAGTAACAGTGGTTATCGATATTCTCTAGAAAATAGATTAAAAACAAGACAAGCTAATTTAACATATTTTTAATGAATAATTATCAAGTTTTGTTAAGTAAATTCTAATCCATCTTTGGCTATTCTATCTTATATTTCAATTAATCAATCTCCGATCCAAATAATGAATCATTGAAACTGTACCATAGTTTTAAAATCATTTCCGTAAAAATTATTCAGTCTTTTAAAGATTAGCAGGCATTGATCTTTGTCAAACAAATATTCTGAGCCAGAAATAGATTCTACTATGATATCTTTTCTGTTGTTCCTAGTAGACAATACCTTTCCACACAATGAACATTTTGAATCTGCTAGACAAAAATTCGCAGTATTCATTTCACTCTTTTCCAAATATATGAAAGATAATTTCAATTACCATAACTATATCATTCCTTATTAAAATTAATTTTTATCATATATCCCATCAATGCCAAATACTCCCTTTTTGAGTTCAATTGAACTCTTGTCCAAATACATCATTAACATAATCACAAATAGATTTACTTTGTAACCATATCCAAAATAACAATAGAACGGATTAGTTTTTAGTAGCATAGTAAGTAAAATATGATTATTGTTTTTTATTATTTCAGGGTCGTTTTTTCTAGTCATAATTTTACAAATACAGAATAACTTTGCACTATTTTTAGTGAGAGATTTAATTAGAACATAGATAAATAACACTACTTTGAAATTTTTTAGAAGTAAATATTTTTGATCTCTCTGAAATAATGTTAACATGTAATATAGAATACGTTTTCATTATTAAATTTATTTATCAAACATAAAGAATATTTCTCTGTAAAATCAAATTACCCCCCCATTACAGCTGGCTGTCGTAATAACCATAGTTTTTTTTGCAAAGATAGTGTTTTTTCAGCTTGTTTTGAATCAGAATTGCTATTAGACAAAAAAGAATAACTTGCGTTCAATGTTAAAATCACCGGCCCTTTCGATAATTCCGATTCTTTCGGAGTATTGTATATTGTAGATTCACCACTATTCCCATAGACAAATTCTCCTATATTACAAATCCAATATATACTTGGACTAATAGTGATATCCTTTAATCTCTGCTTTTGATAGTTAGTTCCAGTTATTATCAATGAATCGTAACCATTCTGTTCTACTATTGTAGATAGTTTGATAATTTCAGAAGTGATCAGGTAACTCCTTGATATGTTTATACCTATTTTTATAGGAAAGGGTCGGAAAAGTATCCTAAAGTTACAAATGTTGCAGCTTTTTGTAGGTTTTATAGACATAGAATCAACATCATCATGTTTGTTTTCAATTATTGATAAATTACCAGTATTTTCTTTTCCAAGCTCATTTCTTAAATTGTCTAGCGACAATGATGTCTCATAATTGTTGATATTATTACGTTCATCACTATGAATCGAAATTTTTCCCTTACAGGAACTCTTTAAATTCTTTTTAGAGATTATAATATCAATATTTAAAAGATATTTTTTCTTTTCTTGAGTGTAAAATTTTAGACCTATCTGATCGATGTTGACCAGAATTTTTATGTTTTTTTTCTCTGGATTGGTTGAAATATCATGTAATGCAGGATAAAAAATTACACAATTTCCTGTATCCTTATTTACATATTTTGCACTTATACCATTCCCTATTTTGAAGGCTCCTTTTTCTTTACCACCTTCAATAATCCATTCTATTTTGTACGCTACTGGAAATTGAAAATTATGAACTATTCCATGATTACAGAATGCCTGTACCAAAGCTAGGCTTTTTACATGTAATATAATAGGAATAGAATCTTTTATGCCAAAAGTAATCTCTTTTGTAGGAGATTCAACTTCGACATCACAAAAACTTTGAATTTTATGATTTATAGAAGAATAGGATGACGAAGATTGTAAAGATGTAGTAGAATAATGATCTAAATCACCAGTGCTTGACGTAGTATGTACCTCCACGGATTTATCTAGATAATTATTAAATAAATATAGCTATATTTGCATCCTAACATACTGATATATAGCTTGTAAATTTAATAAAAACATACGATTATCTTTACATTTTCAGCAAGAATTAATTACATTTTAATATTTTTCGGCGCCGAAAAATTTCTTCTGTTCTAGTCTTTATTTTGTTATAAAAATAATTTAAAAAAATAAAAATTATAAAGAAATAATAATAATTTGTTCTAGATTTTTCTTTTCTCTTTTATTAGTATGTCAATTTGGCTATGTAACATATTTTTATGTTGCATCAATATCTCATAGACCGTCCAGTTATCTTCAACGTCACCTATTATGGATGCTATTTTATTCATGGCTACCCGTATAGCTATAATTGCTTTATCGAAAGATTTCTGAGTTCTAGCATCTACGTCAATAAGCTTTGTCTGAAAATCGAAAATTTCGTCAGGGTTCTCAGTATGTTTCAACTCGTCTTTTATCATACGAATCTGCCTTGAAGAGAGTTTTCTTTTTTTGATCAGTTCAGCAAGTTTAGATTGATGTTCTTGATCCTTTATTGGGAGTAATTCCTCTGCAAGGCTTGGTTTTAGATTATTATTGGATATAGAATCAATTATTGCATCTGGAAATGTTAACATCCTAATACGTTTATCTACATAGCTAGCACTTTTGCCTAACTTTGTAGCAAGATCTGATATACCACCCCAACCATAGGTAGTTACATAATCTTTGAATGCTCTAGCTTCATCTATTGGATTAAGATTTTTAGAATGGATATTTTCTATTAATGAAACTTCGAATGCATCTTTATCATCTAACTCTACTACATGACATAGAATTTTACGCCATCCGATCATTTTACAAGCATTGTATCTTCTTGTACCTGCAACTATTTCATACATTGAATCATCTACCATTCGAACAATTATTGGTTGTAGAAGGCCTTTTTCCTTGATAGAATAACATAATTCCTGTAAATCCTCTTCCAAATTGTTTCTGTAATAATACTTGAATGGTTTAATCTTTGAAATATCTACATTTTCTAAAATACCTATCACGCTGTTTGACGTGGAATGTATTTTTTGCATGAGAAATATTCTGTCGCAGACTATATAACTTTGTTGCACATATTCAAGTAAAAATTTAATCTATCTTTTTTGCTGATTGAGGTCTTTTAGTTGTTTGTTTGGTGTAAAATATCGTCAGTTATTTTCTTCTAGTTTCTTAATAAGGGTATGTACTTTGTTGGCGAAAGGATGCTCTGGATATTTTAGACCTGTAAGAAATTCTTTTTGACTAAATTGTATATCACAGTAGCATGGTATTTCTGAGATTATATCAATAGAAATTTCTTCTGCTAATTGTAGCAATGTACTTGATGTGCTAATTTTAGAACCAGATCCATATGCTGTGTTACTTGACATTATAGGATTATGTTGATCAGGTGGAATAGTACAATAACCAGCACCTCTATTTAATAAAAGGTAGCACATTGTACCAAATTTTGTAAATGAACCATAAATTTCATTTGCCATCTTTTTTGTACCATCGACATCAAGATCCCCCATTTTCAAAGTTAAAAGAACTATATCAGATACGGCTAGAGCATTAATTGACCAATATCTTACCCCTGGACTAGTATCGATAATTATAAAATCAGCATTTTTCTTCATTATTAGCTCCTCTCTTAGCAAGATAAAGTTTCTTAGGAATTGCATCTGAGAACTCTGCTTTGAAATATTTCCTTCTAGTTTGTAAATTTCTTCTTTGTTAGAGTTTGCTAGACTAACAAATAACTTGCCCTGTGTTTTATCTGGAAGTATTTTATTAGTAATATCAATACAAATATCATCAACATCAGCAGTACCAAAGAGAAAATCATTAATCCAGCTTCGAGGAGGTTTTAAATCAAAATATGAACCCAAACTAGGGGCATATACATCCAAATCTAAAAGAAATACCCTATAGCCTTTTTTTGCTAATAAAACACTGAGATTAGTAGCTAATGTTGTCTTACCAGTCCCACCTTTGTAAGAATGAAATGCAATACACTTTGTCATCGTTAACGGTATGACACAGACATCCTAATATAATATACCTTTTAATTGTAGGTGTTATCTAGGCTATATATTTTTCAATTTGTTTCACAAGATTCTCTATAGATATCGGCTTTTGTATAAAACATCTATGATCCATATTTGGATACTCTTCTAATAGTCCTTCGTAATACGATTTAAAAGAGGTTATGAAACAAACCCTAACATTTTGATCTATTTTTTTCATTTCTTGAACAAGTTCAAATCCGTTCATTCCATGCATTCTAATGTCTATTAAACAAAGATCATAAACTTCAGGTTTAAAATTATTTAATGCAATTTCTGGATCATTAAATGTATCGACTATAAAATCATGATTTTCTAAACCTAATTTAAATGACAGAGTAGTACCTTGATCATCATCAACAACTAGAATTTTTTTTTTCATTAGGAAATTTCGATTAGCAATTTTATATTTCATACTATATAAATATTTTAAAAATATTGTCAGAAAGAATATTTAGGTATTATATAAGAACCTGAATGAGTAGTCATTGAACCAAGTATCATAAAAAAATATTATTTTTATCAATCTATAGGTATAGTAAGATTGAATGTAGCTCCTTTTTCTGCATTATTTTCAGCCCAGATCCTTCCTCCATGTTTTTCCACAATATTTTTGCAGATATATAATCCAAGTCCAGTTCCAGATTTAGATCCTGTTACAAACTTGGAAAAGATTTTATCTTTTATATTTATTGGAATTCCTGGACCATTATCGCTTATTTTTATCGACAATATATCATTTTTCTTTGCTATAGATACAGATATTTCTCCTTCTTGTAAAATATTAATAGCATTATTGAGAATATTCAATAAAACCTGACTAATACGTAACTTATCTGCCTTTATCAAAATAGAATCTTCCTCAGAATGCAAAAGAAATTCTATTGGTTTCCGTGTTTGATCTTTCAAATCTTCAATTATATGTTTTACTGTTTCGACAATATCAAATTCCTCTAAATTAAGGGTCAAAAGATGACTGTCAATACGGGTCACATCTAAAAGATTATCAGTAAGAAATTGAAGTTTTTTTGCATTGGAAACTATAATCCTTAGTAGATCCTCTGTTTGACTAGGATCTAGATTCTTGTTAGAAAGCATAACTTCTGCAAGTCCCAAAATAGGTTGGATTGGATTCCTTATTTCATGTGCAGCTTCATTAATAAACTGTCTTTGTGTCTGACTAGTTTGTTTTAATTGTTGATATAGATCGTCTGCTTTTTTATAAATATCTGCCTGTTTCCATAAATTCTCAAATATGGATACATAATATAGTACTGTTGATTTGCTATTAGAATAAGTTGACAATCCGATAGCATTAACTGAATCCTGTACTGAATCATCTTCTAATTCGAGAGCCAACGAGAGATTTCTATCCATAATCAAAATAGTTATTTTCAAGTATAATGGTTCTGGTAAATACTTTATATCTACCTCATAATTCTTTTTCAGCATATCAGTTAGATTTTGTATTTTTTCATCAAAAGGAGTTAGAATTCTAATATTTACTTTTTTGGATGTATCTTCATTTAATTGATCAAGTATTAAAAAACCATTAGCAATGGCAAAGGTTCTGTAAAAAGCATTAACTGATGAGAAAAGTAAGAGAATTTCTTTGTTTGCAGAACGAACCATATTCTTAGCAACTTGTAGAGCTTCTTCTGGATTCTTAATTACCTTAATAGATCGTTCTTTCGATTCTATATTAATTTCCTGTATTTCATCTTCAGATGGCGTGATTTTATTCCAAAACGGATCTGAAATTATGTCTTGATTCCCTGTGAAACTAGAAATATTTTTTCCATAAAAGTGATCCAGCCTTTTAAACATCATAACACATTGATTTGAGTCAAAAAAATATTTTGAGCCTGAAATCTTTTCTTGAATAATTTCATTAGAGTCCCTATTTACTAAGGATTTCCCACATAAAGAACATTTAAATTCTATTTTATTATTGCTCATAGTAGGCTCAAGATTGAATAGATTACAATTCCTTGTTTTTAAACTCTTCTTTATATTTAAGACAAATTATCATGAGCAAGAAGAATTATCAAAAATCTTCCTAAATTAATTATAAATAATAGATAGTTATTTTGTTAGATTTTACTTTAAATTTGTATCCAAAAAATTTCTTTATATTATCTATTTTTAGCTATTTTTTATTTAGATAAATTATAAATTAGTATTTCTTATAGTTATTATAATATAACATACAAATGAAATCAATACCTTTGTGACAGTCTTCAGAATAGTTTTGTATTAAATTTATTTATAACAAATAATTCTGGGATAAAAGGATCTTCTTGTTTTTCACTAAAAATATATTATATTTAATCATTTAGTGAAAATTCTATCAAACTTTTATTAGCACGATTTTTGATGATATGTATATAAATATAAAGATACATATTACTTCAGTACAATATGGTCTAAATTATTATTTTGGATACTTTTTGGATTCCTTAATTTAAGAAGCAAAAACTATAGCTAAGAACCTTTTATCTATTATGAAAAAAGAGATTTTGAAAGAAATAGGTATTGTAATGTATTCTTTTTATCTATATTTTCCTGGTGAGTTTACATAGAGTACATCTAATGCATTAGTAATAGTCAGATATGATAAAATAAGTTATGGTTGTAAATAGTTCTAACAGTATCTAAGTTTTTAAAGATAGTAATTCTAAACAAAATTGATCTCCATACAATCCAGAAAATTTTTCGAAAAGATCTAGACAATTTTTCTTGTCAAATGCAATTTTGTAGGTATAATTATCAATAGGTTTGAGGATAGTTATCTTTTCCTCTTTTTTTATTTTTTTTCCACATAAAATGCATTTTTTAATTCTAATTCTATATTTTTTAGGTTAAAGAAATATTAAAGTCTATGGTTAAAAATTGTTTATTTCTTGTTAAATTTATTTAATCTTTGTTTGATAATATCTATAATAGGTATGCAAGAAAAAAGTATAAAGGTTATACTCATATTTTTATTTTTTATTTGGTCATACTACCTACTACATCATCATATCTATTTCGCTAGATAATTTAATTAATATCAAAATACCTAAAGTAAATGTGCTTAAATCATATTCTCCAATTTTATCGATTTTAAATAAAGATAAATGCTAGTACTAGATTTTAAAATTATTTTTTGTAATCTGTTTTTTAATGTATAAATGCATATGTATTATGATTATTCCAAATAATCCTAGAATCCCTCCAAATAATGCCAAAATTACATTATCTGGAAGAGTATTTTGAATTGCTAAACGTGCCAACAATAGCTGAATAAGCAATGTCAATATTATTCTAGACGAAGCAATAGTTGAAGTTAATGAGGCACCAATTCTCTTCAGACCTTCAACATAACAAATAGTCCCTATTAGAGGTAACAATGAAAAGAGTAAAAAGATGTACCAATTAGACAATAATAATTGAAATGAGAGATCTGGAGATAAAAGGATCATGACAACTACCAATATTGATCCAGCCATAACAAGACACATACCAGAAATTTCTATTGGTGAATATCTAGACGACAATTTTGTTAAAAAGAAGACTGCAAGTGCAAAAGAAATTGCAGATATAACTGCTTCTAGATCACCAAATTCAATAATAAAGTGAAAAAAAGGAATATTAATACTAAAAATGGGTGAAACAATATTGGTATCAGCAACACTGTTATCGCTTAATAACACGATAACAAATCCCGCAAGTGCAATACCAATTCCAGTAAATTGAATTTTATTTAATCGTTCAAGAAGAAATAACCTTGCTAAGAATAGTATTGTTATTATCTCCATTGGGCCAGCAAGAAGACTTTCTTTTGAAGCTCCAACTCTGCTCACTGCATCATACCAAGTAAATATACCTATTGAAAGAAATATTGAAGGAGGTATGAATTCTTTCCAAGAATAGAAAATAGAAAGTTGTTGCTTTCTAATAATCGTTAAAATCAATAGTAACAAGGTTCCTGAAATAGCTATACTAAAAGCGGAAATGGATAATGGAAATATACCTAATAACCTAGTCAGATATTCTATTGAAATAGATTCTATTGACAGGATAAGAGCAAATAAAAAAACTATCCATGATTTTCTGATCAATTAAAGAGTAATGCTAGTTTAGATTTCCATCTAGAAATAAATCTTCCTGTATTAAAAATTGATAGTATTATTTAAAGTTTAGTTTTTTGGATTGTAATATTTGTTAATTGTAAAAGTAATAATTTAATTATTTGATACTTGGTCATAATTACATTACCGATATTATATTGTATCCTTATCATATCATTCTTTATGTTCCTAGGATATATTTTATTGCCAGGGTTATTTTCAATGATTTTACAGTTATAGTATACGAGTATTTGGTATTGCAAAACAGATAGTCGTATTATTGCCTAAATCTTAGAATACCTTCTAACAAATAAAGATTCTATCTTGAACACATATTTAAAATGTACTCTCAAAGTTTAAATTGATATAAATCTCAAAGAATAGATGATAGCCTGTCCAATATGACATGTAAAATTATAAGTTTTTATCCTCTCAATGTGTATATTTTTATATCTTTGTATAGGACACACAAATCTAAATTTCATACTATTACTGGGATCACGCAGTTCATGATCACAATATCTATGATCTGTAGAAATGTATAATGTCCTTATGATTATTTTAATAGGTAGACTTGCTGGCAATATGTTGTATACCTGGTTTTCAGGTATGTTAGCAGTCGTAAAACATGTTGCCAATAGTCCCAGAATGGAACAAGTACTAATTATCATATGCAGTCCATTTCAAAATATCCAAGCAAGCATTTGCATTACTGGATCTCCGCATAGCATCTTTATCAATACAAAAACATAGTATTACTCTTTCAGTCATTGGTGATTATTCCAGAGATAACCTTTAGCCTTTACAGAAGTACTGTCTGTTGAAAGAACAAAAGGATCAATTATTTTATCATCTACAAAACAATTCACATACTGGCTAACAATTCTATTTTTGATATCTCCAGATAGATATCGTAGCAAGACGTATATCAAATGTTCTCCTATTGGGTACTCTTGGTAATCCAAATCCTTTCGTTATCTGTCTGTTATATGCTAAATCTAATCCAAGGTATTCAGGTAATGTCCTATAGGAGTCTGATCTGATCTAAACCATATACTAACAACAAAACATCCTAGATGACAGTGCGAGAACAGACATAAAGTTGCAGATCGTGGTTTATTCTTATTATTATGTGATCAATGAATCAAACCAATCAAATAAAAAATAATAATTAGAACTATTCTTGCTTGTTTGTATATTTACTTTTAATTTTCGTTTTTTAATCAACCACTAAGACAATGGATTTCACAAGATAAGCTGAGCTAATATATTCAATTAAAGGAGTTTTTATTGGGCGCTTTTTTCCACCGTATATTTTCATCTATCCATCCATTTTCATAGTATTGTTTTTCATATTCATATTTGTGTTCATATTCATGTTCATGTTCATGTTCATCTTAGTCTCTAGATTAAATAATTGTTGTAAAGATGGATGTATGTTCAAATGTACCAATTTCAATAGATCCTTACCTGACCCTTTATTTAACAAAATACTATTGAGATTATCCAAATCTTTTTCCAATTTAGATACTAAGCTAGAATTAATTGTATTAGAAGTAGAACTAGAATTAGAAGAATCATTGATTACAAGATTTTCTAATTTATTTTTATAAAGATCTTTTATCTCTTTAGCTAGCATAAGAGCAGTTTCATAATCAGCAGGATCGGTAATAGTATTGTTATTTGAAATTAATTTTTGAAATTTTTCAAAATTATGGCTTGACTTATTTAATGGATTATTCGAATTTATGTATTTTTCAAAATTATCTAAAACAATTAGATTTGACATATTAGTTAAATCAATATTCAACCTAATTGCAGAATTATAAGCACGTAATGCCTGATCAATGAGGTCTGCTAAAACTAAAGAATGGATTGTACCGTTTTCGCTTGCTATTTCTTTATCATATCTGTTAATAAAATCTTGATCATCTACTATCTCGTCATCAACGTAATACACATCATTTACCAACATTGCTGCATTGTCAGAGTGGTCCATTGCAAGAGTTATATTAGATGGAAAATTTTTCTTTGCAAGTTCTAATTCAATTAATGCTTTTTTTGCTATAGAAAGAAATGTTACAGAATCATCAGAGGTAAAGCTATGGCCAAATGCTTGATTCATATCCTTATGGGAATTTATGAAAGCAACAGTCACGAGAGAAAAAATCAAAGATATTCCCAATATTATTGATAAAAAAGAATGTACATTA
Organism: Nitrososphaeraceae archaeon; assembly: GCA_031316115.1. Lineage (GTDB taxonomy): Archaea > Thermoproteota > Nitrososphaeria > Nitrososphaerales > Nitrososphaeraceae > TH1177. The sequence continues at coordinate 180,024 of JALDRC010000005.1, forward strand.
CTATTATTATGATATTGAAGCTTTTTCATAATCAATTTAAAATAAGAAAGTTTTCTCCAATAAAATTATTTTGAAAGAAAATCGACAACACTTTAGTAAATTTTCATCTAGGGATCTATTTTATTATATTTTTAGATTTATTTAAGGGAATAGCGTTTAGAAAATCATGCCTGTAATTCAAATTACAATGAATAAAGGAAGAAGTGTAGATCAGAAAAGGGAACTAGTAGAAGTCTTGACTAGAGAGACTGCTCGTATATTACAAGCAAAAGAAGCAAACATGAGAATCCTTATTTATGAAATATCAGACGAAAATTGGGCTAATGGAGGAAAGTTAGGTGTTGATATGTAATATCAAGATAATCAGGTAGTATCTCCCAATTTCAAATAATCATCATAGCTTTAGAATCAACTTTGTGTTTAAGATAAACAGCATAATTTATTTTAGGAACATTATGTATTTTTGTTCAATCTTATTTTTAAATAATAAATTCTTATTGTATGTTTTTTCTTTTGTTTATCTATCCGAGAACTAGTTATGGATTTACAATTTCTGCAACTTTTTTAGCTGTAAATTCTTTCTTTGTCTCTTCAAAAATAATCTTACCTACATATTCTTCAATTCCCAAGTCTTGTGCAATTTTTGACGGCTCATTGTTTAATATTGATTCGACCGTAAATCCTGCATTATTTAAAGCATCTTTCAATCCATATGGAATTGGTATGAGGTTAATTCTGTTGTCGTTCGTCATTATTTTCTTTATTAGTATTATAGAACTAAAATCTATCCTATATAATTCATTTAAACTATATAGATTAGTTTAGATGTGTAGATTAGCATCGTTGTAAGATCATATCTAGATAATCTGGTGACTTCATGATAACTAATTTGGTCAACCTATTTTATATCATAATATTTAGGTATATACAAATCATGGGAATTAAAAATACTAGAGACAGCTTAAATAATTAACTCTTATATTTATTTACATAACTGTAAAGGCTATTCTGTACTAAGCATTCTTAATTATCCATTTGAATAATTTAGTAACTAAAAAAAATAATCTTGACAATAAAAAGAGTAGTCTTATCCGAAGTTTGAATCAGGAATGATTATATTTTAAAAAATCAAATCTTTTTCAGACATTTCAACTCATTTTTTGTTATTTTTAAGATCAAAAAACAACACTGATCCGAAATATATCAATTACAAATTTTTTTTAAAAAAAAGATTCGCCAAAAAATCAGAATAACGTAGGTTAAAAAATGTGGTTATAAAGAAAAGCAATCAATAATTCAACATTTAAAAGTGAATCTGATATTGGAACAGCATTATCTGATTGCAGATCTAACTACAACAACGGTCATCACAATATAACTAGAAATAGTACATAAATTAACTCATGTGTATGTTTCCATAACTGTTAATAACGCATCCACAACACTTATCTATTTTATTTATAAAATCTTATGATCAACTTGAGTTATGAACTTGATCTAATATTTGAAGAGTTTGACGATAAGATAAAAATTATACTGTTAGATGATAATTCTACTACTGAAATAATAAGAAGAATTATTCAAAAATTACCATTAACTACACATATCAACAAATGGGGAGAGGAACTTTATACTGATGATATAAAAATAGGATCAGATTATGAGAAATCAGATCTAAAACAAGAGGTAGCTAAATTTGATGTTGCATTTTGGCCTGAAGGAGGTGCCATCTGCTTATTTTTTGGCCCAACTCCGATCAGCAAAGGAGGAAAAATTTTACCATATTCTCCGGTACAAGTCATAGGAAAGATAAAAACATCATCATCAAATGAAACCTATGCAAATGTTCTAAAATACGAAAACAGAACAAGAATAACTATTAGAAAAACGTAAAATAAAAATCAAATATTTACTACATTACAACATGCTACCAATACTTGCATGAACTTGGCAAGTAATGATAAAATACAGTTGAACAGATTTTAGTATTTCATATCATTTGAAAGGAATAATCTTTGACATGGATGGAGTATTAGTAGACTCTATGCCATCACATGTAATGGCATGGCAATTATCAGTTAAAGAATTTACAAATATTAATGTTGAAAGAAAATTTGTTTATAGAAATGAAGGAAGAAGAAGTAGGGAATTAGTAAAAGAGATTCTGGCTAATTATAATGGGCATAGTGCAGATACTCTATTAACTGAGAAAATTGTAAAAAGAAAGTCTGAGATTTTTAAGAAAAATGGTAGTTTCAAAGTATTCCCAGGAGTTATTGAAATAATCTCAAATCTAGAGTGTAAAAAAGCTGTTGTAAGTGGCTCTACAAAAGATGATGTACTTAATATTATCAGGCAAAGTTTTGGAAATAACTTTTTCGATGCTATAGTGACAGGAGATGATATTACTGATGGTAAACCTAACCCGTTGCCGTTTAGGAAAGCCTTACAGGAGCTAAATTTAAAGGCTAGTCAAGTAATTGTAGTAGAAAATGCTCCTTTGGGAGTACAGGCATCTAAGAATGCGGGGATAGAATGTATAGTGACATTAAATAATACTCCATTATCCTATGAAGATTTTAAACTAGTAATTCCAAAAGAAAAGATATTTGAAGATATGAAATCAGCTAATAGATTCTTGTTGAACTGGTGCAACTAATTATTAATTTAAATAATTAATCAATTAGTCTATGAATTGTTTAATTATTCAATTAATTTTAATACAAGTTCAAGTTAAAAAAATAAAAAGCAATCAATCAATCGATTTTCAACATTTCATAATAAATAATTTTATCTTTTATAATATATCTATCTGAAGTAAAGATGAAATCATAGATTATCCTATATTTTCTTCAAGAGATACATTTTTTTCTCTATTTTGATATATTTTTAGATCAAACCAATGCTCTATTCGTGAGAATGTTAAAGAACCTACAAACCCCATCAGAGCGCCTGCAAGTAACGTGAGAATTGATAATGGAACAATCGTATTCAGAAAAGTAGGAAGAACCTCATTAATGGAAACTAGGTCTGTCCCTAACAAATTTCCCAAAGTCCATGTAAGCATAGGATAATTTAAAAAATAGAATATCGAACCTACCAGTGTTCCGGCTATCATTTTTTTGTAGCGTAAAGTATATGTTTTTAAAATATGAGAATTGAGAATAATATCAGCTAAAAGAAATACACCTACATTAGTAACAATATACCATGGCAATATCTGACCTAACAAATCCTTAGCTGGAATTATTCCAGTAAATATATTGATTCCAATCAACAATGAAGCAATAACAAACCCACTTCCAAATCTATTGTTCAATGTCTTTGACGCACTCAGAAATATTATGGAATTAATTAATGGAAGAACAATACATGCAATTATTGTAGCACTATAAGAATCTAAGTTAAAGTTAAAAAAATCTGACTCAGAAAACGGCAGTGCAAACATGAAAGTGTACCATATTGATGTATACCATAATGATGAAAGCGATGGAATGAGAAAGAATTGAATTAACCGTTGTTTTTGTTTGTGTTCTATATATCTCTGTAATCTATATAAACCCATGAATACGGCTACAGAATTTATTAGCATTCCAGTTACTAATGTAATATGTGATGGACTTAAGAGTCCATCAAACCCAAAGGCATTATGCCATAAAAAATCAGAAGGACCAGCAATAACTGTCATTAAAGCTCCTATAAACAAAAGTTTGAATGCACCGGGAAGAGAAGTATTATTTTTTATTTCTGGTTTCTTTATTAACATTAAACCTACTACAGCTGAAATGACTAAGAGGCTAATTCCCAGGTATAATAAAGTATGTGACGGGGTAAAAAATGATTCTGGCTCTCTTAAAACATGAGATGTAACATCCCAGCTACCTCCCCAGATCTGAATAATTGTACCTACAGATGAAATAATTAAAATGAAAAGTGAAATATCAAGTAAAGAGAATTTAGAAAAGACTAATTGCCTAGTGGCATTCATAATAGATATATGTTATTTAAAAGAATTAATAAAATTAACTAAAGAAAATAGATGTCTAGTTGTTATTATTTAATAAATTGAACAAGAGTTAATAACAGAATAGGCCAGTAGATCTGCTCCATAAATGATTATACAACTTGTTTTCACACACATACTCCTGATATAATAGTAAGAAATTAAATCCTAAAAGAAACATATAGAAACAACCACACTATAATACTTTATTTACAAATGCTAAAAAACATTTTCAATACTAGTATAATTTTGTTTGTAACGCTGATACTCATTACCACAATAACTTTAAGTGTAAAAGCAGAAGAGACAAACAGTACAGAAAAGAAAGAGTTATCACTTGAGGATTTATTTGATTTTGCAGAAAATTCAGTAGTTCAAGTAACAAAAACAATGCCCCCTCTAACTCCCTCTGGACCAAACAGTGAAAATAGTACTTCTTTAGGATCTGGATTTATCTACAGCAAAGATGGATATATTGTAACAAACAATCATGTAGTTGAAGGTGCAACAACAGTAGATATTACTCTTATTAATGGAGATAGATATACTGCAAATGTAACTGGAACAGATGTCTTCAGTGATTTGGCTGTAATAAAAATTAATGAAAATATTACTGATTTACCAATTGTTCTTACTCTTGCAAATTCATCAGATCTAGAAGTAGGTGACCAGGTAGTTGCAATAGGAAATCCATTCGGATTGGAAGGATCAATGACAACTGGCATAGTAAGCCAAATAGGTCGATTATTATCTATCGATGATAAAGGTTTTTCCATACCAAATGCAATTCAGACTGATGCTTCGATCAATCCAGGTAATTCTGGAGGACCATTATTGGATATGACAGGTCAGGTGATAGGTGTCAATACTGCAGGTATTTTCCCTGGTGGTATTGGATTAGCTGTTCCTTCTAATACTATCGCACAAATAGTTCCAGTACTTATTGAAAAGGGAAATTATACACATCCATGGCTTGGAATAACTGGAACTACCTTGACTGCAGAATTGGCAAAAAGAGAACATATTAACAGAACTCAAAATGGTGTATTAATTGATACTATTGTTAAAGATAGTCCTGCAGATTTGGGTGGGTTAAATGGCAGTATAGTTAATCAATATGGAGAAAAACAAGGTGGTGACCTCATTACAGCAGTAGACAAAACTCCGGTAATCAAAATTGAAGACTTGATCTCTTATTTAGAGACAAATAAAGTTGTCAATGAAAATGCTACAATATCTATATTAAGAGACGGAAAGTTTTTGGAAAAAGAAGTTATGTTGGAAAGTAGACCATCATACACTCCTACCACAAATCAAACAAAAGATTATGGTTATTTTCCATAATCATATTTGTTGATTATTTACAATTTTTTTCATATAGTTACTTTTCCTTTTCTATAATTATCAACTCTAGATTGAAACAATATTATTTCTCTGCCAAAAGTAGAGTATATCTATCATATCGATATATACAATATTTCTTCAGATAAGGATCAAAAACTCAATTAATATATTTTGAATGATTATATACCATTACCAATTTTTGAATTGGTGATTTTAATAAATATTGATTAGATTATTGTTGTTTATAATTAAAAATTATAGAAGATACTAGCATATAAAATAGATAAAAATATTTGAATATGTTAAAAATTAGATTATTGTTTAAATATAAACCATATTTTGTTGTTTAACATATTATGAAATAGATATATAGAATTTTTAAATATATTTATCCAGTTTTTTATTTTTACTTGTAGTATAGATATTTTAGGACTTGTATGATATGCAGTTTGGTCAAATTCCTAATTATATGTAGTTATTATTAATACATTTGAATGGAATATTATTTTTGATTTCATAGGATAATTATTATGTATCTTACTAGATTATTTTATCAACAAGGGTGGTATGAAATGGAGATGCAATTTTCTTGAATTTATTTGATGGTGAAGATGTATCTAGTAATAGTGGTGTTATCGATAGTATGGGTGATGATGAAATAATACGCGAAAGTACTCGATTAAAATCCATACGAAATGCAAATACTTCCAATAAAGATACCAAAGATAGAACAACAAGAATGGAAGATTATCTTGAAGTAATTTATGAACTAGTACAAAGCAAAGGTTATGCTACAACAGTAGATATTTCTCAATATCTGAATGTAAGTTCTCCGAGTGTCACTAAAATGGTTCAAAGGCTTGATGAAGCAGGTATGCTTATTTATGAAAAATATAGGGGAATAAGGTTAACTGAACGTGGCATCTCTATTGCGGTTGGTATCAGAACCAGACATGGAACATTAGCTGAATTTTTTAGGTTGATTGGAGTAGATGAAAAAACTGCAAATGAAGATGCTGAAGGTCTTGAACATCATTTACATCCAGAGAGTATAAAAAAACTAGAGAAATTAGTAAAAATTATGAAAAACAATCCAGATATATTAGATATTGATCATCCCTAGAGTTAAACAATATTATGGCTATATGATATCATATTCATTTAAGATCTAACAACATAGTAATTTAAATTTGAACAATAAAGAAATATTTTTGTTTTATATTACGATCTTTGATATTCAATTGATCTATACCTAAATATCCATAAATAGTAAATAGAAAAAATATATTATTTTTGCTCTTGGTTTTTCTTTTGAATTATATCATGAAAATTCATGTAAACCAATTTACATAAGTTGAATAAATTCTCAATTTGGGATTGATTTTCAGGCATGAGAGAGCTAGGTACTATTTTCAAGTCCTTCAATTCGTTTGAATACTGCCTTATCCAATTATTTATCATATTAATATCTACTTCGATGTGAAACTGTATTCCTATTGTATTTTTAATTCGAAATGCTTGAATATAATCAGAGGATTTAGCTAAAATAGTTGAATTTATTGGTAGATCAAAAGTATCTCCATGCCATTGGAATATTGTTATCCTTTGTGAAGATACACCATGAAATATTTCTTTTTTACCATCATCAGTAATTTCTACCTCATACCAGCCGATCTCCTTTATTCTACCCGGGTAAACTCTTCCTCCTAAAGCTTGTGCAATTAATTGTGAACCCAAACAAATTCCTAGTGTAGGAATATCAAGTGCTAAAGCTTTTTTTATTAAATTTTGCTCCTCTTTTAAATAATCATATTTGTCATAAACAGACATTGGACCACCCAAAATTACTATTCCAGCATAATCAAAAATATTTTGAAGAGCTTTTTTTGTATTATTTGAATCATAAATGCATATGGAATATCCATCGGATTCAAAAAAATCCCTGAACGTTCCCAAATGTTCACAATTGATATTTTGAATTACCAAAATGTTCTTATCCGAAGATCTTGCCAATACTAATTAAGAATAAAAATTGATTAAATATAATCTATCAATATGAATTTGTCTATTTTCATCATCATTAATAGTTGAAATAAATAAATAAATTATAAATATTGAAAATTTATTTCAATGTCTTTGAAATATCTTAGCTGTTATATGAATTGTCAACTGAATAATTTAACCTATAAAAAACAAATCAACCAACGAAAATAAATTAAAAATATTTATCAATAAAGTATTTGTAAAAAAAGTTTAGGATATAACCTAAAAGATTACATAGAATATTTTAGATTACTAATAACTGCAAAAAGAATAATTTTGCAAACATTGCTTAATCTCCGCTAATATCAGCTAGCATACATATGCTCCAGTAAATGCAGTACTTTTATCAATATCATCTATTTGTATTATAATATGTTTGATTTTAGTTGCGTTTATTGAATAGTAGAATTTTTGTCTATTCTTTTTGTTAGATTTATAATTTATCCTCAGTATTTGTAATTTGACCATTGATACTATTAGCTGTTTGTTGTACATGGATTGTTACTAATACTAAAGAATGAATTGTAGAGATCAGAAATATAATTTTTGAATTTATTGCTTTCTTGATGAGAATATTTTAGAGTTTATTGACTTGCCTTGCTTTTAAATAAACATCTACAATAGTCTATCTTATATTGTATATTGGTAAGCATAGATTTATTCATTTTTTCATACATTATTGTTCTCGAACTTAGTGTAATAATATTTATATAATTACAGAAAAAAATAATATAATCTAGTGATTATTTTAAGATATTAGACAAATAAAAAGAAGGAGTAATCCCATGGAAGAGACGATATTTATATATAGAAATAGTTAGTTAATATCTTGGTGTTATACACTTATTCATCCAGACATCTTAGTAATCTCCATAATTGAATCGCAACTTAAATTAAATTTCGAATGAAAGTTTTCGATGGCTGCCCTACTAGGTGCATTTAGTAAATAGTAAAATAAATCTGATTCTCTATTGAAAAAAGTATTGATATGAGTTATTCCGAAATCCTCATCACTTTTTATCGGCGTATTTACTATATCCCCTATATGAGATATTTTATGGACATCAAGATATAATGGCATAATTAATCTTACTATATTAGATTTACTTAACTTTTATTTTGAAAAATATAATGGTTGGCACTAGAATTCTATGATATTAGGATATAAATCAACTCGAGCAATATGATTTATTTCATGTTATTACAATATTAAATAATTATTGTTAAGATGTCTATATTTACTACGTTTTTTCAGGAAAACATTAGATAAAAAAGAAACATCACGATTAAAAGTGAGAGGGTGTATTCCTTGCATTATCGATATTAATAGGAGTTTTAAAAATTATAGTTACATTACCATATTATTAAAACTAATTGATTAATCTATTACTCTATTGATTAATGTTAATTTGAATTAGATTATTTATTATTTTTATCTCATAAAACTAAATAAAATAGGACAAAACCATTTATGCCAGAACAAATTCTCTCAACTTATTTTAAATTTATTTGTTTAACTATCAAATTTACAAAAAATAAAGAATGTTATAACAATATTAGACATTGTTAGTCCCTTCCACACAAAAAATATCTAATCTCAATTTTAGGGTGACTCAATTTATTAAATCAAAAAATAGAGACATTTCAAATTACATTTTTTACAGTATCATTAAACAGTTTTATAGATTTAACATCAAAAGGATTTTGGAAAGCGAGAAAGAATTGATCAACACCAGCGTCAACATATTCTTTGATTCTTTGAATAATTGTATGTGGAAATCCTATCAGACCTCGTTGTTTTAAATAATGTAGGTTATCGGGTCCTCTTTCCACTGCGAACAATCTTTCCTTATGTTTTAGATCATCATCAGATTCCGCTATTATAACATCTAATTCAATGGACCTTTGAATTGTAGATATCTTGGATTCATTAGCTTTGTAAATAATGTTGTTAAACTTTTGGTTTAATTCTAAAAACTCTTGGGGACTAATATATGATGATTCCCATGTATCTGCATACCTTGATGCTATATTCATAGTCTTTTCTTGTCTAGCTGCCACTGTTATAGGTATATTTTTTGTTTGTATGTTTGGTATTTTTATTACAGCATTATTTATTTTGAAATACTTGCCATCAAATTTTACAGGTGATAGTATCTGGTTATCATTGTGATTCCAAAACATCTTTAAAACTTTTAAACCCTCTTCTAAAATTTCTATTCTGTCACTTATTTTTGGATATTTAATTCCATAGGGATTCCACCACTGTCTTGAGTATTGTAGTATAGCTCCTGCACCTGTTCTAAATTCTAATCTTCCTTTTGATATAATTTGAAAAGTTAATGCTTGTTTGGCTAAGAGAGATATATGTCTATATTGTGGAAAGAGATAAGTTATTACTGGTCCCAATTTTATTATTTTTGTTAAAGAAGCCAATGAAGACAATACAGTCCAGCAGTCAAGATCAATATCAGATAATGTTTCACCATAGAAAAAACCATCATACTCCAATTTTTCTGCTATTATACAAATCTCTTTTATCTTTTCATAGTTAGTACCCCATACCTCAAGACAATATTTCACAAGAATAATAAGAATACATTAGGTAATAAAAACATATAAAAATACATATAAAATTAGAGTTTTAGATAGTTTGGATTTATTACATTTTAACCAATTACTCTAATAATTTAAATATTGGAAAAATATTTGAATTTTGAACTAAATATCTTTCTCAAATTAGTAACACATATTCTAAATTCATATATATGTCCATATAACTATATAGTAAGTTAATGATATATTATCTTTTAACTACAAAAAATAGTCCATTAACTTATTTTTAATAAACTAGACTTTTTATGTTTATGTATTGTTAATTTCAGTTTTTATAAATACAACTAAAGTTTTAATACCACATTTATATAAAAAATGTGAAAAGAAATACTTGAATTAAGTTAAAGTTACCTTGATAACTTCTATGTCTTTTCCTTTCTCGTCTTTGATTGATAAAGTTCATTCAAGACTTCACGTAATATTTCCCTTACCCGTGCTTCTTCCAATTTTGGTTCAATTATTTTTAACGATGTAGAACTTTCCTGCAAAGATTTTATTTTCCCTCCAAATTGTTTTTCCATCTCAGATACTCCGATAGACTTTAGAAGGTTAATATGAGGTTCGGCACTCTTATAAAATTCCTTCCTAAGTCTTGTATCCTGAGATATATATTGTGATGAGGTAAAAATTCCAATAAGAAGTAGGTATGCGCCTATTGGTAAAAATGCTTCTGTTATAAACCCATACGGAGGATAAACGTGACTGCGTAATGGAGATATCTCAATTGAACAAAACAGGATCACCATGCCAATGAAGGAGATAAGAAGAGATTTATGAACCTGAGGATGCCTGGTCAATGAAGATGCGCTCCAAAATGATAGACCGAAAAAGAAAGCTCCAACTTCCTTTGTAGCACTAAAAATCAGAATATAAATTGCACTAAAAATAACTGGAGAGTAAAACAACCATGTGAAAATTTGATCTACAAAATAATTCTGAAAAGGAAAGATATAATATATCAAAGGAATCGCTAAAAGTACAAAAAATTTTATTCTGCCAATCTTGTATCTATAATGACCCAGAAGTATAGCTGTAGATATCCACATAACTAAAAATGAAGACAAAGATAAAATATCATATAGCATTGATAATGATTCAGTAATAGGTGACCCAGGAATGTTTACTACATATGAAGTAATAGGGTATGGTTTTACATCTGGAAATACATAAAATGAAAAATAGGATTGAATGTATATTAGAGAGATAATAAGGTTAACTGAAGCAAGCGAGAAGGCTATAACAAACAAAATAATTATGTAATTTATTTTTTTAGTTAACCAACTAATAAACAAATATATCAAATACGAGAGGAATACAAGTGCAGAAAGATAGCTAAAATATGTTTGTATTTCTAGCAAAATTAGACTATATTTATTAACAAATAACATTTGGAAAATAATAATTAGCGTTATCGCAGCAGTTAAGATTAGTGTACCACAAATTATGATGTAAAAATAACGTGTACGTAAATGTTTTATTGGATAGGAATCTCCTGAGCTGAGTTTTCTAACATAATTAAGAAGAATTGGGGTAAATGTTAGAAATATTATAGAAAAAATCAAGAAAATAGCAAGGTGTAACCATATAGGAATTTTTAATCCACTGTATGAAGAGAACTTAACAATCGTTGCATCAAGTACAAAGACAGCTGTGAGAATTAAAACAAAAATAAATGCGTTCTTCTTGGATAGATTCAAGACAGCAAGGCTTTCTATTTTGTCTATCATTTTACTAAATAGAAGGGAGGAACGCAATTTTCTTTACAATAAGAATTACATTTCTGATAGTTTAGTTTATCGAAAATAATAATAACAACACGATTGTTAAAGAAATTCATGAAGAGCAATAAGAACATGTGTTATGCTAAGAAACATGGCATAACATCTTGTATCTTGGGTCCATTTTTACTTTTCTCTATTTTTCTTGTGATTTTTGGAATTCATAATGCATATGGAGTGATTGAAGTGTTTTCAAAAGACGAGAAACCATTCAACGTATCTTATGATGATTGGGTTTCTAGATATTGGAATTGGGATTTTTCGCTAAGTACAGATGAATTTACTCCGAAATCTGATGGATGTATTATCAATAAATCAGAACCAATGGTTATGTTGTTGAATACAGTAGCTGAAGGGCAAGTTCATCAGGTATGTACAATTTCGTCAGAGCAGGGTATCTTGATACCTATGTGGATCGCCTGGTGCGACACTGGAACGGATCTAATACATATTCGAGATCCAACTTCAAATTTAGATGAACAGTTAACGAAATGTGCCAGAGAAGTATACAATCTAGGAAATATAAGATCAGAGGTCAAAGTTGATGGAGTTCCAGTAGCAAATCTTGACGTAAAAATGTCAATGTCATCTGGATCATTAGAATATAATATAAATTCTCTAACTAACGTTACTGAATTATTTACAGGAGGATTTAACGTTACTCTTCCATCGGATACTCATCAAGCAGGTTATGAGCCAGGCACATTTCGTGCAGGAAGTCATGGATGGTGGGTCTTTCTCAAACCACTTCCCCCAGGAGAACATACAATATTTTACAATATTCGTGTAACTCCAATAGGAGCTCTCACCTCTGCTGGTACCAGTCCGCATTTCGCAGATATTGAATATTCTCTTCAAGTAGTGAAGTGATTTTCGTTACACTATCATACTAAGTATATCAAAATCTTGTTATATTTTTGAGTTAATTACTTCGAAATGAATGTACTCCTATAAAGTGATTCCAATCCGATCGATTGTCAATATAATCTGATTACAGTAATCATACATTAAAACATGATCAATAGGTGTCTATTGCTAGTTACCAATAATTGAAATTTAATAATATAAAATATATAATTTAAATTTGAATATAATATTCATAGATATTAGCGATTGTATTATTTTTTATAGCTTAATTGAGAAAAATCAAGTTATTGATTATCAAATAATTATTGGATAACAACAATATAAATAAATGTAAGTTTAGAACAATTAATTGTATTCCATACGATCAAGATCGAAATAAAAATAATTTACCGAACGATAAAAAGTAAAAACCATTAGCAAACTAATTGTTTTCTGGATAAAGGTAGTTTATGATAATTCATGTTTATCCTACAGATTTGTAGATCTCGGACTTTTTATAGATATAATTTACATTTAAAATTTTGATTTGTATATAGATACAAGTAAAATAAATATTGCTATTTTTAATAAATAAATAGCATCTCAATTAATAGATTAGATTCTTATGATAAGAATAATAATACTAATATATATAAAATTCTAAAACAGAATCATCAATAAATTCGATGTAATAGTAATTGGTTCTGGTTCAGGATTAGATGTTGCTAATGGTTTAGCCGAAAGGGGGTTCAAGGTAGCAATTATTGAAAAAGATAAGTTAGGTGGAACGTGTCTGAATGTAGGATGTATACCATCAAAGTTACTTATTCATAGTGCTGACGTTGTAGAAATAATAAAAAAAGCAGAGCTCTTTGGCATCGATGTAAAAAACTATTCTATCAATTATCAAAAGATAGTCAATAGAGTTAATAATATTATTGACAATGACTCTGAAAATATTAAAAAAGGGTTACAAAAGATTCAAAATCCTAAACTTTTTTTAGGAAAATGTGAATTTATTGAACGAAAAAAAATATTAATTGAAAATAAGACTGCTTTGACGGCAGATAAAATACTAATTGCTTCAGGAACTAGGCCAAGTATCCCTAAAATAGAGGGATTAGACAAAGTGAATTTTATTACAAGTAATGAAGCTTTACGACTAAAAAAACTTCCTAAAACACTAACAATTATTGGTGGAGGATATATTGCATGTGAATTAGCTCATTTTTTTGGTTCTTTAGGGACAAAAATAAATATAATTCAAAGAAGAGACTTATTAATCCCAAGAGAAGATATAGATATTGCTGCAAAATTCACTGAAATATTTTCAAAGAAATATAATATCTACTTAGGATATAATACAGAATATGTATCCAAAACAGAAGAAAAAAGAGATAAATACTTTTATGTATTAGCATACAATAAAAAAGGAAAAAAATTGGAACTTTTATCTGATCAGCTATTAGTCGCAACTGGACGGACTCCTAATTCAGATTTATTACATCTTGAAAAAACAAATGTAAAGGCAGACAAAAAAGGTTTTATAAAAGTCAACAAATACTTGGAAACTAATGTAAAAGGAATATTTGCGTTAGGAGATGCTGTTGGAAAATATCAATTCAAACATAATTCAAATAATGAAGCATATTACGCATTCAACAATATGATTCAGCCTGAAAGGCAAATAGCAGTTAATTATACCGCAATGCCTCATGCAATCTTTAGCTCTCCACAAATAGCAGGAGTTGGGTTTACAGAACAAGATCTGCAAAAGACAAATATAAGATATACAAAATCAAGTTATCCCTTCTTAGAAACTGGCATGGGAAAAGCGCTTGAAGATAGAGATGGTTTTGTTAAAATGCTTATTGACAAAGCAAGTGGAAAGATCCTTGGATGTCATATCATTGGAACTGAAGCTTCGATTTTAATTCATGAAGTTCTTGTTACAATGAAATCAGGTGGAGGCAAAATAGATAGTATAAATAATACTATACATATTCATCCATCCCTTTCCGAGGTTGTTCAAAGAGCTGCGTCAATGAGAAGAGAATGAAATGATAATATTTATTTTTTATTGTTAAAGAAATTATGTATTTTTTTTAGTATTGAATAATTAACAAATATAATTTATCATAAAATGAAGATATGAGGTATAGATATCTAATATTATTTTATTATACTATTGTGTTAAATAATATTTGTAATTGGTTAAACGTATGATTTGATAAAAATCAAGATTTTGATTTTATATAATCTAAAATTAATATTTTCATGTTTTGATTTCATAAAAAGTATTGATATCATTTTTTACTTATGGTGGAAATTTTCTTTACAAATCTCATAATTAATATATAATGATTCAGATAATTAGGATAATTATTTAGTTGGTAATTTGTGGATGGATAATAAATACTAGTTATATTAAAATATATTTTTTTAAAGATATAACATAATACATATGTGCCTTTATTATGAATTATTTATAATCAAGTATAAAGTCATATAGATTTCATAAAGATAGTGAATAGGATAAAGAACATACTATGAAAATTTTAGGAGTTCTATGTTATTTGGGTTATTATCCAATCTTTGAATTTTTTTATTGCATATTGTTCAGCTTGCTTTACAAAGGAAGGATCATCTAATTTCCATTGTTCTTGAGGAATTGATTCAAAAAATTCTTGCATGCATAATGTAAACACTGTTCTCAAATTTTTAGGATCTTCTTTTATTCCATAACGATAGATAATTTCACTAATCCTGCCAAATTCACGATCATAATCTCTTTGAATTCCAGGAAGTTCAATTGTTTTATACAATATCGATAGGATTTGTTCTAGATCGTCACTTAATGTTGGCACAATCTAGATCAATTGTGAGTTTCAAATTTATAGTATTGGGAATATTTATTAAATTGGTCTTTTCAACAAAATTTAGTTTTTTGTTTAGAAATTAAATTTAAAGAAAGACAATGTAAGAATTCATCATCTACACGTAATACAAGAATACCTATTTAAATTAATAAAACTAGTAAATGCAGAAATACTGGATCCAGGTTATAAACTTCATAGTAGTACAATTAATAAATTCAAGTATAGGACATTTGTAAATATATTAATTTACACGGAAACAGAAGGTTATAAACTTAAATATCTAGTATTTCCAGAACAAAATCTATACCAGTATTATAAAATCGTATATCTGTTATTCATATGATTGTTAATCTATACATTAAATTTAAGTTTAGAGCTAACACAAAATTGTTACTTTTATTCTTGATATATTGGCTTTTTAAATTTTAAATAAAAAAAGAGGAAGTTCTATTCTCATAAAGAGATTTTTATCTTACGATTTCTAAGTAATCCGGTGTTGCTTCAAGCTGCATTGTAAGTGTGTCGATACAATCACAGGAACTTGCTGTTACGTCAGCGTTTTCCGTTTCCATTGCAGATAATGGAATATTTGCTTCGGTTGTGTCAGCGGTTGTTGTTACATCAGCATTTTCAGAAGTTTCCATTGCAGAAGATGGAAGGCTAGTTTCTGCATTGGTTGGATAATGGTTGTTCTTATTATCTAAATCGTAATTTTCATTGGTGCATATGAATATTATCTTGGTATCTGGTCCTACATAGAATTCATAAATACCATCATTATATTGATCATATCCAGTGATTTCATTTTCCCCATTGATTTGATTTTTCAATTTATTTTCCAAGTTATTGAGAATCGGATTGTTAGAATGCAACCTTTCAGCTGTTGTAAGATCCTTTAATTCATCTGCATTTACATTAACATTCTTGCATTCGATAATTTTTATATTTTTAACCTTTTTCTTGTCTTTGTTTTTATAAATTACTTTGTCGTCAGATTTGTATTTGTGCTCGTCATATTTTTCAGAAATATACCCATCCTTCTGATATCCATCAGAGTATGGATCTTTTTCTGCAGCATAGTCTTCCATTTGATATCCACTATAGTATTGATCTGATGGGTATTGATAATCAGAATCATATTTGAAAGAGTCATAATCTTTTTTTGCATATCCTTTATCTCTATCTCTATCTTTCTCCTTGTGTTTCTTATCTTTTTTATCAGAGGATGCTTCCACATCAATGAATGAAACCATAGATGTGACGACAACCCCAGACAATAAAATCAAAGATAACAATACAGCTGTAAAGACGGGTTTTCGCATATTGGATATATATTCAATTCACTTATTTAGAATGCTAAAAATTATAATATTCTATTGATCTACTGGTTATCTTTAGTTTATTCTTATCAATTATTCTAATAAGCTCAATATAATTAATTATTGTTCTATTTCATCATTCCTAAAAAAGTATATTAATAATTTACTTAATTTGATATATATAAATAA
Source organism: Nitrososphaeraceae archaeon (assembly GCA_031316115.1). Taxonomy (GTDB): domain Archaea; phylum Thermoproteota; class Nitrososphaeria; order Nitrososphaerales; family Nitrososphaeraceae; genus TH1177. The sequence goes on from JALDRC010000005.1 coordinate 197,041, forward strand.
AATTTATTCTATCTTAATTACCTTATTAAGTTGAGAAAAATTTAGATCATTGAAAAAAGTAACCAAATTCAGAGTGGAACAAAGTATAACAATAAAGGATATTCGCTACTCTATTCCTCACATAATAACCATCCAGAATTTCAGGAAAGTCTTGATAACTGTTTTACGATTTATTGAAAATATATGCTAAAACTAAAGCTCATTTTAGATAGGAAAATTAAAAAGAACAAGATATCAGTAATTATTTCACAAACCTAGTTACTATTTGAACAGTTTATTAATCATTTTTTTTCTATTTAAATTCATTTAAGTTAAAAAAATATAGAATAAAAATGATTTAACAATTACAGAATTTCTACATTCAATTAACATAGATAGGTTTATTTTTGTTAGAAATCATCAAAGAAAATAAATATTGGTATATAGCGATTAGTAAATTTTTCATGTTTGTTAATTTTATGCTACCATTATCAGAGCTAAAGATACTTTTCTCCTGATTCAGATTGCTGAGAATAGAGTAAAATTATTGTTATTATTGTAGGATTTAATAGTAAGACTCCATGAAGTATATCCCAGCAATTTGAGAAGCTATTCTAATAAAACAATAGATATATCAATCATCAGTTAAATTTTTCATTAAAATTTACTAAATTCTGGTAAAATAATTTATAATAATCCCCTATAATAGAATATCCTCTCTACCTCAAAATCATCAATTCTGGAATTAAAAGCTTCACTATAGCATAAAATAGCTATAACAATTATTCCAACTTTACATGAACCTAACTGATTAGTCTACTAAAGTTGTAACACTTTCTATCTTAATATCTTTCATTGAACCATATTTTTAGGTGCTATTGCCTTTGTCTTCAAAACTGTCAAGATTATACTCTTCGAAAAACTTTCCGTTCAGATAACAAGCCGATTTTCATTAGGTGTATATTTAACTTAATCTCATCCTTCAAATAATATATAATCTAATCTTGGTTATAGATCTGCTAATATGAACCAAATAAATTTAATATCATTAGCATAAAACAATGGAAAAGCTTTTCATGATTTTTTCATTAATTTCTAAAAAAGATCCTAAGATAGAATAACAACTACTTAAATATTCTAGAGTTCTAACATCTACTAATCTTGATTAATAATTCTATAAAAAAAGAAAAAGATCTCCACAGTGGTAATATTGCAAAGGAAGAAGAAGAATTAGACAAGCTCGAAGAATTAAATATTAAAATTGATGTGTTAGTAGAATTATTATCGGAGAAAGGAATTATAAATAAAAAAATGTATGTCAACAATCTAATGATGTATTTGCATCAATCATCTAAAGCAAAATCCTTCGAGAACTTTGATCAAGAAATATAAATAAACAGCCGATGCAATTTTTAGTTTGTTGTATTATAGTTTTTTACAACAATTAATTAATATTATATGTCTAGTAATTGAAGATAATATCCAGCTTTTCTAATCTAAAATAATCGATATTATTTGGCATAATATCTTTATACAAAGAAACAAATAATTACTTTCAGTTATATACAAGAAATAGATTACATTCGTCTTTTTGTCTACAGGGATAGTAATCATAAAACATTATGTTCTATCTTTTAGGTACTACTTAACCTTTTCCAACATACTTTTCTGCAATAGTAAATGCATATAATATTTCAATAACTACATTACATGTTTTATAATAATATCATCATATAGCTGTGATAATATAATATACTCTACAGATAATATGATTTTGCTTTAAATAGATATTATGCTTTTATCTATTATAGAAATTCTCTATTATGATATAGATATTGAGGATCAACAATAACGTTACTGGATTATAGTAACTATCTAACCTTATATTATATAACAAAACATTTAGTATTTTCTAATGAGTATAAATTTGATATATAACAACTAAAATTATAAACAGTTTTTTTGTAAAATGATAAATAAGACCGTTATTTGTCAGTAATTATAGTTGAATCTAAAGGATGATTCTTTAAATCTTCACCGGATGCTTAGGGGTAAAATAGAAATTCAGAACAGAGTTCCTGCTGAAGGTATATTTGAAAAAGAAGATGGTCTTATAAATTTGATATATACTCCTGGTGTCGCATATGTGGCAAAAGAAATAAGTAGAGATAAGAAATTGGCATATGAATATACCTCAAAATGGAATAATGTAGCTATAATATGTGATGGTACAAGAGTATTGGGTCTGGGAAATATAGGACCAGAGGGGGCACTCCCGGTTATGGAGGGAAAATCTGTTTTAATGAAGTTACTAGGAGGAATAAATGCTATACCGCTATGTATTGCCACACAAGATAAAGAGGAAATTATAAAATTTGTTAAATATATTGAACCTATGTTTGGTGCAATTAATATAGAAGATATTGAATCTCCAAAAGTTTTAGATATTGTTGAAAGATTAAAAAAGGAAATTTCCTTACCTGTTTTTCACGATGATCAACATGGAACAGCTATTATTACTCTATCTGCATTACTTAATGCCTTAACTCTTTTGGATAAAAAATTGACTAATACACATGTTGTAATTTTGGGTGCCGGTTCTGCGGGTTATGGAATTACTAAAATTCTTTTCAAGGCAGGATGTAAAAATATGATTGTTATAGATAGTCAAGGTTCGATATATAAAGGGAGAGAAGATCTCGCTACAAATCCATATAAAAGAGACATAGCATTCCAAACTAATCCTAATGAAATTCGTCAGGATTTGGTAAGTGCATTAAAAGAAGCAGATGTTTTCATAGGAGTTTCTGGCCAAAGCAATATCGTAACAAGTGAAATGGTTAGATCAATGAATCAAAATCCAATTATTTTTGCATTAAGTAATCCAGATCCTGAAATATTACCGCATGAGGCAAAAAAAGGAGGTGCTAGAATAATAGCTACAGGAAGAACAGATTTTGCCAATCAAATTAATAATGCTACTATATTTCCCTCCTTAATTAGATCATTATTGGATCTTCAAATAAAGGTTCTAAGCGAGGAACTTCTAGTTACAGTTGCAAAAGCTATTGCTGGCTTGGTGGATAAAAAACATCTTAAAGATGACTATATAATTCCACAAATTAATGATCAACGAATACTACCTATTGTAACTCAAACTATAAAAAAGATGTTAAAATCTCATTTAGTTACATAAGATATTTACTTTTAAAAGCGGTTAATACGACTACTTATCACATAATAAGAAGACTATTGAATTCATTTTAAAATATGAAAGATATAATTTGATTATATGGTAAATTCAAACATCCAAAAATAGACTATTATGTTTTGTACTTTTCGATCAATCGAATTTAGATTTAATTCGATTATCTTCTATAAAAAATAAAAGATTAGTTCTAATATCTACTTATATTCGTCTTTAATTTCTTTTCCATACTTATTGCGTAGTTTATCTAATTTTGGAGCAATAACAAAATTACAATAGGGAACATCCATATTCTTGTTGTAGTAATCTTTGTGATAATTTTCTGCTACATAAAATTGTTTAAAAGGTACAATTTCTGTCACAACAGGATCTTTGTAAATATTTTTATTCTCGATATCCCTTTTGGATTTTTCTGCAACCTCTCTTTGAATTTCATTATGATAAAATATTGCTGAACGATATTGAGTACCAACATCGTTACCTTGTCTATTAAGTGTGGTAGGATCATGTGTATTCCAGAATATATCCAGTATTTTCTCAAAAGACGTCACCTCAGGATCAAATTCGATCTGAACTGCTTCTGCGTGACCTGATTTGCCTGTGCATACTTCTTCATAAGAAGGATTTCCTAAAATTCCACCGGTATATCCTGGGGTAAGAGATTTGACACCTTTAATTTGTTTGAAAATTGCTTCAGTACACCAAAAACAACCATTGGCTAGTGTTGCTAATTCAATTTCATTGTTATTCATTTACGTTTTGGCAACTCCTTCTCTTTGGGAATAAACCTTATGGATAATGAATTAACACATTCTCTCCTGTTTTTTTTAGTCAAGTTCTCTCCTAGAAATTCATGTCCTAAATGCCCATCACAGTTAGAACATTGTATTTCTATTCTTATGCCATCTGGATCTGGCAAATGTTTTATTGAATTGGGTATATATTCATCAAAACTTGGCCAACCACAACCGGAACTGAACTTACTTTTTGATGAAAAAAGAGGAGCATTACACCTTCTACAGATGTATATTCCTTCTTCGTAAAAATTGTCATATTCCCCAATGAAGGGAGGTTCTGTTGCTTTATATACAATAACTTGTTCTTCTTCAGGATTTAGTTTATTGTACTCCATAAGTATGACTTGCATGAAGAGATTTTTGAACGTTCGGATTACATATTGATACTGTTGTATGTAAATTATGAGACTATAGACAGTCATAAGTAATTAATATTAGTATTGTCATACAATTAGTTCAATTATCTATAAAGAAACAAGGTTTTATCATTGTATATTACAAATTTATTAAATTAGTTCAATAGAAGGCTCTTAAAATAAGCAGCAAAAGCTATAGCTAAGAATGTTCTAAATATGATATGAATAAAATAAAATTTGAAAGTAATAAAACCTCTTCTTTTATTGTACTGTATTCTATTTATCTATACTTTCCTGGTAAGTCTACGAAATGCATCCAAAGCACTGATTATATTTAAAGATGAGAAAAGAAGTATGCCTCTGTCTGGAATTAGATACAATGATTGAAATCCTGTCAGATCTGTAAAAGAAAAAGAGTAACTATCTTTATTATAGATGAAACCATTGTTCAGATAGGAAAGCAACATTTTTGCTTATGATTTTGCGTAGAACCAGTTCACAGTTCTGTGCTTGGAATCTATATTTCTGAACAGAAACATCCTTGTTGGTGAGAAATTTATCGGATCCCTGGTTCAAAAATATGGAAAACATACAGTTTACACTGATGGTGGTAGGTGATATGATGAGGCAGGTAACATAATTGGATTAAAAAACTATTTGCATCCAGCATATCAGAAGAGTTTGATGGCAAGAGTCAACCAATATTTGAAAGGTAGAACATAATGTTTTGATGATTACTATTATTATCTTCAATTACTAGAGATACCCTAGCTATAATAAGATCAATAAACTAAAGAGATTCATGGTAAAGAGTAAAACTTGTATTCTGATTTTATTAACTAATAGTACATTATCTATATCATATACAGCAAATATTTAGGGAAATTTTACTACTTGCATATTTGCAAATAAATTAAATTTATGGTACTAAGTGGGAAAATCTCATGTAATTGTAAATCAATTGCATATACTCTCTTTTAATAAAATTGAAATGATTTTTGGAAAAACTGAAATAATATTTATCATATAAGGAAATCAAAATGACTAAGGAGATCCCTAGTATAAACATAAAATTGTTTGGTATTTTAAGAGAGAGAATGAAAAGTAACAATTTAGCTATTCCTCTAAAAGATAATTCAATTTTATTGAAAGATCTCAAAAAATATCTTATAGAGTTATATCCTGAGTTGAATGGTTATGACGTAGACTTTGTATTCGCTGTTAATAGGGCAATAGCAAATGAAGATATTACTATATCCCCCCGCGATGAAATTGCATTAATTCCTCCAATAAGTGGAGGATAAATCATAAATATTGATAAAAAACAAACAAAATAATCAATTTTGGAAAAAGTTTGATTCTAATTTAAATATGATTCTAAAAATTTTAGACATCTATAATAGGATTATATTTTGAATCTATTATATAGACAAGAAGAAATCAAAAATACATCGTATAATTATTTTGAAGATATAGAGACAGAATCCACTACAGAAAGTCTATTGGATTTTCAGATGTAAAAGAAAATCCGGGAAGTAAATTTACTTTAACATTATCTCCCTTTCTAATATTTGTGATCTTCTCAGGAATAAATATATAACCATTTGCGTTAGTCATAACAGCTAAATTCGAAGTTTCTCCAATTATTGGTTTAGCATTTATGATATTATTTTTTGAAATTGATAAACTAACGTACAATATTTTTGCAAAATTTTGAAATTTCTTCCTAGCCAACCAGTTGTGAGTAATTTTTGCATAGATGAAAGATTTATTATTATATGGTAATCCAATTAAAGATCTAATAATGGGTACAGCCAATGCAATGAAACCATTAATAGCTCCTTGTACAGGTCCTGGTAAGATAATAATAGGTTTGAACTTTAATACAGCAATTTTAGTGACTCTTCCCCTATCTAATCTAATTCCATCAGCAAGAATTCCTGGATTTCCCATTTGATTAATAGATTTCGCAATTAGATCCTTATCTCCAACAGAAGATCCTCCTATTGTAAGAATAATATCACATTTTAATAATGCTTGGTTTATTTTGCTTTGTATATCATTAATATTGTCAGATGCTATTCCTAGATTAAAAGGAATCCCTCCTGAAGATTTAATTAATGTAGAGATTATTTGACCATTTGTATTTAGATTTTTTCCATGAACTACATCTTCAATATTATCCGTTAATTCACTTCCAGTTGGAATAATTCCTACATTCGGTTTTTTAAATATATTCAATTTTTTAATACCAATTAAGTTCAACAAGGATACATCCTGAGTTCTTATTAAATGTCCTTTTTTAAAGATTCGTTGATTTTTTGCGATATTCTCTCCTGCATGTGTTATAAATGAACCTCGAGAAAATTCTGAAAAAATCTTAACTGATTGATTAGTCATATTAAATTGTACGTATTCACTAGGAATAACTGTATCAGAATTTGTAGGTAAGAATCCTCCTGTAGGTATTTTGACACATTCTCTCCTTTTTAATGATTCTATTTTAGTATAACCTAGGTTGACATCTTTTATTACTCTTAGCGTTATTGGTTTCAAATTAGAGGCTCCTTTTATGTCTTTATGAATAACAGCAAAACCATCCATATTTGAAAAATTGTGTATTGGAATATTGATAGAGGAAATGATATCATTATACAAAACTCTACCTAACGACTCATTCGTATTTACTTCTTCTGATCTAGGTTGAGAAAGAATATTATTTTTCAACCTAGTAGATGCAGTTTGAATGGATGAATACGATTTTAAAGTTTTATGCATAGATATCTATCAATATAAAAATAATATAATATGATTCTTTGAAATAATTTAAGTATAAGTTGTATTACTTAGAGATAAACGTAGATTTACTGTTTCAACCTATTTTAGATATTGAGTAAATTATATATTAAATCTATATTGATACTGATTCGATAAAGTAAATTATATAGATATTTTCCTTTGCAGAGTTATCAGCTAGAAGTTATCATACATTATTCTGTCTTATCAACTTGTTTATGCATATTTTTATTTTAAAATATATGAAAGTTGATCTCATTATCTGGATTGATAATAATTTGATAGTCATTATTATACAATGGATTTTCTTCCTTTTTTATAATCTTTAATGGCGTTTATTATTTTATTCAATAAATGGTCCGTTTATAAAGTCTTTAATAAGCTCATTCAAATTTAATTTAGAACATTAAAAATTAAAAACGATTAAGAATCAGATTTGTTTTCAATATATTGTTGGAATATATTGAGGTACTAGATCAAGACGACTTAAAAAATGATAACCACAAAGTCGTAAAACTTAAGGATAGGGAAATAATTCTATATAAAACAGGTAATAACATAACCGCCATAGGCAATAAGTGTCTTCATAAGGGAGGTCCACTATCAGAAGGAAAAATTGAAAAAAAATATGATGGAATATATATTACATGTCCTTGGCATGGATGGGAATATAACTTAATTACAGGAAAGGCTCCTCCTGGTTATGATGAGCAACAGGTTGTATTTGATACAATTTTAAAAAATGGAAAAATATGTATTTCTGATCAACCTATAAAATTCCCTTTTAAAAGCCAGCATAAGGTCAATCCCCTACAAGATTTGGTAGATCTAAAATATGAAACAACTTCTACATCTCTAAATATTCTTGGCATTTCAACAACAAATATGAATAAATTATTACCAAGAAAATCGACATCTGATTCTGCTTTGACCGAAGCATTAGATTATGCTAAAGACAAATATCAAGCAAATACTGTATTGATAAAAATTTCAGATCTTGAATTTCGGAATTGTGAAGGATATTATAGTAGAAGTGAAATGGCATGTACATGGCCATGCTCAATCTCGGAAATGGATAGTAATGATGGAATGAATTCTATATATAGAAAGATGATCCTGTGGGCAGATATTGTCCTTGTCAGTACTCCAATTAGGTGGGGGAATGCATCATCGTTATATTATAAAATGATTGAGAGACTCAATTGTGTGCAAAATCAAATAACGTTGAATAATAAAATACTGGTAAAAAATAAAGTAGCTAGTTTCATAATAACAGGCGGACAAGATAATATTCAAAATGTCGCAGGACAAATGATGATGTTCTTTAGCGAATTAGGTTTCGCTTTACCTCCCTATTCATTTATGGGTTGGAGTAGAGGATGGACAGCTGAAGATATGGAACACAATATAAAACAATTCACAAAATCAAGATACATAAAAAGATCTATTAGAGACTTAATTGATAATGATATAAAATTGCTTCATCAGATAAAAACTGACCCATGTATAAATATAAATTCTACACAACCAAAAATTTCTGATGCACCTACTAAAGTCAATTATTAGAACTGATTTTAAGGTAGATTAATAAGAATATGAAAAATATTGTTATAAATGAAACAGTAATTCAATTACGAAAGATATGTAGACTAATAGCAAAAGTTAAAGCACAACAGATATCATATTTACCTCATTATGGACATGAAAGTCTATTTTTTCAAAATAATGGCATAACAACAGGTATTATAAACAACAATAAGGAAATAAAAATTGATTTATTTAATGGTCTATTATTATATTACGACAATGAATATACACAAATCATAGATCTAACTGATAAAGATATATATTTAAAATTTAGACACTTATTTTCTCATCCACTTGAAATACTTCAAATTGATAATTTAGAAAGATTGAAATTAGAAGATTTAGAAGATTATTTTGGTTTTATATCCAAAGCGAATTTATCGCTAGAAGTATTTAGAAGTAAATTGAATGGAAATTTCACCCTAGTACATCTATGGCCAGATGGTTTTGATCTATCTGTGGAATGGTTTACTGGAATAGAGGATCAACAAATTGGAATTGGGATTTCTCCTGGAGATAAAGATTTTTCTAATGCTTATCTATATGTAAATCCTCATCCATTTAACAAAGGATTCTTGAAAGAAAAACTACCAATAGGAATCTGGAATACATCTAAATGGAATGGAATTAAGGTCGAATGGTACGATCTGGAAAAATTATATGTAAAAGACATATCTAATATTATATATGACCTATTTGATAGGACAAAAACATTGTTTAATTACTCTTAAAATTTAGGAATTTTTAAAAAAATAAAAATTAATGACTGTGTCCACAGCCACAACCACTATGTCCGCCACCTTGCTTTTCACTACTACTACATGATGGACAAAGAGATACATTACTTTCTGACATAAAAGATGTTCCACATGATGTACATTTTAATTTTTGAATTCCTTCCATGAAATAATAAACATTTTAATCCTTATTAATACGTTAGCAAACTGCAATGCGAGTATTTACAATAATATATCTTAATAGAGCTCTACCAATAATAATGTGCAAGCAATACCCAACAAACTATTTATAGCTTACAGTATCTGTTTTATCAATAATCTGAGTTCCACTAGATAGATTAGTTAAAATAAGTCTTGCATAAACTTCCTCCTTTCCTAAATCTTCATCTAGAACACCTTCTCCTAATATCTCGCTGAATGTAAATTTTTCACTAATCGCAGGAGATATAGCTGGAAAATATCTTAGTGGATTAAATATGAACAACTTGTCATTAGTAACTATATCTTTTCCCCATAATTCACATTTTAATTTGAACAAACGTTTTCCATTGGTAGTCATTTGATATAATTCCTGAGGTGTAAACCGTATTTCTCCTGATACGGCAACCTGTTTTAATTTTTTATTAGAATCATGATTAATTATAAGTTTTTCATTAAGAATAATAACCATATCTATAAAAATGCGTTTTATATCTATAAACATATTTGTGAGTAAAAAATAAATGTTTTTATACTACTATATTTCCGAATTTTTCGGCGTCGAAAAATTCTAATTATATTTAATCCATCTATAATTATTAAAAATAATCTATTAATAATATTGAGTTTTGAATTACAGATTTGGCCTACACAAGTAAAATTTAGGTTTTAATCAGCAAGAAAATCATTTTAAAGTTAACTCATATAGCTATTATCAATGGATATAATTAATTGTTAAAAAAATATTTGTCAATCATGATCTAAAATTTTAATTGGCTTACATGTGTGATGTTCAATCCTTAAACCTATCATGAATATTTTTATAATCCAGAAATCTAATTTTCTATATAATAAATGGTAAAATATATAGTCAATATTACTAATCTTTATCTATTTAGTTGTACATTTAAAAAATATGTCATCAACAAAAAAAAATGATATTAAGGAAAATACTAGCAAATTAAAAGATACTACAGATAAATATCTTGAAGAACAAAAACAACAGGTTCAAGATACAGTAGATGACGTATCAGAAACTAATGCTACAATAAATGAAAATGTAAACAAAATACAAAGAGATAATCAAAAAGTATTTGAAAAGAATGCAGATACCTTCAGAAAATATCAAGAAGATGGAATTAGAGCTGTACAAGAAATATCAAATAATGTTGCAGAATTACAAAAAAATATCTTTAACACATACCAGTCATCCTATACTCAATTCCTAGATAACACATTTAGATCATATTGGCAAAATTTCAATATTCCAGAAAGATATTCTGAAACATATAATACAGTAAACAAAAATATGCAAGGTGGTACAATTAACCTAACAAGTTTCATAAATGAAATAACTGTAGGTGGTTTTGAACATTTTAGTAAATCAATTGAACTTACACAAAGATATTACAATGACATTGTGCAGAATAATTTTAATTACGCAAAAAAAATAGGGAGATATTACAATAGATAAATAAAGGAAAAAATTAATATTTTTTCCTTTTGTCTTTTTGAGCAATTTTTAATAGAGTAAATTAAATTTTATAATAATATATTATATTTTTGTTATGAATTACATGTTGTTATGTTACGAAAAGATAATAAAAAAGTTTTACTCATTAAAGTTTACTCTTAAAATCACATAAAATATTAATATAATGAAATAATAAAAGGGTATTGTCTTAAATATAAAGAAGCAACAATAATTAGACCTCTTTAATATCAATAAAATCATAAAAAAATTTACTCAAGACGTAAAATTTTATATAAAATAATACTAATAAACATTAGGGAAAACAAAATGACAGTTTTAGAAACATCACAAATAGAAATTAATGAGGAAAAAAAACAATGGTGGTTTGTAGAACCATATGACGAAATTTTTCAAGAATATAATAGCATTGATGGTTATCCAGCTCACATAAAAGAGAAGGTAGAAGAAATAATCTCAAAAAAAATCGGAAAGAAAAAAGTGAATATTACCGTATTTTCGTATAAAGACAACATAGGCAACTATGATTTAGTTGATTGATCTTGGCTATTGTTAGTTTGTTCAAACATTTTTCTGATTTTTAATTTTCTTAGTTAAATTGAATATCTAATTCTTATAGATCACAATAAATTTTCAAATATAAAAAAATAAAACATTATTTTATAAAATAAAGATAGTAGTTGTACATTCACCAGTATTTTATCTTGGTTTTCTGAAACCGCAATAAGATTTTCTTAAATTCATTTGACTGCTTGTATTTTAGAGTCTAATCCTAGAAGAAGATAGGAGCAGAACACAAAGTAGTTACAAATGAAAAGGATGATTTGTAACAAGATGGTAGAACTTTATGTATTTATGCTTTTACTAAGTTAATAAAGGAAGTAAAATTAAAATTCAATTTTGTTAAATTATTTTAATTGGATTTAAATTATTGTTATACAGGAATACACAATATCTATTATTGACATATTAACTAGATATAAGAAGAGATTAAGGTTTGACAAGACAAGTACAAAATAACAGGTTGGTTTTCATCAAAATAAGAGTATAATCCAAATGATGCAATGAAGTGATAATGCTCAAAAAGATGAATTATAATTATGAAGTTTAATATACTAACATAATTTTACAACTTCTACAAAAAATAATAAAACTTTTACAGTTGATTATAATCAATTCTGGTAGAGCTTTAGATATAATTCGCAATATATATAACACAGTATATTCTCTTTTCTAAAGACTAGTTTTTACCGCTTCAAAATTGTTTCTAAAATAATATTTTATTTTAAACTATTATATAATAAAAAATAAAAAAATATTACAACTTACTATTCCACACAGATAAAAAAATAATTTATGTCTATTCCTTTTCCATTTCCGTTTCAGCCCTTTTCATCGCTTTCTCCCTTTCCTTTTCAGCTTTCTTCATCTCCTTTTTCTCTCTCTTTTCCATCTTCTTCATCAATGCTTGTTCTCTGAAAAACTCCTCAGCTTGCATCTTTAACATCTTCTTTTCTCTTGTAGGTCTTGATCTATGTCCTAGATACATAATAATAAAACCGAAGATTGTTAATAATAAACCAATTATAGGAATACTGCCTAGAAAAAGGAAAGGCTGAACAAGTGCTACAATAATTAATCCAATTCCTATAATTAGAATTATGAAACCAAAAAAATATCCTAATACTTGTGAGACTCTACCCATTATGTACTCAACAACTAATTGATTTTATATTTATTGATTACTATACATTATTACTTTGTCCTTATCTTCCAAGTTGATAACTGCCGCTTATCAAAATACATCCATTTGAGAAAAATAAAAACCTATAAAACAAATATGTATATTAAAACTCCGTATTATTAAAACTTTACGATTATTTGATTAAAATATTATATTAAAATCTTCCACATAATCTACATCTTATAATCTATAATAACAATTTTGATTATATGTATAATTAATGAAAACCATATTTTCATTTCGTTTTTTATAAAATTCGTACTTTTCGATCCATTTCTTTTCTTTGCCTGGCTCTGTTAATTTAATCAGAAACAGATAGAGCTAAGAACATTCTATCTATCATATGAATCAAATCTAATTTGAAAGAAACAGAACATCTACATGTATAGTGATGTATTCTTTGAATTTGTACTTTCTTGGTTTGAGTTTACGTAATACATCTAAAGCATTAATAATATTTAGAGATGAAAAGCGAAGTCATGTTTCTGTTTGGAATTGGATACAAAGATTTAGTTCTTGTCAGATCTACAAAAGAAAAAGAGTAACCGCTTTTATTATAGATGAGACTGTGATCCAAATAGGAGATCATCATTTTTGGTTATGGATTTGTATTGAACCAGTTCAAAGATCTGTGCTTGGAATCTATATCTCTGAAGATAGAAACATGCTTGTAGCAGAGAATTTTATCAGATCTCTTGTATCCAGATATGGTAAACATACCATCTATACAGATGGTGGTACCTGGTATGATCAAGCCTGCGACGTAATTGGATTAAAACATCATTTGCATTCTTCAATAGAGAAAAGTTTGATGGAAAGAGTAAACCAGTTTTTGAAAGATCGTATAGAAAGTTTTGATGATTACTATCCATGTAGACAAGAGGAATGTAATTTATTATACGTTAATAACTGGATAATTCTTTACTTATACAATGATACTATAGCAAACAATAACTTTGAGTTAGGAAAAGGAGGTAATATTACCACTAACAGAGCCAGTCTAGACAACAAGAAAATGAAAGACTTCAATTTTACATCTATTAAATACACTGATAATAAAAATAAATTGAAGATATTAGAAACATATATTATTTCTAAAATATGGGATGTGATTGTGATGTTAGTGTTGTAAGTCATTATCGCGCCAACTACTGCAGCAACTTGTAACATATCCTTCTGATATTAAAAAGTGTAGAAAATCAATTAGAAAAGAAAGAATCCGGCCTTTACCAAATGACTTACAAATAGACCTTATTAACAATAGGAAAGGTCATTATATTTTTATTAACATTTTAAATCATTGAACAAGTAATATTATTACCAACATGATTATTATACATCCGCTTCAGACAGATGTTGATAGTGAGCATTTTGAGTGTTATTACTCGATTCTATATCAAATGAATTTAGTGTCTCACTGTCAGTATTGGTCCTACATAAATTTAATATTAATAATTTTATTGATAAAATTAATTGATAAATTTTTCTTTGAAATCTTCATAAATTGATCATAATTCCTATCCGAAAAATTCGTTTCAAAGTTCTTATTTTTATGGTTAAATCATACATTGTCATAATATTCATTTAAAGTTATATATGATATATGCTTCTAAAAAATCTAAAGTAAACGGAGAAATTAAGATAAGAGATAATATTGAACTGATAATATTTTGACAGAAAGAATAAATCTTTATTAGCCATATAAGTGCTCAGCAGTAAAAGTATTGATAATCCATAAATTGCGTTTTCAATCAAAAAATTTTTTCCTTTAAATAATAATGATGCTTGTAATTTATTTTGATTCAAATTGATAAGTTTTATGGTGGACAATTAAATTTAAAAGATTTAGTTATCTAGAATATAAAAATATTATTTTTAATCTTTAGTATAATCTTTTATATTTATCGATTATATTTATTAAAAAAAATTAAAGAATCGTTATATGCTATTTCTTTTCATTCAGATAGAAATAGAAAATCAATAAGAGGATTAACATTTAATAGGGTATATATTATGCTATTTTCACTAGTCAGTTAATTTTACTGGATTAATATGTTATTTATTAATAGATATTATTGTATTGAACAAGTATTTTGTTGTAGAAGTATTATTGACTGTAATATGCTCATATGTTACTGGAATATTTTTTTTACTATTTACTGCATTTAAATTTATAAATGGTATAAACAAAAAAATAATCTCCTTTTTTTACTATATAGCATCTTTTTCTTTTTATTCTCAATCAATCTTGTAATTTCATCATTTTTATTAATTCATGCAACTTTAGAACATTCTAAAGAAAAAAGAGAGATTCCGATTTCTTTATTTTATTCTGGACTATTTGGAGAAAGAACAGAATTAGAAAAAAATAACAACATCATATACAGTCTTTTAAGTTCAATAATTTTTTTTTATTAATTTGGATTGTAAACGTATCATTATTAAAATTTATTCTAGTAGCATTAGGAAAATACAATATGGTATTTTTATTATTCTTCCACTATTATTTCTTTTTCTATATTTCAATATAAAGGTGGGGCACTCCAAGACATCTTTCATTTACCATATAATTTTCAAAATAATGCGGGTTATACCATTATCATTAGTTTATTTTGAATTAATTTTCAGTATACTTTTCGGAACGTATTTCTTGATAGCCTATAAGAAAATAGTAAATGAAATAATTAGAAAATATTTGATATTTATGATTATAGGAGTAATACTACTAGTTAGTTCCAAATGAAATATATTCATGTTATCTTTTTTATCCTCCTTTTGGCACAATAATATCATATTGGAATATCTTCTTCTTGGTTTAATATGGATTTTTTGGTTTATCTGTGAGTTTATCAAAAAATCGGGAATTAGTAAAAGAGATTTCACTGATTACTGGGAAAAAGACCCTATTATGATAGACATTAGTTTATCGCAGTAATAGAAAACATAGTAAGAGAAAAAATCAATACATTGCCTCCTAATTTAACTTATAGACTTGACAGAGATAATGAAACAAAGATAAAGAATTACCAAAATGTTTGAATTAGTAAAAACAGAGATACTAAAATTCTAAGGAACTACTAAAAATCATAGTTAAATTATTAAAAAAAATCTATTTTTCCCTAGAAAACCAACTTTTATAATATATTTAATAGTATCAGAATTATCAATGGACAAAGTGTATGGTCATAGATTCTATGTATTAGTAGTGATAATATCTTACACTATCATAATAAATTTTGCAAATAATATAATTGATACTTTTGCACAGGATAGTAGTAATTTACCTTTTGATAAACCAAAAATTTAATCTTACTGATGATGAAATTACTAAAACATTCTGGGATTGGTCTCATAAGTGTAGAACACGGTCCCAGATAGCGCCAATCCTTCAAAAGAAACGGAATGTGTAATGTATAAAGATGATAACAAAAAAATAGTAATTTTATTAGATCCATATTTTCTTGGTAAAATTGTCCAAAAATGTGATATTCCTACTGGGTATCACATAATTGGTCCCATTATATAATGCGCATTGTGATGGCTCAAATAAACTGGCTCTGAAAATTTTATTTGAGCAATTATTACAATGTGCAAAAGATGCAGATAAAGTTTCGATCCATTTCTTTTCTTTGCCTAATTATTTATTAAATATATATTTCATAAATTCCTGTTACCTCATTAAGGTAACATATACTTTTTTATCATCAGTAACAACTTAAATTTTTTGTTTTCTTCCTTTGCTTATTTAGTTTTGAAAACCTGGATAGCTATAGTTGAATGAGATAAACGTACTATTCTTTCTTATTTCTGATGATAACGATATAATATTTTTATCTTGCTAATACTAAATGTTTTATTACTCTTCTACGATTCATATTTGCGTTAAAGTTTATCACTTTCCCAAATACATATAACTATGTACTAACTCTTCTAGTTTTTTCAGTGGATGATGAGTTACCAAAGTAGGGAGTAATTTAATTCTCAATATCATTCTAGATATTGTTCATTTTAACTTTAACAAAATTATATAATTATTTCAAACAATTAGTACTATTGATCAATTGATTCTAGGTAGTAATCTATTTTTTGGTATATATCAGAATTTTTTATCTGTATGTTGAGAAATGATATTATGTGTTATTTTCTTTGTATATTATAAAGATAACATTATATCCAGAAATCAAGAATGTCGATAACTCCTTTTCGGTTGTTTACCTAATGGTTTTCAGAGGATCCTTTCTACTGCATATAGTTATAAAAACCATAGATTATCCCAGAATTCTCTCTGTTTGGATCACGACAAATCTTCTTATCAACTATAGTTCAAAGCTTAATTGAATAAGATGAATTTGAAACCATTTTTTATCGCCTTTCTTTCTATTCCTCGAGTTAACAACTATATTATACCAATAACTACTATTTGAATTGCCATATAGAGTGCGGTCACCGGGATTTGAATTCCCGCCTTACTTAGATAAGGTCCCGGGTTACGGGCTTACTTCGCATGTAGTTATGCATGGAAGGCCAGTGTCCTAACCAAACTAGACGATGACCGCTTTCATTATTTAAGAAATATTAACGGATATTAAATCTTACCATGATAAACAAAATAATATTATGATATTTTTATGGATAAATTAATTGAAAATCTACTTCTCCCCCGCTTCCTTGGAAGCTTGATGTTTGTTTGTAGGCAAAATTTCCATTAATTTGAAATTTAGAGCTGTTATCCAGAATTTTATTCCATACTGGAGCTATTCTATTATCTTTTGATATTATTTTTTCATCCTTAAGATTGGTCATTGTAGTATTTCCAATTATCGGATAAATTCCTTCTTGGGTGTCGACGAAACCTTCTGTTTTATGGCCAATTTCTCCTGATAATATACGAGTATTATTAAGTAAAATATTATAAGCGATATTTTCAAGAATTATTGTTCCTTTATTAGGATTATAGACATTAAATGTTGTTTGGGCTTTAATTTCATTATCATTAATTGGAGTAAGGGATAGGTTATTTAAGGAAATTTCTAATTCTCTTGCCTCAGTGATAGCTCCTTGATTAATTTGCGGTCTAAAATCCAAACTTTGTAAAAGTGATATAGCAACTATTATTATAATCACTATTCCTATAATAAAAATTAGAAATTTTTTATTAAATATATCAATCAATAATGACAATTAAAGCAGAGTATAATTTAATAATTTTCTTTTTCTTTAAGTTATAATTGAACCTGTCCTAGTCCTAGTGAATGTTTACTTATTTTCTAAAAGATAATTTCTCGTACAAGATTTCATTTTCTTTTCTTATTTGTTGTATTCTAGTTACTGGTATTACCTCTAAATTTTCAGATAATTCTAAAAATTCCGGCAATGTAACGGAAACGATTTTATTGAAATCTCTATAAGATATTATGTATAAATACGGATTATCCGAATGAATAGCTTTACTAAAAATTTCTTGGATTTTTCCTTTTCTTTTACCCATATTTAAGAAAAATTTATAGATCTATTCTAATGCTTTTCTTGTTCAACTTGAAATCCATTTGAACGGTCATAGCTAAGGTTAAGACTATTATCCATATTACTTATTTCTTGAGTCTTGGATCTGATCGATTACCATATATTTTATATTTTTTACAGCCTGTTATAGTCATCTTGTATTCTAATAATATCATTTTCATCAAAGTTTCCGTATGAAATTTCCAAGATTATAACATCTTCCTCTAATGCTTTGATTCTATGTTTTGATCCTAATGGAATATTTACATTCTCATTTTCTTTTACTAATAATTCTTTTCCATCAATCTCAACTACAGCCTTTCCTTTGATGATTTTCCAGAATTCTCTTCTATGTTTGTGGTATTGCAAGCTGAGTCTTGAGTTAGAATTTACATAAATTAATTTGACTGTACTCTTCTCATTTTCATGAAATTTCTCAAATTTTCCCCAAGGACGGTTCTCTGTATAAATTCCCTCCATTTTTGGATATTTTGTATTGCGTATGATTTAATAATTACTAAATAGAGGTGAATCTTCTAAAACTACAATATCAATTGGGAATGTATAAAAGATATTATTTTAGATACCTTCATAATTGTCAGACGTCAGATTTACAGATGGAAATCTAATTATTTTATATGCAGTAGATCAAAATTTGTCATCATCACAATTACCACCTCATATTATAGAAAGGGTCAATAGTTGTAAGAGACTTTATCAAATAATTTTGCGTTCCAAGCCCGATGCGAATAAAACGATAATCCTTTTAGTAGCAGGTCCTCCTTATTCTGAGTCACTAAAAAGAGAATTAATAAATGGAGGAATAGATGAAAAAGTAATCAAAATAGAGTCAGATTCAGAAAAAATATCACATTGTCTGAATAATCTAAAGGAATTTATTAAAAAAAGAGTGAATCCCCCCTATATCTATTTTGTAGGATCATTTTGGATGAAAGGTATTTTTGATTCAATCGTTGAATTACATTTTCAAGAATACAAGATTCAATTTGAAGGTTCATTGGATAATAGACCTCTTGAAATTATTGAAAAAGAAAAGAAGTTAGAATCACCAAAAAAAGGACAGAAATATTTTAAAGACAAGATAAAAAATAAGGCTTTGGATATGTTATTAAATTATATTTTCCCAGAAGATAAATAATTTAAATATGTTATCGTAATTTGGATAACATTTTAAATTGCCTGAACAACAAATATATGAAATTTTTTTGTTATCTCTGGATTTGTGATTCTTGTTCAAACAAATCTAATACCTGCTCTTTTGTAAAAGCATAATTCCATACTTGAATGTCATCTAACTGACCAGTATAATTTCCATTTATTTTCCCTTTTTCCATTAGGGAATTTGCTCCTAATCTGATAGGTTGCTTGCCAGTTGTATCTGGTTTAACACCTATGTTTGTAGAATTACTAGCTACTTCGATTCCATCCATATATAAATTCAAAATATGAGACTCCTCATCAAAAGTAAGTACTGTATTATGCCATTGACCATCATCATATGATGATTGAGAAGTAACAACGTAGTCAACCCCTTGGACTGTTTCAAATCCCCCTCTAACTTTTTCCCTATTGGTCAAGAAGATCCCGTAATTTAGGTTTGAACCGCTTTTATCACTTCCGATTCCCCCTTTATTTATCAAAAATGTTTCGCTTTCAGTGGCGTTCATAGTGGTATTAAACCAAACAGATACAGTAAAACTGTTAAGATTTATACTATCACTGTTGACAACATCTGCATAGTTTTGTCCAGAAAACTCAAGTATTTTGGAGTTTTTAACTACTGGTAAATTATCTTCTTGAGCTAGTATATTTACTAATGGCATTGAAATTGCATTAGGAGTATTTGCTTGATATCCATTTAAACTTGAAAATAACAAAAGGATGCTAAAGCTACTAGCTATAATACCAAAAATTTTTGCACTAGTTTTCATTCCTGATTTTAACCATTAAACAATTTAAATATCTTTTCATAGTAAGAGATTTTTGATCCTCTCTCATGGAAAGAAATCACAAATATTAACTTTCAATTTGATTTACCAAGTTATTTTTTTTGGAGAATTTAACTGTTTTTCTAATTCATCTAATCTTTGTACTGAGTCTGGGTTTCTAAGTAATTCAGAGAAAGATTCATTTGTTCTAATTTTCTGCATAACAGCCATTACCTCTTCCTCAGTAACACCATGTTTTTTATCATACTCGATCTGTTTGGTACAATTTGACATAGTGCTATATTTTTTAAAATTTCGTTTTTCAAAAGAAGTTGCATTAGGTGATAATCCCCTTACATAGCGAACAATTACCTTTTCTACATGTTCTAAATGCCAATCTTTCATAGCAAAACTATTGGGTTTCAAATTTTCTCACTCATACTCTATTAAATTAGGCTATTTAAATTAATATTCAAAAAAACTACTAAATCAAACAGTATTTTAATAAAATCAATAATTTTATTCTATATATTAAAAAAATATGAGATTTTCCATAAGGTTGTTCTATTAAACTATTCTATTCGTTTATATATTCAGAAATATTTATGTTGTTTTCTCCGGGTATTTTAGCAATCTCGAATCCTTCTCTACGTTTTAACAAACTGGCAGTAGCATCTATTCCAAGCTTAGTAGTTAATAAATTTTCTTGGTCACTAGAAGGATCTAAACTAGAACCTTTTGCATTTTGAATAATTAATAATCCCTTATCTGCTTGACATCTAGTCGATATAGCATATTCTACCTCTGTAGGATTTGAAGGATTGATATCCCGATCTACAACTATAGCCATTTTTAATGAGGGATGTGATGAAAATGCAGCAAGTAAAGCATTTTTTGGTTCTCCTTCTAGTCTTTTTGTAATCTGTACAACCGCCGTTAACCAATTACATCCACCGTCAGTTAAATGGACTTGGGATGTACTTGGTACTATATTTTTAACACTATCGAATATTTTTGATTCTACAGGTAATCCCATTAATAGACGATGTTCAGAAAATCCAGGTAGTATATCATGAAACATTGCATTATTTCTAAATAATATTTTTTCAAGTTCAAAGACTGGTTGTTGTCGTTTAATATCATATGTTTTCAACATTTCTACCATCCATTCTTCATGAGTTTTATCTTTTAATATTCTACCCTCTAAAACTATTTCTGAATATGCAGGAATTAAAAGTTGCGAGTACTTGTTTTTATTCAAATATAAATTGCCTTTTAGTAACGAATTAGCTATTAGCATTTCATCTATTCCATAAGATGCTTGATAAGCTGCAGAAATATTTACTGAAGGATGAACACCAATGACAATTGCTACTTTTAGATCTTCTCCATGTTCTTTTGAATACATGAAACATCTATGTAAATGTCTACCTTCTACCATCCTAATAGCCATGTGTTTATCATCTAGTTTCAATAATCTATGTGTGGATGAATTCTGATTGCCTTTTTCTTGATCCTTTGCATAAACTATTGATGAGGTAATATAAGGTCCAGCATCTTTCTCAAAATGAGTGACTATTGGAAGAATAGATAAATTTCTACTAGAATTTTCATAATATGGAGCATTACTTTTAATTTTTATTTTAATTTTATTAGTTATATTATTAATTGCTTTATTTATAATATTATGAATATCTTTTTCTGTTTCTATTCCTAAAGCCAAAGCAAACCTTTTTCTTGTTCCCAATAGATTACCTATTACAGGAATATCTTTCTCTTTGATATTTTTGAAGATTATAGCTTTATTTTCAAACTTAGAGACAATTACTGCTAATTCAAATCTGGTGTTAATTTCTTTATCAACATATACAATCTCTTTTTTCTTTTCAAGTATTTTTATAAAATTTCTTAGATCGATATGTTTATTTTTTTTAAGACTATTTTCTTCAATCTTTTGCTCTTTCATTTATAATATCTAATATTTCACCCATAATTATTTTCATATCATTAATATTTAATAAATTCTTATTATGCAGCGATACCAAACACAAACCATTTAACATTAGGGAAATCCTTTGTGCGATTGAATCAATAAAAAAAGAATCAGATTTACTTGGTATGATATGAGCTTTACTAACTTTATTGGATAAACTTGAAGATATAGTTATAGAACCTATTCTATAAGAATTCTCTGATAAGATAATAAAACATCCATTCTCAAAAAAAAATATGTTGATATACATTGTTCTATTTTTATCTAATAAAATTGATTTTGATACTAACTCCTTCATATTTTTCATTCAGATAGAAGATAATCATTGATATATTATGGTATTGAAATATATTAATCCTATTTCTGAGCATATTTACTAATGAAGTTATCCAAATCTGTTTTGAAGATTCAGAATACCTATAGTGTTATCTTGAAAAACTCAAAAACGTCTTTGTTAAGATAAGGAATAAATAAAAACATTCTACAATGGTATATTGATGTTGTGTACTCAATTTTGAAAGGATTATTATTTAATTTACTGTAAAAAAATTTGCTTTCCTTAACATAGTCTCGGATACTCTTCTTTTGAAACTTTGAAGAGAACCAAATCGTTGAATCCACTCAAACTGCAACACGACTCTTATTATGTTCCTTAAAAATTTCCAATGCTTTAAATGTATTTCGTAGACTTACCAAGAAAGTATAGATAGAGAGAATACATTACTATAACAGATGATGTTATATTTCTTTCAAACAATCTAATTACCATAGATTAGAAATAGAACAATAACAGCTAAAGCTATTTCGTAAACTTAACTGCTGTTAATAAATTAATTAATTTATTGATTATTGATATAGTAAATAATAAACTGACTATGTATCAATTAGGTCATATCTATTGATACTAACTTTAGAAACAATAAAAAATTTTTTCTTTTTTACTATCTATTAAAATCAAAAAAAATTCAATTGTTAATTAAATTACTTAAATCATGCTCCCGTAAGAGTTATTTTTCCATGGATCCATGTATTCTTTATTTCATCCAATTCATATGATTTGTGTTTTCTTCTCTCTACCACATATCCAGTTTTTGAATGATAAAAAATAACCATATCTTCGGGATAAAAAGAAATCATAGAATGATTATCGCAATCTGAAGCCATATGTCTTAAATGTATTTTTTCCCATTCAAATAATTTTTCAATATGCCCGTCGAAATGGTATTTGTTTCCACACGGACAATCCATATCTCTCCAATTTCCTGAAAGATTTTGTAACCAAATATTATTGAAATTAGGTTTTTGGTATTTCTCCATAGCTTATATAATTGTTAATTATTTAAACGTTAATTTAAACATTTCAGTATACATGTATATCTAATTAACTTGCGATTTTATCAAACTGATAATTATTTATACATAATAAGACACTAGCATTTTTGAAAGAATAAAATAATGGAATTGATTACTACTATCCTATTCATAAGCCAGAAATGTATAAAATTTATTTCATAGATATCATCAGATATACTCAGTTGTATACGAACAATTATACTAAATCAATAAAAAATATATTGGAAATTAACTTTTAATACAATTAAATTTGCTTCTTTTGTAATAAAATATCAGATGAATCAAGACCTTTCCAAATAATTTCAAATCCATAAAATTTAATAAGATCTAAGTGACAATAATCTGGAATTTTATTAGTTTTGAATATTTGTTGTATCTGTTTAAAGTCAAACTCATTATTTATTTGTTGTTTTACTGTATGTATTATATTATTTGATATCAAGAATGTACTTAACAAAGTATATTTATCTGTCAATGAACTCTGTGCTTGATTTGAAAGAATAGTAAAAATTGAATCAATAGGAACAGAAAATTTTGTTGAAATATCTTCAAGGTTTATTATATCAATATTCCGTTTTGTCAGATTTTTTATGAAAGCACTAATTTGAGAATGATATATTTCAGAAGTTTTACTTATCACTTTATCATCTTTTGATCTTAAATATCTTATAATTGGTTTTAGAGGTATAGAATTTTTATTATAGATAATTATTTTCTCTTTACCTATAATTTTTAGTGAATCGGATAATAGATTTTTTAAATTAAATTCACTTGTAACCAAATTATCTTTATCTATTGCGATCAAAAAATCGTATTTGGTTTCTGAAGTTAATAATTTATGAATTTTGTCAAATTTTCTTTTAAGATACTCGATTGTCCAGTATCCAATGATCTCGAAATAGATTTGTATACCATATTTTTGAAACATGAAATCTGCAATAAATGCATTACCTCCAGGTAAAATTAGGGGAGCAGGTTCTCTGATTAATTCCCAGCCTGTCCTCAATTGTTTAAAATGCATCAAAAAGTTTTCCTCTACTTTGCTATCAAAATTATAAGATTTATGGGAGTCGGAAGATATAATGAAACATTTATCTTTCAGGACTCTGTCAAAAGATTTTTCAGTAGAAGAAA
The DNA here is from genome assembly GCA_031316115.1 of Nitrososphaeraceae archaeon. Taxonomy (GTDB): domain Archaea; phylum Thermoproteota; class Nitrososphaeria; order Nitrososphaerales; family Nitrososphaeraceae; genus TH1177. The sequence continues at coordinate 221,866 of JALDRC010000005.1, forward strand.
AATCAAATCTATACAATTTACGTTGTACAGAATTATTTCTTAAAATCCATGCTTTAATATTCCATTTATTTGAATAAACTATTTCTGGTATTAATTTTGCCATTAATGTACCATACTTATTAGTCAATTTAAAAATACTTAATGGACCATCTATAGAACATATTAGCGAATTCAACGTATCATTTTGCCCTAATGAATTTTTATAATCAATATTTCTATCAGAATCATATTTTAAATCATACATTAATCCAAATCTTTTAACTTTCCTCAATATTCTTTTCCATTCTGTACCATCCTGAACGCTAAATTCAAAATTTATACAATTAAAAAACATAGTTTGAAGTATGGAAAGATTATACAAATCCAATAATTGTTCGGGATTTAATGTATTAAAAAAATCTAAAATAAGGTTATCATCTCTGTCTAACCAGATGATTTTCTCAAGATGAGAAGGAGTAATATTCAATTGAGAAGAAATCTTTTCTAATATCTTGTATCTTTGGTTATCATCTAGAGCTAATCCTACTCGCGCTGATTCTTCGAATAACATTTTTCTAATACCAAAAGAATTGTCTAAATTAAGAGATGGAGTATTTTTTTGATTATTTTGAGTAATATTTTGTAAATTTTTATTTAAAGTAAAAATACATCTTCTTTCTAAAAGTATAATCAATCCTCTAACTAATTTGAAATCCTCATATGCTGATTCAATTAATGATAGGTTTCTTTCTAGAATAGCTTTTGTTTCTTTTTTTTCAGACGATATCTGGAATTGTTGTATTAATCTTTTAGCAATTTCGAGGTCATCTAATGAAAAAAAGATAGGAGCTATATTCTTGCCCTTTTTTGTGATTTTTGTTCTTAATAATTCTGATGGAAGCATTGTATAAACTCATGTCTTGAGACGGCTGAATCTCCCAATCCATCCTAGTCTTCTAAAATATAAAAACATAGCAGCGGTCAGACCAACAGATATTGTCAATAAAAGAACTAGCATGGTGTAGGATCCAAAATAATTTACATCTGAACCGGGCAGAGAAATATTCATTCCATATATAGTACTTACTATTGTAATAGGAATGGAAAGAGTGAAGACAACTGTGAGAATTGCAATAATTTTATTGGTTTTTTCTGTACTTAACATGAAATCTGTGTCTTTATAAATTTCTATAGTTTCTTTTGATTCTTCTAATGTATCCAGTACTTTGTCTATATGATCCTTTATATCATCAAAGTATGGGGCAAGATCTTCTTCCGAAAATTTTTGAATATCTCTCGTCAAACTTATAATTATTCTTTTCAATGGGATCAGAACCCTCCGCATTGTTGTAATTTCTCTCCTGAACATTGAAATTTCTTTAGCAATCTCAGTTTTTTCATCATAAACTGCATCTTCGATATCATCAAGATTACCTATAATCTTCATTAGAATATGAAAAAGATCATCCACCAATGCATCAATTATAGTATGTAACAAATAACCTGATGACCTTCCCATCATTATCTGTCGATATTCTTTATTTTGCTCATCCTTACAAATATCGAACATTTCAACTAACGGCTTAAGATCTCCTTGATGAACAGTTATCAAATAATCCAATCCAATGAAAATTGATAATTGACTTATTCTAGGAATGCTACTATCATTAATTCCAGTAGGAAAATGCAAAATGACAAAAACATGATCTTCATATTTGTCAATTTTAGGAATTTGGATTTTGGAAAGACAGTCTTCTATATTTAATTCATGGAATGAATATCTTTTGGCTAGATTAGTCATCTTTTCCCGTGTTGGATTTCTTACATCTACCCACAATAAACCATCGTTCAGTATAGAATCCAATTGATTATCATGTGATTTATGTGATTTATGTGAGCTCATATTCATCCCTAAAACTACAATACAATTTAATAATACAAAAATATAAGTTGTTTCAAATTATATTATAAAAATATGTAATTTCGATATTAAATTTCTTAATAGATTTATTCTCAAAACCAACGTTATGAGATATTAGCAAGTTTAATAGGCATATTTTTTGTTTTCTCTAATGTTATTTTATCTATATTTTTTTAAATTCTCAAAATGATTTTGTATAATATTAAAAAATGTAAAATATTTATTTTGAATCTTATAAAAATATGAATGGTTTAAGAAAATCTTAGTTTATCTATTAACATGAAATATTTTTGATAACCAGAATTTTGCACTATGTACTACAGGAATGTTAAAATCTTTGGTGACTATAACCGGACAATTTAATTGATCAATTAAAACTAGTAGTTGTGTACTATTAAAAAAACTGAATTTTCCTATAACAGAACTTGTTATAACGAGATCAGGTTGAGAAGCATTAATTGCAGATAAAATTAGATCAGATAATTGCTCTGCATTGTTTTCAGCTTCTTCTGGTAAATAAAGATCATTGGATTCAAATGTAATTTCCTTTAAATAATCCAGTTTTTTGGATTTATATAAATCTTCACGGATAGCTGAATCATTTTTTTTATTTTTTAACGATAAAATATTAATATTAAAGGATTTAGAAATTTCTAACCATTCAATAGCTTTGAAAATAAGATCTGAATCATGTCTATGATCATTAATTACAGTTAGATTATATTTTTTTTGAATGTAGTTTGGGTTAACTTTTTTATTAATGGGTTCAAACAATAAATTATCTTCACCTGAGGTCTTTATCGCTAAAATATTACAGGTTACAAGAGCTTGAAGTTTTTTACTATTTCTTAAAGTCTCAAAATCTGTTATCATGAGATCAATTTTTTGTTCCTCTATTGTAGCTAAGACAGATTCATTTGTATCATGTGAAATTCTTACTAAATAATGGTTCATAATATTTTCTTCATCAATTATTTTTTCTAGTTGTGTGAAAGATTTCTTTGCTCTATCGGAAAAAGCTATTCCAGCAGATAGCGGTGTTTGATGTGGGACAGTTATTGTTCTTAACACATTGATTTCTCCATTAGTAGCTTTTGCAATATTCAGAGCATAACGTATTAATCTATCAGGATTTTCTGGGGTATATGGAATCATAATTCTAAATTCTGCTCTAGTTAGATCTCCTTCACTAGTTATTATCGGAGCATAATGATCTATCTCCTTTTTAAAAGTATATAGACGATATATCCCAAACCCTATTGCTACCCAAATTAATGTAATTACCCAACTTAGTGGAGCTGTGATTAATAAGTAAATTGCTAAACTAATCTTAAGAATTATTCCCATTATTGGAAACATGGGAAAAAAGGGCATTTTAAAACCATAATTTAATTTATCGCCATAAATTCTACGTATATTAATAACAGCTAAATTAACTTGGACAAATAACAATAAAAAAATTACACCAGCTGCAATTGCAATTTGATCTAATGGGAAGGCATATGCCATAAAAGCCATTATGAGACCAGAAAGCAAAATTGCAACATAGGGGGTTTTATTTTTCTTATGAATAGAACTAAATTGATGTGGTAAATTGTAATGACGTCCCATTGCAAATGCTACTCGTGCAGAAGAAAAAGTTGTGGCATTTAGAGCAGCCAACGTGGATATCATTCCTCCGATGAGAATAATAAAAGCGCCATAAGGCATTACGAGTTCTGCAGCTTTCATTATCCCTAATTCTCCATAGCTGCCTATGAATTCCCATGAGGAAATATCCGTTGGAAATATAGCCCCTATGGATACAAAAGCAATAAGGCAGTATAATACAACTACAGCAGTTAAGGAAATGAAGATTGCCTTTGGAATATTTTTCTTTGGATTTTTTATTTCTTCCCCAGTTTGAACAATTACTTCATATCCTTCGAATGCGATAAATGTTAACCCCATAGCTGCAATTATACCTGTTATTCCTAATGGAATGAAATCGTTAAAATTAATTGTCCATTCTGGATTAGCATACATAATCCATATTCCTATTCCTATAAATGTAAAGATTAAACCAAGTTGAACAATTGTTACTATTACACCAGCCTTGCCTGTTTCTGAAGTTCCTTTAATATTTAGATAGATAAAACCAACAATAGACAACACTGCTATGAGTTTATCTATTGAAATAAATCCATTTGATTGGAAAAAATCATAATTTATAGATTCAAGGAACCCATTAACAAATGAAGCAAAGCTTACCGCATATAGACTTCCAGCAACAATATGAGCAAACCAGGCCATCCAGCCACTAATGAAAGCATTTGGTCTAGGAAGTCCTTCTCTCACCCAAAGATATCCCCCTCCAGCCTCAGGCATAGCTGACCCTAATTCTGCATATGCCATTGCTGTAAACAATGTTATTACAGCATTAATAATAAAAGCAATAATTACTGCACTACCAGCTAATCCAATGGCAGGGCCAGTAAGAACGAAAATAGATCCACCTATCATAGCAGCTATTCCAACCATAATAACATCCATAAGGCTCAGAGAACGAATTAGATGAGGTTCTGAGGTAAATTGTTCTGATCGCGCTCCTCGATCATGAAAATTGGACAATGTAAGTAACAACGCTATCAAAGTTTAATTAATTAAATGTTTACATGTTTACTAAAAGATGAAAAATGATTAAAATTAAATACATTTTAATATGTATTTTGAGGATAAGTATAATGTGAAGTATCCCTAATGAGGGAAATGAATAATCAAATTACTGTTGCTACACTGAATGGGAAATCGTATTACAAAATTATAAACTTTTTAAAATCAATCAAATTGAGCTATAATGAGCTTTCTCCAAAAGAAGCTATAAACTCAGGTACAAAAGTAATCATTACATCAGAAAAAGAATCAACCATTTTTAAGAAAAAAAATATAATAATAGATTCAGAATTAAATGAAAATCCGCTAATCATAAAAGCAAAAATATTAAGAAATCTGACTGAGCCATTTATGTATGAACAATTAATAATTGGAATAGATCCAGGTAAAAGAATTGGAATATCGATATTTTATTTATACGATGAGATTGAGAGTATCGTGTTGACATGTATTGAATGTGTATTAAAATTAATTTGTAAAATTTTAACAAATTTGAATGCAAAAAGAAAAATAGTTAGAATAGGCGACGGGGATAGATCAATGGCTAATAATATTGCAATTAATATAAAAACAAGGTTTAAGGAATTTGTAGATGTAGAGATAGTTGATGAACGAGGAACATCATCTAATAGTTATTCTAAGAGAAATAGAAGAATATTTAGAGATAAATCCTCTGCAAGATTAATTGCATTTCGTAATGGCAGGGTTTTCGATCTTAAGAACTAATGTCAAAATAAATCCAATATCAAAATATTGAGTAATAAAATCAAGTAATCTTTTTCAAATTAAGAAATAAAAAGAGATATTACATGATTAATATATGTAGATCCTTGATGGTTTCCAATTCCTGTTTTATATAAGTTAGGGTCAAGGATTAACTTTGAGTATAAGATTTATGTTTTTATTGAACCTGTATTCTAATTGTGATGCTAGTTTCTGATATAAAATATAACTTAATGTTTATGTCTTTTAAACTTAAATAAAATAAGAAAATTCAAATAGTGAAAAAATAAAAATTAATCACAAGTGACATACATAGTAAATACTATTTTGATTATCTTTAATATTACTAATTATAATGGAATGTTATATCTTAAAGGGACATAAGTATGACCTGATACAGATAGAGATTTCATACATCTTAGTAAATAATATATATTATCTTGAGTTCCTATTTGTATTTCTATTTCCTTGGATTGATGTCAATAAAGAAGTTCAATATATTAAAATTATTAAGATAAGAAAATGAGTTAATATCTATATATATGGAACTGCATACATAGATTTTAATCATTTCAGATCCGAAAAATATCTATTAATAATATATATACTACAATTATTAAAATCGATATCCAGAATTTGTATTTTATTAATCCATCGTATTCGATCAATACATAGTTCTACCTTAATATGGATTTAAGAGAATATTTTTATGATACCACTCATTTTTAGTTAAGAATTGTGATCTACAACACGTATACAATTGTATAAAACTATTTGTTTGTCTGTATAACACAAAAGTTAAAAAAATTTCTTTAAAAATTAGAGGTCAAATAATCTTGACTTAATAGATAATAAATATCTCTAAATTTGTATACTTATAAATAAAATAAATATTTTTTATAGTAGATATATTAGTAAAATGTTAAATAATATAATAAACTAGGAGGTTTATGGATTCAAAACTCCATACCAAAATAATTGCATCAATTCTTGCATTAGCTATAATTGCAGGAATTCCAGCGATTTTTAACACTGTACAGGGGCAGGACCTTGAAGAAGGGACTACAGCAGATACCGGAATGCTTGAAGGAGCAACAAATACAACTGCTGGATTACAACCAGATTCTCAGGCAAGTTTAGACGATGGTGAAGATGATGAAGATGATGAAGATGATGAAGATGATGAAGATGATGAAGATGATAAAGGTGAATAAAATATAGAAGCTATAAATTTTTTATAAATTTTTTTTCTTTTTTTTAACTAAAATAGAAAAATAAGAAATTTTTTATGACAAGATCTAAACCTATTGGCATTAAACAGACATTAAATATTAATAATATAATAGAATAGGTCAAAAAGTAACATATATGTAATAAAAATTCGTAACACAATTAAAAATTTTAAATTTTATATAAATATTTTAAATATATATATATCAAATAGATACTTTAATCAATTAATGGTATTATGGAATAATAATTTCTGTCAAACATAAATGCTGGAATATTAAACAAAATTATTTACATTATCCCAATTCGGATTTAATACAATTTGATCTGTCTGTTTTGTTACTGTAATTCTGCTCTGACAAATTATTACATAGTTCTAAAATACCCTCAGTAGATTCAGTTTCTGCTTGATTAGTCTCGTTAGCGAATTCACCTTTTGCCGTTTCAGTATCATTAGCTATCAAATCTATAGCTTCTTCAGTAGAGTTAGTTATAGCAAATGAATTTACTATGATATTCACAAATAATAAATTGAGACAAATTATTAACAAGAGTTTTACTCTCATAGTATTATTTCAAAGTATTTATTTTATAATTGTTATGAATATTAAATGATGAAATTTGTGTTAATTTAACAAATGTCAAATGATCACAAAAATTCGATCTCATTGTTAGGATTATTGTAAGAATTGAATTGAATAGAATAGATAACAGAATCTTTTCCAAAAATATCGATATTCTTGTATATTTAACTATTCTCTAGACCTAACAATTTTCGAATATTCTATAATAAACTTTGAAATATAATAGTTCATATAAATATAATCGAAGTTTAATCAAGATATTTAAAAGTAACAAATAAAAATCAAATAAATGAAAGAAAATATGTAATAACAATTATTTTTGTGATTATTTCAAAATATTGTAGAATAAAATAAAGCATTCATATTAGATGCAATAATATTTGAACCAATATTAATAGTCCCAATAACAAAAAAAATGTATTATTATGTCAGGTATAACAAATTTAACTATGATAATTTTCTCAATTTTATAATAGAATAATCAATGAAGTTCTCCTTTGATAATATGTCCATTTTTAATATTGATCTGTACAATATATATTCTAATATAGGATCATATTTGTTTGACACAATTTGTTTTAGTTTTTTCCTATTATTTACATAATATTCTTTTAAAGGAGAATAAACATCCTTACCGATATTAATAACATTCAATACTTTGAATCCCCATTTCTCTGAGATAGAAAGAATATTTGATATCAAATAATGTTCTGATGCCCAGGTAAATGATAAAATTCCGAGTTTTAATAAATTTTCAGTAAATTTTAAAGGCTTTGTAATTACAGGAATGACAATAACCATTAGTCCTCCTGATTGTAAAACAAAATTTGATTCTTTTATAAAATTTGTTAAAGGGCTAAAATGCTGGGCAGATTCTAGAGATATAATCCGATCCACAGATTCTTTAATAAATGGCATTTTACTTGAAGTACTATTTATTAGCGATATATCTGTAGAATATTTTTTAGAAAGTTTTAAATCTACATTTTTTAGCTTTTTAGCAATCAAGTGCTGAGTAAAACTTGTATTTATACTAAAAATTTTAAGAGAAGGATAATATCTTTTCCATAAAATAGAAGGAGATGACAAACCGCTTCCAACATCTAATAATTTCTTTGCTGTTTCTAGCTCTGCTATCTTACCGGTTAAGGTACATAAATTTATTTGAGCATCTATAGGATTTTTTATTTCATCTGTCCAATAACCAAAATTAAGCATATTACTTCCTTCTGAAGTGATTCTCATTAGTGGTGATAGGGTATCGTATAAATGAATGACATCTGTCTGATTACGGCGTATTGACCACAAAAATGCCTTCAAAGGATTAATCAAAATCAATTATTTATGAATTCTTAGAAGGGATATATCATTCTATAAATATTCAAATAAATAAAGATCTTCTATTTCTTCTAAAGATAAAACCATGTTGTGGATCATTGGTATACAAATAATTAATGTTAAAAGAAAGGAATTCTAGCTCATATTTAAAATAAAATAATAATATGTATTTTGATATTATCACAAAACAAATATCAAGTTGCAATGATCTGCCAAGTTTTACTTAATAGGAGTTAGTTTAGAAGTATTAATTAGATTTTTAGATAGATTTTATTAGATATCTTTTCTAAATTAACTTGTAAGATATATAAAGTTGACTATATATTTTGAGTGTTTACAGGATCACAAATAATAGATTTCTACTAGGTGTTCTCAGTATGTAGAATGGTACTTTGTTGCATAATTCATTTGTATTATGAATTTAGTCTATTAAAACAAATAATTATTGTCTGTAATATCGTTAAAGTTATTCTTCAATCGTTTTTAACATTAGTAACGTTATTATTGTATCAAATTTAATAGTAGAAATACATTATCCTTCCAAACATTCTCTTCATACATAAAAAGATAGTTTCGACAATCTATCTCTCACCATGGCATACACTATACACACTATTTTCCTATTAACTATCTATCCAATTCTGTAAAAGGTTTTTAGCATTTTTAGATATGTTTCTAAGATAGTGGTTAGTTTTCAATTTTAGAATTACTTGTTACCTTTGATACTGGGTTAATTTTTTAAATCATATAATTTGAAAATTCTTGTTGTTGTCATATGAACATTCTGTCATAGATCTAACCCTTTCGTTATTTTATTTTATTATAGTATTATCTATTAATTTGGATATATTTTTCATTTACTGGTTCCTTGGTTACTTCTAAGGATAAAATTCGCTGATTTTATATCTACAGTAATATCTTGTATCTTTAGATTGTCGTTACATTCCATTTATGTTTAATCCATCAATTCTGCTCTATTGGAGATCTTTATACTAGTAAAATCTATTTCAATTTTACAATTATCATCATGCAAATCAAACCTGTCAGTAATATCATTTTATTTAAAATTAAATCTGTTCTTTTAATAATTTATATACAATTTACATTATGTCATGATAAGAAATTTCTATATACTCATAATAATCAAAAATATAAAATGTAATGAATATTTACACATTAGTTATAATCTCATATAGATATGCGAAGTCGTTTGTTTATTCATAGAAATTTTAATTGTGAATACGAGAAAATTAAATGAAAACTACGTCGACTGTTAATTTTTATAGTATTCATATTTTCGACAAAATTGAGAAATAATTATCAATCTATCATTTTTTCCATTCAACGTTATACAAACACAGAGACATTTTTAAAATTTAAAATAAAAAATTAAAACATAGATCGAAAAATGGTTATATTATTTTTAACTAAATTAATTATAAAATTAAACCTACAAATAGGCTTTATTTTTATACATTATTTATGTATAGCCATTCCTCTAAAAATAATCAAGAGATATCTCCTAATGATTTAAAAGAGAAAATAGACAAAAATGAAGATATTTTTCTTTTGGATGTTAGAACGCCACAAGAATATAATTCTTGGAAAATATCATATGAAAATCATAAGAATCCAAAATTAATTCCTATTGACCATCTATTCGTCGATTCCTCCAATATATTAAAAGAGATTCCGAAAGATAAGGAAATTATAACTGTTTGTGCCCATGGAAACAGATCTTTGATAGCAGCTAAACTCCTTACCCAATTTGGATATAATGTAAAAAGCGTTAGTGGAGGTATGTCAGGATGGAATAAAGTGGCTGATATTGCAGAGATTCCAGTCCCTACACAATTTCCATTTCAAATCTGGCAACTAAGAAGAGTCGCAAAAGGATGTATTGGATACATTATTGCTTCCAAGGAAAATAAAAATGCTATAGTTATAGATCCAAGTAATGAAATTGGTGAATATTTCTTAAAAGTTGAAAAGGAGAATGGATTAAAAATAACTAAAATCATAGATACCCATCAACATGCAGACCATGTTTCTGGAGTTTCAAGATTAGCTATGATTAAAGAATCTGAAACAAAATCGAAAGATAGTTTAGCATGTTTTAGTTCTTATGAAGAATATGATTATAGTAAAACAGATTTGAACAATATCAAATATCTCAATGATGGAGATGAAATATATATTGACCAAAAAAATTGTATAAAAGCTGTTCATACACCTGGACATACAAATGGTAGTATATCATTTATTACAAAGTGTAAACCTAATGATAAGAATAATCCAATGAAAAATTATTTATTTACAGGAGATACATTGTTTGTTGATGGTATAGGAAGGCCAGATCTTAGAGATCAGGCTGATTTATTTGCTGGAACGTTATATGACACATTTCATAAAAAAATCCTTCAATTTCCCGATGATACGATAATTCTTCCTGCACATTTTAATGGATCTTCAATTATTTTAAATCACAAAGTCCCTATATATGATACGTTGGGTTCAATAAAGAAAAAGATTAAACTTCTATCAATGACAAAGGAGGAATTTATTAAAAATATAATTGACACTTTGCCGTCAAGACCTGGTAATTATAAGGAAATAATAGGAATAAATAAGAAAATGATTTCCTTCGATGAAAGAATAATGCCAGATTTGGAAGCAGGTCCTAATTCTTGTGCCATCTCTCAATAAACTAATTAAATTATATGAAAGGTTCAGATTTATTACATTTATTAATAATTATTTTAAATTATGTATCGAGGTTGCGTCCAATAAAAGAAAAACTAAGTTTCATAACAACTGATATAAAATTTACATCCGTAAATCATCAATTTTAAGTAATGTAGAAAGATTATTACAAGAATGCTAAGCTAATTTCAATTCCTTTATTGTAAAACTAGCAAGTAAATCATTTAATTTTTCATAATTGGCTAGTAAACTTAGCTTTTATCATTAGTTGTTTCATTTATATTCAAAACAAATTTTTTATATAAAATTTAAGTATAAAAAAAGTATATAAATTGTATATTAATACAAAATAGAATAATTATATTATAATTTAAGATTATAATAATAAATTGAAGAAAATATAATGAAATTAATTAATTTAAAATGTTATGTAGATTATTACGAAAGTAAGATAATATAGATATAGAATGATATATTATGCATCGACAACATGTTAATGCAATTTTTCTTGCAATAATGCTAGTTATGTCTGCTCTTATCATTTATCCGATGATAAATGAAGTAAATGCAACTGAAAATAAAAAAAAAGAAAAGAAAGAATATTCACAAGATGAAAATACGTCTTTAGGTGGAACAAGCAATATAACTGAATCCTCAGATCAAACAAATTTCAAAGAATCTAAGATAAATAGTCCTCCAAATTTCGATCGATATGGTAAAGAATTCTCAAAATATGATGGAGTACACAAAGATTATTTCTCACAGAAAAAAATAAAAGAAGTCGTATGTGAAGATACAGGATTATTTGCTGATAGTTTAGAAGATTGTCCAATTCTGTGTCCACAAGGAACATTATATGAGGGATTTTATGTAAATAATTTTAACAAATGTAATAAAAATCTATATAACGGAGATTGAAGATATAAAGGTCAATATCAATTATTGTTTCTGAACATTTGAAATAATGTCACTGATTTTATTTCAGTTATTATCTTTTTATTATCTCTATTTGCTTAATTTTTGTATTTATTTAATTATTAATAAAACTAATATGCTTACATATTAAAGGTATGAACCCTTTTTGATTATTATCAATGTGGTATTGTTATATAGTTGTATTGCATATTATATTATATAATATTGATGACTTTTGAAAAAGATAAAAATAATTTCCCAATGAAAGAGTATCATATAAAACATATGGAAACAACTATTCTAAGATTTGTAAAAGGATTGCCAGAAAATTCAACAAAACAGCAAAAAAGAAATTATATGAAATATTTTGGTAAAATTAATTATGTTTGTAAAGAAATAGAATATGATATATTGCATGGAGTTAAAATAGAAGAAGTTTTATCAACTCTTGAGAATATTAGGAATTACCCCGATGGTGTACAAATTAAGAACAGTGACGACTTCATAAAACGATTGAATGAAATAAAAGAACGATTTATCAAATACTCAAAGTAATAATGAACACAAAGAACTTATCATTTATTTTTTGTCTAAATATAACTTTTGATTAGTGAATATATCTATAAACAAATATTTTTTTAAAGAATGCATGATAAGACAAGATATTTTAGATATATAACTTACACTAATTTAAAAATTACTAACATAATAAATTAAGCATAGTTAATAAAAATTAATCTATTATGATAATATTATAAAACGTGTTAAATAAGATCGTGTATTTCTGAATTGAGGGTTTATCTAATGAATGATTTATTTATCGTTCGTTATTATAATGTTGGAAATACTTCTATTTCACCCATAATTTTATCTCAGTATAACTTAATGAATTTTTGACTATCTATAATCTGTATCTAATTTTTTGCCTTTATATTTAGACACTATTATAAATATATATTATATTTAATAGATATATTAATGTAGTTTTGTATCAATTTAAGTAAATGGTCTTGGAATGCATATAGATTGATTCTGTTATTAATATACTATGAATTTATTAGGTTGAATTTGTAACTCCAATTTTCATAATTTTCTTTGGCAATAAAATACTCTTTAATTCAAAATAAATGGCGGAAATAAAAATAAAGTTTAGGTTAAAGGAATTTATCTATTAAAAGCTTTCTGATGATTAATATTATGTGATATAATTGATATAACAAGTTTTATGAAAAAGAAAAATAATGAAAATACACTTGAATATTTGTTTATGGTAATATTTTCTTTCAGATCCATAAGTTAATTTATTTCAAATATTTTCAATCTTTATCATCTGTGACTTTCACAAGGAATTGAATAGGTTGAATTCAATTCTATACCTCCTGCGTCTTTGAGATAATCAGTATTTTTATCATCATAGAAACGTACAATATATTTATCTTCAGAAAAATCATCTGCAATAGTATAATCATTAAAGCCACCAGTACTATTAGTAGAAAAATAGCCAAAAGTATCAACAATTCCCTCTGAATTTATAAATCCCCAATATACACTCCCATTTTTATTGAAACCGTTAATAGTCATATTTATTCTTTCTTCATCCTCATCATGGCAACTTGGAATTATTTGTACAATTGGTTCGATAAGGACAATAGCATAGATATTTTGACCTATTATAAATATTAAATAAAATAGAAAAGATGACAAACAATATTTAATAGTCGATAGTAACATTGAGGAAAACATATAAAATCTTTAGTTTTGTCTAAATTGATCTAACATGTCAAGATTATTTTGAATTTTGTTATACGAATTATTGCTGTTTTCAATCAATTCTTTATCATTTATTCCATTTGAAATATCTTCCCTAATTAATATTGCAGTTTTTTCCATTAATTTTTTGTCCAATGCTTTTAATTTTTCTTCGATATATTCATAATAATCTATATATCCCATATCTATAAGTTCAGGTGCACCTCTATAGTTTTCGTATTTATATTTTCTCATTGTATGTTTTAATAAATTACTAATATTAGATTGTTTTTGTGTTGGATCTTTATCTTCTGTATTTATATAATATATATTACTTCTAGTAGAAAAGAAACCTAAAACTTGTATAATTAATATTAATCGTAGGAAATTACTCGTTTTCAATATGTTTTAGTTAAAGAATTAAATATATTTAAAATATATGTTATTCTAGTCAAATTATATTTTTAAAATAATGTAGCAAATACTTTTCTTTAATTGTAGAACAAATCATGAGCGTATTTACATACATAGAATAAATATATTAATATGGATAGTAATAATGGATTTAATTAGAACTTAATGTAGACAATAGTTATAATCCAATACAAATGATCTTAAACAAATAAAGATAAAGGCGTATTTTCTTTTGATAATAGGTTTGAAATACGATTAAATATCAATATTAAAATTATTTTATATTATCATAATTAAAAAAAATTAACAAATAATTCATTATTATATATAATAAATATCAAAATATATGTTTATTGGAAATTATTTCAATATACAAAAAAAATCGTTAATTCAGAATTATTATAATAGATATTTGACAGTAAAATAAAGTCAAAATACTCACTCTAAATTGAGACCTCATGATGGTGTTTTAATTATGGTATACCATATAATTTATCACTAGCACAAGAGTTGGAGGTAGGATGTTATGTTATCTTTTACTATAAACTATTATGTATCCATTGTAAATATTAATCTTGTTTCTCTCCAACACTACTGATCTGGAACATGAAGATTGTGTATACATTGTCCAATATTGTTGTTTGTTGGTATTAGATTGGAGGATAATTTTGCTATACACTAGAGAGGAGATCTCAGTAGTAGTTATAATAATGCATTACAAATACAAGTCTTGATTAATGGGTATTTCTTGCATATAAATGCGAATATAAACAACAAAACTGTCATTTTATGAATTATTTATAAAGAAGAATTATGCGGTAGGAAATATTAAAATAATTTAAGTAGTATTATAAAATATGGTTTGTGAATTATTTTTTCCAGGAAGCGTAACTAATTTAGTAATAACGATAACTGGTTTAATATTCAGATTTTTTGAAACAAGAAATGATCTTAAAGATATTCAAACAATAAAAATTGAGATCAATTAAATAAAAAACTGTACAAACAAAAATAAAATCTGTCATAGCACGAAATAAAATAACTTAAAAAGATAGTATAAAGTTGATATATAATTTAACCGATATTGGTAAAATTTAATGACAAGTTATTGACATCTACTCTTATTATATATATGAGTCAGACTATTGTGATTATTCAAAAGCTGTAAGTTTCTTGTCTGCAATAACCCTTTCATAAACCTCAATATGTTTAGCTATATGAAAATCCCATTTAAGCATATTTTTGAATATCTCTACATTAATCGCAAATTTTTCGTAATATTGATCTATTTCCACTAATGCTTTTGCAAATTTCTCTGCATTTCTTTTTACACATATCCCCAAACCTTTTTTAGAAAATTCTTTGAAGAAATCTAAATCAGAAGCAATAAAAGGTAATCCATGTGCTAATCCATCAAACATGACACCAGATCCCGAAGTTACTTTGTAAGGAAGTAGTACTACATCAGATGCATATAGTAACAAAGATAATTCTGTATCTGAAAGATAGCTCTTATTCAAGTTAATTACATTTGTAGATTTTATCTTGTTTAAATTTATTATTTCATTACTATAATATACCTTTGAATGATTCATCACTATACTCCAGTTATCTGGAATATTCATTTTCTTGATAATATCCCATCCTTTTGTAGATGTTAAAAATCCATTTAGTACCGCTATCCTTCCATTTTCTGGTAAACCCAACTTTCTTTTAGCTTCTTTTTTATCTATTAATTGAATACAAGGTTCTGCCCCATGATATATCACTTTACAACCTGGAATTAGATTTGCCATATAGTGTGAAAAAACTATTCCTGTATGACTCTTTTTCATTATATAGTTGTTATAATCATGAAAAGATCTATAGTTTATGAGATGTTTCCAATATTTTGATAACAGTTGTAAACCAATATCTAACTTGTTCATTTTTTTCCCTGATTGTTCCTGAGTAGGATAAATTAAATTCATCCATTGTTTGAAAGTATAGGAAGAATGAAAAGTAGTAACTATTGGTACTTTGCACATATCATAGAATTTATCAATTGTAGAGCTAATTTTATTTGGGACTAGAGGATCTATAAATAGACCGTACAATCCATGTTCAAGTTGAATATGAACAATATCAGGATCTTGTTGTTTTACAATATCTAAAAGTACATCTGAATTATTGATATTGCCAGGGAAAAGTCCTGTATATGTACCATTTCCTGCTTGGTTGGATACAGTTGATATGTCTATATTGTGGTTCTTTAAATGGTTTGTGAGATTGTAAGTATATCTACCTAAACCTCCTAACATTGGAGGATATTCTGTACAAACCATAAGGATTCTCAATTTGAGACAATCTCACTAAAATTTATAGTATATAAGAAAATTCAAGGATTTTGAATTTTATTTTAATAGAATAATTAATATCTAATAATATTTGTGTTGACATTGTTATTATAAACTATAATATAAAGACACATATAAATCTTACACACCTATTGTATGTAAATACCTATTTTTTCTCCAATTTAAAATTTAATAATTTTAATTCTATTTATACAAAACTAAATATTTCTTAATTATCATCTTATCTTTGATTTTTAGATTTTATTCCTCTTTTGAGTGATAATATAAAATCATCATTTTCTAATTTATTTGAAATTTTTGTTAAGATCTCTTTTATGTTAGTTTTACTATCATCTTTAGATAACAAATTATATAATTCAAGCATAGATTTAGGATGATCTTCCATTAAAACATAAAGAAGATTACGTTCAAGATACTCAAAATTATTTTTGCAAATAGCATGCATAAGTTGTAATAAGGATTGTTTTAGTGCATATAAGTCATTTAATCCTAATTCTAATTCCTGTATATCATTATTTATTTCTAGAAGAATATCTTGAATATCTTGAAGTGTAGAACCCATATTTTCAATTTTATGGGTATTATCAATTTTGGAACTTAATTTATCAAATTTTTCATATAAATCTCGATATTCTTCAAGTCTGTGGGTTGCTATCTCTTGGTTGTTAATTCTAAATTCATTTTTTGAGAATACTAGATTCAAACTAAAGGAAGAATTTAGTCTATAATATTTTCTAGTAGGAGCACCCAAAGTACTTTTTTCTGTATATGTATCTATTAAGCCTACTTCTTCTAATACTTTAACATGACGTAAAATTGCCTGTTGACCGATTCCTACTTCCTTAGCAAGTTGATTAAAATACATTGGTTCTTTTGAAATAATTTTAAGGATTTTCCTACGGGTTATATTTCCTAGGCTATCTAAGATTTGATCATTATCAATTATTTTATCTTTTGAATTTTTATTCATTATTTGTATACTCTACTTTCTCTTTAGATAAATAAAAAATATTATGATATTTAATTAATTATCTATATATGGCATTCTACTTTTATGTATATTTCTTGTACCGCTTACAGGAGGTCCACTTTTTGATTTTCCAGTTGAAACAATTTTATCTTTAAAATCATACATGATATCTATATTTCAGTATTGATTACTTGTTCTTTTATTGTCAATGGTTCATATTTCATGCTAGTGTTCAAATCAGATTCCTATCCTTTGTTCACATCTATTCAACTACGTCTTTTATTTTCATTGAAGCATTCATATACTGACCATTCCGCTGCATAAAGAATACGTTGTTAATTATTTCTAACTAATATAGATATAGATTTTTGATTTTTACAACCATCAATAAAATCCATTCATTATTTTCGATTTTGCGTTCTTCAATTAGTTTGGATTCACTTAGATCTTTATTAGATAATTCATCAGTATGTGATAATATTCTTCCTGCGGTGGCAAGGTAGAGTTTATACATATATCTTTCTTTTATTCTCTATTCTGACAGACAGTATTATGGATTATGTCAAGTAATGTTGTGATATCTCATCTAAACCTTTTTGACAGAATACAACGTTCGTTCTTTCTATCCTAATTTTGTCAACCATGTTTTTAAAAATGCTATTCTCTTCTAGAAACTTTTACACCTTGTATTGAGAATCAATATTTATTGTTGTGGCAAATTCAGTTTGTTCAATTTCAATTGATGTCTTAACATTGTTTCTTTGTACGGCTTTTGTTTTTAGGGGAATCTTTTTTCAAAAAACTGAGATTGTTTGTGAATAAAAAATATTCAACATATCACTTGTTACTAACAAAATGTGTGTTTATATTTAATATACTTTGATAAAACAATTAGAACAAATTAATTGAATTTATATAAGTATAGTTTACCAAAATCATTTTACATCTATCATCGATTCTTAATTTGAGCAATAAATCTATAGCCAGTATATTAGAAATTTTCATTGATTTGGCAATTTTTACTCTATGATTTATATTTTCTGTAATGGTGAATACAAGTTCAAACGTAATTGTCGATTCTAATGCTATTTTATCAATCCCAATAACAAGATTTGAACAGAGGGTTCTAGCCCCTGGTGAGATTTGAACCCACGACCTAAGGTTTACGAAACCTTCGCTCTAACCATGCTGAGCTACAGAGGCAACACTATCATTTTAATAATTTACATTTCATCTTTTTTGGTAACAAGAATATAATATAGACCACTATATAACCCAAATTCTAGCAACACAATTAAATCTTGAATTTTTCTAATTAGTATTTATGAAGGTTTCCATATCAGGAATTAGAGGGATTTATGGAAAAGACCTAAATCTTTATGATATTTATAAATTTTCCTCAATCTTTTCATCCTTTCTTAAAAATTCAAGAAAAAATGTTAAATGTATAGTAGCACGTGATACAAGATATTCAAGCGAAATAATAAAAAAAATAGTGATTTCAGGTCTTCTCGAAAATCAAATTAATGTTTATGATATGGATGTTTCTCCAACACCCATAATATTTAGAGAATCAAAAAAATTTGATGGTGCAATTATTGTTACTGCTTCACATAATCCCCTTGAATGGAATGGTCTTAAATTTATTCTTAAGGGAAGAGGACTATTTGAAAATGAATTGAAAGAACTTTTATCAATACATCCGTATCATAGTAGTGATACTCATTATGGAAACATAATAACAATTACTTCTAGTTATTCTGATGAACTTTTAGATTTAATACAACGATCGCAACACAACATTAAATCAAAAAAAATTGGACTGGATAGTGGTGGTGGAGCTAGTTGCTTTATTGTGGATGAAATTTTTAAAAAAATAGGGCATACTACTTACAATGTGAATGGAAATAAAGAAATATTTTCTAGAGGTCCTGATCCCACAACAGATAATTTAATTCAGTTACAGTCTATTGTTAAATCGTGTAAACTAGATTATGGTTTTTCATTTGATCTTGATGGAGATAGATTAGTTGTTGTAAATAAGAAAGGCCAAAAATTAAATTCAGATAGTACACTTTTGTTATGCATTGCAAGTACAATTGAGAGGTTCAAAATCAAAGATTTTGTTACAAGCTTAGACACCAGTAATTCTATAGGCCAATTTATAAAAAACTATAATGGAAATTTAATTTATTCTAAAGTTGGAGAAGCGAATGTTGTCCAAAAAATGTGGGATACTAATGCTGGTGCAGGAGGGGAAGGAAGTAGTGCAGGATTTATCATGTCAAACTTTAATTGGTGCAGGGATGGAATTCTTGCAAGTATGCTAATAAGTACATTAGAACAACCTTTATTGAGAGAATGTATTAACATGATATCAAATTATTCTCAAATAAGAGAAAAAATACCTATTGACAATAAATTGCAAGAATCTTTAATGGAAAAATTATATCAAGAATTCAAATCTGATTCAACAGAGATAATCACCATAGATGGAATAAAAATAATTCTTGATAATCACTCTTGGATTTTATTCAGATTTTCTAATACGGAACATGTATTAAGAATATCTCTTGAATCTGTTCCATCAAGGGTAAAATTTGTCTATAAAAACACGATAAATAGAGTTAAGAAAATATATGATCAAATTAAATGAGAAAGAAATTATCGATATATTTATTTCTAAGTTGGATAGATCTAAAAAAGATAATCTTAATTTCAGAGATGATGTTTCTATCCTATTTTTGCAAAACTTTAAAGATGAATATAACAATAATTTTGATCCTACTAGAATAGTTATTAAATCCGATATGTTGATCGAAAGTACTGATGTATTAAAACAGATGGCCCCATGGCAGATCGCTAGAAAAAGTGTTGTATCATCTGTTAGCGATATGTCTGCAAAAGGTATTGCTTCTCCATTTTATTCACTATTATCTGTTGGATTACCCAGATCTTGGACCAAAAACAAAATTAATAATCTGGTCTATGGATTCAAAAAGGCATCAAAAGAATTTGACATCACTTTTTTAGGCGGAGATACAAATGAATCAAAGGAACTAATTATTGATTGTGTTTTGTTAGGTTTCTTGACTCCAAAGTTTGATATTCCAAAAAGAAGTGGAGCAAGAGAAAATGATCTAGTAATTGTTTCAGGTGAATTTGGTTATTCTTCTGCAGGTTTGAAGATTTTACTAGATAGGAAAAAGGCAAATGAAAATTTTAAAAAAAAAGCAATAAAAAGTGTTTTATATCCATCTCCAAGACAAAAGTTTGGAAAAGTACTTGGAAAGTATTTTACATCTTCTATCGATTCTAGCGATGGATTAAGTACATCACTTTATGAATTGGCTAATCAGAGCAAAGTAGATATTCTGATTGATAATATTCCTATTGCTAAGGGATTAAAAGAATTTTCGAAATTTAATACTATTAATCTCCATGATTTGATTTTTAACGGTGGTGAAGAATATGAAATAGTAGCTACAGTCAAACGATCTATGATAAAGAAGATTAATACTATTTCTAAAAAATTTGGGTTAAAAGTTATCGTAATTGGTCAAGTTAAAAGTGGAGAGGGAAAAGTATTGATAAAAGACAGCAAGAATTTGAATGTAACGAATACGCTTAAAAAGACTGTTAGTAGAGATAATTATTCTCTATTAGAAAATAAAGGTTATTTGCATTTTTCTGATATCGATAAAGTTTTAATACCCTATTCTAATGATATCAACCATGTCTGAAACAGAAGATATTACCCAATATAAGTGGGGCGTAGCTCATATTTTTAGTAGTTATAACAATACCTTAGTACATATAACTGATATTAGTGGTGCTGAAACTATTTCATTTAGTTCGGGAGGCAGACATGTTACTGCAGATAGATATGAGTCATCACCTTATGCTGCTATGAAATCAGCTGTATCAGCAGCGGATGCAGCAAAAAGTAAGGGGATAAATGCTCTACACATTCGTGTTAGAGCTGTTGGTGGGGTAGGACCTAGAATACCAGGCCCAGGCGCTCAAGCTGCAATAAGAGCTCTGGCTAGAGCTGGATTTAGGATAGGTCGAATAGATGATGTAACTCCGGTCCCACACGATACCACTAGAAAACCAGGCGGTAGAAGGGGAAGAAGAGTTTAAAAATATTCCAATTTTTTATTATATTGATTTTTTTAAAAGTAGATTATGGATCACATGTATCTGCTATAAATTTTATAAATTATAATATTATCGATTTTACTGTTTGTAATTTTCATAAAAAGTATACAATAGATTAAAACAATGTATATAACGCGATATTTCTATCCATATTCATTTTCTTTATCTTGATCTTGTTTAAGTTTATCTGCAAAAGATACATATTTACCGTGTTCTTCTATTTTTATGGTAGTATTTACTTTAATGTTTAATCCCAATGAACGAAATAAAGAGAGAAGTTCTCCACCTGATATCTTATTTCTTATTTCTCCTATCTTTATAAGTTCAACTATTTTTTTAATTATTATACTGGTTTGAGTCGGAAACTGTGACTCAGCAAGAGCCAAAACCTCATTTCCTCTATCATACAAATAAGACAACATAATTTCATTTTCTGTGACTATTTTTTTATCTTTCTTTAGTTCATTCTCTTTTTTTTGCTTGGCCATACGTTCCATTATTTCTTTCATTTTTTTTGCTTTTAGAATCTCTATGTCAATATCATCACTCATACTACCCTTTAATCACTCCGACTGGAATCAATCTGGCTACTTTAGTTGCGATACCTAGAGAGTCTGAAACATTAACTACTGAGTCTACATCCTTATATGCCAATGGTGTCTCCTCAACTATTCCATTTTTTGTTAATGCTCTAATATATATTCCCTTAGATTCTAATTCACTCTTGACTTTATCTACAGTATAATTTCTTTTTGCTGCACTTCTTGACATAGTCCTTCCTGCACCATGTGCTGTAGATCCAAAACTTAGGTCTAGAGATTTATCGTTTCCTAATAATATCCAACTTGCAGTTCCCATCGAACCAGGGATTATAACAGGTTGCCCAACGTCACGATATGTACTAGGAATCTCTTCCATTCCTGAAGGGAATGCTCTAGTTGCTCCTTTTCTATGAACCACTAAATCTCTAGTCCCTTCTCCGTCTACTTTGTGACGTTCTACCTTGGCAATATTGTGTGCTACATCATAAACTAATTTCATATCCAATTCTGTTTCAGATGCTGAAAATATCTTTTCAAATGCTCTTCTGGTAAAATGAGTAATAATTTGTCTATTACACCAAGCAAAATTCAAAGCAGAATACATTGCTTTTCTATAATTTTCTCCTTCAGGAGAATTATTTGGGATACATGCTAACTCCCTATCAATAAGTTCGATTTTGTATTTTTTTAATGTCTGCTCCGAATACCTAAGATAATCACTACATATCTGATGTCCAAATCCCCTAGAACCACAATGAATTAATACTGTTAATTGTCCTTCTTCAAGCCCCATTACTCGTGCAGCCTTTTCATTAAATATTTGTTGAACCTGTTGTATTTCAAGAAAATGGTTTCCTGAACCCAAACTTCCCAGTTGAGGTAAACCTCTTTTTCTTGCAGTATCAGAAACACTTTCAGGATCTGCTCCTATCATTCTCCCTTTCTCTTCACATACCTCCGCATCATGTTCTAATCCATATCCATGTTCAACTGCCCAATCGACACCTTCCACTAATAAGTTATCTAATTCAGATTTACTGAGTTTCACAGTTCCTTCACTACCAACTCCAGAAGGAATTGATCCAAATAATTCATTTACAAGATGTTTTAACTGATTTCTAACCTCATTTACTTTTAGGTTAGTTCTAAGTAATCTAACACCACAATTGATATCATAACCAACTCCACCAGGACTAATTACACCATCTTCTAAATCCATAGCTGCAACTCCGCCTACAGGAAATCCGTATCCTTCATGTCCATCTGGCAATACAACTACATGTTTTTTCACTCCAGGTAAGGATGAAACATTTACAGCTTGATCTATTGTTCTATCATTACTCATTTTTAAAATTAAATTATCATCGGCGTAAATTGTAACTGGTACATTCATCTTTTTTGATTTATTGACATTTATTCTATATTCGAACTCTCTTATTTTTTCAACTATATGATTCCCGCGATTTGTTATAATATTATTCATGACCTTTTCTTAATTTTATTAATGACATATTATTAGAACCTTGCTCATTCTAGTTAGTTATACTGAAATCTCATTAATGGATATTAATATGGGTAAAAAGCATAACTGACTATTTATTTTGCCATAATTTTACCATTTTCTATTTCTAATTTATCAATAAATCTATTTTTTAGTCTCCAAAAGAAGATTTAAAATCAATTAATCCATTAATATCAAATAAATCTAATTCTTTTGCAATATCTATTGCATCATAGGTTTCTTTATCTTTTTCCATACAAATCTTATAATATTCACATTTACTACAAACTACATCTCTTCTTGACTCATGTATTCTTGGTAATATTGCAACATTATTTTCAGTAATTGCCTTTAAAAGTAAGTTCTTTCTTCTTATAATCTCATTCTTTAATATTTCTCTAATTATATCATCTTTTGGTAGGAAAACTTTCCAGCTTTCTATCTCTTGTTTCTTTGATTTGTTGGAACGAAAAAAGTAATCCCCTTCTGGATCACTTTTTATAAATTTAAGTTCTTCATTTATATATTTAATAAAAATAATCCCTTTTTCTAATCCCGATATAACTAAATAATATAATAATTGTCTTAAATATGATTTAAATTTCTTATCATTGATATCTAATCGTTTATAACTAGTTGTATCTTTTAATTCAATTATAAATTCTTCATTCATTATATCTGGATGAGCAATTAATTCTTCAATTTTTAATTCTGTTTGTGCAACCCCAATATTTAACAATTTAGTGATCACAAATTCACTCGATTCCCCTCTGATAAAATGGAGAATTGACTCATCAGTAAGTATATTCATTTCTGGTAGTTTTCTAATATAGTATTGTTTTCTTATACAATTTGATGGTAATATGTCTGATACATGAATAATGTTATGCAACCTTCTTTTTGATTCATAATGTTCTTTAAGATTTTTTTTCATAAGATCGAACAAACAATAATCCTTTCTAATTATGATGGTCAATGCTTAATTATTATGATTATTTGAATATTTAAAATATCTCTGATGGTTTAGATTAAAATTACTATGGTAAAAATGCTTTTAACAGCTTTTTTAAATCGATATGGTTTTATTAATAATTGCAAAATGATATTCATAGAATGTTTACTGGAATAATAGAATCTCTATGTGAGGTAAAATCAATTAAACACTTGAAAAAAAATAAAAGTAATCCTTTAGTACGAATTAAACTTTCAATAGACCTAAAAGAATTAAGTAAAGATCTGAAAATAGGCCAAAGTGTTTGTATTAATGGTACCTGTTTAACAATCACAGGTCTTAGTGATGATATTGCAGAGTTTGAGTTAATTGGTGAAACAGTGAATAGAACTTGTCTTAATTTGATAAAGAAAGGAGATAAAGTAAATACAGAAAGAAGCATGAAAATGTCGGATCGTTTTGATGGACATATAGTTCAAGGTCATATAGATTGTGTTGGAGTAATATATGACAAGATTTTTTCTCCTCAAGAAACAAAAATTTTTATAAAAATTCCAGATGACAGTAGAAAACTATCATCATTTATAGTTACAAAGGGTTCGATAGCAGTAGATGGAATAAGCTTAACTATAGTTGATATTAAAGATAATATCTTTTCTATTTCATTGATTCCTCATACTTTAAAAATCACGACATTAGGTATAAAAACAGTAGGAGATCCTGTAAATATTGAATTGGATATTGTTGGTAAATATATATCCAAATTATTACCAAAAAATTTGTAATTACAACATTTTTAGTAAACTATATAATAAATATCGTTTTATTATTCATGTTTGTCAACGATAGATGAAGCAATATTTGCGTTACGAAATGGACGTTTTGTTTTAGTTCACGATGATAAAAATCGAGAAAATGAAATAGATATGATTGTAGCTGGTGAAAATATAATTCCAAAACATGTTGCTACAATGAGAAAGGATGCAGGAGGTTTGTTATGTCTAGCAATTGATGGTTTAATATCGAAAAAGTTGGGCTTATCGTATCTACATGATATTTTTAATAGCATACCTAATACAAATAATTTATTTCAAGTTATGACAAACGGACGTTCGCCATATGGTGATAAACCGTCATTTTCTATTTCTGTTAATCATCGTCAAACATATACTGGAATTACTGATAATGACAGAGCATTAACGATTTCAATGGTAGCATCAGTATGCAAAAATATTGATAATGGAGGAATATCTGAATTTATCCATAACTTTAGAACGCCAGGTCATGTTCCACTCTTAATTGCTGCTCCAGGTTTATTAAAACAAAGGTTTGGTCATACTGAGCTTGCAATATATTTAGCAAAGCTAGCTGGTATAACTCCTACTGTTGCCATTTGTGAGATGCTGGATTCCAAGACATTTAACTCTCTATCGATTAAAGATGCCATTAAATATGCTGAAAATGCTAATATTCCATTGTTGGAATCTAAACAAATACAAACATACTCGTTAATTTAATTTTTAAATTGTACCAAGTAAGACTAGGATTGGTTGTTTCTGAATTTAATGAAGAAATTACCAATGCCATGTTAGAAGAAGCTAAACTGCAGGCATCGAAGTTAGGTGCTATTATCAATTATGTATGTTATGTTCCAGGTACTTTTGATATGCCTCTAATTATCAATAGTTTGCTGCAAAAGAATAATATTGATGCCATAGTGACATTAGGGGCGGTTATAAAAGGAGATACTGATCATGATTTGATAGTCGCAGAAAATGCTGCAAGAATGATCGCTGATTTGTCACTTGCGCATAATAAACCAATAGTATTAGGAATATCTGGACCTAACATGACTTTAGAACAGGCTTGGGAAAGAGTAAAAATAATACCTATCAGAACAGTAAATGCAGCGATAAATATGGTCGTTAGACTGCGAAAAATTAATGAGATTAATGAAATGGAAAATAAAATGAATATTATAAAATGACTATACAAATTACAATTATAAAAATTGAAGGATACGGCGGTTGGACTCTAACTCTAGGAAATGACAGAGAAGCTCAATTACAAATTCTACAATCTAAGATATATGGAGATTTACAAAAATTATTCTCGGAACAAAATTGTCTTGTTTTTTTTAATCGGTTTGATGAATATTTTGTAGCGTCTAATGGCTTATCTGTAAAAGATCATATAGAGATAATTAGAGAAATGTCTAAAAAATATCCCAATCTAGTACTTTCAATTTCTATAGGAACTGGGAATACTCCATTAGATGCCAATAATAATGCTTATAAAGCTAGAAAAAGTAAGAATCTTTTGGATTCTCATTATTTAATTTATGGAAATCAGTTGGATTGTTTAAAAACAAATACAAGATCAGTTTGGAATAACTATTTCAAAATTCTTCATATTGATATAAATAATTCATCAGAAACAGAATCAAAATTATCGCCATATGAGATTACATTACATGTGGTAAAAATATATTTTATTCTTATAGATAAATTTCTGAAAAAAGATTCTTTAACTTTTTTTTTGGGAGGTGATAATTTTATGGTAATTACCCATGATTTAAAAGAATCTGAAATTTCAAATATATTAGATATCATATATAAGGAATCTCGAGTAAAACTTAATTGCGGAATAGGTTCAGGAAGAACATCCAGAGAAGCTGCTAAAAATGCTACACAATCACTTGATAATATCCGTAAGTTAAGAAATGAAGGTAAAATTTTTCATGTTTATGAAGCTATATGATAAAAATAATAAAGAATATAAGTCTACTTTATGGAAACAATCTAAGATTTATTGAACATGGATTTGTTCAAATCAATGATCAAGGTATTATTATGGATGCAGGTTCAATGGATACTTATTCAAATAATCTTCCACAAAACAATCTGCATATATTTGACGGTGAAGGTTTTATTGTTATACCAGGATTTATTAATGCGCATACTCATATTGCTGATTCTATTGGAAAAGATATATATATAAATTCTGAATTTGAAGAACGAATTCATCCAATTTATGGAATTAAACAAAAAATACTGAAAAATAGCAAACAAGAACATCTAAAATATTTTATACGAAATTCAGCAATTAGCATGTTAAAAAAAGGCATAGTTGCATTTGCAGATTTTAGAGAAGGAGGTGTAGAAGGTATTAAATTGTTATTAAATTCTTTAAGCGATCTTCCAATAAAATCTGTGATTCTAGGAAGACTAGAATATTATTTTGATTTAAAAGAATATCAAACTAAGAAGATACGACTAGACAATAAAAAAAATTTAAATGATCAAAAGATTCCTTCTGACCTTCTATCCTCTGTTAGAAATGTATTAGAATTAGGTAATGGTTTGGGAATAAGTGGGACGAATGAAAATACAAATTTAGCTTTAAAACAATATAGATATGTTTTTGATCAATTTAATAAACATAAATTTTTGAAAAATAAATATATGCAGAAAAAAATTATTGCAATTCATGCTGCTGAATCAAAAAAGACAGTCGCATTTTCAAAAAAATATACTGGAAAAACTGAAGTTGAAAGAAGTATTATATTTTTGAAACCCAATCTCTTTATTCATATGACACATGCTACATTAAATGACCTTGTTCTAGCTTCAAAAAATAATATTGGTATAGTTATTTGTCCTCGATCTAATGGTATGCTTGGGAATGGCATTCCTGATATACCATCAATGCTAAAATTGGGATGTAAAATTGCAATTGGTACTGATAATATTATGGTCAATTCTCCAGATCTGTTACGTGAAGTAGATTACATATGGAAAGTATCAAGATCACAACAAACAAAATACTCTGTCCAAAACGATATGAGGGAATTACTAAAAATGATCACAGTCAACCCAGGAGATCTGTTTAATTTAAATTCTGGAGCAATAGTAAAAGGTAAGTTCGCTGATTTATTATTTATAGATAAATTTCATCTTGAGCTTCAACCTATTCATAACATATATGCTTCTTTAATACATCGTCTCACCTATGATGCCATCAAAGCAGTCATGATTAATGGAAAGTTTGTGAATGTCGATTAAATCTGATCTTAGAGTCATAATTAATTCAGCCATGACTGTTGATGGAAAAATTTCTACAATTAGTGGAGACTCTAAAATTTCCTCTAAAGAGGATTTAGTGCGTTTACATAAATTACGTTCTAAAGTTGACGCAATCATGGTTGGAATTAATACTGTAATAATAGACAACCCTATGCTTAATGTTAGAATAAATAATATCAAAAAAAAGTCTCCTTCACGGATTATTATAGACAGTACTGGTAAAATTCCTCTAAATTCGAAAATCTTAAGGAGTGCTTCTCAAATAAATACCATTATAATCGTAACAAAAGAAGCAGATAAAGACATCATAGATAAAATTAATTCTTTTGGCGCAAAGGTATTAGTTATTGGTACTAAATCAGTAAATTTACCAAAATTGTTTAATATTTTATATGAAATGGGATATAAGAAAATTTTAGTAGAAGGGGGCGGAGAATTGAATTGGTCATGTATCACTTCAGGATTGGTAACAGATTTAATATTAACCATATCACCAAAAATCATAGGAGGAAAAAAAGCAATAACCCTAGTAGAAGGTTCTGGGTATTCAAAAATATCTAATGGAGTAAATCTACAGTTAGTTAGAGTAACAAAAAAAAAGAATAATGAAATAATACTATATTATAAATTATAAGCTAGTTTTATTTTTCAGATGAAATCTCTGATATTATTTGATCGATTTTATATCTAAGTGCTTCTTTTATTTCATTATTATCTACCATAGAAAGATTATCTGTGCATGTTGGACACTTAAAAAATGATTCTATAGCTATATCGAATTTTATACGTTGACATTGATCATTTCCGCAATGATAGAATTCGGATGATTCTTCATATTCTAATCTTTTTTGTAATCTTTCTAGAATCTTTTTCTTTTGATTGTCGATAAAATTGTCAACTTGATCATTTTTGGCTCGCCATCGATAAACGAACCATCCTTTTTTTTCATCTTTTACACGAATGCCAGTAATTAGCGCTTTTCCAAACATATCATATAAAACCTTTCTAATTATATTAATTCTCATTCCAGTTGCACTTGCTATCTCCTCATCTGTTGCATCCTGAGTACTTAAAAGTGCTTTAGCTACTCGCTGATATTCTTCTCCACCTATTAAGTTAGATATTTTAACGAAAGAATCTTCATTATCATATGATTGCATACAAATATAATTTATGGTTGTTAGGTATTATATATATACCTAAGATTTAAAATTAGTTTTTATTTTTTAAGGTTATCTTAAATTCAGTAATATTTTTTGAACATCGAGATTTATAATTTAAGATTTAATAAAAATTTTTTATTTTATGTCTATGTTTAGAATATATTGTATGATTATATAAAAATAAATGATACAAACACTAATACGACTGTTTTTATAAATAGTTAACAAACTGTTATGATGATTGAAGATGAAGGTTTAAAAGAGAAAAAACTACGAGGTTCTGGAGGTTTTATAATAGCATTAGTTTCAGATGATGAACAGAAAAAGGGAAATCTTGGAGGTCCAGAATTATTTATAGCAGGAATTGGTAGGCTAGATAAGGATAGAATTTTAAAATATTATTGTAATAAATGTGAAAAAGATTATTCTGAATCTCCTCAGATTATTTATGAAAATCCAAATGAAGAGGTTGGAGAGGGAGTTATTTTGATAGAAAAAGGTGAGTATAAATGTCAATTTTGTAAAACTACAATATCCCAATACAGAAAGTTCAATAATGAGGAAGACTTGAAATCTTCGTCATCAGGTAAAATTTCTGACCAATTAACTCAAAATGTAACTAAATCTTCATCAACTGAAGAGCAAGAACAAAAAAATAGCATCGAGACTTTGAAAAAGATAAATGGTGCCAAAACAATTCAAACAAAAAATAGAGAAGAATACAAATCATCGAATGTTTCCCTTTCTTTAGATAAATATTTTCCTATACAAGTCATAATTGATATGCCAGTTTATGATCAAGAAGCAATGTTGGTAGGAAATGTAAAAGAAATAGGTCTTAAGAAAAATTCTAATGGAACTATAGAAATAACAGTTCTTGTTACTTCTAAAAAAATATCAGATGATCAAGATAATGATTTTAATGAGATACCGTGGACAAATATATCAAAAATAGGAGATATAATATTAGTTTCTAATGATCAGGATAAAAAATCTATGATATATAGTAATAGTAACCAGGAAAAAATTAAAATATGTGATTCATGTATGTTTCAAAATGCTGCAGATGCCATCTATTGTGAGGAATGCGGGAAAAAATTAAACTGAATGAGAAAGGAATATTTGAATTTAGTTTTTTGTGATTCCTATTCTGACGTCTACTGCTCTAACCCCTTTCCCTTTTTCTAATACAAGCAGTGGGTTCATATCAAATTCTTCTATTTCAGGAAAGTCAGTTATTAATTGGGATAAACGTTGTAAGCTTTCTATGATTCCTTCTATATCTGATGGATTTTCTCCTCTTACACCTTGTAACAGTTTGATCGTTTGTATAGAGTTTATCATCTCTTTGGCATCTTCAATATTTATTGGAGCCAGTCTAAATATAACATCTTTTAGAACTTCAACATAAATTCCCCCTAGACCGAACATAATTAAAGGACCGAATAATGGATCTCTTTTTGCTCCTAAAATAGTTTCTTTTGCAGTTTCTACCATTTCTTGAACCAGAACTCCATTTATATGTGCATCAGATTTGTAATTCTTTACATTAGTTAAAATATCATTAAATGCTTTTCTTGCTTGTTCTTGATTTCTTATGCCAATTTTTACTCCACCAGAATCGGATTTATGTATGATTTCTGGTGAAA
The DNA here is from genome assembly GCA_031316115.1 of Nitrososphaeraceae archaeon. Taxonomy (GTDB): domain Archaea; phylum Thermoproteota; class Nitrososphaeria; order Nitrososphaerales; family Nitrososphaeraceae; genus TH1177. Next base: position 253,454 of record JALDRC010000005.1, read on the forward strand.
CAATTTTCATTACAACAGGGTAACCAATATCTTCTGAGAACTTAACAGCTTCCTCTTCATTTGTTGCAAGAAAATTCTTAGGAGTTGAAAAGCCATACGCTTTTAGTATCTCATAACCTTCTTCTTCAAGTAAGTTTGTTCGATTATCTTTTTTTACTTTATCAAAGATAGTTTTTACTTTTGTCTTATCGACCTCGAATTCTTTAGGTTTTGGATCATCTCTTTTCAGCCATTTACTATAACGAAACATAGCATCTAATGTTCTTATAGCAGGTTCTGCATACATGAAATGAGGAATTCCTCCATCAGAAAGGATCTGTTTATTTTCCATTCCCTCAGCAAGACCCATTAATGCAGCAAGCATGGTTTTTCCTGATTCTTTAGATGTTTTTATTATCGTTCTTGCCAAGTCATTATAATCTAATGTTGCTGAAGGAGTACACATAGTAATTACTGCACTAACGTTTTCATTAGACAATACTTCTTTCAACACTTTTTCAAATCTATTAAAATCGGCGTCTCCAACAATATCAACGGGATTTCGTGCTGAACCATGGGGCGGTATTGTTTTTGAAATCTCTGTATATGACGAAGAAATATCTGCTATTTTCAACCCATATTTTGAACAAGAATCAGTTGATATAATAGCAGGACCGCCTGCGTTAGAAACTATTGCCACTCCACCAATTAAATTAGGTACTGGTTGTTTGGAGAATGCCGTAGATATTTCGAATAGTTCTTGCATTGTATCTACTCGGATTACTCCAGATTGAGTTAGTAGTGCATCATAGGTTTCATCTGCACCCATCAAAGCACCAGTATGCGACATAGCAGCCTTAGCTCCTTCCGGTGTACGACCAGACTTTAATACAAGAATGGGTTTCTTCTTTTCCTTTGTTATCTTTTTTGCAATTTCCATAAATTTTCTGCCATCGTGTATGTCTTCAAGATACATAACAATAACTTTAGTCTCTTCATCATCGGCTAATAACTCTAAAACATCATTCTCATCCATATCCACTTTATTTCCCATACTGATTACTTTTGAAAATCCTATTCCTTGTGCGAGTGCATCCTCAACTGTAGCTGCACAAATTGCTCCACTTTGCGATACTAATGCAATTCCACCAAAGGCTGGAGTTATCTTTAAAAATGTAGCATTCATCATGTTATTTTTTGATAAACTCATTATACCCAAACAATTAGGTCCTATAATTCGAATTCCATTTTTTTCTCCGATTTCACCAATTTCTCTCTCAAGTTTGGCTCCATTTTCATCAACCTCTTTAAAACCCGCTGAAACTATTATTACACCTTTAATTTTCTTTTTACCTACTTCTTCTATAACTTGTGGAACTATCCTATTTGGTGTGGCAATAACAGCCAAATCGATTTCTTCTGGTACATCTAAAACACTTTTGTATGCTGTTATTCCAGATACTGTTTGAGTTGATGGCGTAATAGGAAAAATTTTACCACTGTATCCTTGTACAATATTGGAAAAAATGGCTTTTCCTACCCCTGGTTTTTCAGAAGCACCTATTACAGCAATAGAATTGGGATTAAAAAAAATATCTTTCAAGTTAGATGATGATATCATCATTATCGTTTCACTCGTTCAAGGTTATATTTATTCCTCTTATTTACTATTTATTATTAAAATAAATTATTTTCTTTACTTTTAACTTGTATTTTAAAAGTTAAAATTCGAGATTTATAATTTTAAATAGATGAAAAATCAAATAGAAAAACACATAGATTCTCAAATTAAAAATATGCTTTTAGATCTTCAAACCCTTATTCGGATACCGAGTGTTTCTGCAAAGAATCAGAATCTTATCGAATGTGCAACAGCTGTGGAAAAATTGATGAGTAATGCCGGTATAAATTCAGAAATATTGTATTTAGAGGATAAAAAAATAACACCGCCTATAGTATTTGGAGAAATAAGATCTAAAAATAATCCTAGCGGAAAAACTTTATTGTTTTACAATCATTATGATGTTCAACCTGAGGATCCTATAGATGAATGGAATTTTCCACCATTTAGTGGCAAAACCTCTGGGAATTATATTTATGGAAGAGGAGCATCAGATGACAAAGGAGAATTAATAACAAGGATCAAAGCTGTAGAATCTTTCATAAGAGAAACTGGAGATATTCCATGTAATGTAAAGTTTATCGTTGAAGGCGAAGAGGAAATCGGAAGTAGTCATATTGAACAATATCTCATAAAATATAGAGAAAAATTTAGATGTGATTGTATTATTTGGGAATTTGGGTATATAAATGAAAAAAATATACCAATCGTAAGTCTAGGCATGAAAGGACTTCTATATGTTGAATTGATAGCGTTTGGTCCTAACAAAGATACACATTCCAGTTTAGCTGTAATTATTGAAAATCCTGCATGGAAATTAATTAAATTACTTGATTCAATGGTGGATGAGAAAGGAAGAATTTTGATAGAGGGTTGGTATAGTGATGTAAGGGATTTCCTTCCTGAAGAAGAAACAATTTTAGCTTCTGAAATTTTCCAAGAGGAACCATTTAAAACTGAATATGGAATAACAAATTTTTTGGGAAACATCAAAGGAATTGAGATAAAGAAAGCATTATGTGGATATCCAACCTGTAATATATCTGGTTTAATTTCTGGTTATACAGGACAAGGAGCTAAAACCATAATACCGTCTTATGCAAAGGTCAAACTAGATTTTAGATTAGTTCCTGATATGAACCCACAGAAACAATTCGAGCTTTTAAAAAAGCATATAGAAAAACAATTATTAAAAAATATTGATATTAAATTTATTCATGGAGAACCAGCTGCTAGGACATCCTATAATGATCCATTTGTTAAACTAATAAATGAATCTACAAGAGAAATGTTTGGAGAAACTGTTTTAAATGTTTCATCTGCGGGTACTGGTCCCATGTATTCTTTTCAAAAGATTTTGAATGCACCTTCTGTCTCATTAGGATGTACTTATTTATATTCGAAAATCCATTCACCTAATGAATATGCTAGGATAGATTTTCTAGTAAGTATTACAAAATGTTTATGTAAAATAATGGAAAGATTAGGAAAGCAATAACAAGATGTCATTCAGTTTTGTTATATTTATGTTTTGAAATTGTATATAATCCATGTGCAGAAATAAGTAGAGCCGACAACGACATTTTTGTTGCAAATACTAGATTCCATGGTGTTTCAGGATTAGGATATGGTACGCTTATGTCATCTAACCTAACTATCCCATTTATAGCGTCTACTGTAATAAAAGAATTCCAGATAACAAAATTATAAATGAATTCATAGATAGATATAACAAATATAGCAAGAACAACAACTTGCAGAATAGCCTTAGCTGACTCTGGTATGTTTCTAACTTTTTCCCCACCTAGTTTAGTTACACAATACCACCCAACTACGGTTACAATCATTAAGTATGTTATCAATTTTGATAATCCAGGAAATGGAAATTCTGTATAAACTAAAACTTCTCCTATGACTACTTGACCTGTCCTTAAATACTCATCTATGCTAACATACAATGAGTAAACAGTAATAGATGCCATTACTATTGCACAAAAATAAAAAACCAAAAGATAAACAGTCCTAGCGCGTTTCTCATCATTTTTTTGTAGAGTTCTATGCATTAATGAAAATTCACTTCCTATTAGACATATCTAGAAAAATTCCTTTAAAAATTTTTAGAATTAAAATAATAAAAGAGTGTATAAAATAATAAACAATGGCTATAATAAAAAAAAATAAGATAAATTGGAACAAGGTAAGACCTTCTTGGGATGTATATTTTATGCTTCAAGCTGAAATTGCAAAATTACGTTCGAATTGTATTACACGTCAAATAGGATCCGTTATAGTTAAAGAGAATCGTCAAATTGCTACTGGATATAATGGTACACCTCCTGGAATAAAGAATTGTATTGATGGAGGTTGTAATAGATGCCAAGCTAGAATGAATGGAGAATTAAGTTCAGGAGGTAGCTTGGAGAGATGTTTATGTACTCACGCCGAAGCAAATGCTATTATGCAATGTGCACTATTTGGAAATGGAACAAGTACTAGTGGAACTACACTTTATAGTACATTTTCGCCTTGTTTAGAATGTAGTAAAATGTGTATAACAGTTGGTATTAAAAGAATTGTTGTTATTAACGATTATACAGAAGATAGTTATAAAATATTAGAAGAAGCTAACATAAATATCGATAAATTAAAAAAAGAAGAACTTCTTCAATGGCTAGATTTTATTTAACTTCAATATATATCAATTTAATTTGTAGACCTGCTATCATTATCTTGTAGTATTAACAAAGAATAGAATTTTATACTTCTTTATAGTGAGCTATGAAAACTATGGGTACTGATAAATATGAAATTTACTTAACAGAGCAAGAATTACAAACTATTATGGATTCGCTTAGTAATACAATATTTAATGAAGAAATTAAAGAAGATGCTCGAAAAAATGCAAAAAATTTATTTATAAGATTACAAAAAGAATTTCCTTTGTTAAAATAATTATTAGAGACGTATCAAAAAATAACTAAAATCATAATTTTGTAAAAAAATAGTGTACTGATGAAGCTATATCAAAAATTTTTTTCTCTTAAATTTTTAATAATATTTAAAATTGAATCTGCATCAGTCGCTTCTGGTTCAATTTCTAGGTATTTTGTTAGTAATTCTTTTGCTTTTTCGGGATTTGTCCTATATAAAATTATTCCTTTATCTCTTATAGCGTATGAATTTAGAGGATCTATTGCTAATATCATCTCATTGGATAGATTGAATCTCTCATAGTCTTGGCTTTCAAAGAAGCTTTCTTTCATATTATTAAGTAGTCTAATAGCCACTTGAGAGAGAGTTGCTTTAGTTAAAAGTAGCTTATTTAACGGAATATTTTGATGTGGAAGAAGTTTATCTAGTATGTTCTTTAGAGAATAATCATCCATAATTCTTCCCTTACTGAAAGGATCTATAATTATCTCGTCTCCTTTTTCATCTAGAACATGTTTTACCAAAAAATATCCTGGAAAATTAACAGGATATAATTTCAAACCAATAGAATTTCCAAGGGAAATGTATATAATTGATAATGTGATGGGAATCCCCATTTTTTTTTCCAAAACAATATTTAAAAGATTATTCATAGGATTCTGATAATCAATGATGTTTGGTCTAAATCCTTTTTCTTTGAACATAAATTCATTGATTATTTCAATTTTCTGAGTTGGTCTGTTATTGATATTATCCTTTTGAGATTTCGCATTTATTTTGCTATTCAATTCTTTTTGCATGATGTTTATTTCATTTAGACTCTTCTCTAAATTGAGGTCATTATCATACAATGTTTTTGATATTTGCAATGCAATATTTGTAATATTTTCAAGCTTGTTAACTTTAATGATTGGTTCAATTGTATTTTCTTTCCAATCTTGAATTAACAATTCAATATTTTTCAATGATATATTATTAATAATATCTTTAATATAACTTGATTAAATGGAAAAGTATACTGATTACATTATTAAGCATTATTCGTACCAACATAGATTATGCTTAGTACTCTACTAGCAACTATATATAATAAATATAGAATCGCAAAAAAAATTTAATTTAAGTTAATTCAACTTATGATAAAGCACAGACTACTTGAAATACTGTAACATATCTCTAATAAATATCAAATATCTAGAAAATCATATAAGTTCAAGAATAGGTAGCTGCATAGAATATGTAATATAAAATGATATGCAGGATAACAGTAGAAAATCATATAATATCCAACTTGGAAAAGTAACAAATTAGATAGAACAAAAATACTATTTAGTAATACAAAAATATTTGGTTATAGCCATATCAAATTCAGGTTAAGAGATTAAAGTAAAGCAGACAGATATTACTCAGTACTAACACTATTTACAACATCCTAAAAAAACATGTTTTTATCTAAAGATCAATGAAATGTAAAATTAGAGATAAAAACAAAATCGAAGATCTGTGTTAGAAAAATCTAATTAAATGTACAGATGAATATTTTAAATTCGTTTTAAATGGAAAATTATGCTTAAAAGAACTATTTTATAAGTGGTTAGATTTAACATTTCAAGAAAGGTAATAAGTAATTTTAATAAAAAAAATATTGATAAATTGCAGCTAGATTCTTGAAGACTATAGAGTGATAAACCTGAAAATGTAACACATGATAATAATAAAATGGTATTTATATAAAATATATTAAAATATTTTTCCACAACTTAACAGGATAAGATTCCTCTATACTATGTCCCCTAGATATCCATAATTACAAGATAACATTGATATATAAAAATAAAATTTAACATATGAGTTTATTGCAGTAGAAAAAATATAACATGTCTAATTGAAAAAAAGAAACAAAATCTTAATCCATGTATTTTTGTGAAGCTACAGAATAGAGATAGAGAATATGTTGATGCGGATTGTCATACGCCATTTCAAATGTTCCAGACAAAAGGATTATTATTGAATAGTTGTAAAAATAACAATTTAGATAGATAAAAGAAAATGTTACTCATAGTGGTAGTGAATCTTTTACATTTATCTGTAAATATAACATACTTATTAATGATATTTGCTAAAGAATTTTATATTCGTTATACATATTTTTGGTAATTGCATTGATTATTTTGGAAAATTTTATATTGGTATATTAGATCTAATTACTATTACTTATAAAAATGATAAAATTCTATCATAATATCGATGTAATAGTGGATACTCGTATAATGTTTGTTTTAGTTTTTTCTTCACTCATTGAATGAATGTAATATGGAAAATATATCAAATAATAAACTATTTTTTATATATGTAGCAAAGAATGAAGAATGGAAAAGATTAGAGCAGGAAGATTGGAATTATGTATCTTCTATGGTAAAATTTTTTTATTGGTGGACTAAGAAATATTTTCATTTAAAGTTTGACATAGATGCAGATATCCTTCCAGTAATAACAGGGAAATTATTTGATAGAATGTCTCTTGGTTATCTTCTAAGAGATCACCAAGATAGAGGACAATCAACATATCACTTTTACCTGTCGTATTTTAAACCTTTTTGGGGTGCTTGTCATAATATAGGAGGATATGCTACAAGTAATTTTGGAATGTTAGATTGGATACGACCTAACAACACTTGTTCTGATGAACAACGCTCAAAATTTTTTGCTGACAATAACTGTGCTAGAGTATCTCATATATTATTACATGAGATTTTGAGGATCGTAGGAAAGAAACAAAAAGATTATTTCGATAAAGTTCATGATTTATGGGATGAACATGAATATAAGGATCTCCCTTTTTTATATTATAATGAACATTATTCTAATGTAACCAGAGATAGCTACTATCGTTTCGTAACAATGGATATATCAAAGTTACGATATTAAAGTTTAAAAGAAACTATTTTAAAAATATTATGTCTTTTATGAATATACAATTACTAATAAAATTAGGTGCAGTAATAGGATCGATCGGAACAATTTCTTTGATTATATTTGCTATTGCATTACTTGTGTTTCCTGTCATAAAAGAATGTAGCAATAATGGAACATACAAATGTACTTATTTGTCTCAGGCTCCATATCCATTAAATCTTCTTATCAATCCCATCATATTATTAACTATCTTGATTATTATTTCCATAGGAATAGCAATGATTAGATCTGGAAAGTGGTATTCAAATAGAAAATTATCATGGCAAAAAAATAAGAATAATTTCTAAAAGTCATACCTCTTCTTCGTCGCTATCTGTTTCATTCTTTCTGGATTTTTTACTTCCTTTCTTTGTAGTTTGCTCTTCTAGATCATCTGCTCCTCTTTCGGTAACGGTAAACCTTGTGTCAGAATATGGATGATAAGGAGAATCCATAATTTTTGCAATTCTATTTTCTCCAGATTTTCTTAGATATATTCTATATGTTGAAGCATGTCCTACTACGTTACCTCCAGTAGCTTTTGTAGGATCGCCAAAGAACGTATCTGGAGAAGATTGTACTTGATTTGTTATAACTATAGCTATGTTATATATCTCTGCTAATCTAATTAATTTATGTAACATATTATTTAACCTCTGTTGTCTATCAGCTAATGTCCCTCTTCCAGAGAACTCTGCTCTATGAAGAGAAATAATGCTATCGATTATTACTAATTTTGCTTTAAAATCATCAATATATTTTCCTAAATCTTTTACTATTAACTCGAGATGAGAACTATTATATACCTTACATATGGCTACATTTTTAAGAATTTCAGTTGGATCAAATCCTCTTGCTCTAGCTATTTGTTCTACTCTCTCTGGTCTGAACGTTCCCTCTGTATCAATATATATCACTCCACTATCTAGACCTCCTGTTTCTATTGGTTGTTTAGCTATAACACATAATGTATGACATATTTGTGATTTTCCTGAACCAAATTCCCCATAAAATTCAGTCATAGCCTGTGTTTCTATTCCTCCAAGTAATAGATCATCTAAAGCATATGATCCAGTAGAACATCTTAACATTGATCTTCTTTTTTGTAATGCGGTATCTGCAGTGATGAATTCTTTATCTAAAACATTTGTTTCTCTCAATAATTTTTGTGCAGATATTATAAAAGAAGCAGCAGTTTCCTTTGTAGCATTAATACCTTCTGATAATTCTTCTGCACTAGATACCGCTAAATCCATTACTGAAATAATGCCTGCGTCTCTCAATTTTTTGGCTGTTGTAGGACCAACTCCTTCAATATCTTGAATATCAAGATCAATTATTGCAACATTACCACCAGATTGTGATTCATTTTCCATACTTTATATCCATAAAATTTCTTATATTAATATATGCAGTAACCTAAAAGAGGGTGAGGGAGGCAGATGATTTCAAAATTTTCTCTAGTTTTTTTTGTTTACGAAATAAAATTTTGAAACTCATTGTCAAATAAATGGGGCCGAAGGGAATTATTCTAATAATGAAACCATTATTATTTGAACCCTTGACCTACGGGTTTCTCTTAATTGAGATCTGCCCTATTTTTTGATCTGGAGCCCGTTGCGATGCCTGGCTTCGCTACGACCCCAATTTTGCATCGCATCTAAGACTAGTATACAATATGTCTATAAGTCTTACGAAGATGTTTGTTAACTATATATTATTAAAATAATAAATTTATCTCAATATTTTTGTAATAAAACAATAGGCTTTTTATATTCTTTCTAAATTTTATTAGATTTAGAAAAAAATAAATAATTTCTGCTATTATTATCTCTATTGATAGGAGAAACTCAACTCCGCGCTAGACGAACTCGTATCAAAATATTACGTGCAATATCTGCTAAAAATGGCTCTGCTGGTTTTTCTGAAATACAAAATGCTACTGCGTTATCAACAGGTTCAATTTATTATCATATTGAAAGGATGAAAGAATACATTAAAAAAAATTCAAGAAATTATTCTATTACAAAAAAAGGTGAGCAATTGTTAGTGGAACTTGATTCAAAATCGAGAATATTGACATAAAAATCAGATAGCTATGTTATAAAAATTAGAATGTATACGATCAATTTTTATGAAACATTTGTTCTATAAAATTCGTTTATGAAATATAGAAGTAGAACTGATATTGTAGCTCTAATTTTAGAAGCTACGAAAGAAGGTGCTGCAAAAACAAAAATAATGTATAAAGCTTTTCTTTCTTATAGCCAATTAAAGGAATATCTTTCTATTTTACTAGAAAGAGAATTGATTGAATATTTTGAAAAGGAACAGATTTTCAGAATTACTGACAAAGGAAGGAGATTTTTACATCTATATTCCAAGGTCATGGAATTAATTACTCCAGAACAGGATCATGAACATCAAGAGGAACGTCAAGTCTAACAAAAAGAAATTACTTTCGCTAGATAACTTGTTCATACTAAGATATCAATTAACGTCATTAATCATTCTGTTAGTTCTTTTTTAATAGAAATTTCGGCTCTGTTAAGATAAGATAATATTCACCTCCTTTAACCAAAAATTATTGTTATTATTTGTTATTACATCGTTATACATAGAAGTAAAGAATTGTATCCAGTTATGAACATGAAATAGATTACATTCAATTTGCTTACAAGGATAGTAATCATCAAATGATTCAATTCTATCTTTAAAATACTGGTTTGCTCTTTCCATCAAACTTTTTTCTATTGAAGAATGTAGATAGTGTTTTAATTCAATTACATGACACGCTTCCTCGTACCATGTACCGCCATCTGTATAGACAGTATGTTTTCCATATTTTGTAACTAATGATCTAATGAATTTTTCTGCAACAAGCATGTTTCTCTCTTCAGAAATATAGATTCCAAGCACCGAAGAGTTAATTGGTTCTATACATATCCATAACCAAAAATGTTGACTACCAATCTGAATAATTGTTTCATCTATAATAAAAGCAGTTACTCTTTTTCTTTTGTAGATCTGACAGGAACCAAACCTTTGTATCCAATTCCAAACAGAAACATGACTCCTTTTATCATCTCTAAATACTACTAATGCTTTAGATGTACTGCGTAGGCTCAAACCAAGAAAGTACAGATAAAGAGAATACATTACAATAAAAGAAGCTGTTCTATTTCTTTCAAATTTGATTTGATTCATACGATAAATATAAAGTTCTTAGCTATAGCTGTTTCTGCTTAAGTTAACAGAACCGAAAGTTCTATCTCGTTCATTTAGGAGAATAGTCATATCTTCTTAATTTATTATTATCAAGATCATTCGTTATTTTAATATTATACGTATAAACAAAAAGTTGTATCTAGTTATACATATCAAATAGATTATATTGATCTTACATCCACTTAAAGTAATCATCACAATAAAAGTAGATCTTGTTTTTCAAATTTAATTTTAATATTATATTAGAACATACTCAACTATAGATTTTAATGCTTATTTAAAAAGAGCAGAAGATTATATCTATATCTTATTATTATTTAATAATTATTAGTTACATACATAATATTTATTTTTACTTAATTTAGGAAAAGAAGAATTATCAACTAGTTTCCAGTTATTAGCTTCTTTTAAAGCTTCTATTTCACACCTATCAATTTTTTTATTGATGTTATATACTAAAGAAGACATCAAAGAATCATCAAAATTTGCATGGCCAAGACCTAAAGCATGGCCAATTTCATGTTTTGCTAAATACTCGATCAAATTATTAGTTAGTTTTTTGGTAAATGCCTTTTCGGCTAGAAAAATTTTGGTACTATAAATAAAACCATTAGAATCGAAATTGGTTATGGTTTGACCTGCGACTTTTCCATTATCACTTCCAAATGATATAGTAATATCTGCTTTTTCGTTATAGTCAGCTTCTTGAAATTTTATTTGTTTGATTTTTTGTTCCCAATCATAAAATGCCGCTTTTACTACATGTTTAATTACAGGTTTTACATTTGTTATTTTAAAAGTCAAAATTCCATCGTCTAGTGCTTCACCCCAAGTACAACAAATTTCTATTTCTTTTAAGTCATCATTTTTTGGACCGGCATTTACTGAGTTAAAAACATTGATATTGATAAAAATAACAATAATATTCAATATTATGAAATAGGAATATTTTGTTATTTTCTTCAATGATTTCAATTTATTATATTAGTATATTTATATGAATATCTGAACACTCTTTATATATAATCTATTATAAGTATAATTGTCGGGATAAAGAAAGAGTATTATAGGTTATTGTTTTATATGTTGGAGATCTATTAAATGTCATCAACAGAAGAATCTAATCCTACAACTTATTTAAAATATAAAAATCTTGAGGATATGCTAAAAGTTGTATTATTTGCAGCTCAATCTCCAATAGGAATAATTCCTATGCTTTATTATATTAATTATAAAGGAAAGGAATTATTATTCATCGAAACGGGAGCTGTCAACACGATAGTTCACTATATTACTGTCGAGGAAAGGCCAACAAGAAAGTTTATAGAGCTAAAACAATTAACTGGAAAATTCGAGTTTGTAAATAATATTGGTAATGATACACAATCTATCTATATTCCAATCTTACATCTCGAAGAATCCTCTTTTGAATTTCCTATTTGAATACCCATCTATATATTATAGAAATTTATTTTATATTTTATTTAGATCTGTTAAGATGTTTTATTACAATCTTTTGATCTATCCAATTAAAAAATTAGCATATCAGGAATATTGACAATTAGTAATATTTATGTAAATTTATTACCATTTTATACAAGTCAAACAAACTAGCAAAAAGAATTTAAGATGTTCCAGATAGTAATTGTAGCTGTTAATGTATCAATTTATAATATATACATAACAAAGAATCTTCATGATATTAGAAATTTTAATTCAAGCATCTAAAAATGTTTTTCACACAGTTAAGGATTTGATAGGAACAGAGGAGGGAAGTTTAAAAATAGCTCAAGGAGCTGGAGGAGACATATCCAGAAAAATTGATTTAGTAGCTGAAGAAGCGGTATTAAATACAATCAAGCTATCTAATTTTTTTCCTACTGTAATTGGAGAAGAATGTGGAATGATTCATGGAAAAGATCATAATGAAAAAAACAATGGTTTTTTAATAATGGATGCAATAGATGGAACTACCAATGCAGTACGGGGGATCCCTTTTTGTTGTTGTTCATTGGCATATGCATCAGATTTCTGTCTTAGTTCTGTAATTGATGCAGTTGTTCTAGATCTATTCACAGGAGACATATATTCAGCATCGAAAGGCAAGGGTTCTTTTTTTAATAATAAAAAAATTAATGTAAGAAATATTGATCTAAGTACGGTTAAATCCGTAGGAGATCTTAGATCTATTGATTCTGTCATAGGTACAAATGTTTCTGGAATTACATATGACATGATTAAAGAGCTAACAACAATATTATCATATTCCAATCATGTAAGACATTTTGGTGCAAATGCTCTTGAATTATGTTACTTTGCTAAAGGGTATATGGACGCCTACATAGATATTAGAGGAAAGATACGGTCCACCGACATGGCTGCTGGGTATTTAATAGCAAAGGAAGCAGGAGGAAAATTATTTGATAGAAATGGAGAGGAACTAGATTCTAATCTTGATGTTAGAACTAGATTGTCATTTTATGCAGTCTCACAGGAAAAACTTTTTAATCTAATAAAAATGTGAATTATTTGTAATTAAGCAACTTTTTATTAAATGTAGGAAGATAATAAATCTTTAATTCTAATAGCACGTTAACATATACCTATGAATATTATGTTTATTAAATACAAAGATAATAAGAAAATTTGAACAAAAAACATGGTAGAGCATATTTGTATCCAGACAGTTAAGTAGAATTGCTGGTTTTTGAAAGTGGGATTATCTTTTCATACAATATAGTAAATAGAATTGTAAGTGGATTAACATAAGATATCATTATAAAGGAAATAGATTTTAATCAATAGAGAAAGCATTAATAAAATGTGTATAAATCTTAAAAGTATATACAACAACGATGACAATAACAATAACATCAAATACTGATCTATAACATTGCTAGTAGACATAGAATTCATAGCGATACCAAAAAATAGTCATTATATTAAATAAAAATGAAGAGATTATCTTAAATTGTACATTGCAATTGATGTAAACTTAAAACAGATAATACCTTTTAGAGTAACTAAAGATATAATTCATAATAACAAATTTGTAGCTATTAAATAAATGAGTTACAACAATACTAAAATTTATGCATATAAAATATATGAGAGTAAAACTAATTTCAAGCTTCAAGACAAAATGCATATTTAACCTGCCATATCTATCAACAGAAAAAATGCTAATAATAGAAAAACAAGAAAAAGTAGATCTAGAAATGAACTATTACATCTGATTCAAGATATTGGATATGAAGAATATAAGAAGCTTAAAAAGGACAACGAGATGTTGTTGAGGTGTTAGTCGTCTCATCATTAAATGTGTATTAGAAGATTGTTTACAACGAAATATATTCAGTATGCAAAGAAAGAAAAAACTACCCGGGATATTTTTGTAGAAATAGTTCATATTATTTTAAATAGCTTTTGTACAAACTATCTCAATCTTTGATTAAGCTGCATACTAATATCAGTATTGTAAAAAGATTATTATTATTTTATTCATTAGAATTTTCTAGATAATTATACATAAAAAAACTTGACATGAATTTTACTTTAATATTTATCAATATAAAAATTTTTAAAAGTATATATTAATATCTTTTATTTTTTCTCTATCAGTAAAAATGAATTATAGAAATTTTGTTAAATACAATTTTATCGTATTATTCTTTGTTTTTAGTATTATGTTTATCCTATCAAATGATTACTATAAAACATTTGCACAATTAGATACAAACAACTTTCATTACCAGTATTATCTAGATGATGAAAATATCCATATCCCTGACCAATTTATTATTTATTTGAAAGATAATGGTAATAATAATTTTAATACTCTTGACCCAGAGGAATTCTATGAAACAGAATTGAAAAATACAGGAACAGAATTACTATATACATATAATTATGTAACCAAGGGATTAGCCATAAAAATACCAAATGAAAATGTCTTGGAAATTCTAAAAAGAAATCCTAATGTTGAATACATAGGTCAAGATATGATTGTATCTATCTTTAGTAATCAAAAAGTGTTTACTCAATTAAATCACCAGGAATTACCGAGGGGGATAGATAGAGTAGATGGAGATTTAAGTTCTGCTCGTAATAACATTAACTCAATTAATGCAGATATCGCAGTTTTAGATACGGGAGTTGATCTTGATCATGAAGATTTAAATGTATATCAACAGGTGTCTTTTATTCCTAATACAAATTCTGCTGATGATGATCATGGACATGGAACACATATTGCTGGAATAGCTGCTGCAAAAGATAACTCATTAGGCACTGTCGGCATAGCTCCTGGCGCTAGACTATGGGCAGTTAAGGTTCTTGAAGGGACAGGTATTGGTGATATGTCTACATTAGTCAAAGGTTTAGATTATGTTGCAGAGAATGCAGATCAAATAGACGTAGCTGTAATGAGTTTGGGATGTGAATGTAAATCTAATGCTTTAGATATCGCAGTTAATAATGTAGTTGATTTAGGAGTAACTCTTGTTGTTGCTGCAGGAAACGATGGAACAAATGCGGAGACATTTTCTCCTGCCAATAATCCGAATGTAATTACTGTTTCTGCCATTGTAGATACAGATGGAAAATGTGGAGGTAATGGACATAGTACTTCTTATGGTCAAGACGATACATTAGCAACGTTTAGTAATTATGGAGATATAGTAGATATTTCTGCTCCAGGTGTTGAAATATTTTCTACCTACAAATCTAACTCATATACTAGTTTATCTGGTACTAGTATGGCCGCTCCTCATGTAGCAGGAGCAGCTGCTTTATATAAAAGCACACACCAAGATGCAACTCCAATCGAGATCAAAAATCATTTAGTAAACTCAGGTACAGAACTTTCAGATTTGTGTGATGGGAATGGTCATGGATACTTTTCAGCAGATAAAGACAATTTTAACGAACCATTATTATATTTAGGAAAAGATTAAGCAATTAATCACAAGTCATTTTTAGTTTATAGAATAGAAAAAGTATCGGATGTTTAATACTTTTTTGTATTTATATAATCCATAATCTATATAGAACATACATATAATTACTTTTATTTCTATTACTATCAGTTTTTGTTGCACAACTATGATTTTCGTAGATTTTGACTAAAAATGCATCCACAGTAAAGGAGAGAAGTTATATTTGCAATTTGTTCCTGGCAAAATTCCATATCATATTATCGATTTTCATAGTTGTGCAACAAAGCATCTATTACTAATAAAAATATACTGTTAAATAGGTATCAAAATATTATATTGTTGTTTAAAGATTGTATTTCATCTCTAAAGATAATGTTATAACTACAATTTTTAATAGAATTTAGAACCAAGATAACATATAATAAAATAGAGCTATTTAAATAAAATATATTAGAAATCTTTTATAATTTAATATTAAATTGTCTTATATATTACTTAAGGTAATGCGACAAGATAAATCATCAATTGAACAAGTTATAAAATTTTTGAAATTGAAATTGGAAGCATGTTTTAATGAGATCAGTTGATTTAATTTTTAAATTTTAATAAATAAACCAAAATTTGACAAAAGTAAATCTCAATTTTATAATCGCAAAATGAATATGTATAATTTTGCAGATTACTTACTACAGAAGCTAAATAATACCTATTATCATCATAATTGACCAAGTAGTTAAACCTGTTAATATGCCTAGAGATGATAAAACAATAGTTTGTTTCTTCATGTTTTATGATTATTGAGATTATTATTGACTTAAGAGATTCGAAAAAAGATCCTAGTTAAATTTAAAACTACTAATGTAAGAATAAATACTATAGAAGTTTTTATCTAATAGCACAATATTAGATAAATAAGTAACAATGTAACTCAAAGAAAGGTATATTTAATATAGATCTTTATTGTATTAGTATTCGTATTTTGTAACTGGCATTAATTACAAATTTACAAACATATTACCCATAAGAAATATTATACGTGCTATCACAGTAAATATGTTATCTAACATATATTCATATATCATTCACTTCCAAAAATTAATTATAATAAAGATAATTATATAGAATTTGTAATTGAACTTTTGTTAGTAAGTATGTTTTTCTCTATATTTGGTTATATAATATATTACCCAAATAATTGTGATTCTTATCTATATTGTTATTTTATTGCTATATAATGAATAAAATTCTTCAATTGGCTTAAGACTATATCTTAGTCTAAACAATTAGTTTCATAGATTTTATTTAGAAAAAAGTGGCAAAGCAATTTTGATACGTAACTATTATGACGGTATAATGAACTTGTATGAAGAAGGATATCTTTATCTCTTACAATTATTTATCTAGATAAGAATAAATAGTTAATTTAACAATCAAGTCTTTGCCAGTATAAAATTTCAAAAAGACATCTTGATTTTATCAATTTTTTTCTGTATTCAATTTTCAGAGATTATTCTCACTTTATATCATGAATTTTGAGTTATGATATCCTAGTTTTTAATGGTTAATTCCTTTTTGTTATTCAACCTCAAATTGGCAATTATAATAGAATAGTGTCTTTTATTAAGATTATAATATTAGTAATGAATTTTCAATAATAATCAATAATATTAAATAAAATAGTACTAATCTAAATATAGTTTTGAAAGAGAATAATACAACAACTTCTGATAATTTTACTGATTTTCCTTTTTCAGATATTCCAGCTTCACTTGTGGAAGAGTTGTTATCAAAAACAACACAAATAGGGAATGATATCTTTAATTCAATAAATATAATCAAGAAGAAAAAATACTATTTTCGTTCTCAATTAGATAAATCTAACATATTAGCAAATGATTCTGAAATTAAGACTCAATTTTTGACATCTTGTGCAGTCGACGGCGCTTATGCAATTGAACGACTACTTGGAAGTGATTTAATTGCTATAGGGACGGTTGGTGTAGAGGGTCTAAATTCCTCAGATAAAAAAAAGGGAGAATGGCAATCTCCTAATCATAGCGTATTTATCAATAATGAAAAACATGATCCTGAAAACATGATTGCTGCAAGAGGATTAATGATTGAAATGGAGATAAATCTGGCAGCAAATTCACCATATGATCTAGTTTTTTTGGATGGATCACTAACTACTGGACTTATTCATATGTATAAGGCTATTGATTTTATAGAAAAAAGAAGAACGGTTATAGCAGATAAAATTAGAGATTCTTATAAAGAATTTTTATCTTCTTACAAAAAAATTTTAGAATCGGATCATATGGAAAAGCAGTGGGTGGGAATTCCAAAATATACTTCAAGAAACGATATCGGAGATATATTTGGATGGCCAACAGATTATGATGATCGTGCTATTCTGACTTTGATCTTAAACGAAGGAGAATATACAAAACCAAGACAATTTACATCTAAGGAAAATTGGCATATGAAGATTCCGAAATTTAATTCAAATGATAGTATGACTTCTAAAACTAATAACAGTGAACTTGAAAGTTTAATGGATGAAGTTATTAGAAAAATAATAGAACTTCATGTTATTTATTATAAACCGTATAAATGGTCACCAGCATTAAGAATTGAAATTCCTTATTCCATTGCAACAGATAAAAAAAGACTTTATTCACTTCTTCAAAATATAAAAAATCAATGTATCGTTCCATCAATTATGGAACCATACCCACTCTATCTAGCCGATCGAATTGCTAAACATATATCACCTGCCATTCCGGCATATAAACAAATTCTAACAAGTAGCATAGCTGAACTTGATAAAGAAAATACTAAAGATGATATATCAGATATCATTTTTATAATGCATTCGTATAGAACAGAAAGTGGGATGTAGTAAAAATAATGGAAGACAATTTTACCTATGATTATGGGAATTATGAAAAGAATAATATAGAATCAAGTTGTGATCGCAAATTGGACCAATTACTGTCAAGTACCGAACAAATTGGTACTATAGGTTCACCATCATCAACTAGTGAAATAAATTTAAATATTTTACATAATGCAGTAACTAAAAAACTAGTAGGAGAATTAGTAATTTTTAAATATATACAAGATTCGCAAGCAAACTATTCTTTAGGGCAAATTACTGAAATAGAGCTTAAAAATGCACTATTAGAAGACCCAACTATAAAATCCGTTGCACGACTAAGGGGTTTAGTAAATCCTATTAGTGGTATTCAAGATACACATGTAGGCAAGCTAATATGTAGTGCGGTGTTTAGTACCAGTAATGAAGGGAACTTTGATACAAGTTTACTTGGCACTGTTCCTCCTACAGGAACATTTGTTCATTTAACTAATGATTCTATTCTAGATTCTTTATTAGAAAAACATCTTGACAAATTGTTTTATCTTGGCTATGTCTATGGATCTAAAACAAAGTTACCTATGTGGTTCAAACATTTTAGCGATGGTCCTAGTGGAGCCGGAGAAGCTTATCATCTAGGAATCTTTGGTACTACAGGTTCAGGAAAATCGACATTAGCCAAAATGATTTTAATGGGGTATTCCAAATATCCAGAGATGGGATTATTAATATTCGATCCAGTTGGTGAATTCTCGAAAGATACAATATTTGATTTAGATGAAATTTATAGTGATCGTAAAAATAATGCTTTTTATTTGAATATGAAAGAAATTTTGCTTTCATTAGGGAAAAAATTTGAGGTAGTAAATATTAGAAACTTAATATTGGATAGATGGGACCTTTTTGAAGAAATATTGTATGAATCTACATTCTTTTCATATCTATCTATCAAAGGAGAAAATAAAAGGGATGCAGTTAGTGTTTTAATTAACTATATTAGAACTAGATCACACATAAGTCTTAATAATCTCATAAGATTAGAATCATTTCATGAAATACTTAACATATTACGTAATCCAAATATTCAATTATTAATATATTCTACTCCAGACCCACGATCACGGTTAAATACGGTTCTTTCTGAACTAGATGAAGATTACATCTATGAAAAGATCTGGAAACCTATATGTCAGTTATTTCATTTTAGAGAGGGTGCTCAAACAGTTGATTCGTTACTAAGAAAATTTACAATGAAGGAAAAACCTATGATTATAGTAGATCTTTCTTTACAAAGTGCTCACAACATGAAATTAGATTACTGGAATGAAACCATACAAGCTTTAGTTCTTAAAAGACTATTGTACGGTCTAATAAATCTGGGGGAAAAAAGCTGGCAGCAAAATAACTCATTGAATACTTTAGTTGTTCTAGATGAAGCACACAGATTTGCAAGAAGGGAAAAATATGAAAATTCAATTGATTTAGAGAATGTAAGAATAGCATTGTTAGATGCTGTGAGAACTACTAGAAAATATGGTTTAGGATGGATGTTCATAAGCACCTCTTTATCTAGTGTACACAAAGATATTTTACAACAATTAAGAATAATGTTTTGTGGATTTGGATTATCTTTAGGAAATGATTTAGTGACTCTGAAAGAATTGGTATCAGATCACAATTCAATTAAACTATATCAATCATTTACTGATCCGGCAAACTCATTTAATACTAAATCTAAAAAGTACTCTTTTATGAGTCAAGGGCCAGTTTCGCCACTTTCCTTTGCTGGAACTCCTTTGTTTTTAAATGTATTTAATTTATCTGAAATATTTATTAAGGAAAATAAATTGTTATCCTATAGAAAAGTTTCAGAAAATACTCTTTCTTATACCCAAGATAGCTATGATTTTTAAAATGAATTAAATGATATTTTTCTTGGAGGTGTTAAGATCATTATAAAAATCATCCATATTTCAGATACTCACTTGGGTAAGAGGCCCAAGAGAACTAGATCTTCAATTATTAATCAAGAAATAAGACCGATTGAAGATGATTTCTATAATGTTTGGAAAAGATTTGTGGACGAAGTTACAGACAATGATGCTCTAAAACCAGATATCATATTACATAGTGGAGATTTTTTTGATTCACCATCGGGAAATGATCCTACTCCACCACCAGAATTTGCTAGGAAAGTTGTTGCGGAGACGTTTAAAAAACTAAATCAGAAAAAGATACCCATAGTATTTATAGATGGAAATCATGGAAGATATGTACAATATCGTATTTCTACCCTTAGCGAATATCCAATTTTATTTGATAATGTATATCTGTTTACATATTTTGAATTGAAAGATAGTATCAGAAATAAGATACCGTTGTTTAAAGATTTTCCAGAACTGAAATTAAGAGTTCATGCCCATCCTTCAATTGAATCCACTGATATACCGCAATTATTTTCAAAATATAAAGAATGGATTTTAATTCAAAATAATAACATAGACCCTGAAATGATAAATATTGGATTGGCGCATGGAATGATAGAGAATAAAACATTACATAGTGACTTTTTAATGGGGGATTATGATTATGTTGCTCTTGGAGATAATCATAAAATGCAACAGGTAACAGATAGAGCATGGTATGCTGGCTCTACAGAGTTATGGAGTTTTGGAGAGCAAAGTTATAACAAAGGATATTTAATAATTAATATAGATGGTAATAACAAAGGAATAGAAATAATTCCTAAATTTTTTAAAAATCATAGAAAGATTGTGTCTGAAGAAGTTAATATCGTAGATGAAGATACTAATGCAAAGATTATAGAAAAAATAAAAAATATCTTTAATAAAAATAATCTAAAGAAAGAATATGATTATTCTACAGCAGCTAGAGTTAAAATAAGTTTGAAAGGTAACAAGAGTTATGGATCTTTCTTTCATTTAAATGAACTGGCATCATATTTGAATAAAATTACTCTGGATAGTAATGAATATAATATTGTAGAATTTATTTTGGATCTTCCACAATATACTGAATTTAATAGATATAATAGTAATATAGATCAAGAGAATCCATTTATTGAATATTTAATAGAGAATCCAGAACAAGAATTTAAAGAATACATAGATTCTACAAGAAAAGAGGATTTAAAGAGGAATAACTTGGATTCAAATTTATTAGCTAAATTTTTCTTTGAAGCTCTAAAAGGTTAAAGTGATATACTTGTGAAAATCTTGAAAATTGAGGCAAAAAATTTCAAACCTTTTAATAATATATCGGTTCCCGCAAATGGATATTTTGATGACGGTTTCTTTTTTATAAAAGGAAAAAATTCCATGGGAAAGACCAGCTTTATTGAAGTTATTCTTTGGGGAATTTTAGGTGAACAACTAATGATTGAAAAAGATAGAAAATTACTGATCAAAAATGGAGAATCAAAATGTGAAGTAGCTGTTACGTTTGAAATTAGTAATATTCAATATAGAGTCATCAGAAGTATAGAAAGCATAAAGAAAAAGATAACAAAAATTAATGAACATAGATTTGATAATAATAATTTATTCAAATCATCTGCAATATTGTTTAAGAAAGATAACATAGAGGATGAAAATAAAAGTAAATTTATTCAAATTTGTCGTGGGACAACTGCAGTCAATAAAGAAATTGAATCCTATCTAGGTATTTATCCAGAATCAATAGAAAAAACCGTTTATATCAGACAGAAAGAGGTAGATAAATTAGCGTTAGCTGATCCAATTGAATTAAGAGAATTAATAAAAAGTCTATTTGGATTAGAAGAATTTGATGATAATATTAAGGTCTTTTTACGAAATAAAACTAACAAACTTAATCAAGAGATTAAGGAATTAAATTTACAATTAGGAAGTTTAATAACAGAGAAAACTGAACAAGAAAAACAAAATAGATTATTAGAGGATAAAGAAAAAAAATTGTATATAGAGCAAGAGGAGTTATTAAATGATCGTGTTCTACTTAATACATATCCAGATAAGGATATATTAATGAATATAAAAAATAATATTGAAGTTATTAACAAAAGTAATAATGATTTAAGTTATATCAAACGATTAATTAACAGAGAAAAAGAAAATTTAACTATTCAAAAAAATAGAATAAAAGAATTTCAAGACAAAATATCTAATGCAAATCATAATATAAAAAAAATATCGGAAGAAATTGAAAAATATCCGAAGATAGATACATTAAAACCTGTAAAAGATATTTTACAGGAAATTGAAAATGATGAAAAACATGCTAAAAAGTTAATTATAGAATCTGAGTTAGATTTACCATTTAATTTTCAAAATATTTCGATTGATAGTTTTAATGGAATTCAGCTAGAAATAAGTAAACATAAACAAGATGTAGAAAATATTGAAACTAAAAAATATAAAAAGTTTAATTTGCTAGAGGAACAAAAAAAACTTTTAAATTCAAATCAAATTTTATCTAAGATTAAAAAAAATAGTATTGAGTATATTGATAAAAGCAATATCTGTCCAATTTGCTCAAATATTATAATTAATTCATCTACATTAATAACTAGCATAGAACAAGAAATATATGATTTCTCTAGAAAGGAAAAAATAATAAAAGAAAATATTGAAAAGATAGAAATTGAATTACAGAAAATAGAACTAGATTTAGATGATAGAAAAAAGAAAAAACAGACATTAGAACTTATTAAACCTTTTATAAGTAGAATACTTGAAAAAAGATTTAGTCTATTTGACGAAATAAATTTCATTACAAAATTAGAGCAAAATGATTATGTAGTATCTGGGTTAACATCTAAAACAATTGATGAATTAATTTTAAAAATAATAAAGAAGGAAAATGAAGGGTTTACTTTAACTGAGCTTATTAAAAATTTTGAAGATAAACTTAAATCAGAAAATCTAAAATTAGAAAAAATAATATCTGAAATAGATAAACTATATGAGCAATACAATAAAACAAAAGTGCATACGGATTCTTGTAAAAATTCTTTAACCAAAATTTGTAAAAATCTAAAAAGAAAAAGTTTAGAGGATTTATTTAGACATTTTTCTTGTCAAAATGTAGATGAAATGATTTCTAAAAGAATGGATCTATTTATTCATATCAAGGAAAAATCCAAGTTGGTGGAAGTTATCAAATATGATATTTCATCTTTAAAAGAAGACATAAATTCTCGATTAAAAAGAATTCATATGTTACAAGATGCACAAAAAGAATTAAAAGAAAAAGAGAAATATTTGAAACATATTTTGTTCCTTATTGGAGAGATAGACGGATTTATATCCAATGACATAGTTGAAGGCAAACTTGCAAATGTCCTAATGCATAGTACAAATTACTATCTAATCCCTTTCACTGAAGGAAGATATAAAATATCAAATGTATCAAGTACAATGCGAAAAACTAAAGATCGAATTTCTCATGGATTAGCTTTGACGCTAATAGACAACAAAGATAAAGTCCAGAAAAATAAGGAACAACTAAGTGGCGGAGATGAGTCAGCACTTGGATTAGCTCTCAGAATAGCTATATCTAACCTGATGTCAACAATACGACCGTTTAAATACGTGGAAAAAAAGATCCCCATGATTAATTTTATAATTCTAGATGAACCATTAACAAGCCTTGATGAATTTAGAAGAAATATCATAATGAATATATTGATTAATGATAAAAGTTTTAAACAGATTTTTCTAATCTCTCACGCAGATATATATGGATACAATTATAATTCAATTATAATAAATGATGAAGAAAATTCTGAGAGGAAAATACAATACATTCAACAATAGTATTTATTTTCTAGCATAACTAACAAAAGTTCAATTATAAATTTTAAAGTATTTTTATTAGAAGGGCATAACTTAAGATCGTATCCAAGATAGAGGAATAAGTTACTTTTTGACATATTGATTCATATTACAATTGAACAGAAGAAGACATCGAGAACACCTAGTCAAAACAATTACATGTATCCTAGATGAGATATGGATTAAAATTAAAAAATATTCTACTAGATGAGAAATCAGACTTTGCAACATGGCGTCCCATTATTTCATATAGAAAAGTATTTGATGGTCTAATCTGTATCCTCAGAACTGAATGTCAATTGAAAATATTATCTAAAGAGTATTGCTCTGGTTCTACATTCCATAAAAGTTTTCAGGAAAGGACAAGATGTTATTGATATGATCTTGCCAAGACTGTAAAAAATTGAAAATCATAGAAGAGGAATCAAATGGAATTAGCAATAACTTGATAGTTTATCTGTAAATTATTTTTTTTAGGGTTATGACTTGTAATACCCCCCCCCCATAAAGAACAAATTATGAAGTAAAAGGCATATTTTAATAGATAAGGAAGAAGGTATGATTTTTTGAATTTTTATAATATCTGTAAATACTCATGATTTTACTGTTATAATTGATACGTTTATACTATAGTTTTCAAAGGATATTCATACAAACTAATTTATAGAAATAATAGGAACAAATAGAATCTGTATCTTGACAAAGTTTCTTATTGTAATGAAGTAGAACAAGATATAGTTAAGAGAGGATACAATCCACACATGAGATATAGAAGAGAAGAAATAATATTTCATAGAAAAATAGTCAACAACAAGATGGGTGGTTGTACAGAGCAAATTCTTGGTATTTCAACTATTATGAAAGTTATTTAGAAGATATGAAAAGAAAGATGAGATCTATCGTAGTTTATTTAAAGTATCAAATAGAATAATTGTTTATAGAGATTAATTTTAGGACAGATTCTAAATCATTATTACTATTTTTAAATTATTTTGTAGATTATTTTTGTCATTCTCAGAGAGAAGGTCGCGTGATATATTGCTAGCAAATAATTTTAATCACTTATAATTACTATTAAAAACAGCTATACAAACATCTCCTCTATTTTTTCGAAATTTAAATGGAATAAAATATGAAGAATGAAAAATAAATAGAAACCATGTTGTTTTTAAATTATTGGTAAACCTTGCTAAGATTTAGAATTGATTTATATTTCTTATTTCTTGGCTTTGTTCTTAATCTATAACCACAACATGGGCAATAGAAACCACCCCAAATCATAAATACCTGACAAACCTGACAACGTTTCTGTCCTGATAAATACCTACCGATATCTATTGGTTTAAGAGCTTTATGACGTACACAAATTCCTTTACAAACCAATTTAAATTACTTTTCTTTTTATTGTGAACTTAATAATGAAATTTCTAAAAAATAATTTGGAAAGATTCATAAATTTTGTCTACACAAAATAAGATTCAATCTCTTTTAATCTGTCTAGGGATCCTTCGCATTCACGAATATCTAGAAATTCTTCTCCCGTCCTAACTTTTTGTAAAAAAGATACAACTTCTTCATTGCTTACCCCATGTTTGATATCATATTTTATTTTTTTTTGAACTTTATTTATTCCACCATAACGTTTGTGGATTCTCAATTCGTATCTACTAGCATCTGGAGGAAGACCCTTAACATGTTTGATAATTGTTTTTTCCATGCTTTTTACATGCCATTCTTTCATAGGAAAAATATTTTGAACCAAAAAAATCAAAGTACTATATACTATAGAGATATATAATACAATCTATTAAAAACTTCATAATTATTATTAATTTATGCAATATTGATATTTTTGGTGCTTTTAAAGAAATCCTTTTAAAATGAAAATTATAATCGAATAGAGATAGCTTTAAATTCTATTTCAATCTCTGCTATAAAGAAAAATTTTATATATATCCAATTTTGCATTTCTCCCTATGCAATTAGTTCCAGATTTACAAATAATCTTTTATAATTTTTGACGTAAGATATAGTATGGTAAATATTCTTAATTGTTATATTTTTGTTATATGCTTTCAAGATATTTTTTGAATTTAACACTCAATTTTTTGCTATTTTAAAAGGATAAATTTATATATAAAATATCAAATTATCCGATTTCTTGTTTATAATTGTATTAGTTAATTTAATATCATAAATATTTACAAAAATTTTAAATTTATCTAGTAAAAGATTTTTAATATTCTGATTTAAACAATTAGAGTAATTATTTAAAAGTTAAAGAACATTTTTTTATATAAATAACGTAGATAGATGTAATGATTAACCATACACATAAAAAAGATTGTGAAAATGTCCTAATATTACAAGGTGGAGGTTCATTAGGTGCATTTGCTTGCGGAGTTTGTAAAACATTTGCAAAAAAAAATGTAGAATTTGATATCATAGCAGGAACTTCGATAGGAGCAATTAATGGAGCAATTACTGCTGGAAGTATAAATAATGATCCATCCAAGGATCTAGAGAATTTTTGGCTGGAAATTGCAGAAAGTAACCATAGAATAATACCAGACATATTTACATTAGATTATGATAATCAAAATAATATAATTAAATTTAATAGAGCACCCTCAGCATCATTAAATGCAGCATTATTCGGTGTTCCAAAATTTTTTATTCCAAGATGGTTTAACTGGAATGAGTCATTAAATAAGAAAGAAAATAGTAAATCACCTTGGAACTGGACATATATATATGATAATACTATACTTGAAAAAACGATTGAGAAATATATAGATTTTAAAAAACTTTCTCCTGAAGTAAGACAAAAAAATAATAAAACCAAAAATAATAAAAGGAATATACGTCTAATAATAACTGCGGTTGATGTACTCTCGTCTAATCCAATAATATTTGATAGTTATAAAATACAAATAGAAATGAAACATCTTTTGGCTACTATAGGATATCCTCAGTATGGATTTCCTTGGGTAGAGGTAAATAATGGAGTTTATGCTTGGGATGGATCCCTGTTAAGTAATACACCAATAAGAGAAGTTATGATAGCTTCTCCAAGTAAGGACAAAAATATCTTTGTTGTTGAAAACTATCCGAAACAGATAGATAAACTTCCTGAAAATATGACTGAAGTTCAAGCGAGAGCTAAAGACATACTTTTTACTGATAAGGATCATAGCCTTGAAAAAATGTCAAAACTTATAACTAGACACATTAATTTAATAGAAACACTATACGATATCTTTGAAGATCATGATCAATCACAAATAGATAAAGACATAATACAATATATAAAAAAAGAACATAGAATATTGGTAGAAAAATTTGGAGCGAAGATTCTCAATATAAAGAAAATAAGTAGAGACAACTTTAAATCCCCGTACACCTTACAAAATGCTGACTTTTCAGTTAATACTATTAAAGAACTTATAAACCAAGGAGAAAATAAAGCATTAGATGCTTTAAATTAAAATTGTATTTAGTAGATTATAATCAATAATAGAAAACTATCTGTTAATATCAGACTTATTATTACTGTTCATTATATCTTATACAAAGATTAGTAGAATCTTGACTATAATCAGTCCAATGAAGACTAAGTTGAAGTCTAAAAATAGATATGTTATTTTTAAATATAAATTTATTCTAAATTTTAGAAGTATTTTAT
The DNA here is from genome assembly GCA_031316115.1 of Nitrososphaeraceae archaeon. Classification (GTDB taxonomy): domain Archaea; phylum Thermoproteota; class Nitrososphaeria; order Nitrososphaerales; family Nitrososphaeraceae; genus TH1177. The sequence continues at coordinate 281,502 of JALDRC010000005.1, forward strand.
ATCCAATTATTAATTTTCTTTATTTAATAGATTTAGTTATTATTGCTTCTCTGTAATAATTTGATTTATTAAAGATAATCATTTAAGAATGTACGAAAATTGTATACTTTTAGAGAATTTATATCGTAGACAGTGTCATACTACTAATTTATATAAATTTAGTTAAAAATAAATATATTTTTTAAATGTAGTATACAATATTGCAGGATTGCAATCTAAATTTTATTGAGGTAAATGAAGATATTATAAAATGTGTTAAATGTACAAGATTAGTAGAATATATTAAAAACATAGAAAGTAAAAAAGTTAAAAGATATAGGAATTTAAATTATTGGTCAAAACCTGTATCGGGGTTTGGAGATATAGATGCCGAACTTATGATAATTGGTCTAGCACCAGCTGCGCATGGAGGAAATAGAACAGGAAGAATGTTTACTGGGGATAGTTCTGGAGATTGGCTAATAAAGGCTTTATATGAGTTTAATCTATGTAACCAATCATATAGTCATCATTTAAATGATGGATTAATTTTAAGGAATGTTTACATAACTTCAATAGTAAAATGTTGTCCCCCAAAAAATAAACCATTACCTGAAGAGGTCAATAATTGTGAGGAACATCTCAGAAAGGAGTTAGGATTATTAGCTAAAAGTTGTAAAGTGTTTTTAACCCTAGGGAAATTAGCATTTGATCAATTTTGTAATATTTATGAGATAAGAAAGTTAAAGTTTAAACATGGACTCATTTATCGTATCGATGCTGATAAGGTGTTAATGTCATCATATCACCCTAGTAGACAAAATACTAATACGGGAAAATTAACTTGGGAGATGTGGATTAATATTTTCAGGGAAATTATGCATAATTTCCTTTAATCAAGATATTTAAATATGTAGTCAAAATAATATTTTTAATTTAATCCTTTTGAAAATAGGTAAGAATTAGTTACTGTATTTTTTTTGGATATTTCCTTTCTATTTCTTGAACATTTTTCCATTTTTTTCTTACAAACGAAGGAAAATGAGAAAAAGGGTTTTGTTTTCTATATTCTATTAGATATCTTATGGTTTGACTGTTTGATGGTGCCCCGGTGCCAGGGATTAAATTATAATTTTTTCTGTTATCAACTAATCTATACTTTTTATTAATATCATCTAATTCATTTAATCTTGAATATCTAGATACTAATGATGCTACTTTGCATGCTGTATATTCTTCATCCGCAGAATGTTTAACAATTACTTTATTGTCATTTAGTGTCAATTTAAGTAAATAAGTTCTTAATTCACTGGAAACACCATAATCGTCGACTATTATAATAGATTTTGAAATGTTATTTATTATTTTAGAGATTAACTCAACATATCCTCTATCAAGTAAAACTATTTTTGAAGTAGAATCAATTTCAGTAGGTGTATATTGTTTAATAATAAATCGAAATTTATTTGTTAATTTATTTAGTAATTTATTGATTTCATAACGATCCAATTCACGAACATTTTTATACTTCATTAAATCATTTATTTCCTTAAAATTATTACTACTTATTAACGCACAACCTAAAAACATTGAACCAAAAGTTTCACCAACTCCAGCTTCATCGCATCCAATATGAAATTTATAATTCCAAATATCCTCTATTGTAGTTTGTTTATTATTTTCTTCAATCTCTATTGGAATAATTTTCGAGATAATATTAATTAATTCTATATAGATATTGTTATTGGGGTTTGACTGTATCATTAGTTTTTTATTTTCATAATAAGTAAAAGTAACTTTCTTTTTTTCTTGTCTTACTTCAAAAGCATCTTTTATTCCATTAGTTCTAGTTTTTGGTTTAGTAAGAAAACTTGATTGAATTAACTTCTTTATGGTATTATAATGTTTATTTTCTACTTCTTTGATAATCATATAAGGTTTCAAACAATAATAAAATATTATTATTAATAATAAACATGACTATTTAAGGTATAGATATTTAAACAAACAGATCTTTAAGTTTTAGTACATACTAGTTATATATAACAAAAAAAATTAAAACGATTTTTTAGTCTATTATGATTGTTTGATATAACAGACTTTATGTTTTCACTTCCTTCGCTTCTCTTTTTCTTTTCTCTTTTTTTCGATATTCCTTATATGCATCTCCAACATATGTTGATGGTGATTCTAAATTTTCTTCTGAAGCTTCAATATTACTCATTAATATTCAAATGTATTTTATATTATAAAATGATTAACATCAATAATTTCAAATTAATATTTTAAATTTTTCTAATTTCATTTCTATAAATTGATATTCTAGATGTAGATAAGGAATCATAACCAATTACTAGAATAATTAATAATTATGCCAAAGTAATATGAGTTGAAAATGTAAGTTTTGTTATTATATTCCTAGAAATTTATATTTCAATATACATCTATTGCATCTTATGTTTAGTCCTTTGTTATTCTAATTTTAAGTTTTTACATTTCTTTTTATAGAGATTATCACATAATGTATTATAATTGGCTATTTATAATTAATTCATGGGTTTGATCCTATCTATTAATAAAATCATCAAATGTCAAAAGTGGAATTCTAAAAATTGGTTTGCATAAACAAAAACCAAATTCTATTAAAAAAATTATAATAAAGATAAAATAACTTTTTATTTTAGACAATTTTGATTTTTGTAGATTCTCATAAAGTTATTTAAAGAAAGAAGATAACTATTTAATTCCATAAATAAAATAGGATACTCACAGAATGTGAGTAACATATATATTTGGTTGTTTAATATTATATACTATGGATACACCATTTGATATAATACCAGAAGACTGGTTTAGGAGATTTGGTTTTAATAGAAATCCCTCTGACTGGCTAATAGATAGAAGAGATTTCAATGATATATTTAGAGACGTTTTCAATATTAGGGATAATCTAGAAAAAAGATTTTCAGAAGAGTTTAAAAGTATAGAATCAAAAATACCTAAAGACTTAGTAAGAGAATATGAGACTTCTGATGGTTCAAAGGTTAGAGAAGTAGGCCCTATAGTATATGGATATTCTATGAATATAGGATCTGATGGAAAACCGCATGTAAGACAATTTGGAAATGTTAAACCTTCGAATATTGGTTTCTCACCACACCCTACTCTTTCAGCTGAAAGAGAACCTTTAGTACAAGTAGATACGACAGATAAAGAAGTAAAGATCATAGCAGAAATGCCTGGGGTAAGTAAAGAAAAAATAAAAATAGATGCATATAACAAATATATAGAAATCAAGAGCGAAGATCCTAATAGAAAATATCACAAAACTATTGAGGTTCCAGAAGATATTGATATAGAAAGTGGAAAATCTAGGTACAATAATGGAATTCTCGAGGTAACATTTAACAAAAAGGAACAAATCAAAAAGGGAAAAAATATCAATATTGAGTAAATTTGATTCTAAAAGTTTAGATGATCAAAGGATGAATAATAGTTGTTCAGGATCACTAATTCCCTATTTTTTCTAATGGATTAAATTACTCTATTAAGATAATCTTCATCTCATCCAACTCGCAATCATTATAATTATTTGCTTTGATTGGATCATTTTAGATGGATTCAATAAATTTTTACCAGCTATGTACATTGATACATTACATTTATTATTTTCTTTTTGTATAAACGTATAATAGTAATGAAAATTTTTCTGTCATTCAAAAACTTTAGATAAATAGCAAACTAGATATAAAATATTATGGTTCATATCAAACATTAATAAATAATAAATCTAATTGTAAAAGAAAAAGTGTAATCTAGATTCAAGTTAGATTTATAAATTTCTAATCACTCTATATAGTTAGGATATAAAATAACTCAAAATAATAAACATAAATTAAATGATAAAAATTGGTTCATTGAAATAAGAAATTTTAATGAAATATTTGAATTTGTGAAGTATACTGTATCAAAAGTTTTTAAAATGAACAGAACTGGACTAAACCTTGTTCTCCAAGTGATGCCAAGTAATTTAGGTGCTTATCACATTCTTGGATCAAATATGATAGTAGCTAATAGTTATTTATTAGAGCATGTTAAAAATTCCAACTCCAGAGAAGAGTACAACTGTTATGTTTTTACACTCATAGTTCATGAATATTTACATAGTCTTGGAATAGTAAATGAATATCAGGTAAGAAAGATGACATATAAATTATGTCTGGATCTCTTCGGAAAAGATCATTTAACAACTAAATTTGCAATTAACCCATCAAGCGCTTTTCTGTTACAAGCATTGAATAGAACTAGTTTTGAAGATAGTTATATACTAGTAAAAAATTTTGATGATAAAAACCAATACTATATACAGTAAAAAATAATTCTATATGAGTTAACCATTTTCTTAAATATTAACATAAAAAAATAGTTATGTTAACTTTGAGAGTTAAAGATATTGATGTTCTATTCTAACATTATATATTGTTTTGATTTGTAAGAAAGAGAACATCCGTGTTGGAACTTATCAAGAAATGTTGGATGACTATTAAGTATATTATCAAAAAGATCTGATGAATGTAATTTTGTTATGAAAAAGAGAAATATAGGTTATTAATATCAAGCTTTGAAGTTCTACAAGATGAGATATTCGATAAAGATATTTGTTTTCATTCCTGGCAAAGTCTTACAGTAAATTTTATTCTTTATTTTTCATTATTAATCAAATTTAGTTTGAAAGCATTTAATTGAAATCCCTCTACATCTTCTGTTTCTCCATCCCAAGTAGCTGTTGCTATAAGTGTATAAACTCCTTCTTCCATATCTAATTTAACTTTATTTGTACCACTAGAATTAGTTTGATAAAATTCCTCACTTTCAACTATTTGTGTTACTTCTCCAGCCTCATTATATGCAGTAACACCTAGATAAGATGGTTTAAGAATTTGAGGATAATTTATTATTTTAAATTCTATTTCTGAACCATTTTCTACGTTTATTATTTTCGTATTTATATTACTTATATTGAATTGAGGTTTCTGAAAAGCAGAAAAAGAACTATCTCCACGGTAGATAGAAAATATTGGTTTTCCTTCATATGTTTGGTTATTATAAATCATCTGAATTTTTGCAGGTAATACATCAGAAATTGAATTGCTATCCATTCCGATGGTAATTAATGAATATTGATTTTGATTGTTATTTATTTTATATTCTGTCACGCTAGATATTGAATATGACTTTTCAAGAAACGAAGAATTAACTAAAAATAAGGATACTGTTATGACAAGAAATGTGATTTTTCTAAAACCCATGTTATCTTCTATGATATTCACTTTAACAAGATTATCTAATAAAATATTTAAATTTTGATACTCAAAGATAAAATAATATAATTTTTTGATAGAATGTTTGAGAACATAGCAATGCATAGTATAAACCATAATTAAATTCTGATTAATAATTATTAGACTTTTAGGCTCTAAATTTTAGAAATAATCGCATCTATTAGATTTGGAATTTTATCCTTTTCTTTCAATATAGTATTATACATAGATACAAATAGTTCTATTCAGTTATCACATGTTAATTATTGCATTCGATTTTAGTACATGGATAATAATTAAAGGATTCAGCTCTATAAATATACTGCATAACTTTCTCAATCAGAATCTTCACGAGTGGAGAATGCAAATAATGTTTTAATCTCATTGCTCTGTAAGCTTCTTGATATCATGTATTTATACGTCCTAATATACTGGATGTCTATCGTATTTAATATCCAGAGATTCTAAAAATGATGATAATACAAGCATATTTCTTGCGAAATGTTAATTCCAAGCACAGATCTTTAAACAGGTTCAATACAGATCTAAAACAAGAAAAGCTGTATACTAATCTGAATTGTAGTTTCATTCATTATGAATGCAAAAATCCTTTTTCTTTCGTGAACCTGAAATGAATAAATCCTTATAATCATTTCCATATAGACATGTAACTTCTTACATGGACTTTAAAGAGGTGCTTCTTTAGAGATATTTCTTCGACTTAGCTCAAGAAAATACAAATACAAAACCATGATAGAAGATGTTATATTTCTTAATCAAAACAATATATAATGTTAGAATAGAACATCAATATCTTTAACTCTCAAAGTTAACACCATCAAGTTATCATTACAGAATTAAAAAGAAAAGATATTCCGATAGTAACTAATTACCTAAATCAATATTTACCCTTACAATACCATCACTATTAAACGTACCAGAGGAGCAGCCTTCTCTTTTATCTTTAAGGTTTATTATACATACGTTAAGTATATCGCCACTAGAAACGCCATCAACTTGTTTAATTAAGTTATTACCTATATTAAAAGTGTCATTCCATTCCCAAGAATTTTGAAAGGTAAAAGCTGATGTTTTTAAAATATTCCCTATTTCTGCTCCATCGATTTGTATTTGAATGGTTCCATTTACTGCAAAGACACTAAATGGAAGAGGAAGTGATATGGCTAGTATTATCATTATAACTATAATAACCTCATGGCGGCTTTTCCTCATAACTATATCTATTTACATTATAAATATAATATTTTATATAATAATCAATTTTATTTTTTTTTTTTGAATTCAATTCAGATTAACAATATTTTGATATCATTTTTCATTATTGTGGAAAATCAGTTTTTAACTACTTTTGTCTCTATCAAAATAATAAATCATCTAATATTTTCAAAATGTTTGATTTTTATTACATTATCGAAATGTTTCAATAAATATTTTTTTGCTTTGCTAAATCGCGATCATATTACCTTAATTTAATAATTCAGGCCTTGTTTTCTTTTATATAGGTCACGCATTCCACACCTTTTTTAGAGACTAGCAAAATCCTCGCTAATAGCTATTTCTGTTTTTTGACATAAGCTTTGTTTTGTAGGTTTTGCTTTTCTTTTTTGGTAGGTATTCGAAGGCAGGATTGAACGCCCGGGCATGATGTTATTATTAACTTTAGGCATTTATTATTTTAGAAACATACATTCTATTATTGATTTCTAATTTTAACTATTGTAATAATCTATTTATCAATTTTCAAGATTATAAATTAGTTTATTTTAATTTATGTGAATAGCTCTTTTGTTTGGATATCTCTACAAAGACAAATAGCATCTGTAACACTAGCTCCTAAAAGAAGATAAATGGAAATGCTTATTAATTATTGTAAAAAGATCTTTGCAATCTGTTAAAAAAGTATGAAGTAGAACAAGAAGTAATTGATTTATAGCAAGGCAGAATTCCCAAAATATAAGAATCTATTACGAACATTATTATGTAACTTTAACTAGAATCAAAAAATTATTAAATGAACATTATTCAATAATTAAATAATATATTATATTAAGAAATTAAAAATTCTAAATATAATATGTCAATCAGAAGTTGAATCCTCCATGTAGCAGAGTTCTATTACATGGTTTCTGGATCTATTTGTCATAAATAATTAATCTAAGAATAGTTTATGTACATTTTCCTTTGTGATATGAAGTTTATAAACATCATCTTGCTTTAGTATAAAGACTTGATCATGGCCTTCAAATAATTCTACAAGATCTTTTATCTTTGAATTTAACAATGTTTCCATTTTGTAAGTACAATACATAAGTCCTGGTATTCTGCTATCATCATAAGCTTTTTCAATTGTTAATGCTTGTTGTAATGAGGATCTTGCTATATCATTTATCATAAAATCAATACAGCAAACTTGTTTGTTATTTGCTTTTGTTGCTATATTTTCCAAAACCTTGCCACAGTAATTCATAATACCTTTTTGATTTTGAATTTGGATCTGTTGCTGTTGCTTACTTTGTTTTTGCCCTTTGCTATCTCTTTTGATTGGTGTTGTTTCATCATAACAATAAGGTGTTACTGTGCCATCATACCAATTGAGTTTAGACAAATACTTGGTAGAAATAGAAGAAGGAGGACCACAAAAGCATCTAAATAAATCACTTTCTTTTGCAAGTCTATCCATAGATTTTAGTAATCCCAATATGGAATCATCATCAGAATAAATTAAGAGATAATGTTTTTTTGGAATATCTGATTGTTGTTGTTGATTGAGCCACTTATCAACTGCATCTTTTACAATTGAATTTATTGATACTCCTTTCTCTTTGGATAACTCTCCTAATTGAGAATGTATTTTATCATCAAATCCTCTAATTAGTAAATCACGTGTCATTCTTTTTATCTAACTAATAAAACATCTAAAAGATATATATGTGTTATTAATTTGCTATCATGCTATCATAAATTAATAACATTTATATAATGCTATCATGATAGCATTTATATGAATCAAAAAACAAATCAAACAACAATAAATAAAGAAAAAAATGAAAAAGAAGAACAAATTGTCAATGGAGTCAATGTGACAAAACTATTTGAGACAGTTGGAGTAATCAAGGAAAAACCGGAGATTGCAAAATTCAATTTTAGAGCAAAAGGTCAATGGATTGATGGTGCTCATGGTAAAACCACTATTAATGAGTTTGATGGAGCATGTCAAACTTTTAAAAGAAGTCAACCATATGTCTTTGAAAAAGATGAACCACCAGTACTATTAGGAAAAGACCGTGGAGCTAATCCTGTTGAATATGTTTTTGCAGCCCTTGATGGATGTTTGACTACATCTCTGATATATCACGCAGCTGCAAAAGGAATAAAAATAGATGAAGTTGAGACATCACTTTCAGGAGATATAGACTTGCATGGTTTTCTTGGATTAGATGACAATGTAAGAAATGGATATGAAAAGATAAAGGTTACATTTAAGATAAAATCAGATGCACCAGAGGAAAAACTACAAGAATTAGTAGAACTTGCTCAGAAAAGATCACCGGTATTTGATATAGTATCACATCCAACCCCAGTAGAAGTAAGCTTAGAAAAGTAGTAGTATAATGATATGACACAAGTAAAATAGCAAAAAAATATTTTTTTATAACTAAGGTTTGGAAACTACAATTCCTATCCTTATTTTGTATATAGAATAATTATTAAAATGAAATCAAATCTATAATTAATATAAATTTGTAAATTAAATAGAAATAGTTGAATATTTACGTCATGAATAAATCCTATTTGAATTATCTGATATTAATATCCAAATTTAGTTTTATAAATAAAAAATAGAATTATTAGACAATCACTGACACATTGTGATGAATAACCATAATAGTATAAAATTAGTCGAAATATTGTTCTATTATGGCCAAATTTAAATATTCTAAACTGTAATTTCAAATTATGAAAAATAATAATTTAATTTCAATAACATTAGTTTCTACGCTATCAATTCTTCTTGTTGCTGTTACTTCATTAATTATACCAGTATATGCACAAGAAGATGGAAATACAACAGATTCAGCAAATTTGAATAAAACTTTTAAAATAGATGATTTAATTTATGAAGGAAAAGGTGAAATCACTGGTACAAGAGTCTTAAATGCAGAAGAAGGCAAGGTAGAAAACGCTGCAATATCAATAGGAATATTTAATGGAATTAATGTTACAGAAATAGAAACTTTTTGGGCTATTCCTGTAGGTAATAATGTGTATCAAGGTGAAGGTCAAGCAATAATTACTACAAATACAGGAGGTGAAACTGCAAGTTTCCAAGGATATGGTATGGGTTATCTGGATGACTCTGGAACAATGAAAATAAGAGGAATGAATTTTTATAAAACATCAAGTCAAGAACTTTCTTTCCTGGATAATATGGTAGGATTGTTTGAATATGAAGTTGACCAATCAGGAAATACTCATAAAAAGGTTTGGGAATGGAAGTAATTCTATCAATTTTTAATTTATAATCTTGGTCAACTATTAACAAGATTTTTCTGATCTACTATATTCCCTATTTTTGTATTCAAGAAGCGGATACTTGGATTGGATTTTCTATCTGATAGAAGGAAATTGGTAATTACAGAGATTTAATGACCATATGATTGATTATGATTATTATTATGTAGTATTTCATATGTCACAATTTTTCATAAATTATTAAATTTTAGATATTATTTTTTATTTTCTCAATTGCCAATTCCATATTTTATATTTCTAATTGTAGCAGAATAAATTTACCGTCATTGTTGCTTCCAATTCCTTTTTTTGTATGTCTATTATACTGTTGTTACTTGTATATGAACCAGAATACATAACGTGCCCGTCGGGAGTAATACCTATAGCGGTGCGAAAATAGGAGTCCAATGTACAGATAATATAACTTGTATTTAGCTTTTATTTTTACCTCCTAAATATTTTATTTGTGCAGTACAAAGTACAAATTTGTAATTGTTTAAACCTTAACCTGTTAAAACTTGTTTAAAATAGAAAATTAAAAATTTTTAAATTATTATTCTTATTCTCAAATTCTTCTTTCAGAATTATTATATTCAACAGAAAACAAAACATTACAATTTGATAAATCCTTATCTCAGAAAAATAGAATGTTAATTCATTCTTTTTTCTTCACTATTATTTCCGTTCCGGAAAATAAGAGTCATATTTTTTTAGAAATCATCATTCTACTCATAGAGGTATCAAATTCAATTTCTCAATTGGAAGATATGCATTAAAATTTGTTCCGTAGTTAATATCAATATCAATAGTGTAGTATACTTATGAATCAAACAAATCAATATCAAAAAAATGAACAGAAAGACAAATTAGTAAATGGAGTCAATGTAACCAAACTCAATGAAACAATGAAAGCAATAAAAGAAAAACCTCAGATTGCGAAATTCAATTTCAAAGCAAAGGGTAAATGGATTGATGGAGCTCATAGTCGTACTACTATAGATGAGTATCATGGAGCAGGTCAGACTTTCAAACGAAATGAACCGTTTGTTTTTGACAAGGATGAACCATCTATACTATTAGGTGAAGATAAAGGAGCTAATCCAGTTGAATACGCCCTTGCTGCATTGGATGGTTGTCTAACTACAACTCTTATTTATCATGCCGCAGCAAGAGGAATAAAAATAGATGAAGTAGAAACATCATTTTCAGGAGATCTGGACTTGCATGGTTTTCTTGGATTAGATGAAAACGTAAGAAATGGTTATGACAAAATAAAAGTAGACTTTAAAATAAAATCAGATGCACCAAGAGAAAAAATACAAGAACTGATAGAAATTGCAAAAAATAGATCACCTGTATGTGATATTATTTCCAATCCAACTCCTGTTGAGGTAAGTTTAGAATAGTAGTAGTATATCAGACATGACACAAATAGCAAAAAATATCTATTCGGTTGAGGGTTTGGAAATCCCTATTCCAGGAGTTAATATAACTCCTTATATTGTGCAAGAAGATGACAATGGCGAAGACCTGACACTAATTGATACTGGTTATATTTCTGAGATGCCTAAATTTGAAACCTATCTTGATAGTATTGGATTGAAATTAAAAAATATTAAACGGATAATTTTGACTCATCTGCACATAGACCATATTCAAGCGGCAAACTACATCAAAAAAATATCTAATGCTAAAATTTATTCGCATTGGTTGGAAGCCCCTTTTATCTCTAAAAATATACCTTATCCTGGTCCTCCTTCTCAAAGCACATTACAACAGATTTATGATCAAAATAATCTAAAAATAGATGATATACTAAAGAGATTTGGACGTTTAGATGCAGAACCTATTCAAGTAGACAGTACATTAGATGATTTGACAAAAGTAAAAAGTTTAACTGTCATTCATACTCCAGGACATACATTTGGTCATATTGCTTTGTACCATGAAGAAAGCAAGATACTATTTGGTGCAGATATGTTTTCTAAAAACGCAAAATATGGAATTATTGAGCCAACAACAGATTTTTTCATTGATCCTTTAGTAACTTCTCTATCAATAGTGAGAACATCAAACAAAATAAAATTTGATAAATTATATCTTTCACATCAAGATAAACCTATTTTAGAGAATGCTAATAACAAAATGGCAAAGATTGGAAGATCTTTTATAGATAAAATAGTAAGTCAAATGAAATCTAAAGGATTATGAAGATAAAAAATTTTATTTTTTATATTATGTAAATAGGAGTGCAATTATTCCTTTATTAAATTAGAATTTAAATATGATTTTATTTATTTGTAATAAATGAAAATTAATAATATTTCTTCAATATCATTTCTTTCCACTTTAGCATTTCTTTTTGCTGTTACTTCATTTATCATGTCAGTATATGCACAAGAAAATAGGACAGATACAGATTTCCCAGTTCTTTGCAATTCAACATGCTAATTTTGGTTCAATATTTGAAATCAATGAAACTGCATATTCATTGGAATTAAATTATTTATCTGATAACATAATCTTGTTTTTAGATAGACCATTTATAATAGTTACATAAGTAAATAAGATTTTGTAGGTAATTTGGGGATAGAAATAGATAATATTGCAGTTGATACACAAAATACAGATTAGGTGATTGGTTATGATGAAGTAGAAAAGACTATTGAATTAGAATTGTTCAATCCTATCTATAGTTTAAATGAAAACACACTAAAATATTATATCAATTTTCTCAAAACACTTCTATTAATATTCCTAATGATTTTGGAGAATCAACATTATTGGTAGATTCTAGAGATTTACTTCAATTAGTTACTTTGAGAGTACAGAATAAATAACTTATATCAAGAAAAAAAATAAAAATTTATAATATTTGATATTCAAACTAATATCAAAGTATTAAATTCCATTTAGTTTTATTTTGATATTGGACAATATTCAGTTATTCCAGATTTAACTTATTAAATCCAATTAATTGTTTTTAATTGGGGTTTGTAATAATTTACCCATTTCATCATGCATGTCAAGAAAGCTTAATCCTTTTGCTGTAGTTTTAAATGTTACCGTTCCTTCTAAGTATTCTATCAGATTATTTTCCATCAAAATTGAAAGATATTCTTTTAACTGTGCATAACTTAGAAAAGCTTTATACATAATTTTTGTTTTGGTTCCCCCTCCATTTGCAGCTTGTAGTATATTACTAACAATTTCTGTTCGACTTCTGTATTTCATATTTTTTATATAAGGTTAACCTATTTTAATATTCTGTTAATGAAAAACAAAAGAAGCTACTATAGAATAGTTCCATATATTTAATTTCAAATAGAGTAAAATAAACATATATTTTCTATTTTCTAATGATTTTAAAGAAAAAGCTAAAAATAGTTTATTACTCAATTTTGGATATATTTACCTAATTTTAGGAAATGGTTTTATATTTCTAATATATCATTATAAAAGCCAATTTTCTTGCTAAATGGAATTAAATTAATCAAATATAGAATACTTTTGAATGAAATAGATAAATCTAAAAATTTTGTAGCCTGTCGAGAGTAATACCTCTAGTGGTTATAATATAGGAGTCCAATTACGTTTAAGGTGCTTTTAAATATTATAACCTTTACAAACCATTCATGAAAATAAATTTAACTTCAATATGGTTGTTATCAACACTATCAATTCTTAATGTTGCAACCTCATTAACTGCAACAGTTTATGCTCAAGAAGAAGGAAATGTAACAGATTCAGAAGAACCAATGAAATTCTTTGCAATTCAACATGCACAATCAGGTTCCATTTCTGAAACTAATTCGACTGCTTATTCTTTAGAATTGAATGATGTTTCTGACAAGACTATTTTGTTTTCTGATAGACCAGAGAGAATAGTTACATCTATAAGCACAGCTGATTTTATAGGTAACTGGACTAATGGACCAAATAGTTTTGCATTAGATGCTCCAAATGCTGTTTTGGTAGTAGATGAACAAGGAATACAAGATAATGCTATTGTTGATTTATTTAATCCAATTTATGATTTAGATAAAAAGACATTAAAATATGAAGTAACTCCAGATAATGCAACATCCATTAATATATCAACTAAATTTGGACAGGTAACGTCATTCATAGATACAGGATCTAATCAAGGTGTAGTAGCTGAAATGATTGCTTTAGGTGGTAATAGATAGATACCAGAAATATGATTTGAAGAATATATAATAATATATTCAATAAATACACATATATTCTTTATTTTATTTTTATTACAGTAAAATATTTTTCAATAACTTCAAAATTTGGAAATTAATACTAATGAAATTTACTTCAAATAGATTAGTATCATATAAAATTAATCAAAAAACTGTAGTAATGTGATCTTCTATCAATAGGGTTCGTCTACAGATCTAGTAAGCTGTTCGTGAGTTGAATTCTCCATGTAGTAGCGTTCTACTACATTATTAAAAACTTATTATAAAACATATATAATTGAAAATTTATTTCAGGTTTTGTCATTTATCTTATTTGAGATTTTCTCTTATGAATGCCGTCTTTTTGGATTAATATGAATATCATTTGATAAAAGGAAATTCCTAATTTGAATGCCTCAAAATCTACATTCCTTAAAATGGATTTTATTGATTCATTATCTGATGAGTTTAGTATAAATTCATCTATAATTTTTTTGAATTTATCATCATTATAATGCAGAAACATTGACTTGATTTTATCTACATAGTTATTAAGACATTGTGAGAAATGTTAGTACTAATTGCTAACATGTAGCATAATGTATCTTCCTATAATTTTTGAATCAAATTTTCACAGGATTTTATTTTACTTAAATAGTAATGTAGAATATTTTGTATTTTATCAGAAAAATAAAATGTTTAATTTACTCATTATCTTGAAAATATTGTCATGTAAGTACTGTACTAAAGTGATATCAATTAGTATACAATTATAATGACATTAACAATTACAATAAAAAGTGGTAAACTACCACCATCACTTTCAGATAAAACAAATAAAAATACAAATAAATAACATGATTAAACAATTTAAAAAATAGTTTCATATTATACTAATTAAGATAAATACGCTTACTCATCTCTAAGAAGGTAATTCCTCATATTCAGATTGAATCTTTTTGTTCTAAAATATATTGATATTTTCTTTCTAAAATCTGTAAATGATGAGTAGTATTGTAGAACAAGTAAATCATCTTTGGCTATCTTCCATATCTCTTCCAGTACCATAAATTCAGGAGATGCTGTTGGTTGGTATATTGGAATTAGAATATCTTTATTATCAGTAAAATATTGTAATACCTTTTGTGATTTGTAATGTTGTTTTGCTTTATCCAGGAACAGATAACATTTTGGAAACTTCCTATGGATTTGCTTTAGGTAATCTAAAAATGTATTTTGATTAAACCAGTCATACTGCCTGAACAGTTGTTTTCCTTGTAAACTTGTAGCACCAAATAAAACTGATTCCTGATGTGATCCGGTAATTCTTACAACTGGTCTTTCATCTTTGCTTATCCATACTTTCCTAACAAGTAAATCAAAAAAGAAGAATGATTCGTCTGTCGATACTACTGTAAATCCATCTTTTAAATTGTCCAGTATTTCTCTTGCTCTTTTTTAAAATCTTCTTTCTCTTCTTTTGATGCTGTGTTTACATGTGTCTTTCTAGGTACTTTCTGTTTGAATCCCCATCTTCGAAGTAATGTATAGATGTAAATATGATGGTAGTGTATACCACTTTCTCTGACTATAATATCATAAACCTGTTTTGTAGTCCAGCCTTGTTTGCGAGATAACAATTCATTTTTTATTTTGGATACTATTATCTGTGGTATATCTGGTGGTCTACCACTTTTTGGTCTGTCTTTCAATCCTTCTATACCTTCTTCTCTGTATCTTCTTAACCAGTCAGATGCCCATGTTCTACTTCTGTGTAGATCTCGGGCTACTTGTGCAGGAATATGTTTATCATATACTACATTTAACACAAGCAACATTCTTTCCTTGGTATCTGAATTAGATTCTTTTCTATACAATTGCTCAAATCTTGCTCTTGGAATGTTACTTTTCTCTAACACCAAACGAATGGTTGTATGCTTACCAAGTTAGCTAAATCTATTATTATCTAAAATGTATGACTGTAATGTTAAATTAATGTCAGCATAATCATATTAATTGGTATAGATAATATAATTAAAAGAATAGTAATACCTATAGCGGTTCTAATATGGGAGTCTAATGTAAAGATAATGCTTTATTGTTAGAAACTTATTTAATTTAGATGGTAAATTTAACTAATCATCTTGTAACTATCCAGACTCATCAAATTACGCATATCAAGAAGACATATTAGTGTGAATTATCAAAGGATATGATTCTAACCATAAGGTTAACTTAAGTTATTTTATTATTGAATCTGATTTACTTATTATCTTCAAGAAGAGATCTAATAACTTATTACTACTACTATTAGATCATAAGAAAAATATGTTATTAGTTGGATTGTGCTGCAGTGGATAGAAATGTATTCATTATTTTACCTATCTCTTCTGGATATTGATCCATTACTGCATGACCAGCATTTTTGATCTGTACAAGCCAGGCTCCTGGAATCTTCTCTACAATCTTTAAAGAATTAACATGTGGCACGTACATATTATCATCAGTTCCAGTTATGACCAAAGTAGGTTTGGCTAATTTTGCAAGCTCATCACAAGCACCACTCCAGTTGGTTGCCTCCCACTCTTTTCCTATATTATTCTGATTATTCATTGCTTCAGGGGAAAGTCCAGGCTTCGCTTGCTGCATAGTTGGAATGTTATCAAGGACTTCAGGATGCAGTTTAATCCATCCTACTCCTACTGAAGCAGCTACAAGCTCTTTCATCTCCTCTTGAGATATAGAAACATTATTTAGAGATTTGTTTACAACTTCGGATTGCAATTTTATAAACTCAGCTGGTTTGGGTATTTGATCTTTACCGCCACATGATGAACCAACAAGTGTAAGAGTGTTAACCTTATCTGGATACATCATTGTAAACTGTTGAGCTATAAATGATCCAAGAGAATATCCCATAACATCTGCTTTTGGTATATTCAGAGCACCCAGTAGACCAGCTGCATCACTTGCAAGTTGCTGCATAGAATATGATTTAGAACCCATTGTTGTATTTCCAAGTCCACGACTATCAAACACAATTACTGTGTGATTTGAAGAAAGATTTGTTAGAAAGGAAAGGTCCCACGCATCCATAACATCAGAAGCGCCATTGAAAAGGATGATATGGTCACCTTTTCCTAACATTTTGTATGAAATTTCAATATCACCTATCTGAATTTTTTTTGCTGGAATACTTTGTATGTTTGATGAATCTATTGCATTGAAATTTGTGTTATCTTGCTGACCATATACATGATTGGTAGTAGTAGTCATAATAATGACAGTGGTAGTAGAAATAATCATTATAAACATGAAGATAATGATGAAAACAGAAGTGTTGTTTCCTTTACTTTTTTGTGGGTAATGCATTTTTTTTCTAATGTTTAGTAACATTAACTTACTATTAACCCTATGCCTTATAATTCAGGAAATTATTAATTGATATAAAAATACACAGCATTAATAATAACTAATAGTAGGTTTGTAATATGCAAAATCAAAAGTAGATGAATGGAGAAAACTACTGAACAATTGGGAGTAATACCTATAGCGGTGCAAAAATAGGACCCCAATTATTGTTTTAATAAATCAGATTTAAATATGATTTTTTTTATTTGTAATTCATGAAAATTAATAATTTGTCTTCAATATCATTTCTTTCAACATTATCAATACTTGTAGCTTTTACTTCATTAACTATATCAGTATATGCACAGGAAGATAGAAATACAACAGATTCAGAAATGCCTAAATTCTTTGCTATTCAACATGCTACTTCTGGTAAAATATCTGAAATCAATGAAACTACATATAGTTTAGAATTAAATGATGTTTCTGATAAAACTATTTTGTTCTCTGACAGACCAGACAGAATTGTAAAAACAGAAAGCACAACAAACTTCACAGATAACTGGTCTACCGGAGCGGATAGTTTTGCAGTTGATACACCTAATGCTGTATTGGTCGTAGAGGAATCAGAAAGACAAGATAATACAATAATAGAATTATTTAATCCTACTTATGATTCTAATAAAAAGACATTAAAATATAATGTAATTCCAGATAATGTAACATCTATTGATTTGGTAGGTGAGTTTGGACAGGCAACTTTACTCATTGATCCTGGTGGTCAATCTGGCCCTGGAACATGAACGTGAAAAGTTTAAACATGCTTGATATATCTATAGGAAATCTTTTTTTAAAATTTTTATTTTAAATTGATCTTTATAAAAAATTAATGTTTTGAATAGAATTAAGATAAATGACTATAGAATATCTATGAATAAGATTAGTGGGTTTGGAAAAACTACCAGTCTGAAGTAATACCTATAGCAGTGAGAAAAAGTGGAGTCCAATTATTCCTTTATTAAATTAGAATTTAAATATGATTATATAGAAATTCAATTATGAAAAATAATTCAACTTTAATGATATTACTTTCGACCCTATCAATTCTTATTTCTGCATCAACATTGACTTCAATTTATGCTCAAGAAAATATGACAGATACCGACATGCCAAAATTCTTTGCAATACAACATGCTCAATCTGCTTCAATATCTAAAGTAAATGCAACAACTAATTTCTTGGAATTACATGATGTCTCTGATGTCATCTTATTCTCAGATAGACCAGACAGGATTGTAAAGACAGAAAGTACTCAACAGTTTTTAGATAGATGGTATGATGCAGGTACAGATACAAAAAATAGTTTCTTTTCAGATCCTCCTAATGCTGCTTTAGTTATAGATGACCAAGAAGGCCAGGATGTAGCAATTCTTGAATTGTTTGAACCTGCATATGATTATGATTCTAACATATTGGTATATAATTTTAATTATCTAAATAATACTAATACTATATTGCCAAATGAGTTTGGAGAGACGACTTTAGTAATAGACAGTTCTCATCCAATGCATATACACCTTTAATTCTTAACCAAAGAAAACTACGGGCCCGTCGGGAGTAATACCTATAGCGGTTCTAAAATAGGAGTCTGTTATAGAGATATTAAAATCTCATATTTAGCTTTTTTTTTATTGGAACGTTTTCAAAAAATCAGAAAAATAAAATGAGAATTTAGCCTTAATTATTTAGTTTAGTAGAGTTGAATGATGAAGAAGGTAAGTTAGAAGTAGCCAGAGGTGTAAACCCATTATGAGATTCAAGCCATGAATAAAGATCTCTCAAAACGTACTGTTGTATTGGGCCAAATTCAGATTTCCATTCGGATGAAGGATAGAATACATGACCAAGATTAGGATAAGTTATCAACGTATGGTCAGGATGATTTACATCTGTTAATCTTTGTTGCAAGAGAAACGCTTGTTGAACTGGAGTCTGAGTATCATTCTCTCCATTGAGTATTAGAATACCTGTAGATTGAGAGACATTACCAATGATGCCGAGATTTGTTGGCAAATTAGATAATGATTTCCACAATACAGGACAAACCGCGGGGTGGTTGCATTCGAGAGATCTGAAAGATGTAATATTTTCATACCCCTTTACCAGCAAAGGTTTAAGTTGTTTCTCAATACTTATGTAATCACTCGTGCCAAAATCCTTCGCTAGAATGGTCGTTATGGCTTCAGTATTATTAGTAAGCATAACAGAAGAGGGCACCAAGAATTGCCTTAACAGAGGGTCGTTAGCTATTTGTTGTATTGATATCATTCCAGTTTTATTTCTATCCAATACTTGTGAAGCATACTCTAAGGGCAAGGATACGTCTTGATAGTATTCTACTGCTTTTGTGGGGTTCTGAGCTAACACTGCCATAAGTATTATGTTCTTTACATTCGTCGAATTATCTAATGCTACTCTTGGAGCGTAAATCGTGCCTTCGCTATGACCAATTATATTTATCCTCTTAGGATCCACCTCAGGTTGTTGTAGAAGAACATTCAAAGCTTTCTTGCCATCTCGAATATAATCATTGGCTGTAGCATTTCCCCAAACATTTGTGTTCAAAACAGTATAATTTGAACTAACACCTCTTTTATCGTATCGAAGTACTTCAAAGCCTCTTTCTGATAGATATTGAGATATTTCGAAAGTAAGTTGACCCGAGGGATATATCTTTGTACCTGTTGCATTATCAATACGGATAAATCCTTCAGTCCCATTCATATCTACTGCACCAGACCCCTGAATAAGAAGAACGCCTGGAAATGGTCCGTTTCCAACTGCAGGAATAGTTAGTTGTGCATTAGTCTTTACACCATTACCTAAATCAATAACCAAGTCTCTATATTTTATTGTCTGTAAGTCTTGTTGAGCTAGTACTGTAAAATTGTTGCCAGACAATACAGACGATATAGAATAGAGAGTAAGAGAGAGAAGAAAAATTATTGATATTGTTACCAATAGACTTTTCAATATATAATCATTATAGAAGAGTTATATAAGCATAGCGAAAAGTTATGAACGGGAAATAATAATGACTACTTTTTCAAGTCCGAAATATAATTGAAACCTTCTTGTAGAAATTTAAAACTTGATTTTTAAAAATAAATTAGATATTAGTTGATTCTTTAACCTTACCAAAAAATAATTTTACTTTGTATGTAAACATATAGTAAATTATCACACCGTAAATTATCACTGAAATAATATATATTAAATCTTGGCTACCTACAAGAGTAATAATTGCAAATATTATTGCAATTATGCTTATTATAAGTGTAATTATACGACCCCATCCTTTTCCTTTTAAAAGACCCCAAGAAACAATGAAACTTGCTATTCCTAATGCCATTAATGCCAAACCACCTATTGTAATGAGTGATCCAAACTGACTAGTTGAAGAATCAGAATCTATGCTAATTAAAGTGCCTGCAAATAAAGGAGCAATTCCAGTAAATAAAAGTATTATTCCACCAAGTATCATAAGAACGGATATAATAGTAATTCCAGTCGGGCGACCTTGAGTCACATAACAACAGAGTTTTTGATTAATTTAAGTATTACTTTATGTAATTAATGTTAATTCATAAGTAAAAAAGTTTAGTTTCTATTGTTATACAGATTAAATTAGCGGTATTATAATCCTGAACGATCAAAAGTAGAATCATACAAGTCGTGGGATTCTAATACTAATTTGTATTTAGGTTTTATTATAAGAAACTTAATTAGCAATTACCTATATTAAATTAATTATTACATATGTGTTTGTTTCCTATAATTCCATAAATCTCTACTTTTTTATAGAATTTTTCAATTTCCATCTTGAAATTACACATATAGTTATTAGTTAAATGGTAAAAGAATCTTTAAAATATATAAAATATTATTGTTATTCTCAATAATCTTTGGCATCAGAAGACAAGATTAGACAAAGAGTAACATTAAAGTATTTTATTGTTTCAATAATTATAGCAGTAATAATTGCAAATACTATTGTAATCCTTTCAGAGGCCCACAGTAAGCATTCTATTTCTCTTTGGATATTGAATATAACTACGGGTACTGCTTCAATTTTAGGTATCATCTCTATCTGCAGATATGGAATTTATGGACTTCACGGTAAATCATATTTGTTTCTTACCCTGGGTCTTATATCTTGGTTTTCTGCTGATTTTACACTTTTATATAATTATTATGGATTAGGAATAGAAGAACAAAGATTTGTAACTATTACAGATGCGTTATGGTTTGCTGGATATGGCTTTCTTGCTTTACATTTGTTAATAATAATTCGGTCTTTGGATGTTAAAATCAAATCTATAGTTTTTGTTGTAATATCAATTATTACAGTACTCTTTGTTAGTTATAATTTACTTAATCTACTTTCTTATGATTTTCATACTGCTGATGATTTTATAGTCACTATAGTAACTATTTTGTATCCTATTTTAGATTTTATACTAATCATACCTTCTGCAATAATACTTGTAACATTGAGAAAGGATTATGCACAAAACATTCCTTGGTTTCTTTCTTCCTTATCATTACTAGTCAATGCAATAGCAGATGATGGATATGTCAATGATTTTGTGACAGGTAATACAGAAAATTTTTGGTTTTGGGAGCTTTTTTATATATCCGATTTTATTATAATGTCTGGAGGGCTCTGTTAAGATAAGATAATATTCACCTCCTTTAACCAAAAATTATTGTTATTATTTGTTATTACATCGTTATACATAGAAGTAAAGAATTGTATCCAGTTATGAACATGAAATAGATTACATTCAATTTGCTTACAAGGATAGTAATCATCAAATGATTCAATTCTATCTTTAAAATACTGGTTTGCTCTTTCCATCAAACTTTTTTCTATTGAAGAATGTAGATAGTGTTTTAATTCAATTACATGACACGCTTCCTCGCCATTATGTACCGCCATCTGTATAGACAGTATGTTTTCCATATTTTGTAACTAATGATCTAATGAATTTTTCTGCAACAAGCATGTTTCTCTCTTCAGAAATATAGATTCCAAGCACCGAAGAGTTAATTGGTTCTATACATATCCATAACCAAAAATGTTGACTACCAATCTGAATAATTGTTTCATCTATAATAAAAGCAGTTACTCTTTTTCTTTTGTAGATCTGACAGGAACCAAACCTTTGTATCCAATTCCAAACAGAAACATGACTCCTTTTATCATCTCTAAATACTACTAATGCTTTAGATGTACTGCGTAGGCTCAAACCAAGAAATACAGATAAAGAGAATACATTACAATAAAAGAAGCTGTTCTATTTCTTTCAAATTTGATTTGATTCATACGATAAATATAAAGTTCTTAGCTATAGCTGTTTCTGCTTAAGTTAACAGAACCGTCTGGAGCATTATTTTGGTATAATAAATTCCATATTTCAAATGCTAAAAGAAATGCAAAATTGAGCAATCATCATAGATAAATAAATAATTACCTCTGTTAAAACTTTTATCAGTATTTTTATGTCTTATAAATTATATATATAATAACAATAACAATAACTTGAATAATTATAATAAATTTGAAAACTTAATTTAAATTGAAAATGATCTAAATATAGGATTCTAATTGGTGTTTTATAGAATTATAATTTAAATATTATAGACTTTATTGTTATTTGATGAAAAATAATTATTTAATTTTATTTTCATTATTTTCAACACTATCAATTCTTCTTGTTGCTGTTGCTTCATTCACCATGTCAGTATATGCACAAGAAGATGGAAATACAACAGATGCAGACATTCCTAAATTCTTTGCAATACAACATGCACAATCAGGTTCAATTTCAGAGATTAATGAAACTGCATATTCATTAGAATTAAATGATGTTTCTGATAAAACTATTTTATTCTCTGATAGGCCTGATAGAATTGTAAAGACAGAAATCACTAAAAACTTCATTGGTAATTGGTCTACAGGCGTAGATAGTTTTGCAGATGATGCTCCTAATGCAGTATTGGTTGTAGACAAAATAGAAGCACAACAAGATACTGCAATAGTTGAATTGTTTAATCCAATTTATGATTTAGATAAAAATTCATTGCAATATCAAGTAACTCCAGATAATGTAACATCTATTGATTTGGTAGGTGAGTTTGGACAGGCAACTTTACTCATTGATCCTGGTGGTCAATCTGGTCCTGGAACATGAACGTGAAAAGTTTAAACATGCTTGATGTATCTATTAAAAAAAATCTTTTTAAAATTTTTATTTTAAACTGATGTTTATAAAATTAATGTTTTGAATAGAATTAAGATAAATGACTATAGAATATCTGTGAATAAGATTAGTGGGTATAAAAAACTAATGACCAGTCGGGAGTAATACCTGTAGCAGTGAGAAAAATGGAGTCTAATGTTATATTATAATAAATAATTATGAAGATTTGAATGACCTTTGGTATTCTTTAGTGTGTTGTTACGGTAAAATGTTTTGAATATAAGCATATTTAGAATAAATCTATATAGATAAGATAGATTTTTGTCAAATAATGATTTGTTATAGATATTTTTAAAATATTTTTTATAAAAAAAATAATTAAACAACAACTTGTTATAATTAATTATTTAATGAATTCAATTTTAATTACATTTGTCTTATCAGGTATTTTAGTATCTGGAATATTTTTTATAAATAACAACTACAACAGCTACAATCA
This sequence comes from Nitrososphaeraceae archaeon, assembly GCA_031316115.1. Lineage (GTDB taxonomy): Archaea > Thermoproteota > Nitrososphaeria > Nitrososphaerales > Nitrososphaeraceae > TH1177. The sequence goes on from JALDRC010000005.1 coordinate 305,641, forward strand.
TAATATACTAATAACTGCAAACGGTCAAGAGGAGTCCTACAATGAGTACAATGATCATTACAATTATGATTATAATAATAGATATAATTATTCACCACAAGAATAGGAGTACTATGATGATAACTACAATAATGATTATATTTACAAAACAAGAGATTCACAAAAGTCTAAATTATTTGCAATACACCATGTAGAATCTGGTACAATATCAGAAATCAATTCAAATACCTTTTCTTTAGAATTAAATGGTGTAGCTGATAATACTATATTATTTTCAGATACCGAATATAGAATTATTAAATCTATAAGCACAGAAGATTTTGTAAATGGTTGGAATGTTCAAAAGGATAGTTTTGGAAATGTTTATTTAAATGGGTTATTGTTTTTTGGTAAAGAAAAGTTAGAGTCTTTATCAATAGAATTATTTAATCCTGTATATGATGCAGATGAAAAGATATTACAATTTGACGTAATTATAGAGAATACAATAGATATTGATTTACTAAATGAATCTGACCAAGCTACATTGGTAGTTGGAGTTGGTGGTTGTTCCTGTAGTACACTACTTATGAATTTGGAGCATGTTTCAGTAATAGGAACAGAATAATAAAATATATTTTTTATAAGGATTATAGAAAATATTTTTACTAAAATTTCTACTGTTAGATATTATGAACCAAATTTAACTAATTCTATAATTTAAAGTTAAAACAAAATTTTAATATTAAATATTCTCATAAGCAAGTAATGAATAAAATTAAAAATATAAAACTATTCGTATTGCTTTCATTTTCAGTTACACTAACAACAATAATACTTGTTAGCACTACAACATCAATTCAATCAATCTATTCTGAAGATGATATAAATGGTAAGAATCTTGGCAAATTCTTTACTTCACCAATTTTAAGCCTTCAACAAGCAAGTTCTGGCACAATTTCACAAATCAATTCTACTGCATATTTATTGCAATTAAATGATGTTTCAGATAAAACAATTTCTTTTAAAGACAGACCATATAGAAATGTTACGTCTTTGAGTACAGAATATTTTGTAGATGTTTGGAATATGCTAAAAGGAGCAGAGGAAAGTTATGCTAAAGTACCACCAAATGCGGCTTTAATTGTTGATGAGATACAAAAAGGAGAATTAGAACAAGATACAGTTGTGATAGAGCTTTACAATCCTGTATATAATGAAGATACAAAAATACTAAGATATGATTTCACAGTTGTTGATAATTCTACATTTAGTGATTTACCATTGGATATAGGACAATCAGCCCTTTTAATAGATGGAGCCTATGCTGGTCAAAGCCATGGATCAACCCGGTAAGGAATTAGGAGACCAATGTAAAGATAATGCTAACTTGTATTTAGCTTTTCTCTATTGAATTTATTTTTTAAAATTAGTTAATTTAAAAATAATTATTTTTTTAAATTAAAATAAGTTATAGTGTAAATATTATGGATTTGCAGAATATTCAACAAGAACAACAGCAACAACAACAAACAAGACATGACCACCAAACTCAACATACAGCTATTGTTACTGGAAGTACAAGAGGTATAGGTAAAGAAACTGCATTACTTTTATTAAAAAATGAAATGAATGTAATAATATCCTCAAGCAATCAGGAAAATGTAGATCATATGATACAAGAAATATATGAAAAATTTCCCTCTAAAAAAGATAATATTTTAGGAATACAGTGTGATGTTAGCAAATATTCTGAGGTAAAATCTCTTGTAGATAAAACCATAGAAAGATTTGGAAGGATTGATATTCTTGTAAATAATGCAGGTATTGTGTCTTACAAAAATATAATAGATACAACAGAAGACGAATGGAATAAAACAATTGATATTAATTTAAAAGGTGTTTTTCTATTTACCAAGGAAGTTCTTCCACATATGATTGAAAATAAATCTGGTGGTGTGATAATAAATGTTAGTTCAGGTGCTGGAAAGTCTGGTTTTGCAAACATGGCTTCATATTGTGCAAGCAAATTTGGAATAATAGGTTTGACTGAAAGTATAGCTGAAGAAGTTGCTGATAAAAATATCAAAATTATGGCAATTTGCCCTGGTGGAGTAGATACAAAAATGATTAAAGATCTTATCAATCAAGGAGTAGATAGATCTGGTATGAAATTGCTCAAACCAGGAGATGTTGCAGAAAAGATTTATGATATGATATCAAATCAAAAAAAATATGCTAATGGACAATCAATAGAGTTTTATAATAATTAATCAATAAATAAAATTATGATGTATTTATTTATTAAATAATTGAGGCTGGGTCATAATTATTCTATTTTCATAACGAATAAAGCTAGTTTATTGATATATGATGTTTTGGTGGAACGACCATACAAACCAATAAACTAGCAGTACAAAATAGATCTGTATCTATTCTAATTAGCATTTTGTATTTGATTGGTTTGATTCGTTGGCCACATAATAATAAATCACGATCTGGAAGACCATATGTCTACTCTCCTACTGTTATTTTGAGATGCTTTATAGTACGTATATGGTTTCGATTAGACTCCAATAGGGCATTATATGAATATCTTGCAATGGATCTATGGTATAACAGAAAAGTAATGAAAGTATGTGGACTATCAAGAATACCTAGTAGAAGAACGTTTGATAGACGTATTGCTACAATATCTAGAGATATTAAAAACAGAATTACTACAATGGGTGAACTTTTTGTTCATGATAAAATAATAGATCCATCTGTTCTTTCAGCAGATAGTACCCTTATCAAAGCCAAAGGTTATGTCTGGCATAAATCCTCTATGGAAGAGGGAGTAGTACCACGTTCTGGTATCGATACTGATGCAATGTGGGGATTCAGTCATACCAAGGGATGGATATTTGGATATAAACTACATATGATATCAAGTACTGGTTCTATTATAGTACCATTGGCTGCAGATTTTACAACGGCCAATATACCTGACAATCAGATATACAGTATATTGGCAGCAAGTCTACCTGTTACAATAATTAAAAGAACATTATACATGTCTGCAGATCCTGGATATGATGATCATGAACTGTATGATCTCAGCAATAGCATGGAATTTAGATTGTTGTGTCCTGTACAAAGATATAAAAATACACCTCCTGACAGAATAAAATTGATAGAATTTTATGAATCAAATGTTGGACAGTCAATCTATTCTCTGAGAAGTACATCTATAGAACCTTTGATAGGGCATATCAAATCGGCATTCATGATAAAGCCAGTACCTGTTAGAGGATATGATAAGGTTTGTGCTATAGTACTGTTATCGGTCTTGCTATACCAGTTACTTGTATACTATAACTGTAAAACTAACTACAGAGATAACCCTATGGCAATCAAATACATGCTAGGAACATAAAAATTGATAATTCAATACTGCTTACGTGACAATATTTGCTAACTGAATTATGACCCAGTCTCAAATAATTGTTTGTTTATAATTATTAGAATCAAATAATAATTGTACTAACAAAATTAATTTTATTTTATACTTTACAAAAAATATTTTTATTTATTTATTTTTTATTTTTTTATTATTTCCATTCCCAAACTTTTCCTGAATGGTGATTTTCATGTGCCTCTGCTTCAACTGCTCCTACGGTATTGTTAAGAAATGAGAGTTTCCCATTAGATGATGTTTTATAGAAATTTGTAGCTCTAAAAATTGTTCCTCTTTTCTCCATCGAACGACCTATGCCATAGCCTTTGTAACTTGCTGTTCCTTCACCATTCTTTGTAGTAATTAACGCCTCTGCTTCACCATAAACTATATCTTTACCTGTAGGAATAGTCCAAAATGTTGAGGTTATAGTTACATCGATATTTTTGAATTTTCCTTCCTCTATCAATGTATATTCAATTTTATTTTCTTCGGCATTTAATACTCTTGTACCGATAATTCTTCCTTTTCCTTCATAAATTAGGTCACCTAACATAGCCATTTGTATCTAATTCTTCTTTTTATATTTATATAAGATTAGAATATATTTAGTTCTTTTCTTATAAGGCTGTTAATGATTAAATTATCATTATTCTTAATTTTAGGAATTGTTTCTTCATTGGTGTTATTTAGTAATAATATGATATATGGACAGCAACCAGAAAATATAACTTCCTCCAATGAACCAATCAATTTCATTGCAATACAACATGCTCAATCTGGTTCAATTTCTAAAGTAAATGCAACAACTAATTTCTTGGAATTACATGATGTATCAAACCCTATCTTATTCTCAGATAGACCAGATAGGATTGTGAAGACAGAAAGTACTCAACAGTTTTTAGATAGATGGTATGATGCAGGTATAGATGCAAAAAATAGTTTCTTTTCAGATCCACCTAATGCTGCTTTAGTTATAGATGACCAAGATGGCCAGGATGTAGCAATTCTTGAATTGTTTGAACCTGCATATGATTATGATTCTAACGTTTTGGTATATAATTTCAATTATCTAAATAATACAATTAGTAAATTGCCAAATGAGTTTGGACAAACTACTTTAGTAATAGACATGCAACCTCAATAGATTATAAAAGGAGGTTGGATAAACTACTTTAGTAATAGATGGTAATCATCCAATACACATACACTGATTTTGTAACCAATGAAAACACAGTCATGTTAAGAGTAATACCTATAGCGGTTCTAAAAGTAGAGTCCGAATAAATTTATTTGGTAATAATTTAAATATTATAATCTTTACAAGCAAGTAATGAAAAATAATTTTAGTATACCAATATTCCTTTCTGTAATATCAATTCTTTTTATTGCTGCAAGTTACTCAACAGTTTATGCTCAGGAAAATATGACAGATTCAGACAAGCCAAAATTCTTTTCAATTCAGCACTCTAATTCTGGAAAGATATCTAAAATCAATGAAACTTCTTATTCTTTAGAGTTAAATGACGTTTCAGACAAAACTATTTTATTTTCAGATAGACCTGATAGAATTGTTACTTCTGTGAGTACATCAGATTTCATTGGTAACTGGTCTACTGGAGTAAATAGTTTTACAGTGGATGCTCCTAATGCTGTTTTGGTTATAGATGAATTAGAAGAACAAGATGATGTAATAATAAAATTGTTTAATCCTATTTATGATGTAGATAAAAAGACATTAAAATATGAAGTAATTCAAGATAATTCAACAACGATCGAATTACCAGAAAAGTTTGGACAATCTACTTTAGTAATAGATGATATTAGCGTATATGCTGGTATTGTTAATCATTCTGTCAGGATAACCTAAAAACCCTTGAGTCCGTCGGGAGTTGAATCCTCCATGTAGTGGGGTTCTACTACATTGTATATAGTTTTTTTTAGAAACTTTAATTAAAAGAAATCCTGACAATATATTGAATTCTGAAGAAATAATCAATTCGTTAGATAAGGTAGAGATTTTTTAATTAAATATAGCCTGTAAATAAAAGTAAATATCTATCCAAGTAAATGTATAATATTTAGAGGAATGAACGCGATAAATTGAGTTCATCACCCATTTCCACTTTCAAACAGTTAAAGCATTATGTAGAAACAATGGTAATGAAAGCAAATTATCAACCAGTCGTGATTAAATTTCTTTTGCAAAATGGAGGATCTGCCAACCGAGTCGATATTGCAGACGAACTTAAAAGATATAATCTTTCAGATTCTGAAAAAGATTATAGATATGTTGAAGTTTTTCGAGTCTTAGAAAGAAATAATGTTGTAAGTAAAGTAGATAACATAATTTCCTTAAATATCACTGGGTTTAGTAATGATCAAATCAATAAATTAATTTCTATTTGTGAGGGCAAGATAACTCAATATCAAACTACTATTGATATTTCAAACAACAATATCGAGTCGATAGATAATAGAAATTATGCCACACGAATGAAAAGATATCTTGAACGAAGATTTAATATGGATATAAACGAACTTGAGGACAATACACTTCAAATTCTTTCTTCAGGAACTATTATACATGTAAAGATATCATCAGATAAACACAGATGGTACGGCTTAAATACCAATACATATGATCGTTTTATGAATTTATCACAAAACGTCTATCTTGCTTTAAGTCTTGCCGGACCAGAAAAGACATTTATTTTACCAAGAGAATATATAATCAAAATTTTTGATTCAAATGCAGCACGTTTGAGAACTCATAGTAAAAGTAAAAGATGGATGATTCGTATAAAGGAAAACTCTAATGGCTATCAATTAAGTATTGATCATATTCCAGAACTATTTGAAATAAACCAAAATCTTAATTATTGGAAACAAATTCCTGATTTCAAAGATAGAAAAATCGATCTGTCTGAAATTGATGAAAAAAGCATAGAAAAAGCTATCAAAAACAATGATCGGGAATTAATAAGTGAGGTATTTACAGGAGAAAACACAATATCAATCAAACAGAGAAGAGGTCAAAATACAATAAGAAAAACAGTATTGAAACAATATTTAGGAAAGTGTGCATTATGCGATATCGCAGACAAAGACATGCTTATTGCAAGCCATATAATTCCATGGTCAGTAGATAAACAATTAAGAGGAATTTTGGAAAATTTGATCTGCCTATGTAGATTTCATGATGCTTTGTTCGAAAACAAGAAGATAACTATATCCGATGATTACGGTGTTTCTTTTTCAGACTATTTTTTAGAATTGTCCAAAAAAAGCAAATGTTATGCGGCTATGAAAGAATTAACTAATAGGTATTTACGTTTACCTGTTTCTAATCGTCCTCAAATAGAATTGTTACAAAGACATAGAGAACAATAAACTTAATGATTGTTAAATAATGAAATATTCATATCTATAGAATATTACTATCACCTGACAGGGGTGAAATAGCTACTTTAACCAAAAATATCAAGAGATTTTCATCGTTAAAGACAACTATTCCAATCTCTGGTAAGACAATGGAATTTACAATCAGGCATAAACTGGATTGATCATGCCAGTCAGTAAATAATGAAATGGTTATGATGATTCGTAATGCAGTTAATAGTGAGAATTAGGCTCTGTTTGTAAGATTTAGATATTATATGTAGTCATTAATTATTATTTTCTAAACAGGTGGGCCCTAGAAAACTACGGGCCCGTCGGGAGTAATACCTATATCGGTGCGAAAAGTAGAGTCCAATACATTATTCTTCTATTTTATATTAAATCTTGTTGTATTGCTATAATTTAATTTTATTATAAATAATGATACTCATCGTTGATAAAAATTAATATTTTATTAATAATCTAAATAAAAATACACTTAATGATAAAAAATAAAGACATAAACTATTTATACTTATTTCCGGGTTAGGTCATAATAGAAAATAAAAGTGATTTTCAAAAAAACAATGATATATTGTACAATTTTTTTATCTATTTCAATTTTATTATTTGGACATGAAAGTGTTAAAAACATACATGCGCAAGATCCTTTGACTTATTATAAAAAAGTACCTGGTGCAAATATCACCCAACCTATCAATGTTGGACAAAAGTCATTTTCACCAAACTTTATTGATGAAGCTAGAGAATATTTTAATAATTTCCATTTACAGATGGGAGGTGATCATTCAGTTTATTATCTCCTTCATCTATCTGAATTTTTACCGACTGCGGTAATCATGCCGGAGGGACCAGTAAAGGAACTTGATGTCGAACTAAATTATGATATAGGAAATATCCTATTAAATACAAGCAATGGCAAAATGACACTTAATCAATATATAGCAGATCCAAAATATCGAACTCAGGGATTATTGATAGCTCATAACGGCAAGATTGTCTATCAAGCATATCCTGGTATGCATCCGACTGATTCTCATGTTTGGATGTCCTCAGCAAAGACAACTGTAGGTCTAGTACTGGCACAACTTGAGGCAGAAGGGAAGGTAAACCTGCAGGATCTAGTAACAGACCATCTTCCTGAGCTTAAAGGAACGAACTGGGATGGAGTAAAGATTATTGATGCCTTAAATATGGCAACTGGTCTAGATGTTGAGGAAACGGTACAAACTATTTTCGATCCAAATTCTGTTATTGTTTCGTTTTTTTAGTTCCATATTTAATCTATCTCCTGGAAAGAATGGTGACTGAAAACTGGAATGATGTCATAAAAGATGTAGAAATTAGATGAGGTTCCTGGAACCAAAATGCGCTATTCTTCAATGGTAACTATGATTCCAACATTAATTGCTGAGAAGATAGAAAACAAATCGTGGTCAGATATTTTTCAGCAACGTGTATGGTCAAGTTGGGAACGCAGTGGACGCATTAATCAATTTGACTCCAGATGGTGCTGCTCTTCCACTCGGATTGATATCTACTTCTCTCAGGATTTTGCTCGTTATGCTATGCAATTTACTCCGAGTTGGGATAAAGCAGCCAACTGCAGTGAGTCCTCCAGATGTGCTCAAGCGATTACAAACTGGAGGTTCTCCCGATGCATTCAAGGACAGTGAAAAATGGAATTCTGGAGTAAAAACTTTTGGTGAAGAACCTCTGTTGAACTCATTACAATGGGATATGGTGTTTGATGATGGGGCGATGTTTAAAAATTGAAATCTAGAGGCAGAATATATGTAGATCCAGCTCGAGATGTAATTGGTGTCTACTATTCAACCAATCCTGGTGAGAACATATCCCAAGCTATATTCGAGAGGCTGCAAAGATTCTTGCGGGATGGTAAATTTCATGTATTATAATTTCTCAGTATTTTAATTTGTTCTATATATAATAAGTTACGAAATATTGTAAATATAGTGACTTTGAATAAATATTATCTTATTTTATTATTTTGCAGTATATTTATAATTAACTTTAATATTAGAAACAATTTATCATATTTATGTTTATTACAACCATTATTCTACATATACAAATTATGTTAAAATAATTAATACTATTAACATATCAATACTTCTCCGTAGGAAGTAATACCTATAGCAATGCGAAAAGGAGAGTCAATTATTGTTTTAATAAATTAGAATTTAAATATGATTATATAGAAATTTAATTATGAAATAATTCAACTTTAATGATATTACTTTCGACGGCTCTGTTGATAAGATAATATTCACCTCCCGCTTTAACAAAAATTATTGTTATTATTTACTATTACATCATTATACATTGAAGTGAAAAATTGTATCCAGTTATGTACATGAAATAGATTGCATTCATCTTTGGACCTACATGGATAGTAATCATCAAATGATTCAATTCTATCCTTCAAATACTGATTTACTCTTTCCATTAAACTTTTATGAAATGGTGAATGCAGATGGTGTTTTAATCAAGTTATGTTGTAGTGATCATACCAGGTACCACCATCTGTATAGACAGTATGTTTTCCATATTTGGAGACTAACGATCTGATGAATTTTTCAGCTACAAACATGTTTCTCTCTTCAGAAATATAGATTCCAAGCACTGAAGAATTAATTGGTTCTATACAAAACCACAGCCAATAATGTTGATTACCAATCTGAACAATGGTTTCATCTATAATAAAAGCAGTTACTCTTTTTCTTTTGTAGATCTGGCAGGAACCAAATCTTTGTATCCAATTCCAAACAGAAACATAACTCCTTTTCCATACATCGTAAATATAATCGATAGCACCCAGATGCTACTGAGACTCGAACCAAGAAAATACAGATAAAGAGAATACATAACAATATAGTTAGATGTTCTATTTCTTTCAAATTTGATTTGATTCATACGATAGATAGAATGTTCTTAGCTATAGTATTTTCTGCTTAAGGTAACATCTATGAAAATCTCCATCCGTATCAGGTCATCTTTATGTTCCTGTTAACCGTAATTTGCTATTATAATTCATAATATTAAAGGATATCAATAATAGCTTATGCTAGATATATTGCTTTCCATTCATTTTTCTTTTTCATTCTTTTTGGTTTTCTTTTTTTATTTTGTCTTACAGGCGTAAAACATCTATTCACCTTCTTTATGAGTTAGTAGTATATCTACTCGGATATTGGTTCAGTTAGAGCCTTACTCTCATGAGTATGTTAATTTTGAACCTAGCCTGTATACAAAAGGAATTGGTATCCAATAAAGATTTTCATATGAATTGGGAACCATGGCTGTATCAGTCAATTAATGTGCTGGGTAAAAATCATTAGATTTATCAAAAGATTTAATATATCTTTTTTCACATTCGGAATGTTCAGCAGAGGAATAATCCTCTGCAGTGATACATCCAAAGAACATATCACCTAGTTGGATTGGTCCAATTTCTGTGTTTACATTAAAGACAAATGGAATTTTTAATATATCTTTGATATTTGATTTTTTTATCTCATTTTTAATATCTACCTTTTTTATTTGATAATCCCCTTTCACCATTCCTGTGAATTTGACATTATCTAATTTTGCTATTTTTTTAGCATCAATTGGATTCAAAAGTGTAATTTTTACTTTATTATCGTCAGTTACTCCTGATGACGATGGTAAAGTGTTACTAGAGGTTTGATAAATATCTGAACTCTCAGCAAATTTATTCATTGTTGAAAATAAGCCAATAGAATCTTTATTTGTAGACGCAATGGCGCCCTCGTTACAATCGTACAACATTAGTTGATTATTATTGGTACTAGCATTTAAAATATCATCGTTATTATCTTTTTTAACTACATATCCACAGACAAAATATTCATCTCCTGCATTAATTGTTGACACATCATTGGTTTTGTTAAAATAAAAAGAAGATACTATTTTAGAATTTTTAGATCCTGTAGTGGCATTCTTTTTTATATCTAACATGTGTGTTTTAATATCACCATTTATGAATGCGACAGATTTAAATAATTGAGGATTGTCTTGTTTGAGATTATCTAAGTTAATCACTACATCCAATTGAAACTTTTTATCTTTTTTATCTTTCAAATCAATATTATCATCAGATACCGCAAACAAATTATTATTAAAACCATATAATAATAAGGCTCTGTTAAGTTAAGGAGTAAAAGCTATAGCTGAGAACGTTTTATTTATGATATGAAAATTAAGGATTTGAAAGAAATAGAACATCACTTTTATCATAATGTACTCTCTTTATCTTTACTTTCTTGGTTTGAGTCTGCAGAAATACTTCTAAAGCGTTAGTGATTTTCAAAGATGAAAAAAGAAGTTACGTATCCATTTGGAACTGGATTCAGAGATTTGGATCCTGCCAAATATACAAGAAAAAGAATTTCTGCATTCATAATAGATGAAACAGTTATTCAAATTGGTAATAACATTTCTGGCTATGGATATGTATTGAACCAGTAAGTTCCCGTGCTTGGAATCTATCTTTTTCTGAAGATAGAAACATGTATGGCTGAAAAATTCATTAGATCTCTTGTATCAAAATATGGAAAACATACGGTATACACAGATGGAAGTCGCTGGTATGATGAAGCATGTAACATAATTGGATTAAAACATCATTTACATTCACCATTAGAAAAAAGTTTGATGGAAAGAGTTAACCAGTAAGCAAGGATAGAATAGAAAGTTTTGATGACTATTATCCATGTATGCAAATGAATGCAATCTATTTCATGTATAATTGGTTACAATTCTATGTTTCTATGTATAATGATACATAGCAAATAATAATAATTGTGATTTTGAGCTTAGAGGAGGTGAATAATATCTTAAAATTAACAATTTGGCCAATAATAATGTCATACTTAATGCTACAATTACTAAAATAGGGATCTTAGAATTTGCTAAAGATTTATAACTAAATTTCTAGGATACAATCTATTAATTCCTTTAATTAAGGGATATAAATATTTTTTTAGTTTAAATTTATTCAACCATGTTTTTGTTCAATTTCAGAATGCAATTGATATGCTAAGGCAAATTTAAGATTAAGTTACATACTTGTATTACAAACTTTAACTAGAATCCTCTAAGGACTAAACTTACAATTTATCATTATTAAATGGATTATGATAATGCTGAACTCTGATATGTTATATGCTTTCTTATGTGGAAATTACAACAAATTGTATAATAATAGAAATATTTGCAAAAACAAACAATAATTTTATATTCCAATTCGAAAAAATGAGAATTTCTCATAAATAGATCTATAATATATTTGATTAATTTACCAATAGATTATATTTTTTACTAGTTTACAATGAATATAAAAATATTATGATACAGATCTGAAATAAAATATCAGATTCTATTATATAGGTTAATTCTTCGATATGAAAATAAAAAATTCATTCATCTAATTAAATTTTCCAGTTGTTTTAAACAGTTTCTGACTCCAAACTGTCTAAATCAGGCCTATAATAATGCCTTACAAATATCGACTTTGGTATACGTCCCTGTAATAAGTCAATTATCTCTTGTTTTATTCCATTGCTTCTTAAATATGTCGCAAAGATTTTACTACAATAGTTCATATGCATAGGTATATTTCTCCTCTTAATATAACATATTAAAGCATAGTCTGATTCTCCGCTTTTCTCAGCTATCTGTAATATTGAATTATTACATAAGCTGTTTAGTTTTGCGTATGAATATCTCAGGATATTTTGGGGATAGGTAAAAAAGTAAAAAGTAAAAATATTTTAACCCCCTGAATGGCTTCATAACTCATTAATTTGTATCTAAAAAATATAAAACATTTAATTTTTCAATGAAACATCATTTGATTTGAATCTCAAATAGTTAAGTAGATTTTGCCAATTTAAAAGAATATTTATTGTTCTATTATCAAAGTAGGTGGGCCCTAGAAAACTACGGGCCCGTCGGGAGTAATACCTATAGCGGTGCGAAAAGTAGAGTCCAATGTAGAGATAATATAACTTGTATTTAGCTTTTTTTTTTGTTAGAAAATAACTTTTATAAAATATATTAAAGAAGTGAATGAATGAATAATTTGTATTTAAGAGAATTTAATTTATTTATAATACTATTTCCAGTGTTTTGTGTTGTCTAAAAAAACTTGACCATATTGTTTTCCTATATTTGATTCTATTTGATATGAAACTTCACCTTTTTCAAGTAATTTACTTACTTTAAAGAAATAAAACTCCAGTTCTGGAGGACTGATTACAAGAGCATGTCCACCTTTCTCTCCCACCACAAATCTATGTGGAACTTCCTTTGGGACAAAAATTGTATCTCCTGGTTTACCAATTATAGATTTCTCATCTAAAATGAATTCATAATTTCCTTCAATTATGTAAAATGTTTCCGAACCATTAGGATGAAAATGTAATGCAGGTCCTAATTTAGGTGGATGAATTACATCTAAGATAGTATAGCTACCGTTCGTTTCAGAAGTAAGAACCTTGATAGTAAATTTTGCACCATGAAAATCAAATGGTTTATCCTTCACAAAAAATAATTTTATCTTATAAGAATATATCTGTTAATCTACAAAAGTAGAGAATTATTAAGGAAATAAATAGCCATTATAGATATAAAAACAAACAAAAGGATAACCTACAGTAAGCTGCATTTTTTAAAATATGTTCTCATTTTTAAAAAATGAATTAATGATAATTTTCATGCCGTTGTTTTTTAAAGGGGTCAATGTAAATAGTGACAATCTTACAGAATCTAATAAAAATAAATAGAATACTAAACATCTACTGGCCAAGCATCATTTGTTATCAATTCGACCACATTCCCAACTGGGTCACGAAAATATATTGATTTACTATTCCCAAATTTTATCTCTTTCTCAATGTCTATTTTATTTTCTTTTAAAAGATACTTCCATTTTTCATAATCATCCTTTTTTATTTCAAAAGCAAAATGAATTATTGAGGGAGGACTATATACCCCATGAGATGGAAGGATATCATTACCATTATTCAATGTTTTGTCAGGATTAAAAATTAAAAGCATACTTTTTCCTGCTTTTAAAAATACATGTCTGTCTTGTTCTTCTGATACAAAATCTAATCCTAAAATGTTGATATAAAAATCCTTCATTACCTTTAGATTTGAGGAATATATACTTGTTTCAATAATTTTTGTAAATTTCATAATATTTTGTATGGTGAATCAAATTTAATCATTATTTTTATTATAACAAATAATAATAGATGATTGAAATAAAACAAGTGATTCCAATTCTAATAATTAAATTAAATATCACGGAGATAACGTAATTCTATAAATCTTACCTTCGCCATTTGATCCTATATCTAATGTAAGAATATATAAAAATCCATCAGGGCCTGTTTCAATATCTGTTATTCCTCCGAAATTTGTTCCAAGTGATATTGCAGATATTTCTTCTCCATTGTCAGCAACTTTGTCAAGTAATCTGTCTTGATTATTTCCATCACCATGGATACTCTCATCAATAACAAATTTTATCCCTGTTCTTTCCTCATCAACTTTAAAATAATACAGATTTCCATTGGTCTTGTAACCAATATCTCCAACAAAAATATTATTTGTATATTTATCTCCAAGCTTTGATGAATTTAGAAACTCAATATCAGTAACTCCAAGGGATGGAAGCCAGCTGAATACAGGATCAGCATATTTAGAATTTGGAAAATTAACTAAATCCTCTTCTGTAATACCACTTTGAGATATAGGACCCATAACTTGCTGCCATCCACTATTAAAACCTGGATTTACAAGATTTAGTTCATCATATTGATTTGGTCCATTTTCTGTATCCCATAAAATACCAGTTACAGGATCAAATGTAATTCCAAAACTATTTCGTATTCCATAAGCATAGTATTTGTTTAACAGTAATTGATTGTTATCCCTTATCACACTATTTGCAAAGGGATTATCTGGAGCAGGAGACCCATCATCTGGATTAACTCTTAATATAACACTGGTATCATCAGGTTCTTGTCCATCTACAATATTCTGAAGTTTACCCACATGATTAAGGTCTCCTATAACGACATAAAGATAATTATCAGGTCCAATTATTAATTTCCCACCGTCATGATTTGGGCCAGGGATTGCAGGTAAATCTAAAATCAAAGTAGGATTAACAAGTTTTTCGCCATTCCATTGATACTTGTAAACTTTATTTCTTAATGGCTCATTACCATTATTGTTGGATGATTCTGTATAATAAAGAAATACAGAATCTTGGTCTAATATTGCTATTCCCAACAGTCCACGTTCACTAATGCTATCTACATTGACTTTTAATACTGGTTCCTCTTGCAAAATACCATTTGAAACCAGTCTGACTGTTCCTTTTTCTTTTTCTAATACCAAAATATTGTTATTCTCAATAAATGCCATACTGGTTGGCCAAGACAATCCTTCAACAATGGTTTCTACTTTTAAATTAGGATCTTTCAGGGTTGGTTCCTGTGCACTAACATAATCAATGTTATTATTAATCACAAAATAATAAACCGCAGTTATAGCGGTTAGAAATAAAATAATAAATACAATCATTTTTAATTTTGTCAATATATTTTATTGATTGAAATATTACTTATACATCAAATATATAAGCTCTGTTATGTTAAGAAATTATTGTTAATTGATGCAAAATAATAAATTAATTTCAATATCATTACTTTCAACACTATCAATTCTTCTTGTTGCTGTTACTTCATTAACTATACCAGTATATGCACAAGAAAATATTATAGATTCCAAACAACCAAAGTTCTTTGCAATACAACATGCACAATCTGCTTCAATATCTAAAGTAAATGCAACAACTAATTTCTTAGAATTACATGATGTATCTAACCCTATCTTATTCTCAGATAGACCTGACAGAATAGTCAAAACAGAGAGTACCCAACAGTTTTTAGATAGATGGTATGATGCAGGTACAGATACAAAAAATAATAGCTTCTTTTCAGATCCACCTAATGCTGCTTTAGTTATAGATGACCAAGAAGGACAAGATGAAGTAGTTATTGAGCTATTTGAACCTGCATATGATTATGATTCTGATGTATTAGTATATAATTTTAATTATCTCAATAATACTGTAGGTAAATTGCCAAGTGAGTTTGGACAGGCTACTTTAGTAATAGATAGTACTTTTGCAAATGCCACACCTGGAGATTATTAAATTAGATGAATTTAAAACAATAGATAACAATATTAGAATTATTTAATCTGGTAATGATTCTAATAAAAAGACATTAAAATATGAGATTATGTCAGATGATGCAACGAATATTGAATTGGAAGTGAGTTTGAACAGACTACTTTCTTTTTTATTTTTTATCAGTATCTAAATAATGAATTTTTATCCATTTCTCTTGATTTCTATTGATTTTTAACATAATTTTTAATCATACATTCATAACACAATATAATTTTTCATTCGGTTGCTAACTAAAACATCTCAATTCCATTGTTTACATAAGATTATCAGTTTAGTCTTAATATTTTTCTATTTATACAAAGCTATAAGTTTTATCAATGCTATTGTATTTCAAAATATTATTTTTTACTAACGCACAAATTTGTTTTCTAATTACTGATTCTGAAGGAGAATAAGCAATAGTTTTTGAATGTTTAACTATTTGTTTTGATGTTGCTTTTTCTTTTCTCATATTTTTTATTATATTAATAACATCTTTCTGCGTCATTATATAATAATACATAGCCTCTCTTTTAATACTTCTTAACTTCTTATTGCTTAGTTTATTGTGTATTATTTTCTTTTTATATTTTATAAAATTACTTTGATTATGAATTATTAAATAATATTTTTTTCTAATAAGTTTAGTGAAGGATGATAATAATAAAATTGCATTAAACAGATATCATCTACCTGTTCCAAAGAATTCTATTCAACGAATTGATAGAAATACATCACCTGCTCATATAGGAAAGTTAAGAAATGCAATAGACTTTATTGTTCCAGAAAATACACCTGTGCTTGCAGCAGCAGATGGAGTAATAACAATTGTTAAAGATGACTCAACAATAGGTGGTCCTAATCCTGCTTATTGGAATTTTTCTAATTTTATTTCAATTATGCATGAAAATAACGAATGGTCAAGGTATGATCATCTCAAATTCAATAGTTCAAATGTAAAAGAAGGACAAAAGGTTCAACAAGGACAAAAAATAGCAGAAGTTGGTATGACTGGTTATACATATATTCCACATCTACATTTTCAGGTTTTCATATTTACTGGGCCTAATATTTGGACAGACTTTGATACCTTGATAGTCGAAGATTTTATAAATTCATAAACTAATTATTTAATTTGAAGATATTTGATTTGAATTTTTTTAATCAGAAAAATACAATAAAATATTATATTTTTAGAGTCTCAGAATATCTTAAATTTTAATAAGATATATCACAGCAATTATCTTGTTTTTCACATTTACAATCAAATGGTTCTTTCAAGCAAAGTTGACATATTACAGTACCACAACCAATACATGTATTATTTTTTAGATTACAACCCCAATGTTTGCATTCATTCATAATTTTATCCTTATTAGATTGATTATAATCACTCTTGAATATCTTTTGATATAACGTCAAAAATATAACTCTTTTTATAATTAGGAGAACACCATAAGATGTTTTAATAATTGAGAAAATTAAATAAGCATAACTGGAATATTATTATATTAACATCTATGGGTCAAAAATCACTAATATGTATTTACACAAATAAAGATAGAAATGAATTTGCTATTGGATTAAAGGAAGATGAAAAGTTTAGAGCAATGACAAAAGAAGGTGAATTTTATACAAGATTTGTTGATGCTTTTGATCAAATGGTAGATGAGAATGAAACAGACCGGAAACAGGAATTAAAGAGACGGATCATTGATGCAAAGAAAAATGAAGCTATATTTGTTGAAGTTGACCTAAATAATTGTAAGGTAATATAATAAGAAAATTATAGGAAAAAGAAAATAAATTAAACCTTTATTGGCAATAATAACTCTGTTTATATGTAATTTTACCTAATTTCGAATTATTGTATTTAATAGCATCTTCTCTTTGAATTTGGTGTTTCTTGGTTTTACTCTTAATCTATATCCACAGCAAGGACACTGTAGACCTGGCCAATAAATAAAAATTTCACATTCTTGACAACGTTTTTGGCCTATTGTATAACGTTGTCCGCCTTTTGGTTTGATTGCCTTATGACGGATACATATTCCTTTGCATACCAATAAATATTCAAATTAGAATTAGTATTAAAAATCTATTTAAACTAATACTATGATTTTTGATATACTTTTGTTACAACAAAATTTATTTAAAATAAAAAATCTGATTGGTTATAGTGGAATAGGTTTTAACCTATACTTGAACAAATTATCTTAATTCTAATGAATAATCTTTTTTGAATATCTCTTTCATATTGATTACTCATTTTCAATATTCATTCTGTGAATATATTAAAATAAACCTCATATATCTAGATCCTAGTAAATAGTAATGACTTTTGAAACTAAAAATAATCTTGATGAAACCAAACTCAATTCATTTATGGATAAAATAATTAATGATTTGAGTGGAAGCTATGCTACTTTACTTTGTATAATAGGAGATAGATTAGATCTTTTTAAAAAACTTGAGAAATATGGTCCTATAACAAGTCAAGATTTTGCAAAAAAATCCAATGTAAATGAAAGATATGCAAAAGAATGGCTAAATGGGTTGACATGTGCAAAGTATATAGAATATAATCCTGATGATCATACTTTTATCCTTCCACAAGAACATGCGCAAGCACTGACAATAGAAGGGGGACCTATGTTTGTGGCAGGAATGTATCAAAGTATGTTTGCAGAAGTTAAGAATTTAGATAAACTTTTAGATGCTTTTGAAAATGGAAAAGGAATTCCAATTGAACAGTACGATAAAAATGAATTTGAAGGAATGGAGAGAATGACTTCAAGTTGGTTTGAAAATCTGTTAGTACAGGAATGGATATCTTCAATTCCAGGATTAAATACTAAGCTAAAAGAAGGAATTAAAGTTGCAGACATAGGCTGTGGACGTGGTAAAGCCATTATTCAATTAGCGAAAACATTTCCTAATTCAAAGTTTTATGGTTATGATATTCATAGAGAATCAATAGAGGGTGCAATACTAAATGCAAAACGGGAAGGATTAGTAGATAATGATAATGTTTTTTTTAAGATATCAGATATAACAAAAGATGGCTTACCAGAAAATGAATATGACCTAATTACTACTTTTGATGTAATACATGATATGCCTAATCCATATAATGCTCTTCAAATAATAAGTAGGTCGCTGAAAGACAATGGAACTTATCTACTTTTAGAGATTAATACTAAGGATAAACTTGAAGATAATATTGGTCCCTTTGGTACTTTATTCTATGGTTGGAGCATTATGTATTGTATGACTGTTTCTCTTGGAGCTGGTGGAGAAGGCCTTGGTACTGCAGGCTTACCAGAATCTAAAGTAAAAGAATATTGTAAACTAGCTGGTTTCAAATATGTAAGAAAAATAGATTTAGATAATCCATTCAATTGTTTGTATGAAATAAAAAAAACTAATAATTAACAAATTTAAGGAATTATTTGATACTAAATGTAAAAATATAACTATACCTCAGATGTTTAATAAACAATGTTCAATAGATCTTTTTCAAATTTATTTTATATACTATTTATAATATTTTTTGGCTCTGTTAAGTTAAGGAGTAAAAGCTATAGCTGAGAACGTTTTATTTATGATATGAAAATTAGATTTGAAAGAAATAGAACATCCACTTTTATCATAATGTACTCTCTTTATCTTTACTTTCTTGGTTTGAGTCTTAGAAATACTTCTAAAGCGTTAGTGATTTTCAAAGATGAAAAAAGAAGTTACGTATCCATTTGGAACTGGATTCAGAGATTTGGATCCTGCCAAATATACAAAAGAAAAAGAATTTCTGCATTCATAATAGATGAAACAGTTATTCAAATTGGTAACCAGCATTTCTGGCTATGGATATGTATTGAACCAGTACACAGTTCCGTGCTTGGAATCTATCTTTCTGAAGATAGAAACATGCTTGTAGCTGAAAAATTCATTAGATCTCTTGTATCAAAATATGGAAAACATACAGTATACACAGATGGAGGTACTTGGTATGATGAAGCATGTAACATAATTGGATTAAAACATCATTTACATTCACCATTAGAAAAAAGTTTGATGGAAAGAGTTAACCAGTACTTTAAGGATAGAATAGAAAGTTTTGATGACTATTATCCATGTATGCAAATTGAATGCAATCTATTTCATGTACATAATTGGTTACAATTCTATGTTTCTATGTATAATGATACCATAGCAAATAATAATAATTGTGATTTTGAGCTAGAGGAGGTGAATATTATCTTAAATTAACAGAGCCATTAGAGTATATAGAATTTTATCTGATTGGTTTACTGTTTCAGAAAATCTTTGTTTGTAATAATTAAAATCTTCATCACCATGTATTTCATTAAATCTTTTAATGGTATTGTTGTAATAATTTAATTTATTTTGATATTTGTACTTCATAGAAGGACTTCAAGATATTTGCATAAAAATATAACAAGTCTTTTTCCAACTTTATTCATTTTTGAATACGGTTACCCTTTTCTATATCTTCTAAATTCATACAATTTAAGGTTACCTGTTGGAGGTTCATCAAAAACTTCTAATTGATTAAATTTCTTCCATAATTTTTCAATATTTTCCACACTTTTATTTCAGAAGTTTATTATTAATAAAATATTTTTGGAAAGGTAAGGATTGTCTTTAATGTATGACTTTTGTATTATTGTTAAAAACATTTCCTTTTGTTGTTTTATCTTCAAACTTTACACCAATCTTTACATCAGTAACAATATTGGAATGAAATACATTATTATTTGATTTATCATCAACAACTAATCCATAATCTATTTTTTCTATTTTGTTATTATAAATCTCATTATTAAATGAGTTGATTGTAACGTTTACTCCATTTAGACAATTCGAAAGGATATTATCATATATTTTATTATGATGAGAATCTCTTCCAATAGAAATACAGATATCTTCATCATATACTATATTTTTTCTTATAATGGAATCATAAACATTTTTGCTTACTGCAATTCCTCTCTTAAAATTTCCATGACCATTATTATATACTTTATTTTCTTCAATAACAATATTATAACAATCTGCAGAGCATATTATTCCAGCCGCATAATTATTATAAACAGTATTGTTTTTGATTACTATATCATGAGTTCCACTATGAGGGTCAATTCCATATTTCTCATTTTCATAAACATAGTTTCCTTCAATTAGCATATGTATCATATCTTTGGAATAGAATCCTTTATAGATATGATGTATGTCATTATTCTTTAGTATACTGTTTTGCCCACCATTAAAAGTAACTCCACCACATCCACTACAACTATATCCTAAATATGCAAGCTCAGAATTTTGAATTATTGTAGGTGCTGTTGCATCTGTATTTACCTTTATATATGGTCTTGATACTTTTGCATATAAAGCTTCATTATACTTTGCATCTTTCGGAAATTTTATATAATCATTTGTTTCCGGATTCCAAGATGTTATTTTTACAGAATCTACTTTCAAACTTCCATCTATTGTAATTGCATTTGGAGTATTTTTAGATGGAATTATCTTAAGCCATGTGACATCGTTTGAATTGATATCAAGAGAGGTTTCTTTTTCAATTTTAATACCTGCATTAAGTAACCATATCTTTTCTTCATTGTTATTCCTATTAATAGAAGGTGATGATTGTTGTTGTTTTTGTTGAATGATAATTCCAGAATCTTGTAATTGATTATTATTACTAATATCTGCAAAAGTTATATTTTTACAAGTAATAGAGATTAGATTTTTTGATTCATTATATCTTATACATTTGTCTTTTTTTTCTTGTTGTTTTGCTATATCTATTTTTTCTTCAGCTTCTATAATTTGGTAATAATAAGGAATTGTTGATATAAACATGGATAGAAAAAAAGAAGCAAACATTATTGGATAAAACCGTATCCATAATTTTTTATCAATCAAATTTATCATTATTATTTCTCCTTTCCTGATTTATTTTTACTACAGCAGATTAATAGTTAAGAATTCACAATTAAGGTTGTGATATATTTTTCTTTTTAAATAAAATTAGTAATATTAGTAGAGAATGATTCATTGCTTTTGAAAGATCTAGGGATTGTTAAAAGTTAGGAATAGAATCTTCTTTATGCAGCAGGGTCGTACTGTTATCTCAAATTTAGATATTATTATTAGAAACTTAAGTTTTTAGAAAATTTCATATAATTAATCTAGTTACATTTTTAATCTATTATCTTATAACAATTATCTTTATTTTCCCATTTGACAATGCGTCAAGTTGGAGGCCAAAAACTTATCAAAAATATGGAGGTTACTCTATGGTCGGTAACATTTGCACCATTAGTTAAGAGATTATATAATTTTGGAGAATACACAGCTTACAACGCTATCTTAGACGAAATAGCACATGCCTTGGGATTTGTTCATTCCAACAATGATAATGATTTGATGTCTGTTAAAACTGAATTACAAAATTTCGATAAAGAACCATTAGAAGTATCAAACTGCGATGCACATACAGCACTTGATCAGAATAGAATGCTGCATGATGTACCAGAAAGTAAATTTCCCACGTACTCGGTATTTGTTGGAGAAGATGGTTACAACGAAGAAGATAATAGATATTATGAGTGTATAAATCTAGAATTTTTAAACTGTCAAGGCCATTTAGAAAAATCAAGATTTGTTCTAATATTTTATTATAATATTCCTATTTTGAAGAAATTATAAAACTAGATATCGATTTGTTATCTTATTTTCTAATTAAATCCTAATGAACCTAATATAGAACCAAGCAAGACCTTTAAAGGTTTGTTGCTTACCAGTATCGATACTGTAGCAATATCGCTATCTTGACCATTACCATCTATTGCTTAAGTCAATTCATCTTCTCCTTTGAATTTTTTCTCTGGTGTGTTATTAGGATGGCTGTTGATGGATTAAAATTGGTGATTGTTCCATGTAAAGGTCCTGTTTCAATTGAACAAGTTATTGGGTGGTCATCTGGTCAGTAGCAGATAATGTTATTTAAGCAGGTTTCTTTTTCTTTATTTTTAGTCTTATCACGAACCAATGGTTCAATGGGGCTGGCCGGATTTGAACCGGCGGTCACCAGCGCCCGAGGCTGGTATCATTCCAAACTAGACCACAACCCCCTTAATCAGCATATCATCTTTAGTTAATATTTATTTGTCGCGGTGTTTGGTATAAAAATTCAGTTATTTCAGAAAACTCGCCTAAGGATTTAAATCTGTTTCTTTCTTTTTTAAAATAGATTTTCCTTCTTGTTTTAATGATTATCTAGTACTTGATTCTAGAATATATCTCTTCAATATTCCATAAATTACTATTCTCATTTCCAGATAAATCCTCTTTATCATTTTTTCTTTGTGCAAATCCATCCTTAATTAGATCATAAACGATCATTGCTGCCATTGGTAAACCACCAGTTGCACCAGGCGAATTGTAATTTAGAATATTTAGAGATGCTGCATCCTTTAATAAAATAGTTTCAGGAATGATATTGCCTTGATTATTTATAATTACAGATCTAATTCCAGACAATCCTCTCTTGGTGAATTTATTCGGATCTAGTAATGGCAGAAATCTTTTAACCCTATTTATCATGGACTTTTTTGAAAACGAGCTATTGATTTCTGTGGAAACCAAAGAGAGAAATTCTCTATCTAACAAAAGTGACCAAAAACCATGTTTTATCATCAGGTTTTTTATCTTGGGCATAACCTCTGTAAAGTTATTTGTTAGATTATATGCATATGCTCCAAATACAGGTACTGCATTAGGCCCTATCTCACAGTGTCCGTCAAATTTTATGATCCAATGAGGGTCTAAAAATGGATATTTTTTTTGTCTAGGTACAGAATAAATACTATGAGAAGTAACGGTTTCATATTCTTGGGGAGCAATCCAATATTCTCCACGAAAATAAAGATTTATCAAATCTCTTCCTATTCCCATTGAATGAGCTATTTCTAAAGAATTTCCACCAGATGCATTAATTAGATAATCAGCATGTATTGTCTCCTCATTCTGGTTTTGAAAGGATATTGTTATAGGATGATGGCTGTTAGAAATAATCCTTTTCACTTTATGAGAAAACATAAAGTGTCCACCAGCATCACTATAATCTTTTTTTAAAGATTTTGTTAATAAATGGTAATCGACACTTGCATCTTTTTTACATAAAATAGAGGCTTTACAACTAATATTAGGTTCAATTTGATGTGTCTGTTTATGATCTAAAAATATAATATCTTTTTCTTCTAATCCATTTTTTATCCCCCAATTAACGTATTTTTTCAGTGTATCTATTTGTTCATCCTCTGTTGCAACTTCTATTACACCATCATTTTTAAATTGAATTCCTTTTAAATCAGAATATTTTTTCCACATTTCAAAACCTATTAATGCTATTTTTGCAAAAAGTTTTTTTTCCTTTGGATCATATAGAAATGGAGCATGAACTTTTCCCGTATTTCTAGAACTTGTATGATAAGCTACATCTCTTTCTTGTTCGATAATAACTACGCTTGATTTGCTGAATAAAGCCAAAAAATATCCAATGGAAACACCTAATATCCCCCCACCTATTATTGCAATATTGTATTTTCTTCCTTCCACTTCTTCAGTTTATTATTAAAATAACTAGATCTAATATGATTTTTTTTATTATAGTAAAATGACTATTTGAATAAAATACGGATTGATGAAACTGAATTTACAATAAATAAATCTATTCTCTAATCCAAAAACATTTAATTTATTTTGTATTGTCTGTTAACACTTTTTATTGGTTCATCCATTTGAAAATACAATATTTTACTGTAATAGGATTGATTCTTACCTTTGCGATCTAACTTTTGAATTATTCTCTTTTGACATCGATTTGTAAAATTTCTCCTACTTGTGGCTTCCCCATCATCTCATATCTTCTTTTTGGCATTGTTATCTGAATAACAGTTTTCGGATATGTTTTCAGGACTGTTTGAGGCTGTGCTTTCAATATAGCTTCCAGCAAAGGTTTGATTTGTTGTTTTACTTCGTTATCTGTAACTGTTCTTTCTACTGCTTCTAATATCATCTGTTGCTGTGATACAGGTTCTAGTTCAATATCCTCTGTCAGGGATAAAGTAACATTTGACCCAGTATCGACTAGTTGCTTTACCATGTATTTATTTGATGTTGGTAATTTTTCCAAATTAATTTTACAGATTTAAAGATGAATATTAAGGTATTATTTGTTATTTTCTTGAAATTGTATTTTTATACCTATTAGAAGATAATGAAGGTAAAAGAAATTATAGAAAAATTTATACAGAATACATTATTCCGCCAGATACTATTGGAATTTGGTCAACTTTTGCTTCGTCCTTTATCCTTGCTATTATTGCATTAAACCACAGACTGTCAATTCCCTGGCTCCATATTGTTATTTTTTTATAATTTCTCTTTACTCCATCATGGAAGTAGCCAGAACAGTCTTCTGCAGTTATATTACAATATTTTTGACCAACTTCTTCTATAACATCGGATGCTTCTTCAGGAAGATATAAGATTGTTAAGGTAGGAAATGGAACTGTACTTGAAGTCTCTGCTGAGCTGCTGTCATTGGTTTCATTCATTTTTATTAACATAATAATTCCTGTAATAAGTAAATTTCGCTTCCATTCTGCTTAACCTGTAATTTTCCATTCCGCTATTCGTTAATCTATTATTTTTTAGCTACCATGATCCCATATAGATGAGACTATCCTTTCAAAATTCACTTTATTTTGTTCATTTTTGTATTTTCTTAAAATCCTTAAAAGATTAGAACTACTATTGCTAAAATCCATGATATCTTTTACTCTTTTTGAAATTATACCACTAAAAAACAGCGATTGGATGATTGAAGTCACATTCGCTGTTTTTCTATTAACGGAAGAACTTTCAAAATCAAGTATAGATACTCTATTGTCAGATACAATCACATGATTATCAATCCTAGTAAGCTCTCCGTGATCTAAATACAGTCTGTCTAGTAGATAACATTGTTCCATAAGGTTGTTTAAAGCTTTTTTTGTTGTCTCTTTATTTCCAGGAGTTTTCATATACGCGTGATATTCCAACCATGTAGATATTTTTTGTCCTTCAATGAATTCCATTAAAATGCAATTCTTTTTGCTATCAATTAATTTGGGCCCAATATTTAGCGAATTTGCTATAACCATAAATTTTGCTTCATTATTTAAATTTTTTCTTCTAGAATCTAATCTCCTAATTTTTAATGCAAGATTTTTCCCTTTATTGGTGTTAACTTTTACAACTATACCTGAATGACCTTTGCCTAGCACATTTAAATTAAAAATGGTTGTAGGGCCGTTTAGGATTATTTCTTCTACTCCTAAGCTTTGTAATTCTTTAACTCTTTCTTGATATTGACCTTCATTATACCAAGGATAAGAGATTAAATTTTGTAGAATTGGAGATTTAATATCATTCTTCAAATATCATCGCATTCTTGAAAATGAAATCGTAAACTAACTCATTGTAAAGAGATGAAGTTGCTAATTTTCTTTTATTTAAGAAAAACAATTTGAATCCTTTTTTTAGGTCATCTCTTAATCCTTTTGGAATTCCAATATCTGAATTATTTTTTATAGCATAGTTTAAAAAATCTAAGATGTTTGTTTTCTTTCTTAACTTTAAACAACAAACCTTCAAATCATTATTTGTCCAATTAAAGAGAGAGTTATTTTTATTTTTTAATAAAAAATTAGTAACTTCATCCTTCATAAATACATCAGGACCAATATGAATTACATAAGGAGATAACTGTCTATCACCTAGTAAACACATGATAACTGCAATATTATCATCCTCCTTTATGTAACATTTAGTCCTGATAATATTGAAATCGAAATTATTTGCTTGGATTTCTACAGATTTTGCAAATTTCTTTAGCTGACCTGAAATAACATCTGGGCTTCTTTTGCTAAATGAAAATTGAATTATCAACAAATTGGAGGTGATCTCATCAGGAATGATCCTATTTTTAGTAGATTTTTTAAAAGTATTTTTCTGGAAAGAATTAAAAAATGCTAGGCTGGGTTTTTTTAGGAATGCCCTTGATCCAATAATAAAGGTCGATAAACTTTCCGGTGAAATAGCCGCTCCTAGGTTCCGATAATTATCTATTGGATCAATGATAATAACAGGGGTATGAAATTGTAAATCTTCAATAATCTTGTCTTGATTGATAGATATAACAGATTCTTTTTGATTTAAATTAGAGATATTTATCAAAACATCTTTGAATGTGTTATATTTTAAAACCAACACTTCAGAAACATAACCACTAAAACCAGATGTAAATAATTCAGCTCCATATATTCCCAAGGTTTTTAAAAAATTCTTTAAGATTCTAACCTGATCTTTTTGGTCTTTTGATAAATGGTTAATCATATATTCTGTATGATATTGAGACCTATCTGCAGCACTTTTCCATTCTCCTTTTTCTACTGCATAGCAGGGAACTATATTGATTTTAACAATATCTCCTTTTTTATGTCCTTTCACAAAACCTTCAACATAAGGATGTTCTGAAAATCTTGTCCTAGGGTTATATTTAGATAGTGATTTGAATCCAATATCCATAGCAATACCTTCAAATCTACTCTCGCTAACGGTTTTATCAATTAATAAAAAAATATCGATATCTGTATCATTTTTTAGATTTGTTCCCTTTGCAAGTGAACCACCAGATCTTACTTCGATTACCTCAGGGACTAGATATTTCTCTATTTCTTTAATTATCCTCATTTCAATAGAATTTAATTTTTTTGATTCACTTTTGTCTGGTCGTGAAAATTCCATTGCTTTCCCAATAATTTTGTCTATATCTATGTTTGTTGTAATAGTATTCTCATTAGATCCATGAGGACTAGATTTATATTGATTTTTGGAATTTGTTTTAGATTTTTCCATCGAAATCTTGCTCTTATGATTGTTAATTTAGCGCATTAATAGTTAACAAATTAGAATATATTGGGCCATTGGGGGTTAAATCACTCTTCTTGATATAAAATTTATCGATTAGGTCTTGTCCAAATGTCTGTCCATTATAGTGGTTACAAATCTTATCAATGTTTGGGATTTTATTTTTCACTCTGAAGATAGTCAAATGAGGAGCAAATCTGTTATCTGTTTTTATACCAATATCATTTAATTTTTGATAAACTAGAGTGTGGAGTTGTTTTAGTATTTCAGATCCTTGGTTATCTATACCTACCCATATTACTTTAACATAATTAATAGAAGGAAACACACCTATATTGTTATATATAATCGGTATTCTGTTAAATTTAATTTCAGAGATTACCTTTTTAATTTTTTCTAGCTGTGATTCTGTCATTTCTCCAAGAAATGATAATGTAAAGTGCATATTATCAGGGTTGACAATGTTTAGATAAGTTTTATTTGTATTGACCTTATCTAGGATCTCTTGCTGTATCTGTCTTAGTCTATCTCTTATGTTACAATCTACAGCAATAAATATTCTCATAATGAATATTGCAGAGATTAAAAACATATAATATATCTTTTTAAATTTATTGAAACAATTGCTATATTCTAACAATTCAATCTATGTTTTTTTTAAATGTAATAGAAAGATTTTACGAATATAATTGGAAAGTTATATTAGTTGTCTTGTTCAATACGATTTTTTCAAAAGCTATTATCGATTTGTTCAATTGATTTAAAATCTATATCCTTATAGTCGTCTTTAAGGATGTCTTTTACTGCATTTTGTGTAAAATTCTTAATATCCGGTTCTCTACCTGTCTTTTTATCATATTTTTTTTCATTTGTTTTAATATCCCTTGATTGTCTATTCTGTCTGTTGCTTATAGGCTCTATGGTTTCTAACGCATCTCCAACATCATGAATTAAAGAAATTTGAATTAAAGTTTGTTCTATTATTTTTTTAGAATTTTCAAGAATTATGATATCTTTTCTAATGTTATTAAGTTCATCAAATAATTGTCTTGATTCTTTATATCGACCATTTTTTATAAGATCTGTAATTTTAGTTAAAATACTACTCTCTTTTTCTTTCAACAATGGATATGCTTGATTTATTTTAGACATTCGATCAGGAAAATCGTTAATCGAAAATGTCTGATTTTTTTTTGATTGTGAAGTTTTTTTATCCTTTTCTTTATTTTGGTTTATTTTTTTACCATGTACTTTCCTGAAAAAACTCCACATATAAGAGAAGATCGTTTCAATTTTAAGAATATATGTGTTTGTTGATATGAGTTAAGAGATTAATTTTGTTGACAATACCTATTTTTAGCATGATAAATTAATTCAGAATATAATACTAGAATATTACTCTTAATTATTACTTTCAAGGATATATGATTTCTAATGTTGTGATTATTTATTATCTATATTTTTTCTACTAAAATCTATATAATAATAGCGAAGAGAAAATATTTAGTAATGCCTAGGACCACTTTGAAAGACATTTATTAATAAAATATAAACTTTATAAGGAAAAAATATAGAGATAGTTGAAATTAGGTAGAGGTATAGAACAATTCAATCTAATTAATTCCGTTTAAATTTTTTCCTATTATTCCTATCAATCAAAAATCATAAATTTACGAAATAGATTTTATTTGAAAATTATTGATTTTAAAATATTTGTATAAACGCACGAATTCCTTTACATGTAAACTTAAAATAATTGTAAGATTCTTTGAATTTATTATGTGGAAAGTAATGATGCCAAGAAAGATAGTCTTTGGGAAAAATGCTGCACAAGAATTTGAATATCCAAAAAATTCTCTAATTATAACTACTACTGCCCCAGAAATATATGAAAAATGGACAGAGTATATGGGAATTAAAGATTACCAGATTTATGATAAAATAACCCCAGATCCTTCAATTGAAGCAGTTGAAAAAATCAAAGATGAGTTTGAAGGTAAGAATATCTCAACTTACATTGGATTGGGTGGGGGAAGCTCCATGGATGTGTGTAAATACTTGAGCAAATTAACACGAATACCCAAGATTTTGATTCCTACTACTTTTGGAACGGGAGCTGAAATGACTACTTATGCAGTAATAAGCTTTGAGCACAAGAAGAAATTATTACAAGATGAAGCTTTCTTAGCAGATACCGCAATAGTAGATCCATACTTTTTGCCAGGAACTCCATTTAATATAATGAGAAATTCTGCTTGTGATGCAGCTGCTCAGGCATCCGAAGGTTATGATAGCAAAATAGGCAATCCATTTACTAAATTCTTCTGTAAAGAGGCGTTCGACATCCTGGAAGATGCTATAATGAATGATAAACCAGATCTTTTACCATATGGTGCAATGTTGTCGGGAATTGGATTTGGAAATTCTTCTACTACTTTAGGACACGCTCTCTCTTATGTGTTTTCCAACGAAGGTGTCCCACACGGTTACTCTCTCTCATCTTGTACAACGGTAGCCCATAAATTCAACAATTCCATTTTTTATGAAAGATTTAAAAAGATATGCCAGAAATTAAAGTTCGAACCACTCTCTTTAAAGCAACCATTAGATGAAGCTGCAGATGTAATAATGCCTGATAGAGGACATCTTGACAACAATCCCATTGAAGTAAGCAAACAAGATATTATCAAATGTTTAGATGAAATAGTAAACAAAAATCCTTTAGCATAAATTTTATTCCTTTATCTTTTTTAATATTCTATAACATGTAATATTTTTAATAACATTGAGTTTAAGAAACCTTTAAATCTATAATACTGATATCAAATCAAGAAGGAATTATTATGACTACAACCATAAACAAGTCATTAACAATAAATTCTCCGGTAAGCGAAGTTTTTACTTATTTTGCACGCCCTGAACATATGGCTGATCAGTTTCCAGAAAATATGGGCTTGAATATTATACCTATTGAAGTAAAAAATGGTTTCGGTGTTGGGACGATATTTAGAATTAGTGGAGATTTCGATGGTAAAAAGCTAGAATGGGATTGCGAAACAATAGACTATATCCCACACAGACAGATTATCGCAAAGATGATTGAAGGACCATTCAAAAAATGGCAAATTCAAGTAGATTTTGAAGAGATTGATGAAAAAACTACAAAAACTGGTATAAAAGTTGATTATGATATGCCTATGGGTCCACTAGGTGGTTTCATTGATAAGGTCAAACTCAAGAAAATCGCAGAAAGAGGAATCGAAAATGGATTGTATCGAGTTAAAGCTTTATTGGAAGGAACAGGGTCAATTCCAGTTTACATAACATTGGATGCATATCGCAAAATCCTAAAAGAGAAAGAGAGATTGAATTGTTCTGTTTCGGATACTATAATCCAATTATTTAAAACCCAAGAGGAAAATTCCATCAAAGCGTCGAGTTCTTAAATCCTTTATTATTTTTAGATATTTTAAATCTTGGTATTGTACATCTTGAAAGGTTGAATTAAATTCTAAAATATATCTAAATTACTACATATATATTGTATAAATCCGAAAATTTGAAAAGTAAAAAAAATAATTCAGAAAAGGGAGTAACTCGGGGTGACTCTAATGAGTAACTCATTGACCTTAAATTTTTGTTCTTTTTAAATATTCTTGATAATATAATAGTATTAAAATGTATAATTGCAGAATATGTGAAAAAAGCTTCTCACGAAATTGGAATCTGGATAGACATTTGAAAGATGTCCATGATTTAATTTTTACTAGTGATTCCACTTTGAAAGTAAGCGATAAAACCAAACCATCAGACAATTATCTGAAGAAAGGAATTGGATCAAATCCTAAAAAATGGAAAATTGAAATCCCATCCTCCATTTATGATTACTATCAGGATCCAGCTTACAATTTACATAGAGATGATTATTCGACGGAAAATTATAACTTTTTTCAGAATCACAATGAAAATTTGTGGGAAAATAATCTATTTGATCACAAAGATGACCTGAATGACAATGAAGAAATTTCTTTGCGAAGACTTTGGATTAAAATTCAACCACGATTAGAAATGTTGAGAAATCATTATTATAGACGCAATCCCCATTTAGCTTACTCTCCGTTCACTAATCTAAATAAACATCAACTTTGTGCATTTTTAATGTATTTAGGATATAGATGCATTTCGGAAAAAAGTACATATCCAGTAGACCGGTTGCTTAGAAAGTATGGTTATAGGATTCCCTAAATTTTAAGAATCAAGAAGCATCTATCATAGACTAAAGAAAACGAATTTATTTAATCTGAATTTATTTTTCGATATATATGGGGTTCGTAGCTCAGCCAGGTAGAGCGTCTGGCTCTTAACCAGTCTTCTAGGGTTAAAATGTCGTGGGTCCGAATCCCACCGAACCCGATTGTTTAGCCCTATGAGTTGACATTATCTTTATAAGATAGGAAAGATCTATTAAATAAATCAACTAATAATTTTTATTCATCAGTATTATCTTATGACATCTGTTACACTCTTTTACTTGGTAATAAGAGTAAGGAGTGTTGTTACACCAGATGCAGTATAACAGAGATTTAGAAAAGATAAGAAGATGGTGTATAAGACGTAAACAGGATGGATGGAAAGTAACTGACATCTGTAAACATGTACACATATCCAGAATGAGTTTCTATTGATACTGGAACAGGTACAAAAAAGAAGGATTAGATGGACTAAAAGATAGATCTAAAAGACCACATACAATTCATAGAACAGATAAAAAGATAGGTCAAAAGGTAATTCAGTTAAGAAAGAAATACAATTACTGTCCACACAAAATACAGGGAACTCTTACAAATCAATACAACCTAAAGGTCGGTCATATGACAGTATACAGAATTTTATGCAAAAATGGATTGAACAACAATCCTATCACTAAACCAAGAAAGAAGAGAAAATACATACGATTTGAGCGTAAATTTCCAAATGAATTATGGCAAATTGACCTAAAAGTTATAGAAAATGAAGGAAAATGGTTGATATCTATTTTTGATGATCACAGCAGATATGTGTATTATCATCTATCAAATGCATAGAAGGTACATCAGACAAAATTATTTACCTCTTAAAACGTACAATCAGAAAATATGGAAAACCATTACAGATACTAACAGACCATGGCTCACAATTCTATAATACACATTCTACATTGCAATCAGATTTTGATTCTTTTTGCAAGGAACAGAACATAGATCACATCATGGGTAGTATAGGAAAACCCACTACACTTGGAAAGATAGAGAGATGGCATCGTACATATGATGTAGAAAGACCAAGATTCAAAAGACATGAACAATTTATTAAATACTATAATAACAAAAGAGTACATATGTCATTGAACTACATTACACCAGTACAAGTATATAATAGGGGTGTAACACATGTGGTGGAATAATACAGAGTTGAAAAGGAGAATAGAAAATAAAAAAGAGTCAAATAATAATAATTATAACTCTTACTACGTCGCAGTAGACATTGGAAAGAGAAATTGTGTTGTATGTGTAACAGATAAAGATGGTTGAAATAAAGTGAATGTTTTTGAATTCTTAACAAATTCTCTTATCCCCATTCGGCTATCTTGTATCAATGCTTTGAATTGGCCAATAACTATCTCTCTATGGTATATATATAAAGATAATAAAATATTCTGCGCAACCCAAAAAAGTGCCAAGATTGTTGAGTATCTATCCAAAAATGCAAGATGTGGTTTTGAGGTCGCCTCTGACAAGCCTCCGTATAAAGGGATACGTGGATATGGTAACGCAACATTAGATGACGAAAATGGCAAGGAAATTCTTGATCTTATAATTAAAAAATATTTAAAAGATACAAATTCGTCTCTAGCTAAATTTTTGAAAAGCCGTAATGAAACTGAAATTGCTATAGAAATACAACCACAAAACATATTTTCTTATGATTATTCCAATAGAATGAGAGATGTTGTTATCAAAAGTAACACACAATATTAGCTTTTTCTGGTTTGTTGAATACCTGTAAAAGTCTTTTCCTGTTATTTATTCTCTTATCCAACTAACTATCTCCATGTTAGGAGTGACCTATCTACTACGAGAAGGTCTTGCTTGTTGAATGGAGTATCTGTTAGCTGCTGTATATGTGTACTATCATATAGTTCTGATAGATGTTTACAGCTCTCTTGTTAATCGTTTAACAGTATTAATCAATGTTGTAATGATGTAGAAAAGAATAAAAAATAATATAAGCAAAATTGAATAATATTGATGCGTAATAATACAACAAATATTTAGACCATTCAAACTCACAAAATGAGGGGATGGAGACGAGTCCCACTCCCGGCGCTGAATCCTTGGTTGGAATCCTATTTTTTGACTCCATGCCTAGTTTTCGTATAAACTAAGAATTAGCTTTTATCCTTCTTTTTCTATCGATGTTTCGATGTAGAATAAAATTGATAATATGAACAAGGTTCAAGAGGAAAGCTTAATTAGGGTTTATTCTTGGAGTACCGACGGATCCGTCTTTTACTCCAAAATGGACGAAATGTCTACAAGTAACAATTGTTACTAGCTATGGCATCTGTTTAATCTACATGAATTAGATTTTATTTTATATACCATTGCAGAACTAGAAAGTGTTGCTTATGTGGGTAAAAGAAATTGTAATCTATGTGTGGATGTAGAACAATTTATTTTATCTAAAAATGAATTGTTTTACTTCTTAGGATTAAGTTTATTATTCTTTTTGAAATATTCATTTTGGTCTGACATGATCCTTGATAATTACAAGATTTAATATTTTCAATTTCGGTAACATATCTATTTTGAGAAATACTTTTAAAAATTTCTAGGATTACATGAAAAAAACCACTTCTCGATCCGTATGCTGTTTTAGGAGTTATTAACCAAAACATATCCGTAGGATCATAATTCTTGAAAATTTTATTCTTAAGTTGAATTATATCTGGTGAATTGTAATGTCCTCTTATTTGGATATACCCTTTTGATAATTTACTACTGAGAAATGCAAATTTAGTACATACGTTACAACCATCATCATAAATTAATATTGGTCTCTTGATATCAATTGACAAATTACAAATATAATATCATATAAATAATAAATTAACATTTCGGCTCTGACTATATGAAAATCTTTATTGTATACTATTCCCTTTGGTTATCTATCTTTAGTGGCTTCTCGAATTATCTTTCGCACGTATAGCTGGTTTCTGCATAATAACCAATAAATTTAATAAACAAAGATGTAAGGATGTGAGATAAAATAGATAATAAATCAAACTTGTCATATATGAGGTCTATGAATAGATATAAGCAAAAACAAAGAAAATATCTATAGAAAGGAAGATTCAAAATTATTAGAAGTTTAAATTTCAGATAAATGTGTAAAGTTGATTAAATGAAAAAGTAAATCTAACCAGATTGAAAGTACTAAAGTTACTGTTGAAGATTGAAACATTTAATCTAGAATGAATGAAAACTTATATTATATATAGCCTGTTAAAAAACAAAAAAATAGAATTTGAGTTTAAGGAAGAATTATGTACAATAGATTCTATTAAATCATTATAAAGGACTATTGATAACTTAAATATCCAATGACTATATCAATATTGTATCATCGTTTCATAGAAAATAAATTGAATGAATTATTTCAAAAAATAAAGAGTATATTTAAAACTGGATAATTTAGAGACGAGACCTTTGTTTGAATCTAAATCAGAATCAGAAGATACTAAAGTATATATTAAAAAAATAATAGACGAAATAAAAAAATTTCATATTAAACCAGATGATTCAAAATCTGATTTATAGATTAGTTAAATATCTTCTTACAATAACTATACTGACTAACTTCGTAGATACATTTTTAGCTAATCTGTATTACACATATCATAATTACGTCATTATACTAAACTAGACAAGATTTACAAACAAGAATGTAATGCAGTTGAAGAATGTCGAAGACAGGGAAAATACAACATACTTTCTTCTTACTCTTCGACATTTGATTCTCCAAAGTATTCAATTTCTAGTTACTATCACACAAATATTTAATTTAGATGTTGTTAAATTTCTTGTCAGATCTACGAATTAATGTTATTCAGTATAGTATATTACCAAAAGAAATATCTAGAAACATCACATACTTTTTCAGTTTTTACAAACTGAGCTTATCTTTTAAAATACGAAAAAATGTTCTTCCAACATAGAGATTATAATAAATAAAAAAATTAGATGATTTCTAAATTTTAACTATGATCGGTAGAAGTATCATTATTTTTAGATTGAAATTCTTTAAACTTCATTTTTAGTTCTTCTGAATATTTTCCAACCATTGAATGTTCTACTATTTTGCCATTCTGTACTTCGAAAAGCTCAGCAGTTTCTCCATCTCCTGAACTGCTATTCCATTGGCTAAAAACTACAACAAAATTTCCATCTTCATTTGCAACTGCAGGTTCGCTAGTTCTTTGAAGATCTGGTATACCTTGCTGAATTTCGGTCAGCATTTCTTCTAACTCTACTTCATCTATCGTAAAACTTGAAATAAAATCTTCAGATATGAATTCTTTTACGGCATTTTTAGGGTCTTTTTGATCATATGCTTTTGCTAGAAAACTTTCTACAATTTCTTTGTTTTTTTCTTTATCTTCTTGTGCATATGTCTTAGCTGGAAAATATATCGATGATACCAATATTGTAAGGGATACTAAAACTGTCAGAAATTGTAATTTATGTCTTAATTTGTGTTGTTTTTGTTGTGATTTTTGTAACATTTGTCTATATTTTTAATTTATAATAAATAAATGTTTTTCTATTTTTCGAACATAGTGGCTAACTATTTGGGATCATATAATTGGATTTAAAATTATTTATTTATATTATAATTATGGAAAGCAATCAGTAAGTATGTCCAGTTGTTTCGAGAAAATTACGATCCTACTTCAAACTTAATAGTCATTAAATAATTCAATGTTATCCTCAAGTTATTGTTTACATGTTCGAGTTTTGAATTGGAGAATGTAGTTAGCGTCTCGATCTCTATTTATGAAATGCTAGGCTTCAGAAACTATAGATCTTAGTACTAAAAGTTGCCTGAATACTTTAATACAAGAAATCCTATGAATTTGAGGAATAATCATGTCTTTATGAAGATACCTGTATTTTCTTACAAAGGCCCGCTCAACTGGTTCGTCTTCTATAAAATCCTAACTAGATTTTTTTCTGACTTGTATAATTCTTTTATAGATATAATGATCTCTGAACCTTTCGTAAATTTGGTAAAATACAAACCTTTAAATCAAATTTCATACAGACTGATTCTTTCTATTTTTGAATTTTTTCATATTATCGGCTCAAACTGAAGAAAAACGTATAAGGTTTGGAAAACAAAATAAACATAGAATTTACAATTTTGATAATTCACTAATTTCAATTTTTATTCACTATACTGATAGTAAATTACTTGAGGACTTTGTAACTCAACTAATAAACGCAATTATACAAGAA
Organism: Nitrososphaeraceae archaeon; assembly: GCA_031316115.1. Taxonomy (GTDB): domain Archaea; phylum Thermoproteota; class Nitrososphaeria; order Nitrososphaerales; family Nitrososphaeraceae; genus TH1177. Next base: position 343,319 of record JALDRC010000005.1, read on the forward strand.
ACATCAACAAATAAGAGTTTACTTTCAGATCTTGTGATGATCAAGTTAGAAATGGATTATTATTGAATGAAAACCCTGCTAAAACTATCACTTATACGTCTAAAGGATCTAGTTATTTTTATAAAAGACAGGAAATATTTTTATTAAAAGATTGAGTTGGATATTCTTATAACTTATCAATCACGCGAAGTATTATTCAATAATTATCTTGATACTGCTAACAAAATCGTTAGAACCATAAATATAATGCCTTTACCTTCTTTAAGATAAATTATTATTATTCAATCAATCATTAAAAACAAACAACAAATCAACAAAAATAACAACAAAATGACTCTTTTATTCATGACATGACAGAAAAAAATGAGATCGATGACTGTCTAGTTTTTTTATATTTTACATCCTAAAATTTTGAATGACTTTCATGTTATATATTTTCAAGAATAGATTTATAATCTGAAAGTGGAAATTATATTTTTCCTTTATATTCATCACAAATATATCTTCAAATTTTATTAATATAAAATAATTATTAGTTAAATATTTTCATTTTAATTATAAACCCGTGAATACAAGAAACGGGTTCGAATCCCATCCCCTGCATCGAATGTAAAGTATTTTTGGTATTCTAAAACCCATAACGCTAACATTATGTATCCCACCGGATTGTGTTCTACGTATCTTCAAAATATGTGTAGATAGTATAGTAACTATAACAATCAATAATGACCATTCTCCAATGATTAGAAAATTAAGTTTTACAAATGCTTTAGAATAATGAATAAAAAGATGGAAATAATTCCTGTATAGTATTTTTGGATTACGTTTCAAGAAGATCTGTTATTACCGCCGCTCGATATTGGTTCAGTCAGAGCCACACTCTACGGAGTATGTTCACTTTGAACCTAGCTTGTATACAAAAGGAATTGATATCCAATAAAGATTTTCATATAGTCAGAGCCATAAATATAATTTTTGTAAATTAAAATTATTTAGTAAACTCAATTTCTAATTCAATAATGAAAAAGAAGATTGAAAAAGTTATAAAAAAACCTTGAATTTATTTCTGAAGAGAGAATTTTGGTTAGTTAACTGTTCTACTTACCTAGAAGTAGTGTATGGTTGTGATAAATGTCAACATGAAGAGGATGAAATCGATGTATTTATCAATGATGATTATTATCCTAATTTCGATGGTGTTAATCATAGGATGGATGATTACTAATGGGTACATGTGTATCTTGTAAAACAAATGAAACCGAATATGATGGGTTTAACTGTGAAATGTGTAGGTCTAGTCTAGAGAATGATCTTAATGATTGGACTATAGATAATATAGATGAAGGTATAGAGGATCAATCTATGATTAAATGGATGAAGAAAATGTTTATTACTATGCAACCAGATTATATTGATTTCGGTAATGTAGGAGATACTTATCAAGATTTTTTGGTAGGAACTTATGAGGCTGAGCATTAATGTATAAATGTCTGCTGTGTTGAATACATGTAAAAGTCTTTTCCTGTATCTATTCCCTTGTCCAACTAGCAAACCCCTTGTTATGCGTGACCTATCTTGTACGGTAAGGTCTTGTGTGTTGAATGGGGATTTGTGTTAAATGTTGTATATGTCAGTTATTAGAGCTCTGATACATGTTTGCAGCTCTGTCTGGGTGGTTATTCAATAGTATTAATCAATCTTATAATGATGTAGAAAGAAATAACTAAACTAAAAATAAATATTAATTTTGTTTTTCTAAAATGATGATAGTAGATTTATTTTTCGATGCCGAAAAGATATTGTTATTACGATATCAAACTCTAGTGGGAAATTAATCTCTTTTTTTTTTATATAGATAGAGGATACATTAATATGTTCAATATATTAGAATAAATTATTCAAAATTTTTTCGCTTCATGTAATTTGGACCTCATAATGCTAGCATTATGAAAACCACCGAACCCGCTAGTTTAAAGCATTAATATAATAGTCTACCAAATCTTGAACTTTCTGTACTTCAAGCAGGCAACTCATTCTATTATTTTAAAAATTTTTTAATAGTTGTTGTTATGTTTTATTAATATCATCAAGAATTTCTTTACCCATTAAATTTTTGAAAATATTTAAACGAACTAATTAAATTATGATTACATTGGATGATAAATTTTATAACAATAATAATTAACAACTATATAAAATAAAAGAATAAAAATAATTTGTTTCTTTATTTACTTATTTTTTTATAAAATAATTTATCGTAAATATCAAATTAGAATTAATTCTTAAAAATATTATACAAATACTTTATTGTGAAAAACTATTGAAGAGTTATTCGTATATAAGATATATTTTACTCTATATGTCCTATCATTGAATAACAATATATCATAATATAGTGCGGTATTTTTGGAAATAATTTTGATTACAGGAACAATTTCAACAATGATTACAGTAACAACGCTTGCTCAACCATACAATTATCAACAACAACACTACAATGGAGAGGATAACCAATATACAAAAGACAAGAAAAAGTCTTCAGGTCTAAATCTTCAGAAATTAAATTGTAACAATATCATAATAACTGGAGTAGATAACCATGGTCAGGAGCCAGCGGGAAATATGCTTGATGGTGGAATGACTGGAGAACAAGATGATGGAACATGGCAAAAGCCCCAATGGCTTGATAATGGTGGTAAAGAATCCAAAAACATTGACAAGAATATTGTCAATTTCTGTAAAAACAAAAATACCAAAGTAGTAATAGTAGATGAAGAGGAAGAACAACAACCAGAACCTGTTAACCCTGACCTGGCTGTATCTAACTCTGGCTCTAATAGTATATCTATATTATTGAATGATGATGGTGATGGTACGTTTACCGAAGCACCTGACTCTCCTATTACTGTAGAAGATGACCCAAACTCAGTTGCCACAGGGTTTTTTAACGCAGACTCTGATTTGGATCTGGCTGTATCTAACTCTGGCTCTAATACTGTGACCATACTCTTAGGTGATGGTGATGGTACGTTTACCGAAGCAAATGAAACTCCTATTCCTGTAGGAGATTTCCCAGCCTCAGTTGCCACAGGCTTTTTTAACGCAGACTCTGATTTGGATCTGGCTGTATCTAACTTTGACTCTGGTACTGTGACCATACTCTTAGGTGATGGTACGTTTACCGAAGCAAATGAATCTCCTATTACTGTAGCACTTGACCCATTTTCTATTGCAGTAGGTGAATTTAACACAAATTAATATCCAAATACAGCAAAAATCTCTTTTTTTTATTTAGGCCATCTTAATACTTTTCAGATGTAAAATTACAATGAGTTTTTGAAATCAATAAAGACACATTTTGTTTATTAGGTCATAATTAACATTTAGATATTGTTAAAAATAGGTTTAATCATCTTTATTGATAGAGGGAAAACAAGATGGAACTATTTTAAAAAGATTACAAGATATTTTTTTAATATTAACTAGTGGTTATCTATCTATTACTTAATAGAATTTGCTTTGTTAGATTGTATTCATTTTCATTTAATAGATTCAAGTGATAATCATGAGTGTGACCAAGATTAGTAAAGTATTGTTTTGATTCAACACTGGATATAGCTACCCATCCATCATCCTTTCCAGGAATAATATAATTTCCTTCTGTCTCTGGATGCCAATCTCCTGCAATGGTGAAATACTTTGTGTTATTATTTCTTTCTGCACTAGTAGCATCTGAACCTGGCACTAAATCAAAGACAGCAGGTTTACATATGAAACTACTTATGGCTAAAGGGGTCCCCGCATTTGGAGTTCCAACCATTATAAGATTTGCAACACTGTCGGTATTACTGAGATCTAGGTAAACTCTTGCATCCAGGCCACCCTTACTAAAACCAACAATATTTACTTTATCTTGTCCTGTTATTTTCTTTATTTCTTCAACTTTAGTAAATAATTCTTCTGCATGAGCATTAGCTGATCCACACATATCATCTGTTTCAAAAGTTATAGGAAAAAATGGAATTCCATCATTTCCAAGTAAATCAAACCATTTATTCCATGCGGAGGACTCTTGGGCATATCCATGTAATAATATGACAGGCAGAGGAATGGTATCTGCAGTACTATTTATGTCTGTTTGTGCAGTTACCAACTCAAAAAAAGATTCGCTTATTGTTATTTGAGTTATAATAACTGTTAAAAATACCAGTCTAATTGTAAATTTTGACATAATTATTACTTCATTTTATTTTATTTTAATTTTCCTATCGTACTATTTTTAACTATAGGTACATTACGAATTTTCAATTCATATTTTTTTATCTTTTAATAGACTTTGTCTGTTATAGTTGAACATTTATTTTTGTAATGATTAAGAGAAAATTTCAAATATTTTGTTAGTATTCACAAAAATAGTTATTTCATTTAAAGTTGGTATGTTTGAAATATCCGGTAAAAAAAGTTACCAAATTTTTGATTTTCTATGATTCTTAGATTCTATTGTACTGAAGATTAATGATTTAAGTCCAACATAAGCAAATCAAGCACTAAAGTTTCTTAATGGTAAACTTCATTTGAACCTACTCATTCTCTCCAAAGTTCTCTAATGGAAATATTTTATTATGACGTGTAATCGAGAATGGGTAGAACGATCCCTTCATTTATAATTATACTAATGTTAGAAGAAGAGAAACAAACCAAAATTACTATTGAACATACAGATAAAAGCAAAAAAAAAAAACGACCATTCCATTTCATGATTAAAATATGAGTACTCTTTTATCTTGTACGTTCGAAGGTGAATAACAAGAAATGACTTCTGAAATCCCCAGAACTGTATGCGAAATCTGTGGACAAAACGCAACTGCTGGAATACTAGACAATGAAGTTACTAATAATAATGATAGGAATATTCAAATTAGAATAAGATACTCATGTCTTGATCACTATTTACAAGTTTATCAAAAAATCCAGGGAGAGAGAAAATTTAGATTACTTTGATCAAAAATCTGTTGAAATGTGCTTTGAGAAGGATGACTAGGATAATGTATTTTTTTAGAGATAAAAGGAGCTTCCAACCAATGCAAACAAATTTTAGCATTAGATATTTTCTTGATGTAGTTTGCCGCTTGAATATTATCTGTGTGAAGATGAGTCAAAATTAGCCTTTTAGAGCCTATCCCAAAAATAGATAGGGATATAGCTCGTTTATTTCCTATCATATCAAATAATGCTAAAAAGTAAAGAGCATCTTAGAACTATTACAAGTATTCCCGATGATCTATGGGATGAAATTAACAATACTTTACCAGATTAGAAACCCCAGAATACAATAGGTCGTCTAATTGTTCCATACAGAAAAGTACTTGATGGAATAGTATTTGTCCTGAGAACTGGATGTCAATGGAAAATGTTACCCAAAGAATATGGTTCAGGTTCAACATGTCATAGGAGATTTCAAGAATGGATGTGATTAGGTATATTTGATATAATTTGGACCAGATTACTA
>JALDRC010000006.1 GCA_031316115.1 Nitrososphaeraceae archaeon
CTACATCTGGTTATCAGGTATCTTAGCAGTTGTAAAATCCGCTGCCAATGGTACTACAATGTGGTCTGGACCCATTAAAAATGAGAACACCTCGTAATGGAGACTTTTTTACTCCTATCATTGTTAATAGAATAGGAGGTCAGACAGATGCAAGGTGTTAGTAAAAACAATAACCACAACAGAAATACTAAGAGTAGAAGATGGACACCACAGGACAAGACAATGATTGTAATGGAATCACTGACTACAACCATCACAGTAGCAGAACTATGTAGAAAGTACAATCTAAATCCAAATGTGTTATATAACTGGAAACAAAAATTCATAGAAGGAGGTAAGAGTGCATTGTCATGTTCTAGTAAAGATAACATCAACAAGGATCTGGAAACAGAAAATGAGCATCTCAAGAGAATAATTGGTGAGCAGACAATAGCAATAGATGCTTTTAAAAAAACTTTAGAAACAGGGAAGAAAGGTTAGCAGTGGTAAGGACAATAGTAAACAACAAAACCAATACCACCAACGTTAGCGTTAGAAAGGTGCTGAAATATTCTGGTAGTAAAAATATGTACTACGGAAACAAAGATCACGGATGTGCTATTGCTACTGCAGTTACTGCAGTTACTGCAGAAACATCATCAACAAAAATGATAGAACAAGAGATACAAAAAATCTTTCTACATAGACCAACTTATGGTACCAGAAGAATGGCTGCAATGCTGACAAGAGTATTAGGAATATCTATCAACAGAAAGAGGGTACAAAGAATCTTCAGAAAGATGGGTTACATTACACCAGCTAAAAGTAAGAAGGAAATCCTTCGTACCAAAATACCAAATGTAAAAGCAAATAGACCAAACCAAGTTTGGGAAGCAGATCTTACCTACATACACTGTGGCATTGATGAAGGAGGTTAGCTCTTTAACATATTTGATGTATTCACAAGGGAATAGGTTGGTTATTGTTTTGATCTGTCTGCAGTAAAGGAAAATGCAATAATTGCGATAGAAAATGCTCTTGTAACACATAAAGGTATTGTACCTGAAAACCTGGTTATCAGAACAGACAACGGTTCACAGTATACAAGCAAAGCATTTAGAAAATCTACCTCTACTAGGATTGAAACTGGAACATATATACTACAATACACCAGAACAAAACGGACACATTGAATCGTTTCACAAGACACTAAAGAAAGAGTATATTTGGCCAAATGATTTCCAAAACTATCAGGAAGCAGAATCAGCAATCAAGGATGCGTTCACTGATTACAACCAGAACAGAATACACTCTGCATTGGGATATATTACACCATATGAGTTTATTTCAAAATGGAAACTGCAACAACAAATCGATTATGAGAAGGTGATAAATCTCGGTAATGGAAGAAAATAGTATTACCTATATGAAAATGGGAAAAGTGTTCCCAAAAATAAGGGTCCTGTCAAATTCTTATTTGTCTATTTTGTATTTTCTATTCTCTTTTTTACCTCCTTTCTTTTTTTATTTATTATGATACTCAAATGATCTTTCAAGACCCCATCATAGAAGATTGCTCATACATGACAAGAAGTTAGTAAGTTGGATAAGAGAATAGATAACAGGAAAAGAGTTTTACATGTATTCAATAAAGCATTAAAAAACATTATTTCAATCAAACAGAAATTTTCGCTACGTCCGGTCTCTTTAAGTATTTCAATTGATAAAAAAATATTCAGATATCATTAGATTCTGTAATCTAAAATCTAAAATTATTTTTTACTAGATATGAATTATTCCTGTAGCAGCAAGCTCAGAACCTATTCCATATCCTACTAATGCTATTCCAGTTCCAAGTCCAGCCATTTCAATACCTCCTTTTATCCAGCTCTTTTTCGCTATTCTAGCCTTGAAAGCTCCAACGAAAAATGAAGCGCTAACACTAATGCAAATAGCTACTACGATAGCATTTATAGAAGAAATTATATCAAATTTGAAAGCAAAGTAAGGAATAATCGGTAGGATTCCTCCCAAAAGAAAAGAGCCAAACATAACGAAAGCGCCTTTTAATGGACTTCCAATAAGGTCAAGATTAAGTCCTAATTCTTCAGTCAGCATAGTTTTTAGCCATACATCTTTATTAGATGTTATCTTGTCTACGACTTGCTTAAGTTCTTCGCCTTCAAATCCCTTGTCATGGTATATACGTTCAATTTCCAATCGTTCTTCTTGGGGTTTAGTTTCTATTTCAAATTCTTCACGCTTTATTTCTGATTCCAATATCTCTCTTTGAGACTTTACAGCAAGATAATTTTGAACAGCCATCGCTTTTGCACCTGTGAACATACCTATCAGTGCAGCTAAAATTACCACATCAGCATCGATAACTGCACCTCCTACCCCTGCTACGATCCCTAAAGAAGTATTAATTCCATCCCCAAATCCAAATACAATATCTCGTATGTAATTACTTTCTTTAATATGCGGTTCGACATGGATACCAAGATCAGTCAATTAATAATTAAGAATATGGTTAAATCTATTAAAGATATCTTTTAGAATTATTTTTATCATTTGATACCATGCACTAAGACAAAACAAATAATCATGAACTTTTTTTATTGTTTAAAATAATGAATCAAAACAATAAATAATCTAATATTTCATATTTTATCTGGAAAATATTCGACGGTGTTAACTTGATATTATTTTACCTCCAATTTTAAAGAGGATTGTGTTATTGATTCTTGAATTGTATAATAAATGAATAGTATTATCCAATTGTATATATGTTGTAGATCACATTTTATACTATTATTCTTTATACATGGATAATAATCTTCAAAACACTCTGTTCTATCTGTTTATCAATCTTATGTCTTGTATGCGTCATTTTGGAATTATCCTTTAGTATATCCGATCCATCATTTTTGTATCTTTTCAGTATATATAAAAAAAACTACTTCTTGATATCCGTATATGATTTCTGATGTCAGTTACTTTCCCTTCTTTTATTCTACTTTTTATACCTAATCCTAATATCTTCTCTAAATTTTTCTTTTACTGCATCAGCTGTAACAAAACTCCTTACTCATAATACCAAGTAAAAAAGCGTAACAGATGTGATGAGATAAGATAATTCAAAGTCGTGTGATATATCTTAAAATATAAATAAATTATATCTAAAAATATGTTAGACGAAAAAAAATTACTAAATTATAGAATAATTATATCCATATCAATAATAATAACAATATCTTTATTTGTTTGTCTTTTAGAAATAAAGATAATCTATTCTGAGAATAATCAAACTACAATAGAAAAAATCATTGGCGTAAATATGAAAGGAATGTATACTAGTTTAAACTATGAAAGATTTTCAAGTATATCGTTTCCAAGTAATTATTATGATGAAAGTTTTAAGCTAATCAAGAACATAGGACTAAACCATATAAGATATGTACTCTATTGGGAAGCATTTGAAAACAATCCTTCATTGTTTTTACAAGAATTGAAAAGTGTAGCGGATATGGCAGACAAATGGGGATTAAAAATAATATATGATAACCATCAATATCACACATCTAGTTGGCTTGATGAAAAAAGAGGAACAGGTTTTCCTTCATTCCTTTTTGATAAAAATCTTTACCCATTTGATTCAGGCGTAACAACTAGTAGTAATTCTACGAAATCATGGTGGAGTAGTTGGTGGGATAGGAATATAACCTATGAGGATAACAATACTAAACCAGACGGATGGAGTCTTCAAGTTAAATTTTTAAAAACGATTGTAAAATTACTTGATTATCACAGTAGCACAATTGGATATGAGATCCTTAACGAACCTCAAATTTTTTCACAAGATCAATGGTCGAAAATAAAAAAATACTATCAATACATGACAGATGAACTCAGAACTCAAACAAACAAAACTATTGTTATAGACATGACAATTCCCATAACGTTTAAGGATTCGCCTATTAACCTGACTTCTGAAAACATGGCAAAAATCATACCAAAAGATCAAAATTCTATATTTAAGATCTCATTGTATGGAATTCCTAAAGATAAGAACTATCAAGAGAAAAAACTTGAACTTCTCTCAAATGTTTCAAAAATAGCAAAGATTCCATTATATGTAGGAGAATGGAATCACGTAAACAGAGAAAAAAAAATGACAATATCAAATACTACTGTCATTGATGATACCAGCAAAATAAATGCCATTACAAGTGATCTAACTCAACAACAATCAGACTTTTTTGTAAATAAGTTCAATTTATTACAAGTCTACGGCTGGGCATTTTGGAATTGGAATTACATCAATACACCTCCACAAAATTTTAATTTAATAAACATAACAAAAAATGGTGATATATTACCTACTAAATATTTCTATATCTTGGAGAATTCAATTAAGAAATAATTGATTCTGTAATTAAGTTTCCTTATGGCAAAATAACTTAGGGTAAATTATCTTCGTGTTAGTTGATATCACTGCTTTGTCATACAACTCATTTAGCTAATCAAGCTGACTTATTTTACTTAAACCCATAAATATGTAACTATTATTCTCTGAAACCAATTATATGATTATGCCATCAATATCATCTTGTTAATCATAAACTCAATATTATTGGATTTGATAAGAAAATAACTAGCCATATTCATAACTATCTATTTTGGGATAGGTTATTAATTGATTAACAAAAAAAAAAAGAAAAAAGGAAATTCATTATTTATATTCGCTACTTTTGTTTCCTAAAGTTGTACCTGCAGACGTCATTGGCTTTTCTTGGTATTTCATTGGTTCAAAAACAATCCCGTATATTGGTTTGTCACCAAAATGATTATCTAGCTTTGTTTGATCCAACATTATGTTAATCACATCGCGATTATCAACTTTTAGTGTTATAGGAACATCATTTACCGAAGCATTTTTCATAGTAATGGTCACTGTTCCTTTATATACTGGCATATTATTCTCCTTAGTCGATTCTTTTAGAACAAAGTTTGAAATCTCATGTTTATGTTTTTCTAGACCGTCTGGCTTTACCATATGTATTTTGGCATCGAATAAAGCCTTATTAGTATCGGTAAATTGAGTATTATTTACAATATTGGTATTAAAATGTCCAGATAACAACCATTTTGTTGTTCCATCTTTATTTTGAACCATTCCAACAATTTGACCAAAGTTGTGACCTTTTCCTATCATTTCTTTAGCATTTCCCATAGGATATGCAAATGATGCCATTTTGTTCATGGACGGTGTTGCAAATATTAAGATAAAAGATATCGCAACAACTGTATATAGTAAAGCTGGTTTATACTTTATATTCAATGTGATTTAAATTGTGTCCTATTGTGTATATATATGTGAGTAAACCAAGTTAATACAGATATCAAAATGTCGTCTAAAAAATAATTGACTGTACCCTATTTTTGTGAACACTTTTCCCATTTTCATATAGGTAATACTATTTTCTTCCATTACCGATATTTATCACCTTCTCATAATCAATTTGCTTTTGCTCTTTCAATTTTGAAATAATTATTCATTTCTGGTAAAGTTAAAACAGATCCTATTTTGATTTATGTTCAATCATTCCAAAACATAGTTCATTTATTAGGAATTATATATTGTCTTCTAATACTATAAAGATCTCAATTAGTTTTATATCCTTAAAAAATTATCTAATTATCTATGGATGAACAATTAACTGTAGGGGAATATCTAATTAAAGTCTTGTATAAAAATAACATAAAACACATTTTTGGAATTCCGGGAGATTATGTTCTTGGTTTTTATGATCTACTAAATAAAAGTAAAATAGATATAGTTACTACATGTGATGAACAAGGTGCTGGTTTTGCAGCAGATGCCTATGCCAGAATAAATGGACTGGGAGCTGTGTGTGTCACATATTGTGTTGGAGGTTTAAAAATCCTAAATACAACAGCGGAAGCATATGCTGAAAAATCTCCAGTTATTGTAATAAGTGGGGCTCCAGGAATAAATGAAAGAAAAAAATATCCTATGCTTCATCACATAGTGAAGAACTTTGATACGCAGCATAATATTTTCAGAGAAGTTACAATAGCAACTACGGTACTGGATGATGTTGATACTGCTATTTCAGATATCGATAGAGTTGTAGATGCAGTTGTTAGGTACAAAATACCGGGATATATAGAATTACCACGAGATATGGTAAATAAAAAAATAACATTGTCAAGATTATGGTGGAATATTTCTAAGGTTCAATCAAACCAATTGGTTCTACAAGAAGCTCTGAAGGAAACCATTGATATGATAAACTTCTCAAAAAAACCAGTTGTTGTAGCTGGCGTAGAAATTCAACGTTACGGTGTTCAAAACTTGTTGCTAGAATTGCTTGACAAAACTGGTATTCCTGTAGTTTCAACTCCCTTGAGTAAGTCGGTTATAAATGAGAATCATCCATTATACCTGGGAGTTTACGAAGGTGCGATGGGTTATGAAGAAGTAAGGGAATATGTAGAATCTAGCGATTGTGTAATTTTGATCGGATCGTTTATGACAGACGTTGATTTTGGAAATTCACCCACTCCTGTAGATCAGGGAAAGACAATTAACTTAGGTAGTTCGAGATTTTTAATAAAATATCACAGTTTTGAAGATGTTAACTTTCAAGAATTCATCGAGAAGCTATGTAAATCCAAGCTAATAAAAAAACATAATTTAGATAAAAAATTGATCGATAATCTCACCCAGAAAAATAGAAATTTTATAAATAAAATTTCCAATAAAATGATCAACGTTGATCTTCTTTTTCAGATTCTCAATGATTTCATAAATGAAAATAATATGGTTATAACAGATGTTGGAGATTCATTATTTGGTGGTCTAGATCTATTTATTCGCAGAGGAACTGAATTTTTATCCCCAGCATTTTATCTATCAATGGGATTTGCTATTCCTGCTTCTATAGGAGCTCAATTAGCTAATCCTTATCTAAGACCTATAGTTGTGGTAGGAGATGGTGCATTCCAGATGACGGGAATAGAACTCTCTACTGTTGCTAAGGAGAAATTGAATCCAATAGTAATATTACTAAATAACGACGGATATAGAACCGAAAGAACAATGTTAGATGGACATTTCAATGACATTTCCCAATGGAATTACACAAAAATTATAAATCTGATAGGAAAAGGAAAAAGTTTTGTGGTGGAAACAACAGATGAATTTTACCAAGCGCTTACAAAAGCTGAGCAAAACTCTGAGTATACGTTAATTGAAATCAAATTGGATAAATTCGATGCATCTAAAGCTCTAAAAAGGATAACGGATTCATTCAGAACAAAAGTTAGGCAATAGCATAATCTCATTTTTAATAGACAATTAAATGAATTTTTTTAGTAAAACATAAAAAAATACTCAGAAAATAATTCAATTTCTTCATGTTAGAATACATATAATTCTAGATAATCATCATATCAAAAATAACATATCATCAACTCATTGTAAATGAATTCAAAATTTGAAATCGAAATTATATGAGATTAAAACTCCAAAGAAAGTACAAATACAAAGAATACATTACTATGATGGCTGTTCTGTTTCTTTCAAATTTCTACTACATATATTATTAGAAAAGAATATTCACATCTAAAGCTATTTTGCTAAGTTAACACCGCCTTTAACAGATTAAAATTTTATTAGTTGAAACAGCATATAATGACAAAAATATATAAAATATACAGAAGGTCTATTAATCTTGATGTTTCAATATCAAAATCATTATCACTTTTCAACTAGATTTGTGATAACCATCAAATAGATCATGTATCAAATATTATTATTAAATATACAGTGCTTTGTAAGTTTATTATTGATAGATATTATCGCATATATCAAAATTGCAATAGAAAGTATTTGTAAATGTATCTCAAATGTAGAAATAAAACTAGAGAAAGTCAATCCTACACCCCCTGCTGATGAAGCAAGAACAAATCCAAGAGATGAACAACTCGCACAAGAACCTGTAAGTATTCCCAAACTTCCAGCAGAAAATAATGATTTGCTAAAACCTAATCTCAAAAATTTAAATGTAAAAACATTCATACTGATAACTACTCCAAGCAAAATTGAAATTATTGTACTAGTTGTGAACTTAGCAAGAGCATCTACAGGTAAATAAAAAAAGAAAGTAGGATACAAAAATAACAATTGATCAAAAATATTGAAAATTATCCAAAATGAAATAGTAATGACTACTCCCAAAATTAAATAATAAACATTACTAAAAACAACTTGAAAGCAAGGTATTATATTTAATGACGATAACGAGCTAAGATTCACTAAACACTACTCTCCTCCTAATTTCTTTTCGATTATTGATCTAAATAAAGGATAGGGATAAGCTCCTCCAATAACCTCTGGGTTGGAACCATCACTCTTTACAACTATGAATGCCGGTGTTCCTGCAAAATTATATGCCATTGCTTGTAATAAATCGGTATTAATCATTGAGTCATATCTGGTTGACTCTACACAAGAATTCAAAGATTCAAGATTTATTTCTGGAATTTGAGATGCAAAGTTGATTAGATTTTCTTTACTAGCCCATCCGGTGTTTGCTCCTTTTTGATTATCATACAATATCTTTTTGAATTCCCCAAACTTTCCTTGTTCATTAACACATTGTGATACTTTAGCTGCATTGATTGAATCCTGACCAAAAATAGCGAAATGTTTGTAAACTAGTTTTACTTTGCCTGTATTTACATAATCTGCAATAATTGATGGTTCTATGTTCTTTGAATATCTGGCACACATTGGACATTGAAAATCACTGAAATCAAAAATAGTTACAGGAGCATCATCATCTCCAAGGACTGGGCTATTTTCATTTATCAGATGTTCCAAGGAAATTGAGAATTCTGTTTGCAATTGAGCAAAAGCCAAATTATTATTGCTGTCATTCTGGCTAATATTGAAGATATAAAACCCAGAATAAAGAAAAACACTATATAAAAAAATTAGTTTAAAACTAGTACTTGCTAATTTGGTTTTTATGCACATGCCTATCCATCTTCCTATTTTTCAACAGATTATCAGAATTCCCGAATTCACTCATATGTTTTGCAGCTTCATTTCTAGATTTTGATAGAAAATGTCCTTTGCTGTCAAATTTTTCCACGTTATTTTCGCAATCTGCAATACATATATCTTCTTTTGCATCCACATATAGTACATAATGAAGGTGAAATTGACACTCTTTTGTCCCATCTTAATTCTTTTGACAAAAGTATCATTTTTGTAAATTGGCAGCAATCTGTTTCCATCTCCATCTATAGCGTATAATTTGGTTCATCTGGACTAAAGTCTAAATCAGGAGGTTGAAGGAATTGTCTATCATCTTCTCTAGCCATTCCCCACTTTCTGACAAATTTATAGTTCATAGCATTATGAAATTTATCATAAACAGTAGAAGATGTTCTGTTGCCTAATACAATATTGCTAACACAATTAGCTAACTCATTGTAGTCATATTATGTGAACTAGAATAAATACAATGAATCGCTGGTAAGAAGATGAGAAATATTACTTGATTTTGATGTTATTAATAATTGACCTATTGAATTAAATATGAATAAATACAAGAAAGTTTTGATTTTCCTTTCCAATTTCTCTATGGCGGATAATGCATGTTATATTCTTATTATTTGAATTTTGATTCATGTAAAACATTGCTTCCGATATATCCATTCTCGTTTTTCGGTTTCAACTGTCTAATATTGTTTATTTGAAAAAGCATGTTTTTTAGTAACATACTTTATTACCACAACATTATTCATTCCCAATTCATTTTTGATGTTTTTATCATACTTAGTAATAGACTCATAATTCATTTGGAGATCTAATTCAATATCACATTTCCTTTATCTCATTTTTGCCGCATTATTTCTTGTTTATTTAGTTAGGTTACCAAGAATTGTTTAAGTACCTTATGGTTTAGCTGTAATTATTTCTCTCTTTACTATCCTTATATACTATTTCTCCAAAAGATTTTACCTGAAAAATAGTCATTGATTTTTACTTTGTTATGAATGACTAATATTGTAAATCCATCGGTTTATCAAAACCTTTTTCTAATTTAAATAATTATTTAATGTGTGGAAAAAGAAAAAATCATTAAAACTAGCTTTACGATATTTTTTTTATGTTTTCTGTTAATAGCTACTTTCTATTTAATATCTCAAAATTTGGTATTTTCACAACAAAATGAAGATGAAGATTATGAATCTATAAAAACTAATGTTGATCTGCATGTAGCTGACCTAAAGATTCATGAGAAAAATTCTACCGATCTAGATATATTTGGAATTAAAAAAATTTATCCCACTAAAAAAGGGGGTTTTGAATGGTTTCTAAATAAAGAGGATCCGGAATCAGATCGGTATTTACATAACTACAAAAGTATTGAAAAAAACGTAGATGACAGCTTTAACATTGGTGAAAGATCCCGAATGGGAGTATATTCTAAAGATGGAATAAGTTATCCAAAGGAAAATATGGAAACTTATAACTTTACGGAGCTTTCAAAAAAAGGATATTGGTATAAACCTTCAGACTGGAAGAATGTAGAAATTACTGGGGAGTATTTATATAAAAAAGGCCAAGGTTCAGGCATAACTCATTATGCTCGATCCGAGGATCATTCTCTATTACATAATGGATGTGGTGGATCAAGCTATAAACTTAAAATTCATTTCGATGGAACAAGTAGTATCAATAAAGAACAATCTCATCCAAAATCATGGAAGATACCAATAAATACTACCCCTTTTGGTAAACTTGACAAAGATTGGTTTAGATTTAAGGGTGTAATTTATAATCTTCCTGATGGTACTGTTAAGCTTGAAAACTGGTTGGATCCTTTTCTAAATAATACTTGGACAAAATTTGCAGAATATCAAGATAAAGGGGGTTGGGGTAAAGATGGAAATAAATGCGGAGGTAAAAATGATCACATAATAACATGGGGTTCACCAACTACGACTTTTAGATGGGATGATGCATTGGTTTATTTTAAAAATTTGAGTGTAAGAGAAATACAACCACCTAAAAGTTAATACTGACAAAATTTTTCAGAAGAAAAAATGCCCATTATATCGACCATATTTTTATAACCACTTTAGTGACTCTGTTAAGATAAGAGATATACAGTAGAAATATGTTTCAATGATCTAGGATATTCTGTGCTCAATTTTAAGAGATTTAGCTAATCTAATCTAATAAAATATTCATTTGGTTATAATTATCAGTATCTTTCATGTAGTAATAAAATTTAAAGTCTCCTAATAAAGATAATTGAAAATATTATCATGTTTATTAATATCTAAAAATTTACGAAAAAAATATGACTTGGTTGCACATTAAGATCGGATTGTAGAAAACAGATATCATCAATTAATACAAACTTAAATATAGATTTAGTTTTCTTGATAAATACAAATGAGTTCTAATATAAACACTTTTAGCAATCTTTCGAAAATAATTCTTTTAAGCTTTCTAATATTGGTCTTGATCTTCATAACAATTTCATCACCAAGTAATTCAACTAATAATGCATATTCCCAAAATGATAAGATCCTGGATTTGAGTAATGGTATAATAAATTCGACAAACCCGATAATACAATTGATTGATAATAATACTATTTATGTAGTTTGGACGGGTATTACAAATCATGGATTTAATGAGGAAGTACAAAGTGATATATTCCTTGCAAGAAGTGAAAATAATGGAGATTCTTTTGAAAAAATTAATGTAAGTAATGATCCTGGAAGCTCTTTTAATCCCAAATTTATAGCTTCTTCTAACAAAATTTTTGTAGTATGGGAAGATGATACGTTTTCGAATAAAGTTAGTCAGAACATAAACACGAGCATTTTCTTTAAACAAAGCGATGACAAAAAAGGATTATCATTTAGTTCTCCAATCTCATTAAGCTCATCAAATAAAGATTCTAGTAATCCAGATATTTCTGTTAATAATGATAAAAATCTTTTTGTAGTATGGGAAGATACCTATGACGGAATTAGCGAAATATCTCTTCAAAGCCAAGATATAGTTACTATCGATAACACGACTTTTTCAGAAGTAAAAATAATAAGTGGAGATAATAAAGAAGGAGAGTATGAAACCAGTCCACATGTTGTGACAACAAATAACACTATTAATATTATATGGATTGATACCAATTTCAACAAAGAAATATCAAAAATATTAAAACGCACTAGTATTGATAATGGTATTAATTTTCAAAATACTAATCAACTAAATAATGATTCGAAAATGTCCGGTAAGATAGTTACAAACTCTAATAATGAAGAGATTTATGTTCTGTGGCAGGAAGACATCAATGGCCATTATGATGTATATCTTTCAAAGAGTTCAGACGGTGGAACTACATTTAAAGAATCGGTAAACGTGAGTAATGATTTGGGAGATTCAATCAATCCCAATTTTATCATTTCATCTAACAATGATGTACATGTAGTATGGAATGATAATAGTACTGATAAAGGAAATAATATTTTTATTAAATCGAGTTCAGACGGTGGAACTACATTTAAAGAATCGGTAAACGTGAGTAATTCTACCAACTCCAATTCAATTAATCCGCAAATAGTCAGTAATGGTAATGAGATATTTGTGGTTTGGCAGGAAGACATCAATGGCCATTATGATGTATATCTTTCAAAGAGTTCAGACGGTGGAACTACATTTAAAGAACCGATAAATGTAAGTAATTCTACCAACTCCAATTCAATTAATCCGCAAATAGTCAGTAATGGTAATGAGATATTTGTGGTTTGGCAGGAAGATAAAAGTGGAAACAATCATATCTATTTCACCAAATTTATTGATTCAATATCATAAAATCTTCACAGATACTTTTTTGATAGAATCCAAATAATTGCAAATAACGAGATAAATTTTATTAAATCAAAATAAATTTTTCATATTTTTTAAAATGAACAAAGAAAGGTAACGTATTCTATTTTCTATTGTTTTTTTGAATGTGTATACATCATTGACAGTTATGCTAAGAATAACTTTATTTTTAATTGGTCTTTCAACTAACTCTGCTAGAAATTCAAAGATTTTATCATTTCTCCTACATTTACAACCATTTGATCAACAGCGATGATGATACCTAAATCTGCTCCATCACGTGTTGTAACACTCTTATGAATAAAATTGTTCATTGAGTGACATGTATACGTATTTTTCATATCTATCAGCTTTAAATCAAATTCAATAGATAACCATAATGTGACTTCGTGGATATATTTATCATAATTTTATAAAAATTGATTGACTATATAAAAGAGTAATTTAACTAAATTAACCAATCTATAAATATATTACCACAATAGTAAATATGTGTTATGGAATAAATTAGAGACGATCCAAGTTATTCTCATATTGTTTTCCATAGAATGGACTAGACTTGCAATTTCGCAAGGTGAAAATAATTTTTCATTTAGTCAAATTGTAACTAAAAATAACATAGGATGAAATTCTTAGAATAAAAAATGGTTTGATGAAAGTTGAATATAAAAGAATTTGAAAATGTTTTAATTTTACAGGGGGGAGGATCTTTAGGAGCATTTGGATGCGGAGTTTTTAAAGAGCTTGCAAATCAAGGCATAAAGTTCGATATACTTGCTGGGACCTCAATTGGGGGAGTTAATGCAGCTATAATTGCAGGAAGTAAACATGATAACCCTGAAAAAGATTTAGAACAATTTTGGTGCGAGGTTGGTGAGAATAACACAGATATCTATCCCTCTACATCAACTCTGCACTTATTAGCTAATTATAATCCATTTCTTATCCATTCTAGCTACAAGCAATATGATCATTTAAAATCTATGAATTCTTTTTATAGTTCAGCATTTTTTGGTAATAAAGCTATTTTTTCACCTAGATGGAATATCGAGAATTTACAAACTGATCCGGAGTATTTCCAACCTGAAAAATGGACATATATATATGACATCACATTGTTGGAGAAAACCTTAGAAAAATACATAAATTATAAGAAACTTGGACCAGATGGAAAATCTAATGGACGACTGATAATAACAGCTGTGAATGTTCTAACCTCAGAACCATTAACATTTGATAGTTTTAAGATACAAATAACACCTAAACATATACTGGCTACATGTGCATATCCATTGTATTTGTTGCCTTGGATAGAGCTTGAAAGAGGTATGTATTGTTGGGATGGAGGAATATTAAGTAATACGCCTGTTAGAGAAGTGATAGAAGCATCACCAGTAATAAATAAAAATTTATTCATAGTTGAAAACTATCCTAGAAAAATAAAAGAACTTCCTAGCAATATATACGATGTTTTACATAGAACTCGAGATATGATTTTTAGCGATAAGACAACACATAATATAAAAATGTCCAAAATTATTACAAGATACTTGAGGTTTATAGATCAACTTTATAAAATAATAGAAAAAAATAAAGAGAATTATAAATTGGATGAAAAAGAATTTCAGCAGATAACAGCCAAATATAGGAAATTCAAAGTTGAACGTGGAGCTGAAATTCAAAATATCTATTATATCGATAGAGAAGAAAAAGCTCCGCACATGTATGAGAATATAGACTTTTCCCTGAAAACCATCAAAGAATTAATTAAACATGGAGAGAAAAAAACAAAACAGGTCTTGAAAGATAAAAACCTTAGATAATTATTGTAAAGTTTATTTAAACATATTTTAAAAAAATATATTAATAGATTAAGTTACTTTATTTTGTATGACTTTTTTATTGAAAAAATCTAATAGAACAAAAATACAAATGATGGCTTATGATGCTCACTTTCTAAACTGAAAATATATTCATAGAAAGAATGATACCTCATTTGAATTAATTTCGTTGGATATATTAAAATCATATAATATTGTTTTTTTGGTTTTCTCAAAGAATATTCTCATTTACCTTTTTCACATCATTTATTATCAAATTAAATATCAAAATTCATTATTCAATATCATACAAGAGAATAACCTTATATAATTTCCAATAATGTAATTGGTTCAAATGTTCAAACTATTCAAAAAAGATGCTACTTTTGTATAAAGTAGTATAGAATCAGATAGGGAAGATAAAAAAATTTATCTATGTATATCAAGTGAATATTTCTTTTATTCAGAAGATAGCTATTATGGATACTATGAAAATAAATCTATCATTTCACATCAACGAAAATTTAATATCATATTTTCGAAATACATAAAAATGATTATCTTTTGAAGCGTGTTGATTTCTTATATAAAAGTAAACTGTTTTTAACGACCTTGATTAATTTTAGAACCCGTATTAATTTTAAAAATCTCATAATGCTCAGTATTCGGAAAAATGGAATTAACAAAATTATATCTAACCAATGTTTACGAAAAAATATTTTATAATCTCGTATTTCTGAATATTTTACCCCTAAATCTATTACAAAGACAATCCAAATAATCCAATTTATTATGTATATTGGTTGTTGTAACTCCGAAGGCAAGGAAAACAAAGGGGAATTAATACAAAAAGGTTTAGTTAAATTTTCGAGTATTTTTCCCCAAATTTCTTGTTCTTTTAAACAAAGGAGATCTGTATCAAACGCAATAAAACCTATCACAAATAACAATAGCCAGACTACTGTAGTTGTATCTACGAAACTTATCCATCTAGCAGAGCATGATAGGAATTTCAATTATTAATAGAATTAATTTAGTTTGATTATTTATTTAATAATTTTCGATTTACAAAAAACAAATCAAAATTTGCTTTAAATAAAGAGATTTGGTATTTATCAGGAATATATTATAAAATATACCAGCATCAATTATAATAATTTAGACCATTTCCTAGATTCAAGTCGGAGTTCTCAAGTGTTGTTTTATTGTCAAAAAAAGTTTTCTACAGACAGCATATAAATGCATACAATAAATAGGAAACTTCTCGTCCTGTTTTTAATATTGATTATAATAATATCAATTTATTATATACTAGATTATTTTTTGTTGTAATTCATATTTGACAATAAAAATAAATGAATGTATTATTTATTGTCCGAATGGAAGAGGAAGTTTTGCAGTTGCTACAATATCAGAGGGATTAGGATCAGGATCATTTACTGGTTCAGAAGTGACATAGAATATTGTATATGTGTATGGATTAACCATTGTTTGATTAATTCTAAGGGAGTTATCGTCATCAAATTTTCCTAAACTCAACGAATATCCTGATGCATCGCCTTTATCCTCGAGCCATCCTTCATATGTCTGGAGCTCTTGTCTGGTAGGATCCATAACTGCAGTAAGACTAAGTGTATTATTTTGGACATCTATGGTTAGACTTCCTTGTTTCTCTCCTCCGTATAATTCTGAGATAGTAGGAGCGGTTAAATCTAATGTGATTTGTTGTCCAAATGAATGATTAATAATTAATCCTATACTCATCATAAACACGATTCCGATTGAAAATAGTCCGAAACTGATTTGCATTAATAATGGATGAATATCTTAATTTAAATATTTATCTATAAAATGATTTATTAAAGGATTTCATTTGAGAAATAGTTGAGAAAATTTGATTCTATTAAAAACCTACCTCCATTCAAACAACCAATATTAAATTTTTATTACTTGATCTTTAATATCAAACCCAACATTCTTTACATCAAACCTAACCCTGTATCCTTAATTTGACCCAGGTATTGCAGGTTATCATTTTACAAGATAATGGTAGATTATTCACAGAAAGATCATTATCACTTTGACAATGTTTTAGATATATTATAAGAATTGCATCCATTTAAATGCTTGAAATAAAATATACTTTTACATACTCGCCGAGGAATTAACAGAAAACTTCCTAGTTTTCCAAAATCTTCTTTCTACTAAACCTTCTGAAATTAGAGCTGAGATTTTCAACCCTATCAAATTATGGATTATGTATTATAAATATGATACACGTCTAACTACCTGTTTCACTAATCGGGATACAAGATATGATGTTTTTAGGTACGAATATGTTTCTACCCAATATATACCGAATTCAAGAATCAGACCTTTATGAACCAATGCATGCATAACAACAGGTAGAGCAATGAGAATTTTTGAAAGTTTTTGATTAATGATTTAAAATATCATAAATGCTGAAAAAATAGTTATTTTATATAGATGTCAATATAACTCCATCTACAATTTCATCCTAGGCAAAAAAATAGATCCTCTTTTCAAAACTTGATTTTTTTCGGCTCTGTTAAGATAAGATAATATTCACCTCCTTTAACCAAAAATTATTGTTATTATTTGTTATTACATCGTTATACATAGAAGTAAAGAATTGTATCCAGTTATGAACATGAAATAGATTACATTCAATTTGCTTACAAGGATAGTAATCATCAAATGATTCAATTCTATCTTTAAAATACTGGTTTGCTCTTTCCATCAAACTTTTTTCTATTGAAGAATGTAGATAGTGTTTTAATTCAATTACATGACACGCTTCCTCGTACCATGTACCGCCATCTGTATAGACAGTATGTTTTCCATATTTTGTAACTAATGATCTAATGAATTTTTCTGCAACAAGCATGTTTCTCTCTTCAGAAATATAGATTCCAAGCACCGAAGAGTTAATTGGTTCTATACATATCCATAACCAAAAATGTTGACTACCAATCTGAATAATTGTTTCATCTATAATAAAAGCAGTTACTCTTTTTCTTTTGTAGATCTGACAGGAACCAAACCTTTGTATCCAATTCCAAACAGAAACATGACTCCTTTTATCATCTCTAAATACTACTAATGCTTTAGATGTACTGCGTAGGCTCAAACCAAGAAAGTACAGATAAAGAGAATACATTACAATAAAAGAAGCTGTTCTATTTCTTTCAAATTTGATTTGATTCATACGATAAATATAAAGTTCTTAGCTATAGCTGTTTCTGCTTAAGTTAACAGAACCTTTTTTTCTAATGATTAATAGTTATTTGGAAAAGGAAGATCAATCAGAATGACCAAATGTGAATAATACATTATAATACATATGGTGTTTTATATTTTCAAAAAAAATCGATTGATTGTTATCTAATAAGAATATATCAAACCTTGAACTGCTTCCTTATCTGATACTAATTTTCTTTTGATAGATGGATGAAAAAAAGGGTAAGAAATATGATATTAAAATAGAGATAAATGGAAGTAATTAACCAAAACACAGAGCTATAATTTTTAAATAAAATGAATCAAGTTATATAATAGAGTTAAAGAAATTGTTAAATGTGTTGCCAATACCAATATTAACATATATAGTGATAGATAATGATTGAAGTCAAGACTGTAAAGAAATTATGGAGTATAAGTTTTTTCTATAGAAATCAAAAGCATCTATTAACTTTTGTTTAAGATTGAAAATTGAATACCCATTACAAGTCCTATAGTCTCTATTATTTTGATCTGGCTAGATGGTTCTTTCTAATCCTTGCATTCTCTGGATTTTTATCTACAGGATGGTTTGGAATTCCTCTAGCTCCAAATTACTTTACGGATGAAGACATTGATGATTTTAATTTAATGATTACAATATTAAGTGTTTTAGGGATTATCTGGGGTATAATGGCATACAGAGAGTTTACAAGATCAAAAAACCATGTTACAGAGGCAAGAATATTGTGTAAAAAACTTGATCCAGATATAGGCAATTATGTTTATCAATCTTTCAATCCACTTACAAAAAAATATGAAAATGGATATGTACCTTTAGGACCGTTACATTTTTGGGATCCGGAGACTACAACGCCATCTTGGTTAGATAAAGGAAAGTATTGGCATATTTTTTTGGGTTTACAATTTCATAATAAAAATATTCTATTAACAGTGGTTTCAGATGATGAATTGAAATTGTTTTCTGAAAAACAAAATGTTGCTACTACATCAAAGGAATTAATATCATCAAAGGAATTAATATCAAAAAAAGAAAACCTATTAACACGAAAGAAAAATTACCAATTTATAGTATGCATACCTCAATGGTTAGTTTTAGATACTGATTTTAGTAAATTCTCTCCAATTAAATCTAGCTTGGATATTACAGATGATTCTGAACTGGTAACTTTGATTAACTCCATAAATAATCAATTGATTAACGCTACTGGTGAGATAATAGAACAAGAAAGACAACGTATAAAATATCCATGGAAGATAGGTACATTTCTAATATTTCTCAATAAAAGCCTTCCAATTAGAATTGTATATAATGAAATCTTATACAAATTAAGAAAAGATATTCCAGGACAGAAAAAAAGTTTGATAAATGAAGCTAACTTAAATTTAGCATACCTTACAAACAAAGAACTGATTGATGCTATAATACTTCTGGCGTCTATGAGAGATATATCTAAAGAGAGTATTGACAAGATAGATACTTTACTAAAATTTTTAGATAATGCTTACAAAAAACAAGGATTAGGAGATGGATCAAACAAGTATCACAACTTTCATCATAGTTTAGAGGTAGCTTTTGTTGGATTGCAATTCTTACCAAAGAGGTTGTATGAATACGAATTTTCAGGTAAAGATTTTGAAATTTTAACAGTAGCAAGTTTAGTACATGATTATGATCCCTTACAAAGATACGATAATAAAATGAGTATAGGTTTGGGGAGAGCAGAGGGTCCAAAAGTAGAAAGAACTATACAAGAACTCTCTAGGAACAAGATTCATGAGGCATATTTTTTATTGAATGCATCAGAATTTAGGAATTACTTTGATGAATATTATTCTTACTCACTCCCTCCTCTCAAATACAATACTACACATCCAGAGTATTTAAAATACCAAAGAGAGGAAAAAGGAAATGACAACGGTAAACCAACAGAAAGCATCATTGTAGAAACCATGGTACTGAGGACGGATTATCCATTCTATTTAAAAACAGACACTCAAAATAAATTTAAAGAGAATTTAAGGTATTTGGATTCCAGAGGGTTAGATGCTAAAAGATATGAGATTCTGGCTGAAGTATTGTGGTTAGCAGACTTGTCTGTAGTGTATACAGGTTCAGATCCTCTAAATGCATGGAATCGAGTAATTAATCTATATGATGAATTATATTTACCAAAATCGTCCATTATAACTCAGACTGATTTGTTTTTTTCTCAGTTCATAGAAAACGATCTTTTCAAGATATTAATTACTAATAAATCATTGCCAGATATTTTCAAACAAAGATGGAATATAGTAAGTAAATTCTATCAAGAAGGAAATCCTTCAACAATTATTAATAGGACAATAGAAAGATATAAAGAATCCTATTCGAGTTTTAATTTGGGAGTAGGTATCAAATCCTGGTCAGTCTTATATAATATGGGTATTACCCATCCTAATGAATATTTCATCAGTATAGATTCAGATTTTGATTCTGTTTATGAGATAAAAAATAGGTTAGCTATTTTAAATGCAAGAAATATTTCTTGTTATTGGGGAAAATTGGATAAATTGTTACCAAATATAAAGAGTCAATCAATTAAGGACTTATTTTATACTATAGAAATCAAGGATAGAAATTATCAAGTTGATACTAAAGAGATATCAAATATCTTTAGATATGCAAAAAATATAGTAGAGGAAAATGGAACTATTCAAATTTTAATTAATTCTTCTATTCTTTTTACCAATACTGAAAAATTGGTGGATATAGATAATACTTCTAAAAAAAACACTATAATAAAAGAAATTATCCAGATCTCAGATCTGTTTGATTTTAAACAAGTTAAAGAAAACAATGAGGATTTTTATTTCAACTTAAATGGTCAAGAATATTTCCAGGATAATAATAATGATAAGAATTATTTATTAAAATTTGTAACTAACATGTAAACAACAAATATCAGTTATTTATCAGGGATAAAGTAAAACTGCATAGGTCAAAATTTTATATGTCAGAAATCCAATTAAAGGATCAGTACTTTTGACTGTACATCCTAACACTAGTACATAATTATGGTATGAAACATCAGAATTTTGTATATAATATGAATAGATTTATTATTCATTAAAACATGAACTTGTAAGATGGATTTTATCCTATTATTAATAATTATTTCATGCATTCCGAGATTATAAGAAATGGAGATAATAGAAAGATAGATATAGACATAGTATCCTATTGATTTAATAACAACTGATAACATGCTTAATTATGGTAATCAAAAATGTTTAATTCTTTTAAAACATTTGAAATGTCAATGTAAAAATTAGACGAAATATGCTATAATGGACCTATTAAATATGACATAAATGTATATATTTTATATTTAATTAATAAATGTAAAATATCTACTCTTTGTCGACACAAATTTGACAATATTAACCTTAGAATAATAATTTATCTATGCATGCAGATGAACGTGACTTTTGTAAATAATATGGTTTACCTATTTATCTTTTCAGATGGAATATACTTAATTTCTATCAAATCATGGATTATTCCTCGACCATGAATTATTTTACCCTGAGTTATTTTTCACAGTTCCGCTAAAAAATCACCTACTTCCACATATGAGATTTATTGTAAGAAGAATATTTTGATTGTATTTTGAAAGTTTTTTGCTAGTTCCATTATGTCTTTTAAAAACTCATCCAGTCCGATGACATATCCGAGTGTTGAGATTGCAGTGGAAGATCTTGCTCATTTGCCAAAGAATATTCTCATTTTCTTTTATTATAACGTTTTTTGGACTATTTTTCATAATATTGGGATAAGATAATTATGTCGGATTGTAGGCTCTGTTAATTTAAGATAATACTCACCTCTTTTTCTAACTCAAAATGATTATTGTTTGCTATAGTATCATTGTACATAGAAATAAAGAATTGTATCTAGTTATTAACATGAAATAAATTACATTCCTCTTGTCTACATGGATAGTAATCTTCAAAACTTTCTATTCTGTCTTTCAAAAACTGGTTTACTCTTTCCATCAAACTTTTCTCTATTGAAGAATGCAAATAGTGTTTTAATCCAATTACATTGCATGCTTGATCATACCAGGTACCACCATATGTATAGATGGTATGTTTTCCATACTTTGATACAAGAGAACTGATAAAATTCTCTGCTACAAACATGTTTCTCTCTTCTGATATATGGATTCCAAGAACAGATCTCGGGACTAGTTCAATACAAATCCATAACCAAAAATGGGGGTTACCAATCTGAACAATGGTTTCATCTATAATAAAAGCGGTTACTCTTTTTCTTTTGTAGATCTGACAACAACCAACTCTTTGTATCCATTTCCAAACAGAAACATGACTTTGCTTTTCATCTCTAAATATTACTAATGCTTTAGATGTATTACGTAAACTCAAACCAAGAAAGTACAAATACAAAGAATACAACACTATACACGTAGATGTTCTGTTTCTTTCAAATTTGATTTGATTCATATGATAGATAGAATGTTCTTAGCTATAGCTGTTTCTGATTAAATTAACAGAGCCGGATTGTATATCTAAAACCAGAATATTTACTACAAAATACAAAATAGTATCTTTCTATTCTTTTAAAATACATTATCTATATTATAAATCTATAAGAAGGATTAAGAAGCTGATAGATCAATGTATTATCGAGTTTATTTTAGAAAATAATTATGTATCATTAGAATAGTACAAATAAATGGATTAACATCCATTCGTTATAGGTTTATTTTTGGTTCTCTAGATATAATTCATTATTTGACCCTTGAGTGTAATTCCATCTTTATTCCTTTTTTAGGATTGAGTGTTATTCCAGGATCTAGTTTGATGCGTTGGTTTGGTACTAGTTTCATTGTCCATGACATCATTATATTGGATATAATCAATATGCCTTCCTGCCAAGCGAAAGGTTCTCCTATACAACCTCGCAACCCACCTCCAAATGGAAAATAAGCGAAACGAGGAAGATGTCTTTTAAATTCATCTGTCCATCTATCAGGATTAAATAATTCAGGATCTTCATAGAAACGAGAATCTCTATGCATAACATATTGGCTCATAAATATTGCAGAATCCTTTGGAATTGTATAATCACCTAAATCATAGTCTTCTTTGACAATTCTGCCTATTGACCAAACTGGAGGATATAATCGCATTGATTCGCGTAATACTTTTTCAGTATATTTCAATTTGGGTAGATCTTTAACAGTAATGCTTTTCTTTGATTTCTGATTATCCGTTGTTCCAGATTTATCTTCATCCTTCTGATTCTGTAGAATTGATTCTATTTCTTGAGTTATTTTTTTTTCTATCTCGGGATGTTGAGAAATAAGATAAAATGTCCAAGTTAATGCGTTAGCGGTAGTTTCATGCCCCGCTATGAGCATTGTTATCAAATGATCGCGTATTTGTTTATCTGGCAATGCAGAATAAGATGTATCTTGATTTTTGATATTGTTGTTTTTTTGATTATTTTTAGATTGATTTTCTAAATTAGTAGTTTCATTAGCCTTTTGTGTCAGTAATAATTTTGTAAGTAGATCGGTATTATCTGATTTTAAATTATTTACATCAGAAATATCTTGATCTTGAATCATTTTTTTTCTATCAGAAATTAGATTATAAACTATATTTTCAAGTGTTTGGCCTGCTTTCCTACTTTGTGCTACCTTAGGTAGAATGGGTATACTATCTAATACATGTCCGATTGGATGTTGGAGTCTTTTGGAATATTCTTTGGTTATAGAAAATGCTTTAGTAAATTGTTCTGCTTCTTTAGTATCCATATCATAATTCATCATTGACTTACATATTATTGCAAAGGTCAAATCTATCATTTCTTTATGAATATCGATTATCGATCCGTCTATCCATTGCCTAGAGACGTCAACAGAATATTTACTCATTATCGACCCATATGATGAAATCTTTTTGGGGAGAAAAAAAGGATGTATAACTCTTTTCTGACTGTCATGTAGTTCTCCTTCGCTTGTTACTAATCCTTCACCGAGAAACCTTTTGGCAGTTTGTAAACGTTTTCCTTTTTTGAAGTTGTGATGATCATAGATTAATACTTGTTCAATATAATCGGGATTATTTATTAAATAAACATCTTGACGAGCTAATTTAAAATGAGAAATATCACCATACTTTTTTGCAATATTATTGAAAGTGTTAATAGGATCATGAAGAAATTTACGTAAAATCTTAGCTGGAAGTATAGATGTAGGTCCAGAAGGATATTTTATATTTTTTTCCATACTGCTACAACAGACTACTAACATATAAAATTTAAATAATATGATTATAATATTCCAAAACTCCATTCATGCAGATAATATTTTAGACAAAATTAGCATTACAGGTTAAAAAATCAAGTCTTTTAACATTCCAAAGTATTTTATATGTAGTATTGATCTCAACTTCAATACATTTCATTCTTTATTTTTGAATCCTCTCAGGATTGATTATATAAATAAAGTGATTTGGCATTATGTTATTTCTTTTATTTGTCTTGGTTGTCATGTACTGCCATCTAATGCGATTAGTTCAAAGATAATTTAATTACCTTCAATGTGTTATTTACATAGTTTTTAGATTTCTCTATATATATAAGATTTGTATGTGTGGTATATTGGTAACTTTATTTGAGAGAACAATAATTATGAAAAATCATATATTAAAGTGATGTAACATATACCAACAATCATATCAATGTGGGTATTTACATTTTAAGATAGTTGATAAGTGTGAATAAAAAATTTATGTAAAGTATATATTTTAAATAGTAAACAAGTTAAGAATGCAGATTATCGATGTTCATGTTCATCTTAATTATTACAATAATAGAAATCAGGGTCAAGATATACCAAGCTTGCAAAATAGATTGGAGTTTCTCTTAGCAAATATGAGAACTTATAATATAGATTATTCGCTAATTCTAACTTCATACATTGTTAACTCAAATAGACCACCTACATCAGATATTATCAAAATTGTCAATAAGAATAAAATATCTAATAAAGTTGGAATAGTTGCAAGTTATACCATTAGTAATAATGACTTTAATAATTTAACAAAATATAAAACATGGATTAAAAATGGCATTATAAAAGGAATAAAAATATACTGTGGATATGAATATTATTATCCTAATGATAAAAGATATCAACCTATATATGACTTATGTATTGAATATAAAATTCCTGTTATGATTCATACTGGCGATACTTATTCTCCGAAAGGTAAAATCAAATATTCACATCCTTTAAATGTAGATGAGATAGCGGTTGATAATCCTAATCTGAATATTGTTATATGTCATTTAGGAAATCCCTGGATATTAGATTGTCAGGAAGTCATATATAAGAATAAAAATGTCTATGCTGATATTTCTGGATTGGTTGAAGGTAATTTCAACAAGTATAATCAAAGATGGTATGGTGTTAGAATAAATGAAATGTTGGAATATATTGGTAAACCACATCGCCTACTTTTTGGGAGCGATTGGCCTATATCTAATATGAATTCCTACCTAAATTTTGTAGAAAATCTGAAGTTAGATAATGAATCAATAGAATTTTTAATGGGAAAAAATGCCCAGAAGATTTTCCATACATAAAGATAGGTAATTTATAAAATTATTTAATAATTTTTACAAAAATTTATTTATTCTTTCCTTTAATGCATAATCTCTACATCATTATCTTAGTGACCAGAGTTTATCTTTGATTTCTTGATTTTTATTTATGCTTTTACTAGCTATATATATTATGTATTAGGGAAAGTTTTTGTATTCGAAGAAGGTTGAAAAGTAGTTCGTGAAATAGAAAGTAAACTTTATGGATTTTTACCTATAATAGTAATATTAGGTCAGATCAAGAACCTATAGTGTTCATATTAAACCATATCAATAGTCAAGTTAGGGAATATATCAAATAAATTAAGAGATTTATTCTGTTTGCGTTGTAATTTCATACACTTAATGGATTCATCCATTCTATAAAACTAGCATAGTTTAAAGATCGCGTATCATCCAAATAGTTTGGTAATATCTTTATAAATTTAAAATTATTGTGTAATTCAAATGATAATACTGGATCTCGCAATTCACGTTCAATTACTTTATGCGCATATTCCAGTGGAGTCATTTCATGTGAATAATCACAATAATTAAATAATCTTCCACCTCCTATCATTCGTTTTAAATTTAAGTTCATGGTTACATATTTTCTAGCTTCATAAAGCATACTACCTATTCCCTCATGTCTATATTTAGGATGTGTTGAAATATCAGCTCCATATAGACTATCTCCTTCCTTATTGTGATTGGTAAACATACCATTATCAGTAATTTCTATCCAAGTATGTTCTGCATATTCTGGTTTTAGCGCAACTATTAAAGTGCTAGCAGAACCAACCACTGTCCCATCTGGTTCGACAGCAACAAATTGTCCTTCTGGAAATATTTTGAGATGACTTGTTAACTCTTCCTCCTTCCAGATATTACCATATCTGGCTAAATAAGGCATTGATTCTTTTTGAAGATCTATTATCTTAGGAATATCTTCTTTCTTAGTGTATCTAATTTTAGCACCTGTTTGATGTGCATGAAGTAACTCATTCATAATAGCAATAAATAATTAAAAAACCCAATTTAAATATGATGGTTTACTCCATAGTAAACAAATATCTATTTCAAATAAATATCAAAATTATTTTTATTCTATAGACTGCATTCTATTGTTCTATTAACTTTAGAAAATAAAAATGGTTTGAACTAGGTCTTATCTCGGAATTAACTGTTATATAGCATTTAGGTCTTAAATGAAAACTTTGGTAATACTACACATCGTTTAGATATGTTTACATTTTAAATATTTACTCAAATCTCTATTAGCTTTATCTTTTTTAATTATACACACATGATTTAGTAACATATCAATAAGTCCCATGTTAAAATTAACACATGTGGATGAGTTATAATATTTTTGTTAAAGTAATTCTTTAGAAGTAACATAAAATATCATAAAATAATGGATTCACTTCAGAATCTAGTATACATATATTTTTTTTATATAAACTTTTATTGTTATAGTAATTTATTGATTTTTCATTAGCTGCAAATTTAAGATAGTGTCTTCTTAAATTTAATCCTTGATGGTTGAATCTGTACCACCAAGGTGGTTTCGCTTGCTACAGGTAGTAAGTGGCATAGTGTTGCTTGTTTTATCTTCCATAGTGATCATATTAGGATTTCCTTTCTTTACTTTGCATACAATAATCACCATTTTATCAATCACTTTGTTAATAATCGGAGTTGAAAGAATATCATTGGTTTTACTATCGTCTACGCCTACATATGCTTCAGCGCATAAAAAGAGTACTCTATTTACCAATATAGGTTTAGGAGTCTTAGCACTAGCTTTTGCAATAATATCATTTATTTTTCCAAAAACTGTATCTGCAATACCATTGGTTTTATTATCTGTGACTATAAGTGTAATGTTTAATGGTTTTGGTAGATTATTACAAGGGATACTTGCTCGAAAACAATCAATTTGGTTCAGGATAACTAGTTTAAGTCTTGGTGCTTTATCCATAGGAGGAGGTATTTTTGTCGGTAATTCTGACATATTTGGAATTGTATTTCCTATTAGAATATTATTTGTAATACTTTTTATTCACGGAATAGCTATGATTTTTTTTGGATCTTTTGGGAAATTATCAATAGAACACATGTTAAAGAAGTAATTATTATTTAGGATATGATCTTTAAGGTTTTAAATGATCATTCATTATCTTTAAAATTACCACCAAATCAATCCAAATTTAAAACTATTAATAGTATTTAATATTCACGTTTATAACAACAGGTATTCCAAAAATCGATGAATCAATTAAAGATCTGGATCACAATTGTGTCGTTATCTATCATTTGGGGTTCAAGCTTTATAGCTATAAAGATAGTTCTAGATTTTATTCCTCCTCTATTTGCCTTTGGAATTAGATTTCTGTTGTCAGGATGTACTTTGATTTTAGTGTCATATTTCCACAATAAAAAGGATTTTGAAATTAAAAAGATCTTATTTTGGAGAAACTCACTTTTTCTTGGTATTTTTTTTATAGTAGGAGGACAGGGATTACTTGCTTGTGGAGCACAATATCTTTCTTCAGGAATGACAGCATTATTAAATTCGACAATTCCATTATGGGTGATTTTAATCCTAATTTTTGGATTCCATACAAAAACCACGTTACTAGCTAAATTAGGTTTGTGTCTAGGTTTTGGTGGAATGATGTTACTTGTAGGTCCTTCTATTGAAAATGATGAAATCAATATTGTAGGAATTATTTCATTAATATTAAGCTCATTATTTTGGGCTTTTGGATCTATACTTTCTGATAAATTATCTACTCCAAATAATGTATTTCTTTCTGCTGGGATGTTTATGTTTATTGGAGGAATAATTTTAATATTTTTAAGTTTTATCTTTGGAGAAACTATTTTATTTACATCATCACATATAGACTCGAACTTTATTTTATCATATCTATTTTTAATATTTATATGTACTGTAATAGGATATGCTGAATTTTATTGGTTACTAAAGAAAACGACAGCACCAATAGCAAATACATTTGCATACATAGTTCCTATTGTAGCTATATTTTTAGGATGGTTTATACTTGACGAAGCTATAACCTATCTAACAATTATAGCAACCATAATCATTTTGATAGGTGTAGCTTTAATTATTATAAAATCGAATCGATAAAAGATAGGCTAAACAATGTATTAAATTGAAAAATCTTAAAAATCTCGCATGAGATATTAAATATTAATAACAATTTTTACTATGTTATCATTGGCTTTACTTAGAGTACGTAGAAGGGCTGTAAAATTTATTAAATTACAATTAAAAGAAAATGTTGAGTTTTAATGTAAATTTGAATGTTGATTCGAATTATTTTATTAGTTTTATATTTATTACTGATTTACTTTTTTAGTTTATTAGATAGAAAATTATAAAATAACTCAATTTCTTTTATTACTTGCATATAAACATATGTGCTTACTAATTTTAAATAGAAATATGCTTGTTTCTTTAATAGTCCATTATATAGTCAATTAAATTGTTAAGGTTGACGGTTCTCCTCTGAATGTTTAATTTTATCGTGTTCGGAATTATAAGCAAAACTTGGATATAAGGTCATTCCTCCATCTACCAAAACTGTAGTTCCAGTAACATACCGAGCTTTATCTGATGCTAAAAATTCAACCACATTGGCAATTTCCTCTGGTTTTCCTATGCGGCCAACAGGTATTCTCTTCAGAACATTTTCTAGTTCTACCTTATTAGTTTGAAGTTCAATATTCATATCAGTTTCGACTGCTCCCGGTGCTACAACATTTGCTCGAATTCCATATTTTGCCAATTCTAATGCCATAGTTTTAGTCATCATTTCTATTCCAGCCTTTGATGTAGCATAGGGAACATAATGAGGTTTAGGTATAACCTGATGAACAGAAGATATATTGATAATACATCCTCCCTTTGGATCCTGCTGTTTCTGCATATATCTTACAGCTTCTCTACTACATACAAAAGGACCGGTGAGATCTACAGAGATAATTTGATACCAATCAGAAAGAGTTGTTTCAGTTAGTGGTATGTCTTTCTGAATTCCAGCATTATTTACCAAGACATCTATTCTTTTATAGTGCTGGATAGTCTCTTCAATTAAACGAATACAGTCTTCTTCTTTTGATATATCTGCTGTTATAGATATGGAATCACAGTTTGAATTAGAACTCTTTATTTGTTCAGATATATATTGAGCTTCATTCGGCTTTCTTGAATTTACTACTATTCCATAATATTCATTAGAATTTGCAAATGCTAATGCGATTGCTTTTCCTATTCCTTTGCTGGAACCAGTAACAACAGCTACTTTTTTATTTTCTGACATATAATTTATTAAGGAATATAGGTTAAAAATATGATGATTATTCCTTTTATTAAATAATAAAACCCAAATATCAAATTTAATGAGTCATTTTCTATTTATTATCTAAACATAAAATAATTCATGGTTGCAACCTTTTTACATATTAGAATTCTTATCAATGTAAAGCAAGAATTATTGGGTAAACTGAATTATAAAGTATGCTGTGAGGTATCATAGATTATCCTAGCAAAAATGCATATATGTTAAATCTATTATACGTCTTCAGTATAGAAAATACCTCTACTTTTAGCTTTATTACGATATATATACAACAGGTTCGAAAAGATATATCTTAGAGAAGATTGCCCATCATTTACAATTATTAACTTTATTATATTGAAGATATTACAACTCGACTTGGAATAAATACATTTATTTTTTTTTGGAACACATCTCTAGTTTTAGTAAATATAAATTTCTACCGCGCACGATGTCTAAGTTTTTGAAAAATATGAGATATAGAATCATCCTTTTCTTTTATTACCAAGACTATTGTTGATGCTATAAATATAACTTGCATTATTTCTAGTGACATAGATATATCGTCATATGGAGCGTCTAATCCAAATATTTTTTCAGGTGGATTTGTAAACAACCAGGATAATATCAAAATGGAAGATATCCCAATTCCGATGTAAAGTCTTTTTCTACTCCAGTTACTTTTTAGATAAGGAACAATCCAAAAGATTTGTGCTAATCCTGTTACTAAAAAGAATAAAACAAATTTCATATCAAATTGGACACTAATAAACAAATATATAAGAAAAATCGTCCCTAAGCCACCAAACAGATACCAGATTCTTCCCCATCTCTTTACTAAAGGTAAAATCCAAAAGATTTGAATGATACCACTTAAAAGAAGGAAGATAGATGGTTTTGATTCAAATCCCATAAATAGAGATACTATTAATATATGAGATATTCCTGCAATTGCAGTAGAGATAATAGCAACATAAAAAATAGTATTATGTTTAGATAAAAATTTATATTTTTTGTTTAAGGTATTAAATAGGTTGTATGCAAATATTATTTGTCCAATACCGACAATTATTGCAAAAAATAGCATCAACGGCATAGACCAAGCAAATTCATCTGGAGCTATAGCCTCTCTTCTAATAAATCCTGCAAAACCAAGATATGTAAAAAGAAATGCTATTCCAAATCCTCCTATTAATGTGAGAAGAAGATGAAGAATTCCGAGTGTTTTATTAAATGCTACCTTGATTATACTTGGAATAATGGAATATATTAATCCCATAGCGAACAATACACTTCCCATCAAGATCGTTAAGTGAATATGTCCAACTATATTCAATGTATTGTGTAAATATACATCTTGACCCCACCATCCTGTTTGTGTACCACTATATCCTCCAAATGCCCATCCCGCTATCCCAGATAACATAAATAGTGAAGTAAGATTCCATGATATTTTTGAACGAAATATGTACATCATTATAGTCATTATAGTTAGACCAGATGGAAATATGATAGCTAGACTTGATGTTTGTGCAATAAATTTTAACCAATCTGGATTTGGCATATCCATAAATGCATGATGAGTAAAAACAGTCATTGTAAAAACAAAATAAAATGGCCAAGACCTGTATGCCCATTTATCATAAGAAATTATTTTTCTAGCGTAACGTGGAATATAATAATAAGCTGCACCAAGAAACGAAAACAAAGTAAAGTATACTATAGGATGGCCAAAAAACCACCATGCATCTTTTGTGAACAACCAACTTGGTTGAAAATCAGGATTAAGAAGATAAGTAAAACCAGTAAAAAGTTGAATAAATAGTCCAAAATTCCCAACAAATTGCACCATTGCGTTAACAAATATACCTACTACTACTATTGACATTGCAGGTATCGCTGTTCTATATTTTTTAGGAAACCAAGAGCTAATGCCTAAAACAGATATCCATCTAACAGATGGAGGCAGGTATTGAAGAGTAAGAGATTCATCTCTTTTTTTATCTTCTTTATTTATACTATCTTCATGGATTTCAGTACTATTATTATTTTCATCTAACTTTGTTTGTTCAGTTTTCTGAATACCTGCTGCAATTTTGCCAGATAAAACTGTGGCAATAATATTGATACAGAACATCACCAACGCAATACCTATTAATACATCACCTACCAAAAATATTACTGCAGAACTTATACTCCATCCATCGTTACCAGAATGGAATGTTAGTGGCATAAGATTATACCAACCTGCACCGAAAAACATTGTCCCTGCGATTATTAAAAAAATTACACCGGAATTTAAGAAACAAAATGATAATATTGCTAGATTTATATTGAATAGGGGTTTTTTTCCAAATTTACTAACTAGATAGTAACTTATTCCAACAGTAAGCATAGAAATAAATCCAAAGAACATTAGTTGACCGTGAATAGTCAAAGATGCGTAAAATAATCCTAGTGTTTGATCTGGATTGACAAAGATGAATGCATTTGATTGTATTAAACGCATCAGTAAAGCTAAAGAACCTGCAATTAAAAAGTAAATGATAGAAGCAATTATAAATAGAATAGTTAAATCAGAGATTTCTTTTTTGACTTCATATTTTGGTATTGGACTTTCTTCTTTTTCATAAAATTCAAATTTTGACATAATAAATTGCTCCTATATAGAAAAACCTAAAAAATTAGGTTGCATGGATGGTGATCTCAGAAATCATATAAGGATGTAGCCAACCACAATACTCTAAACATCTTATAGTATATGTTCCTGGTTTATCAAATGTATAATAAAAAACATTATCATATCCAGGAACAACTTGCATTTGCATTAGAATTGAATCCATACTTTTTGAACTAGCTAAAATACCAAATCCATGATTAACGTCCTCAGAATTAGCGATAAATTTTACTGTTTCCCCAGCTTTGACATGTATTTCTTTATTAACCTTCAAACCATTACTACTTTTATTTTCCTGTAGTAATTGAGCTTGTTCAATAGAGTTACTATTATTTTTATATGTATAACCTCCATCTTCAAATTCCCAAAACCATTGACCTGCAGTTATTTTTATAACATGAATAGTTTGATTTTCGGAAATGTTATCGAAAGCCATTGATGGCATCCAAGGAATTCCAAGATACCAAAACCAGATTAATATTCCAGCGACAAAAATTGCCCAATATCTCTCGGCATGGTACTTGTATAAACGGTATTTAGCTTGATCCAAACCGGATAACCTAATCTTGTTAGACCTAGTGGATAATATTACATATATAATAAAACCAGTAGTCAAAAGAATTGCTACAGTCAATGTCTCTACTAACCAAGGAGTTCCAAATCCCAGATCAGATGCAAGATTAACTTCTCCCAACTTGTTATTTCTAGGTGTAGTTGCTATTATATTTTTACGAAAATCTTAAAGAATCGGACATATTTTCTAATCTTGAATATCATATAATATAATATATACTCGTCTGTATAATTTTTTTTATGAATCCAGTTTACTCGAAAGTTATCTTTGGAATCGGAATTATTCTATCTGTTAGCGCCATAATATCAATTTATGTGACTTCAATAGCAATTACTAATCAAGATTTTAAACCAAGCCCTTCACCTAATACTTCATCATCTTCTCAAACATCTTCTGCCCAAACCAGCTCTACAAGTAATACAAAAGAGACAAATGGTCAAACCGTTACCATAGATATCCCACAAGGAGCGGGTAATCAACTTGC
Organism: Nitrososphaeraceae archaeon; assembly: GCA_031316115.1. Lineage (GTDB taxonomy): Archaea > Thermoproteota > Nitrososphaeria > Nitrososphaerales > Nitrososphaeraceae > TH1177. The sequence goes on from JALDRC010000006.1 coordinate 33,778, forward strand.
ATCACTAGATAACAAATATTATAGTCCTAATACGGCAAATGTGACAATGGGTAATACAATCACTTGGGTTAACAAAGATATTGCACCTCATACTGCAACATCTGGGAAAGATGGTTCGGATCCTAGTTCCGGTAAGATCTTTGATACAGGAGAGATCCCACCCGGTTCTTCAAAATCGATAACTATAGATCAGAAGGGTAACATACCATATTATTGCACTATTCATCCTTGGATGGTTGGATCTAGTTTAAACGTCTCTTGATAAGTAAGCCATCTATTTTCTTTATTTTCTTTTTTCCAAACCAAAATAAATAATCATATATACTAAAATAAATATCTTGTAGAAGGCTGTGAAAGAAGATTATAATATTAATTAATATTTATAAAAACAAATTAATAATAACATTCTCAGAAACGAGTTTATTGACTATAAAAGTTAAAATAAACTTAATATTAGAAAATCTTTTAACCAGTCCTCTGTAAAATATGTATAATACTTGGAAATAGAATGTGATGAATGTAAACAAAAATTTCAAAATAAAAAGTTATTAGGAATTCATCTAAAAAGTAATCATATCAAGGCATTTTGTGGAGCATGTAAAAAAGAATTCAAAAACAAAGAACTTTTAAAAGAACATGTCCAAAATTATCATTTAATAGATACCGACAATACATGATTGTAGAGGGAAGAATTTATGAGTCCAAATCTTAATAAATTACTCGAAGATTCGAAAACAACTCTTGAAGGAAATTGGGAAGGAAATTTCACCATCCCTTCGGCGACACTTTATCCACACCAATGGAGTTGGGATTCAGCATTTATTGCTATTGGAAATTCTTATTTTGATACACAAAGGTCGATTAAAGAATTAAAATATTTGTTTAATGCTCAATGGAAAAACGGTATGATCCCACATATTGTTTTTAATGATAAGGAAAAGACATATTTTCCTGCTGCGGATTTTTATGATATTAAAAGATCTGCTAATGCTCCAAAAAATATTGGAACTTCATGTATGACTCAACCTCCTGTTCATGCAATATCATGTTATTATGTATATAAAAATGCTAGTGACAAAGATGAAGTAATTGGATTTCTTAAGTGGATATATCCAAAGCTAATTGCTTTCCACAGATATTTGATGACTTCAAGGGATCCTGAAAATTCTGGATTAGTTACCATTTTTCATCCATGGGAATCAGGACTGGACGATTCTCCAATCTGGGATCATGCTTTATCAAAAATAAAAATACAACATTTAATAAAATTCAAAAGATTAGATGTTATTGCAGTAGATGGAGCAAAGGATACAATTCCTGCTGATAATATGTATAATAAATTCATTTACATGATACAATTGATGAAAGATTATAATTACGATGAAGATAAATTGTATCAAAATTTTCCTTTTAAAATCAAAGACATAGTTTTTAGTTCTATACTCTATGTTGCTAATAAATATTTACTTAAAATTGCAAATATATTAGGAGAATCTAATAATGTTGGTGAAATACAACAATGGATTTTTAGAACAAAACAAAATTTTTTTAAGTTTTTCTTTCCTGCAAAAGGACAACAATTAGGAATTACAGAAGATGCATTATTCTATGACTATGATTTAGTAAACAAAATGTGGATTATAAAACGAACTATTTCCTCCTTAATTCCTATTTATACAGGACTCATATCCAAGAACGATATATCAAACTATGTAAAATGGATTTCAAATCATCACTGGTGCGGAGATGGTCAATGTCATACTTTTGCTTTGCCTAGCACTGATTTAAAAGAAAAATATTTCAGAGAAAAAACCTATTGGAGAGGACCAATATGGGTTAACACAAATTGGCTAATTTACCTTGGTTTACTTAGATATGGATATCCGGATCTAGCAGAACACATAAAACAAGGAATATTTGAATTGGTTTCCAACCATGGTTTCAGAGAATATTACGATCCCTTTACTGGGCAGGGATTAGGCGGTAAAGCATTCTCTTGGACTGCTGCTCTTGTGATAGACATGATAGAGAATAAAGGAATAGGTATTCCACCAGAATAGTTTGGTTTAATAAAAATTCACTCTTTTGTGTTTTAATTAAATTTATCTTTATTTTATTTTGATATAGGATCATTATATTAATTACCAAACGCAATTATTCTTATTGAGATTTTGGAAAGAAAAGCGTAATTCACTGATTATCTTTTCGTTCTTATTATTAATATTGATATTTTTTTCTCAAGATGATAAAATAGAATCTCTAGAAAAAAATTTATCATTTCATATGATTGTTGAACACTTAATTTTTTTTATCATTGGGGTCAGTATAGTTTTACTTAATGAATCGATCTTAAAGATTCTTAATAATACTCTTCTAATTTTTAAAAACTCAAATAACAATCAATTGAAGTTTGAAAAATTTTCTTTTTTGTTTTTATTGAATATAATCGTTAAAAGGTGGAAATCATTTTTAAAAATAATTTTTATGTTAAATCATCATCCTGTGATATGGATTATCATAGCAATTGATATTATGATTTTTTGGCATATTCCATTTTTTTTTGATTTAGCATTTCTTGATAATTTTACTCATATTTTACAGCATCTATCATTTATTATTGTTGGCGCATCAGTTTATATGGCTATCAGAAATTTTGGAGAGTCATTTAATTTAATTTTATTAGTATCTTTGATAGGTATGATGGGGATATCTGGAATATTTTTTAGTGTTGTAGATGATACTGTTTACGTGGTATATGATATTCAACAACATCATGATACTGGATTCTATATGGTTGTGACTTCTCTTGTTATGTTGATTGTAATTCTCCCTGTTTATTTGATAAAAAAGACAATATTTCATATTAAATTTACTAATCAAAAAACATAGGTAACTAGAAGTTTTCTGCATGATACATATATTTCCAGAGTTAATATTGCTAAAAAAATGATACTAATCCCAAAATTATAAATCATGATTTATATCCTAAAAATTAGCTTATATTGATTCCACAGATTTATTGTGAGCCAAAATGTGCTATTTAGTCATTGATAAAGGACATTTATGAACTATGAATAACAAATGTTATTACATTTTTAAAGTAAAACAATTATCTTTTTATGTTCCTTTCATAAAAGCTCATAATAGAAAATGATAAAAATAAAGGTTTTAATCTGAAGTATTTAAAATATTAGAGGTGAATAAATTGATATATAGAAACGAACCAAAACAATCGGCTAGTACTTCTGATTAATTGACAACTTATTTTACTACTCTGGTCTAAAAATTAAATCTAATAAAAATCAATATTTTGAAATGATAAATTATACACCCAATGTTAATTCAGTCAAAAAATTATTTTTTGGAAAAGATCTGACTAAAGATCATACAACAAAGTCAAATATTCCTGCTCATTCTCTACTTTATCATTACATTGTTCTGAATATTAAACATAGAAAAAACTACATTTTTCATCATGGTAATGTCCCCTTAGCTATAATTCGTGTACTCTGACTATCTGGTTTTAAAATAATAAACTTTTGGTTACTATAATAAACAATTGGTTTTTCCAGGATTAACTTTACCTTGGAATCTTGAATCAAAATTCTTAAAGGTTTGATTTGTAAACCCACTGATATCAAAAAGTTTTGATTTTCTGTTATTTCTTTTTTATAATATTTTATTTTTGAAAAATTGAAAACTTCCAGTTCAAGGGAGGATACTTTTATTTCTTTGCCACTGCATATAATATCACCTCTTTCTAGTTCATCCGGAGCTACTCCTTTCAAAGAAAGACCTACCCTTGTATTACTGAACGCTATGTTTGCTGGATCATCATGAATTTGAATCGATTTTACTAATATTTCTCTGTTTAAAGGTAATAACTTCAGTTTATCATAGACATTTATTTTACCTTGCCTAATAACCCCTAGTATCACTGTTCCAACCCCTTTAACATCAAAACTATGATCGATAGGAATAATAAGGTCCCCATCTTTTTGCTGACTTGTGAGTTTATCTATTTCAATTTTTAGCGAATCAATATTATCAATAAATTTAAAGTTAGCTACAGACGTATCTTTTATGATCTGATTAAGTTTTATAGTATCAACTTCATATGAAGAAAGTATAAATCCAGATGAAATCTCTAGTGAATCTAAAGCAATAACTTGTTCAGCAAAATATTTGTCTAATGATTTAAGATTCAATATTACAAATTCTGTCATGTTTAGTACTTGAATCAGCGATTGTATTTTATCTGGAAATGAAATAGGCGCTATATAAGTAATGATTTTATCCCGACTCTTCCTATCATAGAGAGAAATATCTGAAGTTGTTCCTCGTTTCCCTAGGTTTTCAAGTAGGGTGTAGTCTCCTAATACAGCAATATTTAGATTCTCCAACATTAAAAAACCATGTTTTTCTTAATAAAACTGTTTATAAGACAAAATAAATAATATAGTGATATTACAATATGCATAGAAAGCAATTTCATCCACTTTTCCTTCCCTTAATTGCAGCTGGTATCGTAATTACAACATTTGGAGTATTTTTGATTATTTTAGGTGAAATATTAGGTTCAGATGGAGAAGGATTATCAATAAGTGGCGTAAGGTTAATAGTTGGAGGAGCTGCTACATTATTTTTAGCTTATTTTGCACAATACTATTCGAAGATTATCCGATCGTTATCTTTGGTAAAATTTTTTATTATGAATTTTAGAAAGAAAGATGGAGTATTTGGTAGGTAATACAAGAATAAAGGTTATTCTGACTTTCTTAAAGGTTAAGCTTTTATATTCTAATGAGATAGAACAAATATGTCTCAATTAAGTAATGAAAAAAAGATCCATGTAATTGTTCATGGAAATAGACAAATTTTTGAAAAAGTTAAGAGTTTATTGGTAGAGAACAAGGCAAATCCTGAAAATATAACTATGGCATCTTTGGAAAAGGCAGGACAGATCGGAGAATATGTAGCGATGATTTGGCCTCCTATGAATGCAAAAGAAATCATAGTTAGTGAAATAGCTGGAACAGAAGCAAAGGGGAAAGGAATGGGAGCTTGGGAATCTATAGATCAGAAAGAATTATTTAGAATCCCGTTATAACCTATTTGGTTACGTTTCTTAGCGACATTACTGCTTTCTATTTGTCGTTACAAGTTCTGATTTAGGAGAGTGAAAACATATATCAATCGAACAAAAACAAACAGTCATTAACTTATACAAATCTGGAATAGATTTAGAGATTATTGCCCTACAAACAGATCTAGAAATCGATGAAATCAAAAAAATTATAAATTTAGAAGAAAAGAGATTGCAGGAACAAAATGCAAATCAACCTACAACATTAGCAGAATTTTATCTTGATGCAGTAGTAGATCTTAATGAATTAATAAAAAAAGCTCAGGAAAGAACTTGGACTGCGTTACAAGCTAAGGAATTTAACATATCTCCAGATGATTCCAGAAAAATTTTAGGAAAATATCTTGAATCAAAAATAAAATTAGCGATCATCCACGTAGATTTGGTAGGATTTACTAAACTTTGTATGACATTATCTCCAAACAGATTGGCTGATATTATTAGAGCTTTTACCCAGGAGATGTCAATCTTAATATGTTCTTATGGAGGATATATTATAAAATTTATTGGAGATGCTGTATTAGGATTTTTTATGGTAAAAGCAGGAGGAGTTGAGGAAGAAAAAATCCCAAGTACGAATGCTTTGAATTGTGCGTTTGCTATGAAGAACGTTATCAAACATGGAATAAATCCTATTTTAAGTCAATACGATTATCCAGAAATTCATGCAAGAATTTCTGTAGACGTTGGGGAAAATGTAGTAGTACAATACGGTTGGGAAAAACATAAACTAAATCTAAATAATGAAAATTTTGAGGTTAGAAATCCGATAATTGATATTCTAGGATATACAATAAGTATAGCTGTAAAAATGACCTCTTTAGCTAAACCAGACCAAATTGTAATTGGACAAATGATATTCGATATTGTAGATGAAAACCTTCAAACTAGATTTAATGAACTACCTATAAATTCTGAAGTATGGAATTATATTTCTAGTACAACGGGTAATATTTATAAAATCTATGGGAGTAAAATGGACCAATAATTGGTCTATGTTAATTTAAGGTCATATTCATCTCCTTAAATTCAAAATTATAATGATTACCCGCTATTGTATCATTATATATAGATAAAGTCTTGGATCCGATTATAGACATGAAACAAGTTACATTCTGTTAGTCTACACGTATAGTAATCATCAAAACTTTATTTTGTACTTGATATACTTGTTAATACATTCCATCAATTTTTTTTTCTAATTGAGAATTCAAGTAGATATTGTTTTAATCTCAATATAGTGCATACTTTTTAATATCATGCTCCTCTGTGTGTATGGATTGTACGTTTTTAGTAATTAAATACAAGAAATCTATTAAAATTTTCTCCAACAACAATGTCCATTTGGAAATATATAAAGCTCTAAACTCTATAGGTTAGATACATAACCATAAGCAACTATTCTTCCCACAAATCTGGGATCTGTTTCATCTATTTTGAAAGTAGAATAATCTCTTTTTTGTAAATTTGAGATGAAAAAACCTTTGAATTAGTTTTAAACAGTCACATAATTTCTTTTTCCATCTTTAAATATCGTTAAAGCTTTATCTGTAATACGTAAACTTACTAAAAATATAGGAAAAGAAATGCATTACTAAATAAAATATTCTATTTCTTTTAAATCTAATTTTTTACATTCAATATATAGGATGTTCTCAGCTATAACTCGTACTACTTAAATTAAGAGTTAATAATTCTATAAAATATTGAAACTATTCAGTACATCTATGTTTCTTAATTCGTCTTGTGTATAAGTATCTTTAAATTGAAATTTAATAAATTAATTGGGTTTAAGTAAAAAAATATAATAGGTTGTATGTTTATTACGTAAAGTTATAAGAGTATATATTTAAATATAGACGGAAAAAATTTTACTAAATTGGCAAAGTGTGAAGGGAAAGTAATTGTACATCGCTATGAAAGCTCAATTTTAAAGGAAAATCCGCTCAAGGATCCGTATACAAGGGAGATAATAGTTTATGTCCCTGCTAACTATTCTCATAGTAGGTCTAAAGGTTATCCGGTCTTAATTGGATTGTCAGGTTTCGCTGGCAATGGTAGATCTTTTTTAAATCATGACCCGTTGAGTGAGAACATTGAAGAAAGAATGAATAGGCTAATTTCTGAAGGGAAATCCGGTGAAATGATATTGGTTATTCCAGATTGTTTTACTAAATTTGGAGGAAATCAGTATATAAATTCTCAAGCCACAGGACGATATCAAGATTACATAGTAAAAGAAATCGTGCCTTTCATTCAGAGTAATTATAACGTATCAGATTTTGGATTATGGGGAAAATCATCTGGTGGATACGGTTCGATTTATTTAGCTAGCAGACATCCAGAAATATTCAGAGCTATCGCTTGCCATTCTGGAGATTGTGCATTTGAATACTGTTACTTGCCTGATTTTCCTGCTGCCTTTAAAGTATTTAATGAAGAAGGTGGAGTAAAGGAATGGTTTGAACAATTTTGGAAGAAACAGAATAAAAAGGAAAAAAAAGACATTGTTGCTTTAAATATTCTTGCTATGGCTGCACATTATTCGCCTGAGAAAGATTCCGCACTAGGAGTTAAATTACCTTTTGAGCCAGAGACAGGAGAATTGATAGAAGATATTTGGAAGAGGTGGAAAACTTTTGATCCTATAAATATGATAGATAAATTCACGAATAACCTGAAAAAATTAAAATTATTTTATATTGATTGTGGAAATAAAGACGAATTTAATCTACATATTGGTGCTAGAATAATGCATCAAAAATTGAACAAATTGGATATCAAACACCATTATGATGAATTTGAAGGCGGACATTTTAATACCAGTTTTAGATACGACATATCTTTTCCTATGATTTATTCGATATTGTCCAAAGATAATTAAATTTTAAAGCTAAATTAAAATAATAATAATTAATACAAATCTAACTTTATTTTAAAAAAACTATAATATTAAAATTTATTTTATTACAGAATAATAATCCAAAAAATAACAGGTAACAAAATGACATAATCCTTTTACATAATTCATCTGAATTCAGTTAATATATGACGAATATATAAGAAAGTTTACAAAAAAAATGAATAGAATTTACTCATTATTAAGTTTAGGATTTCTAGTAATTGGAGTTGGTATTTTGCCAGGATTGTTGTCAGAAATTAATTCAATACTTCAAGATGAAGGAAGATCTATTGAATCTCTTAACTGGCAATCTGATTTGAATGAATACAAAGAAGGCGATTAAAAAAGCTATTCCGATCATTACCATAGTGAAGTTTACGAAGATAAATACGGGAAAATCTTTTATAAATAATCTACTTCTATTTTATAATTCATATTTTTTATACCTTTGATAATTTTACCTCTAAAAAGTGTTACAAGTATTAAAATGAATTTTTTGAATATTCCTATCATTTAACAAGGAAAATCTTGCCTACAGTATATTCAATGGGATCGAATTATTCGTTGGTATGATACAATAATTAGAAAGAAATTTCTGTCTTGTATTGAAAATGAGATAATCCTATTTCCACAGAATACAATAAAATAATTTAAATTTTGTAGACACTGTAATATCAAATCTATTACTGCAGTAATGGATTCAATATAGGTATCTATTTGAGATGATTGTCATATCAAAGATTTTCCCTACTAGATACAATCTTTTGAATTAATCATGATATAATAAACACTTTTATGTTACACAAATTCAAGAGGCATAAAGTGAACTTAAAATTTCGATCTTCTCTGTCCTCAAGTCTAGAAATCCTGCAAACTTCCTATTAACTTGTTCTAAAAAATTTTAATTGATTTTATTTGGATGTGCATCTCTGCTATCTAATACGTACATGATGTCATTCTCAATATCAACATCATGGATCAAGAGAAATTCGCCTTTCTCGGGATCTGCCCCTTCAGTTCCAATACTTCTAATGTATTTACCTTCTGGAGTAAATACTTGAACCCTATTATTTTGAGTATCTACAACATATACATTCCCCTTTGAATCAAAAGTAATTCCGTGTGGTTCATCAAATTGTCCCTCTCCTTTTCCAATGCTTCCCCAACTAGTGATAAATTTGCCGTCTTTGGAAAATTTTTGCACGTTACCATTATCTTCGTCATCTACATAAATATTATCTTTAGAGTCTATTGCTATTGCGTGAAGATGTCTGAACTCTTTATCACCTTCTCCAAATTTTCCCCATGTTTTAATGAAATTCCCTTCAGGGTCGAATTTTTGGATTCTATATGCGTATTTTTCACTAGTATATATGTTATTGTCTTTATCAAATGCAACTCCCCAAGATCTGTTAAATTCTCCTTCTCCATCTCCTTTCTTTCCTACACTCATTAAGAGTGTTCCATTGGGAGAGAACTTGTGTAATTTCCCTTTGCCCCAATCTACTACCCAAACATTGCCTTCTCTATCAATATTTACATCCTCCATTTTATGAGAAAAAAAAGTCGCATTGCCCCAGGAGAGCAGAAAATTTCCATCAGAATCAAATTTTTGTACATCACTACGCCTTTCATCAGTCACATATACATTTTCATCGGAATCAACTGCTAAGTTATGAGCATGTAGGAACTGTCCATCCCCTGTTCCCCTTTCACCCCAACTAGAAATAAGAGTGCCATTTAAATAGTATTTCTGGACATAGTGCTGTTCAACATCTTCTTTATCATATTTTCCTACATAAGCTATTGAGGGAGAATAATCTTCATCTACATTGGATTTTGATTTTTTCATAGGTTTTTTTGATTTCGTTGTTGAATCGTCAGCTGATTCTTTTTCTCCAGATTTATCATCTGATTTTTTCGCCGAGTCTGACTTTGTATCTTCTGAGGATGAATCGTCGAACTCAAAATAATCATTCTCGTCAACTTCAAAAACTTGTGAAAAAACATTAGGCAAGTTGTAAAATAAGGAATTATAAGCTAAACTAGTTATTAAAACACAAATAAGAAGAATCGTAGTAGTACCTAGTATCATCAAATAAACTCCAATTTACACAAATATTAAGATTATACTAAATTCATCTATAATATGCTTTTATAAGTATTTACCTATCTTAGTCCTACTTTTATAGATAAACATCCTTAAATGAAAGATCTGTTTCATAGATTAGTATAATAATAACAAAAAATATTCATAAATATTAATAAAAAATAAAAATAATAATAGACCTTAGTATAAAATGATTTATTTAATATTTTTATTTGTTAATTATGAATTTTTTATCTTTTTGTAGTTAACTTAATTATAGTTATCTCTTCTTACATTTTAATGCGCCTTAGATATTAAAACTGCGTATAACAATCTATTTTGTATCAAAGTGAGGTGAAGGTAACACAATAATACAAAAAAAAGTTATGCTTTTACCATTGTCGTGGTTGACAACATACTATTGAGTGACTAAGATGGATCTATATTTAACGCTTATTATTAAAATAACAAAAAAGTTAAAAACTAAAAAAAATTAATGAGATAACCTGTATAGTTTATACAATTTAGAATTTCGATATTTCGAATTATAATAGAATATAACTGTTAACAATAACATAACTATAACGTTATAAAGAAGAAGCAAGATCTGCATAGAGATTGATTTAAGAAAATTATTTTTGATTTCGTAATTGTCATTTTTGATATATTATCATGGACATCTAAATATAGTATTGTATTGAGTGATATAGATGAAATAGTTTAAATTTCTGTTATCTACGGGAATTGCACTCATAAAAAATTACAATTGTATTTTCATTCTACTGATTTACCCTTGAATAGTTTTCTGTAAGAGTTATTGCAAATCATGTTTTAATCCTATCAAGTTGTGTCCTTTATCATACTACGGATAGAAGTAAATATATACAGAGAGTTTTTAATGCCCTTTTACAGTAGAGGACAATTTCTTTGCAACAAACATGGTTATTGCTTAAATATAAATTCCAACTACAGAACTTTCTAAAAATATGTCCAATAAGTCTTGCTATCCAACTAAATTATTGATGCATCTTTGATTATTGCTAACACTCTTCTTCTGTTGTAAATTCATATTCAAAGTGTTGGTTAACTACCATCTCAAATCGTTGCATAACTCCTAATAAAGTCCTTAATTTCTAGTAGTTTGAATCTATTTTTTAATCTTATAGCAAATAAGGATAATAGAAAGAGTACATTACTATCCATAAATATTTCATTTCCTTTCAAACCATCAAATGATCAGAGATTAGAAATATAGGTCACGGCAAGCTCTTTAGTTGATCTTCAGCAAAAATTATTTTTATTGTATTTATAATAATTATTATCATAATTATAAAAATACCAATTAGTTAGCTGATTTACTTTAATTTTCTAAAATATTTAGGATTCCACATTTTCTAAATCTAGAGACTAAATTAACGTATCTTCCCCGTTAGAAACCTTTACAATTGCACTTTTGTGAATTTTCACTGATCTGAAAATAATGATATTGTGACAAGATTTACTTCATGTTACTCTTGTCAGGAATTTAAAAGTCTGACATTTAAATTTAATATAAATATTTATCATTTAAATTCTATTATAAATGCATGATCTTATTGGGTATAAGGTTCAATATTTCTGGCATATCGTTCGGCTTTACTGAGAATTATAATCATTAAAAGCTTGAAAGCTTCATAATGTTACAATATATTAGAAAATCCAGGTACCAATTAAGTATTGATTAGAAATAATTAGTCGTGAATTAGAATAATAATCGATTCAAATCTAGTGAATGGTAGTTGTATCCCCATTAATCGATTGTTACCCTGTTTATGTTAGATTGAAGTCTCAAAATGTCTAATCATTTGTCTAATATATGACTGAAATGCATAATCACTTTCACCAGAATGTGTTATTCTATGAATAAACCATTCCACCTTCAAAATATAATAAAGCTTAATAACAATATTATTGGTAAGTGCCTTTATAAGATGTCTATGAATTTTGATTATCACATTCTATTTAACTAGATTTTACTATATCCTATAATATATAGGAGCTAAACTATATAGAAGATTTACTATATATGAGATTACTTCTATAGATTATTTTTACGTTTTTAAATGGTCGTATTTTTATCTTGTCTAGCTAATGAAAATTCTTCTTTCATAATTTAAATCCCAATAAAAAAGATTTTAGATTCGCATACATTATATGTTTGTCATTGTTAAAAATTCAAAAGGATAGACGGCAGATCTGTTAAGTTATGTAATATACTTCTCATATTTTCCGTGACCTTTGCTAGAAAGTGAAAAATAATGACAACAACATTTGATAAATTAGGATTGAGTGCCAATATTATCCAAGCACTTAAAGAAATTGGATATAAGTCACCATTTCCCATCCAACAAACAGCTATTCCATTTTTGTTAAAGGGATTAGATGTAGTTGGACAAGCTCATACAGGAACAGGCAAAACTGCTGCATTTTCTCTTCCCATTTTAAACAAGATAAAGAATAAAGGAACTATTCAGGCTTTGATACTTGTTCCTACTAGAGAATTGGCTATGCAAGTTACTAACGAGATCAATAAATTTGCTAAATATACTGGAATTAAAACTCTAGCCATTTATGGTGGACAAAGTATTAATTTACAGTTTGATCGTTTGAGAAGAGGTGTAGAAATACTAGTTGCAACTCCAGGTAGATTAATTGATCACATAAAACGTGGCTCCATAAATTTAGAACAAGTTAGATTTGTTGTATTAGATGAAGCAGATCGAATGCTTGATATGGGATTTATTAAAGATATTAAATTTATTCTCTTTTATGTGAGTGAGGATAGGCAAACTTGCCTTTTTTCTGCAACTATGCCACCTGAAATACTTCGACTTGCTGAAGAATATATGAGGAATTATGAAGAGATAAGACTCAATAAGGAAGAGATCAGCCTTGAGACGATAAATCAATCATATTTAATAATAAAAGAGAACGAAAAATTCAAACATATGTGTGAGTTTATTGAAAAAAGAGATAATGATCAACAAACCATAATTTTTGTATCCACTAAACAAAGAACACATAGAATATTACACGAGCTAAAAGATTCTGGATATAAAGCTGTTACTATACATGGTGATTTATCTCAACGACAACGTGATGATGCAATTTATAGATTCAGAAAAGGTAAAGAAAACATATTGGTTGCTACTGATATTGTTTCAAGAGGAATAGATGTCCCTGCTGTAGGCCATATAATAAATTATGATATCCCAGAAGATCCGTTGGTATATTTTCATAGAATTGGACGAACTGCAAGGGCAGGAGCAACTGGAACTGCAATATCACTTGTATCTGCTGAAAGAGTAGAAGATTTTACAAGAATTCTAAGAAAAACTGAATTACCTATTCGTAGACTTAATGAAGAATTGGGAATAGAAGTACCAATTAGCCAAAAACGAAGGTACAATGGCTATAATAGTCAATATCGATCGAATTATGGAAATCACAGATACGATAGACGAGAAGGATTTAATCGAAGATCTCGTTACGGTAGTAACAGGTTTTACGATTCCAGCAACCGTTATAATCAGAATTCTAATTTCAAAAGACATACATATAATGACGATCGTCAAAAATCTTACGATAGCCATTATACGAATAAGGAACATAGACACGAAAGGCATAATAACGGAGTAAAACGAGAATATTCATCATCAAGATAAATTGCAGTTCATAATATAACTACAAATAAATACAAATAAATCTAATTTTTTTTACAAATCAAATCGGCTTTAGATAAAGCATATACCAATTATAATATCTTCATATTGGTTGTCGACTGTCTTATAATATAAATCAATCAATACCAGAGAACCAGCAACACAAATAATATTATCACATAAGATAAACAAATATTATTGCATATATAAACAGATTATTATCCAAAATTGTTATTAATTACTTTCTGTGTCTAAATAAAGGAAGACATTAAAATCGAAATATTTCCTGATAAGATATAAAGATTATCAAAATATTAGTAAAAATTTTAGTATTAATTAAATTTAAATAATAACTTATCAGATCAATACCACTAAAATAACAAAATACAAAAAATTGTTTATATTGCATTTGAATCATAAAGTTTTTTATTGAATTCTTAAATTAAAAAACATAAAATATCTGTTATCTATAAATCTGTATATTGACCAAATATTCAAAAAAAAAATATTTGATGATATTTTCATTTATTGTAATAGTTTTAGGTATGTCTATTCTTTTGGAAGATGTATCTGGTTTGTTTCATGACAGTAAAGAAACTAATTTTGTACCTTACGAAAATAATGATATGAAATTTAGCATTAAATATCCTTCAAATTGGAATATTGAGGAACATATAGGTGGATTTGTAACCTTTACTGCCTCTATTGATGATTATACCCAAACTAAATATCCAGCAGGATTGGGTGTATATCCTATTAATCTCGAATCACAAAATGTTTCTTTAACAACTATAAAGAATGTTCATCTGGAAAACATAACAAACAATCTTGAAGAATTTCAGTTAATAAATTCAGGACCCATTGTGCTACCAGGATCGAATTCTGCTTTTCAATTAATTTTTACTGCACTAGATGAAGATCAGATTAGAAAATCTATGCAGATTATAACCAAAAATCAAAACATCGCTTATCTTATAACTTATAAGGCCGATTTAAACAAATATGATACCTACCTTAAAACAGCTCAAAAAATAGTAGATTCTTTAGTATTCATAAAATGATGTGTATAAATGAATCCAATTTTAAAATATATTAAATTAATTTATTATTTTTTTACTCCCCGAAATAATTATATTCGTGTTGGATTATTGTTATTGATCACTTTTTCATTTTTGAGTATATATCTTAATATACAAGGATTTAATTGCTTATCAAAATTATCTCAATATTACAACGACCATAATAACGAACTTGCTTTTAATGATACATTAATTCAGGATTTAGAATTCCAATGTTTTGTTATCACTAATTCATATGTATATTCAATTTTTGGTATAATTATTGGAATAATATTGATAGTATTTTACCTTTTTAAAAAAAGAAAAAATCCGTAGTATATATATAATAAAATATGTAACTTTCTCAACTTTTGAAGCTAAACAAGATAATAAATAATTTTTAAATCTACATTAAATTTGAATTTATTGTTGTTAATCTGGATCTACAATTATTACAAATATTATGTGCTATTCTGTGAGTTTACTTTTTAGATCGTTAGGATCAAATAAATTTGTTTAATAGATTCTGAAAAATCATTTAAATTTTTTGAATTGATTTATAAGTAATCTTTTATTAACTCCGAATTATACCCCACATGATATTTACTATAATATAAACAGTTCCTAAACCTGTTAACAAGATTTTAGCTCTATCAGGGAATTAATGAAAATTTAATAGTCCTCTCTAAAGGAGTATTGGCTGTATTTTCCATTTCTTTTGTTAATTTGAATAAACTATTACTATCTAGAATGTAATGAATTATCAATGACGATGAGTTTGAAAACGGATCGACAGAGACCGAACCACTGCTTATCTCTTTAAAATTTATATCATTTATCTTTATATTGGAATTATTATAATTATAAGACTTGGACAATTCTTTTGGTATTTTTAATTCGGTATGGATATAAATAAAACCTTCCTCAATTCTCGTTAAATTATAGTTAAATGGAATTTTAAATGAAATTTCATTTGTATCTTTATTAAAAGATTTATTAACTACAATATCATTATATGATAGTATATTTATATTTTCTTCTTTTGCACCGTTAAAATCTTTAATTTTTACTATATCTCCTAAACTTAGAAACGTATCAAATTGAAGAAAATCTTGGTTTTTTATACCAAGATTACTGATATTAACTTTTACTTTAAGATGGTAATATCCGCTATTTAATACAGGCTGATTAACATGTATTATACCATTACTATTTGCTAATACCTTCGAATCTTTTATAGAGTTATTATACTTTCCTTCTTTCTTATTATCATACGAGTTAAATTCTAGTGTTAATGAGTCTACGTCTGAAACAAATGTACCATTTAAAAATAATTCTTCAGTTATATTTCCATTATTATAAATATTTTTAAAAATCGAAATTTCAGTACTTTTTGGAATATAAGTATTATTAGTATCAATATCAATCAACTTTAGAATTAGTTGTCTCTTTTCTTTTACAATAGATTCTACCATTGATGGTTTAAATTCTACCCACAAGCTTATTGGAGTATCATCTACATTTAAAGCCGGCAGAATATCCAATCCAAAATTATTTCTAATACCATTAGAATTTGCATATTCATAATTTATTAGAAATAGGGAAAATATTAGAAAACTTAAAATTATTAGCAAAAATAAAAAAATTTGCAAGATTACAAATAGTCCATTCTTGCTTTCAATTTCTGCTCAAATTAAAAAATGTTAGATAATGCGTTCTATATTTATAGATAAGTCACGAATATACAACTATCTAAATAAAAAGTTGCAAATGTCCTCATTAAAGTTTCTGATACATTCTTTTTTTAATTCTTCCATATGCTTGCCTTGTCCATATTTATTGAATTGATCTGAATCAGTATCTGGAAAAGGCTGTATTTGAAGTTGTTCAGACCCATTCATCTCAGGGAGAATTTCTAAGGTTGCTGATGTGTTCAAACGTTTTCCATCTCTTATAATTGTAAGGTCTACAACATCTCCTACTTTTTTATTTGCAATGTAATTGCTGATATCTGTAACATTACTTACTTCCATTCCATCAATATTTACTATAACGTCTCCTCCTAATCTTATCTGAGTATTATTAATAATTTCCACTTTATAACCTCCTCTTAATCCAGCCTTATCTGCCGGGCTATTGGAATTAACATCTATTACTAGAAATCCCTTTGCTTCAGTGAGATTCATTCTCTGTGCTATTTCAGGAGTTACATCAATCCCTGTTACTCCTAAGGAAGGCTGTCCTTCTGCCTTCATCAATGTTTCAGAATCTGGTCTAGACTGGAGAATTGTATTTTTTTCTTGAATAGTTCCATTTCTTATTATAGTTAATGTGAGATTATCCCCCACTGATTTTTCTAGTTCTAAATGTGTTAATATGTCATCTATTTTTCTAACTGGTTTTCCATCAATTCCTATAATGATATCTCCACCAATCTCTATTTCTCTGCCGTCGATATTGTCTATTCTGTCTCCCCCTCTTAATCCAGCCTTATCTGCAGGGCTATTGGAATTAACATCTATTACTAGAAATCCCTTTGCTTCAGTGAGATTCATTCTCTGTGCTATTTCAGGAGTTATATCTACTCCTGTAATACCTATCCAGGGATGATCATATTTTCCTATCTTGATTAATTCAGGTATTACTTTTTTTACTGTGTTTGAGGGAATAGCAAATCCAACGCCTGCATAAACCCCTGTATTTGAAAAAATTGCTGAATTGATACCAATCACTTCGCCATTGAGATTCAAAAGTGGACCTCCTGAATTTCCTGGATTTATAGCCGCATCGGTTTGAATAATTCCAGGAATATTAAAAGAACCGACTTTTCCATTACCAAAAATAGGTTCTTGAGATGAAGGCAATAGTCTTCCTAGACCACTAATAATACCTTCAGTAAGAGAACCAGATAATCCAAATGGATTCCCTACTGCTGCAACTGGTTGACCTACTATCAAAGAAGATGAATCCCCTAAATCTAATGGAATTAGTTTATCTTTAGGAGGATCTTCCAGTATAAGCACAGCAAGGTCGCTATACGGATCAGACCCTATTACTTTTGCAGAATAAATAGTTCCATCTGAAAAAGTAACGTGTAGTTCCTCGCTATCTGTGGTTACATGATTATTAGTTATTATATGGCCTTCTGAATCATAAACAAAACCAGAGCCTAACCTATCTCCCAATAGAGCTGAGCTTTCATCTTGGCTTGATATCTGAACAACTGAATCCTCAACATGTTTGAACAAATCAGAAAGTGAGAATGTTTGATTATCATTTTGTGCAAAAACAGGCATATCAAAATTATCCATAATGACCAGTGGCATAAAAAATAATGCTAACAAAAATATCATCTTGCTATTACATCTTAGTATAAAACCGTCTGAAAAATTTTTATATATATTTTTCAACATTTTTTTATAAACGTAGGTATGTATATTTCTTGATAATTTTAATCAAACTATCCAAAATATTTCTTTTAACTTGGCGTTAAATATGTCAATATTGGCTTTGGAAAATCTACAAGATGAAACCTATTGATTTGTAAGAATGATACTTACTAAACTCACTTATTATATGATATGATAGATTTTATTATCCTTATTGATTATGCCTATGGCCATACCAAGAAGTTTCAATATCAAGTATTTAATCGAATAACTCATGTTTTATAGATTACAAGAGTTTGAAATGTAGGAAAACTAATCTTTCTTTAACTACCATGTTTGAAAAAATGATAGTATAATCTGCATAATTAGAATAATAGCATTTATAGAGCAGAAGAGGGATTGTAGAAACTTCCATTATATCAAGAGAAAGCTAGTTTGGAATATGTTTCTACTATCAGCTTTGCAATCCTGATAAATGGATTTATACAAACAGCACCAGTTTACAACGTGTTTCAAAACATAACTAGCAGATGAGAGTAAAATAAAACAAAACAAGTTAATGACTCATTTGATAATGCATTTCCGAAATACGAACTGATAACAAGAGAAAACCAATCTACAACAATGAGAAGATATCATACCATTTGGAAAGCAACGATAACAAATTATGTATTCGGCTACATGAAGAATATATTATCGGAGTATGTTGATCCCAGTGAATTTTAGAACATAGTGGATTAAACTACAGTAAAGGAATAATTGCACTAATGCTTCTATACTATAGTTAGTAAATCACTAGGCTTTACATTACAAATAAATAATATTTAAATGAGTTAGCCAAACATGCAACGAAAGTGACATATATTGCATTTGTTCAAACTTATTGGACCTTCCAACCTGGACTTTGCTTTTAAAATTTTTACCACAGTAATTGTTTCAACTTGGTTCTTATAAATAAAAACAAATAACAGAAATATTATAATTATTTTATGGATAAACAATCTTCTCTTTTAGAAGAGATGAATTCCTTTCAAGTCAACAAAACCGTTAATTCAGATTCGATTGCATTGTTAGTTTTTGGAGCTTGCGAAAATCATGGAGATCATATGCCTTTTGGCTCTGATTTCATTTTTCCTTTAGAACTGGCAAAACGTATTTCTATTAAAATCAGAAATTTGATAATTTTACCTCCTATTCCATATGGAGTAAGTCTGCATCACAAAAAGTTCTTTATGACTATAAATTTGGAACCAAATACCTTAGTTAACCTCATAGAAAATATTTTTTCGAGTTTAATAGATAATGGTATAAAAAAAATTTTAATAATCAATGGGCATGATGGCAATATTGCTCCCATTGAAATTGCATCCAGAAATACAAAAGATAAATTTCCAAAAGTAACAATAGCTTGTTTAGAATCTTGGTGGACCTTAGTTGGTGAATTATCTTCGAATCTTTTTGAGGTCTGGAATGGAATGGGACACGGAGGTGAAGCTGAAACTTCTGCAATGCTATATGTCCGACCTGATTTAGTCACAATAAAAAGAGCACCAGCAGATACTATTCCCAACTTACCTGAGCATGTAAGAATTTATTGGAATATTGATGAATTGACAAAAACCGGAGCTACAGGTGCTTCGAAAAAAGCTACCACCAAAAAAGGAAAAGTTATTATACAAATTCTAGAAGACTTGTTAGTTTCATTTATAGAAAACATGGAAAAGACAGAATGGAAATATGGTATTCATTTAAAGTCACACTAGTGAACAATTTTTTAAAATTTAATAGATTATCGTTAAGGTTTCTATAAAGTTCTCCACTCGTATCGAATAAGATCCAAGTAATAGGCGCAGATTAAGGTCAGAAAGTCATATGCCTCAACATACAAGTTTTATAAGTTAGCATAGATTGGAGTTGTTTCTTCCCTGAATACAATAGAGCTGATAAATTTCTTTGCAAATATGATCTTTGCTGAGATGTATATTCTAAATACAGAATTTTGTATTAGATTCTAAAATCTAGATACAGATAGAGCTGATCGATCAAATTATTTGTTTCATTCATAATAAAAATAATTATATTTTTTATTGGTTTGATAGATCTCAAATCTCAACCTAATTTGCTATATTCATTTAACTTCATTTCTCATTTCTAGATATATTCAATGCTTTAATTGTATTACATATAATTAATCTGAAAAGATATAGTTACAACATATCAAAACAAAATAGTAGATTTCATATCGAATTCAATTGTCTCGCTGTATAATACATCTTCTGTAATTTTTATTGTTTAACATACCAGAAATGATAGACTATAAGTACAAATTAATGTTTATTATAATTTATCACAATAAAATATAATTATATGAAGATGCCATTCACTCATAATAACAGCAAAAATATACTCTAACTAGTTCTTTTGATAATATGATATCCGAATTCTGTTTTTACTGGTTCAGAAATTTCGCCTTTTGCAAGTTTAAATGCCACATCCTCAAATGGCCTGACCATCTTTCCTTTTCGAAAAAATCCCAAGTCCCCACCCCGTTTTCCACTAGCCCCATCTATGGAACATTCTTTTGCTAAATTGGAAAAACTCTCACCATTTTTTAATTTCTTTAAAACTTCTAATGCTTCACTTTGTTTTTTCAAAAGAATATGAGAGCATTTAATTTTGTTCGATTCCATCTAATAAAAGATCGATATGGTTAATTAAAAACTTTAATTCCAATAAAATTTTAAATAGTTCCTTTGTTTTTACTTTTTTATTAATTTTCAAATTTTCCTTTGGAATGATTCAAGATATTTTTATTTCAAAGGTTTTTATCAAGATATATATGATTTTTATTTTTAAAAATTGATTTAAATCTCAATCTATAAGTAATAATCGAAATTCTAATATAATTATTAGTTTTAAATTAAGAAATATTTCTTATTTTCAATATTGGCAGAACTAATTTTATTAACTAATTTTGTTGATGGATTAGTTGATATTCTTTAGCCAATTTTTGACGGATACAATAATTTAAAAAGTAAATCTAAAGTCTCATAAAATAAAAAGAATAATCCTTATACAATAGTCTATAATTGAAAAATAGCATGATAAAATTTTCTAGAAAGGAAAATCAGTTTTTACAGGAAAATGAAGTTTGTAGAATTGCTACAGTATTCAGGGATATGCCTCATGTTGTTCCCATATGTTATATTTATTTGAATAATTCCCTCTACTTCGCCACAGATTATAATACTAAAAAATACAATAACATCTTACATAATAATCACATTTCTATAATTGTTGATGTATATGATACAATAGAGGGAAACAAGGCCGTTCTTATCGATGGACTTGCTTATATTATCGAAGACGGGGAAGAATTTAAACAAATTTATTCTTTATTTGAAAAAAAATTCAAGTGGGTAAGAGATGATCCTTGGAAGGAAGGAGAAGCTCCTTTTATAAAAGTAGTAATAAACAAAAAGGTTAGTTGGGGTTTATAGACACTATTGTTATTAATTCTTATACATTTTAATAAAGAGGTAAACAAAATATATAGTATAGAAACAATTTTTCCTGGCGATAAAATATTTAAAGTTATTTGGAACTATATAGAATATGTAGTATAAATCTGACTATATTATCAACATGATCTATGATAATAAATTTAAAATAATTAAAAATATATTTAATTACTGATTGATGAAAAAGAAAAATATAGAAGACTTGTATAATGACGATGATGAGGTAATTGATCAAGTATGTTTACGATACCCCAAATCAAAGTCATCTAGTTAATTTTTCAACATTTTCTATTATGATAATTTTTCGGCGCCGAAAAATAAAGATTCGTCCTTGACTGTCTTCCGATGATGAATATTATTATATAATATTACTTTGAAAGATTGTCGGGACATATTCTCAATCCCACCCAGTCTGTGATTTACATCCCAGCCGAGTCATCACAATGAGATAGGTCATGTGTTTACTCATGACCTATCTCATAATAATAAAATTAGTTTATTTATAAAAATAAGATTTGTTACAATTAAGTTAACTATTTAAAAGCTATTTTATTCGAGTCATCAAATCATAAAGCTTGTTGTTTCTCTTGATTGATGAGATTGGATATTCCTCTCAAATAGTTCTTTGCAAAGGTCGTGGTAGGTTGTGATGAATACCAAATGCATCCCAATACCTTACAATCCTTACATGTTCTTGCAATATCCCATTGAGGAGCCTGCCATACTTCTTCTATATTTTTTTCTAGTAAATTATAGACATTTTCAGGAGAGTTATATTTCCAGCACGGGACCAGAACTGTACCATTTGCATTAATAAATACACTTTTCCAAACTCCACATTCATCATACAAGCCTCTACCGTGTTGTATTATTTGTTGAAAATATTCAATTGGTATCATAATTTTAGGAGTAGTATGTCTCTTATTGTAATCAATGATACTTTCGCATATCGAAATCATAGTTTTTCTATCTGGTAATAAAGAATAGTTTACATCTGATCTATCTTCTACAAATGTAAGGGAAACAGCATTAGATCCCAATTCTTTTGCTTTTTCAAAATATGATTGATTAATGAATTCTTCAGTATTGTATTTAGTAATTACTGAATTAAAATAATGTGGTATATTATTTTCTTTGAGTAGAAGAAGATTTTCTAATATACGTCTAAAAACATTATTTGGAACACCTCTTATTTTACAATAAGATTGCTCGTACACAGAATCTATGCTGCAGGTAATAAATTGAACATATTTCTTTAATTCAATTAAATCTATATTGTGTAACAGGGAACAATTTGTGATTAGAGTTACAGGCATGTTTAATTTATTTAGATAATGAATCAATTCCATGAAATCAGGTCTGGAAGTAGGTTCTCCACCCTCGATAATTGACCATATACAATATTTTGAAACCTTATCAAAAATTAACTTCCACTGCTCTGTGGTCAAGTCATTATTCCTTGCCATATTAAGTTGTCCAATTTTATCAGAATCCCCAAATGGACACATGGGACAATAAAAATTACAATAATGTGTCAAACTGAAGACAGCTATCAGAGGACGTTTTTTCCCCAAAAGTCTCTTCGATGACCATTTTCCTAATAGCTTTATCGTTCTGATAGTATCAATTCCCATAACATTCTATTATAATATCCAATCCGTATAAATTCATTATATATCAAATTTAAAGCATGAGAATAGAGAATTAGTTAGTATAAAATATTCATAGTTCTTATCATTGTTTACTCTAAGGTTTAAATATCAACACTAATAAAAATTTTTTATATATGGTAATATTTTTTAAAAAATCTGATTTTAAAAAATATTTGTTTAGTATACCTTTTGTTATTTTCTGTTTGACGTTATTAATTAACCAACCAATATCGTTCAATTCTATATTAGGTCAGATGCATGGAGGTCATGATTTACCACCATCAGCTATTGGAGATCGGGAAGTTTTTTTAAAATTTGATGCTCCTACATTCAAAACAACAGAAAGAGGAAAATTAAGTCTAGCACTAATAGACAATAAAACAGCAGAGAATATTCCTCATGTCACTTTTATAATAAGCATACATAATGAAACCAATAAGGCATTACTCACAGAAAATTTTCATGGACATAAAGGGGATATCAATTTAGAGTTTATTAACAGTAATTTAACAAAATATAGAATTAACGCAAATTATGATACATTAGCAGCCAGTTATGTTTCTGATTTTGGAAGTCCAATTAAAATTGATGGTCCAATCTTTAGTAATAGTGGAGAATATAAAATTATAGCTGAAATTACAGGCATAGATTATGATAATACATTTTTACCATCGCCGTTGAAGTATGAATATATAATAACCGTTAAATAGAAATTACATAACAGGCAATCATAAAGGAAAAATATCAATTATAGACTTTTTGTTAGCTTAGTCTTTTGTAACTCTAGGTTCCTAGCCATTTTTATACATTTATCTGCTTCAGATGCTTTTCCTAATTTTTCCAGATTGTGTGCCTTGCGATAGTATGCATGAATATAATCTGGTTCTATTCTGATAGCTTCTTCATAACATTGTATTGCTTCTTCATATCTTTCTAGGCAGTCCAATGAAAAACCTTTGCCATAATAAGCATACACGTAATCATATGATCTGAATATGACCTCATCGTAGGATCTGATAGCCTCATCAAATCTACTAAGTTCAGCTAACGATATTGCTTTATTGTAGTAAGCATCTAGATAGTCACTCTTTATACTAATTGCCTTATCATAACATTCAATGGCCTCTTGATGATTTCCGACATTAGTTAGTGCAATTCCTTTATTAAAATAAATATCACTTGCATCAGGGTTCAGGGACAATGCAGCATCATAATAAAAAATTGCATCATCGTATCTACCAAGTGAAGCCAGAGCTATGCCTTTGTTATTTAGAGCAGTTATATCATTTGGTTTTACAGCAAGAGCCATATCGTAGTATGATATGGCATCATCATATCTAGCAAGTGAAGCCAGAGCTATGCCTTTGTTATTTAGAGCAGTTATATCATTTGGTTTTACAGCAAGAGCCTTGTCATAATGTTCCAATGCCAAATGGAACTTTTTCATATTTACTAAAGCAACTGCTTTATTATTTAATGCTGTAATATCATTTGGTTTATTTTTTAGGGTTTCTTCATAAGCATGTGCAGCTTCTTCATACAAACCCATCTGTTGGAATGTTGATCCTTTATTATTTAGAACATTAATATCTGTAGGTTTTATTTTTAGTGCATCATCAAAACACTTTATGGCTTCACCGTATCGTTTTAGGCAAGATAATGCCAATCCTTTTCTATATAGAGCTTGAAAATAATTCGGTTTTATTTTTAGTGCATCATCAAAACACTTTATGGATTCCTGAAATTTCTCTAATATTTCTAAAATGAATCCTTTATCAAAATATGTTGCTGGATCGCTAGGATTTAATGTTAAAAGTTTGTCTAAATGTCGTATAGCTTTGAGGTATTCACTTCTTTCGCCATTATTGACTTCATCAATATTAGAACCTACTCCACTTTGGATATCACTATTAGTATCAATGCCTGAATCAACTCTAGTATCACTTAATGAACTAGATTTATCCTTATCTTCAGATTGACTTTCATCCAACAACAGTAGCTATTGATATTAAACTTTAATGATATTTTAGTTTTTTGGGTTACCTATTAATTGAATAGGAAGAGAATATCAGATACCCAAGCATAACTAAAGAATATTTATGAGTAAAAAATATTTTATACAGAATTGCATTGATAATCTTTATAGGATATTTTTAAAAGAACTAATTTCTGCTATTAATATAAATGAGGTTTAAAGGAAAGAAAGTTCTAATAACAGGGGCATCTTCAGGAATTGGAAAGCAGGCAGCTATTGATTTTTCCAAGAATGGTGTAAAAATGATATTTTTGGTATCGAGATCAGGTTCTAAGTTGGAGGAGTTAAAGAAGATGCTTGATCCAAAATGTGACACAGTTGTATACCCATGCGATATTTCAAAGAAAGATAACGTTATTAAAATGGGAAAAGAAATACAAGACAAATATGGGCAGATAGATATTTTAGTTAACAATGCTGGCTTTGGGCTATATGGAACCGTCATTCAGCAAACTATTGAGGAAATAGAAGAGGTAACGTTTACAAATTATTTAGGTATGGTTTATTGTACAAAAGTTTTTATTGATTCCATGATAAGGAATAGAACAGGGCATATTGTAAATGTAGCTTCTCTGGCTGCTAGTTTTGGTATACCAGGAATTGCTGGATATTGTGGATCGAAATTTGCTATGCTAGGCTTCTCTGAATCCTTATATCACGAATTAAAGGGAACTGGGGTAGGTATTACTGTTGTGAGTCCAATAGCAGTTAGAACAAATTTTTTTAATAATGATTCGTTTAAGGGAAAACCAACGCATAAAATTGGATATATGTTAGATCCTAAAAAAGTATCTAAATCAATATTGGATGCAAGTAATTCGAGAAGGTTAGAGATTGTTGTCCCATTTTACGTCCGATCTGCTGTTTGGTTGAAACATACATTTCCATATTTGATTAATCCTATAATAAGCAACGCGTTTAAGACAATGTAAACTCAAATTGTAAAAAGTGATCAAATTTTTTATAAAGTTGCTCTTTCAAAAGATTTATGTCAAATCTTTTCTGTTTAATATTTGGAGATTTAATATTTGAACTATCAGGTAAGTTTGCCTTTTTGTTTTAAATCTCTTATGATATCCATCAACGTATCGTAGTCTATATCTACTTCATTTAGGATTTTAGCATGATCAACTGTTTTATTTTTTTTTATATACTTTTCAATAAGGGTTTTTTTCTTTTGATAAATTCGGTCTTCCATCCTGATCTAAATGAGTTTTGTATTAATTGTTTAATTTATATATTCAAGATGTAAGAGATTTAAAACAACAGATTTATCAGATCTGTTTTTTATTTAATTAATGATAAAATACCGATGTCCCAATTGTTTGTCACTGGATTCTATCGTTGTGGACAGGATTTTTGATGGAAGGATTTTATTCAACTGTGAAAAATGCAAGTTATGTTGTGTGATTCCGTTTGAAGTCAGTATAGATGATACATATATTGAATTTTTAGATCGATTTGACAGTAAATCAGTTACCATTATGACCAATCTAAAACTTGTTCTTGAACAGGAGAAATTAGTAAGGTCCGAAAAAGAAATTCAAAATATGGTTAAAAATTATACAATTGAAAATAAATTGGTTAAAGATATTTTGTTTTCCGAAAAAGATTATATTGTAGATTTTAGAAAAATCAAAGATTCGAAAATAAGGTTCGGAAGAGATATTGAGAATTTACCATTAAATGATATACTACTAGAGCAACTAAAGAAAAAAAATATTATAAAATTATATCAATTTCAAGAAGATGCTATTTTAAAAATTCTCTCTGGAAAAGATATAGTTATATCAGCACCAACTGCAGCTGGAAAAACTGAAGGATTTTGTCTTCCTATTCTCCAAAAAATTTACGAGAACAAAATTTTAACAGGGGATAAAGACAAAGATCTTTTCAGAACATCTGTTACCAGTAATAGTGAAATGATTCAAAAGGTTTCAGCACTATTCATATATCCTACAAAGGCCCTAGCAAGGGATCAACACGAAAAAATATTATATTATTCCTATGCTTTAGACATTAAAGTAAAAATATTTGATGGAGATTTGGATGAATCAGAAAGACAGAGTCTTTATGACAATCCACCAGATATAATGATCACTAATTTTGATATGATTCACTACCACTTGTTTAATAAGACACGATTTGCCAATCTATTTAAAAACATTAAATTTCTTGTTGTGGATGAAGTCCATAGTTATAATGGAATATTTGGATCAAATATTCACTACATCATTAAAAGATTAGAACGAATGATAACTAATGCTGATAAACTTCAGATCATTGCATGTTCAGCTACGTTACCTAATGCAGAAACATTTTGCAATCAGTTATTTAATAGAAGAATGGAAATTATTCAGGAGAGTGGAAAAAAAGGGACAATTAATTTTTCGATGATTTATCCATCACTAAGATCTAATAGAACATTGAGAATGGATATAATAAAGAAAATCGCTAAAAAACATAAAACATTAATTTTTAGTAATTCTCATTTATCTGCAGAATTATTGGCATTTAACTCATCTAAATCAGGAATAAAAATTGGAGTACATAGATCAGGGCTTTTACCTAAAGTAAGAAAGATTGTGGAAAATTCCTTCAAGTCAGGAAAATTAGATGTCTTATCCTCTACTCCGACACTAGAATTAGGAATCGACATCGGAGATTTAGACGCAGTAATATCCAACTTGGTACCAATCAATAGATTATTACAGAGATTTGGAAGGGCAGCACGAAAAGGTCAGGAAGGATTTACATTTCTTACTTTAGGTCATGATCCCATAAGCCAGTATTATAAAAATCATCCAGAAGATTATTTTCATGACTTTGAGTTAAACTATATCGACCCCTTTAATCCATTAATCCAGGAAAATCAGGTTTTGTCGATGGCTTTTGATAGACCTATTTCTCTATTTGAATCTAAAAATTTTACAGAAGTAATAGATAAATTAATTAATAAAAAATTATTAGTTCTAAAAAATGGAAAATATATACCAGATAGCCGAGCTCTTACTGTATTAAGATCCTTTAATATCAGAGGTACAGGAATAGACGTAGATATCATTTTTAATGAAAAAAAAATTGGTAGTAGAAATCTACCGTATGCTTTAGAGGAACTTCATAAGGATGCAATCTATTTTATAGCTGGAAAAAGATATAAAGTTAATAAATTATCCTTAGATAAAAAATCTCAGCGAAATTTTGCAAATATAGAATTGGTACCTAATAGTTACCCAAATTATACAAAGGCAATTGTGGAAGAAATACCCGTTATTCTGAAGGTGTTTGAAGAGAAATTGGTATTTGGAATTCAGTTAAAATATTGTTTACTAAAAATCTCAAAAAGAATAATTGGATATTCTAATATAGAAATAGGAAAGGAGATAAATCAAGGAAAGAAAATCTTCTTTGAAGTTCCAGAAATTTTTGAATACGTTACTAAGGGTTTTATCTTTAGAGTTCCTAAACCTGTAGATGTCCTCAGAGACCAAACGGATAGAGAAATAATAGAAATGAGTGGTTACCATGCCACAGAACATGTAATCATAGAAGGAAGTTCCATGATAACTGGAGGTGCTTCATATGATTTAGGAGGTATTTCTCTTGGAGATTCGGGAATAATAGTAATTCGAGATGGAAGCATAGGAGGTAATGGTGCAAGTAAAAGTTTGTATGATAGGTTTGAAAAAGCAGTTATACGTGCTCATAGTATAGTAGAGGAATGCCCATGTGAAGGAGTAGAAGGTTGTCCTAGATGTACTTATTCTTACAGATGTGGAAATAATAATGAGTATTTGCACAAAAAAGCAGCTTTGGAAATCTTTGTCAGACTGAAAAATAATGAAAAAGCAGAGATAACAGTTATCGAAAATGTTGGTAAGAATCTAATATGATAACAAAGATTTCGTAAAAAAATTAAAATGTATTTGCTTGGAAGAAATAAAAATTATGTAAAGTGTTGTAAGGCTGGATAACTAGGTATTAAACTTGAGAGTATTTTCTAGTGTCGTTTTAGAAGAATCTGTCAAAACATCTCCAAGGGTTTCCTTAGTGCTGTCGGTTAGATTTTTTATGACTGGCATGATACCGATTTTATCTGCCCCTTTAATTACACCGGTAAAAAACGTTTCCCATCCTAAACCAATAATAGCTAAAAATAATACAATTGCGATTATCCATAACATTACTCCCATATTATTACATAGTACTTTGTTAAGGTATATTTACACTATGTAAGATTTATGCTGTTTTATATTACATTAAATATCTTATATAAAAAAAACATAGTTTTTTTATCGTAATTAATTATATAGTATTTAAAAATTAATTCTCAAATGAAGATCCAAAAAATTAGCGCAATAACATTAAAAGTTAAAAACATGAAGAAATCCTTCGCTTTTTACTCTCGAATTCCAGGTTTCCAATTATCCTACGGAAATCCTGAAAGTTTGTTTACTTCATTTGAATTGACGGATCGAACTAATGGATCTGTATCTTTTATAAATTTAGAATTGTCAAAAAAAGTCAATGATAAAAATTTTGGAAGAATAATATTTTATTCAGAAAATGTTGATAATCTTTATCGTTTCTTTACACAAGATAAAATTGTATCTAAACTTATAAAAATCAAAAATGCACCAAATAATGCCAACTGGGGAGAAAGATATTTTCATATCTTAGACCCAGAAGGATATGAACTATCCTTCGCACAACCGTTAAAAAAATAGATTCATTTGTGCTATTATATAGACAGTAGTATGAAAATTAAGATTCAACCTAGCACACATGTCTACTCAGTCAATCTTGTTTGGTTTGTCCCTTTTTGTTGTAGATGATTGAGAATTAGTATTTCTATTTTCAAATATAGTTTTGAAAATGTATGTTTTACATCAAAAATTTAGTGTCATACTATAAATATATTATTTGTAGGTAATACTGATCTGGTCGCATTTAGCGAAGAAAATCAATATCCTTATAGTTATCAGGATTTTAATAATATCTATAGAATTGGATTAAATTCTCAAAAATAATATTTTATTGTTGTTGTGTATTTTTAGAAGTAAAAAATGGCTCTGTTAAGATAAGATAATATTCACCTCCTTTAACCAAAAATTATTGTTATTATTTGTTATTACATCGTTATACATAGAAGTAAAGAATTGTATCCAGTTATGAACATGAAATAGATTACATTCAATTTGCTTACAAGGATAGTAATCATCAAATGATTCAATTCTATCTTTAAAATACTGGTTTGCTCTTTCCATCAAACTTTTTTCTATTGAAGAATGTAGATAGTGTTTTAATTCAATTGCATGACACGCTTCCTCTCGTACTTGCATGTACACCATCTGTATAGACAGTATGTTTTTTCCATATTTTGTAACTAATGATCTAATGAATTTTTCTGCAACAAGCATGTTTCTCTCTTCAGAAATATAGATTCCAAGCACCGAAGAGTTAATTGGTTCTATACATATCCATAACCAAAAATGTTGACTACCAATCTGAATAATTGTTTCATCTATAATAAAAGCAGTTACTCTTTTTCTTTTGTGAATCTGACAGAACCAAACATCCAATTCCAAACAGAAACATGACTCCTTTTATCATCTCTAAATACTACTAATGCTTTAGATGTACTGCGTAGGCTCAAACCAAGAAAGTACAGATAAAGAGAATACATTACAATAAAAGAAGCTGTTCTATTTCTTTCAAATTTGATTTGATTCATACGATAAATATAAAGTTCTTAGCTATAGCTGTTTCTGCTTAAGTTAACAGAACCTAAAAAATACAATATCTCGAGAAACCAATAAAAAATATGATCAGTGTGAGGATGAAACTAAAGAAAAAATTCATTTTGCTAATGTAATGTTATAAATAACTTTAATATAGTTACAATAAATCAGGATTTATTTTTAAGTTTATCTAGAATAACTTGTTTTCTCTGTGTTGAGGATATTTTCATGAATTCAGTTCCAGAACAAGATCAAATATGAGAAATGTTATCTCAAAATGATTTTATCATAACCTAAGATATTTGGAATTGCGTAAAAGATGCATAGAATAAAGAAAAAATAGAAAATTTATTTTAATTAAGATAAAATTTTTGATAATAGAAACAAGAATACAAATTATAAGTTTCTCTACAAATCAAAGATACTTTTTTAATATCTAGATCAATTTTTGATGATAGCTTGATTGAATATCGTATAAACTAAATATGATATTTTGTAGATCATGATCTTTTTGCAAAAATTATTTAACAGTTCGGGTTAAAATATGAAAGTTATATATTTTCATCAAGATATACAATACCATCCTTGAATAAGTAGATATGTTAATTCAATTATAAATGAATCAGATTCGTTGTTCTCCTTTTTTTGGCTTAATTTCGATATATTTTTTCAATCAAATTCTCTATTTGTGCTAATTAAAGATCCATAGCAGAATAATGATATTTATTTTAATCCTTAAAAGGATCTTACTCATATAGTAAGAATATACGAATTGCAATTTTCTAATGTAACCCTAGGAAAGGAAGCTGAACTGTTCAAGATTGTAGGCGATAACAGAATAAAATGCACAGCATGTGCTAGATATTGTCAAATACCAAATGGCAAAATCGGTTTGTGTGGGGTACGTGGGGTGCTTGATAATAAATTATTTCTATTTTCATATGGAAAGGTTATTTCAGGTAACATTGATCCCATTGAAAAGAAACCTGTATCACATTATATGCCTGGAACTTCTATTTACTCAATTGCTACTACAGGATGTAATTGGTTATGTAAATATTGTCAGAATTATGATATCTCACAGAGAAGGAAAATTGAAGGTATTGAACTATCGCCACATGGTGTAATAGAAATGGCAAAAAAATACCGAGTTGAAGGCATTGCTTATACATATAATGAACCATCAATTTTTATGGAATTTGCAAAAGATTGCGGTGTAGAGGCGCATAAAAATAATATATTTAATATATTCGTGTCTAATGGTTATCTTACCCCTGAATCTATCGATCTGACTAAGCAATTTTTAGATTGTATAACTGTCGATTTTAAAGGAAGCGGAGAACAAAATTTTGTTAGAAAGTTTATTGGTATTCCTTCTTCTGATCCAATTTTTCAAACTATTAAAGAAATTAAAAACTCGACTAAAATCCATATTGAAATAACCGATCTTATTGTACCGGAAGTTGGTGATGATTTATTTGCTGCTAGAAAATTATGTAAATTCATACATGATGAATTAGGTGATGATACGCCCATTCATTTTCTACGATTTCATCCAGATTATAAAATGATGCAATTTCCATCTACACCGACTGAAACCCTTGAAAAACATTATGAGGTTGCCAAAACAGAAGGATTAAAATATGTGTATATTGGTAATGTTCCTGGACACAAACTAGAACACACTTATTGTCCAGAGTGTGGAATGATTGTTGTTCAACGTTTAGGATTTGATATTGTTTCATGGAATCTTGATATAAAGAATAGATGTAAAAAATGTTCTTATCCCATTGCTATAACTGGGAAACCTAAAAAAATTGGAATAAGAAATAGGTTTAAAATCTTGATGAATTAAGTCAACTAAGATAATTACAAGAGAATTTGTTATTCTCCTATCATTGAAGGTGAACTATTTTTGTAGATTATAGGTGCTGAAAAAGTCTCAAAAGATATGAATTTAACACTTACCATAGTAAAATAAGATAGCACTATTCATTATAGTATGTAATTTTTAAATAATATGTGTTATTAAATTATTATATGAGTCAATTAAATAATAATTCAGAGGGAAATCAAAGAATGGATAAGGAGAATATGTCAAAAACCACTGAATGGGTGGACTTGGTAAGTTCGATTTTCGATCGTCTGACTGGAAAGGAGGCAGTGGTAACTTATGAATTTGATAATCTTAGAATTAGTATACCTAGAGCTTCAGGTCCTGGAGGTAAAGAATTGGGTTCAGCTGAATGGACAATAAATGGAAAATTAATAATAAAAGCAGAAGCAATTAATAAGTAAATTTATGAATGGAGATTTTTCATTGATAGATTGGCATAATATTGTATCATCAAAAAAAAATGTGCGTTCCAAAAATAATGTATTTGTTGGAAAAGTAGTAGATAATTATAAAGATGACATCTTGGTTATCAATAATTTAGGGAATATTAAAAAATATAAAATTCCAAAAGCAAAAATAAAAGAATATAATGGTTCTGAAGTATTATTAAACATTAATTCTGAAGAATTAAAAAAATTTGAAATATTTGATAAAGACCTAGGAATAGTTGATTCAACTATTATGGAATTGTTTGTTAAAAGTTTGAGTTATGTAACAGGAACAGTTAAAATTGGAATTGATAAAAATTTATCATTAGTTTTTGATAGTTCAGATAATAAGATGAATTTGAATATAATTGATCCGTCTATTTTTGATTTTTCAATAGGCAATATAACCAAAAATAAGTTAACTAGATTTCTATATCTTTTAAAACATACTAAAGTATTCGCCCACAATCTTACTGAAAATAATTTAACCTTATCTATTTTAAATAAAAATGAAAATGTATTTACATTAGGGAAAAATGCAAATCCATCATTATCAAAGTTAATAACAAGAAGTGACGATATTCAAATTGATAGTCTCAAGAAGTCAATAAAACTTGCATCTGACATAAATAAGGATGAATAATTAGAAAGTTAATAAATATAACTTTTTAGCAGATTTTTGATTTAAAATTTGTTCCAAATATAAAAATCAATCACGAGACTAGATTTTTATTAATTACTATTATGTTCTTTCTTTATTTATTATTGGATTTATTAGAATTTTTTTAATTTGTGCTAATCCTAGTTTTTAGAATAATATTAATTATAGATAAATTTGTTTATGGAATAAGAATTAAATAATAACTAGATTAACTAGCTTAGCATATCAATTATTAAGCACATATTGGTTATATAAATTAGCATTTATTTAATTAATCCTACTTATATACCAATTAATTTTCTTTTCTAAGAAATCTAATTGTGATTCATTAAACTTACCTTTTCTATGTAACATATTTATATCTCTCTGAATTTTCTCTAGTTGTTTTATACATTCTTCTCTATTGTTTTTGGATAAAACTTCATAGGTATAATCAATATTTGATAAATGTCTTTTAAAAAATCTTTTTGATTTTTCTTTGTATAACCACCCTCCGATGGTGGAAATTAACCCTATTGCCACAGAAGTTAAGATTATTATCATTTCCGTAAAAATGGCTCCTTTAAAATTTGCAGTTAGAGTGCCATAACCTGTTATATTAAATTTTAGAGGATTTTCATATGTATTATTATTCATAGACCAAAAATCGAATTCATATCCTCTTTCAGGATCTGCTTTACATTCAATTTGCGAGTATACAGGTACCGTTATAAATTCTCCAGTTTTTAAAACTGTATCATTACATAAGACGATTCCGGAATCGGCTGGACTAATATCTATAAATAATTTTGTAATTAATTCATCTATATTACCATCTATCGCTATTATTCCATTTGAAATAGTATCAGTCATGTAAGTGATATTTGTAAGTGGATCTATTGTCATTTTGCTTGCTATTAGCGGTAATGTAACTTTTGAGGTAATATTGAAAAGAAGATCGTTTGTTATAGAAGAACTTAGGACAGGTTTTAGAGAAATATTTTTGATAACATTATTTGTTTTACCATCAATTATGCTTATAGTTTTATTTTGGGAGTTATGGACGTAGACTTTGTTTGTTTTAGGGTTAACAATAATCCCAATTGGATTTTCTCCTACTTTTATATTAGCTTCTACTTTATCTGTGTATCCGTTAATAACGCTAATAGAATCAGACAAGAAATTTGAAACGTATATTGTATTAGACAGAATGTTAAATCCTAACATTGAAGGTCTGGATCCAACTGGAATTTTTGAGAGAAGTTTGTTTGTAGCACCATCTATTACAGTTATACTATTGTTTCCCAAATCTGAAATATACACTTTATTTGTCTGAGGGTTTACTACAATATCATACGGTAAAGAAGTATAGTTTAATGTCTCTGTTACTTGATTTTCAATAGCATCAACAACTGTAATAGTTCCAGAATTAAGATTTGATACATATAACCAATTTGTAGCTAGATTTATTCCTATTCCGACAGGAGATTTTCCGACATCTAATTTTGTGATTACTCGATCGGTAAATCCGTCGATTACAGAAACAGTATCTGATCCTCTATTTGTTGAATAAACTCTATTTGTGAACGGATTTATTTCCAAATCATAAGGAGAATTATCTACCTCTATATTAGATTGGACTGCTGAACTGTCAATATCTATAACTGAAATGGTATTTGAATATTCATTCGCTACATAAATTTTACCGGCTACTGGATTTATAGCAATTCCAATAGGGAAACTTCCTGCATGTATTATAGGTTCGGATTTTAATGAGATATGCTTTTGTGGTTCTTGAGAAAGGGTTTCAGGTTCTTGAGCTGAAATATTATTAGTTAAGACAAATATAAGAAAGAGAACCAATAC
The DNA here is from genome assembly GCA_031316115.1 of Nitrososphaeraceae archaeon. Classification (GTDB taxonomy): domain Archaea; phylum Thermoproteota; class Nitrososphaeria; order Nitrososphaerales; family Nitrososphaeraceae; genus TH1177. Next base: position 69,843 of record JALDRC010000006.1, read on the forward strand.
AGAAAGAGAACAAAAAAGTGAGGACCTACTAGTCAAATATGGAATTTATGATGATGCGATATAAAAATTTACATTTATTCTCTAAATTTAAAATACCGCTTAAATAAAATTTTAATTCAAGTAACAAATAACTATATCATATATAAATTCTAGCATTTTTTGATTTATTTTTTAATATAAATAAAAATGGAGTTACTATCCACTTGAAGAAAAAAGATATATCATTAAGATAACATAGTTATATCCTATCTATGGTTTGTTGTTGACAACTAAATTATTTATTATAATAATGTTTTCCTATCATTAGAGCATCTTTCAGAGGTTGATTTATATCCTTTGTTGACCATATTAGTTATAGATCTTGAAGCATTTCCAAGGTTTTCTTATTATTACATTGATATTATCATTCATTCTTCCAAGCTTTTCTCTTATCCCATTGAATGCTTCAAAGGATTCAGAAGATATTTTTCCAACACCCGATAATGACAATTCCTTTGGTTCTCTAAGCAGAATGTTGGCAATAGAAGATGAAATTGGTGATGATGAAAAAGGAACAACAGATGAGGAAATGAGCGATACAAGTGATGATGAAAAAGGAACAACAGATGAGGAAATGAGCGATACAAGTGATGATGAAAAAGGAACAACAGATGAGGAAATGAGCGATACAAGTGATGATGAAAAAGGAACAACAGATGAGGAAATGAGCGATACAAGTGATGATGAAAAAGGAACAACAGATGAGGATTAATAGTGCTAAACCTCGAAGTACATTAATTTCGGTTAATACAATTATAGAAATTCTGAAAGATCTATAATCATATATGCTTGTCCCTAAAGTATTGAAGATATTGTTCCCCTTTTGCTTCTCCCTGTTTTATTAGATCTTGAATTGTTTTCCTGGAAAAGTCTGCATTTTTCATTACATGTGGTGATTCCATCCTATTTCTACTTATGTTTGTAACACAATGTATTTCTGCACCATAATTATTTATTAGTTCATTATATTCTTCTTTTATAAATTTAAGTTCAGTGGCGGTATAAGAATTTGTATTATTGGTGTTATTAGTTTCTATTTGACGGTAAAGTTTTTCTATTAATTGAATTTGCCTAGTTACTAGTCTACTTGTACGAATATCATGTAAAGTTTTATCACTAAAGATTATATCCTTCGCTCGATCTTGAACCTCGATCAAGTTTGAAGGGAGGCAAATAATTTCTCTAGGGTAATTTTCAACTATGAATATATGTTTATCATTTCTAGGAGATGATTCCATTACTTCTCGTAAAGGAGTATTACTTAACAAACTTCCATCCCAAACATACGCATCTTTTTCCACTTCTACCCATGGAAATCCGTATATAGGGTATCCGGAACTTGCTAGAATATGTTTGCTTTCAATTTGCATTTTGGCACTATCGAATATTACTGGTTCGGCATTTAGCACATTAACCCCAGTTATGACCAACCGGATGAAATTCTGATTATTTTTTGATTTTGGTGATAGTTTATCATAATCTATGTATTTTTCCAGAGTTTTTTCTAATGGAGAATGGTCGTATAAATATGTCCAATTAAAAACAGAATAATTTCCAAAAACATTCGAAATATCTTGTCCTAAATATGGAAATGGTTGTAATATGTTCCACCTCGGTAAAAACATTTTTGGCACTCCGAAAAGAGAGGCAGTCATAGGAGCTGAAGATGTTCTGATTAGTTCTGAAAAGTCATAAAAGGGGAAATTATTTTTAATGTTCAAAAGATTTGAATCTTTAACTTCATTAATACCAAAGAATAAGTTATTTGGAATACTGTTAAAAATACTTTCGGAAAGTTCCATCCAAAAATCTTCCAAGTCTTTAGCAGGATTATTATTCTTGCTTCCGGCTATTATTGCACCATTGATTGCTCCTATAGATGTACCACCGATTAAATCAATTTTCAAGTTATGTTTAGCAAATACTTTGAATACACCACAAAAGAAAGCTCCCAATGAACCGCCACCTTGAAGAACTATAACATTTTCATGATCCCTTGACGAATCATGTCTTGGCTCACTTGTTGATACTACATATTCTGAAATATCGGTTACTTCTTCCATTATCTACGACAAAAACTAAGCAAACTACCAACCATATATGTCTTTGAAAATTTCTTAGGGATGCTTCAAATGATTATCACTAAAAAAATCATTTTTTTAATAACAGATAAATTTTTAAAATTTTTCTGAATTAAATTTAAATTTTAAAATCTATTTCCAAAACTTTGACCTTAGATTAAAATAAAGATTAGTTAGGAATTAGCTCTATAAAATGAACTTTAAAAATAGCAGACCTTTAATTTTTATTATGACATTTCTTCATTTTTTACTACTTGTTTCAATGTAACCCATCATAAATATTATTTTCTACTAATTCAGAAATTGAATCTTGAATTATTAAGATTAAATATTAATATATTTTAAAACATATCAGATATTATTTAATATAGTAGAAATGAGTTAATGGCACCAGGAAGATAAGAAACTCTTAGGTATTAAATTAAATAAATCTTTCAAAATTGAGCTAAGAAAATAATAGATCAGAATAAAATATTTATGCTTTATTACTTAGCAGTGTGTGCAAAAGTTAGAAATCACCTTTTTTTGGAATATATGAGGTTGAAGTATATAATCTCAACAGGAGAGATGATACAAATGAAAAAAAGTAGCTAATTAATTTTTTACGTCCTAATATGTAAAATAGAACTAAACACACCGACTAGGTTTTATCAAAGCAAAATCTGTGGGTATTTTGGTAACTAGGTAAAGTAAAATTTTAAATTAATATTTTATGTATCAAATGATTCTTGTTATAAAAAATGCAAAAGATAAGAAACGTAAAAAAAATATAGCTTTTTAAAAACAAAGTGAAAAATCTGTGATTTATCGATATTTATACCTAATCATATTTAGATGGTAGTTATAATATTTACTGTCAATGATGTTAAAAGACAAAGTGACTTTAATTACTGGTTCTACTCGTGGATTGGGTCTAGAAATGGCTAAATATTTTTCAGAAAATTGTAACGCTTTAGTAGTAGTATGTTCTAGAAACTTAGAAAGTCTTGAAAAAGTTAAGAAAATAATTAAAGGAAAGATAATGACTGCAAAACTTGATGTAACTAAAAGAGATGAAATAGAAATGACTATTAAAACTATAGAAGACAAATATGGAAGAATAGATATTTTAATAAATAATGCCGGATTTGAATTTGACAAAAAAATATGGTACAAGAAATTTCATGAAGTTGAGTTAAATATTTTTGATAATATTATAAAAGTTGACCTGATGGGCTCTATTATGTTATCTCAACATGTAATAAAGAATATGTTAAAAAATTACAAGAAAAACAAATCATTTAATGGAGTGATAATAAATATTTCCTCTACTCCTGCAATTAATGGTCATGTAGAAGGTTCACCATATACAATCGCAAAAGCTGGGATTATGGGTTTAACTAAACACATAGCACGAGAATATGGAACATATAACATCCGGGCATATACACTCGCGTTAGGAAATATTTCGACCTATTCTACATACAATTCCATGGATAAAGAACATCGTTTATTAGCAAAAAAAGAAACTTCACTTAAAAGATGGGGTAGACCAAGAGAGGTTGCGAAAATAGCAGCAAGTTTAGCAAGTAACAATTTTACTTATGCTACTGGAAATACCTTTGTTATAGATGGAGGAAATATTATGATTTGATATTAAAAAAATTTATTTAAATTATGTTCTAAATTAAAGAATTAATTAAAAAAGATATTGGTAAAATTATTGTAGTAGTGTTAAGTTTGTTATTACATTATAATAATTATTGTCATCATTATCTAACATAGGAAAAGATCATCTATTGATATCCAATTTCATGTACTGGATCTTAGTAAATGATACCTGTTTCGTATAATAATTTTTTCAAATCTTCCTCTGATACTAGGGTGATTATTTCATTGTTTGAACAAATCACAAGCATATGAAAATCTCGATTATAAAGAATGTTATGGTATTAAGAGATAAATATTGTTGTAGAAAATAAAACATATAATATTAAACCATAAATTAGATGTCCTATCAAACTAACTATAGCTGGACCATATCCTAATGGGTGTTTCAATGGATGAAGTCCAGTAATTGGTTTATGAATTGGAATAAGAGTAATAATCCATAGAAAAAAACCGTATAATAATCCAAGTAACACTATAGGAATCGAATTCAAAATAGGAATGAATATCAAAACTATCAGGAAACCAATCCCTCCTACGCCACCATTTAGAAAATGTAAGAGAAGTATACCCCAAAAGTGAGGAGTATGATCAGGAAGTTTAAAAATTCGACTTGTCAATATCTGGTTTTCATGCCATTCGAGAATACCGGTTAAAAGCCATTTTCTATAAAATGGCAATTCCAACAAGGTCATAACTAAAGTAGAAATAATTCCAATTAAGAAACTTGTTAAAATAAAATGAGTTTCAAATTGCAAATTATAATTTGACAAGCTTAATTTGTATTTAAATTTTTTAGTTGGAAAACTACTAATATTCAGAGTGAAATAGTATAAAATCATTCAAAACAATTTGTAAAAGTAGGCTGAGATGTTAATAATATTTTGATTGTAGATTGTTAATACTTATGTTACTAAATAGAATTAGAAATAAATTTAACTATTTACACAATTGTTAATTAAATTCATGGTCTATAATAAAGGAAAATATTAAAATTCAATATTGCGCTATTTCACTATTTGTTTGGAAACTAAAAATAAATAAAGAATTTCTGTATTGCATACTGAAGAAGATATTGGATAAGTTGTAGAAGTTACCAATCTGAGAGTCAAAAAAGATAGGATAAAATATATTGTGTAATTTATATTATAATAAAAATAGGTTTCTTTTATAAACTCGTTTTTGACTTTACAGCATTGATGAAGTAGTGAATTATATCGTTTAATTAGTTACATTACCTAGATTCTAATATTTCAATTTGCAATATCGATACGAATAATAAAATATTACTTCTATTTTCAAGCAATTTAGACTACTAATAATAGTCTTTTCCAGAAGTAACCATCACTCGATGTATTTACAATTCAAAAATTAATATCTATTGCCTTACAATCAATGGAAAAATATATTAGAGTGATCTATCATGCCTAAACCAAATGTAGATTAATAAATTAATTTTCATGAAAATTGTTTATTTTTAATATTTAGAAAAACTGAAATAAATTGAATAGATTATGTTTTTTCATTTCGTTAATCAGAGTAAGATGAGAAGTGATAATACCATTCAAAGTTTTATAAACCGTGGAGACGTTATCTCCTAATAAGACTTTAAGTAGTGATTCATAAGCAGTTTTCTAGATCATAATGTAAATTTGAAATCCAGCTCATAAAAATACCAACTTAAATCTTGATATACAAGTAACTTATTAATTGAAGATCTTGAAACCGTATGAATTCACCTAGAAGCATATATTTGAAATAAAAGGTAAATAGAAAGCTCTTTTGTATGAGAGTTGGAAGATATTATAAATTATAAAGTTGCTTCAAAGTATTGAAAGTTATATGAATGATAAGAATGATAATTTCATTTTAAAATATATATTTTGTAGAACATTATTAGTTAAATTTAATGAATAAGTCACTGGATAAGTATGTTGGACCTTTCTAAATTCATAGCAGTTATTGTGATTTTAATATCACCTTTCTTATTACATGGGTTTTCACAATGATATACAAGGTCAGGTTAGCAACCTATCTCCGTTTGAACCGGAAAACCTACAATTAAAGTCGATATTGAAGATAATATCGAATATGATAAAATAGAGGGAACAGATGGTGATGACGAGATTACCGACAGAAAGGGCGATGATGAATTGTATGGAGGCAGGAGTGATTATGGATTAGATGGTGATGAAGGAGATGACATTATAAATGGTCAGTATGGAGATGATGAGTTTAAAGGGGGATAAATGAGATGACAAGATTTTTGGAAAAACGGCAACGATCTTTTGATTCGTGAGGAAGGAGATGATGAAGTGAATGGAGGAAATGGTGATGATAAGGCTATCAGTGGTGAAGTGGATGACGAAGTAAATGGCCGAGTAGGTGATTATATATTGATTGGAGGAATGGGAAGAGATACGTTCATTTGTCACAGATTTGATCAATTAACGCACTTTTTAGAAGAGGATAACGTTGGAAGGCAGTGTGAGATGAGGAACAGTTTAGACTTAGGAGTATCAAACTATTCAAAATCATCAATAAACAATAGATTAGATAATTTTATTAGAAATATCTGTTACAATGATCTAATATAAAATATCACAAAATGCAAGATCGAGTTCAAGGAAAATCATTTAAAGTTTAATAAATAATTTAAAAATATGTCGACCTAGATAATATTATTCCCAGAATTATAATCCTAAAATTATTATAACCAATTAACAAGAGTACTGAATATGAATTTTGATAATTTGTGTAAAACAGTAATGAATATGGATACAACAATTAGATTTGTAGGTATATGTGATGAATCTGGTGAGATAAAATATGGAGGTCAGAGAGAAGGAGTAGAAAATGTTTTAAAGAATGAAGAAACAAGGAGATCAAATCTTCAAGCACTCGCTAGATGGGGGCTCCGAAATTCATTATCTCCGAAAATAGGAAGGGGAAAGTATGCTATGGCTGAATATGAGAAGATAAAAAGAATAACAATTCCCCTAGAAAACGAACATCTTTTACTAGTAACTACTGAAGTAGAAGCAGATCATGCAAAAATAATTAAAAATATCTTAAAGTTATTAAACACATAATACTGTATGGTAGAGGTATTCGTATTAATTACTTGTGATTATGGTGAAGAGGAAAGAATAATTAACGAACTAAGCAAAATAAAAGAAATAAAAACTTTGAGTAAGATAGAAGGTCCATATAATATTCTTATCAAAATTGATGGTGAGAACATAGATAATATTAAAGAGATTGTAACTGGCGAGATAAAAACAATTGATAAGATAAGACATACTTTAACATTAAAGACAAAGACCGTATGATATGCTTCCGAGTAATCTCAAGTAAATTTGGTATAATTATGGTTGCTCCATTATCATGTAAAATGTTCTGCTTTTACTATCCATTTTCCTGATTTTTTCCCAAGGATCAGATTGCCAACAAGATTTCCTTTATTGTATACTTTAGCTATTTCTTTATTAGCTCCTATTAAAGAGAGGAAGAATGAATCCTTTTTATGATATCCAGATTCGATCACCTTCATATTAAGTTTATTACTAGTTTTTTTAATAAGATTTCGTGCCACAGGCCATTCTCCTTTCCAAGAAATAATTTGAAAATTACCAAACTTTATAGTGTTTAAGAGATATCCTTCCAATTTAGCTTCGAATTTTTTATCATGTTGTAATGCATAAGAATTCATCCATTGAATTGCCTCTTCTGCTTTTCTTTCTTCAAGCGCAAAATTATCTGTAGTAGCCAAATTATTCGAAAAAACAACATGGTATATTAAATACTTTGATATTATTTTAGTACCTTATTAAATAGACATATGAAAATTGGAAAAAAAGTACATCTCTACAAAAAAGGCATTAGAATATTAGCAATAGCTGAGAGTTTTAGAAAGGAAAATTCTTTTTCCGTCATTTCTGGCATAGTAATGAGAAAAGATCTCATAATTGATGGTATAAAATTTGGCACAGTTACCATTGGAGGAGATGATGCCACCAGTAATATAATAAAGATGATTAAAGATTTAAAACGAAATGATATTAATCTTATTTTACTAGATGGATTGATAATAAGCATGTACAATATAATAGATGGAGAAAAGATCTTGAAAGAAACTGGGATTCCTGTGATAGCTCTCTCATTTAATGATTCTATTGGAATTTCTGATTCAATCAAAAACTTTTTTCCGGACAACTATAAAAGAAAAATAGATATGTATAAGAGATTAGGAGAGCGCAAGAAGATAATTTTAAAATCAGGAAAACATCTATTCATTAGAAACTGGGGAATAAGCTTTTCTGATGCTATTTTTTCCATAAATTCGTTTCTCATTCAAGGAGCAATTCCAGAGCCAATACGAATAGCAAAAATGGTTTCAAGAGCATATATGAGATTTGTTAAATAAAATTAATTATATCTGATGTTTAGTCAATAGAAAAATATAAACATCATATTTAATATCGAATTTACAGTCATTTAAGATAAGAAAACTTTTTAGATTATGTTTTATAGGATATTCAAAATTGAGTACAGAATAAAACAAATCATTGAAAAAGATTTTTTGATTATTCTGTCTCTTAACAGAGCCAATGAAACAATTAAAGGATTTTGCAAGAAAAAAAATCAAATAGTATAGGGGATTGTTATACAACTGTGGTAATTCATTATCTTTAGCATAGAAAATTCCAAAGTAGTCAGTTTTTCTAGTAAACCAATATATAAATATGCTAAATACTCAAGTAATTGATAAACAAATATCATTTGAAGTATAATTTATCGTCACTATAATAAAACAAACTAGCGATTTCCGTATTCAATTGACAGAATTATAACTCACACTCGAAGGCTATAAAACCATAAACACAAACGTAGAGACAGCAAGCATATGGAGAGAGTAGGGACAAAAAGAGCAGTCAGACTGTTGGTTCATCTCCTACTCTCTTCATTTTTTACTATACGGTTCTGAATCTAGATTACTTTTATGAAAAGTAATTAATTCTGCTCGATGTTTTAGGTGTATTCTCAAACAGCCTACTCCTTTTGGTTCATGTTTAACTTTCCTGATGTTTATGTTACTTTTTTTTGAAATGTGTGTTCAATAAAATGTTCAACAATTAATCGTCTAGTATAATGGATCGATTATGGAATCTCCTTAATTCCAACTAGATAATTGTCTGGTATATCATGAAAGAATCAGACGATTGTGTCAGTGATAAAAAGATTGTTTGATAAACATATTACATCTAAACTAATACGAAAGCAATATAGAGAATGGATATTCAAATGTATAAGATGCGATGTTCAACGGATGTTCATTTTAACTATTATTAGATGGTTTCTCCAAAGCCTTTATTTACTACTTTACTTAATTCATTTTATTTATCATTCTTAGTTGAACTGATTCGAAAATTCAGTCAATCTTGTTTATAGAATTTAAGGTTTCCTTTAATTTTATTAATTAATTATCTTATTTTATTATTCTATATTCATTTTAATTTTTAGAATGTTAATAGATACTAAGTTAATAAGGGTCTAATTCTATTGCATTTTCGTCTCATACCATTTTTTAGTCAAGAGTAAGAGTAAGAGTTTGAAATTCAATATATCTCTGTTATGATAATTTTTATAATATAAAAAGAAATTAACTAATTAATCTATACACCAGTAAAATATAAATTCCTAAAGAGAGTACACATATCTTATCTTATTATTTTATAAAACAATATTCCTAATTATATAACAATTGTTAATTCCTAATGAAATTATACTAGTAGATTATATTCAAACAATCTCTATTGTTTATTCGTACGTTAAATATACTATATTTGAATGTAATAGAACAATGAACACTAAAACAAAAACAGGTTCAATGTTCTTGCTAGCAGCTGTACTGGTTGCTGGAACTATATCAATGATTGTTCCGAATGCATCAGCAGAACCAGATTACTATGGTTATGAAGAGAAATATGCAAAAGATCCATATGAAAAAGAATACAATATGTATGATGATCTATATGCAGAGAAAGATCCCTACTTTATGAATGATGGTTTTGGAAAGAAAGATCCATTTTCAAAAGACCATGACAAGGATTTTAAAAGCGTAAACATTCAGAAAATTAAATGTATCAATGCTAATATCAATATCAACGGTGTAGATTTTAAGAAATTCCCAGGCAAAATGACGGCAGACGCAGATACATCAGAAGTAATGCAGGAAGATAATGGTGCAACAAATGGCGACAGGAATACTAATGAATTCATGGGTGGAGCGTTTGATCATGGTATCGACATAGATAAAAATCTAGTAAATGTCTGTCTTGACTTCAACTTTGATCACCACTCAAAAAGCTTCAGTAGAACAGAATAACTAAAAGTTTTTATTCTCAACTTTTTTATTTCGTTTTATGTTTTAATGGTAATATATATAGTTAAATATTTTCATGCTAGTCCCTGATAATTTAAGCAGTAAAATCCATAGTTCATAATGATCTAAATATGATGTGAAAAAAGTCAAATTGGAAATAATTTATACACTAGAATAATGATATATTATGTTCTAATAACAGGTAAATTATATTCCTATTTGAGATATTTGTTAAATCCCTCAGAATATAGTATTTGTTAATAGTGAAATACAAATCTAACTTATCATTTTTAGAAAAGTCTTTCTATTCTAATAGTATATAACTCTAGGTAGAATAATCAAGAAATAATAGTCAATAATGGAAACATCATTTATGGGTTGTTTATATTTTGTCGATACAGTCATTATTTCTATTTGTTAGTTTTAATAAATTCAAAGTATAGTATTCTAATTCGTTCCAAATCACCACTGAATGTTCGTAGGAAAGATGTTGTATACTCCTCTGGATATCCCTCATGACATTCTAATGTCACATATCCTAAAGATTCGAAAAAATTCGTAATCCAACTAATTTCATCATTTAACACTTTGTTTTCGACAGGCTGAAATAATTCGTTGGTAATTTCAGTTATTAGAATAAACGTCCCATGTTTCTTTATCTTATTATATAACAATTTATAAAACCTTTCCAAATCAGGTTTGTGATTTTTATCTATGTATTTTGGATCAGGTAAAATATAAAATACTTGACTTATGGAATTATCTTTGAATAATGGGAGAATTTTTTCAAAATTATCATTTATCAAGTGTACGTTCTGATTTTTTATAGATGAAGATGCTTGAATAAAACGATCAGGATTAATTTCTATGCCTATATGAAATGAATCTTTTTCTTTATTAGATAAATTTGCAACTAATTGACCATCCCCCATTCCTAAATCGAGAACTAAGCGTCTGGAAGTAGGAATTTTTGAGATAAGATCTTCGCTCATAGTTGTGAATCAAAGTTTCAAAATATTATTTTTTGTATTTCAAGTAAATATTATATTGCTTCTATGTATTATTTCTGGAGCTATTTCCGTTACTATTTTAGGAATAATGAATTTAGACATCATGGAACCTGTACTTGATAAAGCAATTGGAATAGAGATACGAAATCGAGTGAAGAAACACAATCGACAAACAAGAAATACAAGGTTATTTAATTTGGCAGAAACGTGGTCAGATAATTGCTGGGATTGTTTTAGGAGTATCGTTTGGAGCTTTACTTGGTATTTCTTTTATTTTTGGAAAAAAGATACTTCCTGGTTCAACCAATCAAAAGAAGGCCATGGCTTTAGTTGGGATCATATGGTTAGTAATTTTCTTGATTCCCATATTGAAGTATCCCGCAAATCCACCCACAGTGGGAGATCCTGAAACTATATATCAAAGACAAAACCTTTACGTAACTTTCACTATGATTTCTGGTTTTATTGCCTCAAGATTAGCTTTTATGTACCAAAGGATCGATGGAAGACCTTTAAGAAAATTTGTAATAATTTCCGTAATAGACTCTGGAATGATTGGAGGAGTATTCATAACCATGCCAAATAATCCTAATCAAATTTTTGGCCCTATTGAGCTAGTTGAAGAATTTAGACTAGCCAGTGGATTTACTATGGGGATTTTCTGGTTAGTTCTGGGAATAACTTTTGGAAATGTGTGGGAAAAATTAAACACAGAAGGCGCTCAGATCACTACTATCTAGGATCTTGCATCAATCAACTGTAAAGCTATTTTAGAAATAATAAATCATATGAAAATATAATTCTAAGCTACCGGAGATATCAACCATCAAGATTTAAGAGGTAAAGTTTTTTGCTTACCGTATTTTTCAAATATCGATTCGAATTTTATTACTTTATTGTTAATCAAATTCCCTTCTACATCATACAGTCTAGAAAAATTTGCTCTCATTGCAAGATTTCCACTATCATCATAAAAGCGAATGCTATAAGTTTGACGGTTATGAGATTCATTAAATTCCTTCACGAATCTTGCTTCAGAAACTTGAGAAACATTCAGGTGGATATGCCACGGTGTAAACTCATCTCCTATGGTTAGCCACTGATCTCTTATTTTAAACTTCATATCCTTCTGCAATCTAGCTTCACATATACTAGATGTATTCTTTACAGAAAAAATAATATCTTCTTGATTCAGAATGTCTTGAATTAAACTTGAAAATATTTCATTTATCAATTATTTCATAAATATTTTCTTGAACTAATAAATCATGGTATGAGTCAAAGATAAAGAGTTTATATAAATCCTATTTAAGATATATGCAATGATATCTATGTATGAGGTATATACACAATCTAAATTTAAGTAATTTAAAACATTAAATTAGTCTTTTGAAAAGAAAACAAAAATTAAATTGAGATATGACATTCTAACCTACATATTTTGAAGATTTAATATTCTAGGCCAGTTAAAAATAAGTTAAATATTTATTTTCAAGAAAAAGCGAAGAAATAGACAGTTAAATAATTACTAATTACTAACACATCAGAATTTTTCTAATTTAATCTTTTTTTATACTGTAATAATTTCTTATAGATAATAAATACTATATGTAATAGGATAACAATACTGTAGTAATAGGCGTAAATATGTAACAATAAATTATTTTACCTCATTAAAAAAATTATTATTATCAATGAAATAAAGCTTTGTAATGATGCAAGAAAAAGGAAAGCTCCCAACCAAAATGGTATGTTTATCTTTTGCTTCTTTATCGTTAACTTATTCCATTATGTTAATAGGAGTGTATATTACATCATCACATCAGGGACTATCCTGTCCTGATTGGCCTTTATGTCCAAATGGTTTTGATTTACCTTCATCCAAATACTTTTTTGAACATTTTCACAGATTATTAGTATTGATAACAAGTTCTTTTATCTTTGCAACGGCCATATATTCAATTAGGAAACCGAGACAAATAAAAAATCCTGCGGTTATCGCAGGAATTATTGTCGTAGTACAAATTTTATTAGGAATGTTTGTCGTAAATTCTAAATTACAAGCGGTAATCGTTGCTGGACATCTTGGAACTGGGATGATATTATTTGCCATGTTATTGCTGACGTTTATTTATTCCTATAAGCAATGGAAAAATAATATTAAAGTATAACATTGTGTAGTGTCTATTCTACATACATATAATATTATCATCAGTAATTTAGAATTAATAATAACCATTATATGCACTAGTGAGATTTTTAATGAGTTACCTATAACATAACTAGTATGGATTTATTTTACCATCTTGTAATACATTTTCGAGTAAATATGGTAAATGAAGTATCATTATTAAATAATAACTCTATTATAAGGACTTACATAGAAGTGTCAAAAACAAGATTTGAAAAATATATCTCTAATGTACCAGTAGATACGATAGATGTGATAAAGTACCATCTAGCAAATGATCAAAATTCAGTAGAATAGAATAAAGATCAAAAATATCTTTGATTTATTTTTATTAGTTCACTCATAATGATATTTTTATTTAATATAAAAAAGTCTTTAGCAATGAAAGTATTGCAAATGAGTAATTTAGTGTAAACTATTTAACCTCTAGATAAAACTTTTAAAATTAATAAAAATAAAATTTCAGTTTGGAAAAAAGGTAATTTAGGAAAAAATTGGATTCTAAAAATATTAAATGATAAAATAATTAAAGTTATAATGATATTTCTCTTCTCATTTGAATGCAGAAATATAAAGAATTTCATTAAATATTTATCACAAAAAAAAGGATTTTTCACACTGCTTTGATGTGAGTTGATCATGTATAAGCTTTTTTTTATAACTTTTCTATTTTTTTACTCTTGTCACAAAAAATAATAAATAATTATGAACTTTTGGGAATAATAAAAGATATCAGTAAAAGTAATGAAATATTTTGGGACATAGAATCAAGACAAGTTAAGTAATTTTGAGCGAATTTCATTTATTATTTTTCAAGTGTTCCTGATGTATTCGGATTATTTCTTCGTAACCCTCAGAAAAATCTTTATTTATACTTTTAATTAGATCTATAAACTTTGCATCGGTAGATAATATCCCTTTCATTTTTGATTCCAGTTCATAGATTGTTACTTTAACATCTTCTTTAAGTTCTGGATTAAGGGCTAAGAGATTAGTATCATTATACATTATTATCAATTTGAAACCTAGTCTTCTAATTAGCCATTCTAAATCAAATTTTAATCGATTAGTAATTTTTACTTTATCTTCTTCTTTGGATGATGAATTAATATCTTGTATCGCATTCATTGTGATATTGCAACATTCTTGTATGTAATTAGTAAGCTGAGAATAAAATCGCCCTGTTGAAGTCTTGATAGTTTTTTCTTCAAAAAATTGATAAACAATAGTTTGTAAGATAATATCTTCTTTATATTTAATTAAAAATTGTGGAGGATAAATAGTAATATTTAAAAAAATATGAAATAAACCAAAAGTTGTAATTCTGAAACTTTTTGAACTGCTAAGAAACTTTCCTTTAGTTATTTCGAGAAGTCCGATGTCCTCTAATGAACCGGATATAAGCGATGTAGGATCCCTTCCATCATGAGCCGAATTTCTTAGCTTTAGATAAGATTTAATTTTGAATGCCTGATCATGACCACTTAAAAGTTTAAATAAAAAAGTTCGTTGTTCTGTAGTCAGATTCTGTTTCTTGTAGGACAATAACGATCGAATATAATCTGAATAGACCATGACTTGCATAAGGTATGATAGAAACGGATTTATAAAATTAATTATAATACTTAGAATTATTACTTTAGCTTAATCTATGTCTTATCTTCATTATTGATTTCGATGTTTTTTCTTAAAAAACAATATTTGTCTATGCGTGGCATTTATTTCTCAGGTCAAATCTATTATAATCGATATGTTCATTAGGAATTTGAATTTAAAATAGAATATACATCCCTAAGAGGGAAATTCAATTGATAATTTCTCTAGCTCTAAGATTGGGATATAAATCGAATGTGATTCTGTTCCGAGTTGATTAATAAATTCATATTTACCATTTATCTTGTTAAGCTGAATGAATTTTTTTTGAGGTTTTTCATTTAAAATAATATAATGAATTAAACTACTTCCTATGGAACTATTGTATATGAACAAAATATCATTATTATTATCTTTGATATGGTAAAGTAGAGAGTTGATGCCTAAGGCTGATTGCGAAGATGAAAGTATTATTTTTAACATATCTTCAAGATTATTATATTTTAAAAATTTGAAGTCGGAAGCTAATTTTTTTTGCACCTATATTTAAAATATCTACCCATTATTAGACCTTGCTAATTGATATGGAATGATATTAGTTGACTTACTTATTTTTTCCAAGGATCGTGTATTTTTTAAACCTAATTTAAAAAAAAATATTAAACAAAAAAGTCAATAATTTTTGTGATAAAATTAAACAAAATATATAACATGGATTGTTTAGCTTTTTTAGAGCAATTACAAGAAGAAAAAAATATAAAGTTAGATGTAATTGTAACTTCACCTCCTTATAATATAAATAAATCTTACACAAAATACAATGATAAAAGGGATATAAATGATTATCTTAATTGGTTACAAAATATAGCAGTTAAAAGTTTGAAGGTATTAAAAGATGACGGATCTTTTTTCCTAAATATTGGAAACACCTTAAAAGATCCTCTCGTACCTTTTTACATAGCAAATAGATTCACAGAAGTTGGATATAAAATACAGAATACAATTCATTGGATAAAATCAATCTCGTTTGAGGGTCAAGATATCGGAAAAACTAATAGATTAAAAGAAAATACTTCTATTGGACATTTCAAACCTATAATGAGTAAGAGGTTTTTAAGCGATCTACATGAATATATTTTTCATTTTACAAAAAATGGTGATCTGGTCCTGGACAAAATGGCAATTGGTGTTACATATCAAGATAAAACGAATATTGGAAGATGGAAATCTGCTACAAGGGATAAAAGAGATAGAGGAAACAATTGGTTTATTCCTTATGAAACGATTCAAGAAAAAAGACCACATCCAGCAATTTTTCCGAAAAAAATTCCATATATGTGTATTAAGTTGCATGGCATAAAAGAAAATATGATCGTATACGATCCTTTTATGGGTATAGGTTCTACAGCACTCGCATGTATAGATTTGGGAGTTAAATACTGTGGTACTGAGATTGATAGTAATTACATCAAGATCGCAAACGAAAATATAAAAAATGTAATAGATGATATTTAAGTTATTATTTTCATAAACTTAATAGCAAAAAAATAAATATTCAAAATTATTTGATTACTCGTCAATAAATCTATGGATTAAAATACTGAAATACTTAATTCTTTTCCGTCGATATCGATTTTTTTATATTCTACATCATCTAATTCTTGCTCAGACATAACCAACGATCGAACTCTTACAAGATAAATCAATTCATCCTTAAATTGTGATAATGATGAAATTTCATTTGTATCCAATTTTGCTACATGGGCTGTAGAGAGTATTTCAGTAGGATTATAGGATTTTTCCTTCCTTAACTGTTGTAGATTTCTAGCTAAATCTCTCAAAAGACCTTTGATAATCAACACAGGATCACGTAATGAAGAGATGAATATCATAAAATTTTCTCTCTCTGCGCTTACAAATCCATCTATTGTATTGAATGATATATCTATATCATCTCTGGAGATATCAATAGAAGAAGACATATCATGATTATATTTCATGTTAAAAGTATCTGAATTTTGTAAGGATCTTAAAACAGTAACCTTATCAATTTTTTCAAAGGAACTGGTTACCTTTCCAATGTCAGATTTTACCTTTGGAGCTATATTCTTTTTTACCAAAGAAACGTTTGGTATGATAGGATTACCGGTTTGTAATAGTCCAAGAACTTTTTCAATTTTATCATTTGCAGATATTTGTTTTATTTGAATTGTTTCAACATTTAACTGATTTTTTAATATTTCTGAAATTTCAGGGTTTAAAAGTTCTTGTTCAAGTGAAATATCTTTAAGATTATTTTTGTCATAAAAGTTACAGATTATGATCGTTGAAATTGGCCAACGGCGTTTTAGTTTTGCCTTCATCCTGGCAGAATTGGATATTGAAATGATACTCTTTATTTTTTCAAAAGTATTTTCTAGATCATCATTTAAAAAATATTTTAGCGTGTCAGGCCATTTACTAAGAAGTATACTTGTCTTTTCTATATCTTCTTTATTATTTAAAAAACAATTGAGATAGAGATAATCTGTAAGGAATGGAGAAATAGGATGGAGAACTATGTCTATTTTTTCAAGAACATAATCTAAAATTGTAAATATGGTTAACCTCCTGTTAATTTGTTCTATGCTGTCATTCCAGATATCGTTCCTAGTTAGTGGAATATAAGTTTGACTAATATTATTGATAATAAAATCTTCAATGGCTTTTGCAGCTTCGTGAAACTTACAAGTTTCATAATAAGTATTTACGTTATAAATAAGCTTTTGTAAAACAGACAATAACCACCTTTCAGGAAGTTCTAACAGATTATTATCTTTGATCCATTGAAGGTTATGAGTTGTTCTATTAAAATTGTCCAAAACACTATTTTGTTTTAAATAAACATGAAGATAATACAATGTACTTAATATCTGATAAGGTCTAGAACTCATTTCTTTAATACTAAAATTTAATGCTTCAATTGGAGATGATTTCCATATAAAATAGAATCGAATCAAGTCAACGGGGTGTTGATCTAGTAGCAATGCGGCATCAACGACATTCCCTGCACTTTTGCTCATTTTGTTTCCCTTTTCATCCAAGACATGTCCTTGAAACAGAAAAGATTTGAATGGTGCTATCGAATCATCATTTAATATGACATTTTCCATCAATAGAGAATAAGACCATCCTCTTGTTTGATCTATACCCTCTGTCAAAAATATTGCAGGGATTAGTTTGTTGTACTCATCGTTACTAAATGAAGCATATGGAGCTGATCCGCTGTTATGCCATGTATCCAGTACAAAAGGTTCCCTTTCCATTCTTGTGTTACATTTAAGACAATACAATTCTACCCTGTCTATCCATGGTCTATGCAATTCAAAGTGACAATGGTTAGATGTGGATTTAATATCAGAATCAGTTTTGTCTGGATCAGATTTTAAGATAATTTCAGAATCGATTTTGTATAAAAGATTCCTGGATCTTTCTACAAGAATTTTTCGATCTGATATTAATTCTTTTTCTCCACAATTTTGGCAAGTCCATATTGGAAGGGGAGTTCCCCAAATTCGTTCCCTTGAAATACACCAAGGAACCTTTTCTTTAATGATTTCAATGAACCTATTTTTAGGGGCTTCATAAAAATACTCTACAGAACTGGCTGCTTGAAGTGGTTTATCTCCTAATTGGTCGATCATATAGAAATACTCCCTCCTTGCCAACCATACCAGTTTATGATGAGATCGCCAACAAGTAGGATATTGATGCTTTATCTTGCTAATTTTTACTGTATGTGCTAACTGGTTCATTATCTCTACAACTCTATGATCTGCATCACGGACAAAAAGATCTTTAAACTCACCTGCGTTTTCAGTGAATGTTGCTTTATCATCAATTGGTACAAAAATCGGAACTTTTCTTTTTTTAGCAATGTTAAAATCATCTTCTCCATTTGCTGGTGAGAGATGAACTATTCCACTACCAGTAGTTATATCTACCATATCCTCAGCCACTACGAAGTGGATCGATTTCGAATCTGCTAGTTCCTTTAATCCCGGAATAAGATCTAATAAAGGATGAATATAATATGATCCTTCAAGTGTATTTCCTTTTACACTCTTAATTGCTGCATAATTATCGATATGAAGCTCCTTCATTAATTCATGTAATCTTTCCTCACCTATTATCCAGATTTCATTTTGTACTTTTACATACACATAGTTTGCTTCAGGGTTTACTCCAGTTAGTTCATCTGTTATTAATGTAAAAGGCATAGTAGTCCAGACTATTAGATACACATCTTCTTCCACAAGTTTAACTTTGTAGTAAAAGGAAGGATCTTCGACAGTAGCATATCCTTGATTGACTTCAGCATTACTCAAAGATGTTTGACAAGAGGGACAGAATGGTACAACTCTAAATCCTTCTTGCAAAATTTTGCTATCCCACGCTTTTTTTAAATATGACCACTCTCTCTCTATATAATCATCAGAGAAAGTCCAATAGGCATTTTCATAATCAAAGGACATGCCTAGGAGTTTATCAACGTGTAGCCATTTTCCATTATATTTTTTGACTAGAGCCTTACATGCTTCGACTATACTTTCTATTCCAACCCTTTTGATATTATCAGTCTTATTTCCAGTTAGGCCAAGTTCCTTTTCGACCTGAAGTTCTACCGGTAAACCTTGTGTGTCCCACCCAGGTCTAAAAATAACCTGATTTTGTTTTAAAGTAGTATACCTATACCAAAGATCTTTGATAATTCGTCCTCTTAAATGTCCTACATGAGGTTCTCCATTCATTGTAGGAGGGCCATCTACATATCCTATTAATTTATGATTGTTCCTATTAGCTATTTGATTTTTTATAAAGTCATTGAATTGCAGTTGTTCATAGTTTTCCCTAATTTGTTTTTCAATTTTTTTTGCATTGAATTGTGAATCAAAGATCATAAACATAAGAAGATTCTTACATCCATTCTTTATGTTTTTTGATGGTTTTTAATTAGTGATTTGAAGATTGGAATTACAAAAAATATATGAATACCAGGTTATGATTTACGATGTATCTTTCGTATTAGAAAAAACAAATTATAGATAAATAATGTGATTACTTTGTAATTTTAATTGAATTTATTATTTTATTTATAACTGGAAGATCAGTATCAAAATTCTCTATTGTAGAGCGATAATCCAGAGTAAATAAATTATTATTGATAATGGCATAAATTTCCAGCAATTTGCCATCTATTCCATTTTCTACTAACTGGTATTGAACTATATGGCTTGCAGAGGGGTTACCATCTATACTATACTTTGTTAAATTCTTTTCTAATATTTCATAGGCACTATAGATAGAATTAGGTGAATTTTTTCCAAAATCTTCTGCTTGTTGAAGAACAAAATCATTGTTGAGTTTTTCAGAATTTGGCAGGAAAGAAAAGGATATACCTAGGAAGGAAAATGGGTTATCCTTGATTAATTTAGCATCTAAAACATGAAATTTTGATATTTTTTTCTCTAATGTCCAGTTTTCAGGATACATAAACGAAAACTTGGAGTTACTAAAAGTTTGCCATCCGTCAGAATTTTCTTTAGATATTTCTGCTGATTCCTGACCATAAATTTTATGCATAATATTTTCATCAATAAAAAATGTTAAAGGTAAAAAAATTAATAATATAAAGATAAAAGGTATAAAGAAAGTTCTCCTGGATTCAATATTAAACATATTTTAAATAGATACAAGAAACTATTATTAATAAACTATTACAAAACAAGTCAATTTATTTATTAAAATAAATTTAATGTAAATTATCAGATAGAACTAAAATGAATTATGAAAGTTAGCGACTGTGACCGTTTAGTTAGCTTATATACCCCATGTTAGATTTTCTGTCTTGTGGAAAAATTTGTTGTACTTCATCTTGCCCGCCTTCTGTAAGCATACCAGACGAGTTTTGATTTGCTTTTGTCATCATTTGTTGTTCGAGATTTTTGATCAATAGTTCAGTATCTTTAGCTCGTTTGTTTATTTCATCCATATTTACAGTTATGCTCAACATATGCGTAATAGTCTCAAGTATTTTCTTGGAAGCATTTGCATCAATAACATATCCAGATGTTTCACCTAATAAACATAGTCCATCCATTCCATGCATCTTTCCTAGTCCTATAATAATTCCATTCATTCCAGTAATATTCCCAGTGTCTAAGGAAGACACATTATGATTCCTAAAGGTTTTTACTAAACTAGTATTAGTTGCGGTTCCAAAGACTCTTGGACTTTTGGTGAAAGTACCTGTTACATATGCTGCTAGGGAATAAATATTTGAAATATTAAATTTTGTAACAACATCAAGAATTTTTTCTGTAAGAACATATTCTGAGCCTGGAACGATAGGTTGAGAATCCCCAGTAAGAAGAATCAGATCCATTTGTGATAAATAACTGTCGTTATCATTGGCAATATTTTTGTTGACAGGAGGAACATCACCATTATCAACTTTTTGCTCTGTATTTTTCATGGTTTCATAGTTTCTTGAAATATTCTTTCTAGATTTCGGTTTTTTACTTTCTCTTTTTACATAATAAATACTATTTTTTACTATTTCAGATGTTCCATCTTGGTTTATGGTTATTTGGGGAGAGTAGAAACAAGAAAAAATATCAGCTAAATGAACAGCAGAAAGCTGTTTTATCAAGTAATCTATAGCTACTTTTCCAACAAAGCCAGTACCTGGAAAACCACAAATTAGAGAAGGATTATTTAAGGATGGAGATTTTTCTTTAGAATAGACTATTTTGACAGGATTGGAGTAAGAAAACATATCAAACTATATATGTTATTCTTTCTTTCTTTAAATGTTCCGGGCAATTTGATTTCTTCACTTAAAAGTAGAATATAGGAAAGTTTATTGAATCTAACCATTTTTCTTTCTATTATTGGAATTTACTGGAACAATTACCATTAATGATCAAGTTATAAAAAAAAATACAATTGCCAGGAAAATCGCATCAAGAAAAGGAGACAATGGAATAGTGTTAGTGGTTGGAGGTAGTAGAATATATCACGGAGCACCAATTCTAGCATCGATAGCAGCTCTAAGAGTAGGTACTGATTTAGTATATACTTTCGTGCCAAAAAGTAATGTAAATGTAACCAGAACTGCTTCTCCAAATTTGATTGTTTTACCTTTATCGGATGAAAGATTAACAGTAGGTTCTGCATCAAAGTTGATAAAATCTATGCCAAAGAAGAGTAACTCTGCAGCTATCGGTATGGGATTGAATATTGCCAAGAAAGAAGCCTTAATAACCTTGATTAGAAAATTACTTGAGAACCGTACTAGATTAGTATTAGATGCATCTGCTCTGATACCTGAAATATTACCTATTATCACAAATACAGAGAGCATAATTACACCCCATGGTGGCGAGTATATGAGAATTTTTGGTACGGAATTGAAGGAATTGTTGGAAGACCAAATTAATGATGTGGTTAAAAAGGCTAGAGAACATGGAATTACTATTGTCCTAAAAGGATGGAGAAATATAATATCGGATGGAAAACAGACCACGGTAATAAAAAGAAGTACACCTGCTATGACAGTAGGAGGTACCGGAGATGTCCTTGCTGGGCTTGTAGCAGGATTGTATTGCAAAATGGGTTCATTTAATGCGGGTTGCTTTGGTGTATATTTTAATGGCAAAGCTGCTGAACTAGCCTATAACAAGGTAGGATTGCATATGATGGCTACTGATTTGTTGGAGAATTTACCAGAAATAATGAAAAAATATGATTTAATATCAGAAAACTGATCATAGGAAATCATAAAGTTATAACATTGTTTTATATGAAACGATCAATATTTGGTTTTAACAGTTGCTAGATTCAAATTGAAAAAATAAAAAATAAAAAAATAGATAGATTTCATATTATTCTTTTATCTTAATTAATGTAGTATTTTTAATATCCAAACCTAATTATGTAGATTTTGAAATTTTGAGGATAAGTTTATCTGTTGTATCCATATCAGACTTGTTAATCGTTGGAATTGTGACTAATCTGTAATTCAAAATTCTGAAATAACAAGTAATCAAATATGACCATATACAAAGATATTTATTTTTAGCTTGATTGTTTGAATAAATTGTAATAATACCATTATCTTCATCAAACTTTATTCCTCCTGAACAGAAGATCCTTAGAGCTCTATCTATAATTTTTAGCAGGTCTTCTTTATCCATATTTTTGAAATCGATTCCATACTTTTCCAATATGTCATTCATAACTAGAGAAAAAGCATTATTGGCATCATCAAATCCAGAATCATGATTAAAATTCAGAGTCTTATTTGTCTTATTTTTTTCAGGACTAAATGAAATTAAATTTTTATTTTGTAATTCATTGCTGTTTTCTGAAGCAGATTTGAAATAAGATAAATACAAGTTCGAGTTTGAATTGTTTGCTATCTCTTCAACAAATTTCATAAATTGAATAATCTTTAGTTGAATATCATTATCAATATTGATGAGTGGTCTTAATTCAATAGCTCTATTCCATTCTTCTTCAAAGGTTTTCATATAAGAAAATCCCAATACATCTATTGAGGTGAATAAAGCTGCTTTACCATTTCCACCGTCAATATTTATTATGTTACTAGAATCAATTAAAACAATATTAGAAAAAATATTTCCCACCTTAATAGTAATATCATGTGGAAGTGTAAGTAAACTATCATGTCCCAGACACTGATTTGATATTAAGAATTGAATTTTGATATTTTTCTTAAGTGCTTTAATTAATGATTCCCTACATTGAGATATTAATCTCAACCCCCAAATATCCAGAATAGCCGTTACAGATATTCTAGAATTTTCAATTAATGTGATAAGCCTTTGATATGTAGATTTAGCATCCAATATGAAGTACCTTTTTTCTTCTAAGCCTTTTTGGTAATTATTTTGATCATTCATCTTTTCTAATTTTTCTATGACTTTTTTCATATTCTTCAATCGTTGCTCCTGTACAGATATAATTTCTTCAAAAGCTTCTTTTGGGGTAATGGCACTACATATTAGTGGTTTTTGCTGGGAAATGACAGATAATCCTTTTTTTTCCAATTTTTTTAAAGTTAGATATATTTTTGTTCTCGGTAAACTAGAATAATATGCTATTTCACTAGCAGAAAGCGACCCTCTTCCAATGAGGGTTAGATATGCTTTAGCTTCATAATATGATAGACCAAATTCTTCTAGATTCCCTATATGATGGATGTGATTATCGTGAGGAAATGTTTTTGGATTATTAAATCTAATAGATTCATGTATGTATTGGTTTGGTATTAAATTTCTATTTTCTTTATTTTCCCCTGTAATTATCATATTAGGAGGACGAGTGGAATCTTCTTCATGATTTGAGCTAGGCTTCATTATGATTATTTCAATAATCGATATTAAGAATAAAATCCCTTTGTCAATTAGATTATGTCAAATCTAAAAAAAATACTAAGCTAAACCAGACAGAACCTTGTCACCATTGATAGATGTTACCATGGTTAAAAGTAATGATTGAACATAGGGGTATTAAGTGTTATTTTATACTACAAAGAAGAGGGTAAAAAATAGATGGATAATGATGGAAATTTTAACTATGTGAAAACTAATTCAATATATCAAGGATACGATTCGTACGATAATAAAAGTAAAAGGTACAACAATAATAACTTAAATCTTACACAATCAGCATATCGAACCTCAATTTCAGCAACGAACAATAACCCTATGATGGATTTAAATGAATTTTACTCTGTAAAACATAACGTGCCTTTAAGACCAAAGATAGATCAAATCAAATATAGGATTAATTCAGAGATTTTGAAATTTCATAAAATTTTCAATGAATTGAAAAATCAAGATGAAGAAGGAGTTAGAAAACTAATCTTATCATTAAAAGAAAATAATATTCAATATACTTCTCTAGTCTGTTCAGAATTGAACAAGATCAGAAAAACTAGTAAGATCATTTGGATCTCTAAAGTAGTTTTAGATTTATTAGAAAAAGATATCAAAGGGATATCGAATTTTAAGGATTTGGTAGAAATATTTCCTGCATCATTATCTGTAATAAAGAGCATTAGAACAATGCTTTTCTCACACTTGAACGAATCTGAACATGATCTAAGAAACATAACTGACCTGTTGATTGATGTCTTAATTAATGCTAGTCAAGTAGGAGGATATTTAATTAATTTCAAACTAGCTAATAACAAAGCATTACTGATTTTGGATGATGCTAAATTTGAGGCAGAAGATAAAATAAAAAGTGAGTTTTTGCCTATTCCTGATCCAAAATTGTAATGTACTATTGCATGGTTCTTTTTGTTTGTTTTTTTTTAAATTATTTTTCCTTTAATTAGTGACCTTGAATTCAAAAAATGAATTTAATAAAGAAAGGTTATGAGTTATTAATTTCTGAATTTAGATTTGATTGATGGTCACTTTTTTGCTTCATCGATACAGAAAATTGATTCATTTCGATGCAATGCAGACCCTGAGACGAGATTTAGGATAGAATTAGTAACATTATCTAGTCTGGATTCTACTCCCTCAATATTTCCAGGTAGTACAAGATAAAGCCTGATATTTGATCCTAAAACATCAGAAAGCTCTTGATTAACAGTAGCTGTATATGGTCTGAGTGCACCTCTAAAAACCTCTGATCTTGCTCTCAAAAGACCAGATATTTTCTTTCCTGTTGGAGAGTCTGGACCCAATAAAACGATTATTCCCGTTGAATTTTTGTACTTTGATGGTTCATGTGTAGCGCCTTCTGGAGCTAATGCCCTTACGGCTTCTTTAGTGAGAAGGCCAGGAATATGGATATAATTATTTACCAAGTCTTCCCATTCGCTCCTTGTTAATGAATTCAAATCTTTAGTGTAATCATAGTCGCCTGTTACATGTATTACTGCATCTATGTTTCCAAATTTTGTTTTAGCAGTATTAAAAATCATTCTTACCTTATCTTCGTCTGAAAGATTTATTGAATGACTATGAAATGAGTTGTAATGCTGTAAATCTGTAGGATTGTTTGTAAGAATTATTACCTGTTTGACACCTATCGTGTTGAGCTCATTAGCAATATTTGTTACACGGTCTACATCTCTTTTATTTGAAGATGTTGTGGTAATCACTACTACTTTATTCTTTAAATTTTCAAATGAGCCTTTATCTATGGAAGTTCCGATAATTGGTTTTACTGGATAAAAAACCCTATCATTTGGAATAACTCTTCCGTTTATCAATTTACTTATCTTATCATCTGATAAAGTTATGACCATATCAGCCACTTCTTCTTGGCTTAGGAATTCGTTATCTACGATCATTTTGCTAGTATTGTTCTGTATTTTTTCAGCGATCTCTTGAATTTTGGTTATCATCCCATTGATTATCTTTGTTAATTCTGTATTTGTGATATCTGCATTGCCAGAGTTTTCAGATCCAGTATTCTGAGATCTATCAGAAGATATTGTTGCAGCTATTTTTTTAATCCCTTCTGAAAATACATCTGTAGGTTCACCGAGCAATTCCAAACCCTGTACCGCACATTTTTCAATCTCCACAGAATTTAATCCAGGGTAACCTCCTATCCTAAGAAACTCTGCTGCCGCTTTGGGGTATACCGTTTTATAAATCCTATCTGAATGTACAGGACCTGGATTTGTAGCAACTGATTTTATCCCTTTCTCCGCTAACTCCCACGCGAGAGCCTCAGATAATCTATTTTTTGCTCCTTGTGAAGCGGTATATGGAGTTCTGAATCTATATGGCCTTTGTTCATATTTGTTTTCCTCTGTAAAGAAGGTAGCGATTGTGATTATTTTGGAGCCTTTTTCCATTACTTTTAAGCTTTGAACCGAAGTCCAAAAGGTACCTGTTAAATGGATGGCAACACAATCCTTGAAATCTTGAAATGAGGCATTAGTAAAAGTTTTGACAGGTCCTGAAACTCCAGCATTATTTACTAAAATATCGACCTTTCCAAAATCTTGTCTAATATTTTCGAACATTTGATTAATTCCTGTTTCATCTGAAACATCTACTCCTGGATAGGCCTTTACAATCCCGTCTGAACCTACTCTTTGAATAATCTCATTTAATATTTCTGTGGTTTGATCCAAAGGTTCTTTCCTTCGTCCCATTATAACGATGTTTGCACCATTTTCTGCAAATTTCTTTGCTATCGCTTGTCCAATACCTGTTCCACTTCCAGTGATGACAACTAATTTATTAGAAAATTTTAAATTTGGAGACTTTTTTTCAGGGGTACTTGTCATATATTTTTTGCAACCTCTTTAAGGCTTTTAATCTTTTTGATATTATAGTTAACTTTAAGAATGGAATAGTAGCGATCTAACATAGTAATCAAAAATGAGACCATCCAAAAGAGTTTCTTTCATAGCATTAGTTTGTATTTTTGGTTGTTACATATTATCTACTTCTGGAATCTTGATCAAAGATTCATATGCACATTCTCTTTTTAACTCTGCAGGTCAAACAATTGGAAAATATTATGTTCAGATAGCAACAGAGCCGGAAATTCCAACTACTGGTCAAGATGCTAAAATACTTTTGAGGGTATCAACTGAGGAAAAAGATATGGAAGTTAACGATATTCCAATTACTGTTTCCATTACAAAAAATGGAGTTGAATTTCATAGAACTCCCCAAATAATAGTAACAAATGGGCATTATGAGTTTGATTATAAATTTCCCGAACCAGGAAATTATATTTTCTATATCGATTTACAAGACCTTTATTTTACTGGTAAAACAATTACATATACATTCAATATTGGCACTCTCAACCCATTTGGCTATATTTTCTTTTCATTGATAAGTTTTGCAGTAGCAACTCCTTTAGTAATAATAGCAGTAATCTTTATTAAAAATAAAAAACGTGCTGCAAGAATTGCTAAAAGCCAGAATCAAAATTCTACTGATCCTACATAACAACCTCTAACATGAATACATCGCAGAATATTGTAAAAATTAAAGTTATTTTCATATCTGATTTATTTAAATATGAAGGGGTTATAGTAGAAGAAAGGTGTAATGATATTTTTGGATAGAAAGCTTCGTGATTTAAGTTTGGAAGAATCATATCCTCAAACATTATATGAAACGCCGTGTATATCAGTAGATAGAAATCGAGATCTTTGGGTTGCTATAGAAATATGTGCTCAATATTTAGAATCAGCTGTAGATGCTATTTTAGTAAAAAGCGCAGAGGAAATTGTGGGTACAATTGGTGGACGTGAGATATTAGCCCATTTGAGAAAAAGTCCCATTCCTGATTCATATTTTCGAACAAAGATCGATGATGTCTTTTTTAACCATATTCAGGAAGTAAATAAAGATAGTAAACTTGTTGATTTAATAGATGGATGGAAGAGTATTGGAAGAGCATTTTCTGTTATCTCCAATAATGAAGGAGAATATTTTTCTATTTCTGCAAGAAAAATGCTTGAAATAGGTAAACGATATAAATCCGGAATACATGTGTCCTCATTTCCTAAAAAGGAAATTATCACTTTTAAAGGAGATGAATCATTACGTGAGATTCTTGATTTAATGTTCAAGCATCATATCAGAAGAGTGTTGTTGGAAAATTCTAATAAATTTATAAGTGATCGAATAATTTTAGGAGAGATTTCCATGATCTTGAAATATCAAGACATAGAAAATCTACTTGATATCCCAATTAACCAATTCAAATTTGAGTATACCAAAGACATTACTACTGACTTATCTCTTGGCCAAATCTGTTTAATAATGGATAAAATGGATCATCCTTGTATAATATATCAAGATTCAATAATTACACCTTGGGATATATCTCTTATGCTGTTATCAGAAAATTTGACTGAATTTTCTGGCCAAACATATACACAAAAGAAAGTTTGTCCACATTGTGGAAAAGAAATATAACAAGAAAAAAGGGAATTTGAGACAAGCAAAGCAAAGTTTTCTAAACTTCTTTTATTATATTTGAATCTATAGATATGTAGAACAAACTATCCAGAGATAGCAAAAAATCTTATATCATGTAGATTTATTTTGCATTCTAGGTATTGATTTTTGTTTTTCAGGTATTTTCCATGCATATAATGTGACTATAATTGACATTGAAAATAATATGATCCCTATTCCTAGATGCAAAGTTACAAGATGTGCATGAAGTCGTTCAATGATAACAAAAGCTCCTAATGTTATTTGTGAAATGACTGCAGAACCAGCTATTAAAGAAGCGATTTTCATTCCTTTTGGAGTCTGTTTAGATTTTAATATAAACATCATGGTAACAATTACCATTAAACCTGTAATTGCAGCAATAGTTCTATGAAAATATTCTATGATAAAATCCTCAAGTGGAACCAATCCCGCTGGGCATAATGGCCAATCCGGACATGATAATCCTACTCCAGATGCACTAACATAACCACCTATACAAATCAGTGTAAAAAGGATAGATAATGTAGAAAAAGTAAGGGTTTTTAAAAGCATTCTATTGCCTTTTCATTTTGCACTTCATAGATACATCTATGCTTTCAAGGTTTTCAGAGATATTATTTTTCTATCGTTAAAGTCCCTGTCATGTATGGATGTACTGTACAGTAATAATTGTATGTACCGGGTTCAATATCTGCAGTTTCGATAACTGCTGATTCACCACTATTTATTATGCTTGTATCAAAGATTTTACCAGAGTTTGTATCGCTAGGACCTTCGCCATTTGTGACAGTATGAGGCATTGCATCTTTATTATCTACCAGTATTGATTCTCCTTGTTTGACGGTTAGTTCTTTGGGTTCATAATCAGGATTTCCCTGAGTTGCAGCTCCTTCTAATATTGTAAGTGTTACATCTGCAGTTGGTTTCTGTTGTTCAGCGGCGGATCCTGTTGAAGCTGCAGATGGAGCGGCAGCAGTTCTTTCAAATGTTGCCAAAGCCTTCAGATCAACTTGTGGTTTTAGCTTTGATGACGGTGGAGGAATACTATAGTTGTGTTCAAAATTCATAATTCCGTATACTGCTCCTATGATCATTATTCCTACAATTATAGCTATACCTTTGCCCAACCTTCTAGGAGTAGTTCTAACTATGTGGCTATCGTCATCTGTACTCATAATATATCTCTCCAATGATGAATTATTCCTACAACCATAGCTAGACCTTGGCCCAGCATTTTAGGTGTAGTCCTAATGAATTGGCTCTCGTCGTCTGTAGTCATAATATATCTCTCCAATGTTGAATGGGTCTCTCATATTAGCAAAGACACCTTTGGCTGAACTCCTCAACAAGTTGTATATCATTAGCAGGTACGAAGCTCCTACTACCCATGCACCAGTAGATGCTATTTGATTCATCATAATCCATTCTTCTAGTGGAACATAGTCAAAATACCGTCTTGGCATTCCATATAATCCTAAGAGGTGTTGAGTCATAAATACTACTATTATACCAGTGAATGCAGCTACGAAATGAATCTTTGCCAGTTTTTCATTGTACATCCTTCCAGTGATAAGAGGGAACATATAGTATAGAAATCCCGTAAAGGTTAGGGATACAGTTCCCATTAGAATCAGATGGAAGTGTCCAACCACCCAGTAACTATCGTGAGTGATAAAGTCCAACGGCAGTGCAGTATTTACTACACCTCCTGCTCCCGAGGCAAAGAATAACAGTATAGCTCCAATACCAAATAACATTGGTGCGGCGAATTTGATTCTTCCTCCCCACATTGTGGCTATCCAGTTAAAAACATGCATAGCAGAAGCTGGTACGGCTGCAAGTGTTCCTACCATGAATACCGTTTTCTCTGTAAAACTCATACCTACTGCTAACATATGGTGTGCCCATGATGCAAATCCTATCGTTGAAAGTAACATAAACGCTATTACTCCAGACTGATAGCTGTAGATAGGCTTCCTAGAGAATTTGGGAATCATTTCGTACAGCATACCCACACCAGGTAACAGGAATATATACACCTCTGGATGGAACGTAAACCAAAATAGATGTTGATATGCAATTGGATCTCCTCCTAATGCAGGATTAAAGAAACCAGAAATACCTAATCTGTCAGTGTATGTCATTATTAATGCAGCTGCAAATGTTGGAATAGCAACAAGCTGCATGAACGAAATAGCTAAAATAGACCATGCGAATAACGACATTTTCATTATAGGTAGGTCTGGATGCTTACATCGCAATATAGTTACTACAAAGTTTATAGATCCCAGAATAGATGAAAGTCCTAATATTTTTAGCCCAAATATCCATAATTCTGCAGCTGGGCCTGGTGCTCTTATAATAGAATATGGTGGATAAGCAGTCCAACCTAGGTCTGCAAAACCTAACCAAACCATACCTGCACCAACAGGTAACATCCAGAACGCAACAGCATTCAGCTTAGGCCATGCCATATCTTTGTATCTGACTAAAATTGGAATAAGATAATTACCTATACCAGCAGCAAAAGGTATAGCCCATAGGAAGAGCATGGTAGTTCCATGTACAGTGAAGAATCTATGAAAAGTGGCTGGATCTGGAATAATTTGTTGCCCTGGTAAAAATAATTCTGCTCTTATTGCCAAAGCTAGAGCTCCTCCCATCATTAGAAAAGTTACCGAGAAAATAATATACAGTAAACCGATATCAGTATGGTGAGTTGAAAATATTATTTCCCAAAGTGGACGGGGTTTTTTAACTTCTAAAACCATTTAGTTCTCTCCCTCGACATTAAATTACATTGTTTACTATTATGCTTGTAAATAAAAGTATTTTCTTTATACATATTCAAATCACTCTACCTTCAAAGTTCCTGTCATGTACGGATGTACTGAACAGTAATAATTGTAAGTGCCAGGTTCAATATCTGCAGTGTCAATAATTGCGGATTCTCCGCCATTTATGATGCTTGTATCAAAGATTTTACCAGAGTTTGTATCGCTAGGACCTTCACCACTTGTAACAGTATGAGGCATTGCATCGACGTTATCCACAAGGATTGTTTGTCCCTGCTTTACGCTTAGTTCTTTTGGATCATAATCAGGATTTCCCTGTGTTGCAGCTCCTTCTAGTATTGTAAGTGTTACATCGCCAGTTGGTTTTTGTTCTTCTGCAGCTGGTGCTACTGCCGGAGCTGCCGCTGTCTCTGCTGCTGCCGTTTCTAATTTGGGTTCAACAAATAACTGTGCCTTCATATTATAATGACTATAACCACAATACTCCCTACACTGAATCAAATATACACCCTCTTGATCGAATTGGCTCCACAAAGTATTTATCCTTCCTGGAACAGCATCCATTAAAATTGTAAAATCTGGAACATTAAAGTTGTGATTTACATCAAGTGATGTAATCTCAAATCTATAAGGAGTGTCTTTTTGTACATGAAGTTCATTAATTTCTTTTGTTCCATCTGAATGTTCAAAACTCCAGAACCATTGTTGTCCTATCACTTTTATTGTTTGTGCGTCAGCAGGTACATGCTCTAACACTCTTTCTACATCCCAAGCTGCTGCACCAACCCATATCAGTAATGCAGAAACAGCTCCTACATATACCCATTCAATGGTTGCATGTCCCATTAGGCGCCTGTTCCCTCCGCAGGTGGTTCTACTATCCTATTCCTCTTGTGTGATTCCCTATATCTCCATATAACATAAATAACTATACCATTGACGACTGCGCCAACAATAAAAGCTGCTACCATCATTTCATAAAAAAGACCCCAAACTAGTTCTTGTCTTATAACATAACCTTCTGGAGTTGTTTCCGCAAAAGCTTGTATTAGAAAATTAAGAGAAAAAATACTCATAAGAGCTAATACTCCTAGTAATATCACATTTTTAGGTTGCAATCTTACTCATTATCTCCTATTGTCTGGAGAATACTCATTACCATGTAATTTAAGGTTTTTGTATTTAATTTCAACTAATCAAATAACATTTCAATGGTATTAATCGTACAGATATCTTTCTACACCCATAAGATTAACCGTAGAAACAGACCACAGATCATATTCTTTTTTTAATATTGTCAATGCCGCATTTCGCATATGCCAACGGTATAAAACTTCTGGTTTCAAATCTAAAACATAAGAAATTGCTGCTTTTATAGGATCCAAGTGGGTTACCATCAATACATTTTGATTGTCATGTTTTGTAGAAATATCGTCTAGCAAATTTTTTATTCTAGATCTTACCGAAGAAAATGGTTCTACTCCATGATCATTTAATACCTGGTCTTCACCAGTGTAAAAACTTAAAAAAAGATTCCCGAATTTATTCAATACATCATCATAATCACTACCTGCGAGTTTTCCTAAATCGATCTCGTATAAACGTTCATCAATTTCATAATTCATTCCCAAGACTTTGGAAACAATTTGAGCAGTTTCTATAGCTCTTGTAACAGGACTTGTATATATCTTTGAGATGGATAATTTTTTCAAGTATTTGCCAGTATCTGCTGCTTGAAAACGGCCTTCTTCTGTTAGGTGAGATTCTATATGACGTCCTACCAGTATTCTATTTACGTTGTTTTCTGCTTGGCCATGTCTCATAAAAATAGCTAGATTCAATATTGACAAGTAGAATTGGATGTTCCAATAATTTATAATTATAGACTCAGATAATTCTAATTTTTAAAATCATGTCAAAATTTACACCTCGAAAACAAAACTATCTATCTGAAAGTTAGTTTTCTTTTCTCACTCTATTTTAGTTATTTTTATTAAAAACAAATTTTGTTCTGGATACTACAGATGAGTTTTTAGGTATTATATATATAGATAAAATTGTTTCAAACCAACATATTTAATACTATTCCTAAACAAAATACCGATAATAAAATGAAAATAGGGATTATTGGTGGAACTGGAGGCATGGGAGAAGGTTTTGCCTTAAGGTGGTGTAAAAAACATGACATAGTGATTGGTTCTAGGGATAAAAATAGGGCATCAGATGTTGCTAATAACTATACCAAAACTGCTAGAGACTACTATGGTGAGTCAATGAAAGGATCAATAACTGGAGATAATAATTTTGATCTAGCACAAGATTGCGATGTACTTTTTCTATCTATTCCTTATGAGTCGATAAATGAAACCTGTAATAGATTAGCAGGACAGATAAAAGAAAATTGTATTATAGTCTGTCCAATTGTTCCGATGACTAGAGAAGAGAAAGGTTTTACGTATATCTGCTTTGAGCACGGGAAAGAATCTGCAGGAGAATTGGTTGCAAAGAACTTTAAAAACAGATCAAATATAGTCTCTGCGTTTCATACAATATCAGAAGTTAAACTAAAAAAGATTGATCATGGTCTTGATGCAGACACCTTTGTTTGTGGAGATGACGAAAATACTATCAAAGTTATAAACGAACTAATTGCAGAAATAACAGGACTCCGATCTATTTACCTAGGGCCACTGACGTTATCTTATCAAGCTGAAGTACTCACTCCGATGCTATTGAACTCAGCAAAACGTAATAAAATGAAACATCCCGCTATAAAGTTAGTATAATAATCCGGAATTAATAAATAGAAAAATATTGAAAAAATACAAAACAATGAGTTACAAATTTAAAGGCGACAACTATCTAAGGCGTGGAAAGAATTGGATGACCGCAATGGGTGTCCTTTTCATAGTCATGGCTATAGTTATTGCTCTACGAAATCTATATTTTGTGTCAACTCAATTGTCTTTTGAATTTTATTTAGACAATTATACCAACTCTGATATTACTAATGAGAAATTTGTTATCGCTATGATAATTATAGGTGGGGTATTGTTATATTGGGGATACTTTAGAAAAAAAGAAGAATACGGACCTCCTGACGAACATGAAAGAAGAAGATTTGAGAGATAAATTTATAATTATCATCTGGAAGACAAATCTTTGTCTTATAAAACACTCCTTAAATTTTACTACATGATCCTTTTTACTTTATTATTGGTCACAATTTAATGACAAGATTTTTATTTGTTGAGAAAATGAAATAAGGTAAATTACAGTATTCGCATTACAATTACGTTTAAGTAATTGAGGAAATTTTTAATGTATATAATTTTTATGTCATTAGTTTATAATTTTGATTTCTTAATTATATTTACCTCAAATTGGTATCATAATAATAAGATTCCATTTCCTTTAGTTTCGCAATTCTCTGTTCTAGTGGTGGATGTGTAGCAAATAGTTTTGCAATAGAACTTCCTGAAATAGCTGGAATGATAAAAAATGCATTAAGACTTTGAAATTTTTGAGCTTGTCGATTTGAGACAGTTTTCATAGTCCCACTTATCTTCGTTAAGGCACTTGCAAGGTTCATAGGATGTCCTGTCATTTGTGCTGAACCTCTATCTGCTGCAAATTCCCTATAGCGAGATATTGCTCTGGTGATAATAAAACTAATTATCCAAGTTACAATGGAAACTAGTAATATGATAAGAATTGCAAGTCCGTTATTGTCTCTGGAACGATAGCCTCCGAACATTGCTCCAAAAAAGCCATATTGCATAAGATACCAAGCTACTGTTGAGAAAAGACTTGCCATTGTTAGTACCAAAACATCACGATTTTTTATATGGGTCAACTCATGTGCTATAACACTTTCCAGTTCTTTTTCATCTAGAATGTTTAATAGCCCTGTTGTCACGGCTACGAGGGAGGTTTTATGTCCTTTTCCTGTAGCAAATGCATTTGGGATATTAGTGTTTACTATTGCGATTTTTGGCTTTGGGAGGTTTACTCTTTGAACCAGATTTTCTACTATTCTATGAAGTTGTGGATATTGTTCTCTTGAAACTAACTTGGCTCCAGAGGTCCATAAAACTATCTTGTCGGAAAAATACCACTGAGCCAGAATCATTAAAGATATGATCCCTATCATTGGGATAAAACCTACTCCAAGATAAGCTAAGACAGTTAAGAATACAAGATACAGGATGGACAGAGCAGCAAAACTAACAATAATTCTGAAAGTTAGTCCTGTGTCTCTTTTGTAATTAAAAATTCTATTATTTGAACTCAATAATCTACAATTTATTATAGTTATACGGGCTATTATTGCTTTACTTTAGTTTTCTAACCAAGAATGTTTCTAGTCTGTCCATCGCATCTTCTAATATATCTTCTTGTGCAAGGTATACGATTCTAAAGTGGTCAGATCCGAAGCTGGAACCAAAACCAGACCCATGCACCGTCAACACGCCTGTATTATTGAGGAGATCAAGAACAAAATCTAGATCACTTTTCCAACGGTTATTCAAGTCAATTTGTGGAAAAACATAAAATGCACCTCTTGGAAGATTGCATGAAATTCCTGGGATAGAATTTAGCCGTTTAACTATGAAATTTCTCCTGTTTTTTAGTTTGTGAACCATCTCTTTAATATGATCTTGTGGTCCATTCAATGCTTGTACTGCTGCTCTTTGGACTGGTAAATTTGAAGCAATTCTAACACGTGCAAGCTTTGGAACATTTTTTCGAAAATTGTCAAGTTTTGGAGAATTACTGTTCATGCACATATAACCGCATCTCCACCCTGTCATTAGATATACTTTAGAAAATCCATTTAGAAGAATAACTGGCAGATCTCTTGATACTTTTCCTATCCCAGAAAAAATGTCATCAAAAACGATTTTGTCGTAAATTTCATCACAAATAATATACAGGTCATGTTGAGCTGCAATATCCACAATTTCTTTTAAACTATTAAGAGAAAATACTTCACCTGTAGGATTATTTGGACTTATTAGACATATAGCTCGAGTTTTATCAGTTATTTTGGACTTTAGATCGTCCAAGTCAGCTCTCCCATCAGAAAATACTCTGAATTCTACTGGATGAGCTCCATAAAATTTTGCATAAGAAGCGTATGGAGGATAATAAGGACCTGGCATCAACACCTGGTCATTTGGATTTACCACAGAAGCCATTGTCATATCCAATGCTTCAGAAACACCGTTAGTAACAAGTACATCATCTTCATTTACGCTAAATCCTTTACCATTCTCTTTTTCTGCTATAGCTTGTCTAAGTTCAGGCAGCCCTTCTGATTCAGTATAATAGTTTTCATCTTCCATTACTGCCTTTATCAGAGCTTCCTTGATGTGCTGTGGAGTTTTGAAATCGTAGTTTACAGGATCGCCTATGTTAAGATATATGATATCTTTCCCAGTTTTTTGATACTCTCTTGCGTGAGAAATGATATCACGAATAGCATATTCTACGCCTTCAGTTCTGTCTAAAACTTTCAATTAATTATACAGGATTATTTAAAAATAGCCATACATAAATTATTCTGTTCGTATTTTTTAGTATTCTAAATAATGATTCTTTTATTTACAGATTTTTTGTTGATTGTTGATCTTGATATATAAACAGATATTAATCAGAAAATTTTCAATAAATTGAATAAAAATTTAGAGATATTAAAATAAATCACTATAATAATTCTTCTACTATTAGTTAGGTCTTTTAATATAATAGTCATTTACTGAAAAAAAACCAACAAAACTTCTGTTTATTTGGCTAATCGAAAATTTATTCACTTCTTTTGGAAATATAGTTAATTGGATGTTACTTTTGTTATGGTAACGTATATGTAAATGACAGGAAATTCTTGACATACTCAAAATGCAAGTAATTGCAACCCTGATTTAACTAGATAAGACAATATGTATGACCTATTTGGTTATAGATGTCATATTATATACTGGAGAAAATATAAAATACAAGGAAACAAATCACTTCTGTTATAAAACATAGTAAATTATAGAGTTATCATTAGTATGTTTTTCTATCTTTATTTTTTATGTAGTTGTAGTTACTTTTTTGTGACTTTTTTGTAGAATGTTTAGTGCAACTATTAATTTTGATACAAGATATATCAAAATTAGTTGTAGATAAAAATATTTCGAATTGTATTCTTGTGAGTTATAATAAGATAAGGAAATCAGAAGAAATTTTGATGTAGATTTTGCTAATGGTGTCATGATAAAAATCGTCGATTGTTTTATTCTGTATATAGTATGTATTTTTTACTAAAATCATAAATAAAAAGCCTGAAACTTGAAGAAAATATAATCTTGTTTCGATTTCAAATCTTCTTTTATATTTCCATTTTTGAATATTTGATAATAATAAGAGAAGATTCGATAGTGATTAGGGTTAGATCTAAATACTTCAAGAAAAGCAATGATAATTAATGTTATTTTTAGCGCATCTTCTGAAATTATTTTTAGTAAAAATTTCATAAAGGATCTTTGCTCGTAAATTTTATAATTGTATTCATTTTTAAACTATTGATTGATTGGTTTAGAGATGATAATTCATTACTTTTGATTAACTATATTATTCTCTAGTTTCAATAAATTTGATCGTGTATTTTCCAAATTTGTCATAGCGTTTTGAATATTGTATTTCTTGCATCTTGTTCAGATTTTTTAACTCTTTTTCAGACCTTTTTTGAAGCATCTTGTTCCTTCTGAACCAATTTATCGCAATTGGTAGTTAATTGTGAGATGTCTTTACCTTTGTCCATTATATACTCTATAGTATTTTTATCAATCAATTTCTCTTTGCAAAATTCATAAAACTCTAAAATTTCCAAAAAATCGCCCTGTTTTTCTATAATTTTGGCGATTTTTGATAAACTATTCAGTCTCACAAAACTAGAATAGGTTTTCTCTGTTTCTTGTGGATCTATATCTCCAATTCAATACATACTTCTAATGGCGACTTTTTTAGAGAAAAAGAACTAAAGAAACTGTGTCTTTTTGGTTAAATTTTTAATTTGAATCATCCCATTTAACTAACTACTCGAAGATATTTCTCCTAATCCTAGCAATATCGGAAAATGACATTTTTAATTTTTTTGCTATGTTCTGGTTGAACCCCTTGAATGAGAAGGAGTGCATTCTGATTCTTTTTGCATTTTTATTTAGCAAATCATAAATTTTATTGACCTGAAGTAGATTTAAAATTTGTTTCTTGTCTGTTCAAGGTTTTATTTGCTTTTTTCTAATAAATATTTGATATCTTCTCGTTACTACTGCTATCAATTGCTACAATTTATTTTAGTTCATACGTGTTTATTATCTATACTAAAAATATTATCCATTTAATTGCTGAGTCCCCCGTCAATTCATAGACGATAGAACTTAAAGTAACATTTAATTGTCAATATTGATGATTTGAATGATCTAATAATTTTTAAATTTTATCTTCAGTAACGTCTTGTTTCAGACAATTCCCAATTTTTTCAGGTATTTTCGGACAATAAAGATCAATAATGTTCGTTTATTATGAGACTATTTTAAAAAAAAAAAATTGTGATAGGGCATGTGTAATAGTCAGGACATCGCAGTCTTCGGAACCGCAAACCGGGGGATCGAAGCCCTCCGAGTCCGTATTAAATCTGGTTTCACATACAAGTGTTTGCAAGTCCCTCACCTAACGATATTGAACTGAAACTTTCTACTTTACATTCATTAATATGATCTCCTTATGATAACGTGACTGGACAGGCTAATGTATGGACTTATATCTACTTAATATTTCTTTCAATAGGATCTATAATGAAAAAAATTTGGATTCAATTCTTTATCTATCAACTAATATTGAAAAATGTTCGAAATTATCTAAATAATTACAAATTTTAGTATAATACTAATAATAAATATGAAATATAGTTTCCTTCTAATTGTATATTCTTCAATTTTTCTATGAGTTTCTTTTCTAGATTTAGGAAACACTATGTACCATTTTGACTAGGAACTGAGATTGAGTAGAATATTTAAATGGCTGATATTATAGGACAATTATAATTTAAACAAATTCTGCTTAGCCAAAAGTTGTTGTTCTACTTATTTCAAGAGCATCATCAATATTTTTATTAAATTCTAATGAAGTTTCTGTTGTGATACTATTGTATCTACCTGAATTTCTAACATAGTCTAAATAATCTTTCATCTCATTTTCATATAACAAAACATTATCTGCAACTATTGTTACTTTCTTGTCCAGCAAATTATTTTCCTCTAAAAGTTTAAGATATAAAAAATATTGATTTTTCTCAGCATCTAAGAATACAAAGTCAAATTTTTGAGTTTTATCAAGCATTGGAATGATTTTTAGAGCATCACCAGTAATTACTTTTATTCTATCTGATAGTCCAGCTTTCTCAATATTCTTTCTTGTAATATTTGCTAGTTGTTTATCTATTTCCAAACATGTAACTATTACTTTTTTAGTATCACTTCCCTTTTCATCAGCATCACCAGAATAGAAATAGTCATGATTTATCTTCAAGACATAATTTGCCATTAAAATAGCTGAATATCCATGTAAACTTCCAATCTCAAGTAACCTTTTAGGTTTATACTGCTTGATGACCTTTTCTATAATTTTTCCTTTTATTGGACCTATTGTTGGAAGAGAATTCTTTTTTGCTACCTCTTCTATTTCTGATAAAACATCCAAGAACACCTTCATCTCTCTAAGTTATCTATTATTATTGCTATCATTGTTTGTAATAATGTTTATCTATATTTATAATAATAAAATATCAATAATTTGTTTTCATATTGAATAAAAAGTTGTATAATATAAAGTTTAATTGAAGTTAATTGTTTAATCATTCTAAAAGTAAAGAAATTTTTTCTGTATCATATCATTCTACTGCTCGATATCTGTTTCGGTGCTAGCATTCATGTTTAGTCAAGGGAATTTAAGCCAACAATTAGTTTTCAATAAAATAAAATAGTTTACAAAAATTACAAAAAACTTCATTACGCAACCAATTCTATTATGACAGAAATTAAGTCCTCCAAACCCATATTAGTAACGATGTCTAAATTTATTGCAGACACAGATATTACTAAAAATTTTCATGGTTTACCAACAACACAACTGTTTTCTAGCAAATTAATTAAGGATTATCATTATGAAGGAAAGTTGTATGCCTTAAAATTGTCATAAAACAAAAGACAATATCCAATAAGTTTGCAAGTAGTTATTGAAATATTTTAATGATGATTCTAATAATTAGAAAGAAATTGTTTGAACTACAATTTTGTGCCAAAAACAATCCAAGCACCTAAGTTTTCATGATCATAAGTCTCTATCTTTCTGATAATAGCCAAAGTTTTTAATAGAGATTACTAGTATTAACTACTTTTTTGAACTTTTAATCTGATGCTAACATCATTATCTAATATCTGAAATATAAATTGCATTTATATTATACGTTACCTTTTATTGGCCTAATATTGAGTTCTAAATTAAATCAAAAAAAGAAGAGTGATAAATCCATATTAACAGAGTATTCCAAAAATTTATTGTTATAGAAAAATAAAAAAGTCTGATATAACCTACTATTGACATGGTAGTAGAAACCATAACAGCAAAACTATGGCAAGAAAAAGTTGCAGATGCTGTACTTCCTATATTAGTAAATTTTAGTGCAGTTCGTTGTGGTTTTTGTCAAGCTTTAGAGCCATTATATAATCGATTATCTGAACAATATAAGGATAAGTTAGTTTTTCTAAAAATTATGGTAGATGATAAAAATAACCATGAATTAATGGAACGAATATCTATCGAAGGTACACCTACATTAAAGTTTTATTGTAAAAATAGAGAGATAGGCGAACATATAGGATATGCAATAGAACCAATATTAAAACAAAAAATAGATATGTTTTTATCAGAAATGGAATTCTGTATAAAGAACAGTACTCCATTGACTAAAGATATTTAAAATAATATAAGAGGAGATACCAAAAGTAGTGGATTTTGTATTTCAATGACTACGCTCATAGCTGCAATGCAAAATTCGGTCCTTGTACTTGAATCTTCAAAGACTGGATGGAAGGCTCGTGAGAATTTGAAAGGAACTAATCCCAAGAGTATAGCATTTGATCATAGAATTTCAAACATAGCATATTGTAGTACATTTGGTGAGGGTTTGTGGAAAACTGAAAATAGTGGACAAACTTGGAATAGTATTGGAAAGAATGAAATCTCTAATCCTAATTTAATCTCGGTTGCAGTTGGCAATAATAAAGAACATAATAGATTCAGTAATGTGTACGTAGGAACCGAACCTAGTGCATTATATGTGTCAAGTGATGGAGGCCAATCATGGAAAATAATGAGCGAGTTCAAGAATTTAGAATCTTCTAAATCATGGAGTTTTCCACCAAGACCATGGACCCATCATGTTCGTTGGATTGAACCAGATGTAAATAATGCAAATTATATTTTTGTTGCCATAGAAGCAGGAGCACTAGTTAAGAGTCATGATGGTGGTATAACCTGGATAGATAGGACGTATCAAGGTCCTTATGATACTCATACTTTAGTAACTCATAAAAAGGCACCTAAACGGCTTTATTCTGCTGCAGGTGACGGCTACTTTGAAAGTTATGACTATGGAGAATCTTGGAACAGTCCAACTGAAGGACTTGGACATTATTATCTTTATGGACTTGCTGTAGATTCAACTTATACACAAAACGTGATTGTATCAGCTTCATTAACAGCATTACAAGCTCACTATATTAAAAATGCAGAATCATTTGTATATAGAAGGTCAGCAGATGGGGAAAAATGGAATGTTGTTTCAAAAGGACTTCCCAAACCCAAAGGAACGATAATTACAATCCTTGCTTCTAATTCTTTTAACAGTGGAGAATTTTTTGCTATCAACAATCGTGGGATATTCATCTCTGTTGATTTTGGTGTTTCTTGGGAAGCACTTGATATTCCTTGGCCTAAAGAATATCTTGTACAACATCCTTGGGCACTAGATATAGGAAAATAACATTTCCAAACAATATACAAGTATACCCCGGATATAATCGAGTATAAAGTAATATTGAATTATAGAAAACCGGCCCTAACTTGATGTCATGCTCGAAGAATTTGTTTTAGCTCTTACAAATTTGTGTATTGATATGCTATTAATGCAAGATATTGTTTAGGGTATAGGTAATTCGTGTTGTTTTTATTTTATGATTATTTATATTTTGTAAGAAAATTAATTGCCTTAACTATCAGTTTCAGTATTAGTAGACTCTTTCATTTCTGTCATTATATTCTCAATATACTGTTTGGTATCTTTAATTTCAGATACTGATTTGAACATATTTTCGTCCCTTAAATTATGAAGTTGTAAACGTATTTTTTGCTCAATAATATCTGCGGCTTTTGTATAACCCAAAGCTTGGAATAGTTCGAACTTATCTCTGTGCCTATATAGATATCGACGTATCAAAGTATCACTTGCAATATAGTATACTGCAGAATCAAGTCCAATTAAAAGTAGAAATGATGTTGGTAAGACAAATGAGAGAGAAACAATGCCCCATGATGGAAAAGGAGCTAAGGTTAAGATTGTTGAAACACCACTACTAAATATAATCATGACTCCCGTGCCACATATTATTAGGTAATATTTCAAATCATGATAGACCAATGATCGAGCTAATATGTAAAAGGAGATTCCAAACATTATTCCTGTTCCTACATTTACAGTATTTAAAATAAAATTGTAAAAATATAAGAATAACGAACCTTCTGTCATAAGAAGAGAACTTAATGTCCCTATCTGTTGTAACAATAATGGAGAATATTGAAGTAAAAAGTACAGCATTGGCAAGCTCAATGTTATAGAATATTTTATCTTACCCATCTTTTTGGCCTGCTGCTTAGTAAGTAATATCAAGGCTATCCAAATGATAATGAATGATATGGCCTCAATAACTTGATAAGTAAATGATATTATCCCTTGTAGATTTGTATAGAAATATGATGCCCATGGATTCCGATCAGGAGTTATTATTTCAG
This sequence comes from Nitrososphaeraceae archaeon, assembly GCA_031316115.1. Lineage (GTDB taxonomy): Archaea > Thermoproteota > Nitrososphaeria > Nitrososphaerales > Nitrososphaeraceae > TH1177. The sequence goes on from JALDRC010000006.1 coordinate 113,707, forward strand.
GTTTACTATAAAGATTGATCTCTATATAACAAAAGGCAAGGAATAGTTGTAATGCAATTGCCATTATAGCCATTGCATTAACAATAACGATTTTTTTTCTAGTAGACAAAAATGATTTGAGAGTTGTAATTACTAATGAAATTATAATGAAAACAGCGGGTATCAAACTTAATCCTACTATTAATTCGAGTAATAGTAAATGATAACTAGCTGTTACCACTTGTTCGGTCATTAAATATAAAATAGAAATTATTACTGCAAGATGTGAGCCTACATAAAGATATCGAGTTATTATAGAAAGACGTGATGTTGCTTTCTTGATTTTAAATGATATTCTTATAGAGACACCCATAAGAAAAGTTTGGATAACAAGTGAAACTACTATTATAATACAATATATTATTATATATTGAAAAGAATTACTATCGTTGGTGTTCAGAGCCCAAGTATCACCTGCACTCATGTCTATGACATGAATCAGAACAACTACAAACCCTGTAAAAATAATAATACTTGTTGAACCTAAAAGATAAGTTAGATGTTTTGGTAATTGCAATATCCAGCGATTATTAATTATAGATAATTCGATCTAAAAACTTTTATTATTAACCGAAAAAAGTCTAGACTTAATTTTTCTTGGAGAAACATTTCAATACTTTTTATAAATTAAAATCAATTAACTAGTAAAAGAATTAATTGATGAGTAACATAGGTTAGATATGAAATTATTTATTCATCTCTTGTTTCCCGTTCTTGCTATCGTGATTCTTGGCTGGAACGGAAAAAATATCATGGCAGAAGATACTGTTATAACCAACCCAAATTTTGATATATTTACAATAGATTCTTCACCATACGGAGATCCTTATTCAGAATGGGTAGCAAAATGGTTGGCCTGGTGGACTGCTATCCCCAACGAAAAACATCCAGTAAAAGATTATTCAGATTCTAAAAGATGTTCGATTATGCAAGATGGTCCGGTATGGTTCTTGCCTGATATTATTCCAGGAGAGGGCAAAATTAACTATAATTGCAATATTCCTCTGGGTAAAGCAGTTCTACTTCCAATAACAACAACTTTTTGCGATAGCGGTACAGAAGGTCCAATGACAGATACAGAAATAATAGAATGTGCCGATAACATCCTTACACCTCTTAACAACATGAAGGTTACTGTAGATGGTACAAATCTGGATCTTGACGGTTCATTAGTAAAGACTGACTTTTTTAATATTACAATTCCTGAGAATCCAATAGATATTTGGGGAGCAATCAATCCAGGCATATATAAGGCCCTAGCTACTGGGTATTTTGTATTTTTACATGATTTATCTCCTGGACAACACATTATCGAAATGCGAGTGGTTGATCTACTCAAGGGAAATGAAGGTCCACCTCCGAAATTTGATCCAATGAGAGAAGCTAATTTTAAAATCTATGTAAAGTAAAAAAATTTTTTAAAACAAGTTCGTTTATTTTACAAAAAAGTTGTATAATACTAATCCCAATAGTATCCCAAACTCAATTCCCAGGGTCAGTCAGCCAATTGGACTCTAAACTAGTGCGTTGGATATGATGTTGTAGGTTTTATAACAACAATGCATATAAAACTCAAAGATAGTGTAAGAAAAGTTTTATGATAAAATAACTATAGGATAGTAACAATTTTTGAATCTCAAATATTTTTCGCATAAATAACAAAATATAATTCCATAAACCCCTTTTTGATTACACTAAATATGGTTGCAATTTGAAAGTATCTGAAAATATAAAAAAAGCTAGTTAATTAATTGTTTTATTTGATTGTAATTCTAGTTTATATTTTTTGTAAATTTCTGATTTAGCAATATCATCAGGATTTGTAATTTTTATCGTTTTTACAGACCCTTCAAATAAAGGCAAATATTTGTTAAATTCAGTAATAGAGTCACTATAGAATGAAATTAAAATAATCGAGTCATCGGAAGTTGCAAATGCATATTCCTTTGCCTTTGTTTTTTCTCCATTTTCGTCAATACAGTTAGCTATTATTTGTTCTGCACTAATACCATTAACAGTAACAGGTTCTGTTTGAAAGTCGGTGCATGAGTCCATAATATTATCAGAGGTAGGATTACTTGAATCAGTATCTTGGAAAACCCCTTCATCATCTTCCAATCCTGTCAATTGCTCATTTGAACCACCTTCGAAGCTTTGTAAGTTTGTTAAACCTGTTAACATATCAAAATAATCCTTATCGATTCCAGAAATAGTCATGATAGTTCCTTGCTCTTCAATCTGGTCAAGATTGATTTCATTAGGAGTAGCAAATACCATATCCATCATAAATTTAAATTCTTTTCCTTTCCAACCTTGTGGGAGTTCGATCTCATAACCGATATCAGAATTAATATATGTACCATTTACATCAGGAAAAGAAAATTGAGGTATGACAAAATCAGACGAGTCAAAATTAGAAAAATTTGTTGAATTTTGATCAGACATGAATTCAGATGAGGGTGAATCTGATTCAGAAACAATTTTGAAATTGTCTAATAGTTCTGAAACAACAGAAGTATCATTGTTTGACAGAGATTGTCCATATCCATAATCTGACCAGGATATTATTCCTATAGATGATATTAATATAATAATTCCATACTCGCGCTTAAAATTTAATTTTGTTGAGTTCAATTTATAGCATGTTTTACTATATATCTAGTAGTTATTCTTTTTGTTTAATTACAATATTTTTTGTAATACTAATTATGTATTTAATTAGCTATCAATTTATCCATTCTCTATGAATCTTTGCAGAGAATTATTGTAAGTTCTTTATTCAAAACAAATAGATCAATAATTCTTACTTTAACTATATTATATTGAGAATTAGGATTTAAAGTAAGTAAAGTATTCAATTCTAATTTCTATTTTCCGATATATCATTGTGATTTTAAATTGTAAAAAACATCTTTTTCATAATTTTTTTTATATTTAAAATAGAAAAGCCATTTAAAATATTAGAATTTAAAATACTAGAAATTTCAATAGAGTCTAGATGAAATGGATAACTCGAGAACATGCTAAGGTGGACAGAATTGCATGTCCTTGGCTCATAAAGAATTTTGTAGATAATGAAGCTAAATTTTTGTTTGTACCTGCTCATAAAGTCCTCGAAATAATGAGAAATGAAAATGCAACTCCATTTGATATACCAAATGTTGAATTAGGTCATCATGGTGAAGAATGCTCGTTTGATGCTATTATAAAAAAATATGAACTTGACAAAAAAAATCCAGAATTGCGAATTTTAGCAGACATTGTAAGAGGTGCAGATACAGAGAAAAGGCAATTAACCCCTCAATCAGAAGGACTTGCAGCAATTGCTGCTGGGTTTAATGCTATATCAAAAGACGACTATGACAATATGGAAAAACAATTTCCTGTGTATGATGCATTATATGCCTTTGCTAAAGCAGATAACAAAGAAAAGTTTTTGACTTCACGACATTAACCAAGAAAGTTTTGAAAGTAAATTCTAAATAAAATCAAGTAAAAAAAATTGGAGTGAAAACCGTCCAATGAATCTTCAGGTTATTTCCTAAGTGTTGAAGATCTGGAAGTGTGAATCATATTATCGAATCATAAATTAATTAATTTTTCATATAGTATTTCTCAACTACAAAATTGAGAAAAAATAAGTAGATACTCCGACTAGCATATAATACTCAGGAGTTTACATCTATTTTTATCTAAGAATGCTAAAAAATGGAAAATGAGATCTAAAGGTGTAGTAAAACCTTGATATAATTATCAAACAGTGGGTTGTTATTGGCAAATAGATAATTATGAAATTGATTCATGATTTCTATAAATACTAGATTTTAAAGGATATAATAACGATTTCTCAGAAAAACAATTTTCTAATAATATTGTATATTGATTTTATGCTAAAAAAGGATAAATGAAACTATATCGATAACATAATGTGATTAAACAAAAACTAGCTATTGGTGTTATATTTTTATTTTCTCTTGGAATTATTATGACCCCATCTATTTATCCAGCAATAGAAAAAGTAGAAAAATATGCTGAAGAAATATGCATAAGTACGTATCAAGGTGATTGGGATGGCAAAGATTGCGACATTCAGGAAGCCGTAGATGAACAAAAGTATTATAATGATATAGCAAGTTTAGAAGATACAATATGTCACGATACAGAGTTGAAGGATATAAGCCATGAGGATTGGGTAGACCTATGTGAAAATCTCGATGTATTTGAAAAGTAAAAATCTTCTCTATTTGATTAAAATGTAAATTGTTAATTTAAATAATATTATTTATTCATTTACAAAATTTAAGTTCTCTTATATCAACTAACAAGTCGATGGAAATTGTGTGTAATAAATCTAAGAACCAAATCTCTATTTTCAATTTTTATAAATATCTCTGTACTATGTCCATTCAATATTATATAACAGGATTAGATCATGGCCCTGGATTGGGCCAACAGAATTTAAAGTTTTTAATTTTGCACAAAAAAAGCAAGGTATAGAAATTTTAATAATTTAAGTATAATTGATAGAGATCTATTAAACAGTTTTTAGCTTGATTTTTCAATATATTTAATAACCTTTATGATACAGAGGATTTATGAAAGTTATATATTGTTTTTTAGTAGTATTAGTTGGAACAATGTCTGTATATTCGTTGATAGTTTTCGCTACAAATAATGAATTATTATATGCACAAGTACAAGAACAAAATCAAACAGATTTAATTCAAAAACAAATCGATCAAGAAATACATCTATCTTTGGGAAATCCAATATATACAGAAATATTTACGGTACCGAAATCTCAAAATAATACTGAAGATAATTTAACAGATTCGATATATTCATTTTCCGGTAATGGGACTTTAAATGGTTTGCAAGTAACAGCAACTGGAAATGGTCTTATGGTACCAAGAGAAGATGGTTCTCGTTCCATTAGCGACGGCCGAGCACTTTTCACTTCTGAAGACGGTGGAGTTGCAAGTTATTCTTTTCAAGCGATAATAAACACTGAAGATAATGTAACAAAGCATCTGGGTGCAGCATTCTTCGATGCCAATGCAACCGGAAATCTGGAATATCTCAAGAGTATTGTAGGAGTTTATGAGGCGTTAATAGGCAAACAAGGTAGCTTCGCGATGTGGGAGTTAAAATAATAAAGTATTTTAGAAATTTTGAAACAAAAACTTGTCTCGTTTGTAGGTACAAGGATTAATAATGATCTGCATGCATAAAAATTAAGTGATGGTACCTATTCTAGAACTTGCTTTATGTTTACGATATAACGAAGGAAAATCGTAGGCATTTCAAATGTATCAAAATTCGGTTTTTATCATATATCATTACTATCTGTAACAAAGGATTGTGATTACTCTAATTAATACTAGAACTAATAAATCTATTAGATAGTATAAACATAGTAAAATGAACTAGTCAGTAAATATTTTGATAGAATTATGAGATAAATAAATAATGGGTTTGAAAAAATTTTTTTTCAACTTTGTTTAATTGTATATAAGAGAATTTTTTATAATGGTTATTTTTTTAAAGAAATGAAATTGAATAATGTTTATTATGATGCTTACAAATCTTTAAACTAGATATATAGCTATTCAGATTAGCAAAATATTCATTTTAGTATTACAAAAATAGAAAGAAAGAAAGCAGAAAACAGAATAAAAATACGTTATCAATTTATGAAGCTTTTTTTATGAAAAATACTTTCTGTTATCCAATTTTCGAATTCTTCATCTGATAATTTTTGTCGCATATTAAAAATTGAAAATGCATCTTTTCCTACAGGATATCGTACCTGTCTAGTTGGAGATTCGATCGCTTGATAAATCACCTTTGCAACATCTGAGGGCAAAGAGGCAGAATTACTTTTAATCATAGGTTCAAAACTTTCAAGTAGTTTTTGAGATAATTCTGAATATACTGGAGTTTTCTTGTTAGTATTTGTAGTATTGTTAGTATTTAGTACAACTTTTACATTTTCAAAAAAACTAGTTTTTACTACACCGGGTTCAATTAATATTACATCTACTCCAAATTGCTTTAATTCATATCTCATTGATTCAGATAATCCTTCCAAAGCAAATTTACTACTAATATACGTAGAATTAAGAGGTATACCTATTTTCCCACCCACAGAACTTACATTTATTATGCTACCATAACCTTGATTTCTCATTAGCGGTATTACTTCTTTTGTTACTCTAATAACTCCAAAGAAATTTGTCTCAAACTGTGACTTAAATTCTTCTAGTGACAAATCCTCTACTGCTCCTACTATTCCGTATCCAGCATTATTAACTAAAACATCAATTCTTGAGCTTTCCTCTTTAATTTGTCTAAAGGCATTTTTAACTGAATTATCATCTGTTACATCTAATTTTAAGACTTTTAAAGAGAGATTTTCCTTTTCCGCAACATCGTTTATTTTTTGTGATTTGTTTAAATTTCTCATGGTTGCATACGTATAAAATCCCATTCTTGATAATAATAATGAAGTTTCAAAACCTATACCTGAAGAGCTACCTGTAATAACAGCAACCTTTCCCTTTGAATATCTATTATTAGTCACAATATAAACAACATTCCAAATTATAAATAATTAACTTTTTACAACTGAATAATTTTATTACAGCTTCTGAATAATATTTGTAAATTATTAAAAAGATCATCAACGAACAAGAGAACTAAAAAGTGTTGTTAATAACACCTTCTTCTTTTCTTTAAATGACCGACTGAAAAGAGATCATCCTAAATATTACTAAAGTATTATATTATCAATGAATACAAACAGACAAGCATTTAAATCAGTTTTTGTAGTTGCAGTGATAGTTCTATTTCCTGTGATTACTGCGCTTCCAGTTTATGGCCAAGAAACAACAACAAGTGGTATAACAGATTTAATAAAAACTACTGCAGAAAAAATAAAAAATATGGCAACAGAAGTTGCAGATAATACCACTGGTATAATAAGCCCTAGTGAAGCAAAAAATATTCTTAATCAGCTAGGAGAAGCAGCTAGGAAAACAGCCTTGGGAGGAGCAGATGTACTATCCAATTTTAGTGGGGAAATTAAAGAAGGTTTAAAGTAAAAAAAAGTAATGTAAAAAAATATGGTTAACCTATCAATAACCTACATTTTGGTAATGACTTTAGGATTCTATTAAATAGATAGAAAATTAATGCTCAATAAAAATTACTTATAAAGTATAACATAAACTTAATTTATTTTTTAAAATGTCAAATTATATTTATGTTCAATAGAGATTTATTGATGAACAAACATAGTCAAAGAATCAAAAAAAAATAGATAACAAGGAAGACTTATGTGACTATTAATATAATTCAAAAATATAGAACAAGGTTAGAAAAAAGACAATTCATTATTAATGAATGATAGCGTCATTGCATAATCAGGCCTCTAGGATAATTTTGATGGAGATACACGACAAGGAATTTAATATTATGGGTACAATTTGAAAGAAAGTATAGAAAATTGCCAGATATGTATATGAATGTGTAATGTAATAATACTAGCAAAGATTTTTTAGATTAGGGTTCCATATGCTATATTATGTTCTAATAATATAGATAAGAATAGCAATACATGTCTTCTGTTATAGGGATATTACTTGTTAGCATAACCGTAAAACATATATATTAAAATACAATATTTTAGATAAAATAGAACTTCTAGCTAATTTCCTTTTGTTTGAGAACATTGTACTAAAAAAAAGTACTAAGGTGGATACCAATAATGGTATTCAAGTGGAAATAAATGAAACATCAATATTTAATAATAAAATTATAAATACTTATCGAGTGATTCATCCTAACTCACTTAAATATATCCCTCGATAGGAGACCATGGAACACTGTACGGTATCCAGTATAAAACGGGAGGAGACTCCGTCTGGATAGAACTTACAAACTATTCTTATCCGCTGTATTCGGTTTCATATTGCTGTCATCTGCCTTGCCACTAGTATCCATAGCAAACGCCTATTCTAATGAAATAACTGACAGATACTACAGTGAGGATTATGATGAAAATGATTATCCAAAAGACGATTATGCGGGTTATAAAAACGAGCTAATTGAGAAATTTGAATTACCTAAATATTGGGACAGACCTACGGAAAATCAACCTTGGACTCAACAATTCGTGCCAAAGGATTTTCCATTACGTGATTTGTGTTTAGATGGGAAAAAAATTCCACAAAATTATATAACTAAATTTAATATTGAAGCAATAGAAGTAGACATTGTATATAACAATGCAGGATTTCATGATCCCGACGGTAGAATCTATGTTTTATCTGAAGATAAAGACAAGATCTTAGAAAAAGTTGCAGCAAATCCTGGGAAGCCTGTTACTGAAGTTCAACCCCTTACCATTCGTACCAATGTAGGAAAATGCGTAGAAATAAAATTCAAAAATGATCTGAAAGAAGAGTATTCTTCTATACATCCAACAGGAATTGGATTAGATCCAAACACATCAGATGGTACCTTTGTCGGTTTTAATGATGATACTACAGTACCATCTGGTGAAACAGTCACTTACAGATGGTTTCCAGATGTACAAGGAGCTCACTTTTTCACAGATGCATCCAGACAAATAGTACAAGTTGATCCAGTAATTTTAGGAGACTGGGCAAGTGATCTTCAAACCTCTTTACGTCAGCATGGTCTTTTTGGTACACTGGTAGTTGAACCACGAGGTGCTACATGGACTGATCCGTTTACTGGAGAGTTTTTAAGAAGTGGTATGCAAGCTGATATCCATTATCCTGCAGGTGACTGGAAACAAGACACCAGAGAAAGGGTTGTGTACTATCATGATGAAGCAGGGATAGTAGATCCAAATGGAAATGAACCAAGAGGACCTAATGGAGAATCAACTGGCATGTATACGATGAATTATAGAGGAGAGACTATTGACTCTAGGACGAATCCAGAGTTTTATCCAAATAACTGTCAACCAGGAGTTGACCCGGAAGTATGCGCCGATTCTGATTTCTTTTACAATTCCTGGGTTCATGGCGATCCAGGTAATGGTGACCTAGTATTTCCTGTATATTCAGGAGATCCAGTTAGATTCATAGTAGTAGGTGCACAAACAGAAGAAAACCACGTTCATCATCTTCATCAACATAGATGGCATGCTGATCCAACATTTCCTGGTGGAGAGTCACCTACAATTGATGTTCAAGCAGTTGCTCCAGGAAATGAGTATCTTCAACCAATCAATTTAGGAGCTGGAGATGGTACAGTTCGTCCTGATACAACATTTGCTTTTGCAACAATAGCAGGATCTGCAGGATATCAGACAGGTGCTGCTGATGATGAACATTTTACAGGTGATGTGATATTTCATTGTCATTTGTTCCCTCATTATGGTCTTGGAATGTGGTCGATTATGCGTGTGATGGATAAGGTAACTAGTCCATATCCAGAACTCGTTAAAGACGCGGCAAGAGACGGCAGTGGCGGTAATGCAATACAACCAACAGAAAAAGTACTTTTACCATTACCAGATTCTAATGATTATACTTTAGAAGCCACTTACGATAACCCGGGATTTCCATACTTTATAGAATCAAATGATGATGGAAGTCCAAAGAGACCGCCAAATCAACAGCATGCAAATGATCCCTCATGGGGAAGAGAATATACAGACCTTGAATGGAAATCGACAAACTACTACCAACGAGCAATCGCTAACGGAGATAACAATCCGACTCCTATAGACTATGCAAAACCTGGAGCACCATACGATGATCCATGTCCTCCAGATGCTCCGCCACGTAAATATAATGTAGCCGGAATCTCAAAAGATATAACTTACAACAAATTTGGACATCATGATCCGGATGGAAGAATGTATGTTCTAAAGGAACAAGTAGATGCTATAAAGAATGGAGACATGGAACCTGAACCTCTTGTATTAAGGGCTGAACTAGGGGACTGTATAGAGATAACAATGACAAATATGTTAGATCCTCCAGAAGGTTTTGACGAAAAAACTACACTATCTATGCATCCTCATTTTGTAGGCTTTGACGTACTAGGCTCAGACGGTGTAAATGTTGGATATGACTATCATCAGGCTAACAAAATTGGCCAAACTATTAGCTACAGACATTATGCTGATGAACAAGGAAACATATTCTGGCATGATCACATAAGTGGAATTGAAGCAGGAATGCATGGTACAGGAGGTATTACGATTATAGAACCAGCAAATTCAAAATGGCTAGATCCCAAAACTGGTCTAGAAATGAAATGTCCAGCACCTTATGAAGATAAGAATTGTCCAACAGCCACTGAAATGATGATTGTTCCAAAAGAAGAGGGAGCATTTGAACCCTTCAGAGAATTTATGATATTCTATGCAGACTTTCAAGAACTATTTGACAGGAATGGAAATCCTATAATGATGCAGGCTCCTAATTTGGAAGATATTAATGCAGCTAACCTATTCAGGGATCCCAATGCACAAAATTTGCTGAATCTCAATGCACATTCACCTGCTAGTCTTCATGATCATGGAGTGATGTCCATAAATTATAGAAATGAACCTTTGTGGGAAAGAATCAATGCTACATTATTACCCGATACAGATCCTAATCATAATCCCATAGACTTTGCAAAAGATCCAGCGTATCTTTTAAGCTCTACTGCCCATGGTGATCCATCAACCCACATCTTTAAAGCATATTCAAATGAGCCTATAAAGATAAGATTACTTGCCCAATCACATGAAGAAATGCATAGTTTTGTACTAAATGGTCTGCATTCTGCAGGAATGGACGAAAAGTTTGTTCCACCATGGTTAGGATTACAGGCACAGACGATAACTGCAGCTGAACAGTTCAATTTTGACTTTATTGCGCCTACTGCAGTAATGGAAAGAAATGACTATATGTACGGATCCAGTCCAACAAATGACATTTTCAATGGAATGTGGGGTCTGATAAGAATATGGTGTAATCCAAATAGTTTGGAAGCAGATCCGCAGTTTGGTGATGGTAAAGTGGAACTTGCACCCCTCCCAGGCATAGAGCAAATTGGGATGTGCTAGTGATCCTGTCAATGCTTTAGGTGATGAGGGAAATAATGATAACGGCAATATCAATGTCGATATGATTGGAAATGATGGGAAATATACAACATTGCTAACCAAGGGAATAATCTGCAGATAGGAAGCAATGCTATTGACTTTGTAAGTAGTACCATTAATAGTGATGTAGATTCAGCAACAATAGGAACAGCCCCAGTACCTTTGTTATCGATGAAGATGCTAAGGTACATGGATGAAGATCAACTTTAAAAACAAGATAAACAAAAAGATCAAAATAAGCAAAAAAGAACAAACAGCATCACAATAGCCAACTACAACAAGAACAAAATAATAGCAAAGGTAATTCAATAGTGCAATACCAGATACTCGGTGAACCTCTAACTGATGAGAATCTGCGGATAGAGAAGTCTTGATCCCTATGGATAAGTTACAAGAGTTACTACGAGCTAATCCACAATTTCAACCTGAAGTACCACAACGGGAACTACAACAACTAGACCAACAATTTGGACGAATAACCACACTGGAACAACCAGAACCACCAAATGGCATACGACCCGTATCAATACAAGAGCTTGTAGACTTGAATATATTACCTGAAATACCTACCTCATGTGAACCAGGTGCAAAACAGAGAGTTTTCGATGTGGTTGCTATTCAAAAGGATATAATACTAAATGATGATCAAGATAAGATACCACATGGAATTATCTTTGTATTGAAAGAAGACAAGAGTGCAATCATGTCAGGTGAAAAACCGTTAGAACCATTTGTGATACGTGCTAACGTAGGGGATTGTGTTGTTATCAATCTTGAAAATAATTTGCATTCAGAGTCCATGCCTTCTCATGATCATCCCTTACAACCAGGAGAATGTAACGAACATGTTGTAGTAGCATGTCTAGATCCAAATGCTTGGCCAACTTCCAAAAGAGTATCGCTCCATCCTGACAACCTAATCTACGATGTTGGTGCATTTGATGGATCAAATCTTGGATTCAATATTGTTGAACAAACTATAGCACCTGGAGACAAGATAACATATACATGGCAAGCAGCGAGAACGGGTACTAATGTTCTCACAGATTTTGGAGATATTAGAGGTCATAGACATCATGGCGCCTATGGAATGGTAATAATAGAACCAGAAGGGGCAAAATATCTGGATATCAACAGTGGAGAACCTATAAAATCTGGTGCAGCTGCAGATATAGTATTTCCGCATTCTGATAGGCCAGATTATCGTGAATTTGCCCTGGCTTTAGGTGATGTACATTACATAGTCACAAAAGATGATCCAGATCTCTGTGTACTTCCACAAGAACCGCCACATCCAGAAGATCCTGGAATTCCAGAACCCGTACCACCTGTACCTGAACCACCACATCCAGTAACTACCGTAGGATGTAACCAAGATCCAGTAGACGACCCTGAAGATCAAGGATTTCCAACAATAAACTATAGATCCGAACCATTCACACATAGACTAATAGAAGCAGGAGAACAAGCAGGACAGCCAATTAATCCAGAAGATAACGCCACAATAGCGTCTCAAATACTGTCACAAGTGATGAGCTCTAGAGTACATGGTGATCCAGATACACCAATCCTTAAGGTTACGGAAGGAACACCATTGGTATTACGAGTGGCTAATGTTGGGGACTCTCCAAGAACATTTGCATTCCACGTTGCAGGACACCTATTCACAAGACCTGGTCCTATTACTATAGCAGAATCGGATATTCCAGAAGATGCAACATTCCAACCTTTCATAGAAAGAGGAACAGCACAGGCAATGTCAGTAGGAAGATCAATTACATTAGAAGCGGTTGGTGGAGCAGGAGGTTTACAGGATAAACCTGGAGACTACGTGTACCAAGATATGAAATTGGCAAAATATGTAGAAGGTGGAGCTTGGGGAATACTTCGAGTGATGCCTGCTGATTTTGATCCAATGAAGGCAATAAAATATCTGGAAAAGAAAATATCATATTCCAACCAATTATCGAAGACCAGCAAAGATAAGTTAGTAGCAAACCTACATCATGGATTCAACTTATTAACCGACGAAATCGAAGGAAATGATAAAGACTTTTGCGGATATATCATACCAACGCTGTTAAATCACCTAGATGAAGTAGAAAAATCCTATAAAGAGTACAATAAACAATATTATGAAGGTCAGAACTACAAAGAAAATAACTACCAAAAAGTTGGTTACGTAAATTATGGAACAACTGATTCAAACACATATGGTGAAAATGATTACAAATACAACAACAACTACAACTACGACGGCCAGAGTGAATACAATAGTGAATATAACTACGGTGAAAATGATTACAAATACAAACTAAAGGAGATAGAAATGTTTAAGGAGTTAATAAGGAATATAGCATATACACTCTGTCCTTAACCTTTTTATTTTTTATAGTCAGCTCTCTGACAACTCAATAAAACATTTTTTTGCCAATCATTTCAAAACAAAAGACAAAAGATCTTTTTGAAATCCATAAAACCTAATATATATACTAAATTAAGAAACATAATATTTCTTATTTATCAGGATTAAAAATCTTAAGAATTGTATACATCTATTGTAATGTCGTGTATTTTTTTAATTATTATCTTTCAAACAAATTAATTCATGTATTCAAAGTTTTGATCACTAGGTAAGTTGAATAAGGAATAGTGACGTAATAATACTAGCATTTTTATGCAATATAATATGATGTTCAACCGCTCAGTTTTAATTCAATTCCATGGAAGGATAGAAAATAAGATTTAGAAAGAAACCAAGAACCTTGAAGAGGTAATAAAAATAAATGAAAACATTGTAATCTAATCCAATTGTAAGAACATGCTTTAAAAAAGGTGTGTATAATGAATGGTCTTACAAATACTCAAGTCGCCATCCTTGTTCTCATTGTATTATTATTGATACTCTATGGCATAATGATTAGAAGCATCTTAAATAGATGCATTTATTTGTGCAATAGAGTAAGTTAGCATATGAGTTTTAAGAAAGAGTTTATAGTATCAAAAATTGAGATTCCTGAAGATAAAAGTTCTTATGTTTACGTATCAATTTATTCTAAGGGTAATTTTTATCCAAGTAGAAGGCAGCAAGGGTTTCCCGAAAACCAGTTTGGAGTGGCGGCAATACCTATTACTTCTTTCGATGATTTGAAAAATTTACCCAAAAAGATATCAGATGCTATAGACAGTGCATTTGGTGGTGGTAAAAATAACATATCAGCAGAATCGACCATATTGAAAATGAATGCTAGAGAATTTAACGAACTCGGGATAAAGACAGGAGATAAGGTTATGGTAGAAATTAAGATATCTGATAGGAATGATATCCAACCCTAAAAAGTTCAATGATACAAGATAGAGTTACTAATATTATTTAAGTATCTGACAAAACCTTCCTCTGGTAATGATACAAATTTTGCTACTAGTTTGAACTGATTTCTTATATTATTAAAATAGAGATAATGATATTGGGGAAAATTAACTGAGATAAAAAATAAACTTCATCTAGCCTACAATACATTTTGTTTAATCGGTAAACATATTTTCATATAGAAAAATCATCAGCTCATGAATTATTGCTTTATAGTTATATTCTATTATATACTCTAATGAATAATGCAGATGAATATTTCAATAAGTTACTAGAAAATTCAAAATAATGTATTAATCCCGGTCGAATGTCAACTTCCTTACCATATATAAAGTCAATAAACTGAGTTAATAGTCCAATTCCCAAGATTGAGATTGCATTATGACGTCCTTTTCACCCATATTCTCCCTATTTATTTAGTCAAAAGAAAGTTTCTTGGCAAGCAAATCTAATACATCTTTTTCTGAATAAATAGTCTGAACAATCATCTTATCAGAATGTATCAACAACTCTTTTTCTTTACATGGATAAAGGAAGAGTAAAATAATCTACTTCTATCAATAAAGTATATCCGTATGTGGAATCAATTTTTGCATTATCCAAGCAATATTGTAATACTTTTCCGAATGGATGAAATCTTGATATTTCACCAGAATCTAATTGTGTTCAATATTTAGACAATTCTTTTTTTGGTTGACATTTTACTTACCAGATATAACCCTATTGTTATTTTTCCTATTTAGCAGTAGAAAAATATCTTTTATAAATATCTCTGATGGCATTGTATTCAGTTCCAATAGTAGATTATTAATAGATCTAAAGTCTTGGGTAAATAACAATAAAGAAATAAAGTGTTTTCTTGATTGATAAAAATAAAAATATTATAGCAAGTTTTCACATATATTTAAAATCTAAGAAGCATTTAACATTTCCTTAAAGATAAGAAAATTTTATAGTTTAGATGAAATAAATCTTAAAATTGAGCACTCAATATAATGGAACATTGAATCATATTTCTACTTTATTTATTATTGTAATAGGTCATATTTGATTTGTTTTATTTAATCTTTTAATAAAAAAAATGACGTGGATATAATTGATTATAGTTCATCATACCATTTCTATAGCTAATTTTTTGTCCAATTCTTTCATTCGTAATTGATTTTTTGTCTTTATAGCAAAAAATATTGCAGCTCCACCCAATACCAGACTTGCAATTGCAAATGCTGGATTAGCTGTCATCATACCCATTCCTGTTGCTCCAAATGTTCCACCCAAAAGTCCATAAGTTATGTTTTTTATGAAATTCATATGATATAACATAATTTCTCAATATATAAACTAGTGGTAATTCAAAATTAATAGTGCTAACTTATCATAATATAAAATGAATATAATTTTATTATAAATAAGACCTTGTCGTTATGAATCCCAGAACATAGTATCTATAATCATAGAAAAATTCATTAATTTTAGAATTCAATAAAAGGAGATTGGTCTTACACCATGTTTCCTTGAAATGTTTGCTATATTACACTATTTTGGCATAACCGAGATAGGCATTATTATATCTACTAACAGGCATCTTAAACTGATAATTAATGCATATAAAGAAAATCATTGTAAAATAAATTTTGATATCGACCTAACGAGGTACAACTCTAATTTATAGGATCTGGAATGTATCTTCTAATTGACAGTAGAATATGCCTAAAAAAATAAAAATATCTAATGAGAATAAGATAATTTTTGATTTTATTTTAGTTCTAATCTGCCAAGTAATAATCTAAGTGTATCCTCTAGTTCTGGATTAAAAAATTTGTATCCTGTTGAGAGTAGTTTTTCTGGAATTACATATGTATTAGTATATAGCAATTCATCTGACATTTGTCCAAAAATTAGTTTTGTTAGATTTGGATTCAGCGGTATTGATAATTTAGGATTAAGTATTTTTTTGAGTATATTTGAGAATTCAAAATATGTAATTGGTTTAGGAGCTACGATATTAACAGCTCCTCGAATTGCTTTATTTGTTATTGAATAAAATATACTTTTTATAACGTCTTCTATTGAAATCCAGCTGATATACCGATCTTTATTCCCGCCCAAGGTTATATCTACACCAAATTTAAAAGGTTCAAGCAATTTTTGTAAAATCCCTCCTTTTGGAGTTAATACTATTCCAAAACGTGTGTTCACTACTCTTATCCCTATCTCACTTGCATGTTTTGTTGCATTTTCCCATTGTTGACATACTTCAGATAGAAATCCTTTTCCTGGGCTACTTTCTTCTGTTAAGGTTTCTTTAGGTCTATTCCCATAATATCCAATTGCTGATGCGCATATTAATAATGAAGGAGGATTTGAGAGCTTCGTTAGAGATTCAGATAAAAGATTTGTACTTTTAATACGACTATCCAATATTTTATTTTTCTTTATATCCGTCCATCTTCCAAAGATATTTTCTCCTCCAAGATGAATTATTACATCATATCCTTCTAATTCTTGATGGTTTAATTTATTATGTTCTGGATCCCAGAATATTATGTTTTTATAAGCTTGAGACTGCGAAGAATATGAGTTATTGGATCTTACAAGACAAGTGATTTTATGTTTTCCTATATTGCTTAGTAATGGGATAAGAGCAGATCCTATCAATCCATGTGATCCTGTAATAAGTATTTTTTTTCCTTGTTCCAAACCGATTTTTTCAAAATAAAGATCATTAACTAAAATGCGGTGACGATAAAGAAATACCTGATTTAGGAAATTTTGAATCTTTTTTTGGAATATCTTAGAGCTTATTTTCCTAAATTTTAGTTCATAATCTATTTTATCTTCTAGAATGCATTGATCGGATCCCTGGGGTATGAAGGAATGGGTATGAATCCATTTTTTGAATGGACCTTTTATCATCTGATCTTGAAATTGTCTATTAGGAATATAGCCAAAATGTTTAGCAACCCATTTGAAACTGATTGGTTTTCCAAGATTAATCCTAAAGATAGTTATGGCATCATTTTTTATCCCTCCTTTCTGGCTAACTATGTTCATACCACTCCAAGGAGGCATGAGCCTTTCTAAACCACCACTTCGTTCATGATAATCAAAAAGAGTATTAACATTACATGGTATTGTTGATCTTTTTATAAACACCTTTGGGGAATTATAGCTTGTTATTTTTATTCACAATAGATAAAGAGTGAAGATAATTTATTTTAATTACTGATCCAGATATGAAATTAAGCACTATATTTTAAGAATTCTCATTTGTATATCTTCAATATTTTAATAAAAATAATTTTTGATTTAACACATTGTGCACTGAATCGATTTCTATTTATTTATTTTTACGTTTAATCTATACCAATTAGCATAACTTCGCTCACAATTATTGTCGTTATTAAACGAGAAAACTATAATGTTTTGTCACCCTTCTTTTGCTAACTGGTATAGCGGCATATTATTACCTACGATAGTATTCTTATTCATAGAAACAAAATATTGGATATCGATATAATCTCCTAATACACATTTAATTTGTTTTTATGATTAATGATAATTTACATGTATGAATCCTAGTAATTTGATAACTGAATCTTGATATACAAGTTTTCTACTTTCTTTTCCACGATTCATCTCCTCTAATTCTTTAGTCCATGTATCTATAATATCAAACTCATAATATATCTCGCTGTTCAACAAAAAAGTCAATAGTAATCTTTCTAGTTCACATAATATGACAACTATGATTAGCTAAATATGTTTACAAAATGTGTATATAGCAATGAGTCGTGTTGGAAGCATCTTTAATCTTGCTAATTGTATAAATACTATAGTTTTACTAATTCAAAAGATAAATAATAATATATCTTGTAGGATGCATTTTAACGTAGATGTTATAATGGCCAAGTCAGAAAAAACTAATCATCACAAACAAACTGTTGCTGATTATCTTATTGAAAGTTTAAAAAATTATGGAGTTAGTCATATTTTTGGAGTTCCTGGAGATTATATTCTAGATTTCTTTAATAAATTAGTTCATACAAATGGAATAAATGTTGTCACAACATGTGATGAACAAGGGGCAGCATTAGCAGCTGATGCATATGCCCGTATTAAGGGAATAGGAGTTGTCTGTGTCACATATTCAGTTGGTGGACTGAAGATTGTTAATGCAGTTGCGCAAGCATTCTCAGAAAAATCTCCATTGGTGATTATTTCTGGAGCTCCAGGAATAAATAAACGTCATGGAAATAGATTTCTTCCACATCATAAAGTACAGAATTTTGATACTCAACAAAAGATATTTGAACACATAACTATAGATTCGGCCCTTATACAGGACCCTTTTTCAGCCACAAGAGAGATAGATAGAGTATTGTCATCGGCAATTTCTTATAAATTGCCAGTATACTTGGAATTACCACAAGATATGGAAGAATTAAGAATTGTAAATACTGATAACCGTAATTTAGGAAATAATTCATTTTCTACCCCTTACATATCCTCAGATATTGGACAAAAACTCTTTAATGGAACTGATGATGAAGAATTGAAAGAAGCATTATCCGAAAGTTTAGAGATGATAAAATCTTCAAAAAAACCTGTCATAATAGCAGGAGTTGAATTACATCGTTTTGGTCTTCAAGACAAACTATTACAACTTGTTGAAAAAACCAAGATACCGGTAGTTTCAACACTTTTGAGTAAATCTGTAGTAAATGAAAGTAATACGCATTATTTAGGAGTATATTCGGGCAATATGAGTAAAGAACATGTACAAAGATATGTAGAATCAAGTGATTGCGTGATTATGATTGGAGTTTTCTTAACAAATGTTACCTTTGGTATTACAGATAATCCTATAGATAAATCTAGATGTATTTATATTGCAAAGGATAACATATCAATAAAATTTCATAATTATAAAAATATTCGATTTGAGGACTTTCTTGATGGATTAATACAAAATATAGAAAATAATAATTTGCAAAATTCTCAGATATATTCTGAGAATGCTAGGTATGATTTTTCACCTTCAAACACTGATAATCATATTACTTCCAAGTCGTCAACTAAAATAACTGTGAAAAGATTGTTTGAGATCCTTGACACATCCCTATCAGAGAATAATATTGTCATAGCAGATGTTGGGGATTCGTTATTTGGATCAATTGATCTAACCAGTCCAAATTCTACAAGTTTTCTTTCACCTGCTTTTTACCTTTCCATGGGTTTTGCTGTTCCTGCAAGTATTGGAGCTCAACTTGCTAATTCCAACTTCCGTTCTATTGTTTTAGTTGGAGATGGTGCCTTCCAAATGACTGGCATGGAAGTGTCTACAATAGCCAAGTTAAATCTTAATCCAATAATAATTATACTAAATAATTTTGGGTATAGAACAGAACGTGCAATTCTTGATGGTCCATTCAATGATCTTCAAATGTGGAATTATAGTAAAATACCAAGTGTGTTGGGGAAAGGAAAGGGATTTGTAGTTGAAACAGAAGAACAATTTATACACTTTCTAACTGTTGCAAAAAATACTACTAATGATTTTTGTCTGCTAGATGTTCATCTAGATCCTAGTGATGCATCATCTGCTCTCAAAAGACTTTCTAAGGGGTTGAAAAAAAAGTAGGTCGATAACATCATTATATTTGTCTAGTGATTAATTTTAAAGTTTTTATGGGATTTTTTATTTATAGTCAAAATACAGTTGAGTTTGAGTTTAGAATTTGGATGCGCATGAGAGTTCTAAAGAATCAGGTAATATTTTAGAAATAATTATATGTATTTAAAATCATATTCAAATTGTCTATGTTAATCAAATTGTTAGCTATTTTAAGAGAGGATAATTTAGTTTCGATTCAATAAATCCTAAATTGGACAAAGTACAGAACAGATCATTTTGGCGCATCTTTATTCCTTATCTAAAGAACCCTTTTAAATAAATAGGTAATTAAAGGAGCGAATCTGTCTAAAAGGTACCGACAGAAGGTTTTGATGATTACTATTATTGTAATTAAAGTGACTCTAGCCTATTTGATGTTTAATTTTTAATTTGATATAGAAGTGAAGTTTATCCTAAATTAAGTTAACCCAACCATTTATTCCCAAGGATTTCCTTTGGGTTCTATATTATAATTCCATTTTGTACGCAATATATTTATCATACCTAGATTTGGTTGCTTTGGTTCTTCTGGATGAGTTCCTGAATTATGTATCCAGTATTGTTCTTGAGTATTAAATTTTTTTGTACAGTAATAACATTTGAATGTTAATTTTCTTATTCCTTGAAGATTTCTATTATTATTTTTTTTACTCATATCCGATCTGATCTCTATAATTACTACATAAATAATCTTTTTAGAGGTTATTTTATGTTTTTAGTGTATTTAATTAGTAATATAGCTATTAAACTATTCTACTAAATTTACGATGCATTTTCTATTATCTAGAATTATAGTATATTCTATTATCAATATTTATAATACTTTTTTATTTGACATGTTTTGACAATTTTAGTAAATTAAAAAAGCGATTATACTATGATATTAGAATCTTTTTCTAATTGAATTTTCATTTTATAAGGTTGCTAAAAATATTCATAATCACAATGTTCACAGTATTAATAACTTTTATTATGATGAGTATTCCATTTATTACAAATATTCAGATTCTCTTAAACAAGAAGATGAGAACCATTTAATACTAAGTTTTGGGAGGTATGTTAATTTAAGGTAGGTAATGTTTACCCTCTTTAACCAAAAACCATTGTTATTTACTTTAGTGCGATAATACACAGATCCAGATACCTATATCTAGTCAGATACATGAAATAAATTACAACCTTCTTTCCACACCGTAGAAAGATAATCCTGTTTGAATAGGAGATAGTATTTCTTTTCTACAATTTCTATTTCATTTGATATATTTCAGTTTCTGGATGAAATGCCACCCATTCAAACCAAAAACCCGGATCCACGGAAATTCGCTGTAATGCTTTATTCTCAAGTAGTCCATTGATAAATTCCCCCTCAAAATTTAGTTGACTTCCTGTTACATTATCAATTAATGTATTATTTGTTGCATTATAGAATAAATCTACGACTATTTTTTTACTTTCTCCATCAACATCATCATTAACAACACGTTCAAATGCTCTAACCATGAATGGTTCTAATGATACTAAAGCAATATTTTTATTCTCTCCGAGGATGTCATTTATTACTTTTTTCTCTTCTATGTCTTGTAGTTTATATGCCTTATACTGATTTTCATTTTCAAATCCTATTATAATTTCTTTTAATCCTAATCTTTTATCATCCTTGGCTACAGGAAACAAAATTAAATCATTGGTATAATAATCTCCATATGGATCTGCTCCATAAGGTCTAACTGATCCTGTATCTCTTGATAAAACCTTACTTCCAGGATATAATTTCTTCCATTCTTTCCAGTATGCAATATCAAAAGGAATTTTTTTTAACTTTGTACCTGCATATTCTCCAACTATTCCTTCACCTAATCCTTGACTCCATAAAGAATTACTCTTTCTATCATACATTACCAAATTAGAGTTATATAGCTTCCCTGAAGTTCCAAATTCTACTGTACTGCCATCACTTAAAGTACGACTGAATACTTGATTTGTAAAGCACAAGGGACAATATGTAATTGCTATCGGATTATCTCCTACTACATCGTTTACAATTTCATGCCATACAAGAATCTGTAATGGATATGCTCTCATATCTCCATTTATATTCAAGCCAAGAACAAATTCTGAATCTTCTAAAATTTTATCAGCTTCTTGAACTGATTGAAATTTTGGATTATCTATTGATGGTATTCCATCTTGAGGAGGGCCGCCGCTAACAATTTTATCTAATGGAACTGTATGTTTTGTTTCTTGACCCAAAGATAATTTAAATACACTTTTTTCTTCGTCTACAGAAAGAAGAATAAGAATAATTACTAGAAAAGAAACACTTAAGGAAATTAACAAGATGGAGTTTAATTTTAATTTGTTGTTGTAATTATTATTGTTCATAATGCACATCTATCCCCATTTAAGTTATCTAGACTCTCCTTGTCTTTTTGTATTTTCAAAAAGAAGTTTATTATTTTTTAAATTTTTAACATCCTTATACAATTTTACAATAGATATAGTAGCTATTATAGAGATGAGTATTAAACCAACATATGACAAAATACTTGCATATTTGATCATAAATACTGATGCACCAGTTCCAAAAGCCATTGGCAAATAAGAGAGTATGAAAAGCCAACTACCACAGCATCCTAATGGAACCAAAGAGAAAAATGAGAAAAAGGAACTTAATGCTGCACCTAATCCATTTCCCGTACTTGGTAAACCTAGAAAACCTTTCTTAGTTTTAATGTGACATCTATTATTGATAACTTTTTTCCTATATGATATTACAAATCCCTGAATTCCAGTTCCAATAGCTAGTCCAATAATAATAGGCAAGTTAACCTGAAAAGCAGATGATATTGATACTGGTACTGGCAAATTAGGTGAAGTAAAAAGTACTATTAATAAATAGGAAGTAATAGTTATTGAACTGATAATAGCTCCTTGTAATATTGATTTTTTTATTGTATTGTTATTTAATAGAGCCATTAATTTTTGAAATGGATATATACTATCATTATTAACCATGATTTCTAATTCATTATAAAATAACAAAGATCTATTATTTAACAAAATATTCCAATAGTTCAAAAATGTCTTTAACAGTTTAATTTTTAAATTTAATAAAAAAAATGAATAGGACTAATCTTTATTGTTTATTATTGGATTTTTTTAAACAAATTTTACCATTTTTATTCAAAGAAGACATAATCTATTTCTTGGGTTTATTTATCTGTTTTATATCTAAATTTATTATAACGAATTACTTTTTATCAAAAGTTTTCCTAATGTTGTTATTCTAGCGGAGATTTTATTTCTATCCCCTTTTTCAACATCTACTAAACCCAGTTCTGCGAGACCTCTGGCTTCCTTTGAACCTTGTACATGGTAACTTAATAGGGGTTTACCAAATCCAGAAATTTTTTCCAACTGGTCAAAACTTTCAATAGTGCCTCCAGCACTCTCTATTGCTGCTAAAATCTTTTTCTTTGCTTCAGAAATAATTTCAGTATAACTAAGTTTCAAAACAGGCATCATTAAAGGTATGGTATGAGTGTGATCCATACCAAATGCCTTTATACCATGAATAAAAGCTGTAGAAAGTGCGGCACATCCTAACAATTTATCTCCACAACTGACATTCATCAAAACATCCTCAAATTCCTTTTTATGTAACTGTAATATCTCATTAATTCTATCCATTGTATCTTTTATTACATTCTCCTGAGTGACTATCGCTATTGTTATTTCAAGACCTAGTATACTTTTAATTCTTCTCGAAAATTCCTCTGCTTTATTTTTATCTTTATAAAAACAAAGTAAAACCAGTTTATGAATTGGAAAACTTTTGATACCATATGCTATTGCGTCTTGGCCCTCACTACCAAATGTCGCAATCTGTAAAGTTTTCATTTGTCAGAATTTTACTAGTTTCTTTCTTTATAAAGAATATCTTTAACAATTCTATTTTAGTTTGAATGTTAAATTATCAATATAAATATTAGTTTTGAAAAATGTTTTAGAGGTTATTTTATCTAATGTAAAATAGTCAATTTATTTATCTCGTTAATCGGTATTATAATTTGTTTTCATAATGCTTGTTGCGATCCTTATTTTTTCTATTATTTGCAACATCTTTCAATATCTTCTTTATTTTTATTCTCTCTCTATATTTTTTGAATATTTTCATGAGTATAGGATAAAGAATCATGCCCAAGATCATACCTAATGTCATATCGATTATTGATATCAAGCGATATTATTGTAAATTTTGAAATAGATAAATAGATCCCTCCTCTTTTCTATTGGGTATATTTATTGAAACAAACACTATTCTTATTGCGTACAAGAATTGTAGAGTAAACAATAATCCTAATAAAAATACTACTCGGTAATCAAAAATATTAATTCTCTCAGAAACACCCAAGCTGTATATAATTTACTACAATAACATAAGAAGTAAAAACTATAGGAGCTAAACACGGGATATAATAATAAACAGATAATTCCAAATACAAGAGTAGTTTAAAATTCCATCCAATAACTGTAAAATAAGATAATACCAGTTGTGTCTTGTATCATAGATATAAACACTTTTTTAGTTTTGGAAAAAGATGGAGATTTGGATATTCAGCTTCCTCCAATTCTGTTATATATCTATTCTATTAGTTGTCTTTGGATCACCAGGTATTGTTCTCCTTTTTCTGTTACCTCATATGGTATACTAATATTATTATATTCAAGTATATTTCTTTTTAATACAAGTGAAATATATCCATTTAATTGCGTGTGAGATGGAAAAGCGTTGTGCAGTATTGTAATAGCAGTTTGTTTATCTAAACTTTGGTTTTTTGATGCTGTTAAGTTTAAAGAACTTTAGCTGTGAATGTTCTATTTCTAATCTATGGTGATTAGATTATTTGAAAGAAACATAACATCAACATGCATAGTAATGTATTCTTTGTATTTGTACTTTCTTGGTCTCAGTTTAATAAACAGGTCTGAAACATTGGAACTGTTCAAGGATCAGAATAGAAGTTATGTTGCAATCTGGGATTGGAGTCAACTTTTTGGTTCATTACAGATTGTCTGGAGAAAAAGTGTATCAGCATTCATCATAAATGAAACTATAATTCAGATTGGTAATCAGCATTTTTGGTTATGGATCTGTATTGAACCAGTTCAGTGATCTGTGCTTGGAATCTATATTTCTGATGAAACATTTTTGTAGCAAGGAATAAGAATTTTTGTATCCAAATATGAAAAACATGTTGTATACACAGATGGTGGTAGATGATATCCACAAACATGTAACTTTTTAGATATAAAACATCTATTGCATTCACCTTTAGAGAAAAGTTTGATTGAAAGAGTTGTGCAGTATTTGAAAGAGAGAACACAATTTTTATGATCATTATCCTTGTATCAAAAATGGAAGTATAGAATGTGTTTAACAACATGTATACAATTGGATTAAATTATTCATTTATCTGGACAATACAAGAATCGGAAACACAACACTATCCAGAATAGGAGGTAAATTAGTCTTTAGTAAACACAGTCCAAATAATTTTCTATTCTGATGAATAAAATCACTAATTATTAATTCTTGATCAATTAACCATCACAATGTATAAATGGATCTATGCAAGAACAAATTAAATTGTCTATATAACAAAAAGATGTAAAATCATTAAATAGTTTGGAATAAATTTTAAATTACGTCAATCAAGATTAAAGAAATAAGCTCGATATCTCTGAATGTGGTTAATGGGTATTCATCATCACATAGGGAAATAACAGATGTCATAGAAACAGCAGTAAATCATTTAACAGAACACCATCCTGGATCAAAGGTTGCTATAAAGCATTCAATAGAAATAAAAAGAATAGAATAAAATCATGGATAAGGTAATTACTATAACATAAAGATAGCATTGTTCAAACAATATTCTAGTTATTTTCATTCCATCTGTTTTAACGATAGGATTATTACTTGTACACATGGTTCAAAGAATTTTTCATGCCGCAAGTTGAATCCAAACAAATCTTGATATAAAAAATAGATAAAAAATAACAAATTGATATATATTATAAAAATATATTCAGTCTGAACATTATCGTTGCTTCAAACCCTTTATTCAAAAATACAAACTAGATGGTTTGAATTTTCAAAATCTATTCTTTATTATCCTATTCTGTTTTTGATAGGTTCATTTGTATTATTTATTGTAACTTCAAAAATAGATCCACTAATCCCAAGAGATTTTGAATTATCCTTATTTAATCCTATAATCTTCACAGGGAGCCCTGATGCAGCGCGAAGTATATTGTCAGCCATTGCCACAGGATGGACTACTATTTTAGGTGTGGCATTTTCCGTTACACTTATTACTCTACAGCTTTCATCTTCAAAATACATATCACGTCTTGTGACTGAATTTCAAAATGATAAAATTAACCAGCTTACTTTAGGATGGTTTATTTTAGTATCATCGTATTCTTTACTAGTTCTAAAGACTGTTAGAACTGATGAAGCTGATGGAATATATATTCCTATACTTGGAACAAATATCTCATTAATTATTGCTATCATAGGGTTGTTAATATTTGTTGTGTATATACATAACATAAGCAATTATCTTAGACCAAATATTTTAATCTCAAATCTCATTGATAGCATTGTATCATCATTAAGAAAATATGAAAATAGGAAAACAGATAAAAAAATTATTTTTAACACACAACCATTTACTAATAAGATTGTTACTATAAAATCTACTAAAACAGGAATAATAACTTACATCAATTGGGAAAAAATACAAGAAAGTTTAACTAAATACCAAACTGATAAAGATTTATGGATGGAATGGTATAGAAGTATTGGCGACTGGTCAGGTAAAGGAGAATATATAGCCGTAGTATATGAATATGTAAAAGAAAATACAAATTATATTCCAAAAAGAAGTCAATTTATAGATCCCAACATAATCAATAAAAATAATAACCAGAGAGATAACAAAAAAAATAATACCATTAATAACGATAACACTAAAATAAATACTAATGATCAGTATGCTAATAATGATTCATCTATCAACGAACAAATTGTAAGCTCTATACGGGTTACAAAAGATAGTAACCTATCAGAAGATCCGATTCTAGGAATAAAATTGCTAGGAGAAATGGCTCTTAAATCCAATAACTTGAGGGATTACGATGTAGTCAATTCTGTCATCACAGGTCTCTTTCGTATTCTAACCTATGTATATTCAAGTGAAGAAAAGTTGGGTTTACCATTCACTGTATCTTCAAAGGACATGCCGGCTAAAAAAATAAGAAAAATTAGGTCGATAACAAGAAAACCAAAAGATCATAACAACACTACAACAGATAATGAAAGTGGATATAGGGAGGAAGAATATGGAAAAGAAGAAAATTACCAAAATAAAAAGAAAAAACAAAATGAAAGAATTATTATCATAAATCCAAGAGAATTAAAAATTCAAGATGTTATCCTTACCACATTAACAAACATAAGTAATGGTATAATTAACCTGACAAATACTTCATCTAATGAATTTATCTGCAAACAATATATATCTACAAGTAATTATTTATTAGAAAATAACAAAGTTAATGAATTTCATCTAATTACAGAATGGTATTCAAATCGTCTCTTGTTAATAAGAAGAGAATTTTCAGATTCTATACTATTGTTGCCAATTTTGAATTTGTTATCAAAGTTTAAAAAAGATATAAGTTTCAATTATCCCTTTGCTAGTAAAACATTCTCCGTTTTCATGGATGATTTTCTAGTCTTTAAAGATGATATTGTTGATAGAAGAGATATTAAATAACTCTGATTTTTGAAAACAATATAGAAGACAAGATATAACATGTAGATACATTTTTTGGGAACGTGTTTCCCATTTTCATATAGATACGATTATTTTCTTTCATTATCAAAATTTATCATCTTCTTCTCTATCTCTTCCTTTTCTTTTTCATGATGCAAATTCCATTTTGAAATGAATTCATAATTTTAGATATCCCAATCAAAAAGGTATATTCTGTTCTGGTTATAATCAGTGAATTCACCTTTTTTTGCTGCGTCTACTTCCTGCTAGTTTTGGAAATCATTTAACCAAATATACTCCTTCTTTCATTAGTGTCTTGTGAAACGATTCGATGTGTCCGTTCTGTTATGGTACGTTGTGGTGGATATGTTCCAGTTTCAATTCTAGTACTGATATGGATTTTAGAAATGCTTTGCTTGTAAACTGTGATCTGTTATATGTTCCGATAATCAAGTTTTCAGGTACTAGATTCTTGTGTGTTACAAGAGCGTTTTTGTCACAATTATTGCGTTTGCCTTGACTGCAGACAGATCAAAACTGGAACCAATCCATTCTCTTGTAAATACATCAAATACTTTAAAGAGGTAACCCCATCCGTCAATACCACAATGTATGTAGGTAAGATCTTCTTCCCAAACCTGATTTGGTCTATTTGCTTTTATATTGGTATTTTTATACGAAGGAACTCCTGCTTACTGTTAGATGTTGTAATGTAATCCATTTTTCTAAATATTCTCGGTATCCTCTTTCTGGTGATGGGTATACCAACTATTCTTATCAGTATCGCAGCCATTCTTCTGGTAAAATAAATTCTCCTTGTCATGGAAATTTGTTGAATCTCTTCTTCTATTGTTGATATTGAGGGTATTACTGCAGTAACTGCAGTTACTGCAGCAGTAATCTTGTTTCGACGATCTTTACCGTAGTATATATTTTTACTACATACAACATATCTCAGTGCCTTACAAATGCTAATCCTTCTTGTGGTGTTATTTTTGTTTACTATTCTCCTTACTACTGCTAAACTTTCCTTCCTGTTTCTAACGTTTTTTTAAATGCATCTATTGCCATTGTCTGTTCAACAGTAATACTCTTGAGACTTTCATTTTCTGTTTCCAGATCCTTGTTGATTTTATCTTTACTAGAACCTGACAACACCATCCTCACTCCAATTAATTTCTGTTTCCAATTGTAATACATAATTGGATTTAGATTGTACTTTCTCCATAGTTCTGCTAATGTGATGTTTATAGCAATGGATTCCATGACAACCCTTTTGATGTCCTGTGCTGTCGATCTTCTACTGTTAGCATTAGTGTGGTTGGTATTTTTTTAACACTTTCATATCTATGAACTCCTCTATTAACATTGATAGGAGTAAAAAACCCCCCATAACAATGCATTCTCATTTTTAAGGGTTACAGACCGATTTCCGATACTTGTATTTTGGTCATATTCTATAAATAAAATCGATATAGCTCTGTCAACTTGATGAGGTTATAAAGGATCGATATATTGGATATCATAATCAACGTTTACCTATTTTCTTATATAATGTCAAATCAAAAAAGGAAATTCATTTTTTATGAACAGATTTTATAGAATTCTCCTGAAAAAAAAATAGAAATAAATAAAATGAGTGAACATAAGGTGTTTTATTGACTAAAATTTTGCTCTATACCATAATAGTTTTGTATTCAATTGTGTATTTATTATTCATAATTTCAATTAACCAAGATATAACTGCACAGGAGGTTCCTAAATCCGCTCAAATTCCAAAGCCCCAGATTTCCGTCGAAATAATAGGAACTCCAAATGATGACAAAATCAAAGGCGGAAATGGCGATGATGAAATTGATGGAAAAGAAGGAGATGATACGTTAGATGGAGGAAGAGGAGATGATGAATTAGATGGAGATGAGGGAAATGACTTACTTAAGGGAAAGAGAGGAGATGATGAATTAGATGGAGATGAGGGAAATGACTATCTAAAAGGATACCAGGGAAACGATGTATTATCAGGTGGTGAAGGAAATGATACTCTGGACGGAGGTAGCGGAGTAGATGAACTAGAAGGAGGCCCTGGGGCTGATCTGTTTATATGCGATGCTGAAGATATATTAGTAGACTTTAATCCTCAGGAAAATGACACATTATCTGAATCATGTAAAGCTGCCAGATTGTCTTCTATCAATGATACTTCTATTTCCGGATAGTTGAGGAAATGATCAGTTGTTATTTTAATTATTAAATTTAAATTTTCAGCTCGAACAAATAAACTATATCATAGTTTTTCTAATCATTTTTTAAATTAAATATGCGAAGCTGTTCTGTTAAAAAAAAAAGAAAATTTTTTAGATTAGACTAAATAGATATATTTCGAAATTATCCACAGAACATCATTATGAATCATTGTAGAATGCTTGTACTTTATTGTTTATCTTAACCGAGCCTGCTAATCCTATACCAAGAATCAAAATAACAATCTGTGTTAAATTTGTTACTAACTATTTATGATATTATTATTACTTTAGTTATCAATCTTTGAAATTGTAAATTGATCTAGTATACTATTTTTGTAATCAACATAATTGGATTTACTTAACTTATTTTCATTTGCATATAGAGTTCCGTTTAATGTTTTTCCAGTAATTTCTATATTCAGAAACCCAAAATGTTTGTCATCCTGTTTTGCTACAAAAGATTCTTGTTCCTTAATTTTATAGAGAGATTTTCCTCCTATTCCTACTATGAAATAAATTGCTCCTTCATAATCTCCAGTATACATAGTTTGATTTCTATCTGTTATTATAGGATTAGAACTATCTGTCCAAATATTATATTTTAATGGAAAAGTTCTCTGATAGTTGTGATTCTCACTACTAAATACTAGATCTACGTCATAGTGGTCAAAAAGGGGATGAAAAAGATCTCTAAGAACAGGATCAGAAGGATGATATGAAGGAGAAGTGTACAGAGGTCTAGATTCTACAACAAATATCCAATCAATGTTTGGATTTGTAGAAGCATTTTTCAAATCTTGATCAATGAATCGATATTGATCAGAATTAGAATCATAATCAATTTGCGGATCTATAACCGTGAAATGTACGTTATATTTATCAAAAGAATAGTATGTTTTTGTTAAATTAAAAGGTTCGAGATATTGATTAATTAAACCTTTTTTTCCATGATTAGTATCATTATATTCATGATCGCCGAATGATATCTTCATCTTTGATTTAAATGGTTTAATTATATCAAACCAACAATCTGCGGATTTATCATAACTGAGGTCTCCGGCTGCAATAACAATTTCAGGATCTATCTTTTTAATTTTTGTTGCTGTTTTTTTTGTATCTTCTTCACATCCCCAATCAGCAGCAATAGCGATATTAAAAGAAGAGTTTTGTTCTATTGTTGAAGATTGGTTATTACTGGTAGAGGGAATTGATTTAAAAAAATTAGTATAGTCTGTATTTCCTATATTAAACAGATAAGGAGAGGAGTTGAAAGATTCTGATTTTTCATTTGTCTTATTGGTGATGGATTGCTTTTTTGCTCCAGTTGTTGTAAGAATTCCAGATGATTTTGGTTTATCAAAAATCAATGATGCATTATTAGTTCTATTGTATAATCCATTTTTATCAAAATTGAGATATGCTACAAGTCCATCTGAATTAAAAGTATTATTACTATAAATTTGTGAAATTTCTGCTGGTGTTAATCCCCTATTCCATATTCTGATTTCATCTATATCACCAGTAAAAAATTTACTTTTATCTCCGGAATTCGCTCCTATCCTTATTGGTTGTTTTCCTTTAGTGTCAGGTATTACATTATCTGACTGTTTAGTTGTTGCTATTTTTGTTTTGCCATCTATATCTAATCTTAATACATGACCATCATATGAAAACAGAACATAATGCCATTTACCATCGTCATATCGTTCACTAGACGCTACTATGAAATCCTTTCCAGATTTGGTCTCAAATCCTCCGGAAATTGTTCCATCACTAGAAATCCAAATCCCATAATTCATATTTTTCCCTTTCTCATCTATATTAAATCCTCCTTTGTTTACTAATTGAGCTTGATTTTCAATGTCTGATAGATTAGTTCTAATCCATGCAGATATAGCAAATTTTTCCAATGAAAGAGTATCATTATGAGAAATATCCTCGAAATGCTTTCCATCTAGTATCAAAAAGGGTTCAAAACTATAACTAACATTCATAAAGTTAGATGAAATATTTTCTTTCGCATCAGTTTTGGGGGCAGTACTACTATTGGAAAATGACTCTTGAGCAAATACACTTTGATAAAAATTTAATGATAAACCTGACAATATCACAAAAAGACAACAGACCCAAAAAACGTATTTCATTATGTATCCCTGATTAATGTGGTTTACAAATTCGATCAAGTAAAATATATAAAAATATTATATGGACCAAATGAACGATAGCTAATATGCAATAATTATTTTCATTACTTTTTTTACTTGTTGTTAATATATTGAAATACGGAATTTTACTCAATTGACTAGGTATACTATCGTTATATAAAAACTATGTGGTGCACCTATATAAATAGGATGGTAGATATATATAGACAACCTAACAATAAAACATGGAAATATAGGATTTATATGTTATGTTATGTTAGAAACAATTAGTTTTTTTTTATTTTTTTCTAACTCTTATATAATTGGAGCAAGTTATTCATTTATCTAAAAGTCAAAAATTAGAAAGAAATTTCTTAGATATAGAAGAGGAATAAATTCAATCTAAATATAACATTGGAGGATTATTTGTAATGTAGATTTTAATAAACTGGATAATTTTTTTAGTGAGGACATAATCATATAGTTTAATAGTTTAGTAATATTAAATAATGATTTGATATGGTTTCAGATTTTCTACTTTTTTTTATTTTTTAATAATTTGTAAATGGCTAGATTGATGATAGTAATTATTTTAAGAACAATTTGGAGGATTATTTATTCTTTGGATACCCTATGGTCCAAAACAAGATCAACTCGTTGTATGATCATTTTCACATTTCCTTTACAACCATTCAATATCCAATTGGAATAATTGATAGATACAAGTGAAATGAGAACTGGAGAGAAATCTCTTTAGAAGCTTAATAGTAACTATACCAATTAGCATATATTTTCTAATCATGTTTTATTATAATCCTATCTGATATAGAGTAAAAGCTATCTACCTTCACGTTTATTCAGTAATATCATAACTGTGTATTCAAAAAATGAATTGATTAAATTATACAAGAAGGAAACTAATCCCAAGGTAAAGGAAAGACTACTTTTTGTAATAAAAGTAAAATATGATAATATCATTCCTGCTTATGCTTGTGATGAATTACATAGAAGTAGACCTTGGGGATTATATTGGTGGGATAGATTCTCAACAGAAGGAGTAGCGGGATTAAAAAATAAGCCAAAAAGTGGTAGAAATCCAGACATACCTAAAGAGATATTACATGAAATAAAAAATGAATTAGCATCCATCAAACAGGGTTGGACTACAAAACAGGTAAAAGATCTGATAATAACAAGAAGTGGAATAAAATATCATTTTACTCATATATACAGACTCATGCACAAGTGGGGATTCAAACAAAAAGTACCGAGAAAAGTACATGTAAACACAGCATCAAAAGAGGAAAAAGAAGATTTTAAAAAACAGCCAGAAAGATATTGGATACTATCCAACAACAAAAAGAAGAAGAAGAAGGTTTCACAGTAGTATCTACAGATGAATCATTCTTCTTCTATGATTCCCTTGTAAGAAAGGTATGGATAAGAGAAGATGAAAGACCAGTTGTAAAAATCACAGGATCACATCAGGAATCAGTCTTGTTTGGTGCTACAAGTTTGGAAGGAAAACAATTGTTCAGACAATATAACTGGTTTGATGAAAATACATTTTTAGATTATCTAAAACAGATACATAGAAAGTTTCCAAAATGTTACCTGTTCCTTGATAAGGCAAAACCACACTACAGATCAAAAAAGGTATTGGAATATTTTGATAAATACAAAAAAGATTTGATTCCGATATATCAACCAACAGCATCTCCAGAGTTTATGGTACTGGAAGAAATATGGCATATAGCCAAGAACTATCTGCTTGTTCGTCAGTACTATTCATCATTTACAGATTTTAAGAATAGATTATGTAAATATTTTAGAACAAAAAGATTCAATCTGGATATGAGAAATTATCTGCTTGCTAAAATTGACAATTAGAAAACATAAGCTAGTTGGTATAGGTTAGTTTAATCTATTACCTATTTGTTTTGTTACAGACTTGATGAATTTATCATGTTATTTTATAGGTAATAAATGAACATATTGTCATGTTTCTTCAAATATTTCTCTATTACTCCTACCACAACTTCTCCAAAGGTAAATCCTAAAGATTTTACTACAGGATGAGATGTAGATGATATTATAACTCAAAAGAATACTGAATCTTCAAATGAAGACATATTAAGATTATTACAAAAAAACCATCTAAAAGTTTACAAACATTTTTAGTAAATAAAGAATCTGGAGAAAAATAAATCAAGTTTGAAAAAGAAAGAAAATTTATTATGTATTATGTTACCTAGTTAACTACCGTATTCTTATGACAATTCAAAGTCTTTTATCCCCAAATAAAACAAAATAACTATAATACCTTACCAATTATTTAATATATTCTGATAATTTTTGAGTTATTTATCGATATCATACCTATAAAACTATGAAAAAATTATTTATTACTTTGCAAAGTTTCTCTATATAATTGGCAAACTATGATTTTGTTATATTAACAACATTACTTGGTATTATTTCTATTGTATTCTTGTCTTGGATATATTTTCTTGTAAACACAATCAAATCCCTTACACAAACACCAAAATTACACTCTTGCCTACCCTTTAAAAGCTTCATTCCTCCCAAGGTTAGCGTAATTGTTCCTGCACGAAATGAAGAAAAATACATAGAAAAATGTCTTCAAACTTTGATTGAGCAAGATTATTCTAATTATGAGATCATCGTAATTAATGACTCTTCTTCAGATAGAACAAGTATGATAATTAAGAATTATAGTACTAGAGATTCCAAAGTTGTGTATATTAATGCAGAACCAAAACCATTTGGATGGATAGGTAAGAATTGGGCGTGTTATCAAGGATATCTTAAATCTAAAGGAGATTTTTTTCTTTTTACAGATGCCGATACTATTCATTCAACAACTTCTATCTCATTAGCTGTAAATCATTTTTTAGCTTCTAAAGTTGATGCTCTTACTGCAATGCCAAAAATATTGGCAACAGATTTTTGGACAAAGATTACGCTACCTATACTCTGGACTCTTTCTGTGGCAAATTATTCTCCTTTAAAAGCAAATAATCCCAATAGCAAGGTAGGATATTTCTTTGGAAGCTTTTTTCTAATAAGCAGAAAAACATATGAAATAGTTGGAACTCATAAAGCAGTAAAGGCTGAAATTGTAGAAGATGGAGCATTAGGGAGAAAAGTAAAAGAGCAAGGTTTTAAACTCAAAGTAGTCGATGGCAAGAATCATATCCAGGCTAGATGGGCAAGAAATCCATCGACACTGTGGCATGGTCTTAGAAGATTAATAATTTCTATATACAAAAGAGAAAAAATAAAGGCATGTCTGATGGTCATTGCTACATTTCTTTTGCTCTTACTACCTTTAGTTGTACTGACATATTCAATCGGCATCTCGATGCTATATCAAATAAACATAACTTATTATATGACCATTCTGAACAATGTTATTCTATCTTTATCCATAATATCAATATTATTGTTGATAGCAACAAGTATCTTACATTTAAAATATTTAATATATCAAAATATTTTATATTCAGTAGGATTTCCATTAGCAGGCAGTTTTGTATTTGTGTCATTTCTTATTTCTCTTCTTAATTCTGGAAGGAAAGGATCTGTTGACTGGAAAGATCGAAAATATTAATTAAATGAAAAAAATAATAGTAAAATCGATAATTTTTTACTTTATGCTCAGATAGATATCAAAATCTAAAATAACATGTCAAGTATGAAATCACAGTACTATGATGGATGGTTTATTTATCATATAAAAATAACAGTTTGGCTAAAATAAAAAATACAAAAATATGTATTTTTATAAGATTCTATAAAAAACTTCAAATTATTTTGCATACACATCATGAATTTTACTTACCATCAAAGTCAAACTAACATTTCAGACAGACAAGTTATTAATGTATTTTGTAATGTGTTTTCTTTTATTTTTTAGTTAGTTTACAAAATTGATAGAAAATAGGATATACTAGCAAATTTAAAAATAAAATATGAGTAGTATCTAATTTGACTAGTCTTAGTCCTCCCTTTCTCTAAGGTTAAAAAATGAAAATATGAAAAAGTCTTGATAAATAACATATATCATTCAGATCTGTAACGAAGGATTTTGATTAGGTTTTCCTAAGTATAAAAGTAATCAAAACACAATTCTTTACTTACCATTACCATTTCAGAAGATAGAAATATGATTATTGTGGCTCCAATATTCATTAATCTCGTTTATAATTATAACAATCAATCTATATCTACATACGCTGATTTTAATTGGTAGTCTAAAGTTTGTAAAAGTGTTGATGCAAACATTATCTTTATTCAATTGTAAACAGGTTATGAAAATGATCATCGATAATTTGAAAGATTTAAAAAAATGATAACTATTATGGAAATACCTAAAAAAGATTCTAGGACTATTTCCTGAATATAATTGGATACAATCCCTTATGTAAATATAATGCTCCACAATCAACCAAGTATTTAATAAATTGAATAAATTATGCATATATCTTCTTTTGATTAACTGAGTAGATTTTTCACTAAAACCTTTTTAATATCTAAAATAATCTTATTTTCAATATGTTAATCAAACTAACAAATAAAAATTATATTTTTTATTCAATATTCTTGATTGCCGTACTTTTGTCAAGTATAGCACTGATGCCGTCATCATTAGCATATACCGCAGAAATATCAGAAAAAAAAATACTTTCACCCATTTCTGAAGTCTCTACTCGCATGACTGAGGTTAACATCCCTAACTTGGTTACTAATACACTTTCCAAATTTGGTTCAGGTTGTCCACCTGAAATTGCTATTTACATACATGGATTTAACAAATCTACAAGTGATGTTAGGGAAGAATTTGATAGATTACAGACATCGTTAATTTCTAATAACTATAGAATACCTCTTGTTGGATTTAGCTGGGATTCAAAAACAGATTGGAACGTAGCTAAAAACAATGCAGGGGAAAATGGATTATACCTTGCACAATTTATAATGACTTTCAAAAACAAATGCCCAAAGTCGGATATTAACTTAATAGCACATTCATTAGGAGCATCTGTTGTTGGAAGTGCATTGGTTATTCTTGATGCTAGTTCTAGTTGGAAGGGTAAAATAAAATCAGTCCATTTATTGGGAGCAACTATTAACAACCAGTTAATTGGGAAAAATACATTATTAGGAAATGCAACCGAGAACGTAGTTAAAAAATTTTACAATTATTACAATCCCCAGGATGAAGGATTAAAGCTTCACAAATCTACAGAGAGTTATCAACCCTTGGGTTTGGTTGGGGCACTCCCTAAGACATCCCATCCGAATTATAAAGACATAAACGTAGTATATGAAATCCCTCCTATTTTTGATGCCGATGGAGACGGCAATGCTAAAGAGTGCTATGAAGATGTTAAACCATCTCGTTTGTGGGGAAACAATAATTGTGGATATATTGGTTTTAGAAATTCGCTGACTGACGCGCTATCGGATGATGGAGCGGTAGATGTAATTGTGAGAGAATTGAATAAGAACTGAAAAAAAAAAATAAAAAAATGAAGTAAAAATAATAATTAAATTTTTTTTATATTTAATAGTTCTTTGCTATATAAAAAGTCGTGGTCCCTTATTTTTTCAAGAAAACAAATGATTGACTAAAGTTACTTAACTTTCTATACCATTTACCAATGATTAAAAAAATTTTTATTTAATAATTTTGGATAACTTCGATTTCATCTTGAATTCACAAAATTTTCAATCTAATGATGATCTTTTGTTACTAGTAGGATATGGATACTCCATATGACGAGCAGTTGCACGTCCGATATCAATTCCAAAAAAGTGTGTCACTAGTCGAAGAGCCAAATCTATACCAGCTGAAACACCAGCTGATGTAAAAATTGGTTCTGTTAATGTAAATCGTACATTTTTTAGAATATTTGCTTTTGGCGCTGATTTTTGAAGAAAATCAAAGGCTTGCCAATGAGTAGTTGCATCTCGTCCATCTAATAATCCAGCTTTGCCCAGAAGAGAAGAACCTGTACATACTGAGGCGATCAATCTATCACTGGTGTTTTCAGGAAATTGATTGGATATCCAATTTAGTAAGATGATATTTTTTGATTCTTTACGTGTACCCCATCCCCCAGGTACTATCAGTAAATCTAAATCGGGACAATCATCAAATGATACATCTGGAGTTAAACGTAGACCTCCAATAGCAACAATTTGTTTTTTAGTTTCAGATATTAAATATACCTTGAATGGGGATGATTGCTCTCGTCTTTTTTCTTCGTTTAAACGAGTAACAGCAAATACTTCAAAAGGTCCAGCGACATCTAAAACTTCTACGTCATCAAAAATAAGAATTCCAACTTTTAATGGGAATTTTTTATTCAATGTTTATCATTAAATAAAATATGATTTTTAATATTTCCTTCACAACTTAAAAATTGATGACAATGAATAAACATACTAGATGAAGGCTATATGATTTTGAATATATAATTATTTGATATTAGCATGATAAATCTAAATGATAGAAATGATATATTACTTCGATTGAGATATTTTTAAAGTTTATAAATTTATAAATCTAGTAATTTGACACTATCCTACATGGAAATATATATAATAAATCCAAAACTAGATTTCAATTGTGTTATTAATAAATACTAATCAGAAGAGAACAAGTAGTTACCAATATTTCAAACCAAAGCTATTTTCCGGATATAGTATAATTGCAACAAACAATTTATGAAAATATTATCTCATTACAATGAATCTGTAAAATGAGATAAGAAAAATAATATTATTATGTATAGAAATATGTTTATGGTTTTACCTCATAGATGATGTTAAATGGTGTTTGGGTTGCACGTCTGAATTTTGTAAATCCTGCCGCCTCCACTATTTCCTTTATTCTTTTCTCACCTGCTTGTGCACCTAACGCAGGACCGTTGTCTGCCAAAGAATTTGGAACACATACAAGAGTGGATGCCGCATAAAATGTTCTTCCAATTAATGTGAGATTGTCTTCTACTTTATCATTGGCCAGAGGTTCCACTATCATACAAGTACCATCTGGTTTTAGTGACTGCTTCGCAAATCTCATAGCTCCTATAGGATCTCCCATATCATGCAAACAATCGAAAAAAGTAATAAGATCATAATCATTACCTATGGATTTATCATTGGCGGATACTGCAATAAATTCTATATTTTCTAATACTCCTTCCTTTTTAGATTCATCTTTAGCTTTTTCAATAGAAGGACCATGATTATCAAAACCATAGAATTGAGAATTGGGATATGCTTTAGCCATAATAATTGTCGAGATTCCATATCCACATCCGATATCTGCAACTTTTGCACCTTGTTTTAGTTTTTCTTCAACTTTATCAAGTGATGGAATCCATGAACTTACAAGATTTCCGACATAACTAGGTTTAAAAAATCTGGCAGTACCTTCGAAGAGATCATGATGATGTTCACCCCATCTAAATCCCTTTCCACTTTTGAACATCTCTACAAATTTTTCTTCGTCTTTAAACAAAGATCGCAATGATTGATACGCACCATGTATGTACACTGGGCTATTCTCATCTGCCAATGCCATTGCTTGTTCTGGTGGAAGAGTATATTTTCCATCTTCAGGATTATAAGTTACATATCCTCCTGCTGCTTGATTTGCAAGCCATTCTCTGACATAACGTTCATGTGTGTTAGTCTTTTTTGCTAGCTCTTCAGATGTAATAGGATGTCCTGCTTCTGCCATTGCCTTGTATAATCCGAGTCGCTCTCCAAGAATTATAAGCATCGAACTATAAGACCCGGCAATATCTACAATAGCTTTTTGCATAAACTCTTGTAATTTTTGTTCATCTATTGTTTTTCCAGTATTTTCTGCTTGCATTTTGTAATTAAATAAAGTATTATAGAATATTTAATCTTTTAATTCATTTAAAAACACGTTTGATCATTCTATATAATTGTTGAATTTAATTGATATTTCCGCATTTCCTTGAATTAAATTGAGGTTTTGTATACTTTATACTGGTCACATCATTGAATATGAGTCAAATTAAAGTTCAAATAAAGAAAATAAACCGCTTGATCTTTTTGTTAAAAATATTAAATTTTATTTTACCTTAGTAAAATAGGATTTTGGTCTAACTTAATATTAAGCTCATTTGATCATAGAAATGGAAGGGTAAATTACATATGTTTTAATTCTATTCCTCTTGCTTTTAACACTTCACAGACATTTATTGGGATTCTGATTGTACTTTTATCTACTCCGTCAAAACATACATCTAAATCATATATGAGTATTCCAAAAGCTTTACTCATTTCGTCTTCGGTGGAAAAAGATACAGTACAACGAACATCTTTTATATCATCCTGTTGATGCAAAATTGTTCCAATAATAATATGCTTTTGTTCTAATTAAGAGATTTTATTATATTTTCAAGTATTTTCTATAATAATGTATTTTATCTAAATTTGTAATATTCAAATCTCCGGGAATCTCTTTATTTTTGAATATATATTTATCGAATTTTAGAACACTATAAATCGTTAGCGATAGAAATCCCATAAATGAAGGTTTGAGAATATTGTTATAAATTATTTATTACATATATCTATGTTTGACTAGAAGAAAAGAGTTAAAATGCAGATTTTGATTTTTTTCAAGATTATTCTATCGATGAAATTTATTAGAATTAATGAGTAGTTCTAATTCAATTTTTTATGGGTATATCATTTAATACTATAATGTATTTATAGCAAATAAGGGAATTTATAAATAAGAATTATGACGAAATATTATAGTACATGAGTTACAATTTAGTATTATATGGAATTTTAGTTTTAACCTTTTCTATGTTAATGTCTTCTGAAAATGTTCATAGTGAAAGTAATGTTACAGAATATAAATTTTTGTTCAAATTTGGCGGGAATGATAGTGGAAAAGGCCAATTATCTTCGCCACACAGTATATATATTGATAAATCAGGAAACGTTTATGTTACTGATACAGGTAACGATCAGATTAAGAAATATGATCTAGATGGAAAATTTATTTTAGGTTGGGGAAAAGAAGGTAATAACTCTGGTGACTTTGATAAATTACATGATGTAGCTGTAGATCCTTCTGGAAAATATGTTTATACACTTGAATTAAAAAATCACAGAGTACAAAAATTTGATGATAAGGGTAATTTTATTTTAAAATGGGGATTTGAAAATACTGGTGGAAAAGGTGCTGAAAGAACACCTCATCAGTTGGCTGTTGATTATAATGGATCTGTCTATTTAACTGACAAGAATTCTCATCAGATCTTAAAATTTGATGATAAGGGTAATTTTATAAAATCTTTTGGTTCTGAAGGTACAGGGAAAGGACAGTTTAATGAACCGCATGGAATTGTTTTTGATACCAACAACACTATGTTTATCACAGATATGAAAAATTCCAGGATTCAGGTTTTTGATAAAAATTTTACGTTCTTAAAACAATGGGGTTCATTTGGGAATGAATCTGGTCAATTCTCTGCCACTGCACCTGGTATAGCTCTTTACGAAAAAGATGGTTTAGTTTTTGTAATGGATAAAACTTATACAAATTTTCAAGTATTTGATAAGGATGGCAAATTCATAAGCAAATTTGGAGCGAAGGGTAAGAAAGATGGAAATTTTAATAGGCCCGAGGATATTGCGATAGATCCATCAGGAAGAGTTTTTGTTTCTGATACCGGTAATTCACGAATACAAGTATTTGAGCATGTAAAATAGTAATTATTACTGCTTTAAATTTTCAAATACTTCAATAGATAGTATTCTATTGTTTATGATTTATAGGATTAGTTAATAACTAATACAATCTCATGAGTTAAAACAATAGATAGCAAATTGCAGTATCAGTAAAATTGATCTTTTCCTATATGTATAGATCATGGTGCAAATATTTATAGGAACAATTCTCAAACATGAAAGGAATATTTATTGATATTGCTTTATTTTTTTATTTTAAAATGGATTGTTATATTCAAAGAGGACCTAAATAATATATTTAGATAGATAATTTTGAGT
This sequence comes from Nitrososphaeraceae archaeon, assembly GCA_031316115.1. Taxonomy (GTDB): domain Archaea; phylum Thermoproteota; class Nitrososphaeria; order Nitrososphaerales; family Nitrososphaeraceae; genus TH1177. The sequence continues at coordinate 156,259 of JALDRC010000006.1, forward strand.
TTAATTTTTCCTAAAACTTTTAAACTTTAAATTATTAAGATTGTTTTATTTTGGAAGTGAGTAAAAAGATATCCAATTATCTTTTATAGATTCTTAATTTAAGATTATATTTACCTCTTTGTACGAAAAATAATCGTTACTAGCTATACTATCTATATAAATAGATACAATGAATTATATCCAATTATAAAAATAGAGTAGATTACCTCACTTTAATCTACATTGATATACTGATTTAAACTTTCTATTCTGTCTTTAAAATAGCGGTAGGTTAACTCATTCGATCAAACTTTTTTCCGATGAATAATGTATATATATAGTAATTTAATCGCAATATACAGTAGAATTTATCACACCATATTCCGTGGTTTGTATAGATATGATTTTTTCAGTATTAAAATACAAGAGGTCTATAAAATTTTCTGTAACTAGCTTGTTTCTTCTCAAATATTGATTCTAAGCATAGAAAATTGAATTGCTTCAATACAAAACCCTGACCAAAATTTTTCACATCAATCTGTATAACTGTTTCATCTATGAAAAAATGTACTTTTTTGTAAATTTGAGGATCCAGATTATTATGTATAATTACAACATAAACATAATAACTTCTCTTTTCCTCATACAATTAACGCTTTAGCTGTATTGTGTAAACTAAACCCAAGAAAAAATAGGTATGAGAATACATTTTTATAAAATAAGTTCTTTTTTTATCTAATTTTATACATTTATTAAACATTATATTCTCAGAATACCTCTTTCCAAATTAATAGATCTGTTTAATCGTTATTATCTATCAATATCATAGGGGTTACAAAATAAATATATGTTCATGATGGAGGTAAATTAATTTCAATCCAAATTTAAAATTCGTTTCACCAGATTTGGATATTTTTCTGGTTGTTGATAAACTTGATATAACTTGTTGTAAAGATCTCTAGTGTTGAATTTTTGCCCAAACAACTCACAGGCTTTTTTGTAATCAAATTCATTCATAATCCAATTTATTTTCGTTGGTATTTTGTACTCATTATGAGGATTAAGAAAATTCAGAAATAAATCTTTGTTTTCCTTGTATTCATGTAATTCTTTTTTCGTGACTTTGTATACATTATACAATCTATTTATTTCTTCTTCCAGTTTTTGTCGCTCCCCTAATTTATCCTCCATCAAATAAAAAAGATCTTCGATTTTTATCCCGATACTTTTTTCATAAGTCAAAAGTGATGATAGACGATGAAAGAAATTTTCGAGATCGAGATCAAATCTAAAACTTTCTGTATTCATATGGTCTAACATTTGGATCACAAATTCACATTTAATATTATACCTTTTCAGCCATAGCAGGAAATGAATAGCTTCGAAAATTTTAGATAAAGATAGACCATTATTTTTTATAGTTTGCGATAATAATCGTAACTCTTCAAATTCTTTTCTTTCCGATTTTAAAGATTCAAGAACATTCGAGATACTTCCTAGTGAAATTCCTGACTCCCTAGAAATTTCCCTGTGAGAAAATCCATTGAGATAAGACGTGATTATTTCTAGTTTTAATTGAGGAGGTATCGGACGCATAGTGGCTGTATAGAAAAATTATTTTTAAATGATCTCATGATTTTCTTAGCAAGATATATTATTATTTTAAAAATATATTTTACTTAATATTGCGAAAATTTATCAGGTTTTGAAAAGTATAGGGATTGGATTTGAACAGTATTTGAACAGTATTTGAACAGTATTTGAACAGTATTTGAACAGTATTTGAACAGTATTTGAACAGTATTTGAACAGTATTTGAACAGTATTTGAACAGTATTAAGTTAAATATTCATCTCCTGATTTTGAAAAAAAAGAAAAATAATCTCTACAATGTTATATTTTGATTTTCATACCTTGTTCATCTGTATTTTCTTGCCTTAAAAGAGAGATATCTAATTCTTATTAATTATCTTATTATGGAAAGCACATTTTTTCATATGATAATGGTTTAAAGTTAAGATTCAAGTCATTCGCATATCTGTATGCCGTTTTTAATTCATTTTCGGTAGGGGACCTTGAAATTTCCTTATAACTTTCTTTAAAGTGAGGTGACAAAGGGTCACATAGATTGTCTGGATGATATTGATCCATGATATTAAGCTGAATGTCTGGCATATTTTTTGCAATCCAATCTAGGATTGGTTTTGTACAACACTCTAAATGGTTAGGCATTATTAGATGACGGACTATGAAATCTTCTCCCCATTCATGTATATGTTTTAGGTTGGTAGTTACAGTTTCCCAGTACCAGGGAGTTCGAGAAAGTTCCAAGGCACATTTGCCAGGTCCGAATTTCAAGTCTGGTAGCCAAGCGTCCATAATGGTACGTAGAATATTAGTTGTCTCAGTACTCATAAAGAAGTTTGAATTCCAAATTTGAGGGCTATTGAACATTGAATTTTTATAAAATGCATTTGCTGTGTTTTGCGAAAATGAATCGTTGAAATATTTATCAGACTTTATGGATTCAATATAATTAATGTTCTTCTTAATGTTAGTGCTATTTATCCAGGTTATTTCAAATGAGTCAAGGATGTTTATTGCCTGTGTAATAGTATGAAGATGGATGGTTGGATCCCCTCCAACCCAGTTGATATTATGGCACCCTTCCATTCTAAGTTGCCAAACCATAAGCGCTAAATTATATGGGGTAATGGGTATCCCATTTTCCTTGTCTGTGCTTATATCACCATTTTGACAAAATGAACATCTCATATTACAGCTTGTAAAGAAAATTGTACCTGATCCATTAGTTCCCCTGAAAATAATTTCTTCGCCGCGGTGATGAAAATAACTGCCTACTCTGGATGTTGATTCTAGCTGACAAGTACCCACTTTTTTCTTCTTTAATCTAGAATTAGAAATTTTTTTTTCAAGGTTTTCTTTCTGATCGAGTGATCTATCTATCCTACAATTCCAGCGGCAAAAGTTGCAGTGTGTTAGCATTCTTTTAACGAGCTCAACATTCAAATCTAAAAGGGATGTTTTTCTTTGGTGGATTATTTCAGGTTTGAGATCAGTGTTACCGGATTTTATCAATTTCCATTTTTCTAAGAAATCTTCCGTTAGGTTTGTTAGCTCTTCCCAAAGATCTTGTTCATTTACATTAGTTAAGTTAGGAAATTTACAAGGTATTGATCTACAAATTAGGTATTTAGCAGGCATATGGTTTAAGGATACCGCTAAATACCAAGGCAGGCTGTTTCCTCTGTTCTCTGTTAGCAGTTTCCATATGTACAACGATTCAAACTTTCTAAAATTATTGTTATTCTGAAATGGAGATATCATAATACATATTATAATATCGTTATAGCAATATATTTGACAAGATTTATTTAATTTGAGTTAAAACTGATCTTAATTTCTTGAAGATATTTTATGTTGATAATACGATTAATACTCAATAAATATAATGAGAAATTCCTAACATGTACTTGATTGTTGTAGGATTATATTTTGACTTTGTATTTTTATTATCGATAAATTTAATCCAATAATAAAAAATACTTAGAATCAGGAACATAGAAATAGGCTTCATATATATCATTAAAAATTCGATTCTAGATTTGCATAATTAAAATATGTAATATGGTTGACTATATCTGTACATTCAATTACTTGATCCAAGAAAATCATTTAATATTCTTATTAGGAAGCGGTATTAACTAGGTTTAAACGCTATGAACCAGATCTTTATTACTAGGGCATTTTTCCATTTATCGTAAAGATATATAAATTAGTGATAATCAGTAAAAATTTGCAAAAATAAATTAAATATTTTAATTTTTTTCATACTATCCATATTAATCTTGATCTTCGTCTTCTTCATCTGTGGCTTCATTTACTGTAATAGATACAGTAGCTTCATTAGAGTCAGTATCGCCGTCATTTGCGATAAATTTGAAAGAGTCTTTACCAGAAAAATCATCATCAGGAGTATAAGTAACTGTATTGGTGGATGGATCAATAGTACCCAATTTACCATCGGACGGGTCATCTACTATTGTAAATGCTAGTTTATCTCCATCTGCATCATTTGCATTTAATTTTATATCTATCTGTTGATTTTGTGATGTAGTAACAGAAACATCTTGTGCTGTAGGTTGTACATTAGGTGCCTCCTGAGCTTCTACTTCTTCATCGGGGGCTTCTTCAGTCTGTATATCGTCAGACGGTTGTTCTTCTCCTACAATAGGCTCCTCTGTTATGGTAGTTTCATTAACGGTAGGAACCAATGGTTGTTCTTCTCCTACAATAGGCTCCTCTGTTATGGTAGTTTCATTAACGGTAGGAACCAATGGTTGTTCTTCTCCTACAATAGGCTCCTCTGTTATGGTAGTTTCATTAACGGTAGGAACAGATGACTCCATTATATCTTTAGTTTGATTGATAAAATCAAGAACTTGTGTATCAGGAGTTTCAGCTGCTGAAATTTCATCGTCTTGTTCTACTTCAAAATCGTCTTCAGTTGCATTTAATAGTGCTTGAAGGTCTTCGGTTGCATTTACCGTCGCAATTGTTTGGTTTTCAGATTCGGGAGCTAATTCTTGTGCTTGTAATATTAGTTCAAGATCTTGTAATATTTGTTCAGGATCTTTATTCTTAAATTTAATGTTTGATTCAAAATCAAAATCAGATACATCTTCTTCATCTTTTATAATTGTCCAGTTTTTTACGATTTCTTCAACTACATTTGAAATCGGATCACCGGCCGATCGTTTTGTGGCCAATAAATTAGATCGGTTTTGCTCAAAATCGAAATCATCACTTAAAAAATCATTAATTTCGTCTTGTGTCAATAATGGAAGTGGATCTTTGTCCAATGAGTCGTCTTCTCCTTGCCCATCATCATCAAATTCAAATCCACCAATAGAAAGAGATCCTAATCGTTCTGACGTTGATGGTGGTACAAAGGGAGCTGCATTACCAGCAAAGGATCTATCACTTTGAGCCACAACAGATGAATATGTTAAATCAGGTACAATGAGTAGGAAAATAGTTAGAAGTAATACATTCAAAAGAAAAATTTTTGATCTCACTTTTTTGTTAAAAAATAAACTTACTTCAATATAAACAATTCCTACCTTCTCCATAACAACAAACCAGTGAATCAAACATCTTTCACGATATTAATATAGTTGTTATCTAGTAATGGATTGGAATACGTATGTCCTATACAGGTTTTAAAGTAAATTCTTAAAATCATTTTCCGTTGGATGAAAATCCAATATCAATCATTAATAATTACAGTAATTTAAAATAAGAATTTAAAGCGTCAATTGGACTTTAAGGATTCATAGCTGTTTTTTAAATCAAACGATATCAGTTTGTTAATTGGCATTTAATTGTAAAAGATTGAGTGAGCTTTGAGTTTGCGAGTGGAATGGTTTACTAGTTTCACCCTGATAAAACGTTTTATCATTTGTCTCAAAGATATTTGACAGTGAAAACATGTTTTATTTGTTCAAGATTATACTAAAAGAGGATCATTGCTTATCTAATAAACTAAACAAATACTATTTTGTTGAAATTTTTACTAAATGAATAGATAAAATCAATGATTTATAAAAAGAAAGATATAACTTTTTGTTGATGTTATCAGCTTTATGATTATGATCTATAGCCAAATACAATGCAGTTTATTATGATTTTTTCTCATTTTAATAAATAAAGACAAAAAGATTGTTTTAGTGCTTAAAAGACTTCACAGTTGCTTGATTTTGTATCGCCTTCAAATGGATTATAATCCAAAATCACATCAAAGTCTCTGCCACAATGGAATTCATCCTTCCCAAATCCGCCTATAAATACATCCTTTCCGCTTTTCCCCCATAAAACATCATTTCCAGAGCCACCAATTAAGAGATCACGACCAGAGCCTCCATCTAACCAATCATTTCCAGAATTTCCTTCAATTCTATCATCTCCTTTTTCTCCATAAATGGTATCATGTCCTCTATTTCCTTGAATAATATCATCACCGCTATAGCCAAGAATTTTATCATTTCCAGAGTTTCCTTGAATTAGATCATCTCCTGTATTGCCATCAATGTAATCATTGCCAGCATTACCTTCTATCCTATCGCTTCCAGAATTACCAAAAATCTTATCATTTCCGTTATGGCCTTCAATTCTATCTTTTCCTTGCCCGCCATCAATATAATCTGAAGAGCCTTTTGCTTTTATTCGATCGTTGCCCTCAGCTCCAAGTATTATATCTTTAAGATTTGAACCTCCCAATTTATCCCTCTCATCGGTTCCAATTATCACGTAAGCGTAATTTTGCGCATCTAGTATAGTTTCATCTGCAAACACCGAATCAAAATCATTATAATTGTATACAATTAGCATCGAGGTTAGAGAAATAATGCTAATCCATAAAAATAATCCTAGATTAACCTTCATTGAACTAGTAATAAGAATAATTTCTAAAATATAAAGATATTTTAAAATAAAAAAGTTTTAAGCATAACACACATATACTCAGTATAGAGGAATCGAACATTGATAAAATAATTATGTCAATATTACTCGATTCTAAATCTTGTAATATACGTTACTTAATATCTTTTGATGTAGACAATTTATTAAATATTAGTAACAGTGCTTTGGTATTTTGGCTAAAAAAATCTGATGTCAACACTAGTATTTAGAATAGTTGCCTAGACTTACAATTTATCTGATTGTTAAGGATATATCAGTGTTTGACATATATTGCTAGTTTACAAGTCTACATCAATACAGAAAAATGATTTTAGTATTATAATACAATCAATACAATATTATTCTACAGGAAGTAATGGACCTAATCTTACTGAATAAATAATATTTCTTATAGTTCTATGGATCTGCTTCACAAGAATTAGATAATCTATCGAATATTAGATTCATAAAATTATCCCAGATTTAACTTCTTAGTAAGTATTTTTTATATCCTTATAATAGACATAACAACATAGGTTACATATTAGTGTCAATATTATATGTTTGTGAACCTCACTAAGTAATTATGCAGATACATAACATTTTGAAATTCTTCATAATGATAGATTTTCTTTTATAAGAGTGTGCTTCTAGTTGATATCTTTTCTGAAATAAAAAAACTGACGTTAATCGTGACATAAGAGAAAAAGTATTTGATATCAAGTCAATGTGTACCCAACAAAATTGCTAAGGATTTTGGCAACTATTGATCATAGAATGAGATATTTTGAACATCATAAATTTCTTATCTCCTTAATAAATATTATAGAAAAACCTATCAAAAGAAATAATATTTTGTATAATTGATTATATAAATAATATTAATATCAATTAACATTTATATGTTATGAGATAATTTTCTTTTTACTTCATAATATGACTCAATGTACTTTTCCATATAATTGGAAACGAAATATAATATTCCATATTTGTCTCCTATTTTAGTGATCAGATTATTTTTTTCTAAAATTTGAATATGATGTTTAATTGTCTTATAATCTAATTCCAGATATTCGGAAATTTGATTAATATTTAAAGGGTTTTTAATAAGAAGATCTAGAATTTTAATACGATTTTCACCACCTCTGGTCCCTGCAAAAACAAACCATAACAATCGTATTATTTCTTGGTCATGCATTAAACATCATCAAGTTAACTATTTCATCAGATAAATTATCTTGATATACTATAAATTTTGTTATAAATCAGGATTCTTGTAGTTATCATGGTTAGATACAAAAAAATTCTAATATTATATCCAAACTGATTTTTGTAAATATATGTATCTCATTTTTAATTGATTTAAAGGGTAATCTTTAATAGACTAGCAACTCCTGCAAGTTCAGCTATGTGAATAAATAGGAAATATGGCAATAATCCTTCGGCATATAATGGTGCCATTGCAAAATACGCATATACAACTATCAAATTTTGTACAACAAGCATACTAGCAAAAAACATTAATCCTATGGTAAATGTAGCCCTAACCTTTGAGTATATTTTTGCGTACAAGTATAACAAAATACCTGAAATAATGATTGTACCTATACTTACAATAGCATTTATCTCCATTAAATTTTCCATAGTTATATAATCACTTTCATCTTCATTTTCCTTTGATTTTCTTTTTCCCGTCCATGTTTATTTCTTTATTTTTATCTTATTCATTTTTATTTGCATTTTCATTTATCCGAATGTAAATGTATAAATCTGAAATCCTTTTCCTTGTGCATCAATCTTTATTGTATGCTGTCCGTAATCTTTGTTTGTTACCAAATTATATAACCTCTGTCCATCAACCATAAATGTTCCATCACTAGAAGAATCTTTGCTTTGGTCATCATTTATTAAAATACCATCTTGTGTTACTGTAAAATTTCCAGTCCCACCAGCAACTATATTCACGGCTCTTGAATCATATTTTAATACAATACTTCCGTTATCACCTTGCAATTCCATATGATCAGGATTATTTTTCCATTTCCCTTCTAGATAAATCAAATTAGGTTGAATTCTAGCATCATCCGCAAGAGTATAGGAGACAATCTGGTTGGGTGTAAAACCTTCCAAGTTGCCTAAGCCAGATCTTGCAAAGTCATATCCAAAGTATAACTCTGGACTGTTTATCTTGGAAAACTCAACATCTTTGTAATCTAGTTTTGATTCGGTATTAGTTTTATTCTGTAGGTCACCAAAACTAATATTTTTCAAGTCCAAGTGTGCAGCTCTTTCAGTTAAAAGAGATTGAATCACTTTTTCTGTTTCGTTATAAGATCCTTCTCCTATGTGATCATATCTAATATATCCTTCATCGTCAATCAAGTATTTTCGAGGCCAGTATCTATTATCATATTCGTTCCATGTTCCTTTATCATTGTCTTGCAACACTGGATATTTTATCCCAAATTTTTCAACAGCAGATTTTACATTCTCTGTATTTTTCTCAAAATCAAATTCAGGTGTATGTATTCCTACTATTACCAACCCCTTATCAGCGTATTTATCAAACCATTCATTGAGATGAGGTATAGTTCTTATACAATTTATGCAACTATATGTCCAAAAATCAACCAATATGACTTTGTCTTGCAGATCCTTAATTGATATTGGATCTGTATTGATATATTCAGAAATCTGGGCAAAATCTTTTGCTTTTTTGAATTGAGATTTATCAATATTTACAAATGTGCCATTCTCATTTTTTTGTCCTATTATAGGTATGAATTCACCAGATGTAGATGTGGTACCAGATGTTATACCAGATCCTTGTGTGTTAAAATATATTGCAAATCCGGCTATTAACGCTACTACTGCAATTGCAGTGACAATTGCGCTTATATTATCCTTATTCATTGATATCACAAACCTCTTTCTAAATTGATTATCTCATTTGCAAGTGGAAAATTGCCTAGAATATTTAATTGATTTGTGAATATAAGGATTCCAAGAATTATTAATAACGAACCCATTACAGGATTGAAATACTTTAGATATTTGAACATCTTTTTTATCAATCCAGTAGCTCGAGAGAAGAAAGCCGCAGTTATTAAAAAAGGAATTCCGAGACCTAATGAATATGCCAATAATAGGTTATAGGCTTCTCCGGGGGCTGTAGCAGCCAAAGTAAAGGTGCTCCCCAAGATTGGCCCAACACATGGAGTCCATCCAGCAGCAAAAGCAATTCCAAATACGAATGAAGTAATGTAACTGGTTTTAAATTTAGGGATTTTAGTTAATTTTTTTTCAAAGTTCAAGTTAACGATCTTGGTTGAAAGTATTAAGAATCCTCCAAATGATATTATAACTATCCCTCCAACCATTTGAAGTGTATTTTGAAAACCAATACCTACATTTACCAGAATACTATTGAGAGCGACACCTAAAACCGAGAAAACTAAAGAGAATCCCAGTACAAAATATACAGTATTTAAAAATATACCTAATTTGACAGATTTTTGTATAGTTAATGATTTTTTATTGTTGTTATTATAAGTAGAGGTTGGATTTTGGAAATTTTCGCTATCCACTAATTTCTTTCTATTGTTTAACGTACTAATTTCATGAAGCGTTGTTCCAGATAAATATGAGATAAAAGCAGGCAGGATAGGTAATATACATGGTGAGAAAAACGATCCCATCCCAGCAAGAGCTGAAACAATTATACTGATTTCTGCCATAGTAATTTTATATTTTTATTGATAAAAAAGGATATTCCCAGATCATTCCCAAATTCTACCCAATTTGGATCTTAAATATGTGAAAATGAAATGATTGCATAGATTCAAGCTTTCATGGTTTACTTTCTTGTTTGATGCATACAGAAATTTTACACTAGAAGGTATAAAAGATAGCAAATAAGTAAAGAATATTACAATCGTTTATTGTAGATCTGGATTTATTATTATGTGGCTACAGAATAAATCTTAAAGTAAGTGAAATGAAAATACAAAGATGTTAATTGATAATTAATTAGAATATGTTCAATATTAAAAAATTAAATACAAGGTGTAGAATGGATTTTAAAGTACAACCATGAAATACAAGAGACATAGTGTTCTAGTATTTTAGTAGTATCCAAAAATACAAGGAAATCTTATATTTCGAAGAAACTTTTTTAAAAAAGTTATTTATGATAAAAATCCAAAAATGAAAAAAATAATTTACGATTAAAAATTTTATTTTATCAGATTATTGATTTTGCTTTTCATAAATACTAAAGAAATAATATCCAGAGAATATTAATCACTCAAACATCTATTTTCTATTTTTGGATGATATCAAGTATAGTAAACAGTTGAAAGACATGGATTGTATTTAGAACCATTAAGTTATACTTCTCGGATATTCATTTTATAATTAATTAAAAATCCATTAGTCAAATAATAAAGAGAAATACAGATAACTATAGATAACTAAAAATTATAGAATCCATTTATCTATATCATATCAAAATCACAAGCACAATCCTTTTCAAAGTAGCAGGCGAGGTAGTAACAACCTAACAGGTCTTAATCACAATAACCAACATATCCTTATGTGATACAGAGAAATAATGAAGATATTCTGAATAATTTTTTTATATTTATTCATACTAATTTACATTATTATTGGATTTCATTAACTTGACCAATGTAGTGACATCTATTACTATTTTATTTATTATTTGATTAATCATTTATTCTTCTCTTCCTTAATAATAAAAGATGATCTAATCAAATCTTTTCCAATTCTTAGAATACTCTTATTGTCAATATTTTAAAAGAGAATAGCCTTTGGACAAAATGATCTGTTATATTTATCTATTTCGATCTTCTTATCACAAAAATGCTTGATGTGTTATGCAAGTAAGAGATTAAATACCTACTAAGTAATGAATTACTACTTACCTTAAATAGATTGAGTTGTATATTATAATATGTCAAAAAGAAATAATCAAAAAATAATAAAAGATATGAAACAAAAACAAAAAGAGGATACAATAGCTTTACATAATTCAACTTACAAAAACAAAGATGTACGTTCAATCTTAAAAATAATTAAGAGTAAAACAACCCAAGACGGAGAAGGTGTAACATTGAATAGATCCTTTCCAAATAGTTACATAACAGATTTTGATCCCTTTCTGCTATTAGATGAAATAGGACCAATAGATATAAGACCAGGAGATCAAAAAGGATTTCCAGATCATCCCCATAGAGGATTTGAAACTGTTACATATTTGTTAGAAGGAAAATTTGAACATAAAGATTCTCAAGGTCATTCTGGAACTATTAGTGCTGGAGATGTTCAATGGATGACTGCTGGTTCTGGCGTTATTCATTCAGAGATGCCCGAAAAAGAATTCAGTAAAAATGGAGGTAAATTGCATGGATTTCAATTATGGATCAACCTTCCTAAGAAAAACAAAATGATAAAACCAAGATATCAAGAAATATCCAGCTCAAAAATTCCAAATGGAACGACTAAAAATGGTAATGTTAGTGTTAAAGTCATAGCAGGTGAATCCTTAGGTGAAAAAGCAGTAATTGATACCATAACTCCTATTATGTATTTACATTTTAAATTAGAACATGGCAATAGAATAATACAGCAAGTTCCAGAAGAATACAATGTGTTTGCTTATGTTATAAAAGGTAAAGGACTATTTGAACAAAATAATAGTAGTAACAAAATAATTGAAAGAGGAAATTTGGTAATATTTGATAAAGATGGCGAAGAAGTATATATCCAAGCTGCTAAAGAGTCAAAAGATCCACTTGAATTATTACTAATTGGTGGTATTCCTCTAAACGAGCCAATATCAAGATACGGTCCATTTGTGATGAATACTCAACAAGAGATTTATCAAGCCATAGAAGATTATAGAAATGGGAGGTTAGGATAAAAATTTCTTTTCATTTTTTTATCATCAACCAAATAACGAAAAATTCTAGAATAGTTTAATTAAATCCTAAAATAACAAAGGATTGTTTAAATTGTTCATACTTTATTATCTAAATTTAAGATCATAATTATCCGCTCTTAATAATCATAATTATTATTTGCTATTATATAACTATACTTTGAAATAAAAAATTGTATCCAATAATATACATGAAATAGATTGAATTCCTTTTGCATGCTTGGATAGTAATGATCAAATGATTCAATGCTATCCTTCAAATACTGAATTAATTCTTCCAGTATATTTTTCTCTACTAAAGAATGTAGATAATGTTTCAATTCCCTCATTTTACTAACTTGATTATACCACGTACCATCATCTGTATATATAGCATTTAAGTTTCCTTTACATTTTAACTAATGATCTATTGAAATTTTTGGGCAAAAAAGTATGTTTCGTTCATGCGATATAGATTCCAATCATAGAACTATTATTGAACAAATACAGAAACATATTCAAAAACATCTATTTCATATCTGAATAATTGTTTATTATAATATGAAAACAGATAGCCGTAATCCTTTGTAAAAATGAGATGAATCAAACCTTAGTATTCAATTCCATAATTACATGTAACTTCTTTTCTCAGCTCTAGATATTGTTAATGCTTTGGATGTGTTACCTAAGCTAAATCCGAGATAAAGAGAATATACTACAATATAGTTATATTTTTTATTTCAAATATGAGATTTATATATTTGGTAGAAAGTCTTATTTTATAGCTTTTACTGCTAAAATCAATTGAGGTATTTAGATTATCTACTTTAATAGATCCAACACTGCAAGTTTATTTCTCCAATTAATCCCGAATAGATAAAATGCAAGGAAACGTCTTTTACTTAATTTATTTTCTGAATCTTATTATTATTTGGTAGAAATAAGGTTTAAGATCTGGGTAGCAGGAAGTTGAATTTTCGATATAATAGTATTTTACTACATTGTATTTAGCTTTGATTATCAGAAACTTAAATTATATGAAATATGTATAATATTTCAAAATCTAAATGAATATTTAAGGATGTGGTAGTACCAATAGCTTATTAAAAATAGGACTCTAATATTATGTTGTAATAGATAATATTAAACTTTATTAAAAATTGTTATTTGTTATATATGTATCCAAAAACAGATTTGAACAAAAGAAATGAGATATATCTTATTTATCTCTTAATTTTTGTGATTTTAAACAAGATTAAAATACTAAGAATAATAAAAGCAATTTGAAATACTTGTATTGTTATTCCTTCATTACTAATAGATCCTCCCCTACCTGTTATTGGATTATCAGGAATTCTGGTAATTACCCATATTAGTACAAAAATTACTGTTCCAGCTATACCTATAGAATACCAGACTTTGCCCCACTGTTTTATAATAGGAACTATCCAAAATATTTGCGCTATTCCTCCAACTAAAAATAATATGCCTGCATTAATATTGCCATCAATAGCATTTGGGACTTTAAGAATATGTAATATCCCGGCAATCAAAGTAGTTAAGGCAGTTGTATAAATTAAAATCTTAAATTTTTTTTCCATTCCAAATATTAGAATATTACGAACGATGGAGTTTAAATTTTACGCCAGAAAGATGTGTCTAAAATATTGAATTTAATATCCACTATTTTAACTAAAAGTTATTATTGCTTTGTGAGTTGTGTATAATTATCGTTAAAGTATTAAATAGTACATTCTAATTAATATATTAATGAACAAATCTTATACTCCATTAGTTTTTGTCATTTTAATTATCCTTGCAGGTTCAATAAGTGGTCCATCTCCTAATTTCATTTCTTTAGCAGAAGGTCAGCAAAATTCATCTGGAATTGATAGTTCAAAAAATGTTACCGATCTGATGAATTTAAATAATAAAAATTCTGCAGTTAAAATAGAAAATAAAACTATTACTTATTTTGAGAATTCAACTGGTTATCTTGTATATCCTACCTCAGAAGCAGATACTTCAATTGAAAATAACAATACCTCGAAAAATTCTTTTCCCGCAGTAGTCATGATTCATGAAAATAAAGGATTGAATGATAACATAAAAAATATGGCAAATCTGCTTGCTAAAGAAGGGTATGTTGTATTAGGAGTAGATTTATTTAATGGTGAAGTTACTACAGATAAAAACCGGTCCTCAGAACTTACCAAAGCGGTAAGAGACAATCCAACAGTGGCAATAGCAAATCTTAAATCAGCCATAGAATATCTTAAATCATTACCAAACGTTAATCCAGATAAAATTGCTTCATTGGGTTGGTGTTTTGGAGGACAACAATCCTTACAATTATCATTAAATAGTGAAGAACATCCGTTATCTGCTACCATAATATATTATGGTAGATTGGTAACAGATCAGGAAATACTCTCAAAAATAAATTGGCCCATACTAGGAATATTTGGAGATAAAGATAAATCTATTTCGGTAGATTCTGTCAAACAATTTGAAGATGCATTAAATAAAAATGCAATACCCAATGAAATTTATCTGTATCAAGGAGTTGGACACGCATTTGCTAATCCATCCGGAGATAATTATGCACCAAAAGAAACTAAAGATGCATGGGAAAAGACTGTATCTTTTCTGAAAAAATACTTGGGTTAAAAATACTACTCCTATCTTATTTGGATTAAATCTTAACTCGCTATTTGTTTATTTTACTACGTACATATAGAATTTGCTGTAATATATTGGCTAATATATAATTGAGTAACTGATCCTATTATCGGTATTAACATAGAATAATTTTTATTTGAACACTCATGAAATCTTGCCAGTCCTGAGTAATACCGATAGCGATTTTGATATAAAAATCCTATTATTGTTTTATTAAAATCGAATTTAAATATTATAAAATTTATTGCTAATTGATGAAAGATAATAATATAACTTTAATGCTATTGCCGTCAACACTCTTAGTTGTTGCTTCTATAATTTCATCTGTGGTTTATGCACAGGAAAATATGAGAGATTCAGATTTGCCTAAATTCCTTGCAATACAACATGCAGAATCAGGTTCAGTTTCCAAAGTTAATGCAACAACTAATTTCTTGGAATTACATGATGTTTCTGATGTCATCTTGTTCTCAGATAGACCTGACAGGATTGTGAAGACAGAAAGTACTCAAGAGTTTTTAGATAGATGGTATAATGCAGATACAGAAAATAATAGTTTATTTTTAGATCCACCTAATGCGGCTTTAGTTATAGATGACCAAGAAGGACAAGATGCAGTAGTTGTTGAATTGTTTGAACCTGCATACGACTATGATGCTAATATATTGGTGTATAATTTTAATTATCTGAATAATACTACTGATAAATTGCCAAGTGAGTTTGGAAAGACGACTCTTTTAATAGATAAATTTAACTTTGGGCCAAATCCAGGTGACGGTTAATACATAGTTTCAACTTTATTTCTGTTTTAACCTTGAAACGATTTGTAAATTTTTCCAATGCTGAGTCTACACTATAATAAATCTAAATAACATAGTTTTCAATAGAGTTCAAACCAGATATGTTTATTTATTCATACCTTTAATTTTCAAATCAATAATAATACTAATTTATGAAATCATTAGAATAATGAATTTTTATTCCTAATAACATGAGATGAACCATAAGAAACTACTGTCCCTTTGGGAGTAATATCGATAGATGTACTAAAAGTAGAACGTACTTATTTTTTTATTGAATTACGATTTAAACATGATTTTATTTATTTACAAGTAATGTAAATTAATAACTTTTTTAACAATATTTTTTTCAACAATATCTATTCTTGTTTCTATTTCAATATACGTAATAGTTTAGGCACTAGAAAATACTATAAATTTAGAACAGGCTAAATTCCTGACAATACAACCTACACAATCTGATTCAATATCAGACATTATTACACCCAAAAATTTTTAATTATAGTTAATAAGGGGTGATATTAATTGGTTATATGTGCCTTTAATAGATTTTACTGATATCCCTATTTGGCTACAAGTTTTTTCTTATCTATATTTTATAACCGGAATAATATTAACAATTTATGTTTCATACGATATATTCAAAAACAAAATAGGCAGAAAATGACTATTATGAATGTATTGTGGCCTGTCACAGTATTTTATTTGGTACCTATCGGAATTTGGGCTTTTTCCATTTGGGTCGTAGTTATTCTAGTAGATCAAGTTCAGATCAAAAACATCTTATGAAATCACATGAATATAAAAATGGAAAGTCAAATAGAAAATTCTGGGAAAGGATTTTTGTTTCTGCTACTCATTGTGGTGCAGGATGTACGATTGGAGATGTGTTAAGTACCTGGATTATCTTTATTGGAAGCATACTTCTCTTCGGTTCTGTCTTGATAACTGCATTTATCCTTGACTTTACTTTTGCATGGCTTTTAGGTATTATTTTTCAATATTTTGCAATAGTGTATGGTTATCCTATCTATATATACAACAAAAAAGAATTATTATTAGTTAGTAATAAAATAAAAAATAGATGGATTAGATTTGTATTCCAGTATTACATTTACTGATTAAAATTATGCTTCAGTATCACAAGCATCTCCTATTCCATTACCATCGCTGTCTAATTGATCTGGATTGGCTACAAAAGGACAGTTATCATTTTCATCGAGTATTCCGTCTCCGTCACTATCTATGGATTGTGGTTCTTCTTGGTTGTTATAATTAAAGTTAACACAGATATTTACTAGATTTTTGTCAATGTTTAATCCACCAAATAAGCCATTTCCTTGACCATTTTCTCTAATTAGTTGTGCTTCTGGTGCTGCTGTTGCATCTTCTGCCAATACTGGTGGTGGACGTTTATTAACATCTACGCCATTGATATTGACGTTGCTATTGACACATTTGATAGACTGGACACTTGCACCTTTATACTCTTTGTCATGGTCTTTTCCAAATGGATCATCATGACCATTGTAGTATTTGTTATACGGATCTTTGCCATAGTGGTCTTGGTATTCTCTTTCTTCTGTAATAGCAAATGATGATTGGAGAGTCATTGATATTGTTCCTGCTACCATTATTGCTCCTAATAGGAACATAGAAACTATTTTGGTTTTAGTATTCATTGTACCATTAAATTCAAATTTAGTATATCTGGAGTGCTAACAAGCATTAGATACTGTTTGACTATAATGTAGTAGTATAATGTTGTTAGGAATTTCAGAATATTAGATAGTTAGTATTGATTGTTTTATAAACTAAGAATATAAGATATGTGTACCTTATTTCAGCAAAGAGAATACAACTCGCAATTCAATTTAATTATTATACATATAAGGGATCATATTTCTATTATCCTTTTACGTCTAATCGATTAATTATTTATCAAGATACTTAAAAAGAAAAATGAGATAATGATTCTATCTATATATTATGCTGGCTCGACAATTATTCCCAAATCTTCCAAGCATTGTAGTATATTGTCTATGGTTGGACGAGGTAATGATTCACTACCTAGTGCTGTGCTTAAAAGTTGCCATTTCTCTACAGATGATATTTGTGTTGATGTCTCTAGAAAGTTACAAAGATCTTCAAGTGTATTGATTTGTGCATCTACTTGTAAACTGTTAAGAATAGCGTCAACAGTCATCAAAAATCTATTGATAACTTGTTCATCTAAACTTGAAAAACAATCTTCACAATCTTGATTTACAACTGGTGGTACTTCTGCTGCTACTAGGATATTCTTATTTACACAAATATTTGCTATATTGTTTTTGATATCCTTCGGTTTCTGTTTACCATTGGCAAAACCTTGACTTTGTTGTTGACCTGTTCCATCATTTTCTTCGTCAGCAGCCATTGTATTACCAGTCATATCTCCTGTAGTTGGACTAGATTTATCTACTCCATTTATGATAATATTATTACATTTTACTTTTTGAATATTTAGATCTGTTGCTTGTTTCTTGTCATAGCCATTTCCATAAGAATTTTCATATCCTGTATATTCTTGTTGTGGAACATAGGTATATTGCGATTGTGCAAAAGATGTTGCTGGAATCATTGTTGATATAGTTCCTGCAACTAATATTGCACCTACCAAGAGCATTGAGAATATTTTTGTTTTATTACTACTATTCATTGTTCTATTAGATAGTATATAGTATATCTGACGTACGAACAAACATTAGATATTGTTTGAATATAATGTTGTAGTATAATTTTATTATGAATTTTAGAATATTAGATAATTAGGAAGGTTGTTTTATGAGATAAAAATAGTAAAAATTATTATGTTACTACAATAGATTAAATATTATATAAACAAAGGGTTTGATTTGTATGTATTATTTTGTTAAGGTATAGTAATAAAAAATAAAGTTTAGGGATTAGGCTTGGCCTCCGCCACTGTCGTCTTCGTCGTCTTCTTGTTCGTTAAAGTTGAAGTTAACACAGATATTTACTAGATTTTTGTCAATGTTTAATCCGTCAAATAATCCATTTCTTTGACCATTCTGTATTTGTTGTTGTCCTTGTTCTTGCTGTTCCGCTGCTCCTACTTCTTCCAAGTCTGTTGTTTGGTGACGTTTAATCACGTCTATTCCATTGATATTGACGTTGCTATTGACACATTTGATTGTCTGGATGTCTGCTCCTGGTGCTGCAAATGACTTTGGAATATTAGTAACTGATATTGTTCCTACAACTAAGATTGCTGCTAATAGGAACATAGAACCAATTTTGGTTTTATTGTTATTCATTGTTTTTTAAATTCAAATTTAGTATATCTGGGGTACGGACAAACATTAGAGATTGTTTGAATATAAAGTAGTAGTATAATGTTTTTAGGAATTGGAGAATATAAGATAATTAGTATTGATTATTTTATAATAAAAATTAATAATACGTAATGTAACAGATCATAAATAAATATTTGAAAGTAATATATATACTTCTTTTTTCAATAGATAAGAACATAATTGTATTTGTTCGAAGGTTTTCATTCAGAAGTTATCCATCAGAATAGATATCCACTAGACAAAAACCTTCTTACACATGACGTAATGATCTAATAACTTAATTCTATATTTAGTTTATTAAGAGACACAGTAGTCAATAAAATAGTAGAATATATTAATTAATTTTAATATAGACATTTACACATATCTATTATAATTAAAATGTTAGTTACCAAAAATAAAAATAAAAAAATTATTTTAGGTCAAAAACTTGACCGCTGAATTTTCCATCAATGCCATCTAGAGAGCGTATATATAACGACAAGCCAACCAAGTTATTTAAGTATTCCAATTTCCCAGTTGAATCAGTTTCATAAATTTTAATTCCTCTGAAAATCATTTCTCCTTTTTCATTTGACTGCCCTATTACAAATCCTTTGTAAGTTGCTTTTTCTCCATCTTTTGTAGTAATTACTCCTGTACTTTCAATAATTTCTGAATATTTCTCTTTAGTGGTTTCAGCGAATACTTTTTCCTGAACTTTACCTACTCCTGCTAACATACCTTCTGCTACATATAATCCCTTAGATAATTTAGGCGAGACGCTTTGATTATTTATTAATTTAGATTGTCTCTAATTATAGATGATTAAAAAAAGGAGTAATTCGTATTTCAAATTAAAAATAGAAATCACTTCTGAAAGTGGGATTGTCAGTAAGGATTGAACGAAAATAGTAAAAGCAGAAAATCCTAGATCTGCTCTGTGAATTGTTATTTTAAAAATAGCCTTGATTTTTTCATCTGTAACAAATTGTTCAAATGTTATTTTTAATTTATATATTGCAAATAATATGATTAATTCTTCCGAACCTGTTGAAGATTCGCGTAATAAACAATATTGATATGAATCTTCTAAAATTGATTGTTATTCAATTCATTTTTGTAAATATATTAAAATAAATCTCTCATATTGAGATCGTAATAAATAATAATGAATGATGAAACAAAAAAGAATTTGGATGAAACCAAACTAAATTCATTTATGGATAAGATATTTAATGATTTGAGTGGAAGCTATGCTACTTTACTTTGTATAATAGGAGATCGATTGGACCTTTTTAAAAAACTTGAAAAATATGGTCCCACAACAAGTCAAGTTTTTGCAAAAAAATCTAATATAAATGAAAGATATGCAAAAGAATGGCTTTATGGTTTGACATGTGCAAAGTATTTAGAATATAATCCTGATGATCATACTTTTACCCTTCCACAAGAACATGCGCAGTTACTGACAAAAGAAGGAGGACCTGTGTTTGTAGCAGGAATGTATCAAAGTATGTTTGCAGAAGTTAAGAATTTAGAAAAACTTTTAGATGTTTTTGAAAATGGAAAAGGAATTTCAATTGAAGACTACGATAAAAACGAATTTGAAGGAATGGAGAGAATGACTTCAAGTTGGTTTGAAAATCTCTTGGTACAGGAATGGATATCTTCAATTCCAGGATTAAATAATAAGCTAAAAAAAGGAATTAAAGTTGCAGACATCGGATGTGGACGTGGTAAAGCCATTATCAAGTTAGCGAAAACATTTCCTAATTCAAAGTTTTATGGTTATGATATTCATAAAGAATCAATAGAGGGTGCAAAACTCAATGCAAAACGAGAAGGATTATTCGATAATGATAATGTTTTTTTCAAGATATTAGATATAACCAAAGAAGGTTTACCAGAAAATGAATATGATCTTATTACTACATTTGATGTAATACATGATATGGCTCAACCTTATAACGCTCTTGAAATAATAAGAAAATCACTCAAGGATGATGGAACTTATCTACTTTTAGAAATTAATACAAAGGATAAACTTGAAGATAATATTGGTCCGTTTGGTACTTTATTTTATGGGTGGAGCATTATGTATTGTATGACTGTTTCTCTTGGAGATGGTGGAGAAGGTCTGGGTACTGCGGGTTTACCCGAATCAAAAGTAAAAGAATATTGTACTCGTGCTGGTTTCAAATACATAAAAAAAATAGATTTAGATAATCCATTCAATTCATTATATGAAATAAAAAAAGGCAATTAACATATTTGACAAAATTATTTTATAAAGCATAGATAATTACAATAAAATTATCAATTCTCAAATTCAGTTGAGGATATTTATGATGATGAAAATTTCAACTTTATCATATCATATTTAAAAACTTATTTTAGCCTATAATATCGACAACTAAAGTAAATGAAATATTTAAAATATATAAAAAAATCTAAAAGGCGACATCTAAAATAAAACAAATGACTTATTTTTAAGCTCACTTATAATATCCTCCAAGAATTATAGAAAATCTCTTGTTCTTGTACTATTATTAAATATGATAATTATTAATGGTAGGCTATTTTGGATATCCAAATCAATATAATAAAATTAGATTTATTGGAAAAATAGAATAAAAGTTTTTAAATAAAATAGCAATTAATGAAGACACATGATTAAGAAAATTAATCTAGCAATGATTATAACAATATCCTTGTTATTTCTTGGAATAACAGGAATTTCGAATATAATCGGACAAACAGACACAAACAACAACACGAAATTACTTTATAACCCAGATTTAAACCCAAGACAAGTAGAATATCCTGCAATACTAGGTTTCAATGATCTCCATATAGAAGCTATTAAGCATATTAATCCAAATATGACTTCATCTAATGTCGATGAAGATGTAACGGACAGAATAGTGCATCATCACTGTAAGGTATATGACGACATGTCTGCTGCTTGTCTATTATTTCCAACAGGAATGAATGATCAAGATAAACCATATGGAATAGAATACGTAATAACTTCAGAACAATATAAAGAACTTCCTGAAGAGGAAAAGAAATATTGGCATTATCATCTAACTGAACTACCAAAAGTCAATGCTACATTACCTGATTTAACATCAGAAGAAGCCCTAACATTAAAACCCATATTAGATGAAACATATGGTAAAGTTGTTTATTTCTGGCAATATGGAGATAAATATCCAATTGGTGAACCACAAGTAGTAATAATACAAGACATTACAGGATAATCATTATTTATTTTTTATTTTTTATCAAAGATTAAAGGCTGATCAACAATTTTTCACGTAAACCTTTGTCCATTTCTAAATACAAAATCATTTCTAATATACTAACGAAAATAAAAATTGCTTTGAGAAAATGAATAATTATATTTATCTAGGACACTCCTAATAGAATTCCATCCCTATTGATTGATTATAGATTGATCAATGCTTGATTACACCTCAATAAAAGGTAATTGAACCAAGAAAACTATATCATCTATAAACAGGGAAGAATACCATAGTCACGAAAATACGAGTAAAATATATTTTTAGAAATAAATATGTCGGATTTTATTTTATATAGATTTAATCTGTATAGATAAAGTTAATTATTTTTATTATAAAAATTTGAAAAAATACCTATTAAACCTAATATATTAGAATTGTCAGTAAATATACCTATTTTATTTTAATTAATTATTTGTTAAAAATAGGCTTAAATTTAAATAAATAATATATTATGTAAAAAATTACTCAAAATATTAATTTGAATACAATAATACTATTCTTAACTTTATCTATTTTATTTCTGACAATATTCAATAATCCAAATCAAAAGGTATTTGGAGTGATTACTGATGTGCGAATTGTAACTCCAATTATACAAAACCTTCTAACAGTAGTATCATTTCTTTTAGGAACGGCGTCATTTATTTTAGGACTTTATATACAAAATTTTACTAAATTAACAGAAATAATGAATAAATATTTTAAGATACTAATCTTTGCACTTGTGTTTCCATCAATTTTTATTATTATATATGGAATTATTCTTGCAGGAATTAACATTGCGCCCGGAGATATTCACTATCTCATAATTTTGTCTATTCTGTTTGTTCCTGCTTCTATAATATTATTTTTAGTAAGTAAACTACATACTATGATTCAAGATCCAAAATGAAAATTATAATATTTTTAGGGTAAAGCTACAAAACGTAGAGAATCTGATTAAAGAGAATCGATTCTATAATATCAATTTGAGAAATCCTATATTAATTTTATTTGTAGTAACAGTAGTAACCATTACTTTGTATCTGGCTACAAATATGATTGATCCAACATAAACACAAGAAAATACATCTGATTCAGAACAAACTAAATTCTTTGCAATTCATAATGCACAATCTAGTTCAATATCAGCAATTAATGAAACTGCTTATTATTGAGCTAAATGATGGATCATATAAAACTATTTTGTTCTCTGATAGACCTGACAGAATATCCAAGTCTGAGAGATCAGCTGATTTTAAAAGTAATTAGACAATTGGTAAAAATAGTTTTGCAATGAGTGCACACAATGCAGAGTTGGTAGTAGATGAACAAGAACAAGATATTACATTATTAGAATTGTTCAATCCAGTATATGAAATAGAAAAAAAGACATTAAAATATCATATAACTCCATATAATATAACATCTATAGAATTGCCAGTTGAGCTTGGAGAATCTACTTTAATTATAGATGCTACACCAGGAGATTATATCTTTGATGGTAATGTTTTCAGAAAGTTAGGTTAATAAAATTACTTTATTACACCATTAATAACCGTTAGTGCTATAATCATAAAGGGTACAATTAACATTTGATTTTCATTTTTAGAAACTTATTAAATATTGACAATATATTAAATTATGAAAAATTATTAAAAGAATGGAGTAATTGCAATAGGAATGCGAAAATGATCTAATACTATAGTAAATAAATTAATATTAAAAAAAATTACCTTATCTCTAAAACAGAAAATGTTTGAACTTTCATATTTTAACAACTATAGTAAAATGTAGAAAAATAAGATTATTTCCACTCCCAAACTTTTACAACACCATTACCTGACTCATCTTCCTCTGCTTCAAATATTCCTACCATATTGTTTAGGAAAGCAAGTTTACCATTTGAAGATGTCTTATAAAAAAATGAGCCATTAAAACTAGTATCTTTTGATTCTCCCTTCAATCTTGCTATACCATATCCACTAAAAGTAACAGTTTCTCTACCATCCTTGGTAGTTGCGATATGTTGACCTTCACCATATGCTACATCCGTGCCTACTGAAACAGTCCAAAAAGTTCCGATCAATGTAATTTCAATATCTTTGAATTTTCCCTCTTCTGTAAAATTATATTCTATTTTGGTTTCTTCTGTATTTAATACTCTGGAATTTGTAATTCTATATTTGCCCTCATAAATCAAATCGCCTAACATAACAACTTATACATAATTCTTTTTTTATATTTGTATCAGATTGAAATATATAAAGAGGTATTTTGTGTGTTAGACTGTTAATGAGTAAATTGTCGTCATTTCTAATTTTAGGTAATGTATTTTCATTGGTGTTATTAAGTAATGATATAACATATTGACAGGTATCAATAGCTTTGAGTTCTATTTTGCCTTTATAACACTCTATCATCAGTACTTTTACCTTTTTCTTGATAAACTAATTATGATAACATAAAAAACAATTAACAATTTTCAAGATCAAAGGCTCTATAAATAAAAGAATAATTGTGATAAAAAAGTGGTAATGATAACATAGTATTTTTTTTATAAATGGATTTGGAAACTAAATTTGCTCTATACAGACATATAGTGGAATAGCACAAGATTTATGAACATTATCATATATACATCTATCCGACTTGACTAATCTAAAAATTTGGTCAATTTTAATCATTACTTGGGTTATCATAGCTTCTACTTATATAGCTATCAAAATTTCTATTGATACTATACCACCGATCTTTATGTCTGGAATTAGGTATATCTTGTCAGGATTATTATTATTTTTTGTTTATAAATTATATTCAGGTAACTTGTTTAAGAATAAAACTAAATTTAATGAGAAACAATCAGAATCCAGCCGTGACAAACATGGATTGCTTGAAATCATCAATAAAAAACAATGGAAGGCAGCCATAATAGTTGGGATACTTTTGATCGTTTGTGGACAGGGTTTATTAGCATATGGTGAACAATATTTAACTTCGAATATTACTGCATTATTGTTCTCTACTGTTCCAATATGGATAATTCTAATTAGTAAATTTCATTATAAGGAAAAATTAAATAAATATACTGTTTTAGGAATAATATTAGGATCTACAGGTCTTGCTGTTCTAATATATCCATCACTTGAACAGATCTTTTTTGAAGATCCGAACACCAAGAACGATAATCAAAATAACTTTTTAGGAATAATTATTTTATTGATTGCAGCTATAAGTTGGGCTTTTGGGTCTATATATTCTAATAACGCAAATTTGCCAGATAATGTTTTAGTTTCAACAGGCATGTTTTTACTTACTGGTGGTATATTTTTACTATTTACAAGTATTGCAATTGGAGAATTTAATAATATCAACTTTTATGAATTTTCTATTTCCTCTATTTCATCTGTTCTATATCTTATTATCGTAGGATCTATGGGATGGGTTGGTTTCTATTGGATTCTAAGAAATTCAACGGCTACTCTGGCAAATACCTTTGCATACGTCAGTCCTGTCATCGCAGTATTATTAGGTTGGTTAATATTAAATGAAAGTATTGATTTGAGGATAATTATTGCGACGGTAGTAATAATAATAGGAGTGGTATTTTTGGTCAATAAACATAAAATAAAAAAATAAAAAAAAGGATTTAATATAGCAGTATAACCATCAATGATAAACTTAAATTACATTATTAGTTTATTATTATAATTATCTATCCAAATATTAAAATTATAATTTAAATATTATAAATTTATTTTCAATGAGAAAAAAAATAATTTAACAACAATGATTTCAATATTATCCATTCTTATTGTTATATGACCAACAATTTTAGTTTATGGGCATTAATAAAATAAAACATATTTGGACATATCAATGCTTTTAAATTCTACATACTAATTCTAATTGTATTTTACACATCAATGTAACTGCTTGGGGTTCATTTAAATGATATTTCCAATAAAACAATGTTTTTTCAGAACAGTTCGTTGAGAATTATAGAATCTTGTATTGAATCTAATTTCATGATTTACTTTACAAAACAAATTTGTTTTGTAGCTTATGTCTCTAGTATTGTTTTAGTAAGATGAAATAGAACAAGATTTAACTATAATAGAATTTTTCAATACTATGATTGATTTAGATTTAAAGACATCACGCTATGAGATGACTCCAGATGATAAAATGGTTATTGAATTACCAAATGAGTTTGGATAATCAATACTGATTAACCTAACTTCTTACATTTCCAACATTGGAAAATTAATTATTTTCAACAAGTAAAAAATACTTAAAAGTATGAATAATTTGTGTTATACCTCGTGTTAGTCATTATTCTATGACAATAGAGGATATATGTAATTTTTCAATCCCATTACAAACATAATTCAGATTAGAATGCATAACAGAGGTGGTCCTTTGTTTGTTGATAACTAAAGAATTAGGAATCTCTTCAAATGAACTCCATGATATGTTAATACTTTAACAAGCTAATACTTAATTTTGGCAATTTGTAGAGTAGTTATTGGTATAATCTAGAAGTATATTAATCCTATAAACTACTGGCCAGTCGGAATTGAATCCTCTATGTAGGTGAATTATATTAACATTAATTTGGATTTTTTTATTATCAGAAACTTGATTTTATAGGTTCTTTAGAATTTCAGATGATTAATCTTTTAGAAATTTTTAATCTTATATATTACAGCAATTATCTTTATTTTCACATCTACAATCCAATGGTTCTTTCAAGCAAATTGGACATATTACAGTACCACAACCAATACATGTATTATTTTTTAGATTACATCCCCAATGTTTGCATTCTTTCATAATTTTTTTATAAATATATAATATTAATTTCCCTTGAATATCTGTTGTTATATCCGTTAAAGAATAACATTTTTTACAGGAAGTATTCAAGTGCTCTATTAGGAAATAATTCAATTCTGGATATTCTTTAATGGTTAACAATCCAAAATATATATGCATAAGACATCCGATATATTGTAAATCAGGTATTGATAAAACATTCTGCACTGAAGCAGAAACAAGAATATGAATAGAAAAATAATGGAAAGACATGGAAGTTACAATTCAACTATGCTAACTCAAGCACTTAAAAAGTTCATATCTTGAATGCCATAAACCTAATGTTTATTCAGACTTAGTTTTTATTAGGTCATAAATTTCAAGACACTAAATCTCCTTATTTCAAACCAGACATTCAAACTTTGCTATGAGATACGACAGAATGTAAGAGTTATAAAACTGCCATAAACTAAATGACAATAAATGAGGAAAATAGACTAACAATACAGATACAGGAACTAAAGCAAAAAGACTTTCAGAATAATTATCGAATTGATAAAAAGATAAATGAGAAAGATCAGTAGGTTGTCAATGTTAAAGATATGAATAAATTACGATAGATTGTTGATATTTTTCACACAATACAAAAGGACTATAAAACAATGATTAGGGAACATTCCATAAAAATTTTGGATGTATACAGACAAATACAAGAGTCATGTAAAAATAGATCAGAGAACAGGAACTTTACAACTAAGATGATTTATTCAATGTAAGAGATCATAGCTATGACCAGACGAACCAAAAACTAAATGATGAGAAATTTAATCAAATACGTAATTACCAAACAAATGATTAGAAAACACGGAGAAATAGAAAGATAACTCCAGAAACAGAAAATAATAATTAATTATTATGGAGGACTTATTCCCACCTTTGTGGTGTTACTTTCCATGTTCCATTAGTCTTATTTTGAATAATTATAAATAAAACAAAAAATATTGTTATTGCAATGAATAAGACTAGACTAACTGGAATAATGTTATCAACGTTATTAGTGGGATCGTCCATTTTGTTTGTATCATTGGTTTCTGAAAATAAAGCGGAAGCAAGTATTCTGAAAGATAATGAAGAAAAAAGTGCACCTTGTCAGCCTCCATGTATAGACGAAGCAAAAAAACACCTAGACGAAGCAAAGAAATCTCTTGATGCAGGAGATACAGAAGGGGCTAAAACACATATAGATAAGGCAAAAGAATCATTAGGTGGATCCTAAAAAATAATAAGCTAAAATAATTTTTCAACTAAAATAAACTTTTATTTGTTATTTACATAATCATTTACAAAATAAAATAAAATAAAAAAGATGTAAGAGTATTTTTTATTCTGTTTCTGAAATGCAATCTCTTTTTTTTTGATTTATTCCAATCATGTATCGTAGACACATCATTAAACCGCATAATAGCTTAGCTTTTGTCAAAAAAAAGGGCTCTGTTAAGATAAAATAATATTCACCTCCTTTTCTAACTCAAAATGATTATTATTTGCTATGGTATCATTATGCTATAGAGATAAAGAATTGTATCCAGTTATGTACATGAAATAGATTGCATTCTTTTTCTTTGATAAAGGAATAATAGTCATCAAATGATTCGATTCTATCCTTCAAATACTGGTTTACTCTTTCCATCAAACTTTTCTGAATTGGTGAATGTAGATAGTGTTTCAATCCAATTACATTACATGCTTGATTATACCAGGTACCACCATCTGTATAGACAGTATGTTTTCCATATCTGGATACAAGAGATCTGATAAAATTCTCTGCCACAAACATGTTTCTCTCTTCAGAAATATAGATTCCAAGCACTGAAGAGTTAATTGGTTCAATACAAATCCATAACCAAAAATGCTGGTTACCAATCTGAATAACTGTTTCATCTATAACAAAAGCAGTTACTCTTTTTCTTTTGTAGATCCGGGAGGAACCAAATCTTTGTATCCAATTCCAAACAGAAACATAACTTCTTTTATCATCTCTAAATATAGTCAATGCTTTAGATGTATTCCGCAAACTCAAACCAAGAAAGTACAGATAAAGAGAATACATTACAATATAGTTAGATGTTCTAGTTCTTTCAAATTTGATTTGATTCATATGATAAATAGAATGTTCTTAGCTATAGCTGTTTCTGCTTAGATTAACAGTGCCAAAAAAAGAATTAACTCTAAATTTGTTTATTTTTATTCTAATTCTCCAATCAGATTATATGTAAAGAAAATTGAATTAAACATAAAATACTAGATAATGTATATACAATTAAGACATGAAAGTAAGC
Source organism: Nitrososphaeraceae archaeon (assembly GCA_031316115.1). Classification (GTDB taxonomy): domain Archaea; phylum Thermoproteota; class Nitrososphaeria; order Nitrososphaerales; family Nitrososphaeraceae; genus TH1177. Next base: position 185,926 of record JALDRC010000006.1, read on the forward strand.
CTACTTTCTATAGTTGCAGGTCTAGTAATTTTTATAACCGTTACTCCGTCCTTAAACAACATCTTAGCTTTTGCACAGCAGAACATGACAGAGTTTGTCTCATCAATTCCATATTACCTCTTTCCAGCAGAGATCGAAGATATAGAAGAAGAAATCTTAAAAATTCCTCATGATGCATTCACTTTACAAAATATTATTGCAAACCAAGGCGAAAATATAACTATTAAATTCTACAACACTGAAGCAGAGGAGGCACATTCTTTTACTTTAGATTCTCCATATAATATCAATGCAGATCTAAAAGGAAATGAGAACACAACTATTAATTTTGTTGCTGATAAACCAGGAATTTACACCTACTACTGTATATATCATCTTCCAACTATGACAGGAAAATTGGTAGTACTTCCACAATCACAAGAAGCAAAACAATAAAATTATCATCTCATTTTTTTTATAAATAAAAATAAATAACTAGTTAAGAGTATCATTTTTGTTGGTTTAGTTGTTCTTCATCTTAGTTCTGTTCATTCATTTTGTTGTAAGCGTGTATTGGTGTATCGCTATCAAATATCATCATTTCAATACAATCATTAAATGTTAAATTTACAAACTATTAATAACTATATTAGTTGTTACACATCTTTATTTTTAATAGGTATTTTATTCAGTTTTTACTTAGCTTAGGTTTTGCTATAATTAATTTCACTATCTTCTTGAAGTGATATATAAAACACTTCATGCTATTCAATTAGATTGTGTCCTTTTAGTTATTCCCTTTCATAAAACGGTTATTTTTTTTACATGAATATCTACTCCAATTGTTAACCTATCTCTGGAACTTTTCTATTTAGCCAATTATCGCTAAACCAGTTTTATAACCAATAAACAAATTATTCAGAGCTTCCTAGTTTTACTGCAATCGTCGAGAATCTTTATTCTAACAATCGTTATTACTTCTTTCTGTAATGCGTAAGGATATTTCTCAGGGTCTTTATACCTAAGTTCTTCTCTTGGAAATCCATGGTTTCAGGTATCTTTTCTGTTAGATACTGTTTACGATAACTCTTCTGATCGATTATTCCAACAATTAAAAATTTCAGAAATCTCTTTTCTTCTTTTCCTTAATCGATCCATTTATTTTACTATCTTTGCCTTGTGTCTGCATAACCATCTTAAAACCTGAAAGAATATGAATATACATGCTAATATGTGACGACATCTATATTTTATCGAATATAAGCATGTAAATAGATATAAAGTAATATGTCAATTACCAAACAACAGGTAATGTATAAAGACAAAAAGGATGGTAGTAAAACTACCATCAGAATCCCTAAGGAATTAATGAGCGAGTTGAAGCATTTAGCAATAGACGACAATAAGACCCTTGGAGAGATTATTACAGAAGGATTAACAGAATACTTACAAGAGCGGAAAAACAGAAATAAGATTTGACTTTAATTGAATTATTATAAGCAATAAATCCCAAAAATAAATCACAGTATCTTACTGTTGAATAAAGAAGGGAACTGGTAAGACAACTCCCCGGAGAGCAGAGCTATTAGCATTTCCTGTCTAATCAGTTGGTTCAAATCTACTTTCAGGTTTTAATTATCCATATCTGAACTATAATTGCTTAATAACATAATTCCCATATTATAATACCATAAAGATGGAAAACATCCTAGAGAGCAAGATAATAGTAGTCAGATTAGTCCTTATTCAATTATCTTACTTTCTAGTTTTCACTAACTTTTATCTACAATAGATAAATTCAATGATGTCTATACTTTTATACAAAAAAAGTAATGCGCCAATCTACCATGGATGGTAGGAAGTAGAATTCAACATTATCGACGTTCTACTATCCTACTTTGCTATTTCATTCAACTTATAAATATTATATTTACCATAATAGGGTACAACTGAGACACTACAATCTGAAGAGTAAGATAGTAACAAAGATATCGATCCAAATTCTACTATCTTATTCTTCAGTTTTCCCTAACTTTTATCAAGTGCCAAATATTACTATTAGTACAAAATAATACAAAGTGTATAAGATCATGGGAGAAATATGGTAAAAGTTAAGACTCTTTTCTTCTACCTTCTCTCCTATTTTACTATCTAAAACCAATAAATAACATAATTCCCATGTTATCATACACGGCTATATATTTCACCGGGGAGTAATGTTAAAAGTAGGGAAGAAGTTTGCACCGTGTCTCTTCTACCTGGTTACTCTCCGGCTCTCATTATATTAAACCGATAAATACCATATTTATCACAACATAATACCATAAATATATCAAATCATTCTGGAGGGTAAGGTATTGTTTTCCTCATTCTGATATCTTCACTCTCTGGTTTCTCTTTATAACTGCTAAATACCATATTTCACATAAGATAACACTATCATCGAGATAGACATACCCGGTTAGAGAGTAGTTCACTGGTAGTAGAATAATCGAAGCGAGCAATTATTCTACTAACTCTCCAGTATTATACTAGCAACAGATATTATCCCAAAATTAGAAGACAGAAAGTGGTTCATGAGAGAGTAGGTAGGGACCAATTCCTGTCCTGGTTTCATTTCCTACTCTCTCTTTTCTTATTGTAAACTGTACTATTGTCTGAATAACTAACTAGCGTCTACATCTTTCAAATCGATTCTGTATAAAATCGTCTAATTCTTCTGGTTTTTTCTAACCTGTCTATTGTTGTGATTGCTTCTATTTCTAGGATTAATGAAGTGTTCTACCTTTAAACTTTTAGAATCATGAATATTTCTGGAACTTCCTTGAATCCTGCAATAGTGCTTTTTCTTGCTTAACATGTTCTACTGGCTATATTGTACCGCATTCTTAGCATTGGATCCAATTCTCCAAGTCTGAAGGAATATGTACATTTATGAGTTCTGAATCAAGATATATTCTAGGTTTTAATTCCTGATATGGAAATCCAAAAGATTCACAGTGGACACAATATCTTTTCTCTACTTCTGTTTAGGAACTATCGTAATAGTTTTCAGTTAAAGAAGTCCAATATTCTCTTCTTCTGTGTACTCCAGACATATCTAATACTGTAATTATTGTTATTGGTTCGTATTAATCAAATATCACCATCATTCGAATCGTACTCCCTTACAAAGAAGACAAAGGCTGTCGAGATTGTCGTTGTGAACTGTAGATATCTTATCTAGTGAAGATTCTTCTGCATATGAAGTCTTTAATGTTAGAATAAGTTTATTGTACTTGGGTCCAATTGCCCACTTTTGTTTTGTAGAGTCTATATAAGTGTTGGAGCATCTGTTTATGTTCTTTCCCAAAGTTAACTGGAATTATGCAATCATATTCTATATTGATATCTTCAACTTGTCCCAGTCCAGGCTTTTCGCCGTATTTGGATTTGCATTCGTTTACGGCTCCACGATTTGCACCATCAACAAACCATGAAAGATCAGGTATCTGGGTATGTTGTGAGAATATATCATTTGCTATTTCACTGGAGTTTTCTTGTCGTATTCCTTACCTGCTATTATTCTAACCATTTGTAGTTGTGGATCTAGTTCTGCAATGTATAATGCCGTTACTGAAATACTGAAACCAAACTCAACACCTCCAAGGTAGGAGCAAAAGGATTGATTGCTAAATCTTTATACTGAATTCCTAATTGAATCGCTTTATCGATATCGTCTAGTGAAAATACATTACCAGTTATTCCGAAATATTTTAGGTTCTATTTACGTTCAAAATATGTTTGATTCCTTTCCCTTTCCCTTTTTATGAAATCAGTCTCAAATATTTTGAAGTCCATGAGTAGAATCTAGAAATATTTTATGAAAAAAATCTTTGAATATTTCGTTCTTCTCTATGAGTGCAAAAAGATAATCAGGTCTATTGGGTGTACTTGCTAATATAATTTTGCATCTACTTTTTTCTCATAGGATTTTATTACATATTCTAATTCGTTCTGCTCTGCAGGCTAAGTAATCGACCTCCTCTATGAAAAGATAGGAAACAGCTGTGTATCCTCTTAAATCCTGTATTCTTTTGGTAGGAAAGATTTATCCAGGTTTTGAAGCCATAGTTCAGTATATTTGGATTCAAATCGTATGTTGGGAAAATTCCATTCAAATATTCTTGCAAGATATATCTTTATGTTATTGCTGTATTCTTCCCTAGTTCCAGATACTAAAAATATAGATCTACCATCCAGTTCTTTTGACGACATACATTTCTAAGCCAAATATCTCAGAATAAGTTCTGTTATTCCAATCCCTCTGACTTTAATCCATATTTGTTGATTGTTTTCTATGGAATCTATTATTAATTTCTCAGTCAAATAATGGATATTCTTTATCATTCTTCTGTGGTAATCCGATTATATGATTAAAATAACAATCCCCTTTAGTTTGAATGTATAAATTATTATGTTTAGTAGCATCAGCCCATATCCAGAAAGGGATTGAGGTGAACCTTTCTGATAGGTCTTGGACATGGGCTGAATGAACAATTGGCATTTCATACCTGGTCGATGCAATACCTTGGATCTTAAGAGAACCACGAGTACTAATAATTCTCCAAGTCCTTGAAGGTCATAATACTTTGCCCATCTTTTATTTAACCATATTAGAACTTGGTTAACTCACAGGATTCTTTTACTTGTTCTTGGAGGTCCTGTTGTCCTCTATTAGTAGATGAATCTTGTAGTTTTTGTTTATTACCTTCTACAAACTTTAGAGCCTTGGAGTAAGGAAGGATTAGTAAGTAGGTTCATTTTCTCAGAATAGGTGTCTTTAATCAGTTTTAGTGAAGACAGTCTATCTCTATCATTTCCCATTTTCCGCTTTTGCAATTAATCAACACTCTCTTGTATTATCTGAGTCTAAATATAATATTATTATATTAAAAAGGGAATCTTTCGTCTATACGAGATAGTACAATATTCTTAGTTTTATTTCTGTCTTTCAAATTTCATTTTATACGATAGATAGAATATTCTTAGCTATACATTTTGCTTCATAAATTAACATAGCTAACAAAATTGAGCTTATGTTATAATTATGTATTTTCGCAAAATAATATTTACAAAGGACAAAATAACATGAATTTCTATGATAAATAAATTACATTATGCTACAATTCGATCTGTAGAATAACCAAACAACACTTGCAAGAAAAGCCTTATAACTAAATCAAATATTGATAAAATATAGGTATCCTATAATAACACTTTTTTGAATGAAAAAATATGCATGACGGGGAAAACGATGATAAGAAAATGCTTATTGATTTCCTAAAATTAACTAAAGAACGATTTCATCTTTTAATAGATAATGAAGATGGAGATCTCAGAATTATAATATCTGACGATATGAGACCTCTTCTTCCTATTTATTTAAGAAGTTATAAAGATGTTGAGAAAAACATTGACAGATGTTTAGAGATAATATCAAGTATACCAAGTGAACTTTTAGCTCGATATGGATTTACAGATAATCATCTAATTCTAAAATTAATTCAGGTAGATATATGCTGGATAAATATTGCTATTTTCAGAAAAGATCCTATAAGAAATTTTAATAAATTATACAACGATGAAAAAGAAATGTCTAAAGAAGAGAAAGATAACTGGATAAATTTCAGGGATAATCTTAGAAGAAATTGGTATAGATTTCTAAAGGCAACTGATGATTGCATTTTTGAAAATTTAAATAATATTATTAATACCATACCAGATGCATCTGGAATTTTTGGTATAGTTAAAGGATGGAAAAATTCCGTAGAAATAGCCATTTACGAAAACTAGAACTTGGATTTATTGAATCTTGTTCTAAACTCTGTTTTCATCTTTCCATTAATTATTCATTTGTTTATTTTATTAGTTTATTAAAAATATACCTAATATTTTAATTATTTTTAAACAGATTTCCTTAACATACCTGATTCCTATATTGGGATTGCTGGATCAACTATTCCTAATGAATTTGGTGACTGTTTACAGAGTAATTACTATTTGTAGACTGTCAGTAAAAATGACAAAACCAATACTACAAGAGGAAAGATTAGAATGAATTGCTTTGTTGCACAACTATGATTTTCGTAGATTTTGACTAAAAAAATGCATCCACAGTAAAGGAGAGAAGTTATATTTGCAATTTGTTCCTGGCAAAATTCCATATCATATTATCGATTTTCATAGTTGTGCAACAAAGCAGAATGAATTAATGGTAGTTTAATAATAATTATATAAACGAAATGGCTCTGTTTAGGTAAGTAACAAAAGATAATGCTAAGAATCTTCTATTTATCTTATAAAATGAAGAATCTGCAAAATATTCTTCCTTGTTAAGATTGTCATTCAAGCAGGAACATTTTACACGAAATGGTTTTGATGAAAAATCCGCCGAGGAAATTGCTTTATTGACAAATCGACTCCCGAATCGCTTAGCCTGTTTTCTCATTTTTTCTATTAAAGTATGACCTAAAATGGGTTGATCAAAACCTAGAAAATTTTCAACCTCTGTAGTATACATTAACTTACCACCGGGTTCATTGCCAGATATAATCAAAGGTTCTATCCCTCCTCTTGCAGGGTATATAGAAGATGTTAATCCTGCTGGTCCAGAACCAATTATTATAAGTTTATTATGGATAACCATTAGATTTTATTTAATCCTCTACTTTTTGATTTAATTATAAAATATTTAAAATATTTGTGATTAGATATTTTAGGAAAAAAAAAGTTTTAATGATTTATTTTGATCAAGACCATTTTATCATCCATTGAAACAGAGTTATAATGGATTCTACTAATTCCTGACCTTTCTTAGTCATTTTATATTCTACCCTAGGTGGAATTTCATTATATGCTTGTCTTTCTAGTATTCCATCTTTTTCTAGTTCTTTTAACCTACGAGCAAGTGTTTTGCTGCTAATACCTTTCATTAATTCTCTAAATTGTTTATATCTTACAGGATTGGTTGTACAACATAAAGGAATTAGCATTTCAAATGTCCCTCTTTTAGTAATCAGATTCCTAAGTTTTGTTGTCTGGACCATTAGTTGTTGAGAGTCATATCCTTCAAACCCACAACGATAATCAAAAACTGGTAATTTCTTTACCTTTTGTCTCTTTGTTTCTCTCATTACACTTTGTGTAGTAGGGTCATCTTGACAATTTAAATAGTTTCCTTTGTAAACATTAGTATTTATGCAAAAAGAAATACTGAAAAAAGAAATAGAGAAAAATTATGGCAAGATTGCTTTAGAAGATAATACTATTTCTTGTACCCCCACACCCGGAGTTTGTTGTGATATAAATAACATTTCAAAAGACCAAGCATCAATTATTATTGGATATAATGAAACAGAATTGAAATCAATTCCAAAAGAATCAATTCTTGGTTTAGGATGTGGTACACCACTCCAGTTTGCAGATTTGAACAGAGGTGAAACTGTAGTAGATTTAGGAGCAGGGGCTGGAATTGATGTGTTCTTATCATCCAAAATGATAGGTGATGAAGGGAGAGTTATTGGAATCGATATGACTGATGAGATGTTAGAAAAAGCCAGAAAATCTGCAATAAAAAACAACTATAAAAATGTAGAATTTAGAAAAGGAGATATAGAAGATAGAATACCTATTGAAGACAACTCTGCAGATGTTGTAATAAGCAATTGTGTTATTAATTTAACATCTAATAAAACAAACGCCTTCAAAGAAGTTTATAGAATATTAAAGAAAGGGTCAAAAGGAAGAATGATAATTTCTGACTTGATAACAACTAAAGAGATCAGCAAGGATAACATTAACACGAATAATTGGTGTAGTTGCATTGATGGTGCATTAACAAAAGAAAATTACTTGAAGACTATTAAAGATGCTGGATTTCAAAATATCAAGATATTAAATGAGAAAATCTACATGGATGAAAGCAATTTTAGTGACGGAAGGAAGATTACCAGTATAACAGTCAGAGCAATAACAAATTGATGATGTGTGACAGAATATGAAATTTTTTGGAAAATTTAAAAAAAATGATACTACCGAAAAAAATTGCAAAACAGTACTTTTTGTATGTGTTGAAAATGCAGGAAGGAGTCAGATGGCTGAAGGATTTTTTAAAAAATATGCTACACATGGATATAACGCCAAGAGTGCCGGAACAAAACCTGTATCACAAATTAATCCAATAGTAGTTGAGGCAATGAAAGAAGTTGGAATAGATATTAGCGATCAAAAGTCAAAAGAATTAGATGAGGATCTGATTCGTAGTTCTGATCCAATTGTGAATATGGGATGTATGGATAAAAGTTTTTGTCCAACTGTATTCCTAACAAAGGTTATCGAATGGAATTTACCAGATCCAAAAGGAAAATCCATAGAAAAAGTTAGGGAAATAAGAAATGAAATTGAAGAAAGGGTAAAGGACCTTGTGGCAGAAATTACATTTACATCGAATAAAAGATAAACTGGATAGTAGAAACAAAAAAATATTTTTTGTTGAACTTATTGGAACTTTTGTACTTGTAGTATTCGCAACTGGTTCTGTTGTATTAGATGCTAAATTAAACGGTACATTAGGACTACCTTTTATTGCAATAGCTCCTGCTATTGCTGTTGCGATTGGAATTTATCTTTTCGGTAAAATATCAATGGCACATTTTAATCCTGCCGTTACTGTAGGATTTTTAATTACAAAACATTTAGAAAGAAAAAAAGGATTATTGTTGGTTTATCTTTTAGCTGAGTTCATAGGTGCGATATTGGCAAGTTTTTTTATTTTTTCATTAATGGGCAATCAATTTAACCTTGGTGCTAATGCGCCGAATTATATTGATTATCCAATTCATGTAATTGTCGGAATAGAAATATTTGCCTCTGCTTTACTTATGCTGGTAATACTTACGGTTGTATCTACAAAAGGAGCAAAGAGATTTGGCGGAATAGCAATTGGTGCTATAGTAGGTTTAGACATCTTTTTGTTTGGTTTGATTTCTGGTGCTTCAATGAATCCTGCCCGTTCTTTGGCACCTGCTATTGTGTCTGGTTATTATCTTGATTTATGGCTTTATCTTACAGCCCCATTTATAGGAACTTCAATAGTGGCGTTTTTATTAAGAAAAAAATTTTAAGTCTGTTATGTATTAATAATAAGTAGATATTATTATTTTTCTTAGTCATTGATTAATCTAAATCAGAATTCCTTACCTCTTTTTATCCTAATTCATCTAAAGAGTCAAATCTAGAAAAATAATTTATCTGAATTACCGAGATTTAATTTTAATTTGGTATTACTAATGTTGTTAGAGTACTATTATTACCGATATTTCAATGTTCTCCTCTACATTGAATGAGATGAAATTGTAAATGTTTCTCTCCTTCGAAAACTTACTTTTTTTTGTTTCATTATTTTGTTGTAAAGTTATATTTGAAGTATAATAGATAGATAAGATTAAGGCATAAAGAAAAATATCTATTTCAATATAAAAAATAAAAGAAAAATAAGAATCAATTAATTTTATAAAAAAACAGATTGAAAATCGTTTGGTCAATTAAAAATTAAAAGAAGGAATTAATTTTTCAAGATTAAATTTGATATTTTCAGACGTATTTTGCAAATATCCAAATTGATGAATCCGAGAAAAACAAGCAAATAATGAGTTGACACAGTTCGAGTTCAATAAGTTCAACATACCTCTTAATTTAGGATGATATTTGTATTATGACATAGACTGAAAATTCGTGAAAAATTAGAATTTAAATTGAAAAATCTATTGAAATTGAAGATAGAATACATAGAACAGTAAAGCATAGTTACTACTCATTAGTCAACTGAATCTAAAAAATACTATATTCTTACAATACGTATATTTAACATTAATATTAACATAAATAGTTGGTTATATATTGGAAAATACTATACTATCAAAGAATTTTAAAAAGTTCTGATTATGTACTATATCATCTCCAAACACCCCAAGACTTATTACTTTTCCCTTACCAAAAAGTAATTCATAAGCAGCGATCATATAACTAAATTCAGATTTCGCTTGGTAGTCTATTAAGATTTTAACATTAGAGTTAGTAACAAAATTTTCTTCATGATGGACATATGAAAATGGATTATTATCAAAATTTATAATACAACTGGAACATCCAAAATTACTTCCTACCCATTCAGTTGTCTCATCAGCCCATCTCTCTTTTACATCCCTCCAGGCTTTAACTCCATCGGATGCCCAGTAGTGTCCTTTGATAAAAGTAATTTCATTATCAAAATTATTATATTTCACCTCTGCATAGAAAGTATTTGAATCCAATAAGAAGAGTATACCCCCGTTATGTACGAATCTTTTTAAATTCGAGTATTCTTCTTGGGTTACATATTCTGAATGTGCTAGAATGATTATATCATAAATATTTTGTTGCTGCTGGGATTCAAAAATCAAACCGTCATGGACCATTTTATCATCCAAAAATTCAAAATTAGATTGAGGTAGCAGATCAGAAAGATGATCCTTAAGCTTGTTTAATCCATTAGATTTATGATTATTCAAAGCGTTTATTCCTGTTGGAACTGTGTTCGATAAAAGATTAATATCTGTGGATACAAATTCATCCTTTTGAATGTTTGGATATAATCTAAAGAAGTTATAGAAGGCATTGTCATAAGCTGCCATTGTAAAAGTAGGTAAAATAAATGCTATATTCAGTTTTGTTGATTCACGTCCTGCAAAGCCACTGGATAGTCTTTCTTTAAAGTCTTGTTTTTCAATTTTCTTGTTATTTTCTATTACTTTTTTATTTATTTCATTAATTTTTATTTGATTCTTTTTAAAATAGTTTTTTTCATATTCGTTTACGTATTCATCTTCATAATTATAGTATATATCATCTTCGTTTTCAGCGATACTCATTTCTTTTACAAATGAATTTTCAAGTTTACTACTTTTGTCTACTTCTTTGTTGAAATTAATATTCAAACAAATATTTACAGGAGTATTCCAGTCATTAAAGCCATTGGCAGATATACTATTTTTGAGGGATTCTTTAGTAGAAGGTATTTCCTTATTCTGGAGATAGTCAGTATCTTTTTTATTATTTATATTGATGTTATTATTATGACATTCTAGAGTTCCTAAATTTAAATCGTCTACATTTTTCTTGTATTTTTGATCTGAATTATTTTCATTATATACTTGATATTTTGATAAGGCATATGATGATAAATTAGAAGATAATAGTAAAATGATTCCAATAATAAATACTATTGATACATAGATAAGTAAATCTTTTTTTACTAAATGATTATTCATTTATAAGATAATAATACTTTTAGATTTATCTGCGATATGAATAATTTTATAGGTTTTTTAGAATATAGCTATTTTCTTCTAACTTTTAGGAATTAAATATCATTGAATCGTTAGAATATTTTTATATAGAAATCTCATTAATCATAAAGAAGACAAACAAACTACCTACTAAATATGTTCTTAATTTATAAAATCTTTTTATTTCTATTAGGATATAATTTTATCTATAAAATATTTACAATTCTAAATATATCATTATTAAATATAATTTTCGGATCTTGAAGTTCAGAGATTTACCTATAAAAATGCGAATAACAAAGAGATGTATCCTAGAAAGTTATAGATTAGTCTGAAGTAATATTGATAGCAATTCTGAAAAATGAGTATATTATTAGAGATAATACTTTTTTCTATTTAGCTTTTATGGTTAGAAACTTAAATTAAATACTCTCAACATACCCAATTTTGATGGACTATTTAAAATCTGGATTTATTCCTTATCGGTCTGAAAATAAGAGTTTATATAGTTTATAATACACTCAATTTAGCAATTGATAAAGTATAATTTAAGTATTAAAAGTCATTGCTAATTATTGATATAGATTGGAAGGTTCTGTTAACTTAAGCAGAAACAGTTTATAGCTAAGAACTTTATATTTATCGTATGAATCAAATCAAATTTGAAAGAAATAGAACAGCTTCTTTTATTGTAATGTATTCTCTTTATCTGTACTTTCTTGGTTTGAGCCTACGCAGTACATCTAAAGCATTAGTAGTATTTAGAGATGATAAAGGAGTCATGTTTCTGTTTGGAATTGGATACAAAGGTTTGGTTCCTGTCAGATCTACAAAGAAAAAGAGTAACTGCTTTTATTATAGATGAAACAATTATTCAGATTGGTAGTCAACATTTTGGTTATGGATATGTATAGAACCAATTAACTCTTCGGTGCTTGGAATCTATATTTCTGAAGAGAGAAACATGCTTGTTGCAGAAAAATTCATTAGATCATTAGTTACAAAATATGGAAAACATACTGTCTATACAGATGGCGGTACATGGTACGAGGAAGCGTGTCATGTAATTGAATTAAAACACTATCTACATTCTTCAATAGAAAAAAGTTTGATGGAAAGAGCAAACCAGTATTTTAAAGATAGAATTGAATCATTTGATGACTATTATTCCTTTATCAAAGAAAAAGAATGTAATCTATTTAATGTATTTAACTGGATACAATTCTTTGTATCTATGTATAATGATACTTTAGTGAATAATAATAATTTTTTATTAAAGGAGGAGAATATTATCTTAAATTAACAGAGCCTACTTAACTTATATTATCATAATATAATCAAATTATAGAATTTTTATTTAGATTTTTATTGTAGATTTATCAATAGATTTGAGGGTATGATATAGAAATTTCAATACAATTCGTCTTATTAATATAGTTGCTAAAACTCAAAACATGGTTAACAATAAAGTATAAAATATATAACAAATAGTTATGATTGATTAGCACTTGTAATTTTAAATGAGTTTATAAAATGATCTCGAATTTCGCTAACTTCTGTACTATTAAATGTACTTGTAGGTGCATAAAATTCAAGAGCATAGCCTTGGCCACCTACTATAGTTGTCCAATATTGAGAAGTAATTGTCTCAGGATCTTCTTCATCTGTATATTCCTCTGTAAAAGTTCCCATTTCTAGATTTCCTATGGATATTATTTTTGGATCGTCTACTTTTAGAGTTTTATAATCCTCATTTTCCTCAGAATCCACTTCTATTTGCAATACTTCCTCAGTAAAACTTTGAAGATCAGACATTTCCTCCATTTCCTCATTATCATATTTTTCAATAGATATGCCTATTTCTAGATCAGAATCATCATCATATGCCTCTGTATCTAACTCCCAATCACTAGGATATTGAAATTCATACTCTACAGTTTGATTAGGATATGTCTTATACTCTATTGCAAAAATTTCATTTGTATTTATAAAAAAAGTAACTAATAGAAAAGAAACAATTAAAAATCCTGTAAAGATTACAGATCTGAAAATTTTATCCACAACAAGCTAATAGAAAGCATGTTAATAAACTTTTTTATAAAAAAATCAATAGTAGATCTAATTGAAAAATAAGATGTAACAATTTTGATTATATATTTATATTGCGATGAGTTAAGGTCGTTTAACTCTAAATATTTATCTAGATTCTTGTACAAATAAACTTTGACTAAAAGTTAATTAAAAATGAGTTAACCTAAAGAATATAATTAATCAAAAAGCCGATGTCAACTTAACGAGAGAGATTTAGCCGTGAATGTTGTATTCTAACAATCTATGTTGGTGAAATTGGTCAGAAATAGAATATTTACTATTGTTGTAATGTGTTCTCTTTACGTTTTCTTAATCAGAGTTCAAGGACTATATCAAACTAACAGTAACTATTCAAAGATCAAAAAGGGAGTTTGGAGGTTGATTTAAAGATTTGAATCCTAACAGATTTAAAACAAACAAAGAACTGTTTCTGCATTTAACATAAATTAAATATAATTCAGATCGGTAATAAGCATTTTTGGTGATGGATCGGTATTGAACCTGTTTACAGATTCGTGCTAGGAATCTACATCTCAAGAGAGAAACAAGATTGTAGCATAGAATTTTATAGGATCTCTTGTATCCAAATACGGTATATATACCATCTATATGGATGATGGTAGATGGTATCCACGAGTATATAACTTTGTGCATTTGAAACATAGACTGCATTCACCTTTAAAGAAAAGCATTATTGAAAGAGTAAACCAGTTTTTGGAAGATAGAATTGAAGGTTTTGATGATCACTATCCGTGTATCAATCAAAAGAACAGAAATAACAATTGTTATTTACAATATGTATACAATTGGATTCGACTATTCATTTGTTTATATATTACAAGAATCAGAAACAGTTCTATACATTATGGGAGGTGAATCATTCAATTTAACAGAACCGTTTTAGTATCCTATTTTATTTGAAAAATATATTTAAACAAATTAGAATTATTTATTTTACTAAAATGATTTGAAAATTGTATCATTCAAGTAGACCGATTTTTGAGGTAACATCCCCTGACAAAATCAGTAAGATGTTCACAAGTTGAATCCTCTATGTAGCAGGGTTTTAACACACGGTATATAGGATTTATTATCAGAAACACTTAATCTAAGAAA
>JALDRC010000007.1 GCA_031316115.1 Nitrososphaeraceae archaeon
AAAGTACTGCCTGAACTGGCGATAATACTTAAGACCAGTAATTCATTTTCTCATAGGTTTAACCAAAATTTCATAATATTCAATAATTAGGAATCTTGTTTGATAAAAAAGTAAGATAAGATATGTGTATCTCACTTACTAGACAATTATAATATTATTAGCAGAATAGATTAATTAAAAAATTCAAAAATTAGCGATTGTCATCATCTGAACTGGAGAAATTATTCTGTCAAGACTGTTTTTTTAATATCGTAATCGACTAAGATAATACTTCAGTATAAATACTATAATCGACTAATCTTTTAGATTTAATTATTGTTCATTTTATATAAAATTACTAAATAATCTTATAGGAATCTAATATATTTTTTTCATATAACTCCCAAATGAGATTTTCTTTTGCAAATTTATATGAAGAGACTCTTTTCTTAAATAATTCCTCTTTGTTGGTTTGGAAATATAATAATTGTTCCTTCAATTCATCATAATTATCAAAAATTCCACAATTATTTTTGAAGGTATTAATGACCTCAGAAAAGGAAGAAGTACAAACAACATATAATCCTCCATGGGCATATTCATACGCTTTATTTGGATTAATATATTTATGTGAGGATTCTTTTTTCATAGGTAATAACCCAATAGAATTTTGTACCATTTCTTTATACATTTGATCTCTAGGCAAAAAACCCTTATTTATAATATTTTTAGACAGTCTATTGTTAATTCTTCCTAGGAGAATTAATTTTCCTATATTATTTTGTTCAAATAATTCTTCTAAGCCTTCAATATTTCTATGCGCGAGATTATCTTTTAATGATTCTTTTCCCGCATAGACACTACTTAAATAAGTATGAAATACAGGATTTTGTGAGTCTAATGTTTCAGTTTGTATAGGAAAATTAGGTAACAAAAATAATTTTTTGGAATATTTTTTCAATTCATTTAATATTGTTTGAGATACCACAAACGTTGGATATTTTGAAACTATTTCATATTCCCATTTCGACCATATTTTAATTAACCGTTTATACAAAAAATCTCTTTTTTGCTTGAAAATACTTTTATTATTTTGTAATCTAGATTTTAATTGTCTTTGAATGTAAACGGGCCAATACTCATGATCATTATATACCATTGGAATATCATATTCTGAGATTAATTTAGCAGCTATTAAATTATGTGCATGTATTATATCTGGTCGTAACTCATCTAAAATCTTTTTTACTTGTTTTTTGGCTGAATTCCAGATAGAAGTTCTTCCGAGTAAAATGTAAGGTATCAATAATTTCTTTGGATAGTTATTAGTATTAGGGAAAATTATATTATATTTTTTTTCAAATATGGAATCATATATTGGTTTAGTTGAAAGTTCACCTGCAAAGAATACTCTATGACCTTCCTTCATTGCAGTAATTGCTGATTTTTCAATTCGCCAATCTGGTAGCCCATGATGGGAGATATGCAGAATTTTCATTTTATAATTTATGATAAAAGAACTATATCTAGCGTACTAATATAAATTAAAGATTATTGCTACATAATCTATTAATATAATATAATTTAAGAATTTTATAATATTCAATAATTAGGAATCTTGTTTGATAAAAAAGTAAGATAAGATATGTGTATCTCACTTACTAGACAATTATAATATCATTAGTGATGTATATTAGTTAATGGTTAATACTTTATAATATGGGTTACAATTTCATTTACTGACATGAGTAACACTTCTAGTTCTTAGTAAGTGTATACAAAATAGAAATACAAACAAGATGATAATATAATTCATGAAAAAGTATGGACTAGTGATAGAGTAACTGAAATCTGTTCTAGATATCAGATATCCGGAAAGAGATACTATAAGTGAAAGAACAGATACCTGAAGTATGGAGAGATGGTTTAAAGGATAAAATTATAAATTAAACAATATACTACCTTGAAAAAGTAACAAAAGAGATAGAAGAAGAAATACTATATTTACACAAACAAAAAGATTTGGATTCAATCATATCAAATTCAGGTCAAAGCAAGTAAAGGAGATATCACTCAATACAAGTATCACAGACAAGGCATCGAAAAGGATTGTCTTAATATCTTGCATTCCAAGATAAGGAATAAAAGAAAATAGTTTGCAATGAAAAACCCAAATCAGATTTTACAGATAGATTGGTAGTCCTTTTTCTCTAGAAAATGGGCTCAAAAGAACTATTTTATCATTGTGAAGATGACTGTTCGGAAGAAAGATTACAAGTGAATGGTCTCAAGAAAAAGCATAGAGTACTGCAGCACTGGAAGACTAAATTAGAGAATGGCAAACCAGAAAATGTAATGCATGATAAATCATGGTAAACCGTTTACATCCCAAATATTCAGCCGTTTCCTAAACCAACAATATAAAAGATAAATCCATACCCGTCAGATATCCACAACTACAAGGAAAATTGAAGTATATAACAAGATAGTTAAAAACGAATTTCTAGCATTAGAAAAATATTCTCAATATAGGAAATGGAAAAATAATGTATTCCAAGTTTGTTGAGCCATACAATGAAGAATGAGAACACGGTGGGATTCATGGTTACACACCATCTGAAATGTTTCTTATAAAAGGAAGATTAAATAAGTCGAGTAGTAACAAGAAAATTAAGCAGATAAAAAGTGTTACCTATGTTGGTAAGTAAATCTGTTACCCATCTATGTAATTACAACAATTAACTAATAGTGAAATAGAATGGTTGTCAGGAAAAAAGAAAGCATCAAAAATCTATGAATATCGAATTAGAAGTGACATTAAAAAGAAAATAGAAATTCTAAAACAATTAGAAGTTCCGTTATTAACAAAAAATGGCTTCATTAAAGATCTGAGTGTATTTACTTAGCTGAGCGAATATCCTCAGCTTGATAATAATAGTACAGATCACCCACATGGAACTAGTAATAATATTAATTATAATGCTGCTAATTCTGTGCTCAACCCTTGTCTTAAACAAAACAACACTTATAAAAATAATCAAATAGATAACGTTTTGAGGGCCGGTGGTCTAGCCTGGTTAGGATACCGCCTTGACATGGCGGGGATCACGTGTTCGAATCACGTTCGGCCCACTACAAATTTCAAATTTTTGAAGGTTAAACTGAAATCTTTTCATAATTTCTTTGGAAAAACTGTTATTTATGTCATAATTCAACGTGTTTAACAAATCAGAACTGTTACTAAATTTAGTAACGCTGTTACTATTTTTAGTAACGCCTGAATAATCAAGTAGTCTTTTTTCTACTAATAGAGGTAACTCAAACTGTTGGAAATTTTTAATTTTTTTCTTTAAGAATGATTTAATTTTTCTTTTATATTCTTTAGATGAGTTTCCTTTGCCTCCAAGCCTGTCTTTTTCAGTTCGTGAAAAAAAATATCTAAAATGAGATAATTATAATTATAGAATTTTTATGAAAAAAGGTTAAAATTGGATACGTTCGTCAGGATCTCTAATAAAGATCAAGTCTAACCCATGGTCTCAAGCATAAACAAATAACAGATTAAAATAACATAAATTTAGAGTTATATCTGTTAACATTTTTAGATTAATATTTATAAAATATTCCTTTGTTCGAAGTATCAAAAAAGAATATTATTTTTGACATATATATATATCTAAATAAGACATTAGATTGATAAAAAATCCATAAAATTAGCGTATGATGCAAGTTTTATTGACACAATAATAGGTCATAATATTTGATGTTTTGGCAAAATAATAGGTCATAATATTTGATGTTTTGGCACATTTTTCATTTGGCTAGTATTTCAAACCATATTTTATTTAAAAATTAATATTATAACATACATTATTGATTACATACTATATTTGCCTATAGTATATTTCAAAAATTATATCATAAAATCTATAATTTACATATAAAAACATTACATGGTAGTAGATTGACTCTACATCAATTCTTTTCCTATTAGTTTTTGTTGGAAAAAATTTAAAAATAAATTTTTTCTATGAAGGATTGTATAGCCAAGGTTTTTAATAGAAAATATTTTTAAAAATTTCGTTATCTTCCCTATGGATATAACGATCGATTAATTACAGTAGCAACTAACTAACAAATTAAAATTAGAGTTACAAGATATTCAACAAATTTATATTTAATTTAAATTTTTTATACTCTACGAGCTCATAAAATAGTCAATGCGGTGTCACAAATACCGATATAGTTTTTATAAATGGATGAAACTCAAAAAGTGGGATCCTTATGCGGGGTTTAAAAAGGGTTATCGATATTCTAACAAACTTCTCCCATCAGGATACTATGAAAACCAAGCTTGGGGTGCTCTAAACAAAGCATGGGTTGGATATATGATAGCGATAAATAAAGGCGAATGGGATAGAGAAGAGTATTATGCAAAGGTCATACAAAAGCTTCAAAGGCAACTAGGTTTAGAAGTTTCTAAATTTGATTGTCTAAATTGATTTTTATAAAAATTCGTTAGATTTTTTATTATCTACTTTTTTTCATTTTTCTTAGATTCTGTAGTTCAATTCATTACATGTAGATCAATAATTGTAGATATTACATCTTCACTCATAAATATTCTCTTTAATATATTGGATTTCCTGTATTTATGAGTTATTGTTTTTTACCATGATGGAAGAGATAATTATATTTTGAATTCTAAATTATCAGTTATTATTTAACCAAGTTCAATCTTTATCAATAATTTTTCAAAGTTTTTTTTGGTAATGTTATTTTAGGATTATTATTTACCATTTAAATTAATCTGATTATTTTAAATTTGTTATTGGTTTGAATTTATCAATTTTTATGATTTAATAAAAAGTTTCATTGAAATCTATTAGTGAAGTTCTACTATAAATACAGACATAAAAGTTTGATAAATAATATTTGAGATGAAGGATAGAAAGTTTTGATCATTTTTGGTATGGAACTTGAGACAATGTAAATGTTTTGAGGGTAAATTAACAAAATCATGGATATCCTGCTCAGAATATAAAAAAGAGATGTTATTATTCATATTTTATCTCTTTAGGTTAGTTAATAATGGTATATTTTAAGGATAGAACGAAATATTTTGATGCTTATTATCTAGATATTAAAGATGATTGTTATTTATTGCATGTACAAAACTTAATACAATACTTTCTATCTAAGTACAATAAAACTACAAACTTGGAGAATTATTTTATTCACGCATTGAGCGAAGAAGGTGAATATAAGTTTAATAAATTAAAGGAATTTTATTTCCTATTAGATAATTATTATTTACTAGATATTAGTAACTATTAAACCTTATGAACAAAATATTTCATTGATAGCAAAAAAGTTCATCTAAAAAAATTAATAATATTTAACTTGATTCAAATCCCTCAATTAATTTTTCAAAAGTTTCATAAGGTTGGGCACCAGGAATAATTGTTTCAATTTTATCATTTTTCAATATAACAAAAGATGGAGTTCCAGTTATACCTAATTGCTTTGCCAACATACCAGTTGCTTGTATGTTCTTTTGATATTTGTTAGATTCTATACAACTTTGGAATTTTTCAAGATCTGCAATTTGTACATTAGTTGCAAACTGTGAAAGGGATTCTAGATTTATCCAGTGCTGAGGTTCTGGTTTAAAATTTTTATATACTTCTTTTAAATAGTCCCAATATTTTCCTTGTTCAGCAGCACAATGAGACCCTATAGCTGCTTGCATTGACCCTTTGTATTCACCACGATCATTCACAACAAAATCTTTAAAAATGTATTTGACTTTTCCAGTATTTATCAAATTAGTCACTACTTTATCAAACGTTTCCTCATGGAATTTGTGACAAAATGGGCACCTATAATCTGCAAATTCAACAAATGTTATATTTGCATCTTCTTCACCCAGAGGTTTGGCGCTTTCTGATATTGGTTTTACTAGGTCTGAAACAAAATTTGTTAATGAAATTTCTTTAAAATATTTGTTTATTGAGCCAATCATCGTGTCTACTATTGGTAGATAGTTATAGTATTCTGAAGGACCTGATATAAAAGAAAGTAAATAAAGTTGATTGTTGTTTATTATCCCAAAATCTAATTGCATAACTTGATCATTATTTGAATTTGTATAGGAATAAACTAGCTTGTGCATTGGAAGATTTTGGGCATTAGGTACTATATTTGAATCTTTTAATTGAAAATTTTTAAGAGTATTACTTTTATCTTTTAATGTTTCATCTACAATAGATTGCATTGTCATAGATGGAGATAATAAAGGGGTTATTTGCAGTTGTATAAGTTCGCTTGATTTACTAGTTTGAGAATAAAATTCTATTTCATTTGAGGATTTTTCTGATATAGTCCAATTAGAGGGATAATCGATTTTCAAAGTTGCATCTTTGCTTTCATATGTAGAAAATGGTATTGTATTCTCTTTGTTAAGAGAATCTAAATTTGGTATTGACCATTGACCAAATGTATGGAGAGTCAACAGTGGAAATATTATGGTAAGTAATAATGTAAAATACAAAATGGAGTTTATCATTATCAGAGGCAGTTTATTTTCGATTATTATTAAGGGTTAAGGTTGTTATTAAATAACGATACCGTAAAGATAATTTAACAGATATGCATAGTTTATTCAAATTCTTGTTTGTTACATTTATGGTGGTATCAGTCTACAATAGATAGAAGTAAATCATTAAGAATAATAATTCCTGTTATTAAAGAACTAGAGTTAATATGTATAATAGAACTTTGGCTTTATAATTAAATAAAAAAATTGGATGGAGATTGATGCATGAATCAATTGACTCCTATTCAACGAATTCTTCCATCAACCACTGAGGAATTAAACTCAAATCTCCTGTTTGTTGATCTGAAGGTGAAGAGGTAGTAGGTATTTCAGGCTCAGGTGCCACATTGGTAGTTAAGGAATTTTCCGTCATTGAAAGCGTTTCAGTTTGGTCGAATGCGTCGTCAGGACCCTCTGCGTTAGATATACATGTATCAAAATCGCCTTTCACAGCAGCTTTACCATTAGCATTAAGTTGATTATTTGGTATTCCATCTATTAGTTCATTGAATTCCGTTACAACTTCGTCAGAGGCACAGACAGTAAAGACGTTATCATTAACATCATCTCCTATGAATGCATTAGCGACATTATCTTGTGCGTTACCTTCGACGGCCCATATTGATAAATCTGCACACTTTAGACATTGAACTTCAGCTTCTGTTACTCCGCCATCTCCATTTTCTATATCGCATGACTCAGTTTTACCTGGAGCTACCCAAACTCCTGCCAGATCAGTTAAATCTCCACATTGTACTGCTGGAGTAGCAGCTTGACACAGACGTGGGTCAGTTACCTTAGCACCAGCTAGGAAGAAATTTGGATTAGCTATATCTGTTGGCTGGTCTGGACCTGGACATGTGAAGTAAATATTACAGTCTTCTGGTGCATTTTCAACTATCACTCCTGGAAGATCAACATCCCCAGTACATACTTCACCTAGGTTATCTTCATCATTACATACTTGTTCGAGATTAGATCCGGCTGCAACAAGATGTCCTGCAAGGGCAGACATAGATGGACAAACTTGTGGACAGTTTTCTTGCTTATCAACTATTATTCCTGAAGGACAAGTATATTTTTTGAAGTCTTTCATATCTTTACCCTGTTTATCATCATGTTTTTTATCAAAATGTTTTTTATCATCGAATTTTTTATCGCCATGTTTTTTATCACCTGTGAAGACGCCGATTTCATTGTTTCCTGTTTTTGTAGGATCATCCATTGTAAATTGTTGAGCACTGATACCTACTGGCATATTAAAAAAAATACCATTTATTGAAGATAAAATAACTAGCGCTGTTAGAACAAATAGTTTTTCTTTCAATGTTACTATATGATTAGTATTTAGTTAATTGAATTTCTAATCAAGATTACTTTACATCTTTAAGTTTTATTATATTAGTATACAAATATTTCCTTTTATTAATAGTAGTATTATATCTCAAAAATGGAAAAATAAGAAATATAAGAAAAGAATACTTAAATTAATAGTAACAATATATTAAAAGTAAATAAGATAATATTTTACCATAAAATAAATTTTTTGTTATTATTTTTATAATAATTATGATCTATCTCCATGTTAATTTTAGATAATAGTCATCTAATCATCTATACTTTGTAACTAATAAATTAGAGATTAATAAACATTCATTATTGTAGATGGAAAATTATAGATAGTAATTGTAAATATTAATATAATAACACCTGTTTACGCTTTTACACAGCATATACTTTTATATCAATTTTATTTTTTTAGTGTTGTATAACATAGTATTAAAGTATTATTAGAAACATTAGCGCCTACCTTCAACTTTTTCTGTATAAAGTTTAGGATAAGTGTTTTAAATCTTTGCCAAAAGTATTCTCTTTTATACTTTAAATAGCTTTCTTGAGTCTATTCAATTATGATAAAATAATCAGGACAGAGTAGGCAGACAGAAATATTGCAGGGTAATCATTAATATCTATTACATTTCAATATCAGAAATTGATATTTAGAGTCTATTCCAAAATAGATAGGAATATAGCTCGTTTATTTCCTATTATATCCAATAATGCTAAAAACTAAGCGCATCTAAGAACTATTACAACTATTCCCGATGATTTATGGAATGAAATTAAAAATACTCTACTAGATGAGAAACCAGATAATACAATAGGAAGACCAATTGTTCCATACAGAAAAGTACTAGAGGGTATAGTATTTGTATTGAGAACTAAATGTCAATGGAAAATGTTACCCAAAGAATATGGTTCAGGTTCAACATGTCATAGAAGAATTCAAGAATGGATGTAATCAGGTATATTTGATCTAATTTGGATCAGATTACTAAAAATATATGATAAAAAGATAGGAATCAAATGGAATTGGCAATCACTTGACAGTATATCAATAAAATCACATTTAGGGAGGCAATGACTGGTCATAATCCTACAGATAGGAGTAAATTAGGTAGTAAAAGACATATTTTGACATATAAAGATGGTATTCCTCTTTCTACTTTTATAACATCTGCAAATACTCACGATGTTATTGTTGCAACATTTACAATAGACAATATTGTTATCAAAAGACCACTACCGTCCAAATACAAACATTAACAAAATCAATGTCTTGATAAAGCATATCATTCCAAAGTGATAGAACAAAAAATCATAAAAAGAGGATACATTCCACATATTCGTCATAGAAGAGAAGTAAACAAATTATTTCAGAAAAAGCATCCTACTAGAAGATGGGTTGTAGAGAGAACAAATTCATGGCATTACAGATTCAGGAAATTGTTTAGAAAATATGAAAAGAAAGATAAGAACTGCTTTGGTCTTGTGGAATTAGCAAATAGTCTTATTGTTTACAGGAGGTTAATTTTGGGATACCCATGTGAACTATTTCCTATTTTCTATTTTATTTCCTATTTTTTATCATTTTATCTTTTTTTATGTTTTTGTAAATAGACAGATATATACCCATTCGAGGCTTTCCCTCATTACAGTCTCTATCCATTTGTTAAGAAGGTGCCACAGTTAGGCTCACGCGGCTATTACCCTCAATCCCAAAATCGTGTTTAACATATTAACTATTATTATATTCACATAAGTTACAAATATTGTTTACGCATAGTAATTGAAAATTTATACTTTACCGTTTGGAAAGATTGATCCAACTAATCTGTATACATATAGTTAGGCAGTTAGATAAATACCTTGCATCATTATTATTTTTAAGATTCACAGATGGTTTAAAACAAGAATTAGAGTTTACCTTAATTTAATAATCTCTAACATGAACAGGGGAAGTAGTAGCAAATTCAGCCCAACCCCAGAACGGCCAATGGTAAAACCGTTCTAATTAGGTAGAGGGATGGGCCGAGTAGGAAAGAATTGCTGGACAGATGGTCGATAGATGATTTTTATGGTGTGAGTATCATTTTTTTATTATGTCCTTAAATGTCATATCTTATTAATCAGTTGTTTGGTCAATTTTTCAAAACTTTTTAGTTAACTCCCTGTTTTTTTTGGTACCTGTAAAAGGATTCTGACACTTTCGCCTGTTTAATATATTCTGCAAATTTCATCAAATCTTTGAGAAATTAATCGTTAATTGGTAGTGTCAGATTCTAGAGTTGTAAGTAGTTATTAAAGCAATATATCTTACCTCTTTTTCTCATCACATTTCTTTTAGGCTTAACAGATTTCACGGATTATTAATTCTACCATTTAATGAGTTCATAGACTTAGAAAATAATTCACATTTCATGTATCTAATCTCTATGTCTCATTTATACATTATTTTAGATAATGGATATCTCTACATGTATAAGCAGTCTATGACTTAGTTTGCATATCCATGCTTGCGGAAAACAAATGTAAAAAAAAGTATTTACATTTCTACTATACCATGCTAGTGGTGGTTTGTAATAGTTTTAGAATCAAAAAATATTGATCGATAGCTTTAACATTTTCACTATATCAGTAAGTTGCCCAATTAAAATTATTTTTTAGATATACCTCTAATTAAAATAAAAAAATTTTTTATTAGTATTATTGTTAAATTATGATTCACAATCTGCTGATTTCTTGTCCTCTAGTTTGAAATCTATTATCATATCGTTTCCATCACCACAGAAAAATAGATCAAATCCTTCTCCCCCACTAAGAATATCATTTCCTTCTGAACCCAGAAGGATGTCATTTCCTTTGTTCCCACTGATGATATCTGCTCCTGTTCCCCCATCCAAATAATCATTACCGTTATTACCTGCAATAGTTATATCATTCCCAGAACCAGCAAATATAACATCGTCACCTTCATTGGCAACGATGCTATCTTGACCATCTTTACCCAGAATTAAGTCATTTGTTTTATATCCTTGTATGATATCGTCACTAAGGGTTCCATTCAATTCTATTTGTACCTGATGATTAGTATATGATTCAGCAAATAACCCTATTGTAGATGAATTCAGTAACAATACACTAATAATGGTAGTTAAAAAAACGGCATAGATAAAATTAATTAATGTATTAAAAGATTTGCATTTAAAAAAAATCAAATTATTTCTAGATTGATATCTACAATTTTCGTATTAAAAGATTAGTTAAGATTATTCGATATCAAATTTAGATACTTTTTACAGTAAGAATTATTCTGATGAATTTCTTCATTGTCCAAATTGTAGTAATCAATATTTTATTGCCTTCTACAAAAGTTGTATACCTATCTTATTGTATTTTTCTATAATATCGAATTCATTCGTAAAAGAACTTTAGGTTCGATTTCTTTAGCGTATTCTTCATTAGTTAAATTAACTCCTTTGTAGGCTGAGCTTAGGTACCATGATGATCATTTATGGAGAATTTAAGGTGTTCTCCTCATGTTTCGAACCCCTCACAACAGAAATTCCATTTACAGGATTTAGAGTAATTATTGTCTTGATCTGGGTAATCATTTTTAATACTTTCAAAGACTCAGTTACTTTATTATCGAATATTCCAAGATTCAATACGATGGGTCTAGTTTGTTATCTACTGCAATGAACTAGCAGATATGTACAGATTCTAGTAAATTCTCCTATTGATAAAGGATTATTTTGTTTGTTTACTATAGATAGGACCATCTTTCAAAGAAGTTGTAGAAAAAGTATGTTGATAAATATCTCTTTAACCCATTGATATTCTCAATCAATTATGACTTTTAAATATTTAATAAAATGTACTTTAAATAGACATTAGGCAATAAATTCCAAAATGATAAATTGCAATAATTTCGTTTAATCTTCTTTATATTTGGGAACAAAATTACATATTATCTATTAGAAGATGTGGTTTTTAGATATAATCACAAATTTGTAAATTATATTTGTAATTCTAGGTTTTATTTTGTTAGAAATAAATTATTTTGTGATCTCTCGTAATTTTAACACAAAATCAAAAATAATTGAGTACACATCTGTATCCAGTGATTTAAATATCGAATATTTTACTTGATATAAATACAGTACAGTTGATTAAAACCACTAAAGGAAATATTAGAAATTGGGATGATTATTATAAAAAAGAAGAAATAGAGAAAATGCCATGGTATAGCGAAAGATTAGATTTTGATCTAGAAGAAGAATTAAACTCAACATCAATACCTAAAAAAGGAATTTTTCTTGATCTTGGAACCGGTCCAGGAACTCAAGCGGTTAAATTAGCAAACAAAGGGTTTGATATCGTTGTCGGCTCAGATATTTCAGAGACAGTGATCAACAGAAACAAACAGCTATACGAAAATAGGTATCCAAATTTAAAATTCGTAATAGATAATATTCTTAATTCTATTTTTAATGATAATTTTTTTGATTATATTTTTGATAGAGGGTGTTTTCATGTTTTTGAACCTAAAGATAGATCAATATATTTTAATCAAATTAAAAGAATTTTGAAACCACAAGGAATTTTATTTTTGAAATGTTTCAGTATAGATGAACCTATGAAAGATGGTCCGCATAGATTTTCTCCCCAAGATCTTTACGATATATTTTCAATTGATTTTTATATAATCAACATCAAGAAAACGTTTTTCGAAGGTACATTGAATCCTTTACCTAAAGCATTGTTTACCGTAATGAAATTAAAAGGGAATCCAAAAAATGGTTGATGTCTATGTGCTTATTCCTAATAGGAATTTAACCAAATACCAAAATGGTAGGAATATAAAATAAAATAAAATAAAATAAAAAAAGGAAATTAAGCAGTTAAAATAATCTGTTTTTCTTCTATTTTTTCTTTTTTGGATTTTTGATCTTTCTTTAATAATCTCTTATATTCTAGTTCAAATTCCTCTAAACTCTGATAGTCACAACACATTATATTATATTGGAATTTATTTCTTTTAAATATTTTCAATTCTACGAAAATGTCATATAGGTGGAGGATTCACAGATTCGGGTTTTTAGATATATTTATAATTTTTCTGTCAGTCCTCTACGAAAGTTGAAAAGATAGCAAATGATTTACGGTTATGATAAATTGTAGTAATTCTTAAGTCAAATTCAGTAATAGTGTTAGAAAATTTATAGATATCATAGTAACGTGATAGCAATATGTAAGAAATTAATATAACTATTGATTCTAAAATCAAATTCAGTTATTAACTAGGAAACAAGATTTGGCTTTCTACAATATCTGGTAATAATTCTCAGCATTCTGGAGGATTTTCCTCTCCTCATCTCTTAAACTCATTCCATTCATCTCTTTAAATTGTAATGCATTGATTATAGCTTTTCCACCATAATGATTGTTGAAATAAATTCTTAGTATTTTGGTTTGGTTTCTTAAGTTTCTGACTTTATCTATCCACGGTTCTAATTCTTTTTTAGTATATAGATAGTTATACCAATAATGTCCGATAGTATTTCTTCCATGAAATCTTATGAATGAATGATCGGAGGAAGTAACTGTTGAATTAGACAAAAATGAAAGATTTTCTTTTTCTGGAGAATCAGTAATAGCTGTAGCAACATTATAGTGTTTTAATAATTCCCATGGACCCTCCGTATCCCATGAAGGATGTCTAAATTCTAAAGCATACTGATATTCTTCTACCCCTTTGCTATTTCCTTTTTTACGCCCTTTCTTAACATGTTCATCATTACTATAACTACTAAAATTTTTCGACTTTCGTGGTAATTTCTCTAAAAAGTTTTCCAAAATGCTAAAACTTGCAATAGTAAAACTAGGTGGTAATTGTATTAAAATAGCGCCTAATTTGTTCGCGTGATACAATGGGGAAATTTTGTCTAGAAATTCTTCTAGGTCAGAAATAACATCCTTGCTAAGATCCAATCTTTTTTTATGGGTAATTCTTTCAGGAACCTTGACAGAGAATTCAAAATTTTCTGGAGTTGCTTTTACCATCCCAAAAAACAATCCTTTAGTCATTTTAGAGTAAAACTCTTCATAAAAAGTAGAGTCCATCTCTACCGTATTAAAAAATTGTGAATAAAACTGAAGCCTTCTTGTTTTCTTTTCTGGATAAAAAATATTTAACCATCCACCTTTTTCTGAAGGATCTCCATAATTCCATCCACAACAACCTAAATGATATTTCAATAATCTTATTTGTTAAGGAAACGGGAAAAATTTTTCTATTTTTTGTATGTTATATATTACAGAGCAGTTTGAATCATAGAATCTAGACACCACTTCACAATAGATAAAAATAAGGGATGGAAAAAATATTTATAACTTCATGAGAAGAGAGAAGAATTGTAAGAATTATTATTTTGACATTGAACAATTTAATTATATGATGATGGTATCTAAAATTTTTATTATGACTTACATCATAGGTATTTTTTCCATATAATAGATAATTTTCATTACTGATTAGATATAATAAAAAATTATAATTGTCTTTAATAATCTCGCCCTTGCTAGTTAATTACATGAAAAAAATTTTTTAATAGAATAGACTTTCCGATAACAGAATCTATTACAGGTTATAACAACAATAACTTGATTATGGGAGGATTCAATTTAGTTACTTGAAATCTAGATAATAATAATGATGTTTCTTTTATAAAAAGAATCTTATTCTACATTATATGGGTCTTCATTACCTTTTCCGGCGTTTTCTACGACTCCTCAAAGCTCTGAAATTACTCCATGTTTCAATGTCTAATAACCTATATACAAATTTTTCCTTTTCATTTATTGGTTTAATAGGAGATTGAGATAATTCCAGATTTATTGGTATGGAATGAATCTAAATATTGTAACAATATTGTGAAATACAGATTTTTCTAAAATTTCACTACTAAATTTTTTCATTTAAATATCAAATTATTTTTTATTATGATATTTTATATACAAACTGTTTAGATCCAAATGATTAAATTTATTTAGCATAAATGTACAATCAATCAAGATTATAAAAGAGGTAATTGAAAATTGGAAAATTTTCAACTTGATTTTTTATTTTGATGAAATAAATTGTATAATTTTTGCTAAATTTTGTTCGAGACTTTTTGATGTATCTATCGTTAAGTGATTCTCTACAACAGTTTCATAAATTTTTTTCATTTTAAAATAAATTGATACATTTGCATCAGAAAAATCATTTTTTCTGTCCTTCAGTCTAGACAGTATTATATCCTCTGGGCAGGTACATTCTATAATAAATAGATCCTTTTTTTTTAAATTAAGTTTTTTTATCACTTCATCCCTAGACCGTTGTTGATTAAAAGTTCCATCCAAAATACAATTAATTCCAGCAGAATTCAAGTACTTTGCTAGAAGAAACATGATGTCATAAATTAGGGATCTTTCCCATAAACTATATGTAGGTTTATGAAATAATTCTTTTCTTATTTTATCTGTCGATAAAACAGCTGCATTGATCTTTTTTGATAATGTATTAGCTAGAAAAGTTTTCCCTGTGCCTGGTAAACCGCATATTATTATTGTCAAAATTATAAAAAAATATAATTTAACGACTCCTGGCTGCGATAGTATGAGTCTTTTCAACATACCAGCGGATTTCATCTTTAAATGATGACCACCATTCGAAGAAATGATCACTAGTCTTTGAGTGAAACATTAAAAAACCATTGTATTCTGTTCCCCAAGCATGATTATATTCCCCGACAAGTTCTATTTCAGAAGGCAAAGAGCTCTTAATCTCATCCCATTTATGTTTTGAGATATTTTTTTCCTCCGAATCTAAAGGTCTTAATCTATAAAATACTAGAAATGTAGTTCCGTTTCCCATTTCAATATTATCAATAGTAGAGATAAATAAATAGATTAGTATTATTATAGATATTGTCGTAATCTGTGTAGTGGATTAGTAGAAAATTTATAGTTATTTTTAAGAAAAATTAAACAAACGAGTATACAAAAATATTTTCTATCTCGAAATTGATATCATCTTAATTTCTTAACTCATAAAATTTAATCATTATAAGATATGGAGTGAATAATTGAAAAGAAATTTCCAAAATTTATCAAATATGTACTCTTTTTTTTGTTCGCGAAGAAATGATATTGGTAGATTTTTATATTTTCTCTTGTTCTACATAAAAAGAGAAGAAATTGACTTGAACATACTTCTTAATGTTCGATTAAAATTTTGATAATATATCAGATATTTCTAGATTAAGTAGGAGACTGAAGCGATTAAAACAAATCAAAAGTAGAAATTTTTGGGTTAAAAAGACATCTTCCTAGACTTAATCATTTATGAGTAATACAACAATAGAATCATGTCTCCATGATAGTTTAAGGTTTATAGAAGATTAAAATTTCATTTGTCATTACAAAAGAGTCTGATATTTTTAATTTTTAATTAAGTCTATATAACAATTTGTTTTGTATACAAGACAGAGCTAAAATATTTAAAAATAATTTTAATTATAATGTAAATATCTATTGATATTTGATTTTACTATCCATTAAGTTAATAATTATGTACTAAAATTATTATAATTATTCACTTTATTATAAATAAAAGATAGGGATCAACTCTAACGAATCAAATCTATGATTCCAATTTGAATAAATTTAAATTTAGATTTGAATTGATAAATTCTCCCAATTATATACTTTTTTTTGATTAATTAAAATCTAGAATTATTAACAAGAAAGAAAAAATTTCTTAAATTATATAATAATATAGATTAAAATTGAAAATCTTTATGTTTTTATCTTAATTATCTATATTTTTACAAATTTAAGAGTCGGGTTTCATTGTATAAAAAAAATATAAATATAAATATCATAAAAGTCTTATTTATTTTAATGAAATCACTAATAAGATCCAATATTTGGACTGTTTTCTTTATAGTTTTTTTGTTATCATTGTTGTATCTATATTTTATTGATTTTGGATATAGTCAAAATACCTCAACACAATCCAGTAAGAAATCTTCTGAAACATCAGAATTAAATTTAGAGGATCTCTTTACGAAAACATCAGGGTCGGTAGTTCAAATTACAGTAGTAGATCCGGGCACTGGTCTTGAACAAGGTTTAGGTTCTGGATTTGTTTTCGATGATAAAGGACATATAATTACTAATAATCATGTTGCCTCTATAAGTTCTACATTCCCACAAATTATTGTTACATTTTTAAACGGAGATACATATGAGGCAAAGATCGTCGGAAAAGACATATATAGTGATTTGGCAGTTCTTAAAATCTCCAATGCTATTTCTAATGATTTAGTTCCTCTTCCTCTAGGAAATTCATCTTCTCTGAAAGTAGGACAGAAAGTAGTTGCAATAGGAAATCCCTTTGGACTTTCTGGATCCCTAACTGAAGGAGTGGTAAGTGGTTTAGGGAGAATGTTACCGGCATCTGAAGATTTTGGTAATGATAGGCAATTTATGGCTCCTTCCGAGGCAAGATTCAATATTCCTGATGTAATTCAAACAGATGCGGCAATTAATCCTGGAAATTCAGGAGGTCCACTTTTAAATTTAAAAGGGGAAGTAATAGGAGTTAACTCAGCTATTTTTTCAAATACCGGATTTTATTCTGGAATAGGCTTTGCAGTTCCTTCTGATATTGTAAAGAAGGTTGTACAATCACTTATAACTAATGGTAAATATGCACACCCATACCTAGGAGTAACAGGAGTTGATATTACACCTAATTTAGCAAAGTTGTTTGGTTTAAAGAAAGTCAGTGGATTCTTGGTAACAGATATTAATGATGCTAGTCCTGCAGCAAAATCAGATTTACGTAAAGGAATAATTTCATACAATCAATTTGGTGAATTTATAGATGCACATGGAGACATAATTGTAGGGATAGATGGGAATCCAGTAAGAAAAATAGACGACATATTGACGTATTTAGAAAAAGAGAAAAAGGCAGGTGAAAGTGTTGTATTGAGTATTATTCGTGACGATAAATTCATAAATGTTGAGGTAAAATTAGGAGAAAGACCAACTCAATATACTATTTCAAATTTTAATGATTCAGGAGGCTTTGGTACTACCCAACAATCTAAACCCTCCTCAAATGATTTATATTCCGAATGTTTAAAAACGATGCCAAAGAGAGTATGTGATCTTTTATAAAATTTTTTTTTTGAAAAATATATACGTTATAATTAATTCCTACTAACGTAGAATCTTTTTTAATTGTCAGGATCGAATGTAGATATTTATTATACAAGTAAAAAATAATAAAATATATTACCACTTAAGAAAATGAAAAAAGACCAACTAAAAGCCTCACTCCATGCTTTATCATCGCTAAAAGATGTAACGATAAGGTAAATATTTAATTCTAGAAGAGATATTTAATAATTTAGTGTATTGTATAATAGCTGATAAATTCGTTTACTATTTTTCAGTCAAACTGGATCTATTAATTTAAGCAGAAACAGATATAGCTAAGATCCTTCTATTTATCATAAGAATAAAATCAAATTTGAAAGAAATAGAAAATCTAAATATGTTGTTATATATTCTCTATAGCTGTATTTTCTTGTTGGAAGCTTACATAATATATCTAAAGCAGTAATTCTATTTAGAGCAATTAAAAGAGGTTATGTCTCTGTTTGAAACTGAATTCAATAATTTAGTGTATTGACAATTTACAAGAGAAAAAGGGTGTAAATGCTTTAATAGAGCAAATTATTTTTCAGATAGGAAACAAGGATTTTTAAGGTTCTGAAATAGACTGGTTTCCAAATGTGTTTGGAATCTCAATTTCAGAGGAATGAAAAATGATTGTTGAATAATTCTTGTCTTAAGAAATGTAAGGAAAAAAACCATCTATACAGATGGTGATAAATTGTATGATGATACATATAATGTAGCAAAATTAATACATATCTGCATTCGGCATATGAGAAAAGTATAATGGTAAGAGTAAATCCATGTTTGGAGAATAGAATTTAATCATCTGACGATTACAATCCCTGTAATCTTCAGGAAAGCATATGCAATTTATTTTATTTACATAACTAGATACAATTCTTTATTTCTATGTAATATGCTACAAAAGCAAATAATAGAAATTATGGAATTGGATATGGAGGTGAATATTATCTTAAATTAACAAAACATTCAAGACAAATATTATAAAGGGATTATCCTAGTATACAATTGCTCTATGTTTATATAAAAAAATTTGTTTCAATAAAAGAGGGAAAATTATAAAAAAATAAAAACAGAGAATTTAAAAATCTCCAAATCCGCCTCCATCAAATCCTCCAAAGTCAGATCCACTATCCATTTCGCTGGTACCCATATCACCAGAATCAGTTGAAGAACCATCTTCACCTGTTGCTCCAGCTTGATCTACCTGACCTTCTGTCATAGCACTTTCTGTTGGATTCATTGCCATCCCCATAAAAGACATCATAGATGCAAAAAACAACATATTCATAATTCCTGAAAACAGCATCATAGGTATCCAGATTCTATTTGTGTCCATAAAATTCTGTATCTGTTCTTTATCTCCAGTTTGATATAGCTGTTGGAGTCGTTCTGATTTCTCATATAGCTCTTGTTTTTTCTTGTTAAGAATCCGTTCACCCGTCTCAGCAACATTAAACTCTATTTTTTTATTTCCAAAAAAACCCCTTTTGATATTCTTAATAACAAGTTTTTGATTAACAAGATCATTTACAACTAGTTCTACTTCCTCTTTTGGTAATTTAGTAACTTTAGAGATACTTCCTATGTTTTTCATGCCTCTTGCTATAGCATCCAATACCATAAAGTGGTTTGGACTTTCATGAAATCTTTCGTTTGATGTCATCTCAGTATTTTTATTGTCTAAAAGGTATTTAAATAGAATGTCATTTCAGATGAAAAGTATAATATCATATGAAAATAGTCAATTGCTGCCTTTATACGAGAGATTTTAACACTTTTTTACATTGCTTTATAATTTATCATCTATTTGTGAACTATCAGATTTTAATTAAAATTTTACTTATTTATCATAGTGCTTTGAGCATTGTAATATCAGAGCTACGATCTTTTGATTTGATAACATTATAAAGCTGTAATATGAGAGCATATAACACTGAATAAAAGAGAAATGGATAAATAATCAACTAAATTTAGATTAGGAGTACTATAAAACAAAATAACTAATTGCATTAGCCAATGTCATTAATAATAAAATAAGAGACTGGTAATACATTGTGATAAAATATTATAAACTCGAAAATTGAATGAATAGAAAGGTCAAATAGTGAATTTATAAATTACAATTTTTTTTGTTACTGTCATTATAGAATGATATGATATTATATATTTGGATGAGATTATGATTGGACAATTGAATGTTATCCCTGAATTTGCCAGCTCATTATTCTTATCTCACTAAAATGAAAGGCAATGTGATAAAAGTAATTGTGTTTTAGCTTACTAAATTATTAAAGAGAATTCATGGATAAATCTAAACTAAAATATGTAACTTAATATGAAAATATTCTTCAGATCTGATATTATTACAACTTGCAGAGATAAATGATTAGTTGGCTTCTCAAGTTAGGTTCCAAAGAGTAATTTTATCATTACCATGAATCGGATTTAAATAAAGTTTATAACCTATTACTTTTTCTTTGTCAAATTTTTTTTCCACAAAAGCAAAATCCTTTTCACAATTTGTTACCAGATCAAAGTTGTCTGCAAAGAATGATTTCTTTACATAGTCTAATGCATCTTTCCAGCGATATGCCTTTATTCTTCCAACTAATTCTTTATTATCAACATCATTAGTATATTGAAACACGTCAAAGTAATCGGCTACCTTAATGCATTTATCACAAAATTGGTCTTTTTTGCCCGTGTTCGAACAATCTGTACATTGGGTAATCATACTAAAAGTGTAATAACAATTCATATTTTAAATTGTCTTTTGGAAATCTCGATTAAATTGAATCTTTTTAAAGTGTGTTGATTAGAACTGATTAAAGAAATTATTTACATTGGATTTAATGAATTTTATTGATTATTACTTTTGAATATTATCTAGTGTAATAATTTGATACTAATTTTAATTTCTTTGGATTTATGAGATTATAATAAAATAATTTAATAGTAAGAAGATAAAAAGAATGCTCTATTTATTTATTATTCCTAGGAATACTAGTAAAAAATATTTCATGGTTTTTAGGGGTAAAATCTTCCCATATAACAAATATATCCTGACCAGAGATAGCAATGGAAGGGCATTCTGATATACCAGTATTATTACTCAGATTTATTATATGTCCTAAAGGAGAATTATCTAGAACATTTGCATCCAAAAATATGTCTTCATTTTGAGGATTGATTGAATCTTCCCATACTACAAAAAATTTGTCACTATTCGCTATTTCCACATTTGAAGGATGTTTAACAAAGCGAAGATCTGATTGAGCCATACCTTTAAAATTCGTAAGGTTTTCAAATAAACTCCGAGGATGGGTAAATGAATTACCATAATCATTGCTGTTTACAAAATATATATTATTTAGATTACTAAATTGTGATCCGCCCCAAACAATAAATACATGTTTATCAAAAGTGGATATTTGTGCTTCTCCATAATTTTCACTTGCCAATCTAGTAATATTTTCAAAAGTTTTACCATTATCTTGACTTTTTGTGAAAAATAGGCCTTCACCAGTATTACTAGCTTTATTTCCTATTTTAGGTTCACTGTTCCATACTATATATACATAATTATTGTAAGAATTAATCTTTGGAAAAGAATCATTTGTATTATTCATTAATTCTAAAGTATCATGAAATGTATTTCCTTCATCTAAGCTAGCCCTGAAGAAAATTTTTCCATCACCTTTTTGTTCAGAATTCTTATTTTTACCTTTATGCAAATTATTTATCTCTTCCTCTTGCCAAACTACATATACTTTATTCCCAAAAGTTGAAATCTCTGCGTTATTTGAATTTGTCAAAGTATTGCTAAGATTGGTGGGCTCAGTAAAACTCCTTCCTTTATCTAAACTACGTGTAAACATTATTTCAGTATTATTAGATTCATTGTTGTCTACCCAGACAACAAATATGCTGTTATTAGATACTGAAATCTGCGGATGCTCTGAAAATCCAGAGTTATTGCTAAGATTAATTGGATCGGTGAAGGTTTTCCCTTTGTCTGTACTCTTGATAAAATAAATATCGTAATCTTTATTGATTGGTTTTTCATTTACTGATTCTTGCCATACTACATACACTTCGTTTTCAAATGCAGCTATCTGGCCATAAACTGAGTCGTTTTTGTTGTTGGTCAGATTTAATACAGTAAGATCGTTAGTAGGTGATGTTACCTTGTCTACAATAGAGGGAGAAGTATTTAATTCTTCAATTGTTATTAGGGAATCTTTTTTATCCATTTCTTCTTCGGCAGAAGCATCCGAGTTTATGGAAAAGCTTGCAATTACGACAAGGAATAGAATAGAACAGAGTAATTGGTAATTATCTAAGCACGAAGGTTCTGAATTCAGAACTTTTGCGAACATTATGATTATTCTGTTATTTTCCTTATTTGAGTATTAGGAAAATACATTTTAGTTTTGCCCGATTAAGAGAATTACTGGGAATTTTAAAGATTGATCGGATGATTATTTATTGTTATTATTCTTGTGAAATTTATTAATATTGCCCCCTTTAGTAGATTCAATTTCCCATTGCTCTATCTCATCTTGTAATTCCTTATCTTTCTCCACATCAATTTTACTAACTTTGTTTTTTATCTTTTCAACATCCTCTGACATATACTCATATATGCATACATTGTAATATATCTTATAGTCATTAAACCGTGTTGCAATTAGATTTTGGATACTAGTAATATTGTTTAAAATGACATATTTTATTATGATTGGAAAATAACTTTTGTTTAAGAGATAATTTACAAAAGTCTACTATTTTTATCTAGATATCACAGTTATCGAATATAATTTTTAGCAGATATGTAATAGTTCATTGATCTATGGTTAAAGTAATTTTAGTCTAACACGGAAAGCTTTAGTTCATATCATACGAAATTGTTGAACAGGATTTTACGAGTAGCTTTTTAATCCAAAGACATCACATTTATCAAAAATAGAATGTAAAACCATCAAAACAATTATAATCATTAAAATTTAGTGTAATTACCAAATCTTAGATAATAATTTGATATTACAAAATATTTTTAGAAATTTTAGAATTAAATAATAAAGCTACTTTTATTACTATGTTAAAGTAAATTTTCTACATAAATCAATAATAATGAGTTTGTGTATTATATAATAGGGGATGAAGAGAGTGAAAACTATTAGTCATAAAATCGACTTAGTGGAAGAAAAGGTTCAAGATCTTAAATCTTTTTCAATTTCTGCGAAAAAATTTCTTCCTAATGACGAGAGAATTGAAGCTCTTGGCATATCAATTGGATTAAAAGATGCGTTAATTAAAATGGGTTTTACGTTAGATTCTATAGTCAATTCTGGACCTGATGACCTTGCGGAGAAATTGAGAATTGATAAATACGTAGGTCAAATTATATTTGAAGAAGCTAAAAAATTGAAAACCCAATTTTAAACTATTTTATTTTGCGCTTATCTAGAAAATAAAAGCCATATTCACTTCCAGAGTATAATAATTGGCAAAAAATTGAAAAAAATAGATAGTAATGAGTTTAATTAGGATTGATGAAACCTTTGATAAGCAGACACGAGAATTACTTTATATGATTCAAGGCTATAGAATAAATGTTTTTTGACTATATATCAAGAGAAAAATTCCAAGAGATATATTTCGATGGAATGTTTTTTAGTTGAGCTATACAGTATGAGAATAAATGTTTGAAATTCAGTCTTTACTTTAAATACATATTAAATAATTAAATATTCTGAAAATGCTCATCAAAATAAACTGTAGAATCTAAATAGGATAACTAAAACGAAAATCCTATTTAAATTATTATATGTATCGAAATCAATTCTTAAAGACTTCAATAGTAATTTTACAAAATAATAATAAACTTTTTCAAATTAGATTTGGTTTTCCGCAAATTTATTTCATAAATCTGTGTTTAAAAAACTTTCAATTGCAACAAAGAATTTAAAAATAAGGTTTATTAGGTTAATATTTCTCCAACGAAATCTGTTTAAAACATATTTCCTTGATAATTAATATTTAAATAATTTGTATAAATTAAATTTATTATAAATATAAAATTTCCTTTCCAGATATGTGATCAATTCATGGTCTTTTATATCATATATAATAATTAATTAATAACTTACAATTGAAATAAAAGATAGATTTGAATCATATCAATAGAATGAAATAGGCTTATCATAACAATGTAATAAAATTTATATAAAACTATTTTTTAACTGCTTGTTCAAATTATTTATATTCAATAATTATTAAATTAACATAAATGTCTATAAAAATAAATAATTTGGAATTCGGTCTAACTATCCCCCAGGGATGGAGAAGTGGGGACTTGCCACTAGAAGAAGAAAATAACCCAGTAAAACAATATGAATTTGCAAGAAATATTTCTCTAGTTGCAGAAAAATTAGGTTATGATGCGCTTTATGCCTATGATCATTTAATCCCTCACTTTAGGGGAGATATAGAAAAAAATATTTTTGAATGTTTTACCCTACTTTCTTCAATTGCTGCTATAACAAATAAAATAAAAATAGGACAGGTAGTTGCATGTAATTCTTATCGAAATCCCAGCCTTTTATCCAAGATGATATCAACATTGGATATAATTAGTAATGGAAGGGTCGAAATGGGAATAGGTGCTGGATGGTATAAGGATGAATATATTGCATATGGTTATGATTTTCCTTCCGATATATCACGTATTTCACAGTTAGATGAGGCTCTTACAGTGGTAAAAAAATTATGGATGGAAGAAAGAGCTTCATTTACGGGTACTCATTATAGAATTTTAAATGCCATATGTATGCCTAAACCTATACAAAAACCACATCCTATTATAATGATAGGAGGAGCCGGAGAAAGATACCTACTTAAAGTGGTTGCAAAGCATGCTAATAGGTATAATCTATTTTTTGGAAAACCTCAGGATATCAAGAGAAAAATTTCTGTATTGAATGGTTATTGTATGAACATCGGAAGAAATTTGAAAGAAATAGAATATTCTGTAGTTTTACCATGTATTATTGGAGAATCCGAAGAAGATGTACATGAAATATTGTTGAAAAATCAAAGAAAAGACAAAACTATAAACCAATATTTAAAATATCTTGTAGATGGTATTACGGTTGGAACACCTGAAAAAATAGTACAGGGCTTGAATGAATATATTGATCTAAAAGTCGGTCATTTTATTATCCATTTTCTAAATTTGAGTAACAATAGTTTGGAATTATTTAAATCCAAGGTAATAAATAAAATTTAATAAAATTTTAAATGGCTACGAAAATCAATTAAGTTTAATAATTTTTGATAAGTATTAGATATCATGTATATTTTTTATTATTTTTTTAGGTGGGAAACAAAATAGGAATACAAATCTACTTTTTATTTTACTTCTTTAATAGAATTTTGAAGGTCATAATTAATTCTTAACAATAGATTAGGAAGGTATTATATTTTAAAAGATTGGTACATATGATTTGTATTTCAGATTTTTTTTAAAACTTTATGAAGACTATGAAAAATATATGTCTAAAAATATTACAAGACTACTATTTTCCTCAGCTTGACTTGTAGTTGACAGAGACGCGACAATGTTGGCTACTGATCAAGTTTCAGATATAACAAATGAAATAAATTTAAGAGTTGGCACTGTGTTTGAGATAAACTCAAATCGTATAATTGATAAAACTGTACAAGATGCGATCGTTGAATCCTAACTACTACATACCCTGCAGAAAAGTAATTTCCTTGACATCAACATGGATGAGTATTACCTATTAAAGCATTTGTAAGATCGTTCTCTGAATTATTAATATATTGAAACAAAGGTATAATGTGGAAGAATTCAACATAGTTAAGAAGATAACAACAGAAGATACCTAAATACTTGTATTCTAGTTTAGATTCATCACTAAAAAACTCGAATTCTAATTGATTATTGTAGATAGATATCAATCTAATCAAAAATGCCGTTCTAATCAAATTCCTCTTAAATGTTTATTTTATTTATTTCAAATGTCAATGAAAATCTTATTTTTTAGAATATTTTATAGTAAGGCAGTATCAATAAAAATCATGTAGGTTTAACTCTAATAGATTGATAAATTGCGAGCAAACAAAGAGTTTAAATTCCGATATTCAAATAACCATACCAGAATAACATAGAGTTGGTTAAATATTAAATAATCAACAAAAATCAGATCGACTGAAAAAATATAATGGTTAAATAAAATGATGAACATTATTTATTGGAGTGTCTTATTCGGAAGTTCCATCTTACTCAAGAAAAAAGTCAGTTAGAGGAAACTTAGAAGATAAGATTAAGAAACAGAATTGTAAAGAATATCGACAGGATTGTCTGGATGATATTAAAGGAATCTCGGATATTGATGAATATAAATTACCAATAATATCAAATGAGTATATTTTTGCTAAGATAATCAGAAAATCCGAGGTAGAATCAAAGCTAAAAGAAAAAGATCCATTTTTAGATGTTATTGAATATGGAAATAAAGCTATTGTTTTAATTGAACTACTTGGCATAGCAAAAAAAGATATAAAGGTTAATTTTTACGGAAATAAACTAGAAATATTTGCTACCTCGGATTCAAAGAAATATAAAGGAATTGTCAAAATGTCGTTTAATATAAATAATGATAAGATAATATGTAATTACAATAGTTCCATTTTAGAGATCATATTAAAAAAATAGGATATATTTTTTGTTTAATCAACTTTGTTAACTTAACGAAAGCTATTTAGCTCTGAGCGTTCTATTTTAACAATATGTGTTGTTGAGATTTGTCAGAAATTAACATCAATTATTGAAGTTATGTATTCACTGTTCTTGTATTTTCTTGGTTTGAGTTGAAGGAATACGTTAAAAGCACTGAAACGGTTTAAGACCCAAAAAAGAAGTTATGTTATAGTTTGGAAGTAGATTAAGATTTGGATCCTATCAGATATATCAACAAAAAGGGTTTCTGCATTCATCATAGATTAGACTATAATTCCAATTGGTTGTCGGCATTTCTAATTATGGATTTGTATAGAACCGTTAAATAGATCTCTTTTTGAATTCTATATTTCCAAAGACATGAACCGAATTGTAGCAGGGAATTCTATCAGATACCGTTGTATCAATATACGATAAACATACAGTTTAGACTGATGGAGGTACGTGGTATCCAGATGCATGTAATTTTCTGAATATAAAACATAGATTCCATAATCCTTTTGAGAAAAGCCTGCTTGAAAGGGTAATGCAGTATTTTAAGGATAGAACAGAATGTTTTGATGATTACTATCCTTGTATTAACCAAAAGAATAGTAATAACAATTGAGATCTGCAACATGAATACAATAGGATTACACCATTCATTTCGCTATATACCATACAAGAATCAGAAACGCAATCCTATTCAAAATTAAAGATGAAATAAGGTAACACCTATGATTAAACCTTGATTTCTCTATTTGTTTTGAAAATTCTGATAGTTAAATTTCTATATTGTTGCATTAACCAATATCCAAAAAAATTGCATATTATTTTTGTAATTGCAATCTCATTAACCTACGATTTCTTTCTGTTTCCAAAGATTTTCTTGAGCGTAATTAATTTAATTATTTAATAGAGTTTGATTGTATTCTTTTTTAGCTGATTGTTGAACAATATGATATTAATGGCTTTAAATCTTAACTAGACTGACAAAAAATATTATCTCCAATTTTATATCATAAAAATTGCATTTTTGTAAACTATTTCTATAATTCTGATCTGCTAAATTCAAACCATAGCGATTAAAAAAATTTAAAAGTTTAAGGAAATCTTAAATTTAAATCAAGTTTTTAAAACCGTCTACAATATATTGTACAGCAATAGCGGCTATAATTATGGCAAAAACTCGCGAAATTACTGTAGCACCTCTATTTCCTAATAATCTATGAATAGGGTGTATGAGTCTCAGTATTATGTACGTAATTAATAAAACCAAAACAATAGAAAAAATTGTAATACCGATTCCACTCGTTTGATATGTAATTATAACAGTAGTTATCGCACCCGGACCAGCCAATAGAGGAAATGCAATGGGAACTACCCCTGAGTCACCTGCTGAAGAAGCTTTATTAAACCGCCATTCACCATATGTTAATAATTCTATAGAAATTATGAATAAAAGAGCACCTCCTGCGATCATAAAACTATAAATGGTAATTCCAAATAATTCCAAGATTTCATTACCAGCTATACCAAATATTATTAATAGGATAGAGGCAGTTAGTATAGCACTTGTAGAGATAGCTTTCCTATCCTTTTTTTCTAATTTTTGGGTAAGTGCTATAAATACAGGCACATTACCTAAAGGATCGATTACTACAAATAAAGCTATAAATGATTTTATTAAATCAGCTTTGTATGTAGTAAAAAAATTAATAATCTCGAAAGAAACATAACTGATGATTTCTACCAACAGAGATAAATAAAGGTTTAAGTATCAATCTATTTAATTTTATCTATTTTAACATTATTCGATTAGTGTAATTCTGTCGAGTAACTAATATGACATGGATAATCAAATAGACATATTTTATTTTCTTTTTTATTTGGATTTCCATGAATAAAGTAGTCAATAATTTTGTTTATCTCCTTTATATAACTTTTTTAAAATCATCACTTAAAAAGTGATGTGTTAAACAACTTTTAATAAAATGCAAAAAGAATAGGATAAATCAATTTACTATAATATAATATAACTTTGTATTGGACACCTATAAATATAAACTATTCTAAAAATAAAAACGAAATCTTTATTATAAAAAATGAATAATAAAATTTATTTAAATCTCATAGAGTAATACTAATCCTAAAAATTAGTCATGCTAATACCCAATTAAATAAATAAGAATAAAGTTCATGTGTAGAAGTAGCTATATCTAATTGTCAATAAATTTTCTACTACGGTTTCATACTATTCCATACTCTCTTACTTGAAATTATATGATAATCCCCAGTAATTATGTTAGTATTCACACTATTCTGGCCATACTCTTTTTAGAAAATCAGTCTGATTTTACAACTGCATTTTGAGTTTGATTGCGACTACGGTCGTCAAATAGGTGTTTATTACAATGATTGTTATTGGTTTATTGATTTATGTCTAGTTATCTAGAGAATTTTTCCTCTTTCATCATTCCACTAGTCCAATCCAAAAACAAGTCATAGTCTCTATTAATATTGGAAAAGGAGTTTCTTTGAATAAAGTAAAAGCACATTACTACATATTAGGAACAAATTATATCTCATGAATCAATCAATTGACATTATAGACATCTATTGACATTGTTATCTTGACTTGAAATGCTTATTTACCTATTAATTCTTCTGTGTTTGCTTCCTTTTCAAGTGGTCATATGGTGCTGTTAAGTTAAGAGTATTTCACCTCCAATTTTGAATAAAATAATATTTCTAACTTTTGAATT
Organism: Nitrososphaeraceae archaeon; assembly: GCA_031316115.1. Taxonomy (GTDB): domain Archaea; phylum Thermoproteota; class Nitrososphaeria; order Nitrososphaerales; family Nitrososphaeraceae; genus TH1177. The sequence goes on from JALDRC010000007.1 coordinate 29,696, forward strand.
ATAGATATAAATAAATAATTTCATCCAATTGTATACATGCTGTAGATCACATTTTATACTACTATTCTTGGTACATGGATAGTAATCATCAAAACATTCTGTTCTATCCTTAAAATACTGCATTACTCTTTCAATCAAACTCTTATCCAATGGTGGATGTAATCTATGTTTCAAATGCAAAAAGTTACATGCTTGAGGATACCATGTACCACCATCTGTGAATACTGTATGTCTACCATATTTAGATACAAGAGTTCTGATAAAATTCTCTGCTACAAACATGTTTCTCTTCTGATATATGATTCCAAGCACAGATCTCTGAATTGGTTCAATACAAATCCATAACCAATAATGTTGGTTACCAATCTGAATAATTGTTTCATCTATAATAAAAGCAGTTACTCTTTTTCTCCTGAAAATCTGTAATGAACCAAAACGTTGAATCCACTCCCAAATTGCAACATAACTTCTATTCTGATCCTTAAACGGTTCTAGTGCTTTAGACGTATTTCGTAGACTAAGACCAAGAAAGTACAAATACAAAGAATACATTACTATACATGTGGATGTTCTGTTTCTTTCAAATAATCTAATGACCATAGATTAGAAATAGAACATTCACAGCTAAAGCTCTTTCGTTAACTTAACAGCACCGGTCATATCATGATTTTAATCATTAAGTATCCTTTAAATATAATGCATTTCCCTTGTTTAGGATACCATTTCTCCAGACGTCAGGATCTAATTCCCCTTTATTTTGTATATATTGTGGATACTAAACTTGATCCTAGATTTATGGATCTAATAAATATTATAACATTACTAGTCAAACACCAATTTCTTTTTTCTTATTGATCAACTTATCTGCTTTCAATTTAGCAACACATCATTTATTTCAAAGAATAGTTTTATAATGCAATAGACAAGTTGTTGATAAATTCAAGTGCCAAACCTCTTTATGCTTAAAATTTTAAAAAATAATTTTTAATCAACTTGCTTAAATCTTTATCTTAATGTGTGAGCAAAGATTCCTCATAGATATAAGAAAATTATCGCCACAATTGAAAATAAATAGCATAATAATACTATTTCTTGCATTTCTAATTCAACATATAAATAAATCAATATATTGAATGTCACATTTTTTTCAAAGTTATTAATTTATAATTTTATTTTAGATAGTATGTTTTTTCCGTGGATTTATTCAACTTGTCGAATTTACCGCTATTGTAAGAATACTCAAAGATTCATCTACTTGAAAGTTTGTGAATGTAAATTCTATATATACTAGATAGCATCAAGATTTATCTTATGTTGGACTCCAGTCGTATCGATATCTTTTCAATACAAATCTCTCACTAAGTTTGTTTTTGTTTTCTGAGTTTTAGAGCAACTACTACTGCAATTATAATAACTAATCCGATTATGAAAGATACTTTAAGCATATTGTCCTGTTCTACATTTTCATTAGTAGGTAAAGATCCACCTGATGGTTCTATATTCTGGATGCTAGAAACATTGCTGGTTGTGTTTTCTAATGACGAATCATTACTTATTTCGGATTCGCTTTGGTTTTCTTGATCTATAGTGGTTTCATTGATTGTTGTCAAAGGAGTCATTTCTGAGGTGGTTACATTAGGAGTAGTAGTGCTAGATGGAGAAATTGTAGTGAGGTTATCAATAGAGGATGATTCGTTTACAGCAGGGGATGGTAGTAACTCGTTTTCTTGATCTATAGTGGTTTCATTGATTGTTGTCAAAGGAGTCATTTCTGAGGTGGTTACATTAGGAGTAGTAGTGCTAGATGGAGAAATTGTAGTGAGGTTATCAATAGAGGATGATTCGTTTACAGCAGGGGGATGGTAGTAACTCGTTTTCTTGATCTATAGTGGTTTCATTGATTGTTGTCAAAGGAGTCATTTCTGAGGTGGTTACATTAGGAGTAGTAGTGCTAGATGGAGAAATTGTAGTGAGATTATCAATAGAGGATGATTCGTTTACAGCAGGGGATGGTAGTAACTCGTTTTCTTGATCTATAGTGGTTTCATTGATTGTTGTCAAAGGAGTCATTTCTGAGGTGGTTACATTAGGAGTAGTAGTGCTAGATGGAGAAATTGTAGTGAGATTATCAATAGAGGATGATTCGTTTACAGCAGGGGATGGTAGTAACTCGTTTTCTTGATCTATAGTGGTTTCATTGATTGTTGTCAAAGGAGTCATTTCTGAGGTGGTTACATTAGGAGTAGTAGTGCTAGATGGAGAAATTGTAGTGAGGTTATCAATAGAGGATGATTCGTTTACAGCAGGGGATGGTAGTAACTCGTTTTCTTGATCTATAGTGGTTTCATTGATTGTTGTCAAAGGAGTCATTTCTGAGGTGGTTACATTAGGAGTAGTAGTGCTAGATGGAGAAATTGTAGTGAGGTTATCAATAGAGGATGATTCGTTTACAGCAGGGGATGGTAGTAACTCGTTTTCTTGATCTATAGTGGTTTCATTGATTGTTGTCAAAGGAGTCATTTCTGAGGTGGTTACGTCATTGGTAGTAATAGGAGTGTTAGGAGTGGTATTCCCAGTAGGGAAAGTAGGCATCAAAGGGAAAGCAGTTTCAGTGATTTCTTTAACTTTATCAAGTGGAATCGATTCATCTATTTCATCATTTAAGATTGTACCTTTTAGGTTTAAGAGATAATAGCCTACCTTTGAAGGGATCAGATCTATTTTATATATCCCAGGATTTTCATTATCTTCATTTACAATAATTTTTTCTTCAAAGTCACCGTTTGTCAAACTTATACCTAGATCATTTAAGGCATTCTCAATTGGGAGATTATTTTCATTATTAGTTACCATTATCTTTATTTCATTTTTTTGATTTACAATAGGTATTTCGTTTGTCCAACCAACTGCAATTGTAACATTATCTAATTTATAACTGGCGATAGAATAGACATTATCTAGTTGTAATTGTGAAAAACATGCTAATAACAATATTGAAATTAAAGACAATTTAAAAGAGAAATTTTTATTTATCAATTCATCTTTTTGCAATTTGAAACAGATATTAAAATTGCTATTAATTTTAGTTTGCCTAACATAATTGATTAATGTGTTGAATAAAAATAACTATAGATATATTTATAAGATATTAATATTTTCCTTACGCTTTGACTGTAGTATTCCAGAATTATTTTTTAGCTTGTAAAAAAATTCCTAAATATAGTTTTTAATAGCAAGATATAAGAAATATCATTATGGATAAAATAAATTTACCTTTTAAACATGTGTAGGCAATCTGTATAAATTGTTATTCCAAAATTGTAACAATAAAAATACATCCAAGAATTAAATAGGTCCATAAAGATTGTATTAGAATCGAAATAATAAGTTAGGTAAAATATTTGAAATTTTTATAATGGTATTAAACCCAAGGTAAACTGACCTGATAAAATCCGATTCTTATAACTATATATATATTCACTAACATGAACTGCATCTACAATTTTTATACCTTAAAGATTACTACTGTCATTTTTATTTTCCTTTAACTTGTAATAAGTTGGTCTGTATGTCATTAGCTGGCCTGGGAAAATAAAATTTTATTTATATTCAATTTAATGAAATTAAATTAGAATCGATTGAATTCAAATACACAAATTAACACAGATTCAAATATCATGAAAGAGATATCAGAAAGAATTACTAGTATTGACTGGAATATTGTAATTAAAGAATTAGATACAAAAGGATATTCTCTGATATCGCAATTTTTACCTGCCAAATATTGTATTAAAATTATTGGCGAATATGATAATCAAAATCTTTATCGAAAAACAATAAACATGCAAAGACATAATTTTGGATTAGGAGAATACAGATACTTCAAATACCCTTTACCTGATCCTATTGGGTTCATCAGAAAAGAAATTTACCCAAAAATAGTACCGATTGCAAATAAATGGATGTCTTTTCTCAATAGGAATGAACGATTTCCAGACAATTTTTATGAACTTAAAAGTATCTGTAATGAAAATGGCCAAAAACAACCTACTGTCCTTATCTTAAAATATACTAGAGGTGGATATAATACATTACATCAAGATCTCTATGGAGTCATATTTTTTCCCTTTCAACTAGTTTTCTTGTTGAGTCGGCCTAATCATGACTTTACCGGTGGTGAATTTGTCTTAACTCAACAAAATCCAAGAGCCCAGTCGAAAGCGATTGTGTTAAATCCTATGTTAGGAGATATGATTATAATTACAACTAATTTCAGACCCATAAGAGGTAATAAAGGATATTATAAAGTACAGATGAGACATGGAATAAGTGAGGTACAAAGTGGAAAACGATATAGTCTTGGAATTATTTTTCATGATGCTGCAAGTTAGTAATACAAGGAATAATTGAATTGGAAAGATGGATTTCTACTCAAGCTAAGACAAAAAGCAATATTCTTCCTAGAGACGGTATGGTATATTATTATGGTATAATTATGTTACAAGAACAAGCAGATAAGTATCTTGAATTGTTATTAAAAAATATTTTATGGCAAAATGATGAATTGGTGATATTTGGTAATCGTATAGTTACCAAAAGAAAAGTTGCATGGTATGGTGATTCTGATTACTTGTATAACTATTCCAATTCAACAAAACAAGCATTACAATGGACTAAAGAACTGATAAGGCTTAAACAGCTAGTAGAAAAACTGACAGAAGTTTATTTTAATTCCTGTTTGTTGAACTTGTACCACAACGGAAATGTAGGAATTGGATGGCATAGCGATGATGAAAAAATTCTAGGAGAAATTAATACAATCGCTTCCTTGAGTTTTGGTGCAGAAAGAAAATTTTTATTCAAGAATAAACAAACGAAACAGATTGTATCCATTGTTTTAGAACATGGAAGCTTGCTGGTAATGAAAGATTCTACACAATTAAATTGGCTTCATAGCTTACCCAAGTCTAAGAAAATAAATAAACCAAGAATAAACCTAACTTTTCGAACAATAATGTCCAGTTGAGTTAATTGTAGGATTTGTCTAGAATGAGAATATCAGTTATTGATTAATATTTTATTATACCTTTTTTTGGTCTGTTAAGATAATGAATAACGTAGAAATATTCTACAATGGTCTATTATGTTCTGTGAACAATTTTAAAGATTTGTCTAAGTTATTATTTGAAAAATTTTCTAATATTAACGTAGCCTTACCAGATTATAATTTTACATCTATTATAATCAGATCATATAAAGATAAAAAGAAGGACTAGATACTAGACTGTATGTTAGGTGACTTAATTTATGTTGGAAAAGGAAGAATTACTGATACAAGGGTATTGAATGCAGAAGAAAACAAGATAGAACATACACTGATAGAGGATGGGAAATTCAAAGATATTGATGTTATTATGACTATAACATTTTGGACTATTACTTCAGGTAACAAAACAATTTATGGGGAGGCACAAGGCATAATCACTACTAAAGATTTGATGGATACAGCAACTTGCAAGGCATACGGTATTGGACGTTATAGTGAATCTGGAAAAACAACTTTTAGAGCGACAATGTTTTTTAAAACAACTCCAAATGGAAAACTTTCGTTTCTAAATAACACTATAGGATTAGTTGAATCTGAAGTAGACAGCCTTCAGCATTTAGCTAAGATCTGGGAATGGAAATAATTTATTTCTAGACTTTCTACATTTTTAAAATAAATTTTAAGACATAAATTTAAACAATTACTTAATTATAAGTGAATTATCCTTTATTGAAGAAAATTCTGAATTTTAATATCAAATATATTAAATTTTTTGAATATTTTTTTCGTAAATATAACCATTGCTCACCGCTCTAAAAATTAGCTAATGAACCTTAATTTATGAATTGAATACTTAGTAATTTATAAAAGCTAACATCCAAATTTTACATGACCTATCATACTCCCATATATTGTTTCAATATGTAACTGAAGCTACTCTTACACTGTTGAGCGCAATGAATGTACTTTCTATAGTTTAATAAAATAAGGAGAATAGATAGTAGTTATAGATATTTATAAGACTAAACTTGATATCCATAAATAATTAGTGTAGTATCTTAGTTCTACATTTTGAATTTTTAAATTAATATTTGATTTGGTAAATGGAAAATCTGGTTTTATATATCAATAAGTATAACAAAATATTTTTGGAAGAAGAAAGTTTAATCCATGTATAGAAGGAATAGTAGGTGAACTCATAATTTAAGATAATATTCAGCTCCTTTAACCAAAAGACATTATTATTATTTTATGTTGTATTAAGAAATATACATGAAATAGAGTACAGTATTCTTTTTGCAGACATGGATAGTAATCATCAAAATCCTTTATTCCACTTTCAAATACGGATTTACTCTTCCCATTATACTTTTCTCATAAGGCGAATGCAGATATGTATTAACTTTGCTACATTATATGTATCATCATACCATTTACCACCATCTGTATAGATGGTATGTTATCTTTTGTGACTCATAGATCTATAGAATATAACCATTAATTGGTTCAATCCAGAAAAATCACCAACATTGCTGGGTTATTATCGGTAAAATGGTTTCATCTATCATAAATGCAGTTACTGATCTCTTTTTGTAGATCTGACAATATGCAAATCTCTACAATTGGTTCTATATAGAAATGACTATCTTTTCATCTCTAAAAATTAAAGTCTTTGAAGTAATTCTTAAACTGAAACCAATAAAACATAGAAAAATATAATATATTACTATAAAACATGATATATTATTTCTTTCAAATTTGATTTTCATTTAACGAAAAGATGTTCTGTTTCGGTAATTTTTAATTGTCCAAACCAATTAAATAAAGAATAATAAACTAATTAAATCTATTTAAATATATTTTTTTTGTTCCAATTTCTATTTTTTCCGATGGAAAATGGATAAAATTATTCAATCCCATTTCCAAACTCTGGTAATATAGTTACCAGATTCATCTACCTCAGCCTTGAATATTCCAACTAAATTTTTCAGGAATGCAAATTTTCCTGTTGAAGACGTTTCATAAAAATTGGCTCCAATATACTGTTTAATTCCATTCTCAGTGACGCTACTTATTGTATTACTTTTGACTGTAACTGTCTCATTCCTGCTGCCATCTTTTATTATGTATAATCCCAATCCTTCTCCTTGTAATTCATCATCCTGTTTTTGTTTACCTTTAATCGTCCACATCTCTGTAAACTCAATATCTCCGTTTATCTTGCCACGACCTGACATTATAAACTCCAGTATGGGGGATCCGTCCATATCTACCCCCACAATCTTTGTGTATGGGATATTACCCTTAGTCTCAGAAAGTAAATCAACTGACATATTTTCCACGTTATAATTATGGAATTGTATATTTAAAATATCTTTTGTTATTAGACACTTTTATTGAAAGAAAAAACTACTTGAATCTGATATTACATGCCAGCATGTCTAGCTGACTTGGATGGAACTGCAGATTTAGTTGTAACGCTGAAACTTACAAAAACCCAGTTTGATGGTGTCATGATTGGAGATGGAATTCGTACCATACCAGAACACTTGCTGTTATTTGAGAAATTGATCAATCTTGTACATCAATATGTACATACCGCAAAGATTTGTTTTAATACTAAACCTAGCGATACAGCAGATGCTGTACAGAGATGGTTTAAACCATAGGTGTAATAATAAAACAAATTGTTATAAGAAAAAACAATGTCTTTTATTTTTTCTTTAGAAAGTACAAAATACGATGATTAAACACACTCTGATTTTTTAAATCAATTTTATTCTTACTAATATTAGTAACCAGCTAAATATAAAGGTAGAACCCTATTACAATGATGTTTCTACTCCCTAACATCAGTGTCAGTGTTTTGTGAATCCTACCGCTTCTACCTTTAAGAGGAATAATGTATTTTTAATATATATTGGATAGAAGAGGAAAGATTTATGGTAGACAGAAAATCTTTTATAGGACACATAAAATTTGTGTCTTATAAATATATTGGTCATCAATTTAAAATTAGTGTTGCTGTAAATAGCCAAATTTGATTTTAGACGTGGAAAATCTTTTTCTATTCTAAAGGGTATAAAGATGTATGTTAAAAATAACAAAATTCAATCTATGTATAATTGGAATGATTGTTGGAATTACTATAATTGGAACACTTCCATTTATTGGATTGGAGTGTAAATGGTGTTAATTGAATAGTGACTAAAGATAAACTCACCAAATTTTTTAATTTTAAGACTATCATTGCTTATTGATATCTATGTATTATGATTATGTATTTTATAATCTATTTTTCAAATTACTATATGTAGATTATTTTTGAAAATATTTTCGACCGATTTTAATAAATAATACAAGTTCTAAATAACTATATCACTACAAACCAACGGTTAACTGAAAACAGGATGGAAAATATCTGAGCCAGTCCAATCCCCATCCTGTTAATTTATTATTTAATAATGTTATTGGCGGTATTTTTCGGCGCCGAAAAAATATACAGATAGATTGGATTTATCTGTTATTTTATTATCTTTTAAGGAATGTTTTAATTCATTATTTTGATAATTAAAGTTCATATCCGTAGTTAAAGGTATAAAGGTGTATACTAATAGCTTAAAACAAACATAGAATACATAGCTTATGACCATGATATTCCTTTAATACTCTTTAGGAGTAGTAATGAATATTGAATAAAAATGATATACCTCTCTTCTAAAGATTTTAGATTTATCCATAGCTCAAAAAAATGTTGTGTGGGCTTTATTGATTTGGTAAACTCTACTGTTGATACTTTATCAATTATTGATAATGTAAAAGTTGAAGCCTATTATTCTCTATTTATTAATTCACTAACCAAAATCATCAAAAACTACGAGGGAGATGTTGTAAAAAATATTGGGGATTGCCTGCTTTTTTACTTTCCAAAAACTTCTAATAACAATAATCTAAAAGAATTTAATAAAGTTATAGAATGTTGCTTTGAAATTCTTGATAACAGAAAAATTATAAATGAATATTTGATTAAGGAAAATCTTCCTACCTTTAGTTATAGAATAACTGTGGATTATGGTGCTTTAAATTTTGCATTATCTGGAAGTTATAGTCAGATTGATATATTTGGTTCCATAGTGAACATTTGTTCTAAATTAAATTCCTCTGTTCCAATTGCTGACAAATTAATTATAGGAGACAATCTTTACCACTTTCTATCTTCTTTCGCAATAATTTTAAATGAGTATGATTTTTCTTTTATTGATAAATATAAAATAACTGAACAAAATAATTATGGAGTATATGCAGTTACAAGAAAGGAGGATATTAGTTTCCTTGCGCTTAAACCACCGCTTGCCTCATCATCATATAATTCGGTTCAGTTAAGAGAAACTGAAAAAGACAAAAAAGAATTATCGTTTTCTTTGTCACAACACAGAGATAATAAAGAAATTCGTAAAAAAATAATAATAATTGATGACGATAAAGACATAATTCTAACTTTCAAAGCTATGTTAGAAAATAATAAAAATATTAAAAAAAATACGAATTATTATGATATCATTACGTTTACTGATCCAACAATCGCAATAAGTTACTTTAAAAATAACCTATATTCTCTGAACAACAATCTAACTAAAGGAAGTAATAATATATTAATTATTCTTGATATAAGAATGAAAAAAATTAATGGAATTCAACTTTATAAACAGATTAAGTCTTTAGATTCGACAGTCAGAATTCTATTTGTTACAGGACTTGATATTATAGATGAAATAAAGAGTTTGATACCTGGTTTATCAGAAGACCAAATAAAGAAAAAGCCAATTGACGAAAAGGTTTTCCTAAAAACAGTAAATAAATTATTGTGGTTAAATTAAAGAATATGAAAGCATTTTTATTTTTAAAACAAATAATAAAATTTAATACTATTAAGAAAATATGTTATTGTTGCATTACAATATAAGAATTATGAGATGAGTAATCTTGTTCTATTTGAAAAATTTCGAATATAAACATTCTATTAAATTTATATTAATTCCATCAATTCCTCTTTTTATTATTTCATTACTACCCTTTTACTATCCAAACATGTGGATATCAACACCAATAGATCATATTTATATTGAATTGTTTGGTACAATTCTTGCATCCATACTTGCTTTCTATTACATCTCAACAGGATATGTTCTAACTAATAGATTCAGCATGTTCATAGGTATTGGATTTCTTGTCAATTGCTTAATTGATGTTCTACATGTTATAGTATCACTTACAAACATGTATGATGTTTTATTTCTAAAATATTTTATACCTCAAACATGGTTTGCAGGAAAATTTTTTCTTTCTGCTATGCTAATGATAGCAATAATCAAATTTCCACATTTAGTAAAAACAAAAATTGGTTTTGAACAAGAAAATCTAAGTAATTTAAAATCTGATAAGATAGAAAGACATAAAAATATACAGAGTAAAAATAAGAAAAATAGTATTCCAAAAACTTATGACTATATAATACTATCATTACTCATTATCTTTTCTCTATTTTTATCATTAGGCTCTCTATTTATGATATTTCCATTTTCAGTTCTTGATGATTTTCCTATTCATCGTATATATGAATTAGTTCCTCTTGCCTTTTTTGTAATTGCATTAATTTATTTTTACAAAAATAAAATTTACCAAGAAAATGACATTTTGTACACAAGCCTGTTACTATTTCTAGTAATTAATTTTTTCGGACAGATCATAATGGCCATTTCTGCTACTTCTCATGATACAGCCCACAATTTGGCACATTTCTTAAAAGATGCAAGTTACTTCGTCGCTATTATAGGATTGTCATTGTCAAATCTAAGTTATAATATCCAATTAAGAAAAAGTAATGAAATTATAAAAGAACAATATCTCAAATTGCAAGAATCGGAAAAATTAAAAGAAGAATTTATTAATATTGCAGCGCACGAATTAAGAAATCCTATTCAACCAATAATGGGATTATCCACCATAATGTTACGTGAAATTGCAGATACACGAAATAAAGAATATCTGCAATCTATCTTAAAAAATTCGAAAAGATTAAACTCATTTATTGAAAATATGTTAGATGTTGCCAAGATACAGAACAATCTCTTGAAAATCAACAAAAAAATAGTTAACTTGAATATATTGATATCACAAATTATAAAGGAATACACTCCCCAATTAATCTTACAAGATAAAAAAATATATTTTGATTTTAAAACTAAAAAAGAAGATCTTATAATTAAAGCAGATCCAGACAGATTAAAACAAGTCATTTCAAATTTATTAGAAAACTCTTTAAACTTCACAAATTCGGGTGATTCAATAACCATAATAGTGGAGCAAGAAAAAGAAATCAAAGAAGGAAGAAAAAAGGAAAGAAAAGCAATTAGAAATAAAAGAGATGGTCAAACCATCACAGTAAGCGTAATTGATACTGGAGATGGGATCAATCCTGAAATTTTTCATAACTTATTTTCCAAATTTAATACCAAAAATAGTGTAAAAGGGTCAGGTTTAGGATTATATATCTCTAAAAAAATTATCGAAGCGCACGGTGGAATAATTTGGGCGGAAAACCCGCTCTCCAAAAAAGGAGCTATATTCAAATTTACGTTACCAATTCAAGACTAATAGGAGTAATAATATCTATTTATTTTTCTTACTTTAAATCATATATATGATTGATCTTGACAAGTAACTACTTATTCAGGCAAAGATGAATGAGATATTACGTTTTTTCTGGTTAATAAATAATAACTGTAGCAATATTATAGTTTTTTAATAATTAATCTAGTCCTGTTGGCTTACCACTATTTCACCTCCAAGTTTGAATAGAATTGCTTTTCTAATTATTATATCATACAGAGAATTGAATAGATTAATGTAATTATATACATGTGCTAGATCACAATCTCTGTTTTGGTTGTTTGTAGATGGATTGTAATCTCAAAGAATTCAAACCTATCTTTAAAATATTGCATTATTCTGTCTCAAACCTTTCGGATCCGTTAATTTAAGATAATAGTCTGATTGTTAAAACAATTTTTTTCAAATTTTGACTTGAGAAATTAAAAAATAACAAGTTTAGATTAAATATAAAAAGATCTAATAATGGAGTATGTTGCTTAGCCGATGTGATTTAATAGATATTGTTTGTGTAGTATGGGTCATAGTCTTGGCTTTTTTCATTATCATTACATTAGAAATAATGCTATTAGTTGGTATTGTTTTCCCTATTCTAATATGGATACTAGTAAAAAAAGAACGACATAGAATTCTAGAATGAGGTAAATAAATCCATCCTGTTCCGCTAATCAAACTATTAATGATGGGATAACTAGTCTAACTAAGGAAGATAATTTATCAAATCGCATATGGATTTTTGCAAGAGTATATAAAATTGAAAATTTTACTACATCTACTACATTTAATAGTGCTTTTTTAATGATTAAAATTGGTCGAACAAATAAACAGATACATTCATTACAACTAACTTAAATAAACAGCAGATTGTAAATCCAAGTAATAAATCAACCATTCTTAAAAATACTTCTACAATAACTATGAAAGTCGTACCTGTAAAGAATATTCCAGAGATTTCAGTATTAGATGATGGCGGTTTGACTATTTTGGTAGATTCTTGTAATGTTTTTAATTATTGTGGTTACAGGCTTATATAGTATCCAACACATGATTTGTGTAGAAATTCCTAGTTATTCCAAATAAGTGATATTCTCATTAGTCATATTGTATAATCCATTTTTTATATTAAAAATAAAACATGATTTCGACATGATAATAATTATTTCAATATTGAAATACGAGATCGTATTACCCAATTATAGTTTCTATAATCCTCATTTTGTTTCCTAATTTGAAGTGCTTGAACATTGGAACAGTCGTTATTCAACTCCCGACAAGGAAGTAGATTTCCTGGGATCGCTTATTTAATACAATATTTTTTATTTATTGTATAGCTTAATTTGATAATATAATATTCTTTCTTAAAGAAAATGAAATAGTTAAATCAATTTATTATACAATATAAACTTTAGATCGCTACAATTTTACATATTAAATTTCCTTTATACTAAAATGTTATTCAATTTCTCTACTTATTAATCTGAAAACTAAATCCTAGAAAATAATCATGATGATTTTTGACATGAGAAGAATATTGGCTTAAATTAATACAACTATATAATGAGAATGCAAATGACATTTGAAAAACAAATTAAAAAAACTGTTTTGTTTACTACTCGATAAGATTAAAATTCTTAATTTCTTATACCGGAGTTAATTATTTAGAATAATGTAATAACTTTTCAGATCATTCAAAAGAAGATAATAAGAAAATCAAAGTTGCCGACTCTTTCCTGGTTAAGCTGCATACGAGTTTGTTAATACTTGGTTTTGATAATTGTTATAGAAAAAAATATCCTAGATAAAACATAAAAATATTTCAACTAGATTGAGAGGTAAGAATTTCGTAATTAATATCACCTAATTATTGTAACTTACTTCTAATATAGTTTATTGTTATTTTGCAAGGTATAAAATAATAATGATATCTAAAATCAACTTTTACTACCTTTTATCAGCTATATTCTTATTTGCATTTGCAACGTTTATACCAACAATTTATCCTTTGCACGCAGACAGTAATGAAATTCCCGCTATTGAACAAATATATCTTCCTGAAAGTAAATCTAAATTAGGTTACATTATACTTTCAACAGATATAAATAATGAAAACAGCAACAAAAAACTTTCTGACTTTATAGTCAATATAACTGGAAGCTACGAAGATCCTACTTTCTTGCATGCCGTTCAATCCCCTCAAATTCAAATCATCCCTATAATAGAAGGATATTATAAAATTTCAATAAATGATGTTGAGGATTTTGAAATATTTCTAGGTGAGCGATGTGAAGGTATATTGAATTCTGGTGAAGTTAAATCCTGTCAAATAAGTGCAGATTATATTGAGGAAATTGATAATTTATCATTTGATAATAAAGCATCAAGATCTTCCACATCATTATTTGAATTATTGTCGCCATCAGATATACTAGAAAATGATCAAAAGAATAGATTTGAAATTGCACAAATACCTAAACCATCTGATACATCTAAGGTTGGGTTTCTGATTTTATCAACTAAAGTCGTAAATAATAACGGGGGTAATAAACAACCTTCAGATTTTATAATAAATATCGACGGAACTGCTGCATTTCCTTCGTCTTTTAAAGCAGCTCCTTCAAATTTATTACAGGTTGTTTCCATTAACCAAGGACAATATTCGATTTCGGTTAATGGTGTGCCTGGATATAAAGCAAATTTTGAACTTCAATGTAGTGGTCAAATTGATAAAGGGCAAATTAAAAGTTGTCTTATCAACCTGGATGATATAGATACTCCAATTTCGTGTACAGCAGGTCAGCACTTTGATACAACAACAAATAGTTGTGTACCAGATACTCCTCAACCACCTGTAACGTGTACAGCAGGTCAGCACTTTGATACAACAACAAATAGTTGTGTACCAGATACTCCTCAACCACCTGTAACGTGTACAGCAGGTCAGCACTTTGATACAACAACAAATAGTTGTGTACCAGATACTCCTCAACCACCTGTAACGTGTACAGCAGGTCAGCACTTTGATACAACAACAAAATAGCCAGTATCAGATACCCTCACCTGTAACGTGTACAGCAGGTCAGCACTTTGATACAACAACAAATAGTTGTGTACCAGATACCCCTCAACCCTCACAGCCATCTGATGGATCTGTTCCTTTCCATTTTACAGCAGCTGGGGACTTTAGAGATAATACCAATACAGATGAAAACATGGCAGCAAACAATCCAGCAATTGTTCTGATTCTTGGGGACTTTTCATATAATGGAAATGCAGAACAGTGGTGGTCTAAAAATATGGATGCTCTTGAGAATCTAAATGTTATAGGAGTCCTTGGTAATCACGATGACCCTAATGATGATTTTCTTAATCTATGGCCATTGAATGAAGGTAAATGGGAGTTTATTTACAAAGTAAGTAATGTTGCTTTTGTCGCATTTGATACGGAAAAGAACGATCCTGCAACCATTGAACCATTATTAGCTCAGGCACAAGCAGATCCTTCTGTAGAGCATATTATTCCTTTTGGGCATAAGACTGTATTTACACCCACTCCAGGTAACCCATTAAAGCCAGATGCGGATAGAGAATATTTTGATATATTTAAAAAATATAATAAAATCCGAATGATATTAGGTGGTCACAACCACTTTTACGCTAGAATGAATGCAGTTCCAGGAACCGATTTTATTTACGTGACTGTAGGAAATGGAGGAGCAAATCCACATCAAGATTCAGGTGAATCTGGTTCTCCACCAAAACAATATGTCCGTTCAAATGGAGCTTTGCACTGTGATGTTAATGGTGACAAAATAAGCTGTAAGATGATATCAAATGAAGGGAAAGTATGGGATGAATTTACCATAGCACCTGGAAATCCTCCAGCATCAGATCAAGATCCAGCTCAACCTCCTAATAAAGTTAAATCAGATCAAATAACAATTTCACAACAAATACCAACAATGATTACACCGCAAATATCGTCAATAATTATACCAAAAATACAATCAATAGAGTAGTAAAGAGTAACTAGTTTCTCCTAACTTTTGGATTTCTATAATTTTTGAATTAGAATTTTATCATCCATTTTAAGTAATCAATATATGAAAGGTCATTTTGAAAATATTTTCGACCAATTTTAATAAATAATACAAGTTCTAAATAACTATATCATTACGGAAAGGATGGGTAACAACAACAGGGTGGAAAAAATACAGCCAAGCCATTCCCCTCCATCCTGTTGACTCAATTTATTCAAATCTCATCTATTGGATTTTTACTAATATTTTTCGGCGCCGAAAAATTATGCATAGAGATTAAAATTTCTTGATATTTTTGTTATATTTATTTTGTTTCAAATTCTAACTATATATTGTTATCTAAGATTCTAAGTAATTATTTATAAACTATAGTCAAAAATTTATGATATATATTTGTTTACATCATCGTAGCTTTTATATATCTTAACTCTTTATAGTCCCAGAAGAAATAGAATAAAAATGATATATCATTCATCTAAAGAGTTAAGATTTATTCAGAATTCAAAAAAATGTTGTGTAGGGTTTATAGATCTAGTTAATTCAACAGCAGATATTTTACCTATTGTTAGTCAACTGAAAATAGAACGTTATTATTCTATATTTATCAATACCATGACTAAAATAATCAGAGGATATGGTGGAGAAGTTGTTAAAAATATGGGCGACTGTCTACTTTATTATTTTCCAAAGACTTCTCAGTTAGATTGCATAAATGAATTTCGAAAAGTTATAGAGTGTTTCCTGGAAATTCTTGATAGCAGAAGTACAATAAATGAACATATGATTCAAGAAAATCTTCCTACTTTCAGTTATAGAATAACTATTGATTATGGTACTTTAAATTTTGCATTAACAGGATCTTACAATCAAATAGATATTTTTGGTTCCATAGTAAATATCTGTTCTAAATTAAATTCATTATCTATTCCTAATCAGATAAACATTGGAGAACACTTTTATAATTTACTTTCTTCTTTACCACAATTTTGCGATCAATATGATTGTTCCCCAACCAGAGAATATATACTAACAGAACACAATAGATATCTATTATACACTATTATCAGAAAGAAAAATATCGATAAAAATAAATCAAGAAAATCTTCATCGTCTTCATTATTATCTAATCAAACATTTATTACTAAAAATACAATTAATTATCATCAAGAAATAAAACAAGAGGATGAAAGGTTAAAGGAAATACAAACTGAAAAGAACAGTATTATTAAAAAAATAATAATTATTGATGACGATGAAAGCGTTATACTAACTTTTAAGTCTATGTTAGAGAATAACAATAATAATTATAATATTATCTCTTTTACAGATCCTGTTATTGCATTAAAATATCTGAAACAAAATTATTATTCTTTTAACAATAATTTATTAATTATACTTGATATAAGAATGAAGAACATTAATGGAATACAATTTTATAGACATATAAAATCTTTAGACTCCTCGATAAAAATTCTCTTTATCACAGGATTAGACATCATAGATGAGCTTAAGAGTATGGTTCCAGGATTATCTGATGACCAAATAAGGAAAAAACCAATTGAGGAAAAGATATTACAAAACACAGTAAACAAATTGTTAAGTTAAGCAGAATTTTTAGTTAATTAATCTATAAATTATTGGAATATTCAAAAAGTTAATGAAAATTTTTTGAATATGCTGAAACAAATGCTTTGTTGCACAACTTATGGAGATAATCTGATCTACTTATCATACTGAGATTGATAATTATGTAACAGTTATGCTCTGAAACAAGTTATACAATGATGCTTTTAACACCATTTCTTTAATCATGTTCTCAAATCTGATGGCAGTAACATATTCTCCAAACATTCTTTTGATACAGGAGAAGACAGTTTCTGCTATCCATCTCTGTCCATAGCGTACGCTATCTTTCCAATTCTGTAGATTGTTTTTCTGCATCTTTACAGAATTGTTTCTTTGGTAGTGATTGGTCTTTCTACATCTAGAATTCTTTCTCACCTTTATAGCAAGTTTGATTCCTCTAAATGATAGAAATTGAAAATTCTTGTTATTATCATAGGCGCCATCTGCGATAGTCATATCTATTTCCTTATTCTGTTTTATTGTAATATCCTCTATCAGTTCAGGCAATATTTGAGAATCATGTACTTGTTCACTGGTTACGTGTAATGATAAAATTCTCTTCTTTTTTATATCAACTGCTACATGTATCTTTAGATAGCCTCTCTTGACATTCCACTTGTGTCTAATCCATTCTCCTCTGTTTGAAACTTTAACACCAGTAGAATCAATTGCAATTACAAAATCATCATCATGTAAACTGGATTTCATGTTATCATCAGAAATCTTGATATCTAGTCTATTTATCCTTCTACTAATGTTACTATAATCTGGAATAGATGGCAGTGTGTTTGAAGCATGTTCTCTAACTACGCCTTCTGTTTGTCTGTATGGTAGGTGAAAGTAGGCTCTCATGTACCCTAGTAATTTGATAAAAGAATCTGGATATACGAATTTTCTACCTTCCTTGTCCTTATTCATCTCTTCTAATTCAATATACCAATTATCAATAACATCAAAATCAAGTAATACTTCTCCTCTTCTTATTAGAGATTCATTGTAATTCTTCCAATTTCTCACGTGATATGACTAGAATAGGTTAGCTAAATGTGTTAGGAATAGCGAGTTGTGCAACACAACAGAAACAAAAACTATTGTTATCTACTTTGAAAGTGTTGGAATTTGAATACTCCGTTTGATAGAAAAATAATTTTATCAGTTTATAATTAATTGAGGCTGGGTCATAATTATTCTATTTTCATAACGAATAAAGCTAGTTTATTGGTATATGATGTTTTGGTGAAACAATATACAAACCAACAAACTAGCAGTACAAAATAGATCTACATCAGTTCTAATTAGCATTTTGTATTTGATTGGTTTGATTCGTTGGCCACATAATAATAAATCACGATCTGGAAGACCATATGTCTATTCTCCTACTGTTATCCTGAGATGTTTGGTAGTACGTATATGGTTCAGATTAGATTCTAACAGAGCATTGCATGAATATCTTGCAATGGATCTATGGTATAACAAAAAGGTAATGAAAGTATGTGGATTATCAAGAATACCTAGTAGAAGAACATTTGATAGACGCATGGCTACAATATCTAATGATATTAAAAATAGAATAACTGCAATGGGTGAACTTTTTGTACGTGAGAAAATAATTGATCCATCTGTTATTTCAGCAGATGGTACTCTTATGAAAGCCAAAGGCTTTGTATGGCATAAATCCTCTATGGAACAAGGATTAGTACCACGTTCTGGTATCGATACTGATGCAAGATGGGGATTCAGTCATACCAAGGGATGGATATTTGGATATAAACTACATTTGATATCAAGTACTGGTTCTATTATAGTACCGTTAGCAGCAGATTTTACAACTGCTAACATACCTGACAATCAGATGTACAATATATTGACAGCAAGTCTGCCAGTTACAATAATTAAAAGAATCTTATTCATGTCTGCAGATCCTGGATATGATGATCATGAACTGTATGATCTCAGTAATAGCATGGAATTTAGATTAGTGTGTCCTATAAAAAGGTATAAAAATACATCTGAGGAAAGGATAAAACTGATAGAATTTTATGAATCAAATGTTGGACAGTCAATTTATTCATTGAGAAGTACATCTATAGAACCTTTGATAGGGCATATCAAATCGGCATTCAGGATAGATCCAGTACCTGTTAGAGGATACGATAAGGTTTGTGCTATAGTAATGCTATCGGTTTTGCTATACCAGTTACTTGTATACTATAACTGTAAGACCGACAGAGATAATCCAATGGCAATCAAATACATGTTAGCAACATAAAAATTGATAATACAATACTGCTTACATTACAATATTTGCTAACTGAATTATGACCCAGTCTCAATTATTTATAATATTCAATAGAAGATATCCAATAAATATAATTGAAAATCCTGAAAA
Source organism: Nitrososphaeraceae archaeon (assembly GCA_031316115.1). Classification (GTDB taxonomy): domain Archaea; phylum Thermoproteota; class Nitrososphaeria; order Nitrososphaerales; family Nitrososphaeraceae; genus TH1177. Next base: position 49,464 of record JALDRC010000007.1, read on the forward strand.
CATATATGGAATAATTTTTCTTAAAATGAATCGATTATGTTTTTTAGGTTTGTAAAATTTGAACACAGGTTTTTCAATAGCTTTACTAGTCCATTCTATTGATTGATGAATTCTTAATTTAGAAGATGTGGTAAACTTCAAGTACTCGAAAAAAGGTATAACTATTTTTTCCTTTTGCATAATATTTATTGATATATATATATTTAATTACTTACTTTTAAATTTTGATAGTTTAGAACATACACACTGATAAGTTTTGATAAACCGAATGAGTAGATTAAAAATTTGATGCTGGCTCATCATTTATAACAAATATTTATTGGACAACTAACAATAAGATATAGTCGATTCTTATAGTTCTAAAATGTATTTGATTGTAAAAGGATTGTATCTGTCAATGTTGCAGCTGCAGTATAATAGTATCTGATATAGCTAAACCCATAGTAGTAATATTCCATAATTCTGTGGCATATCCTCTGACAGGTAATTATGGATTTATACTGAAGGCAGATCTGACATGTTAATCAAAGATTCAATTAACATTTCTCTCGAAGAATAGCGAGTATATTCAACATCAGATTGACAAAATATATTAGTTTTATTTTGTAATCAAATGAGGTTTTATATTTAGTAAATTTCTAGTAAACTGAATGAATTAAGTTCACACATAATCTCATTCAGAATTTTTTTGAAATTTTTACTAGATCTGTTATTTCCATATTGTTCAATCATATGAAGATTTACGAATTTTTTCAAACATTAAATCTTTATCTTTTTCTCATAAAATCTTCAGTCATTTATTTACCATGATCTGGAAATTCATGTATTTGTGTTTTCATATTATAATGTTCTAATATTTATAACATTTATCTTTATGGTTTATCATTAATTTAGATAATTCTTTTTCACAAATATTTTTCACAAATTTTCTATGACATATCGATTCTTCTTTTTCATAACACAACAGTGTAAAATTTGTTCCCTGAATACATTCATTTGCGATCTCTTTACATACTTTGATAGATTTAGATGTTTTAATTTCTCTAAGAAATAGTTTCTCAAATGTTTGAACATCTATTTTCTTATTTTTGTATTGTTTTAACAATTCTGTTGATGGCGATAGTTCTTTAATCCATCTATCAAAATGATCTTTTTTTATGCCTCTTGGCCAATATCTAGTAATTAAAATTCTAGTTCCATCATTTTTTTCCTTTGAATCATAAATAGACTTTGTTTTGATCATTTTCTATCATTATTCTGATCTTTGCTATGCAACCACTATTAAATACCATGAAATCTATATTCTAATAGGATTTATGGGTAATAACTCTTCAATAGAATGGACTAATTGTACATGGAATGTTATTACTGGTTGTGATAAAGTATCACCTGGTTGTAAAAATTGTTATGCAGAAAGAGTTGCAACAAGACTTCAAAAAATGAGAGTTAAAAAATATTCTAATGGATTTGAACTAAGAATACATCCTGATGTACTCAATTATCCTCAAAAATTAAAGGAATCTAAAATGATATTTGTAAATAGCATGTCGGATTTATTCCATGAAAAGTTAGGATTTGATTTTATAGTCGAAATATTTAATGTTATGGAAAAAGCGAACTGGCATAAATATCAGGTCCTTACGAAAAGGAGTATACGATTAAAAGAATTTGCTCGATATTATGGTAAATTTCCTGATAATGTTTGGATTGGAGTATCAGTAGAAAATGCATTGTATAAAAAAAGAATAGATGATCTAAAAACTGTGAAATCAAAGATACATTTTCTTAGTTTGGAACCATTACTTGGCTCAGTAGGCAAAATGAATCTTGACGACATAGAATGGGTTATTGCTGGTGGAGAATCAGGACCTAATTTTAGAGAATGTAACATAGAATGGTTAAGAGAAATCAGAGATCAATGTTTAAGGGAACGTATTCCTTTTTTCTTTAAGCAATGGGGAGGATTAACTCCTAAATCTGGAGGCAATATTCTAGATGGTAAAACATGGGAAGAATTTCCTAGGATCAAAGATAAAATTATTTTAAAGACAAAATAACTTGACTTCAAAAAAATTAGATGATTATGATTGGACTAAAAATAGATTAAAATATCTTTTTGATAATGTAAAGGATTGGAAAGATGATCTAGTCTATACTGAATACCTAGGAATATGGTCAATGAAGAAATTGATTGCTTTAGATTATTATATTGAACCATTTGTAAAAATTTTAAGAAAAAATAATTTTAAGAAATGGGTTTTTGTTGATCCGTTTGCAGGATCTGGATTATTTAAAATAAATGATAAGTTTAATTTCCCAGGGTCTCCTTTGATCCCTTTATTTAGAAGAGAACAATTTCATAAATATTTATTATCTGATGTGAATCAAAAATATATTAATGCGTTGAATTTACGAATTAAAAACTTTGAAAATATTGAAATATTAAACAATATTGAAATAAAAAAAATTGATTGTAATAAAAGAATTAATGAAATTTTCAGTGGTAGCAGGCCTAACAATTGGAAGGATATAGCATATCTTGTTTTTCTGGATTCATATGGTCTTGATATTTCATGGGATAATATGGCAAGAATTCTTAATAGCGGTCCAGTAGATATTATTTTTACTTTTATGACATGGGGAATAGTCAGAAATAAAAATATTATTCAATCAAGACCAAAGTTAAATAAATTTTTTGGTGATATACATTGGCAATCCCTAAGCAAACAAGATGATTTTGTAGAATATTACTGTAAAAAAATTCAAAAATTCGGACATTACAAAAAATATAAAACTTATAATATTGCAATAGAAAATCTTAAAGGAAATAGATATGATCTTATTTTAGCTACACAGAGTGAAGGTGGTGCAAATGTTTTAAATGATTTGCGTAAGAAGATAGAAAGTATTAATCCAAAAATGATCGAAGGGGCTTTTTCCGTAGCAAGAGGAGAACAGAGACAAATTAGTGAATTTTATTAATGTTGATAATTCTTTATAGATATAGTAATTATTAGAAAGTTTGTAAGGTTAACTCTAATCTAGGCAAATGTCACGAATACATAAATATTTTTGTATCCATACTATTTCAAAGTAGATTTATACAAAATAGCTTAACATATGCTTTAGAATAACTAGAGATTTGAGTTTAATTTGTAAACAATCAGCTCATCCATCATAAGCTTCGAATTTCAGAATAATGATCAAGTATTATAACAAAATAGAAGCAGCAGATAAAAACAGTATTTGGATGATATTCCATTATAAATCATATCTAAAGATAAAAACCAACTTCTGAGAATTTTTTTGGAATGTCATAATGATAATTCTGAAAATACCAATTCTGTTCAATAGATTTTGGATCTACAAAAAACTTTGTAGTTTCATAATAAGTACTGATATATGGTTGGACCTGAGCTATCGTCTTTAACATTTGAATCCTCTTAAATGGATCTTTTTCTCTGTTATATTCCACCCACATTTTTTTTTCTATCAATTCTAAACCATCTATTCGTTCAAGATGTTGGTCAATAAAACCAATTTTTGCTATATGATTCAGTCGTTCAAATTTTTTTTCTTCAAGTTTCTTTTTATATCTAAAATACGTAGCTCTTGCTACAGGATATCCAACATCTTTCATATATACTAGAGCTTGCTCTGTGGATAATCGCATCCGGATACTTTCAACTACTGCTCTTTCAGTATCAGTTAGTATGTCTGCCATGAGACTAAAAGTATCACCTTATAGTGGAGTATATTTTTGGTTTTTTTAGTGTAATTGATTTTATCTTCCTTTGTCTGTTAGTAATTTTGGATATCTGTATCCATTTATTTATTATTTCTTGAATATTACTTTTATTAGATGGGGATGACAAATTTTCCTTATTTGATTTATCTAATAGTGGCATTATTTTACTTTTAGATCTTTTATTTGAATTCATTTCAATATTATCTTTTAGATCAAACTTAGCTTTATACTTTTCTTTGAATAATCTAGACATTTATTATTTATTATAAACATTTAAGTGTTTTTTATAGACTTAATTATATGGCTAAATTTTTGACATTTTTTGAAAAAGTCATAATATTATAGTTATTAGTTTCATTATCTTATCTATGGAAAGAAAATAAATAATAAAGATATGCTTATCTTGCAACAGTCATGGAATTATTAGCTTCGTGATAAGCAATATCAGTTTCAACATCCAATAGTCGATAGAGATAATGAATAATATCATTCCTAAGATAATTAGATATCTTGGAAAATTTTTTATCTCCAAAAAGTGCATTACAATCGTTCTGCTGTTTTTCTGACTCATCAGAAAGTAGATTGTCATACTGTATGTATTGTAACATAGAAATACAGAGATTTAATGAATTATTTCTAATCACTGGATAAAAGATAGATAATTGGAGATAACAAAGCAGGCATTAGTTTTATGGTTCCATATATGGATTTCTTGTTATAGACGATTAATATTATTATTATGTTGAAATTCTTTTTGTTGTAAAGCAGATATTTTATTTCTTATATTTAACACCTTTCTCATACCATCATAGTATTGACTTGTAAATGGTAATGTATTAACGATTTGAGTCAAAATTTCAACACTCTTGTATGCATCTTTACATTCTTCATACTTTTTCCACATTTCTTTTTGAGCTAATTGAATAGTGTCAAGACATTGTAAATGTTGATCTATTAAACCAGTGTCAAATATCTCTTCTACTCTTTTATATCTGGATTGAATTACGTCTTTTTTTATATATCTATATGTTCTACTAGAGATAGTATATCCTTTTTTTGTAATAAAATCCATTGCTTCTTTTTCTGAAAATCTCATTATGATACAATAGATAACTTGTTGTCGTAGATCTGGATCTCGGCAAAAAATAACCATAATTAAGTATCTCCTTTTCCTGTTTTAGGAAAAATCATGAAAATATTTTTTATTTTTAAAACTGTATTTTGTCGTTGCGATTTCATTTAAATATATTACAATATTCTCAACACCTAGCTTTATGTTTTACCTTGTGAAATTAACGAAATTATTGACACATTTGAAAGCTAACTTAGTTTTCTTACTAAATGAATAGATAACAAATATGAGCTTCTTATAAAATGTATTGGGTCTATATAACATCAATAAATAAATGAAGAGAGAGACATTAGTAGAGATATTCTTTTAGCCATGTACAGGCAATGGTTTAAGCTCTAATTCATGATAGAAATAAGAATCAAATTCTCCTCTGAGATTATCTGCGAGTTTGCGAAATATCTTGTCATTTACAATTGTATCACAGTCTTGCAGTCTTTCATTGAACTCATCAGTTGGGAGATAAACATCATAGGATATATTTTGCAAGATAGAAAAACAGAGATTGTTTAAATTATTCTTCATATCGTCATAAAAGTAAAATAAAGGATTTTCAAACAGGTGATCTAGATATTGATTAGGGGTACAAGGGATCAAATCCCACATTATGTAACTGTTTTTCTCAAATGGATGCTTTTCAAGATCAAACTTTGCAATTTCATTATTGTTACTATTATCTACCAGTATTGTTCTGTTAGTTTCTAGATTTATTTTTAAAACTAGTTCTTGTCTTTCTTTTTCATTATATACCCTTATTATTTTTTTATTTTCTTCTGTTATCTCATCTCTTATTTTTAGATTCTCTTCATCTAACCACGAAATGTTATATCTATTTTTCAAGTATGAAATAGAGTCATATGGGCCATAATCAAATGGATCCTCTGCCTCTGGAATTACTGAAGATTTTGGAAATCCCACCATAATTCTGTCCCCTTTATTATTTTCAACTTTTAGCAAATGATCTATCACTACGTTATTAACAATTCTTGCACAAGTAACCAGATATTTGGAAAGAGCTAAGAATATCTCTCTACTATTTAGTTTTTCTAAAGTATTAAGCTCTATGTATGGATAAAGAAAAGTTTGGAAGAATGTGTCATTTCTGTTTTTTAATAATATATCTTTGATTGAGCTTACTAGATCTTTCTTAAATATATAAAATAGGCCTAATGAAGTAATTGAATACTGTACGTCTTCATTATTTTCTGTTACTTTTCTAATTAATCCAAGCTCATCTAGTTTTACTATTGTTTTTACATTATCTAACTTTAAGGCTTTATCCTCTTTCTGATTATACTCATCATTTATGTATTGATGATATTTGCTAATAGACGAGGCAGAATTGTAGGCTATCCGAAGTAGAACACTTTCTACCTCAGGTTCTACATCTTCATCGATCAACACCTTTTTGTAATCTACCAAATACAGCATGTATTGTTTTATTTCCTTGCTTTTGAATATTGTATTATTCATGCCATTGTAAAGGTCACAAACATTATTTAAATGTACCTTTGCAAAGGATTCATAACATTATAGTTTTATTCTTAGTACTATTTTGTTTACTAGATATTATAAAATTATCTTAATTGTCTATTATATTATATCATTATTTATTATTTGGTATATCTCTAATATCGATTATAAAAAATAATTGGCATATGTTCTAGGTAGCGCTACCCTGCTACCAATGATTATTTACTTTTTACATCTATTCAATCTAGAGTGAGAAAATCCAGTAATTGTTTTTTAGATCCGTATGCTACTCTCAGATTTTTATTAGTATTTTTATATATCTTTTTTTGACCGTATTCAAAACCATCAATTAATCCTGCCACTTCCCTAAGACTTGAAATATGTGGAATTTTAGTTTTAATCTCATGAAGTATGTCAGAAGTTATTACTATTAATAGTTCATCATCAAAATCTTTATCTCTTTTTACGAGATTTAGGAAAGGTATTAGTTTATGTTCTAAACAGAAATCAAGTCTATTAAAGATGGTAAAATTAGAATTATTATTATCTTGTGAATTCATCATTGTTGTCATAGCTCCTGTACTTTCAATACTTTTGTAATGCCTACTAAATGTGTCATTGATTTTGTTTACCAGATAATTTCTAAATAAAAGCTCTGTATCTTCTTTAATGCTAATGTCTTCTATTCTATAATCTATGAAATCTTTTATCCACACTGGAGGCTCTCTTCCTACTGTTTTATACATTTGTTCCAAAACAAGTTCTGATATCTCTTGCCAATCTTTTTTGTTATTAAATAGAATTTCTTGATTTTCTAATAAATAATTGATTGTAAAATCTCCTAAAATATTTAATTCATTTTTTATTCTTTCGTTAAATAGTTTATTAAAGTCTTTAATTTCACTTTCGCTATATTGATCTTTTTCTCCAAAATTAATTAACAGGGTTCTCCTTCTATAACCCGTGTCAAAGGGAGGCATATTATTAGAAGTTAATATACAACATGAGAGTGAGGGTATATAAGCATACTCGGTTTTATTTACAAATTTTTTTCTTGAAAGTTTTTCTGTAATACAAGTTTTTATCATTTCTACTAATTCTTTATTTTTCTCATCACTTAACGGTCCTACTTCATCAACAACTTGTGGATATGTACTTTTACTCAAGGATTCTCCAAGTCTGGCCTTTGTATCTATTGCTGTAAATGGTAATCCATAGTTTTCATCTTCGTATATTCCAATATTATTCCATACACAACAAGCAAGTGTACCTAGTGTTGTCTTTCCGGTGTTTGACCATCCGTACAAGTGAATCCAGCGTATCCATCTTCGATCTAGTTGTTTTAGTAAATAATTGAAAGGAGCTATTATTGACCATTTTATAACTGTTGCAAAAGCATCTTTTCTTTTAGATTTGTTGTAGATTAGGTCCAGTAGCTCACAACATTTGATGATCTTGTCATTATCAGGTTTATGATTATTTTTCATTTTCTTAGAGTATCTTATTTTACCATCTACTAGATAAAATCCTGGAGTATCAATTTCATTTTTTACTACCAGTCGTCTACTTTTTTCAAAAGCAATTATTACTATAGATAATACTTCTGTTGCTTTAGTGGTAAGATAAATGTAGGATCTATCTTTTAGATATGTTACAATTTCTTCAATTGTTTTAGGTCCAATTGTAAATGATTCATTTGTTTGGGTTATAAATCTAATAGTATATTTGTGTTCAAAAAAACCCAACGGATTTTTATTCAATATAACTTCAGCTGGAATGGCTCCTATAACAATTCGTGAAAAATGTAGTGAAGGTACTATTACTTTGGATCCATATTTTTCTAGATCATTTGTATAAGTTAAATCCTTTATTCTCTTATCCTCTTCTTTTATTATTGCGTATAAGATTTGTTTGTATTCTGAGTGAGCTACAAGAAACCTGAGTGGATTATATGATATAATCTCCCATATATGGTTTGAAAGTTGTTCTTGAATATTGGGATGAAGCTGGTTTAAAACGGAGATTTTGACATTGTTCCCAACATCATCACATTTGTTATCATTATCCTGTTTTATTTTTTGATCCCAGAGATCATTACTACTAATGCTACCTCCTGATTTTCCAATAATACTATTACAATTGTTATTATCATCTCCATCAATATGATAATCATTATCAATATTAGAATTATTATCTAAAGTCAATTCACGATTCTCCAGTATATCTTTCCGGCTACGCCGCTAGTATGAAAATATTCATAGTCTATAGATTCGTAAAGTCTCTTTACTGCATTAGTAATTACTTTGTTGAAATCATATAAACCAATTTTGTTCAAATCTATTAATTCTTGTCTAAGTTTTGGATGTAAAAGTGATTCATGTATTTCAAAGACTGGAATTGGATAAGAAATATTTATTCTATATAAAAAGTATTGAGCTTTTAGCTGATAAGGATGCGTTATCCTTATTATTTGGTTTCCATTTTCTGTATCATCGATTTTTTCTGAATAAGCAAAGGAATTTAGATGAAGAACTAATTCTTCCTCTATTTTTGATAAAGACCAAACTTGTTTGTATTTATCTTTATGAGACTCTAAACTATGTTTTAGTATTAAATCTGAGTTCAATGCTTTTGATATAAAGCTTTCAGGTACTCCCTCTAAGATATTCGAGATACAAGAAATATTATTTGACATGTAGAATTTTATCTCCACTTCTGTCATAGTCTACAAATTTACTAACACATTTTGCACAAACTGAAATTGTTATTTTTCCAAATTTACCAACATCAAGATTTATCTTTCTAGTAGCTAATTCTAAGCATCCAATAGCATTACAGATTTCTTTATAAGTAATTTCTGTATTAATATTATTGACCATAGCGGTGTTCATCTCCGTTTATGTGTTGAGAGATCTATCTGATCCTGGTGTCGCAACTAGAGAATCAGATAGATCTGATCGACCATCCTCCTTTTTATTTTCCTGTGGTTCCCGTACTAAATGATAGTAGTTTTCCAGTATTCTTTGTAAATATCTACTTCTGGAAATATCTCCTCTTTCAGAGTCTATTTTTGACAGGATTTCTTTTCGCAAAGAAAATCCTGTAGCTTTGTATCTTTGCATAAATATATATACAAATACGAGATAATGAATTTAATCCGGAGCACTTTTTCAGATGGGAAATGATTACAAATTTAATTATGACTATGCTATAGTTTATGCGCTATTAAGATACAAGTATTTAGGATATAGAGAATTAAAAGAAAAAATTGAAGGACAAGAATTTTTAAATTTAAACAAGGAAATTTCTACAGATGTTTTTAATTATCATATAAAAAAGTTGAAAGAAAACAAGTACATAAAACGAAACATTGTAAACTGGATAAGAGGAAAGAAAATACCATACTTCCTTACAAGAATGACCAAGAAGGAAATAGAATTAGGTATCTTTCAAATAACATATAAGGATACAATCTCACAAGAGATGCTTTCTTATCCAAGTTTAGTTAAACAAGAAGAGCAGACTACAAGAAACTATCAAAATAATATCATAGAAACAAGAAAAAAGATATTTCAAATAATTGTCAATCTAGCTTCTACACAGGCAGGTCCTATATATATTGATGACGAAAATGAGCTATATCCTGGAACTATATCGATAGATGATATAATGCGGGGTATCCCTGGATCATCTCCTTTTTGGCATTATAATTTTAATTTTAGTAGAGAAGAGTTAGAAGATGCATTTCAATTACTGGAAAAAGAAAAGATAATTTCTAAAATTAATATCCCATCGAAAGAACCACGTTATATCATATCTAATCCAATACTTGCAGAATTTGTCCTTGAATGTCTTAATTTGAAAGATGGTACGATTACTATGCGATTTCATCTAATCAGAAAACATGTACGTAATCCATCTCCTTTAGAAAGGATATACCATGAATTTCATGATGGAAAGAAACATACTGATTCTATTTTTTATGATGAAGTAAAAATTTTAAAAGAAAATAAGATAAAAAACAAACAGGATCCTAACTATCATAAACTTAGACAAGAAATGATTGAACGAATTGAAGATTTAGATTATAACATATACAATTATGCTCAAGAAATAAGAAAGAAGTACAAAAGAATTTTTAAAAAATATCCAGTTATTGCAAAATTTGTTTTAGAAAGTGTCTATCCATTATTTCTCCAAAATGAGATTGAAAAAACCATAGAGAAAATAGAAGTAAATAGAAAATGGATTCAAAGACCACATCATGGCATAGCGATGGTTTCTCCATGGGGAAGTAGACAGGGAGAATAAAAAATCTTATTCTATACTCTTTGTTAATATTTCAGGTTTAATCAAATTTAGTTTTGGATTTTCTTGAATCATAGATAGAATTTTATTAAATTTATCATTCATTTCAATATGGATATTTTGTATTTGTTGTTTTAATTCCTTATTTTCTTTTTCAAGATCCATCTCTTTAGTGTATTGTACTACTAGTGTAGTAGATAGACCACAACGCCCACAAAACTGGTGAGTTGGACTTAATGTTTCACTACATCTGTTGCATTTTTTGGTCTTTAGGAGATATTCATCTTGTTTTATTATATGTTTTCCTTCTTCACTAATAGATAATAATGTATTATCCAAATCTTTGCCTGAAAGATGTATATATCTTCTTACAACTTTAGTGCCTTGTTGCCAGCCAAAGAAAACACACATTTGAGCTTCTGTTAGATATTTACATAGATGTGTAGCTCTACTATGTCTAAGTAAATATAGTCGTTTATTTTTATCTAATTTTGCTTTTGATAAAGCTTCTTCAATAATCAGTTGAGCTCCCCTTAATCCTAATGGTTGGTTGTTGTAATTAGTTGCCTGACTTATCCATAATGGAAATTGTCTTTGATTTTTTAGTGGATGTACATCTAACCATTGTTGTAAAAGTTTTGCAAATGATATGATTCTAATCCTTCTCTCACCTGTTTTTCCTCGTAAGATAAATATTGCACCATTTGTATCTATTTTACAATCAATATTAGAAAGCCTTAGAAATTCCTCAGGTCTACTGCCTGATTCATACAAGCATGCCAGAAATGCTTTTTTCTGTAATGTTGGTGCATTATCTATCATGATAGGAATTTCCTCTTCTTCAAGATATTCAGCAATATCTAGTCCTCTTTCTTGACTTGTTTTGTCTTTTCCAACTTTAACTGAAAACCACTTTACACAATCTGGATAGTATTCATTATTTCCATATACCATTTTGTAATACTTTTTCAAAACAGCTCTATACTTTTCAACTGTTTCAACCTTGTATCTTTTTTCATCCATCCATCTGAAAATTGTTTTGATATCGTCTTTTGTTACTTTAGATAATGGTTTATTAATTTGACTTCTTATTTGTATAATTATACCAATACATCTAGTAATAGTTAAAACGCTTTGATCTTTTTCCTGCATGATCTCTACAAATTTTAATACATCTGTTTTGTCATCTCCATTTAAAACAGAATGTATTTTATTAATCCAATACTCTAGCTTCTTTTTTCTGTTGTAAAGATCACGCATTTGATTATCTTCTAATAACCTGTTTGGCCTATTATAGATTTTGTTTCTCTTTTGGTCTCTATTTCTATTTTTATCATTACCATCTTTTTGAATTGTTGTGTTGTTATTTTGGATGTTATTTTTGTTAGGGATACGAAGCGAGGTTTCAAGTCCCACTCCCGGCGTTTCGGATGTGGGTTCTATAAGAGGGCTTAAAAATGACGACACGATATGTCTTTAGAGACCGCAGGAAAAAGGATATGACTTTGATAGAATCTGAAATGAAAATTCAATCTTATAAAGATATAAGGTTAGAAGAGTTGGATAGAAAGATAGATACTATAACAAATGGATTATCTAGACCATACTTTAACAAGATATTGAAGAAACTATCAAAAAGTAATCTAGAAAATGCAGTTATTATTTGTGATTATATAATAGCAGAGCAGATAGAAATAAACATTCAAAATTCTACTAAAGTAAAATAAAGGTTCTAACTTGGTTATCTAATCATTTTTCTGAGCGTAAGACATGGTTTGCTTCCCGTAGAAAAAAATAGTAGAACCTTATAATCTAAAGATGGATTTAAAAAGAAGTCAAGAACTCAAGGAACAATTAAAAACTATTTTAGCTCAATATGATGCTGTAGTATATTTTAAAGCTGGTTCAAACAAACTATATTATCAATGTATTGAAATTGCATGTCAAGAATTAAATTTAAAATTTATATCATTTGGCAATCGTTGTATGGAAGGTATTGGTTATGTCGATAAAGTATTAGACCTATGTGAAAAACAAAGATTTCTAGAAATATCAAATTTGATTAAAAGATAATCTGTATTTATTTATAAATTATAATAAAATTAAAATTCTATATATCTTCTAAACCAAGAGAATGTTTGGAGAATATGTTGGCTGTTATTAGATTAAAGTACAATATAAGAGAAATAATACTGAAAGCATTATTGTATAACTTGTTTCAAATTAATCCCATCAAATATTTACATAACGTCAGAATAAACATTATTATTCACGTGATATGAGTCCAACAAATAATTGTAAGTCAAATGTCATTACCAATGGCATAACATCATTGCCTAAACCTCCTAACTATATATTAGAATTGAAATTTATTATTTTGTTCTTCACACAATGAGAGAAAAAGCAAGTATATCCATTTTTTTTGATTCGAGAAATCAATTTGTTCATCTCCTGGATTCACGAAGTAAAACTAACGTTATCATATAAGTTTAAAAAAATGGACACAATATCTATAATATCTTTAAAACTTTCAAAAAAAATAAAAACTAAAAAAAGTTAGTGGCGTTTGTCCTTCTTATACTGGTTTATGTCATTGTTATCAATGCTGCTGCTGAAACTTCTGTCTTTGTCCTTCCAATAGTGGTCGTCATCATGGTAATCTCTGTCTTTTCTGTCATCCCTATCCTTCCAAAAGTCATTGTCCTTCCAATCATGGTCATCGTGGTCATCATCGTAGTCGTGATGGTCGTCATCATCTTCGTAGATTTTTATCGTGTAGTCTTTGTCCCACCAATCATCGTCATAGTCATCATCTTCGTAGATTTTTATCGTGTAGTCTTTGTCCCACCAATCATCGTCATAGTCATCATCATCATAATAATAGTAGTAGTCATAGCCATATGGCAACGGATAAGGATAGGTGTCATCTGGGAATATCTGTCCCGGATATGGATAAAGATAGGGATAAGGATAGGGATAAGGATAGATCGGTTGTTGCTGCTGCGGTTGCTGCTGTTGTTGATTTGGAAACATTTCATTGTAAAGTTTCATATAATACATGAATAGTTCGAAATCTTCTTTTGTTACGTTTTTCGGGATTTGTGGGATTTGATTGGGAATGGTTATCTGTGCTTTGGTAACGGTGATTGTTGTTGTCATCATCAAGACAATACAAGTCAGCAAAAGACCGAACGCAATTCTATACATTTTTTGCATTTCGAGTCCATCTCCAAAAAAATATTTGGCAGTCTGTCGCTGGGTGTTCCATATATAAGAATCTAGTCAGAGATTCAGTTTTAATCGAGCTATTATAGAGTTGAAAGATACAACCAGAAGTTGAAAATAGAAACCAGACCAAAGTTTTAATCGAACTATATAATCTACCCCATATTTTAAAAAGATTTAAAAAAACTCTAAATACGTCATTAACTATAACTGGTACTATGACAGAATCAGTTGTCTGTCGAACCGAGCATTCAAATCTCATCTCCTCCATTATATTCACAGATTTATAGGCATTAGATCAATATCAATAACAAAAATAATAATAAAAAGAACTAATAGATATCATACAAGACAATATATAATACTTTTATTTCAAGTCTGTATTTAACTAACTTTATGCCAAATGAAGATATACAGTTCGATTCATTAGAAATGCTGTTTAAAACTCCAGAAGGAAGAGAAGTATTAGATATTTTTTTCTATACATGGGGGAGTACAGGAGATATTATTAAGGCTACAGATTATGCAAAAACAACAGCAGAAAAGGCTTTTGCTTCATCTATTCCTTTACAGATTGCAGGTGTTTTGGATTTATTTAAAATAATTGCTCTAGTAAACCGAGATTTATTAATAGAGATTGAAAAACTAGTTCTTGATTTGATAGGACGAAAAAAAGAGAAGGCTTAGAACTTATCCCAAAATTCTTCTCCTATAAACAATGACTATTTATTAATTCTACGAGACCAAAGTAGTTCTCATCTTTCTTTTCATACATTGTAAATAACTTTATAAATATATTATACCATGAATTTGTTCTATCTATTAGATATCTTCTTGCAAAATGATTTCTATGATAATCAAATTGTAATTATGTTTTATCTTTAATCTATATAAATAAAGTATGAATTTCAAAAATTCATAACCCAATTAATATGTTTTTATATCTTCATCTAAATCCATATCATCTGCATCTACAATTATATCATTCTCCTCCTCATTCTCTTCTATCCGAGTATTTGACTCTCTAATATTAATAATTACAGACTTACCTTCAAATTTTGCAATATTATCAACTATTGCCTTTGGTATAGGAACTTTATTATTTTCTTCCTTTTTACCAATCTTTGTTCTGAAGGTTACATCTTCTACCACATTGGTTTTATAACGTGATCAAGTTTATAGTTATTACTGTAAAATAAGTGAACACTCCTCTATTTTTTGATGTCAATCCTTAGTTTGGAGTAACATATGACAAATATGAATCCTACATGTGTTAGGCGTAGATTCTAATTACAATCCACAATCTAGTATAGACTATTGATTATAAATTGAAATTATTGTCATAGTTCCTAGTTTAATATTTTTCATTTTTTAATTTAATAATACCAATTGAATTGAAATTATCATTACAAACAATATATGTGAAATTCATAGTTAGAATATAATTATCTATCAATTTCAATTTACCTATTCAGATAATAAGACTAAAGCTATTGCATATAAATATTAGATCGGTATAGCATTTTGTATCACGTTTAATGAGGAATAGGTTAACTATTACTAATGCAACAGATTTGTTCAATCGAATTTCTCAAAAATATATTTTTATTTTTATAACATTATCTTTATTATTATATTTTGACTCTTCGTATGTGGATCTTGAAGAAAGGTTCAATTTCTCGTCAAATAAAGAATATAATATCGGTATTTTTATAATTTTCGTAAGTATCTTTATATTTATTAATTTACTATTGATATTCACTATAAAGACTATCTTTTTAAAGCAATATGGCATCATAGAAACAAAAATAAGAATTATAAATAATTTCGTTGTTATTTATCTAATTCTAAGTATTATATTAATTACACTTCTTGTTTATGAGATGATTTTATTAAATAGTTACCATATATATTTGCTTTATTCTTTATTAATTATCTCTTATTTCACTGCTTTTTATTTTAGCATAGGGGGAACAATAAAATTTGTAAAATGGTTTAAATTGAATAGAGATAAATTATTATTAGTATATTCTATATCTTTTATTAGTTTTTCTGTATTAGTTATTTTATCGTTACTCTATACCCTTACTGAACTTCAACAGGTTCCTGAAATAGTAACACCAACAGAATTAAAAAGAACTATTCATGCAGTGTCAGTTGATCTTTCTGAGATTTATCCATTTTATAGGATATCATTCCTCATAACTTTTTGTTCTTTATGGACTTTAACTGCTTTTCTATTATATGATTATCTAGGAAGAGATAATCGAGTAAAATTCTGGCTAATTTTATCTATTCCTATAGTAATTTTTCTGATAGAGTTTTTTCCAGTTACATTGAAACTTATGATGAGTTTATATCTATTAAATCCTTCTCTTTTGTTACCAATTTATACAATAATTACTACAATTACTACTTTTATAGGTGCTGCCATAGTTAGTATAACATTTTGGCTACTAGTAAGAAAAATAGAAAATAAAGGATTCAAGAACTACTTGATGTTAGTTGCATTTGGATTATTACTTGTTATTACATCAACACAAGAAACTAATTTTCCTCGTTTTCTTTTTCCTCCATTTGGTCTTATTACAATTCTCTTTATTGGAATAGCAATATATTTATTTTTTATAGGATTCTATTCTGCATCACTTCATATCGGTAAGGATATATCTTTGGTTAAAAGTTTCGCAAATCGATTGTATCAGTATGACTTTTTTAGAAATATAGCAAAGTCACAATTGGAACAGGAAATTAAACAGGTAATACCTAAAATTCTGCAAAGTAGTGAATTTATTTTAACACAGAAAGGAAAACAGGAAAATGAACTTGAAAAAGAAAATATTGAAAAGCTTTTTCAAATTGTAAGAAGAGAGATAGAAGATAAAACAGCAGGATATGAAAATAATAAAGATTTGTAAATAGTAGTATCTAGATATCCTTAATTGAAAAAATAGAAAAACTTAATATTAAAAATAAAATATTAACAATAGATGAAAATCTCTGAAAAAATAATATTCATGTGTTTATTATCGTTAATTTTTACATTTTTACTTTTATCTTTCACAAATGTGTTAGCAATAGAATCCAAAAATGTCTCAACAATAGAATCACTAGACGATTATGTTTTTCCTCCAGACTCTGAACCATATGGACAAACCTATGGCGAATTGGAGGCTAAGTTTTGGGAATTACATGTTAATCTTGATCCAGACAAATCACCTGCTTCCCCCACTTATCAGCCTACTGAATGTCTATTGTTACAAGATGACAATATGACCTTTCTTTCTGATTTTTATAGTGAAATAGAATATCGTAATTATGAATGTAAAATTTCTCAAATTCCATTTGCAATTCCTGCATTAACAGAAGGGTGTAGTTATGGAGATTTTGAAAACCCAAATGACAAGATGATAGAAGATTGCATTAGATCGCATAATCCATATGCAATAGTTACAGTGACAATAGATGGGAAAGAAATACCAGATATTGATAGATTTAGAATTACATCAGATTGGTTTATTTTAAATGTTACAAATAAAGAGAATGTTTATGATATTAAACCTGGATCACATAAAGCAAAGATAGATGCTATAATGCCAATCATTAAACCACTTCCTCCTGGTATTCATGAAATAAGAACGGAAGTATTCCAAGATGTTCCGTCCATAATTATGAGTGATGTTCCATTACATCGTGTAATAACTTATAAGTTAATCGTTGAATCAGTTCTGAATAACTAATATTATTTTGGTTTTGATTGTGGTTAGTTATTTCTTCGATAATTATTGGTATTATATATCTATGTTTAAATATTAATTAAGTTATAATTTTCTGACATAATTGTAGTAGAAGAATGTTTTAATATTTGATAGTAGAACCACATTTGATGAATAAGGGTTTGAGTCCCACTCCCGGTGTTTTACTTTGGGATTTGTACAGTAATTTTATTAGTATGTTTGAGGATATTATTATTGTAAATAATAAGAAATGAATGGAGAAGAAATGGTATTACCAATAATGAATTCTCCAAGATCAGGTGAATGTGGATATAAATGATGATTTCTAGTTTTAACTAAAGAAATGGAAATCTATCATTTATATTGGTAGAATTTTAAATTATTAAATAAATATGTATTAATAACCACAAAAATTATGCCGTTTTTAATTGTGTTTTATCGTATGGTTTTAGTTTTTCCCATAATATTCCAAATGTTATCCCTAATACTATCCAGAAAGTAGTCATTGTAAACATACTTGCTAATCTAAATCCATTAACTAAATCCATAGGTGCAGTGATCTCATCTGGATTAGAAGGCATTGCAATAAAAGATACTATCATTATTCCTGCGTAAATACCTGACACTATAGATATCTTAATAGTTGGTGATTTGGTTGTCATCTTGTTATATAAAATTGATAATACTAATGCAGATATTCCTGATATAAATATAAATGAAATATACAATAATTGTCTATATTCTATTGTCTCTGGGTCTCCTACAGTAGGAGGATTTGCTGGATATTTTATTAGTGGTAACATAAATATAACTAACCACAAAATACCTGAGAATATCATAGCTTTCTTTATGCTAGAACCTGAAATAAGTTTTCTACCAAAGACAAAAACTATTCCCAATAATGATCCAAATGCCATTCCGAATACAGCTCCAGCAAATATCTCTCCACCTTTTTGCCAAAATCTATAATTATCCTGTTCTTGTGGATTTACTGTTTCACCGGCTTCAATTGTATTTTGTACCTCAATTCCTATCGCTTCATCTAGATAAGGTTCTACTAATACTAGATTAATTAGACCTAAAATTATTCCTGCAATAGCTCCGGATACTATAGCTACAACAAGAAAAGATAAACTATCTATAATAAATCACCATTTCAATCAATCTAGAAATTTGTTATTTTGTCAGATTAATGGCATGGAAATCCTGCTGCATGTCTCATATCATGGAACAATTCATGAACGTAAAGATCCTCAAATGCTTTTTCACCTTGAACTATACTAAAGAGCTGTCCCTGATCATAGCCAACAATAAATAAACCAAATAATAACATGAATACTAGTAAACCTATTGCAGCCTTCGGGATTTTGCTATCATAGGTTTGTACCTGTTCTCTTACAGACATTTTAGAAGCTAATAGTAAATCACTAATATATAAATAGTTGTATAGATTGTCCAACAACACCTTATCATCTAGCATACATTTACATACATGAATTTACAATACTGTAGTAAAATTACCAATGCACACATATGTCAAATTGTTAGAAAAAATAGCTGACAAATATGCACCATCCAGACAGCTTTCCTTTGGTGTAGGACATATTTTCAAAGCATTGCAGCTTGCCAAACTTAACAGGCATGTTAGTAGAGATTTACTTGAAAAGGAACTAGCATTGGGAGGGGGTTCTATCAAAACCTTAGTCAAACATTTAAAGTCTACAGATATGATTAAAACAAGTAATGCCGGTACAATTTTAACGGACAAGGGAGAAAAAATAATTTCTCAAATATTGTTATATATTCCAAAAGAGGTAATTATTCCAAAAAGTTCTATAACGGTAGGAAAATTCAACTATGCAGTATTAGTAAAAAATAGTAAAAATTATATCCGATATGGAATAGAGCAAAGAGATATTGCTATAAAATCAGGAGCTACTGGGGCTACTACTTTGATATTTAAAGGTGGCAAATTCTTTGTACCTAAAACCAATATCGATGCATTAGCAGCCGAATCAAATATACGAAAAATTTTGATAGAAAATCTACAACCAGATAACAGTGATGTAATAATAATTGGTACTGACACTTCCAGCATGGAAAATGCAGAGATAGCAGCAAAAAATGCAGCACTTTTTACAATTACCAATCATATCAAACATCAATAAATAATTAGACCGCCGCCTCTCATCCAGAATCACCAGAAATATGAAAAAGTTCTACTCGAACTTATACTAAGGTATTTAAAAGAGATGCTAATTCTTCTGGAACTGTTATCATAGCATCATGACCTGTATCAATTTCATGATAATCCCATTCTTTATTTGATTTAACTTTTTTTGCTATGAATTGTGATTCTTTATATTTAGTACAGGAAATATAACTTTTAGATATCATTCTTGCTTCTGGATTTTTTATTTGTATAGGTTGATCATGAGTATGCCATGGCATAGGAGTAAGTCTCTCCTTCATCCATTTAAGATCAGAATTTTTAACTCCCCATATTTCAGGTTCATATGGAGCTACTAACCATCCTTTACCTTTCTCATCAAACAATCGTTTCTTAAAAATTTCTTCTAATCCAGGTAAAATATCAAAAATAGTTTTATTATTTTCTGGTATACAGGCACCAAGGAAAACTAATCTTTTAATTCTTCTTGGGATGATTTCTGCAACTCCTCTGATTACTGCACCTCCATAACTGTGGCCTACAAGTATTATGTTTTTAAGATCCTGATAATAGATTAATTGAGATATATCTTGTATGTGAGTATCTAAGGATATATTCTTAGAAATCAAGTGGCTTTTTTCACCTAATCCAGTGAGAGTAGGAAAATAAACTTCATGACCATATTTTCTTAAATAAGGTGACATTTTTTTTCCAACACCATCCACCATGCCAAGACCCATGAACTAGTACAAAATTTGCCATATTGTTTGATAATTTTTTAATCATCTAAATATATCTGTCTTGATATATTATTTGTTCTAACATTACAATTTTAACATATATAGGCATAGATAAGAAGTTTTAAATGAAAAGATATGTTATCAGGTAATCTAGAAATAGTAGTATGATATATGTTATTATGGACTATGCAAAACTAACAAGAAATTGATTAAAATTTATTGAACACTGAAACTGTGTCTATTCAACTCAAAACTTTAAATTTGTTTTTGATAATATTCATGAATATCGTTTGTAAGCAGTTTTCTTATGTTTTCGATATAATTATCAGTTACTATAATGATATTTATAAACCTGTGAATGCAAGAAATGGATTTGAATCCCATCGTCTATATTGTATTAAACAGAATTAAGATAATTTATCTAACTCTTAGAAACATTATATTACTTGCTCAAAATCTTCTAAAGGTTCAAAATACCATTTTGTATA
Source organism: Nitrososphaeraceae archaeon (assembly GCA_031316115.1). GTDB lineage: Archaea > Thermoproteota > Nitrososphaeria > Nitrososphaerales > Nitrososphaeraceae > TH1177. The sequence goes on from JALDRC010000007.1 coordinate 70,482, forward strand.
TACATCTATTTGATATTCCTCTGCTTCAACTATTATTATCTTTCAATCAACTTCTTTAGACAGATCTTGAGCTTTGGAAACAATCCAATTAATCATAATAATTTCTATGTCTCCCTTCCTTCATTGAATTCTCTAATCTGGCTTTTCTGTTGTATCTATTCAGATTAAGTCAAATAGCAAAGTAAATAATGATGATCGAATGGTTATATAATATATTTATTATATGAGAATAATGAAGGCTGCAATTCTTACTTCACTAAATAGCAAATGCGAGATACAGGAAATTGAAACTCCAAAACCATCATCTAATCAAGTTCTAATAAAAATTAATGCTAGTGGATTATGTTACAATGATGTTCATATTATGAAAGGGGAATCACCTTTGCATCTAAATTTTCCCTTTATTCTTGGACATGAACCGGCAGGAGAAATAGTTGAATTAGGTGATAACGTTACTACAAGAAAAAAAGGAGATAGAGTAGGTATTCCATACGTACAAATGACAGGTGGTAGATGTGAATAGTGTCAACGACGAAAATGAATATTTTGTGAGAAACAGCAAGGAACAGGAGTTTCCTTACCAGGAAGCCATGCTAAATATATGTCAGCATATGCAGATTCTACAATATTATTACCAGATGCAATAACATATGAACAAGCTGCTACTATATTTTGCTCTGGATACACTGTATATAGTGGATTAAGAACTGCTAATCCTAAACCCCATGAACGTATTGCAGTAGTTGGGATATGGGGATTAGGTCATCTAGGTATACAATATTCAAAAGTCGCTGGTTTTTATACAATTGCTATTACTCATTCAAAAGACAAGGAAGAATCAATATACAAAATTGGGGCAGATCAGGTAATAAGCAGTGGTAAAGAGCTTGGAACCATTGGTGGAGCAGATGTGATTCTTGTTACTGGAAATTCTTATAAACTTGCAATTGAAGTATTTAGGGGTTTACGTCCTGAAGGTAGATGGGTATTAATGGGAATATCAAATGAGAAACTAACAATTCCATCATTTTCTTTGGCCTTTTATCGTCAACAAATTATAGGATCACAACAAAATAGCCTAGATTATCTCTGTGAAGCATTCGACTATGTAGCAAATGGAAAAGTAAAGGTAATTACTGAAAAATATTCTCTAGAGGATATAGCCAAAGCTTATGACAATCTAGCAAATGGAAAAGTTCGTTTTAGGGCAGTAATTCATAATAATTAACAATAACGAGAATTATTTTAATATTTTGTTATATTAAAAAGACATTAAAAAATCTTGACTAACTCATATAACAATTTCTATATTTGATAAGTATAAACAGGTAATTAACATGAACACATACAACTATAGCAACTTAGATTATGACATTCGTATATTTTTAGAAAATATTCAAAAGAATTCAATTCCACCAAGCTACACTTTATGCCCAAAAGAAGCTCGCAAGTTATTCTCAAGTTTGCAACTTGATATTGACAACAACAAGATAACAAAACATCCTGCCATTGTTGAAAGTCATTTTATCCCAAATGATATAAATGATAGTCTTGGTAATAAAATACCAATCTATATTTATCGTCCTTCTCATAGTACCACATCTAAAAGTCTACTACCTGTTGTTATGTATTTTCATGGTGGAGGATGGACTATTGGAGATATTGATACCTATGATAGATTGATAAGGGATCTTGTTAATGGTACAAATGTAGCAGTGGTATTTGTAAATTATTCTCTTTCTCCAGAGGTAAAATATCCAACCGCTCTAGATGAGATATATACTGCTACAAAATGGATTTCAGAAAATGGCAAGATACTTGGATTAAATTCCTCACGTCTCGCCGTTGCTGGTGATAGTGCAGGTGGAAATTTGGCTGCAGCCCTTACACTTCTTGCCAAAGAACGAGAGACTCCAAGTATCATTTTTCAAGTACTTTTATGTCCTGTTACTGACTCTACAAATTTTGAGACATCATCATATATTGAATATAGAGATGGATATCTTCTTACTCGTGAGGACATGAAATGGTTTTGGAATAATTATCTTCCAAATGATACAAATAGAAGAGAACCAACAATTTCTCCCTTACAAGCAACTAATGAACAACTAAATGGATTACCTCCTGCACTCATCATAGTAGCAGAAAACGACGTATTATGTGATGAAGGTGAGGCATATGCTAAAAAACTGATGGAGGCTAAAGTCCCAACTACTGCAATTAGATATATAGGTACAATTCATGACTTTATGGCACTAAATGTTCTTGCAGATAGTCCACCATCCAAAGAAGCAATAAATCAAGTAACTACCATGTTAAAAAAGATACTATCAGATTAAGAGTCTATCCCAAAAATAGTTAAGAATATAGCTCGTTTGTTTCTCATCATATCCAATAATGCTAGAGTAAAAATACCGTAGAACTATTAAAAATATTCCAGATGGTTTATGGGATGAGATTAAAAAATTTTACTTTATTCCTCATCTAGAGCAGAACTAATATTTGTAGGTTGAATATACTCAACATCTATAGAATCCTGTGTAGTATATACTGATGAAACATCAAGTTTTTCATCAGATAATATAACTACAAAGCCATCACCTACTTGAAAACTAGTATAGTTCAATAAGCCAATGATATCTCTACAATTTATTGAAAGAGATTGGTCAGGTTTTAATGTATCATTTATAAATTTGAAAATTTGTCCTTCTTTTTCATCCTCACTTTGTGCTATAACAGCTTTCTTTAAGAATGAAATACTGTGAGAAGATGGGTTATGAACATTTACAAGAGTACTATAGTTTTGTGATATAAATCCCCTTTCTTTATCTGGACCTACCAATGTATCACAGGCAAATTTAACGGAATACATAATTTTGTTTTGAAAATCCATTGCATTAGTAGGATCAATTATAGTATAGATAGAGATAACAGAAGAACCTATAATCGTTAGAGTAATAACGAAGAAATAGATGTAAGATATTTTCATTATAAGTTGAAATAAGGGTAAATATTTAAGGTTATTTCTAATATTTTTTCGTAGTTTATAATATCAACTCTACTGCGCTATTTTCATAATATTATGTTCTTCTTTAATAAATATAGCAAAAAAAAATCCTTAATCAATAAAATGTTGAATGAGAAAATCTGAAATCTCTTGACGCAGGGAGATTAAAAGAATTTCAGCTTTCGCTATGGATACTCCAGAATCAACAGTAATTGAAAACAAGGAAGAATTGAAATATAGACACGAAGTTTATGATGGAGAATTGGAAGAGGGTAAATGTAAATTTGATAATGAGTATGATAAAGCTGCGTATGAAATCTATGTTTGCGGCGATCCTCTATCATACACAGTAGATGATGGTTCAGACATCTAAGATAATAAGGAAATATAATTTGATTATATCTTTTTTCTTTATTTTAATTTAACAAATTTTGAATTTTTATATAGGATAGATTGATAGATATAAAAACTAACTCTGGTCGATGAGATTGAATTTCTTTTTTATTATAATTGTTTTGCTTTTTATTTTTACAAGCTATTTGTTTTTAAACAAATCAGCTTTAGGTCAAACAGATATTAATTTTAAGCAACCAATTTCTGATTCCATATCATACAATTATGAATTTCTGATTTTCATATTTTTTCTACTTGTGATAGGATCTGTTCTATGGAAGATAACCCATCGAACAAAAGAAAGACGTTATTTCCCTGCAAATGTAAAAAGACAGATATTAAAAGATCAAAAATACAAATGTGCTATATGTAAACAGAATACAGAAGTTTGGGATTACGATCATAAAAATGGAGATAGATCTAATAACAAGTTATCTAACTGTCAAGCATTGTGTCCTAATTGTCATGCTAAAAAGACAAGAGGTTTGTTAAATAGTGCTAAGAAATCTAATCAAAGATCATTAAAATTTTTTATCATTTTTATGATCATAATTTTTCTTGTATTCATTTATTTCAGTTATGGATAACATCCCTATATGATATAGTATTTATTCATTAATTTATTTCTGTTCTTTTAATATTATCCTCTGTTTGGTACAATATTTTTTTCTACTATCAGATAGGAATATCATTTTCCTTAGTGAAATATATATAATATAAAGATTATTCAAGTAGATCTGTTTTCCATATCGACAAGTGTAAAGTTTGGAATAATTGTGATTAGTTCAATGTCATTCACTTTCACACCTTGTTTATTAATATCGATTTTCAAATGCTGCAAATGATAGATATTCATTTTGGATTTTAATTATTATTTTAATTAATTTTATTATATAGACCCAAAAAATCCGATAGGGTTAGAGTTTCGATTTAATAGTTATTCATAATCATATTTTATTAAATTCTTATAGTGAAGTAAAATTAATATCTTGTTTGTATTTACAATTCTACAATAATAATATTTTTAATCATATTCTACTACAATTTTTAGGTATAATAACATTAGAAAAATAAAATAAAAAAATGCAATATTATTTTTCTGAGAAATTAATAAATTTTTAAACTAAATATTACTGTCATGCAAATAACAGATGATTTAGAAGAATTAAAATTCTGTGTAGAATGTAATTCTAAATTGTCAGCATCATGGTCTGAACTCGAAACACCATTCTGTGAAGAATGTTTTTTTAATATAGGAATTGACTAAACCAAATACTAAGTTCGATAAATGATTAAACTTTTAGAGATGCTTATTTATATTCTAATAATTTCTCTTTACAAATGGAACACATAGAGATATTATCCATACTAAGAGAGATAATAAACAATATCAAAAGATCTAGACTCTTCTGCGCGGAAGATGGTACTTTATTCTGTAATTGAAACTGAGAGTGCTTTTTTTTTATATTGATTCTGTTTCAATTGACAATAATATAATTCATTGTTAAAACCGATTTTGTAGTATTTATCTAATTGTGTAGTACAAGAAGATTATGATAAATAACTATTTATAATAAATTAAATTAACCAGTATATTATAGCCTGAGAATTAAATATTACAATTCTCATTGTTTTTATCAAAATTAAAAAATCATATATTATTTATTCTCTATATTATAATCATGATAACAGAATACAATTATTTTCTTAGATAAAACATGAATCAATCCAAGATATAAAAAATTTAAAACTAAAAGAGTACACAAAAGAAATTTTTTAATAACCTAATTTTCATTGTTTTCAATTTTGAACAGGATTTAGCAAAAATAACTTATTTCTATTCTATAATACAAAATAAAAATATTGTTATTAATTGCATAAGATATGATCAAGATATTTTGCATAATGATATTAATTATCTTGATGAAAATTTGAGTATCATCAAAGAAAAGAATTTAGTAAAGTTTCATGATAATTATCCTATGTCAACATATCAAGTTATCCTCTTGACAAATACAATGTTCTTCATAAGTCTAGTTATTATTTTGCTTTCTTTCCTACCTAATTCATATAGCGAATCTTCTATATCCATTTTAGAACAAAAGACATACAAGGATTCGAACGGTTATTGGAATTTAATAGGTTCGTTAAGAAATCAAGCAGAAACACCTGTAGAGTTAAGCTTTGATATTAACTCATCAAACGTATCAAAATCACACTCAGATATATTCAAAAGTATTACATTTGCTAATGTTATATATCCAAATTCTGTTGTTCCGTTTAAGCTTATCTCTATTGAGAAAGAGTTATTGGAGAATTTTTCCAATATGATAAAAATAAAGCAAGTAAATAGACCAATGTTTTCTGATATTGTAAACGAATATTCAAATCTTGCAAAAGGGGAAGAAAAGATCTTATCAGGAACAATAAAAAATACAGGTTCTACCGTTATTAAAGATATTGTAGTTTATGCTTCAGTACATGCTAAAAATACAACTCAATTGGATTCTGTAAAAAGTGATATCATTCCCATCCTGCTACCTGGAGAAGAGAAATCTTATACAATAATACCCAACCCGCTTATAAAGTCAGATGTCTATTATTATAGCTGTGCAGGTCTTGATATTAATACTCCTATCACAACATTGGATACAGGAGATGGTTTTCTTGCCTTCGATTTACAGAGTGTATCTTTGGTAAGTAATTTTGGTTATGATTCATCATCAGACAGTATCATCTTTACAATAAAACCTTATAATCCAAATGGTGGAGATGCACTATTGAAAATACCACAAAGCAAGATTGATCAGAAGATTAATGTTAAGTTAGATGGAAGAATACACTCAAAAGCCGACATTGACATGGATGGAAAAACAATTACAATGAATATACCAATCCCTCCTAATGAACATGATATTGTTATTTCTGGAGTTTTGAATGGAATTTAAGTTTTTATAAATTTTAAAACCTTATCTTTTATTCTACATATTTTATCTAGCGAAAGGATTTAGTAAAATCCTATATTCTCCTTCAGAAATTATTTATGTACTCGACAAGATCTTTAGATATGGAATAACGTTCAGCTATCTCTAGTAACTCATAACTTTTATTACTCTTGCAATATAATATTTTCAATATAATAAAATAGTCTTATTCCAAATCATTTTCTTCTAATTGTTCTCTTACAATTATATCATATTTCATAATATTTAACATATAATTTCTTTCCAATAATCTGCATATTAAAAAATATAAAATCAGTAGACAATATTATTACATATTCAGATTGATTTAACATTATAGGATTGCTTCTACTTCCTAACTCTAGAACTGAAAAAATTGATTCTTGTGAAACAATAAATTTGTCTATTATTATTTGAATCATCTATAATTGGATTACTGTAATTGTTAGGATTACGTTGTAGAGGTAAAGTCATGTCATAGATATGATTGTGCCTCCGTACTACTAAATCAATTCAATATCTATCAAGTAATGGTTGTTATTTTTCCTCAGAGCTTATTATTGAATTGGCTTGTGAAGCATAAAAATAATCTAATGAGTAAAATAGTTCTTGCTAGCTTTGCTCATTTACAACAAATCTATATTATTATGAAGTACCTTTTCCTCAATCTATAATATGATTTGAATGATATTTTATATCTAAAGGTATCAATTATGATATCTTTAGTGATATGTGCTTTCTCATGAATTAAATTAAATTTTGTTTGTGATTCTATTTTATTATATAATTGCTAGCAGACTACTAAGTAGTTTGATATCTGTCAGTAAATGAAATTGTAACCTATGTCGTTAAGTAGGACAGTTAATAATTTCTCTAATAATCTTTATAAATAATAAACTGTTTAATTATATTATGGAAAATGTCTACTAAAGGTAAAACTATATTGATAGTAGATGATGAAGAAGATCTTAATAAGTTATTTAAGACATTTTTAGAAATTAATGGATATAAAGTAGATACTTTTACTGATCCTGTTGATGCTTTATACTATTTTAGAAAAAATCTATATGATCTTGCTTTACTTGATTTGAAAATGCCTAAAATGGATGGAATCAAATTATCTAAAAAATTGAAAAATATAGATCCAGCTCTATTTTTTATATTTATTACTGGCGCAAATAAAGAATACATAGAACATCTAAAGAGAGATAATCCAGAGATTGAAAAGATTGTAATATACAAACCAATCTGGTTAAACGAACTACGAAGTATAGTTCATACATTTTTATCCAAAAACCAACAACCGCATGATAAAAAACAGTTATTGATGACATTATGATTAATAAATAGAATAAAAGTATACAAAAATTGAATGAAATAATAAATTATATCCAAACACTACTATGTGTTAATACTAGTCTTCTAATTTGATCTTCTGATAATTGTGCTATGTGTTTATCTTTATAAGCACAAAATGCAAGAAATGGTTTATTTAATTTAGGAGGTCGGATACATTCATAATCAATTAATTCATCAACTAAACCATATTCAAAGAAACAATCCATCATAGAAAACACTCGTAATCCTTTTTTTCCATTATTTATCGATTCTTCAATCAAAGAATTCCATTTTATATTAACTTGTTCACTATCTATTCTTACTGTGTTTTTTTTGTTGCTACCTTTTTTTTGATTAAATAATAAATACCAGTCTTCACTATAACTAATATTCAACAATTTATCATTTCGAAATTTACTTATATTAATATCATGTAATGCCATTTGAGATTGTAGATAAGATTCTTGAATATTTTTGTCTAATAGCAGTACAGTTGTCTCATTGTTTTCTATTCCTATTTTTAGAAATTTAATAGCATCTTTGATCTTATCATCCATAGAAGAATAAGTTTGTATAGTATGATCATGTAGTTGGATTTGATAAAGTCTTTCTTTTTTCTTTGTAGTTGAAATTAAATCTATTATATCAAATACTGAAAATGGTTGAGTTCTAATATCTTCCTTTTTACTTATTTCCATTGATAAAAAGATTTCTATCATAGATTGAGATGGTATCAAAAAAAATATTCTTTTGTCAGAGAATATTTTTTTGATTTCTTTAATAGTAGTAGTAGTAGTAGTAGTAAGGTATAGTTGACTGATCTTGGTATATTCTACTGCTACTGGCATAGAAATGTCTAAAATAACTAGTTCAATATTTTTACGTTCATTATTATCATGATCAAAATGTATAATAAAAGTCAAAATGTCATTCCAGTTAACTAATGTTATATCATAATTATGGATATTGTAATTATTAAAATTTTGTTGATAATGTTGAATATTATTTGTAACTAGAAGTATTGTTTTTTTCTTATTATTTGAATTCTCTTGATTATTATGATTTTCAACAGGCTCCAACATTGATCTTCTACCCTTTTCTCACCTGTCTTTCCTCTTATCTTTTAGTGAACCAAATGCTGAATATTTTGAATGTACTATTCCTTCTGAATCACATACAATACTATGATTATCATTAATTCTATATCTATGATACTTAAAAGGAGTATTCTGAAAGTTATTACTATTGTATAGACATAATAATGATACATTTAATCCATGATTTTTATTCAATTCTTCTATTGTTTGATCCCACCATTCTTCTAGAGCAATACATTGATCAAAATGGATATTTCTAAAGAGAAAATTTGGTATATCACATACTATTCTAATCTCTTTTATGTTATCTAGTATTGCTTTCTCAAAAATCTGTCTTTTCAAATCTTCAAATGGTTTTAGATTGTTACAAGCTGCATTGATGTAATAATCTTCACTATTTTTAATTACCATAATATTGTTTTTTGGATGTTTTTTTATATTCGGAATTTGATCGAGTATTGTTTTTAGATGATCCTTTTCCATATTATGCATAGAAATATAAATACAGAATTGATTTTGTTGTAATCCTTCACCAAGATATCTTAGTAGACTAGGTACGAAAGAATTAGGAAAAGTCGAGTATTGTGATCCGTTCTCATAATACATACAAATATGTTCATTTGTATTCTTAGAAAATGAATCATCAAATATATTTCGAAATAGATTATTTGTAAGATGAAGGTTGTGATGTTCAAAAAGTATTTTTCTAGATCGATGATCTAACGTATCAAAATCATCTAAATCATAAGCACAAATAGCTGTCATTGGAAAGTCCAATGAGGCTGGAGATGATTTTTCAAATTCAATAATATATTGCCCATAACCTCTTTCAAAAAAGATTTTTACATCTCCAAATGCCCTTAGACCTCTTTTTTCTTTGCTTATTGCTTTATTTGCAAGATCAGAAAACTGTTTGCTAATCTTATTACGATCTATTCTCTTAGTTGAAAAATATATCTCTGTAGAACTTTTGATGTTTATAATAGAATTTTTTTCTAGATTTGCCAATTCCTCTGAAGAAGAAATCTTCCAGTTTTTCATTATTTCATTTCTAACTTCATTTTTAGTTAGTTCATTAGTAATCATTAATATTGCCTCATTTCTTTCCTCAAATCCAATTCTAAGATATTCTAAACCATCTTCTATTTTTCTCTGTGGTGAAGAATATATTCCTAAAATATGACTTTTGTCTTGAATCTGAGTTATTGGAGACAAAGTAATTATAATTCTTATGTAATACATTATTTATTCGTATTTTAGTTTATTTTAATAATTTTTCAGAATTTTAATGTATTTTTTTAAAAATCAACTATTAATATAATTACTAAGTTATATTTTCTATAATCTATTCGTCGAGTTTAGATATTGAAAATTGAGATTAAAATTATGTATATTAATGATATAATAGTAGGCTAAATCCCGAAATAACCCATTATGGTTGGTCAATTTCCTAATACTGAGCTCTATAATTATAGTGACAAAGACATATGTATTATGATCGTGTTTATACTGGAGTCTTGTAGATTTTTTAGAAACATAGTTTATTTTGAAAATTTCTGCTAATACAGTATTACTAGATCACATCTACCTCATGAATAGTTACCAGACCATTATCATCAATGATCATCTTTAATTCAGGCAACAATGGTTCCAACTTTGATTTTTCATCAATAATTTCTATGATCATTGGCATATTAATTGTGATTCCCTCTAAGGTTATAGTAGATCTTCTTCTTTTACCAAAACCATCAACTCCCGTCCAAACCGTAGCGCCAGAGATTTTATTCTTCATCAAAAAATCTATTATCAACTTATTAACACGTTTATGTTTGAATTCATCATTTCGTTTTATTCTGATAGTCAAACACATCATCTTCATTCTCATAATCTTTTAGACATCTCTGCTACTATCTTTCAATTCCAGAATATTAAATAACATATAAAAGGATAGATACTAAAACTCTTCCACCTAATACGCTTAGAATCGATAATCCTACATTCATAAATACGTTTACTGCTGCTAAAGCAATCTGTTTGTTATCCAACAAGTTATTTACTTCAAGTGCAAAAGATGACATTGTTGTTAAAGAACCACAGAATCCTATCGCGAAAAAGAATGAGTATTTAGGATCTAGATTCCAAGTTATTGATAGAATAGAAAATACCCCTAAAAGAAAACTACCGATAATATTAACTATTAAGACATTTAGTGTAAGTCCTCCTAATACAATAGGATATTCAACTATTTTATATCGTAAAAAAGCACCACAAAGTGCTCCTATTCCAAGAATAACAAACTCAAATCCTTTCATCACAAAAGTTCATATTTTGAGATTGATGAATGTTACTATATCTAATACTCTATTTATTATATGATAGAAGTACCATTTAATTAATGAGTTTTACAGTGCGGAATCCTATGGTCGTATCTTTGGTAATATTCATGAAAAGATTTTACAATAGCTTTTAGAATTTGTAAAGAAACTAGCTTGTTGTGAATGTCATATTTCTAATCGAATCATCATTCGATTATTTAAAAGAAATAGAATACAGTATTGTAATGCTTTATAGTTATACAAGGATAAGAAAATTAACATCAATAACTAAATTTTATATATTAAAGAAGGTGTAAATATTACCTCTTGTATTTTCTAATACTAAAATATCATTATAGTTGTTATGTAATCTATTTAATAAATCACAATCTTAAAATCAGATCCAAAAAATGGTATTCGTGTTCATTTATTTTATAGGAAGAGAGATAATGAAATAATTATGACTAGATCTCATGATGTATTATTTGTGTATATATAGCTTCAATACAGCCTTTTCATTATCCCCATTTATATTATCTATAATAAGTTTAGGAGTATTAGAAATATCATCAGGAAATGAATATTGAAAAGCTAATGCACCAAAAGAAGATTTTAGATTTTCTGCATAAATTGTCCTATTTTGATCCATAACTACAAAATCAAAATTAACATGTCTTACCAAATCTCCCGTTTTAGGATCTTGTAAATTCATAATAAAATTAATTGGAATAGATGGGGTTATTATGGAGGGATTCCATGAAATTTGAAATAAAAATTTTTCGTTAGATGTTAAAATATCCAATGGAAATTGTGGTTCATCGATGGTATATAATGTAAATGAAGTAAGAGTTTGATTGCTAGTAATATCATTATCTTGAGATATTTGCCTTGATAATTGATCCAATTGATCATTATTAAGAACTAAATGAATAATACGGGAATTTGGATTTGAATAATCATCTATAACAATTGATTTCCTTGGAAGATCCTTGGCAAAAACTAAACCTCCATAACTATTAGTATTAGAAAGTTCAAAGAATTTTGGTAATACAAATTCAATGTGCAAGTATTCCATTTGTTGTATGTAAATTGGGTTCCAATTAAATGGCATTTTAAATGATAATGTATTATTTTCCTTCATATAATTAATATCACTTAAAGAATCATAGTAACTTTTAATGATAATATTGTTTTTTTCTTCGGTGGAGTTTTGTATGTTGAAGTAATTATCTTCACCTATGCTGATGAATAAGTCAACTACAATATCATTTTCTGCTGCTAATCCTCCACTTGTTTTTTTCAAAGTAATAGATAAATGATATAAACCACCATGCGATAGGATTTTACTTGTTATTGCAAATATATCGTTTTGGTTAATATTATTGATACAATCTCTAGAATCTAATTCTTTACCATTCTTAGAGATAATAACCTCAGATATGTTTGTTGGAATAAGTTTAGAATTAAAGAGACCAATGCTGGATTTGGTACAGAGGTTTAAGATTAATTCATTGTTCGAGAAAATTTTGATATCATAATCCAAATCAGAGATTGTTTTATTAGCCAATTGATCATAAATTCGTAAGAAAAATTTTGGATCGGTATAATTAATAGAGTTATTAATGTATGCAGGTTCTAATTTTCCCTCAACTACAATTTTTTTATCGAGTAAATCAACTTGATTAGAAATATCTGTACTAAGACCATGTCCATGAACTTGGACAAACTGAATGTTAATAAGTATTAGAAATATGAATATAATAATACCTATGAAATTCATTTTTAAGTAATAAGATAAAAAATATTATATTAATAAATTGCGAAAATAACAGGTCTAGAATTATTCAGTAATACAATACATATTTTCGATAAATTTGCCTTAGTATTAAAAACTTTAAAATTCTTGACCAGGTTTTAATTTTATTTCTTATCTTTGTATATTTGCAAATTGGTATTAGTATTCTTGAAGACTTACATCAGCTATGCATTTTATATATAAAATTAGTTGTAAATAACTTGTTAGGTGATGTACTTACACACATAGGTTACAATTTCATTTACTGACATGGGTAACACTCTCTAGCTCTGCTAGGAAGTTTATAGGAAATAGATTTACAAACAAAATATAATTTACTTCATGAAAAAGAATGGACTGTAGATACTGTGATTGATATCTGTATTAGATATCAGATATCTAGAAAGATATACTACAAGTGGAAAAACAGGTACCTAAAGTATGGAATAGAAGGTTTACATGATAAAAGTACAAAACCTCATAATATCCAACCTGGAAAAGTAACAAAAGAGATAGAACAGGAAATACTAAATTTACGTACAACAAAAAGATTTGGATGCAATCGTATAAAAATAAGATTAAAAAGACTAAAGGAGGTATCACTAATGCACCAGAACCATATACAATATACTGAAAAGACATGGTTTGAATATCTTTTCATGTAAAATCAGACACAGAAAAATACAAAAGATTTGCAATGAAAAAACCTAATCAAATGGCATACAGATGGACATTTTAGGACCATTTTACATAGAGAATTATGATCAAAAGAACTATGTTATCAGTTGTGAAGATGATTGTTCAAGAAAGATAGCAAGTGAATGGACTGAGAGAAAAAAGGAATGTGAGATGTAATAGATGTACTTCGGAAGACACACACAAAATCAGATTAATTAACAGAACTTCAGAAAAGATAATGCATGATAATGGTAAACAGTTTACATCCAAGATATTCAGACGTTTTCTACGACGTAACAATATAAAAGATAAATCCATACCTGCTAGATATCCACAATTACAGGGAAAAATTGAAGCATATAACAAGATTGTAAAGAATGAGGTTTCTAGCAGTAGAAAATATTCCTAATGTAGAAGATGGAAAAATAATGTATTCCATGTTTGTCAAAGCATACAATGAAGAAAGAGAACATGGTGGTATAGGTGGTCATACACCATCTGAAATGTTTCTTATAAAAGGAAGATTAAATAGTTATAATGGTAACAAGAAAATCAAGCAGATAAAAAGTGTTACCCATGTTGGTAAGTGAATCTGTTACCTATGTATACAAGTACAACAGTTAGGTATAATTAGCATTTATTTGGCAGGGAAAGAAAAAATTTGTTTTTAAAATAATTATAAAACCAAAACTATCTATGATGGTATCAATTATATAGCATATCTATATCAAATAATTAATAGGCTCAAGTAAATTCATTCCTTTACTAGGCCCAATCAGAGATATAATTATTAGAAAAGTTAGTTATATCTTTTCTTGTGATGAATTTCTTTTTTAGTAAAATATTTCTAGATTTTGAAACTATTTTTTTATATAATCATGGATTTATCATAGAAATGAAATTAAACCTGTATTAGTAGTTTTAATATCAAGAATACAAGTCAAACTATATCTAAATCGTAATGCATTATAAGAAGGAAGATAAGTTAAAAATATGAATGATAATACCATAGGAAATTTAAATTGGTCCTCATGGCTTGACTTTAATAATGATTCTATCATTAATATTCCAGAATCTGAAGGTGTTTACAAAATGCATGCCAGTATGAAAATTCTCTATATTGGAAACAGCGATAATATCAAACAGACGTTACTTGAATCGTTATCAAACTCCTGCCTAAACAAATCTACAACAAGATTTAGCTATGTTATTACAAAATCTTCTGATAAAATAAAGCAATTTCTTTTATCTGAATATCGTAATAAACATGAAGGTAAATTACCACTATGTATGGAATCATAAAACTATATAGATATAGATATTAAAAATTATTCTAATTTTATATGTTGCAAATCATTATTACAGCTTCTGAGCTCAAGTCTAAATTACAATTATATAAATCATTTTATCTAAGAAAACTTTTGTAAAAATATGAGCATTATAAATAATTGGTACTAAATAATTCAATAATGTTAAACTAATTTTTAACAACTTGATACTGATAGATTTGATCTAAAAGTTCTTATTCAGGATTTTCACTGCTTTAAACAAATGTATACTAATAGACAAAATAGATTAATTTAATAGATTATTTCCATTCCCATACTTTATATGAAATATTATCATTATTGTCTATAAAGGCTTCATGTATTCCTACAAGATTATTTAAGAATGATAATTTGTCTGTTTTTGATGAGCGATAAAAATTAGAACCAACAATTACTTTTGATGAATTCCCATGTTTACTAATACCGCGCACTTCGACAGTAGCTATTATGCCACTTCTTTTAATAGTAACGATATCCTTACCTTCTACATAGAATACATTCTCAGATGTAGGAATGGTTGTAAATGTTCCTATTTCTTCAACTTCAATTTCTCTCATTTTTCCTTCTACAAAATATGAACCTTCTATTTTGGGTCCATTTAAATCTATTACCCTTTTAGATGTAATTCTTCCTTTTGCTTCATAAAATAAATCTCCTAACATGTTATTATTTTAAGAAACTAAATAATATAAAAAGTCATTGTAATAAATAGTAAAATAGAAATTTAATAAACTTTTAGTATTATAATTTGAGTTTATATACTAAGCAATCGATAAATCGATTTTGAAATCATAAAGATATAAAAATATTTATTTAATGGTATCCAATTTCTTAAAGTTATTAGATTAATTCTATATAGTTATTTTACAAATATTGAAACAATACTTAAATTTTAAGTTCATAGATGCATACTATTATTGTTTTGAAAGATTTTAGCATAGGAATTATCCTTTTGCAGATTTGGAATGGCATAAAGACTAAAAGTTATAAAATGATATCTACTATAGAGGTTTATTATTATCTTATCTTAATTGATTTATAATTTTTATTGATAATTTTTATTGATAATTTTTTTGGAACAACTTTGTTATGAAATTATTAGTTGCCTTTTACTGCTAACCAAAATGGCATCTTACCAGTTGGTATTCTATCGATAATCTCAAGATTAGTAGTATCTATAACAACTACCTCATTAGTTGTTGTTACGTCAACATATACTTTATTATTATCTGCACTAGCCCTTATTCCATGAGGACCTTTGCCTACTACAATCTGTTTTATTATTTCTAGGTTTGAAGTATCTATAATACTTACTTTATCTGATCCTATTCCAGAAACATATACTAATTTTCCATCTGGGGATACATCAATTCCATGATGTCCTAAACTTACATTAATATTTTTTATTATTTCTTGATTTGTGAGATTAATTGCTGAAACATCATTTCCACCTATATTGGTAACAAATAATGTTTTTCCATCAGGTGAAATATCCAGATTGTGTGGTTTTTTTCCTGCTAGAAATTCTCCAATTTTATCCATTGATGTTGTATTTACAATAGCAATTTTATCTTCTCCTTGTAACGTAATATATGCTCTTTTTCCATCAAGTGAAAACACTATATTATGTGGAACTTTGCCAATTTCTATTTCTTTAACTATTTTCTTATTCGGAATATCTATAAAACTTAACGAATTTGATCTCTCATTAGCAACTATAGCAAGCATTGAATCTGGAGATACTTTAATACCTCTTGGAATCTCTCCCACATTTACTTGAGAAAGTATTTGACCATTAGTAGAATTGAACATGTAGGTTTGATTATTACCACCGCTTGTAGCAAGCACTATTTTTCCATCTTTTGTAATATCTAGGTATACCATATCCTTACCTGCAGTCCATAGCTCTTGACTGGATACTACAAATATAGAATCATCTCCACGTAATGTTGTAAATATTAATTGATCGTCCATTTCCTTTTCTTCTGCTAGAGAAATGTTCGATTGGCTTAATAATACTACCATAACAGTCATAAACACTAAAAGATATAGCTCTATAGATATTTTCATTATATAACATTAATTTATGCCAAACATTAGTGTTTTGTTTATGTTGTAATATCACTCGAAAATTGATAGATATCAAGTTTTATGTGGTTAAAAACAGAATATTGTATTATGGGATAACTAAACTATGCAGCGATATCTTTAAAAAATACTTATGTTTCAATGTATGATGATCGAGTAAAATTATTTCTGTTCTTAGGTTAATATTCTACGTTATAACTATCAAGATATATGGAGATGGTTTTTGATATATTTATAAAAAATAGATATTTTTATTGTTTGTTAATAAGACTCGTATAAATATTTGTAATGAGGTCTTTTGGTTTTATAAAACTATGATCATAGTAAATATCATCATATTGTAAAGTTGGTCTTGATTTAATGATATCATCAAGTGATTTTTTTTGTTGTATCATGGTATTAATATTGTTCTTAATATTAATTAACATGTACAAATAATCTTTTACCTTGGTTTCATTAGATATTCCTGAATGACCTGCAACAACTTTTGTATCATTATCAATCATTAAAAGTATTTTTTGCAGAGACGAAATTAAGCCAAAAATTGATCCTCCTCTTGATAAATCCATAAATGGATATGACCTATCACTGAAATCATCACCTACATAAATTATATTACTATTTGTAAAATAAACTGCTGAATCACCATCTGTGTGACCATTATCTAAATGAACTATTTTTATCTCATCATTATTTTGAAAGAGAGTCATGTTATCTGAGAAGGTTATAATCGGTAATCCTTTTTCTGGTAGTGCAGGAATAGTCAAATTAATGAATTCAAAGAATTGATCCTCGCTGAGCTGTTTTCTAACATTATCATGAGATACTATTATAGCACCTGATTCTCCAAGATAGTTATTCCCTCCTGTATGATCAGGATGCCAGTGTGTATTTATTACAATTTTTATGGATTTATTGGTGAGGTTAGCAATAACTTCTTTTATCTTTTCGGTAACAGGGGCATATTGGTCATCCACCAGAATTACACCGTCATCACCTATAGAAATAACAACGTTTACACCAGCTCCGTGAATAATATACATATTATCAGTTAATTGGGTTGTATTAATTGTTAAATGTGAAGCATTGACCAATTCTAAATTTGGAAAGAAACAAAATAAAATTATTATCAGTAATAGTGATAACAAATATAATACTTTGTACATTTTTCTATTGAGATTTGATAATATAGCTTGTATAAATACCATTTTATTTGTAGTTAAAGAGGTTTAATGATTTCGTATTAGCCAATCGAAAGTTAGTTTTATGCAATCAAAGAAATATTATAATTAAGTTACTTTTATGCATATACAATATAGTTTTATAAATCTATAAATTTACAAAAAACTCAAACATCTAAACTTAGCTATTTCTGGAACTTTTGTATTTGTATATGATTCTGATTTATCATATTTTCCTTTACCTTGAATTATACAATATTATATCTAAATATTTTACAAATAATTCTTTATATTGAAAGAATAGTTGAAACAATATCTTAAAATCCTTGGCCTCTATAGTAATAAACATAGAGATTATTTAAAGTATTTTATTCGAAATATAAAATACTTATTTGAGATATTTGTTATTTAATATTATCTCAATATATAAAACTTATTTATTATAAGTATTTTTGATATAATGATTTTTTTATGTGCATAATATACTCTAAGTTTGCAAATAATTTAGGTTTAAATGAAAAACCTATATAACTAGAGATTAGAACAGAACAAAATATAAAAATAAAGAGAATTTATTACTATCTCCTTAAATTGAGTATTATAGGCATATATAGTAATATTCTTTCTTTAAAATATCTTATAAAAGTTTTCAGGTGTCATTTATCGAACGTATTTCCTTCTTGAATCCTTTATAGAAAATAATATTTCAAGAACTATCAAATGGTTAATTAATTATCATGAAAAAGAATCTTATTTTTTACAATATACAAATTTAATATACATAGAATTACTAATTTAGCTAAAAATAGAGTATGAAAAAGTCATTGAAAACGCTATATCTAAATAATAATCTGTTATATAGTATATAATATTGATATTTAAATCCTTTAGAAAAGACAAATCATCATTACAGCATGGACAATCAGAACAACAACCACAATCAAACATTCACACGTTAGAGGAAAGAGCATTAGATTTTTTCAATGAAATTTATTCATATGATGATCTTAAGGAAATTCTTTATAGAGGAATATTATCAGAACATAATGTAAATATTTTATTGGTAGGGCCTCCAGCTACATCAAAATCCCTTTTATTACAATGCATACATGAAAAGCTTAAAGACTGTGTATATTATGATGCTGTCAACAGTAGTGGACCAGGTATAATACAAGATTTAACAAATCATAAAAACACAAGAATAATCCTTATAGATGAAATAGATAAATTAAACAAAAAGGATCAAGCTGTTTTTTATAATCTGATGGAAACAGGAGAAATAATAATAACAAAAAAAGATAATAAAATTAATTTTACAATGGATAATCCTAAGATATTTGCTACCTCAAATGGTATAGAACATTTAAACAAACCTTTACGATCCCGGTTCAGTATATACAGATTACAAGAATATTCCGATAAAGATTTTATCAAAATTTCTGTACATCTTATTACATCTAAGTTTCATTTTCCCTCAATTTTATCAGCATTAATTGCCCAATTATTACTTGAGAAAGGTGAAAAAGACATCAGAAAAGTGTTGAATATTGCTAAACTAATAAGACCAGATGATGATGTAAAAAAAATAAAAAAAATTATAGAAACATACCTAAAATATCAAGATAGTCATGATTAGGAAACATCATTTAATTAATTATAGATTTCTTCAAACAAAACTCGAATAAAGTTTTTTTATTTTATAAATTTCTAATGACTCTATCAATCTGATAATCTTTACCTATCTAACCTAAATCATAAGTATTTGCTATAACTTCAATATACATAGATAAAAAGAATTGTATCTAATTATGTAAATGAAATAGATTGTATTTGTTATTTTTGTATAAATGAATAATTTTCATTAAAACTTTTTTGTACTTTAAAATCAATTAACTCTACATTAAACTTTTCTGAATCTTGAATGTAGAGAGTGCTTTAATCTAATTCTGATATATGATTCATAATATGCTACATAACCCTTGTCTGTATAAACTGTATGTTTTTCATATTTTCGAAAACAAATATGTTTATCTATTAGGAGATAGATTTCTTAAGTAGATCTATAACCAGAAATGCTGGTTTTCTATCTAAATAATTGTTTATTCTATTATTAAGGTGGTTATTCTTGTTCTTGTAAATCTGAGAGTAAATTTTTGAATCTAGATTCATACGGAATTTAACCTTTTACTTTTATCTAAATATTCTTAACACTTTAGATCTAATACGTAAACTGGGACCAACAAAATAGATACAAAGATAACATCACTATCGAAGAGGGGGTTATACTTCTTTCAAATTTTATTTTCAAAGAATATTTAGAACATTACAATCTATATCGTACTATTTAAATTTACAGAGCCTTTCAAACTATTTATCAAAATAATTAAAAAGATTTTGTAAAAATTTTGTTATTCTTAAATTAAGTCATTTGTCAATTTAAAAATATATAATTACCTCCCCCCTGAATATGTAGCTTGTATTCTATAATGTAAGGATCAAAATATTATAATAATTATTATCATAAATGACTTATTTCAAATTAATTTAATTTAGTTATAAAAATAAAAATAGTGAAAATGAGAATTGAAGTATTGATCTCTATGGAATGACTATCTAATAATGATTAAATTCTTCATTAGTTAGCCATTTACTTTAATAATTAATTTTTAAAACGTTTGGTTTAAGTCTAATATTATAGCAATAAAAAATATAAAGAATGAGTAAGAATTCTGAAATTGCTAAGATTTTTCGAGAAATAGCATTTATGTTGCAAACATTGGATGAAAAGAATAGTGAACCTAATACAATTTTTAAGATTAGATCATATAACAAGGCTGCAGATGAACTACAGAATTTGCCTTTTGATATAGGAGATATATACAAAAAAGAAAAAATAAAAGGATTGCTAAAAATTCCATCAATTGGAAAGGCTATTGCTGCAAAACTTGAAGAGTATATCACAACAGGTAGAATCCATTACTATAATGAATTAAAAGAAAATTTGCCAATAGATATCAACCAATTTTTTGGATTGGAAGGTATTGGACCAAAAACAATAAAATCACTATATAAGAATTTGGGAATAAAAAATATCTCTGATTTAGAAAGAGCTGCACTGGACCACAAAATAAGGAATGTTCCTGGATTCTCTATAAAGAAGGAAGAACTAATTCTAAAAAAGATTCAGTTTTTTAGAAAAAGGAGTGGAAGACGATTAATAGGTGATGTCTATCCTTTAGTTAAGAGAATAGAAGAACGGCTTTCATCATGTACTGGAGTAAAACAAGCAATAGTTGTAGGCTCATTTAGACGTATGAAGGAAACTATTGGAGATATTGACTATCTGGTATCAATTGTGTCTGAAAAAGACAGGTCTAATGTATTAGATTATTTTACAACTATGCCAGAAGTTAGCGAAATAAGTGGAAGAGGATCATCTAAAGCATTTGTCAAATTAAACAATGGAATTGATGCGGATTTACTTGTTGTACCAGAAGAGAGTTTTGGTTCAGCAATGCAATATTTTACTGGAAGTAAAGAACACGGGATAGCTTTGAGAAAACTAGCTATATCTAATGGTCTTCGTCTTAATGAATGGGGTGTTTTCGACAAAGAAAACAATAGAGTAGCTGGTTTTACTGAAGAAGAGATTTATCAGGTTCTCGGTCTAGAATGGATTCCTCCAGAAATGCGAGAAAATAAAGGTGAAATCGAACGGGCAAAAAAAAATAATGATAGAATTAAAAATTATGAGAAGAAATCAGGACTTCCGGAATTAATAGCATATGATGATTTGAAAGGAGATTTACAAGTTCATAGTAACAAAACAGACGGTACAATGTCTATAGAAGAAATGGCATTAAAAGCTAGAGATAACTTTGGTTTAGAGTACATTGCAATCTCAGATCATACAAAGAGTTTGAAACTTACTAATGGATTGGATGAAATACAACTATTAAATCAAGCAAATGAAATTGCAGAGATAAATGACAGAATAAAAATAAATAATCTTAATAACAATAATAAAAATTTTCGTATATTATCTTCTGCAGAGGTAAATATTCTAAAAGATGGAAATCTTGATATTTCAAATAACGTATTAGATAAACTAGACATTGTTGGTGCTGCGATTCATTCTCATTTTTCTTTACCGATAGAAATACAAACAGCTCGATTAATAGAAACAGCTAAAAATCCCAATATCGATATTATATTTCATCCTACAGGGAGAATTATCAATAGAAGAGATGGATATCCTGTCAACATATCTAAATTGATTGAAGTAGCAAATGAAACAGATACAATCCTTGAAATTGATGCTCATTATGATCGTTTAGATTTAAAAGATGAATACATAAGAATGGCTGTAGAAAATAACGTTAAATTGGTGATTGATTCTGATGCTCATCATCCTCTACATTATTCTTTTCTAGTATTTGGCATAGGACAAGCCAGGAGAGGATGGGCTAAAAAATCAGACATACTCAATACATTGTCAGCTAAGGAGCTAATTGATAACATAAAATGAGAAAAATTTAAATTAATTAAAGGTACTTATATGGTCAAGTTTTTATAGACTTGTCTTTCAGTTAGAATATAATTTATATTTTCAAATCTATTTAAAATTTAAAATAAAAGAAAGAATAATTTGATAAATTTTTACTTAATATTTTTATCATTATAAATTTGTTATATAATTCTCTTCAAAATAATAGCAATGAATTCTATATTTATAAAAGATTGTAGTTCTTTATAGATTTTAGATTTATTTTATCTATTTTTAGGGAATCTGGATTTTTAAAAACTTGTCCACAACAATATTTCATAGAAAATAATGCCATTTGTTCTAAAATTGGTTGTAATCCCTTACCTTTTTCTGTTAAATAATACTCTATCCTTATAGGAGTTTCGTTATATACTTCCCTTCTTATCAGGCCTTCTCTTTCCATCTCCTTTAGTCTTATAGATAATGTTTTTGGATTTATTTCTTCAATAGAATTTAAAAATTCACTAAATCTTTTATGCTTTAAGAAGATCATATTACGTATCAACAAAGGAGTAAATTTTTTCCCAATTATATTAAAGGTATTAAAAATTGGACAGCATTTACAATTCATACCATCAATAATTAACTCTTTAGAATCTTTTTCTTGATTCTCATATTTTTCAGATAACTTTTGTTCTATCAACTTACTTTTTATTCACTATATTACCAGGTTATCCCTTACTAATTTAAATACTTACCTTTCTATAGTATATAACACAAGGTAATTGAAAAATTAATTAGAATTGACATAAAGTAAATTGTGAAAAGCTTAAAACAAGTCTTACTAAATAATACTTCAGCAAATACATGAAAATGTGAATCATGTATAATAGTGAATATTCAAATTCTCGTTGTATAAACTACATTAAGATAGTTAAAACAAATTAAATTCATTTTTAGCTATAACAAAGTCTATAGATAAATTCAAGGTATTGAAAAATAATGGTATTGAAAATAAATTGATAGATAACTCTCAAGACTAGAGCTAAACAGTAATAAGTTTCTCTATCTCAAACTAATATAAATAATGATTTCTAGAATAAGTTTGAAAAAATTCAAATAGATTATCAAACAGAATTTTTAATTTTTTAATCTTATGTTTTGCAATTCTATTGTATCAATGTTATTTACATTGGCTTCTAATTTAACAATTATTCATTATACAAGAGGTTACATTGTTATGATATATCCAAAGAATTTTATCGTGATCCAACTTTACATGTTTTTCTTTTTTGTTTTACACCTAAATATGAAAGATATTAGACTTGTGCTAACAAAAATCGAAAACTACAAATGATCTTGCAAATTGATTATATAACCTTTCAATATTGCTTTGTATCATATTTTACTGACGAACTTAATGTTGTATAAAAGAAGTTTATTAACTTCGATATTATAAAAGTATTTTTATAATAAAATAGAAGTCCTTTTATAATTAATTTGGATTAATAGATACCTATGAATAAACAAATTTTGTCTGCAAAACCTATGCTCTTAGGAATTATCATATCAATTATTACATGTGGTTCTATAAACAATAATGTCTATGCACAAAATACACTTGACGAAGAGGAATTAACAAAAATGAATTCATCTACCCTTACATCAATGAATGATAATAAAACAGGATATCAATACAAAGATCCTAAAGTATTTACCCATGGGATTGTATTGAACTTGGATGGGGTAGGATATTATTTTGAGGGACCTGCTGACGCTACAGATGGAGCTAAAGATGCCCCTGGTCATTATTGGTGGCAAGATTCTCCTAATCATCTATATGGATTACATTTTAACATAGGACCTTTCGGTGAAGAAAATTGGTGGTCATCAGATGCAGGAGGTAAGGATTTATTATTTTTAGTAGATGCTATAATAGCACCTTGGACAAATACTACAGCATATGATTTCGCCAAAAAAGGATATACACATTATCATGAGTTACTAAGAGTGGACAATGGAGAAAAACATCCTAACCTAGTCGTTTGGTTTAAGCATGTAGGAATACCATCTGTATTTAATTTTGATAAAGGTCCTGTACCAGAAGATGGACATATAGTTACACCAGGAGTGGATCATCAATTTTTGACTAATTATTATATACCATATAACCCAAAACCTCAGGAGGGTTTATATTAATGAAGAACATAGATTTTAACTATATCTATTGGCACTCGTAAGAAGATCCTTCCTATTTTTATTTTATTAAAATCTTCTTTTATCCAGATTTATATAAATTTAAATTGTTTGAAAATAGTATAAAAAAGTTAAACCACAAAATTGAATAATATAATGAACATTAAATATAGTGTTTATATTTATTGTTAATAATTTTGTTACTCTTGAAGTTTTTAGTTCATTTGTAATCTAAATAAAATATTATAAAAGGATCTGTCTTCCCATGTATTTTTTAGATAGGTTCTTAGTTTAAGTAATAAAGATACAAAGATATTCAAATCCAATTTCTATAGCAAAAATCTTTTCAATAGAAATCAATAATAAATAATTTAATTTTGGTAAAATTATGTTTATATAATATTACATTTTTACTAAATATTTAAAATCTTGACTTGCTCTTCAATTGTACTTGTCAAAGCATGATAAAAATAAAATCAAAGAGTATGTTGAAAATAACAGGAGGATTGAAGATTATGATATTACAAAGCTTGCAACCAAGAACAATATCATTCACAAGAAAATTCAGCTTTGGACTAATGATGATGGTAATGAATATGCTATTCGATTGTTATTGAATGATGATGACATAACGAAGGACAAAGTAGAATTTATTACGTCAACTAACCCTAATGAGATATATAGCCACCCAATTGCCGAGTCAGATCATATTGAAAATCTAAAACATGGTTGGGATTATACATTAAGAGAGTTAATAGAAAATTATAAAAATGAACTATATAATCAAGATCTTAGACAAGATAAATATTTTCGTATTCTAAAATTAATACCATTTCATAAATGTACTTATTGTAATACAAAATTTCGTAATGAAGAAGAAAAAAAAGATCATGAATTAAATTGGCATATTTAATTATTAAAAAGGAATTTAATTAAATTATAAATTGAGATTAGAGAGCCTAAAAATTTGATATTTTTAATCAAGTTATTCTTGCTAACCTAAAGTTTTAATCATTATAAGAGTTAATTTTTTCTTTTGAAAGATCAAGAATAAATAAGTATTACCTTTGGTAGACTTACAATTTCCAAACTTTAAAATCATCATTTGTCCATCTAGATGAATATCCTAAACATTACCAAATTTATACTTTTGATGAATTTTTTGACTTTTATAAATAGTCATTTATCTTGTTAAGAAATTTTAATAATTGTTTAATATCTTCAATTTCGTATTCAGCATTTTGAAAAAAAAGTTGTAGTTTCATCCGAGCAGTAGTTACATCTTTTTTGTTAAATGTAGAATTGATGTCATTTAGTTCTAAATTGAGATTTTTTTGTAGTTCTTTAAATACATTATAAATTATTTTATTATTAGAATAATAATCATTTATTATATTTTTAAGACTTTCTAACAGTTTATTATTTACATTAGCGTTGTTTTTTTTTAAAATATTCAACATTTTCTCAAATTTATTATATTTCCATTTATGATTTTCTATCAGATAATCTAATCTATTTTTTATCATATCACAATTAGATTCTATATCCTCAAGATTTTTTTGATATGATTCTTTAAAATTAAAATACTTAGCGGTGAATTGATCTTGGAATCTTGAATCATTATCAAGTTCACTGAATTCTGAGAATATGTTAATTATCTTGGTATGAACTTTTTCGATTTCTGTTAATAACATTTTTAGAGAAATTTTAGAATCGTTATCTAATCTAGTTATTAACTTTAATACAATATCGATTAGAATACCTAAATGGTCCTTAATACTAGCTCTCTTAGATTCAGTTTTAAATTTCAATATAGTATATTCTATTAATTTTAATAATTAAATATTTTTTTACTAAATTTCAAATTAAATGATTTTAAAATATTTCATCTCTTGAAGGAAAAAAATTGATTAACAAACAAATAGTTTAACTTATTGTGACTATACCTTTAAAATATTCAATTAAAATTTGATTTTTTTTATGTGAATGAAAATAACATTATGTTAACTGTTATTGGATCTATTTTTAAGCCTGTTAGATAAGTATCAAAAATGCAATGATATCAGATTAATTTATAGGTATAAAGATATATTGAAATCTATATTGTATTCCAATTTTATCCATGTTTGATTACATAATGGTGGTTTGTTTTTGACCATTATTTTAAGATCATAATAATTAATAAATCCAAATCTAATTTAACTAAATTTAAATTAAATTTATTAAAAAGATTAAAATATTAACGATTACTTATCAGATATAGTATTCATTCCGCTTAAAACATTAATTAAAATAGTTGATTAGGATAGTAGAATTTATATAAATTGATCTTGTGTTAATTAAAAATAATCATTTACTATTAATCTATTTAATATTTCCTTCAAATTTTTGCTTGATTTTTTAAATTATTGTTAAAATAATTTTTTTCTTATCATTGTTTTATTAATGATTTATTATTAAAAAGATAAAAGAGATGATTTGATAGTGTTTGAATAATGGGTATAAATCTTAAACCTATAATAAATGCTTCACCAGTTAGACTTTCTGATTTATCAGATAAGATACTAGCTATTGATGCATATAATACAATTTATCAATTTCTCGCTACTATTCGTGGTCCAACAGGTGAATCTCTTAGTAATAATAATGGAGAAATAACAAGTCATCTAAGCGGGTTATTTTATAGAAATATGAATTTTTTATCAGAAAATATAAAAATGGTATATATTTTTGATGGAATTCCTCATCAGTTAAAATCTAAAGAAATTGAAAGAAGAAAAAAACTGAAACAAGAAGCCACCCAAAAATATGAGATAGCAATAGCTGAAGGAAGATTACAAGATGCTCGAAAATATAGCCAAGGTACAGTTATATTGACAGACAAAATCATAGAACAATCGAAAAGACTTCTAGAGATTTTAGGGATTCCTATTATTCAGGCGCCTTCAGAAGGAGAAGCAACTGCATCTTTGTTAACAAAAAATGGAATTGTCTTTGCTTGTGGAAGCCAAGATTATGATTCATTACTTTTTGGAGCAAAAAGATTGATTCGTAATTTAACAATAAGTGGAAGAAGAAAAATCCCTAACAAAAACAAATTTGTTATAGTAGAACCAGAAATTATTAGTCAATCATTGCTATTAGAAGTAACTAAATTATCATTAGAACAATTAATTGATGTAGGAATTTTAATTGGTACAGATTTCAATCCAGGAGGTTTCGAAGGAATTGGTCCAAAGACAGCATTAAAACTAATTAGAGAATATGGAAAATTAGAAAATATTGATAAAATAAAAGATAGTTTGAAGAATATTTCTTATCAGGAAATCAGAGAAATTTTTCTTTATCCAATAGATATTCAAGTCAAAAATCTAGAATTTAATAAACCAGATTACGATAGAATAATAAATTTTTTGTGTGATGAAATGGATTTTTCAAAGGAAAGAGTTGAGATATCTATAGAAAAATTAAAACAAGTTCAAGAAAAACGTAGTGAATCATTGGAAAAATGGTTTGGTTAAATATTGTATAGATAGTTCTGTTTATAGATCCTTAAAATCAATATTTCATTTTTATGTTATATTTCTTCTTTTCTTTTCTATTTTTTTTTCACTTGATAGTCTCTCTAATTTATAATTATTAAGATCAACGAATTTTATTCCTCTAGAAAGGATTGGATGTACATTTTTTAGCTTAGTAAACATCTCTTGACATATCCGACGATAATCAGGATGTCCTTGTGGTGAGGTTCGTAATTCAATCATATGTGTTGCTTCTCTTAGATTCAATTTTATGAAATATGGATATCTATATGCAAAGTTTACTACATATTGTGCTTCTTCTGGATGTTCTTTAACAAGATTTTTGTATACTTCATCACATTTATACATACAATCCTTAAAATCTTTAGCAATTCCTATATCAATAATTTCTTTTGGTATATCATATCCATGTTTAGTAGACAACAGTTGTCTTTCCAAGGTAAGTATTCTATGTCTATGAAGGTCGCGAAACATACCAAAATTGGTAAACATTTCAAATGTGTAATCTGTCATTTCGAATGCTCGTCCTGGACGTTGTCTTCTGTTTGTTCTCAAACTTGTATATATATTAATAATTTTATGTCTTTCTTCTTTAGATAGAGATGTAACATAATTGGTTATTTTTGCAAGAGAATGACCTTGAGCTTGTTCATATAAAATAGCAGAAGCTATTCTGATCTCTGCATCAAAATTATTTTCAAAATATAATAAATTGACATAATCAGGATCGTGATCTGGTATAATTTTATTGAGATGTAAACTCGTTAATTCAAGAATTGCGTTTTTTGTTTCTTTAATATAATTTTGCATTGATTTACCGTAATTACTTTTTACTCTATTTACGAATGAAGATATTGTAGAATTAAGTTCTTGGTACAGTTGATCAGCTAAGTTATTCATTTCATATAAGGAAGAAGAATACATTTTTGTAAGTAAATATTCAAATGCTCTTCCATTTCCGGTGATTCCCATGTTAGTTAATGTTGAAGCAGGCAAAATTCCACGTAAAATGTCTAAAGACTTTGATTTTATAGTATTATTATATATACGTTGTGCAGCCTTAATATCTTCGGAATCATTTAAATTATTAAAATTTATTTCTTGGTTAGTTTGTGAATCATAGAATTGAAGATTTTCTATTGGCTCAACTTCAGAAATAAATCTTTTTAGTGGTTCAATACTCTTTGAATATGTATCAAAAGCTAAATCACAAGCTTTAGTATACAAATCAGCATATGATGAATTCATTATTTTGTTTTCCCTTAGATATTTATACTCTCCTTTAATTTTCTTATTAAAAGAAACATATCTAGAAGATTTTTCTAAATATGATAACCCTATTCTATGATCCTGAATATTTTTAGCAGCTACATTAGAGATTGATTCTATGGCTATTTGTGATTCTCCCAATTCTGCAACAGAGTCATCACCATATTCTAATAGAACCTTTTTATAAAATTCCTCACCTCGATTGGGATTTTTGATAAATTCATCTAAAAATATCCTACGCATTGTTTTATCAGATCTAGAATATCTTGACATTAATGCACCACGATCCACCTGTTTAGGTGTTATTATAGAAAAAACCGGTTTATCTGTATTAGAAAAGTGTAATGTGAGAATTCGTTTTTCTTCTTCTAAAAAGGAGTCCTCTAAATTAACCAATTACATAAGAAATTAATATTTGAGTTTAATAAATTAACCAATATTTCGTTAAATTATCAATTAGAGAAATAGTTGTTTGAAATTTTTAATTTTAATTAGTAGATTTAAAGAAGAATAATCATATATCAATGATAAAAGCTAATTAGAGATTTAGTTTGTAACTTTTAAAAATAAAATAAAAATAGTTGGAACTTAACCTTCTTCCCAACCTTTGTTAAATAATGCGTTCTTCTTCAATGGGATTGGTTGTCCTGGTGTATAATCCATTGGTCTCATCCAGAAAATTGCCTTTGTTGGACAGACACCTATACATGCACCATCAGAGATGCATCGTTCTGGATAAAATACAAAGGCCTTTCCTCTTTTCCAGCCTTCTACTGGTTTTACTCTAAGAACATCTGGACCAAGAGCAGTACAAATTTCTACACATAGTGCGCATCCAATACAATGTTGTTCACTAATATCTGGAATTATTGCTACTGGCATTTTAATTCTGTTGTTCGATCCTTTTTGAAACTATTTAAACCCTATGTCAAATGTATAACAGTGATATAATATTTTTAATTATAATTGTATAATTATAATATATTCACTTAAATTTTAACAAAATCCAATTCATATAGATATTATAGATAATTTAGAGGTATTAGTGATATTATTTTCTTTTATAAAACCTGATGATGATACTACAATATATTTAGAAGGAATTGTAGTTTTGAAAGTACATTTTTGAGGATCGAGTATATTTTCACAGGGTTTAGCGTTTTTTATCATATACACAAGATTTCCATTTTCATCGAACCACATAATATCTAAATTGTACACTATATTTATCAACCATAATTCATGATAATCTAATTTTGGATAAACAAGAATCATTGCAGAGTTTGGTTGAAATTTATCTTCTCTAAATGTTAACCATCTTTGTCTTTCAGCATCAGATTCTGCTATTTCTACATTTATAACAGAATTGTCTATTTTTATTGTTCCTTTATCGAAATCAATCGATCGGTTTTTAATTTCATCGGGCATGAAAATGATTCCTGCTAAACCTATAGAAAATGATACAAGAGCAGCTGGTATCAATACAGCTGCCTTTCTAACCAATTTAAATGATATAAATAATGTCTTTGATTTGAATTTTTCTTTGATGTAGATGTATAGACATTGAAAAGTTTTGTTATTTATGTCAATTATTTTTTATTTATTTCATTATAGATTTTTTGAATTTCTTCAAGTGATGTTCCATCTTCTAATGTTGTAGTATCGCCTGTTGGTACTCCAATTACAATCGATTTTAGTAATCTTCTCATAATTTTTCCACTTCTTGTTTTAGGAAGTTTGTTTACAAAGTGAATTTCATCTGGAGTTGCAATTGGCCCTATTTTTTTTCGTAAATGTTTAATTAATTCCCGATGAAGTTTTTCTGATTCAAAATAGCCTTTTCTTAATACTATAAATGCTATAATAGATTCTCCTTTTGTGTTATTAGGCTTACTTATTACTGCTGCTTCTGCAACAGATTTATGGGATACGAAGGTACTTTCTAATTCAGTAGAACCTAATCTGTGTCCAGATATCTTTATCACGTCATCAGATCTTCCTAATAACCAAAAATAAGATTCATTGTCCATTGTTGCATAATCTCCTGTAAAATAACAAAGTTTATTTTCAAATTTTTTCCAGTAATTATTTCTATATTTTTTATTATTTTTCCATAATGTTTGAAGCATTCCCGGCCAAGGTTTTTTAATTACAAGATATCCTTTTTGATTTTTGGATAAATATTTATTTTCTTCATTCACTATACCTAGATCAATTCCAGGGATAGGAAACATGGCAGAACCCGGTTTCATGGATAAAATTTCGATACCAGTACAATGACTAACCATTATTCCTCCAGTTTCTGTTTGCCACCAAGTATCTACAATAGCACATTTTTCCTTTCCAATATTGGTGAAGTACCACATCCAGACTTCAGGATTTATTGGTTCCCCAACTGTTCCTAATAATCTTAGGGAAGATAAATCAAAGGAATGAGGAATTTCATTTCCATAACGCATATACATTCTAAGGGCCGTAGGTGTAGTATATAATATAGTTACCCCATATTTTTCAACTAGGGACCAATACCGATCTGGTTTAGGATAATCAGGGGTTCCTTCATAAATTAGTTCTGTAACTCCATGCATCAACGGTGCATAAACAATATAGCTATGTCCTGTAATCCAACCAATATCAGCCGTACAAAAGAAAATATCTTGTTTATTAAAATCAAATACCCATTTTGCTGTAGAATAAAGATGTGTTAAGTATCCACCAGTTCCATGAACGACTCCTTTTGGTTTTCCTGTTGTTCCAGAAGTATACAAAATAAAAAGTGGATGGCTACTTTCAACTTGTTGGGGTTTACAGTAAGATTTTTGATTTTTAATTATATCATGCCACCATACATCTTGCTTTCCCATTTTGATAGAATTTGAGCTTCTTTTGAAGACAATTACATTTTGTATTGATGGAAGGTCATCAATTGTCTGATCTACTATTTTCTTTAGTTCTACTATCTTTCCTCTTCTAAACCCACGATCTGCTGTAACAATTATTTTCGATTGTGCATCATTTACTCTATCAGCTAATGCTTGGGAACTAAAACCAGAAAAAATAATGTTATGTATAGCTCCAATACGCGAGCATGCTAACATTGCTATGAGAAGTTCTGGAGTCATTGTCAGATAAATGGTTACACGATCTCCTTTAGAAACCCCAAGACTTTTTAATGCATTAGAAAATTGATTAACTTTTTGATATAACTGATAATATGTTAATATTCTAGTTTCCTCATTATCTCCTTCCCAAAATAATGCAACTTTGTTTTTATTCTCTGATTCTACATGTTTATCTAAACAGTTGACTGAAGCATTTAATAATCCACCAACGAACCACTTAGCAAATGGTGGGTTCCATTCAAGTATTTTATCCCATTGTTTATACCATACTAATTTTTTTGCTTCTTCTGCCCAAAATTCTTCTATGTTAATTAATGAGTGATTTCTTTTTTTTTTAAATGCTCCCTTTTCCAAAGTAATTTTAAAATTATTATTTATATAATCATTTTCAAGCATTAATATATTAAAAACAAATAATCATTAATTAATTATTATATTTTTAACACTAATTAATTTATTAAATTTAACTTTTAATTTTAAATTTCTAAACTGCAAAAATTTGCTTAATTTTATAAATATAATAAGTAAATAAATTACTATTTTAACATTTTTTAGCCAATTTACTCTTCGAATAGAATAATGTTATACTACATTCTGGCATTATATTAAAATAAATAATTATTGTGTATGATGATCGTGAAATACAGAAGTAGAACAGAAATAGTAGCAATGATACTAGAGGCAGCTAATGGAGGAGCAACCAAGACAAAAATTATGTACAAAGCTTTCCTGAGTTATGCACAATTAAGAGAGTATCTTTCTGTTTTGATTGAAAACAATCTTTTAGAGTATCTTGATGGAACTCAAACCTACAAGACAACAGAAAAAGGATTAAATTTCCTCAAGATGCATAATGAGATTGGAGAATTATTACAAACTCCAGTTAAATTCTAAGCGATTGTTAAAAACAGATACTCTTTTTATTTTTTCAATTATTGGCCTTTTGAAGAATTTAAGCTCTAGTTATATTTAATCAAAATATTTTAAATAGTCAATTAATAAGTAGATTTAGTTTTAATATAGTTCTATAAAAAAAAATAAAAAGAAATTTTTAGCTATTAATCACTTGATCTAACCAATTAGTTTCGTTTTCATTATCACTTGAGTAGTAAGATTTTTCTTTATTCGGTTTAGTATTTGAATTTGATGGAGTTGAACTTTCTTTGTATTGTTCTATTTCTTTGTTTGTATCAAGATTCGTATCTTGATTATTTTCAATTGTCTGAGTGGTAGTAGAAGACTCTGGATTAACAGAATATGAGATATTTTCAATTGTCTGAGTGGTAGTAGAAGACTCTGGATTAACAGAATCTACATTTTTGTCTAGATTTGTATTGTTATCCATAGTATTTTCAGTTAGTAATTCATCTGATTTCTTTTTTTCTATTTCATTTTTTTGTGGTAAAGTAGGTGGTGGTAATGTATTTTCTAAATTCTGCTCTTCGAGTCTAATCTTTATATTACTAATTTCTTCCCTTTCTAAGTTTATATGATCCATTAATTCTTTTGTATATTGAGTAACTTGGAGATAAGTCTCTTCTGTTATTTCATGACTTTTATATTGTAATTTGGAATCAAATAAAATTGATTTAATGTCTTTAGTTAATTTGTCTAATTCAGTAATTCGTTCAATTAACTTTTGTTTAATTGATTTTTCTTTATCTTCTAAATCTTTTAATTTTTTTTCATATTTTGAGTAAACTATTTCAGCATCATCTTTCATCGAATCATCTTCCTCAACTAATTGTTGTAATGCTTTGATTCTTTTTAGAGTCAGATTTTTTTGTCTGAATAATTTCTGAGCATCTAGCCTCCATCGTGGAATGAAAATTACATAATTTCCTTGAACTAATAATTGTTCATAAGGTAATGGTTTTAGACCTGAATCCCCACAATCTACGCTAACGGATTCAATAGAACCATCAGTATCTGTTAAAATTCCTATGACTGTTCCCATAAGTGTACCATACATGTCCTTAACTTGTTTACCTACAAATTCCAGCTTTAGTTCGCTCATAAAAACTCGTTTAGAAAATTATATAATGACAAGAATGTCAAAATTATTGTATTATTTTGTCATATTGTTTTTTACCAAGATGATAATCAATTTTTTTAATTGTTAGATCTATTTTCTAAAAAATTATGATATTATTAGGCCCTGATTCTTTATTCTAATATGTCAAAAAAATTATTTGTTGTAGGAGTAGGTCCTGGAAACAATAAATATATTACAGATATAGCAAGAGAAAAAATCCAGTTATCAAATTACATTGTTGGTTATAAATATACCTTAAAAATTATTGAACATCTTTTTGATAAAAATAATCAGTGTATCTATGAAGTAAATATGAAAAATCAAGAGGCAACGTATCAAAATATATATAAGAAAATGAGGGATGGGGAATTTTGCTTAATTCCCTTTACAGGCGATGTAAATTTTTCTGAATCGGAGGTTGTGGATCGTTTATTAGAGATTTTTGGAGATGAAAATGTCGAAATTATTCCTGGTATTAGTTCTATCCAAATTGCCTCTTCGAAATCAAGAGTTCCCATAGATAAATCTCATATAATAAGTTTTCATGTTACATCTGATATAAAATTAAAAAAAATTGAATTAATAAAAGCAGTTTTAGATAGAAAAAATGTTATTTTGGTTCCTAGACCTTGGCCAAATAATTTATCAAAAAATTTTATGCAATCTGATATTGCTTTTTATTTAAAAAGCAATGGAATCAAAACTTCGGAAATAGATGTATGGGTTTTTGAATATTTGACAGATTCGGAAAAAGAGAGGATTTTTAGAGGAAAACTATCTGATTTAGAAAATAAAAAATTCAGTGATCTTTCTGTTATGGTAATTGATCAGAACAACAGACAAACCTATTTAGAAGTTTAAAAATGAAATAAATATAGTTTTTTATTTTATTTTATTTTATTCCAGGAAGATTGTTTTCTCTTATTATATTACTAAAATAATTCATTTGTTGTTCCATAAATTTTTTTCTTTTTTCTTCTTCATCTAAATCTGATAGATCAATAAAAGAGAGATTTAATATTCTCAATAAGACTTTTAGTATCTCTTGAGCTGTTTTTGGTTGAATTACATTGGGATTATCTATTTCTCCTAAAATACAAATACCATCTAAATTATGTTCCTGAGCTATTCCTAATATTAGACCATTAAACCCTGTTATTTGTCCAACATCATCAAGAACTTGTATTTTTTGATTTTCTAGCGATTTTATAAGATTTATTTTATTAACTGCTACATAGACAACTTTTTCAATAGTATTTACTGGTTTTAAGGAAGCTCCAAATGAATATAAAGTTTTTACATTAAATAATTTAGCTATCTTTACAACTTCATAACATATCTCATATAATCTTCTAGGATCAGAAGGATTAAAATCTCCGGTAAAGATTATAATATTATATTTCGTATTAGCATAAAATTTATAGCTAGATTGTGTATAATTAATAAGACCATTTTTATAAGTTACGAAATTGGGCCAGAAAGCAAAAATTTCTGCGAAAAGCTTGGTTTCAATCTTATCTAATAATAATTTTTGGCATAGTCCTGCTACATTTCCCATGTCTGGAAGTGCTGCTATTATATCTGGATTTTTTTTAAAGCTAGGCTTATAATGAATTTTTGTTCCTTCCATTTTTTCTTCCTACCAGTTTTTAATGTATTGAATAAGAAATATAAATTAAAAGAAATTGAATTTATAAATATTTATAAAAAAGTTTAGAAATTAGATAGGTCCTTTTGTAAATTGTTCAATCATATTCCATTCAATAACAGCACCTATCAACAAAAGAGAAACGACAATTATAATCTCTATTACTGTTGGTTTGAGAAATCGATTCCAGGGAATTTTTTTTATAAAATAATCATGAATTATCATTGCGCTTCTTGATATAGCTAATCCATAAGAAAAAATTTCTAGTATACCAAAAGGAGTTATAAGGATTGCCAAAGGAGAAATATTTTGAAGTGTTACATTGTTTTCTGCAATGGCACTAAAAACTAATCCAGTACCAAATCCAGAGAAGATTCCAATACCTATTCCAAGTCCTGGGATAAACATTCCTAGTGCTATAATAATATTATTAAAAAATATACCAACTTCATCAATTCCTTTTATCTTTTCTTCAAATTGTTCTTTTATTATCTTTGACTCATCTAAGTTAATATTGGTGTTTGCACCAAAAAAATACGAAATTATAAAAACTATCATTCCAATGACAAGATAAAATATCCGAGTTTTCAATATCGTGCTTGTTTACTGAAGATTTTTATGGTAATAAGACTCTTTGTTAAGTAATAGAAATATAATTAAATAAGTTTGGTCTATCGTATCTCTTACAATTGTCTATACAAAAAGAAATATCAAATGTATTATCTTTTATTTCAGCTAATGGTTATCAGATTCATCCTAATGCTTTTATTTTTTTAAAAGATATTGATTCTAATCTGATGAATGTCGTTCAACAAGTTGTAAAATATAAAAAACAAAATAAGGATAATTCAGTTATTAGTATTGATGATCTAAAAATTTTTAATACATCTGAATATAATTATGATGTCAAAAAAAATAAAGTAAAATCTAATATTAAAAGCTCGACCATATACAAATCGATAAATTCATCTATAAATGATGAAAGTTATAGTTTAAAAGATTCTTTTAAAGTAATTTTTGATTCTACCAAGTCTATTAATCCTGGAGAGGGAATTACTGGTTTTAGCTCACTTTTTAATAGTCGTTTCACGAAATCTCTAAAAATTTTGTCTTTAAGGCCAGATAGTAAAAGGATTAATAAAATTGCTTTTGTAAAGAAAAATCAAAAAATGAATAAACAACACACTAAGACAAAAAGTGAATATAATTTTAATCAAATAGAAAATAATACTAATTCTTTTGGAACAAATTCTTCTGTAATTGCAGGTTTATTGATGTCAAAACGATCGAAAAGAAATAGTATTGAATTAACAATCGATGACCAATCTGGAATTATTAATATATTAGCTGTTACGGATGAAACAATGAAGATTGTCTCTAAATTAACACTTGACCAAATGGTTATGTTAGAAATTGAAAATAAAGGAGTAAATTATATTGTAAAAAATGTTTATTCTCCTGATATTCCAGATCATATTCCAAATAGGAGTAAAACTGAATCCTATGTTGTTTTAATATCTGATCTTCATGTTGGAAGTAAATATTTTAAAGAAATCGAATTTTTAAGATTTTTAAATTGGTTGAATTCTTCAGATAATGAAATTGTAAGTAAAATTAAATTTGTTTGTATATGTGGAGATTTGATAGATGGTGTAGGAATATTTCCTAATCAAGATAAAGAATTAAAATTAAATAATATATATAAACAAATCAATCATTTGACTAAATTATTAGAACAAATACCTGACAGAATTCAAGTATTTGTCATTCCTGGAAATCATGATCCTGGTAGAAGAGCATTACCACAACCTGCAATACCAAGAAAAGATTCTGGAAAATTATATTCCTTTAAAAATTTTGTAATGTTAGGAAATCCTAGTCTTCTAGAGTTAGATGGAGTAAAAATTTTGATGTACCATGGTCAAGGATTAGATGATATTATTGCTACTACACCTGGTTTAAGTTATTCTAATCCTGCTGACGCGATGAAAATATTACTTAAAGCAAGACATTTATCTCCAATTTATGGCCAGCGAACACCTATTTCTCCAGAGCTAGAAGATATGATGGTAATAAGTGATATACCAGATATACTTCATTCTGGTCATATTCATGTTATGGATGTTCAAAATTATAGAGGTACTTTAATTGTAAATTCTGGTACATGGCAAAATCAAACACCTTTCCAACAAACAATGGGAATAACTCCTACACCAGGAATAGCTATTTTAGTTAATCTTGCAACTCTTCGTCCTTTCCAAATCAATTTTAATCAAGAATATTTATCAATGTAACAAATAATGGATCATCTTTTAGGGATTCTTTAAGCGTATTGATAGGAATAGTTATTCGTATTTTTTGAGAACGACCATATCTTCCTTGATTAACAATATTACTACTAACTAATCCAAGTTGGTCTAGTTCGCTGATGATTTGAGTTATGCGACGTTGAGTAAGGGGTTCATTATCTATACTTTTACAATATTTTGAATAAATTTCATATACTTCACCAGTATTTCCGTTTTTTGATTTGGTGATTGCAAGTAATACTATCTTTGTATGAGTTGTAGAATTTTTTACTATTTCAAAATTAGTATCTTTCTCTATTTTATTTTGAGCTAATCTAATAAATTTTTCATCAATTTGAGAAACTTTGTCCCGTTCTGCTATTTCAGAGGCTACTCTAAGTAAATCTATTGCCTTTCTAGCATCTCCATTATCTTTTCCAGCAATAGCCGCACAAAGATTTATAGCTCCATCTGTTACAACATTTTCACAAAATGCTAATTTAACTCTCTCTTTCAATATTTTTTGAAGTTGAATAATTTTGTATGGATTAAATACAATTTCTTCTTCACTTAAACTACTTCTGACACGAGGATCTAATTTATCTTTAAAAGTAAGACTATTTGAAACTCCAATTAATGTGATGAACCCTGAGTCTAGAAATTGTTCATTTGCTCTAGTAAAATTATAGAGAATATCATCACCATTTTTATCAACTAAGGAATCAATTTCGTCGATAATAAAAATGACATGTAACTTTCTTTTTTTAATAAAATCTAAGATCCTATTAGTAGCCTCTCCTAATGATAATCCAGTAAAATAGACTTGATTTCTAGTTTCAAGCTTATTGATAGACATTTCTTCTGCAATTTCATAAAGTACTTTATAGGCAGTATTAGCTAGTTTTGCATTAACAAATGTAACAGTTATTTCTATTCCTAGCGATGCAGATTTCTCTTTAAATTTCTTTATAACATTCTTAACAACTGCTGTCTTTCCTGTACCTGGTTTTCCAAATAATAATAAATTTGATGGTCTGGATCCCTTTAATGCTACTGATAATGTTTGAGCTATAGTTGTAGTTTCTTCTTCACGAAAAAACAGTTTGTCTGGGACATAGTCTATAGTTAACATTTTACGATTTTTTATTAATTGAATTCCTTTTACAGCATTATCAAAGATATTATTAAGTAGATCATCACTCAAGATATTTTTATTTCACTATCTGAAATATAAGCCACACCCCTGTTTTTCTTTTCCAAATTTAAATTTATTTTAACTTGTTAATAGTTTAATTAACAAGTTATTAACAATAAATTTAAACAGCTAAATCAAATAATGCTGACAAAATAAGTAAATATTAAATTTATTTTTAATTTCATTTTTATTAGTTTTTTATTTTTTTATTCGAATAGAAATAAAGGGGGAGAGGAAAACCTAATTAAATTAACTTGTTGATAACACAATTAACATCTATTATAATATTGTAGTTAAATAGATATTTTCTACCCCTGTATTTCCACTGAAGGATTGAAATCCTGTTAATTTAGTTAAATAGATATTTTCTACCCCTGTATTTCCACTGGAGATAGAAAATTGCCTAATTTCTCGTGGAAATATATTAACATATGATTAACTCAGTATACAATCTAACTCATTTTTATAAAGAAAATAAAAATATCTAATTTTGTTAACTTGTGAACATTTACTTGTTACAACTACATATACGAAATGTATTTAACTAATTTGAAAATTTAGTCAAATTTACTGTTATTGTTATTATTTTCTCTATTTTGACTAAGATAATTTTTTCCCAATTCTGTTATTTTATACTTAAAAGGTTTATTCGTATTATCTCTTTCAACAAAATTATCTTCATATAGCTTTTTCAATAATCTAGCAGTATGTTCTCTAGTTTTTCCTATCGCATTTTTTATATCAGTTGATGTTCTTGGTTCTGTAAGAAGATTTAGAATGAATGGTATAGTATCTAATTGATTGTGATATTTATTCACAGAATTAGATGTAGTGATATTTTGTGATATCATGTGATTGGATATATTATTATCTCTGTTCTTAATTTCATTTACCTTATTTTTTGAATATTGTGGATAATTCTTTAATTGTGATTCTATTATTTCTAATTTTGAATAGATATCATTCATTTTAGCATCAATATAATCAATTTGACTCTGTTTTCTAGATTCTAATGCCTCTAATATATCATAGTAAGAATTCTCAGATGAAGATTTGTCAGCATTAGTCATTTCATTTTTTTTTGGTTTTTTAGATAAAATGAATAGAAGAACTCCAATCAAAAAAAAAATTACTATCAATACGATATGCCACAAAACTATTTCCAAGTATTATCACATATATCACACAAATATATAATATTAACGTGATTTGTAATTATATACTCTTTAGATATTCAAAGTTTTTTTGATTATTTTATCAATCACATTAATCACATCTTGAGGAAGCGGATCATCGATGTGATTATTACCTTCTTGTGACAATGAGTATAGTTTTTCAACAATCGATTCAATTATTCCAAAAGTTTTGTCATCTATTATTTTTAATATCTTAAAAAGTAAGATTGTATATAACAGTGAATAAATCTTATTTCTACACTGCTTAACTTGACGATAATATGCTCCAGAACTAATGCTTTCGTCAATTTTAACTCCATTAAGTTTATTATAAATTATTGAAATTTGTTTCCGTGTAAATAAAGATTTTTCAATTATATCATCAAAAATAAATAAATCTTTCTTTTCTTGTTCTTTGTCATTACTATACATAATTGTATAGTGGAGAAATGAGTTATTAAATCATTATCTAGTTAATCTTTTTTTGTATAGAAACAGAGTTTAAACCGAAAATATAATTTAGGTTAGCTAACACAAACAAATGAGCTTATTATAGTGTTAAATAAAGTAGAAAAGTATATCCTTAGCGAAATAGAAAAAAAAGGTACACTTTGTTTCCCATTGATCGATTCTGAAAATACATTAGATTCAATATCAATAGCTAGGAAAGCTGAAAATTTAGGAGCTTCAGGAATCTTAGTTGGAGGTTCATCAATTCACAATCAAATAGAACTTTCTGAAATGATATCACAAATCAAATCAAATATTAAAATTCCTGTGATTTTATTTCCTGGTAACATCACAGGAATCTCACCTAATGCTGATGCAATATTATTTATGTCACTTTTAAATTCTGAAAATCCTTATTTTATTACCGGGGCCCAAGCATTAGGTGCAATGGGTATTAAAAAAGCTGGATTAGAACCTTTACCTACAGGTTATTTGATTATAGGAGAAGGAACTACTGCATGGTATGTGGGATATGCTAGAGGAATCCCATTTAATAAATTGAATCTGGCTGTGATGTATTCATTAGCAGCACAATATATGGGAATGAGATTTTTATATCTTGAAGCAGGATCAGGAGCAAACCAAAATGTTTCCCCGGAAATGGTATCTGCAGTTAAAAAATATTATGAAGGAGTATTGATAGTTGGTGGAGGAATTCGTAATGCAGAACTTGCTAAAAAACTTTCAAATGCTGGAGCCAATATAATTGTAGTTGGAACTATGATTGAAAATGACGATAAATGGGAAGAAAAATTAAGTGAAATTATAAATTCAATAAAGAAATGAAAAATTTCTTTTCGATTTTAGATGAAAATTCAATTAAGGAACTAAAAAAATTAAAAAGACCATTATCCTATGAAAAGTATCATACTACAATATTAGCATCGGTATATGAAATCTATGAAAGAATATTAGAAGCACGTAGCAAAGGATTGGATGTATCAAACTATATTGAATCACAGATCGTTTATGATTTAGCAGATCGAGTTGCTAAAATGCACAATATAGATATTACTGAACGATTACGAATACTACTATCACAAACAACTAAGGAAAAAGCTGCTTTAAAAATTTCTGAAGAAATTGCATTAGGAGAATACAGTAATGATGATCTCGAAGTCAGACTAGATAATGCTGTAAGAGTAAGTCTAGCAA
Organism: Nitrososphaeraceae archaeon; assembly: GCA_031316115.1. Taxonomy (GTDB): domain Archaea; phylum Thermoproteota; class Nitrososphaeria; order Nitrososphaerales; family Nitrososphaeraceae; genus TH1177. The sequence goes on from JALDRC010000007.1 coordinate 113,286, forward strand.
TAGTGACTGAAGGTGTAACTGTAGCACCATTACAGGGTATTGCTGATGTTAAGATTAAGCTTAATGCTAATGGAACTCAATATCTTTCAGTATCATTTGCAGGGCCCATTAGATCAGCTGGTGGTACAGAAGCAGCATTGACAATGCTAATAGCTGATCATGTTAGAAAGGCAGTCGGATTAGAAAAATATCAAGCAAATTCTTTTGATGATGAAACAGGAAGATTTGTAGAAGAGCTGCGTATATATGAACGAGAAGTAGGAAACTTCCAATTTAAAATTTTAGATGAAGATGTCATTACATGTATCAGTAATTTACCTGTTGAATTAGATGGAGTAGATACTGATCCAGTAGAGGTAATAGGTCATCGAGGAATGAAAAGAATTGAGACTGATAGAGTTAGGGGAGGAGCCCTTAGAGTAATGAATGATGGACTGATAGGAAGAAGCAGAAAATTATTGAAAATAATAGAAAATTTAAATTTGGATGGTTGGGATTGGCTAAAAAAGTTAAAGGGAGCTATACAAACTGAGACTAGTACAGAAGATGATACTGTTATTCACAGAATGTCAGAAGTAATAACTGGAAGACCAGTTTTGTCAATGTCAAATAGAATTGGAGCTTTTAGGTTAAGGTATGGACGCTGTTATAATACCGGCTTTTCAACAATTGGTGTTCACTCTGTTATTCCAATTCTTTTAAATTATGCCATAGTAGTTGGAACTCAGCTTAAAATTGATACACCTGGAAAAGCATCCACTGTAGCACTTGTGGATTCAATAGAACCTCCATTAGTTAAACTAGATGATGGAACAGTAACCTATGTTTCAAGTGTAGAGGAAGCTTTAAAAATACAACAAAAAGTTGAAAAAATTTTATATTTAGGTGATATTTTGATTAGTTATGGTGACTTTTTAGAAAATAATGCAAAATTACTTCCTTCTTCTTATGTAGAAGAGTTGTGGTCATTAGATTTAAAAGGCAAATTGAATCAAACGGTAGATGAAAAAGATAATCAGATTTATAATAAGAATATGCCTTCAAAACAAAGATTAATCGATCTAGTACATAATCCTCTTACTGAAATTCCTACATTGGAAGAGGCATTTGAAATTAGTAAAAATTGGAATATTCCTCTTCATCCAAAATATTCATTTTATTGGGAATCAATATCAATAGATGATCTAATTCTTCTACAAGAGAAACTTTTCAAACAATTTCATTTATTTTCTTATCAACAAATTCAGAACTTGGAATCAATTCAACTTCCTTATCAAGACAATTTAAAGAATATACTAGAACGTTTAGGAGTTATTCATTATCTGAAAAATGAACCAGAATCAATAGTAATAAATGAATCAAATCAGGTAAAATCTCTATACATGTTGTTAGGTCATACTTCAAAAGTAAACATGGAAGAATTAGATACTACAAAAATGGCTACTTATGATTATGTAACTAAAATGTCCGGAATCATAATAAAATCAAAATTTGCCTCATCTATTGCAGCGAGAGTAGGACGACCAGAAAAGGCAGCAGAAAGAAAAATGAAACCACCTGTACATGTTTTATTTCCAATAGGAGATAAAGGAGGAGCTACCAGAGATCTTATTAAAGCATCTAATCAAGAAATTCTTTATACTGAAATAGCTAATAGATATTGTAATTTATGTAATATACCTTCAATAGGAGTACGATGCAGAATTTGTTCCTCGGAAACATCTATTAAAATTATCTGTAAAATATGTAGAGAAACTATATCTGTATTGTCTTCTAATAATAATAAAAATATTACTAAATGTAATAGATGTAGGAAAGAAGGCCGGACATATTCTCCAATAAAATATCCTCTGAAAAAATTTTTAAGGGAAGCTGAAAAAAATTTAGACATAAAAGCTAAAGAACCTTTAAAAGGTGTAAAATTTTTAATGGGTAAAAATAGATCAGCCGAACCAATTGAAAAGGGAATTCTAAGACAAGCATTTGGTCTATATACATTTAAAGATGGAACCATACGATATGATGCAACAAACGAACCTTTAACACATTTTAAACCTAAATGGATAATGACTGATATAGAAAAGTTAAAGGAATTAGGATACATTTCAGACTATCTTGGAAACGATCTCACCAATAATGATCAATTAATTGAGATATATATTCAAGATGTAATTATCCCCTTGGAAACAGCAGAACATTTACTGAAAGTATCTAAATACATAGATGATGAGCTAGTAAAACTGTATAAACTCGAACCATTTTATAATTCAACTACGATAAATGATTTAATAGGACATATTATAGTCGGATTAGCGCCACATACTTCTGTAGGTATCATTGGTAGAATTATTGGATATACCAATTCACAAGTATGTCTAGGTTCACCTATCTGGCATTCTGCAAAACGTAGAGATTGTGATGGTGATGCAGATTCAATTATGCTCCTTATGGATGTATTTTTGAACTTTTCTAAAGAATTTCTACCTGATAAAATAGGAGGATTGATGGATGCTCCATTATTACTCCAACCAATAGTTTTACCTCATGAAGTACAAAGACAAGCACTGAATATTGATGTAGTGTCAAATTATCCACTACAATTGTATGAATGTTCTTTTAAAAAAAATAAAGCTGAAAAACTAGTAAATGAAATAGAAATTGTAAAGAATAGGATTGATTCAGATTTACAATTTTACAATTACTCTTTTACTCATCATACTAATTCTTTAACTACCAATGTACAGCGTAGTTCTTATTCTAGATTAACTACAATGAATGAAAAATTAGAGATGCAAATTTCTACAGCTAAACTAATTAATGCAGTAGATCCTAGTGAAGTAGCATCAATGGTTTTAACGACTCATATAATACCAGATATTATGGGAAATATGAGATCCTATTCATCACAATCTTTTAGATGTACTAATTGTGGTGAAAAATATAGAAGAATTACATTAATGGGTAAATGTCTTGTTTGTGGTAATTATTTAATTCAAACTGTGACAAGAAATTCGGTTGAAAAATATGTACATATAGCATTAGATATAAATGAAAGATTTAAAATAAGTGATTATCTTTCAAGTAGAATAGAATCACTCGTTATGGAACTAGGATATGTTTTTAAAGAAAAAGAAATAGTTAAAAACCCTCAGTCTTCAATATTTGATTTTGTTGAATAAAAATTCTATAGGTTTTCTATTATATTAATAAAAGGAATTAAACATAGGGAGATTAGATAATTATAGATATCATTTGTATCAAGCTTGAAACAAGTTGTTAGCTTACCTTAATTCCTATCCTGATTTTTCTCCTTAAACAATAATTTCTAGTTAATTTATTAATCAATTTTAACTAAACTTATGTATTTGTAGGCATCAAGTTGTCCATCAAAAGCATAATGTAATTTTTGATATTGTTTTTTAAATTCAGTAACATCTTTTTTTACTTTTTTGGTATCTTCCCCATCAATGACAACTCTTTTTATCAAATTTGCAATTTCTATCATTTCACTTTCTTTCATACCAAGCCTAGTTACTTCGTTTGCACCTATTCTAACTCCACTTGGATGCATATAATTTCTTCCTGCCTTGATATCTCCAGGTAGTAACTGTCTATTCAAAATGATATTTGATGCTTCTAACTCCTTTTCTATTGTTCCTCCATCGCCATATTTTGAAACATCAACAGCAATTTGATGTGATTGTGTATATCCTCTCTTCTCTCCTAAGGCAGTAAAGCCATAGTCAACAAGGCTTTCAGCCAATTTTTTGGCATTTTTTATGAGTTGTTTTGCATATTCTTCCCCAAATTCCAATACTTCTGCTAATGCTACAGCCTTTCCTGCAACATGATGTAAATGATGACTGCTAGTATTACCTGGAAATATAGATTTTTTTATAATTTCAGCATGTTTCTGTAAAGATACTATGATGCCTCCCTGTGGTCCCCATAAAGTCTTATGGGAACTCATTGTCATAGTATCTACCCCTTCTCTTAATGGATCTTGAAATTGACCACCAGCTATAAGTCCAGCTACATGCGCTGCATCATAATTTATATGTATATTATGTTCATGCATAAAATCAGATAACTCTTTAACTGGATGAGGAAAAAGAAATAGACTACCTCCAAACATAGCCATTTTTGGACTTTTACCATCAACACCCATATCTAGAATTTTCTTCTTAGTAGCATCTACGTCGATAGTCATATCATCTTTCAAAAAGGGGAAATGTTCAATTTTTAATCCACATACATGGCCAGCAGTACCATAATGTTCTTTTTTTCCATGAGAAATATGTCCACCATTAGGAATTGAAGATGCTAACATGTAATCTCCAGGATTCGTAAACCCAGAATAAATAGCAAGATTAGCTACAACTCCTGAAGTAGCCCTACAATCTGCAAATTCTGCATTAAAGACTTTTTTTGCTAGATCATTACAAATGATTTCTACTTCATCTATGTAAATACAACCAGCATATACTCTTTCTCCTGGCCATCCTTCTGCATACCTATTTCCAAAGTCAGATATTATTGCTTCTCTTACAGCAGTACTGGGAATATTCTCACTAGCAATTAATGGAATAGAATCATTAAACCAATTATGATGTTCTTTCATTAACTCAAAGATCTTTTGATAGGATTTCTTTGCACTCATGATTATTATTAATTGGATTTATTTTCCCAATTTAAAATATTGTTTTGTAGATGATCAAATCATAAAATTTTAAGCCATATAAAATTCCTGATCTATGATGTTTTTGTAGCTTCTTTTTATGATATATCGCTTTAAGGTAATTAGTAACTCAATTAGTTCGAAATTAAATCAGAAATAAACAAAAATATCCCTATAAACTAATTCATATAAAAAATATTTTATTTTTACGGATTGAACATTCCCAATTTTTAAAAAGCCATTAGTTAATACATTTATAAATTTTTAGTATTATTATATTCTATTATCTAGAAAAAGTTGAAAAAACATGTATTTATATTAATTATACAATTAAGAGGTATTGGATACAATTAAGCAATAATAATATATCCAAATTGATTTTTCAAAATATTAAAACTATAATTTGAAATATGCTAATTATCATCTACCTATATTTGAGATTTACTTCTATATAATTAAAATCATCTTTGTTATTGCTGTAAAGAATGTAACTTACAGTTATACTCTTTATTTTGTAAAAAGTATTGGAGAAAAAGAAGCTAACCTAAGCTTTTGAACCTTATTTTATTTTATTTTATTTTATTTTTTAATAATAAAGTGATAAAATAACTAAATATTCGATCAACATTATTTGTGAATTCTATTGATATTATATTTTATAAAATAGAGTTGATTGATAATATCATTAATAATTTAACTTATACGAAACTTTATTAAATAATTATCCAAATTTTATTATTTTCATCTAAAAAATTATATGTATTCAATAAAATTTTTTATAATATTTATTAATTATCCTCTTTTTAGGTCAAATATATTCAATCAATATAATACTGTCACATATTTCAGCAATATCTTTTTAATTATATTAAAATTAAATAATATTATTTAAAAGAATAATATATTATATTCTAAGTTAATACACTAAAACAAACTAAAATAATTATGAAAAAAATGAAATTATTAATGATATTTTGTCTAAACTAAAAATTTCATAAAGATTTTAAAAAGCTATTAATATCGATTCATTAAAGTCAATCTAAGCACTTACGGTGTGAAAGGAGGGGTTGTCTAGACTGGTTAGGATACCTGCCTTACACGCAGGTGGTCATGGGTTCGAATCCCATCCCCTCCATAGAAACCTCGGTCCGTGTCAAGACCAAAAATATCGAGAGAGTTAAAAACTCCCAAGAACTGGTAATAAGTACAAAGAAAAGCATATACGAAATAAGATATCTACACTAGAAAAACAAAACCAGAACATTGGATTCTACGAATCCATATATAGCTAAATGACAATGAATCAGACAAAAAAGATATCTTGAAATTTGTCAATCATTTACAAGAAAAAGATAAGAGTATACTATGGATTGTTAGATGTATTACAGCTCTATTACAGAGAAGAGATCTAGGAAAATCATTTTCTAAAGTCACAAAAAATGATATCAAGAAATTGTTTGAGTGGATGAATGAAAAAGAGTACAAGGCTTTGACACATGAAAAATACAGAGTATATAGCTGTCCACATTAAAATTAAATACTTTACAATTCTATAGTGATGGATTAGTGCAACTCACATAAATATGAGGTTTTTGAAAGCTATTTTATGAACGATATTTAAGTTTCTGTAGATATAAACAAAAAAGAAAATAAAGATAGATATAAAAATATACATTTTACTGTTCGCATCTCACCTGAAGAGTATAACTATTTTAATAATATGATTAGTATACTCTATAATCTTAAAGTAAATGGAAGACCTATGTTAAAAAGTATGAGTTTATCTAGTTTTTGTAAAATGGCATTATATTATTTTTGTAATAATTACAGAGATAACGTTTTTTCCAATAATGCTGTAAACAAAATTGATATTGATGATACTGATACTTTTGAAAAATTTCTTGCTTTCCGGGTCAAGTATACAAATTATCCCCTTGATAAACAAATTGAAGACTTGAAAAAAGACGGATATCTTCAATAATTTGTAATCATCTCAATTGTGAAAATGCTCAACTCTTTGACGTAATTTCTATATAATTATTAATGGTTTTAAGATAGATGATAGCATAAATTGATATATTTTTAGTATTTTTTATTTTGCTTTTTTACTATCTTTTTCTTTAGCGATGAAGAACCACCAGACTTTCAGTATGCTATTCAGAATAACCTATATGATCGGGATGGGAAGTAGTTTTAAATTCTAAAATTCTGATACGGAATATTTAGTTACTTTCTTCTAGTTTAATATCACAACGGAAACCATGTCCAAAGATAAAAATGAAAAGAGCGAGAATATCCGAAAAATCGGACAAAACAATCAGTAGTAATGTTCTCTTACGTTTGTAAATAATAACATTACCTTATTATCTGAACTGGAGGAATCTTATATTCTCCATTCAATACTATGTCTTCTGGAATATACATTCTCAACATCAGATTGAAATCATCAGATGGAGCTGGAAGCCAGTTAGAATCCCTATCTTTTCCAGGATTATCATGTTGAATGTAAATGTCAAGTGAACCATCTAAATTGTACTGTAGTCCAGCAGTCCGGTCGCCTATAGCATAACGATTTAATGGATTATCCTCAAAGTAGGATTTTGAATTGTACATGGTTACTGACCAGAATGCTTTGACAGGTGGTAGGTTATCATTATCAAAATGTAGCACATATTTTTGACTTCCCTTGAGAGGATTTCCGCTACCGTCAACATATGCCTTGGAATAAACGGCCTCTTCCGGAGAATTCTGTGCAATAGAATCCTTTGCTATTGCTGCTCTTAAAAGATAATCAGTACCGAAATTACCACTCTTTAAATTAAATGTCCATCCATTGATTAGGTTGGTACCGTGTTTTACCTTCTCATCTATTAACTTTTCACCTTCAATTATTCCCTGTTTCAATGCATTCAAAATAGTTTGATTCTGTGTATCGAAAGGTTTCATATTTGGTCCTATACCAATTGTCTTAAACTTTGCAACTATATTAGAATCATATGAACAAGGAGGATCTGAAGCCATATCTTTACTTATCTCATCGAAAATTCCTGGTCCTGTAGTTGGAACCTTATCTGGTTGTGGTGAAACGGGAGCAGATACCGATGAAGATGATGTTGATGATTGATTTTCATTATTTAAAGGATATAAATTGAGCATATCTTGTATCTTGTTAACATTGTTTTCATCTTGAGTACCATTTACCAATATGCGATTTACAAGCCACATCGTATTGGTAGGAGATTTTACTTCAGTCATATTAGACGGAACAGTACCATTCCAATTAGGTCCGCTTATCAGATAAGTGCCACCTGATGTTACATTAGTGCGACTTCCAATAAACATGAAATTGTTACTATATGCATCCATAAATTGAAATGTGTAATATCTATCTGGAATAGGTGGAATCTCCAGAACAAGTGGCTCATCATTCAATTTAATCAAAGCACGACTATACAGAGTATCTACATTAGGATTTACAACATCTGTAAAACTTGCATTTATTAAATTGCGAACAGGAGTAAATGTATTTAGAGGTCCTCTGGCAACTCCAGGTGGAGTATTGGGATCTGTACCGAAATCAACAGCCCTATTTGTTATGACAAGGGGATAACCCCAAATATAAGCAAGAGTTGCAATGTCAGTGGGGTCATTGGACTCTTCTAGTTGTTTCATCTGTTCATTAAAATTAACTTGCGTGTCTGATTGAGAAATGGAAGATATATTTGTAGCTGACGGATCTCTGGCATATGAATTATGTATTGGCATGGGTTGAAAAATGAGCAAGAATACAACGATAAAAATTGATGATAAGCAAAATAACCTAGTGATTCTAGATGATGCAAAATTTAGAAAATACATGTGCGTGGATATTTATTTACTGTATTTAAGGATTATGCAAAATATGGAAAACATACTGTTTATACCGATGGTGGACCTAGTATGATCAAGCATGCAATGTAATTGGATTAAAACACTATTTACATTCTTCAATAGAAAAATTTGATGGAAAGGTTTAACCAGTACCTGAAAGACAGAATAGAAAGTTTTGATGATTACTATCCTTGTATCAAAGAAAATTGTAATCTCTTTCCTGTATATAACTGGATACAATACTTTGTATCTATGTATAATGATACTATAACCGGCTCTGTTAAGATAAGATAATATTCACCTCCTTTAACCAAAAATTATTGTTATTATTTGTTATTACATCGTTATACATAGAAGTAAAGAATTGTATCCAGTTATGAACATGAAATAGATTACATTCAATTTGCTTACAAGGATAGTAATCATCAAATGATTCAATTCTATCTTTAAAATACTGGTTTGCTCTTTCCATCAAACTTTTTTCTATTGAAGAATGTAGATAGTGTTTTAATTCAATTACATGACACGCTTCCTCGTACCATGTACCGCCATCTGTATAGACAGTATGTTTTCCATATTTTGTAACTAATGATCTAATGAATTTTTCTGCAACAAGCATGTTTCTCTCTTCAGAAATATAGATTCCAAGCACCGAAGAGTTAATTGGTTCTATACATATCCATAACCAAAAATGTTGACTACCAATCTGAATAATTGTTTCATCTATAATAAAAGCAGTTACTCTTTTTCTTTTGTAGATCTGACAGGAACCAAACCTTTGTATCCAATTCCAAACAGAAACATGACTCCTTTTATCATCTCTAAATACTACTAATGCTTTAGATGTACTGCGTAGGCTCAAACCAAGAAAGTACAGATAAAGAGAATACATTACAATAAAAGAAGCTGTTCTATTTCTTTCAAATTTGATTTGATTCATACGATAAATATAAAGTTCTTAGCTATAGCTGTTTCTGCTTAAGTTAACAGAACCCTATAACCAATAAAAGTAATTTTGAGTTAGATAAGGAGGTGAATATTATCTTAAATCAGTACCCATACATGCATTCTCACCGATTATTTGTTGCAAAATGTTTATGAACCCTGGATTTTAATAAGGGAGTATATTAAAGGAAAATCCTCGATAAAAATTTTTAAATCAATTGAAAATTCTATCTAATTTGATACCAATCAAAAGCTTCGATATTTGGGTATATTATTCAAAATGAATTAAAAGAGTTATAATTTCCACCCATGTCTACTACTAAGTACAATAGAATAAATTATCTTGATTTGTACGATAGGAGATTAAAAGATATACAATAAAATTTAAGAAATTCTAAATAGAAATGTTCAATTAACCAAATATCACAAACCACATTTTGTATTCCAAAACCATTTAATATTATTAAACATAAATTAGTTGATTAGAATACTCCATCATCTCGTAATACATCTTGATTCTCCTCTGATAATGGATCATCATCTCGTAATACATCTTGATTCTCCTCTGATAATGGATCATCATCTCGTAATACATCTCTGTTATCATAATTACATTGGTCATCATCCTGTGATATTTCTTGATTGATCTCTGCTGATTCATTATTTTGATCGTCATCCTCGTCATAGACATCTGCAGCATAAACCCCGATATTTGCAAAATTTGTAATCTCAATACCAAGTTCTTTTTGCAATTTTTGTATTCTTTCTGCATACATTATTTGATTCTTCAGATCAATTCTACTCCGTGATATATTAAATCCAATCCAACATTTCTGCAAGGCTCCCCATGTTTCCATATCTGTATAGCCAGACTCTAATAATCTACCATATTTACTTACATGTTTAATATTATGTAAAATTCGCTGTATTGGATTTATATTGTATTTTTTATTAAAATGATAAAATTTATACTTGTTTAGTCCATATTTGTATGGATATCGTCCATATTTCGACATTATAATACAGAGGTTGTATAGAAAAAAATGATTTAAATGTTGACAGGACAGGAGATATTTTTTATTATCTAAGATGATCACTTGAAAAAAGATTGGTATATTTTTATAATTGTATAAAAAAGAATAATGATCTTTAAATGATTTGGTTTATTTTCCAAAGGTAACACAGGAATAATCCGTATTTCCATTGTGACAGTTATATATGGGTAGAATGAAAAAAGATGGAAACAAAAAGATAAACTGGATTATGATAAAGATCACCAACACAGCATCAAGAAATGATGTAAGATTAAAGAAATACTACACAAGGATATCAAAAAGACACGGACACCATTTAGCAATAACTCGTGTTGCAAACAAAATGAAAGGATAATCTGGACTATGCTAACATACAAACAATTGTATAACCAAAGAAAAAGTGAACTGTATGAAAGAAAAATTAAGAGGATCCAGAAGTAACATAATATGATACATTACTGTACCATACTCAGATAAAGTATCAAACAGGAAAGAGCAGTTATACTTGGATAAATGATATGTTCAGAGATGACTTTTACATAGATTATATATCGAGATGTCTACAACTTTTTGGCTTATTTTTTAATCCCACTTCTCTTTGGCAAAGATAATATCATATTTTACATTTATTATAAAAAGTAATCTTTCAGTTACCTTTGGATTAGTTTCCTTCTTGTATAATTTAATCAATTAATTTTTTGAATACACAGTTATATATGACCAAATAAACAGCACAGTAGATATTTTTTACTCTCTCAAATATGATAATAATAAAATATGATTAGGAAATATATGCTAATAGGTATAGCTTTAACCAATATATAAAATGCAACCATTTTCTATGATTTTATAGTATCAGAACAATAAAATAGTAATGTTAAGCTCTACAAGATTATCCTATATCAAAGTTAAATGTCTGTATAACAGATATTTAAGTTATAAAGACTTTTATAATATAACAAAAAATAACATAATAGCATATTTATAGCAAATTTAAAATCAAAAAAAAAACAGCGGAAGAAAATCCTACTGATAAATGAATTGGAACATACAATACAAGCCAGATAACATTAAGTAAATTTTTTAGATGTTTTTATAATAGAATGTAATGAAAAAATAGATTTGGCTGTCATTTTTCTGCTTGTAGTTTTTTCTGTAGATCATATTGCCATTCAAACATTGAAATACTGTTTGTCATCCTATCAGTAGTATTATTATTATCATCTACTATTATTTTTCCCATATTTCCTTTTTCTTCTTGTATTCCATGACTATGAAATAGATAAGTTCCAGGATATTTCCATTTTGCTTCAATTATTACAGCATCACCTGGTGAAATTGGAATAGTCTGTGCATTATATGGTTGATTTGATAACAAACCTGAGGGATATACCTTGAAAATAGTGCTATGCAAATGTAATGGCGCTGCTATAGTACTACCTACATTTATTGCATAAATCCTTAATAAATCAGTCTGATTGAACTCAATAGGATTATTCAGATATTGATAGGAATATCCATTTATTGGATATACATCTGCAATAAACTTTGTAAGATCATTTGCATCGGTACTAAATTCACTAAATACCATGTAATATTCTTTTGCAGGTTTCAAAGGTACTTTTGGATCTACTACCATTATACCATACATGCCCATTCTTATATGTTCAGAGACAGGCATAGTATGACAATGATACATCAAGGTACCTGCCGGTTCTGCAGTAATGTTATATAGGTATGACTGTCCTGGCATTATAACAGGTAGAACTCCATCATTTTTATCATTATGAATTCCATGAAAATGTAATGTATGAGGATATGTACTATTATTTCTAAATTCAATTGTGACTTTATCATCTTCAGTAAATCGTAATGGTGGTCCTGGTACTGTATTGTTAAAAGCCCATGCTTTGACCTCATCACCTGGACCTATCTCTAATTCTACATCTGTTACATTTATAATTATTTTTTTATCTGGAATAAACAAAGTATTTCCTTCATCTTTTAATTCCTTATTCATAATATTACTAATTGTTTGATTTTTTTCTTCTTCCTGTGAATCTATTTTAGGTACTTGTACCATCGTGATAAAAACAAAGACAACAATAACAAAACCCAATAACGAATTTTTGAAAATTGTTTTAAATTCGTTCATTTTCTTTTCACCTTATAACAAAATTTTCATTATAATATGATGTGTTATGATCTATTTTATACATCATTATTGATGTAGTATCAATATCTATGATTATATTTATTCCAACATCTACAATTTTTGACTTTGCTATCTCATATTTTACATTTTCTTTATTATCCATTATTATTATTTGTTCATCAGTTTCTTTGAATACATATCCAATATAGTAGTCATTTCTTGTTTTTACCATTTTGTTCACTAATGAATTGTAGTAATACTTTTCTTCATATTGATATAAATTTGGATTTGTTATACTTTGCCATGATATAAAACTTTCATTACTACTTGTGGGTAATGGTGCATCTTTATCTATAGTATAACTATCTTCAATCTCTTGTAGATTCATGTCAATCAAGATATCGTTATTTACTATCTTTATTTTCCATACAGGTATATCGTATCTTTTGTTTCTCTTGCCACATACTACTATTTGATTTTTAGTCTCTTTTACAACATGACCTATGTCCATATAATCAAGCGAAGAGACATTTCTGTTAACGTACTTTACATATGTCATTACAACGTATTGATAACAATGTATTGTACTTAATTCCTTTTTAGCAAAATTGCTGATTATATAACGATGTTATGAAATATTATATAATTTGATGAGAATACGAATAAAACTAGTAAAGTAAATATCATATAAACAATAACAGTATATATCGAATTTGTTTTGATTAATAATGAGAATTACAAAACATCTAATCATGATAATTATTATTCCATGTTTGATGAAACTGAAGATGTATTCACATCATTAGCCAATTCACAAAGATTAGCAATTTTACACATGCTATCCAAAAAAAAGATGATTTTATCCTCTCTTTCAAAAGAACTGAATGTTACAGTTCAGGAAATACATCGTAACTTAAATAAACTAATGCATTCCAATTTAGTTGAAAAAGATTCAAATAATTATTTTTCCCTAACTGTTTTTGGCAATATGTTAATTAAAAATATATCATCAATTAATTACCTTTCTAAAAATAGAAAATATTTTTCAGAACATGATTTTTATGATATTCCTACAAAATTTATTCACAGAATAGGAGCCTTAGAAATTTGTGATTTCATAACTGGTTTTGTAGCAGTTATAGAGTACATAAAAAGAATGTATTATAATTCTAAAGAATATGTATATAGTATATTACCTCAAGTTCCTCTGGACTTGATACATACAGTCATTCCATTAGTAAAACAAAAGAGGATAATTAAACTAAAGCATATTCTTCCTATAGATGCTTTAATTCCCAAGATAAGTGAGGAATTTTTAATAAAAGAAGGTTCTAATGAATTAATAAAAGAAGGGAGAATAGAAAGAAGAATGGTAAGAAAATCATATATCGGAGTTATTCTAACCGACAACCAAGCAGCAGTGATGTTTCCAACCAAAGAAGGACAAACTGATATGAATTTTATGTTTTGTAATCATGTTTCTGATGATAATGGATTATTTCATGAATGGTGTCTGGATTATTTTTCGTATATCTGGAATAGTGCTAGAACATTTGATGAAGATAAACTCAAAAAAGTATGATTACATTTTCTAAAATGAATGTATATCTTAAAACATAAATAAATAAAAGTAGTCGATTAAGTGTATGATTATTTGATTTATTGATTTTATATTTATTTTATCGATTTCTAAAAAGAGAATTAATATCTATTTTACATGAAATAAATATATAATATCAGTTAAATTTGCAGTAGTCCCTGATGATGTAAGAGACACCACAGGAGTTACCCGTACATTATAAAACACTATATAATCTCCAAGAGGTAATGATTTTAGAAAAATAAACCATACATAGTCATCAGCATGAAAGGTTCCATTTAAAGTAAAAGTTTGAGGATCTTCTATGGCAATAAGGTTGAATTACTTCAATTCACTAAAATTTTTTAAGAGAATTTATCTTATAATCTAGCGACCTCTACTAAAGACATTTTCACATACAGTTTAGCTATAGAGTTTAACTATAGGCTCTACATCAATAATATTAATAATAATATTATTTTTTATTATTCGACTAGCAAAATAGGAATACAAATCAAATATTTATTTGTCAAACAGATTTCTAATCTATTACTCGTGATAATTGAACATAAACCAGTAGATACAAGAAAGAGGTTCGAATCCGACAATCCTTTTCATCTATAGATTCAAATGTTATTTTGATTGTTTTCTTTCTATTTCCTGAATTCTTTCAGTTAAAATTAGCAATTGATCGGATAAATAAGCTAATGAATCTTCTTTTACCTTGTCATTTTCTCTTAATAATTGATTAATTAATTATAATTCATCTCTTGTTTGTAAATCAATGACTTGTCTTTCTATTTGTGGAATATTTAGAAAAGTTAGATATTTCTCAATTTCCTCGAATATTTCTAATTTTTCATCTCTCATAATACATCATAATAACAAAAAATAGAAAAAATGTCTGAAAAATGTTTCATAACATTAATTTAATCTAACTAACACAAATTTAATACAAATATTATGAATATTATAAAAATAGGAAAAGAAACTAAATGTCCTATTTGTAAAAAGAAATTCATTGAACATTCAGAATTGCAGGACAAAATATGTAAAATGATCACAATCAAGCAATTTGCAAACAACTCCCCAGGTTTTGATGTTCAACACAGACCTTTCTTTGAAGATTGATTGAATATCTATAGTTCTTTAACATTTGTTGTATCTGTTTCTCTTAGTATTAACAGTATAAACCCGTGAATGCAAGAAAATGGTTCGAATCCATCCTGTTACTCAATATAATACTTGTTTTATAATAAAAATTCCAATCATTCAGATATCAATAATCCTCATAATATTTACAAATTTTTTGAATCTCTGACTATATTCAAACGATAAAGTCCAGAAATAAACCCTCAAGGTTCGAATTCTAATCTATTCTACTTCTAAAATAAATATTGCAGCCTACAATTACAGTAAAAAAGTAAATTAATCATCAATTCAAAAATAATAGTTAACAATTGTAAAGTAAATAGCGAATTTATTTATTTGGTTTTTCTAAATCTTCTAGAATTTAAAAGATAAACACTAGAACCTGAAAACTAAGATTGAAAATTTACTAGGCATAAATAAAAGATTATTTAACAAGATCCACAAACAGCATATTCAATTGGAATTTCCATTACAAAAACCACCAACAATATCATTACGTGCAAACATATGGATCGTTATTCCAATTGTTGCCTTGATTATAGCGATAACGACTGCTAATCTTCTGCTTTTAAATTACGTTCACGTATTTACTTCAATCTTATGGACTGGAACAGATATCTTTATGGCTTTCCTCCTAGGACCCATACTTAGAAAGGTAAGTCTTTCAACACGTAAGGAAATCGTCTCATGGCTTATGCCAAAAATGGTTTTTTATATGCCAACTGTAGCATCTGTTACAACTACTGCAGGTTACTTTCTTGCATCAAAGATGGGTTTGATTACTCTTGAATCTCCAATCGTATACTGGATTACTACAGTATTAATTATTGTCACAGTAATGCTTGTTCAAGGCCTTGGGATTCTTCTTCCTACTAATATTAGAGTATATTATGAGTTAAGGAAAAAGGAACCAGATATGACCAAAATTCAGAGACTTATGCATAGATATGTAAAAGTTGTTGCTACTCAGGCAATTCTTCAGTTTGTAATAATATTTATAATGGCAAACTTTGCTACTGGATATTTTTTTAGATAATTAATAATTAAATAGATAGAAACATTAACTTATTTGAGTATATTTATGAGATTATACCAACTAACAAAAATTCGCTTATAAATTATTTTCAATAAATAAGTTTGTTATGCTTAAAAGTCAGATTTTTTTTGAAAGAAAAAATATGCAAATTTCTGTTATAAAGAATAGAATACATGTTTGATGGATAAGGGTTAGAGTCCCAACTTTTGAGTAGGAAATAACAAAGGTGCACAATAGCCATTCATAAGATGTAGGTTCTAATCACACTCCATAATTCTATATTCAATATTTTCCTAGAAATATTGAAAAGTATTCAAATGATCAATGAATATGTTTAAAGTTTGAAACCAAATCAATCTATTTTTTCAGATTATATTTCTTTATAGATTTTAGATTTATTTTATCTATTTTTAGGGAATCTGGATTTTTAAAAACTTGTCCACAACAATATTTCATAGAAAATAATGCCATTTGTTCTAAAATTGGTTGTAATCCCTTACCTTTTTCTGTTAAATAATACTCTATCCTTATAGGAGTTTCGTTATATACTTCCCTTCTTATCAGGCCTTCTCTTTCCATCTCCTTTAGTCTTATAGATAATGTTTTTGGATTTATTTCTTCAATAGAATTTAAAAATTCACTAAATCTTTTATGCTTTAAGAAGATCATATTACGTATCAACAAAGGAGTAAATTTTTTCCCAATTATATTAAAGGTATTAAAAATTGGACAGCATTTACAATTCATACCATCAATAATTAACTCTTTAGAATCTTTTTCTTGATTCTCATATTTTTCAGATAACTTTTGTTCTATCAACTTACTTTTTATTCACTATATTACCAGGTTATCCCTTACTAATTTAAATACTTACCTTTCTATAGTATATAACACAAGGTAATTGAGAAATGGATAATAATCAATGTGAAACAAATTGTGAAAACCTTCAAACAAGTAGAGTATCAACAGAAAACAGTAGAGTAAATTCATGTGAATGTGGATCATCTAGTAGTAGTAAGAACTCTGCATGTTGTGACGATACATGTTGTAGTAGAGATCCGATTAGTGCAGCAAAATCTCTGTTAGAAAGTTCATTTTTTACTGCAATGAAAGAAGTTCATGTAGAAAAATTGAAAAAAATCATTGAAAAAGAATGGGGAGACACTATTGACAAATCAGTTGAATTAACTATAAAAATAATGGCAAAACAATGGCATGCTTCTTTGTCGAGAACAAGTGCAGAAAAGGAATTCTATAACGGATTAGAAAAAATATTTAAAGAAAGTAATAAACAGAAATAATAACATCCAATACAATCATTTTTTTATTTATTATCGCCTAACTGACCCAATCAAATCCAAATAACAATATTCAGATTCTTACAAACAATTTCGATGTAATATATCTAAAATGATTATTCATCATCAACCTCTTGCCAGGATTATAATATACAGTCGTGTTATTGACCAAGTTTTTCTACATTTTCTAGTAACTCAGAAATTGCATTTATAATTTCATTTTTTTATTTTGTCTTATTTTATATTTAATGAATAGATAAACTTTGTTTTGTTTAGTTTTTTATAATACTTAGTTCACTTAATTTATTGATATGAAACAATATAGAGAAAATTATTTGACTGTCCATTGCCATATACTGCGTTGTGATGTTTCTCCTCCTACTTTACTTACATAGAGACCCACTAAATCTTTCAAGAAACTAAGTGAATCATTGGATATTGTATCAAAGTAGATAAAGCCTTGGTAAATTATACTTCCATTTCTAGTTACCTTACCAATATCCACTGCATTCCATGTCGCACTCTGACCATCGAATGATGTTATTATACCTTTTCCTTTTCCAATGATTTTATTTGGATGAACAGAATCAAGAAAAGTTCCTTGATTTAATATTGTAATACTTCCATTTAACAAAGCATTTTCAAAAAATGACACTTCAGTATTTGGTATTCCTTCAACATTTAAAATCCTGGTTGAAGTAACAGTTCCATTTATCGATTGATAAAATGGATCTTCTTTGATAATGTTTACACCTTTCTCAAATTTGGCATTTTCTGTATAAATAGGATTCTTTGGAGGCTCTTTTATTTCGTTTGGAGTATTGAAGCTTAAATATTTTTGCAAAAATACTTCTTTTTCTTCTAGTGAAGAAAAATTAAATGATAATAGATAATTACTACTATTTTTGAAATTTTGTTCCTCTGCAAATACAGAAGGAATATGTAAATTAAAAGTTAATGAAATAATTAATAACAAAATAAGAGAGTATAAATTTGTAATTATTGCATTATTAAAGGTACAAAAATTCATTGTAATATCAGAAAAGTGCTTAATATATAAGCATATAGGTTATTATTTGATCTCTAATTTAGATTAAAAGTTGTATTGTTAACAAATTAGATATCTATCAATTTTCTCATACTTAGTTTGATCTTGTAATTCTTTATCTGACATATTTATGATTTTTGTAAATACTATTTGTAACATGTTTAACCATGATTATTTTTTATTTTATTATAATATCATGTACAAACTTTGCATAAACTCATGACCAGAACTCATGGGTTCGAATCCCATTTTCTCTATTGAACTCTCAGTTCCAATCCTAGATGTTTTGTTGTACATATACAGATTTTGAGGCCTAATAGTAATATTCTAGAAGATAATGGAAAGAAATTAATGACTTAATTTCAATGCAATGATGGTAAAATTATTATAGATGGATTTTACTTGGATAAATCCTATCTATCGAAAAAGAGATGTATTTTTGGAATTTATTCTTTTTCGAATAATTATCATTTTAAACGAGCCAAAGAATAATAACTGGAATCTAACAGTTATTTTATTGATAATTAAAAACCCAGTCTTTATAATAGTAACAGCTTTCTTATGTTTACTTGTTTCTATCAATTATAACATAGAACTAGGAGAATCCTTAGTTTTTACAGAGTATGACACATCTGAAAATAACGATAACAATAAAATTGTTAATTATAACGAAGAGGATAACAAGAAACAAAAACTGATACAATCTAAATCTATAATTCAATCTTCTAACGATAATGAAATTCAAGAGGATGAAATAGAATTAGAAGGTAAAGTCAATTATGTTGTTGATGGAGATACTCTTGATATTAACGATATAAGGATAAGACTTTCACTTGTGGATACTCCTGAACGAGGAGAAAAAGGATATAAGGAGGCTAAAGAATTTGTCAAGCAACTTTGTCTTGATAAAAAAGGAGAAGTAGACATAGATGATGGTCAGCGTAGAGGGGATAGATACGGAAGAGATATTGGTGTAGTCTTTTGCGACGGCATTAATGTCAATAAAGAATTAATGGATAATAATTTGGCTAGAATTTATACTGAATATTGTGATGTCTCAGAATTTAAAAATGAACAATGGGCAAAATCAGATTGTCAGTAACTACTGTAATAATTATTGTATCCAATTGATTGGAAGAGATGATATTAAAAGAGATCAACATCTTCAGATAATAATTATAGCACTTTCTTTTTAATCTAGGTTAAAATAATTGTTGTAACAACATATGTGAATGATCCATCTAGGATATAAAAAATTTGAATGAATTTATGTTGAATAAAATGAATCTATGGACATCGACATGTACCTTAGTAGGCATCAAAATAGTAAACCAATAAAATTTTATACTAGAGATAAACCTAATATTACTAATCCAAATCATTGCTTTATATAACAATGGCAGTCAAATGTACCGATATAAAGAGCCAATTAACCAAATTTTGAAGAATATTTGTCTATAGCAGATAAAACTATTGCTTCAATTTATTAACTAATTTATTCTTGAAAGTCTTTTTTGGATTAATCATTAACTAAAATTAAAACTAACAACATAAAACTATGACATATAAATATTTGAACGGGATATTGTTATTATGAGTGTAATTTCCTGCAGGAAATGTGAAGCGGAAATGGTTGTGTCTCAACCTGACAAGATCCATACTGAATTAGATAGAAAAATCTTGAACTGGAAGGATTATGTTAAATCAACTAGTAAATGCAAAAAATGTGGTAATACAAATATTTTCTACTGGAGCAAATCAAAAGACTGAATAAAGGTTATTGAACATGGTAAGTATGGCTATTCAACTACCTGCGAACCATGACAATTTAAGTACTAAAATATTATAGAATCAATACTCTACAGATAATAAAGAATGAAAAATCGTATTGATGTAAATCCATGCATGAAGGAACAGGGTAGAACCCCAACCTTCATTATATCAACCACTTTTAATATAATCTACCGAATTCTCAGAAACATTGTATTCCTTTTTTCCTCAAAATTCTCTATAGGTTCAAAACCCCATTTTTTATAAGCATCTATTTTATCCTCTTCTGCTTCAACTATTATTATCTTACAACCAACTTCTTTAGACAGGTTTCTAGCCTTGGATACAACCCAATTAATCATCATATTGCCTATCCCTTTACCTTTATAATCTATATGTCTAGCCATCTCTCCTATTAAAATTCCTGGAACATAATTACGATGAGTCATTCTTCCTAGATTAAGGTGATATGATTTAGATAATTGACTCATTGCCAAAGTTACATAACCAACTACCATGTTGTCACTGTTTACAAATAGCCATACTTTTCCAATCCCATTATAGTCATCCTCTCTTGCATATAGATTTAGATAATCTGCAAAATATTGTTTTTCACATTTAAATTCTGATAACTCAATTGATTCATTGCTAGCCTTTACTAAGTTGTAAACTTTAATATCTGAATCTGACAATTTAAAGCCTTATTTTCAAGGAAATATCATTAAATTAATCCAAATATACTTTAATCCTACTACCACTTCTTACCATTTCTTCAAGATTCTTTTTTTGGTCTTCGCTTAGTGGTTGATCCAATCTTCTAATTAGATAATTCCATTCTTTATCGTTTAATGGCTTAGGATATCTCAAAGTGTATTATTTTGATATAGGCCATAATAAAAATATAACTTAATTATAAAGATATAATCAAATTATAGTTAGTCAGAAATTTTATTCTAAATTAGAGTATCTTCTACTTTACTACTAGATTTAGGAATGTTAATTTATTGGTAAAATATAGTTGGAATCTAGATTGGTTATTTTTATTACGAGAAATTATTCCTCATAGCTCTTGTTTTCACACTATATTTTGGTATTTATCCTGTTTATACATTACTTTAACACCTGTCTAGAACTTGACTAATCCACTGAAAATAACTCTTTATATCACTTTCTATTTTCTAAATAGAAATCAATGCAAAGTATCCTGCCATATCATACAGAAAATTTGAATTGAAATACTGGTATCTTTCTTTTAAAACAAGTCAAGAAAGATAGATGATAAAATATGTCTAATATCTCTTACCAGTTTTTGCCATGTTTTTATCTTTATTTTAATAGCTCTTAAAATAAGGAATAGTAAAAACCTTCTAACATGATATATTATATTCAGTGCATAATTTTGAACGATTTATTTAAACTAATCTAAAACTTTTCCTTGTCTGGTAGTAGCCTTGGTAAAATTAGAATATAAGTGTCTATTATCTAAAGTCTACTTCATAAAATACATTTTTAGAACTATCCTATATATAGAAATTTTAGTTCTAGGTAAAATTTGGAATAATTAAAATTATGAGAACTCATTGTTTTTTGTCTTTGCTTGCTTCTTGTTTGTTCTTATACTGTAGCCAGCATTCTCTACAGATCATATCTCCATTAATAGAAGTGTATTCATTACTGTATTTTCCACATTTTGAACAAAATAACATGAAACTCAATTTTTTACCTCTTTTGCTACTAATATTAGAATATCTTCCTAATAATGTTATTTTTTATTATATAAAATCGAGAACTTGCTTACAGGGTAGATCAACGATGGTGTTATCAAGCCAAAAAGAAAAACTAAATTTGGTAGAAAATAATTACATTAAAAAATAAATTAAAAAATGATACCAATTGAAGAATATCTTAAGTATTGTATTTTGGATTATTTTTAGATTCATACTAAAGTATGAGTTTGTCAAAATGAGATAAAACTTGACTGATATTTCTACTTTATTCTATTCAAAAAAATCTGATATGGATGACTGTTTAGTTTTTTTATAATTAATATTTTCAAATTTTGAATAACTTTCATTTTCAATATTCTCAACAATAGTTTTTTTATAATTTAAAAGTGGAAATTGTATTTTTTCTTTTATATCCATCATCTCAGCAAATAACTTTGCTGTCATAGGACCAAAACCAGCATAATGATTATTTGCTGACACTATCGCCATTTTTATAATTGACTTAGTATTCTTTACATCGTTTAACATATTGGACCACTTTTGCATTTCCCTTCTTCTATCATTCTGTATTTTTCCAAAGTCCTTTTCATCAATATTTCTATTACCTATCAATCGCAAATATACGAAATCTGTAGTAAACACCGGAGGAGTAACTAGTACATCCTGTTGACTCCAAACAAGACAAAAATCATTTTGTTTAAAATAATTGAAAGCAAGATCATTGAACCAACTATAATGTCTTACTTCTATAGCATATCTGTATGAATTATCCAATTGGAATTGTATTGTTTTGAGGAATTTCAATCCTTTCATAATGTCAAGCCATGGTGGCAGCTGTATCAGAAAAGCGACTATCTTACTTTGTAACGGTTTCATTACTTCATAGAATCTTTCTAAATTTTCATTGATAGTATCTAATGGTTGTTTATCATGTGTTATTGCTTTTGGAAATTTTACAGTAAACTTGAAGTTATCTGGTGTTCTTCTAACCCAATTTCTAACCATTAATTTCGAGGGAATTCTGTAAAATGTAGAATCTATTTCAACAAATTTGAAAACTTGAGAATAATATGAAAGCCATCCTCTGTTATCTAGATCTTCTGGATAGAAAGGTCCTTTCCAAGCATCATAACTCCAACCAGAGCAACCCAGATAAATTTCCAATACTATTTATTGTTTGTTGACTGCAAAAACCTTTACTGAAGCAATTATGCTTTGTTAACAAGTAGATAATAGAATTAATAACAACAACTAATGACTACTATTTATCTTAAATTTGCTTATTAAAATAACACTGTCTTTCCAAACTTATTAAATTATGAAATATATCTTAAATTATATTAATGATATGAACTGTCCTATTAACTTAAATCTGTACTACATCCAAAATTGAATAATATCTCAGTATTTTAAAGATAGGATCGTGTTTTTATAATTACTATCCATGTATAAAGAATCAAAAGAGGAATTGTGATCTACAACGTGTATACTATACAATTGGATCTATCTGTTCATTAATTCATACAATACAAGAATGGTAAACATATTACCCTTTTATCCAAGCTTTTCTCAAAAGATCAATGCAATCTATGTTTTAGATGTACAAAGTTACATGCTTGTGGATACCATGTACCTCCATCAGTGTAAACTGTATGTTTTTCATATTTGGAAACAAGAGAAAGTATAAAATTCTCTGCTATGAACATGTTTTTCTTGATATATGTATTTCAAGCAGATATCTATAACCAGAGATGCTAATAATCAATCTGAATTATAATTTCATCTATGATGGATGAGGTTAATCTTTTTATTATAAATTTGATATGATCCAACTACAAATCTTTGTACCCGCTTTCAAACTACAATATGGCTCATATTTTGATCTTATACACTTCGGGTCTTTTGGATATACTTCGTAAACTGAGACCAAGAAAGTACAAATACAAAAAAATATATTACAATAATAGTGTATTTTTTGTTTCTTTCAAATGATGTTATTACCATCAGTTAGAAATAGAAAATCCATAGGTTTAGATCTTTTGGTAAGTGAATAGCGCCGATGAACTGTTAAAATCATATTTATAATTGATAACGTATCACAGTATTAATAATATTTTTAAATATATTTTAGTCAATAATTATACATTTCAACTCAAATTTTTATTTTTAGATATATACTAATTACTTATTTTAAAAGATAACATCCTACCTTTTATTGTCTCTTATTTGAAGTGCAATTGAAAAAACATCATTTTGGTATTTGTATGCAAGATCTAGCGGTAAGGAATAGGTAATTTTATATCCAATTCCATCTTCCTGAAAAAGTATATGCATTATTTCACTTGATGTCAAATCAAAATCTGAAAGAGATCCTGTTGCTATAGGAGTATAAATGGTCTTGATCAAGAGAGTTGATTGACCTCTAATATTCTTATATTTTTTTATATTTAAAACATCTATATTTGCTTCTTTATTGATATAAAGTTCCTTTTTAAATTCATTTAAAAATACATCTGGATTGGTCACATTATTATATATGACTAATGAAAGAAAATTAAGGTTATTAGAATCTGGATCAGGATACAAATTTACTAGTGATATATTATTTTTAATATCTGATGATAGATTTTTGTTCGGTTGAAGTTCCCATTCATCAGGATATTCAAACTTTATTTCATACTTCTCATTTACATATTCTTTAGCATTAATAGGAATTGTAGAAACCAAAAAAAGAATAATGAAAACTATTATAATAAGATATAAATTCATTTTAGTTTTCTTTTATGAAAGGTTCTAATAAATTTACTTATTAAAAATTATTAAAAAATTGATCTTAAAAATAACTTTCATAATTGATCATTAAATTTGTAGAAATTCATCCAAGAATTAAAAAATGAATAATAAATATAGAAAGCAAAGATAATACTAAAATTATTTCCATCTACTCTAAGAACAGATCCTCTTATGCTAGCCAAATTAAACATATTAATTGTGCCATAGAAACGATAATAGAATACAAGAGGATTAAACTATCTACAATATACAAATAGACTCCTAAATCAGTGAAAGCAAATTAAGCTGTGAAAAATAAATTAAATTCAATCAGTAGATTTAGAAAACAGGAGATGAAAAATCAAGTTGTATTAAATTCTATGATTGATATTATTTATTACTCGTATTTTTTCAGCATCAAAAAATAAAATAATATTAATTTTTAGAGTAAATCATATGTAATATTATATTTCGTAATTTGCTTAGAGTTTCTACCAATAGTTAAAAGAATTTTTAAATTTATGATTTATTATTATGATCCTTGGTTTTATCGGATCTTTTCTTATCAGAATTATCCTTGGTTTTACCTCTCTCCTTTACAACTAATTTTACATAATCTTTTACGTCAGTTTCTATAACTTCAGATGAAAAACTTCCAACTTGTTTTTCATTTCCTTCTGCTGAATTTGCATAATCTCAGTCACTTTTTTCTCTATCTCTTGTTCCATTTGTGCAGATCCAATATCTCCAACTAAATCATGCATAGATCCTTTGATTGATTTTCTTAAAGAAATATCTTGAGATATTGAAATTGCAGAAAGAAAGAATCCAATACTAAACAAGTAAGAAGATAATAAAACAAAAGAATGAGCAGCAACTCCATAGGTAGGTTCTATAGCAGAAGTTGAAAGAGAAATACCAACTATAGTATCACCAATTCCTACAATGATGAGATAATCTTTTAATTTTGATTCCCCTATTTTTGTTACAAATATAAAAAATGCAAGACCAAACAAAATATTTCCTCCTATTGTACCAATCCTAAATAAAAGTCTAAAAAAATAACGGTACTCCTCATCAACTCCTGCTAAACTTTCACCTGAAAAAAAACCTGGAGCCTTACCAATCAAGTAAAATACTAATGGCAAAGATAAAATTATCCAAAGAAACAGCGAGAGCTTGCCTACTCTTTGATAAAGAGAACGTAAAAGTGTCGTAGATGCAATCCATCGAAATACAAATGCTATAGGCAGTACAGTAGAATTTAACAGATTATAATAAATCAGACTCGAATTTGGTATGACATAAAGAAGTGTAGTATCTGGATTTACTATTTTGTATACTATTTCCCCATCATATTTTTCAGATGGTTCATACAAAAAATACGATTCAGTCACAGATCCTGGTGGTGATTTTTCTTCCATGACTTGAACTAACACTAATTTGGTACCCGCATCTTCTAAAATAGATGAGGCAAGAGTAAATGCTGCAATCCCATATAGTAAGATAACCAAATTCTTATACTTAATCTGTACCATGAAAACAATTTGTAAGTGATGAGACCCAAGATAATACTTGCAGTTATTGAACTAATAGCAAAGATATACTATCATTAAATATATGCTGGTATGATTTACAGGCAGAGAGGGTTATGCTTAGAGGGGAGCAGAAGAGACAGGAACAGCAAGATAATCAACTATTATATGATAATCTAATCAATTCATTAAAGACCAAAAACACCAAGGCAAACTACATTAGAGGGTTAAGGTATTTTCTAGAGTTTCTGGGTGATAAAACAGGCAAGAATTATTCGTTGTTGCTGGACCCAAGCAAAGACAGGAAAATGTTTGAAGCAGATATCAAATCTTTTTTGGTTCACTTGAGGCAAAAGAAAAAGGTATCTTATGATTCTGCTGCTCAATACTTGTATGCAATAAGAAAATTCTATTACGTTAACTCTGACTATGAATTCAAATGGGCCCTTATCAGGCAGTATCTAGGAAACGAGGACGAGAGTTCCAGTATAGAGAATGAAGACCAACAACAAGAGGAAGAGGATAGGCCATATACCAGACAAGAGATTCATACCATGCTAAAGACTGCTAATGATATCCGTGTCAAAATTATGATTTTATTAATTGCATCTTCAGGGATGCGACTTGGTGCAATTCCATTATTAAAAATAAGGAATTTTGCAAAGAATGAAGAACTAGGAATTTATCAGATATCAGTTTATGAAGGTTCCAGGAAATCCAATTATAAAACATTTTGTACCCCTGAATGCACCTCATTAATCGATTCCTATTTAGATTATAGAAAGCACTCAGGTGAAGTATTAAAGGGTTCAAGTCCCTTAATCAGAGAACAATTTGATGCCTCTGATATGTTCAAAGTCAGTAACCCTAGACATATTGGAACTGGACTTGTAAAATATTCAGTCAATGAAGTATTGGTAAAGTATTCAGGATTAAAACAAAAGTTAGAATATGACTTTGAGAATAAGAAAAAAATTGGTAAGAAACACCCTACAATGCTAACACATGCCCTAAGAAAGTTCTTTGATACCGAATGCCGTAAGGCAGGAGTTTATCCAGACTTTGTTGAATTGTTAATGGGCCATAAACTCCCAGGAGTTAAGAGCCATTACTTTAAGCCAGACATAAACACGCTACTGCAGGGCACAAAAGAATGCAAAGGATATGTTGCTGCTATCAATGATCTGACAATAAACGAAGAGTTCAGACTAACCAAGAAAGTACAGGAACTTAATGAAAAGAATGAATATCAAAATTATGTTATCGATAAAAAACTAAAGTCATTAGAAGATTTCGTATTACAGATGTTTGAGAATTATGAGAAAGTTGACATGATAGAATCTCAAAAACTATCCAAGAAAATCAAGGAGGCAAATGATAAAGGTGAGTGTTATGCAATTTATCCCAGTGATAAAGAAGTATCAACTGAGAAAGAAATCTTAGAGAAAGAAATGAAAGATGATGTCTATAAAAGATGGGCCTTAATGTTACTAAATAGACCAGACTTACAAAAGAAATATAATGTTAAAATGAGTTTCAAAGACAAAGACAAATAATAGTTAGTTGGTAACCAACTTTTAGATCAAATATTATTAAAAAAATAAATACGTTAATTCACTAAATTATATCGTATATTATTAATGAACAAGAAGAACATCAAAGAAGTAATTGAACCAGAGTTTAAACATGAAGTAAGGGCAGATGTATCAATAGCAGAACTACGAAATAACAAAGTAATGGCAAGTGTTCAGGTCGAACCAGATTTTGATAACAACCCAATCTATGCAGTTGCAGCAACAACAGAACAACAGTATGAACGACCAAAGGAATCCGTTGGACCTACTGAAGAAACTGACCAGAAGAAACTTAATCAGGCAAAAGCAGCCTATAACAAGTGTTTACAAATAATGAATAAGATTAAGTTCCCAGAGGAACAAGGACAACAAATATGTCAATTACTTAGAGTCAATGATACTAGCAATGGAAGACGGAACAGAAGAGCCAGAACAACAGAATACAGAACAACAAAACAGTAAGAAGCCACCTGGAACACCATCAGGAAATGTAACACAGCAAGGGCCCCCTATGTCTGGTTTTGTAGGCAACACTATCAACGGCACCACTACCCCCGCCACCACTTGCGCTAAGACTGCAGCAGTACTCAATAAAGAAATAGCAATCAAGACAGCACAAGTGGAAAAACTAAATACTGAAGTAACCACAGAAAGACAGGCACACCAATCTAGAATGAACCAGATAACAGAATTGGAAAACACAGTACATAGACTACAACTAGAATCGTATCTTAGGAAACATATAGACAGCGAAAATATGATACATTATCAAGCAATGAAGTTTGCTTCCAAGGGTTTTAGTGTTGACGACTTGAAGGACATTTATGAAGATATTCCTGTAAGAATAGCCAGCAACAAGACACAACATATTCCAAAGTCCAAGGTTAGACTAAGAACCGCTTCAACTGATGAAAGCAATTATGATAACAATAGTAGATTCAACAACGTAAGAGAAACTAATGAGAAACTAACTAACGCATTCTTTGGGATTAGCAGTAATAGCAATAGTAATTTGTATGACGACTATATCGGATAAATTCTATTTATTTCGTGTTTTATTTATTTGCTAACTTACAACAAAAAAAGGTGACTAACTAAAAGAATGACTTCAGAACGAATGTTATATGAAAAGCGTTTAGAAAAGATATTTGATATGTTACTTTTAGGTATGACTAATGAAGAAATAGCAAACCATTTTCAAATAACTGTTAGAAGTGTTCTCAACTACAAACACAAACTAGAAGAACGTTATATGAAATATCAAGAACAGAAAAATTACAATACCTGGGCATTAGAAATTGCATTATTAAAAAATAGACTGTTATCACTTTATAGGAATTTAGACAGGAAAATTGCAGATAGTAAAAACAGTACTGGAGATTCTGCTAAAGCAGCACAGGTTGCAATGGAAATAGCATTACGTATCATGGATATTGAAAACAGAGGAATTGAAGGAGTACAACAACTAGCAAGGTTAGTACAGAATGAAGAAGCAAAACTAAACGCATACAATAACTGGAATGAATTAGATAATGAACAAAAAAGAATGCTAGACTTCAAACGATATGACACAGAACAAAATAGACAATTCTAGTTAATTATCATATAAATATTATTACAATTTTATTCTATACAACTACAATATAATAATCGATATAACAATTATTTTCTCTCAATACTATTCTAATAAATTATATTTAAATAGTCAATAAATATTCTTCTTACCTCAGATATATTTTAAACCTATTTTATGTACATGAATATATCAAGAACTATACCTATATTCTTGATTAGTGCAGTATTGGTGTTTGGAACTACCATTTCCATGGGAATTCCAGCATCCTTTGCTGAACCACAATACGACTCTTATGGGAAAGATTATGACAAAAAGTCTTCAGGTCTAAATAAGCAGAATGTTAACTGTAATAACATAATCATAAATGCAGGAGATAGCGCTGGTCAGGGAACAACAACAGGAGAAGATATGCTGGGTGCAATGGCTGCAGATGACGGAGAAGATGGAACAGGTCAATGGCTAGAGAATGGTGATAAAAAAGGATCGAACAGCATTAACGAGAACATAGTAAATTTCTGTAAAAATAAGCATAACAAGATAATAGTAGCAGCAGAACCACAAACTGGTTCCTTAACTGTAAAGAAGGAGGTCTTTGGGTGTGAAACTAGTAGTTCACTTAGTATGGATTGTCAGAGCCTAGATAATAATGATCCTCTCTGGCTTTCATGCGATAATCCTACTATAAGTATCACAGATTTCTGTATGAATCTACCAAGGAATTTCTTTGACATTGAAGTTTTAGACGACACAGATACACAGATACAACAATTCAAGGGTTCAGAACAGGGAACTACAATTCCTAACCTAGAACCTGGAATGTATAGTGTTAATGAGATAAGAGAAACAGGTTCCGGTATATTAAATCCCCCATCTCAAAGTGACTTAACAAATTGTAACAACGGTGGATTTCCTGAGGCAGGAAGTACATTAGTTGGTCGAATTTTATATAATAATATATGCATTGAATATGAAGATGAACAAGGAAATGATTGTTCTACAACTACAATAGCAGCAGGGGAAGACAAAACATGTATAGTTAAAAATTACATCAGAAGTGCAATTTTCCTTTAATAGACTACTAGACAAAAAATAATTAATCCAAATACAATGATAAGTAAAACTACCAAAAGAAAAGGTAAATAAATCCAACAACCTCTCTATTTTTTTTATTAGTCTAGCAATAAATTCGTGAATTTTAATTAGTTATTTATTTATTTAATCTATCCTGCTAGAGATATTATAATTGTCCAGTATGTGAAATACATATATCTTATCTTACTATTTTATAAAACAAGATTCTTAATTATCTAATATTCTGAAATTCATAATAAAATTATACTACTACTTTATATTCAGACAATCTCTAATGTTTGTTCGTACGCTAGATATACTATATACAATCTAATAGAACAATGAATCCTAAAATCAAGATAGGTTCGATGTTCTTGTTAGCAGGAATACTAGTTGCAGGAACTATATCAACAATGATTCCAACGTCTTTTGCACAATCACAATATCGCTATGTTCCACAACAAGAATATACAGGATATGAAAATTCTTATGGAAATGGCTATGACAAGAAACAAGGATCAGATGTAAATATTCAAAAGGTAAAATGTAACAACATAATCATAAATGGAGTAGAGAAATCTCGTCCAACGTCAGGAGATATGACTGGTAATACAATGGCTGCTGATGAAAATGATTGGATAGGTCAACAACAAAATCATGGATTTGGTAACGGTGAAAAGAAATTCAAAGGCTTTGATAGGAACATAGTAAATGTTTGTATAAATAAGAACAATATAGTAGCAGAGGAGTCAGTAGATACATGTGAATCTTGTATCGAAAAGACCTTAGATGAAGACCAGATAACTAACATTAATAATGCTCTAGAGAGAGCAGCACAACAAGGTGATCCTATTTTTTTTCAAGTAGGAACTGATGACGCACAATTAGTAAGGTCATTAGATCAAGTATGTGAAATAATTAATAATGCAGGAGGCCAAGTTACTGTAGAGAATATTAACAGTTTCTTCATACAAGTAAATAAACAACTTAAACTTGGACAAGACGATCCTATACCCCCTGATGTAATAAGACAATTAATTCTATGTCTACAAGATGCTGGATTAGTAGTAGGTGATGGTGGTGGTGGCGGTCGTGGAGACCTTTAATTTTTTATTTTTTTTAATTGTCTAACAACAAATTAGCAAGTTCTAGTTAATTATTTATTTATTAGTTAATAAGTTATTTATTTAATTATCAACATATTATTAATAGATAAAATAATGACTACTGCAGACATAGAAAGGTTTGAAAATGAACTATCATTGTATGAGAAGGAAGTGGACTGTAATGAGAAATTCTATAAATTATACTTGCTAAATATGGAAATAGTAAAGAAGATACTGGAGACAGCCCAAAAGAATTATGATACTACAGACGATCCAAGAGTTAAAGCAATGGAAATTAATGTAATAAAGCAAATGACTGAATCACTAAAGACATACGAAGATAACTTATTAGAAACCAAAAATAACTACGAGTTTCAAAAGAGATATCTAGAATCTTTAAGATAAGATAAGATAAAAAATAATATTGTTGTTGATGGTTATGAAAGAAGGTACAAAATTAGAATTAAAAAGACAGAGAATAAAGGAATGGAAGATGCAAGTAAAACAACGTAAACAACTTATTGAAATCTCACCGGAAACATTAACATTGTTTAAGAATGCTAGTGCATTGATGAACGCTAATACTACTAGTGATATAGGAACCTTTGATGATATACTCAGACGGGTTTTAAAACACTGGTTATATTGTGATTGTACTGATATTGAAATTGATAATTATTAACAAAGTTAGTTAGCATTCCATATCATAATAATCATAATAGTCTGGTTCTACTATTGTTTTTATTTTATCCAGTTTATCAACAGTATATTTTCCATCTACATATCCCTTTATCAAAACATTTAGGACTTTAGATTTCTTATATTGTCCAAACTGTTGTTGAACTTTATCATAAAAACCTGGAATTAAACTTGTTTCAATCTGAAATGTATATAGTTTTGACTTCTTATTGTTATTGTTTCTAGTATTAGTATTAATTTGTTTATTACTTGTTAGCAACTATCAAGAAAATAGAATATAAAAAAATTTAAATTTTATTATAATAATATAATAATTACTTCGTGTATTGTCTAGTCGTAGATACAACAAACCGTAGACGTGGTAAAGGCCATAGAATAGAAACTTCGTGTCTGTCTTGGGTGCTAATGTTGTGACTGAATGCCACAATAGCATCCAAGGCTAATTGTATACAATACAATACACAGCAAGCAATAAAGTAATAATTAAAAACTTTTATTCTCCAATATTGTAATATTAGTTACATTTCTCCAATGTATAATTGGGGTTCTGTACTCAATTTTCTTGGGTGCCTATGGTTGAAAAACCATTCCAGAAAGCACCCAGGTTATTTATATCAACAAAAGTACAAAATGAATGAATATTATTTATATATCAAATTCAACCAACTAAATATTAGTAATGAACTTTATAACAAGACCTATTGATAACCCAAGTTACATAAATGTAGAGACAAATAGATACGGATATCCAAAAGAACAAACAGAACAAGAAAAACGAGAATATAAGAAACTATTCGGACAGCAATTAAAAATAAGTGATAAAACCTTTCAATTATTAAATGATATTGAACCCTATACAACTATACAGTATAAGGGAAAATCATGCGATAATGCAATGTCCAAAGTATTAAGATATTACATTGATAGTCATTCAGGACATAATAACAGTCTAGAACAAATCAGACAGGTAAACAAAGAGAAGATAGATAAAATAAGGCCTACTATTCCAAGACAGGACCCACACAACTACGACTATAGAATAGGATATCCAAATACAATACATTGCGAACAAGACACTTACGCTATGTTAGAACAAATATCAAGAAATTACTTTTCTACTAATCCAGATAATTATTACATGTCTGGTTTTTTCGGTGGTACTGAAGATTGTGTATTACAAGTAGTTTTAGAATATTATCTAGACAATAATCCAGATAAGAAGCAATCAAAGAAATAAATAAAAATTAAGGTGTTTGCATTAAAAATTTAACTGTAACAGGAGGTACAAATCTCTTGTATTTTGGATTAAGTGTTCCTGATTGCAACTCAAGTACCATGTCTAAATATCCTGTTTCCCTATCTAAAGTTTCATTGATTTTATTCTCCATATTTTGTATTATTTTCTCTGTTTCTACGGCTCTGTTAAGATAAAATAATATTCACCTCCTTTTCTAACTCAAAATGATTATTATTTGCTATGGTATCATTGTACATAGAGATAAAGAATTGTATCCAGTTATGTACATGAAATAGATTGCATTCCTGTTGTCTACATGGATAGTAATCATCAAATGATTCGATTCTATCCTTCAAATACTGGTTTACTCTTTCCATCAAACTTTTCTGAATTGGTGAATGTAGATAGTGTTTCAATCCAATTACATTACATGCTTGATTATACCAGGTACCACCATCTGTATAGACAGTATGTTTTCCATATCTGGATACAAGAGATCTGATAAAATTCTCTGCCACAAACATGTTTCTCTCTTCAGAAATATAGATTCCAAGCACCGAAGAGTTAATTGGTTCTATACATATCCATAACCAAAAATGCTGGTTACCAATCTGAATAATTGTTTCATCTATAACAAAAGCAGTTACTCTTTTTCTTTTGTAGATCCGGGAGGAACCAAACCTTTGTATCCAATTCCAAACAGAAACATGACTCCTTTTATCATCTCTAAATACTACTAATGCTTTAGATGTACTGCGTAGGCTCAAACCAAGAAAGTACAGATAAAGAGAATACATTACAATAAAAGAAGCTGTTCTATTTCTTTCAAATTTGATTTGATTCATATGATAAATAGAATGTTCTTAGCTATAGCTGTTTCTGCTTAGGTTAACAGAGCCTTATTATGTCATATATCATTTAAATTTATGTTATTAATTTATGTAAACTTGCAATGTTGTATAACAACTTTTTTTGTATATTAATATAAATAAAAAATAAGATTTTATTAATAGCTTATTATTGAAGATTGTTGTTTTTTATCTGCTTCTTAGCCATAATTTGAGATCTAATCGAAGCCAATGATTGATCAATTTGAT
Source organism: Nitrososphaeraceae archaeon (assembly GCA_031316115.1). Taxonomy (GTDB): domain Archaea; phylum Thermoproteota; class Nitrososphaeria; order Nitrososphaerales; family Nitrososphaeraceae; genus TH1177. The sequence continues at coordinate 148,245 of JALDRC010000007.1, forward strand.
ATATTGCTAATTTGTCTCTTCCAAATATATCAAACTTTTGGAGAATTGTTTGAAATAAGATCTCTTCTTCTACTTGTTCACTTACAAACCATTGTAAGAACAAGTATGTAGCTCGGTCTTTTTCATTTTCAGCAATTTCTACTAAATTATTAATTAGCTTTGTAACAGTCTCTTCACTATTTAGTCCTGCTTGAAAAATAGCTTCTAGGGAATCAAATTTACTTTCAGGCTTTTCTGTTGCAGGAATTATTGCTTCGGCTCCAGCATTATTAAGATAATGAACGAATTTTAGCATATGCGTATTTTCCTCAACGGCCTGTTCAAAAAAGAAAGCAGCACTTCCTTCATATCCAGCTCTTTCACACCATGATCCCATAGCAACATATGCATTAATGGCTGATGCTTCATATGATATTTGATCATTAATTGCTTTTTCCATTTGTGATGAAATTCTCATTGAAATAATTTATTATTCTTCGGATATCTATATTTTTTGGGTTTAGATTAGATTTAGTAATACATGTAACTTTTTCATTAATATTGGTAATAAACAAATTTAGATTCCAAACAGATCTGTAAACAGTTTCAACAAATCCATAACCAGAAAGGTTGAATCCAAATCTGACCAACAGTTTCATCAGATATGAAATCAGATACTCTTTTACGTTTGTAGATCTGCAATGATCCAACCTTTGAATCCATTACCAAACAGCATTGTTAATTTTACATTAATTATAAAAATATATGTTGTTTATTTGCAATTCAAAAAAAGAAAAAATAGATAATATCTCAAAAGTAATATTATAAAGTCATTATCAGATTTATGGAAAACTAACTGAGTAGAATGGAATGTCTTATCTATGTAAAAACAGGGAAGAAAAAATAATGATATTTTGAATTAAAGCATAAAACACAAATATAGAAATTAAAATATAATTATTTATATTAACTTTCTTGGATATGTAAACATTTGTAGACAATAAGTCAACTTTTTTTGCTTATATTATGTTTATAAATTAGACCCTTCCATTTCTACTGGAACATTAGTATTATAAATAATTACACTAATAATGTATATATAATTATCTAGATAACCTAATTTTTTACCACTCTTCATAATAAAGAATTCTGAATGGATAACAATAATAGATAAACGAGAATAAATTTTTCTTTTAGCATATTAGAAAATTCATTTTTAACCTTAATAAAGTAAGGTGTTTATAATGGAAAAGATACGAATTTTTATCTATTATTTTTCTAGGATTTGAACATTATATAATAAATAAATATTCACCTATATAGTAATAAATTTAGACAAAATGTAATTATAATAATATAACGGATAACACAATTATCATTTTTGTATCTTTACTAATTAATTAACTTGATCTAAGCATTAGTAGAAATAGATTTAACCAATTATTCCATCAGAATTCTATGCAATCCCATCATAATTCTGATTTATTTTCATCTATCTTTCTATTTTTTATGGCAGGACTTTGTGAAATAGGAGGAGGATATATTGTTTGGGTTTGGGTAAGAGATGATATGGGATGGATATATGGGATTTTAGGAGGTTTCATTTTATTTGTATACGGTGTAATTCCAACATTTCAAAACTCTCCAAATTTTCATAGAATTTATGCTGCATATGGTGGATATTTTATTGTAATGTCATTACTCTGGGGATGGTTTTTTGATGGAGTACAACCTGATAGATATGATATCATTGGAGGGTCTGTTGCATTGATAGGAATTGGAATAATTTATTATGTACCTAGAGGAGGTAAAACAATTCGGAGTTAGCATTTAGTATTTTAATAACTATGGCATTATTTGGTCTGGCAGCACTTTTTGAAATAGGAGGAGGATATTTAATATGGTTATGGCTAAGAGAACAAAAGTCTTATCTATTAGGATTATTAGGAGGAGTCATTCTTTTTATATATGGAATTATTCTAACATCCCAACCTGAGACATTTGGAAGAGTATATGCTACATATGGAGGAATATTTATTATATCCTCGTTGTTATGGGGATTTTTAATAGATAAAAAAAAGCTAGATAAATATGAAATTATAGGTTCAGTAATCACAATTGTTGGAGCTTGTATAATTTTTTATCCTCCTAGATAAAATCGATTTAGAGCCTATCCGAAAACACCCCTCTCTTATATGTTATCCAAGCACAGACAAAATGTAATATTGCAATATAGTTATCTTCCTTCTTTTCCCATCGAATCAATAATCGCCTGAATCTATTCATCCATGAGTGTGTTCTCTCAACTGCCCATCTTCTTGCTCTATATTTTGATATCCTTCTTTTCTTCTTTTTGTTACTATTCTTATAGTCTTCTCATCTCTTACAAACATGGATGGTATAACCATATTCCTCAAGTAACTCATATACTTCAGGATAGTAATATCCCTTGTCAAGACAGATGTGTTGTTGTTGGGTATTTGTTGTAGATGATGATGATGGTCTACAAACCACTATACTCTGAAGAGTTGCTCTTGTCATCTTCATATCACGTCTGTTAGCACCATCAATTGTAATTGCAATAGGAATACCTTGACCCTCTACCAAGAGACTACGTTTAGTACCTGATTTACTTCTATATGTTGGGTTTGGTCCTGTACTTTTTTCCCCCAAGAGATGCTTTTGTTATTGCACCATCCATTGATTGCCATTTCCAGTTAATGTCAACTTTTTCATAGTATACCAATTAGCATAAATATACTGACAATATTATACTATCCTATAGTATATTTTAGATCCGAATAGCTATAAGCTACCCCTATCATTAATATGATTTATCTTATTGATTAATACAAAATTAACAAAAACAAGATTTGAAAGACTATACAAATCTGAACATGATACTAATGTAAAAGAAAGAATGCTATTAGTTTTAATTGTGATATATGAGAAGCAGATTCCTGCACAGGTAGCAAGAGATCTACACAGAAGCAGAACATGGGCTTCTGACTGGTTAAAAAGATATAGAGAAGAAGGAATAGAAGGATTAAAAAACAGATCAAAGAGTGGTAGACCACCAGACATACAAGAAGAGATAGTATATCAGATACAAAACGAGTTAACATCTAACAAACAAGGATGGACCACAAAACAGGTTGAAAATCTGATTATAACAAAAACTGGAATAAAATATCATTATACACATATTTACAGACTTATGCACAAATGGGGATTTAAGCAGAAAGTACCAAGAAAGGTACATGTAAGAACTGCATCAAAAGAGGAAAAAGAAAGTTTTAAAAAACAGCCAGAAAGATACTGGACAATTTAAAAGATGAATTTACATTAGTATCTACTGATGAATCATTCTTCTTCTATGATTGTCTTGTAAGAAAAGTATGGATAAGAAGAGATAAAAGACCAATTGTAAGAATTACTGGATCCCATCAGAAATCTGTATTATTTGGTGCTACAAGTTTAGAAGGAAAACAACTATTCAAACAATATTATCGGTTTAATGCAATACATTTTTAGATTATCTAAAACAAATACATAGGAAATTTCCAAAATGATATATTTTTCTGGATAAAGCAAAACAACATTATAAATCAAAAAAGGTACTGCAATATTTTGATAAACATAAAGAAGATTTGGTTCCAATTTATCTTCCTACAGCATCTCCAGAGTTTATGGTATTAGAAGAGATATGGCATATAGCCAAGAGTGATCTGCTTGTTGTGCAGTACTATGCATCATTTGCCAATTTCAAAAATAAATTATCTCAATATTTCAGAACAAAAAGATTCAATCTTGATATGAGAAAATATCTTTTAGAAGGTGTCAGCTAACATATGCTAAGTGGTATATATCTTTAGACCATCAATTCACATACGTTTGAATACGCCATCTTGTCTCCATTCCTGAAATCTATCATGTACAGTAATGGATGCACCCAGACTTCGTGGTAGTGCTTTCTACTGACACCCAGTACGTGCAATGTAGAAGATGGCATTCATTGCCTTTATATCCTCCATTCTTAGGCGACCTGTCTTCTTTTTTCTTTTAGGTTTATGTACAAGAAGAGATGAAATTTGATTCCATAACGCATATGGTATTTCATAAGATGAATTGATTCCAGAGATTTCAGATATCAAACTAATCTTGTAATATTATAGTTATAGAGACACTTAGCTTTGTCGAATAAATTTATTGGACTATAAACTTAAATACTATAAATTACTTTTCGGATAGGCGCTTAGAGCCTATCCCAAAATTAACCTCCTATAAACAATAAGACTATTTGCTAATTCCACAAGACCAAAGTAGTTCTCATCTTTCTTTTCATACCTTGTAAATAATTTTCTGAATCTGTTATACCATGAATTTGTTCTCTCTACAACCCATCTTCTAGCAGGATGATTTTTCTTCAATAATTTGTTTTCTTCTTCCTCTCTTCTATGACGTATATGAGGAATGTATCCTCTTTTGATGATTTCTTGTTCTACTTCTTTGGAATGATATGCTTTATCAAGACACAGATTCTGTTTATGTTTGTTTTTGGATGGTGGCGGTCGTTTAATAACAATATTATCAATGGTATTTGTTGCAACAGTAACATCATGAGTATTTGCAGATGTTATAAAAGTAGAAAGAGGAATACCTTTCTTATCTGTCAGAATATGTCTTTTGCTACCTAATTTACTCCTATCTGTAGGATTATGACCAGCCATCGCCCCCCTAAAGGTGATTTTATTGATATACTGTCAAGTGATTGCCAATTCCATTTGATTCCTATCTTTTTATCATATAATTTTAGTAATCTGGTCCAAATTAGACCAAATATACCTAATTGCATCCATTCTTGAAATCTTCTATGACATGTTGAACCTGAACCATATTCTTTAGGTAACATTTTCCATTGGCATCCAGTTCTCAGAATAAATACCAGGCCATCAAGGACTTTTCTGTATGGAACAATTGGTCTTCCTATTGTATTCTCTGGTTTCTCATCTGGTAGAATATTTTTAATTTCACTCCATAAATCATCTGGAATACTGGTAATTGTTCTAACATACTTTTTACTCTTTAACATTGATAGAAATAATAGGAAATAAACGAGCTATATTCTTAACTATTTTTGGGATAGGCTCTTAGTATATATTAAACTTTTCATAAACATATGAATTATTTTATTTTCAAATATTTCAATTTTAATTATCATTTTAATAATTTAATATTGTTATCAAAAAATAATTATTTGAATTTGTTAGTACGTGTTTTAAAGTTATGTATACAAATTTAAGTCTAATTTACGAATTTAAATTTTAAAGATTAATGTAGATATAGGATTTATATATTGAAATAACAATTATTAGAATTTTTAATCTGAAATATTGTCTTTGTAGACCAAATTAAAATCAAATATCAATTATATGTTCAATTCGAGAGAATAACTTAGTTATTTGATTTTGTATAGTCAATTTTTATGAGAAGATGATATTCCTGAAACTGATATATTGTATCTTTCATTTCTCCCGACTACATTGAATTTGTATTGTGAATTATATATATCTCCATAAAATTCTGAATAATATTTTGCAGCATCATAAGTAGCAAATTTAGTTCTTAGATCATTTAAAACGATTTTATCTCCAAAAATATCTGTTATTTCAATTTCATAATATTTTGGTAATTTCTTTAGATTTTTTATTGTGATATATATAACTAGCATTAAAAATATTACTGCTCCAATTAACATCATCATATTTCCAAAAGCTCTGCTAAAACTCAAAACGGTATCAATTATATTATTATCAATCCAAGAATACAATATATTAAAAATCTTTGAGAGTATAAGTATGTCTAATACCATGGCTTTATTTCTCTTATACTATTAGTATTAATCCTATATAATAATATATAATGCCAGTAAATAAAAATCTCAATAATTATCATTCATTATAAAAAATCCGAATATAAATATTCTTATGAAATGGAGATGAAATGTGAATTAATTATAACGATGGCTATTTGTAATCGCAATTGATTTTGCCAGTATATAGATCTCCAGAGGAGAAAAGATAAGAGAGACAAAGTGGTATGTATAAAGATGTTATATTAAGATAGATATAACAGATGATACTTGTGAACAAGTCCATGTTGTAAAAGTACTATAATAAATGATATTATAATAAAATAGAATAATGAGATACATAGTACTATCATGTTTGGCATCTGTGATACTAAGAATTTCAATTTTTATCATTTAGAGAAATTAATTCTGTAATACTGATATAAATAATGCCAACTAATGAAAGACCAAAGTACAATTACATAAAATCAATCTACAGCAATAAAAAGAGAATACACATTAGGTATAAGATAAATTGTAATGACTTTTCACGTATAAAAAGATTGTTTAGTGAATTAGTTACTACTATAAGAATTAATATCATAATAAAAGAATTGACATCAAAAGAATTGTTGTATAATCATCAATCTCAGTAGAATAGATTTGTTTATCTAGATGATTTATGCAACAAGATAATTTCAAATATAGCTAACAGAAAAGAATAAAGAAGATATATCTTGTTTAAACAAGTATGCAAGAAAATATCGAATTCTCAATATATTTTATCAAAATATTGTATTATTATAATATATAAAACTTTGTTTTATATGGTAACAAAAATACAAAAGAATATTTCAATTTTAGTATTAATAATCATAAGGAACATGTTAGTTATTTAATTTAGATTATTCCATAATGATATTTTTTATTCATTGAGATGGTAATTTCCATATTTAATAACTAAAGATTTGGTTTTAATAGAATTTTCTCTTATTTTTTATTACTAAAAAGGTTATTTGCCTAATAACCTGATTTTATGGAATAGATTGTGTGAGGTAGCTATAACTAAGCCAGCTATTATAGCTCCTATAAAATTTCTAATAGTCATATACATATTTGGGGAAGATGAAATTATAGAATCATTGTAAACAATATAAATATTATCTATTAACCAAAAAATTAGTGTTATCCATCCAACAATACCTGCCAACATAGATCCAAGTCTTGCTTCACACTTGACAAAATATAATGCAAAGAAAATTAAAATATACCACAAAATAGATAAAAATATCCATCCTGCTGAATAAATATCGTTTCTACTATCTAAAATATAATATGTTGAACCTATTATTGACAACATAATTAATGAAAAAATCAAAATTTTTCTATTTAGAGTTTCCGAAGTTTTTTGTTTCTTTATTATTTTTGTTTTTTTAGATTGTTCTTTCATTGCAGTTTTAACAGATTCATCAAAAGTTTTTAACCTGATCGGAATCAATTTTTTTATTTCGTCCTCACGTACTATAGCTTGATGTTTTAAACTATCGATTAAGGGTCTAGCGAGTGATGCTTTTACAGGAGTTATAAGATCAATCCAATAAGAAGAAAGCCTAGGAGTTAGAAATGGAATAATTATAACATTTAATGATTTATTTAAAATATTAGAATATCTTTTCATCATGTCTAAATAACTAAGAATTTCCGGTCCTCCTATGTCAAAATCTCTATTAGATGTTTCCTTTATTTCTATCGAGTCTATCAAATATGTAACAACATCATCGACAGATATAGGTTGGGATTTTGTAAGTACCCATCTTGGACATATCATTATAGGCAATCTTTCAACTAAATATTGCAACATTTGGAATGATCCTCCACCTTGACCTAGGATAACTGCAGCATGAAATATTGTAACATCAGCTGTCGAGGTTCTTAAAATCTCACCTACCTCACTTCTACTTCTCATATGTGCAGACAAATCCTTCTGATCTGGATCAATCAAACCACTAAGATAGATTATCTTTTTTGTACCTGTCAATGTAGCTGCTTTCGCAAAATTCTCTGCTGCAATTCTATCCCTTTTTGAAAAATCTTTCCATTGTTTTGATGAACCTTCCATAGAATGTATAAGATAAAAAGCAACATCTACTCCAGTCAAAGCTTTAACCAAGTCTGAATAATTAGATGCATCAGCTTTTACAACTTCAACAATATTACCAGTAATACCAAAAAGATCATATACATATGCTGGATCTCTGGTCATACATCTAATAGTATATTTTCTCTCAGCTAATAGCCTTTTAACAATTCTACTACCAATAAAACCTGTTGATCCAGTTACTAATATCCTCAAATTTTCTTCTTGTTTTTTATTATTAGACATTTAGACACATTGAAATTTAAAATTTAAACTTATAAGGATTTTTATTAATTTCTTCAATAGATTGGATAATTCTATTATTAGGCAACTATTGCTAAAGTGATATTTAGTTAAATAGTATTTTTTCTTTGTTTTATTGATCATTATCACAATTCTCATATTTTCATAAAATGTTGTATTGGATTATTTGTAGTTTATCTAACAACCAATACTTTAATGTCTAGTATTCTCCAGGCAATAAATCCCATCACTATACCATAAACTACATGAAATCCTAATGAACCTATAGCTATGAGTGGATATAGTCCTTCAAAGTTATTTGCAATAGCAAAGACATACTGATTAGGTGCAGATGAAACGAATGAATCCAATTTAGGTTGAATTATAAATGTTGCTAAGGGTAAAAATAATACAAACCATAGTGAAACACCAACTATTATTCCACTAATAATTCCTTTTTTTAAGGTATTAGGGAATAATTTATTCCAAAATAAAGCTACCTGTCCAAATATATTTCCTGCTACCGTTCCTGTTGCTAAATGTAGAATAAATCCAATATATTGTGAGTTGGCAGAATCATAAAAGCCTAAAGAAATTCCTATTACTCCAAAGAAAGAACCAGTAGGAGATTGAGACGCAATATCCACAATGACTAATAATCCAGATATAGCCCATGCAGAGATAAATCCTGCAAACGTACAGTACAAAATCAAGGTTTTTGATTTTAAGTCAATATCCATCATAATATTATGTTTAAACTTTTGGTATATAAAGAATGAATTAAAAAAATCATAGTGCTAACTTATTTTTATCACTGCCTAACATAAAATTCTTCGATTTTATGAACATACTTTTCCTATATGATAATATTTATTATAACTTTAGTATAATTTTATTTATAATTATGGACATTGAAAAGTTATAATCAACTATCTAATAAAGTCTTACCAAATAAAGGCTCTGTTAAGATAAGATAATATTCACCTCCTTTAACCAAAAATTATTGTTATTATTTGTTATTACATCGTTATACATAGAAGTAAAGAATTGTATCCAGTTATGAACATGAAATAGATTACATTCAATTTGCTTACAAGGATAGTAATCATCAAATGATTCAATTCTATCTTTAAAATACTGGTTTGCTCTTTCCATCAAACTTTTTTCTATTGAAGAATGTAGATAGTGTTTTAATTCAATTACATGACACGCTTCCTCGTACCATGTACCGCCATCTGTATAGACAGTATGTTTTCCATATTTTGTAACTAATGATCTAATGAATTTTTCTGCAACAAGCATGTTTCTCTCTTCAGAAATATAGATTCCAAGCACCGAAGAGTTAATTGGTTCTATACATATCCATAACCAAAAATGTTGACTACCAATCTGAATAATTGTTTCATCTATAATAAAAGCAGTTACTCTTTTTCTTTTGTAGATCTGACAGGAACCAAACCTTTGTATCCAATTCCAAACAGAAACATGACTCCTTTTATCATCTCTAAATACTACTAATGCTTTAGATGTACTGCGTAGGCTCAAACCAAGAAAGTACAGATAAAGAGAATACATTACAATAAAAGAAGCTGTTCTATTTCTTTCAAATTTGATTTGATTCATACGATAAATATAAAGTTCTTAGCTATAGCTGTTTCTGCTTAAGTTAACAGAACCCAAATAAACATCAATTGATGTTGAATTACTCAATTCTTTGGTCATAGTATATAAAAATCTTATTTGTAAATTATATTGAATTTCTATGTTCTGAACTTTGTCAGAATATTCATCTAAATATATCTGGTTAAATTAACAACTATATGATATAGTTTCAGATTCTCTATTCGGATATTCTAAATTTTGAAATAAATTTGTTATTAAAAATTTTTAATCAGATTACATCATCTCTATTAATAGTAAGCCATAAAAACGAAACTTAATTTTCTCATTACTATTTTTTCATATTTTCATTCAAGTATTAGATTAAATATTTAATACATAAATAAATAAAATTACAGAATAATTTATATTTTTTGTACGAGATCACTAGTAGATACTAATTGTAAAAATTATATTATTTATAATTAAATACAACAAATGAATACATAATAATTGTACTAGATGATATGTTCTTTTATGATGATGAAGTAATTAAATAAAATGATAGTATTCAAATTATATTGTTTAATTGTATATTTTCAATAATAACGAAATATGACAAAAGTTACTTTCTACTTAATATTATTAACTATATGTTATTTTATCAAAAATTTTATTATTATTTATCTATTATTGAATACATATAACTGAAGTTAATAGAACATATTTGTTAGTTCATCAAGAAAACTTTTGATATTATCAATTTTAAACATAAAATCTACTCAGATTAATTAAATAATTAAATCCAACTTATATCAGATCTAACAATACTTTTTGCATCTTGCTAGTAATACTGTTGTATACAACATAAATATGATAAAAGATCAAGATCTGACTTAAGATTATACAAAATATATTTGCTTAAATTTGAAGTAGTTATGAACTTGTCTAAAAGACTTATTTCCATATTATTTAAATTTTCTGAATAAAATTAGTTTATTAGTCAATAGCAAAAGAAAAATATTTTAACTGCTTTAATTGAACATTCTTAATGCGCCCGGGTAGTATAGAGATGTTTTATCGGATTCTCTTGAATTCAACATCATAAATTCCGGTTCAGTATGGGGGACTGTCACTCCTTCGACCCGGGTTCGAATCCCGGCCCGGGCGCTTAGAATTTATATTGACGCTTTATATGGCTTTTAATGTTAACAGAATAGTATCTATAGAGAGTGAACATAGAAAATGATGTCGGTTAACGAAAATAAAAATCTGAATACACAAGAAACAAACCCTTATCAAATATTTTTGGTGTACACAGATCTCAAACAGTAAAGGAATAGGACCGTAAACTTGATAAATTAAGTAAAGTTATAACTCAACCAATGATTCTATAATAAAATTAAATTTTTTATATTCTACAAGATCATTAAATAATCATTGAGGTCGCATAAATTTCGTTATAGTTTGAATAAATGGATGAAACAAAAAAATGGGATCCTTATGCAAGTTATAAAAAAGGATTCAGGTATTATAAAATTTCTCCATCATCTCTATATTATGAAAACCAACTTTGGGGTGCACTACATAAGGCATGGGTGGGATACACTATAGCCATAAATAAATTAGAGTTTGATAAGGAAGAACATTATGCAAAAATAATACAAAAGTTACAAGGACAATTAGATTTAGAAGTTTCCAACTTTGATTGCTTAAATTGATTATTTAAAAAATTAATAGATTTCTAATTATCTACTTATTTCATTTTTTATACATTCTGTAGTTTCACTCATTATATGTAGAACAATAATTGTAGATATTACATCTTCAATCACATTAATATTCTCTTTTATTTGTTGGATTTCAGTCTTGTCTGAAAAACTGGTATTATGATTTTTTAAAAGAATAGAAGAAATCAAAATATTTTTAATTCGCTCTGATTCCGAATTACCTAACCAAATCAAATCTTGATTGATAATTTGCCAGATATGCTTTGGTAATGATATTTTTAGAGTTCTAGTTGGCATTTAATCATATTATTGCATTTCAAGTTTTTATTATTTTTAGTCGAACATCCTAAATTAATATTATTTTATTAGAATTAAGATATTTAGATAGATTCTTAAGACTAATTCTACCTTGAATAGTTATTGGTATGCAAAGGCATATGTATACGTCATAAAGCAATTAAACCAAAAGGCGGACAACGTTATACAATAGGACAAAAACGTTGTCAAGAATGTGAAATTTTTATTTATTGGCCAGGTCTACAGTGTCCTTGCTGTGGATATAGACTAAGAGTAAAACCAAGAAACACCAAATTCAAAGAAAAGATGCTATTAAATACAATGATTAGGAATAAGTAATATTTTAGATAAGCAGCTTATTATTGTCAATAAAATTTAATTTATTTTCTTTTTCCTATAATTCTCTTATTATGTTATGTTACAATTACTCAGATCAACTTCAACAAATATAGCTTCATTCTTCTTTGCATCATTAATCCATCTCTTTAATTCCTGTTTCCAATCTATTTTATTGGCATCTACTATCAAATCAAAAGCATCAACAAATCTTGTATAAAATTCATTTTCTTTTGTCATAGCTCTAAACTTTTCATCTTCCTTTAATCCAATTGCAAATTCATTTCTGTCTTTATTTGTGTAAATACATATTAGTGATTTTTGACCCATAGATGTTAATATAATATTATAGATTTATTTATTATTGATAGTAAAATAAAAATAAAAATAAAAAAGAAAAACCTACTGTTTGTGTAATTCTGTGTTTACTCCTGGTACTGGAACTTCTGCGTCTTCAAGATATGAAGGCAAACCATGTGATGGACTCAATTCTGTGTGAGCACTTGATTCAGGAACCACTGGCCATGCAGCATTATCTACCTGTGCTTGTCTTACAATTATGTAACCATCTTTCATGTTAAAAGTTGTTAGATCTTGTGCCAAAACAACAGGACCTTGATAATTAACACGGAGATCATCAAAGATTGGACCTACCGTATCATCATTGACAAAGGCATGATACATAACAGGTAATTTAGGTTCAGTTAAATTAAATATCATTCCCGCAGAACGTGGAGGAGTATGAACACCATAAACAACATTTTCTGCTACAGGTAATGACATTCCTGTCTTGTTAGCCATTATCTCTGGTGTTAAGAATGTTTCATGAATAAGCACGTCTACTCCTTGACCGTTATCTACCATGAATTGATTAGGTTTGGTATCCCCAGAATAAATTAAAGACATGTTATTCCAGTCTAATCTATAACTCACTGCACCCGCCATGGCATGTACTGCTGGAAATGAAGTTACTTTAACTCCATCTTTATCATATACTACCTGTGTCTTGTTGTAATCAAATTCATGAACAAGTATTTCAGCTCCACTTGTTGGAACTTTCCCTTTACGGGATTCTAAATCCCACGCTTGAGAATCAAGCATATTCTCAACATATTTTTTTGTCCCCAAAGCAGCATAATCAGCAGATGGTCCATAAACTTCTAAAGGTGTTACACGACCAAATGGAAGACCTTCCGCCCAAAGCATATCTAAATCACCTTGATGGTCTGTATGTAGATGTGAAATGAAAACCTTGGTAGCGTTTCCTAGTGGTATTTGTAAGGTGTTAAAATTAGCTATTGAGCCACTACCAATATCAAACATTAATTTATCCCCATTTCCAAGCTCTACAAATACAGAAGATGCTGCTTGACTCTTACGTGGAAATTGCATACCTGTACCTAAAAATGTAAGACGCATTTCATCTTCATCTAGTTCTTCAGTTCCAGGAATATAATATTGATCAAATTGTTTAGTTAAATTACCAATAACAGGTGTTTCAGTCAATTGTCATTTTCCCTGACCACCATGTCTATCTGCTACAAACTCTCCCATTTCTTTCACAGAAGAAGATTCAGAAAAAACAGTGGATGTTGAAGTATTACTTTCAGGTTCTAAAACTTGTCCGAATACAGATTTATAACCAATAGAATTTGTCTCATCTGGAATGGTTGCAAATAACATTGTTATTGTTATTGCAGATAACATTGTGAATACAGAAGTAAAATATAACTTCCTGCTCATAAATAAATTGCAACATTAGTAT
>JALDRC010000008.1 GCA_031316115.1 Nitrososphaeraceae archaeon
AACTATTGTTATCTACTTTGAAAGTGTTGGAATTTGAATACTCCGTTTGATAGAAAAATAATTTTATCAGTTTATAATTAATTGCTTGAATTATATTTAGATTTTTAATACGAATTATTCAAAATTTCTTGTATTTAACCTGCTTGTCTTCAAAAAATTTTTTCAACTTTGGTATACCATACCGAGATGGATTCTAATTTTTCAACTAAAAACAGGGAGGTTTTATCTTCTCTTTCGATAGTAATACAGTCTTCATTGTTAATCTTTTTGTAACTTGTTGTTTAGAAGAAGGAATGCGGTTATAATACTTATTTTGATGGATGGATCATGTTGACCAGTATTTTGATTAGTTATTCGATTTTGATTATTTGAATATTCTAAATATATCGATCCTTTTTCAATTCTAATAATATCAAGAATTTTATTGACTATTTTTTCTAGCATATTGTCAGATTATGTTTGACTGTTTTCATATGACAATCTCTCATGATGAATGGTATTTTATGGTCAGATTTAGATAATATAAAATAATAATTTGAATTGTTCTGTTCAGATAAACAGTAAAAGCTATAGCTAAGAACATTCTAAATATATTATGAAAAAAATTAAATTTGAAAGAAATAAAACCTCTACTTTTATTGTAATGTATTCTTTGTATCTATATTTTCTTGGATTGAGCTTACATAGTACTAAGGCATTAGTAATATTTAGAGATGAAAAGCGAAGTCATGTTTCTGTTTGGAATCAAATACAAAGATTTGGATCTTGTCAGATCTACAGAAAGAGGTCAGTAACTGCTTTCATAATAGACGAATCCATCATTCAGATAGGACATAAACATTTCTGGTTATGGTTTTGTAGTGAACCAGTTCACAGTAGTGTGTTGGGAATGTATATTTCAGAGAATAGATATATACTTGATGCTGAAAAATTCATCAGATCTCTTGTATCCAAATACGGTAAACATACCAGCTATACTGATGGTGGTACATGGTATGATCAAGCATGCAACACAATTGGATTAAAACACTATCTACATTCTTCAATAGAGAAAAGTTTGATGGAAAGATTAAACTAATACCTGAAAGATCGTATAGAAAGTTTTGATGATTACTATCCATATAGACAACAGGAATGTAATTTATTTCATGTACATAACTGGATACAATTTTTTATTTCTATATACAATAATACTATATCAAATAATAATCATTTTGAGTTAGAAAAGGAGGTGAGTATTATCTTAAATTAACAGAGCCTTTTTCATTAAAAAAATTATAAAATAAAAACTATTTCTTCTTAAAATATATTGGGAAAACATATACTATTTATCATGTTAGGGAACTTAATTTATGAAGGAAAATATAAGATTACAAATTCCAGAGTTTTAAACGTAGAAGAAAACAAAATTGAACATACTCTTACAGAAGATGGCAGAATCAAAGACATCAATACTAAAATGTTAGGGACTTTTTGGAATGTTTCAGTAGGTAATGGTGTAGTTTATGGTGAAGGGCAAGATGTAATAACTACTGAAGATGGAGAAACAGCTACCTATAAAGCCTATGGCGTAGGAAGATTGAATGTAGAATCCAAAGGTATTAGTTTCCGTGGATCTGTATTTTATAAGACATCTTCAAATGGCAAACTTGCTTTCTTAAACAACATGGTAGGAATATTTGAAGCAGAAACAGATGAATCGGGACAGGGTGTTATAAAGATTTGGCAATGGAAATAAATAATATTATCCATTTTTCTTTGGAAAATAGAAATAGCAACAAAAATATGTTTTAAATAAAGTTGAATTAATCGATCATCTTTAATTATTTTTTACAAAATATCACTTTAAGAAAAGAGAAATAATTACAACATTTGATACTCCATCTTTCGATAAAACTCATTAACATAGTCAGATCTTCCTTTGAGAACATTATTATTAGCTCTCCAAGTTTCACAAAATAGATGTATCTGTGATTTAGCTATTACAAATCTATGTTAATTGGATTATTTGAAAGAAACGATATATCTATATCTATAATAAACTAGGCTTTTTTTGTATTTGTGTTTTCTTGTGAAAGTTTCGAAATAAATCCGATATAGTCGAACTTTTTTAACCTCAGTATAGGAATTATGTTATGATTTGGGACTGAATTTAACAATTTTGGTTTATTGTGGATTGTCAACGGGAAGATAATTACCCGTATTCATAATGAATCAAATTATATTTCAGTATGTTAATTGCATTTATAATTATTTACTTGTTTGTATTAAAATAGTTAAGAGATCTTTGCTTTTAATACATATTTCAAAAGAAACATGTTTGTAGCAGATAATTTTATTAAATCTTGCGTTTCAAAGTATGATGTATGAGCAATTAATTCTTATTGTGATAGATGATATCCTCAAGAATATTGATCTTCTACATGTATACAATTAGATCTGGATATTCGTTTGTTTATATATTACAAGAGTCTGAAAAGGCACATATTCAAAATTGAAGGAGAATAAGCCTTAACAAAGCATATTTGAAGATATATTTAAATTTGAAATATAACATAAAACTAGATTGTAAGATATTCGTTTGTATTCCATTTATCTATATTTTTAGTCCGAATTTACGTGATAAATCTAAGGCTTTACTAATATTTAGGGAAATACAAAAAATATGATTATGTTTGGAAATAGATTCAAAGGTTTTCTTGTTATATCTTAAAGAAAACTGCAAATGTTACAGATGAAACATTTATTTATATAGACTATCAGCATATTTGGTTAT
The DNA here is from genome assembly GCA_031316115.1 of Nitrososphaeraceae archaeon. Lineage (GTDB taxonomy): Archaea > Thermoproteota > Nitrososphaeria > Nitrososphaerales > Nitrososphaeraceae > TH1177. The sequence goes on from JALDRC010000008.1 coordinate 2,777, forward strand.
GATTTTGTATTGACTAGATTCATTCTTTATAGATTTGAATCTATCTGTCAGAGAATAGAATCGTTGTTGTTTCTGAAAAATTTATTAGACTGGTGATTAAAAAATATTGTAAACATACAGTTTACACAATAAAGTTAGTTTGATTAAGCGTCTAGTTTAATGGAATTAAAACATTATTTACCCTTATCACTTCAGAAAGTCTAATGGAAGAGATTAATCAATATTTGAAAGTTCAAATAGAATTTTTAAGTCACCATTATCTCTGTATTAAAGAATACTGTAAGTTATTTCATGTCTATAACTGGCTACAACTCATTGTATCTATGTACAATAACATAATAGTGAATAATAATCATAACTTATTTAGAGAATAGAAAATTTGATTAAATTAACATTTCCAAAAAAAATAATTTAGAGTGATAAATTTTGGGATTTATTCATCTCCATTCCCAAAGTCTTATTATTGAGTTATTTGATTCATCTATATCGTTTTCAAAAACTCCTAATACATTATTTAGAAATGAAAGATTTCCATTTATAGATGAAGTTTTGAAAAAAATACTACCTATATATCTCATCTTTCCATTTCCAGTATTATAGCCTACAGCATGTCCTGTAAAACTAGCGCTTTCACTACCGTTTTTGACCATGACTATTCCATTTGTTTGACCGTATGGAATTCCATCCAATCCAACCACACTAACATATGTATGAAATTCTGTGACTTCTAAATTTCTAAAGGTTCCGGATGTAGAGACATTAAATTCAATCTTCTGATTTTCTGTCACGTCTAGAACTCTTTGACTAGAAATTTTTCCTGCTAGTTCTCCTATTTTATCTCCTAACATATAACATAATAAAATAAAAAGCTATTTAAGGATATTTTTAATTTATTGGTTAATTCACCAATAATTTATTTTATTCCAACTAGTTATATCTAAAAGATATGAAACTATCACACAATTTTATCTTTAATTCCATTTCTGTTATCCAAGTTAATACTTTTCACGGCTCTGTTAACCTAAGCAGAAACAGCTATAGCTAAGAACATTCTATTTATCATATGAATCAAATCAAATTTGAAAGAACTAGAACAGCTTCTTTTATTGTAATGTATTCTCTTTATCTGTACTTTCTTGGTTTGAGTTTGCGGAATACATCTAAAGCATTGACTATATTTAGAGATGATAAAAGAAGTTATGTTTCTGTTTGGAATTGGATACAAAGATTTGGTTCCTCCCGGATCTACAAAAGAAAAAGAGTAACTGCTTTTGTTATAGATGAAACAGTTATTCAGATTGGTAACCAGCATTTTTGGTTATGGATTTGTATTGAACCAATTAACTCTTCAGTGCTTGGAATCTATATTTCTGAAGAGAGAAACATGTTTGTGGCAGAGAATTTTATCAGATCTCTTGTATCCAGATATGGAAAACATACTGTCTATACAGATGGTGGTACTGGTATAATCAAGCATGTAATGTAATTGGATTGAAACACTATCTACATTCTTCAATAGAAAAAGTTTGATGGAAAGAGTAAACCAGTTTTTTAAAGACAGGATAGAAAGTTTTGATGATTATTATCCATGTATCAAAGAAGAATGTAATCTATTTCATATATAACTGGATACAATTCTTTATCTCTATGTACAATGATACCATAGCAAATAATAATCATTTTGAGTTAGAAAAGGAGGTGAATATTATTTTATCTTAACAGAGCCCTTTTCACCCTCAATATTAGATATAGATTAACTTCTAATTTTAGATATACATAAAAATGAATATTATGATTTAATTGTATACATGTTCTAGATCACGATTGTTATTACTATATTTTTGCTTGATACAAGGATAGTAATCATCAAAACATTCTGTTATGGCATTAAAATACTGCATTACTCTTTCGATCAGACTTTTCTCTAAAAATGAGTGCAATCTATTGTTTGAAATATAAAAAGTTACATGCTTGTGGATTACGGATATCTCCTTCTTTGTATATTGTATGTTTATCATATATTGATCCAAGATACCTGATAAAATTCTCTGCTACAAATATATTTATGTCTTGGAAAATGTAAAATCCAAGGAGAGATCTATTTAACGGTTCTATACAAATCTACAATGAAAATGTGAACCACTGATCTGAATTATAGTTCCATCTATTATGAATTCAGAACCCCTTTTTCGTTGATAAATCTGATCGGATTCAAATCTTTGAATCCAATTCCAAACAGAAACATAACTTTTTTTTGTTCGATGAAGAGTTTTAGTGCTTTGGACGGATTTCTTAAACTCAAACGAAGAAAATACAAGAACAGTGAAGACATAACTACAATAATTGATGTTATGTTTCTGACAAATCTTATCTACATATATTGTCATAGGAGAACGTTCACAGCTAACTCTCTTTCGTTAAGTTAATACAGCTTTCAACTATAAAGAAATTCTTAGATATAGCTATCGCGGATTAGATTAACTGAAGGATTTTTATGACTGCTTTTATAACATCTACAGATACTCATGGTGTTACTATTTTAGTTTTAATTGACTATATTCTCATGAAACGCCTAACATAATCCATACCAACTTCTAACTAAGGAGTAAACAGGATTTATATCTTGACTAAGCATATAACTCCAAAAAAATAGAACACGAAATCATAAAAAGAAGATACGTACCACATATACTTCACAAAAGAGAAAAAAATTTATTCCAAACAAAAATCATGTTAGAAGATTGGTTGTAGACGGAAGAAATATAGGACATAACAGATTCAGGAAATTATTTACAAGGTATGAAAAGAAAGATGAGAACTATATTGTTCTTGTAGAATGTGGTAGTAGTATCAGTTACATGAAACTAATTTAGGGATCGGCTTTTAGTTTGAGATCAGGTTTATATCTAATCACACTATGCCATAAGATTTTCTTAATCATATAATATTAAAAAAAATAAAATATGGATCATAAACTAAGTTTAAAATCATGTTGGAATTAAAAGTAAAGCAACAGACCTTTTAAAGAGATATACATAAATAATTACATAGATATTTTCACATACAACAGGGCATGACAATCATCAAACCTCGAGTTTTTGTGGTAACAAACAACACTGATGTAAATAATCTTATAGCAGGTATGCTTTGGTTAAAAGGTACAGATCCATACAAATTTTCCAATGCTCAGGACTGTATACAAAAATTCAAAGAAATGGAAGGAAAGGTTGATGTAGTATTAGCAGGAGCGGAAATCGCAAGCGATAGAGAGAGTATGTTGATCGTGAATGTAAAGAAGATTAATCCTAATACTAAGATTTTGGCCATTGGGGATGCAAATACTCATAAAACACGAATTTTAGACTATGGTGCAGATGAATTTAGTCTTGTGCCTCTGAGTCCTGAAAATGTTGCAGATAAAGTCTTTATGTTAATATCTAGAGAAGCAGTCGAGGACAATAGATAAGAAAATTAAATGTTGTGGAGAAATTTCATTTAATATGATTAATATAAAATAGTTCGTGTTATTTTTGTAAGAATTTTCGTTCTATTTTTATATCTTTTAACGGTAGATATGTTTTTTGAAATCACTGATCTGTTAAATCTATTATTTTTATCCTGGAAAAGTGAAACTATTCTATAGACAATGAATCTTAGATATAATGTGGTAAAATATTAATATTGAGTTTAAATCCCAAAGACCAGAATTAGAGATTTAGAGTATTATATTAGTATTCATTCTATAGATTAGAAACCAAATGCATATTTAAATAGTATATTAAAATAAGTAAATATATATTTAGTAGAATAGTATACAAAATAATGGGATATTATCTATTTCTATTGTCAATTACACAACAAGGAATTGAACATATGAAGCAAATTCCAAATCGTGTAGAAGACTTTAAAAAATTATGTGACAGCAAAGGGGTAACTATCCATGGTCATTACTTTACCTTTGGTAGATATGACGTTGTATTGATATTGGAAGCAGAAGATGATGAGAAGATTATGTCTACTATACTATCTCTGGAAAAGTTAGGTAACGTAAGGAGTGAAACTCTTAAAGCATTTACCTATGAAGAAGCAAAAACAATAATAGAGAAGCTATAAATCATAATCTAATCTAAACCAATTATTTTTTTTGTTTTTGAATTTCTATCTTTTTAAAAATTCTAACAATAAATTAACCACATTTAAATTGAATAAATAAAGATACAGTAATTGGATATTTTCGAAATCTAAGTGACTTTATATCATACTATGAAATTTAATCCTTGTATATGACCAAGAACATTATCATGAATTTTTCTTTTTTAATGATATTAAAAATATTTGGTCCAATAGTGATAATTTTATCTAGATCATTTTAACCTGATATAAAGAATTAAGGATAATACGATTCGAGCCTGCAGATCTCTTCCAAATCCAAATATAAAAAGGAATGAATACAATCAATAACATTTATGTCCAAGATATAAAAACGGCTTTCAAAGGTACTATACAGTTTATGATATTATTTATGTTTTAACAAATTGTATAAATTTAAAATCATGGAGTCTCCTATGAAGAAACCAATCGATTATACATTTAAGGCATATGAGAGATTTTTCTAATTATGAAAATTCTATTGTCAACATATAGATGGCAGCTTCCAATATTGTTGTCTAATTGTAAAAAATCGGCTGTGTTAACTTAAGCAGTAAAAGCTATAGCTAAGAACATTCTAAATATATTATGAATAAAATAAGATTTGAAAGAAATAGAACACATAATTATATTGTAATGTATTCTCTTTATCTATACTTTCTTGGTTTAAGGTTACGTAGTACATCTAAAGCATTAGTGATATTTAGAGATGATAAAAGGAGTTATGTTGCTGTTTGGAACTGGATTCAGATATTTGGTTAATTACAGATTTAAAAGAGAAAAAAATTAATTGTTTTTATTATATAAGAAACTATTATTCAGATAGGAAAAAACCATTTTTGGTTATGGATAGCCATATAACCAATTAATAGTTCTGTGATTAGAATATATGTACTAGCGGAGCGAAACATGATTATTGCAGAAAATTTCATTCGATCGCTTGTATCCGAATACGAAAAAAATACCATAGATACAGATGGGGGTGAATGGTATAAGGAAACATCTATGGTTATTGGATTGACACACTATCTATACTCTCCATTTCAGAAAAATCTAATGTAGCGGGTTAATTAGTATTTGAAAGATAGAGTAAAAAAAATAGGGATTTAGTAATCTAAGCTCTGAGTATAACTTCCAATATGTGTTTCTGGAGTTGAGGATTTATTCACCATATCTGGATGTTGAACTATGGGGATCTGAGGCGGGAAAGCAGGAAGTTGATCATTTGGATTCCAAGTTAAAATTACCTTGCCATATGAATCCTCGATCATCTTTAGAACTTTTTTCTCATCTTCTGCAGATAACTGAGGGAAATGCGGATCTGCTCGGTTTGGTGCAAATTCTGTTACATGATAATGCCAATAGGGTTTTTCTCTTTCTGGAAGTTTATTATAGTCATCTGGTGTAAGCATATATTCTATTCCTATCAATGTTGCGTTCTTTTGATTTGTATCAAAGAGCGTACATACAGCCATTATCAAATGATGGGGAGTACAGTAATGGAATACTCTTAATGTCGGATCATCAAAAATATGTCTTACCGCTGTCAGGGGTCCTGCACGTAATACTAGGTTTGAATCCTCTCCTTCTGAAGTTGTAGTATTAGTTTGTGCCATTGCTAACATTCCTCCCCCTAAACTATTATTCCCAATCGATCCTATTGCCATAATCAATGAGAATGCCAAAAAACTAGAAAAGAGTCTGTTAAATTTTTGACTTTTTAGCATTAAAATTTCCGTTCTTATCTGATATTTATAGGATTTGTTTATTTTGCATTCATATGTACACTCAAACACAAAATTTATTTAAACAGATGCTATGATAAATAATGGGTTGTCATCTTCCACTTAAAACACTACTTCTACTACTACAATTACTTTTCGAATCAGTAAACAATATGAGGAGTATTTGCGTAAGAGAGCAAAACAGGATAAAGTTAGTATTAATATAATAGCAAATAAAATTCTTGGAGAGTACATAGAGTGGCTTCAGTTTATTGAAAAATTTGGTACTATTATTTTAAGTAAAGATGCATTTTCTGCGTTAGTTAAAGTGATAGATGAAAAAGAATTAATTAGTTTAGCTCTAAAAATTGGACAAAAAACTCCTAAAGAATTCATTCTATTTAAATGGAAAAAAATAACAGATCGAAATGTAATAGAATTTATAAACATGTTTTCACACCACTGCATGAATGGGGAGTGTGATTATAATACTACCCCCGATAATAAAATTACAATAAGCCTCAAACACAATATGGGCAGAAAAGTCTCTATATTTTTAAAATATTATGTTCAATCTATTATACGAGAAACACTAAAAAGAGATTCTGAGACTGAAATTATGGAAAATTTGATAACTATAAACTTTTAAATCCTTTGATCTAATACATAAAAATCATTAAATACGAAATACCAATTATCTGTATTAAGCTGGTAATTTACTAATCTAGTTTTAGCTACGAAAATTCCATTCTCACAATACATGTTATTAAAATCTATTAGAAATATAACATTCTAATTGATGAAAGATAATGTTTAAATTAATATTTCCTTAGTTTGAGTATGAATCATTCTTTCAAGTGTTTAGTAATATTAAGATACAAAAAAGTCATATTATAATTTCTTACTGGATTTAGATGATCGGTTCCTTCCATATTTATAGAAAACCTATAAAAATTTATACGTCGTTCATCTTTGAAAAAATTATTAAGGGATCGTCATCTTTGGTTTTAGGCTTGTTCTGAACCAATTCAATCTTCAGTATTTGGAATATAAATTTCATATACAAAAAACATGTTAGCTACTGAAAAAATCATACGATATTTAGTTTAAAAATATGAAAAATATAATGTTTACAAATACAGTGTGAGATGATGGTATGATGATGGATTTAATTCTATTATATTAGAGGGCTGTGTTAATTTAAGATAATATTCACCTCCTTTAATAAAAAATCATCATTATTATTTACTATCATATCATTGTATATAGAAACAAAGAATTGTATCCAGTTATGTAAATGAAATAGATTACATTCTTCTTTGATACAAGGATAATAATCATCAAAACTTTCTATCCTGTCTTTAAAAAACTGGTTTACTCTTTCCATCAAACTTTTTTCTATTGAAGAATGCAGATAGTGTTTTAATCCAATTATGTTACATGCTTGATCATACCATGTTCCACCATCTGTATAGACGGTATGTTTTCAATATTTTGATACAAGCGATCGAATGAAATTTTCTGCAATAATCATGTTTCGCTCCGCTAGTACATATATTCTAATCACAGAACTATTAATTGGTTATATGGCTATCCATAACCAAAAATGGTTTTTTCCTATCTGAATAATAGTTTCTTATATAATAAAAACAATTAATTTTTTTCTCTTTTAAATCTGTAATTAACCAAATATCTGAATCCAGTTCCAAACAGCAACATAACTCCTTTTATCATCTCTAAATATCACTAATGCTTTAGATGTACTACGTAACCTTAAACCAAGAAAGTATAGATAAAGAGAATACATTACAATATAATTATGTGTTCTATTTCTTTCACGTTTGATTTTATTCAGGTAATGTGTTTATTCTTACTTTTGATTTTATTCAGTATTAAATAGAAGGTTCTTAGCTATATATCTTACTAATTAAATTAAAACCTCAAATAATTATGACTTTTTGTCATACAGTAAAAATTAATGAGATAGTAGTTGTATTAGTTATAAGCCTTTTCAAATCAATTAGCAATTGATGAAAAAATTAGATGTTTTTTAGTACTCCTAAAAAATACTTAAATCATTTCAAACCGGAAGTTGGTATTAGGTAAATTTTGAGATGAATGGTTAATTACTATTAAATAACAAAACAATCAAGAATTACAAGAAATTAGAGAGGAAAAATAGGCTATACCAATTCAGTTAAAAAATACTCACATTCTAGACGAATTACGAAAAGTAGAATAACAGAATAGGTTTAATGCTGTGCTCCTAGCATAGACATATTAAGAAATTTATTAATTAGTGTTTTTCTTTTAATCACTATTCAAATTTTTTACATTAAAAATTTTTCAATTGTCTATTTTCAATATTCGTGTGAACCTAGCTCCATCTCACATAGATCTTGTATTGATAATAAGAGATTGTTGATTTTTCAAAATTAAGAATAGCAATCAATAAAAAATGTTTCAAATAATGTTTTATTGATAAAATTAAGATATTTTGATGTTCTTCACTAAAATCAGGGTATACGTAGCATTTGTAGGTAGTTTTAGTCTTTCATCCATTCTCTTTCTTCCAAGAATTTAATTAGAACTACCATTTCCTGTATTCTTATTTCACCACCAGCCTGATTCTTACACATCTCGTAATGCTTCAATAACATTTCATCTTCCTCATTTGTTATTACATTTTTTTCATCAACCAAGTCAAAGAATCTATCCTCTTTTGCGGTATGATCATCTATAAACACTGCATAGGATTTTAAGAATCTGGCAATTGGTTCCATGTTTATAGGATCTTGTTTATTTGTTTTGTGCTTGGATTGTTCTTTCCTCTTCTCTTTCACTTCATTTAATTCTCTCCTCAACATAATAGCGATTCGTCTTCCTAATTCGTGTTCGATAAGAAATTTGCGAATATCCTCGGCAAATCCATTCTTTTCTTTTGTATCCGGAAAATAAGCTTTTTCTTCCTTACCATGATGGAAGTGATCAACAAATTCTTCTATTATTACAGAGATGATTTCAACGTCTTCTATTGGTACATAGCGATCTGCATATAATCTATCTGAACATTTTTGAGCAATATCCTTAACTCTTCGTATTGTAATATGATCATTTTTTAGATTCCTGGTTGCATTCATTTTATAATTGGATAATGTAATAGATTAATAAATGTGAATAAATTAGTTAAAGTAATATTATAAAGTATAGACAAATATAGTACAATATATTTATACAAAAAAATAATGATGAAAATATTGCAGTTATCTAGTAAGATTCTGTTGTTCTTCAGTAAGCAGAGATTTCCATTCAGAAGGAAAATATTGGACCCATCCATTGTAAACTAAAGGAATTGGTAGTACACCCATGTCTCCTGTACCAGCTAAAGCATCTATCTTGTCATCTATCTTAGTATTAGGAGATGTTATTAGAGAAATTCGTCTTGCATTTGTCGCATCTCTCGGATCTCTATCATTATTATGAGTTCATGAATAATAATACTTTTTTCCGATATAATATTTTTTATTACCCATACAAAAAAACTAATTTTTTTCTTTTGTTATTATCATAGTTAGTAAATAATCTAATTTTAATATATTATCAGATATGAAAGGGTCTATGGCTTTTATGAAATTTCTTCTTAGATTCTCTTTATTTCCATCATCAAGTGATTTAATAGCATTTATTACAGGTCCATATCTTGTACTCATTTCATACCAGTAATGATTGGAACTTAATATAGGTACATTAATAATACCACGTTCAAAATGAATATCATTAATTTTATTCTCAAAATATTTTTTAATAATTTCTGGAATTCCCCAATTCATTGGAGATGGCGGATAATTTGAATCACGTGGAATTTGTTTTGAAATCGCTGCAAAGATTCTTCCTACAGCATGTTCTGGTGGCCAAGTCGTAAAAGAAATACGTCCATGTGGTTTTGTTACCCTAAGAAGTTCTTTTGTAACTACTTCGGGGTTAGGGGCAAACATATGACCTACACTAGATAAAACTACATCAAATGAATTATCTTCAAATGGAAGATTTTCTACATTGCCTTCTTCCCATTTTATGCCTTTTACTTCAGCAATAGTTGCTTCCTGACTAGCACGTTCGAGTAATTCAGGAGTAAGATCTAATCCTACTACTACTTCTGCACCTATTTTTTTTGCTGTTATGGCTGTATTTCCTGGACCACACGCTACATCCAATACGTGATCTTTGGCATTTACTTTCGTAGAACGTATTAAATGAGATGACATAGGTGGAAGCATTTTAGCAACATCACCATAAGAACCTAAAGCCCATACTGTCTTTGTTTTTTTAAGATTCTGGTTATTATTCATAAAAAACAAGTTATTTTATTTCCTTATAAATTTTGATTTCGCTTTTAGAATAGGAAGATATGATATCAAATCGTTCATGTAATGTGTAATTTATTTTTACTCGAAATATATCTACTTAATAATTATACGTCCAAAATTTAAGATATTTTTATAAAATTTTAATAACAGGTTTTGATAGGTGTTTTATGGAATATTTGATTGTTACATTTACTACTTAAGTAAAACTGGTAAATGACTAATGTGTTAGTACATATTATAATTGGTTTTGTCTAAATCTATAAACGTTTTTTAATCTCAAATATACAATAATATGGACTAAATTCGTATAGGTGAAATTGCTATTCTTTTTTTTAAAAGTCGGAATACATGTAGTTCCCTATCTAATAAATTATAAAACTAACAGTAATGGAACAATTATACCATAGTAAAGTATTAACTTTTTTGAACCAAAATTCAAATCAATCATAATTTAAGTATATCAAAATCTATATACAACTTTTTCACTAGTGTTAAAGGCACAAATATGATTATTGCGAATTTACAAATAAAGAGATCGGAATAATTAACTGATTATTACTTTGATTTCATATATTCACTAATTTGTTGCACTTCTTTTGCAAAGGTGTCATAATCATAGTTTTGAGTGTGTAATATATTACTCCAAAATGAAGTCAGTCCTACAATAACAGCTAGTTCCTTTAATTCTTCCTCTGTAGCACCAAACATTTTAGAAACTACCTTGTGATAAGTTTGACAATATGGACATTTGGTAGCTGCTGCTGCCGCTAACATCATCATCTCTCTGTATTTGTCAGGGATTACAGATTTTCCTATTTGATATTTTTTAAATAAAGGTCACATCTGTGGAAGAATATCTTCTGGGGTATTTTTCATGAATTCAGGGAAAATCCCAAACGTATTTTCTATCTCTTTAACTGTTTCTTCATAACTCATATTAGTCATTTAGGTGAAGTAATAAAAAAATATTATGATATTTTATATAAATAATGACTAGAACTGATTTCTTTACTCATTAATAAAGTATAATCAAATAGAGCATATTTAGAATACAAAAAAAGAATATCTTAACTATTAAATGGATTTAATTTTGATAATCATGACTCAACATTTGATTAATATCGTTTTTACCAAATAATTACAAATATACTTTCCAATGTTATTAGTGATACTCTTTTATGATAATTGGCTCATAATAACCTTTAAAATTTAACTATTAGGATTTATACTATTATCTATTAACTTTTTTTTAATCAAAATCATTTTTACAGTGAACTGCCTGATAAGTTAATACTACAAATGCAGTGGAGATTATCCACGGAATTAAATTAGGAGTTGGAAAAAATACAATTAAAAAATATGAATTAAGAGATAGAGTACTGGCTAAATTAGCAAAAATTATAATCTTTTGGAGATTTGCCTCAATACATGGTAGTTAATATATTAAAATATTCATGTCATTAGAGCTAAAGTAATAATATTTTTACATAAAAATACTGTTTAAATAGTTACATAATATTTTGAACAGCTTAATATAAATTAGGAATAATTTCCAAAATTTTCTAAAGCAGAATAGGTTTTTGGAAGATGTTTTATTATCAGTTGGTTGAATCTAATTAGGTCTTTTAATATTTGTCAGAGAAGATTATGTTTAGAAGATTGTTATATAGAATATAGGATAACATAAAATTTACTAAATTTTACTAGAATTAATACCTAAATGTATTTGTCTCATCTGTCATTAATTATGAAATATCAACTTTTTTTTAGTTATCTTTGCTATCAAAAGATCAGATTAAGATTTTTAAATAATTTTATTTCTTATTTTTAAATTTCGAGTATTATTGACAAAATGTAAACAATAAATTTTAGATCATTATTTATAGTCTTAATAGTAGTAAACTATTAAATTTTTATAGAATATAAATTAAACAAGAAAAATATAATATAATTATTTTGATTATTAAAAAATAATTTAACTAGCGAGTATCTTCATGAACAACGAAGTAAATTTTATTTTTAAATATTTTACAGAGAAAATATTCCTTTTTTAGACATTAAATAACCGACCGCTCCTATTGTGAGATAGCAGATAAATGCTAATGATAAACCAGCACACACGTATTGCAATAACACAATTTTTTTCATATTTATATTTCAAGATTATTTCTAATAAGTTTTTGGGTTAAATTGATTTTTCTAACTGACTATGTGAATTTGAATACAAAAATGTTTTGATCACTTATGAAATAAATGAGAGTATTATTAAAGAGAACTCATATTGATTTGCTATGCACCTGTAGCGTTTCGAGAGTTGTTATCTTGGTGGAAACTACAATTCGCATCCAATGGTTCTAACCATTGATAATTGCTAGTGTATAAAATACAATCTAAGAACATAACCTGTAAGCTATTATCATCACAAAAAACCAGATATCATAAAAACCAAGACTATCAATTTAAGAATAAAGTTATAAATTTGCTTTATTTTTCTATTATATTTTGTGTTAGATTTCAATATATTTTTTCAACTAAAATATCAAAATATTCTTTTTCTAAATACAGTCGAAAATATTAATCAAAGTACTTTTTTAGTATTGATTTTTTTGCTTAATTAGAATATAAAAAGCTGTGTTTTTAAGAATTTATGTTTTAATATGTTTTCCTGTTGTTTTATAAAAATTTAATATAACCATGGTATTATAATTATTACATTGAAATTATATACAAATACATCATGTTCAAATAGTAGATAATTATTATTCCAACCATAGATATATTTTATTGGAAATATCATACCAATGGAGAGTTCCAAATTTAGAAACGGGACAATATTCATCATGATAGCAGTTTTAGTTGCCGGCACCATTTCTATGCTTATGCCCACATCTTTTGCTGAACCATACGAACAAAAATTCAATAAAGATCCATATGCAAAAGATAACTATAAAAAATCATTAGGTCTAAGTGTACAGAAAATAAAATGTGTAAATTTCAACGTTAATCTCAATGGAATTGATATCAAACCACACCTGGGCGATAACATGGGAACAGCAGAAGCACAAACAGCTCAAGATGGAGCTAAAAATCAAAACAGAATCATGAATGAAAATGGAAATGATGGTATTAACATCGATAAAAACCTTGTAAACATCTGTGTTAATGTAAATATCAATAATCAAGATGACAAGGTTGGAAATTGGTAAAATATTACCGTGATTTTTTACATAATCAATTCATTATTTTTTTATTATCTCTATATAGTTATTGGTTAATTGATTCATCTTTTTTTTTTGCATAACTATTAATAATAGATAATGGTGTCCAGATGATTTATATTCTATTATTGATAGAAAGAATAACTTGTTTTCCATATTCATCTCATTATAGAATGAGACCTACTATAACCACTGATATTGATCCTAGTAAAAATTTCTCAATAGGCATTATTATTGTTATCTTTGACAATGGAATTCATTCAGCTAAGTTCTATTCAAGAATATATTATGATATAAACTACCTTTTTCGATAACCCTTCAAAATAACATATCCACAGATATTTTCAATATATTTTTCACAAATAACCTATAAACCAAAAAGAGTGGTTATAGACAATATTGCTGATATAATGAGTCAGGTTTAGTGTTAACCTCTCAATCTATTTGATCATTAAAGTTTAATCTGATAAATAAATGATTTATTTTTGTTTGTTTATATATTTAAGGTTCTTTAGAGTTATTTTTTAAAATCACCAAGAGTCGAGAGAAAAGAGTAGTTATTGTCATGTTTTATGTAATTATATTTTATATTCTTATAGATTTAATAGAAAACCAAATATATATTGTGTGAGTCTGCCTCCAACATTTATCAATATAGAATATACGAGACAATCTATCTTTAAATCGAAATAAATCGGGGGATTATACTGGTAAAAAGGTTACAAATTTAAAATATCCTCAATAATTTGGAAGAAGATATATTAATGGATATTATTATAGTGTTTGTTTCCCAAATGTTTGTGGAATTGAATAATGGATTTAAAATTAGATATGATGAATACGGTAAAGAGAAACAAAAACATATCTTGTTTATTCATGGGCTTGGTTCATCTTTGCTTGTATGGAGAGATATTCCACAAGCTTTATCAGAGCATTTTCATGTGCTCGCTGTTGATTTAATAGGTTTTGGTCAAAGTGATAAACCACAAGCAGATTATACAATAGAGTATTTTACAGAATTTATCAGAGATTTTATTAGAAAAATAGGAATAAAAGATAAGGATAAAATCACATTAATAGGACATTCGCTAGGTGGATATATAGCGTTAAATTACGCGATTCAGAATAAAAGACAAATTGATAGACTTGTATTGATAGACTCTTCGGGTATGCTTGAAGGGCCTACTAGTTTATTGAAACAATATTTGGATGCAGCTATGGAAGAAGATGTTGATCTACGATTTAAGAAAGTAACAAGTGTATTTGAAAACCTATTGGCAGAACCATATAGGTTACTTCCAGTTTTTGTAAATATTTTCATATCAGTAATTGATAAACATGGAGCAAAACAAGCATTCCAATCCGCTTTTAAAAATAGTACTTCTACTTGTGTTAAAGAAGACGAGTTAAGGAAAATCAAAGATATTCCTTGTCTAATAATATGGGGAGAAAAAGATAGATTAATACCGGTAGATCATATTAATAAGTTCCGATTGATTGAGAATTCTGAATCTGTAGTAATCATTGACGCAGGTCATTCCCCATTTGTAGAGAAGACAGCAATAGTATATCAAAGACTATTATCATTTTTGAATGACAAATAAGATTATTCATTTAATAATGTATTTTTTATAATATAGATTTTTGATAACAACGGGACAAATAAAAACTGTCAAATCTTATTATATTACCATTTTTAAAATAGCAGTAAAAAGTTTCAGTATATCACTGTTCAAAGTATAAACTTAACAGGGAGTTGTATGTTTTTTTGATTAGAATCACATTAGATTGCAAATCTTTCGAATTCCCGATAATTGAAAAATGATGCCCTAAATTCTTTTTGTTCATGATGAAATATAGATCATAATTATAAGACATATCAAATCGAAATATAGGTTTTGATGGTTAGTTAAGCATTTGGTTGAAGAGAACCTTTAAATGCGGAGTACAAACCAAAAGAACTTACTAGTCGAGTATTTAAATATACTAGGATAAAAACTATCTTCCCTTAACAAAATTATAATTATACTTTTGAGTTTCGCCTTTTTTTACAGAATTAAGATTATTTTGGTAAAATATTTTATTAATTTCTCTTGGGTTTACTGGTTGGTCAGTATTTGTAATCTAAAATAAAAAGATCTTGACATCTTACTACTTAATATGATAATTCAAGATCCTTATCCATAAATTTTTTCTTTAGACCTATCTAATGTTTGACTTCGTATTGTTTTTAAATTACTTTCTATATTTTCAGCTTCTCTAATTAAAGGTTGAATTTCACAAAATGCTTCAGGAACGATTTTACTAACAACTTGAGCAACATTAGCTGCCGCTCTAAAATCTGGTATTCCAGCGATAACATCAACAACGAAAACTACTACATCAATATTTTTCCAATTTGTTTCATTTAAAAGGAGTCCTGGTATCCCTTCTATTGTCCCATTCTTTAATGTCAATACTCCTACATCATTTAATAGTTTTGTTATAATGGGAGAATTGGAAATAACATGAAGTGTGGATTCTTTTTTCGTTTGATTTTCTTGTTTAATTGCCCTACCTGCTATACTTATTATTGTCTTACATTTGTGCGAATCTACCCAGTCTAATATCGTTTGGCCTAAATGTCTATGGGCATATGAATCTAGTATTAATTCGGAAACAAAGAATGCTAATTTTTTTTCCTCGTTTGCATAAATTCTAGCTGGAAAATGAGGTTTAGCGTCATATATAACAGATAATGAAGGAAAAATGGGGGAATCTAAAACGGCTACTAATTCAGTTTTCAAGGAATTGATAAAACATCCACAAGCTATGGTTCCAGCAAGTCCTATACCATGAAAACCATCAAACACAACACCGCCTTCAACATTAATTTCCTTTAATGTTCGAACTTTAATGATTGGTTCAGTAGTCATGAAAATGTTAATATTTTCATTATATTAAACTATTTATATAATCATGGTAAACTCTAATGATTTTTCCTTTTAATTAATCTTTTAGATATATAAAGCATTATTGAAAATAATCACTGAAAGGCAAAAGACTAATTCTAAATCCTTTAAATTGCTTGTTCTTGTAAAATTCTGGATATTGGTTATAGGATCAAAATCAAAAATTTATAATAAAAAGCTGATACGTATCTTAACTCTAAAACTCAACTAATTCAAATATGCAGGATATGACAAATAATATATCATACATTAGAAAGAGAAATTAGTGACTCGATATTGTAGAAAAAGACAGAATTTACAAATTTCAATATAATATTTCAATAATTATTGAAAATAAAATTAACAAATATATACATTGATGTTAGAGAAAATAATCTATTATTAAGGTAGCCATTAAAAACTAGATCTAAGAACATCCTGTTTTTGACGTAGATAAAACTGGATTTAAAACAAACAGAAGATATTTTTATATATTTGCTTTATGTGTATTTTCTTGTCTTAAGAATAAAGACTACTTCTGAAGAATTAATAATTTATTACAACAAAGAAGATGCATCTATGGAATTGTAATCAAATATTGGAACCTGTCATATCTATATGAGAAAAGGTATAAGGATTCAAAATAATTAAGACTATTTTCAAAATAGCGACTACTATGATTGGTTATGGTTATGTATCTGATCAATATATACTACTATGCTTAGAATCTATATTTCTGAAGAAACATGGTCAATACTGCTAAACTCTTACAATATCCTATATCAAGCATATACCAGATCTGCATTTGGTTCACTAATACATGTAGAAAGTATGATTATAAATCTAGTAACATAAAACGATTCAAATACTAGCTAGATCATTCTTTAATATGTAGAATAAAAATGGGGGAAACAATTCAGTATATGAAATGTAGAATGGAAAGTTTCGATCATATCTATATATGTACCCAAATAGAGAAATACAATCTTTTGTATTGAAATAGAGGTATACGATTAACTGTTTCTAACTATAATAATATCTTCAAAAATAATTTTCAGTTATATTTTAGGATCGATATTATCTTATTATCTCGCTCAAAATGTTATATTGTTCCTCTTATCGTTAGATTCATCAAGAGGTCGACTATGCTGGATTTTTTGTAGGAAATCGATTTAGTTTTATTCGGTCAAATCTAAGATAAATTGATTTCAAGATGTTAACTCAATCTTGGTAGGATAGCGGTAGTATCTTTTTCTACAATTTGATTTCTGTTTTTTTGTTTTTCCTAATATATTAGCTGTATGTCGTTTTATAATTATCTTTTAGTTTATTTAATCTCTTATTTGTAGATATCTATTTCAGGATCTATAGTAAATGACTTATTCTTTATAGGCATTAACGTTTATAGATAACGCTTTATGATTTGAGTTAATAGATTTTAAAACCTCATTTTATGTTTTCTAGATCATGTTAATAATTCATCTTGTCTAACAATCTGTCTTCTATTACCAGATAAACAAATTGAATAGGTATCGTCGGAAAATACATTTTCTACTAATAATACGAGTATTTATATAAATTAATGTAGTAAGAATATTATGAAATATATAGCAATAGTAGTAATTTTACTGGTTGCAATATCACTAGTACCGGTTGCTTTTGCACAATTTACTGCTGATGTATTGATTAATCATATGCGTGAAACCCATACTATACTGGAAAGAAATGTAGATGAGGCAATTACTTTACTACAAAATAATAATACAGCTGAAGCTTTGAACCTTCTAGAAGGTATAGATATAAGGATCAAGCATATGAATTCTATGTTCGATGATTTAGTATGGGAATTGTCAAACAGAGGACATTGAACAATAATCAATTTTACTGAATGTGGTAATAAAGATCTTCAATCCAACTGTTTTAGATTTTCATATGGACTGACGATACGTTAGTAATCGGCTCACATTATTCTTATGAAAATATTGAAATGTAGAGGTCTTTTGTTGATGAATTTTTTATACCATTCATAAAAATCATTTTTTTACATACTTAAATACAGGAAAATTCTACCTGCTATAAGTTAACTAATATCATTTAGGGTACATTTCTGTTTCTTTGGTGTAAAAAACACAACATAGTTAAGCATTGATAAAACAAATAAAAAAATGTTGTATAGTTAAACTTAAACCATCTTAAAATATAATCAGGAGAATAGGTTCTATATCCTTATGATCACGATAACAATAACAATATCAATAATTATAATGACTATTTTGACTTTAAATTAAGGATGAATAAAATGAAATAAAAAACGGAGGCATTATTGGGTTGAATAAAACAAGGTAGAACTGTGAAGTTATGAAATAAACTATGGCAAATTTTTCACTAGATTATTGGGAAAAATTCAAAATATCATCGATAAGACTGTTTGATTTATAAAGATAAGTGCGACTTTTTATGACCAAAATGGAAATAGGATTGCAATTGATTAGTTTTACATATTCAGAACCTAGTGATCTGCAACGAAATACCGAAAGACAGTTTTGAATGTATGTCGATTATGATGTTCTAAATCAAGGAGAAAATTATGCTTTTACCATAACATGTAATTGACAAGGCGATCTGCAACTCAATTGGAATGTTTATGAAAGTATGAATCAAACTCAACAACAATAACAACAGCAGCACCAGTAGAAGTAATATTTCCAGAGAATCTAACTACAGAAAATTGAAAAAATTTATTATAAAATCATACAATATTTTGTAAGTCAAAGATCTGGTTATTTTTGCTAATCTATTCAATTGAAATGTTACCATAAAATCGAATTAATCAATATTATTTAATAATAAGAATACATCTGATTTCTTTATTAGTCTATCTTCAAAGTTTCGAGATTTATTACTCTACCAAATACTCATTCAAATAAGAATTAATATTTAGATATGTGTTTTCTATAAATTTGAGATAAACCTGCAATTTGAATCTCATTCCAAACAGACATGTAATTCCTTTTCTCATCTCTAAATATATTTAAGGATTATGTTTTACGTAAACTGAAGATGTAAAAATTCAGAATCAAAAAGTACATCAAAATATTAGCAGAGGTTTTCTTTCTTCAACTTAAATTTCCATATATTTAATAGGAGATTATTAGTTAAAGCTTTTAATGCTTAATTTCAAAAACTAAAAATGTAAAAAAATAGAATAAGGACTTTAGTAATAAGATCTTTCGATTTTATTTAGAAAATCCATATAACTTTTAACTGATTCGTTGTAATATTTTTGTCCAATTTCCATTGTTTTGTTGAAAAATTCTGAATATTCCAATGTAATTTCATTGATTATTCTACTAGTATCGATAGAGTTACCAGAAATTTTTTTATTTGTTTCATTATAGGCATTACTGAATCTTCCTGGAACCATGAAGTTTTTCCAATAATCATTTGAGATATTATTTACAATTTTAGAAAATGTTGACTCGTATAGTTTGTAAATATTGTTTTGGATTTCAAGGTAATTTTCTGATATTGATTGGAATGTTTCGAGAGTTTGATCAGCTAGTTTATTCGTTGATTTGATATTGGTCTGAATAAAATCATTATTATTTTTTTGATATTCATTAGTAGTGTTATTGATATTGTCTAATGTCTTAGCTGTGTTGGATTTTACAGTATCTAGTTGATTCTTTTGTTGTTCTGCCACCTGGGCTATTTCTTTTTTTTCTTCTAGATTTTGATTTTTAATTTCTTCTTTTTGGGTTGTCATAATGTAAAGCTAGACAAACCAGTATATTAAGCAAAATAAACTTAGATACAAAAAGTAATGTTAAAGTGATAGTTTTAAAAATAATTTTTAGGGATCTTTAACTACTAAAATTATATTTAAGATTCCAGTTCATAACTCTAATTTGAGTTTTGAGGGCAGCTTTATAGCAAGAAAATTCTTTTCTTCTCTAAATGCATCTAGCTATGACCTTGTTGTTAAATATACAACATTTGGAAAGGATTCTACATGGAAAAAACATATTGTTAAACATATCAAGGAATATCATAAATGTATACTCGACCTAGCATGCGGCACAGGAATATGTTCTACGTTTATAAAATCTGAAAAATTAGACCTATATGGTGCAGATCTGACATTTGAATACATTTTAAAGGCAAAAAAAAGGATGAAATATTCATTACTTACAAACTCTATAGCAGAATTTTTACCATTTAAATCAAATATGTTTGATCTTGTTATTTCATCATATTTAGCCAAATACGCCAATATTAAACTATTAGTAGAAGAAATTTGGCGCATTACCAAGAAAAATGGATCTGTAGTCTTTCATGACTTTACCTTTCCGAATAATATATTTATGAAATTTTTTTGGCACAAATATTTTAGAATTCTAAATTTCATAGGAAAAATAGCAAAGCCTTGGGAATCAGTTTTATCAAATTTAGATAACTTAATCAAAGAAACTAAATGGACTACAATGCTTTTAAATGCCTTGGGCAATAAGGGATTCAAATCCATTGTTATTGAATCACACACATTTGGAACATCTGCGATAGTCTCAGCTATAAAACCATGAAAGAATCTACTCGTATTAATGAATGGTTTGTTCCACGTTTCGGACCATTAAAATTTAGAGCATTCATCGGATTACTATTTCTACCCTATACCTTTATGTGCATATCGTTTACTATCATAGGATCAGTAACTTCCATAACCATATTCTGGGATAGAACTATTGCGATAATTTTAATATATTTTTTAGCACTGGGCATTTCAGCTCATGCTGCTGATAACTTAGGATCAAAAAAAAATAAACCTTGGGGAAATTACTTTTCTGAAAAAGAACTTAAAGTAATGATCATAGGAGGTCTATCTCTGGCATATATTATAGGTGTATATTATGTACTTACTTCTGCCTTTGTACTATTGTTTATTGGAATAATAGAAGGTTTTTTCTTATTCGCTTATAACTTGGAACTTTTCAAAGGTTTCTTTCACAATAATTTTTGGTTTGCTCTATCGTGGGGAAGTCTTCCTTTATTAGCAGGTTATATAATACAAACAAACACTATTTCAGAAATAGCTTTAGTCTCAGCCTCATTCGCATTTTTAATTTCATTTATTCATATAAGAATATCTAGAAGATATAAAGCATTAAAAAAAACTAGTCCTTATAACCTAAAAGCAAATCAATTAGAATATTATCTTAAAATCATTAGTTTCTCAACAATTTCATTTTCTATATTTTTGGTACTTGTAAGAGTTTATCTGTTATAAGATATTAAATTAAAGCTACTATTGAATGTAATATGAAACTTGTTTTAAAAATCAGCAATCCATATCAAGTCTCCATTAATGACATAGCTAAATTAGAAAAGATGTGTAAAATTAAATTTAATAACTTTGAAAAAATACTTCTTGCTCACAATGGTACTACCGAGCTAATTCTTCGAATTTTATTAAATAAACCTACAAAAATTAATATAATTAGTCAGAAAGAATCTAAAGATATTCTTACACGAGAATCTCAGATAGTTACTCATCAATTAAAACCAACTGTGTTGATTCAAGCTCATTCTAAAGTCTATTTAAACAGAATTCCTTCTGAAATTATTGACAAATTGAGATTAGGCCATGAAGGAATAGGTATGATTTTACTAAAACACAGAATTGAGACATATAAAAAAATAACAAAAATAGGATATCATTTAGAAAAAAAATCTATTTGTCGTATGTATAGAATATCTTATAAATATCAAAATATATGTGAAATAAACGAAAAATTTATGATCAATTTCGAAAAACTAGTCTAAAGATTATATCTATCTAAAATGACTATGAAATAGTTCTTGTGATTGTGTTTACTATTATACTTTGGTTTTTATTTAAAATATTACAAATATTAAAAAGATCCACACTCAAGATTATTAGTTATTTGTTCAAATTTTCTGTGTCTTAATATAATAACTTGGTCATGCGTAATCTCTCATCTTATTATTTGTATTTATTTATGTTATTATAATATTAAATCCACTTTAAATTTATTAAAAGGTAATATTTTTAGAATGAGCCTATTTACTTGATTTTTTATCTGGTTTTTGTATTGCCCAGACAAATGAATATTCCTCAACCAAGACAGATCATCTACATATTTTGAAAAATATTTCTTGTTTCAAAATAATTCAGACCATATGATATCTTTTGCGTGTGATGTTATCTGCTATCATAACTAAAAGATCTTTCTTTGCTTATATTGAATTAATTTGTTATAATTTGATAATATATATTAGTTTGACAAATATAGAATAGATGAGAAAATTTTATTTTCATTTATTATAATAATAATCAATATATTAATTTGCATTAATAGATACATAAATTTACTTATATCTTGTATAACTTCTTTCCAAATAAAATATAGATAGTTTTACCATATTTCATTAAAGGTCCTATTTTTTTGCTTATGATAAAAATAGGTAGAACAACAAATTTTTCAATACAGGTTTAAATGTAGAGAAGGTCGTATATAGTTATGAAAGTATGGGTAATATGGAACGAAGATGAAAATAGAACAATAGAGGGCATATTTTCTACTGAAGAAAAGGCATTAGTTTATATTAATAGTTTAAAAGAACGTGATAATTCTGAAAAAAATATTGAAGAATTCGAATTAGACCATCTTTTAAAAAATAAGTAAAAATAATGTAAAACATTTACTTCATAAAGATAATTTTACTTACAAACAAAAATAATGTTTTGAAGCTATTAAAACCCTAATTTGATACTTTTCAGCCCATAAAATAAATTATTTATATTTTTACTGAATGCTAGTCGCAGATGATGTTTGATTCCGAATTTTAATTTGTGCTGATATTCATCTAATCGTGTATGTATCAAGCTAAAAATTTGTATTTTAATTGAAAAGTCTACTGAAATTTATCATAAAAAAATAGAACAATAAAGAATATCCATTGTCTCTTTTTTAACTGAACAGGAGTATTCTGAAATTTGTGTTTATTAATAACCAGTAGGAGATAAAGTCAATACCTAAATATTGAGAAATAAATCCAAAAATTTCGATATTTATTTGCAATCATAATAATCCTATTATATTCGATCGAATTTCCTTCTTGTTTTGTTTTTATCACAATTAACGGGATAAGAAATGCTAGAGTTAGATCTTAGGATTTAAACTTATCATTAGAAATATGTCTCTAGAATAAAGACAAATTGATCAAAAGAATTAGTTAATTTTACAAATCTACTATTTTTAGTTAAAAAATTTTTCAATTAGTTATGCATATGTTGCCATCTGATAAACGACTTTAAATCAACCGATGTACAAATGAATTACTTTTATGAATAATTTGTTAATAACTATTAGATGTGACTAGTTTGTTTTACTGTAAATTGGGAGTAATGAGACAATAGATAGATATAATACAACACTGGAGATACGAATTCCTAAAACTAGCATATATAAATAATAAATCAAAAGAAATATTTCTATGAAATTATTTAATGATATTATCTTACAATTTGTAAACTTTAGAAAATCATAAGAAGGTTATACGTACATAATTATAGAATTTATTAAAATAAATTAATTATATTCGAATTCTTCCTATTTTCTAAGTTTGTTATAAATTAACGTGTATTCTTAACTATGGTATTTAGTTTATCGTAATTTACTTACAATGATTTATATGAGAATATTATGAGGAATTAATATTACATGCTATCATTAAAGTTTAAGACAACCAATCCTGCTACTGAAGAAATTTTAAATGAGTATGAGAATATGACATTTGAAGAAATTTCTAATATTATATTAAAGGCTAAAAGATCTTTTCCTTCTTGGAAGGAAAATTACAAAAAGCGAGCAGATTATTTGTATGCTTTTGCAAATCAATTTAGAAAGAATAAGGATAACTTAGCGAAGGTTGCATCTCAGGAAATGGGAAAACCTGTCCGAGAGGCAAAGACAGAGATAGAAAAATGTGCTTGGACTATGGAATATTTTGCAGATAATGGACAAGTCTTTATGACCGATGAAATTATCAACACCGATGCAAGAAAGAGTTTCATAACCTTTGAACCGCTTGGTGTTATTGGTAGCATTATGCCATGGAATTTTCCTTATTGGCAAGCTTTAAGATTTGCAGCTCCATCCTTAATAGCTGGAAATACTATTGTCCTAAAACCAGCTAGTGCTACAATGCAATGTGGTTTAGAAATTGAAAAAATATTTGAAAAAATAGGATTACCGTCAGGGGTATTTCGAACAATCGTAGGAAATTCCAGTGTTGCAGAATATTTAATAGATGCTAAAAACGTAAATGCTGTCACTTTTACAGGAAGTGTACCTGTTGGTTCAAAAGTAGCACAGAGAGCGACATATCAATTAAAGAAAACTGTATTAGAACTTGGAGGAAGTGATCCTTTCATAGTATGTGCTGATGCGAATATAGATAAAGCAGCAGCCGGTGCCGTAAAAGGACGGTTTATTAATTGTGGTCAAAGTTGTATAGCAAGTAAACGATTCTTCGTAGTAAAAGATGTAGCAGAAAAATTTACAGATAAATTCGTTGAAAATACTGAAAAGCTTAACATTGGAGATCCATTAGATGAAAGTACAGATATTGGTCCTCTAGTTAACCTTCAAGGACTCGAATTCATAGATAAAGTTATTCATGATTCTATAAAACAAGGAGCGGAGCTTTTGCTTGGTGGAGAAAGGATTGACAGAAAAGGATACTTCTACAAGCCAACAATCCTAAAAAATGTTAGTCCTAATATGCCTGTAGCAGAAGAAGAAACCTTTGGACCTGTGGCCCCCATAACAATCGTAGAAAATGAATTAGAAGCAATCAAATTTGCTAACAAATCTGAATTTGGCCTTGGATGTAGTATCTGGACACAAGACCTTGATAAAGCAGAAAGACTTTCAAGATTAGTCGAATCTGGAATCGTCACAGTGAATAACGTTGTTGTATCTGACCCTCGGGTTCCATTTGGAGGAATTAAACATAGTGGTTTTGGCAGGGAATTATCAAAGTATGGAATACTTGAGTTTGTTAATATTAAATCAATAAGATTTTATGATAACCTAATACGAAACCATCATGTAGAATAACATCATATCATTACACTCAAATTGGATAATTCAATAACTAATCAATTTACTTATTTTCTTTAAATTTTAGATAAGTATTTCTATACTTGATAAGTTATATTTCGGATAAGCAATTAACGAAGTTCTTATATCAATTAAAATTTAATGAGTAAAGATATTATATTTAATGAAAATTTTTATTCTATGACGTAGGTGTATTATTATGAATTTTAGTAAAGTTTATGGTCAAAGTAATAAACAAAGTAATCAACAAATGAATAACGAAAAGATTCCTGAAGCGAACGATAATTATGATATTAAAGAAATTGAGTTTATTCAAATAAGATATACTGATGTAATTGGTAAATTCTTAGCTAAATATTTTCAAACAACCAGAGATTGTATTTATGAGATTCTTAGAACCGGAGTTAGTCTTGATGGGTCCTCTGTGAAGGGTTTTGCCACTATCGATGAGTCAGATATGCTTTTACTTCCAGACAGATCAACTGAGAGACAAATTACACTTTCAAATAACAACTTAACGTCAGTAATAGCGGATGTTTATAAAGGATTTAACAAAGGACGTTCCATTAGAGATCCAAGATATGTTGCTCAAAAGATGGAAGATTATTTGGCAATGAACCAAATTACATGTCAAGTAGGTGCAGAAGTTGAATGCTTCATTTTTGATAATATTATATTTTCTAATGGTTCTAAAGAAACAGACTCTATTAAAGGAAATTTGAATGAACCATTTGATTTTTCTAGTGATAGCTCAAATGTACGTGTTATGTCAACAGAGGAAGTGGGAACTGGTAAATATCCTATTCGCCCAAAATCCGGATATGACACTACCCCATTTCAGGATTCTTTAATTGATCTCAGATTTGAAATAGCCAGGACATTAAATAAATATTATTCTATTCAGGTTACAAATCTGAATCACGAAGTCGCAAGTAACGGACAGATTGAGATAAATTTTCTTCATGACACCCTAACCAAAACTTCTGATAATGTTCAGTTATACAAGGATGTTGTAAGAAATGTAGCAAAAGATTACAACAAAATTGCAAATTTTATGCCTAAACCCATATTTGATGAATATCAACCCACAAAAGGAGATAATGGCTCTGGTATGCATGTTAGTTTAAGTCTATGGAAAAAATCTGGATCTAGTACGAAACATTCCAATCTTTTTTATGACCAAGATGATGAATATGCGGAACTAAGTCAAACAGGTCGTTATTTCGTCGGTGGTATTCTTGATCACGCCTCATCACTTTCTGCAATTGTTTCACCTACTGTCAACTCTTATTATAGAATAATACCTGGATTTGAAGCTCCTGTTTATATTGCTTGGGCTAGAGGAAATAGGTCTGCAGTAGTAAGGATACCGATAAATGATAAAGGGAATGATACATCAAAAAGAATGGAATTCAGATCT
The DNA here is from genome assembly GCA_031316115.1 of Nitrososphaeraceae archaeon. Taxonomy (GTDB): domain Archaea; phylum Thermoproteota; class Nitrososphaeria; order Nitrososphaerales; family Nitrososphaeraceae; genus TH1177. Next base: position 29,731 of record JALDRC010000008.1, read on the forward strand.
CCAGACCCTTCTGCAAATCCTTATCTGGCTTTTTCAGCAATTGTAGCAGCTGGGATGGATGGAATCAAGAATAAAATTGATCCGCATAATCCAACTAATGAGGATATTTATAAGATGTCAGATCATAAAAAAAATAGTCTCGGAATAAAGACTCTTCCATCTTCTCTTGAGGAGGCATTAAACTCTTTAAAAAGTGATTCGGAATATTTAGAAATAAGTTTTAACAAGGAGCTGATATCAACATATATTGATTTAAAATTTCAAGAAATTGCCGAAGTAGGAGATGATAAATCTAAATCGAAACAGTTTTTGTACTATTATGATGTTTAGTGTAGTTTTAGAAGGGTGACTATTAACATAACATATTGAAGAAATATTTGATTTTATAACTTCTCTTACTATAACTTAATTTATCTCTCAAAATTGTAATACAATTTGTTCAGATAAAAAAAAGAAATTGATGATAACCCTCAAAAAACAATCTTAGAGTAAAAGAATGAAAGGAAAATTATAAAATACCATTTTTCAATCATGTGATCGATGTAATTCTCTTTACCTTGAGCATCCTCTATTTAATATATTTCATAAATTAAATCAGTACAGGTTGAGTTGTTTAAAATACTATTCAATTAAAGTTAATATTAGTTTTTTTCTTTTTGCAGATAACTTGCCCACCTAAAAAATTGGGAAATCTTTAAACCTGTATCAAGTTTTTTGCATGAAATGCGAATCTGGAAATCCGAACCTAGTTTAAAGAATAAAACTAATATTTTTTGATATTTTTAATATACTATTCTATGCACTTCCATTTATCAATGGGATCTCAAGATAAAAATTTAAAATTTATCCTCTTGTTATCTATATCTTTCATCTTTGTTGAGGTAATAGGTGGATTATTATTAAATAGCCTAGTCCTGATCGCAGATGCTGGACATATGTTTGTTGATATCTGTGGACTATTTTTAGCCTGGTTTGCAATAAAGTTTTCTCAAAAGCCAGCCACTCCTCATAAAACTTACGGATTCTATCGCGTTGAGATACTAGCAGCATTGTTAAATGGAATAATAGTTACATTAGTAGTATCATATATTATCTATGAAGGTTATCTTGACTTATTCTCTTCGGATAAAATAATTGAACCAATTCCAATAATCATAATTGGAGTTATTGGTTTAGGGATAAATATAATTGGTATTTCTTTATTAAAAAATGATGCCAAAAAGAATCTAAATATCGAAGGAGCATATCTTGAAGTAATAAAGGATGCTATAGGATCCATAGCGATAATTCTAACTGGCATAGTATTATATTTTACAAATTTTTACCTCATAGATCCTCTCATCAGTATTATTTTAGTGTTATTTATTATCCCTCGAATATGGTTGCTTGTAAAAAAATCTATCCACATATTGATGGAAGGTGTTCCTCCAAATATATCGTATGAAGAAGTTAAAAAATCTATCTTAGACATCAAAGGGGTAACTGGAATTTTCGATTTGCATATCTGGACAATATCATCTAATCAGAATGCATTAACAGCTCATGTAGTAATTAGTGATATGACTAAATCTAATTTAATACTAAAAGAAATAATGTCTATTTTGGAAAATAAATTTAGAATTTCGCATAATACAATTCAGTTAGAAACTTATCATCAAGGAGATTAGAAATAAGAAAATTTCCTTAATTTTATCTATTACCCTTTGAATCTAAGATAAATAAAAAAATCAATCTAAGTTGTTTTTTAAATTGTGATTAAATTTTAATAGTATCTTTAACATTTATTTTTCTTAATCACTTTAATATATTGCTAGATATCTTATCTAACTATATGAATGAACTAGATTTCTTATATTGTAGAGATATTAAAAGCTCGTTTTTTAATAAATGATACAATTCTTTGTTTTAATATATAATGATATAATTGTGAAAAATAATCTGTATTTTTGTTAAAAAGATTAGAATATTTTCTTATTGTAAAATAGCAGATACTATACAAATCGTGGGAGGAGATAGGGAAAGTTATTTGTTGATTGTCAAATTATATTGAAAAGTTTTATCTCATTACATATTAGAAAAATAATAAATATGTTTTGATTAATTTGATAATAACATTTAGAAATAAAATTATAAAATAGTTTTAGATATTTTGACTTCATTAATCTTAACCAGAAATAAAAGAGAATGAGATTAAATTATATGTTACATTTTATTGTTCTAAGAAATCAAAATATAATATTATACTCAGTTTAGGAATAAAAACTCTGAATATAGATACTCCCAACATGTTTTTCAACTGATTTCAGTTAAGACATATACCAAATAGTAATCAAAATATGTTTATATTTACAAATAAATATTACATATTCTAAAACATTATCCTATTTTATTATATAATCATAACAAGTACTCTCACATCTATATACCATCACAATATTTAGTATAATAACAGGATAATATTACTATGATTTATAATAGGTGTATGAAATGAATGGTTGAAAAAAATAAGTTATTTCTTGATTCTCTAAAATACCACATTCTAAAAGAGAAGATTTGTCTAGATACAATACTATAATATCAAGCAGGATAATCTTTTTATTTATCTTCTGGGAATGTTCAAAAAATATTAGTTTTTATGATGTATATGATTTTAAAATAAGATAAACAAATTTTCAGACTTCTTTAATATATATAATTACTGCTCTGCAGAAATCAATACCATAACAACCAACTTTACCGTTCTATGAACATTGTATGCTATGCATCTGAATGTGAATTACCTGTTCTACATTCTTATCAGTCTGGATGAGATATGTCCTCCAAACAATCTCTTTATGATAGACAATATTTTCATCTTTATTACGCTAGGCTGATTGTATATAATCTGTTTATCCACGTTTCATTTCCTTTCTATATTTACCATGAGTTTTATATACGCATTTCTATATATCTTGAAGGTATGGATACTTGGAATCGATGTAGTTTATTTCTTACAAAGCATACGATTATCTTCACTGTCGTAGCCTTTATCTGGCAAAATAACTAGTTGATAATTTTTATTTTTGATATTTTTGTCATTAACGATCCAAAAATCACATTATCATGTCTTGTTGGCTTCGTCTTATCTTGATATTGGGTAGATTATTTGTTTAAGAACATCTATGATAATTTTTAGCATATTTTTGTTGATTTAAATCTGTTAGTATAATACTCTGATGCAAACGTTATTTTGAATCCGTTACATCTATGCAAGTAAATAGGTATCTCGTATTTTATAGGATGGTGATGAGACTATCTTTCCTAGCATCATGATATTTATTCTATCTGTGAATTTTAATGTTGTATAATGATATTTTGGATAATTTGAGAAACAACCTCAAGTAATATGCCTCAACAAGCCAATCTGTAAACATTCTGTGTCTCTTACCTTCATACTGTCTTATTGTAGCAAATACAATATATGTTGCCATACTGTGTAGATATTGTTGCTTTTTCTATGTAAGTATAATTGATTTCTACAATGTTTTAATATACTAAATAACTGCTCTGCTAATCTAACATATTTTGACTGTTTGTTCATAACATTAACTATAGAAATATTACAGTGATGATACATTTTCTTACATAGCATCAATTACCAATATGTTTAACTATCTTTTGTATTAGATTCTAAATAAAATATTATGTAATATTAGCAACAGGTCATGCCTTAAAACATAAGATAGATTTCAAATACAGGTATTCAAAAATAAGAAAAATCGAAAAATATTGGTTTTTTAAGCTAAAGATTATGAGTGTGCAAATCTAATGAATTACAAGAAACATACAAATGAATTGAGTATCACCCAAGAATAGATTAGAGTATATCATGGAAATTATACGATATCTAGAAGTAATTAAACTATTATACAACAAGATGCTTTAAACTCATATAATCCATGAAGAAATTATTATATCTGAAATAAAGATTTTATTAGGATAACATATAAAATAGTCTTTGATAATAATTAGAGAATTGACCTGAATATTTATAGGATCCATGGTAAGAATTGTAAATTTAACTATTACGAGATAGTTTCTGCAAAGATAAATACTTATTCAAATCATAAATAATAAGATCCTCACTTTTATAGCAAAATTATATTAGAAACCTAGAATATAGTTTAACTGGATTTTTAGAAATATATGAGATATTCTTATTTAATATTGAATCTTTTTTTTATATAAAAAAGCTATTTTCTAAAATAAGTTAAAAGTCGAATAAACTATTATGAGTGTAAATGAATCGATTAAATAACGTGTTTGATCAATTAAATTAAGAATGAGTAAAGAAAATAACGATAAAAAAAATTTAAGCCTTAAAGTAGCAGAAGCTGAACAAAGAGATGTAGGAAGAAAAATTGCACGTATAGACCCCAACTTAGCTTCTGAATTACAACTATCTTCAGGTGATGTCATCGAAATTTCATCAGTCCTTAATAAAATCACAGTATTAAACTGGCCCGCAAGAGAGGTTGACAGGGGAAAAGGACTAATCAGGATCGATGGATATATTCGAAATAGACTAGAAGTTGGAATAAATGATCTTGTTGAAATTAAAAAGGTTGAATCTAAAGATGCCCAAAGTATAACGCTAGCACCAACGGAGCCTTTGAGAATAGTTGGAGCGGAAGGATACCTTGGAGAATACTTGCTAGGTAATCTTGTGTCCACAGGAGATGTTATTCCCTTAATTATAATGAGCCAGAGAGTTGATCTGGTTGTTATCGCTACAAAACCTTCCGGACCAGTACTTATCAATGAATCCACTGAAATAATAATTTCAGAAGAAAGTGCAAAAGCTGTTCAGATTGCGAAGGAAGGATCTTTTCCATCAATAACCTATGAAGATATTGGTGGGATCAAAAATCAAGTCTCAAGGGTGCGGGAAATGATAGAACTTCCTTTAAGGCATCCGGAATTGTTCAGAAGACTTGGAGTTGAAGCTCCTAAAGGAGTGTTATTACATGGTCCTCCTGGAACTGGGAAAACACTACTTGCAAAAGCCATAGCAAATGAAACGAATGCCAATTATTATACTATTGGTGGTCCGGAAATCATGAGCAAATATTATGGAGAGTCAGAAGAAAAATTGCGAAATGTGTTCAAACAGGCTGAACAAAATGCACCTTCTGTAATCTTTATAGATGAAATTGATTCCATTGCGCCTAACAGGGAAGAAGTTAGTGGAGAAGTTGAAAGAAGAATTGTTGCACAGCTCTTATCATTGATGGACGGAATGTCATCTAGAGGCAAAGTAGTAGTAATAGGAGCTACAAATAGATTAAATGCCATTGATCCAGCATTAAGACGTCCTGGAAGGTTTGATCGAGAGATAGAAATAGGTGTTCCAGATAAGGAAGGAAGATATGAAATTCTTCAGATTCATACACGTGGAATGCCGCTTTCAAAAGATGTTGATCTTGAAAAAATTGCTAATCTCTCTCATGGGTTTGTAGGTGCCGATCTGTTTGCATTAGGTAAAGAGGCAGCAATGCGTTCGTTAAGGAAGGTACTTCCTGAAATGGATTTAGCAAAGGATAGCATTCCTTCTGATACTTTAAAGAAAATAGTAGTTACTATGCAAGATTTTCTTGATGTACTCAAAGAAATGGAACCCTCAGCATTAAGAGAGGTTTTTGTAGAGGTACCAGATGTCAAATGGAATGACATAGGGGGTCTTGAAATCATCAAGCAAGAGTTACAAGAGGCAGTAGAATGGCCTCTCAAATATCAAGGACTTTTTAATCATACTGATGCTACACCACCCAAGGGTGTTCTGTTATATGGACCTCCAGGTACAGGGAAAACTCTTATAGCAAAAGCTGCAGCTAACGAAAGTGAGGCTAATTTTATTAGCATAAAAGGACCAGAACTTTTATCTAAATGGGTTGGCGAATCAGAAAAAGGAGTAAGAGAAATATTTAGAAAAGCGAGACAGGCAGCTCCCTGTTTAATTTTCTTTGATGAGATAGATGCAATAACTCCTATACGAGGAGGAGCAGGCAGTGATTCTCATGTTACAGAACGTGTAATTAGTCAATTGTTGACAGAACTTGATGGTTTGGAGATTCTTACAAATGTGGTTGTTATAGCATCTACTAATAGACCAGATATAATAGATCCAGCGTTGCTTAGACCAGGAAGATTTGATAGATTATTGTATGTCGGTCCTCCAGATGAGGAATCTAGGAAGCAGATATTTATGATCCATACAAAAAAGAAGCCTCTTTCTGATGATGTAAAAATAAGTGAATTAGTAGAGAAAACTAAAGGATATACTGGGGCAGATATTGCCGCATTGACTTCTGCCGCAGTAATGTTATCACTCAGAGAACACATAACAAAGTACAAAGATCCGAAAGAAGCTGAATCTAAAAAAGATGAATTAAAAATAACTATGCGTCATTTTGAAGATGCTATGAAAAAAATTAGACCATTATCAAGTCAAGAAATTAACATGTATGAAAAAGTTGCAGAAAGATTTGGAAAGCCGAGTATTAATGGTAAAGCTTATGAAAACATAATAACATAGTCCCATTTTTCTCTTTTATTTTAAAGTAGTTTTTTATATTGAACAAATATTTTGACTAATACAAATATTTATTTTAATGTGTGCCCAAATTGCTTATAAAAGAGTACCTATACTCGAAAAAAAGAAAAAAATTCAAATAAATTGGAGAACACTTGTCTAAATGTTGTTATCTAATTATTTATTCTTAAAAGATGTTTATTCTTAAAGCATTCTACTAAAAATGCTAGTTCAAATCTTAGTTTAATTTGAAAGAGAATGCTATATTATAAATGATTGAATGGGATTTAAAATAATGATTTTTTATAAATCTTACCATATAATAACCTAAAAGTAATTCTTTTATAAGCAAGACTTTTATAAAATAATTATGGAAAAAACATGGATTTTAATATTTCCGATAATAGCCGTCCTTTTTTCCGCAATATATCCAAGTGATATCTATGCACAGACACCAGAGAGCCTTTCACAAATGTCAATTGAGGAAGCTGAAAATGCTACTGCGTTTGAGAATATCAATGACACATTCGCACCTTCACAGACACCAGAGAGCCTTTCACAAATGTCAATTGAGGAAGCTGAAAATGCTACTGCGTTTGACAATGCAGACGACACAATACAAAAATAATTTTAATAAAATCTAATTCTCTAATTGTATTAAAAAATACTTCAACCTTTTTTGTAGGTCTTAGTATCTCTATGCTTAGGTCAATGTTTAGGTAAATCACAAGTTTATTTGTTTTATAAGATAACTTGGATTAATTTTATTAAATAATAGTTTAACATTAACAAGGAGACAGTCGAACTTATCTTTCAATGTTAAAAAATCAGTCAAAGACTTGTAAAAAGTTAAAGACAATCAATAACTGCATTAAATAATATCTTAATATCCTTCACTGTTCTTCCGTCGTTGAGAATTAGTTAAATAATTTTAGATTTTAAATGTCTCTTGATTTATTATATTTTTACTTCTAATGTTTTAAGGTAACAAGTATACAGAATAATACATGATAATAGAAAATAGAATATATGTTTATAATAAGTATAAACTAAATTTGTTAACCTACACCATCATAAAAAAGACTTTTCCATATTAATTAAACATTCGATAACTATTGTAATAATAGGATGAAATAAAAGTAACAACTTTTAAGAAAATCCTAAGTAATATTCTAAATTAGAAAAATAGTTTACCTAGTGAACCCTTTTAATTGTAAAAATTATGGATTTTTCTTTTTCATATGGAAAAAATAGATTTCTATTTTCCTGATATTATACAATTTTTTATTAAAAAAAAGACTGATTTTTCAGAAATTATTTGTTGAATTCGTTAATAATTTACTAATTAGTTATAAAATAAATATAATAATATTTGAAACAAGTTCATGATGGTTTAACTTTAATTTATGACTTAAAGTAGGAGGGTAAATTTTTATACTTAAAAACTCCATAATATTATTATATGTGTGGTATAGCTGGTATAAGAAGCAAAAATGGCAAAAATCTAATCGTAAAAAGATTATATGAAATGTTGGAAGAAATTCAACATCGTGGCCCCGATGGGGCGGGTATAACTATTAACAATGATATTCTATATGGTAGAACAGTTGGAGACATAGAGTCAACTTCTTCAAATGTTGATGCTGCTATAGGACATGTCAGACTTGCAATTGTAGGAGGTACCTGTGGATCGCAACCTTTTCAGAGCTGTGATAAAAAATTTACAGTGGAGCATAACGGTGAAATCTATAATTATAAAGAACTAAAGTCAAAGCTGCTGGAAAAAAATCACAAATTTATCACAGACACTGATAGCGAAGTAATAGTTCACCTATTGGAAGAAAATTATAAAAAATCTGATAATATCATAGGGGCCATAAAAAAAACTATTCAAGAATTGGATGGATATTATGCAATAGTAATCAAAGACAAAACTGGAAAGGTATATTTAGTTAGAGATAAGATTGGTGTTAGACAACTTTACTATGGAGAAAATAAAAAATTTTTAGCATTTGCGTCTGAAAAAAAAGCATTATGGAAACTGGATATAAATGACAATATACGAACTTTATCTCCTGGTCACTATGTTGTACTTACATCCAAAGGTTTTTCAGATGAATTACCATATTGGGAGAATAATTTAGACAAACTTCCTGTCAAATACGAACAAATGGAAGATGCAGTTGAAGTATATTATGATGTATTATTACAATCTATGAGGAAAAGAACACAGGATTTACAAAGGGTAGGCATTGTTTTTTCAGGTGGAATTGATAGTGTAATAATAGCAGCATTAGCAAAGAAATTAGTTCCTGAGGTAATATGTTATACATCCGGTTTTAAGAATTCTAGTGACGTGCTATTTGCAAGAAAAGTTGCAGAACAGTTAGGTCTGACTTTAAAAATTAACGAACTTACCGATAGTGATGTTGAAAAAATGCTTCCCCAATTAAGTAATATTATAGAAACCAATAATCTCTTGCAGCTAGAAGTTGCTATCCCTATTTATGCATCTATATCTCTAGCTAGTAAAGATAAAATTCGTGTCATGTTTTCTGGACAAGGTGCAGACGAGCTTTTTGCTGGATATCCATGGTATTCTAAAATTGTAGATAGTGCAGGTTATAAAAAATTGAGGGAATATATGACCAAAGACCTATTTTTGTTATATAAAGAATCCCTCGAAAGGGAGGACAAAATTTCAATGTCTAATGCGATAGAATTACGTGTTCCTTATTTAGATGTAGATGTAATTGAAACAGCTATGCAAATCGATCTAAAACTCAACTTAATAGATGGGAAAGACGACATGGGTAAAAGAGTTCATAGAGAATTAGCAAAGCAAAAATTGCATATTCCAGATAACATAGCATATAGAAGCAAGGAAGCAGCTCAACATGGGTCTGGAATGCACGACGTAATAAGAAGATTAGCAATAGCACATGGCTACACTGAAGATAATATAACTAGCGAATACATTGAACAATTGAAAAAAAGAGAGAAATTAGGAAGTTCACAAAGGTATGGTTATCTATATGGAGATGCTCTTAATTGGAATGACGAACCTAATGTACAAAAATACGTAGATGCCATTGCTATAAAACGTAAGAAATAATTTCCTTTATCTTTTGTACCACCAATAAAAATGGATTCTATCATATTTGGTTAGTTAACAATTAAAGTAATTTGTTCATATATTCAGTGAGCGAAATCATATTCACATTAATTTTTAAAAGATAATAATAAATTATGTCAGATTTAATACACAATATAAAGAATAAAACTGAATAAAGATCTTATCTTCAAACTATATTTATTCCAAATATACTATAAAATTATTTTATGAAATGCATAGCATAAAAATATCGAAAATAAATACATATTGTTCTTTAAATGTATATTTTCATGATTTAGCTAAAATTCTACTAAGGTTTACAAAAAATATTTTCTGATATTTAAAATAAGTTACCAATATAAGTATTCATATATAACAATAAGATAGATAGCCTTAAAAGCAGTCTTACATAGTCTAACTATAATTAGTAAAGTTATTAGTAATTTAAACAAGATAGATAAGTCGTTTCTTTATAATCAAAATATATAATATTAATCAAACTGAAACTTCTGAAAGATTTTTTGAGGTTTCTAATTATGTGCTTTCAGATGCTACCAATGTCAAAGTTGACATCAATCGATCAATCTGCTTAATTTCGTTTTGAAATCTTTCCCTCATATCTTCCATGGTCTCAAACAAAGCCTCTAAAATCAGATCATAAGCTCCATTAACAATGTCAACGTTAACTACATTTTCAATTTTTTTAAGATGTTTAGCAATCTCATACTTATGGCCTGGTTCACATATGATCAAGATATATGCTTTTATCATTCACCTATATGTAGCATAGTTCCATTAAAAAAGCCTCCTTTTTTCAATCTTATTATTTTAACCTTTAAGAGTTATCTATTCTAATATCATTTTATTTATTATAATTTTTCAATAAAATTTAAAAGTGGCTCTTAAAATAAAAAGATATTCCCATCCTATAATAAAAAATAATCGTTATCATTCGCTGTTCTGTATCATTATAAAGAGAAATAAAGACATGGATCAGTCTATGTAAATGAAATAGATTGGAGTCTTATTTAATACAATGATAAAAATCATCTAAACTTTCTGTTCTATATTTTATTAATAATTTACTTTTTCCATCAAATTTTTCCCTTTTGATGAATATAGTTAGTGTTTTAATGTAATTAAGATGTAGGATTCAAAATCAAGCTATTTTCATCCGGCTGTGCAAGTACTATGTTTTCAATATTTCTAAACATATTAACGAATAAATTGCATAGTAACAAGCATGTTTTTCTCCTCAAAAAGATATTATTCCAAGTATAGAACAGTTTATTAGTTTAATACATGGTTATAACAAAAAATATTTATTATCTATATATGTGTTTCATCTACTGCTTTGTTGCGTAATCCATTTAGATAATCAATTTATTATGTTATAACTAACGATTATCTAACAGTTATACTCTGAAACAAGTTATACAATGATGCTTTTAACATAATCTCTTTGATCATGTTCTCAAATCTGATAGCAGTAACATATTCTCCAAACATTCTCTTGATATATGAAAAGACAGTTTCTGCAATCCATCTCTGTCCATAGCTGACGCTATCCTTCCATTGTTGTAAATTATTTTTCTGCATCTTTACAGAATTGTTTCTGAGATGATGATTTGTTTTCCTACATCTTGAATTCTTTCTAACCTTTATTGCTGGCTTGATTCCTTTAAATGATAATATCTGGAAAATTTTGTTATTATCATAAGCACAATCTGAAATTACAGTATCTATTTCCTTATTCTGTTTTATTGTAACATCTTCAACTATTTTAGATAATACTTTACCATCATGTACTTCTTCACTTGTGACATCTACGGATAAAATTCTCTTTTTTCTTATGTCAACTGCTATATGTATTTTGAGATAACCTCTTTTTACATTCCATTTATGTCTGATCCATCCACCTCTTCTGTTTGTAACTTTAACACCAGTTGCATCAATTGCAATTACAAAATTATCATCATGTGTATTGGATTTATCATCACAAATTTTGATAGTTAATTTGTTAATCCTTCTACAAATCCTACTATAATCTGGAATAGATGGTAATGTGTTTGAAGCATGTTCTTTTACTACTCCTTCAGTCTGTCTGTATGGTAGGTGAAAGTATGCTCTCATATATCCAAGCAATCTGATAAATGAATCTGGGTATACAAATTTTCTACCTTTCTTGTTCTTATTCATCTTCTCCAATTCGTATTCCCAATTATCTATAACATCAAAATCAAGTAATATCTCTCCTCTTCTTACCAGAGATTCATTGTATTTCTTCCAGTTCACATAATATGACTACAATTGGTTAGCTAAATGTGTTAGCAATGATGAATTAGGCAACAAAGCACCATCTACTATAAATTTATAAACTCTTGTAAATCTGCAAGTATCCACACCTTTGAATCCAGTTTCAAACAGAAATAATACTGGTTTTTTTCGTTCCTAGATCGTATGCTTTACATGTATTATTCAGGCTCAACCTAATAAAGTGTAGATCAATAGATATATTGTGGATAAGAAGAAGAGGTTCTGTTCCTTTCAAATTTGGTTTTATTCATATATTCATTAAAAATTTCTTAGCCTTATCTTTCACTGGTAAAATTAAGAAAGTTAAGTCTTATTAATCCCTCTATTCCATATTTAATTATTTGAATACCATCCGCTGTTTACTAGATCTGTTAAAGAAAAACCCAAATGCCATAGTCTAAATTTATTGCTCAGCCAAACCAACTAATTTTTGTTATTTAACATATTGTTTATCTCTAAAACAAGTTTCTGGATATTTTTTATATGGGATCCCTCCCAATAGAGTTTTTTACAGTTTTCACAATAATAAAATATTGAATTTGATTTTTTTACTTTTTCAGGAATGTCCAGATAAGATTGTATTTGAGAAAGCCTTTTTATTTTTGTGTTACACAATGCACATCGAGAATTGAAAAAGTCATATGAAATTCTATCGAGTTTACATAGTGTAAAAATTTTTAATAGATTGTCTACCTCACTACTCTTACTATCAAAAAATATAACTTGACAATTTTTCCTTAAAATCTTTTGAAAGAACATTTTATCTTTCGTTAATATTATTCTATCTTCACTTTTACCTTTTTCTAATATTTTTTCATCTCCTATATGTTTAATATATAATGTATTAAATCCCAATATCCTTAACTTCCTGGCGATGGTTCCTAACATTTCATCTGCTATAAATTTAGGATATTGAGAAGAATTTTTCAACTCGTAAACTTTTGATATCTAATGGAATATTATAAAACTAGATACATATTGTCAAGATATATTTTTCTAATCTCTAATAATATTTTAAACAATACGAAATAAAATAGTAAAAGTATAAATGTTGAAATAGGTTTGATTTCTACTCAAAGTACTTACATTTTTTTTGGTAGTTGTTAAACCTTTTATTATGCCTCATATTTTTTTTTAATTTTTATTTATTGTATTATCATAACAGGTTTACTTATGTTGCTTATTATTTTTCTAGCATCACTGAATAAGGATCTGAACCATGAATCAATATGAGAACTCGATAAAATGACAAGATCATAATTGTTATTGGTGTCGTTTATCTCATTTACAATTTCATGAACAGCATGTCCAGCTAGAAATTTATATGATATTCTATTTTTACACCCAGCTTCTGCACATTGTTTTATTTTACTTTCCATAGCATCTATAATTTCTCCTTTTATTGTTCGTTTAAAATTTTGATTATCGGATAGTGACTCATTTGCATTGTTTGTCCCCTCTACAGAAACATTCTCCAATTTATCTACGTGTTCGGCTATATGTAAAATAACTAATTCTGCTGAAGTATAATTTGATAAAGCTACTGCATAACTTAACACCTTGTTTGTGGGATCCTTACCATCATCGGTTACAAGAATTTTTTTAAGAGAAGGAATTTTATCTCTTTCCAGAAAATTATCCCTTACTGTTTTTGATACATCATCAAATTCGATTTCCGGAATGACACTTCCATCTGGATTTATAATTTCTTCTCCATCGCTAGATATTAGATCCTTTTCAGTACTCATAAGAAAGTTTATTGATTGTAATATTTATAACTTTGTAAAGATATCATGAAGTTTAAAACTTTTCATTTTTTACCTAAGCTGATTAAATAACTTATATTAAAAATGATTTAGATAAAGATTTAATTAAAGATAATTATAAATCAAAATGTTACAATAATAAATTTACATATTTTGGATCGTTATGAATTGTTTTAGTAACCGCTGATATTTAATGTCCATTTAAGAATTTATTTTATCTGATGTTCTATCTTAATTTTATTATTAATAAATAAAAGATTAATAATGTGAGAAAAAAATTCCACAAGGGGTTGAATTATCCCAATTATGTTTCCACTTGCATTTTATTTGTTAGCAATGTTGTAGCATTTCCTCCTTTTACTTCTTTTACAAGTACATCACCATCTATCGATGACTGGCTGTAGTTGTCCTGTTCCCATAGCATTCTGTGAAGACAACAGTAGAATAACTAAAACAGGTGCCTACTGTTATTACTATTAACATTCTATATATCTAGATTAGTCAACTCTTGATTTATTGTCATAGAATGAAAGATAGATAAAGCAGAAAATTATATACTTATTTAATTACAATCATTTCTGCTAGTCTAGTATTATCATTCTTCTCATGCTAATTCGCTCCTCTTTCTTCCTTATCCCATAAACAAAATATACAGTTTCCAGATTTATCCCAAGGGGTAATTAATTCACATTTTTTACAATATTTAGTCGGTTCAAGATAATTCTTGTTAATTGTGGCATTTGTTGGACTCATTCCCCTGGATTCCCCTTTGGTGCAATGTTATAATCCCATTTATCCTGTATTATCTGAATCATACCTAAATTGGGTTGTTTAGGTTCTTTTGGATGAATTCCTGAATTATGAATCCAGTATTCCCCTTCATTAGCAAACTCTTTTTTACAGTAATAACACTTTAACGATAATTTTCTAATACTTTTCCTATTTTTACTCATATCTGTGCTATTATTAGTACAAAACACCTACTTAATCATGTCACTGATTAATTGATTATCTAACTAGTTGGTTTAACCGTTACTCATTCTATCAATAATATAATATAATATAATATAATGTCTTGAATCTACTCTTGTTTGTGATACTATCTCAAACAAAATATCTTTTATTAAGATGGTTATTTTGTTTGTTGCTAGTCTAGTCTCAATGTATTTCTGTAATTGAGTAGTAAAATAGTAGTGGTAATATCAAACCATGATCAGAAAAGGTTAGAGGTGGAACTCTCTGACATATCAAATATATGGACTGAGTGAACGACTTGGTTTCATTTATCATATACGCCGCCCTTAATTTTTACTTCCAATTTGGAATATGAATGTGATAGTGTTGGATAAAATGAAAGAATGGCATAACAACTATACAAGTTGAATATGAATACTTTAACAATGAAAAAATGATTTCCAGTACTCCGAAATTGACAATAAAAAAGAAGAGAAATAGAAATGGTTAGACTATAAGGTAACAAAAGACCAGTACCAAAAAAATTATTGGCCATATTTATAGAATTGGATAAAAAAGTATCAGGGATAAAAGAAAGTCACAAAACAATTGACGACTTTATCAACAAATTTTCGAACAATGGTTAGAGTGACGTGATACTATCCCACTTATATAAGAGGACCATCAGAAGCAGTCCAGGACCACTAAATGCTATATGAAGGAAATAGAAAGATTGAAGCACAATCAATTACACTTGGAGGGAATTATAGAAACAACTCACATTTTTCATTCAATCATTAGATTTTCTTAAACTAATTAGTGTCTATTCTTGACCAAAAGCCAATTTTATCTAATAATTTTATAAAATAAATTTAATCTTTTGAACAATGTTAACTTAAATATTTATTCTTGTTATAAAACAAGATTATCATAAATTTAATGTTATCAAATTCCTAAAAACATTATACTAATACATTATATTCAAACAACAGACATAAGAGATCCGTAAGTTCGTTAAGAAAGGATCAATAGAAGATATAGAAATGCATATCTGAACCTGTATTTATAAAATTGCTAAATCTAATAAGCTAGTGATATTTATTTTAACAATAGACGTAAAAATAGCTGGAAGGTTTATTAGGAAAGTTGTATAGGACGGTTTATGAATATAACGCCAGATAATTTTGTTATTATAAAGATATTTTGAGTTGTTTAATTACTAACATAACCATACATATAAATCCTAAAGTATTAAATCCGATAAAGGGAAGTGATATCTTAGTGAAATTATATAAAAAATTAACTATAATTAACGCTTCTCTTGGATTAACGATAGCTATTATTTTTTTATCATCTTATTTTCTTGTAAATAGTTTTATAGGAATACCAATCCTCGGTTTATTTTTGGGTAATGTCTTGGTACATGTTTTGATTATTTTAGCGATAAATATAGCTGGCCTGGTAGTTATTTTTTACATTAAAAACGAACAATTTATAGGCTTATCATTAATAGGATGTGGAGTCTTGATTTTATTTTCATTGACGTACATAGGAATACCTTCATTTATTTTATTCATAATTGCAGGAATATTAGCACTAAGAGGTAAAAATAATAACAGAGACATCGAAAGATCTAAAGTTGAATAGAAAAAAGTATTAATTTTCAGAATCAAAATTAATTTTTAGACGAAATGATAGATATAAAAGTTGATGGTGATATTTTAGTAAATGTGATCGAATCTTAATCATATGGTTGTTGATATCATTTTAATCTTGAACCGTTCTTTTAAATTTAGATGTTTTAGGATTGTCTACATATTTACGAATTTTTACTAGATGTGAGTCGGTTTGATAAAATAATGTTACTCAAAAACCAAATTTCTTAGTATATGTAAAGCTCTTTTACAATGCAGAGAAACAGCAAAAATAGAAAAAAAGATGTTCCAACTTCCTACTCTCCCTCTAGAAATATTGATGAGCTATTTTTTAAAACTCTATGTGCTTTCCTACTGATCAACCAACAATTATAATTTCATAGTTAAAGTATTTTATAGTACATGCTAAGAAATTTAGTATTCGAATTCTTTTAAATTGAGTAATACCTCAAATTATTATACCAAAACCAAATCTATCTTTCTAACATAATCCATAAAAAGATAATCTACTATAGCATATACAATGATTATTGACCTTACGCAATCCATATCACCTAGTCTTAAACAATTTCCAGGTTCACCAAATGTTCATTTTATAAAGTGGTCTAAATATGAATTCGAAGGTTATAACTTGGAAGCCATGTTTTTAAGTACACATGCAGGTACACACATGGATGCTCCTTCACATTTTATAAAAGATGGTGATTCGATTGATAAAATTGAAGTAAATAGATTTTATTCTGCTAGAACACATCTTATCAACATTGAGAAAAATAGAAATGAGTTGATTACCTTAGATGATATTCTCCTTAATGAATTATCTATTTCATCTGGAGATTCTGTAGTATTTTCAACAGGCTGGGAAAAATGTTATAAGCTTGATGATTATATGTATTCTAATCCTGGTTTATCTCCTGATGCTGCAAAATATTTGGTTGATAAGAAGATAAATTCTGTTGTGATAGATTGTCCCAGTATTGATCCTGGTAAAGATGCTTCATTTAGTACACATCACGTATTATTAAATAATAATATCCTAATTATTGAAAATGTCTGTAACCTGAATAAAATAAATAAAAGTCCATTTATATTATTAACAGTACCTTTAAAACTTGTCAAATCTACAGGATCTCCTATAAGGGCATTGGCAATTGTTTAATGCATACTAAAGATAGTAATTAAACATGTAATATAGATTCTGCGTTATTATTTAGATATCTGTACACGGTAAAATATACAATTTGAATAATTTATAATCGTATCTATACTAATTCATCAATAAAATAACAATATGGAAAACGAAACTTTATCAATATCACATTTTGACACTAAGAAAAACATCTGCCTTGCTTATAATACTTTAACATGTTATATGTTAAGAGTTGTTAGCGATAGAATAACCTTCTTTCATCTTATCGATTCCTATTTGCAAAATATATCAATCATCGAAAGTTTTCAAATCTGACATTACTTGTTAAGTTGTTATTTAATTTGTTTCTTTTGTATATAATAAATACAAACTTTTGTAATCTCATTATCAAAGTAGGATTAATAGCTAAATGATTGATAGTAATATTTTATGTTGTAAAAATTGAATCAGATCAATGATATCGATAATGTTTGACTGTTCCTTTATATCTAATAGGAGATCTCAGAATGTCACCTGTTTTCAGATAGGATTGACAGTACTGATATTACGAAATATTTCTTAATTGTGGTATCAAATCCTACAATATCTTGTTTTCTATCAGATGAAATCATAGGCAATAATATAAAGGTCATTTTATGAGTCATTCTTTCTAATGATTGCTTACAAAATGGATTGCAAACAACAGTTACTATTGTTATGAGCATGCTGAACTCTACCAATAATAACAATTATGATAAGATTCATACTCGTTTATATAATACTGCGTACTATCGCTATAATAAATCTATGCTAGTAAATATAGTAACCGAGAATATTTTAATTATAATCTAATCTTTTTATTAGAGATAAATGATCAAATGTTTTAACATCTTGCAAATAAATTATCTAATATAAAATTAATTGATAGGACATATTCGTCTGTTTCAATAAGTAAATCCGAATACTCCGACCTACTTGTTATATTTTATCAAGAAAGGATAAAGTAATTGCTTCTTAATTTTACAGAATTTTTAGATATATGAAAATAACAATTTAAATGGGATTATTGCAAGAGTTTAGAATAATACCTCAATTAGAAATATTATCAATAACTGTATTCTAACTGAACTCATCTAATACAAAAAATCTATAATTATAAAAAAATCAAAACATCAAGATAATTTAATAAAGAACATAAAATAAAAGATAGTGATCTCACCCTTTTAGAGAGCTTGCAGTAAGCCCATGTACTAGTTGTTTTTGAAATAATAACATCAATATCACTATTGGAATAAGCGCAATATTGATTCCAGCTGTAAGATAACCCCATTCGATTCTATAAATAGAAATAAATTGATATAATGCAAGTTGGAAAACTAAAGAATCAGGTCTATTAGCTAATACAATTGGTAGTAGAAATTCATTCCATGAAAACCTAAATGCTAATACTGATGCTATGGCTAATCCTGGAGTAGATAAAGGAAGGATAATCCTTCTTAAAATTCCAAATCTGGAACAACCATCAACTAATGCAGCTTCTTCAATTTCCCTAGGGATAGTTTCAAAATAATTTTTTAAAAGAAAAATGTTTAACGGTATTATTAAGATTTGAAATGTAATTATTAAAGAGAATATAGAATTTAGTAGTCCAATTTCAGAAAGCATTAGATATAAAGGTATTATGTTTATTACTATAGGTATCATGAAAAAACCTAATATAATACTTAAAAGCAAATTTTTACCTTTAAATTTGAACCTAGCGAACGAATAGCCTCCCAATGCACTTATAGCAACGCTTAACACGGTACTTCCTAAACTGACCAAAAGACTGTTTATTAGACTATGAACTAAACGTGGTTCAGTAATAACAAAAACATAGTTTTCGAGCGTTGGTTCAGAGGGCACAAATTCTGGAGGTAGAGATATAGCTAAATCATTAGGTTTTAGAGATGTAGAAAAAACCCATACCAATGGAATTAAAGTGATAAAGATATAAGTAAAAATAATTGAATAAATCAGCCATTTGTCACTTAATGTATGTTTAATATTATCTCTATAGCTATTTTTCATTTTGATCACTTGTTTTCCTATTAAAAATTTTTACGTATACAAATGTTAATAACAAGTTCATAACAATTAGGAAAATCCCAATGGTCGCTCCGCCTGAAAATGAACCGAATTCAAATGCTTCTCTGTACATATATAATGAAGTAGTAGTAGTAGAAAACAATGGTCCACCTCCTGTCATAATTAGTTGTAAATCAAAAAAATTAATACTCCATACCGTTATGAGAATTAGATTCGTAATTATAAATTGCCTTAAAAGTGGAATAGTAATAAAAAAAAATCTTTTTATTTTTGTTGCCCCATCAATAATAGCAGCTTCATAAAGATGTGGATTTATAGAATGAAGCCCAGCAGTTAAAAATAGAATAGTGAATGGTGTACCATACCAGATATTTGCCAGAACTATAGACCATATTGCAATATTTGGATCTGATAACCATCCAACAGCATCCAATCCTATTGATTCCAATACATAGTTGACGATTCCAAAATTATCATCATACATAAATTTGAATGAAAAAGCGGTTATTACGGTAGACACGCTCCAGGGAATTATTAGTAGAGTTCTGAGAACATGTGTTCCTTTTATTTGTTGATTGAGTAGAACGGCTAGTAATAGCCCAATTCCAAATTGAGCTGAAACAGACCCAGCAACAAAAAATAATGTGAGTTTTAATGATTCATAAAATTTAGGATCAGAAAAAAGATCATAAAAATTTTTCAACCCCACAAAATCCCATTTTTTAAGTATTGTTAAAATTGAAACATCATGTGTAGAGACATAAATGTTCCATAATAGTGGAAATAATAATAGAGATACCAAAATAAATAAACTTGGGAGTAGATATAAATAAGGTTCTACATTAACTTTATTTTTCTGCATTTAAATAAAAACCCATGAAAATAATGAACTGGATAACTAATTATATTATGAATGAATTACTAACGCCATCCAAGTACGTCCATAGAACTCTCTGCTGCTTTATCAAGAGCTTGTTTTGGATCTGCTCCGTGATAAACTTCTTCAATTGCCATACGAATGTGATCCGCTATTTGAGGATATTCGGGGATATTTGGTCTACCTTTTCCATATGGTATCAATGAAATCAATTCATCATAATAAGGAATTGTTGATGCTAATTCTTTTGAATAATTTCCTTCTGCGATGCTTTTTTGTGTAGGTAGATATCCTTGTTCTAACAGCATTGGTACAAGAATTTTTGGTTCTAACATTATAGTTATTAATTCCCATGCCAGATCTTTATGTTTTGAGGTTTCAGGAATACCCAACAACCACCCACCCATTAGGGTGGATGTTTTTGTTTTGTTATCAGGAACTGGGAACATTGGAATTAAACCTATTTTTTTTTCGAGATCGGGCCATTGATCTCTAGAAAATTGACCCAGAAGCCAAGAACCTTCTAACATAACAGCAAATTTTTTATCGGCGAATTCTTGACCCCAGAAATGATTTATTTGAGGTTTGATTCCAATCTCTGTTTGATTTTTCAGGAATTCTAATGCTTTGATTCCTGCTTCGCTATTGTAAACTGGATACCAATATGATCCTTTAGAGGGATGGTTATTCTTCATTTCTAATATATCTCCTCCTAGCATCCACAAATAAGGATACCACATATCAGGAACATGATTTGCACTAGTGAGATGGATTGGTTGAATATTTTTATCGAGATTCTTTGATAATTTCAGAAAGCTATCCAAATAACCTTTCCAGGTCTTTAGTTTATCTGGAGATACTTCTGATTGGTTCAAAAGATCTTTCCAATACCATAACGCTCGTACATCAGTCCAAGCCCATATTCCCTTTACCTGATTATCATATATTCCTCCTAGCCAATTATTCTCATACCAATCAGAAGATTTGTTCCAAAGTTTGGTTCTATCTGTTAAATCTGTTAGAAATCCAGCTTCAGCAAACTCGCCCAGCCATATTTGATCGATAGAAACAAGATCTAAATCAGACCTTCCTGCTAAAGTAGTTACTATCTGCGTTCGTGTATCAGAATATGGTAGAACACTGTAATCAACACTAATCTTTTTATCTGGATATTTTTTATTTAATTCTTCAAGAGCGTTTTCAAATAATAAATCCCACCTCTCTTTCGGCTCGGCTACTATGGCAGTTAGTATGATAGTCTCCTCCTGACCGACTACCTCTGGTAAAACATAAGAACTGAAAATACTAAAAATATATAAAAAAAATATACTAAAAACACATAAACAAACTTTATTTATATCAGAATAATATTTTTTTAATGGTTGATTATATCTATTCCTATTCATCAAATAGTAAAGAAAATGATATTTTTTAAGCTTATCTCTTAGATAACTTCAGATATCTAAGAGGCCAAAAAAATGGCTAAAATTAAATATTCTAATTAATTTAAATATCAGTGAATTTATCTGAGTGATGTAAATCTAAAAGGTTTAAAAAAAAAATATGGTGATTTTACTGCAATAGAAAATTTTTCCATCCATATAGAAGAGGGTGAATTTTTAGTGTTATTAGGACCTTCTGGATGTGGAAAAACTACAATAATACGCTGTATAGCTGGATTAATTGATCCAGATGAAGGTCAGATATTTATCGGAGATAAATTGGTTAATCGAATTGCCCCAAAAGACCGTGATGTAGCAGTCGTTTTCCAGAATTACGCATTATATCCACACATGACAGTTTATGATAATATTGCTTTTCCCTTGAAAATGAGAAAATTATCTAAAGAGAAAATACAAGAAAAGGTCATAAAGATATCAAAAGTTCTTGAAATTTCAGAATTATTGAAAAGAAAACCACGTGAATTGAGTGGAGGGCAAATGCAAAGAGTTGCATTGGGTAGAGCATTAGTCCGGGAGCCTAAAGTATTTTTGTTAGATGAACCATTAAGCAATTTAGACTCTAAACTTAGGATACAAATGAGAACAGAAATAAAAAAACTTCAAAAGAAAGTTGGTGTGACCACTATATACATTACACATGATCAAATCGAAGCTATGGGGATGGGAGATAGAATAGCAATTTTGAATAATGGGGTCATTCAACAGATTGGAACACCAGAAGAGGTTTATAAAAATCCGCAAAATTTATTTGTAGCAAATTTTATAGGGAATCCTCAAATTAATATTCTAAGGTTTGAAATACTCAGAAGTAATCATGGTAAATTTATTTCAATTAACTCTAAAAATTCTTTCGTAGAAGTATCTGATCAATGGTTACAAAAATTTCTCAACGATAGTATTATTCAAAATATATCAATAGGAATTAGACCTAAAGATATATCTAGGTCTATTGGGAAAAATTCCGATTCTATGAGATTTAAAGGAAAACTTTCCTTCATAGAAAGACTAGGAGATGAAACAATATTTGAATTCATGCTTTTAGATGAAAGTGTTATTCACGTAGTTAATTCTACTTTGGATACTTCATCTCTAAAAATTGGTAGTGATCTTATTTTGGAAACAGAATATGATAATATTCTTCTTTTCGATTCTGATACTGGAAATAGAATATATCAAATCTAAAAAATAAATTTTTTTGGTCTAATAAACCCAAATTTTCTTTCCGAAATAACTTTGTTCCAATCTACAAGTAAAATGATTACGGTCATTAACACACCGACTATATCTATTGTTATTATTGAATTAAAGTTAAGATCAAATATATCTTTGATTGATCCCAAAATGTTTTTTGAAATATAGATCATCAATATATATACCGCGAATCTTCCTAACCAAAAACCAATTATTATTTGAAGAGATCTTACATTCATCAATCCATATGAGACAAAAAGCATATTGCTTGGTAATGGTAAGAAAGCAAAAAGTAAAGTACCTACAAAATAGCCATATTTTGTTTGTTCCAATCGATTTTTTAACTTTTCTAAGCTATTTTTACGTTGTTGGCTAATCATAGTCCTTCCGAGCGAGCTAAACTTCATCAATGAAAATCTCCCTATTGTAGCTGCAGTAGCACTGACTATGGAAAGTATGATAGGATCAAAAGAGGGATTTAGGTCATAAGATGAGACAACTATCATCCAAGATGGAGGTGTCAAAATAGGAATTAAACTAAGGATTAATATCAAAATGAATACAATGAGGTATGAATTTTCTTCCGAGTATAGAAGATCTATAAATTCCAATTAGTCTTTTTAATTAACTCTCGCCGTATATTTCTTGGCTTATTTTTATAAATTTGAATTTAATAGATCGGATGTTTACATATAAATAACATTTCGCTGGAAATTCTATCTGAGCAGTGTTCTATTTCCCAAATATAAAAGTCACAAACTTTTTCTATATGTATATAAGGTCATAATTGTTCCATATTTTAGGATAATTAAAGAGAAAATTTAGGTTTATTATTAAACTAAAAAAGAAACTTTTATAGAAATATTTACTTGAAAATTTAAAGGTATCATAATTACAATTATTTCTTTAGAATAATTGTAAAATACCTATTTTAGTATGAAGAGCTATTGTAAAAAACATAGGTTAAATTGATCTCAGTTAAACTTCATCATTATATTATCTTTGTATTATCACTTACAATTCTTCCTGTTTATAACTCAGTTGGACAAGAAATAGTAGATAATGAATCAGTGAATGAAGATTTGGCGGCTATTGCTACACCCATTGCTCATGTTAGAATAGAAGGAACAGAATTAGATGACAGACTTAATGGCGGGTCAGGAGATGATACTATAGACGGTAAAGAAGGAAATGATGACTTGCAAGGCAGAGAAGGTGATGATGAGTTACAAGGAGGAGAGGGAGATGATACTATTGATGGTGGGCCAGGAGATGATGAGTTACAAGGAGGAGAGGGAGATGATACTATTGATGGTGGGCCAGGAGATGACGAAATCGAAGGTGATTCTGGAGATGATTATTTAGTAGGAGGAGAAGATGATGACGAATTAGATGGAGGCAAGGGAGATGATGTATTGGAAGGAGGACCTGGGAAGGATGAATTAAAAGGCGGAAAAGGAGCAGATAAATTTATTTGTGATAAAAAAGATACAATCAAGGATTTTAACTCATTAGAAAAAGATCGGATTTCTGGAGATTGTGAATATATTGATAAAGGAATTATAGTTCCAAAAACACCTAAAACATCATTGTTTGGAAAATCTAGTAAATAATATATGCTCTGGAACTAAAAATCAAAATAATCTACCGAAATTATTTTAAAATGGGATGTGCAACAATAACAGAATACCATTTCTTTTTCATTCTTTTTGATCCTATATATTTACTTCAAATTAATATAAAGGGTATAAAATAAGTACATATTAAGATTAAGACTGTTTAATATAATTTTTTATGAATAGATTTTTGACATTGAATTGGTTTTTATATTATCTTAAATGAGGTATTCTGACAACTTTCAGATCCTTTAAACTAATTAGAAATTATGAGTAGTTAAATGATTTATATTATCAAAACTATTATAAAAAATTAAATATCGATTAATTTTTTAGTCATCTATGCATTTTAAAATATAATGCATATATTAAATAAGATGTTTTTTAGTATTGAGATTTCTTTATTATTACTTCTGAGCTTGATTATTTTAATGTCTAATGAGGTAGATGGTCAGAGTAATTTTTCCAATAGCATTGAAAATGAAGTAGCAAAAGATTATGATCCTTCTGGAAATTTGCAGATCGATGTAACTATTGAAGGTACCGCTTATGATGATAAACTGAGAGGAGGAGATGGTAATGATAAAATATTTGGCAAGGAAGGAAATGATATTATTATTGGCGAGGATGGAGATGATCTCTTATTAGGGAATGAAGGTGATGACATTTTGACCGGAAAAGAAGGGGATGATGAACTTGAAGGAGGAGAAGGAAACGATCAACTAGATGGTGGTCTTGGTGAAGATAAACTAGAGGGAGGAGAGGGCTCAGATGAATTCATTTGCGATTTGGATGATGAAATAATTGATTTTGACTATATTGAAGGAGATACCACGAATGGGACATGTGAGATCAAGGACAAAAGTCCATCATCATATAAGTATGAAGGTAAAAATAACGATAAATATAACAAAGATTCTAATGGTAAAATATTTCCAAATTAAAGTATTGTATTTTAACTTTGTTACCCATCTTAGGTTTTATTACTTTATAAAATATATTGGTTAAAAAGTCAAATATGCAAATTATATGTAGTACTTACTAAAATATAGAAAAGTTGGCAACAATAATGAAAGTATGGAATTTGTAAAATTCTTTTACTTGAAAATTTCATTAAACGGATTTAAATTTATTTTATATTGTTATATTTTCGAGGCTGTGTTAATTTAAGATAATATTCACCTCCTTTAATAAAAAATCATGATTATTATTTACTATCATATCATTGTACATAGAAACAAAGAATTGTATCCAGTTATACACATGAAATAGATTACATTCTTCTTTGATACAAGGATAATAATCATCAAAACTTTCTATCCTGTCTTTCAAAAACTGGTTTACTCTTTCCATCAAACTTTTTTCTATTGAAGAATGCAGATAGTGCTTTAATCCAATTATGTTAGATGCTTTATAATACCAGGTACCACCATCTGTATAGACGGTATGTTTTCCATATTTTGATACAAGCGATCGAATGAATTTCTCAGCAACAATCATGCTTCTCTCTTCTGAAATATAGATTCCAATTACAAAACTGTGAACTGGTTCAATACATAACCATAACCAATAATGCTTGTTACCAATCTGAATAATTGTTTCATCTATAATAAAAGCCGTTACTCTTTTTCTTTTGTAAATCTGACAGATCCAAACCTCTGAATCCAATTCCAAACAGCAACATAACTCCTTTTATCATCTCTAAATATTACTAATGCTTTAGATGTACTACGTAAACTTAAACCAAGAAAGTATAGATAAAGAGAATACATAACAATATAATTATGTGTTCTATTTCTTTCAAATCTTATTTTATTCATAATATATTTAGAATGTTCTTAGCTATAGCTTTTACTGTTTAAGTTAACACAGCCATTTTCGATATTATATCTAGTAGATTATTAAACAAATATATCTAGATATATCTGATTCCGTTAAATAATAATGTTTGTCACCCTTTCAAGATGTATATTTTGTTGTTGATGACATTTATTTACATATCATAATAAATTTTTAAACTACTGAATAGGTGCTGTTAAGTTAAGAGTATTTCACCTCCAATTTTGAATAAAATAATATTTCTAACTTTTGAATTATAGATATAAATAAATAATTTCATCCAATTGTATACATGCTGTAGATCACATTTTATACTACTATTCTTGGTAAATGGATAGTAATCATCAAAACATTCTGTTCTATCCTTAAAATACTGCATTACTCTTTCAATCAAACTCTTATCCAATGGTGGATGTAATCTATGTTTCAAATGCAAAAAGTTACATGCTTGAGGATACCATGTAACACCATCTGTGAAGACTGTATGTCTACCATATTTAGATACAAGAGATCTGATAAAATTCTCTGCTACAAACATGTTTCTCTCTTCTGATATATGGATTCCAAGCACAGATCTCTGAATTGGTTCAATACAAATCCATAACCAATAATGTTGGTTACCAATCTGAATAATTGTTTCATCTATAATAAAAGCAGTTACTCTTTTTCTCCTGAAAATCTGTAATGAACCAAAACGTTGAATCCACTCCCAAATTGCAACATAACTTCTATTCTGATCCTTAAACGGTTCTAGTGCTTTAGACGTATTTCGTAGACTAAGACCAAGAAAGTACAAATACAAAGAATACATTACTATACATGTGGATGTTCTGTTTCTTTCAAATAATCTAATGACCATAGATTAGAAATAGAACATTCACAGCTAAAGCTCTTTCGTTAACTTAACAGCACCACTGAATAAATGATAATCTTAATAATGATTACTTTGATAAGATTGTAGAATTCTCAATATTTATAATTCACCAAGCAGATATCAAAGCTATGGAGATTTTCCCTTCCAAGAATGAAAGGCTAAATCCTTTTCCATTTTATACTAGAATGAGAAGATTAAATCCAATAGCATTTGATGATAAAAATCAAATCTGGGGAATTTTTAATTATACATATAGCAAAGAAATTCTTTCCAATCATAAAATTTTTTCTTCTGATATTCATAAATTACTATTTCTCCAAAATCAAGTTAAAAAAAATACGCATGAACAGATAAATCACGATATAAAAAAAAATGTTGCGAATGATACGAAAAATATAAGGTCTAGTATCCTAACTTTAGATCCTCCACGTCACAGACAATTAAGGAATGTAATTTTATCTGCATTTACGCCAAACAGAATATATAATCTAAATTCAAGAATAGAAGAGGTAAGTAAAAAGCTTCTAAATAATGCCATAAAAAAAGGAGAAATAGATATCATAGGGGATCTTGCATATCCGTTACCGGTTACAATTATTGCTGAACTTATTGGGATTCCTTATAGAGATCATAATCTATTTAAAGAATGGGCAGATAGACTACTTGGAGCAAATGCAAATACAACTAATTTTCTAGATAGAAAATTAGAACCAGATTTTAAAAAAATACAAGAAGAAATGGATGATTATTTTAATAAAATTATACAAATAAGAGAAAAAGAACCTAAAAATGATCTCATTTCTAATTTAATAGTCTCAACAATAGACAATAATAGATTAACAACCGAAGAAATCCTCTCGTTTTGTTCCCTGTTGTTGTTGGCAGGACATGTCACTACTGTAAATCTAATTGGTAACACCATTAGATCATTACTTGAAAACCCTCTTCAACTAAGAAAATTAAAAAAGAATCCTAGTGCATTGATACCATCAACAATAGAAGAATCTTTGCGCTATAGATCCCCTGTACAAGCATTATTCCGTTTTCTTCTTGAGGACTGGGATTTTAATAATTATAAAATGTCTAGAGGTCAACGGATAGTAATTTGGCTTGGATCTGCAAATCATGATGAAGCTATCTTTAAAAATCCTGAAGAATTTGATATACTCAGACAACCAAATGAACATATAGCTTTTGGTTATGGTATTCATTTTTGCATAGGTTCAACCTTAGCTAGATTAGAAGGTCAAAGTGTCTTGAAGCAGATACTAGAACAATTAGAAGATATAAGTTTTATGGATAACTACACCGAAGGTTCATTAAAACCTATGCATGATGTATTTTTAATGGGAGTCAGCAATCTACATATAAAATTCAAAGAACGAAAGAAGTAGAAAATAAATTATAAAAGCTTTAGTGCAATTCTAAAAATAAAAAACATCAGCTTTTAATACTAATAGGTCATAAATCTTATTTTCATGTTCGCAAATTTGAAATTCTTAGATGGTTATGATCGTATTATGTACTAATTCTGTCTATCAAAGAAATAAAATAAGATCTTGAGTGATTTCATACTATGTTATTTAGCTTTATGTTATATTCATTTTAGAGATATTACTCAATCCTAAAAAAACAGTATTACAGAATATTTTTTTATTACCACAATAACTAAATTCTAATGATAAGATCTATTTGAAAATAACTAAAAATCCTTCAACAGCAATAAATTAAATCCAATTATATATCGAGGTTTTATGTTTAATAAAAAAAAAAGTAATAGTAAAAATAGATTATATTATTATCTGCTTGAAAAATAGACAATAGTTACGCTAACTGATACCTCTTGTTGGCCTTCTAAAACAGGGGTTACTGAATATGCTTCAGAACCTATTGACTTTGCAGACAATGATGGGCTAGGGTAAGGCATTATAGGAGGAGGCATTCCAAGCCCTCCAACGGTAATTGATTTGATTCCTGTTAGATTTAATCCTGCTGCGGATGATACTATTTCTGCCTTGAGTTTGGCATTAGCCACAGCTTGTTTTAGTAAATTATTTTTTATATCTTCTAATTTCTGTTCGGACAAACTAAAAAATATATTATTAATGTTATTAGCGCCTGCACTCACACCAACGTCAATCCACTTTGAGACTTGACCAATGTTATTACTATCTATTTGAATAGAATTTGAAACGGTAAAATCGGTAAGATTACCTCTTGTACCATATTGAGAATAATTGTAGTTAGGAGTTATTGTAAATGAAGAAGTGCTTAATTCACTTTCTTGAGCTCCAGCATTTTTTATAGCATTAATAACAGCATTCATAATATTGGAATTAGAATATAAAGCCTCTTCTGCTGTAGTATTAGTTGTTTCAACACCCAGTGAAACAATTACTCTATCGGATTTAGCAGTAGTAGTAGCAGATCCAGTTACTAGAATTGTACTATTCAATCCATCTGTTGAAGATGTTTGTTCATACGCTAGAACAGATGTGTAAAAATTTCCTGAAATGAATCCCAAAGATATGATTAGAAATGATATGAAAAATAATTGTCTTGTAAATTTAGATTTGTAGGCATTTATTTTTGTTGCATTCATGTTAATATCTTAAGAGCATATGCATTTATTATTTAAATTATATCTTTTTTGAACATTAGAAAAAAGGTAATAGATAAATGAGTGGTCATCCAATAAACACAATTGCAATTACAGAAATTATTATGATGCTTTTGGTTGTAATAGTACAATATTGAATTGAGATAATAAAAAGATTAATTTATTTATTTAATTTGTGACCGTATTATATCTCGATTCCTATATTCTATTGGCACTTTTTTAACTGCTCAAGTTCTCTACCGTCTAATACAATACGAACATGCATTTCTACGTTCCTGTAATTATTAGAAAAAATGTTGTCTTAAAAAAAGTATTTTATTTAGAGAAGAAAAAAGTAAAAATATTTTACAATAGTCAATTATGTTATATGATCAATCTTGAAATATTTGTTTTATCTACTCAAAGAATTTCTTAATATGCAAAAAAAGATATAATCAAATAAAGATACTTTTTAATGTTTGTTTTAATTTTAATTTTTTAGTTATATTTGATAACATCATTAACTAAAAATGAGGTTTGTTACATATAGCAATTATAGTATATTTTGATAATTGATAATTACAAGCAATATCTATCAAAAAGAATAATTCATCATAATTAACGCTAGCAATAGTTAGAGTTAAAATAAAGATGTATCAAATTTTATCAAATTCGTTATTATTGTCATTATCATCGGATTCATTCATTTTAGAAATCGTAAATTGATCAATTATGCTATTTTGATAATTTATATAATGATGAGATAATGCTTCTTCATTGGCATAGAAATTCCCTTTCAAATTATTCCCATTAATATCGATGTTTAAAAATCCAAAATGTTTATCATCTTGTTTTGCAACAAATGGTGCTTGTTCTTTTATCTCATAAAGAGACCTTCCAGCAGTTCCTATTATGAAGTAAATAACTCCATCATCCTTATTATAATGATTATTCCGATTCTTATCTACGATTATAGGATTTTTAGAATCTTCACCGAGGCTATTGTATTTTAATGGAAAAGTCCTTTGATAGTTGTGATTGTCACTTGTAAATACTAAATCAACACCATGTTTATCAAAAAGAGGATGATAAATATCTCTGATTGTTGAATTGCCCAGATGCTGAGAGGGTGAAGAATAAATGGGAATTGATTCAACAACAAATGTCCAGTCGATATTTGGATTGGTAGAAGCAGTCTTTAAATCATTTTCAATGAAATGATATTGAGCAGAACTGTTGCTACTATCAATATAGGGATCTAAGATAGTAAAATGAACATTCTTAATATCAAAAGAATAATATGTTTTTTCTAGGTGCAAAGGCTTCAGATATTCATTAGTAACACCTACTACTCCTCCCTTGGTATCAGTGTATTCATGATCTCCCATTGCTATTTTCATCTTTGATTTAAGTGGTTGTATTATATCAAACCAACATTTTGACGATTCTTTATAACTTAAATCACCTCCTGCAATTACAAGTTCAGGATTCTTCTTTTGAATATTTTGTACTGTATTTATAGTATCTTTTCCGCATCCCCAATCAGAGGTAATTGCAATATTAAAGGAATTTTTATTTGATGTTGTTTTCAAAGTTTTTTGATTAGAACTGTTATTTTCAATTAATTGGTCTGGAACTATTGATTCTTCTTCATTTTTTGGAAGATCATAATAATCTTCAGGAACTATCTTAAAAAATCCATCATCTTCTGAAAATACATTACGAAACTGCAAAGTAAATAATAAGAAAAATAATATAATAAAAACAGTAACAATAAAATAATTTACAGGCATAACGATCACTCAAGGATATTGTTGTTTTGTATTTAAGAATTGTAGAAGTCTTTTCAGGCTCTGTTAAGATAAGATAATATTCACCTCCTTTAACCAAAAATTATTGTTATTATTTGTTATTACATCGTTATACATAGAAGTAAAGAATTGTATCCAGTTATGAACATGAAATAGATTACATTCAATTTGCTTACAAGGATAGTAATCATCAAATGATTCAATTCTATCTTTAAAATACTGGTTTGCTCTTTCCATCAAACTTTTTTCTATTGAAGAATGTAGATAGTGTTTTAATTCAATTACATGACACGCTTCCTCGCAATTATACCGCCATCTGTATAGACAGTATGTTTTCCATATTTTGTAACTAATGATCTAATGAATTTTTCTGCAACAAGCATGTTTCTCTCTTCAGAAATATAGATTCCAAGCAATGAAGAGTTAATTGGTTCTATACATATCCATAACCAAAAATGTTGACTACCAATCTGAATAATTGTTTCATCTATAATAAAAGCAGTTACTCTTTTTCTTTTGTAGATCTGACAGGAACCAAACCTTTGTATCCAATTCCAAACAGAAACATGACTCCTTTTATCATCTCTAAATACTACTAATGCTTTAGATGTACTGCGTAGGCTCAAACCAAGAAAAGTAGATAAAGAGAATACATTACAATAAAAGAAACTGTTCTATTTCTTTCAAATTTGATTTGATTCATACGATAAATATAAAGTTCTTAGCTATAGCTGTTTCTGCTTAAGTTAACAGAACCTCTTTTCATAAAAATCATAGAATTCATCATGATTCAATTTATTGAAATCTGTTCATCAAGTTATGATTTAAAAGAGTTATCGGTTGTCTATAGTAATTTAACAGTAGTTATCAATCCATATATTTAAAATACATATAATAAAGTAGAATATTATATTGTTTGATAACACATGATAGTAGTTTAATTTCTTAATATGCTTAAATATTTCTATTGTTATTCTCTATTCAATAGTTGGTTGGAAAATTTTGTTATTAATGATATTTTCTTCAGATCCGTATACAGATAACATATAATTTTGATATGATTTATGAATAATAGAATAATTCAAAAACAAAT
The DNA here is from genome assembly GCA_031316115.1 of Nitrososphaeraceae archaeon. Taxonomy (GTDB): domain Archaea; phylum Thermoproteota; class Nitrososphaeria; order Nitrososphaerales; family Nitrososphaeraceae; genus TH1177. The sequence continues at coordinate 62,688 of JALDRC010000008.1, forward strand.
CTTTTAAAAATAATCTTTTCAAGTTTTTCTTAATTTTCATTTAATATTTTATAGTTTTTGAAAGTACAGACTAAAAATCTTGAATGTATAATGCACAAAACAAAATAATTAAATTATACTGTAATTGAAAAAATATAGCCATAGTTATAATTTTAGAATGATTTTTATTATAACATTTAATAGAAGAAAGATTTGTTAATTCAAAATGATCGTAGATTGAATATTGTTAGATTTTTTATATTCTTTATTAATTTGATTATCATATTCTATTTTTTTTATCCAAATCTCTCTTTTGAACAATTAAATACAAAACAATATAGAATGACTGAGCATATTGATGGAATACTTTATTATAAATATGAAAATCCAATGATCGATTTTGTTTTTAAATATCCTTATAATTGGAAATTATTTGAGCATATTGATCATCCTTCCCTTAAAGATATAAAAGGTATTGGCTTTGAAATACAAGACTCAGAAAATACCAAGATAAAAAAGAATGAACATACCAGCAAAGATTTTGAAACATTTGATCAATACTATCCACCAATAGTTAACGTTTTGTGGTATAATACAAAATTTAAGCACATTTCAATGACAGAATTAGCAAAGATAAAAATTCAAGATTTAGAGAATCTTTTCAAATATAACGATTTTAAAATAGTAAAGAACGAGACTGGAACTATAAATGAAAATATACCTATATTAAAATTACAATATACTACAGAACAATATTTTACTAATGAATTGCGGCAAGATTTAAAAATGACATTGTGTATATTAATTCCAAGAGGAGAAGTACTTTATGAAATCGAATATATTTCATCTCAAGAAGACTATTCTAAAAACCTTGAAGAAGTAAATACTTTTATTAGCTCTATTCGATTCCGTTGAGTTTATTATTTCTAAATAAAATTGAACCGATTGATAAACACAAAGAGATAGTATCTACACTTTTCTATTGAAACAATATTATATATAACATGTATTTGAATAAATCTTGATGAAATTTTCAATAAAAATTACTATATTTTTACTCTCTATTTTCATTTCAAACTTGTTAATAAATGAATTCACTGAGTTTCTTAAGGTGTATTCAGCTCATGCACTACAGGAAATAACCCCAGAACATATAAAAGAAATTAGAGAAAATCTTTTAGAAGTAAGACTTGCATTACAGAAGGGAGATCTCATAGAAGCATTACAACACCTTAATAATGTTGATGAAGAGTTACTTTTGTTATCATCAAATATATCTAATTCAGGTAGGTGAGGAAAATTTTCCATGGAACAAAAAAAAACATTCGCAAATATAAATCAGCAAATTAAAGAACGCATCAACTTTGACTGTAATTTACCAAATATTACACTGATTTGTAGTTTTTTAATAATGACATTGCTATTTTTTTCTTTCGCTTTTATAGAAATTCATGCTGAAGAAATAACACAAGAACCAAATTTAAGGATTGATGATATCGCAGAGGGAATGGAGAATCTAAAGATATCTTTTGATTCAATTAAGATAAACAATGATCATGATTTATTATTTAATGGTGAATGGGATATCGATGTTTATGTAAATGGAAAAAGATTATCATTGCTTAACAGCTCTAATTATGTTGAAAGTGGTCAGACAATTTTCTTTCCAAAAGGTCAAAAATCCATAGATATATCAATTATGAATAATGAAACTCTTAGGATTATAACTTTAGGGTTAGAATATGATAGTAAGATAGATCAATTGAAAGATTATTTACCTGATATCACCAATATTTTAGATAACAATGATCCATTATCAGATGATAAAGACAAATCAAGGTTTAGTGTCGAACCATTAACTGCCTTTGATAGAAATGATTCTGTTGGTATAATAGCTAAAGAGTTTTCGATTAAAGATAACTTTGGACGAGGTTTGAATCACAATTATTGTTCTGAAACCTCTGGTGAATCTGGTGATTTATATGATATAGTAGATACAAATTGTGATTTTCGACTTGCCTTTACTATTGAATAAGAAATAAGCCTGTTAAAATTATCAAAATGTATTTTCTATTTATGATTTTTATGCTTTTTGTTTTATCTATCTCTATAACAATGATAATCTATGAAAATATGAACAGTTTAGAATGGAAGAATGCATTGTTTGTTAGCTCTGTGCATGCATATACTGGAACTGGGGGACCACAAGTAGAACCAGATGAAAATGGAATTTTCAAAGTTAAATATCCTGGAGTTCAAAGGAATGTTTATAATCCTCTAACTGTGGCTACTGGAGCATTGAAGTATTATTTCGATTATTCTAAAAACATAGATAAAGAAGAGTCAAAAAAAAAATTTATTAATTCAGCAAATTGGTTAGTGGACAATAGTAAAGAAAAAGGAGAATACGCTTTATGGGAATATGACTTTCCATGGAGATTTTATGGCTGGATTTCACCTCCTTATGTGTCTGCTCTAGCTCAGGCTAAAGGTCTTCAAGTACTAATATTAGCCTATGAATTGACTGAAAATGAAAAATATTTGAATTTGTCTAATAAAATCATTAAATCATTTTTGATTGATTATGACAAAGGTGGATTTGTATCCCATGAGAATATTGGAAATACTTCCATATTTCTTCACATAATTGCGAAACCTGGGCTACCCAAGACTTATGTTCTAAATGGTCATACTCAAGCTTTAATTACTTTATGGAAATATTATGAAAAAACTCAAGACCCCTTGGCAAAAGGAATTTTTGACAAAGGAATAAATTTTTTGAAGGAAAATTTGTTCAAATATGATTCTGGTTATTGGTCTTATTATGATCTAATGGAAAATTGGTCAATGATAAATTATCATAAAGGACAAATACAACAATTAAAAATTCTTTACGAAATTACAAAAGAGCCAATTTTGAAAGACTTTGCCAATAGATTTGAAAAATATTTAAAATATATAAATCTGGAATAAGTCAATGTAAAGCTAAAGTAATCAAATTATCTTTGCGACTCTACTAGTTTAATAAAAAGACACAATATTATACTCTTTTTGGTATGAGTTATGTATTCTATGGACGTATACATTTTACTTTCAAGTTATATTTGGTATTTTTTTTTGTGATCTTAATATTTACCAATCTGGATATCATCACTTCAAATTAGAGTTATAGTTAACTTCATTCAAAGAACTAACCTAGGATAAAAATACTTCCGGTGGCAGTGTTAGATACATAAATGTTATCGTTGTTAGAATTGAATTCTATCCCAGTAAGATTATTATCATTATTAGATACATTAATAGTATCAATCACTGTATTAAGAAATCCATCAATAACTGAAACTGTTCCATTTATTGAGTTTGTAATATAAATATCGCCATCATATTCATTATATGTTATCCCTATAGGTCTATGACCAGTAGAAACGGTTTCAACAACCTTATTTGTTGTTCCATTTACAATAGCTACCGTATCTGATCCAGTGTTCACTACATACAAATAATTGTTAACTGGATTATAAATTATAGACGAAGGAGCTATTCCACCTGTAGAAATTACGTCTACCAAGGCTTTTGTTGTGCTATTAATTACTGAAACAGTATCTAATCCCCTATTAGTAACATACAGGTTACCATTATCGTAATTATATGCAATTCCAGAAGGACTGAAAAATTTTCCTGTCATTTGACTTATAATATCTGTTATAATATTGGAAGTGCCATTTATTATAATTACTGTATTCGTTCCACTGTTTGTAGCATAAATTGTATTATTAAATGGATTTATTGCTATTCCTGAAAGACCTGTTCCCAAGAAATTACCAATATTAATTGAGTCAGATAATAAATTAGTAGTAGTATTAATTATTGATATCACATCTGAATTAGAATTTGTAACAAAAATTAAGTCATTAGCTGAATTGTAAATAATTGCGTTAGGATTATTACCTGCAGGTATAATTGAATCAAAACTATTATTTGTAGTATTTATGACTAAAATTGAGCCAGGCTTATTAAGAATTGCAGAATTTGTAACATAAAGCAAATTATTATTTGAGTTAAATGCCAGTCCATAAGGTGAGCTAAACCCAGATATTGTTCCTATTACAGAGAGTTGTGATTGTGGCGTAATTACAGGTTGTACTATATTTACTTCATTCGTTATAATACAAACTTTTGCTTGACCTGATTTTATGTTCCCATCACATCCATTTGAATAAGTTGCTGAGTACCCTAGTGGACCTTTTTCTGTTACGCTATATCTACCAGGATCAAGGGTTACAGTAATTCCACTTCCTGATCTGCCAGGAAATGATTTAGGTGATGGATCGTTTCCATTTACCTTGATTGTAAATGCAGAAGATTTTAATTTTACAACCGAGTCATTATCATTATAGGAATTAACGACATCTTTTATAACTATCAGTTGTGCAGACTGATCTTTAGGTTGAAAAACATTTGTTATAGTGCATGTAATTTTCTGGCCTGGACTCATATTACCTAGACAACCGCTCGAATAGTCAGCATTGTATTCTGAAGGACCAGTTTCAGTAACAGAGTAAGCACCTTTTTTTAAATTCACATTCACACCGGTTGAACTTCCAGGAAAAGATGATGGCTGCGGAGCTTTCCCATTCACTGTAATAGTAAAATCAGAAGGACCTCTAGACCCTCCTCCATCGTTAACGACTTTTTTCACAACTTTTAATGTTCCTGTGATAACAGGGGTACTATAATCATAGGTAATAGTACAGGTTTTTGTTTGTCCAGGATTTATCGTTCCAGAACATGAACTAGATTTACTTACAGTATAATCAGATGATGTACTTTCGCTAACGCTGTATTTTCCTTGTTCTAGTTTTACAATTGTACCTTCAGAATCTCCAGGAAATGATGATGGATTAGGATTATTACCTTCTACTTGTATTGTAAAATCTGATGGATTCTTTTTACCACCTCCTTCGTTGTTTACTTGTGTAACTACGGTCAATTCACTAGGTAATGGTTTTAAAAATCCATTCTCTGTTTCTCCGTTTTGAATTTTTGAATTGTCAGAAAATGATGAAGAAGAATTTTCCTTTATTTTTTTATTTAGTTTTCCTTCCGATGGCAGAGAATCTGAAAATTCGGAAAATTTTTCAAGTTTATCATGAGAAATGCCGTAAGCGTTAAGAACTCCTGATAGTGAAACTAAAAAAAATGATAATTTTAGCAAAAATATCTTGCTTGGAAGCGTTGAAGAATTCTTGAATATCAATATGCAATTGATAAAGATCGGAGATGCAAATATACTGTTTGGTTTTTTAATATATTTTAAGCTATTGGAATTTATCTTTATGATTAAGAATCCTTTGTAAAGGTATTAAAATTTCATATTTTCGAGTAAAAAGCAGATTTTAAGGACTTCAATTTTATATAGATTTATTTGAATGACAATATTTTAAAATAATTCGAATTTTTAAATTCTTGTATAATCTAAGCATATGAACATATTGATGTTACGATCTTATTACCCAATTAAAGTTTAGAATTTCAATTATTTTTAGTTAATTTATATTTATTATTCAATATGATACAAATTAGCAAAAATTCACCTACTGATTACTTACCATAAGATATGTTATTATCCACAAAAACTCTTTGAAATATAGGGTATTTGAATTTAAATGGAAAAAATATAATATATTAAATTTCTTTAAATTCACTAAATTTGATTTACAATATATTGAATTTTTTATTACATATTGATGAATTTAGATTCGTATTTTTTCTGCAGATTATTTAAATAGAAATTCGATATACAAATTAATATTATTTTTATATTAATACAATTGATTACTTTAATTAGCGTTATGATCTACACTATATATCATAATATGCTATGAAATTAGTTTATCATTGAAAATGCTACATATTATCTTTTTTTTCAGTAAAAATTTCAGATTTTATTGGTAAGTTCTCCTTCTGAAATACTTCAAAAATATTCTCATATTTATTATGCAATTTTAGATTCTGATTATTATTGTACTATGATAATAACCGAAATGTGTCAAATAAAAGAATTTTATTTTAGCTTTAAAATAAGATACTATGACAATATGATAAATTGTATTTCAACACGAAAGAAAATGTAAAATTCGCTTGGAATACATAAGATTTATCATGTTGGTAGTTCTGCCATTTTGTCTTGAAGTCGATGTAATATTTATGTCAAATTTTATAAACTTCTATCAATCTTTAGTTCTGTCCATATAAATTTCTTAAATAACAAGATAAATAATGAAAAAAATTACATTTAATTTTTTTATTGTATTTTTTTTTAGAAATGGATAGAAAAACTATAAAATATTTAAGTATAGAAATATTAACAGTACTAGTTGGTGGGGTGGGAAATAATTGGTATTCTTATCTGATCTTGATTTAATGAAAGATATTAAAGAAAGTGATCAAGATTTATCCTTCTTTAATCCTCTTGCTCAACCTATATCTAGATGGTATGAATTTCATAAAAGGATTAGGTTATTTCCCTGGTGGCTACGGTATAATTTAGGATCTGGAAGAGAAGTAAAATTAAAGAATAGAATTATCGAACTTGGAATGGAATTTGGAATTCCTAGTCCTTGGATGAATAAAATCATAAGACATGCTATTGCTGAATTTTCTAAGAAGGGTTTAGGATTTGACTATTATGGATATCATAATATTTATCATGAATTAGAAGCTACATATTTTACACTACTAGCAGCAAAAAAGCATTACTCAGATAAAAATTTCAATTTTACAGATATTAAATATTTATTTTTAGCAGCATTATTTCATGATTTTGATCCGTTGAAACGATTCGATAAACCTAATGAAGAAGAAGTGGAATGGTTCATAAGAAAAGATAATAAAATTAAAAATTTTATTAAAGAAGGAGAATTAAATATTGAAATATTAATAGCGCTCATTTACCGAACTGCATATCCATTTAGAGATAATATTGCTAGACATGCTATTGAGAGAATGAATCAATTATTTTCAAAAGCTGGGATATCGGATGATGATAAAAAGACACGGAAACATTATCATGATCTTGGCTGGTTTCTGTCTGTTTCTGAACGTGTAGCTGGTTATGCATTAGGTAGCTTTGATCGTGCTATGGAACTTGCCAGACTCAATGCCCATGGTTTAGGATGGCATCCATCCTTAATAAACAAAGAATCTGTCAAATACTTCAGTTTACTAAAGGAAGAAAAAGAAATGCTTGATAAAGTATTGTATTGTGTATCTAAAAAATACCAACAAAATTTTCTTGAAAATATAGCAAAATTCAAAGAAGGTTGGACAAAGGAGGTTGAAATAAAAACATTGTTGAGAAATAATGAGATAAGTTTAGTACCATTTATAGAAAGAAATAATGAAAAAATTGATGTAAATACATTAGATAGAATTATAGAAATTAAGGATGGATTAGATATTTCATCTCTTGCAAGTAATAAAAAAAAGTTTGTAAAATCCATAAAAGATTCAAATTGTATTCTCATTACATTGAGAGTAAAAGAAAAAGAGAACAAGGTTGTTGGTTTTGCAAAAGGAGGAGCATTAGAACAATATAGGTTACGTAGAGGAACATATGATGAAAATTTGGGTGAAAATAATACTACATTTATAGAGCCGATATATATTCAGTCTGGTTATTGGGGAGAAAAAGGGGGTCACATTCTTAGATTACAATTTTTAAACGAAGCAAAAAAACGTGGATATAAGTTTGTCACGGGATATGTACATCGTGATGTTCTTACACGCAGGATTGAAAAGGGAGAGCCTATAAAAATAGTGCAAAAGTACGATCCCGATAAGCTAGATTATTACAGAACACATCTTGATCTGTTTAATTATAATTTGTTCATCTAAATATCTATTATTAGTAGAAGGAATTATTTTTTGATTTTTGATATACTTGTTAATGAGTCAATAGTAAATTATTAGAAATATTTTGACAGATCTATATTTTTATTATTTAGAAGGTCTTGTTAAGTAAAAATAATCTTCATATCTTGCTCATTCATACTAATTATGATTAGCCGCAATTGTATCCCTATAAATAGGCACGAATAATTGTATCTTTTTATACAACTAAAATAATTCACATACCTTTTTTTATCTAGATAATAGGGTTCGCGCATATGGATTGTGAGAAATATCGAATGACAAGTTATATAGATTTTGTTTTAATAATCATTGTTTATACCATCTGAAGCCAATTATATTAGATGTTTCATAATAACAACATGTCCATTTAACAGGAAGAACTTTCGCTTATAATCCCTTGATACGAGAGATTTAAAGAGGTTTTAACTCGTAAGCATTTATCTCTGAATTACAAACAAACACCTACCTATGTATTTGTTTTTTATACTAAACCATAACCTAAAATGTCAGGTAAGATATTGAATAATGCTTTGAAGTTTACTTTAATAAAGACTTATTCTCATATCCCTAGGATTTCGTGATAGGACCATATTAGTTTATTCCAAATTCATATAAATACGTAGTTTCTTTTCTCATATCAGTCTAAAAATCTCTATATTTAATTTGTAAATAAGCGTACAGTGAAAATACATTAGGATAAAATAACTTAGTTTTCGAATCAAATTTTCAGATATTCAATAATGATTTTTGAGACTATGGGGTTTGCTGCTTATAAGATCAGAAAGTTTTATATTCTATAATTCACGATTCATCAAGTTATGAAATAACATAATAAAATATTTTTATCGTCTTTTTTATTGTTCTAGATGATTGTTACTAATTGTTTATCAGGTCTGAAATGAGATTTGGTACCTTCAAATAGAAATAATTTTAATGTTAAAATCTATTAGCTAATCATTTCTTATCATCATCTTCTAAATATTAAGATGAACAAGCTATGCATATTCATTGGCTTTTACTAAAAAAATTATTATAGCTAATGTAATTTTTGTATTGTATGCTTCATAAAATATGCGAAGATAGATCCATAGATGAAGGGTCTACTAAATTATTTACAGTTAACAAAGATGATCATAATTTATCAATCCTAATTGGAAGAAAAAATAATATTCTCTTTGCATGTGATAACTATTGTCCGCACAGAGGCGCATCACTATCAAAAAGTCAATTATCATGTGAAAATGATAGATTGGTATGTTATCTTCACGATTTTGAATACAATGTCTTTTCAGGAAAATTGGAAAAAATTCCTGAAAAGTGGAAAGACCAGAGTCAAGAATGGAAAAATTCAGGAGATCTGATGATCTATCGAATTTTCGAAAATGATGGAGCAATTTTTGTTGATATTCCATAATTTGACTCATACTAATTGAGGGATTCCAAGAAATGTCACTAAGTTGAATTTTTTTATTTATTCTCCTAAATTTTACTATTTTGAACTATTATTTAATTTTCCTGTTAATATCATCTATTATTCTTTTTTTTTCTAAGTTTAGTTCTTCAGTTGTTATTGGATTTGCTAGTAATATATCATTGTCAGTAACGTCTTTCTCAAGATTAAAATCCCTAGCCGTGAAAACGGCAGCATAAGGAGCGTTTTTTAAAATATTGTAAATTTCTTTATCTGTAGATGAAAAGCTCAATTGGAAATCTTTTAGTGGGATTATAGACCCATAATCATCGATATCTAACTCGGTAACATATACCTTATTATGGTTAACTGAGTTAACTTTTACCAACATATTATAATATAGAATAGACTAATAATTACGTATTTCTACATATTACTAAAATCTTCTAATGATATTACTTAAAAGTACTCTTACAAAAAATGATTTCTCATTAATTTTGATGAAAAATATGATTTTATGATTATATAGATAATAATTATTAATAATTAGTTCTGCTTAAAATTTGAAAAAATATTATCGGTCTCTATATTTGTGGAACAAAGCCTCTAAAAGCAAGGATTTAGATTTTGAATCAACATAATATAGTCTGAATAATTAAATTGAATTGTGTTGGATATATGCAATTATTATAAAAATGGATAAATACTTATTCAGATGTTTAAAGATAATATGAAATGAATAAAATTTATAACTTAATAAATTGGATCACAATTCATGTCTGTTGATTGGGATGAATATCGAAATGATTTTCCAGTTATAAAAAACTGCACATATTTAAACAATGCAGCTATATCTCCGATCCCGAAAATAGTATATCATGAAGTAGTAAAATTTTACAATGAATCTCTCAACTATGGAGGCAAGAGATGGAATCAATGGGAAAAACAAATTGAACAGACTAGAGAACTATTTGCCAATTTTATAAATGCAACCAGTCCCAATGAAATAGCTTTTACTCACTCTACAAGTGAAGGAATGAATATTTTTTCACATATGCTTTCTTCTTATGGAATAGTTATATTAAATAAATTGGAGTTTCCCTCTTCGAATTTACCATGGATTAACAGTAATTATAGAGGCAATATTAGATTTGTAAGATCTAGAAATAAGAATGAAATAAAAATTTGTGACATTGCTGAGCTAATAGAAAAAACGAATTCTACAAACCCTAAAAATCCAATCAAAACTATTGTTACTAGTCATGTTCAATATTCTACAGGATTTAAGCAGGATTTAGTTGAACTGTCCAAACTTTCAAAAAAATATGGGATCTTCCTGGTAATAAATGGAACTCAATCCGTTGGTGCGATGGATTTTAACGTCAATAAGTCAGGTATTGATTTTATGTGTATAAATGGGCATAAATGGATGTTATCGTCTTTTGGTATTGGAACCATCTATATTAAAAATACATATGTAAAACAAGGTGAAGTATTTATGCCAAAGTTCTTTAGTCAATCCGGGCAGAAAGACAAGAACCTTTATACAAATAACACAAGATTATGCTTTTCGAATACTGCTACAAGGTTTGAAATAGGCTCTCCACATATACCAAATATAATTGCTTTAAATGCAAGCTTAAGATATCTATCACAAATAGGAAGCAGTAAAATAGAAGAACGGATATTGAAGTTGACAGATTTTCTGATTGAAAAACTCCAATCGATAAACCTAAAAATACTTTCACCAATTGCAGAAAAAAAAAACAGGTCAGGCATCATACTCTTTCAATCTAAAACTCATAATCCAATACAACTTACACGAATATTAGAGAAGAAATACAATATTATTGTCTCTGCAAGAGCTAATGGTATTCGTGTATCTCCTCATTTTTACAATAACGAAGATGATATTAATAAGTTGGTTTCAGTATTGGACAGGATTTCCTAAAATTATTTCAACGAAAATATTCAAAACTATCCATCTTATCAAATATCAAAATAAACTATTTCAATAATCAAAAAAGCTAAAAAAATTTTACATCATAATATGTTTTTACTTGACTAATAATTGCAATTTTCGAATAAATATCTCAATTCCTTGACAAAAAACAGCTATTGAAAGTTTAAATTGAATCAAACTTACATAAACTTTTATATCAACATCAATATATTGTATATAATATGCCACATGTTGCAAAAATAATTGAGATAATTGGTAGTTCAGAAAAGGGATGGGAAGATGCAACCCAAGTTGCAATAGATGAGGCGAGAAAGACAATACATGGAATAACGGGTGTAGAAGTAGTAGATATGACTGCAAAAGTAGATCCAGATACAAATAGAATAAAATTATATCGTGTTTGTGTAAAAATTGCTTTTGGTATAGAACATCCTTAAATAATATTACCCAATTTTTTTTATCTGTTTTGACTTTAAGGTTAATCATGTACCTTAAGATAATTTTTTATTTAATTTATTATGTTAAAGGTAAAAATTACAATAACTTCAGTAAAAATATTTCATAATTTTCTTACGAATTTGAGACAAATTCATTTAATCTGAGGTAGCATTTGTTCCTTTTATTAGTAGCTATTTTAGTATAATTACTCAAGATATAGTGAAAAAATCATTTTGTATACATCAAAAAGGTCGAATAAAATATGTATAAATGAAAAAATTAGATACAATTAAAATAATTTTTTTATGCATAATACTGAACAATGTTAACATATTTTTTATTTATAATTGAAAGTATATAAAATCATGATCTAAAAACTTTTCTGCTTTGAAACATAGATTTTATTTTATTATATAAAAGAACTTGAAAGATAAAAGTTAAAACTTTTATGATGAGACTTGGTAGATAACTAGTAGTAATGCTCTAATAACATATAATAAAATTTAGTCTTCAACATTTCATAATTGAATCAAATTAAATTTTATACTCTGAATCCAAGAATTCAAAATAAATTACTATTTAACATTAGAATCGAACTACCCTCAAAAACACAGTATCTATCAAAGAGTCTTTGTTAAGCATCAACTCGAGATAGATATGGAATATAATATGAACTTTTGTTATGACAAGAATTTTAATGTATTCGATTTACACATTACAGCAGATCAAAACCGTAAAGTACCTTGTTTATACTTTTTGGTACGAACATATAAATATTTTTTGTGTTCGTTAAAGATGATGAAAAGAAAAAAAGCGTTTCGTTTGGCATTGCTCTCCTCTTCCGAAAATTTCATAGATCCAAACATATTAACAACTACTAAAGATCCTTTTGATACCATAGTTAACGATCTATCAACAAAATTAAAAAATAGAAGGTATAAAAAAAGAGAATATGTTAATAAAAATTTTAAATAAAAACTAAAATATTTTTTTTTATTATTCGTAGTAATACTAGTAAAGAAATCACGATCTATTTTCTTAAGATTTTTATAAAAAATAATCTTATTTATCAAGTTTTCTGAGAAGTCTCCTTTCTACTCTATACCAAATTAAAGAATCCTGTTGTTTTATCCTTATAATGAGCAAGTTTATAAAACGATACTTGCAAATCTTCATTGACATTTAAATAAATCGATGAAAACAATGGATCGGTAATATTTCTAAAAATGATGTGATTATCCTATTTGTATATTAAAAATGATTACTAGTTCTAAAAAAAGACAGTAAAATAAATATTCAGTTATTTATTTGTCTAGATTTTTGTTCCGATATCGTCTAACGCGATTTTCTTAACCAATCTGTAAGTGCTACTACTGTCCAGCAGAGTTTGACACAACAGAAGAACACCTAAAACATTCAGTCAACAAACACCCTGGTAAACCTGCACAACCAACCAAAGCACTAATTGAACATATTAAAACCAAATGGATTTTTGAAGATAGTACTGCTAATCCTACAGATTACGAGAACCTTGAACCTAAAGGTAATCCATGGGAAGTAAATGATAGTATTGTAACAGTAGTAACACAACAGGAATATGATGATGGGGAAACGGTAACCCAACAAGAGTTAGATAGAGCAGACCAGGAGATACTGGACGACATTGAATATACTTATAGCGATACTATAGAAGAAGAAAGAGAAGATACGGTAGCATAACAAAAGAAAGAAAATGGCTTTTAATCAACAAACCTGTAAAACATACCATTACGGAAATAGAAGCAGGTTTAGATTTCATACTGGAACATTTTGACCAAAGTAGGTTATTTCCAAGGACCATAATGACTAGGAAATTAGGCTATCAGAAAGAGGTATTTTCAAGGGAGGAAACCCTAAAGTATTTCCAAGAATCGGATTATTTGGATTGCAGAATTAATGCTTTTCCCTCTTTTACAGAATACAAAGGAATACAGAGATACCCACCTGATCTTTTATTTGTGGATCTTGATATATCTACAATTCCTCCCTTACATGAAGATTTGATAAATACTCTTAGAACTATAAAACTAACTTTTGATAGTAGTAAAGAAGTTAAACCAACTGTCATAATGTCTGGAAATGGGTTTCATATCTTGCAACCCATATTTTGTCCAGAAGTATTAGAAAACATAAAAGAATTCCAAGAATATGATAATCCTTCTGAGGAATTATTAAGATTTGCCAAACAAGAGTTATCTAATGATAAGGCAGATAAAAATAATCATCCTTCCTTCAAGTCATGTTTACTTAGGATTCCAGGTTCAATAAATTCTAAAAATGGTAAAGTTGTAAAGATAGTACAGAAATGGAATTGGTATAGACCTCCAGCCTACAACTTATTAGTAGAATTCAAGCGATATTTACGCAAGAAAAAAGTAGATGATATGATTTCCGCAAGATATAAAACACAAGAATCCAATTTGAATAATATCAATCCAGAAAATTACCAATGGATAGAAAAATTATTAGAAACAGGAATTGAAGACTGCAGAAAGTTAACTTTGGATTTAATCTTAGCACCCTATCTTGTTCATATAAAGAAATTTACTGATAAGAAATCCACTGAAACAATTAGTGAATGGCTCGTCAAGTGCAACAATGTTAGAAGATTGGACAACAATAAAAGTTTCAATGATAGAATAGATTATGCTCTAAAATCAACACTAAAGAAGCAAATACCTCCAATGTCTCCAACTACAATAAAATCAGAGAGCAGATATCAGAACTTGTATAGAATGCTTAAAGACAAGGGAGTTTTAACCTAGCGAAATGACTAATGACGACAACGACGATCCAGATAAGAAGAAGGAAGAATAACCATTTACAAGAAAACAAGTAGAGGAAGAGTTAACCACGTTCTCACATGGTTAAATAAAACTTATGGAAAGTATTATGAGCATCAAGGACTTGAGGAGAGTTTCTGCGATATATCTGCTCTCAAGATCCAAGATATGGTATCGACCAGAAATGAAATACCCCCGATTGCTCATTTCAGCCTATATACCCTTAACCTACTAGAAAGGCCCACCTCAATCCCTTTCTGGGTGGATATGGGCTGATATTATTATTGTATTGTAGTAAAATTTCTATGGAAACTATTAATTTTATTTTGAACAAGAATAAATATTATTAAGATTAGTACAGTTCTATGAATAAATCAAAACTACAAGGAACAATGTTGTCTGCGATACTAGTAGCATCTTCACTTTTGTTTGTATCTTGGATTTCAGAACATAATGCTGAGGCAGATATTATCTGTCCTCCTACATGTGATGAAGCAAAACAACATCTAGACGAAGCCAAGAAATCTCTAGATGCAGGAGACACAGAGGGTGCTAAAACACATATAGATAAAGCAAGAGAATCAATTAAGTAACTCTACCAAATACACTTCTATATTTTTTATTAATAAATTTAGAATTACTGTTTTGCTGGACAATTAAAAAATAGAGAGGTTGTTGGATTTATCTTACAGAATTTTTATTTATTTTAAATATATTGTTTTTGTCGGCTCTGTTAATTTAATCAGAAACAGCTATAGCTAAGAATATTCAATTTATCATATGAATCAAATCAAATTTGAAAGAAACAGAACATTTACGTGTATAGTAATGTATTCTTTGTATTTGTACTTTCTTGGATTGAGTTTACGTAATACGTCTAAAGCATTAGTAATATTTAGAGATGAAAAGCGAAGTCATGTTTCTGTTTGGAATTGGATACAAAGATTTGGTTCTTGTCAGATCTACAAAAGAAAAAGAGTAACGGCTTTTATTATAGATGAAACAATTATTCAGATTGGTAACAAGCATTATTGGTTATGCGTTTGTATTGAACCAGTACATAACACTGTGCTTGGAATCTATATCTCTGAAGATAGAAACATGCTTGTAGCTGAAAAATTCATCAGATCTCTTGTATCAATATATGGAAAACATACCATCTATACAGATGTTGGTACCTGGTATAGTGAAGCATGCAATGTAATTGGATTAAAACACTATTTGCATTCTTCAATAGAGAAAAGTTTGATGGAAAGATTAAATCAGTACCTGAAAGATCGTATAGAAAGTTATGATGATTACTATCCATGTAGACAAGAGGAATGTAATTTATTTCATGTTCATAACTGGATACAATTCTTTGTATCTATGTATAATGATACTATAGCAAACAATAATCATTTTGAGTTAGAAAAGGAGGTGAATATTATCTTAAATTAACAGAGCCTAAAAATCCCTCAGATCATTAGTTGCAGAATATGGAAAACATACAGTCTATACAGATGAGGGTACCTGGTATAATGAAGCCTGTAACATAATTGGATTAAAACACTATCCACACTTATTCAGAAAAGTTTGATGGAAAGAGTAAACCAGTATTTGGAAGATAGAATAGAAAGTTTTGATGACTATTATCCTTGTATCAAAGAAGAAGAATGTAATCTATTTCAAGTGTATAACTGGATACAATTCTTTGTTTCTATGTACAATGATATGATAGTAAATAATAATCATGATTTTTTATTAAAGGAGGTGAATATTATCTTAAATTAACACAGCCTTAAATGGGCTTATAATGATATCGGACTTTTCCGTTCGACACTTGAAATAACTAAAATCGCAGATATCAAATCAAACGATATAGTGTTGGATTTGGGTTGTGGAACAGGAGCTGTTTCCAAAAAAATATTGGAAAAATTAGGAAAAGAGGAAAAATAGTAACCATAGATATTTCACGTGAGGCTTTAAATATAGCTAAAAAAGAGATTCAAAAACCAAAATGCCTATTTTCTAGAAATGGATTTAGAAAGGGTTGCTTTTTCGATAAATTTTACAAAGGTTTTTTGTCAGTTTGCGTTAATGTTTTTGCCTTTTCCGGAGATATCCCTTAAGACAATAAACGAATTGATGACAAAAAAAGGGAAAATATTGATATCAGTACATGGAAAACCAGAAGAAGTTCCTTATTTTAGATGCATAATGAATAGCATTATAAAATTTTTTCCTAATATCTTCCCCTCAGGATCTCCTTCAGTACATGCCTTAGGAAATCGTGAAAAATTAAAGAATTTTTTGGAAAGCGCAGGATTTCAAACTGTTCATATCTTTGAATATGATTTCACTTATGCGACTTTGTCTTTAAGATTATTGGAGTAATTATATGCAAGTCACAGCTAATTCAATAAAACAAATAATACAAAAAGACTATAACTTATTTCTACAAATAAAAGAAGATGCCAAAAAAAATTCTCAAAAGTTCATCAAAAGAGGAAATTTAATCTTCCCTTGGAAAGTTTATATAGCTTCTGCGAAAAAATAACACAATTCTCGATTAGTTAATTAAGCACATAACTATCACTATGGTTAATTATGTGTATTTCAATTATCAATTTTTATAGCATAGAGCTTACAAATTTCTTGATGTACAACTGCTATACTTCTTTGACCATCAATAATATGCCAACCAAATTTTTTAGACAATTCCCGATAATTTTTCTCAACTTTGGTTAGCAATTCTATATTCTCTTCAAAAAGATCTCTATTATTCATTACTCTTTCCTTGGATACATTTGGATTTATCTCTAATACTATTACCAATTCTTCCTTTGGCAATCCCCGGTCTAGATTGATCAACCAATCCAGATCTAATCCGCTAGAGATACCATACACCAAGTTAGATTGATAATAACGATTCATAATAATTGTAGTACCAGAACTCAGAATATTTTCTATTTCCTCTTTTTTTTCCCATCTGTTAGCGGATAATAATATATGCTGCACTTCCTTAGGAAATCTATTTTTTTGATGTAAAAACTTTTTTATTTCTTTTCCAAGAATGGAGTTATAATCGGGAAATTCCATCCTGACACAACTTTTGCCCCGGTTCTTTACAAATTCTTGCAATAATTTACACTGAGTACCTTTTCCTGCCTTATCCATTCCTTCAAATACAATTAAATGACCTTTATCCAAAAATAATACAATTGATTTGATTATTTAATATATTATCTTTATCTAAAAGAAATATAAATATGAATTTGTAAATATTCGCTTCCGAATTCTTTTTCAGAACCTTAATTTATAAATATTAAACTGTGTTAGATTGTTCGTAGTTATAAGGTGAATTAAAATTTTTAATCTTTGGAAAAAAAAGATCGAACACTGCTCTATTTGTAAAAAAGAGTTAAGGCATAAATATAAACCTGCAAAAAATTGGGAAATGGAGGGATTATTATGCGGTGATTGTTATACATTGAAGACAGAGGAATTCTTTCAAAAAGAACAGGAAGAAAAAGTCAGGCAAGAAAAAGAAGCGAATACTTGTACGATATGTAATTCGAGCGTTGATTCTGATTCGGAAAAATTTAAACCCAAGTGGCAATGGAATATAGATAAAAATATTATCCTATGCAAAAAATGTTACGGGAAAAAAGAAATTGAATTTGAAAAAGAAAGAAATTATTGTGCAATATGTAATGGAACTCTTAACTTCTTCAGATATAATCCTAAACCAAAATGGAATATTAAAGGTCAATTGTGTAGAAAATGCTGGGATCGAAGAAATGGAATGAAATAACATATATTATAAATCCTTTTAATTGACAATATTTCAAACATTCTTGAGGGCTCATAGTTCAGTTTGGATAGAATGGCTGCCTGCGGAGCAGCTGGTCGAGGGTTCAAATCCCTCTGGGCCCATTTCCCATAATTAGTATAGACTATAAATGTTTAAGATATACAAAAAAGTAGTAAAGAAAATGAAAAAAACGAGATAAACGATAAAGTAGACAAATATTGTATCATAGATGTTTTTAGATAGATTTTTCTATATTAATTTTATAAACATTTTATATGTTAATTTATATTAAAACATAATATATAGTAATAATTCATACATGTAAGATTATATAATTTTTTACTATATAATTTAAGCAATAGCATTAAAATATTGAATAATAATTAATTTTTCGTCAATTGATAATTAATAGATATAGTATTTTGAACTTAATTTTGCTAGGTGTTTTGTTTTCTTTAATATTATCTAGCAATAGTATCTTTAACAGAAATTCTATTAATCAGGAATATAAATTTATGAATCCTAGTTTAAGTTACAAATATGCATACGGTGCGATATTCCCTGATAATGAGGGGAGTTCATTTGATTATGTTTTCGATCCATCTGAATATGTAGATGATTTTAATGGTAAAGACGTGGAAGATTATATAGATGAAAAATTGGATTCACAAATAACAGAAGAGAATGAGAACATTGGAACTACAAAAGATGGTGTTATTAATAAAAAAGAAGTTAATGACAATGCAATTTCTTCATCAATGGACAATTATGATTTTGAAAAGAAAAGATCAAACAATATGGATTTCAATTTTGTAGCAGTTGGGGATTGGGATTGTACTTCAGATACTAAAGCTACCGTAAAAAATATTTTAAAACAAGATCCTGAACTAGTATTAGCTTTAGGTGATCTTTCATACAACGGTAAGGCTAAATGCTGGCTAAAATTAATACAACCATTTGTAGATAAAACTCAGATTGTTTTTGGAAATCATGAAGTAGAATCTTCCAAAATATTAAAAGATTATATGAATTATTTTGGCCTAGAAAGACAATATTATTCTTTTAACTACAAGAATATTCATTTTATCGCACTTTCTACAGAAGTTCCTTATGAGGAGGGGTCGACACAATACAAAGCCATAGAAAAGGATCTTCAGAAATATTCAAATGATCCATCAATCGATTGGATAGTAGCTTTTTACCATAGACAAGCATATAGCTCTGGGGGAGGTCCAGATGATGAATCCGAATTCAGAGAAACCTATCATCCGTTATTTGATAAATATAAAGTCGATCTAGCCCTACAGGGACATTTGCATGCTTACGAAAGATTATTTCCTATAATTTTTAATCACGATCGGAATAGCAAACCATTTGTTGCTGATCCAAATAGTAACTATTATCAAAATCCGGAAGGAACTATTTTCATTACTGCTGGTACTGGCGGCGCCCATGATATGGACCTGGCTTCACCCAAATATTACTCTGCAAATGGGATTGATGGAGAATTTGGTATTTTGAATATATCTGTGGAAAATAATGGTAATGTACTTAGAGGATATTTCATAGGGAACGACGGAAATGAGGTATTTGATGAATTTGAAATCATAAAGAACAAGAGTCAGGAGTAAATTTTAGATGACATAAAAACATAGAAAAAGATTCTCTAAACTTTAACAGTATTTTTAATCAAGTATTATTTAAGATGAAAAATAACAATAATACTTATCCTATCAAATTTTATTTAAATTAGTTAAGAAAAGCTAATAATTGAATGAGTAGAGTATAATATGTGTTAGAAACTCTAAATCGTAATCTAAAATCAAATATATTATCCAAAGTCTGCTCATATGGTTTCTCTGGGATTTCGATATTTTTCATTGGTTATGTTCTCTTTCAAATGATTTTTCAATATCCTCCAAAGCCAGTAGGAATTTATCCTTGATCTAAAATGCGAATAATATCAATTTTTCAATAGTTCAAGATTTATCAAATTTATGCTTATCATCTTTAATAATTAGATTTGTTAAATTTACAATAAATGGTAATTCAGAAGATAAATATATAGAAGATATTTCAATTTATTAAATGAAGATATTTCTTCTTTTTTGTGCTATTTTGAGTATACTCTATCTAATTAGCCTTAATTTCCTAACTAATGATATTAATGCAATATTAGAGCAGGATCTTAATTTTTCTCAATATACTAATCCTAAATATGATTTTTCTATTAAATATCCAGCTTCTTGGGATCTCTCAGAGATAAAATCAAAAAGTATGGAAAATCTGGTAAATGTAGAAATTAAATCTAACTTTGACGGGCCTCAAGATATGATCCAGGAAAAATTTGTTATTAGTATAAATAAACTACCTAGAAATCTTGATTTAAATAAATATGTAGACGAAGCATTAAAGCAAATCAATTCAACATATCAGGAATTCAAATTGATATCTGACCAGTTTTCTGAGAAAGATAATATCCAGTCAAGAACAATCTCATATTCATATCTTGCGGGAATACCACCTATTTCCACTAAAATCGTTATGACTACTGAAATATTTTCATATGGCGATAAAGTATATGTGTTGTCATTTGGAACACCACCAAATAAATATTATGATCTTTTGCCAGTAATGAATGAAATTTTTGAATCATTTCAGATTTTAAACAGACCTCAAATGATTTACCTCTACCTCTCTTAAATTTACGAACATTTCTAGGTAATTATTACTAATATTCTAATGAATATTTGTCCTACAATATAGGCTGATAGTATATTTTTTAATTAAATAGCATTTTGATACACATTCTTCCTGTACGCTTAATTTTAATGCCTTCTATTTTTTTTAAATTCTCGGTAAGCATTAGCTAATGTTTGTTGGATAGGATGTGTTAGATCTCGATTTATTTATTTATTCAAGTATTCACGGCTCTTAATTTAAGATAATATTCACCTCCTTTTCTAACTCAAAATTACTTTTATTTGGTATAGTATCATTGTACATAGAAACAAAGAATTGTATCCAGTTATACACTTGAAATAGATTACATTCTTCTTCTTTGATACAAGGATAATAGTCATCAAAACTTTCTATTCTATCTTCCAAATACTGGTTTACTCTTTCCATCAAACTTTTCTCTATTGAAGAATGCAAATAGTGTTTTAATCCAATTACATTGCATGCTTCGCTATACCAGGTACCACCATCTGTATAGATGGTATGTTTTCCATATATTGATACAAGAGATCTGATGAATTTTTCAGCTACAAGCATGTTTCTATCTTCAGAGATATTGATTCCAAGCACTGAGGAGTGAATCGGTTCAATACAAACGCATAACCAATAATGCTTGTTACCAATCTGAATAATTGTTTCATCTATAATAAAAGCCGTTACTCTTTTTCTCTTGTAGATCTGACAGGATCCAAACCTCTGAATCCAATTCCAAACAGAAACATAACTTCGATTTTCATTTCTAAATATTACTAATTTTTTAGCTGTATTACGTAACCTTAAAACAAGAAAGTACAGGTAAAGAGAATACATAACAATATAATTATGTGTTCTATTTCTTTCAAATCTTATTTTATTCATAATATATTTAGAATGTTCTTAGATATAGCTTTTACTGCTTAAGTTAACACAGCCCTTTCTCATGTCTCTTTTCCACTTTAAATGGTTTGAATAGCCTAGATGTATGTCGTATTAGATACTAAGAGATTACGTACAAATGATACAATGCTCAACGGAAAGATATTTTATTATGGACAAATCTCAAATAATCTATATTGGTAGTGGATTACTTTTACATATTAGTTCTTTCCTAAAGAGAACAGTATTTATTGTAAAGAAAATCAAAAATAAGAATCGACATATTGTAATGGGATTTCTTTTTCTCATCTATTATTAGTAGTTATCAAAAGATATTAATAAATACCTATAATTTGTACCATAACCTTTCTATTCCTGGGTCTTATATCCATTTCTAAAATGACAATTTGTTGCCATGTCCCTAGACATAAGTCACTTCCGTGAAATGGTATTGTCAAACTAGGTCCGACTAATGAAGCTCTAACATGTGAATGTCCATTTCCATCATGCCAAGTATTATCATGTTCATATTCAATATCTTTAGACGCTACACGTTCTAACATTCTAGGAAAATCCTTTTTCAAACCAGGTTCATACTCTATAGTAGTTATCGATGCCGTAGATCCCATTACAAATAGCGTGACTATCCCATCTTTCAATTTACTTGTAAATAAGATTCTCTTGACATCACTTGTGATATCGATACTATCATTTTCACCTTTAGAAGACAATTCAATATATTTAGAGATGATGTTAAATCCAATCATTTCATTTAAAATATTTAAATTTTGAATTTAAATCAAACGGTAAATTCTCAAAAATTACAGGTTGGGCTTATTGTTGCCTCATATCAAAATATTAAAGTAAAAAATATTCAACTTCGTGTGTATGAAATCTAAAAAAATCGAATAATACCCAACCATATGTTACATAACATTTTACTGTGAAGTCTTAGAGATGAAATTTTTTCTTAACTCTCATTTATCATGAAAGTTTTACTACCTTTCTCATTGATGTTATAAAGGTCGTTATTTAAAAATTGAAATACTGTTTTATTAAATTCTTCCACTTTCTCTACATGGGGATAATGCCCACAATTATTAAAGATCACAAGCTTTGAGTTCGGAATTTTGAAATCCTTTGCATATTTTAATGGCATTAATTGATCGTCCTTACCCCAAATTAATAAAGTAGGAATATTAATTTTTAATCTATCTTTTAGATCAGGGTTGTTCTTAAGTGAAATTAGTGTAGACATAAAAGCGTATTTAGCGTTATTCAAGCTCATTCTATTAATAAAATCACGTATCGAAGCTTCTGTAACTGAACGAGGATCATATACCATTTCATAATATGCTGTTGCTACATTATAAAAGGTAGGATATAGGGCTGCAGATATATACAAATTTAGTGTAGGTGTTACCCTATTCATCATTCCTGCTGGGGACAATAAAACTAGTTTGTTTACTTTTTTGGGGAATTTAATCGCAAACTCCAAGGCTAAAAGACCGCCAAATGAAGAACCTATAACATACAAGTTATCAATATTCAAAGCTTGAATAAAATTCTCTATAAATTTTATGAAAAATTCTATTGAATACTCAACATGAGGTTTATCACTGTAGCCAAAACCTACTATATCAGGTATAATCAATCTATAATTATTTGAAAAGAAGGGAATTACCTTTGACCATCGTTCTAATGAACCTCCTAGACCATGAAGTAGTAGAATTGATTTATCATCTGGCTTATTGCCTTTAGATCCATATGTATCGATAAATCTAATGTAGCAATTATCGATTTTAATCATTTTCATTATTTCATAGTCTTTTGAATATTCCACGATATTGATAGAATAAAATTAGATTTCGATATAAAAATGTCTGTAACTAGAAGTTAAATTTAATTGAAAAAAATTGGTATTTATAAATATGCATGTAGCTTTATTTTTTATTAGAGATCTACTAAATGTATATATTTTGGTAATAGCAATTTAATTTGAACAAAAATGACTAATTTCAATGAAAAAGATGAAAATCCTAAAGCTGGAAATGATCAAACTTACTCATCAATCAATAGAAAATACGAAGTGTATGACTCCATTAGAGATAATACAAATAAAATTATTAACGAAATCGCTAAAACTCAGCCAGCGTACATACAGTCAATTTCAAACTTACAAATGGAATGTATAGAATCTACTAAGGGTTTAGTAAATACCACAATAACCATACAAAAACAAGTGTATGAATGTTTAAATTCAAATCCTATCCCTACGTTTACAAAACAATATGTCAAACAAGGAAATGAATTCACAAATAATGTTATAGAATTTAACAACATTAACAATAAGCTATTTGCAAATTTATTAGATATTACATCGGATAGTATCAAAAACTACACAAAAACATTAGATACCTTTGTAAAATTCAATACAAATGTTGTAGAACAATGGTTATCGGTCTTCAAAAATTCTCAAACTTTTAACAAGGTATAAATTTACCCTTAGAACACATATTTATTTATTTTTTAGTATTATTTATTATACTTAAATAATCCTATTAGAATTCCACCATAATTGCAACACTTTTCGATTAAAAATCTTGCTATTCGTAAATATTTTATCTCATGTTGACAAGGAAGATTTGGTATATGCTTGAACAATTGTTTCTGCCATGGTCTCCTACTCTAATTTATATTCGAAAATTCCTACAACAAAACAAATCAACATAGAATACACATTACTCCATATTGAACATGTCTTCAATTCCACAACCTCGTTTTTAACTATTTTATTATATCTATTTTTTATCAACTAGTTCTACATCTCTAACAACCAGAGGTTTATTTTTTAGTCTTATTATGTTCTATTCTATAGGAAACTCTTTTGTAAACTAACTGTTTATGGCTAGAATGTTGGATTCTATGTAATATTTAATATTCGTACCAAGCTAGTATTTTCCTAATTGCTTTAGTGCATATAGTAGAAGTTGTCTTTTTGTTTCTTTACTAAGCAAAAAGTACATTTCATCTGGAATAGTCATCTTAATTTGACAAAATCGTTCGTTGGAAGAGAATTCTTAATTTAAGATCGTATGAAAACATTCAGCTCCGACAATTCATTTGGTTGTCCATTACAAATCTTCGATAGCCTTATTTCTCATTTTAGATATTGGTAAATTCAATCCATGGCTTTACAATGTTTGTATATTTTTTCAATATCTAATGATATCCTAAGTGTTATAATCTGAATGTTATCCTAATCTATCTAAATAATTTTGTTGTACGTTAATAAACTGGTGATTAGGTGTATACCAAATGGTATTGTGAACTTCCCCTGTAAAATGAATATCTCCAACTTTATGTAAGTTTTACTGCTCTTGTATTATATTTTTTTAGGTGTATTAGATCTTGGATCTATCAGAGATATTTGTTACCCTAATTGTAATAATCAACTCTTTCTGATGAATTAAATATGATTTTATTCACACTTATCCTGAATCTACTTAGAATCAAAAGAAAGACATGGCATAATTGGCAGAAAGTGACGATGTAATTCATCCAGGAAAAAATACAACAATGATGTATAATAGAATATTCTTTCTGGGAATGTTGTATATTTGTTTATTTAAAGTATTTTAACAAATCATTATTTTAAATGTTTTGTAGAAAGACATTTTTATATGATTGATATTAGGTTAACTATAAAATGATACCATATGAATTTATTTATTCTTTTACAAAATCTATACTACTTATTGATGATGCGATCAGATGGGTAGGTATAACAGACAAACAAGGTACTTTAATTAATGAAAGATACAGAGAAGGCGTGGTATTATTACTAAATGAGGAGGAAAATGAAGAATACGCTTCAAATGCCATATCCAGGCAACGTTCAAGAGTCAAATTTGAACCCAAAATCGGTAAATTAATTTATGCTTTCGGAAAATACGAGAATGTTAGTAGAGTGACTATACCTATTAGCGAAAATTATTATTTGCTATTAACTTTGGATTCTATGGAAAAAAAAGTTGATGAAATAATCATGTCAAAAGTCATTCCGATAATAAATCAAACAAAAGAGAAATTTACGACATAGTAGCAACTCATGCATCCAAAGTGTTTGTTAATTGTTACTTCGTATTCTACAAAAGTGTTTAATTCCCCCTCTTGAAATTAACAAATTACAAAACTATTATTTTAATAAGGTTATTTGAATAATAATTAACATTACAAATACTAAAAAATAAATATTCTCTTTAGGAGGTATTATTAATGAATTATGATTACGTTGGAGGTACCTTGCGGTGTAAAATCTGTGCGATGGAATTTTCTACAAAAAATGAAGCGGATGAACATTATAAAACTATGCATGCTGGAGAAGTTACTACCGCTGGAGAATAACAAATCCCATCTATTCGTAAATCATTATTCTATCAATATTCACACTATGATTTTATTATAAGCTAAATCTTTAAAGTAGCAATTAATGCTAAGAATAAAGCATTAAAACTAATCTAAACAATAATAGATAAATATTTTTTTGTATATTAATAATCTATTAGTGTGTGGGGAATGACGGTAGAACAGGATTTTAATAAAAAATACCAAGAATTAATAAATAGCTATAACGCGATTTGGAAGGATTTTAAAATTCCTAACTTTAATATGTTTAGTCCTTATTTTCAATTTGAACAAGATCAAAAACAATTTCAGGATTTATTTGCTCTTTTCTTAAAATTTCATGGAAGTATAATAAATTATATGGTTCAAGTTAATCAAACATATTTAAAATCTATAAAAGAGCTACAATCTAAACATCCAGAATTGCCAAACTTTCAGTCAGAAGATGAGATGAAGAAATACAAGAATATAGCGATAGATGTGTTTGAAGATTCTTTTACTAAATTATTTCAGTCAAATGAGTTTTCCATTGCGGTTTCTGAACTTCTATCTAATTATTCATCGTTTGGAAAACTATTAGGAAATGCATTTAATGATTATCTGAAATCCATGAATTTACCAAACAGATCTGAGATCGACACAATTTTAAGAGATATGCAAGAATTAAAGAGAGATGTTCACAGATTACGGAAAAATTTAGATTTAATAATGAGTGAAGAAAAAGAAGTTGTCCTTAAATAAGGTAGCTGCCACTTCAGATTCTGGAATAAAGGTAGATTATATTCCTAGTAAAGTTCCTAGTGTAGACAATACGACAAAATCCCATAGTGGAGAACTTGAGAAAGATAAGAATAATGATTTGATGGCAAAGATTAACAAAGTACTAGAGGTATATCGAAAATCTTCTTCATTGGATGTTGGCGCAACTCCACATGAAGTAGTTAAAGAAACGAGGTTGTATAGATTATTACATTATAAACCTATTTTTGACAGTCCTATAAGACCACCAATCCTAATTGTCTATGCTCTAATAAATCGATCTTATATTTTGGACCTTCAAAAGGACAAAAGTTGGGTAAGAAATTTGGTGAATCAAGGATTTGATGTCTATCTCATAGACTGGAAACCTCCGTCATTAAATGATAAATATGTTTCATTTGATGACTATGTTAATGTTTTCATCGACCAGTGTGTTGATTATATTAGAAATAATAAATCAGTTGAAAAAATAACACTTCATGGATATTGTATGGGGGCAACTATGTCTGCAATGTATTGTTCATTACAACAATACAAGATAAAAAATCTAGTGACTTTGGCTCCGGTAATAGATACTAGTAAAGATTCGACGGTTATTGGAAACTTCGCAAGGCATCTGGATGTTGAAAAAATTATGGAATCAGTAGGCAACATGCCTCCTGAATTGTTACGTACATGTTTTTCTGCGTTGAAACCATTTAAGCAAGGAGTAAACAAGTATTATTCACTTCTTGAGCATATAAATGACCGAAGATTTATTGAGAACTTTCTTAGAATCGAAAAGTGGTTATATGATATTCCTCCTATAGCCGGAGAGGCATTCAAACAATGGATAAAAAATATCTATCAAGAAAACCTTTTAGTGAAGAACAAGATGAAGTTAGGCGATGAATTTGTAAATTTATCCAGGATAAATATCCCTCTGCTCAATATTATTGCTAATGAAGACCACCTAGTTTCCCCCGAAGGGAGTGCGGAGCTTAATAATCTAGTATCAAGTAAAGACAAGAGGATAATGAGATTTCCTACTGGTCATGTTGGATTAATAGCAAGTAGTTATTCCCAGATAAATGTATTGCCTAAAACTGGAAGATGGTTTTTCTTACGATCTAATACTTGACATGGTAAAGTGTTGAATAAGAATTATTTTTTTTTGTGTGTGTGCTCTAATATTATATCGATCTTTTGAAAATTAAAAGGTATGGATAAAAAATTTTACAATATAAGAGCACATTTTATCAAATCTAAATGATCTTTTACACTTAAAATTATTTCAACAAATGAGTACATGGAGGAAGGAATTTATTATTTTTCAATATGTCAACCGTAGTTTGAAAAATACAGTGAATCTAAAAGTGGATTATTATTATAAGTTAGAAAGCAGAGATAAAGCAGTCAGAAATATTATCTTATTATCAAATACTGTAAAATTGTTAAATCTATTTCAGAAAGCAAATGATCTTGAGACTAGTAAACACAAAATCTATGAATTCAAGAAAACTCGATTGTACTATATCTACCAATATATATGATACAAAAAAGTTGAATATGTTTTTGTAAAGGGATTAGTATGATATCTATTGTTTAATACATCAATTGTGATTGTTCAATAGGTAAAAATCATAACCTAGCTATTTATAAAAAACAAAAACTTTGTGATACAAATAGCCTACAATTAAATACCGAAAACATACGATGTTACAAGATAGGTAGTGATGACTAATATGGATCTATCTCATAATGCGAAACCAGCATTAATAGTGATCGATGTTCAAAACGGGTTTGTCAGCAAGGGGGGATCTTATGACCTTCTTGGAATTAAATTAGATAACTACCAAAAAGTGATTCCAAAGATAAAAGAACTCATAAAATTGTGTAGAAGTGTGAATATCCCTATTTTTTATACACAAGCTGTAAGAGAGCCTTCTGGAATAGATCTGTTGACGAGAACTCACAGGATTTTACCAAAATCAAGAGAAGAAAGAATCAAGACAAGACCCATATGTGTAAGAGGTACTTGGGATTCGAGGATAATCGAAGAGGTCAAACCAATTGGAAAGGACCATATAATTATTAAAAGAAGAGATTCTGCTTTTCAAGATACAGAAACAGAGGTATGGTTAAAAAGTATAGGAATAGACACGTTAATTTTCTGTGGGATAGATACTTCCATATGTGTAGAAACCTCTTTAAGAGATGGATTCAATAGAGGATATGATGTTATTCTAATATCAGATGCTACGGCATCAAGTAATCTTCAACATTATAAAACAACACTTGAACATGTAAAGGAGTATTATGGAATGATTTTAAGTGTTAAAGAATTAAAGAACATCTTTAAAGCTCTGTTTTTACCTCGATTATAAATTACACCAAAAGTTCGGTGAGAACTCTAACTTGATTCCTAGAGAATGTGTCTATAGGGGATTCGAATTTAGTCCCACCAGCCTTCTACTAATTTTTCATTTTCTAATTGTCTGTTAAATTTTGTGTATCGCATCTAGTTAGGAAAGCTGATTTTCTAAAATTAGTTAGAAATAATTATTGTGAAGAATACTTATGGAAAGGTTGTTCACTGGTAATTATTTTTGTTTATTTAAAACTAATGAGGTATTTTACAGAACTAAAGATTATATAAAGCAAGATCATCCAAATTGTTCTTTTACAGTTTATATATTTCATCTTCTATTTTATAATTCTCAAATCGTTCCAAAAAAGTTATTCTCTATAAACTATTTTTCCCTCTGCAATTACATTCTCAGGATAACTGGATAAAATGAATGGATCATCATTCCACATGGTCAAAGATGCTGTATATCCTGAGATTTGACCTAGCCTTCTTGCCCCTATTATCTCCGCAGATTCTTTGGTTATTTTTGAAATAGCATCAGCCCTGGATAAACCAAAACGCAATAGATGTCGCAGGGAATAAAATAGATTTCTCTGTAATATCACAGGATGATCACTCATCAAGGCAAACTTGGCTTTGGATTTTACTAATTTTTGAACATTTCGCCAACTTTCGTTTCTTAGTTCAACTTTGTAAGCAAAAGAATCCAATGGGCCATAAACAATAGGAATCGAAAGATCTCTTAGATGCGAAAAGATTCTTTCATTAGAAACATCAAACAAATGATTCGCTATCGCCTTTATTTTGAATTCTTTGATCAAATCCAATAAAATCATTATATCGTCTTCTTTATGAACATGTACCATGAGATTTATTTTATTAGATAGAATATCGATGAAAACTTCAGTGGTTGGATCTATCTCTTCTCTGACTTTCTTTTTATTCTTCAAAAGTGTCATTGTTTTTGTTGCCTTGATTAGATTATCCCGAAGTAATGCTAACGTCCCCATCCTAGTATATGGTCTATTACCTTTCCAATCTATAGTACTTGGATTATAACCTAAGGCTGTTTTTATTCCAACATCAGAAATATATGCATCCCCAATATTGGATACATAATTTTTTACAAGTATCCTTTACCACTTATTATATTTCCACTTCCTGGAAGAACAACTGAGTAGAGAACTCCAAAAGCAACAGACTCTTTAAAGGATGAATCATCCATATAGACACTATGCAAAGCATTGCCTAATGGAAATATGGATTCCATATGTTCATTTGCTTCTTCCTCAATTGCTGGTTCTCCCGAACGAACCATTCCAATATGACTATGTGCATCTATAAAGTCTTGGATAACTGCTCCGCACTCATAAGTTAAATCATGATTTCCTGAGGGTTTTTTCTGACCTACATATGTTATAATGTCTTTTTCTAATCCAATAAAACAATCTTTTAGTTCATTAAAACCATCGAACAGAATCTGCTAGTTTAATTTATTATTAACAGATAATTAGAGGATGATGACAATGGTAATTCATACATTTAATAATCTTCTGGTTTTAAAACTAATAACAAAGAGGTTAATTTCAAATATATGATGATGTTCTTAATCATATGGAAAATAGTGTTGGATATGATAAGATCAAACATTTAGTAGAGGTAGAGGAACATATTCTCGCTGTATTTACTATGAATACAAATGGAACAATGGGAAATCTGAATATAGCAAAAGATATAGATTTAGATAAAAATCATATCGAAAGTATATTCTCTATTCTTCAGAATAGTCAAGATAAAGTCAAAATTGATAATAATGGTGAGACGATAAAACAACTAGGTAAGATAAAATGGAAAATTTTTGAATTTGAAAGATTTAGAATTTTACAGATATTTGACCGTGAAACTGTGATAGTTTTAATAAAGGCGAATACCAGTTTAAATGAAACAGTTGACAATATTTTAGGTTACTACTATGAAGAGGAAAATATACCAAAAAGTCTTTTTTGATAATTTTATTGTTCTTACATTAATAAATTTGATATTTTTATGATCATTGAACCAATCAAGATTCTAATTATTTAGGATACCAATAAATTTGAAGTAATTATGTCCATAATATAGATTAGATCTTTTTCTATTATGTTATATTGAAGTCAATTTAAAATCCCTATTATATTCTAGTTTAAAAGCTATGAATTTGTTTTATGAATCACACTTATATTATATTATTCTAATAATCAATAACCTATGGCAGTAGGTACAGAATCATCTACGATATTTATCCATGTAGTGATTTCATTATCTCTGTTACTATTTACTTCAAAAATATTTGCAGAACTTTTTCACAGAATAAAGCTGCCAATAGTATTGGGCGAACTATTGGCTGGGATGATCATAGGTCCATATGCCTTAGGCGGTTTAATAGTGTTCGATGGAGAACCTCTGGTTGACCTCGATGAAACAATAAAACACATAGGCGAGTTAGCGGCTATAGTAATTCTTTTTGTGGCAGGATTAGAAATAACTCCAAGAGAGTTTCTAAAAGGTGGGGTAAGTGCGTTTACAATAGGTGCGCTAGGAGTGATTATACCATTTTTCGCAGGTTTTATGATATTTACGCTATATGGACTGGAGTTGTTACAGATTCTACTTATTGCTACTGCATTGACTGCAACTAGTATTGCTATATCGATACAAGTATTGACATCTTTGGGAAAAATGCAATCAAAGGAAGCTAGATTGATTCTGGGAGCCGCAATAGTTGATGATATTTTAGCTATTGCAGTATTATCAGTTGTTCTCACAATGGTTCAAACAGGCAATACAACTCCAGATGTTATCGATATTTCAATTCTAATTTTGAAAATCTTAGGACTCTTTGCGGCTCTACTGATAGGTTCAATTTTGATTGTTCCAAGGATATTACATCGTGAAAGACTATGGAAATCCCGTGGAAGTATAGAAGGAATAACTACTGCAATTTTCTTTGGTGGTGCAGGAATTGCTGCTATTGTAGGACTGTCTCCCATAGTAGGAGCTTTTGCTATTGGTATGGCAGTAGCCAGTACACGTTTAATTAAACAAGTTGAAGAATATGTTCACAAATTGCAAATTATCTTCGCCCCATTGTTTTTTGCAATAATAGGAGCTCAGGTAGATCTAAGAGGAGTGAATATTGAGGTTCTATCGATAGCAGGCATACTTGTTGCTGTAGCAATACTTACAAAGTTATTAGGTTGTGGTTTACCGTCATGGATATTTCTTAAAGATAAGACTAAGTCTATGCGAGTTGGAATAGGAATGGTATCAAGGGGAGAGGTTGGATTAATAGTAGCAGGGGTAGGTGCATCGTCAGGAGTATTATCTGGAGATATCTATACAGCTATTATTATAATGGTAGCAGCTACGACGATAATAACACCTATTTGGCTTAAAAAGTCATATCAGAAAGAGCTAGCTTAGGTCAATTGATTATTCACTAAAAATTATTTCTTTATAGCAAAGAGTTAACTAGAAGAATAACGTAATTACAAAACAGAGATGAGTGAATTCGCTTTTTTTAGATTTTTAAGTTATAATCTTCTCACCGAGGAAGAAAAGGAAAACAAAGAAGAAATTATTAATCTGACGGAGGAGGTGTTGGATGCAAAGGGTTTAGAATGTGATTCAAGAATAAGCAAGCTCTCTAGAGAGGAAATAGAAGAAATTTTAAAGGAAGTCAGAAAAAAACGTGAAAAGAAAAAGAAAACTAAAGATAATCAAGAGATTGAATCTGATTCGGTCGAGCAAGTTACTATATATAAATAATCTACATTAATAAAATAAATCTAGGAATGAGCAATAATTCTTCAACGCCTGTTTGGCCCCTGATAACTGGAGTTGCTACTTTAGCTTTAAGTGCAATATTAGTTATATTAAAATCTGGCATTCTTGTTGCAATTCTCTTTCTTTTGTTAGGTGCTTCACTTGTTTTAGCATGGTATTATTTTTATAGTAAAAAAAAATTTCCATTACGAAAGAAAGGTTCTGAATGTGCTTGTCAAGTCTGTAACCATGATAACTCTGATGCATGCTTTTCTAATAAATGCGCTTGTTGTATAATAATGAAAGATAACAAAATTATAGGACATTCAAATAATCCACTGCAATAAATAACAACCTAAAAATTTGTATTATTAAAAAAATTAGATATTGTAAAAACTCCAAATTAAAAGAAAAATAAAAATAAATTTATTTAAACAACAAGTCAGATATTTTTATTCATGGAAAAGTATCTTATTGTGTTGAAAAAATAAAATTCCGTTGAAATTATTTAATAATTTAGAAAAGTTTAATTTCGTATTTCATTTTTTAAAAATGCTATTATATGTTCTAAATTTGTAGTGAAATAAAAAAAAGTATTATGGTTTTTTAATTGTAAAACTGTCGATTTTTTTATCATTATTGTTAATAAATTCTCCAAAGAGTGTCTTCCCGTCTTCTAGGAAATTAAGATTCAGAAAACCAAACCGTTCGTCTTGTTGAAAGTTTGTAAAATGATTAGAGTCTGTAAGTTTATGTAATTTAGCTCCTCCAGTTCCCACAATAAGGAAGATTATACCATCTGGAGCGTTGTATGAAGTAGTATTGTTTTCAGTGATAATGGGATTCAAGGGATCGTCGTCGTTAAACATTAAAGGAAATGTTCTTTGATAATTATGGGTATGTGCTTGTATTGTTAAATCCACTTTATTATTTTCAAATAAAGGATGTAATACTTCTATCAATTTACTTTTCATCTTGACATATGAATTTGGTGATGTATATAGGGGATTATGTAGGAAAGAGATTATCCAATTAATTTTAGGATTAGATTTAGCATTTTTTAGGTCATTTTCTGCAAATTTATACTGTTCTGACTCTGAATCATATGGAATAGCGGTTCTGTTAACTTAAGCAGAAACAGCTATAGCTAAGAACTTTATATTTATCGTATGAATCAAATCAAATTTGAAAGAAATAGAACAGCTTCTTTTATTGTAATGTATTCTCTTTATCTGTACTTTCTTGGTTTGAGCCTACGCAGTACATCTAAAGCATTAGTAGTATTTAGAGATGATAAAAGGAGTCATGTTTCTGTTTGGAATTGGATACAAAGGTTTGGTTCCTGTCAGATCTACAAAAGAAAAAGAGTAACTGCTTTTATTATAGATGAAACAATTATTCAGATTGGTAGTCAACATTTTTGGTTATGGATATGTATAGAACCAATTAACTCTTCGGTGCTTGGAATCTATATTTCTGAAGAGAGAAACATGCTTGTTGCAGAAAAATTCATTAGATCATTAGTTACAAAATATGGAAAACATACTGTCTATACAGATGGCGGTACATGGTACGAGGAAGCGTGTCATGTAATTGAATTAAAACACTATCTACATTCTTCAATAGAAAAAAGTTTGATGGAAAGAGCAAACCAGTATTTTAAAGATAGAATTGAATCATTTGATGATTACTATCCTTGTAAGCAAATTGAATGTAATCTATTTCATGTTCATAACTGGATACAATTCTTTACTTCTATGTATAACGATGTAATAACAAATAATAACAATAATTTTTGGTTAAAGGAGGTGAATATTATCTTATCTTAACAGAGCCGGAATAGCTGTTGTTAAGGCTAAAAAATGAATATTTTCATAATCAAAAGAATAGTATTGAGATTGCAAATCAAATTCATCCATGTATTGGTTAGAGAGAGGTTCAGGTTTATCCTTATTTCCTAAAATAATCTTCATAACAGATCTGAAAGGTTGTATTTGATCTAACCAACAGTCACCCGTTGACTGATATGAGTTATCCCCTAGTGATAATATTAATTCTGGTTTGTAATTTAAAATGGACTTTACAGTTGATTCACTATTTGAATTACAATCCCAATCACCTACTGCTATAACATTGAATTCTGAGGAATTTGCAAATGCAACAATAAAATTATTGGGATAAAAAATGAGAGAAAATGAGCAGATAATTAAAAGGGGGACCAACATTAACAAATCATATTTATGTTCATCTAATGAAATTTTTTCTGTGAACATACTTGAATGATTAAGCTGTTAATATATTTACCTTTGGAAAAATCAGTAAAACTTTATTATTAGATTTAAATGAAAAGTTTGATTGTTAAAAACTATTTTGTTCTGTATTTTAATGATGTCAGTCTTAAGTTTGGCTAATTATCATATTATTGGTCACATTGCGTGAACTCCAAAATCTATTTTGTTGTTTCTATACTATAACGATAGATTTTTATTTTTACTATATCATATGGTTTATCATTTGGGTTTTATTATAATAATAATTAAAAAAAAAGTATTAGAACTGATTATTTTGTATTTATTTATAATTAATTTCAATAGATTTGAGTAATATTATTATTCATTTATGTTCATCCTTTTGCAATAAGCTTCGATTATGTGCTCTAATGCTTTTTCTTCTTCTTTTGCAGCAAAAACGAACTCTTCGTAGTAATTGAGCTCCTGGATTCTCTTTATTAGACTAAAAAACTCATTACGCTGATGATCTTCCAAATCAGATAATTTTATAATAGCATTTTGATCAAATATGGATCTGATTAGAGTTAGTTGAATTAATAATCTATTAAATCTAAGAATTGCAAAATATTTACGAAATATGTTGATTCTATTATCCCTACCTATTTTTTCGAGGTCCGTTGATGAAGGCAATGGGAATTCTCTTAATCTTTCTACCATCAAGGTATATAAAAAAAACAACGTTTAAAGATTTTTGAAGCAGCTCTATCAGAAGCGTCATTCCCAGAAAAATTGAACTAAAATTATTTAAGATATCAGAACATTTCACAAATTTATCATTAATAGTAAAAATACAAGCAAATGTGGGAATAATAAGGTTATTCAAGTTTGTTTGAATTCCTTAGAATATAGGCTGTGTTAATTTAAGATAATATTCACCTCCTTTAATAAAAAATCATGATTATTATTTACTATCATATCATTGTACATAGAAACAAAGAATTGTATCCAGTTATACACATGAAATAGATTACATTCTTCTTTGATACAAGGATAATAATCATCAAAACTTTCTATCCTGTCTTTCAAAAACTGGTTTGCTCTTTCCATCAAACTTTTCTGAATAAGTGTGGATAGTGTTTTAATCCAATTATGTTACATGCTTATTCATACCAGGTACCACCATCTGTATAGACGGTATGTTTTCAATATTTTGATACAAACGATCGAATGAATTTCTCAGCAACAATCATGCTTCTCTCTTCTGATATATAGATTCCAAGTACAAAACTGTGAACTGGTTCTATACATATCCATAACCAAAAATGTTGACTACCAATCTGAATAATTGTTTCATCTATAATAAAAGCCGTAACTCTTTTTCTTTTGTAAACCTGACAGGATCCAAACCTCTGAATCCAGTTACAAACAGCAACATAACTCCTTTTATCATCTCTAAATATTACTAATGCTTTAGACGTATTACGTAAACTCAATCCAAGAAAGTACAGATAAAGAGAATACATTACAATATAGTTAGATGTTCTATTTCTTTCAAATTTGATTTTATCCATATGAGAAATAGAATGTTGTTAGCTATAGCTTTTACTGCTTAAGTTAACACAGCCAGAATATAACATAAAAATTCAACATCTACATGTCTTACAGAATTTCTCTACTAAGGATATTGTCATTGTCGATAAAGAAGAAGCAAAAATAATAAAAAAAGTCTTATTTAATCATCGCATGAAAGAGTTGTTTTTCCTGCATGAATATTTCATGGTGTCCTAAAATGAATTAAGAAAATAAAATTATTTAACTGTAGAAAATAAAATTGTTGTTTATTTATTATGATTAATAAAAACATTTAATAAATAGTTAAATGAAGATAATAATTTATTAATTTAATTTTACCAAAGAATAACTTAAATGTTTAATTTAAAGATATTTAAAGTAAAGATTATCTTTTTTGAAAAACATGTTCTTTTTTTCTTGACTTTATATTAAAAATTTTAGTAGGTAATTATTCTTTCGTAATAAAATGCCGAAAATATTGCTTTAATAATTTAAGGTCTAACATATATAAATAAGAATTACCTGTTGAATATCTTAAAATCTGATTTGAAAGAAATAGAACACATAATTATATTGTTATGTATTCTCTTTATCTATAGTTTCCTGGCTTAAGTTCAAGAAATAATTTCAATAAACTAGTAATATTTAGAAATGAGAAGTTGCTTAAATTTCGTAAGGAACCAGATTTAGATATTAAGTTCGTATCAAATTTATAAAACAAAAACAGTAACCATATTTATTATATATGAAATTGTTTTACAGATTGACATCGACATTTCTGCTTATGGTTTTGTATTGAACCTATAAAGTGCTATTTTTGGGATCTGTATTTCATAAACAAATATTATTTTGTAGAAAAATTCGATCTATTGTTTTGTATCCAAATATATTATACATACAGTTTACACTGATGAAGATACATGTTATAATTAAACATGTACCATAATTGAATTAAAACAAATCCAAATTTTTTGATAGATCGGAGTTGGATAGAAAGCGTAATCCATTATTTAAAAATCAAAATAGAAGAGTTTGATAAATATTATTCATGGAGGCTAAAGTAATGTTGCCTATTTAATTGAAATAACTGGATAGTATATTTTGTTTCTAAATATAAATGTACTATAGCAAAAAAATTCTAGTCATTTTGAGATTGATATTTAGTTCAATATTATCCTGAATCAGAGCTAAAATATAGAGCAAAGTCATGTTTTAGCAAATCTTAGTCGACATCGACTTATTTAAAATATGTGATATTGATTTAGGTCACATATTCAAATTATTAATTAGGGTAAGTCATAAGATTCGGAAACATCAAAAACAAAAACTCTACCTTTTATAGTCCCTTTTTTAACTTCTGTTAGAAGTTTTTCAGCTTCGGACTCTGGAATAATTACTTCAACTCTTTTCCTAGGAGCATAATCAGGAACATACTTTTCCCCAGTTCTGTATGCATACGATTTTATAATCTTTTCAACTTCTTCTCTTTTTAGCTTTCCACGTCCCATAATATCAAAGTACGATATACCTTCTACCTTATTTTTGTGCAATATCTCATTAAGAGAGTCAAATGAACCTTCCGTTACGTAAAAAATTAAACCTTTCATACAATATTAATTTAAAATTATTTATATAACTTTTTATTGGATATCTTAATTAAAATAAATATTCTAATATTTTGGCTAATATTGTTTTTTCTTAACAACTCTAATATTTTAAGAATATTTTATCAAAGGTCCTTATTTCCGGCTTAATATCATATACTAAATTCATTTTCACTTTTTAGATTTCTAAATCTAAAGCCAAAAAAATTACAACATTTTATTGAAAAATAAAAATGATTAACATAATAAAATAAAGATACATAGCATATATAGATAACTGAGTTACTGATTTTTGAACATTAAAAAAGTAGAGGTAGTATTTATTATCAAGGAAATTAAGCATATAAAAATTTAGAATGTTACGCAAAATCCTTTGATAACGATTGAACACATCATAGTTTCACGAGTCTAGCAATAGATAATTCGATTCTTGAATTAAGATGATTACTAAGTTTCTAGTTCTATTCATTTTTTAGAATATTTAACCATTTTTGTAATTGTTCTTCATTTATTTAGTTAGTATATCTGATAATGATTTTAGTAGTTTCTCCATTAAAACTGAAATATCAAATATAAAAATTAATTTTAAAGATTTCGAAATTTTTGATCATTTTCATGTTATAATAATTTTCCTGCCTCCCTCAAT
This sequence comes from Nitrososphaeraceae archaeon, assembly GCA_031316115.1. Classification (GTDB taxonomy): domain Archaea; phylum Thermoproteota; class Nitrososphaeria; order Nitrososphaerales; family Nitrososphaeraceae; genus TH1177. The sequence goes on from JALDRC010000008.1 coordinate 101,978, forward strand.
CTCGCCTTCATTCTCTCTTCTCCTTGTTTGAATCTGATTTTCTCTTCCTCAGTATTTAAGAGAAGTTGAGGAACTTCCATTGGTTTACCATATCTATCAATAGCAACCATAGTCACAAAGGCCCTTCCGGCATGAACCCTCGAGTTGTAATCAAGATCTTCGGCATGAATATTCACTTCAATTTCAACTGATGATCTCTTAACATAGTTAATTTTTGCTGATAAAATAAGAGCATTTCCAATAAATATAGGTTTTATAAACGTCATTCTGTCAATACTGGCGGTAACAACATTGGCCTGATTTGCATGTCTTTTAGCTACAACCCCTGCAATTAGATCGACATGTTTTAGGATTACACCTCCGAATACGTTTCCCTTAGGATTAGCATCTGATGGTAGCATTACAATAGTAGTCTCTGCTTTAGAGTCTTCAGGACTTTTTTGAATTCTTACGTTTGAGTTATCCATAATTAACAACTCTCTCTCTGTATCGTAAAAATATTAGCAATCATAATAGTTTTCATATTTACTTTTTAGGTGATTATTATTTAATACTATCAATATGTATGTTTAAAAAAGAAAAACTTTGGTCTCAAAAAGTCTTTAAAATTATGTAATATCTATAACTTTTAATAATTCTCATGTATAAAATATCAGGTTGAACGCTTTAGATAAAAATAAAAAAAAATGTACCGCTTGGTGTGAGGATTGTGAGGAGGTGTTTGACAATATAATAGATTCCGAAATTCACAAAGATTTCAAAAAACACAGAATAAAACTAATAGAATTTTGGACGATATCGAAAAGATAATATCAAAATACAAATAATGCCTTAGTATTGTATACCAAAATAAAATCTAAAAAATAGAACAGCTATCCAAGATTTTTGTAGTTAGTTTTTGCGTATTTTGCTAAATTTAGCATTTAATATCTCTTGTCTGCAAATTGTCAATATATTAAATAGTACCTTTTTTATATCATCGAATGTCTGTGCAAGAATTCTTATTCCTATTCCTGAATCATCAGGTAGGATTGAACATCCTCCGCTTACATTTGAAGTAGATACGATAATTTCATTTATACTGTCGTTTAATTTATCTATATACTTAGTCTCAGTCAGAATATAAGTATTAGACAATATCAGGAATTGGTCAAGTATTCCAAATTTTGTTAATTTATTCTTTTTGGGTTGTAATAGTGCAGTATCAATAAATCTGAGTTTTCCTTTCTGATTCTTTCCTACCATTTTGAGGTAACAAATATCATATAGAAAATTTTCGTTCATAGCCATACGTCCTGGTACTATAGTTTCAGAATATATCATTGTTGCAGTCTCATGGATATTTAGATTTACTGCTTGATAAAATCGAGAATCCCTATATGGTATAATTTGGTCAGGTATAAATTCACAATAGCTTCCACTTTCTAATGTAATATTGATTATTTGGGTAGCAAAGTTCTTGTCCATTTTATAAACTCTGGTGGCTCCCTGGGTTGTAATATGAGATAAAGCATTAGTCCCTAGTTTTAAATCAATTCTGTATCGGTCACCCTGTAGGATTCCTCCTGAAGGAGACATAATATATATATACGCCATAGATGGCAAACTCTCCTCAAGATATAGAGCTCTATGGACAAAAAGAGGAACCTTGGAATATTTTTCTTTCAGTATGGTTTTATTCTGGTTTGTATCTTTTTCAAGGAGTAAAATTAATGATCCCAACTTACCTGCCTTTCCCACACCTAATTGACTTAGCGGAGAATCATAAAATAAAATTTCTTCTGGAATATTTTCAGGTAAAAAGTATTCCAGGTCAGACCGTTGTGTCATTTTTTAATCTAGTTTTTAAGCAGTTTTATTAATAACGGTTTTTGGAGGCTCTTCAAATAAGACATCCTTGATGATATGTTCTGCTACTTCTTGTACACCCTGGCCAGTTTTGCAATTTACGAATACATATGGTTTGTTTTTTCTCACTACCTTTGCGTCATTTTCCATTACTTTAAGATCAGCCCCTATATACGGAGCGATATCTATTTTATTAATAACCAAAAGATCACAATTCTCAATTCCAAGACCTCGTTTTCTTGGATATTTATCGCCACTAGAAACGTCGATAATGTAGATAAAATAATCTGCCAATGCCGGACTAAATGTCGTAGTAATATTATCTCCTCCACTTTCGATTATTATCAAATCAAGATCCGTATTATGTTTGGCTTCAATTTCTTCTACCACAGAGATGTTCATAGAGGGATCTTCCCTGACTGCAGTATGAGGACATCCCCCTGTAGCTAGACCTATCACAAGACTCTCTGGCAAAAGCCCTCTTTCAGATGCTAAATTCTTACGCATTCTATCAGCATCTATTTTTGATACCACATCATTAGATATTATAGCTGTTTTATAGCCCTTTTGACTTAATAAAGGAACAAATTGTTCTATTAACATTGTTTTTCCTGATCCAACAGGCCCACCTATGCCAATCCGAGGAATTCTCTTGTGATTCATATTATGATAATAATGATTTTTTCATGTAATAAACATTTTTGAATCCATCCTTTCATGAGAAATTTGCAAGATATCAATCCCGGGGGAAAATTGCCACATTTTAGAATGTGCTCTGTCAATATTTTTCTTTATGACTTCTAAGATAACGGGTTTTAAAGAATGGATTATTTGTTGTCCTTCAAAATGAGGAAACATTCCCAACCTAAGTGCTGCTCCAACTATACTTACAGTGAAACCATATAATAATAACATACATGCACGTTCTCTTGTTATATTCAGCACATTTGATGCTAATCCTAAAGCAATAGGATAAACACCATGGGCATCTTTAGATTTTATCGCATCAAAATAAGAAGAGATTACTGATTTAGAACTATTGTTATCTTTATTATAGATATTCTCACTGGTTGGAGTTTCATTGATGAAACTTAGCACACAATTTAACAACTGAGTGCCAGATCTGGTTGAAGCTTCTCTAATTTCCTTTACCAATTTCATGGAAAAAAGCAAGTCATCGATTTCGATTATTGTTTTTAGATCTGAACTTTGAGCCGCTTTATGTGAGTTTGATAGTGCTGTACAATCTGCTGGACCTAATTGGTATTTAAGACAAACAGAGATAAATTCAGAAATCTGTTCTTTACTTTTTATCCTTTTGTTGTAAAATAAAGCCTCCAAACCGCTTGAGGTTGTATACATACCAGTAGGGAAAAAGGAATCTCCTAACTGGAGCATACTTATTTCATCAATCGTTAGATCTAAATTTTTAATGTTCATGAATATGATGTTCCTCTTCTGGTTCAAAAACCATATGATCTGTTTTGATTTCTATGAATCTATTAAATGGAGCAAATAGCTTTTTCAACATTTCTAGTTCTGTCTCTGCTTGTAATGGAAACATAACTTGATTTTTTGTTACCTGTATTGGTCTATGTAAATTTCCCAGGTTATGGCCAATTTTTATAGATAAGAGAAAGACTTGATCGTTTTTATCAGTATCTTTTAATGTGATTATTCCAACATATTCAGGTTCTAATTCTAATAAGATCATTTTATTTTCATCTAAATATATTACATCACCATGTCTGAGTTGAGGATTATGTTCAAAAACAAAAGCAAGATCTGAACCTTTGTCTGTATTCTTTCTCATTCGAAGCTTTTGTGTTTCTAATCTGGTTATAGTAACTTTTTCGGAACTTCCTTTAGAATTCATTAATTCATATTTTTCTTCTAATTGCTTGTCTGTTGTTATATTCCCAATTATGTTTTTAATAACTAGCATTTTTATCCCTAATATTCTCCAATGTATTTTTTTTCGATTTTGCTTTATTAATTGATTTTGATTTCATGAGATTATTTACCTTTTCAATCATTTCAGATAGATTTTTAGTATAATCAGGGTAACCATAATTGTCAAAATGTGATGAAACTACAGAAGCAAATCTAAATCCATTAATACCAAATAGAATATCCGAACCTATTTCAAATTTTTTGGCAATAATACATTTGCTTACCTTATGTAAATGATAATTCGTATTAAGATGAGAAGCAGGATCAACATATCCAGACATTGATTTGATCTTTCCTCCAAAAATTACAACATGTCTTATTTTTGTTGGATCTTTAACAATCATATTTTCATCTACATTCTCCTCTTCAACACAATGACGAATTTGCATATTTTTTACCTCTTTGTTTCAGAAACAGCTTGTGGGCTAAGATCTTCAGCAGCAAGATTTCTATCTATTCTCAAAACAGATTTTGAAATCTCCCCTGCTGCTTCTAATGCCAGGATTTTTACTAATAGTGGATCAATCACTCCCTTTTCACACATGTCGACCAAATCTCCTGTATCTATGTCAATGCCTATATTTTGGTTTGATGCTTTAGCAGCCATAACTTTTTCTAACCCGTTAAAACCTGCATTTGTAAGGATTTGTCTCATTATACTTTCAAGAGCTGATGCAACCACTTCTACTCCTACTTGTTCTAATCCCCTCAGGCGGAGATTTTTTAATTTGTCAATGACATGTAACTCGGCTGCTCCACCTCCTGCCACTATCCCCTTATTTAGAGCTGCTTCAGCTGCGTTAACCCCGTCTATTGCTGATCTCCATCTTTCAAGCGAGGTTTCTTTTGTACTTCCTGATACAATTATAGAAACTATTTGTTTCCCAGATCCATTTTCAATGTATGTCAATCCTTCATCCTCATTTTCATATACATTATCAGCTGTCCCGACTATTTTGTCTCCTTTCAAATCATCTAGCATTCTAACCGGTTTTATTCCTAAATAGCGTGATAAAAACTCGATTTCATCTGAGGAAATTCTAATCCCGTATATTTTTTTGGACACTAGTAAATTCTCTATAATCTCGTCAATTTCTGGTGATGCTATTAAAAGTGTATTAGCTCCGGTAGACACAATTTCATCAACAATTTTTTTTGACTTAGAAAGTCTATCGTTTTCCATGGTCAATATTTCTTCATATCTGTTATTTTCTTTCAACCAAGATTCCTTTACCGGTTTTAAGTCCAACTTCACTATCATTATTTTTGGCTTTGTGACTTTTATAGGCATTTCAATATCTAATCTCCTCCTTTCCAGTACAACTCCATTAAATACCATATCAGAGACATTTGTTTTCCTAATGACTTTTATCGATTTGTCAAAATCAAAAGAGCCGTCATAGATAGAATTTTCTCCTACTGTTCTGATGGATTTTATAACTAAGGTAGATAACTTTGAACCATCCAGTTTAGAATTAAGCGAAGTTTTTATTATTTGTTCAAGTTCTTTATCTTTCAAACTTATTTTTTTTGCATCTTTTTCTAACAATTTACAAGCTTGTTTAACACCATTTTCTATCCCTTCGACTACCTTTGTTGGATGAACCCCTAATTCTTTTATGAGTCTCTTACCTTCCTTTATCATCTCTGAAGCCATTACTACCGCGGTTGTTGTACCATCTCCCACAAGCTGTTCCTGTCGTTCAGCTATCTCAACTATCATTCGTGCGACTGGATGGATAGCTCTTAAAGATAACAAAATTGTAACTCCATCATTGGAAACGTGTCTGTTCATCGCTTGATCAATCAATAGTTTATCAAGACCTTTTGGGCCTAGGGTAGTTCTAACAGTCTCTGCTACAGCCATTACTGCCAGAGAGTTTGATTCTAGAGCGTTAAACTCTACATTTTCTGCTATCGGTCGCCAAACTCCATAATTTGGATTGGACATAAACAATATCTTGCTATTGGGTTATATATCTCGATAAAAAAAGAAAAATAAAAAATAGAAGATTTATTTGGTTGTGCTAGGCCATGAAATATCTTTGTGCTAAAGCTAGTTCTTTTGCCGGATCCACTGTAGCTATCTTTCCATCTAGTTTTACTTCGTATGTTTCAGGATCAATAGTTATCTCTGGTGTTTTGTCATTCCAAATCATATCTTTTTTGCCAATATTCCTACAATTATGTACTGGGTATAGCTTCTTTTGTACTCCTAATTTCTCTTGAACACCCAAGTTCACAGCCGCTTTTGATGACAAGGTCACACAGGTATTTTTCACTGCTTTACCCATAGCTCCAAACATTGGTCTATAATAAACTGGTTCTGGTGTAGGTATGGATGCGTTAGGATCTCCCATTATCGACCAAGCAATGAATCCTCCTTTAAGTATCATTTTTGGCTTGGCAGCAAAGAATGGAGTCTGGTACATTACAATATCAGCATATTTTCCTACCTCTAAAGAGCCTAGGAGGTCTGTACATCCTTGAGTAATGGCACAATTTATTGTCGTTTTGGCTATATACCTTTTAGCACGTACATTATCATTATCTCCTGTTTCTTCTGCTAGTCGTCCTCTCATCTTTTTCATCTTGTCAGCAGTTTGCCATGCTCTAATTGCCACTTCGCCAATTCTACCCATTGCCTGACTATCAGAAGAATACATACTGAGTACTCCCTCATCATGTAATACATCTTCTGCTGCGATCGTTTCTGCTCTAATTCTGGATTCTGCAAATGCTACATCTTCTGGAACCGCTGGATTTAGGTGATGACAAAACATGAGCATGTCTAGGTGCTCGTCAACTGTATTTACAGTATATGGCCTGGTGGGATTAGTAGATGATGGTAATGCAAATTGTTCTCCAGCGATTTTCATAATATCAGGAGCATGTCCTCCTCCCGCACCTTCTGTGTGATAGGTATGAAGTGTTCTACCATCTATTGCATTAATGGTATCTTCCACATATCCGCATTCATTAATAGAATCGGTATGAATTGCTAATTGTGTATCTGTTTTATCTACTGCTTGAAGAGAAGCATCTAATACCGCTGCAGTTGTTCCCCAGTCCTCATGGTCTTTTAATCCACAAGCACCAGCCTCTATCTGTTCTAATTGTGTAGCAAGAGAAGGATGAGAATCATTTCCTTTTCCTAAAAAGCCCCAATTGACCGGAATATCTTCAACAGCCTCGATCATTCTGCTAATATTAAAGACTCCTGGAGTACAAGTTGTTGCATTCGTTCCATCTGCAGGACCAGTTCCTCCTCCTACCATTGTTGTAATTCCATTGCTAATAGCATCCACGTATTGTTGGGGCGATATCATATGAACATGGTTGTCCCAATGTCCTGGTGTACAAATTGTATGCTCGCCAGCAGTTGCCTCAGTACAAGCTGAAACGATCATATTAGTATTAACATTATCCATTGTTAATGGATTCCCAGCCTTTCCTATTCCAGCAATTTTCCCATCTTTTATTCCAATGTCTCCTTTGATGATACCTAATACTGGATCTAGGACTACCGCATTTGTAATGACAAAATCAAGTGCACCATTTGAATTTGTAATACCGGATGCTTGTGCGAGTCCATCCCTTAGCGTTTTTCCTCCGCCAAAAACACATTCGTCACCTGGAGATATCAGATCTTTTTCTACTTCTATCATAATATCGGTGTCGCCAAGTCGGATCTTATCACCCTTTGATGGCCCATACAAATCTGTATATTGTTTTCTAGTTAATTTTAAAACCATCTTAAACCACTCCTTTACTTGCTAGCCCCTTTATAGCCGAGCTTAGCTGCTTTTTCCATTGAAGCATTTCTGACATTTGACGAAGAGAGGCCGCCCATTACTAGACCATTGAATCCGTATACAATTCGTTTACCTCCTAGCTCACATAATTCAACTTCTCGTGAATCACCTGGTTCAAATCTAATTGAGGTTCCTGCAGGAATATTCAATCTGTAACCATATGCCTTTTCTCTTGGAAAATCAAGAGCTCTGTTTACTTCAAAAAAGTGTGTATGAGAACCTATTTGACAAGCCCTATCGCCAGTATTCTTGACTGTAATTTTTACTGTTTTATATTTATGATTACATATTACAGGTTCTGAAGATAGAACATATTCACCTGGAATCATTTTTATTCAAAAACCTCCTTACTATTGTTTGATATATTTTGATTTTTTTTATTCATTTTTTTCACTCCTATTGAACTGGATCATGAACAGTAACAAGCTTAGTACCATCAGGAAATGTAGCTTCAACTTGGACTGTATGAATTAATTCTGGAACACCTTCCATTACATCACTCCTTGTTAAAATCTCTCTTGCAGATTTCATTAAATCTGCTACACTCTTACCTTCTCGAGCTCCTTCTACTACATAATTGGCGATATATGCAACAGTTTCTGGATGATTAAGTTTTATTCCTCGTTTTTTCCTACCTTCTGCAATTTGCGCTGCTGTCCAAATCATCATTTTATCCACTTCACGTGGAACTAACATCATATTTCCAATTCACCTTATCATAATAGCAAGTTTGAATTATTTTAAATTTCAAAGAATTAATTTATATAAAAGTAATTTTACTAGTAGATTTTTGCCGATGTCGGCAAAATTAATCTTAATTTAATCCAAATTTATAGAAACTTTTACCGGTAAAATTTTAAGCCAATGGGACATTCTGAAAAAATCACCATTTTTTTTAGCCGGTAAAATATATTCGTAAGTTTTATTTTTAGCTATTATACTGAGATAATTTTTTGATATAAAAGATCCAAACATATTCCTTACAACTGTATTTGATCCTCTGTCAATTATAACTTCTTGGACTGAGTCATAATCTATCGAATATTCAAGATTTGGATCATTTAATATTCTTTCCAAATTGAAATTTGATGAATTCTTTATTTTTGAGTTTTGTTTTTTAGTAGATAAGATCATGTATGGAAAAGGCCCCATTCCAGCTACATAACCTAGATCCAGAAATTTATTCAAAAAACTCCTTTGCCTACTGATTATACGTTTTGTAGTAAAATCCAATAATGAGCTATTTCCTAAAACTTCATGTTCCTGTGAACAAAGCCGTAATAAAATTTCTTCATAATTATTTTTGTTACACCATTCCATAAAGATCTTTATCTTTTGGATATCAGAGAATTGATTCTTTGAATTTGTATATTTTAAAAATTCGTTGAATTTTTGTATATTCATAAGTGTTCATTAAAAAAAAGAATTGTTGGTATTATTAAAAATTAAGGTCTTGACCAACCGATCCCTGCAGGTATATTCTCGAAACCAGATATTCCCAATAAGAACACCCATGTTGTAAAAACGAATGGACCCGTTAACGCAGGTAATCCCCACATTCCAAAGAATCTTTGTAATGCAGGCATTACGAAACTACATGAAACTGTTGCAAGTAAAGCAATCATTACCGCTTGTGGGGTAAGAGGGATAAAACTTGTAAGAGCTATCATCACTAAGACCTGGTTGAATCCATGGAGACCAGCACGTATTTCTGCTGTAGGTAATTTAGTTAATATGGCCATTGCAGCACCAACCGCGGAACCCACAAATGCCATAAGACCTCCTAAGTATAATGGTGAAAATTCATTCCATTGTGCTGTATAACCATTTGTCCACCAAGGTCTATCCTGCACTCCAGTAATAAATGGAGCGAGTTCGAATGTCAATGTGAGCCCCATTACCCAAAATATTCCTGTTTTCCAATTGTCAACGAATGTAACCTGAGAAACTCCTTTGAGAGTTGATTTTATAAATTCTCCAGCGGTCCATTTGAAATTTTCTTCTTGGACCAAAACTGGATTACTGCTTCCTTTTATCAGTTTTTCTGGTTCTGCTTCGATTGGTGCAGGCCATATATCATGGCCAAACCTCTTTGTTGCATACATTAATGCCCATGTAGTAAAGATGAAAGAGGAAGTAAATCCAGGAATTGCCCATGATTCAGATAAACCATTCAAAATGAACATGTCACCCATTAGATGAGCCATAGCCATCCAAACAACTGCTGTAACTGCAGCACCAAAGATAGATATAAAGAATGTAACCTTATTTGACTTTACAAAAGGTCCTGACCAAAATGCCATACCAGTTAATATAGAGTTGTACCCGAAGAGTCCAAATGCTACTAGGCCATAGGGAGCACCAAGCGCTATTGCCATTCCAGCACCTATTAATCCAGAAATTATCATCATTATTCCAGCATTTCTTGAAGCAATAAAGACTCCAATTAATATCAAAATACCAGTGACAGGAGAACTGAGTAATGGCACTTCAGATATTCCATTGAACAGAATGTTAAAAAAGTCCAGTCCAGGATTATTAGACACAAAATCAGCTACTACCATGCAAGTAGGATTTCACAACGTATCCTTTAATGATTTAAAATTTAATTCTGTTTATTAACAAACCTAAATATTTTCATTTTATCTTAATTTACCACATAAAATAATTTATTTTCTACCTTATTCAATTTAAAATTACTAGAACTGTGTAAACTTTTTAAAAATGATACAACGATTGTTTAACAATGCAAAAAATAGCATCTTGAAAATTGATAAAAAGTAATGAAACTAATAGTAATTTTGTGGGTAGGAAAACTATTTCTTTACCAATCTTTTTATCAAGTCTACAAATATATTATTAATTCCGCTTATTCCGAAAGGTTTAAAGCTATTCAAACATCATTATATGAATTTGTTTATGCAAATGAACGCCGAGTAAAGAGTATCAATAAACTACATGCACTTGATTAATTCTATATTTTGAAATGTATTTTTAAATGATAACTAGATTCGATGTCAAAATGAATAAATGATATAATTATTCCCAACATACATTTCTATCTTAATGATGACAATCGTTTCGAAACAATATTTCTCAAAGAAAATATAAAGCGACTAATAAATGGTATAAAGATAGGTTAAGAGGATAAATGTATTAAAGCTACAAATATACGCTATTTTGATTCAAGTTGGTATTATGATAATAATCAATACAAGATCTTATTTTAAATTTTGAAGTAATAATTTTCAAACCTGTTGTCTATTTGAAGATAAACTAGAGCTCTACTATTTATAGAAATATTAACTTTATATGAAATTGTTTACGTTATGAAATGCAAGTCAATTTTTTTGTTTTTTTAGTTATAATTATGAATACCCAATCCATTTCAGATTATATGTATAGCAAAAAAATGAAAAACATATTCGAGACAAAAACTCGATGTCATTTTTTTTATTTTTTCTTCACTTGATATGGTAAAAAATATTTAAGATTCCTTTTTTGGCTCTTTTTGAATGAAATATATTCTCTTACATTTGAGTTAGTTCCTTTTAATATAATAAAAATAAGAATTATGGATGTAGTAATAATAAATGGGTTTAAGATAAGTACAAAAAAAATTGCTCTAGATGAATAGAAAATCTCCAAAAATTGATTTGATTAAACAAAAAGATATTACCAGAACAGAAAAGTTTTGGATATTTGATTCTAGTTTTCCAAATATTAGAGATGAACCTAATCATCACCTATTGGTTAAACGTCTAGTATACATAGAACTTAGGGCTGTGTTAATTTAAGATAATATTCACCTCCTTTAATAAAAAATCATGATTATTATTTGCTATGGTATCATTGTACATAGAGATAAAGAATTGTATCCAGTTATACACATGAAATAGATTACATTCTTCTTTGATACAAGGATAATAATCATCAAAACTTTCTATCCTGTCTTTCAAAAACTGGTTTACTTTCCATCAAACTTTTTCTCTATTGAAGAATGCAGATAGTGTTTTAATCCAATTATGTTACATGCTTGATCATACCAGTACCACCATCAGCAGATGGTATGTTTTCAATATTTTGATACAAACGATTTCAGAATGAATTTCTCAGCAACAATCATGCTTCTCTTTCTGATATATAGATTCCAATTACAAAACTGTGAACTGGTTCAATACATAACCATAACCAATAATGCTTGTTACCAATCTGAATAATTGTTTCATCTATAATAAAAGCCGTAACTCTTTTTCTTTTAAAACTCTGACAGATCCAAACCTCTGAATCCAGTTCCAAACAGCAACATAACCTCTTTTATCATCTCTAAATATCACTAATGCTTTAGATGGATTAATGCAAACTTCAACCAAGAAAAGTATAGATAAAGAGAATACATAACAATATAATTATGTGTTCTATTTCTTTCAAATCTTATTTTATTCATAATATATTTAGAATGTTCTTAGCTATAGCTTTTCCTGCTTAAGTTAACACAGCCGAATTTAGTAATATTAATAAAAGAGAAGGGAAAAAGGTCGGAAAAATCTAGAAAATCTAATTTCAAGTTCAAAAAAGTATCGTAATTAAAATTAGGGAAAGAAATTTAAAACAATTCAAAATAGAAAAGCGATTTTCTTCTCATGATTGGGGTATTTATTTTGTGTTAAAATATTGTATGACAATAAATGGAGTACTCTGAATTCTAGATTTTGAATATCCGTCTCCTAACGATGTTGCTAAACATTTGGATCAGAAACGAATAGAAAAGATTCAATGGACTTTTTCAGAAGTTTCCTAACGTCGACGATTCAAAATAATTCGACTTTAGAATTTCCGCTAGTAGGTGATTGGCATTTAAGAGAAACAGATCTTAATAATTCCTTTGTTGAGATGAGGTTATAAAATATTAAAAATGCCATAATACTACTCGGAAAGATGGATTATTTGGATAATATTGACTATTGATATAAAAGAATTGAAAGACTTGAAATGTTATTCTACTAATCTAATGGTAAAAACATAAAGTATAGCATGGTTAACGATAAAGTCACAGTATCTAATATAATAGAAATTAGAAACCTTTCATTTGGATATAAATACCATGATCCTATAATTGATGGAGTGTCGCTAGATATCCCACGAGGAAGATTTATCGGCCTATTGGGTCCTAGTGGTGCGGGAAAGACCACTTTATTAAAGTTAATTCTAGGTTTGAACAAACCATGGAATGGAAATATAAAATTTAGAAAAAAAAATGACAGAGATAAAACGAAAGAATTTCCATCAATAGGATATTCACCTCAGGCTGAAAGTGTTGATTGGGACTTTCCTATTACTGTAACAGAATTAGTCTCCATGGGGTTATGGAATTCTTCTGGAGTATTTCCATGGATAAATAATAATACAAAGAAAAGGATACGAATACTTCTTGATGAGTTGGAAATAGGTAAATATCATAATAGACAAATAAGAGAATTGTCAGGGGGCGAGCAGAAACGTGTATTTTTAGCTAGAGCATTAATCAATAATCCTGACATATTGATTCTAGACGAACCAACCTCAGGACTAGACCCGTTATCAAGGGAAAATATTATTCAAAAACTAATCGAGATAAATAATAGTGGAATCACTATTATGATAACAACACATGATATAGATGGCGTTGCAAAGAAAATCCCTTGGGTAATTTGTTTAAACAGACAAATAGTTTCTCAAGGAAATCCAAATGTTATCTTGTCCGAAAATACTATATATAAAACATATGGGTTAAAGGAGTAATTAAAACAAGGGTAGGGAATTTGAGTGGACTTTTTGGTTCCTTTTCAATATGAATTTTTTACCCGTGGTATAATCGTGTCTTTGATTTTAGGAGCTATTTGTGGGATGTTAGGAGTTTACGTTGTTCTACGAGGAATGAGCTATATTGGACATGGATTATCTCATGCAGTTTTTGGAGGGGCAGTCAGTAGCTATATAATTGGCCTTAATTTCTATATAGGAGCATCTATTTGGGGATTTCTTTCAGCAATATTAATAACAGAAATAAATAAAAGATATAAGATTAAAGCAGATGCCGTAATAGGTATAATCACAACTGCGGGATTTGCATTAGGTGTTTTGCTGATGAATGTAGGTTATAGTCCAATAAAAAATTTTGAATCTTTGTTATTTGGAAACATATTGTCTGTAACCGATTTTGATTTTTTTATCATTTTGGTAGTATCAATAGCTACTGTATTGTTTTTATTTTTCTATCAAAAAATATTGTTATTTACAATTTTTGATACGGATACTGCAAAAGTATATGGAATTAAGACCGATAGAACTGATATCATATTTTCGCTTGTACTTGCCGGCGTGGTAATATCTGCTATGAATTCGATCGGTGTCACACTTCTTGCAGTAGCTATAATTGCTCCTGCTGCCTCTGCAAGGCTTTTGACAAATAATTTTTCTAAAATGTTGATTTTATCTACAATGATAGGAACTATTACAGCATTTTTTGGAATGTATGCAAGTTTCTATATAGATGCTCCATCAGGGTCAACTATAGTTTTATTTGGTGCAGCCATTTTTGGGGTATCAATTTTATATGTTTATCTAAAAAGACTGCATCACATGCACTATCATGGAGATAAAAAACATTCTCATTCTCACATTCATGTTGATGAGCATAGGCATGAACATTAACAAAATTTAAAATACATCAAAAAGTTCTAATTTTTAAAAGAAATTTATCTTTTTGTGGAAAATCTATATTTTTTGAACGTTTTTAAACCATAATGATAAAAAACAATATAAACATAAAGTCTAATCTACTATTGTGGAGTTTGTCGATACAAGTATTGTTGAGCAAATAGAAATGAAGATGATTCGACCTTCTTCATTCGCTGTAAGAGACAAATTTCAGAGATATTCTGAAGATGATGATACATTAATTATTAGTATTAGGGAACACGGTTTACTACAACCTATCATTATTAGACCTCTGACTCATGGTTTTGAAATTGTAGCTGGACATAGAAGATACCAGGCTTGCAGATCACTTAGATGGCGATTTATTCCATGTAAGATCCGTGAAATGTCTGAGAAACAAGCATTCGAAGTTCAGTTAACAGAGAACATCCAGAGGAAAACCATGGATCCTGTTGAAGAAGCGGAAGCATTCAGAAAATATGTGATCGACTATGGATGGGGCGGAGTAAGTGATCTCGCAAAAAAAATAGGCAAAAGCGAAGAATATGTTTCTCATAGAATTCAATTACTCAGATTACCAGAAGAAATAAAGAATAAAGTCTCAACTAAAATACTTAATGTTAGTAAGGCTATTGAACTATCATCTATACCGATAGAAAAGCATCCAGATATCGTTGAAGAGATAATTAGAGATAAAATATCAGTTAGAAACATAAGGGAAATTAAAAGAGTAATGAAAGAAAATTTACATGAAGATATTATAAATATTCAAAATCAAAACAATACATACATATCTAAATCCTTGAAAATCACAAAAAAAGCATCTCTTTCATTAAAAGTAAGCTTGGCTAGAATCGATAATCTCATAGAAGAAGCTGAGGTTTCAATTGAACCAGAACAAAGAACAGAACTTATTAATTTTTTAATGGAGATAAGATTAAAGATTCATGGTTTGATAGATGAAACGATAAGGTTTAAAAACTATAGCAAGAAAACAATAAAAGTGAAATAAGTCACAAAATCTTTCTTTTTTTTTATCTACTTAAGAATGGCGGAAACCACTCTTCTAAAAAGCATTTATACTCTTTATTGGTGTAACATAATCCTTGAATGGATAGATCCTTAGTTGGAATAAAATCATATACCTCATAAGTCTGAATTATGTCACCAAAGAGATTTCTATAAATGTCCATTTCCTCATCTGCCATTTCTTCCGTTAAAAATGCCTGTATCCAAATCCAATCATAACCTCCTCTTGTCTTTCCCGAATACAATACAAAAGGAGCGTCTGCAAGATATTTCTTTAATCCCTCCATACGGCTTGGTAGATGTTGAGAAGGTCTGAATTTAACTAGAATAAATCTAATAATCCTACAATTAATTTTTTTTGTGTCAACAGATATAGTATATTTAGTAATTATTTTATCATCTTCTAGACGTGAGATTCTAGATTCAATTTCGGTTTCTGTTATGCTATATCCATGATCACGCAAAAACTCCCATATCTCACGGGTATCTTGCCTAGCATTTTTAGTTAATGCAGAAAGTATGATTTCATCAATTTTATCTACTTTATTCAAAGAAGGTATTGATTTAATACTAGAAGGCTTATTTTAATTTTAATAAATCGATATTTTACATATTTCTACATAATATTGTTTGAGTGAAATAGTTTAGAAGATTATCCTGAGATTTCTGTGCAGTCTAATCTTAAATAACTCTATATATATTTACAAACATTGCAGGCAATCCTGTCCCAAGAATTTGGTTATTTCATATTGTTGGGTATTGGAATAGCCATGGCAATAATAATCATGATATTGGTTAAAGCTGAAACTAAATGGCTTGGAACTAGAAAAACTTTTGAATGGTTTTCAACTGCTGGAAGAAATGTAAAATCTGGATTAATTGCATCATCAGTGGTTTCAGCATGGACCTGGGCTGCCACCTTACTTCAATCATCTACTGTAACATATGAATTTGGCATAGGAGGACTTTTTTGGTATGCGGCGGGTGCTAGTATACAGGTTGTTCTTTTTGCTATTTTAGTTATAGAATTAAAGAGAAAGGCGCCTTCTTCTCACACATTTCCAGAATTAATTTCTGCAAGATTTGGATTCAAAGCGCATAAAGTCTTTTTGTTTTTTGGTCTGATCACAAATATAATCATAACCACTATGTTGATCCTTGGTGGTGCAGCTGTAGTAAATGCATTAACAGGAGTAAATATCACAGTTGCTGCATTTTTGATTCCTATTGGAGTTATTATTTATACTATTTTTGGAGGGCTAAAAGCTACATTTTTTGCAGATTACCTTAATACTGCTTTTATTTTTTGTATAGTTTTGATATTTGTATTTGCGATTTATTTTATTAATCCACAAATAGGCGGAATTGAAGGTATGTATAAGAAATTAACTGATATTTCATTAATCAATCCAGTTGAGGGTAATTCTCATGGATCTTATCTAACCTTGGCTTCGATAGGAGCTTTAAGTTTTGGTATAATAAATATTGTTGGAAATTTTGGAAGTGTTTTTACTGATCAAGCATATTGGCAAAGAGCTATAGCATCAAGGCCAAAATCAGCTATACGTGGATTTTTGATTGGAGGATTAGTATGGTTTGCTATTCCATTTACATTGGCCACATCTTTGGGACTGGCTGCTATTTCTATGGGAATTTCTTTAACGCCTCAAGAGGTCAATTATGGATTGGTAGCGCCATCTGCTGCATCAGCTCTATTAGGAGACATTGGTGCAATATTGATATTGACTGCAGTATTCACTGCAGTGACCTCTGCAGGCTCTGCACAACTAATAGCAGTATCATCTCTAACTACTTATGATATTTATAGAGCATACATTAAACCTTCAGCTTCAGGACGTGAGCTTATTCGTATATCCAGACTTGCTATCATAGGGTTTGGTGGAATTATCGGAATATTAGCATTGCTTCTCTTTCCTCTTGGGGTCAGTCTAGGGTATATGTACCTAACTATGGGTATTATAATAGGACCGTCTGTAATTCCTATTACAATAGCCTTGATTTGGAAGAAGACAAACAAGAATGCAATAATTATAGGATCCATGTTAGGATTAGTATTTGGGATTACAACATGGCTATTGGTTGCTTATACTTATTACGGAGAGATATCAATCAATTCAACTAAGGAATATATACCTCTTTTATTTGGTAACATTGTTTCCATATCATCAGGTGGAATAATATCGGTAGTAATAAGTCTGTTAAAACCAGAAAACTTTAATTTTAATATTATGAAACAAAAGATTTTTGTTACTGATCAAAAAATTAGAGAAATTATTGAACAAGATAATGATGAAAATTTTTTGAAAAAGAATGCTCGCTTTACTTACAAATTTGCTATATTCTTTACATTTTCCCTTGTCATTATTTGGCCACTTCCGCTTTATATTTCTGGATATGTATTTTCTTTAAATGTCTTTACTTTATGGATTTATATTGCAATTATTTGGGCAGCTGGTTCAGCAATAACTATGATTATGTTACCAATTATTGAATCAAGAGGAGGAATAATAGAAGTCCTAAGGAAGGTAACAACAATTCACAACCAAAACATATCAGATCGTAGTTCTAACACAGAAGACAAATATACACCAGAACATCATAATATTAAAAAAATACTTGTAGCAATAGATGGATCATTTAAATCTATTAAATCTTTAAAATATCTGGAATACTTATTTGAAAATAATACTAATGTAAAAATTTTTCTAGTGCATATAATCGAATGGATCGAACAAGATGAAGAAATACTTGACTATGAATTAATTGAACAAATGGAACATAATGGTAGAAAAATATTAAAAAGCATTATAATTGACAATAGATATAGGTGTGAAAGAATAGTAAAATTGGGTGATCCGGGAAACAAAATAATAGATCTGGCCGAAAAATTAGATGTAGATCTGATTGTAATGGGTTCAAAGGGATTAGGTCAAACAGAACAAGAAATTGGAAGTGTGGCAAAAAAAGTACTTAAATCAACAACAAAACCAATTATTTTTCTGTAAAAAATGCTCATAGAATAGATCTTAAATACATCAACTCATTAATTGAGACACATTTTCCTAATTTATTTCTATATTTAATATAAGAAATGGTATGAGCGAACATTAAGACAATGAAAGATTCCAATCTTAAAACCTAAAAAAATTATCATCATTTCTAATTTTTTTAATTTGTAAGATATTGATTTAAGAAAATAAAATACTGTATTTTAAAAAAAATAGCATATCGTTATTGTGTCTTATTTCGCAGACATACCACCGTCTACATCAAGTTCTGTTCCAGTTACCCATTTAGAATCATCTGAACACAAATAGAGTACAGCATTAGATACATCTATTGGATCACCGATTCTTCCCAGTGGAAATGCGGATTCTAGAGTCTTTCTTGCGTTTTCATCATTCATGTATGGTTCCAAATAGGGGGATCTTATGGACGATGGAACAATACAGTTACATCTTATGCCATATTTACCGTATTCTACAGAGATATGTTTTGTGAATGATATTAATCCTCCTTTTGTGAGACCATAAATTGAAAGAGGAACTCCAGGGATTGCTTTTGTCCCTAATGTAGACGAAATATTTACAATATTACCATATTTATTTTCCATCATAATTGGTAAAACTGATTTGGTCATATGCAAAGTACCTACTAAATTAACCTCGATCAATTTTCTCCATTCATCTTCGTTAGTCACGTGAAATGGTTCGGGATCATTTATTATTCCTGCATTATTTACCAAAATATCAACTGTATTAAAAATATTTGTAGTTTGTTCTACAATATTTAAAACATCCCCTTCCTTTGTGATGTCTGATGGTAAAGGTAGAAGATTATCTTTATTCCCGAGATCTTGTACCAATTTTTTTAATTTCTTACTATTTTTACCCACAAGAACAACCTTACACCCTTCTGAAACAAGTTTTTTGCTAATATCTCTCCCTACGGTTCCACTTGCACCTGTAACTATTGCAACCTTATTCTGTAATTTCAAAAATTAATCTTAACCTCGTTTATAAGATATATTAGCATATATTCTAAGTTTACGGATTTTTTGATAATTTGAAAAAAATTCAGGTTTTTTAGTTAGATTTTATTTGCATTTTTACTAAAATTGAAAATATGAATCTATTTCTATTCCATAAATGGAATAACGGTATTAAATTCTTTAAATAATTTCGTTAACAAGGAAAGGAAAATGAATTCATTAGAAGCTATGGAAAGGGAAATTTATCGTCAGATTCTGGAAATTCCGAAGATAAAAAGGTTTAATCAAATTGTAAACAATCAAAATTGTATTTTTACAGGATCAGGTGATTCATATGTGGTAGGTCTTATTTGTAGCTATCTCACTAATTTCAATACAATATGCATTGATCCTGCAGATATGGTAATCAATCCCTCTATTAGCAAAGGGAAAACTGTTTTTATAATTTCAATTTCTGGCAAAACTCAAGAAAATATTTTAGTCGCTCAAAAAATTAAAAAATATTCGAATAAAATAGTAGCAATAACTAACAGCCCTAATAGCCAATTAGCTAAAAATTGTGATAGTGTAATACATCTTGATTATAAAAGTTTTCCAGTAACCACCGCAGGAACGTTGAGTTTTGTAATAAGTATGTTAACATGTGTAAATATATTGGGAAAATCTCTGGAGATAGATAATCTAAGTTCTATATACGAAAAAACTAGGAAAAAAGCAGAAAACCTAGTTTCTAAAACTGAAAATATCTTTACTTTCCCTAGCTGTAGATCTATTATATTCCTAGGAAATTCTATATTATTTCCTATAGCCCTATATGGATCTTTAAAAATTAACGAAGTATTTGGTTGGAAATCGTTCGCCTATTCTTTAGAGAATTTTTGTCATTCTCCTCTATTTGAAACTACCGAAGATGATTTAATATTTGTATTTTCATCTAAGAGACATAGCTTACATAATAAAATAAAAAAATTAAACACATTGTTGCAAAAAAGAAAAATAACTACATTGATGATGGAAATTCCTGATTATAATGATATTCAAATTTTATTGTTTTCAACTTTTTTGATTCAATTATATGTAGCAAAACTTGCGAAAAAGTTAGAGTTCCAAAATTGTTATTTTTTAGAAAATAAAGAATTACTAAAGATCAGTTCTCAATTAATCTATAACACAAAATAATTTACAAATTCTTCATGATATCAAAATGCGTTACAATAAATAGAAATCAACAGAAAAACCAAGGAAATTTAGTTTTTATAATAATATTCAAAGATATGCAAAAAGAAATAAACTCGAATAAACAATATACCAGATAATAATTGGACATTCATGGATATTACGCTATTCTAGGATTAACTATCGAAGCGGATCCCACAGAGATAAAAAAAGCTTATAGGAAATTAGTTAAAAAATATCATCCAGATAAGAATTTAGACAAGATAAATAACTTAGAGATGATTAAAAAAATTAATCTAGCTTTTGAAGTTTTGTCTGACAATACTAGAAGGAATGATTACGATAAATTATGTTTAGAGCTGCAGAATACCAAAATTGCTGATAACCTAGATATAATTATCCATCACGCTGACGAACAGATTGACAGAAATAAAAAACCCAAGGATTCCTTTATAAAATTCGATGAACAAAATAGTAAATCTAAATTTAAAATTCTAATAGAAGATTCATTATGTATGGCTTTTGGTAGTTGTGAAATCCTAGCCCCAAATGTTTTTCGTATTGAGACTAATAGGATAATCAATCCAAAAGCAAAAGTGATTTCTGAATCAGGAAATGAATTTAATGATATATTGGATGCTGCTCAGACATGTCCCACAAAAGCTATTAAAATTATCGATAAATCTACAGGAAGACAGATCTTTCCATGATGTGTAAAATTCTTATGTAACTTGTTACGTTAAAGTATAAGTTAGTTTTCTTAAGGAAAAGAGTAAAAAGATATGAAATACTTGATTTTTTCAGATATTGATAATACGCTCATACAATCATATGTTAGAAACAATGGAGAAATGATTCATTCTGATGGTTATGGAGATATCAAAAAATTTGTAAAAATGCTTAAAGACAACTACATTCCATTAATTCTTTGCTCAACCAAAACAAGAATAGAACAAGAAAAAATAAGACATGATCTAGAAATAGATGATCCATATATCGTAGAAAATGGCGGGGCCATAATATTTCCAGAAAATTATTTCAATATTGATTTTGAGGATTTAGGTTTAGATACCAGAGAAAGTGATGGGAATTTTGTTATTGAATTAGGAAAATCTTATGAGAAAATAGTGAATATACTTAAAGATATACGCAGTAATTTTCAAATCGAATTTAAAACTGTATCAGATTTTTCAATTGAAGAATTAGCAGGTAGGGTAGGAATTTCCACAAAGGATGCAAAGTTAATGGCATCAAGAGAGTATAGTGAAACTGTTATTGATATAAATGAAAACAATAGAAACAACCTAGAACAGATCTTGAAGAATAAAAACCTAATGATGCTGCAAGGTACGAGATACTTGACAATTTCAGCATTACACAATAAAGGGTCAGCAGTCTCAATCTTGAAGAACTTGTTTTATAAAAAGTATGGAAATAAAAACATCCAAGCAATAGCAATTGGAGATGCTATAAATGATGTCTCAATGTTTGAAAATGTCGATCAGGCTTTCTTAGTCAGGAATATTTTCAAAGGCTATGCACAGATAGATATCAATAATTTAAAAAGGGTAAAGGGCATTGCACAGGAAGGCTGGAAAGAAGTGATATTAAATTATGTTTTAGAGAGGAATTAAACATGAATGAACCAACCATTCATGTAGTCCCACATATGCATTACGATGCTGTATGGATTTTAAATAGACAGGATTATTATTTTGTAAATATCGAGGTAATTCTAAAACAAGCTATAGATCTCATAAAAAAAGCAGATTACAAATTTATGATTGAACAAACATATTTACTAGAGAAAATAGAAAAAGATTATCCTCATTTATTTGCAGAAATAAGTGATTTGATTAAAGAAAATAAAATTGAAATTGCTGGTGGGCAATATTTGTTGGCTGATACAATGATTCCAAATGGAGAAGTACTTATTAGAGAAATTATTGAAGGTAAAAAATTTGTAAAGCAAAAATTTGGTCATGATATATCTGTTGCTTATGGAGCAGACGAATTTGGATTTAATGCTCAGTGGCCACAAATTTTAAAAAATGCAGGCTATAAATACTGTATTTTTAGAAGAGGTATTGGTAATGCTGTACCTTCAGAGTTTTATTGGGAAGGTATCGATGGTTCAAGAATTTTAACCCATTGGATGCCATTAGGGTATCGTGCAGGATTATTTTTAGATGAGTTAGACAAAGCATATAGAAAATTAAAAACGCATTCATCTACTAATCAGATTTTAATGCTATCAGGAAGTGGTTCCACTCCACCGCAACCTGAGTTAATAAAAGTAATAAAAGAATGGAATGAAAAATCAATAGATAAAAATGGAAATTTTACAAAAAATTATAAAATGTCTATTTCTACACCTATTAGTTTTTTTAAAGCATTAGAAAAACAAAATATAAAATTTAAAATTAGAAAAGGAGAAATGTATTCAGGCAAATTTTCTGCGGTATATCCTAATTCTACTTCAACTAGAATGTGGATAAAACAAGGAGCAAAAGAATTTGAGAATAGTCTTTTGTTACTCGAAAGGTTAGATACAATTGCAGGGTTAATAAATATCCATGATGAGAATATATCAGATCTATTATCCAAGTATTGGAAAGAAATGCTATTTATCGCAATGCATGATGTCTTACCAGGTACTGGAGTAGATGAGGTTTACAAGGAGATAAAAGAAATTTTTGATAATGCAAAAAAAAGTATAGGAAGTTCTATCCAAGAATATTTGAAAAAACTATCTCAAAAGACTGGAAATAATTCTGATATTTTTATTTTTAATCCATTGTCATGGGAGGTTACCAATTGGACTGAACTAAGTTTAGAATTTAATGAAAAAGAGATTATGGGAATTTCCGAATTAATAGATAACGATCAGAGGATTGATATAGAAATCCTGGATTATTCGTTATATCCTGATAATTCTATAAAGAGAATTAATATTGGATTTATTATTACTGTTCCTTCTTTAGGATATAAAACATTGAAAATTGTAAAATCAGATAGCATGGATTCGGAAACTATTATTACGCATGATACAACTTTTAATAATAAAGAATATGAAATAGAAGTTAATCGAGAAAATGCAATAATCACTATTACAAAGACCGATAAAAATAAGAATAAAATAACATATCTAAAAGGCAATGAAATATGTTTAGAAGAAGAAATTGGAGATTTGTACTATCACAGAGCAAATTTGGATTTGGTAAAATCTGAATCAGGTGAGGGTATTAAGTATGGGATATTCAATCCAGAAAAATACGATGTAGTAAAAGGCAGGTTGAGGACACATATTAAATTCAAGAGTAAATATTATGCATTGAGATGGCCATACAGATTTACTGAAAAACTAAAACCTGTATTATTTAGACATGATTTTATTGATATAGAAAAGGAAATAATAATTTTTAAAAATTTAAACAGAATAGATTTTAAAACACATATTTACCATAAACATCCCAACTCTAGACTCAGGGTAAAATTTGACACTTCAATCAAATCTACAAATTACTGGTGCGGCACACAATTTGGCGCGGTTAATAGAAGTACTAACCAGTATTATAAGAGAAATGAATCTGGTTGGTTTGAAAAGCCTTCAGGTGTATTTCCTTCCTTTGAATGGATCGATTATGTATCTGAAAAAGATAGTAAAAACAAGAGAATTGGAATTAGTTTATTGCATCATGGAATTCCATCTCATGAGGTTAGAGATAATATGATGTATCTAACGCTATTAAGGAGTATTGTATTATTGTCAGCTGATGGTTTAATGGGACCTTGTATTCCTACTCCGGATGCTTCAGAGATGAGACCATATACTTTTAGATATTCTATTCTTCCACATGAAAATGACTGGAGAAAAGACAATATTTATAAATATGGTATGGAAATCAATATGCCTTTAATTTCATTCCAAGTTAAACAAAATGGTAAAAATATTAACAAAAACCTTAGAAGTGATGATACTGTATTACAAGATTTAGCCAATTCAAAATCTTTTTTTAAAATAGATAAAAAAAATGTAATTTTAAGTACAATGAAATTAGATGATAATAAGAGATCTATAGTCCTTAGAGTCTATGAAACAGAAGGAACAAAAACCAATGCAAGAATACAATTACCATTGAATATAAAATACGCAGAAATCATAGACTTCAATGGAAATAAATTGCAAACATTAGAAAAAATCGAAAATAATGCTTTACAGGTTGAAATGCACCCATATAAAATTCTTACAATAAGAATATTATTTTTTAGCTGAGGTATTCAATAATAGCTTGATGAATATATAATAGATATATGGCTATTTCATATACAATAAATCTATTGTAAGCTTATTTATAATCGGTTTTAAAGGAAAAAAAATACATTTTTAATTTGAAATTTATTTTATTTTGTAAAAAACAAATGACTTTCAAAACTAAAGATCGTTTGAAGTAGTTTAAAAAATAATTCACTTTGTTTGTATTGTTGACCGATAAATTATTTGATCCTGTTTCCAATTATATTAATCGTAGCTAAAAAAGCATTTAAATCTAATGCTAATTTTTTACTTGAATTTAACTTGTAAATTTTGAGGACTATCTAAATAATACAGATATCTAATAGTTTAGATGGCAGATATCATGTATACTCTAGTCAAACTATAGAGGTTGATATCAATTAATTATTTTAATTTTTTTCTGACATTTTTCTGTCATATAAGAAGAAATAAGATAAAATGGTAAAATAGTAAAATTGACTAAATTTAACAAGAGATTGAATTTTGTTTGCATAAATGCAACATTTAAGAACCATCAAATTAATTCTTATGATATTGTCCAAATGTATTGCATTTCATTCATATAAGGGAGGTACCGGTAAGACAACTATTGCAGCAAACTTGGCTGCAACCCTTGCGAAGAGAGGAAATGTAGTAGCATTAATAGATCTTGATATTTATGCTCCTAGTTTGAGTTCTTATTTTAGTTGTTATCATCCAAAAAATTGGGTTAACGATTTCCTAGAAGAAAAAGTTTCGATACATGATATATTGATTGATTATACATCAATATTAGGAGAAACCAATGGGAAATTCTACATTGGTTTTTCTAACTATCATAAAGATGAGATTTATAAATTAGATATTAATATAAATCAAATACAAAATACTCAGCTGAGTTTGTTTAGAAATTTTATTTTATTAAAAGAGGAAATAATGAGGAAAAAAGAAGCAGACTATATAATAATTGATACTAGTCCTGGAGTTAGATTTTGGTCGATCAATGCATTAGCTATTTCAGATATAATTTTGCTAATGCTTAAATTTGGAGATCTTGATTTTGACGGTACCAAAATTATGTGTGAAGAAATCTATTCCTCATTTTCAAAATTTGGCACTAAAAGCTACTTATTGTTAAATAAAGTTGAAGGCTATTGTACACCACCATTGATAAATATTGAAGAAAGCCAAAAAAAACAGAAAGTATTCAATCACAATAGTCATTCGTTGCCTAAAAATAAAATTTTAGAAACATTAACTGAAGATATTCAGATAGATGTTCTTTCCCAAATTCCTTGTTATTGTGATATACAATTTGACCAAAAAGAATATCTTACAGTGTTAAATTTTCCTAATCATCCTTTCGTTAAAAATATTGAGTTAATAGCAAAGATCTTATCTTATACAAAATAGTAGCCGTTAAGCAGAATAATTTTTAATGAGAGGATAAAAAATATGAATTCAATGATCAAAATTTATTATGCAAGTGGGATTAGTATCAAGATGATTTTTTTGTAATGTAATGCTCAACCAATTCAGAAAGATATTTATCAACAACATCATATTTTCCAAACTTTAATGAAGGTTTTGAATTACCAAAATCATTAGAATACGCAGAATATAAAGTAATTTTTTCTCCATGTTTTATTGAACAATCGCCAATCAGATGTATAGAGTTTTTATACTTTTCATCTAATTTAACAAGAGATTCAGCAAGATTTCGTTCGATTAATATATGTCCATCGTCTCCCATATCCATTACCCTTCTTGCGAGTATAATACCAGGACCCCACATATTGTGATTATTATTTATATCATTAACTATAAAAACCGGTCCAGTAGCTAATCCAATTCTAATCCCGAGTTTATTTTGATCTCCTAGTCTTTTATTAACTATGCTTAATTCTGAATGTAATTCCTTGCTTAGTAAAAAGGGTGATTCTATATTATTGACAAATGCAATAACCATTCCATCACCTGTTGGAAGTATTATTTTATCTTTATTTTTAGAAAAAGATTCGCAGGAGTTGATTAGATTATTCAGCAAATCAATTTTTTCTATCTGTTTTCTGGTAGAAAGAGAAGGGTCGGATAATCCTACAATATCAATAAAGAAAAAATTTGCATTTATTATTCCTGGAGTCCCTATATTTGTTATCCCTTTGACTCCATAAATACCTATTAATTTCTTATAGACATCCAAATGTTCATCATGAAAAACAAGGTCACGAAAAAATTTAGGATTTTCATATATCAATTTATTGCATAAATTACAATATAAATTGTTCTCTTTTAATATTTTTATTTTATCATTGTGCAAAATGATATTTGTCCATTCTTTAGATGTATTTATATTCTTAATTGTTGAAAATCGGATTTTTCGATTAAAACTATTTGAATCTTCACCAAATTCCATTTCTAAAAGTCCACTAAAGATAGGAGCAATTTTATATATATTAGAACTTAGTCCCTGTATGGTAGTAAAGGTAACTATTCCAGTTACATCATATTCCTCTAGAAAAAGACAGACTCTATTAAGAAAATTTATTACCTTGTAATCTTCAAAGCTAGAAAATAGTTGACTTATTGAATCTAAAACAAAGCATATTTGTGATGGATAAGATATATTTTGATGTTGGTTGTTGTTCTTAGGATTAGTTTTGATATTTTCTTTTATTATTTTAATAATGGTATTATATGTAGCATTTAGACAATGATCTCCTATTTCATTATTTTCATTTGCTACCAAAGTGGTATTCAAAAAAGGATTTATAAAGAAAGGTTTTCGTTGATCGTCTTGAGTTGTTATAAAATCATGAAATTTTTTTTCAGTAAAATTTGTTCCTACATAAATCTTTAAAGAATTATTATTTTCACTTAGCTCAAAAAATTTTTTACAATAAAAAGTTTTACCACATGCAGAGGGTCCTACTAATAAGAAAGAGGGATTAGAAGGTTCCTGCCAACTATTGCCAGTTGCATCAGGAGTTATTAAATCTGAACCACAAGGAATATGGGGAATAGACAAATTTAATCTATGTATAGTGCTTTTACATATATTATTATTGCTTTTAAGAGATAAACAATATTATTAATTTTCAATTTAATATTTAAAGGAAAAGATATTATAAAGATATTTTATTTATCATTTGAGGCAAAAGTTGTTAATCATAATTAAAGACTATAACATAGATCACTATCGCATTAAAATATAAATGCAGTTCAAATATCTTTTATGAACTAATAAATATAAAAATACAATCAATTTATTTATTATTAATTATGGGAAGAAAACAATGAGTTCTTTTTAGATGATGTAAGATTTTTAAATTTTGGCTTTTAAAATCAGGAAATTGAAGTACGATATCTATTCTAAATAGTCTTAGTCGAGATTAGATTATTAATTTAAAAGTTGTAAAGGATGATTAGAAATTCAAGCACAAATTTCACAATGACGGAGTTTTCAATCAAATAATATTATTTTTCTCGGGAAATTTTGAAAAGATAAGAACAAAATAACATCGAACATCATGAAAATATACATTATTTCTTAGATATAATAACTTGTTCACATTAAACTTGTTTTAATTGATTATTATAGTGGTAACTATTATTTTTTTTAGAATGTCGTGCTTTTATAATATTTTGTTTTATATATATTGGTACTGTTATTTAGATAGATGCTCTAGTATGAGTTGAACCAGCTGAAGACACTAGATCTAATTTTTAACATTAGAGATAAGCTTTTTTGTATTTTAACTTCTTGTATATTTATAAAGATATCTTATTTAATTCACTGCATTTCATAACTTGGATTAAATCCCTTTGTTTTAGTAAAATTAAATTCTATTAGTATTTCTCGTTTTCTTTTTGACTTTATTGTTGTAATATTTAGTTGTTCTATTCGTATTATAATTTCTTCCACATTTTTTGTCCTTTCCAACATTTCGATCTGTCTTGTAGTCTTGGAATTTTCTCTATTATCACCAATAGAAATTTGTCTATCCTATACACCTCTATTGGATTAGATATGAGAACCGACTAAAGGAAATTAATACAAAATAACTTGAGAAAAAATACTGATTTGCTTTATTCATTTTAGAACTCTGTCTTCTGAGTCCTTCTTTTGTTTTATTTTTTCGTTATTTCTGGGTAAGATTCTTAATTTCCAAGAATCGATCTATACTGACTAACATAATTTCGCTAATCAATTGTTCTCATCAAATACTTTACAATATCCAGATTGAATCTTGTATTCCTGTAGTAAGAACAAATATTGTATTTAAGAGCGTCAAATGTTCTATGATAAGTAGAAAGTATATGATACTAACCTTGTCTCCAACATTCCTCTACTGCATTAAACTCTGGACAACCAACTGGAAGATATTCTAATCTGATAGAATCCTTGTGTTGTGAAAGATATTGTTTTGATATCTTAGAACAATGTGGTGTTGCTCTATCAACAAATATGATACATTTACCAAATTTATTCTGTACATATTTTAGATAATCAACGAAAGTATCACTGTCAAAATTATCATATTGTAAAAATAACCGCTTACCTTCTATTGATAGACAACCAAATACAATAGTCTTTTTACGGCTCTGTTAAGATAAAATAATATTCACCTCCTTTTCTAACTCAAAATGATTATTATTTGCTATGGTATCATTGTACATAGAGATAAAGAATTGTATCCAGTTATGTACATGAAATAGATTGCATTCCTGTTGTCTACATGGATAGTAATCATCAAATGATTCAATTCTGTCCTTCAAATACTGGTTTACTCTTTCCATCAAACTTTTCTGAATTGGTGAATGTAGATAGTGTTTCAATCCAATTACATTACATGCTTGATTATACCAGGTACCACCATCTGTATAGACAGTATGTTTTCCATATCTGGATACAAGAGATCTGATAAAATTCTCTGCCACAAACATGTTTCTCTCTTCAGAAATATAGATTCCAAGCACTGAAGAGTTAATTGGTTCAATACAAATCCATAACCAAAAATGTTGACTACCAATCTGAATAACTGTTTCATCTATAATAAAAGCAGTTACTCTTTTTCTTTTGTAGATCTGACAGGAACCAAACCTTTGTATCCAATTCCAAACAGAAACATGACTCCTTTTATCATCTCTAAATACTACTAATGCTTTAGATGTACTGCGTAGGCTCAAACCAAGAAAGTACAGATAAAGAGAATACATTACAATATAGTTAGATGTTCTAGTTCTTTCAAATTTGATTTGATTCATATGATAAATAGAATGTTCTTAGCTATAGCTGTTTCTGCTTAGGTTAACAGAGCCCTTTTTACGACAGCCAGTAACTGTAACTATTGGTCTTTTTTCCGCAGAAATCCATTTCTTTCGCTTGAAGATATGATCATAAACAAATATTGATTCATCTTGTACAATTACAGTCCAACCTTGTTTTAAATTGGATAGAATACGTTTTACTCTTTTTTGAATCTCTTCTTTTCCTTAGGTGAAGCAGTATTTACAAACTTTTTCTTTGATACCTTGGATTTGAATCCCCAGTTGTGTAACAAACGATAGATATGCATCATGATATCTTACTCCTGTCTTTTTGTAGATAAGATTCATTACCTGTCTAAAATCCCATCCTGTGTTGCTATCTGCTAATTCCTGTCTTATTTCTATCATTACATCTTTGGGTGCATCTGGAGGTCTACTTCTTTCCTTATCTTTCAGTCCATCCAGTCCTTGTTTATCAAATCTATGTAACCATTTGTAAGCCCACCATCTTGATCTGTTTAATTCATTTTCTGCTACTGATGCTGCTTCTTGTTTGTCTATCTTGACACGTCTTACAAGCAGTATTCTTTCCTTTACATTGCTATCTTTTTCTTTCTTGTAAGCATTATTTATAACAGTAGTAGTATTGACTAACACTTTAGTTAAAACTGACTATATGTTAGGAAGCTAAATTAGTTATGGTAAAAATAATTAGATAATAGTATGAATTTATGTTAGTCAGTATAGGTCATAATATAATTAAAATTAAATAATAATTAATTATTCCAGATAATGAATAAAAAAGTACAAGATTTAATAAAATGGGAATAAAATAAAAAGTATCAATCATGAATAATGAATTTGATCAAACTAAACTTATGGATCTTACTAATAGAGCTATTAATGATATTGCAAGTAGTTCTAGTGCGATACTCGTTATTTTAGGAGAGAGATTAGGATTTTATAAAGCATTGGCAGATTCCGATAAACCTCTTAGCTCTGAAGAATTAGCAAAAAAAACGGGAACAGTTGAGAGACTGGTTAGAGAATGGCTAGCGAATCAGGTTACCGGAGGTTATGTTACTTATCATGTTAAATCTAAAAAATATGGTTTATCACCTGAACAAGCTTTAGCTTTAGTTGATGTAAATAGTCCAGTCTATATACATGGTGCTTATAAATTTATCAAATCTTATTTTCAAGATGAAGAAGAATTTATTAAAATGTTTCGGAATAAAAGAAAATTTGCATGGGAAGATCACAATAAACTTATGGCAGAAGGCGTAGCAGAATTTTTCAAACCAGGATATATTGCTAATTTAACAAATTTGTGGATTCCATCACTTGATGGATCTGAACAAAAACTTTTAAGAGGGGCAAAGGTTGCGGACATAGGTTGTGGTTTTGGTTTTACAACCATTTTGATGGCAAAATCATATCCTAATTCAAGTTTTATAGGTTTTGATTCTGATAAAAGGTCAATTGAACAGGCAAAAAAGTTTTTGAGGAAAGAAAATTTAAAAAATTTAAAATTTGATGTTAGATCTGCATATGATTTCCCTGGGAAAGACTACGATCTAATAACTTTTTTTGATTGCCTTCATGATATGGACGATCCCCAATCTGCATTAAGAAACACACATAAAGCACTTAAAAAAGATGGTAAATCCTTATGTATGATCGTTGAGCCTTTTGCTTTGAATAAATTAGAAGATAATATAAATCCCGTTGGTAGAATATATTATGCAGCATCAACATTAATTTGCGTACCTAATTCTTTAGCAAATAATGGACTTTCACTTGGAGCACAAGCAGGTGAAGAGAAAATCAAAGAATTGGTGAGAAATAGTAATTTTACCAAATTCCGACGTGTAATGGACAGTCCAATTAACATTGTTTATGAAATCAAACCGTAATTCTGATTGCTTTATTCATTTTATAACTCAATCCTGTTGATATTTTTAAGGTTAAAAAAAGTTAACTATTATTTCAAACACAGGTTTTGGTAGATCTTAAATAATAAATTTTCAGATTTTTTGTTCATTGAGCAGTGCTAAATTCCAATTATTCTCAAAAATGGACATATATGATAAAATCATCATCTTATTGTTAGAATAAATTGAGGATATTTCTTTATTGTTGCCAGATGTTAATTCTGCTACTAGGATTAAGTTATTGTCGGAGATAATAAATATATTGTCAAATTTATCAACTTGTGTAGAATATAAATATATTGTATTAGACAATAAATTTATATTAAAATTATTCTTATATGATGATGGTAACAGAATCCTTATTGAAATGTTGCCGTCTTTTTTTAATTGATTTATGCTAGATAGAAAACTATTTCCTTTTAGACTGTTATCTACTTTATTATTATACCAGATAATAATTTGTTTTTGTGTGTTTTGAACTATTTTTTCTAAATATTGAGAGATTTCATCTTGATTTTTTAAATTAATTTTAAAGGAGGAATG
Organism: Nitrososphaeraceae archaeon; assembly: GCA_031316115.1. GTDB lineage: Archaea > Thermoproteota > Nitrososphaeria > Nitrososphaerales > Nitrososphaeraceae > TH1177. The sequence goes on from JALDRC010000008.1 coordinate 134,534, forward strand.
TGAATTCGATGGTTTGGAATCATCAATATTTATATTATTATCTGAAGGTTTAACTGATTTCCACATATCAAAAAGCAATTTTTTTTCTTTTTCAGTAATATCTATAATATCCTTGTAGGTTAATTTTACTAGTTTTTGATACCATATTAATGCGACAGCAATTGATATATAGGCTAAATTAAAAAATATATCCCATATCCATTCTAAATTGGCAGCATATTCTTCGTTGATAGTATATGTATAACCAAATCCTAAATCACCGCATATTTGAAAAATTATAAAGAATGAGATAAGTAGCCAATGAGTGAAAAAAGGATTTTTAGTTCTTAAGCTCCATACTATCAAAATTGCAGGAATAACTAAAATTATATCTAATATTATATATATCAAAGATATTGTGGATGTAAGCAAATTTGATTCTGTTAGAAATGAATCAATTAATGTGAGATAGATTAGAAAAGATCCAATAATAACAACTATAACGGATGTAATTACTTTTTTTCTCCTATCGATTTTTCTGTTATGTTTCCAAAAAGAATATGTTCCGTATATATGATAAAAGAAAAAACAATAACCTAATAACCAAAATAAATCTGCTAATGATGGATAAGGAATTTCAAGATCAAATTGAACTTGGTAATATGTCCATGTAGTTTCACCCAAGAAGAAGAAGACCAGTCCAATAGTTAATGATGTGTAGGCCCTTCCTTCTATACCTTTTAAAATTTTCCTGAGAAATATAGAAACTCCGGTAAATACAGCAATCCCAGCATAAAAATTCAATATCCAATTAAGATAGTAAAGTGGATTTTCAAAATTACTAAATTGAAAATAGAGTATAGATAATATTGATACTGTATTCAATATTAGGAATAAAGCTAGGACCCATCTCAGTTCGGATTTGAGCTTATAAAATGTTTCAGTACGCAAATAAGACGAACTGGAATCGGAATACAATGAAATTATATAACTTTGGATTCACTTTTAAATTTAAGTCTACTTATTGAATAACTTGAAAAATAGGTAGTTTTAGAAGATATGAAAATATTTTAGTTTGTTTATCGTTTATGGAAGGTCAAAATTAACATACTAATTACGCAATTGAGGCTTTCCCCTGCACTATCTCTTGTAGAGTGGCTATGATGGTACCTCTTTTTAGAGAGTGTATCGATGTAGGTAACCTGTTAACCTACTCGAACAAAAAAATGAGACATACATGGAAAGAATTAACCGTCATTTTATAGAAGTTGAAAAAAGAAAAGGATAGAGCATATCTAGAGTTAGCGTTTCGAATAAAATAAGCATTATAAAGTTGAGATTTTAGATGGGGCAAATTTCATTATTGCCACTAATATTTGAACAATCAACTCAGATAAATTGTATTTTAATTTTAATCATAACATATAAATTTAAAATTAGCGTTTGTTTAAAAATAGAATTTTTGTGGGGAAATGTATTGAATGAATCTAACGAAAAAATCTCTATTCATCATTGTATTTTCAATAATATTTCTCGAAAATTCCATTATAGTTTTTGCTGATATTGAAGATAAAGAGAATTACGCACATCAAATAATAGTTATCAATTCATTAATAGCAGTAATAATTGCAATACTTGTATTATTTCAAGAAAGTGAAGATAAGAATTTTCATCTAAAAACAAGGATTTCTGTTGTCTTGGGACTTGTGTGTTGGTTTTTGGCTAATTTAACTTGGGCTATATATAGTATTGTACTTGATGTAGTACCTCCAGTTCCATCTATTGGAGATGTCCTCTGGTTATCAGCCTATGGTTTTTTAGGTTTCCATCTCGTAATATCATTTAAAAAATTCAGGCACAGATTTAACAAAAAATTAATTAGCGCTGGAATCCTGGTAGGTTCTATCTTTTTAGGATTTATGACCTACTTTACATTAACTGTTTCTAGTTTTGAAAATATGCGTGGAATTTCTATGTTTATAGTTCTTTTGTTATATCCACTTTTAGCCTCTTTACTATTGATATTTTCTATTATTCTCCAGATTGGATTAAGAAAAGATTCTCATCATGCTGTACCTTGGATGTTCGATTCATTAGCGACCCTTGCAATAGTTGTTGCAGATAGTTGGTTTGTGATTGTTGTTATAACCAATACAGTCAGCGATATATGGTTATCTTCTCTTTTTATCAGTGCTCATTATCTTATAATGGTTGCAGGATTAATTTGGTATTCAAAATATTTAACCCATAAAAGTGAAACCAGCGTAATACATAAATGTTATAATGCTATTAGAAAAAAACAAATTTTCAGTCTGATAGGGATTTCGATTATTGCGTTATTGATTTTTTATATTATTCCAAATCCTCTCAACATATCAGACAATTCACAACAACATAAACATGAAAGTGAAATTGGTTTGGTGTATGCACCTACAGATTTTGAAGAGATAGTAATTGGTGCTTTATTGCCTATTAGCGGAACTTTATCATCTGTCGGAGAATCCGGTCTAGTCACATTAAGTATTGCAGCTGAAGAAATTAACACCTATTTAAGCGAGATTCAATCCCACTACAGAATAAAAATAGTGGCTGAAGATACAGAAACAAACCCTGATGTAGCATTAAATAAACTGAGAGTACTTAAGGAAAAAGGGGTAAATATAGTAATAGGGCCATCAAGTAGCGCTTCAACATTGAAACTAAAGGACTATGCGAATGAAAATGGTATATTGCTCATAGGATTCTCTAGTACATCGCCTTCTTTAGCCATTCCCGGGGACAATATCTTTAGACTAATTCCAGATGATACAAACCAAGCAAAAGTAGTATCAAAAAAAATGTGGGAGGATGGAATAAGGGTTATAGTACCAATAATAAGATCTGATGTATATGGAAAGGATTTATTTAATTTGACCAAAGCAGATTTTGAAAAATTAGGAGGAGTGGTAATAGAAGGGATAAACTATATTCCTCCAATAGGTCAATTTGCTGCAAGCTTAAATAGAATAAATTATGTTTTCTGGGGTCAAGAGCTAATAACATTAAATTCTAAAGTTAAAGAATTGAGTTCAGAATATCCATTGAATGAAATTGGTGTTTATTTAATAGCATTTGATGAAATAGTTCCAATCCTTAGTCAAGCAAATTCACATCCTATATTAGAAAAAGTAAGATGGTATGGAAGTGAGGCAACTACAAAATATGAAAAATTAATTACTAATCTAGAGTCATCAATATTTGCGAATAATTCTAGATATACAGCTCCTATATATGGATATGGATACAATGAAACAAATGATGAAAAACTTGAATCTTATTTAAAGAAATATCATGATTCAGATACAGAAGCTCCTATTACATTTGACGGTCCTTATTTGTACGATGCAGTATGGCTAGCAGTCCTTACAAAAATTCAAGCAAACAATACACAAGACATAAAAATTCTAAAAAGGGATTTCGTTAACATATCAGAGTCATATGTAGGAGTAACCGGACGGACTATTCTGAATGAATATGGTGATCGTTTAGATAGTAATTATGATTTCTGGACTATTACTCATAATGAAACCTCGACTAATAGATTTGAATGGCTAAAAATTAATCAATAAATAGACGATAATATATACAAGAATATGCTTATATACATGATCTGGTTGGAAAATTACTCATATGGAATATGTTTGTTACTGTTGAATCTAGCATATATACAAAATAGGATGGTATGCAATAGAGATTTTCATATAGTAAGAACCAAAAAATAATATTTTCCATCAATTAGGAACATCTATTTATACAATTTCTTGTCTTCATTTTATGAGTATTTCATTGTCCCAAAATGGTGTTGGTCTAGATGCAATTTTGGGAAAGGAAAAAGCTGTGTCTATGTTAAAAGAAGCATGTTTTGCCAATATCGAAGTAAAAACCTTATCACATTATTTTCAAAACTAATATTATATTTGCCACAAGTAAAAATAAATTTATAAAATATCCTTTAAAGAATAGAAACTCTAATCAAAATTTAACCTTTGGTTTGAGAAACAAATTTTATTGAATTAATGTCACCTCTCTTTCTCAAACTAATCAATAATCAATTCGATCAATTAGTTTGAATAATGATATAGTTTATTTTGTATATTTTAGAAATATTACGTGTCTGGTTGTTTTGGCTTGTTCTATTTTGGACTTCATGACACCTATTTAGATAGGATCATGTCTTTGTATTGTTAAACATCTTCCATCGGGATGTTTTAGTTGTATATCACTTCCACTTTGTCTTTCAATAAAAAAACCATTAGATTTAGCTAATACTTCAAGTATTTGCCTACAATAATGGTTTTTTAAGCTCGATGAAACAAATCTTATTTGTGATAAAAGATTTCTAGTTTAAATTATTTATTCTACTTCTATTATTGGTGAGTTTTTCTTTTGTAAAGAAGATTCTTCTGTAATAGATTCTAATAGTAAAGAAATTGTATCTTTCATATCTTTTTTAAATTCTTGTTGAGTTTCCACTTGACTAATTGCACCTGGAATCTCTAAGCATTGACCACTATATACGCCACCCTATCATCTTGATATCATATTGTAAATTGTTTTTTGAGCGAAATTGTTGATTGTATTCGTTAGCCATTATATAAAAATAGAGTTATATTTCCATAGATAACAATTTATTCTTAATTTGCTAATATCGGTAAATTAACCATTGTGAGCATAATGATCAATAGAATCAAGTGTAGGATGTATCTCACTTTCTTTTTTAACTACTTCCGGAATCTTATTCCAGATATGCTTTTCAAATTCGTATGCCAGTATTCCTCTAACGGTAGCTCCAGCAGCAAGCCCAATAGGTCCTCCAATTACTAATCCTACAGCACCGGTCCATACAAGACTTCCAAACCATGCACCAGATGCTACCTCAATAGCATAATCATTCGGATTACCTGTAATGGATACATGAATCTCACGTAAGGATCCTGCCCAGACCTTGGGAGATTTATTTACTGCTACAATACTACGTAACGGAACAGAATTTATAGTACCTTTATATTCTGAAACTATTTCAAGGTCTTTTTGATCTTGTAGTTCCTATTTTATACTATTATATAGTATGTCTAGATTAGTATTAAGTCCTCTATAATGCTGTACTTTTGCCATGAAAAAAAGTTAAATATCACATATTTAAAGTCTTAAAGAGTTTTTTAATATTTTCAATTTTTTTGATTCCCCTTATTTTTTCATTTTCTAGGGAATCCAATTGGAATCTAATATCATAATGAGGCAAGTGGAATATGAAACAAATTTGACAAATTTTGGACCAACAATAAAATTTCATTAAATTAACTTGTTTTTATAAACATCATTTTAGACATTATTCTGATTTGTTTTAACACTGAGAAAACTATTATCATTATTTATAATACTGAGAACTCATTCTATTCAATTTTAAACTCGTTAAATTCTTTCAAATACCTTTCAAATCATTATTTAATGTTATTCAGATTGTTTTCAAATTGGTTTCTTATTGTTTTCAAATACCTTTCAAATAGCTTTCAAATGGAACGGTTTTGTGCTCATATGACGGGGTGATACTAGAGTAATTTAATTTTACTTTTATTCAATGATGATAATTGAAACCTTATAATTAACTAAAATCGATTATCTAAATTAGAATAATATCTTACAAATCAATTTGGAGGAATACAAATTTAAATTGTTATAGATTTTTCATGTATTTTTCAAATTTTTTGTAGCGAAATTAATGATAATTACATATATCTAGCATTCTACAAGTAAAGTCTCTAATATTATGAGAAAATTAGATTAATAGAGCAAACCTTTTAAGCCTATTTTTTTACCTCTGTTAAATGCGAGCCATTCCTCCCGGAATAAAATCGGATATTATTAGAAAATATTTGGAAGGATATTCAATACCGGAAATTAGCAAGATGCTGGGTGTTAGTGTAGGAAAAATATCGACAATTACATCAGAGGAATCAAGAAAAGATGAATTTTTTTCAATCATGCGAGAGATTGCAAAAAAATTTAAGAGTGACAATTTAGGATTTTCTGATGTAATTTCCGGAGTTCGACTATTTAATAAAATAAATAAATTGGGTTTAACCTGTCCATTCTTTGAGAATTTTCTAGAATCTACTGATAAAGAAAGTTTCAGAGTAGTAATCGAGCACCATAACTTTCTTACTAAAATTAATAAAATATTAGAATTTGAAAGGAAATATCAGGTAAACATAGAAGATATACCTGCTTATATTAAAAAAGCAACCGAAGAACTTGATGCAACTAATAAGAAAATTTCTCAGATAAATGAATCAGTTTATTCTCAGTATGGTATCAAGGAAGCTGAAATTCAGGAATATAAAAGAGAAAGGCCGCGTTTACTAAGATCCGCTGATCTAGTGGGTTTAAGTCTTCAAACCTATAATGATTGGTTTCTTATATCTGATGACTTATTTAAGACAGCATCACTAAAGAGTGGTATAAAAATCGATCCAAAAATGTTGTATAAAAATCTAAATTCAATTTATAAAAACCCTGATAAACATATTAAGATTATTAAAGAAATATTGGATCTTCCTATTATTAAGGAAGAAATAAACGATTTCTTTTCTTCTATGCGAATATTTAAAAAGTAATCTCCTTTATTTGTCCATACTCTATAATCATTTCGTGATTTAGATGTAAATATATTCACATCAGTCATTTGCTTCTTTATTCCTAACTTCAATGTTACAAAAAGAAAATATCCCGTAAATGATTTAATTAATCGAAATAACTCAACTTTATGCATCAGTACGAAAAAAAATCGCTTTCTTTATTACCATTAATTTTATCTGCTTTAAACTCTTTGTTCCTCAATATAAGCATATATTAGCAATAGTATGTGTCCATGTTCTATGATACACATTTCTTTTATATAAAATACTATAATCAATAAATATAATATAGATATAGGCTCTGTTAACCTAAGCAGAAACAGCTATAGCTAAGAACATTCTATTTATCATATGAATCAAATCAAATTTGAAAGAACTAGAACATCTAACTATATTGTAATGTATTCTCTTTATCTGTACTTTCTTGGTTTGAGTTTGCGGAATACATCTAAAGCATTGACTATATTTAGAGATGATAAAAGAAGTTATGTTTCTGTTTGGAATTGGATACAAAGATTTGGTTCCTCCCGGATCTACAAAAGAAAAAGAGTAACTGCTTTTGTTATAGATGAAACAGTTATTCAGATTGGTAACCAGCATTTTTGGTTATGGATTTGTATTGAACCAATTAACTCTTCAGTGCTTGGAATCTATATTTCTGAAGAGAGAAACATGTTTGTGGCAGAGAATTTTATCAGATCTCTTGTATCCAGATATGGAAAACATACTGTCTATACAGATGGTGGTACCTGGTATAATCAAGCATGTAATGTAATTGGATTGAAACACTATCTACATTCACCAATTCAGAAAAGTTTGATGGAAAGAGTAAACCAGTATTTGAAGGATAGAATCGAATCATTTGATGATTACTATCCATGTAGACAACAGGAATGCAATCTATTTCATGTACATAACTGGATACAATTCTTTATCTCTATGTACAATGATACCATAGCAAATAATAATCATTTTGAGTTAGAAAAGGAGGTGAATATTATTTTATCTTAACAGAGCCTAGATATATATAATTCATTCTTTTGAATTTCCAGTCTCTAGTTTTCATTGTGGTGAAAATCACATTAAATTTTAGTGATTACAAAAATATTTAAACCGTTGAAAGTTTTTAACCTAAGATGTCAAAACCAAATACTAAAGTACCGATACTTTTTTTTATATTTTTACTACTTTCTATTCATGTTTCATTACAGTTTGCATTTTCCAAAAATGATGATTTTTTTGAATTACATATAGAACAATATTATGATCCTAATGACTATATCGAGAACGCCTCATCAATAGAAAGTGAAAACTCTGGAAGCGAGAATTTTAAAACTGAAAGTACTTTGGATAAAGAACAAATTGAACAGCACGGAAACTTTAAAAATTTATCTAATTTCAATATCGCGGTAGTCGGTGATTGGGGTTGTACTAAATATACTAAGAAAACAGTAAACTCCATTCAAAATCACAAACCTGAATTAGTCTTTAACCTGGGGGATGCGTCATATGCACCCGATCTGAATTGTTGGATCAAGATAGTAGAACCTATATCGAATAAAATGTATTCAATAGTTGGTAATCATGATTACATTTCATCGTTTATTTTTAAACAATATAAAGAATACACTAGAATGCCCGATCAATATTACTCGTTTGATTATAAGAACGTACATTTTCTAATGATGTCTTCGGAAATTTCATATAAAGCTGGTAAAGATTCTACTTTCTCCGATGTTGGGGAAACAGAACAATATGAATATGTTGATAAAGATTTGTCACAGGCATCCAAAAATCCTGACATAAAATGGATAATTGTTATGATCCATAGACAGCAATATTCTTCATTATGTGGAGATCATGACTCTTGTGATCCAATAAAAAAATTGAGAGATACATATCATCCTCTTTTTGAAAAATATGGGGTAGATTTTTTATTCAGCGGACATGCCCATAATTATCAAAGGACCTATCCTATATCTTATAATGAAATAAACCCTTTCCAACCAATCATAAATAATAATGGGAAAACAGAATACATTTCTCCTGAAGGAATGATCCAACTAATCGTAGGGACAGGAGGAATAGATTTTGATGGCTTTTCTAGTCATGAACCATTTATAGCTTTTCAGCAAGATTCAAATTTTGGATTTTTGAATCTCGATTTCCAAAATGACAGAAATAGGGTAGTGGGTAAATTTTATTCAAATGATGATGAAGTACTGGATGAATTCAAAATAACAAAATAAGAAAAAATATCATCTTTTTTTATTAGTTTTTATTTTATCAATTTTAGTAATTTTAGTAATAATATCTAAGCATAATTCTTGTAGGATTAATATATAGATCAAGTTTTATTTTTCTATTGATAATAGCGATCCAGAATTATTAATATGTTTGATAAAAGATTGATTTCTTGTAATTCAAATATTTTTAGATCTGATTAGTAGTTTGATCGTATTTCTATATTTTTTGTTATTGAAGATTGCCTCAAATTCGTATATGGGTATACACTGATATTGTATTTTTTAACCGGAGGTTGTAATTTGACAGTTTCAACTAATTTAGTTTGTGAGAATAGCTCATTATGAAAAATTCCTCGAGGAGTTTTTTCTTTTATGATCTTTTGGTATCTAGGATCATCTATTAATATGAATTTATTTGTTTGAAGAGGTTTAGTGGAATCATAACTTGTTGTATTATAATATAAATCAAAAATATAGTGCGGTATCCATAAATATAGCGCACTTCCAACAAGAGTAACAGATCCATTGGTTTTTTGTAAATAATGTATCAACTCAACCTGTGTTTGAAATATCAAAGAATTTGTATCAATTGAGATTAAAAGAAAAACAGAGATCAGACAAAAAATTGCTATTACTGATAATGTAATGTAAGGAAGACTGTTCCTAATTTTTAGGTTTGGTAATAGATTGAAGAGCTCAACTATCACTTTTGAACCAGCAATTGCAAATATAGGAAAGAGCGGTATTAAATGGAAGGCGGACACATAATCTATCCAATATAAAAATAACAGAAATGGAATACTAAATAACAATATAAAATAATCTCTTTTAATAACTGCATAGACTATTCCAGCAAATCCTAATAAAAACATTACCGGATCGTTTTCGAAGTAGGTTGTAAGAGTATTAATTAATGGTTTACTCTCTCTTTGCGTTTGATATAAAACATCTTCAATCCATTTATCAAATTCACCGATAGAATATGCATGAACTGGCCATATCAAAGGGATAAGGATAACTGGGATAAACCATATCGCAAGGTTCTTAAACCTATTATTATTGCTATTTGTAAAGACAAGATATCCTATTAGTGGAATCATTGCAACAACTGGAATTTTAGTAAATATAGCCAAGCCCAAGAATGTTCCTGAAAATAGTATAAAAGTAATATTTTTTATTTCTGATCTGTGAGGTTTTGTTATATCTATGTCTTTTTTTAAATAAAGTAATAATAAAACAGAAGTTAATAATAAGGGAAGCTGTATTGTTTCCAGAAATATTCTTTTAAGTAGCCATCCATAAGGCATTACAACGAAAAGAACAGTGGCTATAAATGCTACCTTGACACCATATCTTTTTTCTGTTATTTTGAATATAAGAAAGGTATCTAAGATAGCGAAAATACTCATAATTAACCTAGGAATCAAATATAAAGATTCGATGGAACTTGCATCTAGATTCGGATTAAGTGTGTCTGGATATCCTATCAATCCAAGAATAGATGCCATAAATATTTGGCCAAAATAAGGTGCAAAATAACTATCTGTGGGTTGAAGATCTTGAATCTGAAGTGTAGAAATCGTTTTCCACATATAATATCCTTCGTCTACATGAAGGCTTGGAAAACCTGTTAGATTCCAGGTATTAATAAAAGCACTTAAAATTAATGGAATAAATAACAAAAGAAGCGTATTTTTTCCAAAATATTTAGTTTTCAAGTTAACCAATTATATTACCTTAACACTGGTTCATAATAATTTAGATATAATCTCAGATACATACCTGTAATCTTTGTGGTTTGTATTTATTCTATCAACTGATGTGTCTAATGTTTTATCTCTTAATCTACTGACAATTTGATCGTTACTTTTTTTCAATCCCAATTAAATTGATCATTTATAAATTCGAGGTTCAGTAATTATTTTGATATTTTTGTTGTTGGTATGATATGCTACTAGTTATTACAACATGTTAGTATACTATATCTACATACTGATTAAAATAAAATATCGGACATTTTATATAAATTAATCTTATATCCAATATAACTTTAGGTTTTCTAATTTGTTATCACTCCGTGAATTATGCTTTTGTCTTTGAAATCGTAAATTGATCGATTACTGATCCTTGTCCATTTATAATGAAGGAACCTTTCAGAGTTTTATCACTTATATCAATATTAAGAAACCCAAAATTTTTATCATCTTGTTTTGCTACAAATGGTGATTGTTGTTTTATTGCATAATGAGACCTTCCAGCAGTACCACTTATCAAATAAATGACTCCTTCGTCACTATTATAGTTACTTGAGCCTTTATCTACCGTCTCAGGATTTGTACCGCCAGTATTATACTTTAATGGAAACGTTCGCTGATAGTTATGGTTATCTCCACTAAAAACTAAATCTACTCCATATTTATCAAAAAGTGGATGATAAATATCTCTTATTGTAGAATTAGCAGGATGTTTAGAAGGTGAAGTATACATTGGAATAGGTTCTACAACCAGCGTCCAATCTATATTTGGATTTGTCGAAGCAGTTTTTAAATCATTTTCAATGAATTGATATTGAGAGGACCCTGGTTTATAATCCAGATATGGATCTGTAACTAGGATATGAGCATTATTTTTATCAAACGAATAGTAGGTTTTAGTTAAACCAAGTGGATTCAAATACTCATTAACTACACCTGTTTTACCACCTTTAGTATCGGAATATTCGTGGTCTCCCATGGCTATCTTTAATTTTGATTCAAATGGTAAGATAATATTTTCCCAACAATCACCTTGTCCTTTGTAACTTAAATCACCTGCGGCAATCACTACTTCTGGATGGTTTGCTTGAATATTTTCTGATGTTCTCTTAGCATCTTCATTACATCCCCAATCCGCTGCGACTGCAATGTTGAAATTAGTAGGTTTTGGATTTGTATTATTGATAGATTTTTCGGCATAAGCTGTTATATTCGAATTTAGAACTAAGGTCGATATCCCTACAAATATAAATAAGATCATAATTATTTTTTTCATCGTTTCTTTCACCTTTTATAACTAGATTAATCGAAAATTGGATAACATAACAATTTCTTTGTGTAAATCAAAGGGTTGTTGATATTCATTACATTTTTTGCATTGATACATTTTCATGCTTTTTTATTAGATAAACTATCTTTAAAAGAATGTGGTACAAGCCCTCATATACCTAATTTTTGTTATATATAATATCATTATAATAATTATATACTTGTATCAGAATTTAGGCATATACAGTTATAATTTTGTTTATTAGCATATAGTTATATAATATTTGTCAATATTTGATATATACAATAAATAAATAAAAGGTAAGATATGAACAAATATTTTACTGAAATTACAATAATGTGAATTATAGAATTCTGAACCATGGTCTGTGAGTATCTGTAATGGATTTCCATGCTTTTTGATTGTACTTTTTAAGAGGTAAATAATTTTGTCTGATGTCCATTTTATACATTTGATTGATGATAATAGATATCTGCTGTGATCTAG
>JALDRC010000009.1 GCA_031316115.1 Nitrososphaeraceae archaeon
TCAATAAAAGAGTTATTTATTGTCATTTCTTTATTATATTATATATATACAGATGGGACTAAATAAAGACACAGGTTTGTAATGGGGCCAGTGGGATTTGAACCCACGACCGCCAGCGCCCCAGGCTTATACCTTAAAATTAAAGATGGTATCCTAGTCCATGCTAGACGATAGCCCCTTAAATTATTCAAATTAATCGATGCTATTATTAAATGTACACTGAAATTTTTTTAAAATTTTGATAAAAATTTTAAAAAGTTGCTCTAAACAAGACGAATTTACGAACTCAAAAATATCTTCAGGATCTAACATTATGATACAATTCCCCATATTGATTAAAATAAAAAATCATAATCATAGACAATTAAACTTTTATATAATCATTTCATCGATCAAACCGCTTTCATTCGTCTAAAAGAATATATTCCAAACAAACCAAAAGCTACTGTAAAACCAAATAAAATCAAAAGATCATATTCGAATATAAAGTTACCAGTTCCAAGCATTGAAATCCTCAAAGCATCAACTGCATATGTTGCTGGGTCTGCGTTTGTTAAGGTATATAACCATTGAGGTAAATTCTCTAATGGAAATAAGGCTCCACTTAAAAAGAATAGTGGAAATACAACAAAACTAACAATCATTTGAAACCCTTCTAGACTATACATATAACTTCCTAGTCCAAGACCTAAAGCGGTTAATAAAAAGGATAGCAAAATTGCTATACAAAGGATTTGAATCAAGGAAAGAGCTGTATAATCAATTCCTATTAAGAATCCAATAAATAGTAACACCATAACCTGTATCATGGAATTGGTCATACCGCCTATGGTTTTGCCAATAAATATTATATCTCTACTTACTGGGGTTACCATTACGCTCTTGAGGAAATCAAATTTTCTATCCCATATAATATATGCTCCATAAAAAACTGATGTGAAAATTATAGCCATACATACTATACCTGGAAAGATGAATATCTGGTAATTAAATTCCCCATCCATAGATACATTAGTAGAAGGTCCTAGACCAGACCCAATAATAAATAACCATAATAAAGGTGTAAAAAGTGAGGCTACAAGTCTACTTTTTTCCCTTAAAAAAACCTTGATTTCTCTTAACCAAATCGCATAAATATTTCGAATAGTAGAATAAACTATGTTATTTAGATTTTTTTTATCAATTTCCATTTTCTAACATCAATTTAACCATATTGTGCATATTTTTCCATGAATCCGCCTTCTGGATGGTCATTTGCATCTTCATTTGTAAATTTATGAAAGACATCATTTAATGTTGTTTCAGAGTACTCTACTGATTCAACATCATCCAATACCTTTAGTAAAATAGGTAGATTATAACTTGCTTTTTTAACTGATAAAATCAATATATTATCCTCTACTCTGAAATTATTAATAAAATCAAATGTATTTAGTGTCTTTATTATGGATTTGAATTTTTCCTGATAGCTTTGATTTTCAGCATTATACTGGGAATTTTTAAATTTTATTTTTATAGTATCTCCTCCAAACTTCCAATTGATAGTAGATTTTAAGTTTGCAGGTGTATCAGTAGCAATTATTCTACCTTTATTAATAAAGCCAATCCTATCACAAAGGAAGTCCGCCTCTTCCATATAATGAGTTGTAAGGATTACTGTTATCTTTTCTTCTTTAACTAATTCTTGGATATATTTCCACATTGATTTTCTGCTATTTGGATCTAAACCAAGGGTAGGTTCGTCTAGAAAGAGTACCTTTGGTCTATGTATTAGGCCCCTTGCAATTTCCAACCTTCTTCTCATTCCACCAGAATATTTCTTGACAAGTTCATCTTTTCTTTCCTTCAATCCGACTAATTCCAACAGTTCAACTATTCTTTTTTCCCTATCTTTAGCTGGTACATTATAGAGATAAGAATGGATCTTTAGGTTTTCGTATCCAGTTAACATATCATCACTACTTGGAGCTTGAAAAACAATTCCTATATTCTGCCTTACCTGTGAGGGATGTTTTACTATATCATAGTTATTGATAGATGCCGTACCACTTGTGGGTTTTATCAGTGTAGCTAACATGTGTATTGTGGTTGTCTTACCAGCTCCATTCTGACCCAAAAGTCCAAAAACCTCGTTTTCTTTTATTGTTAAAGAAATATTATCAACTGCAATGAAATTATCGAATTTTTTTGTAAGATTTTTAAGTATTATCAAGATATATTTTCAGGTAAGAATCAAAGGTGTATTATCTTATCTAATCTCATCTGATCGTACAGCTGCCTTACATTAAACAATGCATTTTGTTTTTAGTTGATACTCCATAGATGTTAGCAATAATATATTAGAAATTTATATGTAGAAATGCTTTAAATTTTCATTCAGCTCTTTTATCATCATACCAAATGAAATAGTATCCTTTATGAATAAACAGGGATTTACTAATGACTTTTGAGTTATCTAATATCTTTTTTCAATTCGTCCTAGAAAATTCTAAACAATTCTTGATTGACATTAGATACTTCGATGATTACCATTTTTTTGTCATTCTCTAAAAGAATTTTGGGATACATATATATCTGATTTTTCTTAGTTGATAACTAAAACTACTACATATATGGATAGTTTAATCATAAAATGAAATGGCAAGAATATATCTTTATGGAATAAAGCATTTAAAATACAAATTGGAGTATTTTCGAACACTCGTTACCGTACTTTTTATTAAACCATACCAATTCAAGAAACTACATTCCTTCAATCATATTATTTATTATGAACGATAATCAGTTTGTCTTTTCATCTCGTTAAAAAAGATTACCTAATATGGTTGAATGATATTTTAGGATTTTCACTCAGTTCCTCCTTCTTATCTTTTAATTGGATAAAATATACTATATACTTTATTCCTTTATTCATTCTCAATTTTAATTAGTTAATAATTTTAAGAATCATGTCAATGTAAGAATAGCATAGAAGTAGAAGCCTAATATCTAGTTTTATTATCAAATTGGATAAGTGAAAGTATTTTTTATAAGGAGATCTATTTGTAAGTTGAATTGGTTATTTTTATTTTTTTTATGATATAAAAAAACTACCGATCACGTTTTGGTGTATTTTTATCAAAAGTGTTTTAAAAAAATCTTGAAATATTCGAGTAACAAAACTACGTCATCTATTTAAATGAAAAAAATTGCAAAACAGTCAAAACCTATAGTCTAGAATACTATCGATGTTTATAAATAGCTATTATTAGTAGTAATATATTATGGTCATTTGAATTGAGCGTGGATATGAAAAAACTTCACAGTATTATAAAATACAGAACGTTTATCCTACCTGTATTAGTCAATTAACTACTAAATATAATATCGCTAGCGTAATAGATTAATATGAAAAAAATATAGGGATTTTTTACATATTTTCACTTATCTTAGATTGGCAGTATTCCACTGGCTGCAACTCCAAAGGTTACTGCCCATATTCCTACTATCAATCCTAGCCCAGCCCAGAATTCAGCCAACTGACTACGGTCAATAGTTTTACTTTTTTTAAACAGAGCCATCTTTTCTCTAATAAGAATATGGTAAACATCCCTCTTAAACCCTAGTAAAGCGGCAAAATGATAAAAAATTAAAAATTATCGATCAAATATTGCATTGATTGAACTTAATTTTTAATTAATGTCCCTGGTTGGATAATTGCCACACAAGATCGTCAAACATAGAATTCATATGGTTAATTTTTATACTAATACCTTCCAGCAGGTTCATGGCTTCAGCAGTATGGTTGCTCTGCATCAATGAAATTACTTGATCGATATTTTTTTCCAAGATGGTATGGGTTTGACGCATATCGGTAATCATGGTATCTGCAGTAAATTGTGCAAAAACTATTGGCATAAAAGATACCAGAACAACTAATAATAAAGTTAATGATATTATTCTGTACCTCATGTATATATTATAACTTGGAAGTATTTAATAATATAGAATATTTTTACTGATTTATCTCTTAAATAAGGTTAAATTTGTATTGTTAGATCATTCATAGTTAGCAATAGATAAAGAAATTACCAAAAGGTTCAAGTAAATCTTGTTTGGTAGATTCCTCTGTTATTCATGCCAACATATCTAGATGTTCATAAAATTTCACAGATAGGAGATATGATCAATGTTCCTGGAATTGAAGATGAGAATTTCAAAATTACTCGTATCAATACATTTTGTAATAGAGAAGAGGATCTAATTTACTATTTGTTGAATGCTACTAGTAAGGATGTAATAGAGAAATATCATTCAAAATTCAATCTAAAATGTGATTCCATAACAGAAGTAACTATGATGTAATCTACTAGATGTTAAATCAATTAATTAGTCACTTATCTATTCTACTGCTAAAATATCACTAGCATAATAGATTTAACGATTTTATAAATAAATGATTAGATTTGTATTCCTGTATCTTCTAATGCTACCTTTTTGACTGCTCTACTAAATACTTTATTGTCTAGTATCACAGGAACTTCTATAGTCAGAATTCTACCAGAGGCACCTCCACCACCACATGATACAGTTGGAGTATAGTGATGCTCTATTCTCCTTGTTTACACGAGTACAGAAACAAATTTTAAAGAAACGTGTTTTTCATTATAACACTAATCTCTAATTCACCATTATCCGATACCTTATTATAATTTAGTTAGAATTTAGAACATAGGATTTGACTTGTTTTCAATTTCAACAGTTCCTACATATCTTGCTCCTTCACAATCATTTGTACAAGATTTTGCAATAATCATGATTGTTGCTGCAATTATGTTAATTGTAACATATAAGATAAAACAACCTATGGTTATTGGTTATATCCTCGTTGGCATTATTATAGGTCCTCATACTCCTCCTTTTAGTTATATTACTAACTTAGAAACGGTAAATGCAATTGCAGAAATTGGAATTATTATGTTACTTTTTGTAATAGGAACAGAATTCCCTATTAGGAAACTCAGATCAGTTGGTAAAATATCTGCAATAATAGCGTTATCTGAATCTCTAGGAACTCTTATTATTTCATTTTTTGTAGCACAGAATTTGAATTTTTCTTATTATGATTCATTATTTGTTGCTCTTGCAATGTCAATAACTAGTACCGTAATAACCATCAAAGTATTGGAAGAGTTAAACATGGTAAATGATCGATCGACAACTTTACTGTTGGGAATATCCATAGTAGAAGACATAATTGCCATAACTGTCCTGGGAATTTTGCAGTCAGTGGCTATGGAAGGTATTACTGGGGAAGATGGAACCAGTAGTGAACTTGATATTTTAAAAATAACAATATCTATTTTAGTAGTAGGAGCCTTCATAGGAGGAACATTAATTCTAGGATCAAGATTCATAAGTCCTATAATAGACAAGATTGGTAAGGAACATAACTATTCTTTATTCCTATTGACAATTCTTGGACTTGCCTTCAGTCTATCACTTTTGGCTCAATTATTAGGTTTATCTACTGCTACAGGTGCATTCTTGGCAGGTGTGTTAGTTGCTGAATCAAAAAGTTCTTCTCTTGCTAGAGTAATTACTATTCCATTACGTGATTTATTTTCAGCAGTTTTTTTTGTATCTGTCGGGATCTTAATGGAAATTTCTACTATAGGATCATTTATCCTGCCTGCATTAATTTTTATCCTAACTTCATTTGTATCAAAATTATTCATAGTAACTGGGATATTACTGAAAGCAAATTACAGCAACATAACTGCATTACGAACAGGTCTAGGGATGTCTATGGCTAAGGGAGAATTATCCCTAGTTGTAGTAAAAACCGGACATGATTTAGGTGTTATTACACCGTCTTTATTGCCCTTGATAGGAATAGTAACAATGATCACAACCTTCATAACACCATACATCATTCGGTTTGGAAAACAATTAGGAGATAATTATTTCCGATCTTCATCTAATGGAACGAATTTAGATTCAGGTTTAAAATGAAAATCCATTAAAGTTAATTTTACGATAAGTCTAAAATAAATAAATTGATTGAAATTCTCATGGAAATAATATAGAAAACATTATTCATTGATGACAATAAAACTAACCTATAATATCAAAACTCTTGTTGGCTTTGTTCTTGCTGTCTATCTTAGAACAAATATACTTCTAGTCAAATAACAATATAATATTATTAAAGTAAGTTATTTAATTAATTAATTAATTAAATAATTAATTCTGAATTTAAGAAAAAGGTATTTTGGTTCAGTGGAAGGAATGGTAGTATTTTCCTACTTACATATCTATCTAAATGAATAAATAACAAGATAAAAGAAATAACGTTAAAAGAATTTATAATTAATTATAAAATAAAATAAATTATTATAGAGAATGAGATGATGATAACTTTCTCTGATATATTCTATAGTTTACTGCTTGCATTCTTAACTTGTTAGAAGTTTTCATTATTGTTTTGCTTTTGGTTTCTAATTCTAATAAAATATCTGTATCCTGGATTTGGTTTACAATCTCTAATATTTGTAATGTTGTAAGATCCATAATATCTAGGCTGCTGAGAATGGGATTGGCTTCCAGTTCGCTACTAGTAGGAGTGTAACCAGCAGAAGGGTATTGAACTCCTATTGCATTCCTTCTATTGGTTAACTGGTTAAGGTTCTGTTCAAGTTCATGTTCTTCTATTCTGGTCCTAATAAACTCCCTGATTACTTCTGAAGCACTTTGATTATGTAGTATTTGTTCAAACTTAATAAGGTCGTCATAATCTAGATTGAATGATACTATTCTCAGGTTCTTACCTGCTATTCTACGACGGCCCATCTCTACTAATCAGTCCGATTTGCTCCAGTTACTATTCCTATAATGGTGATTGTTCAGTGTGAAATAGGGATCCTGTTCATATTTCTCATCTGGATAATGTCCCTTCTCTATCTGGTCTTTCATATAATCTCCAAACTTATCCCATAATGGTCCAAAGCAATTCTCAAAGTATACAACCTGGCAGATATTATCAAGTGTATGCATAACACCGATACATGAATCATTATCCATGGTAGAACAATAAACTAATCCTTCACCGATTACAGCATTGATTTTATCTGTAGCATTATCCTGTTTCTCTGCACCAAATGATATGTTGTTGCTACTACTAATTATCATCATTATGACAATTGTGATTATAACAAGTCTATTCATCTACGATATCACTCCTTAGTTAGTAGTCTGCTAAGGTTGGACTACCATCATCAGACTCTAGCATACGTTCAGCATAATCCTTCAATATGTTCCTGTCTCCACCTCTCAGAGAAAATGCGTCCTGTCTCACCAAAGCACTGACGTACTGGTCCCAGTTCAAATCATATTCCATCTGACAAATGAGTCTGGCAACCTGGTAGACATTCTCTGATAATGTTAGGTTAACATCAATGATTTCTGGATTGAACCTAACATCATCTTCTTCTTTATCAGTAGCACTAGCAACAATTCTGATTGCATTCATTTTGTCCTTGATAATCTTGTCATTATTTGATACTGTATTATCTAACTGTTCTTTATGGTTTGTGTCCAAGTCGTCATCAATTGCATTATTTGTATCATTAGAGTGGGGATTTATAGCATTATTAATAGACATCTAATAATCCTTCTCCTGTTCTGTTGTTATGTCTTCATAATACTGAAAGTCAGTCTTACCACAATTAAGACATTCATACTCTACTGCTACCGTTGAATTATCAACCCTCTCAAAGTATCCAATGCTTTCCCATTCATGTTCTGCGTCTTCTATGGTACAATCTGCTATGGCTACCAATTCTATTGAACTAGACATCTCTTCAATAGGCTCCTACCCTTCTCCAGACACAAGTCAGTCTTTACCAGAAACAAAAAGGTTAGGGTATTGACTGCTATACAGGTAGCAACTACATACGGAGATATTTCCAATTCCCTAACCCTCCTAAAATGTATACTCGTCATCTTCCCAATTGTGTTGGCGTTGGGTTCTGTAGGCTTCTGCTTCAATCTCTGCTTTCTCTATTTCGTTCAGGGTTGCGATAGATAGGTCCTTGTATTGCTCTGCTACTGTTGACTTTGGTTTAAGTGCGGAAATCATTTTCGCACCCTTCTGGCTAATCTGTAACTTGTGATCTATCTGCTGTACCAATCCTATATTTGTGGCTGTTAGAACAGCATATCCATGTTTGCAAATATCGGACCTATTACTGGCCCAGTCTGGACATGTGCAGTAGAACTCTTTAGGTTCAAATTTATATTTGACAAGATACCATCTATTATCTACTCTTTCAGATTGGACATAGAATACGCTAGTGTTCTGTAGTCTGAAGATTTTGCGGGAGATTGCCAGCCTTCGACCGCGGCACTCTCGCAGAATCTTGCTCTCTTCATTTACTAATTTTGTTTGTTTGGTAACAATTGATGTTGTTTCCATACCTTATATAAGGTAATACGGCATATATATTTTTACCGTATTGCTGTATATACGCAAGATATATATAATTAATAGGCCGTATATAAGGTAATGTTAAGTTCACTTATGGTTAAAGATCCGACTAAAATCAAGACTACTTGGTTGTTGCCTAGGGATTTGATTAGAGAAGTTAAACTTCATGCTGTCTCTAACGATACTAGTGTCACCGCAATTGTTATTGAGGCTTTAACCGACTTCCTTAACAAGAAAGCCAAGAAATGACCAGAATTATCCATAGATTAAATATTTCAAGTGCTATAATAGTGGGTACGGTCGAAGTGCAAAAATGACAACTATGGATATTAAAGATTCTGACTTTATGAAGTTAGACGATAAAGAATTCCTGGAATTCAAACGTCTATCCCTTGAGTTTATAGATACATGGTATGATTACAAACATTCTGAGGACCATGCCAAATACCTAATTGTCCAGATGGTGGTATTATTGGAAAAGAATGGATATACTAGAACTGAAGCAATTCAACAGATAGTTGAAACTCATAAACACCTTAGAGGATTTTCAACTACAACTATTTACAGAGAACTACCTGATGAAATGAAAAATAAGAACTTAGGCAGGCCTAATTTGCCAAATGACAAATTAGGAGAGCCTAACAACAATAATCCGCCATTAAACTACGACTACGAGGATGATGACAACACAGAACAAACAAACCTAGTTGTAGATATACAGCCTGGTTTTGAGGATTTACCACAATTAATAGATGAGAACGAAATAGATCCAGATAACCTCAATAAAACGGTAGTGCAGTATGCCGAAGAGGTTGAACTATCGCCAAATAAACTTAAGATGCTTAATAACAAAACATTGAATGAGCATCCAAAACTACAAAAAGATCTAATAGAACAGATCGCTCCACTTTCAATTAAGGACGCAAAAGTAAAAGTTGCACAGAAAAAACTAGACATAGAAACTGGAGCAATGATCAAAACTGAATATGGTTATGCATCTGATCCTGACAAACGTGAAGAAGTGGAAGCAAAACCAAAGATTGTTAGAGTAAAACATCCTGGAGACTATTATCTAGAACTTTTAAAATTAACTGATAAAATAATGTATCTTGGTACAAACTATGATGCTAATGCTACTGGAGATGTATTTTATGATAAACAACATATCGAAAGTTCTCAGAAATACAGATTTAATATCTTGGAGGGTTTAACAGATAGAGAATTATTACTACTTGAGAAACATATAGAATCTTTGCAGGATCTATTGTATAGTTTGACATTTGAAATAGATGAAACTATCAAGAACAAAAAGAAATGACCCAATCTTCTTCTAGTAGTCTCACTAATTCCCGACTTTGCAAATATTGTAACAAGGTTCAAATCTACTGGAATAATTCTAAAGGAACCTTTGTAGAAGTTGAAACTGGTAACAAACACTTTTGCAAGTCTGCTAGAACTAAACCACCTTCGGGTGGATTTCCATCCGAAGGTAATACAAGGCCTACTTACTACAACGCTGGAACTGGAAAGCCCTTTCAGACACAACAACAGAAGCAACCAACTAAGAATTCTATCCAAGTCCTAAAAGGTTCAGAAATAGAAGTTCAGAAGCAGTATGAGAGGTTATCTGATATTGTTGTTGGAGAGTTAGGAGGCAAGATTCATGGTTCTCAATCTCACTACTTGAATGAAGAATTGAGAATTGTAGTTTACTATGAAGTTCCTGCTAGTGATGCAGAGAATAGGGAAATGGTAAAAAAACGATTAAACTAATTCCAAACTATAACCCTGAAAGTTATCAATCAAGAAGAAAAAAAGAAATAGTTGTAACTTGTAATAATCTTAATGATTAAGAAATCTATAACTTACATCGGAATAAATTTTGCAATTCTTTTAACCCTAGTCTCAATTACTGGAAATTCAATAGGAATTCAATCTATATATGGTCAAATACATACTCCAGATTCAGATATAGATGCCACCCCTATTGCTGTAGTTCTTTTTATAAATGATGATAAAGAAGGAAATCCATCGTTTAATCCATCTGAATTTACTATAAAAGAAGGTGAAGAAGTATTGGTTTTAAATAATTCAACAAAAGAACATTCCTTTACAAGTGGAGCAAGTCCAGATGACCAAATGGCAGGTACAAAATTTAATACAGGTTTAATACAACCAGGTTCCTTTGCAGAATATCTAGCATTTAATGTTTCTCCTGGAGAGTATCCTTTCCATTCAACTAGTGATCCAGCAAGTCTAAATGGAACTATGACAATTACGTCTAAATAATAACATTTTTTATTCAACTTATTTTTTTTCATTAATTGCAGTGCAACAATAATATAGATTTACTAAAACATTAAATGCAATAATTACTATTCCAATACTAGAAAAGTGACACGAAAATCTTATAATAATTTTGGTAACCGTGTACGTCTTAATCCAATAGCACCAAGGCATGACAATACCAATAATTCAATAACCATAAAGAACCCAGAACTAATTCAAGAGTTTGAGCAAAAGCAACATTGCAATATCAAAACTATACAAATTTCCATAGAGTCGTACAAGGCATTGCAATCAATGACAGAATACTTTAACATGCCATTATATGACGATATCATTCAAACCATGGTAAAACACTTTAGAGAAAATGTATATCGGCAATATGGAAAATATTATGATACGACTGACTAATGAAAGATTATATATTAAATTACCACTGAAATAAGTAACTGTAAGTATCAACTGTTAATTATATGTCACAAAACTCAACTACCACTTGCTTATAAGCATTCTCTGCACGAAAAAACTAGCATTTTTATCGAAATATTTTAAATCAAAATTTTTATAAATAACAAAGATTTTTAAAAATTTGATGGTTATAAAACAATCAATGCAAAACGAAAGTAAACCAGTACACAAATACAAATACGTTGCATTAAGTGATCAGAACTATCAGAAACTGAAGAGTTTAGGGAGATTTGGAGAGCGTTACAATGACGTTCTGACAAGAATATTCAATGGAGAAGTGGATTTATCACGATTAAAAATTCAATAGAAGAGTCCTGGAATGCTGGACTAGGCACCAACCAGCAAGCATTCCAAGACAAGCAATCAGTTAGTTACATCAATCCTGGATTATCAAACCCAGACTACAGCACTGGAGGCTTTAAAGTATGAGAAATAGTATTTTTCGTAGTATAAATAACTTTTGTACGGGATTACCGAATATTTTCGCTCCTACCCCTTCAACAAATCATTACTTTCTAGACACTGGTAATCTAACGTTGGAGGTGCTTTACTAATGTCGTCTAAAAACACTGATAGAACTCCCAAGAAAAATAAAGGTTCTACCAGTTCAGACGACTTGTCAAGATTAAAACGTAGAAATAATATAAAAAAGTTCCCTAAGGAAACTATTAGAGATAAAGATAATCCATTTACTCCTGAGGGATTGGTTCAATGTCTATTAAATGACAGTCAACTTACACGAAAGGCAATAGCGTTAATGCTTCAAGAACTCCAGAATATTGAATCAGTTTTGCTTGCAATTAAGAACAGAGGTTATTTGTAAAATGTCTAAGTCTAAACAACGTCGTTTCCAACATAATGTAAATTGTAGATGTTGGAATTGCAGATATCCAGATTATAATGGATGTAGATGCTGGGTATGTAGATTTATTTGGGAATGTATCCATCAATTAGCATTTAAAAAACCTACACATTTTGAAGGAGGGCTTAGAAATTGACTACGTCATTAATATCCATTGAAGATTATGCAGACTTTTGGTACTATAAAATAGGTGTTAATGTATTTCCTGCAGATACCAGAAATAAACGAACTTATGAAAACTGGTCACAATGGCAGGACCAACCAATACCACAAGCAGATTATGAAGAATGGAAACGAAATGGCAGTTTTAACAATGGAATGGCCTTAATACCTGGGAAAATATGGAAGGGCCAGTATGAAGGCAAATATCTAGTTGCTATTGATTTAGATAACCGCAAAGCCATAGAGGAATTCTGTAGTGGGGATAAACTAGAATACTTTAAGCAAAAAACGTTGGTAGAACAACATGCAGACCCTAATAAAATGCATATCTATTTTATCGTAGATAGACCTGTACCCAACAAGTCAAGTGATAAAACTGACGCAGTCAGACTTGAAAAGATAGACACTAATGATATTCCAGCCATTGAAGTTAAAAGTAATGGAAAAGGTATAATGTACTGTTCTAATTCACCTCACAAGAATGGCAGTTATCTACAACTTACTAGTACCTTGGAACCTATAACATTTGAAGCATGGGGCATTCAAGAACAAATCAGTATAATTTGTGATAAATACAAAATTCCCTATAGCATTAGTAATGGCAATGGCAATGGAAATAATAATTCAAGTACAACAGACCCATACTTAATACCAATCCAGGATTTATTCGCACCTGGAACTAAAATCCTAAAAGGACACAATAGACACTTAGGGATTTTGAGGGTCATGGGTTCCCTATTATTAAAGAATATGGGCTTTCTAAAGTTAGAAGAGATTAGAGAACATTCTGAGAAACGTAACCAAGAATTATGTGAACCACCTTTAGACGATCGTGAGTTTAATAAACAATGGAATTCAGCGCTAAAGTTCGCTGATAAAAAACGAAGAGAACGGGAAAAGCAGAGGGAAAAATCCCAACTACAACAACAACAGCAGAATAACCAAGATGGAACCAATAATAATGATATAACAACAACGGCTACAAAAACATTAGACAAACAGCAGTTGATAGAACTGGGTACAGAACTTGTAATGTCAGAGCACACATTTCTAACTATTCAAGAGTCCAAAGAAATTCTATATTATGATGATGAGAAAGGTGTTTACAGTTCTGGCGGCGAGGTTTTAATTGAAAGAGAGTTAGAAGACATATTCAACTTTGACCTTAAGAACGCTGATATTGGAGAGATTAAAGGTCATATAATGCGTTTAACCTTTGTCAAGCGAGAAGAATTTGACGCTGATTTAGATATTATAAACCTAAAGAATGGTTTGTATAATATCAGAACTGGGGAACTAAGTCCACACACACCAGACTATTATTCCCTTAATCAAAAACCATTTTCATATAATCCAGAAGCAAAATCTCAATACCTTGAAACGTTCCTAAGTCAAGTATTATATCCTGAAGATATTGAAACTGCACTAGATATTATTGCTTACACATTTGTTAGATACAACCCACATGAAATATATTTTATTTTAATTGGAGTAGGTTCTAACGGTAAAAGTGTCTATACTGGATTAATAACCAATTTGCACGGAACCAATAATATTAGTAATGTACCTTTGAAAGCATTAGCAAACGATCATTTTGCATTAGCAGATCTGGACGGCAAAGATGTGAATATTGATACTGAGATGAGTTCCAATTCAATAAAGGATTTATCGGTATTAAAGAAACTTACTGGAATTCAACCTATCAGGGTACAGCATAAACACCAACGTGCTTATGATACTGTACTTCATGCTAAACTAATCTTTAACGCTAACCAATTGCCAGTCAGTGAAGACAATACAGACGCACATTACAGAAGAGAGATCATACTTTCGTTCCCAAACCAGTTCGAAGGTTCAAACGAAGACCCAGACTTGTTAAAGAAGTTAACCAGTGAAGAAGAACTATCTGGAATATTCAACCTAGTTAAACCAGCACTTAAAAGGTTGGTTGAAACCCAGCGAGTAAAGATAAATCAAAATACTATTGCAGAACGCAAGCGAAAAGCACAACTGATAAGAGAACCTATAAAATCATTCCTAAAAGATGCTATAAGTTCAGACTCCCAATTAAATGATTATGAATTAGTCGATGACTTGTATGATGCATATATCCGGTTCTGCAAATATCATAAACTTCCAATACAAAGTAAACCAAATTTCAATGACGAAGTAGAACGCAACCCAGCAACACAAGCAGTTAAGAACCGCAAGGATTTCCCTGATGAAGGTAAGAAGAAGCAAATCTGGAAGCATATCAAACTAAGAAGATGGTTACCAATAGACCCTAATGAGACTTTGACACCTGAATATGCAGACCTAGAAGACGAGGATATTCCAGAGGACAACTAAAAAAGATGCCACAAGATATCAACGCCTTATCTGATTGCAGTTATTGGACAGTTTGGACAGTTTTGACACCACTAAAATTATTTTTTAGAAATGGATTTTTGTGCGCTTTTATCATTAGTCCTAAGGGTGTAAAATCTTTTACACCCATTGTAAAAAACGCCCAAAATATTAAATCTAAAAATTATTTTTTAGCCTGTCAAATCTGTCCAATCTGTCCGTTTTCACTACTATTAGGAGTCTAAACTAGTAAAATGACTACCTTAATAGATCCAGACGACAATGAAGAAACAGTCACAGACGAAGAGATTGAAGCAGAAGGTAAACGAATAGCCACCGACATGTTTATTGATGACCAAGAAGACGGTTAACTCGATTACCGGATATGCATACAAACTGTGAACATTGTGGCAATAGGTTCTTCGAACACAAAGGCTTAGTTAGTGCATTCCTGGTTAATGACACTACTCTGTTATGTGATCGTTGTTATCGGTCCATGTATTCACGTGAACGCGAAAGTGGTAAAAGCGATTTTAATGGAGAACAGATATTTCTGAGGCGAATTGAATACAGCAGACAAGAAAGCCAATAACAACAAACACAATAATAATACACAAGCACAGAGGGGTAAAATCCTGATATCAAAATGACTATCTTGATAGAAGATATTTTGTTTTAGTATCACAGAATAGATTCAAGACACTAAATTATATTATATTTCAGATAGAATTAACAAATGTTAAAGCAAATAGTTAGTTAATCGTTAAGTGACATGATTAAGTATGTGGTCTGTACTGTATTTTATTGATATGAGAAAAAATAATCAACAAGGTATTAGAAAATTATCATTTAAGTGTTATTACTGTGTAAAAGAGTTTGATAATGAAGGAAAGTATTGGGTTCATAATTCAGAAATTCATCCAGAAGAAATGAAACAACCTAATTTAGGTATGATTCAGATAATACGAGATAAATGGGGTTATGACATTGAACCGAAAGGAAATCCATGGGAATGAATACTACAATTAACAAGAATTATCTTGAACCAACCAAATATTGTAAAAAATGTGAATTAATTACCCCGTGGGATGAATCTGGAAACTGTATATTCTGTTTATGGTATAAGGAAGAAAGGGAGAATTGATTGATTGATTAATAAATCTAGACTTTCCTGTTTTGCTAGAGAATTAAAAAAATAGAGTTTTTTGGATTTATCTTACAGAATTTTTATTTATTTTAAATATATTTTTTTTGTCTGTGTGTATTTTTATTGTCAACCACCTGCTTCTGCTGCAAAACTAATGTAATTCTTGACTATACATGTTTTGTCTTCACTCGCTGCTATAGTATTGGTTGTACAATCTTCTCCTTGTTCGTCTTCATATTCAAAGCAAATATTATAATTGATACTTACATCTGAATTGAAATAATTTCCACCTTCAGGAAAGTCATTACCGTTACAATTTTGTTGTGTAATTTCAAATTCAATAAGTTGGTCCTCTACAGGAATGGGTTGTCTTATTTCATTAACAGTATATTGTGTACCTGGTTCTAGATTTGTGATTGTTTCTCCCTGCTGTGATCCTGTAAATTCGGATATTTGGTTATTCTGGTCATCCAAGACTTCAATGTCAAAGAAATTCTCTTGTAAGTTCAGACAAGCGTCTGTGTTGCTAATATTAGGATCATCGCATGAAAGCCAATCTTCGGAACCCGAATTTAATCCCAGACAATTCATTTCTCCATCATCAGGATTATTATCAACACATCCAAAGATTTCCTTCTTGACTGTCAGTGAACCTATTTGTGGCTCTGGGGCTAATACTACCTCTGTATTCTTGTTTTTACAAAAATTAACAATATTCTTGTTAATGCCATTCGAATTCTTCTCATCGTTATTACCTATCCATTGATCGTCTTGTTGTCCTATCCAATCTTCTTGTCCATTAGTCATATCATTAATCATATCTCCACCTGAACCTTGACTAGTGCTATCAATTCCATTTATGATTATGTTATTGCAGTTTACTTTCTGCTTATTTAGACCTGTGGACTTTTTATCTTTAGCATATGAATCTCCATATGACTGTGCAAATGCTGTTGTTGGAATTCCCATGGAAATAGTAGTTCCAAACACCAATACTGCACTAATCAAGAATATAAGGATAGTTCTTGATATTTTCATACCTAGAAAATAGGTTTAAAATATATCTGAGATAAGAAGAATATTTATTGACTATTTAAATATAGTATATTTGTGGAGCATTAATAGAAAATAATTATTATAGGAATTATTATATTGTATTTATATAGAAGAGCCGTTTGAAGACGATTAACAATCCCTATATAAGAAGTTATTAACATCTACCCTAAAAGTTAATAACAATTAATGCTATTGTAATATATTTATAATAAGATAATGAACACACATCAAATCTACAAAGGAGGAAAGTAAACACTTGAACTCAGATAATGAACGACATAGTAGAGGTAGAAAACAACAAAATAGAGTCGAATGGAGAAGAGAACAGGCTCAATTATTAGCATCACATGGCTACTCTCAAAGGGACATTGCTAGCAAACTTCAAGTGAGTATTGGAACGGTAAACAAAGATATCTCATTTCTAAGAGAACAGGCCAAGAAAATCATACAGGAATACATCGATGAGAAAATACCTGAGGAGTATGAAAAATGTCTGACTGGAATTAATTCCATTTTAAAAGAATCATGGGATATAGCAAATAATGCAAAAGACTCTAGAGAAAAGATGCAAGCATTATCATTGGCTAAAGACTGTTATTCCCAAAGGTTAGATTTATTGACAAACTCAAGTGTTATATCTGATTCGATACGTTTTATACAAAAATCTAAACAAGAAATAGAAAACATATCCACTACTACACAAACAGAACAGGAATTAACAACCAAGTTCTAACAAATTGACCAATCAACAGATTAAACAGACATGACATTCAAAGATCTATCAAAAATAATCTCACTAGTATCAAATAATGAAAAAAATCGTATGATCCATAGACAAGATCATTTCTCTGCTTCAGTCCATATCCAACAGTCCTTAGAACGGCTAAGCCATATTCCGTTCTGGGTATGGGCTGATTCTATCAAACACAGAGATTTGTACGTTCAGACCCAAGCCAATTGTTGTTTTAACCATATAATCGGGTTGCCACAGAAAAATGATAAAGAATATCCATTATTTGATTCTGAGAAATTAGTAATAGATGCAATAGAAAACAATCAGCATATCTGGATCAAAAAAGCAAGAGGGATTGGAATAACAGAACTTATTCTAAGATATTTGGCCTGGAAATGTATGTCTTCAAATGAACTGGATGGTAAATCTATATTTTTGGTATCAGGTACCAGGGAAGAATTCAGCAATAACATAAAGATACGTCTTGCCAAGTTATTTGAACGGAATTTTCCCAACATGCGATTTGAATCCAAATATACTGAACTATGGCTTAACAATACCTGGATCAAAGTCTTTCCTACCAAAAGAATACAGGATTTAAGAGGCTATACCGATGTTTCCTATCTTTTCATAGATGAGGCTGATTACTTTGAACCTGCAGAGCAGAACGAATTAGAGTATGTGATAAAATCCTATGAGGAAAAAAGCAAATGCAAAATTATATTGGCAAGTACACCCAATAGACCAGATTATCTATTTGCAAGGATAGAGAAGAATGAAATATTCAAAGATTTCTTTCATAAACTATTTCTAGATTATACTCATGGACTTGGGAAAATATTTGACACTGATTTTATACAACGAGAAAGAGAGAGGAATGAAACGTATTTTGAACGTGAATACAATCTCAAATACTTAGGGAAGATAGGGAATGTATTTCCACTGGTTGATATTGATAAAGCAACTCAATTAGGAATTCAGTATAAAGATTTAGCAACAAACCCATTTGCTTTGCACATAGGTGGTGTAGATTTTGGATTTAGTAGTTCAGTAACGGCCTTATACATTGCAGAACTAGATCCACAACTACAAATTGTTAGAATAATAACAGGTAAGGAATATGACAAGAAAACTCCAAGCGAGATAGCAAATGATATGTTCTCATTACATACTCAGATACCAAATCTTTCATGGTTTGTTGATGGTGCTAACAGAGGTGCAGTCAATGAATGTAAGAGTAAATACGGTGAAAGTCTGAACTGGGAAAAAGTAGAAGATATCAATATTGAAGATGATTGTATAATTCCAGTTAACTTTGGTAAAGAACATAAACAGATGCTACAACACTTGTACCAACTTCTTACAAAACAAAAATTGGCAATTGATCCCAAGTACGATAAACTTATTCTATCGTTGAAGACTGCATATGCCGAAGAATTCAATCTAGATAAGACATCAACTGTTCACAATGACCATCTTGACAGCCTACGTCTTCTCTGCAAAGGTGTGCTGTTCGAATTATAGTGACATTTAAGAGTAATAATAAATAACAATAAAGATATGCCTGGATTTAAAAAACGTAGAGATTATTTTACTTCTATAACCGATAATTATTATAGTTCAGACCCAGAAGATAAAAGATATTGTGTCCACTGTGAATCCTTTGGATTTCCATACAAGGAACTAAAACCTAGAGTTTATCAACCACATGAATACATAAATGGACAGATACCACAAGACTCTGAGAACTTCCTACAGTGCTACGAATGCGGAACTATATATCCAGTAGAACATGGCAAACAGGAAAGTACTATAGCAGGTTTCAAGGAAGTACCAGAGACAATTCACGATAGCAAAAGGTTAAAGGTAGAACACTTTGTAAAACCCAGACATAACAGAAATAATAATAGTAATAGAAAGGTTAGACGTGAACCAGAAGAATTAGACGATTTTATAAAGGATCGAATTGATAGAGGTAATACGTTAATTAGTTATTCAGATAATTCTGCAGATTTGGAATAATATAATAAAAATGAAGAGAGTAGGATATTACACGTGATAAGAGTTACCCCTACTCTCTCCATATGCTTGCCGTTAGTATTTTGTATTTATGGTGTTCGAGTATAAGTTATGATCCTAGAAATTAGTTAGGATAGATTAGTTATCTCTTATTGTTATTTTAACAATAAATTACACTTCAAATACTGTTTGTTGCGTTATTATAAAGTACTTGGTAATTTAGACTATTTATATATTGGTTTTATTTACTAACTTACTAGCAAATAATCGATTATTCAATAATTAGTCAGTTCCTACGTTCCAAATATTCATAACATGCGTCATTGATCACTCCAGACAAAGTCTGATCGCTATCAATTGCATGACGCTTCAATTTCTTTAGCAAGTCATAACTCAGATGAACAGTAGTCTTTGTAATCATTTGATTTAATGGAATTAGTTTAGGTTCTGTTTCAGTAGTCATTCTATTATCGATAATTAGACTTATCTGTTTATAAATATTTCCACTTATCCATAATTACATATAGACTTAAATATGCTGTTAAAGTATAGAATAACCGATAATTATGCCGACAAAAAGTAAAGATACTCATGTAGACGTTCCAGTGGAACAAAAGAAGACAGTAATTCCAGAAATATTTAAGGATTGGAACAACAGAACAGAACAGAGTTACAGAAAGCACCAGTTTGTTAACCAGATACCTGAAACGTTATACTTCCAGAATAAACACTTTCTAAAGAATATAGACGCAGACAAATATCCAGAAGCAATACAGAGAGAAGTTACCAAGATAGTTAGAATAAAAGCACCAGATTATAATTCCAAAACAAGAGAACACAAAGAGTTCGTATATTGGTATGAGAACTGGTATGGTAGAGATTGGCTGAATAGAACGGTTGCTCCAGTAACAGACCATGTTGAAGGACAATATTGGGAGCAAGAGAGTGAACCAGTTTATGATAGAGAACAATTAATCGGACATAACAGAGTTGGACAACATGAAGTGTTTTACATACCTTTCAGTAAGAAAGCAGTTGAAGATATTATATCCAAGAGCACTATTAACAAAGAACAAATTAAATTCTTAGTGAAGACTCCAAAAATGCGTAATGACGAATTTACCTTTGAACAATTCACACAGTCAACCTTTGACGAATGTGTTGAAATGATAATGCATCAAGGCGGTCCACACAGATACGCTTACGACCAACTAAAGCAGAAGCAAAAGGATGCTGAACTACTCAAGCAACAAAAACAATATTCCTAATTCTTTATTTATTTACTACTATTACGATCTACAAACTTTACTCCATATTTCTGTTGTAAATCTGGTCTATCCTTAATAAGCAAAAACCATTGCTTGTGAATATCTTCATTCATTTCCTTCTGTATTTTCTCCGACTCTGATAATGGTTCACCATTTGGAAACATTGCATAATACTTTCCTTTTGTCTCTGTTAGTTTCTTCAGTTCCTTCTGGTGTTCTATTCTATCCACCTTCTCATACTTGTCAAACATTTGCAGAATGAAATCTTCCATTGATTTTAGTTTCTTATCGATAACATAATTCTGATACTGGTTCTTTTCATTCAACTCTTTGACCTGCTTTGACAAACGAAATTCTTCGTTTATCGTTAGGTCATTGATAGCGGCCTTATAGCCCTTGCATTCTGCTGTACCTTCCAGTAACGTATTCATATCTGGTTTAAAGTAATGACTTTTCACACCTGGTAATTTATGACCCATTAACAACTCAACAAAGTCTGGATATACTCCTGCTTTACGGCATTCAGTATCAAAGAACTTGCGTAAGCCATGGGTTAGCATTGTAGAATTCTTGCCTACCTTCTTTTTGTTTTGATAATCGTATTCAAGTTTCTGCCTTAATGCAGAATATTTTACTAAAACCTCATTAACCAAGTATCTTAAAAGTCCTAATCCTATATGTCTGGGATTATTGACTTTAAACATATCATCAGGATTGAATTGTTCCCTAAGTAATGGACTTATATCCTTTAGTGTTTCACCTGCATGTTTTCTATAGTCCAGATAAGCATCTATTACAGCGGTGCATTCTGGGGTACAAAATGTTTTATAATTAGATTTCCTGGAACCCTCGTAGACGGATATCTGATAAATTCCTAATTCTGGATTTTTGACTAGATTCCTTAATTTGAGTGATGGGATAGCACCAACTCGCATACCAGAAGAAGCAATTAATAAAATAATTATTTTGGTTCTGGTATCATTAGCACTTTTTAGCATTGTGTGAATCTCGTCTCTGGTATAGGGCCTATCCTCTTCTATCGGTGCTGTTTCTGTTGTGTCGGTATTTTGGTCATCGTCATCACCCAGATACATCTTTATCAACTTCCATTTGAATTCGTAATCGGAATTTACGTAGTAGAATTTTTTAATAGAGTCTAGATAGAAGGATGCAGAACGGTAAGATACTCCGCCTCTTTCCTGCCTCAAATAAACCAAAAATGATTTGATATTATCCTCTATGATCTTTTTGTCAAGGCCTTCTACAAGTCTGGAATATTTGCCTTCTTTGATACCAAGAAAAGTCATGAAATACCCAACTCTTTTTACATAAACAGTTTTGGTATCTTTAGATTTGAGTGAATTGATAAAGTTAGAATAATAATATTGGTCTTTCTGGTTCTGATGCTCCTGCTCTTCCTGCCTAGTTTGCATTACGCTATCATGTAGGAAACTTGTATATATTGATAGTATATATTCACAGTATTATAAAATATTGAAAAAGCAATTTAGTAATTTTCATCAATTTAATGATAAAGATATACATTTTATAAAACATCCACTAGATTAGAATTATTAAAATTGCTTATTACCTATAAGACAAATTTATTATCTACAATTTTGGACTTTCAGTTCGGTATTCTAGGATACATTTTTTATTTTAATTCTGAATAGATAATATCAATAAAAGTATTATAGCACCATTAATGAACAGGAACAACCAAATCAGTAGCAAGCGCACAAATAACAGAAAATTGTTCACATCTCAATCTTTTAGACCGTCCATAAACAAGAAAATAACAGATTTAATTTAGTACTTTTCATATTATTGTTCGTCATAGGTGCAGGTTTTGGTTGGACTGGATGTCCAAATTAAATAAGATGGGATATCATCACGGTATTTTATTACTAGCATAAAACTATTGTTTTATTTCAGAGTACTTTGAAATAGTTAAACAAACTTGAATATTTTACTAATTTTATAAAACAAGATATCTAATTATCTAATATTCTCCAATTCCTAAAAACATTATACTACTACTTTATATTCAAACAATAACTAATTTTTGTTCGTACGCTAAATATACTATATTTGAATGTAATAGAACAATGAATAGTAAAACAAAAACTAGCTCAATGTTCCTGTTAATTGCAGTACTTGTTGCCGGAACAATATCAATGACTACTCCATCTTCTTTCGCTGCACCCGTATACTATAGTTATGAAGAAGAATATGCACAGAATGCAATTCCAATAGACTATGATAGTTATGACGATTCGTATGATAAAGATCCATATGCAATAGACTATGATAGTTATGACGATTCGTATGATAAAGATCCATATGCTAAATCCTATAATGATTATGATGGTGAATATGAAAAACAAGATCCGTATGCAGATAACTCATATTTTGAAGATGAGTAGTAAGATCCATTAGCAATAAACCATTACAAAGATCCTAAAAGCGGAAGAGTTCAGAAGATAAAATGTACTAATAGCAATGTTGATGTAAAGGATGTAGATGTTAGCCAATACGTTTGAGAACTGAGATCAGATGCAGCCACCGCAGAAGCATTACAAGAGGATGGAACTGGCACAAGAGATTGAAATGGTAATAGAATAGCTGACGATAGGGATATTAACATAGGCGTGAACCTAGTAAATGTCTATTTAGATATTGATCTTAATGGACGGTTAAGTGTAATACCTCTTTTGCAGTAACAAAACACAAATAATTCAAAAAGAATAAGCAAATATAATTTTAATTTTTATTTTTTGTCCTTTTAAACTATTAAATAATATATTCTAATTATAACTAATATTATTTTATAAAAAAAGTACACAAATACTTTATATTCAAAACCTTCGAATAATTATTTGTATATGAGATAATTTTATAATATTATTTTTAACATTGAATAGCAGTATATCAGAAAATAATAGTGCTATTAGCAATAGCGTTGGTTGCATGAACAATTTCTACAACGATTCCAACAACATTGTTTGCTCAATCCCAATACTACGATCAACAACAATACTATACAGAAGCTCAATATCCAGAAGATCACAAGAAAGTACCAATTATTCCAAACAACAAGTGTAATAATTATAATATAATAATAAATGGTAAAGATAATCCTACCTCTCATCTACAGGGAATTATACGTACTGGAATGACAGGAGAAAACTATCCAACATTGGAAGATCAATGGCGAGAAACTATTATGGTGATGGGTTGAATAATATTAATAGAAACCTAGTAAATTGTACAAATTTCAATAATGATGTCTTGACAGGAAGAGACAATGAAGGAAAAACATGTGAATATTGCTTTACCTACAATTTAGATGAAATCCAATTGAATGACCTAGTTGCGCGATATCGGAATATTGGTACTTTAGAAGGATTATGTTATCTCCTTTCTTTGATAGCAGAAAGTGGTGATACAAGAGAACTACAGTTCGCTAGTGATGAACTGCGGATCATTTTTTTGACTCAGGTTTGCCAGTTGATTTGTATTTTACCGTATTGACTTGTCTAAATCAAGTATTCAATAAGGTCTTCCCTCTACCTGCAACACCATAACTAAACACAGAGACATTATCTCTTTTATTTTTTTAATTGGCTAACAAAATAGGAATACAAAATCTGATTCTTAATTTATAGAAGAGTTAAATCTATTACTCTAGTGATAATATATTTATTGAATAAATCAAATGGATAGGTCACATCTAGGTTTATAAATTGCTAGGACAATCAATGTCTTGGTATTTACCCATCTACCTACCTGCCTGCCTTCCTGACTTGTGGATGGACGCGAGTACAGTCAAGACACAATCGCAGGTTATGATAGAAACAACAATTTACCCTAGGGACCTTGGACATGTATTTGGAATATATTTTATGTATATTATTTACTTTAATGTTGTTAATCTTATTTCTGTAGAAATATTCTCAATTTCTTCGTACTCAGCAATTATCGATTTGGATAATCGTTATTATATCATAAAAAAAACTGATTTAACTAGTTTATCGTCAGAATCATTACATAAGACCTAATGGTTATGATTACGATATAAAGCATAGTGAAAGAAAGATGGCTCTATTTCACAAGAGTAGTCTGGAAAACAATAGCAAGAGAAAAAGAATTGGATTCCTTGCTTAATGCTGGGCTGGAATTGGATTGTGGGTAACAATCTTAGCTGTAACCTTAGGAATTATAGCAATTGGGATACTGATAAGATAAAAGAAAATAACAAACGTGTAATTTTTTAGTGTTTTACAATTTTGATTATATTGGAATGCAGATCTATACAATCTTAATTTATTTTATCTTGTCTTAATTTTTGGTTATTCTAATAAGTTGTAATACCAGCATGTTAGGTAAATATATTATCTATAATGTAATACTGTTATAACTAGGAGTGCCATCCTACGAAGAAATAAAAAAACAACTAGAGAGATACTGGTTTAATTACCTTAAGGAAAATTATAAGAATCTTTCAACCTTGAATTTAGAAGGTGCTAGTCCACCATCGGTCTTCGTAGGGCATTACGGATATCCTAAAGTCAACTTAGGCCCGATGGTCCCTTTAGAACATGGGGATACAAGGATCCTTGATACTCCAGAAATGTGGATCGGCAAAGAATTACAGGATATTTTGAATATTCGTCTAGCTTTGGTACGAGGTCTTAAAACCTTTAAAACAACCGATCTAAATCAAAGATTTATCACCTCACTTCAAGAATTAACAATGTCATCCAAATCTCCTGAATGTGAGATGAAATTTGACTCCAGGCCTAGATTTGATTCAGATTATTTGACAAACGGCAATATCCTAAAGATAGAAACCCCTCCTTTTGGTCCCAAAGGTGGGTTAAAATCATTTAAATTAACTTCTTCAAATTCCGACAAAAGAATTGAAAATTCCTATACAGATGGTGATCTCAAATCTACACAAGCAATAATTCAACTTTACAAGAATGGAATAGAGGTGAGTAAAATCCAAAAAATATTAAGCCTAGGAATGCTTGGAATTAAGAAAAATAGGAAACTAGTTCCGACAAGATGGAGCATATCTGCAGTAGATGATATTTTATCTTCAAATTTAACTAAAGAAATAAGTCAATACGATACAATCAACTCTTTTGAAGTTTTTAAATATAATCATTTGTCAAACTGGTACTCTATTCTTATTGCTCCACATAGTGTTTGGAGTTTTGAAATGATTGAAGCTTGGTATGATAAACAAAACAAAAAATTTGTTTTAGAATCGGATTATGAAGATGCTCGTGGACTAAATCATTATCCAAAAATCGCAGGAGCATACTTTGCTGCTAGGTTGGGGGTAACAGAATATCTTTCTAGGAAAAAAAGAAATGCTGCAGTACTTATATTTCGTGAGATACATCCAACCTATCTAGTTCCTCTTGGCGTATGGCAAATAAGAGAAGGAATACGTGAATCCTTGCGAAATGATCATCCTGAAAAATGTAAAGATTTTCAAACGGCACTTATCTGTTCAAGTAATGGATTACAAGTACCACTCATAGATTGGATAAGGAAAAGTAATTTTTATAAAAATTATGGTAAACAACTGTTGATATCTCGATTTTTTTAAAAATAAAAGTTCTATCAATTTTTATAAATGTGTAAAAATATAAATCTAAAAATCAAAACATATTATATAAAAAGAATAATAAATTGTAGAATTAAAGAGATTATTAGTTGAAATTATTAATTTTTTATAAACTAATAATAGATATCCAGACAAGATTTTTCAGTTTCCTCAGTTGTTAACATTATAACAATTGTATTATGTTGTCTGTTAGAAAAGATTTATGATCCTTATCTATAATAATTATTTGAAATTTCAAAAAATGGCATATATTTGAAAATATATAAAATAATTATTTGATATGAGATCCTAAAAATATTCAAATAAGGTAAAAAAAACCTGAATAAACATTTTATGAACAAAACCATTTCAGAAAAAAATATCAAAATAAAAAAAATACATTTTAATTATTTGGTGAAAAGTAATCAGACAAATGAAAACAATACGATCTTAAAAAAATGCTAGCCAATCGCTGATTTAAGACTTCTCATATTTTCTTATCATATACAATAAATTTACTTGTATCATTATTTTCAAGTTCTAGTAAAGCTTCAGAATTTATCTTTATATCAGGACAAAATATATTTATTTTTTTGTTATAGTCATTAATGTTATCGTTTATAGGTATACTATTAATTTCACCATTTTTTTTACTATTACAATTATGCAATTTTGCAATAATACCATAATAGTTTATTAAATTAGCAACGATTTCTTTCGTTTCTCCATAAAGGTATCCTATTTCATAATTACCTTTATTGAAGTATGGATTAGAATCTACTATAACCAGTCCCATTATTTTTTTATCATGAAATATATATAATTGACTATTAATTATAATCTTATATAATTGATTCTCTGTCAAAGTATACCATCTCCATGCATTAACAAATCTAATGATATCAGAGGTATCATTTTCTAATTTTGATAAAAAAGTCTTTATAATCTTTATATCTTTTATTTCTGCTTTTATTATTTTATCAAAACACTTATCGTTATTGCTAGTTAGTGTATATGTGCTAGAATATATCCATTTATCTACAGGAATAAAATTCAATTTGTTCATTAATTTTTTTGATGGGTTATTTTTTATGGATACAACAGTAGAAGCTTTTTTTGCATTTCTTTCTTTTCCATATTGAATAACTTTATTTACTAAGGTTGATGCTAATCCTTTCCTTCGGTATACTGGATTAACTCTTATACCTTCAATCCAAATAGTATCCTCATATAATATTCCATGTATCATTGCAACACTCTTTGGAATATGAGAAGCTCCATCACTTGTTTCAGCAACTATTAATAATCCATTATTTTCTTTTATCCAAATATCCCAAACCTCATGGATATAATCTCCCCATTCAAAGGTATTTTTACAAAAATCAAGTATCTGATATTTATCTCTATTTTTTGCTACTCTATAAATCAAACTATAATTAGGATATTATCAAAAAAGTCTTATTTATTGTATCTTTAATTGTTTCTTCTTTATCTTCTCAAACAAATCAAATAATAAAAGTATCATACAAAATTATCAAACAAAAAATGGGAAGAGTGATCAACAAAAGGTAGAAAAACCTGTATAAATCTTTTGTTTGTATACATCTCTTATGGTAGCAAATATTATAGAAGAAAACTTCAAAGGAAATCTACATTATCTATATGAAAATAAGAAGATTAGTTCTTCCCAATTAGAACATTTTCTTAAACGGGGTATTCAGGTAATTAGACCCAAAGAAGATTTTAATTTAGGATCATTATCTTCAATCCTACCCAATATTGTTATCGGTGCTTCCAAATCATATATATCAAAACTAAAAATCCCCTACCAAGCTACAAGCTATATCGCGGCCGAGGTTTTCCCAAACTCGAAGCGATACATCTATAAAGTTCCTGGTAATCCCGGAGGCGGTGTAGTAAAATTAACTGGAGATAAAAGAAATATCGGAGATAGCGTTTTTGCATCAACTCATAGAATATTGTTAGGCAATCAAGCAATTCTCCTAAGTATCTACAATCTTATGATAAATAAAAATCACATATGGAATTGGGAATTTTTTGGTAATAAAATGAAAGAAAGTAATGAAGGAGTTTATAATGATCTCAGTTTACTTTATGAACAATTTTCAAAGAATAACCAATCAAGTTACGTAATTGTTGTATCTAGAAATCCAAAATCATTTGACAAATCCGGAATTATTCATTTCTATCAAAAAAAGGAAGTAGCGATATTTAATCAAGATAGAAGAAAAATACTTTTTCTAACAAATCAAGAAGGTTATGATTATATTTCAAAATATATTCCAGAATCGGATTTTATACAATATGTAGTTACAGGATCAGAATTTAATATTTTTGATGCACTAAGAATCCTAAAGAAAAAATACCAAATTGATATTATTCTCAATGATGGAGGAAGAATAATGTCTAATGGATTCAAAGATTCTGGAGTTCTTGGAGAAGAAAGAATAACTTTAGAACCTTATCCCGGAAAAGTATTGATCCAAAAGGAAAATCATAAAGTAATAGAAGAAAGCACACTTGGCATAAAAGGAACAGGTATTGATAACAGCGAAATAAGTGAAGCTATACTGCTTTACTCTTATCCATTTGGCCAAGAAAAAATGAATGTATATGTTTATCCTCTTGATGATTCGAGGGTGTTGTTTCATTAATATCTTAATATATCAATATTAATTAAAATAAAATTTTTTAGCTACTTATCAATACTTTTTTAGATATGTTATATTGAGATAATATTTGTCTTTTTTTGCAAAAATATTTTTTACTATTTTTAATATTATTGTACGATAAAACAAAAAATTGTATCCATTTATGTATTTGAAATAGATTACATTCATCTTGTTCTTGTATATACTTATAATAACCATCAAAACTTTCTATTCTATTTTTAAATTCTGGTATATCCTGTCAATCAAATCTGTATAAAGTAATGAATATAGAATACACCTATCTTTCAAATATTTAATTTTCTAATAATATCAAGTCATAGTATAATTGAACTCTACTATTCAAACTAAGCTCCATCTCGAAATGTAGAGTTTACCTATTAATCATTGATTTTTGTAGTAACTATAATTCACTTTTTACAGAACATAAAAGCGTAAAAGACTGGCAATATAACATGGAAATTTTGCTGAGATTTAAAAAAAGTTAGTAAATTAATTTACTTGATTTTATTTGTTCTGTTATTTAATTTATTAAAAAAACTTAAACCCTCCAACTTTAGAACATTTAAATGTCTCTAGAGTATCCCCGAACGTACATTTTATTACCTCAGTAACAGGTCCAATTGTAAAAGTCACATCATTTTCATTAAATATACTATCAATAGCTCCGTTAAGGACTGAATTTATCTTTTCATGAATCTGTTCTTTGCTTGCAAAGGGATTTGCAAGTCCAGTTGTATTAGTACCTGAAGAAGTGCTTTCTGCGGCCTTTATATATCCAATTGTAGGTGAATTAGCAAAATCCTCAGCTATGGATGATACTACTAAATCTCTTGCTTTATCAAAATCAGATTTTTTTCCCTCAATAGTATAAGTCGTATCAAAACCACTGACATAACTTGCGCCATCTGTAATAATCAAACCGCTAGTTGCATCCTTTGAGATAGATACAGAATATGTCGAAGATGTGTTTTCTGTTTGAGCATTTACATTTATTATTGAAAGACTAATCAAGGTCGCTAGTCCTACTCCAATTGCAATAAAAATTGATATTTTTGCCATCATAAATTTCATCATACGTTAGCAAATACTATCTAAATAACCTTTCTATAGAAATGTTATTCGATAAATTGTATATACTTGTTAAGATATATTTTATATTTAGGAACAAAAGCGAAAGTATTATCTTTTTTAGAAACTATCTCTTCGATTGTTTTACTTTAAAGATCATTAGTAACAAAATATAACAATAAAATAGATTTTCAGTCAAATTATAATAATTATTTGTTGGCAAAAAGTAATAGTAATTTTCCAACAATATTTTTACTAAATCATCTCCTATCTCTAATCAAAAATTGATAGAAAGTATTTATGTATAATTAGAATAAATACATATTATTGTATAAAGTACGCCAGAGCTTGGTTTAAATCGAAAGATGATGATTTGAAAAAGATTTACGATTTATTTGAACTGTAAATGATGATAACGGTGTGGTAAATAGGAAAAGCAGAGTATTGGAAGAAATAGCTAAAGAGAAAATTCAACGTAGAAGGATAAGAAAAAATTGATACAAAGCAGAAATATCCTACATTTTATTAAGTAGTGAATATGAAATCAAGCTATAGAATTTTTTATTTAATTTCAAGATCTATATTTGTTAGTTTAGATCCAAATAAATCAAAAAAAACCCTATATCATCAACATTATTTCAATAAAAAGCCCTATTAAGATCGAGAATTGCAAATATGCTAAATAATTTATTTGTAAAATGCCCTAACACAGAGAATATGATCTAAGAGATGCATCAATTTACTACAATAATAAAATTGGAAGTTATTGTAGTTGGCAAATTGGCTAATAGTAAATAAAATACACTTGCTAGTTTCAATATTATGTTAATTTGATAGTGATACCTGTTTTCCTGTGGTAAACAAACATTAAAACATACAAGGTCAAAGAGACAATCAAATCATCAGTCAATCTCGAATTAACAATATTTTAAACTACAGATTAAGTTTGGTTATTTTTTCTGTTCATATCTATTCCTGCAAATTTAATTATATTTGCAATACTTAACCAATTATTAGCGAATAATATTATTCAAGTTGTATTACTTTGGTTCTTTGAATCCATTATAAAATCATAAATTAATATATTCATCTGAATAGAATTGATTGTCATTGTTCCAAATCTAAAATTTCGTCATGAGATCTCTAGCTATCTTAATAAATGAAGTATTAGATCCACGAATTTTATAACTATCGATTTTATTTAAAGTGATTAGATTTATAAATTATAATCCAGAGTGTTATTTTGTGATAGTAAAAGACTATATCTTTATATCTATATTTCTGGCTTTTGTTATCTTCGTTTCCATAACTCCTGGGGGAAATCCCATCATTCCAACTTATGCTATCGATGAAAATGCAACATCTAATAGTATCTTAAATATTAGATTATCATCTATAGAAGGTTCACTTTTATCAAATGGAACTTTTTTAATAACACCTGATCCTTTCCAAAAAGATCAATCATTTTTGATTACAGATAATGGTAATAGTGATAAAGATAAATCAGAAGGTCTTATTTCGTTATTTGATATTGCAAGCGGGAATTATATTATAACTCAAAAAGGCACTAGCGGGAATTATATTCCTAGTACAATATCCAAAATTGTCACTATCAACCAAACCAATCCTGTCAGTACTGCTTCATTTGTAAATACCTTAAAACAATTATCTGCTCAAAAATACACTCTCTATCAACCTAGTTCTATGTATACC
This sequence comes from Nitrososphaeraceae archaeon, assembly GCA_031316115.1. Lineage (GTDB taxonomy): Archaea > Thermoproteota > Nitrososphaeria > Nitrososphaerales > Nitrososphaeraceae > TH1177. Next base: position 31,909 of record JALDRC010000009.1, read on the forward strand.
TATAATGCTAAATTTGTATGTGGTTCTATTAAGGGCGATGAAGGTCCACTTCGGCCAGGTTATTATGATACGGATATCAGTATTTACAACAAACAAAAATATCCATTAAATATCTCTTGGAATGTAGTATCTAACAATGGCAAGTCTAGTAATTCTATTTTAATGACTTTACAACCTGAGAAATCAATAGGAATCATATGTAAGGATATAAAGAAAATGATTAATTCCTCTCCTTCACAAAGAGATCTGATTGAAGGATTTGTAATTCTAAGTGTAGATAGTACAACTATAAAATCTAACAATGTAATTGCTGAACCTGGCCTTCAAAAGAGTTCTTTCACTGAAGAACCAGTCTCCATTCAGGTCTTTTATACCGCTAATGCACTTGATACGCTTCCTCATGAGATATTGATTGATAAAATCGTTTTTCAGATCTTAGATGATCCTACAGGTAAAATCCCGTCTTCTTTTTTGAATACAGATTTAGGAATTATTACGACAGCGCAACTAAATAAAATCTCTAACGAAAATTCAAAGATAAAAAATATGTTAGCAACAGAATTTAATCTAACTGAATCAGAACTAGCAACGATATCTACTTCTATAAAGGATACGGATGTAGCTGCTACAACAATGATAGATGATCACGCTATATCTCTGTCCAGACTAGCTCCATAATTAAAAAATAGCCACGCATTTTAAAGTCTGTATCGAATCTCCACTTTTGATTTGATTTTATACAATAAATGGTGAACTGCAGGTCAAGATAAGATATATCTAGTTGGATAAACCAATTTCCTCAATAAAGATTTTATGACTAGTAACTAAAGAAAAACTAGTTCACTCACCTAAATAGATTTAATATTTTATTTTTAAGGTGATATCGTCTAAAATAGTATTAACATCATCTCTTTCAATAATTATAATCTTGATGATTATAGGAGAAACTATGCCTTTAATAAATGCGGAATGGAAAATTCCTTCAGAGACTGAATCAAAACAACACGTTACTTTTGAAAATAACTTGTTAAAGTTTGATTATCCTTATGATTGGAAATTCACAGAGACTGAAAATTCAGTTGTTTTTTACCCTAATAGTCAGGCTGATGATAGGATAAATATTACTTCTATCGATATTCCAAACAGTTCAATATCCATGAAATCTATAATAGATTTAACCTTGGATGAATTTGCAAAGAATTTAAAGGACTTTACATTACTTGAATCTAACAATTTTCCCAACATCAAAAATACCAATCATAAACTTGTTTATTCATATAAGGATTCTAATGATTCAGAAATTAAACAGGCAGATATTGGTTTTATTCAAGGAGATAAATTATTTTTGTTAACATTGATATCCAGTCCCCAAAACTACTATGGTTATTTACCTGACTTTGAAACCATAATTTCATCCTTTAATTTCTACAACGAACAAAAGAAGATCAATCAATTTGCATCTCAATTAGCCATTCCAGTCGCGGGATTTGTGCCAATACTTGGAGATCCTCAATCAAATATAACAATAGTAGAATTTGGAGATTATCAATGTACATTTTGTAAGAAATTTCATGATGAAACAAGAGATCTGGTAATATCTAATTTTGTTAATCCAGGTAAGGTAAATGTAATGTTTAAAGATTTTATCGTAAATGATAATGCTAACGATAAAAATTCGACACAAGCTGCCGAGGCATCATACTGTGCTGCTGAGCAAGGCAAATACTGGGAATATCATACTGAAGTTTATGATAATTGGGCAGGAGAACGAACTGGTTGGATAAATCCTGAAAGTTTACAAAAATTTGCTTCTACAGTTAATATTACAAACCTTGATAAATTTTCAGATTGTATAAATTCCCATAAATATTCAAATCTTGTACAAATAAACGATAATATCGCTCGTAACTTGGGACTAACTGGAACACCCGGATTTGTTTTATTAAAGGATGGTGAAGTTCAATCTATAATTTCAGGAGCCCAGCCATATTCAATATTTGAACAGTCACTAAATAGTCTTCTTGCTAGTTAATTTTTTTTTATTTTGTTTTATTTTATTATTCAAGTTATCTGCATTATATCTTTTTCCTGATTATTTGATTTGAACCTGGGAGTAGAAGGGAAAGTAAAGGAAATGAGGAGAAGGTAAAGGAAGGTAAGGAAACGGGAAGATATAAAGGAGGTAAGAGTATTTCACAATCGTATGAGATGTATTACACTATCTTGTCTAAAAAATCTTCATCTAAAACCTTTTCTATCTGTTTTCTTTTGTTGCACGGTGTTATTATTGATTTTTTATAATAGTACTTTGGTTTCTAACAATTCTAACTCTGTTTCACCTCTGATGATTCCAACAGTTTTTGCACAACCACAACCTATGGAACTTTCAAAACAACAAGCAATAGAAACATATCAAAATCAATTTTGTGGACTAGATTCTAAACCAAATTCTAATGAATACATAAAAGAAATACTCTTAGAAAATCAATGTGAGATGCCATTGGCAGTAATCAGTGATAATGATGGAATATGGTATATTTCTACAAAAACAGGCGCTTTACTTTTGTATAATGAACAAAATAATACTTTTATTAAATATGATATATCATTGTGGAGCAGCCGGGACAAACCCATCGATAGCTCAAATGTATGGGATATAAAGAAAGGGTCAGATGGAGCTAGCTTTTGGTTTCCAGATGAGAAACAAAATTTAATTTGGAAATTTAACAAGAAAGACAAAACATTTGAACATTTTCAGATTCCAGCTAATGAAACCTCATTTGGAGGCATATATCCTGTTTCATTAGATTTTGATAATAAAGGAAATATCTATTTTGTTGGAATTAGATCTCCTTTTCTCTGGATTGGCAATCTTAGTGAAATGAAAAATGGAACTTCAGATGGAATTAGTAGTGTACCACTACCAGTGGATATTTTTAAAGATGTTGATCCAATGCTTATAACGACTGGCTCTCTTCTTGTAGATAAAGATAACAATAATGTTTGGATTTCTATGTTAGTTTTCGGATACAAGGGACAGATATTAAAGTACAATATCAATGATAAGTCATTCAAACAATATGATCTTGGGGACCTTCCTTCGCCTGTTGCCATGGTTTTGGATGAAGCAGGCAATATATGGGGAACAGATCACGGTACCAGTATATTTTTCAAATTAGATCCTGTTAATGGTAAACTTACCAAATTTGTTACCACTCCTGCCTCTCTGAAAATAACTGGAGGAAAGAAAATAGAGGGCAATAGCTACACATTGCCTTATTGGATAAATAAAGGTGCTAACAATTCTATAATTTTTAACGAACATATAGGCAACAAAATTGCAAAATTTTTCCCTGATTCTCTGACTCTTATAGAATATTGGATCCCAAGCCAAAATAAATTATTTGCCCAATGTCAATTAGATTCTCCACCCGATACTTGTGGGATAGCAAATGCCTTACAACTCGCTCCTGGATATAACAATCAATCGATCTGGTTCACAGAATGGTCTCAGAACAAGATAGGAAAAATAGATACATCTATTCCACTCCCATTCTCAGTCTCAGTTGAACCAAAGAATTTTACAGTCACAAAAGGTGAAAGTAAAGAGATAAAAATGCAGATCACTGCCAATAAAGATATATCACTTAATCCAATTTCATCTGCTACTTTTACACCCACAGGTGATTTAGGAACCTCCTATGGTATTTTCAGCGAAAATACTCTTCAACTTAAGGAAGGAGAGTCTAAAGAAATATCTTTTGTAATAACAATCTCAAATGATGTAGCCATGGGAGACTATGTACTTATGGTTGGTGCAGAAGAAGATTCTCTTTCAATCTCAAAAGCTATTTTCATCAAAGTAATTTAAGAATAATCGATACAAAATCGATTATCAAATTAATTTTGCTAACCCAACAATTGAATATATTGAAATAATAAAAAATAAAAATAATATGAATTAAAAATATGTAATAACGAAAAAAAAAGAAATGTTTTTAAATATTTTCATGAGCAGATAATGAGAACACTTAAAAGCGAGATTTTCCATCATAAGCAAATAACAATATCGATAAATATACCAATTAGCATAACTAGGCTTACAATTATTATCATTATTAAAGCTATAAAACTAGATATTTTGTAATCGATCTTTTGCTAACTGGTGTAGTATAAAAATATGTTCTTAAAACCTAATTCTTATGTATTTTCCATTTGGAATAAAATGTAGTTCATTTTTTCGGATTATGGAGCTAAATACACGGTATGATCCTAATATATAGATAGGAGGATACTAACTGTTATTCTTTTTCTTAACACAAATATAACAATCATCAAAATACTATGTCCTGTTATTGAAAAATTGCATTCTCTTTTTTATTTGGTTTTTCTCTTGGGAATAATGAATAATGGATAAATCCAACTTCCAGAAAGACAAATGGAAAAATTACCTAGCCATGGATAAATATCATCATGCAATGAGCTAGTTTTGATACTTAAATTCAGAATAGCATTGTTGTAAATAAAAATACGTTCAATTTCTTTGCAGCAAAATTCATAAAATTTTATTCCATAATCCTTTTCAACAAGATTTATAGTAACTATTGCTAAAACCTCTATATTTCTCCGGAAATTACATAAGCACAATCTAACCAAACTTCACAAATTATACTATTTTCAATATAAACAAAAATTTTGTATTAATATTAAACATTCGAATCCATTGTGATTTTTATTTTTGGTTGTATATTTTTATACTTATAATATTTAATTAAAAATATGAAGATTATCTCTGTAAATGTGGGACTTCCGATAAAAGTAAATTTTGGTAAAGAAGTTGTCACTACAGGTATCTTTAAAAATCCAATCCAACATAGAGTTAAGCTAAACAAACTAAATTTGGATGGAGATAAACAAGCAGATTTGACTGTGCATGGTGGTATCGACAAAGCAGTATATGCTTATCCATCCGAACATTATAGATTCTGGAAGGAAGAGATAAGAGATTTTAAATACTCTTGGGGGACATTTGGAGAAAATCTTACAACAGAAGGTCTATTTGAAGATACAGTCAGGATAGGCGATCACTTTAAAATAGGATCAGCGAAAGTAATGGCAACCCAACCTCGAATGCCCTGTTATAAACTTGGTGTAAGATTTGGCAGAATGGATATAATAAAAAAATTTTTAGAAAGTGGTAAATCTGGGATTTATTTTAAAGTTATCAAAGAAGGTGAAATAGGAATTAGCGATACTATTAAACTTATTAAGAAAGATAATAATGACGTTACAATAAAAAATATAGTAGATATTGTTACAAAAGGCGAAAAGGAGAATACAACACTTATGGAAAAAGCAATTCAAGTTCCTGGACTTCCAACAGGGTGGAAAAATTATTTTCTTGAAAAATTATCAAATTTGAAGAAAAAGTAATTGAGATATATGGAAAAGGCAGATAAGTTAACTCCAATCGATTCTCCTACAAATCTGAAGGATAGCTATAATAGAATAGCAAGAAAGTTAAGAATTTCTTTGACTGATAAATGTAACATGAAATGTATCTATTGTATGCCTACTGGTAACATTAAATGGATTAATAATAAAGAAATTCTTAATTTTACTGAAATAACTAGAATAGTGTCTATTCTTTCAGAATTAGGAATCACAAAGATAAGGCTTACTGGTGGAGAACCATTACTTAGACCATCGTTAGATGCTTTAATTAGAGACTTAATAAAGATAGAAAATATAGAAACTATTAGTATGACCACTAATGGTTTCTTGTTGGAAGAAAACATAAACCAATTAAAATTAGCAGGATTGAATTCTCTAAACATTAGCCTTGATACTTTTAAAGAAGAACGCTTTAGAACTTTAAACGGTATTTCTAATTTAAATAAAGTTCTTAGAGGGATTAGAAAAGCAAGGGAATTAGGAATAAAAATAAAAATCAATACCGTAATAATTCGAGATTGGAATGATGATGAAATAATTAACTTTGTAAAATTTGCTAGAAATATGGATTTAACTGTACGTTTTATAGAATTTATGCCCTTAGATGGATCTGGAATTTGGAATTATAATCTTGTCATGTCTAAGAGGGAGATAATAAAAATAATAGAATCTAATTTTCAAAATGTTATTACGTTAGACAAAACTAATTATTCTGCGTCTGATCCTGCTACTATTTACAATTTTGAAGATAAAATAGGAAAAATTGGATTTATCTCATCAATTACAGAACCTTTTTGTTCAAAATGCGACAGGATAAGATTAACTTCTGACGGAAGACTTCTTAATTGTCTTTTTGAAAAAGAAGGATATGATTTGAAGCAAATGATTAGAAATACAAAAGCTACTGATCAAGAATTAAGAAAATATATTATTAAATGTTATAAAATGAAACCAGAAGGAATAATTGAACTAATTCGAATTAATCATCTTAGACCAACCTTAAATCTAATGCATACAATAGGCGGTTGAAAAAATAAAATGAACTCAATATTTCATGATTTTATTTAATTCTGGCTATTTTTAGGAATCAAGATACTATTGCGCTACAATAACCACAACTTATTATTATTTACTGTGATTGTATCACAACACTTAAACAAATAATTATACACAGTACTATACATGTTATAGACTTCATTCATATTTTTGCATACGTAGGGTATCGTAATCTAAACATTCTCTTAGGTATTTCAATTACTAATTGCCACATTCAATTGGACTTAAATACTTATTGTAAATAGCTTTTTAATTCATTTACGTAATAAGGTTCATAATCATAACCTATGCGACCATCTAATCGCTTTATCTGTTTTCTGTATTTCTATACCTGAGAGATGATGGATTGGTCAGTAACATAAAAAATTTTTTTTTTCTGGCATATGGATTATAAACACTTAACTGCAGTCAGGTTTAATAAATACAAAACCATACTAAAGCTACTTGTTTCTATCTTGATAATAGTTCAATCCATTACTAAGCTAGATATTCGTTTTCTTCTGTCGATCTGGCAGGTTCAAATCATTTTAATCTGATTTCAAACAACCATAGTGTAGACAACTTTAATTGTTAGACACACCTGTTTCATTCACTAATGAAAATAGAAAATCATTAAATAATTAACAAAGATATTAGATATTATATAATATGAATTCCTATAAAAACGATATCGAAAATAACATTAAAAAAAATAATAATAAGATTTACAATAATTATTTAACATCTAATTTTGTAGATATATTTATTGATGCATATGCATCTTCAATCCAATTTTATTCGAGATTAAATAGTGCATTTATGGATGCAATTTTTGTTCCATTTAGTGATGCAAGAGAAGAAGAGATAAGAGAAATAAAAAATGGAATAAAACCAGAAAATTTTTTCAATTACAATCAGCAACGACAGCAGGAATTATATAGAAAGATTGAAAAAATTACTCTACATAAAATCCGTAAAAAATTTGATACCAACTTTAGAGAAAAAACCTTCATAGATTCTCTTTCCAAATATGTTGAATACTTTTGCAATATGTCAAAGATTACAGGTTTGGGATATCTTTATCAAACTGTATCTAACTTCAACGCTTTTTGGAACAATGTATTTATCGAACCAATAAGAGATACAGTGGGAAGAACACCTTCTCATAAGATCTATTTATATGATAAATTTTCATTGATGCATTACTATAAACATCATCTTGATCAAAAAAGTCAGATAAAGAAAAATCAAATAAATGAAACTGTTGAAACTTCTTTGACTACTACACCTTTGCTGATAATTTATGCCTTTATAAACAGACATTATATACTTGACCTATTACCTAATTCCAGTATTGTACAAAATTTTCAACAACAAGGATTTGATGTATTTGCAACAGATTGGGGAACTCCAAGTGGTTATGATAAAGAGCTAACTATTGGTCATTATGTAAATAGCTACCTTGCTAAAACTGTGGATTACATAAGAGAATGTACGGGTTCTGATAAAGTATCGCTTTTCGGCTATTGTTGGGGAGGAGATTTAGCGCTTATGCTTGCAGCATTACATCCAGAAAAGATAAAAAATGTAATAACTTTTGCAACACCAGGAGATTTTAACGTCGATGATAATCTTTTAAGTGTTTGGACAAAAAGAATAAATGCAGATTCACTTGTTAATGCTTTTGGTAATATACCTAGTCATTTTATTAATAGTGCATTTCTATTACGTGGTCCTATCAGCAATCTTCATAAATATCCTCATTTTTTTCTTGAAGGACGATTAAAAGATATAGAATCTGTACTAGAATTTCTTGCTACAGAAACATGGTTATACGATAGTCGCCCTATAATTGGTCATATATACAAGCAATTTGTAGAGGATTGCTATCAGAAAAATCTATTCATAAAAAATAAAATGATAATAAATGATGGAAAAAATAACAATCTTATAGATCTAGGAAAAATTAAACACCCATTTTTAAATATAATAGCTTCAAAAGACGACTTGGTTGCACCTGAATCAAGTAAAGCATTAAATGATGTGATAGGAAGTTTAGATAAATCAATTATAGAATTTGATTCAGGTCATGTTGGTGCATGTATAAGTTCTAAAGCCCATAAAGAGCTTTGGCCAACTGTTGGAAAGTGGTTGAAGAAAAGATCATAATCAAATATGTTAAAATGGAAAGTTATTATGATTAATACCTACGTATGCAAAAATATGAATGAAGTCTATAACATGTATAGTACTGTGTATAATTATTTGTTTAAGTGTTGTGATACAATCACAGTAAATAATAATAAGTTGTGGTTATTGTAGCGCAATAGTATCTTTAGTTAGTTAAAAGAGCCTGGTCATCCTTCCTTCCTTCCTTCCTTTCATATCTTGTACTTATATTATGGTACTCTTATGCTTTGAATCGTGTTTTTCTAGAATCAATATTACAAGATGTTTCCTATCAAATATTCTTTCTTGGATAGATTATTTGAGATAGATAACTCCTCTTTATTAGCCATTCTACTACTATGGTATGATGATATACTTTCAAGACAAAAATTTCTCAAATATATTTATTCAATTACTTTTACTTTCCAAGCCGGATGGATCTCGTTCCAACCCTTTGGCTTATCTAACACCCACGCACCCCATACCTCAGCTCGATCACCCTTATGAGGTTTCTCAACATATTTTGAATCTTTATGTTTTGGAACAATTTCTACAACAAGATATTTATCACTATGTTTTTTATTTCCTTTATTTAAGAGAGATTTGTATTCTGGATCTAATTTTAAAAAGAATTTATAATCCCCGTCAGGCATTTTTGCTACTTCCTTTACTTTTCCTATTGCATGCTCACATTCAGAACGAACTTTAAGATCTTTCTTGTTTGAAGCTCCTTTCAAAACTTTTCCAATTATACAATTGTTAGAATCAAGTTCAATATCTTTATCTTTTTTATCTGATTTCTTTTGATTATCTTTTAAAAAAAAGGTTTTTTCCTGTAGGAATGTCTTTTCTAATTTTTTATTATCATTATCTAATTCAGCAAAAACAACTATTGAATATGACATGATCATAAATATAAAAACTGATGCAATGATAGCTATACATAAAATAACGTCCAACTTCATACCTCTCGTATTTCTGCATTCTATCTGAAACTTGACCTTTTAATAGTTTTGGATATATTTTATTGAACAAAAGTTGGAAAACTTCATTACATTGATCTAGATTGAAAAATTATTTGAATAGACTTTTTATGTAACTTTTTGTTGCTATCAAGTTTTTTATTTAATAATTCAATTATATAAAATTATGAAAAATCTAGAGTCAAAACGCGTGATTGTTTCTGGGTCAGTAAAATTTATGAATATATTCCATTAAAACTGTATTGTTACATAACTCTTCTATAACCTTTGAAATAAATGAATTATTCCTATTGTTGTAGATTTCTTAAATGAGATATATTATATCTTCTTTTTCTATTTTCAAAATACAATAACCTATTCAAGAATACAAACCAACTATAGAATGGAACCAATGAGAGGTGAAAGAAATTTGACATAAATTTTAAGGTTATTTATAGAAGGAATCATTTTAACAAAAATTCTTTGTATTTGAAATAAGATTTTAGGCTGTGTTAACTTAAGCAGTAAAAGCTATAGCTAAGAACATTCTAAATATATTATGAATAAAATAAGATTTGAAAGAAATAGAACACATAATTATATTGTTATGTATTCTCTTTATCTATACTTTCTTGGTTTAAGTTTACGTAATACATCTAAAGCATTAGTGATATTTAGAGATGATAAAAGGAGTTATGTTGCTGTTTGGAACTGGATTCAGAGGTTTGGATCCTGTCAGGTTTACAAGAGAAAAAGAGTAACGGCTTTTATTATAGATGAAACAATCATTCAGATTGGTAACAAGCATTATTGGTTATGGTTATGTATTGAACCAGTTCACAGTTTTGTACTTGGAATCTATATATCAGAAGAGAGAAGCATGATTGTTGCTGAGAAATTCATTCGATCGCTTGTATCAAAATATTGAAAACATACCATCTATACAGATGGTGGTACCTGGTATTATAAAGCATGTAACATAATTGGATTAAAACACTATCTGCATTCTTCAATAGAGAAAAGTTTGATGGAAAGAGTAAACCAGTTTTTGAAAGACAGGATAGAAAGTTTTGATGATTATTATCCTTGTATCAAAGAAGAATGTAATCTATTTCATTTGTATAACTGGATACAATTCTTTGTTTCTATGTACAATGATATGATAGTAAATAATAATCATGATTTTTTATTAAAGGAGGTGAATATTATCTTAAATTAACACAGCCAGATTTTATCACTTGTTTAACATATATGCAATATCCTGGAGGATTATCTAGGAAAGAGTACCTTTTGAAGGAAAATGAAGAATTAGAATTCTTTTGTATTCAACCGAAAAATATTAACTTATCTCAATCAAGTTAGTTAATATGACATTTAAGGATAATCAAATGCTTATAATGTCCTTTGAGGCACTTAATACTACAATAGCAGAATTTAGAGATGACAGAGACCAACTTGAGGACACGTTTAAAAGAATTGGCGAAGATATACTAGTTAGACGCAATACAGATTTTTACATAGGATATGTAATAGGTGGGATAAAAGAAAATTTCAGATGTATTGCTAGACAAACAGGTTTTTCAATTAATGACATCAGTGCCGCTATGCCATATGTATCAAATTATATAGTTAGTAATATAGAAATGATAATAGAGGCAGTTGATAGTAAATAGATAGTAATTGATTAATTAGTTGAATTAATAATTATATTAATCCCAAAACGACAATCGTGGAACTGAATGATGAAATACAGTTTACATAATTCTTCCGGCTTAAGTCTTAACTTATTTCTTGACTTGGTAATATTTTTATTTGTTGATAGACAAATAACTTGTATTTTCTATGAAATTATTATATTTGGATATATATGTTAAATTATAAGGATTGGATGATATATATGTATGAATAACTCTTCCTCACATTTTTATGATCTTGTCATAATTGGAACTGGTGTTGCAGCATCAACCGTAGCATATGAATGTAATGCATACGGATGGAAAATAGCAATAATCGATTCTAGACCATTTGGTGGTACTTGTGCTCTAAGAGGGTGCGACCCAAAAAAAGTATTGATAGCAGCAGAGGAAGCAATAGATTGGAAAATAAGAATGAAAGGAAAAGGAATTGAGGTTAATCAAAATAATGGTAATAATGCTAATGATTTCACTATAAAATGGGAAGACCTTGAAAAATTTAAAAAAACTTTTACTGATCCAGTTCCCAGAAACCGCGAAGAAGGATTCTTAAAGGCAGGAATAGATACATACCATGGCATTGCTGAATTTGTTTGTAAAAATAAAATTAAAATAAAAAATCACAACATTTACAAAGAAAATGATTTTGATAACACTAATAACGACAGTAAAAACAACAAAGAAAATGATTTTAAGATAATTGAAGGAAAGTATTTTGTAATTGCAACTGGAGCAAAACCTAGACCACTTAAGATAGAGGGGGAGCAATTAATAACTACTAGTGATCAATTCCTTGAATTAACATCTTTGCCTAAAAATATTGTGTTCATTGGAGGTGGATATATTTCATTTGAATTTGCTTTTGTTGCTGTTCATGCAGGTTCTAAAGTTACCATTTTACATCGTAACCATAAACCGCTGGATATATTTGATTATGATCTTGTTAAAAAAATAATTGAAAAATCAAAACATATTGGAATTAACACACTGTTTGGGAAAGAAGTAATAAAAATAGAAGAAAAAAGAACAAATAACAATGGCACATCGCAGAATAAATTGATTGTCCATTATAAACAAAGATATAATAATTCTTCTTCCTCTTTGCCATCTTCAACAAATACAAATAAAAAAGGATACGATATAGACCTACAATTAGAAACAGAAACAACAAATCATATCAGTACGATTGAAGCTGATCTAGTAGTTCATGGAGCAGGAAGAATTCCACAAATTGATGAGTTGAACCTTGAAACAGCTGGTATTGAATATGATAACAAAAATGGAATAATGGTCAATGAATATCTCCAAAGTGTTTCAAATCCAAATATCTATGCAGCAGGTGATGCAACCTTGAACCTTGGTGGACCTCCTTTAACTCCAATAGGAATTTATGAAGGAAGAATTGTTGCTCATAATTTACTTTGTGACTATAATAATAAAACAACTGCAAATAATAATAAGAATAATAAAAAAGAAAAACCAGATTATACAGGCGTACCAAGTGTAGTCTTTACGATTCCGCCAATAGCATCTGTGGGAATTTCAGAACAAGTAGCTAAAGACAAAGGATTACAATTTAAAACCCTATATACAGATACATCAAACTGGTTTTCATCTAAACGAATAGGAGAACATTATTCTGCCTTTAAAATTATAACAGATGAAAAAACTGACAAAATTTTAGGGGCTCATATAATAAGACATAATGCCGAAGAAATTATAAATATATTTGCATTAGCTATTAGATCAGGTATTTCTAAAAAGGATCTTAAAAATACTGCAGCATTATTCACATATCCTACAAATTCTTCAGATATCGTTTATATGTTGTAGGAAATGTCTAGACTATGTATACATAAGGATCTTAAAATATGGTTTGTCAATAATCATAAAATTTAATGTTACAAGACAAAAATCGAGATAATACGAGTAAAACATAGAAAAGACAATTATTGTATACAGACCAACAAAATAAGACAGAGAATAGATCATATTACATTCTAAAGTGGAAATTCTAAATGGAGATGTTAATTCATCGGAGGAGCTAAACCTGCAAATGTACTATTTCTTCAGATAAAACTGTATTATAAAACAAGTTTAAAGATTTAAGGTACATTAGATAACAAAATAAAAAATATTTGCATTATTATCACTCTAATAATAACTTTTTTGAAGAATAAGAGTGATATAATTTGAACATTTTTCATTTTGGAATTTTTTAAAAGATATTAATCCATGAAAATGTCAAATGTTGTTATATGAACTAATGTATTTTAGAAAGTTAATGCTAGATTATAGATCCATACATTTCATAGACTATATTCCAAATATTGACATTGAAATAGTAGGTAAAATCCTATACATGTCGTCTGATTCTAGATGACCTCTCATAATGTACTTCGCGTAACCCATGTTTTTGATGGTATGAACCTAAATGCTCATTTTCTAACACCAAACGGTGGGACAACCAGTTGTAGATACAAACTGTTTACCTAGTCTTTGACTATCAGGTGAAGAAATACCTGTTCCTGGCAAATATCTAGATACTATTTCACCACTTAAAAATGCGAAGTGGTTCTCTACTGATGACTTTTGACTAGTCGTCATATTGATATCCAAAAGGAAAGAAGAATATAAACTTTAACCACTTCTCTGGTGGCTAAAAGTTCATTAAACTTATTTATAGTAGACTCTTCCTTTTAGAGGTACCTGTATGGAAAAATTCCAGACAAAATTATCATTAATTCTAGCTGTCATAGGGATTGCGACTGTTGCTAGTCTATGGCCTGTACCTTTAGAGGAAGTTTTAGCACAAGATAAATCACAAGGGGAAGCAAACAAAGCAATAGTAACGGCGTTCTACGAAGAAGTATATGATAATCGCAACTCCAGTGCTATCGATAAATACATCGCAAATAACTTTTCATCAGATAATGGTGCAGATAAACAAAAATTCAAAGAAATAATAGATGCTACATATAGCTCTTTTCCTGATGCAAATCGTATTCTTGATGATATAATCGCTGAGGGAGATATGGTAGCCATATTTAATAGTTGGAATGCTACTTTTAGTGGTGAAGACTTTTTAGGTACTCCAGCGAACGGCAACCAATTTACAACTGCTACTGCAGATTTATTCCGCATATCGGATGGTCAAATAGTAGAAAATAGTCAAATAGGAGATTATTCAAACTTCACAAAAGCCGTTTACGAGTAATTCACAGTATCATAATCAGTTAGCACATTGAGGAATAGTTCCAACATTGCTATTTTCTTTCCAAAATCCCAACCATATGCTTCAGGGATCTAAAAATAATACATACCATACTTTATGCTGGTGCATATAGCTGACTATTCCTTGCCTCTAATACCATAAAATACAGGTATCTAAAGAGCAGAATAATAGCAAGAAAATGTTTCGAACGACAGACGATAGACAGAGAATCTACATTCTGTAAATGGATTGGATTAGTATTTAGCTAGTACATAATAGAAGTAAGAAAGACCGGGTCGTCATAAAGTAAAAAAGAAAAAGAATAAAATGATTTTTGTTAGGATCTGATAAAGGTAGAGGCATAACCAACTCCTGACATCCAGTTCATAAGGTCTGAGGTTGACTTCGTTAAAAACCGCTATTTGCATTGTTGTTTACAACACAAAAAAATTGACGATATTATATTTATTTATAAAAAATGTTATCTATTATTTTCATTTTGATGTGGAAGAAAAGTTCTGAAGATAATGTAATAGGTGCTTGGTAAAAAATCTATAATAATTGTAATCTGTCCGAACTAACTTGGTAATTCAATAGAGGTAATATCATCTGGAATTACCTCATCATTTAATATCTTTTTATCTACATCATAAATTGGATTGAGCAATTATATTATACCATTATCTTTTTCTTTTTCTTGTTCATCTACTACCGATACTAAATATGGTACAATGATTGCAAACCTATTTTGCTAATTGTCTAAAAACTTAAAACAGATGTCATTTCCGATATAACTATTCTGATGGGTCAATTATACAACAAATAGTTATATCAGATACATCATTTAACTCTAAATAATAAGCAGTTTCATTAATTGCAGATATTGAACTAGATCGTACATTCTAAATTACAAAGAATTTAGGTTGTTCTGAATTAGTCGTAGTTACTCAGGCATAAAGTTGATATGGATATAGAAATAACCCTTAATCGTATCGTAAGTACTGTTACTATTTTTAAAATCGTGGATATTCAATACTTAAAAATGAATATCTTTTTTTGGATATGTTGTTTTGTAAGAAAATTAGTTGATTTTAATAATCTTAAATATTTATTGGTTGTATATTATAAGCTACAATATCATGGTGAAAGTAATTAATAGTAATTATTTTAATTCTGAATTGAAATCCCAGACAGAAGCTTCGGAAGAAAAATGTCGAATACTAAATGTCTGGGATATATTAGGAAGAAGATGGTCGTTACTGATATTAAAGAATTTAAGTTCTAAAAATGTAGTTAGATTTAATGAATTGAAGAGAAGTCTGAAAGATATTAGTAATACTGTTTTATCGGATAGGTTATCAGAACTTGAAAAAGAAGGTCTAATCACTAAAAAAATATATCCAGAAATCCCAGCTAAGGTTGAATATAGACTAACAACAAAAGCAAAAGACCTTGAACCAATCTTGCAAAGTCTTGATAGATGGTGTGAGAAGTGGGAATTGAAAAAATAATAAAATAAGTACAAAATTTCTTTGTTTTTGTTTTATTTCTACTTAATCTTTTGGTATCATTGTTTGATTTGGTTTGTTAGCAAAGAAAAATACTAACACTAAGAACCGATTCTATACGATCTTCAGTAAATAATCGTACCATGTCGGGAGAAGTAGATTTTTTCCTTTCATCTTCAAGAAAATCTGGAGTTGTCGTTAGGTTAAAAGATTATTTTATCAAGAAAAGAAAATAACAGGAAATCTCGATGTATTTGTTACCCAGCTATCTGGGTATCTATAGTACTATAACCCATGTAACGTTTATTTTCTCATACATAATCGCATTTTACATGTTTGAAAGTTTAGCATTTCCTCCAAAATAATATGTTTGTTTAGGACATTCAATTTTTCTATTTATCCAAGAAGATTACAGAATATATCTACAAAATGATATTAAATTTGTTGCAAATTTGAAAGTTAAGTTGATACTATTACAAATATAATTAAAGTTATTTTGCTTAATTTGTTGTCATTGCCTATGTGTATTTTAATAATTATTCAAGAAAAATAGATTAACAGAATATTTATATTATAATTTAGAGTTTTTATAAACAATGAGTTTTGAAAAATTAACTTTATTCTTAATTTTATTTGTCACCCCAGCACTTTTAGCAGCACTAGCTGTCGTACCAAATGAAAATGGTATTCAAGATATTGTAGCACAGACATCAAATGAAAATGAAACAAACCAGACGAGTACTTCCAAAGATAAAGAACCTGCAATAGGTGAAACATTTGTCTGGCAGGGTACTGTTTCTTCCATGCAAGATCCGTTGCAAGGGCATGAATCCCATCAGGTTACGGTTTTACTTCCGCCTAGAGAAGACAAAGCTGTATATGCAGGACTATTGACTTTTGTAGCAAGCAAACCAGTTGAAGTAGTGACATTACACTACTATGATACAGAGGGGCGTGATATCCCACAAGTAGTATTAGATGAATATGGTTTGGTTATGAACGCGCCAGCTCCATGGAGTGAAGGAGATTCTGTCGCAACAGCTATGATGGCATTACCATATGAAGACGATACACCGACATTTTCCAACAACATACCATTTGTAGGTAATGTACTTGGATTACATACTACAGACGGTGAACCATTTATGGCAACTTATACAGTAAAAGCAACAATATTCGAACCTGAATCCAAGAACAATCTTGATAGCTTGAATACTGCTATTGGAGTTTCAGAAAATACAAATTCTACTGATTAAGGTGACAATGATGGCTAAGATGCATAATAAAATAAACAAATTTGTTTATCTAACTCTCTAGATAAATATTCTTTCTTTTTATTTTCTAGTTCATGGATTTGATTTATAAAATGGAAATTATTAGGGTATTAAAATCCTCTCCAATTCCAATTTCAATAGTACTGATTATACCATTATCCTTTTCATTATTATCACTATCAAATTATAATTTCGTTTACGTAAATGGCCAAGAAAATAATGAAATGACTGCTAACGGTCTTGTGTTATCAATAAATAATATTCAACTTAACAATACAAAATCGCCTATTCTTGGTAGTCAGGATGCTCCGATAACAATAATTGATTTTAGCGATTTTCAATGCTATATGTGTGCTAGATACGTGAAGAATACTGAACCAATAATAAATGAGACTTTTATTCAAACTGGGAAAGCAAAACTAATCTTTAAGCATTTTCCAATACGTGGATTTGATTCTATGAGAGCTTCTTTAACCGCACAATGTATAAATGAGCAAGGTCAGAGTAAATTCTGGGAATTTCACAATCTTTTATATCATAATCAAGGTCAGATAGATTCTGGTTGGGTAAGTAAAGAAAATCTCAAGAAATTTGCCTCATACATATCTGGAATAGATATGGACAAATTCGTAGATTGTGTGGATAGTGAAAAATACAAGAAATTTGTTCAACAAGATCTAGAATTAGCTAAAAAATTTAAATTTACAGAAAGTCCTTCATTTGTCATAATATACAGTAATGGTACAGATCCTGAATATCTCTCTGGAGCTCATCCTTTCCCATCATTTTCTTCAATAATTGATAAAAAACTAGAAAGATTAGGTAGGTAAATAGAGAAATAAATCAATAAAGAAATTACAATGAACGTAATACCTTTTTCCTTTAGAATTGTCTTTTCAAATTTATCGTACATATTTATAGCTACAGTAGTAGCTGTTGTTTTCTGGATATTATTCAATACATTTGATAAACTACTTTTCTTTTCCCCAGTATGGACATTTTATCTTCCAGATGATGCAGTTTTAGGCTTTATCCTGACAAATACATCTTCAATATTATTAGGAATTCTGATAAGTATGAATATATATGTGATCAAGCAGGCAAATCTAAAAGTAAGCAAATCTTCTTTATTGTCTGGAACCACATTAGGAATCTTGTCTAGCACTTGTGCTAGTTGTTCCTCGATAGGATTTGTAATAATTTCTACATTAGGTGGGACAGGTATAGCCATATCCAATTTCCTTGAAGTATATGCAATACCTTTGCGAATTATATCTATTCTAATACTTTTATACGCATTATATCTAGTACATAACAAGCTTACAAAAAGTTGCCTAATACACTAAACTTTTTTAATACTAGAATATATTAATCATTGAAAATAATAACATAAATTAAGTTTTGAGAAAATAATAAATAACATATTCTTTAACTCTAAAACAGGTACAATTCAGTAGCAACTATATGTTTACATTTATTCCCTCTAAAATTAAAATCTGCGCAAGTACAGGTTTTCTTTTCAATATCAACATCATAGTATTTGTTTTTTTCCTTGAGACTACTCCTCACTCTAAATAACTTTCTTTCCATCCTGTTTTGTTGATTGTTAGCTTTTTCATCTACTTCAGATTCTGTTGGTTTTACTAATTCAACAATCATAGGTTCTATTAAAGAGGATTCTATAATCCCATATGCCTTTTCAAGTCTTTTATTTTCTGTAGGTTTTAATTTTATATTGTTATAAACCCGGGAATAATCCTGTTCCTTTTCTACATCTCTAACAGCTTCTTTCATTCCTTCATTGTATTCATTACCACTATCTGTTATTACCTTTTTTATAACCTGGAGAATATCATCATCTTTTGTATCTGAAATATATATTACATAAATTAATGCAAGTTCTTTTCCCTCATGCTTTCGGATAACTCTACCTATGCGTTGGACTACCTGATTCATATTTGAAGTTGTTGCTAGGATAATCTCTATTCTTACATGTGGTATATCAAACCCTATTTCTAGGGTATGTACAGATAAAAGTGGATAGAATTCTTTTCCCCATTGATCAAATATTTTCTGTCTTTTGCTGGAACTTGTTTTACTATCTATTATTCTAGATTCGGTTCCATATTGCTCTAGCCTATCTTTAAGTTTATTTATAGAGTCAATAGTCTCACTAAAAACCATGATTTTCTCATTTGGGAATTTTTTTGTTATCAGATTTACAGCTGTTAGTAGTTTATTTTCTGAACAACTTAAGAGTAATTTTCTTTTTCGTACGTTTAGGAACCACGCTTTAGCCATCCCGCTAACAAAACCACCCTTTCTCAAGAGAACAGTCATTGACTCTGCGTCATATTTTTTAAAACGGTTTGAAATTTTCTTTATTTTAGAAGAGCATGTCTCGTATTCTTTTTGTTCTAATTCTGTAAGTTTGACCTGTACAGGAATAACTATTGGTTTTGCTAATCTTTTATCTCTAACAGCGGTTCGGATATAATATCGTTTCACGGGTGGTAGTAACGTAAGAATTGTATTGTATTTCTTCAAATTGGCCTCATCTAATGTTGCAGTAAGACCCAATACAGCTTTTTTATGATCCTCTACAACTACATCAAATAGATTTCTGAATACTTTAGCAGAATCACTTACCAGATGGATCTCATCAAAAATTACCATGTTAGACTTGCGAATAATATCTAAATTCCTGATAATACTTTGGTAGGTGGCTACTGTTATCTCTCTGACCTTCTTCCTTTCCCCAAAATATGCGCCTATCTTGTCTCGTGGTATACCGTATAATACAAGTCTTTTGATATTCTGTTCTATCAATATGATTCTAGGAACAAGTAAAACAATATTGAAAGCAGAATTATTTATGGTATTGGCAACTCTCTTTGCACATTCAAATGCTATTTCTGTTTTCCCGGTTCCAGTGCTATAAAGAATCGTTCCTCTAAAACCGTTGTTAAACCAAGATTCTACTGCATCGACTTGATCCTTTTTAAGAGAGAATGGGAATTTCAGATAAGAAATAGCTGAAACCTCAGTTGCTGCTACAGAAGACATTTACCTATTACCATAACAATATAATATTAGTAGTTTTTTGATGATTTGATTTAAATCGAAATGACAAAAGTCTAAATTTGTTCATACCTCAGTTATATTTTTAAGTTTTAATATTTCTATTTTTCCTTAACTATAGGAACTGTACTATACAATTTTTTGTTTTTGAAAAATTGTATGAACTATCTTAGCAAAGACAAGACTTAACATTTAGATGATTTAATTCCTTAGGTACATAAGAATTTAGATCAATTGTTTGAATACACTAATTTGTCAAACTTCCAACCACAGAGTCAAGTACGTATAATGTAATTTTGTATATCAAACCCTGTTAATTTTTTTGCAGTTTCTTACTATGATTTCCGTACAAATCCAATTTATTCATCTTTGTAATATTGAAAATTTTTGGAAATATTATTTTGTATACAACACCAGCAATTGAGTTAGTAGAATGTCTGAATTTGTGTTAGTTTCATGTACCGTACACATTTTTTCAAAACTAGTAAGATAAAACTTATAGTTTATCAGTTCTGGTTTGTTATTTTCTAATATTATGGTCATATCTGTTACTTGTTTCTTGAATTCCTCTAGTTTCTTTTTTAATAGTAAATTCTACTTGAAAATATATTTGATTATTATTCATTTTTTTCTACCTCCAACATAAATCAATTATCCGTCTAATAACCTAAATAATGGTGTAAGAAATTATTCATTTTAGATATAGCTATATAGGTTTCTGGTGTATTGTACAGGAATGTTTGGAAATCGTGTGGCATTCCTTCATATATATCTAGTTTAACTGGAATATCTACTTGATCTATTGCCTGATATAAACGAACAAAGTCGCTAAGAAAAAACTCGCTGGTACCTCCTTGAATAAGTGTAGGTGGAAATCCTTTACTGAAATTTCCATATACTGGAGAAACATAAGGATTATTCTGATCTGAATGATTAGCATAGGCATCGGCCATATTATTTAATACTGAAGTGGATTGTAAAATGGGAACAGTATTGTTTAACCTGTAATATGAATCCCCACTTCTAGTTAGATCTGCCCAAGGCGACCAGAGCACTACTGCAGCGGGAATCCCTATTCCTTCATCGCGCATCTTTAGAACAGACCCTACCACTAATCCACCACCAGCAGAGTCTCCATATATGGCAATATCATCAGGGGAATAGCCTTTTTCTTTTATTAATGCTTGAATAACTGATACAATTTCAGTGGTTGTTTGATTCCACTTTGAAAATGGAGCTAACGTATAATCGACTGAGATTACCCTCAGTCCAGTTGTATTGGATATAGGCATAACAGCATCTAATGTAGAATTGGCGCTAAAAAGAGTATATCCACCTCCGTGTAGATAAACTAGAATTTTACCATTGTCTTTCCAGTTTTGTGGTTTGACATCAATAACATTTACGTCCGCTAGTTTAGTATATGTAACATTAGACTTATAAGTGTCTAGAATTTGCTTGGATTCTAATATAGCCATTGAGTTCATTTTTTGGTTTAATTTTTTCCAGTCTTCCAAATCATCAGGTTCTGGAGTTACAAAATTTGACATACTCCTTGTTAGGTTTTTTAGTATTTCTTGCGATTGTTTTGATATTGTTGTGGGAATAAAGATTTTAGTATTGTTTTTTTCCATATCTGTAATTGAATTTTGAGCGTAAACAAAATATAACAATGATTTTAAATTATCAATTAAAATAGATGATAGAAACAGAATGGATATAGATAATACAACTACAAGATTAAATAATCTACGAATATTGGTCATCTATTATTTCACCATTTTGTTATTAATTTAGTATTTTGAATTTTCCAATAAGAATCCAAGAGTACAAAGTACTTATCTAAAGTTTGCATAACTATATTGAAAAGATTTATTATAAGATATCTTTGTTACAGATTTATCCCCAAAATTTTGTCCTTTATAAAATAAAATATTTATCACTCTATTTGTATCTTTGTTTGCCAAGAGATTTTTAGTTAGATAAGTAAATCCTAAGATAGTAGTCCTAGTTAGAAAAAAAGGTGATTTCCTCATTCTTTTTTTTAAACTTTTCAGAAGAGTTTTTTCTAAATTTGATATTGCTTTATAATTCTTTTGAGGTGAACTATTAATCATAAACTCCAAATAACTTTTGGTATTTTTTTTATTATATTCTGTTATATCCATACTACATGTGATATCGACTCTTCACTATATAAAAAGAAATACGTAGTTGATAGAGATAGCTATAAGAAATAACATCATTTGAGTATGAACAAGGAAAGACATCAGATATCATTATAATAATATTTTAACCATTTCGCTAGACTCTTTTTTGTTAAAATAATTTACCTGTTTAGATAAGAATTCTAGAGACAGGTTCAAATCCGTTTAATGCATTCAAATCTTAACAGTCAAATATCCATAAAGAAATGCAAACATAATTGTAAGATAAAGAATTTAATGGTTATTAATAGAATTTATCAAATTGGAAGTATGAAATTCTTTTGTTATATTATAAAGTATAAATTTTGGAGTGGTGATCAAACTTTGTGTAAAAGATCCTATACTACATGAAAAACCATTTATTCTATGTTATTTGATTAGATTACAAGTCAATTGTTTTTAAGTCTTATAATATATCAATTACTGGAACCATACAAATCTTTTATTATTAGAGATAAGCCAATTTCATCTGATTGCTACTTTGGGAATTCTAACATGAGTTAGAAATTAACATAGAAAATAGATATTTTCATTGGAATTCTTAGAATTGTTAGTGTGTTTTTTCCTTAATGATGATACCATGATATTAGTTCTTTTCCCCATCTTTTTTTGATTAAATAAATTATATGATCAAACTAAAGATATATGTGAATAATAGTCCTGTTAGAAAATATGGATACTTTTGAGTGTATATCTACCAAACTTGACATAAGAGAATTCAGTAAAAAAAATGTTCCTGCAGAAATAAAAGAAAAGATCCTTGAAGCAGCAAGACAAACAGGCACTGGTCTCAATACTCAGCATTGGCGTTTTATATTAGTAGAAGATAAAGATAATCTCCATACGCTCTCTGAAGATAGCACAAGTGGCAGATGGGTGGATGGGGCTAATTTTGCAATAATTATTCTTACAAATCCTGAATATGGGTTTCATATGATCGATTCTGGAAGGGTATTACAGAACATGCAATTAACTGCCTGGAATTATGGAGTGGGTTCAGGCATATTCACAGGCATAAATAAAGAAAAGTTTGAAAAGGATTTTACAATCCCAAAAAATATGAACATTACAGTAACAATAGGATTTGGATATCCAACACATAAATTGAGTGGTAGAAAAAAGAATCGTTTACCTTTACATGAGCTAGTTTATTATGAAAAATATGGATCTTCTAAAATATAAAAATAGTAGCTATTTTCAAAGTTTAAATGGATATATATTTGTTAAACTAGTTAGAATACATATCTTTTGAATCACCATATTTAAGTACAAGAAAATTTTTAAGACTAGATTAACTAAATCATGAATTAAACACAGAACATAATAGATCATCATAATGTAGTTCTATTTTATTCATAATATTAGCAGAGAATAAAAAAAAAATTTTTGATGGTTATAATTACAACAGGTAAAAAGAAAAAAGCAATCTATTTCCTTTTTATGCATAGATACAATTATTTGTATTTATGAATAATAACATTATAGCTAATAATAATCATTATTCCAGTAAATATTATCTTGAATTAATATGCCTCTTTGGATCCTGGTATTTTCCAGATAACTATTTTCGTTATACTTTATGATCATAGATCTTTAATTTATTATCTAAAATTTTATATTTTTTTGAATTTATATCTGCAATCCTTAATGGCTCTGGCATAAACTCTTCTTTTTTGGTTATTTGTTTTATGAGATCAATTGCTGTTCCTAAACTAATTTTATGCCCTACACTAACATAGATAGCTTTGCTATTATTCTTTTTGATTCTATATCCCAAAATAGTTTTATTGTATTCAATGTAATTATTCCCTAATATTGAACCACATAATAAGTTCTTTGTTACCCCTATCGTAGGTATGCCAATTACTATACCTATGTAGGATGCCAATCCGCATTTTCTTGGATGTAAAACACCGTTACCATCAATTAATAGTAAATCAAACTTATTTTTCAACGATTTTAAAATTTTTAGTATTGGTTTTCCTTCTCTCAGTATAAAAAGACCAGTCATGTAAGGATATTTTACTTTACTTTTTTCATTCATAATTTCCATTATGTCTAAAGTATTTTTGTTGATTATTACAGCTGTACAAAATGCATTTGAATTATCATAAGAAACATCTATTCCACAAATTCTGTGAATAGTATTTTTACTGAAATAATCGGATGATATGACCCTCTTGGCGAATTCATTTTGTATTTCAATAATTTTTTTATAATTTTCTCTCAATCTTTTTATAAATTAATTTAAATCTATGATAAAATATTTATTGATATTTAATTTATAAACCACTGCCAGTAATGGTGAATCTATTATAAAAATGAATTCCTGATAAATCCACTATGAAATTAACTATACTGAGAGTTACCAACTAAAAGGGCCGATTTTTTATAATATATTTAGATAAAATCGAAATCAATCTCATATACATAAGTATTTTATTAATAATCAAATAATAATCGAAAAGATATATTAAATCATATATCTATCTTTTTTTGTTTAATTTGATTCAATTAATATCAAACATAGTAATTGGTCAATTACTTATGAATTAGATCCTAATATCTCTACTGATTAGTCAACAAATATATGCTCACCGAGAATCAGAAAAAAAGGAATATTACAAGGTATCTAAATATGATATCAATTTGAAAGTAAATAATGTTCTATTAACTATATTAAATGAGAATTTTAAATCTTTAGCTAATAAAGGAGATGTTACGATATATTCATCTTTTAATAATTATAAGTTATTGTTTCAAACTAATACTCCTGAGACATATAAATATAATTCAATACCTTCTCGTGATAAGATTATTTTCATAACATCATACCAAAATATGTCCAGTCTAGGAGAGACTAGAGTATACCAAAACATGTCCAGTCTAGGACTGTAAGACATTACTTAAATTCCATATGACAAATATTTGACAATGCGATCATGTAACCAATAAAATGTTATATATAATTTGAAAAAAGAGATACTAAAGTTTTTACATTTATCATTAAAACTACTGATGACGATAATTCTTTCTTTGTTATCCTCTAATCGAATACCAATTAGTGATTACCATAAGTAGACATATATATACCAAATTAATAATTGTTTCAAATTATTAAATATTTTTCATATGCTTATGGAGGAGAATACTCAAAGTCTCCTTTTACAACATAAGTATTTTTTAATGTATCATAAATTCCAATTGATTCATAATACCACATCTTGGAATCAGAATTGCGTTTAATAAAATCCATCCCATTGTCACAAAAGTAGATCTTTTGTGTTTTATCTTCAATAATATCATAAACCTTACATCCAGTCATACTTTTGCTAAATTTTTCAATGTTTATTTTTTTATTATTTTCATTTACACCTTCAATATCATAGATTACATCAAAATCAAGAGAATGATTGATCATCAAATTAGCAGTGTTTTGACTAAATGAACTATTTGTGACTCTAATTTCACAATTGTTATATAACTTTTCATATGAACATATTTGTAAATACGCTTCGCCATCTATTTCGAAATTTGAAACAACGGGTTTTTTATTTAGATTACCTAATTCAAGGATATAATCCGAATCACCATAAACTGAGTTCATCACAGGTACATGAAAAATCCATAATGTAAATAATAATGCAGTAACATGAAATGCTATTATATAGATCATAATATTGATTGAAAAGAATCGCTTTTATTCTTTTCAGTTATAAAACCAAAAAAACATTTTGCTATTTTATCCATAATATTTAAAATGATACTTAATTTTTGTAAAGTTTTAATACTAGGAATTTAGATTCACAACTAGGTTTTAACTTCTAAATGACTCAGTTTAAATATCATAAATTTTCTTAGTCCAATATGCAAAAACTAGCATTTTTCCTTATATCTGTAGGAATAACTATGAGTTTGGGTCTTAGTTCTTTTATACCAAATTCAATTGCTCAAAGCATGTTGAACAATCAAACTATCGATGATCAAGCAGCTATGTTTCAAGGATCGAAGTTAAATGGTTCTATTAATATTGAATCAACATTTAGTGAAGCATTAACATCTAAAATAAATATCGATATAATGCAAGCATTAGAAACAGCCAAAAATAATATTGGACCAGATTCTATGATAATAGGGGGTCAACTAGAATCAAACCATGGTTTTTTAGTATATAGTGTGCTGATTCTTGATAACAACAAAAAAGTACATGAAATTACAATTGATCCGGGTAATGGAAAAATTCTAGATACAAAAGATTTTGGTAAAATGATGATGGGACCACAGCAAGGTATGATGATGGGACCACAGCAAGGTATGATGATGGGACCACAGCAAGGTATGATGATGGGACCACAGCAAGGTATGATGATGGGACCTTAACAGTGGATGATTAACCACATAACATCTTCTAATATTTTTTGACTATCGCATTAGAAGTTACATTTATTTTAAAATAATAGAAACCATCAGAAAAAAAATTAAATTTTATCATAAAGTATGAAAGTAAATTAAAAGAAAATAATATTTTTACAGACTATAAATCTCTGACATTTATTGTTTATCTATTTTCAATTTTTATAATGATTAATTCCAGATAGAGCAGAGGAGAAAGTATACAACTCTATACAAAATGAATTATCAGATCACAAACAGAGTTGGACTACAAACCAGACATAACAAATAAGTTTCAAGTTGAAAAAAATACTACCATACACATATCTAGACTCGAGTGGGTGATAGTCAAACAGATTGTACAACTAAACGCATATGTAAATATTGTATCCAAAGAGTATAAAGATCGTTAAAAAATGCTAAAAAGGATTCTGGGCAACCTCTGAACAAAGCGAGTTTATAGCAGTATCTATCGATTAATTATTTATCTTCTACAATGGATTTGTAAAGAAAATATAGATAGGAAAGGATCAAAGAAATACCTGTTGTAAAAATTATAAAATTCCACAGGTAATTGAATCGATTTGGTGTTGCGAGTATAACATGAAAACACATGTCTAGATAATATGATTGCCTTGTGCATATTATAGTTTTCCATTAGACACATTTTTTTTACTACCTAAAACATGTTAAAGTACTAATTTATCTGTTACAATCTTGATAAATAAACCTGATATCATTTAACACATCGTTAGTTTATTATGAAGATTTTGAAAAAGCTCTTATGACATCAGTTTTGGTTACTATTCCAATTAATTTATCATTTTTATCTACTACTGGAAGTCCACTTATTCTATTTCTGATCATTATCTTGGCAGCATCAGCCAGATCTGCATTACTGAAAATAGTAAGAAGAGGACTCCTCATGATGTCACCTACCATAATAATAGCTTTGAGTCCGCTTATAGCCATGTTTAAACCAGACGGACTTTTATTACTGTATTTTTCAAATCCAGAATTCACTAGACTACTAATTGGTAGTAGATCTCTGCCAGTAATTATTCCAACAGCTTTACCATTTTTTACTACCGCAACTCTAGAAACCTTTTTTTCAAGTAAAATTTTCATTGCTTCAATCAATAATTCATCTGGTGAAATTGAATAAACCTTAGTAGTCATATATTCTTTAACTTTGTTTATTTGTTTATAAAATTTAGAATAATGGTTCACTAGATCTGTCTTTGTTATGACTTTAAGATCTTTTGAATTCTTTTGAGTTACAATAAGTGAACTAATACCTTTACTTAACATCAATCTTGCACATGATACTAAAAGCATACTAGATCCAACAGTGATAGGTGGTTTATTGCCTATAACTTCACATATTTTTATTTCGCTAGGTCTTTTATTCAAATTCGATGAATATATAAAACGAACTATATCCTTTTCTGTAATCATTCCAGCTGGCATATTATCTTGTGTTATAACAACTCTGCTGATATTGTATTGTATCATGGTATTTCTTGCATTAAGAATATTGTCTCCCACATCTAACTTGATTGCATCATCAGAAATAGCACCAACTGTCTTCGTAAAGGGATTCATAATATTTTTAATAATCTATTCATGATTGTATATTAATTTATTGGTTACCTTTAATCAATATCTTAATTCACCATCTTTTAATTTAAACCATAGTCTAAAATAGTGTTTTTATTTATGGAACAGATCCCATGAATTTAGTAAAGAATGATCTTTAATACTCTTCAGATACGAAGATATTAAGGTCATTTAACTCAACCATAATAATTATTTACAGTTATTGTATCAATATAAAGAGAAATTCGAATTGTATCCAGTTATGTACATGAAATAGATTAACATCTTCTTTGTCAAAAGGAAAGGACTCAAAAATGTATATTCTGTATTCTATAACTTGATTAACACGTATCATTAAAATTTTCTGAAATGAGAAGTATAGATAATGTTTTAATCCAATAATAACGTCGGATGCTTCATCATAACATGTATCTCCATTTGTATACAATATATCTTATTTAAGAACAGATTTTAATTATGCTAATAAATTCTACATATTATTTTTTCAATTTGACTTGACTATTAAAATAACCTAAATCATGTATACAAATAAGAATCATAAAAATATGATAATTATTTCTTTACCGACGCCTTTTAATTAGTATAATTAATGCGGTAACAGCGACTATTGGAATTGTTATGGCAAGTATAATACTTACTATTATTCCTAAACTATACTGTCCATCAGGGGGTAATGGAAAAGGATTAAGGATATCCGGAGGGGCCTGATGAGGAACAAATACACTAAATGATGCAGGAATTATAGTAGTTTTAGTGTTAATTCTAGATATTACCTGATGTGTCCCATCATCAGGAAAAATGTACTCTACTTGAAAGTCTCCGTCAGTTACATTGACATTTTCAAACTTAAAAAGTCGTTGGCCATTTGTGACTGTAATTGAAGCTGTAAAATTTTTAATGTGATTTCCTTCTAAATCTTGCACACTAAAAATAAGTTTGGTGAAAGTATCAATAATGGGTTTTTCTGGTTCATACGTAAATAATATTTTAATATCATCCTCTTTATCTATTAATTCCTGGATTCTGGTACCATTAATATGAGCAGAAACAAAGGATTGATCGATATCAAATAAGAATATAAAAATAAATGTTAAAATGCTTATTGAAATAAAAAAAGTAAAACAAGAGTAAAATAAATTTAATCTAAATCTGAATCTCAATGCGTGTTATTATACTATATATTCAAGCCTTTTAATAGTTTAGAAAGATTTAAAACCTTTTGTATGTAACTAATAAAACTTTAAAATCGAGCATGAAATTTTTGTATTGAGGCGATTCTTTCTATCTCAAAAACGGTTCTAAAAAACTCAATGGAAATGAATTCGAATAGTTTAAATCCAACTACAAATGCTCGTGTTATTTTTTTAGATATAAAGTTAATAAAAAAATCATCAATAAACTTATTTCACTATATTTAGAGTTATTAATACATGGACTCTTCTCGCATAGAAAACAATAAAAATAATGATACAAGTATTGATCAATCTACAGAAAAAAATCATGATAGATTAAAAAAAATAAAAATAAAATTTGTAAAGAAAATTATAATACTAAGTATTATACTTATAGCAGCGATCGCTCTTCTTCAATTTTATCTACAACCCATTCTACCTAAAGATTATCTCATGTTAATACAAGCTATACAAGTGACTGTTATAGGTTATTTTATGATAGAGGTAATAAGTAATGTATTTCATGATTTAACCTATGACTATTTAAAAGATACTTCCAGGTCTATAAAAAGTCTAATAAGAATATTGGGATCTATCGTAATTATTGTCATTATTATTTCGTATTTGAGTAGTGATCCTATAGTAGCAGCTTCTATAGGAACTATTTCTGGATTAGTGGTTGGTTTTGCTTCTCAAAATATAATAGGAAATATTATCGCTGGTCTGTATCTGGCCATTCTCAGGCCCTTTAAATTAGGAGACGAAATAACTGCTTTTAGTAATACCGGAATAATATTTGATATTGGGTTAATTTCTACAAAGTTAAATACTGTAGATAACAAAATAGTTCTTGTTCCCAATGCTTCAATGGTGACTACAACCATAGTATTGAATAAACGACAATAGACTAGATGATTATATCTAATTTGTGTTCTACAAATGTAAATCTATATTATCATTCTACAGAGAAGTTTCAGATTTCTAACAACTTTTATTTTGAATAGATCTTTCTTTTTGGGAATTAATAGCTTCTAACACTTGTGATCGATACAGTCTTGTATAGATCCACAAATATTATAAATTCGAGATCATCGTAAAAGTTATAACAGAAAGGAAAAAACCTTACCAATAATTCTTTTATATGGTATAAATTCAAGGGTTTGTATGTCCACCAATGTAGATAAAAAATTTGCATATCCTGGGAGTAAAATGAATTTTTCTCCATTGTATAGATTCAAACTAACTCATATGTATCTCAGAATCAAACCAGATTTTAAAAAAAAACTACTTGCGGATTGTTTACAAAAATTAACTTTTGAAGCGCTGTATGATATACAAGAAATTATTTTAGATAGTGCTGAATTAAATATACATTCAGTTTCAGCTGAAACCAAAGATATCAAAATTGAATCTTTTGATAGTCTACATATCAAAGATAAACTAGTTATTAAATTCACAAATGGGATTGTAAAAGGTACAAAATTTACAATCAAAATAAAGTATTCTGCTGGATATATTCATAATAAGTTTATTAGATCTCCTAGAAGTGGTTTCAATTTTGTTGTACATAAAAATACATCAAATACACCAGCTAGTCAATCATGGACTCAAGGTGAAGCAGTAGAATCAAGATACTGGTTTCCTTCTATTGATGACCCTCAAGTCAAATTTACAAGAGAGATAGAAGTGATTGCCCCTGATGAGGAATATGATGTAATTTCAAATGGGGTTTTTGAAAGAAAAGGGAAAGTTTGGCATTGGAAAGAAAATAATCCAATTCCATCTTATCTTACCTCAGTAGTAATAGGAAAATTCAACAAAAAGTTAGATACAAAAAATATTCCTTCATTGCGATATTATTGGCCATATGACATTCCTAAAAAAGATGCAATGAGAACATTTCAAGAAACTCCTGATATCATAAAATATTTGGAAGGATATTTGCAGATAGGGTATCCTTATAACAAATATTGGCAAGTAGCAGTAGATAAATTTGAATTTGGTGGAATGGAAAATACAAACTGTACTACCTTAACTAGAAATATATTTCATGATGCTAGAGGTTCATTAGATTATTCACGAGATATTATCATAGTTGCACATGAAATAGCACATCAATGGTTTGGAAATTTGATTACTTGTAAAGACTGGTCGAACTTATGGTTGAATGAGGGATTTGCAGATTATTTTGAAACACGTTATTGGGCATCGAAATTCACTGAAAAATATAAAGGTAAAAAAACAAATGAGGAATTTTTATGGCAAATAATTCAAAAGATTGATACATATATTGAGGAAACAGAGACACTATACAAGAGACCTATTGTAACTAATTTGTATAAACATCCAGATGAGTTATTTGATGCCCATTCATACGAGAAAGGAGGTTTAGTTCTTCATATGCTAAACCAATTCATAGGTGAAGAAAATTTTAAAAAATCTATTAAAAATTATTTAGAAATATACAAAGGAAAAACAGTACAAACTCTAGATTTTCAAGAATCCTGTGAAAAAATCTGTGGAATAAATCTTAAACAGTTTTTTTACCAATGGTTATTTATCCCAGGTCATCCTGAACTGGATATCCAATTTCGATTGGAACATCAGAAAAATCATAAATTTAATGATATAAAGAAGTTAAAAATAAAAATTACACAAAAACAACAAGATCATTCTATTTTCATTTTCCCTATTGAGATAAGATGTCTATATCATAATGGTAAAAATAGAGACAACATAAAAGAAAAAATAGAAACCATATTAGTTAACGAAAGGACTACAGAACATACATTTGAGGAGGAAATGACTGGAAATACTACAATTGAGTTAATTTCTGTCGATCCTGAGTTAAAAATTCTCAAGGAGATAAAATCTTTCACTATAGAAAATCAAACTGAAAAGTTCAATCTTTATGATATTCTGAAAAATGTATTGCACAAAAAGGCAGATAATATAACGACTATTGCAGAAAGAATAGCTACTTTGAAGTTAATCAAAGAAAACTCTTATTTTTCAAATGAAATCCTTGATTTGTTGAAAGATATTTTATTGAACACCTCAATTTTTTATGCTGTTTCTGTGGAAGCTGCAAATGTAACTGGATCATATCATGATATTAAAGATTATAATAAAGATTCAAAAGCATATACAATTCTGAAAAAATGTCTAACTGATGAAAGATTTCATCATTTAGCACCGCAAACCAAAAAAGCAATAATTCAAAATTTAGGAAAATTTGAAAGGGAAGATACATTGGATTTAAAAAACAAAAATAGTATCCCTTTGCTTATTTTGTTACTAAATGATAAAAGTTATTTTGTACAAAATGCAGCAGCAACAGCAATAGGAAAATGTATAAAGAATATGCCTGATGGAATTAAAATAAAAAAGGAAATGCTCAAAATCTTGATTGACAAAGTTGAATCGATTACTTTTCAAGATCAGTTAGCTCAGGGAGGGATAAATGGTTTGAGCGAACTTGCTAACGATGAAAATATAGAACTTGTCGAAAACATAGTAGACGTACTAATAAATAAAAGTATCAAAACAGACGAGAACACGAATATTACGAACAGATATTTTGTGCGCGCAACATCTACCCTTGCTTTAGGTAAATTTCTGATTACAAAAAATCAAAAAATATTGAATGATAAGAATCTTAAACGCAGAGCAGAACTGGTAAATCAACGCGTGTTAAATCATCTTATTAGATTATTAAAAGATGAATCTAGAAGAATAAAAAGAAACGCTTGTACTGCATTAGCAGATCCAGAGTCAAGGATTATAGAACCTAACCAAAGGATATTAAGGAGAATAGAGGAATTAAAAAAAGTAGCTGAAGAGGATCTTGATGGATTTGTAAGAAGGACAGCTGAATTTAGTTTAAACGTAGTAAGAGGTTGGATAAAAGAATGGACAGACAAAGAACCAGCTCTTGATATCAAACTGAGGGGAGAACCTTCTGATAAACTAATCTTTGAAAAAAAAAGAGTTGAGAAGAAGGAAAGTAACAAAAAAGCAGAAGCAGACAGAGATAAAGAAATTTTAAAAGTTGCTAGAAGAGACACAATAGAATATTAGTATTAACAATTCCTCTAGTTTCACTACTAAGATATGGATAAAGTTATAAATATATTCAATTAGTGTAAAAATAATTTATTCTATGCTATGTATTTTGTAAAAGTAATTAATAAATTTGGAAAATGTATATATGCCTATTTTTACCAAAATTAAAAGTTTTTTATACCTTATCAGTACTTAGCAATTATGACATTTAGGATAAGAGAAAGGAGTCTGATATCATTAGCTGGAGTCGATGGATATTCTTCATCTCATAGAGAGATAACAGATGCAATTGAGGCTGCTGTAAATCATTTAACAGAACACCCTCCTGGATCAAAGGCAATTATAAGTCATTCAATAGAAATTGAGAGAATAGAATAAAAATATTATTAAAGAGGAAATTTACTCCAAATTTTTTCAAATCTTTAACAATTGAAAAAGATTATCTTATTGATCTTTGCTTACATGCTATAGCAATACTTTCTTTTGTTATCTAAATATACTTTATCACCAAAAATTTGCCATATATGGATCAAATATAATACTAATCGTGGAATTTTGGAATGTTTATTTTCCAAAATTAACAATATATAGAAAAACGTGATTATTTGTTACCAAAAAGAAAATTCAATGTAATTCTAAAAAATTTTTTTCTAATTATATAGTGATAGAAAATTCCTAAAAACATTACACCAATAAATTATATTCAAACAATATCTAATGATCATTCGTACCTTAGATATATTATATAAATTGTAATATAACAATGCATAATAATATCCAAACTAATCATATATTCTTATTATCAGCAATATTCTTTGCTGGCATGATATCTATTACCATAAAGGCATCCTTCGCTGAACCAGAATATTATCTGTACGAAGAAGAATATGTTAAAGATCCATATGCGATGAAGGAACAATATGTGGAAGAACCCCCGTATATGAATTCATATGATGACAGGATATTATTTCCAAAGGATTCACATGCTAACGATAAACACGAAAATTCAAATGTAGATGTTCAGGAACTGAGTTGTATTAATAGCAATGTTAATGTCAATGGTATAGATATTAAACGCACCCCTGTAACAGGTGGAACATCAACTCAAATTCAACAACTTGGAGATGACATAAATGGAATCGATAGAATAAATGAATTGCTTGACAATGGAATTAACATAGACCGAAATTTGGTGAATATATGTACAAACATGAATCTTAATTGGCAAATAGATGGTGGATTCCTAGGAGGATTTTTCGGATAATTATTGTTATTTTTTAGTCTATATTTTTATATTTAAATACTTTATAACGAGAGTTAGTATCAAATTTAATTCTATTATTTTGGGAAAGATACTCTAGAGTCTTATTTTTATTTCTAGATCTATTTTATTTTAGTATTTTAGCACATAGCAATTAAATTTTAGATGTATTCAATTGGATTGATGATAGTAGATTCTTAGGTCTAGTATTATTTTAGCCAAGAATCAAAAGATTTTTTTATGTATTTTCGATATAATAAAAATAAAATAATAAATTAAATAATATATTTTGCTAGTGATATTGAAAAAATGATATTCATATTCAATTAGTCATTTTATTTAAATTTATAATCTTAAATTGTTAGATCTAGCCATAATATTTTTTTAGACTTTTAAATTACTATAGAATATTAAATCATATCAATAACCATGTAATTAAGGTTTTTATCTTATAAAACCCCGCATCGTGGTTGTAATTGTTATGAATTTTAAGAGTTTATTCAATCATCTTAGTCAACTATCAAACATAATGAAGATGAAATAAATCCCTCATCAAAAGCCTAAATAAAAAAATTTCCTGTCTATTCTAGAAGATATTTATTTCCTCGTAAATACAAAATGTTATTGCTTTTTAAGAAATTATCTGTAATTCTACTATATCGTTCATATCTTTTTAGCTTTAGGAATATTTAGCAAATTAATAATCACTTCTTGAAAATTGATATCTATATTTCTAATACTTTTTAACATGTCTATAAAAATATACTAAACAAGTGGCGATTCATCATTTAACTAAAACATACACAACGTTAGTAACTAGATCATTTTTAGGCTGACCAATGTTACAGTTTTCCTTTTATTAGACTAATTTGAATAGATTGAAAACAAATATCATATGAGACACATTTCCAACTATTTTTAATTTGTTGGTAGTCTATTAGCTATGATCTATTTATTTATTTTATCAATACAACAGAAATTTTCAACAAGATTTAACTATTATCATAAATTAATAATTGGTTAAATTCCTTAGAGATGAGATAAAATTATCACTTCAAAGAATATATATGAAATATAAATATGAATAGCCATGCGATCGTCTATGTTAATCTATCCAATTTTTCTTTTATTAATTGTTATAACAAACCTCGATACTGAGAAACCATTTGATTTTCAAAGTGTTTATGCAGAGGAACAATCTTCTGAGATAGATTCAGCCTGGAAATTGGGAAAATCTATGTCTACTCCTAGAACGGAAATAGCTGTTACGAGTATTGCTGATAATATTTATGCAATAGGAGGATTTGATAAGTTTGGTAATGTATTGGATACTGTAGAGGTTTATAATATATCCAATGATACATGGAAAACTCTAGAATCCTTACCACAACCACTTCATCATGCTGCTGCAACAACATTTAACGATACTGTTTATGTATTAGGTGGATATACAAATAATAATTGGAAAGCCTCAGATAAATTGTATATTTATGATCATAAAAATAATAGTTGGACAGAAGGACCTCAAATGCCTACTTCCAGAGGAGCTCTATCAGCTGAGTTCATAAATGACATACTTTACGCTATTGGTGGTGAAGGAACAGGAGGTATTATGAATACTAATGAGGCATATGACGTAAAAACAAACAAGTGGGTATCAAAGTCACAAATGCCTACTGCTCGACATCATGCTGCATCTGAAGTCGTTAATGGAAAATTGTATATTCTTGGAGGACGAATAGAAGGCGACTTACCAATTACAAACACTGATGTTACAGAAATGTATGATCCTACAACAGATAAATGGATAACACTGGAATCTATGCCATCAAAACGTTCTGGAATAACAGCTTCAGCCTATAACGGTGAAATCTTCGTGTTTGGCGGAGAAGATCTTATAAGAACATTTAACAACAATGAAAAATATAATACAACAACAAATCAGTGGCATATAGAAGAATCACTACCAACATCACGTCATGGTCTTGGATCAGCTTACTATGATAATAACATTTTTGTAATAGGCGGAGGACCAAAACCTGGATTAAGCGTTAGTGCTATAAATGAGATATTTAGTTTAAAATAAGTACAATATGTAAAAAGTCAGAACTAGTAAAACAAAAATCGTCCTATAATTTTGTGAATTATTTGAAAACTGGAGGTGTCAACAGTTTAGTGAACAAGTAATAGGATGAAATAAAATTTTATAATCTTCATGAATATAGAACAAATAAAATAAATTTAACAAAAATAATATATTAATTTTTTGATTAGGTTATTTGATTTTACTAATTCCATATGTTTTATAAAGTAAATATTTGTAATCACATCTGTGCACTGAATTATCAAGACTAAAGCTTTTATTTAGAACCAATAAAAAAAATACCCAAACACCAAAATTACATGGATTACATTCTTATCTATTAGAATAAATCTTGATATTTTCCCCCAGAAAAAAGAGAGCATGGTCTTTATTCCATAATCGTAAACGTAATATTGCACAGTTGCTTTCTAGCAGTAAATTCAAATATATAGGCAACATTTATGATATCTCAAAACCCCGTATTAGGTTTACCAATCAATAGCTTGTTTTAACCATCGCAGACATCTAGATTATTGAATTAATATGCTAAGATCCTGAAAAGAATCTTCTCTATCACAATAGATATTCATAAAAAAGAATAAATAAAAAAATTGTGGATTTTTGACAGGTTAACTGACTTATTTACAACTTGCTTTGATATTTAATGACTGTGGATTGATCAAAAAAAGGACAATTTACTAGATGAGTACCATTAATAGCTGGTGTAATAGTGATGCTTTGATCTTTCGACATTTCATAGATATCACTCACAGTTTGCAATACCTTGGTGTTTGATATGTCATTCCATTCGATAAAGGAAATTTTCCACATAGGACTATAGTTTGAATCTGTTGGGTTTGCAGTTGCTATTCCAGGTTGAAATCCTAAAGGTCCAGAACCATTAATTCCATTTGAAAATTGAAATAAATCAACTGCAACTGGTGTTCCTATTAACTTTTCATCAGATGCGACATAAGGCACACCTAGCATATCTGAAGTCATTTTTGGGGTCGAGTCTGTTGCAATATAATAGATGGTTTTGCCATCAGATCCATATCCTCTATGGGCTATCATGGTTACAATCATTTTGTCAGTATCTATATTAATAACTTGTCCGCCACCGTATGGAGTATCATCTGTTATGGTCTTGTTTTCCCTTACTTGTAATGATCCGCCTTCCCATTTTATAGCTGGACTATTTACTATGATGTTTGTCTCTTGAATGGTTAATTCTCCGTTATTTTGTGCCTCCATAACTTCTTCTACAGACTTTAATTCTCTGGCTGTAGAATTATCATTCCAAGTTACAAAATTTGTCTGCCACAGTGGACTATAATCATCATCACCTGGTACCGCGTTTGCTACTGGAAGTTGAAATTCATTAGGTGCTTCTCCAGGAACACCATTTAAGAACAGATATCCCTGACCACGAATGGATTCTGATGTTTGGTTCAAAATTGGAGAATAATTTACTGGAAAACCAGTATTATTTGAAATAGACGATACAGCGGTTTTGTCAGAAGCATCAGTAGCAATAAAATATGCTATATTCCCGTCTATATATCCTTTCGATAATGGGATATCTATAGGAACGTTTGGCTCTGCTAATTTAAGAATAGACGCTGACATGTCTTGTTTCTGCTCTGATTGTGGTTGTGGTTGTTGTTCTGAAGTCACTGGATAGAAAATCGACAATGTAAGCGTCAATGTAATTATAGCCATTGTGATTGCCATTGTAGGTACAAATATTTTGATATTTTTCATTTTTTTATACATCTCAAAACATTATCACATTAACAAAGCTTGATAAAAAATATTTCCTTTTTTCAATTCTTAAAAAATTAATATATTTTGTATTTATCCCAGCAGTCCATGTGTAACACAATTCCATTTGGATATTTCCATGCCAAAATTGCATTTAATTACAGCGTTTTTGGTTTTGAGTTTATGAGTTGAATCTATTGAACTATGAATTTCATTAGTAATTTTCAAATTTATTGCTGTTTTATCAACAAATGGATTTGCTAATGTAGGTGAATTTGACTTGGATTTGCTAGTTGGAGCTATAACATATCCGATGAAGGGGGATTTATCAAAGTCATTAATTACTGTCGAAGTTATCAAGTCTTTAGATGCTTGGAGAGATGAAACACTTCCTAGTATGGTATAAGTCGTATCAAAGGTTCCTATTTGAGATGAACCTTTAGACAGTGCATATGAATTTGAACTATGTTTTGTTATATGTATTGTAGATTCATGAGTAGCATCAACGGCGTCGATTTGCGAAAAGGAGTTATTTATTCCAACAAAAGAAACATAGACTATTGCTAATAAACTTATTCCTAATAAGCTTGTCAATAATATTGAAAAATTAGTTTTCATTGAAAATAATAAATTGAATTACTATTTAAATTTATATTATTTTTTTGCTATATTAATAAAATTTGTTTCTATGCTCTTTACTTTATATTGTTTAAATTGTTATCTCCCTATCGATAATATTAATAAAAATTGACTAATTAAGGAAAATTATGTAATACAATTAAAGATAATATATGAATGGTTATCAAAATTGTAAAGTGGTATTTCCTCATACGTTGTGATTGTTGATGATATAACTAAATGATAATGCGTGATATCGATAAATGCTATTATGTTGTAACTTCAAAAATAAGAACAATATGATAAATTAGTTAGGGGATATATTCCAAATAGAGTATTTACCAATAGAAAGACATTCTATTGCAACACCTTCTCCCTCTTGTGTTGTTATAGATTTGTTGCATGCAAACCCATTAGTTCCATTCCTGATCAAATCACTTACATCTTGTTCTAATTGTTGAGATGGTGCCAAACTTAGTTCCTCTAAAAGCTCTTCTTCAATTTTAATTACATTATCACCTACTATTGCCGATACAATTTTGGTAGAATTATCGATATTACCTATCTTGTTCTGTTGAAAAATCAATATATACTGTTTTTTTTCTGTATTTTCTTCGGTATTCTGTGCTAAGGTATTTTGCAGTGTACCGGTAAAATTGCTTGCAAGGTTTACTACTAATAGAGAAAGCAATACAATCAAAAATACTTGAAGGTTTTTCATTAGCTGAAGTTATCAAATATAGTATATATTATAATTCCTATACATTTGTAAAATATTGTGTAAATAGTAATTCACAAAGATTCTAGAGATATATTCTAATTTGTTGAATATAAAGATAATTACAATTTCTGTACCAGTATGAAGTATGGCTCAAATATTCCAGACAAATATAAACACATTTTTGCTGATGTCTTCTTTGAGATTAGACCTGATCCAAAAGACATATTTCTGGGTACCTATCAGCCTGAAACCGTTGCAAAAGGTAACCACGATAGATACAAGTAGGAGAATAGTGGAAGATGATTTCTACAACCTTTGATGTTAATTTGGAGATAATGTTTGTAAAGTTTGAGATTTCGCCTTTTGTTGTAATTACTGTAACGGTTAACAAATTGGTTTTATTGTTTGTAGTAAAAACTAATTTGTTTATCTAAAAAAGTCAAAAGGTTAAGAATTGGTGATCGAGAAGACCAATTGATAGACTCCATAGTAACAAAAGATTAGTACATAAAAAACATCATCTATGTCTTTAAAACAGAATCAGAAAGTTTCCAGGATGGAGAGAAGACGTTACACGCTGACTTATATTTGTATAATGGCATGAGTGGCGAGATACTCTCCCATTCATCAAAGAGAACCTTGAGAAGCATTACAGTCCCCTTGGGAGGGCATATTAAGGAAATAAAAAACTTGAAGCAAAATCAATGACTTTTCGATGATATTATAGGAAACAACTAGCAGCAACCTCTTTCATTCAATCATTATATTCTCTTTCACTAATAATTAGTGTCTATTATAAATCAAATCTACTTCTATTTTATAATTTTAGAATGTTATCAAATAGATTTCTTTTCATAGAACATCAGTTAAATAAATAATCTCTTTATAAGATAAAAGATAGAAGAAATAAATATCATAATTACTATATACAAGATTCCCTACAAATACCATATATTGGAATTAGCAAGTGAATAATGGCATTGAGTGGCGATAGATGGGTATTAGAAAAGCAACATAAAGTCTTGTTGTTTGCTGCTAGTATCGCAGTTAAATCATTCCTTATGGCTTTAACCACCAGTTACATATTTTGTAAAAGCATCGACCCTAATATTCTATTTTTCAATTGTTCTACAAATATTGTTTACGTTGGTATTAGCATAGGTGCAATAATAATTATGGGGATAATATCAGGTTATTATATAATACGAATTAAGGTTTTTGACGATATTTTTGTTAATATGATGAAATCTGATTATATTTTAACTACAATGTATTTCGCTATAGGATTTCTTGCTCCAGGATTGATATCAACTACAATAATAATTTGGTTATTTGGTATATGGATTCTTGGTATGTTTTTAGCACCATTTAATAAAGAAAAAACTATTCTAAAAAAGATTACACAATATGGTTCGTTAGTAATAGTGGGTATATTGTTATTTGCTTCATTAATCCCACCATTACAAGAATATGGACAATCTTTTGCTTTGGGTGCAATCATTAGTAGTCTTATGAGTATCTTTGGTTCAGGTAGGATCCAAACATAAATTTTGGTATTAGAGATACTTCTGTATGACATGATAATCCTGAGTTCTGTAGAAAAAATAACACGCCTTATATTTGGAAAGTCGTTAACTTAACTATTGTACACTTTCCAAGCAAGGTGTATGATACTTGATCCATGAGATATTTATTAAATCCTTTGTCTTATTTTCAAAGTATCTAAGTTACTTTTGTTTCAATTATATACTATTTTCCTCTATTATGTCACTAAAAACATTATCTAACAGATCATATTCAAATGAGGCTCTTTACTTTTTTTATTGTTTTATTATACCAAATAGAAATACAACTCGAATCATTTATTTATAAAATAATTAAATCTAATATGCTAATAATATTTATTTTTAGGTATGTTGGAGAGTACACAATGCAGAATTCATAAACCAAAATTGAAATGTTTAAATGTACTTTTGAAAGGAAAGTAAACTATTCTTATGATATGTTTGGATTAACATAACTACATATGTTATTTACTTTATTCTAATTCTTCCATCCAATCATTCAATTTAGCAAACCATGATACAAATAACTTAATTATAATCGCATTTCTGGTTAATATCAGATAGCATAACCGTTTTATTCCTTATGAAATAGTTAATATATTTACTCTTACGATTAATGTTTAGTCAATAATCCAAATCCTGGTGATGGTTCTATACTAAAAAACTCAAATTATATCAATAGCCTAATAATTGTAATCCTAGAGTAACTAGACAGAAATTGATTTATAAATATAAAAGACCTTGAAACTAATAACAGATAATGAAATTCATTTTAATATTTATACCAAGTATGATAATACTCTCAAGTCATATTCTCTTTGCAGGAGGAGAAGAAGTAATCACCATAATCCCTGGCTCTAGTGATGAAAATAGATACCGCTTTTTTGATATAACCTTTTTTCCAATAGATATAAAGCAAGAATTTCGGTTTTACAATGCAGATACTATTCCCCATCAATTGGTAATAACAAAACAAGATGACCAGTCGTTTCAGGACAAGTCAGATATAATTGGTCCAAAAAAAAGTTATTCTATCGAGCTAGATAAAAATGGAATCTATGATTTTCATTCACCTCAATATTCATGGATGAAAGGACAAATTTTTGTAAATGACAATGTCATGGCTAAAACAAAAAAATTGGACACAATGAATGTTCAATTAACTTGGATTGAAGATAATCTTCAAAAGGATAAATATCATTTTAAGATTTTATTTACTGATAAAAATAGCAATGAAAATTTGGAACACGTAGATTATATATTTACGATAAAGAATTCGGAAGGAAAAAATGTTCATCAAAGCAAATTTACTCATTCAGGATGGGGAGCTGAATATTCAGAAAGTACATTGGATCCAGATAATGAATA
The DNA here is from genome assembly GCA_031316115.1 of Nitrososphaeraceae archaeon. Lineage (GTDB taxonomy): Archaea > Thermoproteota > Nitrososphaeria > Nitrososphaerales > Nitrososphaeraceae > TH1177. Next base: position 75,136 of record JALDRC010000009.1, read on the forward strand.
TGTGGCAGAAATAACTGTTAATGGTTTATTGTTTCAGCCCATTAAGGTAGAAAAGGCAATTTTTGAAATAAATAATTCATAATTTAAAGATTATTTCTAATAAATTTATTTTCAAAATTAAATAAAAAATTGAGTATGAATAGACAAAGACAATTTTTAGAATTATTTTTTTCTCTAAATCTTTACTTTCAAATTATTAAACACCTTAAAAATCCTAAATGTTTTCTTTTTTAATTAGATATGTATCATAGTAGGGCTGTCATTGTAAGCTCTTGCTTCCATAAACGTCAGGAGCAATAGACGTTGGAAGTCAAATACATTGTTTATGAACTCTAACAGCCCCAGTATTATATAAATATTAAAAAATATAATGATTATTGAAAAAAACGCTGGCAATTTAAGTATGTAATTAAAATACATTCAGAATTCAGGTTTAATAATCATTAGATAAATACAGATCGTAAAACAGTTTTAGCATTGTTGTTGTTATGATAGTGTGATCTTGGAAAACTATTTTTATTGTGAAATTATATTAAGAAATAAACATAAAAGATTAAAAATAGATTAATAACTAATTTTTACAATTATTATAATTCAAAATATTCAAATTCATCCTCGACTTGTTTACTCAGGTGGCGGTGGGTAGGAAATTATTTGAAGAAGTTGACAAACCAATTGGATATAAAATAGTCTTTGAAAATACTTTTGGAGTAGAAGGTGAAGCTAGTTGGGACGGAACAATTAAAGGCTATAATGGATTTCCAGATGGGAAGAACATTGGTTCAGGAAATTCTTTTAAAGGAAAGAATGGTATAATTATCTCAAATTGGGACGGGGTATTTACTACAAAAGATGGAGATCAAATTACATTTAAAGGTAGAGATATGAACAAAGATGGTAAGTTTGTTGTTATTAGAACATATTTTACTGACTCGAAAAAATTTTCCTGGATTAACGGCTTGGTTTGTTTATTAGAAGGTATAGTCAATAACAAAAATAATGAATTTCTAAGTGTTGGTTATGAATGGGAATTTAAAAATACATCAAAACTATGACAAATTAGATTGTAGAATATAATATTTTACTAACACATAATATATTAAGATAAATCCATTTCAGTATATAATCACAAATTTGAAGATATATAATCACTGATTAGCACTTAATCTATCTGCTTTCCCACATCTTCTACATCTATCATATCTTTATATGATCCTATTCCAAATGTTTCCAATTGAGATGGAACTTTTCCACGTTGATTAAATATTTCCAATTTTTTGGTGTTATGAGTTAAAACTACCTCGCAGTTTCCTGATTGAGTATCTCCCCTATCAGGATCAAAATCTATTATCACATCATTACCTTCACCACAATCAAAAAAATCTGCGCCTTTACCCCCGATTAATGCGTCATCGCCTTCGCCAGAGTAGAGCTCATCGTCTCCATCTCCTCCTACTAGTAGATCCACACCAGCACCGGATGTAAGAATATCTCTGTCTGGACCTCCATACAGTTTATCACTACCAGCTGCCCCGGTTAATTGATCTTTCCCCTCATCACCATAAATTGTATCATCACCTATAGAACCCTGAAGAACATCATCTCCTTCAAATCCTCTGAGATGATCACCACCGACACAACCTCCAGCAACAATCGATATCGATTGGGAAATTGGACAGCCTATTATCACATCATCACATTCAGTTCCAATCGTTGAAATCCTAGTTCCTACAATAACATTAGTTTCTTTGCCACAATCCTTGTGTTTCGCATTGGCTATCTGATTTTCCGAATAATAAGTTGAGTATAGAGTAAATAGAAAGATAATACCAATTAATAATAATAGAAAAATCCTCTTGAACAAAGTAGGATTTAAAACAATATCCATATTTTATTATCTAGCTTCATCCTCTTATTAAGTCAATGGAAATATTATTAGCTTAATTTTTTTTTAATTAAATAATAGAATATAGTTCAGATTTTTTTTCTAGTTATTTTAACTATAATGATTTCAAATATCTTAATTAATACTAGAATTGTCAAATGGATTTTTGACTCTTTGATTATAACTATTACATTTATAGTTATTTGAAATCTGGAAATAAGCGAAGTTCTAATTATAACTTTATGATAGTAATAAATAACTGCATACCCAGCTTCAAATCTTTCAATAAATCGGTAATTGTCAATTCTGATTCTTTAAAGTTGTAAAATTATTAATAAATATGCTTGCTATTTTTAAATGTCTTTTATATATTTGAATTTACTTTTATTGATATAGCAAGGAGATAATTTTAAGATAAATTTTGATTTCACTTTTAATAGAAAGTTTTTAAATCTAATTCATACAATTTAATACTACATATAGATTGTGAGGACAAAACTTTATTTTTTAATATCATGAATACAGTAAGAAAATTTCAAAGCTCGTTAAATCACATTTAAAAACATTGGAATAGCATTGTGTTTTTTGTTTCAATAAGGTAAAAATAGGTTAACAAGATAGTGTCTAGAGAGCAATATATTTTAAAGCACATCACGACAATCTCTATAATAATAATTAATGATAAACACAATTCATTAAATTTTATGATAACATGAATAGTCTGTTTATGAATATACAATCGCTTGTGTAAAAATTATATGATATTTACTAGATTAACAAGTTTCTGACCAGTATTCTCTTTCTAGAAAATCAAATATCCTTTGAACTAATAGAACAGGCAATTACTTGTATTAAATTTATACAAATGAAAGCATCATGATAATTTATGTTCTAAGCTTTATTACTTTCCATGAAGCAGAAAGTAAATCTATAATGATATTTCTATCAGGTAAGGTTCAAACTAAAATTCTTTATCGAAATAGTGAACAGGGTTTATTAATATATATAGCAATACATGATATTATATCTTCTATAATGACCTCTTTTTCTTGTTCCTTCTTGCCAAGGAATATTGTTTTACTGTTTATAATTATTATTTTATTAACTTCTTTGATTGATAACTTATTTCTATTGAAAGCTAATTATGTTCAAGCACAGGTCACCGATGATACATTTTTTATTACCCCAAAACAACAACAGCAAAATACATTAGCTCAACAGGGAATGACCAATATTTCAAGAACATCAGTTGGAAATACAATGATAGGATCTTTTGGAAATGATAGAATGAGTGGTTCCATTAATGATGACATCATGATATTGTTATCCGGTGCGGATACAGCACGAGGAAATTCAGGAAATGATAAAATTCAAGGAAATGAAGACGTAGATCAGCTCTATGGTGAAAATGGAGACGACATCTTACAAGGTGGAACAGGAAGTGATCAGTTGTATGGGGGTAATGGAGATGATGTTATAGCCGGAGGGTCTGGGGACGACTTTCTAGTAGGAGGAGCTGGCAATGATAAACTATATGGAGATATTGGTGATGATATTCTTTCTGGACAAAGTGGAGCAGATTACTTTGATTGTGGAGAAGGAGTGGATGTTATCATTGACTTTAATCTGTTGGAAAATGATGATACTGCTGGAAATTGCGAAGAAATTCAAAACAAAGAATAAAAATAAAATTGAAGTCAAATACTACACAACTTTGAATATTTTACTTTAAAATTCAAGTATGGTTAAGTAAGGTGTCATCACCAATGACATAACACCATCTCCTAAACCTCATGTATAGATATTCAAAAATTTATTGATTTTAGTTAAATGATCTGACATCTAATAAAACACTTGACTTTAACATCTTTAAACTATTTTTAAAAATGATTGATATAATATACCAATAATTAAATGAATGAATAAATAACATGAAAATAAAGTTGATATATCAATAACTTAAAAGACCAACCAGAGACCAAACATATAGTTAGCGATAACAAATCATTTGTATTACAAGTCAAGAATGTATCCAAAATATTTAATACTCCTGCAGGCAAGCTGGCAGTTTTAAAAAATATTAATATTTCAATAACAAAAGGAGAATTAGTTTCTATCGTAGGTCCATCTGGTAGCGGTAAGACAACACTACTAAACATTATAGGTGCATTAGATAGGCCTAGTTTCGGAGATGTTGTTATAAGTGGAATAAGCTTATCCTCTCTAAATGAATCAGAGCTTGCTGATATCAGAAATAATCTGATAGGATTTATTTTCCAATCATTTAATCTTATAAACAGAACAACAGTACAAAAAAATATTGAAATTCCTGCAATGATAATGGGTATGCCAATTAATGATCGACATTATCGTTCTGAAAAATTGCTAGAATTGCTGGGAATAAAAGAAAAAGCGCAAGAAAAACCTGTGAATCTCAGTGGTGGACAACAACAAAGGGTAGCAATAGCAAGAGCTCTAATAAACAATCCATCTATTATTTTAGCTGATGAACCAACAGGAAATTTGGATACAAAAACTGGAGAGGATGTTTTCAATCTACTCAAAATGCTTACTAGAAAACATAAAAAAACAATCATTTTGGTAACACATAATCCTGAACTTGCTTCTCAGACTGATAGAACTATATTTATCAAAGATGGAAAAGTGGACAAACAAGTTTATAGTAGTGCAAACTACCAAAGTAATGAATAATGATTAAAACAAAATTTAATATTACATCCCTTCTCAAATTTACTCAAATTAAACCATGCGATTTATTTTCGGTGTTATTTTAATCTCAATTCTTTTTGCGTTATCATCACTTTCTATTATTTATCTTCTGCCATTAATGAATTCTGAAATAATAATGACTGTTTTTGCTCAAAGCGCGAGTCCTCCAAAGGACGATAAAAGCCCTTCTTTTCTCGAAGCATATTGGACAAATACAAATACAAATACAAAATCATCGCAACAACTCAATATTGGTAACTCGGTAAAAGTTGAAGTTGCACCTGGAAACGGACCTTCTACTCTTGCGGTGATATTGGTAAATACAGGAAGATCAGATATTACTGGTATTACAGGTAATTTGATTCTTCCAGAAGAATTCCGTTCTATAAAAGGGGAAAATAATATAATATCTGAGCATGTATCTGTGGCCAGCTATAACTCTGTTGTTAAACCCGGCGAAAGCTTTCCACTATATTTTACTATTGAAGTTTTGAACAATGCAAAAGTTGGTCCATATGAAGGAATATTGAAACTTTTCTATTCTAAAGTTCTTGAGGTTGGACAAATTTACACTAATATAACTGTACCCTTTAGAGTTACAGGTAAATCCATTCTTGAGATAGTATCACCTGAGCAGAAACTTTACACAAATTCTCCCAATGAGTTACAAATTTTTATAAACAATATTGGTTCTGCAAAGGCTAATGAAGTTATTGCAACAATTGCAGATGTAACTGGAGGGACAGCGATTCTCAGGAATGATACTGATAATGGGTATATCTCTAAAAAAGTCGTAGAAAATAATGCATTTTTTAATGCATCTAATTCTAATTTGACTAAAAATCTTATCGATAATAGATCTACTAACAACTCGAACTTTGTTAATTTTGAAAGAATAGTGCCTATACAGGGAAATAAATTTTATATCGGTCAAATTTTGCCAAATGATAGTGCAACCATACATCCTATAATATATCCAGATTATTCTTCAGGTGGGAGTATTCAAATGATGAACATACAGATAAGTTATAACGATGCGTATGGAAATGAAAAGATTTTGAATACTTCGATTGGATTAATAATCAATCCTAACCCACCAGAATCTGTTCTAACTTTAAATCCAGGTTCTTCGAATTTTAATTTTAAGGCTAATCCTAATTTATTGTTTAATGAATTAACATCTCAAAATTTTTCCAATCACAAAGAAAATTATATTACCCTTAAGGCGGACACGGTTCAGAAGTTTGATTTGATTATTTCTAATAATGGAAAAGAACCTTTAAAAGATGTAGTTTTTTCATTAGAATCACAATCAGAATCAGTGAAGATTCTGGGAGAAACCAGATGGACATTTAATTCAATAGATCCTTTTTCTCAAAAAAAATTATCCACTCTTGTGTATGCATCCGAAGATGTTATTAGTAAACCTGTTTCATTTATTATCAATGCAGAGTATATCTCTGCAGGCAAAACAAGAAATGATTCTTTAAATATTGGTGTATATGTAGATGGAACTATTAAAATAAGAGTCTATGATTTATCCATAGAAAATATAGGTGGAACACCAAATTTAATTGGAAATTTACTAAATGAAGGAAACACTGTTGCACTTTTTACAACAATTGAACTAGTCCCTCCTTTAAATGGAACCAACAATGCATTGTTAAATCCATCTGCAATTAATAAAATGGAGAATCTCCCTTTGAAGACCTTACCTCCAAGACAATATTTAGGTGATCTTACAGAAAATTCTCCATTACCATTTAGTCTGCCCATTGAATTGGAACCAAATACAAAAGCTGGGGTTTATCTGGCAAATCTTAAAGTTGTATACAAGAACCACCTTAGAGAAGAACATACCGCTATATTAAACGAGAGCGTAAATTATGTTCCTATTAATAATATAAATACAAATAATACAAATTCGGATATCCTGAGTTTTAATTCCGACAGATTAATGCTAATTGGGATAATACTCGCATTAGTATCGATAATAACTGTAGTTTCTATTATTGTTGTTAAAAGACAAAGAAGAAAAAAATCTAAATTCTATGAATTATTTAAAGAAAGGAATGATTCTAAAGACTTTATGAATGAAGACAAAGGGTAAAACCATTTATAAAATAAAATTGTTCAAAATTTTAAGATTAAAATTAGCAACAAACAATAAACTTACTATAGCAAGCCAGTATGGACTATAATGAAATTCTTCTGCTTTCATTGGATGCAATTAAGGAAAGAAAGACCAAATCCATATTGACCATAATAATGGTAATGGTTGGAAGCAGTCTAATGATAGCAGTTAGCGGTATGGGGTCAGGATTCAGTGAATTTTTTAATAAACAAACAAGTAACCTCGCAGGAAATGTCATGTTTATTAGTCCAGCGCCACAGACAGAAGATTCTAGTACTGGACCAGGCGCTAATAATGCTGCTACTCCACCGCCAGTAGCAAAAATAACTCTAAATTCTGCTGTAAAGAATCGATTATCCGCATTGCCTAGAGTAGAAGAAGTTATTCCATCATATCGATCACAGATCACGCTAGAATCTCAAGGTAAATCAAAGGATTTTAATGTATTTTCTATAGATCCTCAAAAACTCACAGTAATTGCTCCACCAATAGAATATGTCGAAGGATCTATTATTAGGTCTAATGATCCAACAGCAATGATTATTTCAAGTGAAGTGGCTTTACCACCAGGAGAAACCACACCTTTTTTATCGTTAGGTCAAACTGTTAGGGCAATCTATTCTTTTATAGATCCAATTACGGGGAATAGAGAAACAGACACAAAGAGTTTTGTTATTCGTGGTATAATAAAGCAGACGGGAAATCCCAACATAGACAAATCTGTAGTTATTAATGAGAAAATAGGTAATACATTTCTTCATAAATCTGGAAAATATGATTCTCTAATAGTTGTAACAGAATCCCCAGAGGACGTTGACATGGTAGAACAAGAAATAAGGAAGCTTTATGGAAATGATATTGGAATAACAACTGTTCAATCTATCATAAAGACAATAAAAGAATTTACAAGTGGTGTTAGTTCCTTTCTTCTAAGTATTGCAATTGTTTCCCTAGTAGTTGGAGCGGTGGGAATTATCACTACTTTGTATACTTCAGTAGTTGAACGAACTCGAGAGATTGGAACCCTAAAAGCGATTGGCGCAAGAAATATGCATATTCTATTTCTATTTCTTACTGAGGCGTTGTTGATAGGCATATTAGGAGCAACTTCTGGAATGGGTTCTGGGATTGTTGCGGGATATATTTTAAGTTTAGGATTTAGTTCTGATGATCAGGATACTATTTTGCCACTTTATTTACCGTCTGATATGATTCGAGTATGGTTCATAACCGTGGGACTAAGCTTTTTAGCTGGTTTATTTCCTGCATTTAAAGCCTCTAAATTGTTACCAATAGAAGCATTGAAACGAGAATAAAAATTCTTTTGCTCTATATTTTCATAGACGAATAAAGCTCTTTAATTATTTCACTTATTTTTTTAAACAAATAAAATGTGTAAATTGTTTATATGCGATAAAATAAGTAATTGATCCGTATGATATATTACAACAGCTGTCAATAATCTTAAAGTCTAAATGGTTTTATGATATAAATCTCATAGTAAATAATAAAGTTGTAGTATATTCTGAGATACATTTAGACAAAGTTATGCGATATGTAGGATTGGGTTATGCAAATATGGGAATATTTTTTGTTAAGATACAAATCTCATGTAATATCTTGAACTAATTAATTATTGTTGTAGTTTTGGCAGAAGGTTTAAGCTCACACCAATGGCATTCAAAATGTACACAATAAAAGCATCAAGTTTATTTTTATGAATATAAAAAAATAATAATATTTTGATCAAGATTTTGATCTTGAAAGATATGATCATGAATTGAAAGATTTATGCAAAAATAGGTTTTATCTATGGATATCTTAAAATCTAGAAATATGTTTACTAAAATGAATAGACTAGATAGAATTTAATGAATCTAAGAATATAGAGTTTATCAATACCTATCTAATCATTAATTATTCTTTCTGTCTATTCATAGAACAATTGGTAACAAATACCAGATCTATATGAAGCAGGAGCATACTATTTCTTAGATAACAAATCAATCCTTGTGAATCAATATACTTTTCTGTATCAAGAGATCATAAATAAATCTATTCATTATAGCTGTAAAATAATCAATAAAAATATCCCATTTTTCTATTCAATCAACAAACTACTAAGAATATAAAACTTAATTCTATTTTTATTGTAAATTTATTAGATTGGCCGATTTGATTTAACCAATTAAAAATTTAATGAAAACAGCTATTGATTAGTTGATTCTTAGTTAATTTAGGTTAATTGATATTATAGATATTGTAGATATCATTGATGCCTGCAAATATCATAGACAGTCTTCAAGTAAAACCTAACAAAGAGGTCAGCCTGTACAATTGGAAGTGTAACGGATTAAAAAAAATAAATAAAGAAGAGGCAGAAAGAACACTAGAACAAGATCTAATTAAAAATATGTCTGAGCTTCAATACAAGCTTTTTGCAGACAAAAGTCAAGCATTGCTAATAATATTGCAGGGGTTATCAGCAGCTGGAAAAGATAGTACTGTACGAAGTGTAATGAATGCATTCAATCCCCAAAACTGTCGGGCGATATCATTCAAGGTTCCCAGTGAGCAAGAACGTTCACATGATTATTTGTGGCGTATACATAACCTGGTTCCAGCAAAAGGAGATATTGCTATATTTAATCGATCCCATTATGAGGATGTCGTAGAAGTTAGAGTTCGCAAGTTGCTTCCAAGATCTATTTGGTCCAAAAGATATCAACAAATTAATGAATTTGAAAATTATTTAGATTCAAATAATATAAGAATCATAAAGTTATTCTTGCTAATTAGTAAAAAGGAACAAAAGAGAAGGCTAGAACAGAGGATAAGAGACCCTGTTAAACAATGGAAACTTACAGAAAGCGATCTCAGTGAACCATTTATTTATGATTCATATATAAACGCATATCAAGAGACTTTAAGTAAATGTAGTACTGATTGGGCTCCGTGGTACATCATCCCTGCGGATGCCAAATGGTTGAGAAATTATTTAATAGCTCAAATCATAATTAAAACTTTAAAGGAAATGAATCTAAAATTCCCAAAACCAAAGTTTGATATCTTAAAATTTATAAATTCATAACAGCAAACATCTGGAAGCTTTTAAAGAATATTTTTTATGATACATAGAATATAATTGTTAATACAAAAAGTTAAAAGTAATATAAGATATAAATAGTACACAAACTGTTGTTCGACTTGTTTTAAATATGTTGTGATATGGGCTAATACATATAATAAAAAAAGACTATTTTGTATTTCATAATAATTCTATATTTAATGCGAAAAAATAAAATGTTAATTTTCCTAACTTTCCCCGTAAAGTAACCTAAAATTATAAAACTTTATCGATTAAAAATAATATTAATCAATAAAAAAATTGAAAATGTTATAAAAAACAATATCTAATAAATAAATTATTTTTAGACTCTATGTATTAAATCTTTTAAAGAACGCTTTGGCTTTGGCTGTAATATTTTCTTTGGATAACCAATGCACAGAATAGACGAGGGAATTAAATCCGTATTCAATATCTTCATAACCATATTCTCATCAATCATTCCTATCCATATAGAACTTAGGCCTAATGCATGTGAAGCTAATTGAGCATAAGCCGCTGCTAAAGTGGCATCCTGTAAAGAAAATTTTCTTAGTATTTCTTCAGGGAAATTTAATTTTACTCTGCTGGGATTTTTACAAAATACCAGTACTAGAGGAGCGTTGACATAGGGTTGGTTGTTTGCAGCTTTAACTAGTTCTGATTTAATTTCGTTATTTTTTATATGGAATATTTCAAAACCTTGGAAACCACCTGCAGTAGGTGCAGTATCTGCTGCTGCAAGAATAAGTTCTATCTTATGATCTTCTACTTCTTTTGGTTCAAATCTTCTTTGAGACCTTCTGTTTAACATTACATTAAATATATTTGACTGAAGAATATCTTCGACATCTTTTCGTTCTGTTTCCTCTTTAGGTAGAACTAATTCAGAATTATCTGTTTTATACATTCTTGTTAAAATATCCTTAGGATCAGACAACTACATCTTCTATTAATTCACTACTTGTAATAAAGTTTAACGTGTATTATCCCACCACATGGGTTGCACTCCTATTATAAACCAGTTTTGGTGTCATGTAAGTCAATGGGATGTGTACTTTTTTGAATAAATCTAAAGTCTTTTTTATTTTATATTCCGATATCCAACTGATAACCTCTAATAACGCTGAACTACCCGAATGTAATACCTTATCGTTTGAATGTGGATGTGTATTAGCTACTGCATATATGATTCGTCATAAGAAAGAGCTCTGACAGATCTTTGTCTAAAAAATCACAATATTCTTTATAAAAAATCCTAAAGATTATATAATTTATTATATAATACGCATTCGAGTTGAGTGAAGCGTATATATTATTAAATGTAAATTTTAAGGAGCAAAAAACAATCATAGAAAAAATTAAAAATATTCCTACAGTAACTTCTGTTAAAAGTGTATATGGTATTTATGATATTTTAGTAATAATGGAATCTGAAAATATGCAAGAAATAAAAAATGCTATTGATGTTGATTTGCATAGTATTGGTGGAATTACAAATCTAACTCCATTAATTGCAGTGTGATATAATTGGTTCAACAATATGAAATAATAGTTGTAGGTGCAGGTCCTGCGGGATTATCTGCAGGAATCTTTATTGCAAGACAAAAAGCATCATGTCTTTTGATATCAAAGGATTTAGGGGGACAAATGAATTTGATACCAAAATTAGAGAATTTTCCAGGAACGCTAATGTCAAGTGGTCCATTATTTGCCAGATCTTTGGAAAATCAATTCCTTACTTTCAATGGTGAGATGACATATGATACAGTAGAAAGAATTGATGAAGTAGAAGAAGGAATGAAAGTAAAAACTATACGTTCTGAATATATTGCAAAGGCAGTTGTATTGGCACCTGGTAAAGTACCAAACAATTTAGGACTAGAAAATGAAAATACTTTTGCTAATAAAGGTGTTCATTATTGTACAAAATGTGATGCGCCATTTTATCAAGGTAGAACCACTGCAACGGTAGGAGTTGGAGGTTATCTTTTAGAATCGGGTATATTGTTGTCAAGAATGGCTTCTAAAGTATACCTTATTTTTAGAGGTGGTAAATTAGGAGGAGACAGAGATATGATAGCATCTATAGAAAAAAAGGAAAATGTAGAATTAATTCCAAATAATTCAATAAAAGAAATCACTGGAACTAATACATTACAACAAATAACCGTTGTTAGTAATTCTGGAGAAGAAAAAAAATTAGATGTTGATGGATTATTCATAGAAATGGGTTCAAAAATTAATCTTGATTTTGTAAAACATTTAGTTAAACTCAATTCAAAGGGAGAAATTGAGATAACAAGTGGGGGTAAAACAACTCATCCTGCAATATTTGCAGCAGGAGATGCAACAGATATTCCATATAAACAGATAGTGGCAGCATGTGGAGATGGTGCTGCAGCAGGATTATCTGCATTTAATTATGTGGAGAAATTAAAAGGAAAACCAGGTATTCGTGCGGATTGGAAGAAAACAATTGGAGATACAGTTTTTCACTATTAATATTAAATTTTGTAATACCTAAAGGTCTGAAACATTTTTTACAATCATTTTTGATATGATTGAATACGAGTTAGTATTTCTGTTGTTGAATCTGAATTCAACTTTTTACAAACAAAGATGAAAATATTCTGTTGATATACCCTATAATTATGCAAGCTTGTAATAATAGAATTTTCTGAATAATTATTGTCGATACTACAGAAAAATTAGAATAATGATTATAATTAGGATGTATATTTTTCAAGGACAAATCTGTTGGATGCAAACAAAGATAAAATATACGTAATATAGCAAATAGATCAAAAAATATTTCAGAACAGAATACTAATACCCAGATATATTAGACATTTAATAAATATACTTTCAGAAAATATTAATTAGATATTGAAACTTATATATATTGTTCAATAATTTTTAATAGAATAATGACCAAATTTATCTCGTCAGTCTTTAAATATGGAATATTAGCTACATTTATCTTTCTATTTGTTGGACTATCAGGTGATAATATTCAAGCGCAGAACTCTAATGAAACAAACGAATTTGAAGGAGAAATAAGAATGGAACAACAAGAATTAGAAGAGCAATTAAAGGAAACAATACAATCTTTAAATGAAACAGAAGAACTAGAGGGAATGGAATAATAAATATCCTAATAAGAAAAAAATTTATTCTTAAGTTTTTGATTCCATTGCTTTATAAAAATACTCTAGATAGATTGAAAAGATTTTATTTTAATTCGTCTCAATCATCTTTCTAGAAAAATTATATAATTTTTAGTTACATTATATTTATTTAAGTTTTCTATTTTTATTAAAAATTATTTTATTTGCTAATTTACTTTTTTCATTCTAATTTCTCAACAATATAAAAGAATAAAAAAGTATCAAATAGTGCAATGTAAAAGTATTGACAATAATCAGTTATCAAGTAGTACCTGATTTTCATACGATAAAATAGGTCTATTGTCATAGATAGATATCTAAAGCTAATTGTCAAATCAAAATCGCAGAAACTTGTTTAAATTATGAAATCAGAATTATTCATCTATAGTACACTCAATATTACTCATAGATAAAGAATTAATAAAAAACATTATCGGGTATATATTTGAAATTTTGACGTAAAATTATACAAGGTTTCTTGAAATAATAGTTATAAATATAAAATAAATAAAATAATTAATTAATGAATCAAAGTATTGAATAAAAATGTTGAATTCGATAATATCATAAATAATAAAAACACATTAGATAATAAAGAGATAAAAAGTGCTGTCAAATGGAGTATTTTAGAATATTCTTTATTTGTCAATAAACTAGTAAAAAAAGGAATAAGTTTGTTTAATGATAAATCCCTTGGAAAAGGTTGGTTTTCTGGAATCTATATTGATAATCAAGGAGAAGTTGAATTCACTGATCCTTTTACTATGGAAAATAGACCTAAAAGTAATTATCAGCTTCTAGGAGCAGTTGGATCATTCAACCTTAATGATGCTGAAGGATATTATCTTATTCCAGATACAAATAATAAATTTGTAGAAGTTTTAGATAATAAAGGAGAAATAGATAAAGAATTTAATTTAAAAAACTACAAGCTACGATTAACTCAACCTGGTAAAGCAAGTATTAGAAAGTATGATGACGCAGTTTCTATTTTCATTAAAAATGAGATTCAAAAAGGTTCATTTTTAGATCTATTTGAACTATATTTGGGAGAGAAAATAAAGATATTAAATCATTAGATTCATATTTAATAAATATGTTAAACCAACTCGTTTAATACAAAAATACTAAAAATCAAGCAAAGTTTAAAACTTGTATGTTTCAAATATATTTATCCGCATTTATTATATCCCTCATAGACATCAAAGAGGTAAATTCTTCGGTATGGGACAATAAATCTAGTTGTTACCTAATTGACGTACTAATAATCATGGAGTTATGGAAATAATTGAATGCAAAAATACTTTCAATGGATGTCATAATGATTAATTACTAGATTTATTGATTTATTGTATAATCTTCTCTGATAGAAAATCTTCATTATCTTTGGCATGAAAGAAAACTGGTACATTTTGAGTATTTGTAGCCTTAAAACTGGTCATAAGCCAATCCCCATTTTCAAATGTTAAAGTTCTGTCCATAAATGCATCATCTATAGCGAACGTATCAGAGATCAACTGTCTATCGTAAGGTCTGGGCATTGTGCTTACAAAATAACTATGAAGTTGTTGCAAAGCGTTAGTATTTAGGTGTGCGATTCTCTGGGTAGATATCCAACCGTGTAGGTTATATTTTCGACCATGTCTTAGTAACTTCTCTACAGCCCTGCTGGAACTATCTGTTCCATCTTCCTTCTTTTTTTCATAAGGGATGAATTCTTGTGCCTCATCAAAGACAAATACTATTTTTGGATTGAGATTAAAGCTATTCTTCCTATACCTAAACACTCTATTAATGATTTCCGCGCAAAATGTTCTCGCCGAATCTGCTTCGGGAAGGTTTATAACAAACAATCTTGGAGATGATTCTTTTTCATCCATTATCTCTTTAACCAGATCTGTTGAATAGTATCCTGAAGGATCTCGTGAAATAGGATTCTCTATAGCGATTTTAAGATTATTAAAAAGTGCTAATATTGTTGCATCTTGTCTAAGTTTTGCTCGTGCAAGCAGGGCATTGATCTCATCTAGCAAAGGGATAATCTCTTTACTAATAGTATTATCTTCATCCCTGATCCCTTTATCATTCATAAATTTTCTTATCATTCCAGCTATTGTCAGAACTAGGATTTTCTGTCCTGCAGCTAAATATTTTTCCAATGTAATATCTCCAAGCATTTTTAGTAATCCTGAATAGGTTACGAGTTCCTTCATTCCTCGCTCGGCATCTGACTCTATAGTTATTTTAGTTACTTTATCATCACCTAATATTTTTTCGATCTTATCAAGAATTTTATCCTTATACTGATCCAATCTTTCCGGTATAACATGTCTTCGGAGATAATCTGTTGCAATATCCTTTGGATTCGTTCCTCGGAGATCTTCAGAAAATAACACCCTTGATGGAAAATCTTGTAACAAATCTAGAATATTTATCCCATATTCTGAAGATACATCAAATATCACAAATTTAATAGAGTGGAGCGAATGTACAGTTTTTCGCATAATAAGAGATGTTAAATTACTTTTACCAGAACCAGTAAAAGCAAACACACCTACATGGTAATGTAATAATTTGTATAGATTTATGGTAAAAGGTATAATAGTATCAGTAAAACCCAAGAGATTTCCAACAGCATATAGATCCAAACTTTCGTTATTTGTTGGAGTATAGCAGATAAATTTCTGAATGGTATGTTTATTCAATAAATGTACTTTTGACCCAATAAGAGGAACGGTGTTTTTTCTAATGAACTTTGGTCCCTCATTGATATCTAAAATAATAGAATATCCAGTGGGGGCGGCAACTATTTCTATCCAAGTACTCTTGGAATCTGTTTGCCATTCTTTTTCAATAAGATCCATGAATTCTTTTCTAATGGCTCCAGGTTGATTACGATCTAAGGTAAGCATACTGTAATGCATTGGATAGACATCTGCAACTTCATAGACAGAGAAAGCATTCTTTGTTCCTATAGACATTGTGTTGGGTATTGCAACCAATCTTCCTGATTCTATTTTTTTTATTATATCTGGTGTATATATGGCCTCTATTCTAGCAGTACGAAATGTTATCGTGGCTTTGCCATCTGCTGTGTTTCTTGTTGTTGATGTGATTTCCCTTAAACGTGCAAAAAATTTGTCCTCAATTGAATCAAATATTTCATCGTTTATAGATTCTTCTCTTGTCATTGCTTTCAACTCCTTCTTCTTGTACTTTCAACTTGGGATCTATACTCTCTATAACTTGTTTCAAATAATACTTGCTGATCGAGTCGACTTTTTGCCAATTCTAACGACACTGCAGCCATATATGCTCGTCTTCCCTCTTGGAGTAGCGCCTTTGCCTTTTTATCAGCTAAAAAAAGTGGATAGTTATGACCTAAACATTCAGGTATGACTTCACTGGACATTGCACATAGTATATCCATTACAATATGAGAAATATTGCTCCGATTATCAAAATGAATTATCGGATGAATTTTTTCAAACACTTGCCCATCCTCATGGTATAATTCAAGTTTATCGTCCACAGTAATGTCAAACTCCGGATAGCATGGTCTATCATATGAGAATACATGACTTTTTACTGACGGGTCGTTATCGCTCTGCCACAATTGGAGATATGATTTTAAGAACATTCGTTCAGAGGATATAACATTCTTGAATGCTCCTTTTACTTGCAAATGCAATGGTGAATTTGGATTATTTTTTACATTCAAGATGGGGGATATAGTCCGGAAACAAGAATCGAATTCAAAAGTATTCCATGGGGCCGTTATGTCAGAAAAGTTAATAATACTTGCAGTCTGAAGTAATGCCTTATCACTACCGTATTCTGGCAAACGATATTCTCTGATCTTTCTTGCCTCTTTTAATATTGGAATCATCGTTTTAGCCATCTCAGATGCAGCAATATCTTTTACAAGTCCAATAACAAGAACATTTTTTTCCCATCCTAATCTGAGTAGGGCATAAATCATCATAAGAACCAAATAATCTATATCCGATATCGTAATCCAACATCTCTTTCCGAAACTTGTCGGTTCTTCAAAAATCAGAGGATGTTTTCCTTCTGGAGTATTGAAAATATGTTCGCAAACTTTCAGAGATGCGGAAAATATACGTTCCCAATATAATGTGTCTAACATATTGTCATGGAGATTTTTATAACCACTATTAAAAATTGAATATTTTTTATCCAACTTTAAAAAATCAGATTTGAGTTTACCAATCCTTTTGTTAGATCCGCCGATCATAGATAGTAAATCTTCGTATGTTAAATGATTGCTAAAATCATTATCATCGTTTTTTAGTTTTAATAGTTGGGTGATTGCGGCATATTTAATTAAATGACTTCTGGCTTTAGGGATTCCTAACTGTCCATTTGGATGCAGAATTCTTGCCAATTCTAGATCTAAAGATGTTACTTTGCCATATTCGGTAACAATTCCATTCAAGATACATCTACCAGATTCCAATAGATCCTCTATACTCCATACAAGATGAGCAACATCTCCGGCCAATGTTCTGTCTAGAATCACAATCTGAATTGATGGATTTATTAAAATAGATTTTACAGCAAAATAATATTCTGCTAATTGCATAAGTGAACTCGGGATTCTTTCTGGATCAGTCTCCATTCCCCCTTGCCTTATCTGACCTGCTATACTTGGTGAATCCTCTTCATGTATTGAAATAGCTGCAGCCACATTGTCAATCCCTTTCAATTCTTCCACCTCTTTATATTTGCAACCTGTATCTTTAGAAAATTCTATCTCTCCAGCATATCCAAAAGCACCAGCATAGAAAACTAGCATATCTAAATGTTGATCCTGTGATTCTATTCCGTCTATAGCTATGAACTTTGTTTTATTCTTGCCAAAAAGTTTTAAACAGGTATCGTACGAACGTTGTTTATCATATCCTTCCCGAATAACATATTTAATATCTTTGGAATATTGTTTTAATAAAATATTTTTTTCTTGGAACGAATTTATTAGTCTACTGGTAGAAGACTGTACTACTTTGATGATTTTTTCATAGTCAACATTACTCAATATTCAGATAGTGAACTTGATGACTTGATATAATGATATGGAATTTTAAGATAAATTAAAGAAAATGATATTTGAGATATTATATCAGATTGATGCTTATTGCAACTGTAATTTTGTAATTTAAAGTACTTTTTTACATATTTTTACCAGCTAAAAGTGAATAGTTTAAAAAGAACTGATTTAAATCAGTGTAATTTGTAGAATTGTGAATTTATAATAGTTTGAGAATGTATCATCAACCTTAGGTAAAGTTTTAGGTTATCAAATATTGTCAGAACAAAGCAGATAGCACTAATTTGAATAATACTATTAGCCTCTATTTAGTCAATTTCTAACTTTAGAGTAATTCTGAAGTTAAATCACAACTACCGTTTCAAACCTATATTAGTCAATTTCTAACTCGATTTGGAAGAAATTTAGAAATGAGATTAAAGAAAAAGTTTCAAAGCTATCTTAGTCAATTTCTAATCTATCTGTAAACTTTTTCGGAGTAATTATAATGGGGAATCGGTTTCAAACCTATCTTGGTCAATTTCTAACAAGTGAGTTTGGTATGAAGTGGAATTTATGGACAGAGTTTCAAACCTTAGTCAATTTCTAACTGATTTTTTTCAGAGTAGTTAGGGTAACGGTAAATATAGTTCCAAACCTATCTTGGTCAATTTCTAACATTACCTACTATTATTTTTCGATGGTTCTGCTCAAGGTGGTTTCAAACCTATCTTAGTCAAGTTCTAACCACAACTTATGAAAAGGGGCTATCCTGTGTAGTCTTGTTTCAAACCTATCTTAGTCAAGGCAACGGAAGCAAAACCAGTCGCATTAATTACCGAGGGAACTCGAATAACAGATATAGAAAAAGAAGAAAGTGAAGAAATAGTTCATAGAGAATCTGGAAATATTGTATCTACAACTGATAGACTAGTTTTTGTGGATTTTAACTTAGATGTTGATCGCTTTAGAACTTTTTTTAATATAGCAAAAGAGAACAACAGAAAATTTGTTGTAAAAATAAACGATGCCTATTTTCTAAAGTATCTTTCTAAGGATCCGAAACTTGATGTTCCCAATATTGATGATGAAGACATTATCATCTATTTACCAGAGATACTGGAACCTATTTGGATTCAGACTATAAGGGAAAGGATAGCCAATTTATAGATCTTCATAACGCTTGGACTGCAGAACAAATCTCAAAAAGAGAGAACAAGGTTATCTGTGCAATAGGATTTTTCAGTTTTGCTGCATTAATTGACATGAAGCCAAAACCTGGAGCTATATATATCCACTCGGCTAGCGAACCATACAATGAAGAACAAGAGTTTGATCAGGTCCGTATAAACAATTGGATTGAACATTTTGGTATGACACAGTTTCAAAGTCATTGCTCTGCGCATGCAAGAGGCCAAGATCTTTTGAATGTTGTTAAAAAAATCAATGCAAAAATGTTATTTCCTGTACATACAGAACATGCTAAAGTTTACAACAAAGTATCAGAAAACAATATAATAATTCAGGAAGGAATGAAATACAGCATAAAAGGCTGAAACCTAAATTAGGATTAAACAAATACCTTTGATAAATCAAAAATACAATTAGATGGAAAGTATGATGACACAATACAAACAGCTAAAATTAAATTTTAATAAAGAATTAGCAGAACTTTTAGCAGCAAAAATTTCCAAAGTATATACAAATTTTGCAAAACAAGAATTTATTCATAAAGTAGAAAATAATATTACAGATTTAGAACTAAAACAACGAATAGAAGTAATAACTGATGCATTACATGAATTTTTACCAAGCGAGTATAAACAAGCAATAAAGATATTATCTCAAATTCTAGGTCCAGCAAATAAAAATGAAACAGGAATGTTCAAAGATGGATATTGGCTTATGCCAGTGGCATTTTTTGTAGAAAAATATGGAATAAATGATTTTAAAGAATCTACTACTGCGATTTATGAGATAACTCAACGGAATACTGGAGAATATGCAGTTAGACCTTTTATTGTAAAATACCCACAAGAAATGCTTTCTTTAATGCTGAAATGGTCAGTGGATAACAATGTTCATGTACGTAGATTATCCTCTGAAGGAGTACGTCCTAGATTACCTTGGGCCAAAAAACTAGAACAATTCATAATTGACCCTAAACCAATACTACCAATACTTGAAAATCTAAAAGAAGATGAATCTATATTTGTCAAAAAATCAGTTGCAAATAATTTGAACGATATTCTCAAGGATAATTATGATATTGGAATAACAGTTTTAAAAGAATGGTCTAAAAGCAAAAACAAAGATACTCGATGGATAATAAAACATGCTTTACGTAATGAAATTGAAAGAGGAAATTCTGAAGCCGTAGAAATATTGAAAAATACAAAGTAGAAAAGTGTCATTATTTGAAAATACTATAGAATCTCTAACAGAAAACGACATTTGTAGATGACAATTACAGTAATTTCATAAATCTTTTTAGTGAAAAAAGATAGTTTTGATGTTTGTTTGTCCTTTACTAATTTTGAATTTATTTTATAGATGTTATCTTAGTTCTAATTTTTATATTTTTCCGAGTGAACTTAAACTTCGATTTTCGCAATGACCTAATGTATCTTTACTTGCAATCCTTTCTCAATAATTAATTCTAGATCAATTAATTTAAGATGGTATTCAAAAATAAAAAGATAGTGATTGGTTATATGTCATATTTCTTTCAACACCCTAAACTCCTAAAATCGGCAGAAATTATTTAAGGATAAACAGGAATTAATGAAATATTAAAAGCAATGTAAAATTCTAGAGAATTCATTAAATATTGGACAAGAATTAGCAGAATGAAGTACCCAATATTTTTAAACAATTATTTCTTTTTACTTCTAGTTGATCTGCAGTATGCTGCAGTAATTAAATTTGTTGTAATTGAGATCTAAAAATGTTTTTAATCCATAAAGTGGATAAGAAAAACCAAAATACTTCTAATAGATTGAAAAGTCATAGAAAGATTTATAAAAAAATTTTACTATCCTTTGTATGAGAGCAGATTCTTACGAGATAACCTGTCGTGTCAAAACGATCAGAATTCCAATTCTATGAATTAACCTGAATTTCAATAAAACACTTCATATCCTAATGAAAACAAAAATATGATATATGTTTGTGGTCAGTGTAATCAATCTTCAAAAAGGAGATACAATATAACGAAACATATTGTTAGAAGACATAGTGGAATTGGAATATCAATAAAATCAGTACAACAACCTATCTATCAAAATGGTATTGATAAAGCAAAAAACTTTAAATGTCCGTTTTGCTCGCTCAGATCGAAAAGGGCCTATAATATCACTGTGCATATTCGACGAAAACATCGTCAAGTTGTGAACAACCGGACTGACTTTAAATCAAATTCATCATTTATCAAGAGGCATAATTTCAATTTTCCACCAGATTTCGATAAATTTAGCTTTAAAGATATAACAAAACAAAAAAGTAGCTTTGCAAAGTTTCTTAATTTTTATTGTACGAGTATGCTTTATATTTCTATGATGTCTCGATTTAAGAGAACCTTTAATCCAAATTTTCTCTTTTTAAATACATCTTGTCCTAAAAAAAGAGAGGCTTTAGCTCAAATCGTAACTTCTATTGATAATAAACCAGCTATAAGGTTAGATAACCTCTTTGAGAACTTGGAACAGGAAATTGAAAAATTAATTTCGTTATTAAACCCTCCTAAAAAAAGTGATCTCGATTCGAATAATAACATTAAAAATCCGATATTTGAAATTAATACCATTAACAATTGCAACTATTCTGTTGAGAATAACTATGAGAATAACAAGATTCAGAATTTGAATGAAATATCTCATGTGAAGGATGTTGCAAGAAAAATCAAGAATGAGCTTATCGATATAGCTGAAAAAAGAGTATCATCAAGATCATAAAGACAATATACTGGGAGTGTAATACCCTATACATAACTTATTTAATACCCGAGCAGAGTTTTAATTTGACCCTTTCCCAAATTACCCTCCTGCAAATATCAATACCATTGAATTGTGACAAAATAAATGTAAATATATTGTTACTATAGAACTATACTTGTTTTGAAAAATTTAGGTTATAAAAGAATAAATAAATAACCATAATTTTAGTAATTAGTCAAATTCTCAATAATAAAAATCATCTGTTGATAGTTATGAAAATCGATATTACTTATTGCTATTTGTATTTTCAGATTTGGATTTTTTTATTTGAAATCTGTATTTTTATCGAACTATTTGTTTTTTTGCAGAGATAGCATAATATTTTATTTAAGATATCTTTTTTAAGATTATTGCAAGAATTTATTACTTATAAATTATAATTTTTTATATATTATCTGATGTTCAACAATTAAATCTAATCCCATTATTACAAATTCCCGATGTTACATTGTAATGAATTCCTCTACTGTCTTTAATCATGATTTCATCAAATGATATTGGATATGAATCACATAGTCTATCTTTATCAGGAATTAATGCTTTATGAGGAACAAATATTAACCCTTGACTGTTAGTATCAAAAACTCCAAACATAATTTCTGAAAATTGAACTTTATATCGAATGTTATAAGGATAATAACCCATTTTATTCCACCATTCTATTCCTGTAAATTGCTCTCTTATGTCATAATAGTAATTACTTGAGCCATCTAATTTAAAATTAAATTCTTCGCTTTCATTAGATGACCTATCTATTAACAAATATCTTATTGATAGATTTTCTTTATCATTAATTAGAATTCTTGTATAAGATTTTCCAACAGTTGGAAGGATATTTTTAAATCTATATCTATTAATACCTTTAAAAATTGCCTCGAAATAATTTTTATCATCAAATTGACAAATAAGATTCAATTCTGCAGCAATTTTTTGAGAGTTAAAAAATTCTAAGAGATATAACATCCAAGATTTATCCGGTATATTATTTCCTATATCTTCTAAGAGTGTTATTGTATCTGAGATTGCAACTGCATTGGTTGGGAAATAAATACCTCTTCCATAGTTGAGATTTCTACAAAAAGCTCCTAACCAGTAATGCATGGTTTAATCTAAATCTAAGAGGTAAAATTTTCTGCTTAAGTATGTTTCTCTAAAATCTAAAATAATTTCGAATTTTTAACATTTCTTTATGTTTTTTTTGTTATGAGAATAAAACTACATCATTCTAGCTAAAGCGATTACAATACTGTTTTCAAAAACCTGTATAACTATCTAACAATAGAACAGAATGGATATCTACAAAATAAAGTATCATATTACTAGCTAATCTATTAAGAAATGATTAGTATAAATATACTTGAATCCACAAGAAAAGGAAGTATTTGTGGACGATATAGTTGTTATCTTTCATAATACTGATTTTATGGGTACTTCTGTAAAGTCATTGACTATTGTGTTTGATCTCCTTCCTTAAATCAACATGATCTTGTCAAGTTGTCTTAAAAGTTATTAAACAAATTATTAATTCTATTCTGTTAATTCCGGAAATTCTAATAATCTTTACCTGATGCAATTATAACAATAATGATTTTATTTATATCTTTGATATTCTAAATTAATTGTTTGGTTATGAGAATCTTTGAAGATCCAAACAAAATAGATTACAAATAATTTTTATGATAGCTAATCTATTAGTTGATATGCCAAAGGCATATGTCCTAATTAACTGCGATTCAGGTGCTGAATCTGTTGTTATCGATAGTATAAAGTTAATAGAGAATGTTACAAGTTGTAATGTAGTATATGGAGTTTATGATATTATAATTGAAGTATCATATGAAACTATGAATCAGTTACAAGATTTGATTCAAAACAAGTTAAGAAAAATCAACAAGATAGGATCAACACTGACCTTAATTCCATTTGACTTTTAAGCAATTTATTTCAGTTACCCCTATTTTGCAAAAAAGACTATATTTTATAGAATCAATTCATAGTCTTTTAAATACTATGGATTTATGATATATTCCGAGACAATTTATATTCTAGCTATTCTTGAGTTTTTAAACAAACTCAGAATTATTGTTTTTATAAAGGCAAATACCAAAAAACAATTGAAAAAATGAGATCTCATATCTTACCTTTATTTTTCTGGTTTTCATCAATTATTTCCACTAAAAGCATTTTGAAAAAGATAACCAGTATTTAAAAATTCGATACTAGGTTCTGTAGTCTATCAATTATTATAAAATAAAATTGAAATAAATAAGACATGTTTCTATAGATAGTAACAGAGTACAAGATCTTTATTTTTTCTCTAATAATGTTTGTTCATGATTAATTGATTAGATAACTATAGAAATAGATTTATTTTCTCTGTTTAAAAATCTCTTAATACTATAATGGAAAAAGGAAAAGAACAAAAGGTTGCAGTAGTTACTGGTAGTTCAACAGGAATAGGATTTGAAACCTCATTATTACTAGCACGAAATGGATTCTACACTTATGCTACAATGCGTAATACCAAGAAGAGCGAAACAATCGAAAAAATTGCAAGCAAAGAAAATCTACCATTAAAAGTTCTACCACTAGATGTAGATAGCCTTGATTCAGTCAGAAATACAATTGATAAAATACTAGACGAGAAGAATAAAATTGATATTTTGGTAAACAATGCAGGATATGGGTTATTTGGGGCATTAGAAGATATATCCATCCAAGAAGTAAAGCAACAGTTTGAGACAAATTTCTTTGGTGCAATAAGAACTATCAAACAAGTATTACCCTCAATGAGGGAGCAAAAGAATGGAATGATAATAAATATAAGTTCTATTTCTGGAAAAGTAGGGTTTCCTGCAGAATGCATATATGTAAGCACAAAATTTGCATTAGAAGGATTAAGCGAATCTATCTCATATGAACTTGGTGCATATGGAATTAAAGTAATACTTATAGAACCAGGTGTTATCAACAGTAATTTTGTACCAAATATTAAATTTCCAGTTAGACCTGGCGAAAAACTAAAAAAAGACGTACCTGCAGAAGAGTTTTCAGAAATAAAAACTCAATCTTGTACAAAAAATACGGATAAGAAGAATCTTTCCCATTATTCTAATACAATAGATGTATTTTTATCTCATTATTATCCTGCAATGAAGAATGCTCCTTTACCAAAGGAAGTTGCTCTCCTAATTCTAGAATCAATAAAAAATGCAACAAATTCCTCAGAATCATTATACAGATATTTGATAGGTGAAGATGCTAAAGTTTTTGGACGAGCAAAGGATAATTTGTCTGATTCGGAATTTTATCAATTTGTATCAAAAAGGGTATTAACTTAATATGAGTTTACTTATCAGTTACTCTAATATTTTCTATTTGTAAATAATTGATTAAAGAATTTAAAAACTATCGATTAGAAACAAAATATAGCAAGAGCAAAAAGAATTTTATCTCTAGGTAAATAGAGATCAAATGATTTAATGAGATATATATGTCATGTTAATTGCATGTTAGGATTTATTTCTCTTATTTCAACATCATATATGTCAAATTTGAAATCATTTGCTTTGATTATTACTATTGGAGACCCCCATGTAATTGCTTGACCATTCTTTTCTGCACCACATTCTTTCATGTTATCACCCCAATCACCGTTGTCTATCAATTCGTGGACTTTTTTATAAGGTCCTTTGCCTTGGTTTTTTACATCTACCCAAGTCTCAAGTTTTACTGCAGTGTCGTTTATGTTATAAACTATCCCTTTAAAACCGATTATTTTATCATAAATATCTCCTACTGTTAAACCTTGATTATATCGCTCCCATTCATAGTCAATATGAAATTGCTCCTTTTTCATTCTTATATGTCCTTCATTAGAGATATTATTATGGTAACTAGCTCCCCCACAGAAAAATTTGTGTTCATCATATGATTTTTTATATTCATTATCAAGTTCACTATGTGTTATCGATTTAGTTACAAGTGAAAGAGAATGCTCTTCTCCCTTCGAACGCGATGAATCAAGTAATTTAAAAATTAAGGTAACTTCTATATTCTTCCAATCACTTGGTTTATAACAATATCCAATATTTTTAAGTTCAGAGAAATCCCAACTTTGAATATTACCTCTAGACATATTATTCAGCTTCAATGGATCATCAGGTAACATTCCTGCATCCTTGGTGTGAATATCTATCCTAGGTCTTCCAAAATCGATTCTCCAACTTTCATCTTTGTTTTGTTTTGTAAAGACATTTGTTCTATCTTCTTTATTTACCTGTACTTTATTATTTGGAGTAGTTTTGTTAAATTTATAGGTTGATCCATTTATAGCTGTTTCGTATATTTTGGGAATTATTAAATTTCTATAATTATATTTTAGAATAAGGTCCTGATCGGTTTTTGTCCAAAATTCATCATTTTCTTTACTTTTTTATTATCCTTTGTTTCTGATGTATATCCATCTCCATTATGCTTATTGTTGTCTTTTGTCTTTTTCCCACTATTTTTTTTGTCTTTGTAGTCATCCTTGTTCTTATCTCCGTCATTACCATTATTGGATTCTCCTGAGATGCTTTGTAGCGTAATTATGATTTTCGTTGATTTTGATTAAAAATATGAATTCGTATTTATTTAGAATATTAATTTTGTTGATTAGTTCCTATCAAAATTTTATATGATATTATCGATTTTCATATTTGCGCAACAAAGCATCCTGAGACATTAACAATAGAAAATTGATTATAAACAGTATTATCAATAATAGTCATCACTATAACTATTGTTAAAATACAAAATAACAAATTTATTGTATTTTCTATACTTTTTTAAAACAATTTCTAACTCTTAGTTCCTTATTATATATAATAACTGCCCAAGGTTATTAGGGAAACTTATTTTGTTATTCTTTTACCTTATTTATTTCTATAAATATATTCTGATTATTTGTCTTTTTAATTAGAACAATATAGATATTTTTTAGATAAATATATATTAATATAAAATTACATTTATTATTAGTTATCGCACAAACTGCTTCGCCTTTTCAAATTAAGATAATATAACGAAATTAACTGTTCAGTAATAACTTGATTTATTCTTAGACAAAAATGTGAGATGACATAGTTAAAATTAATTTATTGACAGAACCCATCAGACTGTCAATAACAAACAATATATCAACTTATTGTTACCTTAAAATTAACAAAAGATCGGAAAATTTTTTGAACGTAAATAAACTATAAAAAAAGTTATGTCTTGTATCCAATTTCTCTTAAAAAGTTTTTCCTTTCTATTATATTATTCTCATCTTCTATTCCATTTGACCTATAACCATCTACAATACCTATTATTCCTCGTCCCTGATCTGTTTCTATATAAAGTATTTCTATGGGATTAGCAGTTGCGCAGTAAATATTGACTATTTCTGGGACTAATTTCAGCATTGGTAGAATATTAATAGGGAAGGCATTTTTTATTAATATTATTAAGCTATGTCCTGCTGACAAGGAATAAGCAAATTTGCTAGATTGTTTTTTAAGTTCCTCATCGTTTCCTTCATATCTAACTAAACATGGTCCGCTAGCTTCACAGAAAGCTAATCCAAATTTAATATTTGGGACAGAATTCATTAGACATTCATAAACATCCTCTACAGTTTTAATAAAATGACTTTGTGCAATTATTATTTGAGTATCTTCTGGAGGTTCTATTTTTATTTTATTTATTTCCAATGATATCATAGATTTGAATATTTAATTAAATCTTTCTAGATTATTTTCAATGATTTGTATATTTATTATAAATAATTAATAATCTTCCTTTTCTCTACCTTCTTGATGACAGGAATGACATATACCGCATAATTCACAAGTTCTAGGTTTTTCTATATTACATTTCCTACAAATAACCGGAGGAGTACTAATATCAGATTCGTGATATTGATGAGGAATACGAATTTTTGTCATGTAATTTAATACAATGTTCTTGTTCTTATAATTTTGGGATTTTAAGAGAATAATAAGTCAAGATATTCCTTATGCGTTTTAAGGTTGTAGAACCAAATTTACCAATTCTTATCTGGAATAACGGTAACAATTGATAATACAATATTTTTGAAGAGTTCTCTATCAACTGGTGTAGATAAACATAGGCAAGATCTGAAATTTGCATATTAGGATACCACTATCTATCAGATCATTGTATTGTCGCATATCCTATTATTTTTCAAGCTTTGATATAGAAATAAGGCATCTCTAGTTTGCTGAAAACATATTGATGAATGGAAAATATTCTTTAAACGTTATATTGGTTAATTTTCCTTGATTAGGAGATTGAAAAGAACAAACAATTACTAACAAGATCAATATTTCTCCTGATAATAACTAATAAAGGATCATTTCATGTCCTCATACGATTTCATCCATAATATCGCCCATGTATTTTGTACTGACTTTATAGGGTAGTAGGATATAATCATCTTTGTGTGATTTACATTTTCTATCGTACTTCCTGAACCGCCTAATATTGCATTTTGGAAGCTTTGTAGTTTAGAAAATACTGCCGATTGATTTCCTTCATTAGTGCCACTTGAATCAGCTATTATATTTCCTAAATGATCTAGTAAAAGTATTTTCTCAGATTCAGGAATATCTAATGACTGTAAAAATTTGTTTAGATAGGTAAAATCAAATATTCCTAATAGCATTCCAGTCAAATTATTTTGGTTTTTATCATCGTCTGAATAAATTGGAACTGCTAATACTGTTATGGGAAGACCAGTAGCAGCACTTTTGATTAAATCACCCATAAACATATTTTTGGAATTGTTTGCACCCTTAAAGTAGTCTCTGAATGCAAAGTTTGAATTAGTTAGATTCTCTTGAAGAGCAAAAGGTTCTTCTGCATATACATCACCATTAGGGATTAGTAATGTTATTGCAGAAATATCACGATATTTGGAGAGAATATTTTTAAATATTTGTCTTTTTTCTAGATCTTGATCCTCTGGAATTCCATTATAGATTTTTAACGATTCATTTAAGAAATTTGAATATGGGGTATTTTTTACATCAGGTATTTTACTAGCAATGTCTAAGATAGAGGAAACTTTTTCTATATCTTTTTCAATTACCGTAGAAAGGAGATAAATGGTAATATTTCCATCAATACTACTAATATTATTTAAAGAACTATGAGAAGAAATATTATTTTCACTAAATGAAGATGTAGGTATAAAATATAAGATAAAGAATGCTAGTACTAATAATGCAATCAAACTCAAGTTAAAAAATTGTTTTGACATTTTTAACCTTTTAATCTTGTTATAATATTAACTTTATCATATTATTGTTGTTGGAGAATATATATAATAGATGTTTTGCGCAATTAGATAAAATCTACACTATCTTTTACAATCAATTACAGTTATTATCTTTTCCTGTGTATTATCCTGTAATTAACCAAACCAGAAACAATATCCGACATTCCGTCATATCTCTCTAGTCTGTTTCTGTATCTGCTTCCCATTATACCAAATTTCTTTATCCTGCAAATAGTATGTTCTACTATTACTCTCTGTCTACTATGTTTTTTGTTGTATCTCTTTTCTATTTTGGTGAGTTCAATATTACGTTTCTTTTTTATGGGTAATACTGCTTTAAGATCAGGAAAATCTTTTTCTATTCCGTAATATCCAAGATCATAATAATTTTCTACTTGTGATGGTGTTATTGGACGTTCGTCTTTGTAGATAGAATAGTCATGCTGTTTTTATTTCTTGTGCTTATTCGATTTATGCAGGATTTCTCCTTTTTTATTGACTATATACTGTGTCTTTACTGTATGTTTTTTCTTCTTGCCAGAGTAATAGTTTTTTCTTTTTCTTTTATTTTTGGGTCTTTGTATCTCCTGTTCTGTACAATCTATAAATGCTTTAAATCCTGGAAAATATAGTTCTACTTCCTCTACAGTTCTTAATCTTCTTGTTATGTTGTATAACTTTTGAGGTAGTGGAATACAACTTGTAACTACAGGTTCCATATGTTGTATGTCTCTATGTACGTTGCTTTGATCCAGATCAAATAGAAAGCCAGAAAGCGTATGTGTTATGTACAGTTTGTAGTATACTAAAAGCATTAGAAATCTATCTCTTATCTGTAGTTTGAAATGATTTCCTGCACCTATGTTTCTTTTTCTCTTTCTCTTAGAAAGACGTTTTATCTCATACTGTGGATATTTTAATTCTATTTCCTTGTAAATTGAATCAAATTCAGATAGTTCTAATCCAGTAAATGATCTGAATAGTAATGGTTTCCTGGATAATCTGGAATAATTTAGCAAGTTTATAGAGAATAGATATTAAAATGAGGAATATAGCTTTAAGCTTTCTAATCATGCAAGAGATCTAATATCTTGTTTGCTGTTTTACTTTCATTCTAATCCGTATAATAATTAACTGACTTTTTGTATATGATAAGTCATTGTTTGATATTGAAATGCATTATGAATTACCAGTAAGTATAGGAATTATAATATTTTCTTTCCATCAATTTTTATCATGGTATATAGCAGATTTTCCAAGAAATAACATTTAACCCACAAATATTTATTTACTATCTGAAAATTTTATCTAATCTATTTGTATATGCTTTTTTAATATTTTTTGGAGAATAAACTAAACTTTATGTTTCAATCAAAATTAGAATATTTTTGAAATTGATACAAAAATTGGTATTAACTTAAAGATCAAATATCAATCTAATAGGATTATATTATGAAATCAATAATATCAAAATTGAACGAATATAGATTACATCTATTTCAAGTGAATTATTTGTAACTTGTCTTATTATCACAAGAGTTAAACAATCAATCACAATCCAGAACCATTTTTATGAAAAGAGGTTTAAAGAGATATCATTAAGTTGGATGATGTCTTTAGTCTTACAGTTCAGCTGTCTAAACATAAACAGACCTACTAGATAAAATATAGGATACAACAAGAGAATTGTTTGTTGGAATAGGGAATAGATAACTTGTTTTGAATTTTATTTTAAAGGAAATTGATGCTCATTTATTTTATAGAAAAAGAGAAAGTGGGTATATTCTAGTCTCATCTTGTATTTCTGATTCGGAAACAAAGTAATAAAGACTTTCAAAATAACATATGGATATTATAAAAATATCTTGGATATTTGTTCCAAATTGGAAATTAAAAAACTATGAATATTTCCGTAGGTAATATTATTATAAATAACATAGTATAACTATGAATCAAATAAAAAATATAGATCTTTTTGAATTGGATCGTATATTAGAAGACATAGGAAAGATATATGCTGCACCCTCGGCGACTGTATGGTTTAAAGTAAGTCATAAGAGCAATCCTACAAAAGAAGAATATCATGAAAAGGTTATTGAGTTTATAAAAAAGTTTGAAAATTTGCTAATAACATGTTTTCCTCATAACGACCATTCAGATTATTTGAAAGATTATATTTCAAAAAACATAAGATCTGCAATTTCTTCAGTTATTACTGGAAATAACAAAGAAGTAGAAAGAAGGTATAGATATTACGTGGATTACAATTACTAGAAAAGGATGAGTAAAGGATATGGCTTTAAATTTACATAAAGTTGCATTTCCAGGTATAATAGCATTATTAGTAATTGGAACCGTTGGTTTTCTACTTGCATTTAGTTACTATCCAGAAAAACATGTAAATGTAAACATTGATGGTACATGTTATGAATTATTAGATGCATCAAATGAAAAACATAAAATTCTTAGAGCTGAAAATGATATCAATGTTAAACAAATGCAATTAAAGATGATTGAATATAAAGATGCAAGTTTACCTATAGTATTTAGTGGATTTAAAGAGGATATAAATGATTTCATAAAGAATTACAACATTAAAAACATAATATCAATACAAAAAGTATCTGATAATCCAGGATTTGATAAATTTATAGTAAAAGCAACATCATCAAAGCATGATCTTGAGAAAATAATAAATGACTTAACAGTAAGCGATTTTTATCCTACATTGACAGTAAAAGGAAGCATAGGATTAGGCCCTAACAAATACATTAGTAATGAAGAAGGAAAGGTAATTTCAGCCAAGTCAAATGAGTTTATGGAAAACGGTATTAAAACAATTGTCGACTCAACTAAAGAAGGAATAAAAGCAGCTGATTGTAGGAATATTTAATGAAAATGATAAAATAAATACTTATAATTAGAAATTGTAAAAGACATATCTTAAATTTTATTTTCTATTGAATAGAACTTATTAGTTTACAATAATTTTTATAAACTATCTATATCATCAGAATCTATATCTTTTATCCTTTACGTTATCATCTTTTTTCTATTGTAGTTTATTTTATTTGTAAATATTCTTGAGCTTCAAAATGAGTAGATAATTCTAGGGATACCTTTTCAGAGAAAACTCCCAATAATTCAAAATCACCGATATTAAGTTTTTTTTTGCTAAACATAGCAATAACCCCTATTATCTTTCCTTTGTGTTTTAAAGGATATCCAGCAAAAGATTGAAGTTTTTCTTTTTTCGCCCAATCAGGATATTTTATTCTAGGATCATGTACTACATCATTAGTAATAATTGGCTTGCCTGTTTTAGCTACATAACCGATTTTCAAAGAATCAATAGAGATTATAGAGAATTCTCCTGTGATATTCTTGTATCTGCCTGCACTAAACTTTAAAATTAAATGTTCTTCATTTTTATCTAATAACCAAATCCTTGCAAATTCTGCATCAAAAAATTTTACTAATCCATCTACGATTAATTGGAGTTTTTCTTGCAAAAATTGGGATTTTTCAACTGATTCAAGAATTTTATAAACAAGTACCTTTCTTTGGGTAAGTTGAGTATCGTTAAAAAAAGAATATGGTGAGAGTTTGAATGTCTTAGTTTCATAAGAACGATAATCCATAATAATTTCTGCAAATCTCTGTAAAAAATTGCTGCTTTCAAGTTCATATTGTTCTAACGTATCAAACACAAAATGAAAAATCCAGTCATAGTCTCCGCTTCCCCTTGCAGAGAACACACAAAACGGTGATTCTTTTGAATAGTTTATTAATCCATTAATTAAATTAGTTGAAAGTGCTGTGTATTTGAATTTTAATAAAACAGTGCGATTTACTTTTTGAGATACAAACTGAGGATTAAGAATAGCACAATATCCTAATATTACATTTCTATTCTCTAATCTTCTCAATCTCTGCCTTATTGCTCTATCCGTTATCTTGTAATCCATCTCATGAAGAATTTGCGCTATCTGATAGGCAGAAATTCGTGCATTTTTTCCTAGTTCATGAAGAATAACTTTATCGATTTCATCTAGCAAGATAATCCATAGTCATATTATCGTTTTACCTATACATGTATTCCTATTCGGAAATTTTTATATCAATTTATTATATATTTAATTCTTTTAGTTGATATTTTTTTTTCTTACTTTAATTTGCTACTTAGTTAAAAGTCATATAGACAATAAGTGATGTAATTACATTTGATAATGTTTATTATCTTTATTTATATGTAGTTTTATATGCCTTTAAATAACTAATAAAATTATTTTTACTATAACTTAAAGTATCAGAATAACTATGTTTCTATCGTTATAAAACTAATTATTATAGAAAATATTATCAATTTTTTATATTATATTTGCCGACCGGTAACTGATAAAAATCACTATAAATTTCGGATATTTACCTCTAGGCCCTAGATAGTCTCTTGAGATTCTTTGTAGTTATAAAATCAATAAAAATTATCTAATTTATATATTGATTGTAGATTTTTATCAAATGCTATTCCAAATGGTTCTAATACGGTATTACAAGTGTCAATTAATAATTCAGAATATCTCTTAATATCATAATCAGTTTTATTATCTAATAATTGCAAGGGAAGTACTCTATTTGATTTAGTTTTACTATAATCTGTTATAATATATTGTAAAATTTGACCTGCTTTTAGATATTCTCCATTCAATTCAAGCTGTCTTAAAGCGTTATTTTCTAGTGTATTTCTTTTTTTATCATATTGATTGTAATCTTTTGAAAGCAGTTTTGTAAATACCAGTTTTTCAGGATATACTTTACGAGTTTTCAATAGAACAAGATAGTTTTGAATTTTTTTGATTATTAGAGATATTTTATTTTGTTTTATATCTGAAATTGAATTTCCTTTGGACAATATATCTAAAATTTCGTTTTGGCATTGTGAGAAAAACTGAGGTGTATCATGTCTTCTTGATTCGATACCTCTTGTTTTTAGAGTTCCATCTTCAAATACTCCAAAATATCTATCTAGTACTGGAAGATGTGGATTTATTTCAGAAGGAAGAAAAGCAATCCATTTGTATATTCCTTCAAAGGATATGTCAAATTTAGTTTCCCTTTCTATAGTTTCTTTTAATTTGATATAATCATTTTTTGTTGTACTCTTTTCGTTTTTTTTGACATAAATTGAGTCTACTATTCCATGTAAGACATCAAAACCCATATCTTCAGCAGTATGCATCGTTTTAGAAAGAATGTTTCTTGCAAAAGCACAAACAGCTATATGTGCATCTATTCGTCCAAATTTTGCATTACTAAATCCTAAATAACCAAAGGAAGTTACCAGGATCCATTTTAAAGATGATTGTCTTTTATCATAAATATTTTTTAATACTAAATCGGATGTTTTATTTTTAAGATTTTTATATTTTGATCTTTTTTCTAATACTACTTCTAATGATTCAGGAACTAATCCTTTTTTATTACAAATGTGGTAGTTTATATCAGGTACCGTAAATTGAGGATTATCAAAACAACAATCACATAATACTGTCTCTGCTGAAATATTTCTCTTTAACATTATATTTGGATAAAGAGAAACAAAATCAAATTCTGCTACTTTTTCATGTAATCCTATTTGTGGTTCTAATATTAAACCGCCTCTATCAGCTAAAAAAAGTTCCATCATATTTTTAGGATTTTCATTCAACAATGGTTTCCAAGGTATTAGTAAACCTCTTTTTGTAGCATTATAAAGATGCAAACTTGTTAAACATCTACCAATAGAAGCTCTTGATGCCTCATGCAATGGAATCCTACATAATCTGGAAATTTCGAATAAACCTTCTAAATCTGAACCAGTTCTAATTGTAAATGAATTACTTTTATCAATATGGATCCTGCCGAATAATTTAATAACCGATGGTTTAAAATAGGTTTTACCATAAGAAAAAAACGTATTTCCTTTTCTTTTCGGATTTGTTAAAGGTATAGTATTATCTCTACTTAGACATAAATCAACTTTATTTAATTTTGCTCTATAAATTAAATATGGAAATGTAAATGAATCTCCATCATCTGTAAAAATAAAATCTGGATCTATAGTTTTAACGATTTTTATTAATTCATTTAATAATTCTTTTTCTGATTTGCCTGAAATATCTATAATTTGGTTTTTGTTATTGTTATTATCATAATGTGTAATGCTAATAGAGTTTAATTCATCTGTTATTTTTATAATTTTACCCTTTTGAAAATTAAGCTTAAGATGAATCGTTTCAAAATGTGGAAGCAAGTAATCAGTAGATTCTACATTATCATTTTTTTTAGATTTCCAAATCAAATTTGATTTGTTATCATTATCAATTATCTCGAAAAATCCTAAAGGAAATATGTTATGATCAAAAAAATATTGTTGTTCAGGCAGTAAATCTACATCGTATAATCTAAAATCATTATACCCATTCATTTTTTCAATAGAATTTGTTAATTTTGAATTTTTATGTAAGGTGACAAGTTTTATGACAGTTGATTTTTTTGTATCTGTTATTGTTTCTAATCTCTTAACGAATTTGTATGAGCTAATTGAAGAACAAATATAATCATCTTGAACTAATTTCTTCAGTTTGTCTGTATTATCCGAGGCAACATAAAAATAATTCTGCCATTCGTCTTCAATACGAATATACCTAGAAGTATTATTATTATCGATATTTTCTAAATCATTTAATCTTATCCAAAAAACCATCTTGTTGTTATTTTTAGAAAGATAAATATCAAATAACCAACCAGTAATAATATTAGTAATTAAGATTTCTCCTCCTGATTGATTATTATATTATTGTTTATTTTGTTTCACTTTATATAGTAAATTCTTATGATGTTCTATTAAAATACTCATAATAACTGAAGTAGTAGTAGAAAAAGAATCTTGATTTACTTTTGCATTAATTGCTGAAGAGTATTTGTAACAGTTTTTAAGCATATCATAAAATAATTCTCTTTCGTGTTTTCTTAAGCAATCTGCATAACTTTTCCATGATTCTATTTCTTTGGTAATAATATCGTCATAGGGAAAAAGATTGGACGAAGATAATATTTCTTTTTTCACCTCTCTAGTAGATAACAATAACAATTGAAAAAATTTCATTTAAATTCTTTTTTAACAATAATATTTTTTTGTTATTATACAAAGATAGTAAAAACATTATTAGATTAGTATCACAGTAAGACTCAGAGTTAGAGAGATATGCAATTGAAAACATATATTTAAATATTTTTTGCTTACTTTTGTCTAAATTCTGGATATATATTACACCACTTTTTTCCGTTAATGCAATAATTCTAAATGCTGGAATCGTTCTACCCATTTTTTACACTATTTTATTAGATGTTATCATTATTTTTGACTTTTGTGTATTAATATTAACAACTTTTTGAATTCCATCTATCATTACAGGAGAAAATATTGCAATTATTGATTTTGAAATACTATTTATAGAGTTGATCATGTGATTCAAAAGCCATTTTCTTTCAGAAAAATGTAATTGCTCATCTACAGCAAATAAATCTGTAATTATTACAAGATTTGACTTGTACTTTTGAATCATATTTGGTAATTTACAAATTATTGTATCAGCAAGTTGATGTGCAGTAAAGGATCTTGTTACGATAATTCTCTCTAAAACTGAATCAACATTTATCCCATATTTAATGGCATAATCTACAAAACTGTAAAAATCCAAATGAGTTAATTGACCTCTTTTGTTCCCATCAATAATGGTAACAGAAGGAGAGTTCAAACCTCCATAATTTCTTGGCAATAATGCTTTAATAGCTAATTTAGGGATCAAATCATAAAGATTTAGAAAAAGGGTTGGTGAACCAATCGTTAAATTAATTAATTGATTCTTTTGTATATCTATTTTGAATGACTTTAACAGGTAATCATGAGCTGATACAAAAAGTGGAGATTCAAGATTGGTAAACATTTTGAAATACCTTATTTGTCAATAAAAAAATAACAAAAATATTTTATCAGATCGCAAGACGAGAATACTTAATTTTTTAAAAACTACTTCACTAACACTAAAGATCCATTTGTTTTTGTTTTTGTTTTTTTTTAGATTCTTGTATACAATTTTTATCATGATATCCTTGATCATTAACATAAATTAACCTAATCATACTACTTAAATGTTATGTTAATTTAACCTAAAATTATTAAAAGTTGCTTTAAGTTAGGATAAAGGTTATATCATACTTTAACCTAAATATATCTATTACTAATATGGCACAAAAAAAAGGTTGGTTAACCGTGCAGGTAAGAGAGGAAGTCAAAAATAATTTATTTGATATATATAATAAAGATAAAAAAAGGCCGTCTAATCAAAAATTCACCGCATATTTAGATCTCATTTTAAAAAATACAATTGAATTCAATAAACAAGTTACAAAATATGGTCCGTTTCTGGAATTTACTTCTGCAATAGACAATCACATAGTTGTTAAAGACAATACAATGAATAGACTTGTAACGATATTTATAAACTCTAAAAATAAAGAGTTACAGTGTGATTTTTGTCAAAAAACTGATTGTTTGCATATAGGATTTTGTTATGCAGTACCAGAAATTTATAAGGTATTAATTGAGAACGGTTTTAGACCAAATAAAGATCGAAAATAATAGTTTTGAATATTCTCTGAATGAATAGAATATATAATAACATGATTTTGCTAGTTTAATAATTTTTGTGTTGGTATTATTTTAATATTTTATTCCAGATAAAAAAATAAAATAAGCATAACATTTGGTAAAGAAATAGCTATACTTTAAAATAACCTTTGAGATTTTCTATTAGAACAATTCAACATACCCAAAAAGGTTACGATAAGCAATATAATATTTATTGGATTTTATTATATATCTGTTAAAATATATGTAAAACAGTATCAACCTAATGGTTATTTTATTTGATAGATTATAGGGTGCTGTTAAGTTAGCGAAAGAGCTAAAGCTATGAATGTTCTATTTCTAATCTATGGTCATTAGATTATTTGAAAGAAACAGAATATCCACATGTATAGTAATGTATTCTTTGTATTTGTACTTTCTTGGTCTCAGTCTACGAAATACGTCTAAAGCACTGGAACTGTTCAAGGATCAAAAAAGAAGTTATGTTGCAATTTGGGAGTGGATTCAACGTTTTGGTTCATTGCAGATTTTTAAGAGAAAAAGAGTTTCAGCATTCATCGTAGATGAAACAATTATTCAGATTGGTGATCAGCATTTTTGGTTATGGATTTGTATTGAACCAGTTCAGAGATCTGTGCTTGGAATCCATATATCCAAAGAGAGAAACATGTTTGTAGCAGAGAATTTTATCAGTTCTCTTGTATCCAAATATGGTAGACATACAGTTTACACAGATGTAGGTACATGGTATCCACAAGTATGTAACTTTTTACATCTAAAACATAGATTGAATTCACCTTTTGAGAAAAGTCTGATGGAAAGAGTGATGCAGTACTTTAAGGATAGAACAGAATGTTTTGATGATTACTATCCGTGTACCAAGAATAATGGTATAAAATGTGATCTACTACATGTATACAATTGGATGAAATTGTTTGTTTATCTATATAATTCAAAAGTTAGAAATATTATTTTATTCAAAATTGGAGGTGAAATACTCTTAACTTAACAGCACCGATTATAGTATAGATTAGTTATTAAAGCGTTGTTTTACTGTAGACAATAAAAAAATAATGGGAAAATTAACTCGTTTTTAGCTCAAATGAGGCTTTTATTGGAATATCTACTGGTTGACCATTCATTGATACTATTTCTACACTTATTGGATAAGATGTACCCTTTTTGAAATCTGATTCGATATGATAAGCTCCTGTAGAGCTAAAATCTGGACCGTAGACGCTGGTCTCATTGGTATTTGAAGAAACTAGCTCGAGTGGAAGAGATCTGCCATATGTATTGAACAAATGTGAAACTACTTGTGAATTAGTTTGTCCATCTTCACTGATTGTTACATTAAATGTAAGAGGAGTTGATCCGTCAAGTGGTACTGTCTTTGGACTGAAATCAATTAAGACTCGTGGAATGTTTGAAATATCCCATATTGAACCCGAACCTAATTTTATATCAAAGCTTCCTCCACTGAATAGAGTACTGGCTGCAGATACTAAAGCAACTCTCCACGGATGGATATTACAATGATATACAAATTCCCCATCTTGATTAAAAGTATATTGGAAGAACGAGTTAGCTGTCGCCGGCATTAATCCTGAATTAAAGATCGAACCTGAATCGTTTGCCCCTGGCTTCCCGCTAGTTACTGTATGAGGCTGTCCATAGTCATTATTAAACCAGCCTACAGTAGTACCTGTAGGAACTGCAATCTGTGGGGGATAATAATGATATAAACTATCTCTTTGAGCAGCACCAGGTATTATGCTTACTGCATAAGTAGCATCGACATTTTGTAATGTAGCCATGCTGCCTGCATATTGCGCAAAGATTTGTGGTGTTGCTAACTGTATTGTTAGAGCAAATAATAACGGTAGGATCCATAGAATTTGATTCTTCGTCATTTTCTTGGATAACGAAGAACTATATGTATAATTATTAGGTGTACACTGCAAGAAAATGCAAATTCATTTAAAATAATTGTATATCGTTATTAAAATATTCTGATATGAATAATTTAAATTATAACCAAAAAAAGAGAATTTGAAGAGCAAATACTTCTTTTTAATATGAATACTTAAGAAACAAAAAAGGTGAAAAAAATAGCAAAATACTTGATTTAACTATATTCATTCTAATTTTAATACAATATAAAAAAATAATAAATCTAAAAGTCTTGTTATCTCATATCATATAATTAATATTTATTTATTAAAATATTCAGCTCATGATAGGTCAATAGTTTTTTCATCTGCTAAGCTTATTAAAACATAATCTATAATCATCAACACTAATTCTATTCAAAACAATATTTTTGGTTGAATATTAATTTAAAATAAAAATTTTAAAAAGGTTTTCTAATAAATACATAGAATTATTTCGTAAACTTTTTATCCCCATCTCCATGCTTGTCGGTAGGAACAATAAGTAAAGTAATTAGTACAAACTCAGTAGTTTATTGATGGTATCATTTAATTAATTAAAATTATATACTAATGTATTGGCATCATAATCATACAATTGTATAAACGATTTAGCAACTAATACATCATGTCCTTCTTGATCAACTATAACTAAAATATCATTTGTGGATCTATAAATAAACTCTTTTTTGTATTTGTATTAACCATCTATCTAAAAACTAATAAACAATTTCTATCTTTGCAATTATTTCTTGTTTAT
Source organism: Nitrososphaeraceae archaeon (assembly GCA_031316115.1). Lineage (GTDB taxonomy): Archaea > Thermoproteota > Nitrososphaeria > Nitrososphaerales > Nitrososphaeraceae > TH1177. The sequence goes on from JALDRC010000009.1 coordinate 115,913, forward strand.
CTGAGAATAAGATTTATCTATTACATTATTTCTAAGAAATTATTGTTGGATTAAGTTTAGAAATTGAACCTGATTGTGGATGTTGAATAGCATAAAATTCAGATTAACCCTAATTAGTTTAATTTTATTGCGCATTTATTGTTATTATGAGTAAAGATGTGAAGGTAGCGGAGCGTAGAGCTCAATACTGTTAATGTTAAATTAATCCTCATTATTTCAATGCAAATATAATAAAATTTAAATTTTCATATTAGTAATTATTATATTCAACAAATTTAAATTAATATCTATAAAATCCTATAAAACGGACATTTTCACACTGTTTTCTATGTTATTGTTAGCTATTAATAATGAATTCAGAATAAATGCCTTGTTCTACTAATAAAAGATAATTTATTTTATTATTCTGTAATTCTAGCACAATAAAGATATCACATCATACTATGAAGTATACACTATTTTGATATAAGTTAGTATAAATTTATATTTATTAACCATGATAAAATTGAAATTCAAGAAATAATGATTTATTCTTTATTACACTTATCATTAACATTCTTTTTACAATTATGGCTGTGTCTCCAACTTCCATTCATAAAATATTCAAGATGTTTATTTTTATTAGTATCAACAATTACTCGTTCATCAAGATTTTTAGCAGATGTAGATTTAGAAAAGAATTCTATTTTTTTTCTCATATTTTACTTACAAAGCATCTTAATAAGAATGTTATCGTGTTGTTATAAATATATCTGGAATCGATATATTTTCGATTATTTAGGCAGTTTTCTATAAATTGTCTTTTATTCAAGATGTATTTGTTCTCATCTTGTTCTGGGAGTTTTGGTAATCTATTGTTTAACCCGTCTTAATTCTTATGACAAGTGATCATCTTATAGAATATTTGTTAATCCTTATTCCTTTATTTTCGAATTTGTCCAATAAATATTAATTCTATTACTAGCTACATTCTGTATCAAATGGGTATCAAAATTAAGCTACTATTATTTGCATTAGTGTTGTAGCATGGATATAGGTATTATTTTGGATTCTGTTTCCTTGTTATATCTTTGTATATTACATTTTGTTCCGTTGGGATTTTGGCAAGTTAGACAGTATCGTTATTTTTTCTTAATAAACCTCATCTAGGGGACCGATATTTTTGTATAATACCAAGATTTATAGGATATGATCAAAATCAAATATACTCAAAGAATAATAGAAAAAGTATCTACTATGCATAAATATTTTGAAAATAATGGAAATGTAAAAAAATAATGACTTACAATTTAAACAATCACAAAGTTGTTTCTGAAAGTGAATGGATCCAAGCTCGTAAAGAACTACTTAAAGAAAAAGAACTTACTATATTACGTGACCAACTTAGTCAACAACGACGAGGTCTACCTTGGGTGCAAGTCAATAAAGAATATGTTTTTGAGGAACAAAATGGAAAACAGACCCTGTCAGAACTTTTTGACGAAGCTAGTTAATAGTATATCATTTGATGTATGATCCTACATGGGATGCAGCATGTCAAGCTTGTTCTTTTTGGGCAGATAATTTTAATGATACAATTGTACATTTAAATCAAAGAGATGTAACCATGATAGCGATTTCTAGAGCTCCTTATAGTAAGATAGATAAATACAAGCAGTGTATGGGTTGGGATTTTACGTGGATCTCTTCTTTTGATACCAATTTTAAAGTGATTCTTATGTATCGTTTACATCAGAAGAATTAGAAAAGAAGGTTTCTACAATTTTACGATACAGGGTCCATCTGTTTCAGAATTCCCTGGTGTTAGTGTCTTTTATAAATATCCAACATGCAAAATATTTCATACATATTCTGCCTATTCACGAGGAATAGATATATTGAATAACACATACAAATATCTTTATCTAGTTCCAAAGGGACGTGATGAAGATGATTATGAGTTTCCAATAGTATGGATTCGTCGTCATGATGAATATAACAACAAATAATGCCGACTAGAACTATAGGGAAATAAAATTCAAATTCACTTAGAGGTCAAGAAATTAAATTCTAGATATCATATTTTAACATACTTTTTTGGATAATAAAAGCGATGTGCAACTACTCGTACGTCTCTAATGGATTATTACTTTAGTACTGCTAAATGTATTATTCCTTACCGGTCTAAAGTTTTCTAGGGTAACATATATTTGCTTTTGTATATTGAAAATTACCTAAAGTTATTATCAACCCTATCTACTTTGATCAATTTAGATATAATTGATTTAAACAGTAAAGTGCAAGGTATTAGACTTGATAATATAGAAAGAATATGTCAGATCTTTTTCTTATGTAAAAAATCCCGAAAAATGTGGTATTTTGTTCGTGATGATTCTACTTTGTATTTAAAAAAATAGCAAGTTTTCATTAACATGATTTTCAATTACATTAAGTTTTAATATTTTTTATATATAATAAGTACAAATGACTCTTTCAATCAACTGCAAAGATGTTGGCAATCCACTTTGTAATCATACTATTTATGGAGAAACAGAAGATGAGATTATGAAAAAAATAAAAGAACATGCAATAAAAGAACATGATTATACAGAACAATCATGGAATGCAGAGATGTCGGAGAATATCGAGAACTTTAAAAGTGCAATCAGAGATAGTTATGGTAAAAATGTCTAACATATTTATTATAATTTTTACAAAATTATAATTAACATATTTATTAGAACTCATTACAGAGTGTAGGTATATTATTTAATCAACAAGAAATAATAGAAACAAAGTACTAGATAACAAATATTACTATTTATTTAGTACTTAATATTTTGTAATATTCAAACTAAGAAATTACAAATACAAAGAATACATTACAACAATAATGTATGTTCTATTCCTTTCAAATTTAATTTTAGTCAGAGAAATAGAAGTTTCTTAATTATAAATCTACGATAAATAACATAACCTGTTGAAATGTTAACTAATCAAATAAAATATAATATTAATTTTATTTTGTACTATTATTTTTACTTACATTTCTATTATATACATTTTATTAAGGATGGCTAAACAATTAGTTAACAATTCCATTTATTGATTAATTAATTTTTTATTCATCGTTAAATCTCTTGTCTATTTCTTTCTGCATTTCTTTAAATTTATTATATCGTTTTCCCCATCTAGAAAGAACAACATATTGTCTGACTCCTAAAAATATCCATATTATGGATAATACAAATGTTACAATACGTATTTCGCTTTTATATTCTTTGAAAAATGGTTTTTCAACATTTTGTATTGTATAGATATTATTAGAAATTTCAGTTAGCTTATCTATTGATTCTTGATATTCTGGAGATTTTAAAATTATTTGTAGATTTGCTTCTCTTTCTTCTGGTGGTAATCTTTCAAGTTGTAAAAAATAATTTTTCATTTGTTGAGATATATTATTTAATTCTCTAATATTTTGTCTATATTCATCTCTACTTGGAAAAGTATCGTCTAGTGTATAGACAAAAATCATGATCATAGTTATTGGTAAAATCATGATCGTAAAAAACATAAATATAAAAATCTTTCTTGTTTTATTTAGCTCCATCATTATTTGATCTAATGTGGCAAATATACTTCTTCCACTATTTGGTGAATTATTTTTTTTGTCAGTCATTATGTTACTCTAAGTTGTTTGTTATTAATTATTTAATTTCTCTTTGTCTAAATCTTTTCGAGGAAACATTTCTTCATATGGTTCCAAAATTGCCTTGCAAAATTGTTTTCCTTTTTCAGTTATTTTATAATTTACTATTGTCTTATTTCCCCAAGCCTTTTCAGTCCTTTGAATTAATCCTTTTTTTGTCATATCATCAAAAATTTTTTTATGTTTTACTAAATTAAGACCACAGTAACTCAAAAGTTTAGTTTGATTCATTTCATTATACTCAGTTAACATTGCTAAAATATCCTTCCTAATGTATGTCTTATCTCTATATTCAGTAACCAGTGTTTGTCTCCTCTCATTTTATTTTTCATCTCATTTATTTTACATTATTTCAAATATTTATCTTTAACAAATCTGGAGAGGGAAATTAGTAAAGAAAAAAATAAAGGTACTGTATTTATTTCATATTTTTATTCTTTATCTTCCATAACCATATGATTTCGATTTCTTTTCATCTGAATATTTGTTACCATACATCTTCTCACCATATCCATAATCTATCTTTTTTGTCATGATAACTTCTCCAGTTCCTGGATCTATGATAACTTTATGTTTTTCATTTTCTGAATCAGAAACTTTTACCATGTAAACTAAGTAACCATGTTTGGCTTCTAAAGATGCTTCTTTTGCAAGCGAGCCTTCGCCTATAGTAGTTTCAGCAATAGAAATAGCATCACTCAAAGTAAGATTGACCTTTGATGCTAATGATTGTGCTAAAACATCATGTACATTTATACTACTACTGAAATTCATACCAGTTTGTGTTATACTTGTTGACATGTTATTTTGGCCCATCGGCCCTAGTTGTGCTGTAGCTATATTTTGAGATATATTGTAGGTTCCCACTCCTGCAATCAATACTGCCAGCAATCCATAGACTAGCAGTCCATAATTCTTTTTTATTTTCGACATTATTTGTTATGTAATAAAGTTATTTTAAAGATTAACTTAACAATGTAAATTAACATTGTTACCTTGTGAATTTTAAACATTATAGAATTTTTTGGATATTATGTAGGTATTAAATTTTCATGATTAGATAAATTTGAGATCTTATTATTTTAAATAAATCCTTTACTCAGATATTAAAAACTATATTGATATTATTTTTTAGTGGACAAAATATTACTTTATTTTACAAGTAGATTTTCATATTTGTATAAATAATCTAGGTTGTTGATCAGTTCCGAGCAAAATTTTATATTAAAGATTGTCATATCTGTCAAACTAAACATAAGAAAGGAACGGATATTTGGGAGTAAAAGAAAATATTTAAATTGATTTGTATAAATAGAACAAAAATATTTTAAGTCATAATATTAATAATTCTGCTTAGTTAAGAGTATTTAATTTCCAATATTGATAGATATTGCTTTATAATTCTTAAACTATATAGATAAATAGATATCTCAGTCAAATTGATACATCTAATAGATTACTATCTCTCTTTTGATCGAAACAAGAATAATAATCAAAGTATTTAGTTTTATCTTCAATATTGTATCATACTTTCTATGAAATTTGTATCCCAAGAATATTTTATAAATGTGTTATATGTTAAAAGCTTCATTTATGTTAATGATATTACGTGTGACATCAATATCTATAGTATCTCTTCCTTATCTAGATACAAGAGATTGAAAAGTTTCGTAATGCAGATATGTTTCTTGGCTTTCAAACATAGATTTCAAATATAGTTTTTTAATTAGTTTAAATACAAAACTATAGTGGAAAGTATTTGTCCATTTGAATAGAAAGTTACTGTATTCTTAAATTTCATAATTCTTCCTGGTCGGTCTGAAAACAATATTGTCTTGTCTTATATATATCACATATTTTCAAGGAATAGGACCTTGAATTGATTTTCGATATCAAACCAAAATTAACATGTTAAATGACCAATTTAGATCTGTCTGAATTAGTTGGTTTTATTGTGAAAAACTTAATTTGATGTTTATACAGAAACAATAATAATTGAAAGTGTTGAAAACTATGTTGTGAAAATTACATTTGTTTGTATTAATTGAAAATAATTATTATAATATTTTATTTTAATTCTTAATAACTTGTAAAACTTACAATGAAAACTTGATCATTATTTGTGACGTAATAATTAACCTTTTTTAATGGTATTTCTATTTATTCAATTTTTTATCAATAATATCTTATTTATTAAAAAATAAAAAATATTCTTTACAAATTCAATAATCTAACTATTCGATATTTATTTGTCTGCCTTTTGATCGTTGTAGTTCTTTCCTTTTGAATACGATCTCCAAAATCCCGTTGTTATATCTTGACTTGGCACTATCTATATCGACATCTTCTGAAATTTCGACTTTTTTATGATATCTTCTTTTCGGATCATCACTTGTTATTTCGACAGAGTTATCATAGACATTGATTCTTATCTTTTCTTTACTTATTCCAGGCATTTCAGCTATGATTTTCACTTCTTTATCGTCAGAAGAAATATCAACTAATGGTTCTCTTTCTGAGGAAATTGATGGTTGTCCAAAGAATGTCCCTCTTACTTCAGAGGGTTTCACATTACCAAATTCTCTTATTTTTGGTTTTCCATCAGGTCCTATAGTCATTGAATATCCATATACTATTGGACCTACTTCCCTAACCTTTTCACCTTCAGATGTTTCGTATTCTTTAATCAGATCTTTTGGTACTTTGTCTTGAATATTTGAGAATTCGTCAGAAAATGTACCTTCCATGTTTCTTCTCATTTCATCTAATTGCCTAAATATATCTTCGAAATTCCATCTACCAAAACCCTTTCTACTGCCGCCAAACAATTGTCTAAAAAAATTGTACGGATCTATATCATTTGGAAAACTCATAAAATTTTAATCCATAAACTTTTATTTAAGAGTTGTCTCAACAAAGTTATAATGCAATTTTTGATCTTAATCCAACCAGTAATAGAATATATATAATTATCTAATAAATGCATACATATTTTTATTTATATATTATAAAAATCTATGAATTCTCCATTAGTATACGTTTTATGATTAAATTTCTCATAATAAATCTTTTTTACAACGTCCTCATAATTTAATTGCATAATAGATCTCACTAATCTCCCGTTAACAATATCTTTCATTCTTGTATCTAATCTATCAATACATATTACTATAAACTTTATACTTTTATCAACAACTTCTTTACCTAACATTTCAGTCAATTTGGTTATATCAAATTTGTTTGAACAATATCAAGCAAGTTTGCAAAGTCACCTTTTCTGTCCTCTGAATTAACTTAGACATTAACACTACATAAATTACCAGCTGATTTATTTTTAATAATATGTAGAAACACTGTACATATAAAACATCTTTTAAATTAATATTACTATTTTTATTTTATTCTTATTCCGTTGTATCTATTCCATTTTTGGAATAAGATAGTAATACATTATTAAAAATAATATCAGTCCTTCTAAATCAGTTCATGGGTTTATTGGCAAGAGATCTTAAACCAAAATATGTGCTAACATCGTACTTTAATCCTAAAATATTTTCTTTTTTAGAAGGGAATTTAATATGTATTTCTTTTATGAAGTTGCCTACATTGTCTTGATATCGTAAGGATATTATTACAATGATTACATTTTTTAATTAAAGTAATGCAGTTTCTTTTCCTATTCCTCTTGTACTTTCAATAACAATAGCTGTAAATGGAGATTGATGTTATTTTTACTTATCTTAAGGATACATATTTAATTTCTAATATGTAATAATTTAAATGATTGTTTTTTACAAAAAATGCGAGCTAAAAATGTACGATAGAAGTCTACAATAAGTATGAATCTCCTTTGAATTAGCTTTCTAAATTTGTAGATAAATACTATTACTATAACTTTCAAAAAGTCAGTAGAAATGGATGTATTTAAGATATTTAATGTAACTACAATAGATTAAACAGATTAACAACCAGGTTCAAAATTAAAAATTCTTCCTGTCGGGCTGAAAACAATATTGTCTTGTCTTATATATATCACATATTTTCAAGGAATAGGACCTTGAATTGATTTTCGATATCAAACCAAAATTAACATGTTAAATGACCAATTTAGATCTGTCTGAATTAGTTGGTTTTATTGTGAAAAACTTAATTTGATGTTTATACAGAAACAATAATAATTGAAAGTGTTGAAAACTATGTTGTGAAAATTACATTTGTTTGTATTAATTGAAAATAATTATTATAATATTTTATTTTAATTCTTAATAACTTGTACAACCTCAAATAAAATCTTATATTAGTTCTATGTTACAATATTAGAATAATTATTGCTTTGCTATACGTATATTATCAACTAATAACACTTCGTTATCGTATAATTACCAAACTTTTATCGCTACAAATTCCTTATTTCTGAACAGAAACCTACTTCTAAACATGAAAATAAATCTATTTACAAATGAGAAATGTAAGATACGTACATAGACATAGAGAAAAGTTCATTAAATAATCTATGTAATAGGAGTTATGATGAGAAATTTTTTACTGTCCACAAGTTTTTTTAGCTTGATTTTGATTTTACTTCTGATAAACTCTGTTGATATAGTATCAATTAGCACAGCAGAAGTTTCTAATAATACTGCATTTTTAAATAACACAAGTCTTGATGTATCTAATTTAGTTTATGATATCAATTCTAATCCTTTCAATGTTTCTTACGCAGACTGGACCGAGAAATGGTGGCAATGGAGTTACGCAATTCCTTGGGCTACAAATCCATCATATGACGATACTGGTAAATATTGTGGAGAAAATCAAAATGCCCCAGTTTGGTTTCTTACCTTATCATATAATCATCCAGTCACACGTACATGTGAAATACCACAAAATACAGCCTTACTTATAACACTATTAAATTCTGAATGCTCATATGCAGAATTTCCATCGCTAAAAACAGAACAAGAACTAAGAGAATGTGCTAAGAGTATGCAAGACCTCGTAGTTGGGGTAAGTGCTACACTTGATGGAGTTTCTTTACCAAATCTAGAAAATTATAGGATCCAGACAGATCTTTTCAATTTTACTTTACCAGAAAATAATATTTTGAATTTAACTTCTCAGACTACACAGGCTGTCGCAGACGGCAACTGGCTTTTCATTAAACCTCTTCCACCAGGAACACATGAACTAATAGCAAAGGGTGATGTTAATTCGACATCTAAAATAGAGATCGAGGGTAATCAATATGATGGACCAATAGGTTGGAATTATACAACTACATATATACTCCATGTAAAATAAGCTAAATACATCATAAACATCCATGTTTATAAAAAAGATGCAAAGTAATCTGGCTAACTCGGTGAAGATTTAGATATTAAATTTATCTTGGGAGATGAAAATCATAATATCTTTTTATCTATTTTATATATGATTAGACAATTTAACAGATGTTGTATCTTGTTCTACCTTATACTTGTCTATAACTAATCCTGTATTTGGTGAATCTTCAGTAAAACTATCTACTTTAGATTAATCACCTATAAAAGTAGATGTACTAAAAGATATCATAATTCCGTCAGTTCTAGATAATATTGTCTTGTAAGATAAATCGCTTAATTCTGATGAATATGTAGTTGTATTGGTTTCAGATGGTGAACTTAATTGTAAATGTTGTATTGCAATAAAGTTTATTGTTCTAAATTAATATGTTGAATTCCCCTCATTATTGTTGCTTTACATCCACTAGATTATTACGTCATAACATAAATGAAGAAATAATTCCTAAAATTCTGAATAAAACATCTTATATATAATAAGAAATCTTTACATACATATCCCTCTTTGCTTGAAAATTTCTAATGATTGTATAATTAGTTGCTGTAAAGTTGATGATATAGATTTATCGTTGAATATTTATTTTGTTATTTATGGTTATTTATTATATGAACTAACAGAACATCCACATGTTTTGTAATATGTTTTTCTATTTTTACACTCAAGATTTAAATGGAAAAAGAAACTAATGTAAAACACTGGAACCTTTTAAGGATCAAGAAGGAAGGAACATTGCTGTAGAGGATTGGATTCATTCAGAAAGTTTGCTGCAGTCAGATCTATAAGAGAAGAAGAATATCAGCATTCATCATATAGGAAAATATAATTCAGATTTGTAGTCATCACTTTTTGTTAAGGAATTGTATAGAATATGTTTATAGATATATACTTAAATTCTATATTTCACAAGAAACATGGTAGTACCAGAGAATTTCAGAGCTCTTGTGGAGAAATAATTCAAACACTAAGTATACACTTATGTAGGTAGGTGATATCTAAGAGATGCAGCATTTTACATTTAAAACATAGCTTAGATGTATCTTTTGAAAAATCATTATTGAAAGATTAATGTAATATTAAGACAGGACAGAACGTTTTGATGATTACTATTCATGTGTCAAGAAGAATAGAAATAATTGTGATCTACTACATGTATATAATGGGAGCAATCCATTCATTTATCCATGCAATACAAGAATCAGAATATGATTCTATAAGAAAGTGGAGGTGAATTATTGCTAAGTTAACAGGATCTTTTTCTTATTTGATCTTGATTTTAAATTACTCTTGCATACTTCTAAAATATACTTACGTATTAATTTTTCAATTTCTAAACGGACTTGTATTTTTATATATTACTTTCTCTACTTTATATCATGCTTGATTCAGAAATTACCACTCGTAATCCGACCAATAAAATTAACCCATTATTCATTAACAGATGGTCACCTAGATCTATGACAGGTGAAGATATTGATGATAATAACTTGATGTCACTTTTTGAAGCCGCCAGATGGGCACCATCATCATATAATAACCAACCATGGAGATTTATCTATGCAAAACGAAATACAGAAAGTTGGAATAAACTCTTTGGTCTATTATATAAAGGTAATAAAGTATGGGCCAAAAACGCTTCTGCTTTAGTAGTCATTATATCACGGAAGAATTTTGAATATAATGAAAAGCCTTCTATTACACATCAATTTGATGCAGGTGCAGCTTGGGAAAATTTAGCTTTAGAAGCTTGTAATCGTGGAATTATTGCACATGGAATGCAAGGATTTGACTACCAAAAAGCTAAGACTGACTTGGGTATTCCTGAATCCTATGAAGTTATGGCAATGATTGCTATTGGAAAGAGAGGACCTAAAGAAAATCTTCCACCTAATCTTCAGGAAGTTGAATTTCCAAATGATAGAAAACCTTTGACAGAAATAGTCATGGAAGGGTATTTTAGAGAAACGTAAAAAAATAAAATTCGTCATAAAATAAAGTATATCTTTTTTATATTACCAAATAATAAATAATAAAATATTAAATTATGTTAATTAATATTACTTTATTTTCCTATCACAAGAAATATAATTTGGTTTATAATAATTTCTTTTCTATAAATATTCTTAAAATATATATTTATATTTATATTCAGATAAATATTTAGCTACATATAGTATCTAAGGCCACCTTACATAATTTGATTTATTTTAAAATAATCATGTAATTATTTGATGAAGGCATAATAATGACAAAAAACATTATTGGTTTTATTATTTTAAAATAATGATTTGTATTATTCTCTCTACTATTTTTGATCTTCTGGATAAGCCTCTTCGGCAATTGTCTCTATTGGTTCTCCTGTAGGTAATTGGGTATCTCTATTGACTTTATATTTTGATAATTCTGGAAAAT